>NZ_JBNDMH010000004.1:0-631737 GCF_050436485.1 Paraburkholderia sp. Clong3 | reverse complement strand
GTTAAACCGCGCACCCGATCTGGGACGCTGGTTACTCGAGCGCCTTGGCGCGAACCGTCATCCAGTCTGGCGACTGGCAATGGCCATTTCTCTGGTCACCCCGACTGGGGCGGAGCCAGACCTGGGAAGAGGTAACGCGATTCTCGAGGATGTGATGAAGGATGAAACCGCCGAAGGTCGTCTGCGCGGCATGGCCGCCGCCGCGCTGGCCGATAGCGCGCGCCTCGGAAGAGGCATGCAGGTGGACGTGAGCCGCGCGCGCTCGCTTTACGAGCAGGCCATTGAACTGGGGCATAAAGCCTCGGCACATAATCTCGGTCTTTTCTGGGAAGGCGTGTGGGGCGCAGAAGACAGGAGCGTTGCCCCGGACCGCACAAAGGCCATGCAGAGCTATCGACGCGGTGGAGACGACAAACGTTGCCAACGTCGCCTGGAAGCGCTGCGTTGAGGCAGTACCGCCTGCGAGTCGGGCGGGTGGAAAATCCTGAGAGGCACCCGACGGTTTTCTCTCATCAATTGATAAAAGCAAGGTTACGGAGAAGAGACTCCCCGTCCTCCGTGATGCGAGGGCATACTGCCCCGCCCGCAAGTCGCTCCAGTGCGACAAGCTGGCGTTCAAGCAATGTTCCAAGTTCTTCCCGATCGGCAATGTGATCGGCGAAGTCCTTGACCAGCATCAATGTTGCAAATTCGTGGGCGCTCAGCACGGGATGCTCCTGATGCAAAGAGAGAAACGATCGTCGTCAGGTGTTGCGGTGACGGGCGTTCGGTGACCACCCACAACGGTGGGCTTACTACCGAGGGCGAAAAAGCTTAACGTCGAAATGTGACAGCATGAGGGCGGTCTTTTGGGCGCTGGAGGCCGGTGGCGGAGGACGCATATGTAGCAACTGACGCATTAGATGACAACGTCGCCTCTATAAGGGGGGCGAACAAGGTAAGCGCAATTTCCTATCATAGGCGTCCAAGTTATTGTGACTTGGTCAAATCGCCGAAAATTGGCACATATGCCGGGCCAACTGGCTCAGAGTTCATCCCAGATTTGCGGAAATGATTCAGCAGATCAGGCCAGAGAGGCTAAGACTTGGGTTGCCACAAATACCCAGCTTTTTGCAGCCGGGCAAGCCAGGCTCCCCGCTTGCCATCACTCGACATCAATTGCGCCAGACGACGCCGGAATACGGCATCCCGCCTGGCGTTTTCATACGCTTCGGCGAGATCCTGCAATTTCTGGAATGCTTGATCGTAGGCGCTGCCCGTCGTGCGTCGCAGTTGTGCATCGATGCTTGACCACGCCGCGTCTTCCTGTTCGAGAAGTGATGTGAGGTACCGTGTGCGTTCCTCACGACGGCGGGCCTCGGCCGCCTGGCGGGCTTCCTGTTCCCTTCTTTCACGGATGGCGCAATAAGAGGCGACCCTTGATTCGATTTCGGATATTCGACGGCGCCCGGGCAAACTCAATTGCTTTGCATTCCTACCCTTCTCCCATTTGAGAAAAGCGTTTCGAAGCGTTCTCTCCGCTTCACGGCTGCGTCCTTGTAGCAGCATGCGCAGTTTCGCCCGCATTTCATCAACCGGCAACTCACGTAACCAGGGATCAAAGCGACTGTCTTCGCTCCCGCTGGATTCTGGGGCCAATAATGACGGGCTGGCCTCGGCGGCGGCGGCGAGCCAGTCCGCATCCAGCATCAAAAACTCGGCCAGTGCTACCTGTGCGGGCGTCAACGCCTGTAATCCCGCAGGTACCGGCGGTTCGATTTCGTCATCGTGTAGCTCATCATTCCCGAGGCGGGCAAGCCACCCAAGATAAAGCGGGCGAGCATCGCCGCCGAGCAGCTCGTCGCGTACAGGCAGCAGGTGCGTCATCCATCCCGCACCATCCATCTCCTCCGAGAAGCGGGTGTGTTCGCCCGAGTCATCGTTGAACGACCAGTCGAGGATGCACCAGTCATCGACGTCCATGGCCTCGAATGCTTTCTCGAAACGGGAGCGCCTCTTTCGTCCAGCTTCGACGTAATCGCGGATGGTCGCCGCGTCAAACATCCCGTGCGGCAGGCGAAGAAGCAGGCGGCAGCTGCCCCAGTTGGAGGAGTAGACGTGGGCATCGAAATATTGCTGTACCCACTCGAGCGGGTCGCCCTTGAGGTCTCCCCAGTGATATTCGTTGACGAAGCTTGAGGCGGTGATCGTGGCCCGCGTAGAGAAACTGCGCAACTCTGCCTGCTGGGTCGCCGTAAGCAGCTGGTCGACGCATGCAAACTCGTAGTATTGGGTATTCGCTCATGCCAGATTCCCGTAGCGAAGCGCATGGAAGAGAAGAAGGTGAATGTGCTGGTGCCCAACCCGCCGGAGCCATGAAACTGCGGGCCGACGCGAAAGCCAGAATGCTTCATGGCAAGCGCCGAAAGGCGTGCGCATTGTCATTGTGACGTCCTTTCGGCACGCGCTGCGGCGCTTTCAGCCAGCCGCGTCCGCGCCGCCCAGCCGCATCCGGTAGTCCACCAGGAGCTGCTGCTGTGCTTCGAGCTGCGCGGCCAGCTTCGTCAGGTCCGCATTGAGCGAGTCGCGAGCCTTGCGTACCTGGAGCAGCTCGGCTGCCCGCGCATCGGCTGCCGACTGCGCAGCATCGCGCTCGGCCTCGGCGTGCGCCCGATCGGTGAGCGCACGATTGAGGGCGGACTGCAACGCCTCGCCATGTGCCTGCTGATCGCGTGCGAGCCTGGTCGTGGCCGTCGCTTCTGCGACGAGCCGCGCGTTGTCCCGGTTCAGCTGTGTGATCTCGTTCTGCCGGACGATGGCCGTCTGGTTCGCCTGGCGTAGCTCAGCCTGCACCTGCTGGACCTGCTGCTCATGTCGTTGCGCTTCCTGTTCGCGCTGCTCGCGCGCGGCCGTACGGAAGTGCTCAAGGGAATCGCGCGCATGCACGAGCTTGGCCTCAAGCGACAGGCGGAAGCCTTTCTGCTCCACAAGACGCTCGGTCTGGTCGCATACCTGCTGGGTGAGCCGCTCGACGTCCAGGTCGCGCTGATGCAGCGACACGCGAGTCCCGGCGTGCGCGTCCTGCTCCGCGGAAAGGGCGGCGGTCGCGCCAGAGAGTAGCTCCCGCGCCGTGGCCAGCTCAGCGCCGAGCCTTGCGATTTCGGACTGCGCCTGCTGGCGCTGCGCGGCCGCAGCGGCGGCCTGCTGGTCGACGAGGGCTTGTGCTTCTTCATGCAGGCGGGCCGCGAGCCGGGCCACCAGATCCTGGATCGCGTCCGAGAGCGACCCGGCGCGTGTGAGTGACGCGCCCTCATCTTCCTCCAGTTCCTTCAGGTACCGGTGGATCGTGGTTTTCGAGCCCGTGTTGCCGAGCGCATACGTATCGCGTCGATCGATGTGTGCTGCCCCTGCGCGAGCAACGCGTCGCGGGCGCGCTTTACGTCCATGCGCGTAAGACCGGTGCGGGCCATCTGCTTCCTCACTCGAATATCGTACTGTATTACGTACCATGTATATACGTATCACCGTGCGCGGTCAATGGCCCCATGATGTGGGCATTACTGGCCTGCGATAAAGGAGGATTATCGAATGTGAGGGCCGACAAGTGGACCTCCGGCGGCCGGAAACGGTACGGAATACGGATTCGCTGCCCGATTTCAGGCCAGCTGCAGCTGGAGATCTTCTCCGGGCGTGCGGACCTGATAGCCCATCGCCCGGTAGCCGCGCTGGCGTTTCTCCCACATGCGCTGCAGCACCGGGTGGCCGCCATCCACATAATCGATCACCCGTACGCCGGTCTTGCCCGCATGCTCGCGGTGCAGCCGGCCGGCGTACTGCTGCAGCGTGCCCCTCCACGCAACCGGCATGGCCAGCACCAGGGTGTCCAGCGCCGGATGGTCGAAGCCTTCGCCTACGAGCCTGCCAGTCGCCAGCACCACGCGGGGCGTGTCACCGGCCAGCGCGTCAAGGGCAGCCAGCTGTGCGACCCGCGCTTTCCTGCCGAGGCGACCGTGCAGCACAAACAGCGGTTGTACTGTGTCTTCCAGGGCTTGCTGCAGGCTTTCGAGATGGTCTGTGCGCTCGGTGAGCACCAGCACGTTGCGTCCCTGCGCGTATTGCTCACGGATGGCAGTGGCGATCATGTGCGTGCGCGACGCATCCTGGGCGAGACGCGCGAACACTTCCTGGATCGGCGCGTCGGTCGTAACGTCTACTGCAGAGGTGCGCCTTTGCGGGAACACCTCGAGCATCTGGGGCGCGCTGGCCGGGGATTTAGCCGCATGCCGGATTGGCCCGCACAGCATGAACATCACCGGTTGCTGACTGTCGCGCCGCACCGGCGTCGCCGTCAGGCCGAGCACGTAGCGTGCATTGACGCCCTTGAGCACGGCCTCGAAGGAATCCGCGGAGACGTGATGACATTCATCGACGATGACTTGGCCGTAACGCCGCAACAGCTCGCCGCGGGCACCATCGGGCGCCACCGACTGCAGCATCGCGACGTCGATCCGGCCGGTCGCTTTCGACTTGCCGCCGCCAATCGTGCCGATCGCGCGCGCGTCGAGTGCGAGAAACGACTGCAGGCGTTCGCGCCACTGGTCAAGCAGTTCCCGGCGGTGCACGAGCACGAGCGTGTTGACGCCACGCTGCGCGATCATCGCGGCCGCCGTCACGGTCTTGCCGAACGCCGTCGGCGCATGCAGGATGCCGGTGTCGTGTCGCAGAAGGTCGGTAACGGCCGCCTGCTGGTCATCGCGCAACGTGCCGGCAAACGGAACTGCAAGCGGCTCGCCGGTGCAGCGCTCGTCGCGGATGTCGCAGGCGATGTCGTTATCGCGCAGTAGCGTCATGACGTCGTCAAGGCATCCGCGCGGCAATGCAATGTGGCGCGGGCAGTTCTCGGCGCGCCCAATGATGCGTGGCTTGTCCCATACGCTGAAGCCGCGCGCCTGGGCCCGGTAGAACTCCGGATTCTGGAAGGCGGCCAGCCGGATGAGCCGGTTGAGCAGTCCCTGCGGAAGCTGCGCCTTTTCAAGATAGAGCTGGTTCGCAAGCGTCAGTTTGAGCGACGCTGGCATCGTTCCGGCCAGCCGCTTCGGCTGCGCGGGCGGTGGCTTCCACGGTTCGGCCTGATCCTCTTCGGCGATGAACGCAACGTCGAGCGGGTGCGCACCGCCCGTGGCGCGAAAGATCACCCCCTCGATGTCGCGGCTGTCCATGGTTTGCACGGACGCGAGATACGACCACTGGTCAGCGTACGGCTGAAAGCCGTCATCGACGAACACGCTCCAACCATGCTCGCGCGGCTGCTTCTGCAGTGGCATGGCAATGAGGTTACCGAAGCCGCCTTTGGGCAGCACATCCTGGTTCGGGAAGAGCCGGTCGTAGGACGTCAGCACGAAGCTCATGTATCGCACGCCCTTCGGGTCGAGATAGTCCGACGTGTTGAAGGTCCAACGCAGGCAGGTTCGCTCCCCTGCCCGCCCCGCGCTAGAGGCAGTCCAGTCGTCAAAAAAGCGCCGGCTCTCCCAGCGCAGTTGATCGTAACCGGGCATCAGTTCGCGTGCGGTCACGGTGCGCTGCTCGCCGGTGGCCGGGTTCGTTTCGACCCAGCGTTGATCGCCCTCGGTGCGGCGTCGGGCTTCGTACACCGCGTTCCCAATCGCCATGAACTGGTGCATGTCGATCACCCGCTCGAGCCGATATCGGGGCGCTCCCAGATTGCGCGGTTCGCTGCGCTCAACGAGGGCCATGCCGGTCGAGCCGCGCCGGAGCTCGTCGACGTGAGGCAAGCCCCAACGGTCATCGCGGGGAAACAGTTCACGCTCGATAAACTCCTGCTCCTCCCATACCTCGAGCTGAACGAAGTTCTCTTGCGCTGCGCCCCTGTCCTGCACGAAGTAATGCAGGAGCGGCCGCCGCTCGGTCAGTCGCAAGCCGGCGTTCTTGTGCGCCTCCCACACGGCGCGCACCGAGTCGCCATGCGCTTCGAGCTGCGCATCGATCCACACCCGGTAATCGGCCGCGATCTCGCGATCCTCAGCGTCGATGACGCGCGCCGGCTGCTCGCCATACACGTCGCGCGTCATCACGTAACGCGCGCCGCGGTACTCCGTGCGCGTGGAAAGAGTCGTCAGCAAGGCGGTGTGGTTTTTTGTGACCGGCGTGGCCGCCACGATCGTCGCCAGCACATCAGTCTGTAGCTCGTATTCCTTGCGCATGGTTTTCCGGTGCGTTATAAGCCAAGGCGCGGCGAGAACTCGTCATCCCTGCAGACATGCCGCCATGTCACATATGACGCGACGCCAGTGAGATCGGGATAAAGCACGGCGCTCGTCACGCCAGCCTGGGCCAACTGCATCCGCATCGCACCGAACGCGTCTGGCGGGATCGTCACGTAGAACAAACTTTTCTTGTAGGCAGTGTTTGTTTCGAGGGACACGAAGGTAGGCGACTCGTCATCGCCGTAGTGGCTACGATGCAGGGTGAACCAGCCGTCCTGCGCAGTGATTCGCCGCGAGACATGGCGCGGTCGGACTAGGGCTGTGCGCCCAACAGCCAGCGGCCCATCGCGCTCGTCGTTGCGCATCAGATCGCTCTTGCCGTAGGCGAGGATCCAGACAGCCGCGTGGGCCTTGCCGTTTGCGGGCTCATTGATGGCAAACCACAGCGCAGTCAGCGCGCTACCCGACCAGTCGAGTAGCCGCGTAGGCATGCCGTGATGCTGGGCGATCGCGAGCCAGTCGGTTTCGCTCAGGTCGCGACTGGACTCGAGGTAAGGAATCGCGCGCCGTTTGAATTCATCAAGCATCGCGGCTTCCTCCGGGGGCGTGATTGTTAGCAGTTGCCGGGCGACCGCCGGGACTAGTGTCCACTGCACATCGCGGTGTCCACGGAACAGGGCGGACATATCGCCACCCAGGGCGCCGTGGATCGCCCCCAAGAACGCGGCCAGGTCCTCAACTTTTCCCACGTGCTTCGCGATGCGTGTTTTCGCCGTCATGGTTTTTGCTACCTTTCAACGCCGCGCGGTGGAGTGGCGAGATACGCAGTGAATCCAAGGATCGTCATCACGATCCAACCCCACGCCAAGTAACTGGCTTTGTCTACGAGTACCCTTGTATCTGTCGCGATGGACGCAGCCCCCACGAAACCAACAAATTCAACACGAGCTTTTCCGATAAGGCCACGCTTTTCGCGGGTTACACTGGAAAGGAGCGCTCTACGCTTTTTCTCTCGTAACAGAGGTTGAAAACGAACGTATTACGAGAAAGGAAGCATGAACCGAAGCGCGGCCAAAGTCCTCACGCCTGCCAAATTTAAGCACCTCGTGCGCGTAACTGGAGCGACCAGTCGCTTCCCTGAGCGCGACACCTTGATCTTGTTGCTTGGCGTTACATGCGGAATGCGCGTCACAGAAATCGCACGCCTCGAAGTCCATCATGTGCTCACGAAATCAGGGGCGCGGCGAGAAGAAGTGCCCCTTCCAGGCAGCATCACCAAGGGTTGCCGCGCGCGTTGCGTGTTTCTCTCGCACCCGCGAGCGATTGATGCCTTCGATCGCTTTGTGGAATGGCGGTATCGACGCGGCGACGGCGTTGCGCTGGATCGGCGGGAGTATCGCGGTCTAATGCCGCGCTCGCGGCTGATTCTCACGCAAAAGGGAGGTCCATTCGAGCTGAGCGTCAAACGCCGCGTCAATTCAGATGGTGAACCAGTGGATTATTGGGCCGCCGATAGCCTGCAAAGCTACGTCACGGCGCTGTATCGGGCCGCTGGACTCGGTGCTGGGTACAGCAGTCATTCAGGCCGAAGAACGTTCGCGACGCGCTTGGTTGCCAACGGCCATTCGCTCGAAACGGTGCAGATCCTCTTAGGACACTCGCACCTTTATGCAAGTGAGGGAAACGTAATATTTGACGTTGGTGATGTGGGATTCTTGGGGCGTAGGCCCCTTTTTTGTCCCCGGATTCAACATAAGATGCTAGTGCATAGTGTAATATCAGATATAGGGTTGGGCTGGCACCACACATCTCATTAGGGATGGCAACCGAAGGGCGTCAGTCGAACATTGTGGTCCGATGAGGCAGAACCCGCCGTAGTGTGGGCAAACGGTGCAGAAGTGTGGGCAACGGGTGTTTGTTGTCCACACGGTCGCAAAGCGATCTGCACGGTTTGTCCATACGGAGGCGGCGTAATGCGCGAGCAAGTGAGTGCAAGGTCATTGACGTATGGCGTCCTTGCGAGACCTGAGGGAAAGGACGGTTGAGCGCCAGTATGAAAACAACTGAAATTGCCGCAGAGCTTGTACACAACGGGTATGTGCTGTTGAGACGCCATTTCCCGTCCAAGGCGACGGACGTCGTGCTGCAGGAGATCGGCGAGATTGACGCCGTAGATGGTTTGGCAGCGATTCAGCAGCTGACTCCGAAGAAATTGTTTGAGGCAACACCGAACACGTACAGCGGCAACTTTGGAGTGGGAGAGTTCCCACTCCATACCGATCTTGCGCATTGGGCGAAACCTCCAAGATACCTTGCACTTCGCTGCGTAAGAGGTCGGGCCGATGTGGCTACTCGGCTCTACGACGGAAATGCACTGATTAGAGAATTGGGGATCAATACGCTTCGGATGACTGTTGTTCAGCCCAGGCGCCCCATGCGCGACGGAATGCAACTATTGCGCCTCTTGGAGCGTGTCGAGGGTGCAGATGGGCTTCGTATTCGATGGGACAGTATATATATTAGACCCTCGACACCAACATCTGAGAAGACGTTCGAGAAGGTTATCAATTTCGTCTCAAATGTGAAGCCTATGGAAGTCGTCCTTTTGCAACCAGGCGACACGCTGCTTATAGACAATTGGCGGATGCTTCATGGGCGTTCAGCTACGCCAATCGATGCACACGCTCGCCATATCGATCGAGCCTACATGAGGTTAATAGCATGAAACGAAAAGCAGAGGAAGCATCGAAGTCCATTCACGTGTGGGATAAGGACTTGCTGGTGGCGAAGGCGCAGCGATATGCAGAAGAGATGCTGTCGTATTCACGTGATAACTGGCGCTTCGGGTTAACGTCCACCTTTGTCCTTGAGTTTGTCTCGCGCGCCGTGCTTGCAAACGTGAGTCCGGCACTCCTAGCGGATCCGAAGGAGTGGGACCATCTGTACTTCGCACTTGGCCATCATCCGAAAAAAGCAAAGTTCAAACCTCGCTCGGTCGATATCAACGCGGTGCTGGACCGCATGCAGGCGATAGTGCCGGAATTCACGGAGGAGCTAAGAGGCTTCGCTCTCGAGCATATCAATCGAAGAAACGAGGAGCTGCACAGCGGCGGCACCCCGTTTGATGGCCTGAAAACCGGTTGGCAAGCACGCTTTTATGAAGTTTTGACTGTATTGCTCAACTCGCTAGGCGAAGATCTCTCGTTGCTGCTACCAGAGCAAGAGTCCAAGGCGGCAGCCATGATGATTGCGTCGTTTAAGGACGAGTCTGCCAAATCGGTCAAGAGAGATATTGAGGCACATAAGACCGTGTGGGAGAAAGTCGACGTGGATGAGCAGAAAAAGCTCACAAAACAGGCATCCACGTGGGCCACGCGCCAGGCGGGGCATCGTGTTACATGCCCTGCTTGCGACAACGAAGCTTTGGTTGTCGGAGAACCGATTTCGGAACCAAAGCGCCGGCTCGAAAGCGACCTAATCGTCGAAACACAAGATTACTTGCCGAGCAAGTTCGAGTGCGTCGCCTGTCGATTGAAGATTGCAGGACTGTCTCGATTGTCGGCCTGTGGCCTTGGCGAACCCTACACCAAAACGTCCACCTATGATGCCGCCGAGTTTTACGCACCCGAGGACGATTACAGCGGGTACGAGGACGACAACAACGAGCATTGATTGATGAACGTCTAGGATAGAAACCGATGGCAAGTTCGGACTTTGTTGATGGCCTCATTGGGAATAGCGCACCCGTCGTGGCCCTGTATAAAGAGGTTGTTGCTTCGGGGGTGCGCGTCGAGTGTTTCCCTGGAGGTAGGAGCCCACACACAGGGAATGGGGGGACGTTTGCGACAGCGGACTGGCACTCAAACGAAGGCGTCTGGAGGATCTATTTTGCTGCGAACGCACACGCTCATCAGGTCTATCACGAGCTTTTGCACGTGCGGTTTAAGAACGTGGAAGGAGCACCAGCAATGTCGGCCTGCCAGCCTGAGGAGCAGCTGCGGCGAAACGTGGAAGAGCTGAACAATGATTTTGATCATGCTTATGTCGTGCCATTGGAGATCGCCGCATATCCGGAAGCCGCTGCGTATTGGGAAGCTAATTTCACCCGGGTGCTAGAGGGGCTTCCACCTCCTACCGTAGACCAGATCAGCGTGTCCCAGCGAAAGCTAACCCTTCTGCGCGGGTGGCTCATATTGCCGAACTCGATGCCGACTGCCACAGTGACGCAGATGTTTCGTGGAGAGTTGACGAGCGGTGGGTGGTTGGACGCAGCGAATACGCTGACACAGCGAGTAAGGGAAGCCGGGGCCAACAAAGCCCGTGCGGTTCAAGCGTTCCGAGAGGCCCTCGGATTTGATTTTCCACCCGCTGCTAAGGTCACGTTCTCGATATAGGATTGGAGTTCGATCTAGACAGCGGAAACTCCGGCAAGCTGCTACAGGAAACAGAAAAACGTATGGCGTTCCGCCGAGAATATGCGCTCTATCACACGGTAGTCCACACAGTGGTACGCCGTGCAGGTCGGCCGGATATTCGAATCTATGTGCTGTACCTGTGCATGGAGGCCAGCGCTACGCCAGCTCCCATGGTGCCGCTCGTCGAGTACGTCATCGAGCATGGTCGCACGCGATCCTTGGCGTGGCAGCGAGATCTGGCCCGCGCGGTGGGCCTCCTGGTTGACTTCCTTCGCGCGAATGCCGAGCACTTTCGCAACGAGCCTAACCGTCCCCGAGCGTGGGCTGCATTTGCTGATGCGCTCGTGGGCGGCACGATTGATTTGGGCGGATTCGATCCGTCAGGCCTGTATTGGGAGCCTAAATCCGTTTCGCGCGCTACGGTGATCTTGAATGCGGTCACGGCGTTCTCCGATTGGTTGGTGAACCGCTACGACACGACTGCTCTGAATCCGTGGCGGTCGGCGTCGGTTGCGGAGCAGATTGCGTATTGGCGACGCTTCGAGAAGCGCCGCGCACATGCATTGCTGAGCCATACCATGAACCGCAGCGATCATGTGGATGCAGCGAAGCGCGCAAGGACCGTCCAGATATTGCGGAAAACCGCGGTTGCCCATGGCTCACCGCCCAAGACTTTTCCGGACAGGGCCATGGTGGATCTGATCACCAAGGGCTTCGCGCTGCCCGGAAAAGACCGATCCTTGCCGTGGTATGAGCGGATCAACATCCGCGACGCTATGATCACAATCTTGCTGCACGGCGGTGGCCTGCGCGAGTCTGAGCCGTTTCATCTATACGTGAGCGACGTCGCGATTGACCCTCTCGCTCCAAAGAGGGCCATGGTGCGTTTGTTTCATCCTGAGCAGGGATCTGCGCCGCCCGATTTTATTGATCCTGTGACAAGGAAAAAGCTTCACGGCGATCGCGAGACATACCTCCAGACGAAGTGGCAGCTCGAACCCCGCACGCTGTTGCACGGCAGATTCCATGCCGGCTGGAAAGACCTTCAGCTGACCGATCAGTCAGAGAAATATGCGCTGGTCCACTGGTTCCCCACCTTTTGGGGTGAAGTCTTCCTGTTCCTGTTTCGCATCTACATAACCCAGTATCGATCGCGCCGATACGCGCATCCTTATCTGTTCGTCAGCCACAAGGACACGGTCGCGGGCGACCCCTACACCATTGACTCGTTCCGTCAAGCGCACGCAAAAGCAGTTCGACGCATTGGACTCGCCGTCGGCAAGGAATTGGGCACCACGCCGCACGGGCATCGGCATGCCTACGGACAAAGCCTGGTCAGTGCGGGTGTCGATCAGAAGGTTGTTCAATACGCGCTGCATCACAAGGCGATTGAGTCACAGGCCCCGTACACCACGCCTACACCAGGTGCTATCGACAGCGCCCTCAGTGCTGCTGAATCAAGGTTGCGGCAGTCCGTTTCGTGGAATCCGGATCCATTTGGAGAGAACGATTGATGACGTTGGGGGCGCGATATTGCCAGGTCGACGAATTCGACGTCCGCGAGTCTCCTATCACCGGGCGACAGCTGAAGGTGAACCGATCTACGGACAAGCTCCTTGTGGACCCTGAAAGGGTATTCGCTGCCCCCGCGATCGCAGCGGAATGGGTTGAGGCTCTCCGTTCGCCGGATGGGAAGATGAAGCATCCTACAAGGGCCGTATCTGCCGCGATCCGTGCATTCGCCAGCATCGGGTCGTCACACGACTTCGCGCGGAAAATCGACGCCCTGATGGATGCAGGCCGCGAGTGTGAGAAGTCACCGGGGCAGAAGAATCACATCTATGGCTGGCTGCTCCGTCTCTGGTCCGGCGGTATCGTCGCGATTTCTCGCGACTTCCCTTTCGCGACGAAGACCTCGCTCTTTCCCAACCCGTTCATGATGCACGGGTTCCCCTGGTTGAGCGAACTCCAGGAGGCGTACGGCGGCGCTAATCGAGCGAGAGTGGTTACGACGGTGTTTCGAATTGCCGGGCGCACTCTGGGTGTGATGGAGCCGGGCGATATTGTTCCGGAAACTGTCGCGCCTGTACCTCCGATCGACGAAAGTCGGCTGCTCTCGTTTATGGTGCCGCCGCTGCTGCTCGTGCAGCGTGACTATTACGGATCGAGAGCCACGTACAACCGTAGTTCGTGGGGTCTTGGGCGTGTCAAGCGCAAGGTGGGCGTAGATCGGACGTTCGCGTGGGCGACCGAACACGAACCGACGCTTTCCGATTGGCGGCACGCTATGTCTCAGTGGTTGAGCGATCAGCGCCAGGGGCTTGCTTTGCGAACATATATGGCCGAGCGGGCACTTCAGTACCTGATCGACAACCCTAATCTTCCGCGAACGGTCGCGGCGTATTGTGACCGTAAGGCCAGCATTGAGCCGACTTGGTCCGAGTGGGTCGACGCGCGGCGTTGGGCGGACAGCAGCCGACGGCACTACACAAACTATTTTGCCGATTTCTTTGATTGGTATTTGGCCACTGTACTGACTGGTGAAGACGATTTCGGGCGGCCCGTTGCCAGCCCCAATCACTACAACCCGATTACCCGGCTCGCTGTACGCGCAAGGCAGGCAGAAACGCACCGAGAGGCATTACCGCTGCGCTACTTGCACGAACTAGTGCGGATTGTCACCGAGAACGATTACGCGTGGCCCAAGACGCTACGGGGCGACTACTTCATGTGGAAGAATCCCGTCACCGGAGAGTTCTCGAAGCAGTGGAATCCCGTCAGGGCATACGCCATCCTCGTCAAGCTAATGCTGCCACTGCGAACCTATCAGGTTCGAATGGTTGATTCCGGCGAGGCAGATACCGAGCAATATGACGGTAAGGAGTGGCTGCCAAACACTGGTCGACTTGCGCCGAAAAAGGAGCGTCGGCGGCAGACCCGGCGCGGCTTCCTGAGAAAATTCGATGACGCGGTTACCGGCCGGGAGTTCACTGGTTTTTTTGTGAACACTAACAAGACTGCTGATTCTGGAAAGGATCAGAACGATCGCGGATATGAAATCCCGTGGCAGCATGACGAGGTCATAAGGATCGCCCGTGAGCTGCGAGAGTGGCAGGAGACGTTCAACCCCGTCACCGCATCGTTGCCGTGGCAGGCTATTCACGATAGGACGGTCCTGCGCTCATACACCCCGGAGATGCTGCGACTGCGTGAACCAGCGTGCTTCCTCTTCCGCGATCCCTGTGCGGTTTATCCGTCTGAGCCGGTCTTGGACTCACGTCTTCAAGTCTTCTGGGCGTTGCTGCTCCGGCAGCTTGAGACTCGCGTTCTCGCGCGTGGCGAGCGGTTGGCAAACGGGCGCAGCGATCCAATTCGTGACGTCGCAGTCAGGTGGGAATTGTCGGGCAAACTACGATTTGCATACCCTGCGGGTCTCTCTCATCACGGCGTATGCCACAGAAGGTGGCGTGCCGATACAGATCCTTTCGAAGTGTGTTGCCGGACACGCGACGATTCTGATGACCCTCTATTACAACAAGCCGGGGGCCGCACATGTTACGGAGGTTCTGGCCGAGGCGCAGCAAAAGGTTCAACGCGCGGAGACCAGCAATTTCCTCAGGTTCCTGCAAAACGAAGAGGTGAGAAATGCCAGCTCGTTGGTCATCTCGAACGAGGGCGCAGGGGCATCGGCCCTCGAACAAAGCGCGCCAGGGTCCTGGGTCGTTGGCGATATTGGCATTTGCCCCGTTGGGGGGACTCGCTGCGATCAGGGTGGTCAAATTCAGAACAGCGCGGCGAGTAAGCCGTTGTACTCGCCTGTCCCGGGCGGCGCCAAGAATTGTGTTCGCTGCCGGTTTTTCATAACTGGGCCTGCTTTCCTCGCAGGGCTCGTTGCCCGCTTCAACGCCGTCGGTGTGTCATTGACGACAGCAGCAGAGCGACTGCGCACGCTTGAGGACGAAATCTACCGACTGGAGGAGGCGGCCTTCGACGGGCGCGATCAGGATCAGTCCGGCAAGATTGGCCTTGCCTATGACCGGCGGGATCGCGTCCTCGATGAGGTCGATTCCATTGCGCACACATGGCATGCCAATTACCGCCTCATAGAGCGTTGCAAGGCGGCTATGTCGTCCGCGGGCGAAAAGGATGACAAGAAACTGGCTCTCGTACTGAGCGGCGGGGTTACTGACTTGCGTGCGGCATTGGCAGAGTGCACCGAGTTCGAGCTATATGACGCGGTTTGCCAGCGTGCGAACGTCTACCCTAACGAGAACGTGCTCGTCGCGAATCTCCGGCGCGGTCGCCTGCTCGATGCTCTGTTGTCGCGCAATGGCCGGCCGGCCGTCTTCGCCGCGCTATCGGAATCTGAGGCTCTGGCCGTGGGCAACCAGTTTGTCGAACTGCTGATGGCGCGTGTCGGGCGGCCCGAAACCAACGCACTGGTCGAAGGTCGTCTTCTGCTCGATGAGTTGGGTATGACCGACGAAGTGGAGCGGTTGTTGTCCGTCAACAAGGTGGCTTCAGGCCAACTTCTCAAACTTCGGAAAACGGCGTAACGATGACGAAGACTGAACCGACTGCGTTTCTCGAAGAGCTTTGTCGGAACGTACACCCGCGCACGGAGGCCTCCCTGCGCTTAATTTTTGCGATCTGCAAGGAACAGGAGAGTCGTGGCAGCGCAGACTACTCCGTTGCAATGATCGGCAGGCTGTCGGCCGAGCGCGGTGGGCCAAGTGCCCCGGCGATTCGGAACAAGACCGGCGAGAAATACCGAGCCCTCATTGCGGCCTGTGCGGAGCATGCGGGCGGCAGGAAAAAGAAGGTCTCTGCGACCAAGGCCTCCGCGGCGGAGGAATTGCTGGAGGGAATATCAGACCCCGTCTTGCGAACCCGGATCAATCTGCTCGTTGCCGATCTTGAATCCACGCGCGCCCAGCTGCTAGCGGCCCGGCATATCGCTGCCCAGAAAGCAGTCCTTGTTCTGGGCGATACGCCGCAGGAACCGCCTTCCGATGTAGGCAATGGAGTGGAACTGACCGCGCAAGAAAAAAAGGCCCTCGCGACGGCGATATCCGGCAAGACGATGGACCATTGGGCCTGGAAGATCGACAAAATCGGCCGCGTTCTGACGGACAGCGGTCAGGTGGTGTTTCCGGCGGGGTTCGCGTCTGCCATCCGCAAAATCCTCGCTTAGCCACGGCTCCAAATATGAGAGTCATATCTTTGGACTACGGCGCCGCATAGGTTGTGATATCGGGCACTTATAAAAACGCATCTCGACCACGTTTCGCCGTATTTGGACGTGTCCGAACGCGATCGACGCGAAGCGCTCGCGGCGATCGAGCTGGGCGAGTGACGGGGCGTTAAATCTTCAGTTGCATTTCATGGTTAGCTAGGCTAAACTAAGTCCATATTGAGGAGGTGCTATGCAAACCGTAAATATTCATGAGGCGAAGTCGCAACTGTCGCGACTCATCGAGGCGGTTGTCAGTGGCGAAGATGTTGTGATCGCAAAGGCTGGAACCCCGTTGGTGCGCCTCGTTTCGGTCGAAAAGAAGCCAAAACTTCGCTTCGGTCTGATGAAGGGAAAGATCAAGATCGCTGACGACTTCAACGCGCCTTTGCCCGACGACATTTTGGCAACGTTTGAGGGTCGGTAATGCGCCTTTTGATCGACACGCATGTTTTTCTGTGGGCCATGAGTGGCGACAAGCAACTCACGAAGAAGGCCGAGGAAATTATGCTGGCTGCAGACACCGTTTTTGTGAGCGCCGCTAGCATTTGGGAAATCGCAATCAAGTCCGGAATCGGGAAGCTGGATGCAGACGTGAACGAACTGGTAGAACGCATGGCAGAGGCGGGCTTTCGTGAGCTGCCTGTGACGGCGCTCCACGCTGCAGCGGTGCGCGATCTGCCCGAGATTCACCGCGATCCGTTTGATCGGTTACTAGTTGCGCAGGCTATCACTGAGCCATTGCGGCTGCTAACCGACGATGACACCGTGGGGAAGTACTCCGAACTCGTAATCACGATCTGATTTTACTAACCGGAAAACACACATGCAGATCACGATTAACCTGGCCGGCGCGTCGGCCGAACAGAAAGCCCGTTTTCAGGGTGAGGCGTTCACTCAAACCGTTGCGGCGGTACGCGATGCCGTGGGCGACGCGGCGGCCACAGTCGAAGTGCATGGAGCAACGCCCTACGTTTCGTACACCGCTGCGGTCCAGAACATTGCGGACCTCGAACGCGGCATTGCAGACGCCAAGAGCGTGAAATAGACCACGGAAAACGTGAGGGGCCAATGAAGAAGAAGATTAGTTTGCTGATGGTTAGCGCAGCGCTGCTTGCGACTACCGGCGCATTTGCGGGCGACGACGTGACGGCGATCACGGTCCGAGTTCTGAATGCAAGGGGCTATCAAACATGGGTTCAGGCGCAGGCGACGTGGACGGGCAAAGCGGACTTCAGTGAGCATTACGGTTATCCCGTAGCGGTTGACTACGTGGACGGTAGCAAGCCCGCCACCGCTCCGTACAGCGGATCGTGGCGACTAAGAATCAACAAGGTCAGCTACCAGGGCGACGGGGGCGCCATTGTCGATGCTGACCTGTTCGAGAAACCAGCGGGCATTGAGGGTCGATCATCGAGCACGCAACATGTGGCGCTGACGATTGCCGGGGCGCGGGGCGGCGTCATTCACGGGGCAGACGGTAGAGACTATGTTGTGTCGCTGCATCGCCTCTCGAACGCAGTCGAATAGATCGGAAAACACGGATGCCTGATCGTTGCCGATACCAAGCGGCAACCGTGAGTCATCCGACTCAGCAGCAACGACCACACAAAAAGGGGCAATCACCATGAAGAAAACCGTACTTTTCGCATTGAGCATCGCTTGCAGTGCAGCACACGCGGAAGTGAACATGCAAACGGCGAAAATCGTATCAATCAAGACCGTGCAAGTGGGTGGGCAATCGGTGCAGTTGGTTGACACGAAAGCCAATAGTGGCAAGGTCTGTCATGAGTATCTGAAACAGACGACCGTCGCGGCAGATGGCACCGTGTCCGCAACGAAAGGCACGTTTTGCGACGGGGATCAACTTTAATGTCGTGACCTGACGATTGCCGTTTCCTACAAACGGCAACGGTCAGGTCTCAACGTAACGGAAAACAAGGGACTGATATGTACGGAATGTTGGTTGCGGCTGTATTGATGCTTGGGATCGTGACGGAGATAGTTGCGCGAGGCGCTGGCATTCAACGCGCGGACGGATTCCGGGCGGGCGCTTATCCACTCATTACGTTCGCGGTCGTGGGCGGTGTCACGCAGGGGCTTGGCGCGTCCTTCAACGTTTATTCGGGTATGTATTTTTTGGCGTTCGTTTCCGCGTTCTTTGGCCCCCTCCTGGCACTCGCATCGGGGAGCGGTCGGCGCGCGCGTTCTAAGGCGATTCTGCGGGCCTGGAAGTCGCATCAACGCGGCGACGTATCGCACGCTGGTAACTAACTGCACAACGGAAAACGCGGAGAACAAGAACAATGACGAAAGCGAGATTCGCGGTAGCGGTGCTCGCAGTCGCTGGGTTGATAAGCGGATGTGTGACCGGCCAGAAGATGGGCGACATTCATGCGGGAATGTCGAAAGGGGAAGTCGTTTCGATACTCGGAAACCCCGACGGGTATCAACAAAGTGGCGAGTATGAAGCGCTGCGCTACACCGATCGTCTGATTAGCGGATGGTCGTGGAACCGTACGGACTACACCGTGGTCCTGCGGAACGGCCAGGTGAGCGAATATGGTCCCGGCCAAGTCCGGCAAGACGGGCCCGGCGTGTTGGTGCTGGTACCGGTCCGATAGGAAAACCGCCTACGGAACGCAGCCCGTACGACTAGACAGGAGATTCAATGGGCATCTTGAGTTGGTTTCTGAACGAACCGTCGCGGACTCCGAAGTCCACGTTTGTTTTCGCGGACGGCAATCGACTCACGCCACGAGATTTCGGGTACGGTTTGCTTCGCTTCTCCCATGAACCTGCGCGTGAACTCTTCGAATCGTGCTTTGGCGAAGGTGGGCCTGGTCCACTTTTGCCGGGAGGGGCGCTGATTGCTGCCAACCCGTTCGTCGCACACTTGTATTTGACCGCACTATATGTCGGCAGCTACTTGGCCTACGTTCGTTTTGTCCTGAAGGTGTCGGACGTCGTTTTGGGTGAGGTCGATGGAGGCCTGTCGAGGGGCCTGAATGAGATACTGGCTCCTGACGGAAGCGTCTTTGGATCGACCGATCAACAAAACCTGCGTGCGGTGATCGACCTCTTTGCCCAGGCCGTAGTCGATGACATACAAAAGAGCGACGAGACCGATCCTGATGTCTTCGATCCGACGCCGAGCAATGCGGCCAAGGTCGCTATCAGCGTTTTGGATGGTGCGTACAGAGACGATGATGGTGCGATGTATTTGGTCAGCGATGCACCAATGCTTCTTCCGCATTTTCTCCGCCTACAAACACACCTCGCGAATGCCCCATTGACGGTACTCACGCTTCTGACCAAACAGATGAAGGTCCGGTTGGTTAGTGCTGGGTGAGCATAGGAAAAGAACATGGCACGTCGCATCGGCGGTTGGTGGCGATTGTGGTTAGCGTTGACGGTTGTCTATGGCGTAGCGATCGGTTCCGTGACGTACGTCTTGTTTGACAGTTTGCTGGACGTTGCAGGTGTACCTTTCGAAAGTGAGCAGTTGCAGCGCCTACCAGCTGATGAGGTCGCGTTGATTGCTAGTGAAGCCAGCGCGCCCGCGTCAGCGAGTGCTCCGTGGTGGGAAAGCGCGCCTCTCGTCCTGGAAATGCCAAACGGGCACAGGTTCGAAGTCCCAGGTGGCACGACTAAGGCCCAAGCGGCAGCGATCGGCAAGGCATACGTTCATGTCTTGCGGGTCTCCGCTTGGCGGCATCTCGCAGTGCGTCTGCTGGCAATATGGCTGCTGCCATGCCTCGCTGCGCTTGCGATAGGTTTTGCTGTACGTTGGATCTATCGCGGATTCAAGCAGACGTGAAGCGCTTCGGGGGTCGCCATGTGGCCGCCGAAGCTGGATAGTCGTAGATCGGAAAACGGCTTTACCGTGGCAGTACGTCCCTGTCGCGGCGTGTTGGTCGGCCCGTACTGGCGGCCCTTTTTAAAACGGAAAACGGAACAGGAGAGGAGGCGTGGCTACCATGACTATCCATGTGAAGCTGAAAGGGGATGATGCCGAAAAGGAAATCCCTGCGACTGATGCGGTAGATGACGGCTTTATTCTCATCGTGAGAGATGCTGACAGAGTGGTGGCACGCTTCCAACTTGATCGCGTCGAGCATTGGTATTCGGAACCGCTGCAAAGCTGAGGCAACCGAGAAAGGGAAAAGAGGCCGAATATGGATAACAAATTCATGCTGCTGGACGATGGCCAGTTTTATATCGAACGCAACTGCAACGGCGATGCAGCGACTACGAACGGCTTTCTTCAACGTCGGTGCGAATTTTCCGCGACGACGCCTGGCGGCTACGAGTGCATCGGCAGCTACGAGCGCAAACTTTCTGGCGAGTGGAGCGCTTCGATCAATGCTCCGTATGACGAAGAAAGGGACAGCGATAGTCGGGAACTTGGAACGTTCAAGTCGAACTTGGACGCGATTACCGCACTCTGGGCCGCGCGCACTGAAGCGCACTGCGGGCACTAGGAAAACAGGAAATGGAACTGGC
This sequence comes from Paraburkholderia sp. Clong3, assembly GCF_050436485.1. Classification (NCBI taxonomy): domain Bacteria; kingdom Pseudomonadati; phylum Pseudomonadota; class Betaproteobacteria; order Burkholderiales; family Burkholderiaceae; genus Paraburkholderia; species Paraburkholderia sp. Clong3. Next base: position 611,380 of record NZ_JBNDMH010000004.1, on the reverse strand, counting down.
CAACTGGCGCAAGTTTGACGAAGGCGAAGAGTGGTTCGCAGGTAGGGCACTTTGGGTATGGGCGCCCTCTTGGGAAAAACCTCGGCTGGTCACGGCAGATCGCGGAGACGACTTCGACTGGTTTTACGCGAGTGGCCCGAAGCTCGAAGAAGCGAGCTGGGAGTTCCCCACGCGCTGCTGCGACCCTGTGCCACCGGCTCAGCCGGTAGTCTGAGAACACGACGGAAAACACATGACGAACATCGAAACCTTCTTGCCGAATCCGATTGCTCTTCCAAGCGGCGTGGTTGCACGGATTGAGTTGATTCCCATGCCGAAACCGGATGCGGCGGGGAAGTATCCTTTCAACCCGCCGAACACGGAGATACAGGTCAGCCTGTTCCGTGACGACAAGCTCATCGGGCGGCGGCGTTGGGACACCTTGATCAGCACCGGTGACGTGACGCTGGTAGACGGTTCGACGCTGGGTGCGGACGACCTCTACGAACTGGACGGTGCTGGCTGGGAAGAAATGGGCAATTTCGGCATGATCCCGACCGTCTGGGCCGGTAACTGACAGCGGAAAACACAGTGCAAGAAAATATCGTATTCCCACAAGTGTCGCTTCCAGAACAGTTGACCTATGAGTTTCTTGGCACCTTTGCTCGTTGTGAATATGGCTTGAAGTGTTCGGGTTTCGCGAAGGGTAGCCAAAAATCCGTCGAAGCGGATTGGGACAAGTTTGCAACTTCCATCGATTGGCATTTCGCACGCGTGAAGGATGAGCACTTCAAGGAAAGCGTCGCCTACCTACTCACTGAACCGCCTCGCAAGCAAGTGCTCAGAGGGGGCCGCATCGAGTGGCAAGAATCTGCGCCAGACGTGAACCTGCCGAAGTCGCAGCAGACCCTATTGATGGTGCGGCGTGTACGAAATAACCTTTTCCACGGAGCCAAGGTATGGTCTCCCGAGCGCAGTAATGACCGCGATAGGGATGTGCGGCTGGTTTCTTCAGCCTTGATCGTAGTCAAAGGATGCATGGGACTTCGGCGAGACCTGGAAGACGCATTCAGTTTTCGCGTGTTCTAATAAGTCGGATTCTGCGTAGGAAAACATCAGGCGCGAAGCGCCCCGCTCGCCGGCCGGTCGCCGTCGATTTGCACTGTGGAGGTTTGAGATGTCGCATCTGGAACAATCACTGAAATATGCAAAAGCAGGCACGGGTCCGTCGATCGATTTCTCTGGGTCGTGGAAGAACGAGCTTGGTTCGACGATGCAAATTGCGCAGCAGGGCGACAGTTTGACTGGAACCTACGAAAGCAAGGTGAGTTCAGGAGGCGGCACCACGACTGGCGACCTTCGGGGCTATGTCGATGGCGACTTGATTTCGTTTGTCGTTCATTGGCGCGACTTCCAAGCGATCACGGCTTGGGTGGGCCAATCTGAGCCGAACACGGGCGACACGAGGATAAGTACGCTCTGGCAGATGACGAAGCAGGTTGCGTCGGGTGATGAGTGGGCGTCCATCAACGCCGGAGCCGATGAGTTCGTGAAAATCTAATCGGGATAGGGGCAGGCCTCACGGCCCGACCCCTCCCACACCACCCGGCATGCGGGTCCGCACCGGGCGGTTGGAACAGTTGAGGTCCCCACGTGAGTTACCTCACGCAAAGCCTGGCCTCGCTTGCTAGCGACCCGCCACCGTTGATTATCTCGCTGCCGCTGGGCCTTTCCGGGCTTCACCCAGGCAGGTTGGTTTGGCGAGCTTCACTCTCGTGAACATCTGAGAGTAAGCGATCCATTTTCGGCGTCTAGCCGCTGGGGACAGGAGCGAGGAGCATAGGTGTCCACCTATTCGGAGGTGGACACCTATGGCTGACAAAGATCCAGAGTTAAGAGTAGTTCGACGCAGCAGCGACGGTCGCCGTCGTTACGACGATAAAGGCAAGCGTGCGCTAGTTGAGGAAGCGCTGCGTTCTGGCGTGTCGGTTGCCCGCCTGGCGCAGGAGCACGGGATCAACGCCAACCTGCTACGCAAGTGGATCACGAAGTACCTGCTGGAGCGCGAGAAAGGCATATCGCCGGCATCGCAGGATGATGCTACCGGCGAACAGGAACGTCCGCATGCCCCGGAGGAAATCGTACTGGAGGGCGCGCTCGCGGTGATTGATGGCGCGCCCATTGACATCCCGGGTTCGCGCAAACGCTCCCCACCTGTCGCCTCGCCCACGGCATTCGTGCCTGTCGTTGCAGCACCACCAGCACTGCCAACCGCACCGCCGTCGCTGTCGCCGTCACCGTCACCATCGCCATCGCCATCGCCATCGCTGACGCTCGCACTGCATGTGCGACTGTCCAACGGCGTCGAGTTTGATCTCGGCGAGGCGAGCATCGACGAACTGACCGCCGTGGTCCAGATGCTGGGGAGGATGCCGTGTTCCGGTTCGACGAAGGCCTGAAGGTCTACCTGCATCGGGAACCAGTCGACTTCCGCTATGGCATGAACAGCCTGTCGATTCTCGTGGAGCAGGCCATGCATTTGAACCCGATGGATTCCTCGCTCTATGTGTTTACCAACCGGAGATGCGATCGCATCAAGATCCTGGGCTGGCAGGGCAACGGTTTCTGGCTCATGCTCAAGAGACTCGAGGCAAACGATCGCTTCGTGTGGCCTGACAGCGCGAACCGGGTCGCGACACTGAGCGTCGAGCAGTTGCACTGGCTTATCGAGGGCATCGACATTGCCGCAGTCCAGCGACATCCCAGTCGAAATTATGCACGCGTGAGCTGAACACGTCACCGGCGTGCCGGTCTAAGCGGTATGCCGATCAACGTGATCATCGACGCCGACGAACTCAAGGCACTGCTCGCGATGCGAGAGGCCTATGGTTCGCTTCAGCGCGATCATGAGGAGGTTCGCAGCGCACTGCGCCTCGTGACAGCTGAGCGCGATCTCGCCGAGGAACGACTGCGCGCTTACCGTCGCGAACTGTTTGGCGCGAAAAGCGAAGCGCGCGCCTCGGACCAGTTCGGCCTGTTCAACGAAGCCGAAGCGCTCGGCGCGAACGCCACTCCCGCGCAGGAAGATACCCCCGGAACCGAGGTCGCGGCCCACAAGCGCAAGAAGCGCGGCCACCGCAAGCCTCTCGATCCCAATCTGCCGCGTGATGTCGTGCGACACGAACTCCCTGAGGCAGAGCGCTTCTGCGATCACGACGGACACGCGCTCGTCGAGATCGGCGTCGAGATCAGTGAGCAGCTCAATGTCATTCCCGAGCAGTTGCGAGTCACCCAGCATCAGCGTATCAAGTACGCCTGCCTATGTTGCGATCTCGGCATCAAGGTTACGCCGGCACCGCCCCGTATCATCCCGCGGGGGCTGCTGAGTGAATCGGCGCTCGCGTGGATCGCCACCGGCAAGTACCAGTTCGGCATGCCGCTCTATCGCCAGGCCGGTCTGCTGCGTCGCTTCGGCGGCGACATCTCGTCGAACACGATTGCCGCGAGCATGGTCCGCGTCGGTCTTGCGACGCAACCCGTCATCAACCTGATGCGCGATGCGCTGCTCGATGCCGAACTGATCTACGGCGACGAGACGACGTTCCAGGTCCTGAAGGAGCAAGGGCGAAAGCCGCAAACGAAAAGCTATCTGTGGGCGCAGATGACCGGTTCGGGCATCCCCATCCGTTGCTTCACCTATACGCCAGGTCGTGGCGCCAGGCTGGCTGACAGGCTGTTTGCCGGTGTCCGTAAAGGTGCCGCCCTGATGACCGATGGATACGAACCCTACAACGGCATCGCTGAACAGTACCAGCTCGTGCACCTCGGATGCTGGACGCACGCAAGACGGTACTTTGTGAAGGCGGAAGACAATGTCCCCAAAGCAGCGCGCCCGCCCGATCTGCTCGCGACACGCTTCATCAGCCTGATCGGAAAACTGTTCGCGGCCGAAGCGCGAAGCCAGACGTGGACGGCTGGGCGACGACAGCGATTGCGACGACGATACAGCGCGTGCGTACTCGATGTTATCGAAAAGCTGATGCTTGAGCACTCGCCTGGCGTCGTCCCCAACAGTCTGCTCGGCAAGGCGCTGACCTATCTGCACGGGCAGTGGCCGAAGCTGATCCGTTACGTTGAAGACGGCAACTGGCCCATATCGAACAACCCTTGCGAAAATTCCATTCGCCCGTTCTGCCTGGGACGCCGCGGCTGGTTGTTTGCTGACACCGTCGATGGCGCAAACGCGAGCGCCAATCTCTACTCACTGGTCGAAACCTGCAAGGCGAACAGCATTGATCCGTATCGCTATCTCACCTGGCTGTTACAGCGTCTCCCGCTGGCACAGACCGTCGACGACTACGACGCGCTCTTGCCCTGGAAGATGCCCATCGATCTCCGCTGACTGAGCCCTGTACCACATCTCATGACAACCGCGCCCTTACTCTGAGGGGTGTCGTCAATGGATCGCGTACGTTCGTACGTCAGGCGCCCCTACCAGAGCGGCGGCCTCGCTCTCAGTCAGAAACTCAACAGGGCCGTGCTCGCAGCGTTTAGATGGAATTGCAAGAATGCGCTGACACTGCAGAAACAACGCAGGCTCGCTGACCGCGACGAACCGGAAGAAGGCATGCACGGCGGCAAGCCGCGTGTTGCGTGTTCGCACCGAATTGCCTCTGCCGCGTTCGAGATGCTGCAGGAATTCCTCGATCAACGACACGTCGAAGTCCTCGATTCGCAGCTTTGACGGCGCGCGCCCCATATGCTTCGTGGCGAACGCTAGCAGCAGCCGGAACGTGTCACGGTAACTTGCCACCGTATGCGAACTCAGACCTTGCTGCTCGAGCAGGCGCTGGGTAAAAAACCGCTGAACGAGGGATGGGAGGCCGGCGGCGCTCACGGCCGTTCTCCCGGATAGTTCTTGTCGAGATAGGCTGCCGCGAGTTCAAGCAACTCAGGAACCGCTTCGATGTACCAGTACGTAAGACCGATGTTGACATGCCCGAGGTAGGTGGCAAGTTTCGGCAATTCTCGACTTACGTCCAGACCGGCGCGATACCATTCGACCAGCCTTCCAGTCGCGAAGCTATGCCGGAAGTCCTGGAGGCGCGGGCCGTAACCATCGCGCCCATTCTCTGTCGCCGATCGCAGACCGATCGCGCGCGACATTCTGACGAACATGCTTCGCACAGTGCAGGCCTTCAGCCGGTTGCCGCGCTCACTAACCAGGAACGCCTCGCTCAATCGTAAAGGATAGACTTTATCGCGCTTCTGGGCATAGTGTTCGAGTGCCAACCGGGTCGACTCTTGTACAGGAACAAAGCGAGACTTGCCGAACTTCGACTCCCGGATGGACAGTATCCCGTTAACGAGGTCAACGTCGGACCGGTCGAGTCGAAGCGCTTCGCCTGGCCTGAGGCCCGTCGCTACAAGAAGCCCTATGAGCGTCGAATAGGTCAGTGCCCGCATGCCGGTTCGGGAGCGCAGTTGAGCGGCCTGGGTCATAAGCAGGTCAATTTCCTGCTCAGTGTATATATGCGGTGTATTGCGCCGTCTGCGGGCAGTCAGGAGTCCTGCTGGAGGAATCTGGTTTCGACTGTCAATGACGTTCATCCATCTGGCGAATCCTCTGACTTGGGAGAGGCGACGCCCCCAGGTGGCACGTTCGACGAGTACAGGAGTCGTCGCCCAGCGCAGAGCCAGATCGGTGGTAATGAACTCGGCGCCTTCGCGTTCCAGAAGATCAACGAAATGACCGAGTGCCAACGCAGGTTCATAGAATGACGCCCCGAGAGCACGGCGGACCGCCACGTACCGTGTGAGAGAGTCGCGGATCGCAGTCATATTGCACCTCCTGCCACGGGCCATGAGCGCGCGATTCCACGCAGGTCTTCAAACGCGACCTTTGCATAGATCGCGGTACTGTCCTGTGAGCGGTGTCGCAAGACCTCGGCTATTTCTGCCATCGAGGCACCGTGGCGAATCATCGTCGTCGCCAGACCGTGACGGAATAGATGTGCGGCGCCCCGGCACGCGGGGCTGAAACCGGCACGCGCGAAGGCCAGATGAACAATCTTGCCAATGGCCGCCGGTCCAGCCAAACCAACGCGAGATGCCCATATGCGAAGAAAGACGCGGCGCGATGCGCTCGCTCCGCGACCATCGCGGAGGTATATTGCGATTGCTTCTCCAACCTCCGATGGAAGGGGGACATGCTCGACCATTCGCCCCTTGCCATGAACGACGAGTTCTCCCGAACGCCAGTGAATGTCGTCAAGCTCGATTGCGACGATTTCTCCGGCACGTAGACCGAGCCGCGCCAACAACAGCAGGATTGCATAGTCGCGGCGCCCAGTCGGAGTCGAGCGGTCTGCAGATGCAATGAGGGCTTCTTGCTGCTCAGGCGTGAGGAACGTCGGCACAGTCGACTGTCGCCACTTACGAACCGAAGGCACTGACTCATACAGGTCTCGGGCCGTATCGCCGCGCAAAAACAGGAAATGGCAGAACGAGCGAAGCGCAACTGCCACCAGCCGCGTGTACTCCGCCGATCGACCTTTGCTGTAGGCAAGGAAATGATCTCGGATCGTTACGGCGTCAAATGCATCGGGCAATATACTTCCGTCGTTGGCCGAGTGGCTGTCGAGAAAGTCGCGAATGAAGGGGCCGTAGACGAGCAGAGAGTTCTTAGCGAGTCCACGATCCTGCCTCAGATAGTCCAGGTATCGGCGATAAATGTGCGCGATCGCGGACTGGCCGCCCAACGTCGGCGAACACACAATGGCTTCCGCGCGCAGATAGGCGAGAAACTGCCGTAATGTGGGACGCGCACGCTGGACGCGATCTCGTGATGCGTCGATCATGCGCTTCATAAAACGAGCCGTGACAGACTCATCGAGATCAATCAGGTCGATGTTCCTGTTCTTCATCCACCCAGAGAACGCACACAGGACTCTTCGTTTCTTGCGAAGCGATACCTCGGAATAGTGTGCCGTCCGTAGACGATCAAGAAATGCATCGATGTGATGAGCCGGCAGCCCGCCGGATTCGCTGACTGTGCGTGTCGCATTCATCTGATCTCTCCTGGCCAGCACCATAGCCAGCCTGAGAAATCATACGTTTATGCCGACACAGCGATCATGAAAGGCCATACCCATCGCCACGCGCATGCATGACGCGGCATAATTGGGGAGTCGGCATAACCCTTGTCATGCCGCTAACGGCATGAATGACGTTGTTCGATATGGGCCAGTTGCCGTTCTCGACGTAACGGATCAGCTTAGGCCACTGCCCGTGCAGATAGGTCAGCGCTTTGCCGAGTAAGCTTTGAGGCACGACGCCGGGTATCTGTTCGAGCATCAGCTTTTCGATGGCATCGAGCACGCGTGCACTGTATCGTTGTCGCAATCGCTGTCGTCGTTCGGCCGTCCACGTTTGACTGCGCGCTTCGGCGGCGAACAGCTTGCCGATCAGTTTGATGAAGCGAGTCGCGAGCAAGTTGGGCGAGCGCGCTGCCTTGGGCACGTTATCTTCGGCCTTGATCAGATACCGTCTCGCGTGAGCCCAGCATCCGAGATGCACGAGCTGATACTGTTCAGCGATGCCGTTGTAAGGCTCGTATCCATCGGTCATCAGAACCGCGCCCTTGCGGATGCCGGCGAACAGTCTGTCTGCCAGCTTCGCGCCGCGACCCGCCGTGTAGGCATAACAGCGAATGGGTGTTCCCGATCCGGTCATCTGCGCCCAGAGATAACTCTTTGTTTGCGGTTTGCGCCCTTTCTCCTTCAGCACCTGGAACGTCGTCTCGTCGCAGTAGATCACGTCAGCATCGAGCAGCGCGTCGCGCATCAGATTGATGACGGGCTGCGTGGCGAGACCGACGCGGACCATGCTCGCGGCGAGCGTGTTCGACGAGATGTCGCCACCGAAGCGTCGTAGCAGGCCCGCCCGGCGATAGATCGGCATGCCGAACTGATACTTGCCGGTGGCGACCCACGCGAGCGCCGATTCCGTCAGCAGTCCACGCGGGATGATGCGCAGCGGCGCCGGAGTGACCTTGATGCCAAGATCGCAGCACGGGCAGGCATACTTGACGCGCTGGTGCTGGATGACGCGAAGTTGCTCGGGAATCACGTCGAGCTGCTCGCTCATTTCGACGCCGATCTCGACAAGTGCATGGCCGTCGTGGTTGCAGAAGCGTTCGACTTCGGGAAGTTCGTGCCGAACGACTTCGCGCGGCAGATTGGGATCGAGCGGTTTGCGATGACCGCGCTTCTTGCGTGTGTGTGCGGCGATCGCGGTTGCGGGCGTGTCTTCCTGCGCGGGTGCCGCGTTTGTGCCGAGTACTTCGGCTTCGTTGAACAGGCCGGGTTGGTCTGAGTCGCGCGCCTCGCTCTTTGCGCCGAACAGCTCGCGACGGTAAGCACGCAGCCGCTCCTCGGCCAGATCGCGCTCCGCGATCACCAGACGTAACGCACCACGGACCTCCTCGTGCTCAAGTTGCAGTGAACCGTACGCCTCGCGAATCGCGAGCAGCCTCTTGAGTTCGTCGGCGTCAATGGTCACGTTGATCGGCACTCCGCCAGCGGCTACTACGCGTGGCTCACGCGCGGACCATCGAAGCGCGCAGTGGCCGACGCCGACCTGCTCGCGCGCATCCGTGCGATCTACATGCGCTCACGCGGCACCTATGGGATGCCGCGCGTTCATGCTGAACTGAGCGCGCAGGGCATCCACGTCGGGCGCAAGCGGGTTGCCCGGCTGATGCGTATCGCAAGTCTTTGCGGCGTAAGCCGGCGCCGCTGGCACTCCACCACGCGGCGGCGGCCCGATGCACGCCCGGCGCCCGATCTGGTGCAGCGACACTTCAGCGCCAGTGCCCCGGACCGGCTATGGGTGGCCGACGCGACATATGTGCCGACCGGCGAAGGGTTCCTGTATCTCGCCGTGGTGCTCGATGTGTTCAGCCGCCGCATCGTAGGTTGGGCGATGTCCAACCATCTGTACACCGAACTGATGCTGCGCGCGCTGGACATGGCGTTGCTACAGCGCCCCGGACGGTCAGTTGAAACTCCCCCACTTATGGTCGCGCAAATTCCCCCACCCTGCGCAGCAGGACTAAGGGTTTTATTTAGCTGGTTTTCGTTTTTCTCGCAAGCGTTTCAGCGGCCTCTTTAAGGCGATAGCTGCGACCATCGAACTCGAGCAGGTGGCAGTGATGCATGAGCCGGTCGAGGATCGTGGTGCTCATCGTGTTGTCGCCCAGGTATGCACCCCAATCCTGCACAACGCGGTTGGATGTGACGACAACGCTGCGATGCAGTTTGTAGCGTTGATGGATCAGCGTTTGCAGCAGCGCGCCGGCGGCGTCGGGGATCGTACGCGACAGGAACAGGTCGTCCAGCACGAGCAGATCGCTTTCGAGGATGGCTCGCAGCCGGGCTTCGCGCTGAGCAGTCGGGCTCAGCGCGTAACGGTTAAAGAAGTCGTCGGTCTCAAGATACTGCACCTTGTGTCCCTGCAGGACGGCCTGGTAGGCGACGGCCTTCGCAACGTGCGATTTGCCGGTGCCAGGTTTGCCGATGATCAGCGCGTTGTCGCCGGCCGCGATGAACTTCAGCGTGTGTAGCTGGAAGCAGGTCTGGCGAGGCACTTTGGGATTGAAGCCCCAGTCGAATTCGGCGAGCGTGAGTTTGTCTTCGAGGCCGGAGAGCTTGTAGCGGCGTTCGATGAGCCGGGACTGGCGGCGATCCAGTTCGTCCTGCAGGATCAGTGCGAAGGTTTCAAGGAACGGCTGCTGGGAGCCTTGGGCCTGCAGCACGCGCGTTTCAAGTGTGTCGCGTACGCCGGACAGGCGAAGCTGTCCGAGGGCCCGTTCGATTTCCGGTAATGTCATGGTCATGTCTGCGTTTCTCCCGTCGGAGGTTGAGGTTCGGCGCCGTGCTGCGCACCGAGGGCAAAGAGTTCGCCGTATTCGGCGGCAGGACGGATCAGCGGGTGATCCTGCGTGAGGGGCAGTTCGAGTTGCGGTGCCTGATCGAGACGCTCGAGTGCCTGTTCGAACAGCCGCTCGACGATCGCGCGCACCTGTTTGTAGCGGTAGACGTGATGACGTAACGCGTGATCGCAGGCCTGTTCAACGAGCCGGGCGGGATACTTCTTCGCCAGACCGACGATGCCCCACATGGCGCGATGGCCGACGCGACCTTCGCTGTCGAACATGTACTGGCACAGCGCCTTTGTTTGCGGCCCGATGTCGCCAGCGCTCGCGAGCAGGAAGGCGCTCTGGCGGGACGGATTGAACGGGCGTTCGTCTTCGGGCAGTTCAAGCGAACCGGCCTTTACGGCGCGCGGATGAGTGCGCAGCAACGCCTGCGTACGGCGATCCCGAATCTCGATTGAATATTCCACGCCAAAGTGAACAGGGATTCCACGGCAAAAAGAACACGAATTCCACGGCAAAGTTAATGCCGATTCCACGGCAAAAAGAACAGGGTTTCCACGCCATCGCGAACACGGTTTCGGGGTGGCGGCGACGCGGGTCAACGGTGGCACGATCGACAGTTTTGTCGGGAGTGCCGAATGGCAAATGTCAGGTTGACCATGCGCAAAATCAGGGAAGTGCTGCGGCTGCATTTCGAGTGTGACCGCAACCAGAGGGAGATCGCCGACGCGGTCGGTGCCTCGACAACGACGGTGTGGCATTACCTGCGCCGCACGCGGCTGGCGGGGCTGGGCTGGCCCCTGCCACCGGAACTGCTGACGGACGACGCGGCGCTCGAGGCGAGACTGTATCCGCCGCCGGCACGGCGCGAGCCAACGCGCGGCATGCCGGACTGGCCGGCGGTGCATCGCGAGATCGGCAGGAAAGGCGTCACGCTCGATCTGCTGTGGCAGGAATACAAGGCGCAGCATCCGGACGGCTGCGGCTATAGCTGGTTCTGCAAGGCTTACCAGGAATGGGCGCAGCGGCTTCCTGTCACGATGCGGCAAACGCACGTGCCGGGCCAGAAGCTGTTCGTCGACTACTCGGGCAAGAAGCTCGGCATCATCAATCCGGACACCGGTGAAGTCCGCGAGGCTGAACTGTTCGTCGCCGCGCTCGGCGTGTCCGGTTTTACCTTCGCTGAGCTCACCTGGACCCAGCAGTTGCCCGACTGGATCGGCTCGCACGTGCGCGCCTTCGCGTTCTATGACGGCCTGGTCGAGATCCTGGTGCCCGACAATCTAAAATCGGGCGTCCACAAGCCGGGGTTCTACGATCCGGACATCAATCCAACCTACCAGGAAATGGCCAGGCATTACTCCGTGGCTGTGATCCCGGCTCGCAGTAAAAAGCCGAGGGACAAGCCGAAAGCAGAGCTGTCGGTCCTCCTGGTGCAGAGATGGGTCCTCGCCCGCCTGCGCAACCAGCGCTTCTTCAGCCTGGGCGAGGCCAACCGGGCGGTCGCCGCGTTACTGGGCGATCTGAACAACCGGCCCTTCAAGAAACTGCCCGGCTCCCGCCGTAGCGTCTTCGACGAAATCGATCGTCCGGCACTCAGGCCCTTGCCCGAGCAGCCCTATCAGTACGCTGAGTGGAAGGTCGCGCGTATCGGCCCTGACTATCACGTTGAACTTGATCAGCACTATTACTCGGTCCCATATCGCTACGCGCGCGAACAGGTCGACGTGCGCCACACGATCAACACCGTCGAGATCTTCCATCGCGGCCAACGCATTGCCGCTCACGGCAAAAGCGCTCGCCGTCGCTACCACACCACGATCGACGCGCACATGCCGCCGGAGCACCTGGCGGTCGCCAAGGGCTGGGACCCGGAGCGGCTGCGCAACTGGGCCGCCGACATCGGCCCGCATACGGCGGCTGTCATCCAGCACCTGCTGGGTGCCCGCAAGCACCCCCAGCAGTCGTATCGCACCTGCCTGGGTGTGCTGCGCATGGGCAAGGATTACGGACGCGACCGGCTCGAAGCTGCCTGCCGCCGCGCGATCGATCTGAAAGCGCCGAACTACAGGTTCATTGACTCGACGCTGAAGAACGGCCTGGACCGGGAGCCCGAACCTGCCACCGGGCAGGCCGACCTGCCGCTTGTGCATGCCAACGTGCGCGGGCCTTCGTACTACCACTGAAGCTGAAAGGGAGTCTATATGCTGCATCATCCCACTGTCGACAAACTGCACGCGCTGCGCCTGCCCGGCATGGCGGCGGCGCTTGCCGAGCAACAGTCCCAGGACGGCATTGACCGACTGGGCTTTGAAGAACGTCTGGGGCTGCTGGTCGAGCGTGAATCCAGTGAACGTGACTCGCGACAAACGGCGGCCCGGCTGCGCCGGGCCAGACTGAAGGTCCCCGACGCTTCGCCCGAGGACATCGACTATCGCACCGCCCGCGGCCTGGACCGGGCGCTCACCGCCCGACTGCTGACCGGTGAGTGGCTTCGGGAGAGGCAGAACCTGATCCTGGTTGGCCCGACCGGGCTCGGCAAGAGTTGGTTGGGTTGCGCCTTCGCCATCCAGGCGTGCCGCCAGGGGTTCTCCGCCTGCTATCTGCGCGTGCCGAAACTGAACGAGGAACTGGCGATCGCACACGGCAGCGGGCGCTACGCGCGATGGCTCGCCCAACTTGCCAAGACGGATCTCGTGATTCTCGACGATCTGGCAATGGCGCCGCTGACTGATTCCGCGCGGCGCGATCTGCTTGAGGTTCTTGACGACCGTCACGGGCACCGCTCCACGCTCGCTACCTCCCAGATCCCGGTGGACCACTGGCATGAGGCGATCGGCGAACCCACTGTCGCCGACGCGATCCTTGACCGGCTGGTGCACAACGCTCATCGCATCACGCTCGCGGGCGAATCGCTGCGCAAGACGCGCAGTCGATTGACCGCAAAGCCGCAGTCCGAGTAAAAAGGTAAAGGTCCCGCGTCGCTGCGCTCCGTTTGTTCGCGATGGCGTGGAATCCTTGTTCACTTTGCCGTGGAATCACGATTCACTTTGCCGTCGAATGGCTGTTCTCTTTGCGTGGAATACGCATCTCGATGATGCAATCGTAGATGCGCACTGAAACGAGACTGCCGATCGGCGCAGGTCGTGCCGCATAGTTGCTACGATCGATGTTGACAGTGGTGTCGTCCCAGACGGTACGCACGACCTCCATGAAGTAGCGAAAGCCGGTGGTCGGCAACGGCCGCAGATGCGGCCTCTCCTCCTGGAACATGGCCTCGACCTGTCGCCGGGTGCGGCCATGAATGCGTTTGGCCGCCCAGTTCGTCCGTACGCGATCCATTGACGACACCCCTCAGAGTAAGGGCGCGGTTGTCATGAGATGTGGTACAGGGCTCAGTCAGCGGAGATCGATGGGCATCTTCCAGGGCAAGAGCGCGTCGTAGTCGTCGACGGTCTGTGCCAGCGGGAGACGCTGTAACAGCCAGGTGAGATAGCGATACGGATCAATGCTGTTCGCCTTGCAGGTTTCGACCAGTGAGTAGAGATTGGCGCTCGCGTTTGCGCCATCGACGGTGTCAGCAAACAACCAGCCGCGGCGTCCCAGGCAGAACGGGCGAATGGAATTTTCGCAAGGGTTGTTCGATATGGGCCAGTTGCCGTCTTCAACGTAACGGATCAGCTTCGGCCACTGCCCGTGCAGATAGGTCAGCGCCTTGCCGAGCAGACTGTTGGGGACGACGCCAGGCGAGTGCTCAAGCATCAGCTTTTCGATAACATCGAGTACGCACGCGCTGTATCGTCGTCGCAATCGCTGTCGTCGCCCAGCCGTCCACGTCTGGCTTCGCGCTTCGGCCGCGAACAGTTTTCCGATCAGGCTGATGAAGCGTGTCGCGAGCAGATCGGGCGGGCGCGCTGCTTTGGGGACATTGTCTTCCGCCTTCACAAAGTACCGTCTTGCGTGCGTCCAGCATCCGAGGTGCACGAGCTGGTACTGTTCAGCGATGCCGTTGTAGGGTTCGTATCCATCGGTCATCAGGGCGGCACCTTTACGGACACCGGCAAACAGCCTGTCAGCCAGCCTGGCGCCACGACCTGGCGTATAGGTGAAGCAACGGATGGGGATGCCCGAACCGGTCATCTGCGCCCACAGATAGCTTTTCGTTTGCGGCTTTCGCCCTTGCTCCTTCAGGACCTGGAACGTCGTCTCGTCGCCGTAGATCAGTTCGGCATCGAGCAGCGCATCGCGCATCAGGTTGATGACGGGTTGCGTCGCAAGACCGACGCGGACCATGCTCGCGGCAATCGTGTTCGACGAGATGTCGCCGCCGAAGCGACGCAGCAGACCGGCCTGGCGATAGAGCGGCATGCCGAACTGGTACTTGCCGGTGGCGATCCACGCGAGCGCCGATTCACTCAGCAGCCCCCGCGGGATGATACGGGGCGGTGCCGGCGTAACCTTGATGCCGAGATCGCAACATAGGCAGGCGTACTTGATACGCTGATGCTGGGTGACTCGCAACTGCTCGGGAATGACATTGAGCTGCTCACTGATCTCGACGCCGATCTCGACGAGCGCGTGTCCGTCGTGATCGCAGAAGCGCTCTGCCTCAGGGAGTTCGTGTCGCACGACATCACGCGGCAGATTGGGATCGAGAGGCTTGCGGTGGCCGCGCTTCTTGCGCTTGTGGGCCGCGACCTCGGTTCCGGGGGTATCTTCCTGCGCGGGAGTGGCGTTCGCGCCGAGCGCTTCGGCTTCGTTGAACAGGCCGAACTGGTCCGAGGCGCGCGCTTCGCTTTTCGCGCCAAACAGTTCGCGACGGTAAGCGCGCAGTCGTTCCTCGGCGAGATCGCGCTCAGCTGTCACGAGGCGCAGTGCGCTGCGAACCTCCTCATGATCGCGCTGAAGCGAACCATAGGCCTCTCGCATCGCGAGCAGTGCCTTGAGTTCGTCGGCGTCGATGATCACGTTGATCGGCATACCGCTTAGACCGGCACGCCGGTGACGTGTTCAGCTCACGCGTGCATAATTTCGACTGGGATGTCGCTGGACTGCGGCAATGTCGATGCCCTCGATAAGCCAGTGCAACTGCTCGACGCTCAGTGTCGCGACCCGGTTCGCGCTGTCAGGCCACACGAAGCGATCGTTTGCCTCGAGTCTCTTGAGCATGAGCCAGAAACCGTTGCCCTGCCAGCCCAGGATCTTGATGCGATCGCATCTCCGGTTGGTAAACACATAGAGCGAGGAATCCATCGGGTTCAAATGCATGGCCTGCTCCACGAGAATCGACAGGCTGTTCATGCCATAGCGGAAGTCGACTGGTTCCCGATGCAGGTAGACCTTCAGGCCTTCGTCGAACCGGAACACGGCATCCTCCCCAGCATCTGGACCACGGCGGTCAGTTCGTCGATGCTCGCCTCGCCGAGATCAAACTCGACGCCGTTGGACAGTCGCACATGCAGTGCGAGCGTCAGCGATGGCGATGGCGATGGCGATGGTGACGGTGACGGCGACAGCGACGGCGGTGCGGTTGGCAGTGCTGGTGGTGCTGCAACGACAGGCACGAATGCCGTGGGCGAGGCGACAGGTGGGGAGCGTTTGCGCGAACCCGGGATGTCAATGGGCGCGCCATCAATCACCGCGAGCGCGCCCTCCAGTACGATTTCCTCCGGGGCATGCGGACGTTCCTGTTCGCCGGTAGCATCATCCTGCGATGCCGGCGATATGCCTTTCTCGCGCTCCAGCAGGTACTTCGTGATCCACTTGCGTAGCAGGTTGGCGTTGATCCCGTGCTCCTGCGCCAGGCGGGCAACCGACACGCCAGAACGCAGCGCTTCCTCAACTAGCGCACGCTTGCCTTTATCGTCGTAACGACGGCGACCGTCGCTGCTGCGTCGAACTACTCTTAACTCTGGATCTTTGTCAGCCATAGGTGTCCACCTCCGAATAGGTGGACACCTATGCTCCTCGCTCCTGTCCCCAGCGGCTAGACGCCGAAAATGGATCGCTTACGATCCATTCGCGATGCGGTTCGCTTGCCGAGCGGGCGAAATTGAACGCTGTGGTCTTGCCGGAATCGTCGCTAGCCGGTGGTCGCGGCGGTGGAGGAGTTTGCGTGACGACCGTTTCGGAGCCGGTGGTCACCATGGAGGAGTTTGCCGAAGCGGACTTCTCGGACTCGAAGATCGCCTGATAGCGACGGATCGTCTTGCGGTCGATGCCCGTGAGCCGCTGGATCTGGCGCTGACTCTTGTTACGCTCGAGTAGTGTGAATACGGTGCTTTGCAGGTGCGGCTTCAAGACGTTCACTCCCTGAACTCCTTCTTGTTCGAAGGAGACGAAGATAGACGTCCTGCAACACTTCTCCCGTCAGCTCAATCGACGGTCGTCAGGTGGGGGAATTTGAAGTGACCATACCCGGCGGAATTTGACCGACCGCCGGGGACAGCGCCGCCATGATGGGGTCATTCATCATTCAGATCAGGGCTGCCAGTACACGTCAATCGCCTTCGGGCGCCACTGCCACGAAGCGGGAGTGCGGCCGTCCATGGGGTCGGCGGGAGACTGCTTTGACAAGGCTTGCGTTTCACACTACACCTCCTCGCGGCGATCAGAAACGACGTCGGGATGGCGACGCCGGCAGGACAGCTTGACGCCCATCGCCTTTCTGGGCGGATTATTGCCCGGTGGGTCGTACAGGCACTCGTTCTTGTCGCTGTAGGCGTGACCGTGGATGAGTCCGCGACGGTTCCATATCTTTACGCTCGTCGGCGTGACGTGCAGCGCGTCGGCCATCTCCTGCAGCGTCAGGAGACCCGCTTCGCGCAACCGGTCATAGCGTGGTTTCAGACAGTAGTTGCGCTGCAGGCGCGCGACCATTTTTGCATTGAAGGGCCTACCCGTGCCCGAGGGCGCACTACGTTCGTTCAGAATATTCGCGATCTGCAGGACAGTATGGTGATTGATGTTGACGGCGGCGTAAATCCGCACATAAATGGCGGCACAAGGTTCACCAGGACCGTCAACAATGAAGCGCCGTTGACGGCCTCGGTCGGGGTGGCCGGTCCCAATCAGAATGGATCGCCGATGTCGTTGAGATTGGGATCCTCGGGAGGGGAATGCTGTTCGTGCAGCAGGTCATGCAGGGCGAGGTCATAGTGCATGCAGATCCGGGCACGCAGATCCCCGATGAGTTCGACGACGGCGAGCGCCTGTTCCGGCGACCAGTTGTCCGGTATCAGGAAGTCGAGCCCACGGGTGATGCCCGAAGGCAGGTGTGCCAGGCGCTTCATGATTTCTTCTCCGCACGCGCGCTACTGCGTCTGCTGGCGCGTTGCTCGGCCCTCTCGCGCGCTTCCTTGACCCGGTAGGACTCGCCCTCGATGGCAATGACTTCGGCGCGATGGACCAGCCGGTCAACGAGCGAGACGACACAGGCGGCGTTCGGGAACACCTCGTGCCATTCGGAGAACGGTCTGTTGGTTGTGACCACGGTACTTGCCGATCCGTACCTGCGGCTGACCAGTTCGAACAGCAGATCGGCGTGGCGGTTTGAGTACGAGAGGTAACCGACCTCATCAATCACCAGGACGTCAGGGGATGCATAGCGGCGCAGGCGTCGACGCAGCGCCGAATCGCTGTCCAGTGCGGCCAGTTCGCCGAGCATCTGACCGGCGGTAGTGAACAGCGCGGTGTGACCGTGCACGAGCGCCTGATAGGCGAGATTGAGCGCGAGGGTTGACTTGCCGACACCATTCGGGCCGATCAACACGACGTTGGCGGTATCCCTGACGAACCCGAGCGACATCAACTCTTCAACGGCAAGCCGGTCGCAGCGCGTGGGCCAGCTCCAGTCGAAGTCGCACAGCGGCTTGAAGTTGCCCAGGCGGGCATCGCGGATACGTCGCTCCAGTGATCGGCGGGCGCGCTCATCCTCTTCCCACTGCAACAGCGGCGCGACCCACTGTTCGGCGGCCACATCGGTCCAATGCGCGAGCAGTCCGTACAGACGCAGGGCGTTCGCGCGCCCATGAAGGTTCTCAGGCGTGTTCATCGGCGCCTCCCGCAAGCTGGTCGTAGATGTCGAGCCGGTGTGGTGTCACCAGCGTGTCCTTGTTGCGCACGTGTTCGGGCAGGATGAGGGTGACTGGCGGCGGGGCCTGCCGTGCCTCGCGCCGGCGCTCAAGCGCCAGACGTACCGGATTGGGATGAGGCGCCGCGTCGCTGGCAAGGGTTTCCTCGATCGCGGCCTGCAGTTCGGCCGGGCCATAGCGGTCGAGCAGTCGCAGCAGGTGCGTGGTGATATTGCCCAGATTGCCGCCACGCTCAGCGGCGTGCAGCATCAGGGTCCGGCTGGCCGGCGCAGCCCGGGCCAGATGATCAAGACCGCGATGGTGACGGGCCTCGTGCTTCCTTGCGACGAGCGCATCGATGTGTGCGGCAATCTCGATCTGCGCGCCGCGATCGTAACTGCGTTCATGGGTGGCGAGCAGATCGGCGCCGTCGAGAATGCGTACGCGCCGGGGATCAGCTCGTACCGTGAGCGTGCGTCGCACATGGGTATACGGGATCGTATAGTCGTTCAGGTCGAAGCGCACGTAGGGCGTCTTGCCGACCTTCACGGCGAGAAGCAGCTCACACGGGTACGGATTCTCCGGCAACGTGAGCAGGCTGGGCTGTTCGCGCCCGAAGGCCTCGCGCACGGTGATCATGGGTTCTTCGCGGCAGGGCCGCTCAGCAGCGGGTCCCGCGCACCAGATTGCCGCCTGGGCGTTGAGATCGTCGAGGTCCGTGAATCTGCGAGCGGCAAAGAAGCTCTCGCGTACAAAGCGGATTGCCCGTTCAACGCGCCCCTTCTCGTTGCCCCGTGCGACAGCCACCGGACGAGGCTCATAACGATGATGCGCGGCGAACGCGAGCAATGTCGGGTGGAAGCGGATCGCATCGCCCTGACGCTCAAGCACGGCGCTACGCAGGTTATCGTAAAGCAGAACCCTGGGGACCCCGGACCATGCTTCGAAGGCGCCGGCATGTCCTGCCAGGAAACTGTCCATACGGGCATCGAGGAAGAAGCGCAGATAGATCTGCCGTGACCACGACAGCACCATCACGAAGGCCATCAGCGGTCGTCGTGCCCGACCGATCTGCAGGTGACCGAAGCTGGCCCAATCGACCTGCGCCTGTTCCCCGGGCAGCGTGCGCAGGCGCAGGTAAGCCTCAGGTACCGGGCGTGGCCGGTGCAGCGAGATCAGGTGCCGGAAGTGGTGGTGACTGCCCCGGTAGCCGCGCTCATACACCATCGCATACAGGCGACTGGCCGTGAGCGAGGGAAACTTCTTTAGCGTCTCGTGGATGAACGGCAGGTAAGCATCGATCTGTGAGGCTCGCTGCACGGCGCCAATCCTGGGCAGGCCGGCCTGGGCCAGCACGCGCTGGACGGTGCCGCGGTGCACGCGCAACTGGCGCGCGATGGTGCCGCAACGCCACTTCTCCACGTGGTAATAGCGCAGGATCTGCGCCTCGAGTTCAGCTCCAATGGTCATGGGTCGTTTCCTGTTCTGTCAGTAGTAGTACGAACATCACGGAAGACCCGACGGCGCAGTGGCCCGATGCGTACAAGGCCCGAACAGATGCGGCGACAGAAGCAGCAAGGCGTCGATCCGGGCGCGGCGACAGTGGATGTCGATGCGGTGGCCGTCGTCGTCGAAGTCAGTGGCAGTAGAGCATTGGCGACGGGTGTCGGGGAACGCTGATGCGTCACTTTATTGAGGCGCTGACGATAGCGACGCATCCGTTCGGCATGTGCAAAGCGGCCACGACGACTGAGTTGATAGCGTTGGCCAGCCTCGCGCAGGCGGGCGCGGCGCGAGGCCTGTGAGCAGTCGCCACCGCAGTAAATCTGGCCGCGATCGCAACGGCGGCACACGACGACCTGCGCCCGGCAGCGGGCGCACAGAAAGAGGCGGCCAGTGGCCGGCATCGGCAGTCCCCGTCAATGCCGAAGCGGAATCGACGAGGCGGATCAGCCGTGCCATACTGGCCCGGCACCCGTACCCCGTTGTGCGCGTGTGGGGCTCGACACTGGAATGAACTTGGCGGTTAGGACCGGTGTCGGGCCTGTTTCTTCGGCGGTCAGTTGTAGTCGTTCTTCTACCGCATCCCGATTCCCGCGTCATCCCCCTGCCGAACCGAACATCCCCGGTGCGTCTGCGCTCGCCCTACGGGCTCCCTCCGACGCACCCGAATGTGAGCCTCATGAAACGTCCCAGAGTCGCCGGGCTGAACAGCAATCGCGTCGCCCGGCTGTCCGACGCCGCCATCCAATGTCGGATTCCGACCGCCATTCACAATTGAGCAATGCGTCAATCTGCTCGATCACCGCGGCGGGGGTAATCCATCGTTGCCACGATTTCAGCGGCAACGGCAGCCTGAGGGTCCGGTGAGCGCCGCCCTTGAAGCGGATGTGTGCGGTAACCTGCTGGTCGCGGTTCAGGGTGACGTCTTCCAGAAGCAGCCTCATCATGCGTTTGCGTTCCCGGTCGGGCGTGGCGGGATCGCGCCATAGCCGGGGGAAGTTGGACGCCAGCGAGACGATGACGGCGCGCTGCTCGTCCGTC
The DNA here is from genome assembly GCF_050436485.1 of Paraburkholderia sp. Clong3. Taxonomy (NCBI): domain Bacteria; kingdom Pseudomonadati; phylum Pseudomonadota; class Betaproteobacteria; order Burkholderiales; family Burkholderiaceae; genus Paraburkholderia; species Paraburkholderia sp. Clong3. Next base: position 590,845 of record NZ_JBNDMH010000004.1, on the reverse strand, counting down.
AGGATGCGCGCGTTCTGTTCGCGGCGACGCTGATAGTCGTCGTTAGCCTCAGTCAACGCTCGAAGCTTATGGTTCCAGTCCGCTTCGAGTGAGTCGGCAACCAGCCGGTTCTCGGGGTCGACGCGCATGTAGCGACGCTGCGCCAGATCGGCTTCATACCGGGCACGCTCGACCTGCTTGTGGCGCAGACGGTCGGCTTCTTCGATGCGGGACTTGAGTTCGCGCTGAACCGCCAGGCTCACCTCAATGGCAAGCGGGTTGAGCGCTTCGACGAGCAGTTCGCCAATGGCCTCATCGATGGCCGCGCCGTGGATGCGCTGGCACACCGGTTCGGCCTGTTCGATGCCTTCGCGTTGGCAGATGTACTCGGGACACAAGCCGCCCTGGCGGCTGTGATAACGGACCGTCATGCGGTTCCCGCATCGACCACAGACCACGAGTCCCTGAAGAAGTGCTGGACCCTCACGCGGCGCGCCACGGCGCCGGTCGGCTCCAATCACCTGTGCGCTCTCATGCAAACGCTTCTGGTTCTGCTCGTACTCTTCCCAGGACAGATAACCGGCATGGGCACCCGGAATCAGCGTATCCCACTGGTCTCGCGGGTTGCGAATCACACGCGTGCGTCCATCGACAGTCTTGCGCGTATGAGTGCGACCATAGACGAACGCGCCGGCATACCTCGGGTTGTGCAGAATGCGCACCACCTGGCTGTGACCGAGACTGCCCCACAGCAGTTCGCCTTTGTGCGGACCTTTGCAGCACCGTCGCGGAAACGCCAGTTCGAGGTGATGCGCGGCGCGTGCGGTGGCCATCGCCGATCCCGTACCGCGGAAGGTGTCGAACAGCCACCTCAGACAGTGCTGGACCTGCTGGTCCGGATCGAGAACGACCGCGCCCGCGGCGTTATACACGAAGCCCACGGGCAGGCGCATCTGCAACTCACCGCGCCTCGCCTTGCTTAGGATTCCTCCTTGCAGTCGTGCGCGCAGCACATGCAATTCGGCCTCGCTCATGGTGCCCTTCAGCCCCAGTAATAGCCGGTCGTTGAAATGGGCAGGATCGTATACGCCATCCTCATCAAGGATCAAAGTGTCGGTGATTGCGCAGATCTCGAGTAACCGGTGCCAGTCGGTAGAGTTGCGCGCCAGGCGCGATACTTCCAGTCCAAGCACGATGCCGGCATGCCCCACGCCGACTTCGGCGACCAGGCGCTGGAAGCCTTCCCGGTCCGCCGACGAAGCGCCCGACTGGCCGAGGTCGCTATCGATCACAATAATGCGGTCCTCGGACCACCCCAGGGCGACGGCCCGTTGGCGCAGCGCGTATTGGCGCTTGGTGCTCTCGGTGTTCTCGAACACCTGGCGCAATGTGGATTGGCGGATATACAGATAGGCGTTGCGCTTCAGATGGCTCGCCTGGACCTTCTGGTGAGGATCGCTCTTCATGCTGCTGCCTCCTGACGCCCATATAAAAGCATTGAAGCCAGAATCATCGTCGCCTCCTGATGCAGCGTGAAGGGGACGATCCCTGCCTCACCAGGCGGCGGCTGCCGCCGTACAACCGTGGTCGCGCATTGGGCCCATGCCTGCATCCACGCTCTCATGCCGCTGCGCATCAACAGCACGAGGCCCTGACCGCGAGGAATCTCGCACGGCAATCCAAGTGCCTGTTGTCTCAGCTCTTCATAACGGGAGATCAGTCCGTCATTGCACAGCGCACAGTCCGGCAATGACACGGACGGCTTCGTTACGGTTTTTTTTGGCGCAAAAACTGTCGCTCAATACTGCGCGGATGAACCTGTACGCCGAAGTTCTGGTGCACCAGACTCGCCAGTCGCTCCGCTCGCACAGCCGGCTCGGCAACCCGCGCCCGAATCAAAAACACTCCATCACCGCCGGTGTCAGTTTGTGGCCGCTGCGCGGGCCCGTCTTGTGGGGGATCAAGCCGCCCAGGCCCGCGTCCTCGAATGCCGCCTGGGCCTGATAGAACGACGGCCGCGAGAAGCCAAACGCCCTGGCGGCTTCGCTGATGGTCCACTTGTCGATGTGCACCGCGCGCAGCATCTCGTACTTGACCTGCAGCAGATCGTGCGGGTCGAAGAAGTCGCCGTCGCGAAACAGCGGATGAGTCACGGCATCGGGGCGCGGATTGAGGCTCGCCGGTTCCCGCAGCGCGCGGTGCTTGTCCTCTTTGCGTCGGTCTGTCGCCATGCACGAACTCCAGGGAAGGAGGCCAAATTATTGTAAATACAATTATGTACCATAATTCTGAATATACAAGGCCGGTTTATGGAATATCGCCGACGTATTGCCGGTAAAACAGCATTCTATCTCGGACACTGGATCGCCCTACAAGGCGAGGTCAGGCGTAATTGAATTTACATTTCCGGCGTATTTGGCTTTACATGTGCTTGTGCTGTCATGGCCCCAGCGTCGCGATCAAACGCCCCAGTTCAAGAAGTTCTTCCACACGAAACAAGGCGCGTCCAGCGGCGACCACGTTGAATGGGTCTTCGCCGACGACGCTCGTCCAGCTGGCGGGCAGCGCCCGCAGTCGGCCATTCGCGTCGTGAAACCAAACCCTGTCCTCATGCCAGTTCTGGGCGTGAAGGACCAGTTCGAATTCCTGCAAATGAAGGGGATGGTACGGATGAGTTACCTGAAAACGTCGGCTTTCAACGTCACTCACGGGCGCAGTTGTCTGCGAACTCCAACGCCATGTGCGAGTCATTCTTCGCTACCCTGGAGTGCGAGCTGCTGGCGCGCACTCACTTCGATACACATGAGCAGGCCCGGCATGAGATCTTCTCATTCATCGAAGGCTGGTACAACACCGCCCGCATCCATAGCAGCCTGAAGTATCGCTCGCCCCTCGCCTACGAACAGCTGCACGCTGCAAAAACAGCGACATTGTCCACCTGTGGGTTGCCCACCGCCGCGCAGCGTCATGGTCGGACGACCCGCCGCCCGGCCGTGGACAACCCACAGCATCATCTCAACTGGAGGTCAGCCAACGGCCTAAAATTCAATTGCAGAACTGTCCGCGAAAGCGGGGTATCCCCAAAAAGGACGACTACCCCGAATCGGGTACCGGCCCTGCCGAGCCGCTTACCCTTCAGCCTACGAGAAACCATGTGCACTAGAAATCACGCTTACGTTCATTGAAATGGCTCGTGCCAAAACTCGGCGGTTTTCTGGAATGCTCACCATGGTCACGTGGTCGCCTGGAACCGGCACGGTATGAATAGCCGCCGCACTCAAAACCCGGTCCCACCCCCGCATGGGCGAAGTTGCTTGTGGATCTATTGAACTCTTGGCTCGTGCCCCACGAGGGGGGCGAATTTCAGTGGCATAAAACTGATGCATTCCAACTGGCAGGGATGGAGGTTGGTACCCCTGCAGCGCCCCGTGAAACCGAGCAATTTTTTCATACATCACCACATCGTTTCGCAGATCGCCTTTTGAAGGGATCGCTCCAATTTGCTGCGCCTTTTCAAGCAGCTGAGCAATCGAGCTTTGTTCAGCGAAGCGTTCAAGCTCTGCGAAGCGCTCGTCATCCAACGATTCGAGGCCTTCCAGAACTAGTTTGTTGGCGATTTGGGTGGGTGATATGCTTGAGCCATTTGCAGGTAGCGCAACATCGATGAATCCCATGAATGAAACACGTTCGCCTAGCCTCAATAGGTGCTGCGCAATTGCGTAGGCCAAGATTCCGCCTGACGAATATCCAGCAAGGCGATACGGCCCCGACGGCTGGATTTCTTTGATCACCTCGATTGCCTGCGCGGCTATTTCCTCAAGAGTTGATGGGCAAAGTTCATTGAAAGGCGGCCATGGCACAGCATAGACGGGACAGTCTATGTCCATTTCGGTTACCAATTTGACGGCGTAGGAACAGTCTCCCAACCCTGTCGGAACAAAGAAGAGCGGCGGTTGCGATCCCGTCGTACGGACGGGAATCACTCCCGGATTACTTGGCTGTGGTTCCAAATTGAGCTTCGATGCTAGGTCCTTCAGAATGGGTGTCCGGAAGAGATCGCTGGCGCTCAACTTCAGTCCAAGGTTTGAGGCTCGACTTAGCAGCTGCACCGCCAGCAGCGAATGACCGCCGAGCTCGAAGAAGTGGTCGTGACGGCCGACCCGCTCCAGCCCCAGAAGCTCGGCCCAGATGCCGGCCAGCGCCGTCTCGATCTCGCCTTGCGGCGCCGCATGGGCGGCCCGCGCATAGGCATCGTCGTCGGGAACAGGCAGCTCCTTGCGGTCGAGCTTGCCGTTGGCCGTCAGCGGCAGCGCCGCTAGCCGCACGAAGGCCGCCGGCACCATGTAGTCGGGCAGCCGCGCGCCAAGATGCGCGCGCAAGGCGCCGGCAAGCGCGCCTTGATCTTCCTCCTGGGCTCCCGCTTCGTGCTGGGCTCCCGCTTCCGGCGCGTACACCACATAGGCGACGAGCCGCATCTGGCCCGTTCGATCCTCACGCGCCACCACCACCGCATCGCGCACCCGCTCGTGCTCGACAAGGCGCGCCGCGATCTCGCCCGGCTCGATGCGGAAGCCGCGGATCTTCACCTGGTCGTCATTGCGGCCCAGGAACTCCAGATTGCCGTCCGCAAGGTAGCGCGCAAGATCCCCGGTCCGGTACATCCGCGCGCCTGCCTCATCACTGAACGGATCGGCCAAAAACCGCTCCGCCGTCAGCCCGGCACGGTTCAGGTAGCCGCGCGCCACCCCTGCCCCGCCGATATGGAGCTCGCCAACCGCCCCGAACGGCACCGGCGCGCCATCACCGGCCAGCAGATACACCCGCGTGTTCGCGACCGGACGGCCGATCGTCTCAACGACCGTGTCTCCCCTGGGCATGCAAACCCAGGTCGAATACGTCGTGGTCTCCGAAGGAGCGTACAGATTGCAAATCTTTTGGACGCGCGTGTTCTCGAAGACTCTTTCGATCAGACCTGCGCTCAGCGGTTCGCCCGCCAAATTGATGACGCTTGCCGAGGCGGGGACTGCTTCCTCGTCGAGCAGAGCGGTGATGGCAGAGGGTACTGTATTGATCAGCGAGACGTCCAAAGGCGCCTGCGCCAGTGCCAGGGCATTCTCAACGAGATAGAGCGTGCCGCCTTGCGAGAGCGCACCGAAGCACTCGTAGACAGACAGATCGAAGCTGATCGAGGTGGAGAACAGCATGCGGCTGGTCTCCGATTGCGCAAACACGTCGCTGTTCCAACCCAGCAGGTTCACGGTGCTTTGATGCTCGACCATGACGCCCTTGGGCGTGCCGGTGGAGCCTGAGGTGTAGATGATGTAGGCAAGATGGCGCGCGGTGAGCCCCAGCGCGCGCGGGTCGGGATCCGACGATGGCCGCCCGGCCCAGCCCGGCGTGGCGGTGTCGAGGTCGACCACGCTCACCTGACCAAGAGCATCCGCGCCGAGGGCCTGGCGCCCCGCCGCATCGCAAAGCAGCAGCCGGGGTGCGGCATCCTCAAGCACCTGGTTGAGCCGCGCGCTGGGATAGGCCGAGTCGAGCGGCACATAGGCGCCGCCCGCCTTCAGGATCGCCAGAATCCCAACCACCATGGCCGGGCTGCGCTCCAGGCAGATCGCCACCGGCTGGTCCGGCTTCACCCCAAGGCCGATCAGATGATGCGCCAGGCGGTTGGCGCGCCGATTGAGCTCGCCATAGCCCAGCTCCTCAGCCTCATGCACCACCGCCACCCTGTCCGGTGCCTGGCGCACCTGCGCCTCGAACAGCTCGTGGATGCACAGCTGCGAAGGATAGTCCGCCGCCGTCCGGTTCAGCTCCTCCAGGAGATAGCCGCGCTCGGCGGCCGGCAGGATGTCGAGCTCCCGCACCGGCGTGTTCGGCGCCCGCTCCAGCGCCTCGGTCAGCTCTTCGAGCGCCCGCTGCATGTAGCCGCAGACCCGGTCCGCAGAGACAGGCTCCGCCACCTGTGCGGTGAGGGCGAGCGCCTGGCCAAAATCTTCAACCGACAGGCTCAGCGGATAGTTGGTGCGCTCCTCCCCACCCAGCCATTCAATGCCGGACAGACCATCATCCGTCCCGGAGCCGGCCATGGCCGCCGGCGCGTTGTGACGGTAGTTCAGCAGCGCGCCGAACAGCGGCGCGGGTGCTGCGACGCCGCTGCAGCGTTGCGCCAGCGCCAGCGAGGCATGCTCATGCGCGAGCAGCTCGGAAAGCCGCGCATGCGTGGCCCGCACGCTCGCCTCGACCCCGGTGCCGTCGAGGTCGAGCCGCACAGGCAAGGTGTTGATGAACAGCCCGAGCGCACGGTCGGCGCCGGCACCGGCATGCATGCGCCCGAACAGCACCGTGCCGAACACCACCTGCTCGTGCCCGCTGCTGCGCGCCACCACCTGCCCCCAGGCCAGATGGCACAGACTGGCCAGGCTCACCCCCAGCCGCCGCGCCTGGGCCCGCAGCCGATCGTTGAGCGCCTGCGGCAGCCTCCGATGCGCCTCGCCAATCCCGCTGCCGTCGCCATGGACCTCGCTCAACCCGAACGGCAGGACCGGCTCGTCGATGTCGGCCAGCATCGCCCGGAAGAACTCTTCATGCGCCTTGGCATCGACCCCCAGCCGCGCCTGCGCCACCAGATTGCGGAACGGCTGCGGCGCGCCAAGCTCATGCGTGCGCTCCTCCAGCACCGCCCGCACCTCGGCATGCATCACGTCCAGCGTCGTGTGATCCCCGATCAAATGGTGCTGCAGCTCCAGCAGCAGCCAGCGCCCCGTGCCCGGCTCGCGCGCGATCACAAACTGCAACAAGGGTGCCCGCCCAAGGCTGATGCGATAGTGACGCGGGTCGAACCGGCGCTTCAGTTGCTCATGAGCGGGGCCGTCATCTTCATCCAGCTCGAGCTCGCTGATCTCCAGCCGCGCACGACGCCACACCACCTGGGCCGGGCTCGAGAGCCCCTCCCAGACAAAGGCCGTGCGCAGCATGTCGTGACGGTCCACCACCTGCTGGACCGCACCAAGATAGCGCTCCAACAGCTCGCGATCGGCAAAGGCCATCTGCGACACCAGCAGATACGGATCGCCCCGCCCGGCCAACAGATGATGGAACAGGATGCCTTCCTGCAGCGGCGACAGGCCATAGATGTCCTGGATGTTGGCGACCCCGCCCGGCACCGTGGCGACGACCCGGTCGATCTCTTCCTGCGTCAGCTCGATCAGCGGCAGCATCTGCGGGCTGATCGACGTGCTGTGCTCGTCGATCAGGTTGGCCGGCACCGCCACCTCGCGATGGCTTCCAAGGCTTGCGGCCAGATCGCAGAGCACCGGCCTGGCGAACAGGGTGCGCACCTCCACCCCAAGCGACAGCCGCCGCAGCCGCTCCATCAGCTGCACCGCCAGCAGCGAATGACCGCCGAGCTCGAAGAAGTGGTCGTGACGGCCGACCCGCTCCAGCCCCAGAAGCTCGGCCCAGATGCCGGCCAGCGCCGTCTCGATCTCGCCTTGCGGCGCCGCATGGGCGGCCCGCGCATAGGCATCGTCGTCGGGAACAGGCAGCTCCTTGCGGTCGAGCTTGCCGTTGGCCGTCAGCGGCAGCGCCGCTAGCCGCACGAAGGCCGCCGGCACCATGTAGTCGGGCAGCCGCGCGCCAAGATGCGCGCGCAAGGCGCCGGCAAGCGCGCCTTGATCTTCCTCCTGGGCTCCCGCTTCCGGCGCGTACACCACATAGGCGACGAGCCGCATCTGGCCCGTTCGATCCTCACGCGCCACCACCACCGCATCGCGCACCCGCTCGTGCTCGACAAGGCGCGCCGCGATCTCGCCCGGCTCGATGCGGAAGCCGCGGATCTTCACCTGGTCGTCATTGCGGCCCAGGAACTCCAGATTGCCGTCCGCAAGGTAGCGCGCAAGATCCCCGGTCCGGTACATCCGCGCGCCTGCCTCATCACTGAACGGATCGGCCAAAAACCGCTCCGCCGTCAGCCCGGCACGGTTCAGGTAGCCGCGCGCCACCCCTGCCCCGCCGATATGGAGCTCGCCAACCGCCCCGAACGGCACCGGCGCGCCATCACCGGCCAGCAGATACACCCGCGTGTTCGCGACCGGACGGCCGATATGTGGCACAACGTTGTCACTGAAGATCCGTCCCGAGGTCGCCACGACGGTAACTTCAGTAGGGCCATAGTTGTTTATTAGCTTGAGAGGCGACGGTAGCAGGGAAGGCACGCGCTGGAGACGATCACCGCCGATCAGCAAGTACTCCAACGTGAGATTTACCAGCTTGTCTTCCAGCGCGGTTGTAGCCAGCGGCGTAACTAAGAAGGCAGTCTCCAACGATTGATCACGCCACCATTGCAACAGACGCGAGGAATCTCCCGCTGCCGCTCTGGGTGGGAGCAGCAAGGTGCTACGATTGTATAAGGCAGACCATAGCTCCCAAGCGCTGGCATCGGATGCTAATCCGGCCGTGAGTGTGCAGCAGGTTTCTGGTTGCGGACAGAACGTTTGCACATGCCATGCTGTAAGGTTGACCAGGCTTTGATGCTCGACCATGACGCCCTTGGGCGTGCCGGTGGAGCCTGAGGTGTAGATGATGTAGGCAAGATGGCGCGCGGTGAGCCCCAGCGCGCGCGGGTCGGGATCCGACGATGGCCGCCCGGCCCAGCCCGGCGTGGCGGTGTCGAGGTCGACCACGCTCACCTGACCAAGAGCATCCGCGCCGAGGGCCTGGCGCCCCGCCGCATCGCAAAGCAGCAGCCGGGGTGCGGCATCCTCAAGCACCTGGTTGAGCCGCGCGCTGGGATAGGCCGGGTCGAGCGGCACATAGGCGCCGCCCGCCTTCAGGATCGCCAGAATCCCAACCACCATGGCCGGGCTGCGCTCCAGGCAGATCGCCACCGGCTGGTCCGGCTTCACCCCAAGGCCGATCAGATGATGCGCCAGGCGGTTGGCGCGCCGATTGAGCTCGCCATAGCCCAGCTCCTCAGCCTCATGCACCACCGCCACCCTGTCCGGTGCCTGGCGCACCTGCGCCTCGAACAGCTCGTGGATGCACAGCTGCGAAGGATAGTCCGCCGCCGTCCGGTTCAGCTCCTCCAGGAGATAGCCGCGCTCGGCGGCCGACAAAAGCTCGATGCGGCCGACCGGCTGCCCGGCATCGGCAACCATCGCCCGCAGCAAGGCCAAAAGATAACCGCGCTGCCGCCCGATCGTCGCTTGATCGAACAGCGCCGTGGCATAGTGCAGCGATCCGGCAATCTCCTCGCCGCACTCGCCAAGGCTCAGCTCCAGGTCGAACCTGACCTGAGCGAAGCCATTGCCGGTTGCCTCCACGCTCAGCCCTGGCAGATCGAGCGTCTCGACGGCCTCGTTCTGCCAGGCCAGCATCGCCTGGAACAACGGCGTGTGATCGAGCGCGCGCGGCGGCTTGACGATCTCAACCACCTGCTCGAACGGCAGGTCCTGATGCTCCTGCGCGGCCAGCGCCGTGCGCCGCGTGCGCTCCAAAAGCTCGGCCACGCTCGGCGCGCCCGACAGGTCCAGGCGAAGCGCGAGCGTGTTGACGAAGAAGCCGATCAGCTCCTCCACCTCGCGCCGGCCGCGATTGGCGCTCGGCACACCGATCACAACGTCGTCCTGCCCCGACAGACGCGAGAGCACCGCCGCCCAGGCCGCCAGCACCGCCATGAACACCGTCGTGCCATGCTGCCGGGCCAGCCGCTTCAGCCCCCGCGTCAGAGCCGCATCGATGACGACCGGCACACCGGCCCCGGCAAACGACTGCTGCGCCGGCCGCGGACGGTCCGTCGGCAAGCCAAGACAGGCCGGAGCGCCCGACAGGGTGTCGCGCCAGTACTGCGCCTGGCTGTGCAGCCGCTCCCCCGACAGCCACTGCCGTTGCCAGGCGGCATAGTCTCCATACTGGATCGCAAGCGGCGGCAAAGGATCGTCCTGCCCAGCCACGAACGCCCGGTAAAGGCTGCTCAGTTCACGCACCAGGACGCCCATCGACCAGCCGTCCGAGACGATGTGATGCTGCGTCAGCAGAAAGACGTGCTCCTCATCCGACAGCCGGATCAGACGAGCGCGGATCAGCGGCCCGCGCGACAGATCAAACGGCGTGTCCGCCTCTTCACGGCACAGATCCAAAAGTGCGGTCTCGGCATCCGGCCGGCCGGATAGATCGTGCTCGACCAGCGGCAGACCCGCATCCGGCGGCAGGACCTCGACCCGGGGCTTGCCTTGCGGCGCGACAAAGACATTGCGCAACGCCTCATGACGCGCAAACAGACGGTCAAGGCTCAGTTGCCATGCGGCCCGCTCGAGCCGACCCGTAAGCCGCAAGGCCAGCGGTATGTGGTAGTTGGTGCTGGCCTCATCCAGCTGCGCCAAGAACCACAGCCGCTGCTGTGCGAACGACAGCACGAGCGGCTGCTCGCGCGACACCGCCATGATCGCCGGCAGCTCGTGCGGGCCAGAGCGGCTCAACACCTCGACAATGCTTGCCGCCAGATCGGCAAGCACCGGCCTGGCGAACAGCGTCGTCAGCGGCACGTCCACGCCAACAGCCCGCGACAGCCGGCTCAACAGCTGCACCGCCAGCAGCGAATGACCGCCGAGCTCGAAGAAGTGGTCGTGACGGCCGACCCGCTCCAGCCCCAGAAGCTCGGCCCAGATGCCGGCCAGCGCCGTCTCGATCTCGCCTTGCGGCGCCGCATGGGCGGCCCGCGCATAGGCATCGTCGTCGGGAACAGGCAGCTCCTTGCGGTCGAGCTTGCCGTTGGCCGTCAGCGGCAGCGCCGCTAGCCGCACGAAGGCCGCCGGCACCATGTAGTCGGGCAGCCGCGCGCCAAGATGCGCGCGCAAGGCGCCGGCAAGCGCGCCTTGATCTTCCTCCTGGGCTCCCGCTTCCGGCGCGTACACCACATAGGCGACGAGCCGCATCTGGCCCGTTCGATCCTCACGCGCCACCACCACCGCATCGCGCACCCGCTCGTGCTCGACAAGGCGCGCCGCGATCTCGCCCGGCTCGATGCGGAAGCCGCGGATCTTCACCTGGTCGTCATTGCGGCCCAGGAACTCCAGATTGCCGTCCGCAAGGTAGCGCGCAAGATCCCCGGTCCGGTACATCCGCGCGCCTGCCTCATCACTGAACGGATCGGCCAAAAACCGCTCCGCCGTCAGCCCGGCACGGTTCAGGTAGCCGCGCGCCACCCCTGCCCCGCCGATATGGAGCTCGCCAACCGCCCCGAACGGCACCGGCGCGCCATCACCGGCCAGCAGATACACCCGAAGATCGGGGATGCGCGCACCAATCGGACTTCCCGACACGGAAGTGTCGGGCTCGCCAAGAGGTCGATAGGTTGCATGCACGGTAATTTCCGTGATGCCGTACATGTTGATCAGTTGCGGGGTGGAATCTGGATACTTTGCATACCAAGCCCTCAGAATCGGCGGCTCCAGGGCCTCCCCGCCAAAAATCACATATCGAAGACGGTTGCGAACACTGCTCTGGCAGTCCGCATCGATGAACGTTCTGAACGCCGAGGGGGTCTGGTTCAGAACCGTCACGCCCGACTTGCAGATTAGATCATGGAAGTCAGGAGCACAGCGAGCGGTATCGACCGGCACGAGTATCAAACGCCCGCCGTAGCGCAGCGCACCCCACAGCTCCCACACTGAGAAGTCGAACGAGAAGGAATGGAACAGGCACCATACGTCGTGTTCGGTGAAGCCATACCAATCCTGGGTCGCCTCGAACAAACGGGCAATCTGCGCATGCTCGACCATGACGCCCTTGGGCGTGCCGGTGGAGCCTGAGGTGTAGATGATGTAGGCAAGATGGCGCGCGGTGAGCCCCAGCGCGCGCGGGTCGGGATCCGACGATGGCCGCCCGGCCCAGCCCGGCGTGGCGGTGTCGAGGTCGACCACGCTCACCTGACCAAGAGCATCCGCGCCGAGGGCCTGGCGCCCCGCCGCATCGCAAAGCAGCAGCCGGGGTGCGGCATCCTCAAGCACCTGGTTGAGCCGCGCGCTGGGATAGGCCGGGTCGAGCGGCACATAGGCGCCGCCCGCCTTCAGGATCGCCAGAATCCCAACCACCATGGCCGGGCTGCGCTCCAGGCAGATCGCCACCGGCTGGTCCGGCTTCACCCCAAGGCCGATCAGATGATGCGCCAGGCGGTTGGCGCGCCGATTGAGCTCGCCATAGCCCAGCTCCTCAGCCTCATGCACCACCGCCACCCTGTCCGGTGCCTGGCGCACCTGCGCCTCGAACAGCTCGTGGATGCACAGCTGCGAAGGATAGTCCGCCGCCGTCCGGTTCAGCTCCTCCAGGAGATAGCCGCGCTCGGCGGCCGGCAGGATGTCGAGCTCCCGCACCGGCGTGTTCGGCGCCCGCTCCAGCGCCTCGGTCAGCTCTTCGAGCGCCCGCTGCATGTAGCCGCAGACCCGGTCCGCAGAGACAGGCTCCGCCACCTGTGCGGTGAGGGCGAGCGCCTGGCCAAAATCTTCAACCGACAGGCTCAGCGGATAGTTGGTGCGCTCCTCCCCACCCAGCCATTCAATGCCGGACAGACCATCATCCGTCCCGGAGCCGGCCATGGCCGCCGGCGCGTTGTGACGGTAGTTCAGCAGCGCGCCGAACAGCGGCGCGGGTGCTGCGACGCCGCTGCAGCGTTGCGCCAGCGCCAGCGAGGCATGCTCATGCGCGAGCAGCTCGGAAAGCCGCGCATGCGTGGCCCGCACGCTCGCCTCGACCCCGGTGCCGTCGAGGTCGAGCCGCACAGGCAAGGTGTTGATGAACAGCCCGAGCGCACGGTCGGCGCCGGCACCGGCATGCATGCGCCCGAACAGCACCGTGCCGAACACCACCTGCTCGCGCCCGCTGCTGCGCGCCACCACCTGCCCCCAGGCCAGATGGCACAGACTGGCCAGGCTCACCCCCAGCCGCCGCGCCTGGGCCCGCAGCCGATCGTTGAGCGCCTGCGGCAGCCTCCGATGCGCCTCGCCAATCCCGCTGCCGTCGCCATGGACCTCGCTCAACCCGAACGGCAGGACCGGCTCGTCGATGTCGGCCAGCATCGCCCGGAAGAACTCTTCATGCGCCTTGGCATCGACCCCCAGCCGCGCCTGCGCCACCAGATTGCGGAACGGCTGCGGCGCGCCAAGCTCATGCGTGCGCTCCTCCAGCACCGCCCGCACCTCGGCATGCATCACGTCCAGCGTCGTGTGATCCCCGATCAAATGGTGCTGCAGCTCCAGCAGCAGCCAGCGCCCCGTGCCCGGCTCGCGCGCGATCACAAACTGCAACAAGGGTGCCCGCCCAAGGCTGATGCGATAGTGACGCGGGTCGAACCGGCGCTTCAGTTGCTCATGAGCGGGGCCGTCATCTTCATCCAGCTCGAGCTCGCTGATCTCCAGCCGCGCACGACGCCACACCACCTGGGCCGGGCTCGAGAGCCCCTCCCAGACAAAGGCCGTGCGCAGCATGTCGTGACGGTCCACCACCTGCTGGACCGCACCAAGATAGCGCTCCAACAGCTCGCGATCGGCAAAGGCCATTTGCGACACCAGCAGATACGGATCGCCCCGCCCGGCCAACAGATGATGGAACAGGATGCCTTCCTGCAGCGGCGACAGGCCATAGATGTCCTGGATGTTGGCGACCCCGCCCGGCACCGTGGCGACGACCCGGTCGATCTCTTCCTGCGTCAGCTCGATCAGCGGCAGCATCTGCGGGCTGATCGACGTGCTGTGCTCGTCGATCAGGTTGGCCGGCACCGCCACCTCGCGATGGCTTCCAAGGCTTGCGGCCAGATCGCAGAGCACCGGCCTGGCGAACAGGGTGCGCACCTCCACCCCAAGCGACAGCCGCCGCAGCCGCTCCATCAGCTGCACCGCCAGCAGCGAATGACCGCCGAGCTCGAAGAAGTGGTCGTGACGGCCGACCCGCTCCAGCCCCAGAAGCTCGGCCCAGATGCCGGCCAGCGCCGTCTCGATCTCGCCTTGCGGCGCCGCATGGGCGGCCCGCGCATAGGCATCGTCGTCGGGAACAGGCAGCTCCTTGCGGTCGAGCTTGCCGTTGGCCGTCAGCGGCAGCGCCGCTAGCCGCACGAAGGCCGCCGGCACCATGTAGTCGGGCAGCCGCGCGCCAAGATGCGCGCGCAAGGCGCCGGCAAGCGCGCCTTGATCTTCCTCCTGGGCTCCCGCTTCGTGCTGGGCTCCCGCTTCCGGCGCGTACACCACATAGGCGACGAGCCGCATCTGGCCCGTTCGATCCTCACGCGCCACCACCACCGCATCGCGCACCCGCTCGTGCTCGACAAGGCGCGCCGCGATCTCGCCCGGCTCGATGCGGAAGCCGCGGATCTTCACCTGGTCGTCATTGCGGCCCAGGAACTCCAGATTGCCGTCCGCAAGGTAGCGCGCAAGATCCCCGGTCCGGTACATCCGCGCGCCTGCCTCATCACTGAACGGATCGGCCAAAAACCGCTCCGCCGTCAGCCCGGCACGGTTCAGGTAGCCGCGCGCCACCCCTGCCCCGCCGATATGGAGCTCGCCAACCGCCCCGAACGGCACCGGCGCGCCATCACCGGCCAGCAGATACACCCGAAGATCGGGGATGCGCGCACCAATCGGACTTCCCGACACGGAAGTGTCGGGCTCGCCAAGAGGTCGATAGGTTGCATGCACGGTAATTTCCGTGATGCCGTACATGTTGATCAGTTGCGGGGTGGAATCTGGATACTTTGCATACCAAGCCCTCAGAATCGGCGGCTCCAGGGCCTCCCCGCCAAAAATCACATATCGAAGACGGTTGCGAACACTGCTCTGGCAGTCCGCATCGATGAACGTTCTGAACGCCGAGGGGGTCTGGTTCAGAACCGTCACGCCCGACTTGCAGATTAGATCATGGAAGTCAGGAGCACAGCGAGCGGTATCGACCGGCACGAGTATCAAACGCCCGCCGTAGCGCAGCGCACCCCACAGCTCCCACACTGAGAAGTCGAACGAGAAGGAATGGAACAGGCACCATACGTCGTGTTCGGTGAAGCCATACCAATCCTGGGTCGCCTCGAACAAACGGGCAATCTGCGCATGCTCGACCATGACGCCCTTGGGCGTACCGGTGGAGCCTGAGGTGTAGATGATGTAGGCAAGATGGCGCGCGGTGAGTCCCAGCGCGCGCGGGTCGGGATCCGACGATGGCCGCCCGGCCCAGCCCGGCGTGGCGGTGTCGAGGTCGACCACGCTCACCTGACCAAGAGCATCCGCGCCGAGGGCCTGGCGCCCCGCCGCATCGCAAAGCAGCAGCCGGGGTGCGGCATCCTCAAGCACCTGGTTGAGCCGCGCGCTGGGATAGGCCGGGTCGAGCGGCACATAGGCGCCGCCCGCCTTCAGGATCGCCAGAATCCCAACCACCATGGCCGGGCTGCGCTCCAGGCAGATCGCCACCGGCTGGTCCGGCTTCACCCCAAGGCCGATCAGATGATGCGCCAGGCGGTTGGCGCGCCGATTGAGCTCGCCATAGCCCAGCTCCTCAGCCTCATGCACCACCGCCACCCTGTCCGGTGCCTGGCGCACCTGCGCCTCGAACAGCTCGTGGATGCACAGCTGCGAAGGATAGTCCGCCGCCGTCCGGTTCAGCTCCTCCAGGAGATAGCCGCGCTCGGCGGCCGACAAAAGCTCGATGCGGCCGACCGGCTGCCCGGCATCGGCAACCATCGCCCGCAGCAAGGCCAAAAGATAACCGCGCTGCCGCCCGATCGTCGCTTGATCGAACAGCGCCGTGGCATAGTGCAGCGATCCGGCAATCTCCTCGCCGCACTCGCCAAGGCTCAGCTCCAGGTCGAACCTGACCTGAGCGAAGCCATTGCCGGTTGCCTCCACGCTCAGCCCTGGCAGATCGAGCGTCTCGACGGCCTCGTTCTGCCAGGCCAGCATCGCCTGGAACAACGGCGTGTGATCGAGCGCGCGCGGCGGCTTGACGATCTCAACCACCTGCTCGAACGGCAGGTCCTGATGCTCCTGCGCGGCCAGCGCCGTGCGCCGCGTGCGCTCCAAAAGCTCGGCCACGCTCGGCGCGCCCGACAGGTCCAGGCGAAGCGCGAGCGTGTTGACGAAGAAGCCGATCAGCTCCTCCACCTCGCGCCGGCCGCGATTGGCGCTCGGCACACCGATCACAACGTCGTCCTGCCCCGACAGACGCGAGAGCACCGCCGCCCAGGCCGCCAGCACCGCCATGAACACCGTCGTGCCATGCTGCCGGGCCAGCCGCTTCAGCCCCCGCGTCAGAGCCGCATCGATGACGACCGGCACACCGGCCCCGGCAAACGACTGCTGCGCCGGCCGCGGACGGTCCGTCGGCAAGCCAAGACAGGCCGGAGCGCCCGACAGGGTGTCGCGCCAGTACTGCGCCTGGCTGTGCAGCCGCTCCCCCGACAGCCACTGCCGTTGCCAGGCGGCATAGTCTCCATACTGGATCGCAAGCGGCGGCAAAGGATCGTCCTGCCCAGCCACGAACGCCCGGTAAAGGCTGCTCAGTTCACGCACCAGGACGCCCATCGACCAGCCGTCCGAGACGATGTGATGCTGCGTCAGCAGAAAGACGTGCTCCTCATCCGACAGCCGGATCAGACGAGCGCGGATCAGCGGCCCGCGCGACAGATCAAACGGCGTGTCCGCCTCTTCACGGCACAGATCCAAAAGTGCGGTCTCGGCATCCGGCCGGCCGGATAGATCGTGCTCGACCAGCGGCAGACCCGCATCCGGCGGCAGGACCTCGACCCGGGGCTTGCCTTGCGGCGCGACAAAGACATTGCGCAACGCCTCATGACGCGCAAACAGACGGTCAAGGCTCAGTTGCCATGCGGCCCGCTCGAGCCGACCCGTAAGCCGCAAGGCCAGCGGTATGTGGTAGTTGGTGCTGGCCTCATCCAGCTGCGCCAAGAACCACAGCCGCTGCTGTGCGAACGACAGCACGAGCGGCTGCTCGCGCGACACCGCCATGATCGCCGGCAGCTCGTGCGGGCCAGAGCGGCTCAACACCTCGACAATGCTTGCCGCCAGATCGGCAAGCACCGGCCTGGCGAACAGCGTCGTCAGCGGCACGTCCACGCCAACAGCCCGCGACAGCCGGCTCAACAGCTGCACCGCCAGCAGCGAATGACCGCCGAGCTCGAAGAAGTGGTCGTGACGGCCGACCCGCTCCAGCCCCAGAAGCTCGGCCCAGATGCCGGCCAGCGCCGTCTCGATCTCGCCTTGCGGCGCCGCATGGGCGGCCCGCGCATAGGCATCGTCGTCGGGAACAGGCAGCTCCTTGCGGTCGAGCTTGCCGTTGGCCGTCAGCGGCAGCGCCGCTAGCCGCACGAAGGCCGCCGGCACCATGTAGTCGGGCAGCCGCGCGCCCAAGATGCGCGCGCAAGGCGCCGGCAAGCGCGCCTTGATCTTCCTCCTGGGCTCCCGCTTCGTGCTGGGCTCCCGCTTCCGGCGCGTACACCACATAGGCGACGAGCCGCATCTGGCCCGTTCGATCCTCACGCGCCACCACCACCGCATCGCGCACCCGCTCGTGCTCGACAAGGCGCGCCGCGATCTCGCCCGGCTCGATGCGGAAGCCGCGGATCTTCACCTGGTCGTCATTGCGGCCCAGGAACTCCAGATTGCCGTCCGCAAGGTAGCGCGCAAGATCCCCGGTCCGGTACATCCGCGCGCCTGCCTCATCACTGAACGGATCGGCCAAAAACCGCTCCGCCGTCAGCCCGGCACGGTTCAGGTAGCCGCGCGCCACCCCTGCCCCGCCGATATGGAGCTCGCCAACCGCCCCGAACGGCACCGGCGCGCCATCACCGGCCAGCAGATACACCCGCGTGTTCGCGATCGGACGGCCGATCGTCTCAACGACTGTGCCTCCCCTGGGCATGCAAACCCAGGTCGAATACGTCGTGGTCTCCGAAGGAGCGTACAGATTGCAGACCTTCTGGACGCCACTAGTCTTGAAGACTTTATTGATCAAATCCGCGTTCAATCGGTCACCGCACGAATTAATGACGCTTGTCGAAGCCGGCACAGCTTTCTGGTTGACTAGGGAGGCGATCGCCGAAGGCACTGTATTGATCAGCGAGACGTCCAAAGGCGTCTGCGCCAGTGCCAGGGCATTCTCAACGAGATAGAGCGTGCCGCCTTGCGAGAGCGCACCGAAGCACTCATAGACAGACAGATCGAAGCTGATCGAGGTGGAGAACAGCATGCGGCTGGTCTCCGATTGCGCAAACACGTCGCTGTTCCAACCCAGCAGGTTCACGGTGCTTTGATGCTCGACCATGACGCCCTTGGGCGTGCCGGTGGAGCCTGAGGTGTAGATGATGTAGGCAAGATGGCGCGCGGTGAGTCCCAGCGCGCGCGGGTCGGGATCCGACGATGGCCGCCCGGCCCAGCCCGGCGTGGCGGTGTCGAGGTCGACCACGCTCACCTGACCAAGAGCATCCGCGCCGAGGGCCTGGCGCCCCGCCGCATCGCAAAGCAGCAGCCGGGGTGCGGCATCCTCAAGCACCTGGTTGAGCCGCGCGCTGGGATAGGCCGGGTCGAGCGGCACATAGGCGCCGCCCGCCTTCAGGATCGCCAGAATCCCAACCACCATGGCCGGGCTGCGCTCCAGGCAGATCGCCACCGGCTGGTCCGGCTTCACCCCAAGGCCGATCAGATGATGCGCCAGGCGGTTGGCGCGCCGATTGAGCTCGCCATAGCCCAGCTCCTCAGCCTCATGCACCACCGCCACCCTGTCCGGTGCCTGGCGCACCTGCGCCTCGAACAGCTCGTGGATGCACAGCTGCGAAGGATAGTCCGCCGCCGTCCGGTTCAGCTCCTCCAGGAGATAGCCGCGCTCGGCGGCCGACAAAAGCTCGATGCGGCCGACCGGCTGCCCGGCATCGGCAACCATCGCCCGCAGCAAGGCCAAAAGATAACCGCGCTGCCGCCCGATCGTCGCTTGATCGAACAGCGCCGTGGCATAGTGCAGCGATCCGGCAATCTCCTCGCCGCACTCGCCAAGGCTCAGCTCCAGGTCGAACCTGACCTGAGCGAAGCCATTGCCGGTTGCCTCCACGCTCAGCCCTGGCAGATCGAGCGTCTCGACGGCCTCGTTCTGCCAGGCCAGCATCGCCTGGAACAACGGCGTGTGATCGAGCGCGCGCGGCGGCTTGACGATCTCAACCACCTGCTCGAACGGCAGGTCCTGATGCTCCTGCGCGGCCAGCGCCGTGCGCCGCGTGCGCTCCAAAAGCTCGGCCACGCTCGGCGCGCCCGACAGGTCCAGGCGAAGCGCGAGCGTGTTGACGAAGAAGCCGATCAGCTCCTCCACCTCGCGCCGGCCGCGATTGGCGCTCGGCACACCGATCACAACGTCGTCCTGCCCCGACAGACGCGAGAGCACCGCCGCCCAGGCCGCCAGCACCGCCATGAACACCGTCGTGCCATGCTGCCGGGCCAGCCGCTTCAGCCCCCGCGTCAGAGCCGCATCGATGACGACCGGCACACCGGCCCCGGCAAACGACTGCTGCGCCGGCCGCGGACGGTCCGTCGGCAAGCCAAGACAGGCCGGAGCGCCCGACAGGGTGTCGCGCCAGTACTGCGCCTGGCTGTGCAGCCGCTCCCCCGACAGCCACTGCCGTTGCCAGGCGGCATAGTCTCCATACTGGATCGCAAGCGGCGGCAAAGGATCGTCCTGCCCAGCCACGAACGCCCGGTAAAGGCTGCTCAGTTCACGCACCAGGACGCCCATCGACCAGCCGTCCGAGACGATGTGATGCTGCGTCAGCAGAAAGACGTGCTCCTCATCCGACAGCCGGATCAGACGAGCGCGGATCAGCGGCCCGCGCGACAGATCAAACGGCGTGTCCGCCTCTTCACGGCACAGATCCAAAAGTGCGGTCTCGGCATCCGGCCGGCCGGATAGATCGTGCTCGACCAGCGGCAGACCCGCATCCGGCGGCAGGACCTCGACCCGGGGCTTGCCTTGCGGCGCGACAAAGACATTGCGCAACGCCTCATGACGCGCAAACAGACGGTCAAGGCTCAGTTGCCATGCGGCCCGCTCGAGCCGACCCGTAAGCCGCAAGGCCAGCGGTATGTGGTAGTTGGTGCTGGCCTCATCCAGCTGCGCCAAGAACCACAGCCGCTGCTGTGCGAACGACAGCACGAGCGGCTGCTCGCGCGACACCGCCATGATCGCCGGCAGCTCGTGCGGGCCAGAGCGGCTCAACACCTCGACAATGCTTGCCGCCAGATCGGCAAGCACCGGCCTGGCGAACAGCGTCGTCAGCGGCACGTCCACGCCAACAGCCCGCGACAGCCGGCTCAACAGCTGCACCGCCAGCAGCGAATGACCGCCGAGCTCGAAGAAGTGGTCGTGACGGCCGACCCGCTCCAGCCCCAGAAGCTCGGCCCAGATGCCGGCCAGCGCCGTCTCGATCTCGCCTTGCGGCGCCGCATGGGCGGCCCGCGCATAGGCATCGTCGTCGGGAACAGGCAGCTCCTTGCGGTCGAGCTTGCCGTTGGCCGTCAGCGGCAGCGCCGCTAGCCGCACGAAGGCCGCCGGCACCATGTAGTCGGGCAGCCGCGCGCCAAGATGCGCGCGCAAGGCGCCGGCAAGCGCGCCTTGATCTTCCTCCTGGGCTCCCGCTTCGTGCTGGGCTCCCGCTTCCGGCGCGTACACCACATAGGCGACGAGCCGCATCTGGCCCGTTCGATCCTCACGCGCCACCACCACCGCATCGCGCACCCGCTCGTGCTCGACAAGGCGCGCCGCGATCTCGCCCGGCTCGATGCGGAAGCCGCGGATCTTCACCTGGTCGTCATTGCGGCCCAGGAACTCCAGATTGCCGTCCGCAAGGTAGCGCGCAAGATCCCCGGTCCGGTACATCCGCGCGCCTGCCTCATCACTGAACGGATCGGCCAAAAACCGCTCCGCCGTCAGCCCGGCACGGTTCAGGTAGCCGCGCGCCACCCCTGCCCCGCCGATATGGAGCTCGCCAACCGCCCCGAACGGCACCGGCGCGCCATCACCGGCCAGCAGATACACCCGCGTGTTCGCGATCGGACGGCCGATCGGGACAATAGACCCCTCAAATCCAGCCGGGCAATTCCAGGCTGTAACGTCGATAGCAGCCTCGGTGGGACCGTATAAGTTGTGCACGCCGATCCTAGGCAACAGGCGCTGAACCTTGTGTACAAGCGATGCAGGAAGCGCCTCGCCACTGCATAGGAGACTCTGTAGCGATATGCAGCGTTCGACACCCTTCGTATCCATGAAGCTGATCAGCATGGATGGCACAAAGTGAACCGTGGTGATGCCTTGGCTGGTTATCAGGCTTACAAGTGCATCGGGATCGTTGTGCGCACCCGCAGGCGCCAGTACCAGGGCCGCCCCTTCAAGCAATGTCCAGAAGAACTCCCAAGCCGAGACATCGAAGCCAAAGGACGTTTTTTGCAAGACAACATCAGTGGTCTTGAGAGCGTAGGCTTTCTGCATCCACATCAGGCGATTGATAAGAGCCCGATGCTCGACCATGACGCCCTTGGGCGTGCCGGTGGAGCCTGAGGTGTAGATGATGTAGGCAAGATGGCGCGCGGTGAGTCCCAGCGCGCGCGGGTCGGGATCCGACGATGGCCGCCCGGCCCAGCCCGGCGTGGCGGTGTCGAGGTCGACCACGCTCACCTGACCAAGAGCATCCGCGCCGAGGGCCTGGCGCCCCGCCGCATCGCAAAGCAGCAGCCGGGGTGCGGCATCCTCAAGCACCTGGTTGAGCCGCGCGCTGGGATAGGCCGGGTCGAGCGGCACATAGGCGCCGCCCGCCTTCAGGATCGCCAGAATCCCAACCACCATGGCCGGGCTGCGCTCCAGGCAGATCGCCACCGGCTGGTCCGGCTTCACCCCAAGGCCGATCAGATGATGCGCCAGGCGGTTGGCGCGCCGATTGAGCTCGCCATAGCCCAGCTCCTCAGCCTCATGCACCACCGCCACCCTGTCCGGTGCCTGGCGCACCTGCGCCTCGAACAGCTCGTGGATGCACAGCTGCGAAGGATAGTCCGCCGCCGTCCGGTTCAGCTCCTCCAGGAGATAGCCGCGCTCGGCGGCCGGCAGGATGTCGAGCTCCCGCACCGGCGTGTTCGGCGCCCGCTCCAGCGCCTCGGTCAGCTCTTCGAGCGCCCGCTGCATGTAGCCGCAGACCCGGTCCGCAGAGACAGGCTCCGCCACCTGTGCGGTGAGGGCGAGCGCCTGGCCAAAATCTTCAACCGACAGGCTCAGCGGATAGTTGGTGCGCTCCTCCCCACCCAGCCATTCAATGCCGGACAGACCATCATCCGTCCCGGAGCCGGCCATGGCCGCCGGCGCGTTGTGACGGTAGTTCAGCAGCGCGCCGAACAGCGGCGCGGGTGCTGCGACGCCGCTGCAGCGTTGCGCCAGCGCCAGCGAGGCATGCTCATGCGCGAGCAGCTCGGAAAGCCGCGCATGCGTGGCCCGCACGCTCGCCTCGACCCCGGTGCCGTCGAGGTCGAGCCGCACAGGCAAGGTGTTGATGAACAGCCCGAGCGCACGGTCGGCGCCGGCACCGGCATGCATGCGCCCGAACAGCACCGTGCCGAACACCACCTGCTCGCGCCCGCTGCTGCGCGCCACCACCTGCCCCCAGGCCAGATGGCACAGACTGGCCAGGCTCACCCCCAGCCGCCGCGCCTGGGCCCGCAGCCGATCGTTGAGCGCCTGCGGCAGCCTCCGATGCGCCTCGCCAATCCCGCTGCCGTCGCCATGGACCTCGCTCAACCCGAACGGCAGGACCGGCTCGTCGATGTCGGCCAGCATCGCCCGGAAGAACTCTTCATGCGCCTTGGCATCGACCCCCAGCCGCGCCTGCGCCACCAGATTGCGGAACGGCTGCGGCGCGCCAAGCTCATGCGTGCGCTCCTCCAGCACCGCCCGCACCTCGGCATGCATCACGTCCAGCGTCGTGTGATCCCCGATCAAATGGTGCTGCAGCTCCAGCAGCAGCCAGCGCCCCGTGCCCGGCTCGCGCGCGATCACAAACTGCAACAAGGGTGCCCGCCCAAGGCTGATGCGATAGTGACGCGGGTCGAACCGGCGCTTCAGTTGCTCATGAGCGGGGCCGTCATCTTCATCCAGCTCGAGCTCGCTGATCTCCAGCCGCGCACGACGCCACACCACCTGGGCCGGGCTCGAGAGCCCCTCCCAGACAAAGGCCGTGCGCAGCATGTCGTGACGGTCCACCACCTGCTGGACCGCACCAAGATAGCGCTCCAACAGCTCGCGATCGGCAAAGGCCATCTGCGACACCAGCAGATACGGATCGCCCCGCCCGGCCAACAGATGATGGAACAGGATGCCTTCCTGCAGCGGCGACAGGCCATAGATGTCCTGGATGTTGGCGACCCCGCCCGGCACCGTGGCGACGACCCGGTCGATCTCTTCCTGCGTCAGCTCGATCAGCGGCAGCATCTGCGGGCTGATCGACGTGCTGTGCTCGTCGATCAGGTTGGCCGGCACCGCCACCTCGCGATGGCTTCCAAGGCTTGCGGCCAGATCGCAGAGCACCGGCCTGGCGAACAGGGTGCGCACCTCCACCCCAAGCGACAGCCGCCGCAGCCGCTCCATCAGCTGCACCGCCAGCAGCGAATGACCGCCGAGCTCGAAGAAGTGGTCGTGACGGCCGACCCGCTCCAGCCCCAGAAGCTCGGCCCAGATGCCGGCCAGCGCCGTCTCGATCTCGCCTTGCGGCGCCGCATGGGCGGCCCGCGCATAGGCATCGTCGTCGGGAACAGGCAGCTCCTTGCGGTCGAGCTTGCCGTTGGCCGTCAGCGGCAGCGCCGCTAGCCGCACGAAGGCCGCCGGCACCATGTAGTCGGGCAGCCGCGCGCCAAGATGCGCGCGCAAGGCGCCGGCAAGCGCGCCTTGATCTTCCTCCTGGGCTCCCGCTTCGTGCTGGGCTCCCGCTTCCGGCGCGTACACCACATAGGCGACGAGCCGCATCTGGCCCGTTCGATCCTCACGCGCCACCACCACCGCATCGCGCACCCGCTCGTGCTCGACAAGGCGCGCCGCGATCTCGCCCGGCTCGATGCGGAAGCCGCGGATCTTCACCTGGTCGTCATTGCGGCCCAGGAACTCCAGATTGCCGTCCGCAAGGTAGCGCGCAAGATCCCCGGTCCGGTACATCCGCGCGCCTGCCTCATCACTGAACGGATCGGCCAAAAACCGCTCCGCCGTCAGCCCGGCACGGTTCAGGTAGCCGCGCGCCACCCCTGCCCCGCCGATATGGAGCTCGCCAACCGCCCCGAACGGCACCGGCGCGCCATCACCGTCCAGCAGATACACCCGCGTGTTCGCAATCGGACGGCCGATATGTGGCACAACGTTGTCACTGAAGATCCGTCCCGAGGTCGCCACGACGGTAACTTCAGTAGGGCCATAGTTGTTTATTAGCTTGAGAGGCGACGGTAGCAGGGAAGGCACGCGCTGGAGACGATCACCGCCGATCAGCAAGTACTCCAACGTGAGATTTACCAGCTTGTCTTCCAGCGCGGTTGTAGCCAGCGGCGTAACTAAGAAGGCAGTCTCCAACGATTGATCACGCCACCATTGCAACAGACGCGAGGAATCTCCCGCTGCCGCTCTGGGTGGGAGCAGCAAGGTGCTACGATTGTATAAGGCAGACCATAGCTCCCAAGCGCTGGCATCGGATGCTAATCCGGCCGTGAGTGTGCAGCAGGTTTCTGGTTGCGGACAGAACGTTTGCACATGCCATGCTGTAAGGTTGACCAGGCTTTGATGCTCGACCATGACGCCCTTGGGCGTACCGGTGGAGCCTGAGGTGTAGATGATGTAGGCAAGATGGCGCGCGGTGAGTCCCAGCGCGCGCGGGTCGGGATCCGACGATGGCCGCCCGGCCCAGCCCGGCGTGGCGGTGTCGAGGTCGACCACGCTCACCTGACCAAGAGCATCCGCGCCGAGGGCCTGGCGCCCCGCCGCATCGCAAAGCAGCAGCCGGGGTGCGGCATCCTCAAGCACCTGGTTGAGCCGCGCGCTGGGATAGGCCGGGTCGAGCGGCACATAGGCGCCGCCCGCCTTCAGGATCGCCAGAATCCCAACCACCATGGCCGGGCTGCGCTCCAGGCAGATCGCCACCGGCTGGTCCGGCTTCACCCCAAGGCCGATCAGATGATGCGCCAGGCGGTTGGCGCGCCGATTGAGCTCGCCATAGCCCAGCTCCTCAGCCTCATGCACCACCGCCACCCTGTCCGGTGCCTGGCGCACCTGCGCCTCGAACAGCTCGTGGATGCACAGCTGCGAAGGATAGTCCGCCGCCGTCCGGTTCAGCTCCTCCAGGAGATAGCCGCGCTCGGCGGCCGGCAGGATGTCGAGCTCCCGCACCGGCGTGTTCGGCGCCCGCTCCAGCGCCTCGGTCAGCTCTTCGAGCGCCCGCTGCATGTAGCCGCAGACCCGGTCCGCAGAGACAGGCTCCGCCACCTGTGCGGTGAGGGCGAGCGCCTGGCCAAAATCTTCAACCGACAGGCTCAGCGGATAGTTGGTGCGCTCCTCCCCACCCAGCCATTCAATGCCGGACAGACCATCATCCGTCCCGGAGCCGGCCATGGCCGCCGGCGCGTTGTGACGGTAGTTCAGCAGCGCGCCGAACAGCGGCGCGGGTGCTGCGACGCCGCTGCAGCGTTGCGCCAGCGCCAGCGAGGCATGCTCATGCGCGAGCAGCTCGGAAAGCCGCGCATGCGTGGCCCGCACGCTCGCCTCGACCCCGGTGCCGTCGAGGTCGAGCCGCACAGGCAAGGTGTTGATGAACAGCCCGAGCGCACGGTCGGCGCCGGCACCGGCATGCATGCGCCCGAACAGCACCGTGCCGAACACCACCTGCTCGCGCCCGCTGCTGCGCGCCACCACCTGCCCCCAGGCCAGATGGCACAGACTGGCCAGGCTCACCCCCAGCCGCCGCGCCTGGGCCCGCAGCCGATCGTTGAGCGCCTGCGGCAGCCTCCGATGCGCCTCGCCAATCCCGCTGCCGTCGCCATGGACCTCGCTCAACCCGAACGGCAGGACCGGCTCGTCGATGTCGGCCAGCATCGCCCGGAAGAACTCTTCATGCGCCTTGGCATCGACCCCCAGCCGCGCCTGCGCCACCAGATTGCGGAACGGCTGCGGCGCGCCAAGCTCATGCGTGCGCTCCTCCAGCACCGCCCGCACCTCGGCATGCATCACGTCCAGCGTCGTGTGATCCCCGATCAAATGGTGCTGCAGCTCCAGCAGCAGCCAGCGCCCCGTGCCCGGCTCGCGCGCGATCACAAACTGCAACAAGGGTGCCCGCCCAAGGCTGATGCGATAGTGACGCGGGTCGAACCGGCGCTTCAGTTGCTC
Source organism: Paraburkholderia sp. Clong3 (assembly GCF_050436485.1). Taxonomy (NCBI): domain Bacteria; kingdom Pseudomonadati; phylum Pseudomonadota; class Betaproteobacteria; order Burkholderiales; family Burkholderiaceae; genus Paraburkholderia; species Paraburkholderia sp. Clong3. The sequence goes on along the minus strand of NZ_JBNDMH010000004.1, from coordinate 564,436 downwards.
ATGAGCGGGGCCGTCATCTTCATCCAGCTCGAGCTCGCTGATCTCCAGCCGCGCACGACGCCACACCACCTGGGCCGGGCTCGAGAGCCCCTCCCAGACAAAGGCCGTGCGCAGCATGTCGTGACGGTCCACCACCTGCTGGACCGCACCAAGATAGCGCTCCAACAGCTCGCGATCGGCAAAGGCCATTTGCGACACCAGCAGATACGGATCGCCCCGCCCGGCCAACAGATGATGGAACAGGATGCCTTCCTGCAGCGGCGACAGGCCATAGATGTCCTGGATGTTGGCGACCCCGCCCGGCACCGTGGCGACGACCCGGTCGATCTCTTCCTGCGTCAGCTCGATCAGCGGCAGCATCTGCGGGCTGATCGACGTGCTGTGCTCGTCGATCAGGTTGGCCGGCACCGCCACCTCGCGATGGCTTCCAAGGCTTGCGGCCAGATCGCAGAGCACCGGCCTGGCGAACAGCGGTGCGCACCTCCACCCCAAGCGACAGCCGCCGCAGCCGCTCCATCAGCTGCACCGCCAGCAGCGAATGACCGCCGAGCTCGAAGAAGTGGTCGTGACGGCCGACCCGCTCCAGCCCCAGAAGCTCGGCCCAGATGCCGGCCAGCGCCGTCTCGATCTCGCCTTGCGGCGCCGCATGGGCGGCCCGCGCATAGGCATCGTCGTCGGGAACAGGCAGCTCCTTGCGGTCGAGCTTGCCGTTGGCCGTCAGCGGCAGCGCCGCTAGCCGCACGAAGGCCGCCGGCACCATGTAGTCGGGCAGCCGCGCGCCAAGATGCGCGCGCAAGGCGCCGGCAAGCGCGCCTTGATCTTCCTCCTGGGCTCCCGCTTCGTGCTGGGCTCCCGCTTCCGGCGCGTACACCACATAGGCGACGAGCCGCATCTGGCCCGTTCGATCCTCACGCGCCACCACCACCGCATCGCGCACCCGCTCGTGCTCGACAAGGCGCGCCGCGATCTCGCCCGGCTCGATGCGGAAGCCGCGGATCTTCACCTGGTCGTCATTGCGGCCCAGGAACTCCAGATTGCCGTCCGCAAGGTAGCGCGCAAGATCCCCGGTCCGGTACATCCGCGCGCCTGCCTCATCACTGAACGGATCGGCCAAAAACCGCTCCGCCGTCAGCCCGGCACGGTTCAGGTAGCCGCGCGCCACCCCTGCCCCGCCGATATGGAGCTCGCCAACCGCCCCGAACGGCACCGGCGCGCCATCACCGGCCAGCAGATACACCCGCGTGTTCGCGACCGGACGGCCGATCGTCTCAACGACCGTGTCTCCCCTGGGCATGCAAACCCAGGTCGAATACGTCGTGGTCTCCGAAGGAGCGTACAGATTGCAAATCTTTTGGACGCGCGTGTTCTCGAAGACTCTTTCGATCAGACCTGCGCTCAGCGGTTCGCCCGCCAAATTGATGACGCTTGCCGAGGCGGGGACTGCTTCCTCGTCGAGCAGAGCGGTGATGGCAGAGGGTACTGTATTGATCAGCGAGACGTCCAAAGGCGCCTGCGCCAGTGCCAGGGCATTCTCAACGAGATAGAGCGTGCCGCCTTGCGAGAGCGCACCGAAGCACTCGTAGACAGACAGATCGAAGCTGATCGAGGTGGAGAACAGCATGCGGCTGGTCTCCGATTGCGCAAACACGTCGCTGTTCCAACCCAGCAGGTTCACGGTGCTTTGATGCTCGACCATGACGCCCTTGGGCGTGCCGGTGGAGCCTGAGGTGTAGATGATGTAGGCAAGATGGCGCGCGGTGAGCCCCAGCGCGCGCGGGTCGGGATCCGACGATGGCCGCCCGGCCCAGCCCGGCGTGGCGGTGTCGAGGTCGACCACGCTCACCTGACCAAGAGCATCCGCGCCGAGGGCCTGGCGCCCCGCCGCATCGCAAAGCAGCAGCCGGGGTGCGGCATCCTCAAGCACCTGGTTGAGCCGCGCGCTGGGATAGGCCGGGTCGAGCGGCACATAGGCGCCGCCCGCCTTCAGGATCGCCAGAATCCCAACCACCATGGCCGGGCTGCGCTCCAGGCAGATCGCCACCGGCTGGTCCGGCTTCACCCCAAGGCCGATCAGATGATGCGCCAGGCGGTTGGCGCGCCGATTGAGCTCGCCATAGCCCAGCTCCTCAGCCTCATGCACCACCGCCACCCTGTCCGGTGCCTGGCGCACCTGCGCCTCGAACAGCTCGTGGATGCACAGCTGCGAAGGATAGTCCGCCGCCGTCCGGTTCAGCTCCTCCAGGAGATAGCCGCGCTCGGCGGCCGGCAGGATGTCGAGCTCCCGCACCGGCGTGTTCGGCGCCCGCTCCAGCGCCTCGGTCAGCTCTTCGAGCGCCCGCTGCATGTAGCCGCAGACCCGGTCCGCAGAGACAGGCTCCGCCACCTGTGCGGTGAGGGCGAGCGCCTGGCCAAAATCTTCAACCGACAGGCTCAGCGGATAGTTGGTGCGCTCCTCCCCACCCAGCCATTCAATGCCGGACAGACCATCATCCGTCCCGGAGCCGGCCATGGCCGCCGGCGCGTTGTGACGGTAGTTCAGCAGCGCGCCGAACAGCGGCGCGGGTGCTGCGACGCCGCTGCAGCGTTGCGCCAGCGCCAGCGAGGCATGCTCATGCGCGAGCAGCTCGGAAAGCCGCGCATGCGTGGCCCGCACGCTCGCCTCGACCCCGGTGCCGTCGAGGTCGAGCCGCACAGGCAAGGTGTTGATGAACAGCCCGAGCGCACGGTCGGCGCCGGCACCGGCATGCATGCGCCCGAACAGCACCGTGCCGAACACCACCTGCTCGTGCCCGCTGCTGCGCGCCACCACCTGCCCCCAGGCCAGATGGCACAGACTGGCCAGGCTCACCCCCAGCCGCCGCGCCTGGGCCCGCAGCCGATCGTTGAGCGCCTGCGGCAGCCTCCGATGCGCCTCGCCAATCCCGCTGCCGTCGCCATGGACCTCGCTCAACCCGAACGGCAGGACCGGCTCGTCGATGTCGGCCAGCATCGCCCGGAAGAACTCTTCATGCGCCTTGGCATCGACCCCCAGCCGCGCCTGCGCCACCAGATTGCGGAACGGCTGCGGCGCGCCAAGCTCATGCGTGCGCTCCTCCAGCACCGCCCGCACCTCGGCATGCATCACGTCCAGCGTCGTGTGATCCCCGATCAAATGGTGCTGCAGCTCCAGCAGCAGCCAGCGCCCCGTGCCCGGCTCGCGCGCGATCACAAACTGCAACAAGGGTGCCCGCCCAAGGCTGATGCGATAGTGACGCGGGTCGAACCGGCGCTTCAGTTGCTCATGAGCGGGGCCGTCATCTTCATCCAGCTCGAGCTCGCTGATCTCCAGCCGCGCACGACGCCACACCACCTGGGCCGGGCTCGAGAGCCCCTCCCAGACAAAGGCCGTGCGCAGCATGTCGTGACGGTCCACCACCTGCTGGACCGCACCAAGATAGCGCTCCAACAGCTCGCGATCGGCAAAGGCCATCTGCGACACCAGCAGATACGGATCGCCCCGCCCGGCCAACAGATGATGGAACAGGATGCCTTCCTGCAGCGGCGACAGGCCATAGATGTCCTGGATGTTGGCGACCCCGCCCGGCACCGTGGCGACGACCCGGTCGATCTCTTCCTGCGTCAGCTCGATCAGCGGCAGCATCTGCGGGCTGATCGACGTGCTGTGCTCGTCGATCAGGTTGGCCGGCACCGCCACCTCGCGATGGCTTCCAAGGCTTGCGGCCAGATCGCAGAGCACCGGCCTGGCGAACAGGGTGCGCACCTCCACCCCAAGCGACAGCCGCCGCAGCCGCTCCATCAGCTGCACCGCCAGCAGCGAATGACCGCCGAGCTCGAAGAAGTGGTCGTGACGGCCGACCCGCTCCAGCCCCAGAAGCTCGGCCCAGATGCCGGCCAGCGCCGTCTCGATCTCGCCTTGCGGCGCCGCATGGGCGGCCCGCGCATAGGCATCGTCGTCGGGAACAGGCAGCTCCTTGCGGTCGAGCTTGCCGTTGGCCGTCAGCGGCAGCGCCGCTAGCCGCACGAAGGCCGCCGGCACCATGTAGTCGGGCAGCCGCGCGCCAAGATGCGCGCGCAAGGCGCCGGCAAGCGCGCCTTGATCTTCCTCCTGGGCTCCCGCTTCCGGCGCGTACACCACATAGGCGACGAGCCGCATCTGGCCCGTTCGATCCTCACGCGCCACCACCACCGCATCGCGCACCCGCTCGTGCTCGACAAGGCGCGCCGCGATCTCGCCCGGCTCGATGCGGAAGCCGCGGATCTTCACCTGGTCGTCATTGCGGCCCAGGAACTCCAGATTGCCGTCCGCAAGGTAGCGCGCAAGATCCCCGGTCCGGTACATCCGCGCGCCTGCCTCATCACTGAACGGATCGGCCAAAAACCGCTCCGCCGTCAGCCCGGCACGGTTCAGGTAGCCGCGCGCCACCCCTGCCCCGCCGATATGGAGCTCGCCAACCGCCCCGAACGGCACCGGCGCGCCATCACCGTCCAGCAGATACACCCGCGTGTTCGCAATCGGACGGCCGATATGTGGCACAACGTTGTCACTGAAGATCCGTCCCGAGGTCGCCACGACGGTAACTTCAGTAGGGCCATAGTTGTTTATTAGCTTGAGAGGCGACGGTAGCAGGGAAGGCACGCGCTGGAGACGATCACCGCCGATCAGCAAGTACTCCAACGTGAGATTTACCAGCTTGTCTTCCAGCGCGGTTGTAGCCAGCGGCGTAACTAAGAAGGCAGTCTCCAACGATTGATCACGCCACCATTGCAACAGACGCGAGGAATCTCCCGCTGCCGCTCTGGGTGGGAGCAGCAAGGTGCTACGATTGTATAAGGCAGACCATAGCTCCCAAGCGCTGGCATCGGATGCTAATCCGGCCGTGAGTGTGCAGCAGGTTTCTGGTTGCGGACAGAACGTTTGCACATGCCATGCTGTAAGGTTGACCAGGCTTTGATGCTCGACCATGACGCCCTTGGGCGTGCCGGTGGAGCCTGAGGTGTAGATGATGTAGGCAAGATGGCGCGCGGTGAGTCCCAGCGCGCGCGGGTCGGGATCCGACGATGGCCGCCCGGCCCAGCCCGGCGTGGCGGTGTCGAGGTCGACCACGCTCACCTGACCAAGAGCATCCGCGCCGAGGGCCTGGCGCCCCGCCGCATCGCAAAGCAGCAGCCGGGGTGCGGCATCCTCAAGCACCTGGTTGAGCCGCGCGCTGGGATAGGCCGGGTCGAGCGGCACATAGGCGCCGCCCGCCTTCAGGATCGCCAGAATCCCAACCACCATGGCCGGGCTGCGCTCCAGGCAGATCGCCACCGGCTGGTCCGGCTTCACCCCAAGGCCGATCAGATGATGCGCCAGGCGGTTGGCGCGCCGATTGAGCTCGCCATAGCCCAGCTCCTCAGCCTCATGCACCACCGCCACCCTGTCCGGTGCCTGGCGCACCTGCGCCTCGAACAGCTCGTGGATGCACAGCTGCGAAGGATAGTCCGCCGCCGTCCGGTTCAGCTCCTCCAGGAGATAGCCGCGCTCGGCGGCCGACAAAAGCTCGATGCGGCCGACCGGCTGCCCGGCATCGGCAACCATCGCCCGCAGCAAGGCCAAAAGATAACCGCGCTGCCGCCCGATCGTCGCTTGATCGAACAGCGCCGTGGCATAGTGCAGCGATCCGGCAATCTCCTCGCCGCACTCGCCAAGGCTCAGCTCCAGGTCGAACCTGACCTGAGCGAAGCCATTGCCGGTTGCCTCCACGCTCAGCCCTGGCAGATCGAGCGTCTCGACGGCCTCGTTCTGCCAGGCCAGCATCGCCTGGAACAACGGCGTGTGATCGAGCGCGCGCGGCGGCTTGACGATCTCAACCACCTGCTCGAACGGCAGGTCCTGATGCTCCTGCGCGGCCAGCGCCGTGCGCCGCGTGCGCTCCAAAAGCTCGGCCACGCTCGGCGCGCCCGACAGGTCCAGGCGAAGCGCGAGCGTGTTGACGAAGAAGCCGATCAGCTCCTCCACCTCGCGCCGGCCGCGATTGGCGCTCGGCACACCGATCACAACGTCGTCCTGCCCCGACAGACGCGAGAGCACCGCCGCCCAGGCCGCCAGCACCGCCATGAACACCGTCGTGCCATGCTGCCGGGCCAGCCGCTTCAGCCCCCGCGTCAGAGCCGCATCGATGACGACCGGCACACCGGCCCCGGCAAACGACTGCTGCGCCGGCCGCGGACGGTCCGTCGGCAAGCCAAGACAGGCCGGAGCGCCCGACAGGGTGTCGCGCCAGTACTGCGCCTGGCTGTGCAGCCGCTCCCCCGACAGCCACTGCCGTTGCCAGGCGGCATAGTCTCCATACTGGATCGCAAGCGGCGGCAAAGGATCGTCCTGCCCAGCCACGAACGCCCGGTAAAGGCTGCTCAGTTCACGCACCAGGACGCCCATCGACCAGCCGTCCGAGACGATGTGATGCTGCGTCAGCAGAAAGACGTGCTCCTCATCCGACAGCCGGATCAGACGAGCGCGGATCAGCGGCCCGCGCGACAGATCAAACGGCGTGTCCGCCTCTTCACGGCACAGATCCAAAAGTGCGGTCTCGGCATCCGGCCGGCCGGATAGATCGTGCTCGACCAGCGGCAGACCCGCATCCGGCGGCAGGACCTCGACCCGGGGCTTGCCTTGCGGCGCGACAAAGACATTGCGCAACGCCTCATGACGCGCAAACAGACGGTCAAGGCTCAGTTGCCATGCGGCCCGCTCGAGCCGACCCGTAAGCCGCAAGGCCAGCGGTATGTGGTAGTTGGTGCTGGCCTCATCCAGCTGCGCCAAGAACCACAGCCGCTGCTGTGCGAACGACAGCACGAGCGGCTGCTCGCGCGACACCGCCATGATCGCCGGCAGCTCGTGCGGGCCAGAGCGGCTCAACACCTCGACAATGCTTGCCGCCAGATCGGCAAGCACCGGCCTGGCGAACAGCGTCGTCAGCGGCACGTCCACGCCAACAGCCCGCGACAGCCGGCTCAACAGCTGCACCGCCAGCAGCGAATGACCGCCGAGCTCGAAGAAGTGGTCGTGACGGCCGACCCGCTCCAGCCCCAGAAGCTCGGCCCAGATGCCGGCCAGCGCCGTCTCGATCTCGCCTTGCGGCGCCGCATGGGCGGCCCGCGCATAGGCATCGTCGTCGGGAACAGGCAGCTCCTTGCGGTCGAGCTTGCCGTTGGCCGTCAGCGGCAGCGCCGCTAGCCGCACGAAGGCCGCCGGCACCATGTAGTCGGGCAGCCGCGCGCCAAGATGCGCGCGCAAGGCGCCGGCAAGCGCGCCTTGATCTTCCTCCTGGGCTCCCGCTTCGTGCTGGGCTCCCGCTTCCGGCGCGTACACCACATAGGCGACGAGCCGCATCTGGCCCGTTCGATCCTCACGCGCCACCACCACCGCATCGCGCACCCGCTCGTGCTCGACAAGGCGCGCCGCGATCTCGCCCGGCTCGATGCGGAAGCCGCGGATCTTCACCTGGTCGTCATTGCGGCCCAGGAACTCCAGATTGCCGTCCGCAAGGTAGCGCGCAAGATCCCCGGTCCGGTACATCCGCGCGCCTGCCTCATCACTGAACGGATCGGCCAAAAACCGCTCCGCCGTCAGCCCGGCACGGTTCAGGTAGCCGCGCGCCACCCCTGCCCCGCCGATATGGAGCTCGCCAACCGCCCCGAACGGCACCGGCGCGCCATCACCGGCCAGCAGATACACCCGCGTGTTCGCGACCGGACGGCCGATCGTCTCAACGACCGTGTCTCCCCTGGGCATGCAAACCCAGGTCGAATACGTCGTGGTCTCCGAAGGAGCGTACAGATTGCAAATCTTTTGGACGCGCGTGTTCTCGAAGATTCTTTCGATCAGACCTGCGCTCAGCGGTTCGCCCGCCAAATTGATGACGCTTGCCGAGGCGGGGACTGCTTCCTCGTCGAGCAGAGCGGTGATGGCAGAGGGTACTGTATTGATCAGCGAGACGTCCAAAGGCGCCTGCGCCAGTGCCAGGGCATTCTCAACGAGATAGAGCGTGCCGCCTTGCGAGAGCGCACCGAAGCACTCGTAGACAGACAGATCGAAGCTGATCGAGGTGGAGAACAGCATGCGGCTGGTCTCCGATTGCGCAAACACGTCGCTGTTCCAACCCAGCAGGTTCACGGTGCTTTGATGCTCGACCATGACGCCCTTGGGCGTGCCGGTGGAGCCTGAGGTGTAGATGATGTAGGCAAGATGGCGCGCGGTGAGTCCCAGCGCGCGCGGGTCGGGATCCGACGATGGCCGCCCGGCCCAGCCCGGCGTGGCGGTGTCGAGGTCGACCACGCTCACCTGACCAAGAGCATCCGCGCCGAGGGCCTGGCGCCCCGCCGCATCGCAAAGCAGCAGCCGGGGTGCGGCATCCTCAAGCACCTGGTTGAGCCGCGCGCTGGGATAGGCCGGGTCGAGCGGCACATAGGCGCCGCCCGCCTTCAGGATCGCCAGAATCCCAACCACCATGGCCGGGCTGCGCTCCAGGCAGATCGCCACCGGCTGGTCCGGCTTCACCCCAAGGCCGATCAGATGATGCGCCAGGCGGTTGGCGCGCCGATTGAGCTCGCCATAGCCCAGCTCCTCAGCCTCATGCACCACCGCCACCCTGTCCGGTGCCTGGCGCACCTGCGCCTCGAACAGCTCGTGGATGCACAACTGCGAAGGATAGTCCGCCGCCGTCCGGTTCAGCTCCTCCAGGAGATAGCCGCGCTCGGCGGCCGGCAGGATGTCGAGCTCCCGCACCGGCGTGTTCGGCGCCCGCTCCAGCGCCTCGGTCAGCTCTTCGAGCGCCCGCTGCATGTAGCCGCAGACCCGGTCCGCAGAGACAGGCTCCGCCACCTGTGCGGTGAGGGCGAGCGCCTGGCCAAAATCTTCAACCGACAGGCTCAGCGGATAGTTGGTGCGCTCCTCCCCACCCAGCCATTCAATGCCGGACAGACCATCATCCGTCCCGGAGCCGGCCATGGCCGCCGGCGCGTTGTGACGGTAGTTCAGCAGCGCGCCGAACAGCGGCGCGGGTGCTGCGACGCCGCTGCAGCGTTGCGCCAGCGCCAGCGAGGCATGCTCATGCGCGAGCAGCTCGGAAAGCCGCGCATGCGTGGCCCGCACGCTCGCCTCGACCCCGGTGCCGTCGAGGTCGAGCCGCACAGGCAAGGTGTTGATGAACAGCCCGAGCGCACGGTCGGCGCCGGCACCGGCATGCATGCGCCCGAACAGCACCGTGCCGAACACCACCTGCTCGCGCCCGCTGCTGCGCGCCACCACCTGCCCCCAGGCCAGATGGCACAGACTGGCCAGGCTCACCCCCAGCCGCCGCGCCTGGGCCCGCAGCCGATCGTTGAGCGCCTGCGGCAGCCTCCGATGCGCCTCGCCAATCCCGCTGCCGTCGCCATGGACCTCGCTCAACCCGAACGGCAGGACCGGCTCGTCGATGTCGGCCAGCATCGCCCGGAAGAACTCTTCATGCGCCTTGGCATCGACCCCCAGCCGCGCCTGCGCCACCAGATTGCGGAACGGCTGCGGCGCGCCAAGCTCATGCGTGCGCTCCTCCAGCACCGCCCGCACCTCGGCATGCATCACGTCCAGCGTCGTGTGATCCCCGATCAAATGGTGCTGCAGCTCCAGCAGCAGCCAGCGCCCCGTGCCCGGCTCGCGCGCGATCACAAACTGCAACAAGGGTGCCCGCCCAAGGCTGATGCGATAGTGACGCGGGTCGAACCGGCGCTTCAGTTGCTCATGAGCGGGGCCGTCATCTTCATCCAGCTCGAGCTCGCTGATCTCCAGCCGCGCACGACGCCACACCACCTGGGCCGGGCTCGAGAGCCCCTCCCAGACAAAGGCCGTGCGCAGCATGTCGTGACGGTCCACCACCTGCTGGACCGCACCAAGATAGCGCTCCAACAGCTCGCGATCGGCAAAGGCCATCTGCGACACCAGCAGATACGGATCGCCCCGCCCGGCCAACAGATGATGGAACAGGATGCCTTCCTGCAGCGGCGACAGGCCATAGATGTCCTGGATGTTGGCGACCCCGCCCGGCACCGTGGCGACGACCCGGTCGATCTCTTCCTGCGTCAGCTCGATCAGCGGCAGCATCTGCGGGCTGATCGACGTGCTGTGCTCGTCGATCAGGTTGGCCGGCACCGCCACCTCGCGATGGCTTCCAAGGCTTGCGGCCAGATCGCAGAGCACCGGCCTGGCGAACAGGGTGCGCACCTCCACCCCAAGCGACAGCCGCCGCAGCCGCTCCATCAGCTGCACCGCCAGCAGCGAATGACCGCCGAGCTCGAAGAAGTGGTCGTGACGGCCGACCCGCTCCAGCCCCAGAAGCTCGGCCCAGATGCCGGCCAGCGCCGTCTCGATCTCGCCTTGCGGCGCCGCATGGGCGGCCCGCGCATAGGCATCGTCGTCGGGAACAGGCAGCTCCTTGCGGTCGAGCTTGCCGTTGGCCGTCAGCGGCAGCGCCGCTAGCCGCACGAAGGCCGCCGGCACCATGTAGTCGGGCAGCCGCGCGCCAAGATGCGCGCGCAAGGCGCCGGCAAGCGCGCCTTGATCTTCCTCCTGGGCTCCCGCTTCGTGCTGGGCTCCCGCTTCCGGCGCGTACACCACATAGGCGACGAGCCGCATCTGGCCCGTTCGATCCTCACGCGCCACCACCACCGCATCGCGCACCCGCTCGTGCTCGACAAGGCGCGCCGCGATCTCGCCCGGCTCGATGCGGAAGCCGCGGATCTTCACCTGGTCGTCATTGCGGCCCAGGAACTCCAGATTGCCGTCCGCAAGGTAGCGCGCAAGATCCCCGGTCCGGTACATCCGCGCGCCTGCCTCATCACTGAACGGATCGGCCAAAAACCGCTCCGCCGTCAGCCCGGCACGGTTCAGGTAGCCGCGCGCCACCCCTGCCCCGCCGATATGGAGCTCGCCAACCGCCCCGAACGGCACCGGCGCGCCATCACCGGCCAGCAGATACACCCGCGTGTTCGCGACCGGACGGCCGATCGTCTCAACGACCGTGTCTCCCCTGGGCATGCAAACCCAGGTCGAATACGTCGTGGTCTCCGAAGGAGCGTACAGATTGCAAATCTTTTGGACGCGCGTGTTCTCGAAGATTCTTTCGATCAGACCTGCGCTCAGCGGTTCGCCCGCCAAATTGATGACGCTTGCCGAGGCGGGGACTGCTTCCTCGTCGAGCAGAGCGGTGATGGCAGAGGGTACTGTATTGATCAGCGAGACGTCCAAAGGCGCCTGCGCCAGTGCCAGGGCATTCTCAACGAGATAGAGCGTGCCGCCTTGCGAGAGCGCACCGAAGCACTCGTAGACAGACAGATCGAAGCTGATCGAGGTGGAGAACAGCATGCGGCTGGTCTCCGATTGCGCAAACACGTCGCTGTTCCAACCCAGCAGGTTCACGGTGCTTTGATGCTCGACCATGACGCCCTTGGGCGTGCCGGTGGAGCCTGAGGTGTAGATGATGTAGGCAAGATGGCGCGCGGTGAGCCCCAGCGCGCGCGGGTCGGGATCCGACGATGGCCGCCCGGCCCAGCCCGGCGTGGCGGTGTCGAGGTCGACCACGCTCACCTGACCAAGAGCATCCGCGCCGAGGGCCTGGCGCCCCGCCGCATCGCAAAGCAGCAGCCGGGGTGCGGCATCCTCAAGCACCTGGTTGAGCCGCGCGCTGGGATAGGCCGGGTCGAGCGGCACATAGGCGCCGCCCGCCTTCAGGATCGCCAGAATCCCAACCACCATGGCCGGGCTGCGCTCCAGGCAGATCGCCACCGGCTGGTCCGGCTTCACCCCAAGGCCGATCAGATGATGCGCCAGGCGGTTGGCGCGCCGATTGAGCTCGCCATAGCCCAGCTCCTCAGCCTCATGCACCACCGCCACCCTGTCCGGTGCCTGGCGCACCTGCGCCTCGAACAGCTCGTGGATGCACAGCTGCGAAGGATAGTCCGCCGCCGTCCGGTTCAGCTCCTCCAGGAGATAGCCGCGCTCGGCGGCCGGCAGGATGTCGAGCTCCCGCACCGGCGTGTTCGGCGCCCGCTCCAGCGCCTCGGTCAGCTCTTCGAGCGCCCGCTGCATGTAGCCGCAGACCCGGTCCGCAGAGACAGGCTCCGCCACCTGTGCGGTGAGGGCGAGCGCCTGGCCAAAATCTTCAACCGACAGGCTCAGCGGATAGTTGGTGCGCTCCTCCCCACCCAGCCATTCAATGCCGGACAGACCATCATCCGTCCCGGAGCCGGCCATGGCCGCCGGCGCGTTGTGACGGTAGTTCAGCAGCGCGCCGAACAGCGGCGCGGGTGCTGCGACGCCGCTGCAGCGTTGCGCCAGCGCCAGCGAGGCATGCTCATGCGCGAGCAGCTCGGAAAGCCGCGCATGCGTGGCCCGCACGCTCGCCTCGACCCCGGTGCCGTCGAGGTCGAGCCGCACAGGCAAGGTGTTGATGAACAGCCCGAGCGCACGGTCGGCGCCGGCACCGGCATGCATGCGCCCGAACAGCACCGTGCCGAACACCACCTGCTCGCGCCCGCTGCTGCGCGCCACCACCTGCCCCCAGGCCAGATGGCACAGACTGGCCAGGCTCACCCCCAGCCGCCGCGCCTGGGCCCGCAGCCGATCGTTGAGCGCCTGCGGCAGCCTCCGATGCGCCTCGCCAATCCCGCTGCCGTCGCCATGGACCTCGCTCAACCCGAACGGCAGGACCGGCTCGTCGATGTCGGCCAGCATCGCCCGGAAGAACTCTTCATGCGCCTTGGCATCGACCCCCAGCCGCGCCTGCGCCACCAGATTGCGGAACGGCTGCGGCGCGCCAAGCTCATGCGTGCGCTCCTCCAGCACCGCCCGCACCTCGGCATGCATCACGTCCAGCGTCGTGTGATCCCCGATCAAATGGTGCTGCAGCTCCAGCAGCAGCCAGCGCCCCGTGCCCGGCTCGCGCGCGATCACAAACTGCAACAAGGGTGCCCGCCCAAGGCTGATGCGATAGTGACGCGGGTCGAACCGGCGCTTCAGTTGCTCATGAGCGGGGCCGTCATCTTCATCCAGCTCGAGCTCGCTGATCTCCAGCCGCGCACGACGCCACACCACCTGGGCCGGGCTCGAGAGCCCCTCCCAGACAAAGGCCGTGCGCAGCATGTCGTGACGGTCCACCACCTGCTGGACCGCACCAAGATAGCGCTCCAACAGCTCGCGATCGGCAAAGGCCATTTGCGACACCAGCAGATACGGATCGCCCCGCCCGGCCAACAGATGATGGAACAGGATGCCTTCCTGCAGCGGCGACAGGCCATAGATGTCCTGGATGTTGGCGACCCCGCCCGGCACCGTGGCGACGACCCGGTCGATCTCTTCCTGCGTCAGCTCGATCAGCGGCAGCATCTGCGGGCTGATCGACGTGCTGTGCTCGTCGATCAGGTTGGCCGGCACCGCCACCTCGCGATGGCTTCCAAGGCTTGCGGCCAGATCGCAGAGCACCGGCCTGGCGAACAGGGTGCGCACCTCCACCCCAAGCGACAGCCGCCGCAGCCGCTCCATCAGCTGCACCGCCAGCAGCGAATGACCGCCGAGCTCGAAGAAGTGGTCGTGACGGCCGACCCGCTCCAGCCCCAGAAGCTCGGCCCAGATGCCGGCCAGCGCCGTCTCGATCTCGCCTTGCGGCGCCGCATGGGCGGCCCGCGCATAGGCATCGTCGTCGGGAACAGGCAGCTCCTTGCGGTCGAGCTTGCCGTTGGCCGTCAGCGGCAGCGCCGCTAGCCGCACGAAGGCCGCCGGCACCATGTAGTCGGGCAGCCGCGCGCCAAGATGCGCGCGCAAGGCGCCGGCAAGCGCGCCTTGATCTTCCTCCTGGGCTCCCGCTTCGTGCTGGGCTCCCGCTTCCGGCGCGTACACCACATAGGCGACGAGCCGCATCTGGCCCGTTCGATCCTCACGCGCCACCACCACCGCATCGCGCACCCGCTCGTGCTCGACAAGGCGCGCCGCGATCTCGCCCGGCTCGATGCGGAAGCCGCGGATCTTCACCTGGTCGTCATTGCGGCCCAGGAACTCCAGATTGCCGTCCGCAAGGTAGCGCGCAAGATCCCCGGTCCGGTACATCCGCGCGCCTGCCTCATCACTGAACGGATCGGCCAAAAACCGCTCCGCCGTCAGCCCGGCACGGTTCAGGTAGCCGCGCGCCACCCCTGCCCCGCCGATATGGAGCTCGCCAACCGCCCCGAACGGCACCGGCGCGCCATCACCGGCCAGCAGATACACCCGCGTGTTCGCGACCGGACGGCCGATCGTCTCAACGACCGTGTCTCCCCTGGGCATGCAAACCCAGGTCGAATACGTCGTGGTCTCCGAAGGAGCGTACAGATTGCAAATCTTTTGGACGCGCGTGTTCTCGAAGATTCTTTCGATCAGACCTGCGCTCAGCGGTTCGCCCGCCAAATTGATGACGCTTGCCGAGGCGGGGACTGCTTCCTCGTCGAGCAGAGCGGTGATGGCAGAGGGTACTGTATTGATCAGCGAGACGTCCAAAGGCGCCTGCGCCAGTGCCAGGGCATTCTCAACGAGATAGAGCGTGCCGCCTTGCGAGAGCGCACCGAAGCACTCGTAGACAGACAGATCGAAGCTGATCGAGGTGGAGAACAGCATGCGGCTGGTCTCCGATTGCGCAAACACGTCGCTGTTCCAACCCAGCAGGTTCACGGTGCTTTGATGCTCGACCATGACGCCCTTGGGCGTGCCGGTGGAGCCTGAGGTGTAGATGATGTAGGCAAGATGGCGCGCGGTGAGCCCCAGCGCGCGCGGGTCGGGATCCGACGATGGCCGCCCGGCCCAGCCCGGCGTGGCGGTGTCGAGGTCGACCACGCTCACCTGACCAAGAGCATCCGCGCCGAGGGCCTGGCGCCCCGCCGCATCGCAAAGCAGCAGCCGGGGTGCGGCATCCTCAAGCACCTGGTTGAGCCGCGCGCTGGGATAGGCCGGGTCGAGCGGCACATAGGCGCCGCCCGCCTTCAGGATCGCCAGAATCCCAACCACCATGGCCGGGCTGCGCTCCAGGCAGATCGCCACCGGCTGGTCCGGCTTCACCCCAAGGCCGATCAGATGATGCGCCAGGCGGTTGGCGCGCCGATTGAGCTCGCCATAGCCCAGCTCCTCAGCCTCATGCACCACCGCCACCCTGTCCGGTGCCTGGCGCACCTGCGCCTCGAACAGCTCGTGGATGCACAACTGCGAAGGATAGTCCGCCGCCGTCCGGTTCAGCTCCTCCAGGAGATAGCCGCGCTCGGCGGCCGGCAGGATGTCGAGCTCCCGCACCGGCGTGTTCGGCGCCCGCTCCAGCGCCTCGGTCAGCTCTTCGAGCGCCCGCTGCATGTAGCCGCAGACCCGGTCCGCAGAGACAGGCTCCGCCACCTGTGCGGTGAGGGCGAGCGCCTGGCCAAAATCTTCAACCGACAGGCTCAGCGGATAGTTGGTGCGCTCCTCCCCACCCAGCCATTCAATGCCGGACAGACCATCATCCGTCCCGGAGCCGGCCATGGCCGCCGGCGTGTTGTGACGGTAGTTCAGCAGCGCGCCGAACAGCGGCGCGGGTGCTGCAACGCCGCTGCAGCGTTGCGCCAGCGCCAGCGAGGCATGCTCATGCGCGAGCAGCTCGGAAAGCCGCGCATGCGTGGCCCGCACGCTCGCCTCGACCCCGGTGCCGTCGAGGTCGAGCCGCACAGGCAAGGTGTTGATGAACAGCCCGAGCGCACGGTCGGCGCCGGCACCGGCATGCATGCGCCCGAACAGCACCGTGCCGAACACCACCTGCTCGCGCCCGCTGCTGCGCGCCACCACCTGCCCCCAGGCCAGATGGCACAGACTGGCCAGGCTCACCCCCAGCCGCCGCGCCTGGGCCCGCAGCCGATCGTTGAGCGCCTGCGGCAGCCTCCGATGCGCCTCGCCAATCCCGCTGCCGTCGCCATGGACCTCGCTCAACCCGAACGGCAGGACCGGCTCGTCGATGTCGGCCAGCATCGCCCGGAAGAACTCTTCATGCGCCTTGGCATCGACCCCCAGCCGCGCCTGCGCCACCAGATTGCGGAACGGCTGCGGCGCGCCAAGCTCATGCGTGCGCTCCTCCAGCACCGCCCGCACCTCGGCATGCATCACGTCCAGCGTCGTGTGATCCCCGATCAAATGGTGCTGCAGCTCCAGCAGCAGCCAGCGCCCCGTGCCCGGCTCGCGCGCGATCACAAACTGCAACAAGGGTGCCCGCCCAAGGCTGATGCGATAGTGACGCGGGTCGAACCGGCGCTTCAGTTGCTCATGAGCGGGGCCGTCATCTTCATCCAGCTCGAGCTCGCTGATCTCCAGCCGCGCACGACGCCACACCACCTGGGCCGGGCTCGAGAGCCCCTCCCAGACAAAGGCCGTGCGCAGCATGTCGTGACGGTCCACCACCTGCTGGACCGCACCAAGATAGCGCTCCAACAGCTCGCGATCGGCAAAGGCCATCTGCGACACCAGCAGATACGGATCGCCCCGCCCGGCCAACAGATGATGGAACAGGATGCCTTCCTGCAGCGGCGACAGGCCATAGATGTCCTGGATGTTGGCGACCCCGCCCGGCACCGTGGCGACGACCCGGTCGATCTCTTCCTGCGTCAGCTCGATCAGCGGCAGCATCTGCGGGCTGATCGACGTGCTGTGCTCGTCGATCAGGTTGGCCGGCACCGCCACCTCGCGATGGCTTCCAAGGCTTGCGGCCAGATCGCAGAGCACCGGCCTGGCGAACAGGGTGCGCACCTCCACCCCAAGCGACAGCCGCCGCAGCCGCTCCATCAGCTGCACCGCCAGCAGCGAATGACCGCCGAGCTCGAAGAAGTGGTCGTGACGGCCGACCCGCTCCAGCCCCAGAAGCTCGGCCCAGATGCCGGCCAGCGCCGTCTCGATCTCGCCTTGCGGCGCCGCATGGGCGGCCCGCGCATAGGCATCGTCGTCGGGAACAGGCAGCTCCTTGCGGTCGAGCTTGCCGTTGGCCGTCAGCGGCAGCGCCGCTAGCCGCACGAAGGCCGCCGGCACCATGTAGTCGGGCAGCCGCGCGCCAAGATGCGCGCGCAAGGCGCCGGCAAGCGCGCCTTGATCTTCCTCCTGGGCTCCCGCTTCCGGCGCGTACACCACATAGGCGACGAGCCGCATCTGGCCCGTTCGATCCTCACGCGCCACCACCACCGCATCGCGCACCCGCTCGTGCTCGACAAGGCGCGCCGCGATCTCGCCCGGCTCGATGCGGAAGCCGCGGATCTTCACCTGGTCGTCATTGCGGCCCAGGAACTCCAGATTGCCGTCCGCAAGGTAGCGCGCAAGATCCCCGGTCCGGTACATCCGCGCGCCTGCCTCATCACTGAACGGATCGGCCAAAAACCGCTCCGCCGTCAGCCCGGCACGGTTCAGGTAGCCGCGCGCCACCCCTGCCCCGCCGATATGGAGCTCGCCAACCGCCCCGAACGGCACCGGCGCGCCATCACCGGCCAGCAGATACACCCGCGTGTTCGCGACCGGACGGCCGATCGTCTCAACGACCGTGTCTCCCCTGGGCATGCAAACCCAGGTCGAATACGTCGTGGTCTCCGAAGGAGCGTACAGATTGCAAATCTTTTGGACGCGCGTGTTCTCGAAGATTCTTTCGATCAGACCTGCGCTCAGCGGTTCGCCCGCCAAATTGATGACGCTTGCCGAGGCGGGGACTGCTTCCTCGTCGAGCAGAGCGGTGATGGCAGAGGGTACTGTATTGATCAGCGAGACGTCCAAAGGCGCCTGCGCCAGTGCCAGGGCATTCTCAACGAGATAGAGCGTGCCGCCTTGCGAGAGCGCACCGAAGCACTCGTAGACAGACAGATCGAAGCTGATCGAGGTGGAGAACAGCATGCGGCTGGTCTCCGATTGCGCAAACACGTCGCTGTTCCAACCCAGCAGGTTCACGGTGCTTTGATGCTCGACCATGACGCCCTTGGGCGTGCCGGTGGAGCCTGAGGTGTAGATGATGTAGGCAAGATGGCGCGCGGTGAGCCCCAGCGCGCGCGGGTCGGGATCCGACGATGGCCGCCCGGCCCAGCCCGGCGTGGCGGTGTCGAGGTCGACCACGCTCACCTGACCAAGAGCATCCGCGCCGAGGGCCTGGCGCCCCGCCGCATCGCAAAGCAGCAGCCGGGGTGCGGCATCCTCAAGCACCTGGTTGAGCCGCGCGCTGGGATAGGCCGGGTCGAGCGGCACATAGGCGCCGCCCGCCTTCAGGATCGCCAGAATCCCAACCACCATGGCCGGGCTGCGCTCCAGGCAGATCGCCACCGGCTGGTCCGGCTTCACCCCAAGGCCGATCAGATGATGCGCCAGGCGGTTGGCGCGCCGATTGAGCTCGCCATAGCCCAGCTCCTCAGCCTCATGCACCACCGCCACCCTGTCCGGTGCCTGGCGCACCTGCGCCTCGAACAGCTCGTGGATGCACAACTGCGAAGGATAGTCCGCCGCCGTCCGGTTCAGCTCCTCCAGGAGATAGCCGCGCTCGGCGGCCGGCAGGATGTCGAGCTCCCGCACCGGCGTGTTCGGCGCCCGCTCCAGCGCCTCGGTCAGCTCTTCGAGCGCCCGCTGCATGTAGCCGCAGACCCGGTCCGCAGAGACAGGCTCCGCCACCTGTGCGGTGAGGGCGAGCGCCTGGCCAAAATCTTCAACCGACAGGCTCAGCGGATAGTTGGTGCGCTCCTCCCCACCCAGCCATTCAATGCCGGACAGACCATCATCCGTCCCGGAGCCGGCCATGGCCGCCGGCGCGTTGTGACGGTAGTTCAGCAGCGCGCCGAACAGCGGCGCGGGTGCTGCGACGCCGCTGCAGCGTTGCGCCAGCGCCAGCGAGGCATGCTCATGCGCGAGCAGCTCGGAAAGCCGCGCATGCGTGGCCCGCACGCTCGCCTCGACCCCGGTGCCGTCGAGGTCGAGCCGCACAGGCAAGGTGTTGATGAACAGCCCGAGCGCACGGTCGGCGCCGGCACCGGCATGCATGCGCCCGAACAGCACCGTGCCGAACACCACCTGCTCGCGCCCGCTGCTGCGCGCCACCACCTGCCCCCAGGCCAGATGGCACAGACTGGCCAGGCTCACCCCCAGCCGCCGCGCCTGGGCCCGCAGCCGATCGTTGAGCGCCTGCGGCAGCCTCCGATGCGCCTCGCCAATCCCGCTGCCGTCGCCATGGACCTCGCTCAACCCGAACGGCAGGACCGGCTCGTCGATGTCGGCCAGCATCGCCCGGAAGAACTCTTCATGCGCCTTGGCATCGACCCCCAGCCGCGCCTGCGCCACCAGATTGCGGAACGGCTGCGGCGCGCCAAGCTCATGCGTGCGCTCCTCCAGCACCGCCCGCACCTCGGCATGCATCACGTCCAGCGTCGTGTGATCCCCGATCAAATGGTGCTGCAGCTCCAGCAGCAGCCAGCGCCCCGTGCCCGGCTCGCGCGCGATCACAAACTGCAACAAGGGTGCCCGCCCAAGGCTGATGCGATAGTGACGCGGGTCGAACCGGCGCTTCAGTTGCTCATGAGCGGGGCCGTCATCTTCATCCAGCTCGAGCTCGCTGATCTCCAGCCGCGCACGACGCCACACCACCTGGGCCGGGCTCGAGAGCCCCTCCCAGACAAAGGCCGTGCGCAGCATGTCGTGACGGTCCACCACCTGCTGGACCGCACCAAGATAGCGCTCCAACAGCTCGCGATCGGCAAAGGCCATCTGCGACACCAGCAGATACGGATCGCCCCGCCCGGCCAACAGATGATGGAACAGGATGCCTTCCTGCAGCGGCGACAGGCCATAGATGTCCTGGATGTTGGCGACCCCGCCCGGCACCGTGGCGACGACCCGGTCGATCTCTTCCTGCGTCAGCTCGATCAGCGGCAGCATCTGCGGGCTGATCGACGTGCTGTGCTCGTCGATCAGGTTGGCCGGCACCGCCACCTCGCGATGGCTTCCAAGGCTTGCGGCCAGATCGCAGAGCACCGGCCTGGCGAACAGGGTGCGCACCTCCACCCCAAGCGACAGCCGCCGCAGCCGCTCCATCAGCTGCACCGCCAGCAGCGAATGACCGCCGAGCTCGAAGAAGTGGTCGTGACGGCCGACCCGCTCCAGCCCCAGAAGCTCGGCCCAGATGCCGGCCAGCGCCGTCTCGATCTCGCCTTGCGGCGCCGCATGGGCGGCCCGCGCATAGGCATCGTCGTCGGGAACAGGCAGCTCCTTGCGGTCGAGCTTGCCGTTGGCCGTCAGCGGCAGCGCCGCTAGCCGCACGAAGGCCGCCGGCACCATGTAGTCGGGCAGCCGCGCGCCAAGATGCGCGCGCAAGGCGCCGGCAAGCGCGCCTTGATCTTCCTCCTGGGCTCCCGCTTCCGGCGCGTACACCACATAGGCGACGAGCCGCATCTGGCCCGTTCGATCCTCACGCGCCACCACCACCGCATCGCGCACCCGCTCGTGCTCGACAAGGCGCGCCGCGATCTCGCCCGGCTCGATGCGGAAGCCGCGGATCTTCACCTGGTCGTCATTGCGGCCCAGGAACTCCAGATTGCCGTCCGCAAGGTAGCGCGCAAGATCCCCGGTCCGGTACATCCGCGCGCCTGCCTCATCACTGAACGGATCGGCCAAAAACCGCTCCGCCGTCAGCCCGGCACGGTTCAGGTAGCCGCGCGCCACCCCTGCCCCGCCGATATGGAGCTCGCCAACCGCCCCGAACGGCACCGGCGCGCCATCACCGGCCAGCAGATACACCCGCGTGTTCGCGACCGGACGGCCGATCGGGACACTGAGAGCTTTCTCCTGCATCGGACCCACAGTGTAGGAAGTCGCAAAGGTCGTCGTCTCGGTCGGACCATAGCAGTGAATGAGACGTACAGGGCCTTCTTCTTTCAGCAACCTTAGGAAGGAGGAGGGGTCATTCCGCTCGCCTCCACACAGGAGGGATCTAAGTTGTGCTAACGTGGGGGCAATCGATGACGTATACCGGTTGAATAGCGCTGTTGTTAAAAACAGTGACGTCACTTTCTGACGTTCAAGCGCCTTGGAAAAGCTTGATGCATCTAAGACAGTGGTGGCATTCATTACAACAACGCAGCCACCGTTAAGCAGCGCCGCCCACACTTCAAATGTGCTGGCGTCGAAGGCGGGATTGCCCGCCCAGGCCACACGATCTCCGGCATCGATTTTCACATATCCATTATTGATCACGAGCCGGTTGACAGCACGATGAGGAACAACAACTCCCTTGGGAAGGCTGGTCGAGCCGGACGTGTACATCACGTAAGCGGCATCTTCGGCGCTCAACGTCAGCCCAGGATCGGTACTCAGTTCTGCATCGGCCGTTAACGGCTCAATGGGCACAGCAGGGATCGTCACCTCGACGAGATCAAGATCGTTACTCTCGCTAAGCACCAGGCGTGCAGCACAATCGGCCATCAGCCATTCTTGTCGCGCAGATGGAAGAGCGCGATCGATCGGCACATAAACCGCGCCCGTCTTCAGAATCGCCAACTGCGCCACCACAAGGGTGACGGAGCGGTCCGGTAGTGTCGCAATGCAATCCCCGGGCTTCACCCCAAGGCCGATCAGATGATGCGCCAGGCGGTTGGCGCGCCGATTGAGCTCGCCATAGCCCAGCTCCTCAGCCTCATGCACCACCGCCACCCTGTCCGGTGCCTGGCGCACCTGCGCCTCGAACAGCTCGTGGATGCACAGCTGCGAAGGATAGTCCGCCGCCGTCCGGTTCAGCTCCTCCAGGAGATAGCCGCGCTCGGCGGCCGGCAGGATGTCGAGCTCCCGCACCGGCGTGTTCGGCGCCCGCTCCAGCGCCTCGGTCAGCTCTTCGAGCGCCCGCTGCATGTAGCCGCAGACCCGGTCCGCAGAGACAGGCTCCGCCACCTGTGCGGTGAGGGCGAGCGCCTGGCCAAAATCTTCAACCGACAGGCTCAGCGGATAGTTGGTGCGCTCCTCCCCACCCAGCCATTCAATGCCGGACAGACCATCATCCGTCCCGGAGCCGGCCATGGCCGCCGGCGTGTTGTGACGGTAGTTCAGCAGCGCGCCGAACAGCGGCGCGGGTGCTGCAACGCCGCTGCAGCGTTGCGCCAGCGCCAGCGAGGCATGCTCATGCGCGAGCAGCTCGGAAAGCCGCGCATGCGTGGCCCGCACGCTCGCCTCGACCCCGGTGCCGTCGAGGTCGAGCCGCACAGGCAAGGTGTTGATGAACAGCCCGAGCGCACGGTCGGCGCCGGCACCGGCATGCATGCGCCCGAACAGCACCGTGCCGAACACCACCTGCTCGCGCCCGCTGCTGCGCGCCACCACCTGCCCCCAGGCCAGATGGCACAGACTGGCCAGGCTCACCCCCAGCCGCCGCGCCTGGGCCCGCAGCCGATCGTTGAGCGCCTGCGGCAGCCTCCGATGCGCCTCGCCAATCCCGCTGCCGTCGCCATGGACCTCGCTCAACCCGAACGGCAGGACCGGCTCGTCGATGTCGGCCAGCATCGCCCGGAAGAACTCTTCATGCGCCTTGGCATCGACCCCCAGCCGCGCCTGCGCCACCAGATTGCGGAACGGCTGCGGCGCGCCAAGCTCATGCGTGCGCTCCTCCAGCACCGCCCGCACCTCGGCATGCATCACGTCCAGCGTCGTGTGATCCCCGATCAAATGGTGCTGCAGCTCCAGCAGCAGCCAGCGCCCCGTGCCCGGCTCGCGCGCGATCACAAACTGCAACAAGGGTGCCCGCCCAAGGCTGATGCGATAGTGACGCGGGTCGAACCGGCGCTTCAGTTGCTCATGAGCGGGGCCGTCATCTTCATCCAGCTCGAGCTCGCTGATCTCCAGCCGCGCACGACGCCACACCACCTGGGCCGGGCTCGAGAGCCCCTCCCAGACAAAGGCCGTGCGCAGCATGTCGTGACGGTCCACCACCTGCTGGACCGCACCAAGATAGCGCTCCAACAGCTCGCGATCGGCAAAGGCCATCTGCGACACCAGCAGATACGGATCGCCCCGCCCGGCCAACAGATGATGGAACAGGATGCCTTCCTGCAGCGGCGACAGGCCATAGATGTCCTGGATGTTGGCGACCCCGCCCGGCACCGTGGCGACGACCCGGTCGATCTCTTCCTGCGTCAGCTCGATCAGCGGCAGCATCTGCGGGCTGATCGACGTGCTGTGCTCGTCGATCAGGTTGGCCGGCACCGCCACCTCGCGATGGCTTCCAAGGCTTGCGGCCAGATCGCAGAGCACCGGCCTGGCGAACAGGGTGCGCACCTCCACCCCAAGCGACAGCCGCCGCAGCCGCTCCATCAGCTGCACCGCCAGCAGCGAATGACCGCCGAGCTCGAAGAAGTGGTCGTGACGGCCGACCCGCTCCAGCCCCAGAAGCTCGGCCCAGATGCCGGCCAGCGCCGTCTCGATCTCGCCTTGCGGCGCCGCATGGGCGGCCCGCGCATAGGCATCGTCGTCGGGAACAGGCAGCTCCTTGCGGTCGAGCTTGCCGTTGGCCGTCAGCGGCAGCGCCGCTAGCCGCACGAAGGCCGCCGGCACCATGTAGTCGGGCAGCCGCGCGCCAAGATGCGCGCGCAAGGCGCCGGCAAGCGCGCCTTGATCTTCCTCCTGGGCTCCCGCTTCCGGCGCGTACACCACATAGGCGACGAGCCGCATCTGGCCCGTTCGATCCTCACGCGCCACCACCACCGCATCGCGCACCCGCTCGTGCTCGACAAGGCGCGCCGCGATCTCGCCCGGCTCGATGCGGAAGCCGCGGATCTTCACCTGGTCGTCATTGCGGCCCAGGAACTCCAGATTGCCGTCCGCAAGGTAGCGCGCAAGATCCCCGGTCCGGTACATCCGCGCGCCTGCCTCATCACTGAACGGATCGGCCAAAAACCGCTCCGCCGTCAGCCCGGCACGGTTCAGGTAGCCGCGCGCCACCCCTGCCCCGCCGATATGGAGCTCGCCAACCGCCCCGAACGGCACCGGCGCGCCATCACCGGCCAGCAGATACACCCGCGTGTTCGCGACCGGACGGCCGATCGTCTCAACGACCGTGTCTCCCCTGGGCATGCAAACCCAGGTCGAATACGTCGTGGTCTCCGAAGGAGCGTACAGATTGCAAATCTTTTGGACGCGCGTGTTCTCGAAGATTCTTTCGATCAGACCTGCGCTCAGCGGTTCGCCCGCCAAATTGATGACGCTTGCCGAGGCGGGGACTGCTTCCTCGTCGAGCAGAGCGGTGATGGCAGAGGGTACTGTATTGATCAGCGAGACGTCCAAAGGCGCCTGCGCCAGTGCCAGGGCATTCTCAACGAGATAGAGCGTGCCGCCTTGCGAGAGCGCACCGAAGCACTCGTAGACAGACAGATCGAAGCTGATCGAGGTGGAGAACAGCATGCGGCTGGTCTCCGATTGCGCAAACACGTCGCTGTTCCAACCCAGCAGGTTCACGGTGCTTTGATGCTCGACCATGACGCCCTTGGGCGTGCCGGTGGAGCCTGAGGTGTAGATGATGTAGGCAAGATGGCGCGCGGTGAGCCCCAGCGCGCGCGGGTCGGGATCCGACGATGGCCGCCCGGCCCAGCCCGGCGTGGCGGTGTCGAGGTCGACCACGCTCACCTGACCAAGAGCATCCGCGCCGAGGGCCTGGCGCCCCGCCGCATCGCAAAGCAGCAGCCGGGGTGCGGCATCCTCAAGCACCTGGTTGAGCCGCGCGCTGGGATAGGCCGGGTCGAGCGGCACATAGGCGCCGCCCGCCTTCAGGATCGCCAGAATCCCAACCACCATGGCCGGGCTGCGCTCCAGGCAGATCGCCACCGGCTGGTCCGGCTTCACCCCAAGGCCGATCAGATGATGCGCCAGGCGGTTGGCGCGCCGATTGAGCTCGCCATAGCCCAGCTCCTCAGCCTCATGCACCACCGCCACCCTGTCCGGTGCCTGGCGCACCTGCGCCTCGAACAGCTCGTGGATGCACAACTGCGAAGGATAGTCCGCCGCCGTCCGGTTCAGCTCCTCCAGGAGATAGCCGCGCTCGGCGGCCGGCAGGATGTCGAGCTCCCGCACCGGCGTGTTCGGCGCCCGCTCCAGCGCCTCGGTCAGCTCTTCGAGCGCCCGCTGCATGTAGCCGCAGACCCGGTCCGCAGAGACAGGCTCCGCCACCTGTGCGGTGAGGGCGAGCGCCTGGCCAAAATCTTCAACCGACAGGCTCAGCGGATAGTTGGTGCGCTCCTCCCCACCCAGCCATTCAATGCCGGACAGACCATCATCCGTCCCGGAGCCGGCCATGGCCGCCGGCGCGTTGTGACGGTAGTTCAGCAGCGCGCCGAACAGCGGCGCGGGTGCTGCGACGCCGCTGCAGCGTTGCGCCAGCGCCAGCGAGGCATGCTCATGCGCGAGCAGCTCGGAAAGCCGCGCATGCGTGGCCCGCACGCTCGCCTCGACCCCGGTGCCGTCGAGGTCGAGCCGCACAGGCAAGGTGTTGATGAACAGCCCGAGCGCACGGTCGGCGCCGGCACCGGCATGCATGCGCCCGAACAGCACCGTGCCGAACACCACCTGCTCGCGCCCGCTGCTGCGCGCCACCACCTGCCCCCAGGCCAGATGGCACAGACTGGCCAGGCTCACCCCCAGCCGCCGCGCCTGGGCCCGCAGCCGATCGTTGAGCGCCTGCGGCAGCCTCCGATGCGCCTCGCCAATCCCGCTGCCGTCGCCATGGACCTCGCTCAACCCGAACGGCAGGACCGGCTCGTCGATGTCGGCCAGCATCGCCCGGAAGAACTCTTCATGCGCCTTGGCATCGACCCCCAGCCGCGCCTGCGCCACCAGATTGCGGAACGGCTGCGGCGCGCCAAGCTCATGCGTGCGCTCCTCCAGCACCGCCCGCACCTCGGCATGCATCACGTCCAGCGTCGTGTGATCCCCGATCAAATGGTGCTGCAGCTCCAGCAGCAGCCAGCGCCCCGTGCCCGGCTCGCGCGCGATCACAAACTGCAACAAGGGTGCCCGCCCAAGGCTGATGCGATAGTGACGCGGGTCGAACCGGCGCTTCAGTTGCTCATGAGCGGGGCCGTCATCTTCATCCAGCTCGAGCTCGCTGATCTCCAGCCGCGCACGACGCCACACCACCTGGGCCGGGCTCGAGAGCCCCTCCCAGACAAAGGCCGTGCGCAGCATGTCGTGACGGTCCACCACCTGCTGGACCGCACCAAGATAGCGCTCCAACAGCTCGCGATCGGCAAAGGCCATCTGCGACACCAGCAGATACGGATCGCCCCGCCCGGCCAACAGATGATGGAACAGGATGCCTTCCTGCAGCGGCGACAGGCCATAGATGTCCTGGATGTTGGCGACCCCGCCCGGCACCGTGGCGACGACCCGGTCGATCTCTTCCTGCGTCAGCTCGATCAGCGGCAGCATCTGCGGGCTGATCGACGTGCTGTGCTCGTCGATCAGGTTGGCCGGCACCGCCACCTCGCGATGGCTTCCAAGGCTTGCGGCCAGATCGCAGAGCACCGGCCTGGCGAACAGGGTGCGCACCTCCACCCCAAGCGACAGCCGCCGCAGCCGCTCCATCAGCTGCACCGCCAGCAGCGAATGACCGCCGAGCTCGAAGAAGTGGTCGTGACGGCCGACCCGCTCCAGCCCCAGAAGCTCGGCCCAGATGCCGGCCAGCGCCGTCTCGATCTCGCCTTGCGGCGCCGCATGGGCGGCCCGCGCATAGGCATCGTCGTCGGGAACAGGCAGCTCCTTGCGGTCGAGCTTGCCGTTGGCCGTCAGCGGCAGCGCCGCTAGCCGCACGAAGGCCGCCGGCACCATGTAGTCGGGCAGCCGCGCGCCAAGATGCGCGCGCAAGGCGCCGGCAAGCGCGCCTTGATCTTCCTCCTGGGCTCCCGCTTCGTGCTGGGCTCCCGCTTCCGGCGCGTACACCACATAGGCGACGAGCCGCATCTGGCCCGTTCGATCCTCACGCGCCACCACCACCGCATCGCGCACCCGCTCGTGCTCGACAAGGCGCGCCGCGATCTCGCCCGGCTCGATGCGGAAGCCGCGGATCTTCACCTGGTCGTCATTGCGGCCCAGGAACTCCAGATTGCCGTCCGCAAGGTAGCGCGCAAGATCCCCGGTCCGGTACATCCGCGCGCCTGCCTCATCACTGAACGGATCGGCCAAAAACCGCTCCGCCGTCAGCCCGGCACGGTTCAGGTAGCCGCGCGCCACCCCTGCCCCGCCGATATGGAGCTCGCCAACCGCCCCGAACGGCACCGGCGCGCCATCACCGGCCAGCAGATACACCCGCGTGTTCGCGACCGGACGGCCGATCGTCTCAACGACCGTGTCTCCCCTGGGCATGCAAACCCAGGTCGAATACGTCGTGGTCTCCGAAGGAGCGTACAGATTGCAAATCTTTTGGACGCGCGTGTTCTCGAAGATTCTTTCGATCAGACCTGCGCTCAGCGGTTCGCCCGCCAAATTGATGACGCTTGCCGAGGCGGGGACTGCTTCCTCGTCGAGCAGAGCGGTGATGGCAGAGGGTACTGTATTGATCAGCGAGACGTCCAAAGGCGCCTGCGCCAGTGCCAGGGCATTCTCAACGAGATAGAGCGTGCCGCCTTGCGAGAGCGCACCGAAGCACTCGTAGACAGACAGATCGAAGCTGATCGAGGTGGAGAACAGCATGCGGCTGGTCTCCGATTGCGCAAACACGTCGCTGTTCCAACCCAGCAGGTTCACGGTGCTTTGATGCTCGACCATGACGCCCTTGGGCGTGCCGGTGGAGCCTGAGGTGTAGATGATGTAGGCAAGATGGCGCGCGGTGAGCCCCAGCGCGCGCGGGTCGGGATCCGACGATGGCCGCCCGGCCCAGCCCGGCGTGGCGGTGTCGAGGTCGACCACGCTCACCTGACCAAGAGCATCCGCGCCGAGGGCCTGGCGCCCCGCCGCATCGCAAAGCAGCAGCCGGGGTGCGGCATCCTCAAGCACCTGGTTGAGCCGCGCGCTGGGATAGGCCGGGTCGAGCGGCACATAGGCGCCGCCCGCCTTCAGGATCGCCAGAATCCCAACCACCATGGCCGGGCTGCGCTCCAGGCAGATCGCCACCGGCTGGTCCGGCTTCACCCCAAGGCCGATCAGATGATGCGCCAGGCGGTTGGCGCGCCGATTGAGCTCGCCATAGCCCAGCTCCTCAGCCTCATGCACCACCGCCACCCTGTCCGGTGCCTGGCGCACCTGCGCCTCGAACAGCTCGTGGATGCACAGCTGCGAAGGATAGTCCGCCGCCGTCCGGTTCAGCTCCTCCAGGAGATAGCCGCGCTCGGCGGCCGACAAAAGCTCGATGCGGCCGACCGGCTGCCCGGCATCGGCAACCATCGCCCGCAGCAAGGCCAAAAGATAACCGCGCTGCCGCCCGATCGTCGCTTGATCGAACAGCGCCGTGGCATAGTGCAGCGATCCGGCAATCTCCTCGCCGCACTCGCCAAGGCTCAGCTCCAGGTCGAACCTGACCTGAGCGAAGCCATTGCCGGTTGCCTCCACGCTCAGCCCTGGCAGATCGAGCGTCTCGACGGCCTCGTTCTGCCAGGCCAGCATCGCCTGGAACAACGGCGTGTGATCGAGCGCGCGCGGCGGCTTGACGATCTCAACCACCTGCTCGAACGGCAGGTCCTGATGCTCCTGCGCGGCCAGCGCCGTGCGCCGCGTGCGCTCCAAAAGCTCGGCCACGCTCGGCGCGCCCGACAGGTCCAGGCGAAGCGCGAGCGTGTTGACGAAGAAGCCGATCAGCTCCTCCACCTCGCGCCGGCCGCGATTGGCGCTCGGCACACCGATCACAACGTCGTCCTGCCCCGACAGACGCGAGAGCACCGCCGCCCAGGCCGCCAGCACCGCCATGAACACCGTCGTGCCATGCTGCCGGGCCAGCCGCTTCAGCCCCCCGCGTCAGAGCCGCATCGATGACGACCGGCACACCGGCCCCGGCAAACGACTGCTGCGCCGGCCGCGGACGGTCCGTCGGCAAGCCAAGACAGGCCGGAGCGCCCGACAGGGTGTCGCGCCAGTACTGCGCCTGGCTGTGCAGCCGCTCCCCCGACAGCCACTGCCGTTGCCAGGCGGCATAGTCTCCATACTGGATCGCAAGCGGCGGCAAAGGATCGTCCTGCCCAGCCACGAACGCCCGGTAAAGGCTGCTCAGTTCACGCACCAGGACGCCCATCGACCAGCCGTCCGAGACGATGTGATGCTGCGTCAGCAGAAAGACGTGCTCCTCATCCGACAGCCGGATCAGACGAGCGCGGATCAGCGGCCCGCGCGACAGATCAAACGGCGTGTCCGCCTCTTCACGGCACAGATCCAAAAGTGCGGTCTCGGCATCCGGCCGGCCGGATAGATCGTGCTCGACCAGCGGCAGACCCGCATCCGGCGGCAGGACCTCGACCCGGGGCTTGCCTTGCGGCGCGACAAAGACATTGCGCAACGCCTCATGACGCGCAAACAGACGGTCAAGGCTTAGTTGCCATGCGGCCCGCTCGAGCCGACCCGTAAGCCGCAAGGCCAGCGGTATGTGGTAGTTGGTGCTGGCCTCATCCAGCTGCGCCAAGAACCACAGCCGCTGCTGTGCGAACGACAGCACGAGCGGCTGCTCGCGCGACACCGCCATGATCGCCGGCAGCTCGTGCGGGCCAGAGCGGCTCAACACCTCGACAATGCTTGCCGCCAGATCGGCAAGCACCGGCCTGGCGAACAGCGTCGTCAGCGGCACGTCCACGCCAACAGCCCGCGACAGCCGGCTCAACAGCTGCACCGCCAGCAGCGAATGACCGCCGAGCTCGAAGAAGTGGTCGTGACGGCCGACCCGCTCCAGCCCCAGAAGCTCGGCCCAGATGCCGGCCAGCGCCGTCTCGATCTCGCCTTGCGGCGCCGCATGGGCGGCCCGCGCATAGGCATCGTCGTCGGGAACAGGCAGCTCCTTGCGGTCGAGCTTGCCGTTGGCCGTCAGCGGCAGCGCCGCTAGCCGCACGAAGGCCGCCGGCACCATGTAGTCGGGCAGCCGCGCGCCAAGATGCGCGCGCAAGGCGCCGGCAAGCGCGCCTTGATCTTCCTCCTGGGCTCCCGCTTCGTGCTGGGCTCCCGCTTCCGGCGCGTACACCACATAGGCGACGAGCCGCATCTGGCCCGTTCGATCCTCACGCGCCACCACCACCGCATCGCGCACCCGCTCGTGCTCGACAAGGCGCGCCGCGATCTCGCCCGGCTCGATGCGGAAGCCGCGGATCTTCACCTGGTCGTCATTGCGGCCCAGGAACTCCAGATTGCCGTCCGCAAGGTAGCGCGCAAGATCCCCGGTCCGGTACATCCGCGCGCCTGCCTCATCACTGAACGGATCGGCCAAAAACCGCTCCGCCGTCAGCCCGGCACGGTTCAGGTAGCCGCGCGCCACCCCTGCCCCGCCGATATGGAGCTCGCCAACCGCCCCGAACGGCACCGGCGCGCCATCACCGGCCAGCAGATACACCCGCGTGTTCGCGATCGGACGGCCGATCGGGACGATTGCCTCATCAAAAGCAGCCGGACAACTCCATGTCGTCGCACAGACCGTTGTTTCGGTAGGTCCATAGGCGTTGACGATAGATGCTGCAGGCAGGTGTCGGATGAGTTCAGCCTTCGGCAGCTCTCCAGCAAGAATGAGAGCTTGCGACGCCAAATATTCCACATTCCTGCCTTCCTGAAGTAATGCTGGAGGCAACGTCGCATGAGTGATGGCTCCGCTTCGCAGATAGTCTGATAGCTTGGTACTCGCTTGACGGAGCTCATCCGAAGGCAAATGCAATGCGGCTCCTGAGCCAAACGCCATAACAATTTCCGAGGCGCTTGCATCAAAACCCAAGGAGGCGAACTGCACCACACGGCTGTTTGAACCAACGTCAAAAAGCCCGATCTGAGCCAGCCCCAGATTGACCAAGCCCCGATGCTCGACCATGACGCCCTTGGGCGTGCCGGTGGAGCCTGAGGTGTAGATGATGTAGGCAAGATGGCGCGCGGTGAGCCCCAGCGCGCGCGGGTCGGGATCCGACGATGGCCGCCCGGCCCAGCCCGGCGTGGCGGTGTCGAGGTCGACCACGCTCACCTGACCAAGAGCATCCGCGCCGAGGGCCTGGCGCCCCGCCGCATCGCAAAGCAGCAGCCGGGGTGCGGCATCCTCAAGCACCTGGTTGAGCCGCGCGCTGGGATAGGCCGGGTCGAGCGGCACATAGGCGCCGCCCGCCTTCAGGATCGCCAGAATCCCAACCACCATGGCCGGGCTGCGCTCCAGGCAGATCGCCACCGGCTGGTCCGGCTTCACCCCAAGGCCGATCAGATGATGCGCCAGGCGGTTGGCGCGCCGATTGAGCTCGCCATAGCCCAGCTCCTCAGCCTCATGCACCACCGCCACCCTGTCCGGTGCCTGGCGCACCTGCGCCTCGAACAGCTCGTGGATGCACAGCTGCGAAGGATAGTCCGCCGCCGTCCGGTTCAGCTCCTCCAGGAGATAGCCGCGCTCGGCGGCCGGCAGGATGTCGAGCTCCCGCACCGGCGTGTTCGGCGCCCGCTCCAGCGCCTCGGTCAGCTCTTCGAGCGCCCGCTGCATGTAGCCGCAGACCCGGTCCGCAGAGACAGGCTCCGCCACCTGTGCGGTGAGGGCGAGCGCCTGGCCAAAATCTTCAACCGACAGGCTCAGCGGATAGTTGGTGCGCTCCTCCCCACCCAGCCATTCAATGCCGGACAGACCATCATCCGTCCCGGAGCCGGCCATGGCCGCCGGCGCGTTGTGACGGTAGTTCAGCAGCGCGCCGAACAGCGGCGCGGGTGCTGCGACGCCGCTGCAGCGTTGCGCCAGCGCCAGCGAGGCATGCTCATGCGCGAGCAGCTCGGAAAGCCGCGCATGCGTGGCCCGCACGCTCGCCTCGACCCCGGTGCCGTCGAGGTCGAGCCGCACAGGCAAGGTGTTGATGAACAGCCCGAGCGCACGGTCGGCGCCGGCACCGGCATGCATGCGCCCGAACAGCACCGTGCCGAACACCACCTGCTCGCGCCCGCTGCTGCGCGCCACCACCTGCCCCCAGGCCAGATGGCACAGACTGGCCAGGCTCACCCCCAGCCGCCGCGCCTGGGCCCGCAGCCGATCGTTGAGCGCCTGCGGCAGCCTCCGATGCGCCTCGCCAATCCCGCTGCCGTCGCCATGGACCTCGCTCAACCCGAACGGCAGGACCGGCTCGTCGATGTCGGCCAGCATCGCCCGGAAGAACTCTTCATGCGCCTTGGCATCGACCCCCAGCCGCGCCTGCGCCACCAGATTGCGGAACGGCTGCGGCGCGCCAAGCTCATGCGTGCGCTCCTCCAGCACCGCCCGCACCTCGGCATGCATCACGTCCAGCGTCGTGTGATCCCCGATCAAATGGTGCTGCAGCTCCAGCAGCAGCCAGCGCCCCGTGCCCGGCTCGCGCGCGATCACAAACTGCAACAAGGGTGCCCGCCCAAGGCTGATGCGATAGTGACGCGGGTCGAACCGGCGCTTCAGTTGCTCATGAGCGGGGCCGTCATCTTCATCCAGCTCGAGCTCGCTGATCTCCAGCCGCGCACGACGCCACACCACCTGGGCCGGGCTCGAGAGCCCCTCCCAGACAAAGGCCGTGCGCAGCATGTCGTGACGGTCCACCACCTGCTGGACCGCACCAAGATAGCGCTCCAACAGCTCGCGATCGGCAAAGGCCATCTGCGACACCAGCAGATACGGATCGCCCCGCCCGGCCAACAGATGATGGAACAGGATGCCTTCCTGCAGCGGCGACAGGCCATAGATGTCCTGGATGTTGGCGACCCCGCCCGGCACCGTGGCGACGACCCGGTCGATCTCTTCCTGCGTCAGCTCGATCAGCGGCAGCATCTGCGGGCTGATCGACGTGCTGTGCTCGTCGATCAGGTTGGCCGGCACCGCCACCTCGCGATGGCTTCCAAGGCTTGCGGCCAGATCGCAGAGCACCGGCCTGGCGAACAGGGTGCGCACCTCCACCCCAAGCGACAGCCGCCGCAGCCGCTCCATCAGCTGCACCGCCAGCAGCGAATGACCGCCGAGCTCGAAGAAGTGGTCGTGACGGCCGACCCGCTCCAGCCCCAGAAGCTCGGCCCAGATGCCGGCCAGCGCCGTCTCGATCTCGCCTTGCGGCGCCGCATGGGCGGCCCGCGCATAGGCATCGTCGTCGGGAACAGGCAGCTCCTTGCGGTCGAGCTTGCCGTTGGCCGTCAGCGGCAGCGCCGCTAGCCGCACGAAGGCCGCCGGCACCATGTAGTCGGGCAGCCGCGCGCCAAGATGCGCGCGCAAGGCGCCGGCAAGCGCGCCTTGATCTTCCTCCTGGGCTCCCGCTTCCGGCGCGTACACCACATAGGCGACGAGCCGCATCTGGCCCGTTCGATCCTCACGCGCCACCACCACCGCATCGCGCACCCGCTCGTGCTCGACAAGGCGCGCCGCGATCTCGCCCGGCTCGATGCGGAAGCCGCGGATCTTCACCTGGTCGTCATTGCGGCCCAGGAACTCCAGATTGCCGTCCGCAAGGTAGCGCGCAAGATCCCCGGTCCGGTACATCCGCGCGCCTGCCTCATCACTGAACGGATCGGCCAAAAACCGCTCCGCCGTCAGCCCGGCACGGTTCAGGTAGCCGCGCGCCACCCCTGCCCCGCCGATATGGAGCTCGCCAACCGCCCCGAACGGCACCGGCGCGCCATCACCGGCCAGCAGATACACCCGCGTGTTCGCGATCGGACGGCCGATCGGGACGATTGCCTCATCAAAAGCAGCCGGACAACTCCATGTCGTCGCACAGACCGTTGTTTCGGTAGGTCCATAGGCGTTGACGATAGATGCTGCAGGCAGGTGTGAACGGATGAGTTCAGCCTTCGGCAGCTCTCCAGCAAGAATGAGAGCTTGCGACGCCAAATATTCCACATTCCTGCCTTCCTGAAGTAATGCTGGAGGCAACGTCGCATGAGTGATGGCTCCGCTTCGCAGATAGTCTGATAGCTTGGTACTCGCTTGACGGAGCTCATCCGAAGGCAAATGCAATGCGGCTCCTGAGCCAAACGCCATAACAATTTCCCAGGCGCTTGCATCAAAACCCAAGGAGGCGAACTGCACCACACGGCTGTTTGAACCAACGTCAAAAAGCCCGATCTGAGCCAGCCCCAGATTGACCAAGCCCCGATGCTCGACCATGACGCCCTTGGGCGTGCCGGTGGAGCCTGAGGTGTAGATGATGTAGGCAAGATGGCGCGCGGTGAGTCCCAGCGCGCGCGGGTCGGGATCCGACGATGGCCGCCCGG
Source organism: Paraburkholderia sp. Clong3 (assembly GCF_050436485.1). Taxonomy (NCBI): domain Bacteria; kingdom Pseudomonadati; phylum Pseudomonadota; class Betaproteobacteria; order Burkholderiales; family Burkholderiaceae; genus Paraburkholderia; species Paraburkholderia sp. Clong3. The sequence continues at coordinate 530,043 of NZ_JBNDMH010000004.1, read as the reverse complement.
CCCAGCCCGGCGTGGCGGTGTCGAGGTCGACCACGCTCACCTGACCAAGAGCATCCGCGCCGAGGGCCTGGCGCCCCGCCGCATCGCAAAGCAGCAGCCGGGGTGCGGCATCCTCAAGCACCTGGTTGAGCCGCGCGCTGGGATAGGCCGGGTCGAGCGGCACATAGGCGCCGCCCGCCTTCAGGATCGCCAGAATCCCAACCACCATGGCCGGGCTGCGCTCCAGGCAGATCGCCACCGGCTGGTCCGGCTTCACCCCAAGGCCGATCAGATGATGCGCCAGGCGGTTGGCGCGCCGATTGAGCTCGCCATAGCCCAGCTCCTCAGCCTCATGCACCACCGCCACCCTGTCCGGTGCCTGGCGCACCTGCGCCTCGAACAGCTCGTGGATGCACAGCTGCGAAGGATAGTCCGCCGCCGTCCGGTTCAGCTCCTCCAGGAGATAGCCGCGCTCGGCGGCCGGCAGGATGTCGAGTTCCCGCACCGGCGTGTTCGGCGCCCGCTCCAGCGCCTCGGTCAGCTCTTCGAGCGCCCGCTGCATGTAGCCGCAGACCCGGTCCGCAGAGACAGGCTCCGCCACCTGTGCGGTGAGGGCGAGCGCCTGGCCAAAATCTTCAACCGACAGGCTCAGCGGATAGTTGGTGCGCTCCTCCCCACCCAGCCATTCAATGCCGGACAGACCATCATCCGTCCCGGAGCCGGCCATGGCCGCCGGCGCGTTGTGACGGTAGTTCAGCAGCGCGCCGAACAGCGGCGCGGGTGCTGCGACGCCGCTGCAGCGTTGCGCCAGCGCCAGCGAGGCATGCTCATGCGCGAGCAGCTCGGAAAGCCGCGCATGCGTGGCCCGCACGCTCGCCTCGACCCCGGTGCCGTCGAGGTCGAGCCGCACAGGCAAGGTGTTGATGAACAGCCCGAGCGCACGGTCGGCGCCGGCACCGGCATGCATGCGCCCGAACAGCACCGTGCCGAACACCACCTGCTCGTGCCCGCTGCTGCGCGCCACCACCTGCCCCCAGGCCAGATGGCACAGACTGGCCAGGCTCACCCCCAGCCGCCGCGCCTGGGCCCGCAGCCGATCGTTGAGCGCCTGCGGCAGCCTCCGATGCGCCTCGCCAATCCCGCTGCCGTCGCCATGGACCTCGCTCAACCCGAACGGCAGGACCGGCTCGTCGATGTCGGCCAGCATCGCCCGGAAGAACTCTTCATGCGCCTTGGCATCGACCCCCAGCCGCGCCTGCGCCACCAGATTGCGGAACGGCTGCGGCGCGCCAAGCTCATGCGTGCGCTCCTCCAGCACCGCCCGCACCTCGGCATGCATCACGTCCAGCGTCGTGTGATCCCCGATCAAATGGTGCTGCAGCTCCAGCAGCAGCCAGCGCCCCGTGCCCGGCTCGCGCGCGATCACAAACTGCAACAAGGGTGCCCGCCCAAGGCTGATGCGATAGTGACGCGGGTCGAACCGGCGCTTCAGTTGCTCATGAGCGGGGCCGTCATCTTCATCCAGCTCGAGCTCGCTGATCTCCAGCCGCGCACGACGCCACACCACCTGGGCCGGGCTCGAGAGCCCCTCCCAGACAAAGGCCGTGCGCAGCATGTCGTGACGGTCCACCACCTGCTGGACCGCACCAAGATAGCGCTCCAACAGCTCGCGATCGGCAAAGGCCATCTGCGACACCAGCAGATACGGATCGCCCCGCCCGGCCAACAGATGATGGAACAGGATGCCTTCCTGCAGCGGCGACAGGCCATAGATGTCCTGGATGTTGGCGACCCCGCCCGGCACCGTGGCGACGACCCGGTCGATCTCTTCCTGCGTCAGCTCGATCAGCGGCAGCATCTGCGGGCTGATCGACGTGCTGTGCTCGTCGATCAGGTTGGCCGGCACCGCCACCTCGCGATGGCTTCCAAGGCTTGCGGCCAGATCGCAGAGCACCGGCCTGGCGAACAGGGTGCGCACCTCCACCCCAAGCGACAGCCGCCGCAGCCGCTCCATCAGCTGCACCGCCAGCAGCGAATGACCGCCGAGCTCGAAGAAGTGGTCGTGACGGCCGACCCGCTCCAGCCCCAGAAGCTCGGCCCAGATGCCGGCCAGCGCCGTCTCGATCTCGCCTTGCGGCGCCGCATGGGCGGCCCGCGCATAGGCATCGTCGTCGGGAACAGGCAGCTCCTTGCGGTCGAGCTTGCCGTTGGCCGTCAGCGGCAGCGCCGCTAGCCGCACGAAGGCCGCCGGCACCATGTAGTCGGGCAGCCGCGCGCCAAGATGCGCGCGCAAGGCGCCGGCAAGCGCGCCTTGATCTTCCTCCTGGGCTCCCGCTTCGTGCTGGGCTCCCGCTTCCGGCGCGTACACCACATAGGCGACGAGCCGCATCTGGCCCGTTCGATCCTCACGCGCCACCACCACCGCATCGCGCACCCGCTCGTGCTCGACAAGGCGCGCCGCGATCTCGCCCGGCTCGATGCGGAAGCCGCGGATCTTCACCTGGTCGTCATTGCGGCCCAGGAACTCCAGATTGCCGTCCGCAAGGTAGCGCGCAAGATCCCCGGTCCGGTACATCCGCGCGCCTGCCTCATCACTGAACGGATCGGCCAAAAACCGCTCCGCCGTCAGCCCGGCACGGTTCAGGTAGCCGCGCGCCACCCCTGCCCCGCCGATATGGAGCTCGCCAACCGCCCCGAACGGCACCGGCGCGCCATCACCGTCCAGCAGATACACCCGCGTGTTCGCGATCGGACGGCCGATATGTGGCACAACGTTGTCACTGAAGATCCGTCCCGAGGTCGCCACGACGGTAACTTCAGTAGGGCCATAGTTGTTTATTAGCTTGAGAGGCGACGGTAGCAGGGAAGGCACGCGCTGGAGACGATCACCGCCGATCAGCAAGTACTCCAACGTGATTTACCAGCTTGTCTTCCAGCGCGGTTGTAGCCAGCGGCGTAACTAAGAAGGCAGTCTCCAACGATTGATCACGCCACCATTGCAACAGACGCGAGGAATCTCCCGCTGCCGCTCTGGGTGGGAGCAGCAAGGTGCTACGATTGTATAAGGCAGACCATAGCTCCCAAGCGCTGGCATCGGATGCTAATCCGGCCGTGACAGTGCAGCAGGTTTCTGATTGCGGACAGAACGTTTGCACATGCCATGCTGTAAGGTTGACCAGGCTTTGATGCTCGACCATGACGCCCTTGGGCGTGCCGGTGGAGCCTGAGGTGTAGATGATGTAGGCAAGATGGCGCGCGGTGAGTCCCAGCGCGCGCGGGTCGGGATCCGACGATGGCCGCCCGGCCCAGCCCGGCGTGGCGGTGTCGAGGTCGACCACGCTCACCTGACCAAGAGCATCCGCGCCGAGGGCCTGGCGCCCCGCCGCATCGCAAAGCAGCAGCCGGGGTGCGGCATCCTCAAGCACCTGGTTGAGCCGCGCGCTGGGATAGGCCGGGTCGAGCGGCACATAGGCGCCGCCCGCCTTCAGGATCGCCAGAATCCCAACCACCATGGCCGGGCTGCGCTCCAGGCAGATCGCCACCGGCTGGTCCGGCTTCACCCCAAGGCCGATCAGATGATGCGCCAGGCGGTTGGCGCGCCGATTGAGCTCGCCATAGCCCAGCTCCTCAGCCTCATGCACCACCGCCACCCTGTCCGGTGCCTGGCGCACCTGCGCCTCGAACAGCTCGTGGATGCACAGCTGCGAAGGATAGTCCGCCGCCGTCCGGTTCAGCTCCTCCAGGAGATAGCCGCGCTCGGCGGCCGGCAGGATGTCGAGCTCCCGCACCGGCGTGTTCGGCGCCCGCTCCAGCGCCTCGGTCAGCTCTTCGAGCGCCCGCTGCATGTAGCCGCAGACCCGGTCCGCAGAGACAGGCTCCGCCACCTGTGCGGTGAGGGCGAGCGCCTGGCCAAAATCTTCAACCGACAGGCTCAGCGGATAGTTGGTGCGCTCCTCCCCACCCAGCCATTCAATGCCGGACAGACCATCATCCGTCCCGGAGCCGGCCATGGCCGCCGGCGCGTTGTGACGGTAGTTCAGCAGCGCGCCGAACAGCGGCGCGGGTGCTGCGACGCCGCTGCAGCGTTGCGCCAGCGCCAGCGAGGCATGCTCATGCGCGAGCAGCTCGGAAAGCCGCGCATGCGTGGCCCGCACGCTCGCCTCGACCCCGGTGCCGTCGAGGTCGAGCCGCACAGGCAAGGTGTTGATGAACAGCCCGAGCGCACGGTCGGCGCCGGCACCGGCATGCATGCGCCCGAACAGCACCGTGCCGAACACCACCTGCTCGCGCCCGCTGCTGCGCGCCACCACCTGCCCCCAGGCCAGATGGCACAGACTGGCCAGGCTCACCCCCAGCCGCCGCGCCTGGGCCCGCAGCCGATCGTTGAGCGCCTGCGGCAGCCTCCGATGCGCCTCGCCAATCCCGCTGCCGTCGCCATGGACCTCGCTCAACCCGAACGGCAGGACCGGCTCGTCGATGTCGGCCAGCATCGCCCGGAAGAACTCTTCATGCGCCTTGGCATCGACCCCCAGCCGCGCCTGCGCCACCAGATTGCGGAACGGCTGCGGCGCGCCAAGCTCATGCGTGCGCTCCTCCAGCACCGCCCGCACCTCGGCATGCATCACGTCCAGCGTCGTGTGATCCCCGATCAAATGGTGCTGCAGCTCCAGCAGCAGCCAGCGCCCCGTGCCCGGCTCGCGCGCGATCACAAACTGCAACAAGGGTGCCCGCCCAAGGCTGATGCGATAGTGACGCGGGTCGAACCGGCGCTTCAGTTGCTCATGAGCGGGGCCGTCATCTTCATCCAGCTCGAGCTCGCTGATCTCCAGCCGCGCACGACGCCACACCACCTGGGCCGGGCTCGAGAGCCCCTCCCAGACAAAGGCCGTGCGCAGCATGTCGTGACGGTCCACCACCTGCTGGACCGCACCAAGATAGCGCTCCAACAGCTCGCGATCGGCAAAGGCCATCTGCGACACCAGCAGATACGGATCGCCCCGCCCGGCCAACAGATGATGGAACAGGATGCCTTCCTGCAGCGGCGACAGGCCATAGATGTCCTGGATGTTGGCGACCCCGCCCGGCACCGTGGCGACGACCCGGTCGATCTCTTCCTGCGTCAGCTCGATCAGCGGCAGCATCTGCGGGCTGATCGACGTGCTGTGCTCGTCGATCAGGTTGGCCGGCACCGCCACCTCGCGATGGCTTCCAAGGCTTGCGGCCAGATCGCAGAGCACCGGCCTGGCGAACAGGGTGCGCACCTCCACCCCAAGCGACAGCCGCCGCAGCCGCTCCATCAGCTGCACCGCCAGCAGCGAATGACCGCCGAGCTCGAAGAAGTGGTCGTGACGGCCGACCCGCTCCAGCCCCAGAAGCTCGGCCCAGATGCCGGCCAGCGCCGTCTCGATCTCGCCTTGCGGCGCCGCATGGGCGGCCCGCGCATAGGCATCGTCGTCGGGAACAGGCAGCTCCTTGCGGTCGAGCTTGCCGTTGGCCGTCAGCGGCAGCGCCGCTAGCCGCACGAAGGCCGCCGGCACCATGTAGTCGGGCAGCCGCGCGCCAAGATGCGCGCGCAAGGCGCCGGCAAGCGCGCCTTGATCTTCCTCCTGGGCTCCCGCTTCGTGCTGGGCTCCCGCTTCCGGCGCGTACACCACATAGGCGACGAGCCGCATCTGGCCCGTTCGATCCTCACGCGCCACCACCACCGCATCGCGCACCCGCTCGTGCTCGACAAGGCGCGCCGCGATCTCGCCCGGCTCGATGCGGAAGCCGCGGATCTTCACCTGGTCGTCATTGCGGCCCAGGAACTCCAGATTGCCGTCCGCAAGGTAGCGCGCAAGATCCCCGGTCCGGTACATCCGCGCGCCTGCCTCATCACTGAACGGATCGGCCAAAAACCGCTCCGCCGTCAGCCCGGCACGGTTCAGGTAGCCGCGCGCCACCCCTGCCCCGCCGATATGGAGCTCGCCAACCGCCCCGAACGGCACCGGCGCGCCATCACCGGCCAGCAGATACACCCGCGTGTTCGCGACCGGACGGCCGATATGTGGCACAACGTTGTCACTGAAGATCCGTCCCGAGGTCGCCACGACGGTAACTTCAGTAGGGCCATAGTTGTTTATTAGCTTGAGAGGCGACGGTAGCAGGGAAGGCACGCGCTGGAGACGATCACCGCCGATCAGCAAGTACTCCAACGTGAGATTTACCAGCTTGTCTTCCAGCGCGGTTGTAGCCAGCGGCGTAACTAAGAAGGCAGTCTCCAACGATTGATCACGCCACCATTGCAACAGACGCGAGGAATCTCCCGCTGCCGCTCTGGGTGGGAGCAGCAAGGTGCTACGATTGTATAAGGCAGACCATAGCTCCCAAGCGCTGGCATCGGATGCTAATCCGGCCGTGAGTGTGCAGCAGGTTTCTGGTTGCGGACAGAACGTTTGCACATGCCATGCTGTAAGGTTGACCAGGCTTTGATGCTCGACCATGACGCCCTTGGGCGTGCCGGTGGAGCCTGAGGTGTAGATGATGTAGGCAAGATGGCGCGCGGTGAGCCCCAGCGCGCGCGGGTCGGGATCCGACGATGGCCGCCCGGCCCAGCCCGGCGTGGCGGTGTCGAGGTCGACCACGCTCACCTGACCAAGAGCATCCGCGCCGAGGGCCTGGCGCCCCGCCGCATCGCAAAGCAGCAGCCGGGGTGCGGCATCCTCAAGCACCTGGTTGAGCCGCGCGCTGGGATAGGCCGGGTCGAGCGGCACATAGGCGCCGCCCGCCTTCAGGATCGCCAGAATCCCAACCACCATGGCCGGGCTGCGCTCCAGGCAGATCGCCACCGGCTGGTCCGGCTTCACCCCAAGGCCGATCAGATGATGCGCCAGGCGGTTGGCGCGCCGATTGAGCTCGCCATAGCCCAGCTCCTCAGCCTCATGCACCACCGCCACCCTGTCCGGTGCCTGGCGCACCTGCGCCTCGAACAGCTCGTGGATGCACAGCTGCGAAGGATAGTCCGCCGCCGTCCGGTTCAGCTCCTCCAGGAGATAGCCGCGCTCGGCGGCCGACAAAAGCTCGATGCGGCCGACCGGCTGCCCGGCATCGGCAACCATCGCCCGCAGCAAGGCCAAAAGATAACCGCGCTGCCGCCCGATCGTCGCTTGATCGAACAGCGCCGTGGCATAGTGCAGCGATCCGGCAATCTCCTCGCCGCACTCGCCAAGGCTCAGCTCCAGGTCGAACCTGACCTGAGCGAAGCCATTGCCGGTTGCCTCCACGCTCAGCCCTGGCAGATCGAGCGTCTCGACGGCCTCGTTCTGCCAGGCCAGCATCGCCTGGAACAACGGCGTGTGATCGAGCGCGCGCGGCGGCTTGACGATCTCAACCACCTGCTCGAACGGCAGGTCCTGATGCTCCTGCGCGGCCAGCGCCGTGCGCCGCGTGCGCTCCAAAAGCTCGGCCACGCTCGGCGCGCCCGACAGGTCCAGGCGAAGCGCGAGCGTGTTGACGAAGAAGCCGATCAGCTCCTCCACCTCGCGCCGGCCGCGATTGGCGCTCGGCACACCGATCACAACGTCGTCCTGCCCCGACAGACGCGAGAGCACCGCCGCCCAGGCCGCCAGCACCGCCATGAACACCGTCGTGCCATGCTGCCGGGCCAGCCGCTTCAGCCCCCGCGTCAGAGCCGCATCGATGACGACCGGCACACCGGCCCCGGCAAACGACTGCTGCGCCGGCCGCGGACGGTCCGTCGGCAAGCCAAGACAGGCCGGAGCGCCCGACAGGGTGTCGCGCCAGTACTGCGCCTGGCTGTGCAGCCGCTCCCCCGACAGCCACTGCCGTTGCCAGGCGGCATAGTCTCCATACTGGATCGCAAGCGGCGGCAAAGGATCGTCCTGCCCAGCCACGAACGCCCGGTAAAGGCTGCTCAGTTCACGCACCAGGACGCCCATCGACCAGCCGTCCGAGACGATGTGATGCTGCGTCAGCAGAAAGACGTGCTCCTCATCCGACAGCCGGATCAGACGAGCGCGGATCAGCGGCCCGCGCGACAGATCAAACGGCGTGTCCGCCTCTTCACGGCACAGATCCAAAAGTGCGGTCTCGGCATCCGGCCGGCCGGATAGATCGTGCTCGACCAGCGGCAGACCCGCATCCGGCGGCAGGACCTCGACCCGGGGCTTGCCTTGCGGCGCGACAAAGACATTGCGCAACGCCTCATGACGCGCAAACAGACGGTCAAGGCTCAGTTGCCATGCGGCCCGCTCGAGCCGACCCGTAAGCCGCAAGGCCAGCGGTATGTGGTAGTTGGTGCTGGCCTCATCCAGCTGCGCCAAGAACCACAGCCGCTGCTGTGCGAACGACAGCACGAGCGGCTGCTCGCGCGACACCGCCATGATCGCCGGCAGCTCGTGCGGGCCAGAGCGGCTCAACACCTCGACAATGCTTGCCGCCAGATCGGCAAGCACCGGCCTGGCGAACAGCGTCGTCAGCGGCACGTCCACGCCAACAGCCCGCGACAGCCGGCTCAACAGCTGCACCGCCAGCAGCGAATGACCGCCGAGCTCGAAGAAGTGGTCGTGACGGCCGACCCGCTCCAGCCCCAGAAGCTCGGCCCAGATGCCGGCCAGCGCCGTCTCGATCTCGCCTTGCGGCGCCGCATGGGCGGCCCGCGCATAGGCATCGTCGTCGGGAACAGGCAGCTCCTTGCGGTCGAGCTTGCCGTTGGCCGTCAGCGGCAGCGCCGCTAGCCGCACGAAGGCCGCCGGCACCATGTAGTCGGGCAGCCGCGCGCCAAGATGCGCGCGCAAGGCGCCGGCAAGCGCGCCTTGATCTTCCTCCTGGGCTCCCGCTTCCGGCGCGTACACCACATAGGCGACGAGCCGCATCTGGCCCGTTCGATCCTCACGCGCCACCACCACCGCATCGCGCACCCGCTCGTGCTCGACAAGGCGCGCCGCGATCTCGCCCGGCTCGATGCGGAAGCCGCGGATCTTCACCTGGTCGTCATTGCGGCCCAGGAACTCCAGATTGCCGTCCGCAAGGTAGCGCGCAAGATCCCCGGTCCGGTACATCCGCGCGCCTGCCTCATCACTGAACGGATCGGCCAAAAACCGCTCCGCCGTCAGCCCGGCACGGTTCAGGTAGCCGCGCGCCACCCCTGCCCCGCCGATATGGAGCTCGCCAACCGCCCCGAACGGCACCGGCGCGCCATCACCGGCCAGCAGATACACCCGCGTGTTCGCGATCGGACGGCCGATCGGGACGATTGCCTCATCAAAAGCAGCCGGACAACTCCATGTCGTCGCACAGACCGTTGTTTCGGTAGGTCCATAGGCGTTGACGATAGATGCTGCAGGCAGGTGTCGGATGAGTTCAGCCTTCGGCAGCTCTCCAGCAAGAATGAGAGCTTGCGACGCCAAATATTCCACATTCCTGCCTTCCTGAAGTAATGCTGGAGGCAACGTCGCATGAGTGATGGCTCCGCTTCGCAGATAGTCTGATAGCTTGGTACTCGCTTGACGGAGCTCATCCGAAGGCAAATGCAATGCGGCTCCTGAGCCAAACGCCATAACAATTTCCGAGGCGCTTGCATCAAAACCCAAGGAGGCGAACTGCACCACACGGCTGTTTGAACCAACGTCAAAAAGCCCGATCTGAGCCAGCCCCAGATTGACCAAGCCCCGATGCTCGACCATGACGCCCTTGGGCGTGCCGGTGGAGCCTGAGGTGTAGATGATGTAGGCAAGATGGCGCGCGGTGAGCCCCAGCGCGCGCGGGTCGGGATCCGACGATGGCCGCCCGGCCCAGCCCGGCGTGGCGGTGTCGAGGTCGACCACGCTCACCTGACCAAGAGCATCCGCGCCGAGGGCCTGGCGCCCCGCCGCATCGCAAAGCAGCAGCCGGGGTGCGGCATCCTCAAGCACCTGGTTGAGCCGCGCGCTGGGATAGGCCGGGTCGAGCGGCACATAGGCGCCGCCCGCCTTCAGGATCGCCAGAATCCCAACCACCATGGCCGGGCTGCGCTCCAGGCAGATCGCCACCGGCTGGTCCGGCTTCACCCCAAGGCCGATCAGATGATGCGCCAGGCGGTTGGCGCGCCGATTGAGCTCGCCATAGCCCAGCTCCTCAGCCTCATGCACCACCGCCACCCTGTCCGGTGCCTGGCGCACCTGCGCCTCGAACAGCTCGTGGATGCACAGCTGCGAAGGATAGTCCGCCGCCGTCCGGTTCAGCTCCTCCAGGAGATAGCCGCGCTCGGCGGCCGGCAGGATGTCGAGCTCCCGCACCGGCGTGTTCGGCGCCCGCTCCAGCGCCTCGGTCAGCTCTTCGAGCGCCCGCTGCATGTAGCCGCAGACCCGGTCCGCAGAGACAGGCTCCGCCACCTGTGCGGTGAGGGCGAGCGCCTGGCCAAAATCTTCAACCGACAGGCTCAGCGGATAGTTGGTGCGCTCCTCCCCACCCAGCCATTCAATGCCGGACAGACCATCATCCGTCCCGGAGCCGGCCATGGCCGCCGGCGCGTTGTGACGGTAGTTCAGCAGCGCGCCGAACAGCGGCGCGGGTGCTGCGACGCCGCTGCAGCGTTGCGCCAGCGCCAGCGAGGCATGCTCATGCGCGAGCAGCTCGGAAAGCCGCGCATGCGTGGCCCGCACGCTCGCCTCGACCCCGGTGCCGTCGAGGTCGAGCCGCACAGGCAAGGTGTTGATGAACAGCCCGAGCGCACGGTCGGCGCCGGCACCGGCATGCATGCGCCCGAACAGCACCGTGCCGAACACCACCTGCTCGCGCCCGCTGCTGCGCGCCACCACCTGCCCCCAGGCCAGATGGCACAGACTGGCCAGGCTCACCCCCAGCCGCCGCGCCTGGGCCCGCAGCCGATCGTTGAGCGCCTGCGGCAGCCTCCGATGCGCCTCGCCAATCCCGCTGCCGTCGCCATGGACCTCGCTCAACCCGAACGGCAGGACCGGCTCGTCGATGTCGGCCAGCATCGCCCGGAAGAACTCTTCATGCGCCTTGGCATCGACCCCCAGCCGCGCCTGCGCCACCAGATTGCGGAACGGCTGCGGCGCGCCAAGCTCATGCGTGCGCTCCTCCAGCACCGCCCGCACCTCGGCATGCATCACGTCCAGCGTCGTGTGATCCCCGATCAAATGGTGCTGCAGCTCCAGCAGCAGCCAGCGCCCCGTGCCCGGCTCGCGCGCGATCACAAACTGCAACAAGGGTGCCCGCCCAAGGCTGATGCGATAGTGACGCGGGTCGAACCGGCGCTTCAGTTGCTCATGAGCGGGGCCGTCATCTTCATCCAGCTCGAGCTCGCTGATCTCCAGCCGCGCACGACGCCACACCACCTGGGCCGGGCTCGAGAGCCCCTCCCAGACAAAGGCCGTGCGCAGCATGTCGTGACGGTCCACCACCTGCTGGACCGCACCAAGATAGCGCTCCAACAGCTCGCGATCGGCAAAGGCCATCTGCGACACCAGCAGATACGGATCGCCCCGCCCGGCCAACAGATGATGGAACAGGATGCCTTCCTGCAGCGGCGACAGGCCATAGATGTCCTGGATGTTGGCGACCCCGCCCGGCACCGTGGCGACGACCCGGTCGATCTCTTCCTGCGTCAGCTCGATCAGCGGCAGCATCTGCGGGCTGATCGACGTGCTGTGCTCGTCGATCAGGTTGGCCGGCACCGCCACCTCGCGATGGCTTCCAAGGCTTGCGGCCAGATCGCAGAGCACCGGCCTGGCGAACAGGGTGCGCACCTCCACCCCAAGCGACAGCCGCCGCAGCCGCTCCATCAGCTGCACCGCCAGCAGCGAATGACCGCCGAGCTCGAAGAAGTGGTCGTGACGGCCGACCCGCTCCAGCCCCAGAAGCTCGGCCCAGATGCCGGCCAGCGCCGTCTCGATCTCGCCTTGCGGCGCCGCATGGGCGGCCCGCGCATAGGCATCGTCGTCGGGAACAGGCAGCTCCTTGCGGTCGAGCTTGCCGTTGGCCGTCAGCGGCAGCGCCGCTAGCCGCACGAAGGCCGCCGGCACCATGTAGTCGGGCAGCCGCGCGCCAAGATGCGCGCGCAAGGCGCCGGCAAGCGCGCCTTGATCTTCCTCCTGGGCTCCCGCTTCCGGCGCGTACACCACATAGGCGACGAGCCGCATCTGGCCCGTTCGATCCTCACGCGCCACCACCACCGCATCGCGCACCCGCTCGTGCTCGACAAGGCGCGCCGCGATCTCGCCCGGCTCGATGCGGAAGCCGCGGATCTTCACCTGGTCGTCATTGCGGCCCAGGAACTCCAGATTGCCGTCCGCAAGGTAGCGCGCAAGATCCCCGGTCCGGTACATCCGCGCGCCTGCCTCATCACTGAACGGATCGGCCAAAAACCGCTCCGCCGTCAGCCCGGCACGGTTCAGGTAGCCGCGCGCCACCCCTGCCCCGCCGATATGGAGCTCGCCAACCGCCCCGAACGGCACCGGCGCGCCATCACCGGCCAGCAGATACACCCGCGTGTTCGCGACCGGACGGCCGATCGTCTCAACGACCGTGTCTCCCCTGGGCATGCAAACCCAGGTCGAATACGTCGTGGTCTCCGAAGGAGCGTACAGATTGCAAATCTTTTGGACGCGCGTGTTCTCGAAGATTCTTTCGATCAGACCTGCGCTCAGCGGTTCGCCCGCCAAATTGATGACGCTTGCCGAGGCGGGGACTGCTTCCTCGTCGAGCAGAGCGGTGATGGCAGAGGGTACTGTATTGATCAGCGAGACGTCCAAAGGCGCCTGCGCCAGTGCCAGGGCATTCTCAACGAGATAGAGCGTGCCGCCTTGCGAGAGCGCACCGAAGCACTCGTAGACAGACAGATCGAAGCTGATCGAGGTGGAGAACAGCATGCGGCTGGTCTCCGATTGCGCAAACACGTCGCTGTTCCAACCCAGCAGGTTCACGGTGCTTTGATGCTCGACCATGACGCCCTTGGGCGTGCCGGTGGAGCCTGAGGTGTAGATGATGTAGGCAAGATGGCGCGCGGTGAGCCCCAGCGCGCGCGGGTCGGGATCCGACGATGGCCGCCCGGCCCAGCCCGGCGTGGCGGTGTCGAGGTCGACCACGCTCACCTGACCAAGAGCATCCGCGCCGAGGGCCTGGCGCCCCGCCGCATCGCAAAGCAGCAGCCGGGGTGCGGCATCCTCAAGCACCTGGTTGAGCCGCGCGCTGGGATAGGCCGGGTCGAGCGGCACATAGGCGCCGCCCGCCTTCAGGATCGCCAGAATCCCAACCACCATGGCCGGGCTGCGCTCCAGGCAGATCGCCACCGGCTGGTCCGGCTTCACCCCAAGGCCGATCAGATGATGCGCCAGGCGGTTGGCGCGCCGATTGAGCTCGCCATAGCCCAGCTCCTCAGCCTCATGCACCACCGCCACCCTGTCCGGTGCCTGGCGCACCTGCGCCTCGAACAGCTCGTGGATGCACAACTGCGAAGGATAGTCCGCCGCCGTCCGGTTCAGCTCCTCCAGGAGATAGCCGCGCTCGGCGGCCGGCAGGATGTCGAGCTCCCGCACCGGCGTGTTCGGCGCCCGCTCCAGCGCCTCGGTCAGCTCTTCGAGCGCCCGCTGCATGTAGCCGCAGACCCGGTCCGCAGAGACAGGCTCCGCCACCTGTGCGGTGAGGGCGAGCGCCTGGCCAAAATCTTCAACCGACAGGCTCAGCGGATAGTTGGTGCGCTCCTCCCCACCCAGCCATTCAATGCCGGACAGACCATCATCCGTCCCGGAGCCGGCCATGGCCGCCGGCGCGTTGTGACGGTAGTTCAGCAGCGCGCCGAACAGCGGCGCGGGTGCTGCGACGCCGCTGCAGCGTTGCGCCAGCGCCAGCGAGGCATGCTCATGCGCGAGCAGCTCGGAAAGCCGCGCATGCGTGGCCCGCACGCTCGCCTCGACCCCGGTGCCGTCGAGGTCGAGCCGCACAGGCAAGGTGTTGATGAACAGCCCGAGCGCACGGTCGGCGCCGGCACCGGCATGCATGCGCCCGAACAGCACCGTGCCGAACACCACCTGCTCGCGCCCGCTGCTGCGCGCCACCACCTGCCCCCAGGCCAGATGGCACAGACTGGCCAGGCTCACCCCCAGCCGCCGCGCCTGGGCCCGCAGCCGATCGTTGAGCGCCTGCGGCAGCCTCCGATGCGCCTCGCCAATCCCGCTGCCGTCGCCATGGACCTCGCTCAACCCGAACGGCAGGACCGGCTCGTCGATGTCGGCCAGCATCGCCCGGAAGAACTCTTCATGCGCCTTGGCATCGACCCCCAGCCGCGCCTGCGCCACCAGATTGCGGAACGGCTGCGGCGCGCCAAGCTCATGCGTGCGCTCCTCCAGCACCGCCCGCACCTCGGCATGCATCACGTCCAGCGTCGTGTGATCCCCGATCAAATGGTGCTGCAGCTCCAGCAGCAGCCAGCGCCCCGTGCCCGGCTCGCGCGCGATCACAAACTGCAACAAGGGTGCCCGCCCAAGGCTGATGCGATAGTGACGCGGGTCGAACCGGCGCTTCAGTTGCTCATGAGCGGGGCCGTCATCTTCATCCAGCTCGAGCTCGCTGATCTCCAGCCGCGCACGACGCCACACCACCTGGGCCGGGCTCGAGAGCCCCTCCCAGACAAAGGCCGTGCGCAGCATGTCGTGACGGTCCACCACCTGCTGGACCGCACCAAGATAGCGCTCCAACAGCTCGCGATCGGCAAAGGCCATTTGCGACACCAGCAGATACGGATCGCCCCGCCCGGCCAACAGATGATGGAACAGGATGCCTTCCTGCAGCGGCGACAGGCCATAGATGTCCTGGATGTTGGCGACCCCGCCCGGCACCGTGGCGACGACCCGGTCGATCTCTTCCTGCGTCAGCTCGATCAGCGGCAGCATCTGCGGGCTGATCGACGTGCTGTGCTCGTCGATCAGGTTGGCCGGCACCGCCACCTCGCGATGGCTTCCAAGGCTTGCGGCCAGATCGCAGAGCACCGGCCTGGCGAACAGGGTGCGCACCTCCACCCCAAGCGACAGCCGCCGCAGCCGCTCCATCAGCTGCACCGCCAGCAGCGAATGACCGCCGAGCTCGAAGAAGTGGTCGTGACGGCCGACCCGCTCCAGCCCCAGAAGCTCGGCCCAGATGCCGGCCAGCGCCGTCTCGATCTCGCCTTGCGGCGCCGCATGGGCGGCCCGCGCATAGGCATCGTCGTCGGGAACAGGCAGCTCCTTGCGGTCGAGCTTGCCGTTGGCCGTCAGCGGCAGCGCCGCTAGCCGCACGAAGGCCGCCGGCACCATGTAGTCGGGCAGCCGCGCGCCAAGATGCGCGCGCAAGGCGCCGGCAAGCGCGCCTTGATCTTCCTCCTGGGCTCCCGCTTCCGGCGCGTACACCACATAGGCGACGAGCCGCATCTGGCCCGTTCGATCCTCACGCGCCACCACCACCGCATCGCGCACCCGCTCGTGCTCGACAAGGCGCGCCGCGATCTCGCCCGGCTCGATGCGGAAGCCGCGGATCTTCACCTGGTCGTCATTGCGGCCCAGGAACTCCAGATTGCCGTCCGCAAGGTAGCGCGCAAGATCCCCGGTCCGGTACATCCGCGCGCCTGCCTCATCACTGAACGGATCGGCCAAAAACCGCTCCGCCGTCAGCCCGGCACGGTTCAGGTAGCCGCGCGCCACCCCTGCCCCGCCGATATGGAGCTCGCCAACCGCCCCGAACGGCACCGGCGCGCCATCACCGGCCAGCAGATACACCCGCGTGTTCGCGACCGGACGGCCGATCGTCTCAACGACCGTGTCTCCCCTGGGCATGCAAACCCAGGTCGAATACGTCGTGGTCTCCGAAGGAGCGTACAGATTGCAAATCTTTTGGACGCGCGTGTTCTCGAAGATTCTTTCGATCAGACCTGCGCTCAGCGGTTCGCCCGCCAAATTGATGACGCTTGCCGAGGCGGGGACTGCTTCCTCGTCGAGCAGAGCGGTGATGGCAGAGGGTACTGTATTGATCAGCGAGACGTCCAAAGGCGCCTGCGCCAGTGCCAGGGCATTCTCAACGAGATAGAGCGTGCCGCCCTTGCGAGAGCGCACCGAAGCACTCGTAGACAGACAGATCGAAGCTGATCGAGGTGGAGAACAGCATGCGGCTGGTCTCCGATTGCGCAAACACGTCGCTGTTCCAACCCAGCAGGTTCACGGTGCTTTGATGCTCGACCATGACGCCCTTGGGCGTGCCGGTGGAGCCTGAGGTGTAGATGATGTAGGCAAGATGGCGCGCGGTGAGCCCCAGCGCGCGCGGGTCGGGATCCGACGATGGCCGCCCGGCCCAGCCCGGCGTGGCGGTGTCGAGGTCGACCACGCTCACCTGACCAAGAGCATCCGCGCCGAGGGCCTGGCGCCCCGCCGCATCGCAAAGTAGCAGCCGGGGTGCGGCATCCTCAAGCACCTGGTTGAGCCGCGCGCTGGGATAGGCCGGGTCGAGCGGCACATAGGCACCGCCCGCCTTCAGGATCGCCAGAATCCCAACCACCATGGCCGGGCTGCGCTCCAGGCAGATCGCCACCGGCTGGTCCGGCTTCACCCCAAGGCCGATCAGATGATGCGCCAGGCGGTTGGCGCGCCGATTGAGCTCGCCATAGCCCAGCTCCTCAGCCTCATGCACCACCGCCACCCTGTCCGGTGCCTGGCGCACCTGCGCCTCGAACAGCTCGTGGATGCACAGCTGCGAAGGATAGTCCGCCGCCGTCCGGTTCAGATCCTCCAGGAGATAGCCGCGTTCGGCGGCCGACAAAAGCTCGATGTGGCCGACCGGCTGCCCGGCATCGGCCAGCACACCGCACAACAAAGCTTGCAAATGCTGTGTCATGCGCTCGACCTGCTCCGGCGCCAATCGACTGGCATCAAAGTGCCAGCGAAAGCTCCCATCCAGAGCGCAAACCTCAAATGTCAGCAACTCGCCCGGCAGGGCTGCCTCGCAAAACACATTCGAGGCTGAGTGAACAACGGCAGAACTGTTTTCTGCCGCAATCGCCATACCAACCGGCCAGGGCCGTTGCGATCGTAGCGCCTCCATCCCCTTTAATGGCGGGCAGCGCCCAATAAGATCGCGCGCAAAGCTATCGCGCTCCCTCAGTTGAGCACATTCGGCCGCCACCACTTTGCGTATTTGTTTGAAGTCATCGGCAAGGTCGATGGTGACTTCCGTCGGCACGGCAGAAGCGATAAGGGCCTCCACTGCTTGCACGCCGGCTCGCGACGCTTTCGGCGCCGGCGTCCATCCCAACTGAAGCTCTGCCTGGCCACTAATGCGGGCCAGATAGATCAGCCAAGCCGTTACCAGGTATTCCACCCGATCAATGACGGACAGCTCAGTCAAGGCCCTTGGAATTAGCCACCAACTCGACTGCCATCTCGCCGGCGCTTCGGCTGTGCCGGACGACAGGAAAGGAGGCTTCACTATTTTAAACTGCTCAAGCCGCTGCCGCCAGAAGTCCTCTGAAGGCGCTATCTCCTCATGGATAGCAGTTAGGCGCCGCACCTGATCGTCGCTCAAGACAGGAAGGGCGTCGCCTTCAGCCAGATCGCAGTGATCGGCGAGTGCTTGTGCCTCCAGAGCCTGACCGTCCAGGCTGCCAAACCAGACGTCGACATCCTGCGTACCCGTCGCCACACGCCAGTGGCTCGGGTGGATTTCAAGCAGGCGACCTGCCGCAAAGCCCGAACGGCGAGGCAGCACCTCCAAGCGCCTGACGGCGACACCCTCTTCCCCTACGAGAGCCTTGCACAGACCCAATGGATTGGTATGATACGGCCCAAAATCCAAGGCCCGCATCATCGCCGACAGATCTTGCGCGGATCGATCCCAACGCAGTATACCTGCCGCATCTGGACGCCGACGTCTGGGAAAGTAGCTTCTGTTTTCCAGTGCCTGCGGACGGGTACTGAGCTTGCCCCCCGCTAAGCCAGCTAAAAGCTCGCGGAAGCCCTCGACAGCGGCTTCGTAACATTTGAGGTTCAGGGTCAGCGCCGTATCGGCAGGCGTCACCAACACGTGGCGCTGAACCGCCACGTCACCCGTATCAACACCGTCATCGATACGATGCCACGTGATGGCATGCTCGGTCTCTTGCGCCAGCAGCGCCCAAGACGTCGCGTGAGTTCCGGCATATCGCGGCAAGGGGCCGTCATGGTAGTTGAAAGCACCTTGACTGATCCGCCCTAACACATCGGCCGGCAAGATGAACGGATTGACAACGGAAAAAAGCCACTCCGCCGGCTCGGTCTTCAGGAAGCTCGAGAGCTCTTCAACACTTGCCATGCACGGGACATTGGCGCGAGCCGCCCAGTTGGCGAATATCGCGTCGGCACACAGCACCGCGCGAATATCGTGGCCCCTCTCCATGGCCAGCTGCGCGCAGTTGATCGCGAGCGTACCGCTACCAACAAAGACGCTAGAATTGATTGACCGAGTTGTAGCTTGCAGCCTACTACCCTCGCTTGGCTCGCAGGCATCTGTGCGCCTCGGAGGAGACCGATGTACCATCTTCATCCCTCATCCACTCCCGCGTAGGTTGAGCTGCTTCCACCCAAGGCGCTCCGTACGGCCTGCCGCACCGGTCAGGAGTTGCTCGAGAGTTCCGTGCTCAATGCTAATTGAGTCCAGCCTCCGCCCTTGAGAGTTATCCAGCGCGACGAACGACAGCGGCCCCTCCGACGGACGCGACGAAGCTTCTTGACGGGACCGCACTTAACAGTGCAGCGTCTAGGGCGGTGCATTGCATCAGTCGAACAAGCTTCATCTGCCTGTGTGGGCGGGCGACCGCGGGACCGCTATAGTCCGACAGATCCTTCGCCATCTCAAAGCAATCATCGTGCCGCAAAACGGTTGTGCAAAGCGTGGCTTGAAGAGAGAAAGAACACACTCTTTGCCCCTCGGCGGCGGCGAATACTTAAGCCTCCGTGTCTAATTGCGGACATAGTGTCTTGAACCGGACATGACGAAAACATGCAACTGGTGGTTCTGTTGCAGTAAGGCCGGAGTGCTCAAACGCCTGCATTATCCGCTCGACGTGATTCTGACTTGCGTGCGCTGGTACGTGGCCTATTCGCTGAGCCTACGGCACCTTGAAGAATGATATGAACGCCTCCCACCCGTGAGCGGTGGAAGCGAAGAAGGAAGGTGGACCCTCACGGGCCAACGGCATCAAAGTGCCCAAGGTGGGAGATCATGCAGATCTTCACAGGCAACCGGAGGGTCCGACATGAAGTTTACGACAGTAGGTGTGGACATTGCAAAGAGCGTGATGCAGCTCCATTACATCGACGCGGAAACGGGCGAGATCGTGAACAAACCGGTCAAGCGTGTGGCGTTTCTCGAGCACTTTGTGAACCAGTCGCCGTGCCTGATCGGGATGGAAGCCTGCGGCGGCTCGCAGCACTGGGCGCGCAAGCTCACGGCGATGGGCCATCAGGTGAAGCTGATGCCAGGGAAGTTCGTGAAGGCATTCGTGATGGGCAACAAGAATGATGCGGCCGATGCGCGTGCGATCTGGATGGCGGTGCAGCAGCCGGGCAAATCGGTCGCGGTGAAGACGGAAACGCAGCAAGCGGTACTGGGACTGCACCGGATGCGAGAGCAACTGGTGAAGTTCCGCACGATGCAGACGAATAGTCTGCGCGGCCTGCTGACCGAGTACGGCGAAGTGATGGGCAAGGGCCGGCCTGCGCTGGACAAGGCGATTCCGGGTGTGCTGGAACGGCTGGTGGATCGTTTGCCGACGATCCTGATCGACACGCTGCGCGAACAGTGGAGCGGCCTGGCTGAACTGGATAAACAGATTGCCCAGATCGAACGACGTCTGCAGACGTGGATGAAAGAGGACAAGGCGTGCAAGGCGATCGCTGCAATACCGGGCGTCGGTCTGCTAACGGCGACGGCGGCGGTCGCAACGATGGGCGACGCGAAGACATTCCGGTCGGGGCGCGAGTTCGCGGCCTGGATCGGATTGGTGCCAGCGCAGACAGGATCCGGTGGCAAGGTCCAGCTCCAGGGGATCAGCAGGCGTGGTGACACGTATCTGCGCACGTTGTTGATTCACGGCGCGCGCAGTGTGCTCTTCCACGCGAAAGAGCCGGGGCCATGGATTGAGCAGCTCAAAAAGCGGCGACCACTGAATGTGGCGATCGTGGCGCAGGCCAACAAGACTGCCCGGATGATTTGGGCGATCCTGGCACATGACAGGCCGTATGAAGAGGGTTACGTGAGCGTGAAGCCGGTCTGAATGGTGAGCGGCACGCAGGAAGATCAACTTTTACAGAATGACACGTCGAAAGGTTGCGCTGGCAATCGTATGTGATGACAACACAGGTCGGACCGGGACTCGTTAAACCTGAATCATCTCTAGTGTCGTGAGTTGGAAGTTCGTTGTATTAATGTCCTGTACTGTCAGCGATGACGAAGTGCTGCTTAAAGAGCCGCTCGGACTCACGTAATCCTTCTTCGGTGAAGATGACAGACTTCGTTTTATTAACCGGGTCGCCAATGAGGCCTCGTTCGTAGAGCCGATTCAGCACATCCCAGTCGAAGCCCTTCCATGCCCGGTTGTGATCGTGCAGGGTCAGGTAAAGAAGTGCGAGGGCGACTTCGTCGATCGCGTCGGTATTGATGTTCATCGCGCGCGTCCTTCGACCTTCTGGACCCGCACGCAAAACCGTTCAAGGCTGGTCAGGATCTCATCGGCCGACTTGCTCCAGGCGAAGGGATGGGGATTTGCGTTGTAGCCTTCAAGGTAATGGCGGATGGCGTCTTCGAGTTGGCGGGTCGAACGATGCGTGCCGCGTCGAAGGTACTTCTCTGTGAGCGTGGCGAACCATCGTTCAACCTGATTGAGCCACGACGCCGAGGTCGGCGTGAAATGAACATGGAAGCGAGGATGGCGAGCGAACCACGCCTTGATCGAGGGCGTCTTATGCGTGCCGTAATTATCCATCACCAGATGCACATCCAGCGACCGCGGAACGTTGGCTTCGATCGTGCGCAGGAACAGCAGAAATTCGCTGCTGCGATGGCGTCGGTGCAACTCCCCGATCACTTTACCGGTGGCGATGTCCAATGCCGCGAACAGCGTGGTCGTGCCGTGACGCATGTAATCATGGGTGCGCCGCTCGGGAATGCCCGGTGCCAACGGCAGGATGGGCTGCGTGCGGTCCAGCGCCTGGATCTGGCTCTTCTCGTCCACGCACAACACCATGGCCTTGAGCGGCGGATCGAGGTAAAGCCCGACGATATCGCGAACCTTGTCGACAAACAGCGGATCGCTGGAAAGTTTGAAGGTCTCCTGCCGGTGCGGCTGCAACCCGAAAGCTCGCCAGATCCGGGTCACTGCCGTTTGCGAGAGGTTCATCTCGCGCGCCATCGTACGCGTGCTCCAGTGCGTGGCCACCGCAGGGACAGACTCGAGCGTCTTCGCGATCACTGCGTCGACGCGCGAATCATCGATCGTTCGGGGCGCGCCCGGGCGCGGCGCGTCGAGCAATCCATCCAGACGGTCTGCAACGAAGCGCGCGCGCCACTTGCAAACAGTCTGCTGACTTACACGCTGTGCCTTTGCGACCATCCGGTTGTCCATGCCATCGGCACAGGCCAGCACGATGCGCGCTCGCAAAGCCAACGCCTGCGCTGTCTTGCGTCGCATCGTCAACGCCTTAAGCTGTTCGTGCTCCGATTCGCTCAGCACAAGCTCCGCCTTAGGTCTTCCGCTCATCGCCACGTCCTCATACCAGTGCTACACAAGACACTTTAGTACGCAGTGAACATATTTCAATGAATTTTTAACTCACGACACTAGCAGGCTGTTGAAATATCCGTCGTTGATGCACTGTAGTGGTCAAGTTATTTCGGACAGGCAGATAGGTTCTTTCACTGTCGGTTTCGCCTCATAGGCGGCGGGCGACAGATAGCCCAAAGTCGAGTGCAGGCGTACTGCATTGTAGAAACCGATGATGTACTGGTTGATGTCGCGCCGTGCCTCGTCGTGGTTGGCGTACTGACGCTGCCACACTCGTTCCATCTTCAGGTTCAGGAAGAACCGCTCCATCACCGAATTATCCCAACAATTTCCCTTGCGGCTCATGCTGCAAACCACGTGATGCTGCCTGAGCAAGGCCTGGTATTCATCGCTCGCATACTGGCTGCCCCGGTCCGAATGCAGGACCAGTCCCGGCGCTGGCCGACGCTGCTGCAGCGCCATGGTCAACGCCGACATGACCAGTCCGGCCGGCATGATGGGCGCCATGGACCAGCCGACCACCTTGCGTGAGTACAGGTCCAGCACGACCGCCAGATACAGCCAGCCCTGCGCCGTGCGGATATACGTGATGTCCGAAACCCACGCGCGATTGGGCTCGGCCACGTCAAACTGCCGGTCGAGCACGTTCTCTGCCACAGGTAGCGTATGCCTGCTGTCGGTCGTTGAGACGAACTTGCGCTTCCAGCTCGTGCGCAGACCTACTTCGCGCATCAGCGTACGCACCCGGTAGCGCCCGATACGTAGCCCTTGCTCCCGAAGCGCATGCATCACACGCCGGCTGCCGTAGCTCGCGCCGCTGGCGGTGAATGCCGCCTTGACGTGGGTCTGTTCCTGCAGGCTCTTTGCGCTCGGTCTGGCGCGCCGGTGCGCATAGTAGCCAGAACGGCTCACCTGCAAAACCCGGCAGGCGTGACTGACCGATACGGCCTCCTGTTGCAAGTGAGTTACCACGCGGTAACTCACTTCAGTTCCCGTGCAAAGAAGGCCGACGCTTTTTTTAGCAGCGCATTGTCCTCGCGCAATTGCCGGTTCTCCGCCTCGAGTTGCCGGATGCGCTGCTGTTCCGCCGTCAGCGGTTTGCCCTCGCCAGGGCCGCCAGCACGCTCCGCGTCGTACTGAGCCACCCAGCGCCGCACGGCTGTCTCAACCAGGTCCATCGACCGGCACACTTCGCTGACCGATAACCCCTGGTCCCGTACCATCCGTACCACTTCCAGCTTGAAGCTGGCGTCAAATTGTCGGCGCCTTCTTGTCATCTTGCTCTTTTTCCTCGTCGATTCCGGATTGTCCTCCTATCGACCTGTCCGAGGAAATTAGACCATCACACACTCAGGTGCATTGCGACGGATGCTGAGTTCGCACTTCTGATACGCGGAACACGTTTCCGGGCGTTCGAGGCTGCTAACGGTTTCACCATATCGATGTTATCCATTGCATCCCGGCCCTCAACGGGCAAGTGTGCGCATACGCGTCAGGTTGTAGCCGACCTGCGTCAGCACGAAGAGCTGGTCCACGCGTTCAAGTCCTCGATACATCGCCTGTCGAATTCGTCCGACTGTCTTGCCCCATCCGAACACCTGCTCAATCCGCTTACGTTTTTGCTGGCTGACCGCGTAACCCGGCCAACGCGTGGTTCGCTCGTCAATCGCTGAACCTCCTGGACGCCCATCGTTTTGCGCCACATGAGGCGTGACGCGATTTGCTCGACAGGTGGCGACAAAGCCGGCCGTGTCGTAGTTCCTGTCTGCCCCGACCGTCATGCCGCCCTGGGCCACCTTCGCGGCGTCAGCAAGCATTTGCGCGGCGCAGTCGCGCTCGGCGGTGCCCGTCGCCAGCGTCACCTGCGCGTTGACTACCAGGCCGTGCCGGTTGTCAGTCAGTACATGGCCCATGTAGCAAAGCATCGCACCGGTTCCTTTGCTCTTGCGAAACAGGCGCGCCTGCTCGTCGGTCGTGGACTGATGCGTCGCGTTACTGCGCTTCTGACCGTGCCAGTTGTCATGGGGCGCCGGCGGTTCGTCGGGCGGCGTATCGTCTTCGTCCGGACTTGCCTTCGGCACAAAGCTCTTGTGTCCCGCCCATGCCTGAATCAGCGTGCCGTCAACGCTAAAGTGCTCACCCGACAGATGCCCACGCTCGCGCGCAGTCTCAACCGTCTCGTTGAAGAGCAATACCAGCACATCGTGTTCAAGCAGTCGGTCGCGGTTCTTGCTGAATGTCGAGTGGTCCCACACCGTCCCATCCATCGGCAAGCCGACGAACCAGCGAAAGAGCATGTTGTAGGAAATCTGTTCCATCAACATGCGCTCGCTGCGAATCGAGTACAGCACCTGAAGCAGTAACGCTCGCACCAGCTTCTCCGGTGCAATGCTCGGCCGCCCACCTTTCGCATCAGCCTCGTACATCCGGGCAAACACGTCGTCCATGCGTTTGAGCGCATCGTTGAGCCACGTGCGAATCGGACGCAACGGATGGTCTTTCGGCACAAAATCATCCAGCTTCAACACCGTGAACATCGACTCCGTAAAACCATCGGCACCGCGCATCCGTTTCATCCCGCTCACATTCATGACATTACCTTCAACGTTTACTCCTTCGTCCCGGATGACGGAGAAACGAGGTATTTCAACAGCCTGCTAGAGCTCCGAGCTCGTTTGAAGAATGAGGTGCGGGTCAGCGGATTTCATAGTGGGCCGCAGCGTATCAGGCTGCAACAAGCCCGGATATAGAGCTGCAACCCATCCTGTCGTCGTCTGAGCACACGAAAAACCGTCGCAAACGGGAGGCGTTCATATAGACATGATGGCTGAGCGCGGCGTTTCGGTCGATCATTCGACTGTGCACCGCTGGGCCATCAAGCTGTTGCCGGTGCTGGAGAAAGTGTTTCGCCGCCGCAAGCGGCCGGTGGGTAAGAACTGGCGGATGGACGAGACGTACATCCGCGTCAAGGGGGAATGGCGGTATCTTTACCGGGCCGTCGACAAGGACGGCAACACCATTGACTTTCTGCTACGCGCCCATCGGGACAAGACTGCGGCCCGGCGTTACTTTGAGAAATCGATCGCCCAGAACGGTGTACCCGAGACGGTAACCATCGACAAAAGCAGCGCCAATCTCGCCGCGCTCGAAGCGATCAATGCCGATTGTGAAGCGCCCATCAGGATCCGCCAGTCCAAATATCTCAATAGTAAGCGCTCAATGAACCACGTACTTTCGTCGCGATGAATGCCAGGGCAAGCTGGTGTCCACTTCAACGAATAGGTGGACACCATGCCAGAGGACAGCAAACTGAAGGAACGCCTGGTAACGGGGTTTGAGCGCGAGGGGCGTCGTCGTCGCTTCGATCCTCAAGCCAAGGATGAACTCGTGCGGGCCTGCTTGCGGCCGGGCGTTTCCGTGGCCCGCATTGCTCTCGAGCACGGGCTGAATGCAAATCTGCTGCGCAAGTGGATTAGCAAGTACGAGCAGCAACAACCCGGCGGCGTAGCCACGGACCAGGTTGTCGAGAACTCGCCCGCCTTTGTTCCCGTGGTTGCGGTCAGCCGGGCTCATGCGGTGGCCTGCGAGCCGCGCGAGATGTCGATACCCGCACAGGCGGCTCAGGGTTCATGGCTGGTCGCCGAACTGCCCAACGGCGTTGTCTTGCGGCTGGAGTGCGCCAGTCATGATGCGGCGCTGGTGACAGCGATGGTGGAGACACTGGGGAGCCGCCATGTTCCGCTTCGACGCTGATGTGAAAGTTTACGTCCATCGCGACGCTGTAGATTTCCGCAAGGGCATTGCCGGCTTGTCGACGATCGTGGAGCACGCGCTGGGGCTGGACCCATTCGCGCGAGCGGTTTACGTATTTCGTAACCGACGTACCGACCGTCTAAAACTGCTGCTGTGGGAGCGCAACGGATTCTGGCTAATGCTGCGCCGCCTGGAAGCTGACAGGTTCGCGTGGCCACGTGGCGGCGAAACGGTGCTTGAGCTGAACGCCGAGCAGTTGCACTGGTTGCTCGAAGGTATCGATCTGCAGGCAATGCACAGGCATCCCGTGCGACGCTACGAGCGAGTTTGATCGCTCGTAGCGTTTGCTGCTGAGGCGAGCTTCGAGTGAGTTCGGGCTGCTACAAAAATACGTATACCCATTAGGCCCAGCGATTCGCTATGGTTGCGGCATGACCCGCGAACGCCTCTCGATTACCGTCGAAGAATTCAACGCGCTCATCGCCGCGCGCGATGCGCTTGAGGCGTTGCGCGTCGAACACGATGAACTGCGCGGCGAGTTGCGGGTAGCGAAGGTAGAACGCGATCTCGCAAAAGAGCAGCTGCAGGTCATGTTGCGCAGGTTGTTCGGTGCGAAGAGCGAGAAGCGCGATCCCCGGCAAGAAGATCTGTTCCTGAACGAAGCCGAGATGCTGGCGCCGACAGCGGCGACGCTGCCGGCACTGGAAGACGGTCCGGACACCGAGGTGGCGGCGCACAAACGCAAGAAGCGCGGTCGTAAGCCGCTGGATCCGGCGTTGCCGCGCGTAGTGGTTCGCTACGAGACACCGGAGGCCGAGCGGTTCTGTGCGCAGGATGGCACCGAACTGTTCGAGATCGGCGTCGAGGTCAGCGAGCAGCTCGACATCATCCCGCAAAAGATCCAGGTGATCCGTCACGAGCGGGTCAAGTATGCGTGCAGGAAATGCGATCATGGTCTGAAGGTCGCCCCGGCACCACTTCGCATTATTCCCCGAGGGTTGTTCACTGAAGCGGCACTGGCATGGATCGTACTGTCGAAGTTCATGGACGGGCTGCCGCTATACCGGATCGCGGCGCTGCTGCGTCGCTTTGGTGGGAACATCTCGCGTAATACGTTGGCCGCGAGTGTGATCCGGCTCGGCCAGTCGATCCAGCCGGTTATCAATCTGATGCGCGATGTGCTGCTCGACGACGAGGTCGCGCAAGGCGATGAAACCAACGTACAGGTTCTCAAGGAATCGGGCAAGGCCGCGCAGACGAAAAGTGCGATGTGGGTGCAGATGAATGTCGTCGGGCCACCCGTACGGCTGTTCAGCTACGCGTCAGGCCATGATGCAAAATATGGTGTCGCCCTGTGGGCCGGCATGCGTAAGCACGCAGCGCTGATGAGCGACGGCGGTGATGTCTACGACATCATCGCGAAAGCCAATGACCTGGTCCATCTGGGTTGCTGGAGTCATTGCCGTCGTTATTTCTTCGAGGCTGAAGCACTGCTGCCCAAGGAATCGCGCGGTCCCCATCAGCCCGCCACGCAGTTTCTTCTTCTGATCGGCCGGCTCTATGCCGCGGAGGCGCGCGCGAAGGAAGCGGAAATGACGCCGCAACGCCGTACGGTACTTCGCCGGCGATATAGCAGCAAGGTGCTGAACAGGATCCACACGTTGCTGGATCAGTATCTTGAAACGACATTGCCTTCGGGCAAGCTGGGACAGGCGCTGGGCTATCTCAGCGGACAGTGGCCGAAGCTATGCCGTTATGTTGAAAACGGTCTCTGGCCAATATGCAACAACGCCTGTGAAAATTCGATTCGTCCATATGTAATTGGAAGAAAAAACTGGCTCTTCAGCGACACGGTGGCTGGCGCGAAGGCAAGTGCGAATTTGTATTCGCTTGTTGAAACGTGTCGCGCCAACAACGTCGATATCTATCAATACCTGATTGATCTGTTCAAGGCATTGCCGTATGCGAATAGTGCCGACGACTACGAGGCCCTCTTGCCGTGGAAACTGGGCAAGCCTGCGCCCGGCACCGATGTCACTGCTTAGCTGATTCGATATCAGAGCGCAAGGGGCTGACAGACGCGGGTTGAATGAGCGCTTACTCTCAATAACCTGGTTGAGCAGGATCATCGGGCGATCAAGCGACGAACGCGGCCCACGCTGGGGTTCAAGACCTTTCGCTGTGCCCGGATCCTTCTGGCCGGCATTGAGATTATGCACATGATCGCCAAAGGACAGATGAAATGTGATCGCGGAACCCATCCGTCCGCCGCTGATCAATTCTACGAGCTCGCAATATAAGCAGTACTTCGCATATCGATCTCGCTCTTTGATCCTTACTGCGACAAAGCCGCATGTGTTCGTCAAGGCGGCCGCCCGCGTCAACAACCGTGCAGAGAACAGATCAGCCCACGCGTGAACGCGAGCGACGTATGCGTGGTTTCCGCCTGCCCGGGCGCACGCAGGCGTTCCTGTCGTGCTTCGGTCCGATCCGGCAACACTTCGCGCTCAAGCCTCATCTGCTGCGCGCTTCGCTTTATCGAAAGCAGCTCGCGACCCGGTTTGAAGCCTGGCGTCTTTTCACCGGTCTCTCCCAGAATCCGTCTGCTGTTTTCTGAGCCATTGCATCGCCTGCACACGATTTGTTCGGTGATCGGCAACCTGACAAAGCCGTCTGCCGGCGCGGCGAGCCAACTGATGCATTCCCGTTTCCCAGGCACGCGGACGAGCGGTTGGCTTGCCGTCATTGGACCGCCCCGGTCGCGGCAAGAAATGCGGCACCCTCCGTCGTGCCGCGCAATACGACGAGACGCAAGTCAGGCGTCGCGGCGATTTCGGCCAGCATGCCAGGCAGGGTGTCGCGGCGAAAACCCAGGATCAGCCGGCAGAAGCGCCAATCGGGAAGCGCTGGCCGCCTGGCGCCAGCTTGCGCAGCCACGGCACACGGCAAGCTGGCGCGCTCGCCAAACGCCCGCCGCATGCCTCGCAGCAGTGCCCGTAGCGCACAGCGCCACGGCGCGAGATCGAGCAATACCACCGTGTCGGCCCGTGCCAGACGAGACGCGAGGCAGCGACTGTAGTTGCCGTCGATGATCCACGCGTTCCCGGCAGCGGCGGCATCGAGGCTCGCGAGGAACGCCGGTTCGGGCGGCCGGCGCCATCCGGGTTGCCAGTACAGATCATCGAGGTTGACGTGCGGCAGGCTCAACGCCACGGCCAGTCGCCGGGACAATGTGGTCTTGCCGCTGCCTGGCGAGCCGAGCACGACAATGCGCCGCGCGCCGCGCTCAACACTGCCGTCGTCCGATGCGAGCCGCCGCCCCGACGAGGCACTATCCGGAAGCAAGTGCAAATCGCGACCAGTCATAGCGCTGCTGCAATGTGAGGTTGTCGTAGGCCGGGTTCGTCTCCGGATCGACGAGCTGGCCGCTCCGGATCCCGGCAATCACTTCCGATGCGGCGTCGACGAAATGGGAGTGCGGCCGAAAACCCAGCGCCTGCTCCAGGCGGCGCGACGAAATACGGTAGGAGCGCGCGTCGTCGGCGTTGTTGTCGTCAGCCTCGAGCGCCACGTCCGCGCCGATGTGCGCAGCAAGAGCCAACGCCGAATCGGCCAAGGTCAGATTGCCATAAGCAGCATTGAACGCGCGCCCCGACACCGCTTCGCGCGGCGCTCGCAACAGCAACGCATACACGGCGACCAGGTCGGATAGCGCGACGAATGGGCGATAACTCGCGCCCCGACGCACGACGATGCGACGCTTCAGATAACCGTCGACGGCGAACCGGTTGAACGTCAGGTCGAGCCGTTGCCGGGGAGCGTAGCCGCAGACGGTCGTGGCCCGCAGGCTCACTGAGCAAAACCCGGGCTGCGCCGCGGCAAAGAGTCTTTTTTCGCACTCGGCCTTGTGCATTGCATAGGCCGTCAGCGGAGTCAGAGGATGCCCCTCGTCGGCCATCTCGCCGTACCCGGCTGCGGTGCCGTAGACACTGCATGACGACGCCAGGATCAGGCGATCGACGCCGTTCGCCAGCGCGGCTTCCAGCACCGTTTCGAAACCGCGCAGGTTGACCGCGGTAGCCACGGCCGGGTCGAGACGGAATTGCGGATCATTGGACAGAAACGCGAGATGGATCACGCTCTGCTGTTCGCGCATGGCCATCTCCACGTGCCGGCTATCGCGGATATCCCCTTCGATGACACGCAATCGCCGATGATCCGGCAGCATGTTCGGGCCGAAAATTAGCGCGTCGTAGACCGTGACTGCGTGGCCCTCGGCCAGCAGCACGGGAGTCAGCCGGCTGCCGACATAGCCGCAGCCTCCCGTCACCAGAATCCGCATCATGTCTGCTCCCTGAGCGTTCGCCAGGTCTCGATCTGCAGCGTCAGCCGCGGCCCCCTAGCGGCGGGCGTCACCGCGTTCACCCCATGCCAGGATGCG
The DNA here is from genome assembly GCF_050436485.1 of Paraburkholderia sp. Clong3. Lineage (NCBI taxonomy): Bacteria > Pseudomonadati > Pseudomonadota > Betaproteobacteria > Burkholderiales > Burkholderiaceae > Paraburkholderia > Paraburkholderia sp. Clong3. Next base: position 500,095 of record NZ_JBNDMH010000004.1, on the reverse strand, counting down.
GCGCCCGGCACCAGCAGCATGCCGTTGCCGGCCTGCGGCAGGAGACGATCGAACGCCTCGAACCGGCCATCGGACCAACGCCGGTAAAGACACAGCTCGCCGCCACATTCAGGCTCCCAAGCGTGACTGAAATACAGCACGTTCGTGGCGGCCTTGATCAGGTGATCGGTGTGAATGGAGATGTAGTTGCCGTCGGTGAACACGAAGAAGCCGACGTCGATCGCGCAGTCGTCGAGACGCTCGCCGACCATCTCGCCGACCAGGGCGCGGTAGCCGGGGCCGGCGAGCTCGGAGATAAACGCTTGCCAGGCCGGGCTGAGTTCGTCGCACGATGGCAACCGGCGATTCTTGTCCACCGCTTTGCGGACGAGAAAGCTGTAGGTCTTGCTGCCCCCTGCCCGGCGCAAGCTGCGCACGAAGCCGTCAGTGGGGAATTCTTCGGTGAGCCGGCGGCCCACGGCGGGCCGGAGCGGATCGCGCCACAGCGCGAAACGAAACGGCCCGGCCGCGAGCGGCGCCCCCTGCACCACGTCGAGATCGAGAAAGTCGCCGATCATACCGATCCTCTTGGCGCGGCGCCGTCTAGCACTTCCGGGCAACGCGGTCCGTACTCGATCAGCGGCGGGCTGCCCACGACTGCCGGCTTGGGCCGCATGATCTGGATTTCCCGATACGGTCCGCGCTGCTCCGCCACGCTGTCCCACACGAATCGCGCGACCATCGCCGGGTCTAGGAAGCCGCTGAGGTCCTGCGGCATCTTTTCCCAGAAGGTCGGCACATTGAGGCCGCCGGGGTTGACCACGGTTACGCGGGCACCCGGCCGGTCGCGCGCCAGTTCGACGGCGAGGTTGCGGGTGAAAGCGGTCTGCGCGGCCTTGAGGCCGCAATACAGCGCCTCGTCCTCACGCAGCCGCCACGACGAAACCGAGCCGATCGTCACGAGATGGAACGGCTCGAGCCGGTGGCGCAGGAAGCGGTGCAGGAAATGCACCGGACCGCGAAAGTGCAGATCGGTGTGCAAATCGATATCGTCCGGATCGGTGTGTTCGAGGGGCGCCTTGTGGAAGGCTCCGGCAATCCAGAGCACGTAGGCGACCGGCTGGTCGGGCAATGGCACCTGCATCACGCTATCGCGCGATTGCAGATCGAGGCGATGCAGCGTCGCCCCATGCGGTGCCTCGGTAATGGCGTTGGGATTGCCGACGCTGCGGCCATAGATAATCGGCGAGATCTGGCGCCGCGCGCCTTCACGGGCCAGTTCCAGCCCGAGCCCCTTGGTGGCCCCCAGCAAAAGTGCGGATGTCATGGCGCCGCCTCCGTGGTCGCCACCAAAGACCCGGTACGCGACGGCAGTTCGTCGATGCTGGCGCCCATGCCGCGCAACACCGCCAGCAAGTTGGGATAGCCGCGCCCCAGGTGCTGGACGTTGCGCACGAAGGTCCCGCCCGGCACCGTGAGGGCGGCCAGCACCAGTACGGCGGCCGCGCGCAGATCGCTGGCGGCAACGGTTTGTCCGCCCACATCCAGCGACGACGGCAGGATCGTGACGCTGCGGCCCTCTTCGACGATGCGCGCACCGAGACGGCACAGTTCACTGGCATACGAGAAGCGTGCTTTCCAGACGAACTCACGAATGCGCGCGGGACGGTCTCCGCGCAGCAGCATCAAGGCGAAGAATGGCTGATGGTCGGAATAAATGCCGACGCTGGTCACGTCGATGTCGCATGAGTGCAGTCGCTCGACAGGATGAATCACCAGCGTATCTTCGCTCCAATCGAGCCGTACTCCCATGACGTCGAGTAGCGCGAGTTCGGCAGCGAGCCCGTTGCGCAGACGCGCGCCAGTCAGCCCGGTCAGCGTGAGCGGCAAGCGGCAGTGCTGGGCCAGCGCGACATAGGTCATTACCTCGCTAACGCACGACACCACATGATGGCGCAGAGGCTGTCCGCCAGCGGCACCGGAAGCGGCAGGACGGATCACTATGTCCTTGCCCTCGAAACGCACGCCTAAACCAGCCTGCTCGAGAAAGGCCAGCAGTTCCAATACATCGGGCTTGGGGTAGTAGTGGCGGATCCGGGTTTCGCCGCCATGCGCACAGGCGCCGGCAAGCATCGCGGTCTTGGTCGCCCCCGAGACCAGCGGCCCCGTGAGAAGGTCGGCGCGCTCCGAGTACGCCATGCAATCGATCTCGCAGGCGACGAGCCTGTCGGCCTCGCCATCGATCGTGTGCCCGTGCTGACGGAAGCGCGCGCCAAATCGTTCCAGCACCGACATCATATGATGTAATGGCCGTTGCGGCCCCGAACCGCTGCCATCCAGCGCGCAGCCGCCGCTCTCGCCGAGCCGCACATGGCCGAACCGCCCGAGCAGCGCTGGCAGCAGATAGAGCACCCCATGGGCGCGTTTGCTCAACGACTCGGGAATCTCGCCAGGCCAGAAGTCGCGCGTGTCCAGCTGCAGGACGCCGTTGTCCCACGTCGCGATGCCGCCACCGTCGCGAATAATCTGGCTCAACACCATCACGTCTTCGATGTCGGGCACGTTGCTTAGCATGACCGGGCGGGCGAGCGCGATGGCGAGCGCGATCAGTCCGACCGTGGCGTGCTTGTAGCCGCCGACCGTCAGCTCGATCGGACGCAGTTCGGCCGGCGTGATGAGCAGGTCCAAGGGAGCATTCATCGGATGGACTCCATGGTGGCGGCGAACGCGCGCATCCCGGCGAGCACGGAGACCATGACTTCGCGGTCGCCGAGCGTCATCCGCAGGCAGGCGCGCAAGCCGACGGGGCCGTCCGGGAAGTGCTTGACGATAATGCGGCGCGCTGCCAGATGAGCGGCCAGCGCGTCGGCGACAGCGGCTGAACCGGTATCGAATAACAGGAAATTGGCCGCCGAGGGTGGGCTTCGCCAGGCGGGGAACAAGCGTGCCACCTCTGCCGCCACCTCGGCGCGGACGATCTCCATCCGGTCGCGCTGGGCCGCTACCTCGTCGGCATGAGCGAAGCAATACGAAAGGCAGCCGGCCGCCATCGCGCTGACCGCATTGACACCGCACCAGCGCCGCAGATAAGCCGCGAGCGGCTCGTCAGCGATCGTCAGCCCGAGCCGTAGTCCGGCCATGCCACAGCATTTCGAGAAACTGCGCACGATCATCGCGCCGCGATAGCGCTCAAGCAGCGATCGATGCGAAATGGTAGCAAACGGCGCATAGGCCTCGTCGATCACCAGCAGATGATTGCCTTGCGCGCACAGATCGCACAACCGCTCCATCTCGGGCAGCGGAATCGCGCTTCCGGTGAAACCGTTAGGGTTGGTAACGACGACGACGGACGGCGCCCGCCCGGCCAGCAGCGGCCGGGCGAGATCCACGATGTTTTCGTCCCAGTGATCCGCGGGATGGCGCAGCCCGGTCAGCTCGCAGCCGGCCAGGGCGGCGTAATAGCGATAGTTGGGGTAGTTCGGCTCCTGCACGACCATGCTCCCGCACGCCCGGCCGAAGAGACCCGCGATCGCGCGGATGGTGCTGTCCGAGCCGGCGTCCATCACCAGCCCCGCGGCAGGCAGGCCGTAAAACGAGGCCGTCTCGCGAAGCAGGGTCGGCCAGTCCGGATAGCGCGTCGCGCAAGTCTCCGGCGCCTGGTTTAGATAACGGCGAAACAGCGCCCGCAGTCCGGCAAGATCGCTCTCGTTGCTCGACAGATTAACGACCCCGCGATAATCGGTCTTGTCCTTGACCGGCAGCTGCGCGAGTGCCGGGACGATAAACGCAGCGGGGTCGAACCGGGCGTCGGACGCCCCCGCGCTGCGGGAAGCGGCGGCATGGCTAGGCACCGGAGGCCTCCCGGCGTCGAGGGATGGCTTGCATGACCTGGGTCGGTTCCGTGTCGCGACCGAAGAACAGTCGATAGTACGCCGCCCGCTCTGCGCCGCCGGGATGGTCGCCGACGAACAGTTGGCGGTTGAAGCCCGCCGCCGTCTCGCGGTCCATGTCGGCGGTCATGACGTAATACGGCGTGTAAATCGACGTCCGCAGGCGCGCGCCCGCCTCGCCGACGGTCTGCGCCGTTGCCTGCACGCCGGCCAGCGAGTCACCCGGCAAACCGAGGATGACAAAACAATTGAGTTCCATCCCGGCTTCGCGGCACCACGCGGCGAGGGCATCGAACTCGGCTCGCTGCGTCTGCTTGAGCTTTGGCAAGCCGGGCAACGCGGCAGGTTCGAGCGTCTCAAGTCCGATGCTGATGCGCACGCAGCCGGCTGCCGCCATCAGTTCCACCATCTCGCGGTCAACATGGCGCAGCGTGGTGACGCACTTCCACGGCCACGGACTGCCTTCGGCGATCATCGCGTCGCACAGGTCGCGAAGCCAGCTCGCCTTGAGCGTAAATGTCGGCGCGTAGAAGCTGACGTACTCGAAGGGTTTGCGGCGGAAGGTATCGCGGATATAGGCAAGCGTGCGCGCCACCGTCAGCCGCCGTTCGCCGGCGCCCTGCAACGCCGGCACGTCGCAGAACGCGCAGCCCACGGGGCAGCCGCGCGCCACGGGCACGACCAGTTCGAGCCGCTCGGGAATGCCGCAGAACTTGTTCAGATCGTCGAGATAGAGGCGGTCGTAGGCGTCGTGGGGAATCTCCATGACGTCGGGCAACACCCATTCCTCGGCCGGCAGGCGCGTGCCCGGGCCGGGCGTGGCAAAGGAGCGGTCCGCGCGGCGCACCGACACGCCGCTCACGGACTCCCGGGGATGCGTTACGGTCAATTGTTCAACGTAAGCGAGCGCCGCCGCCTCCGGGTCGCCGCTGGCGTGAATGGCGTCGAGATCGAAGCGTTCGAACAACCCCGGCAAGTGAGCGCTCAGGCGGCCGACTGTCAGAATCCGCGCTGGCGGACTCAACGCGCGGATGTAAGCGATCGTGCGCTCGAAGCTATCGATGCCGTCGAAGTCGTTCATCAGGACGACGAGATCGTAGCGAGCGATCAGCACCTCGCCGAGCGCCCGCCACGTGCAGTTGAGCGCCGCGCCGTCGAAGCATGTTATCGACGCGCCCTTGACCCGCTCGCGCAGGAATGCGCCGGTCATGAACACCGACAAATGATGTCCGGCATTGAAATAGCTCGGCACATACGGTGGAATCAGGCAGAGAATCTTCACGCGACGCCTCCTGCATACGGCGCGACGCGATACCGGTCGCGCAGCATGTGCTGAAGCGCCGGCCGCACACCGCAATGCTTTAGATAGCCGTCCAGGCCACCATAAACCTCGCCCAGCCTAAGCATTATCTGGTGCATCGTCTCTCCTTTGCAAGCAAGGCGGACCGCGTAGTCTCCGCGCGTCTCGCCCTTGCGTTCCCATTGATCCCGGAAACGATCGAGGTGCGGCGCCAGGCAGCCCCCGCTTCGTTCATGATCGCGCGCGATGATGTCGGCGCCGGCCCCGCACACATGCAGCAACAGCATGGAAACGAGGCCGGTGCGGTCCTTCCCGGCATGGCAACCGAACAGGAACGGCGCACCGCCCGACGCCGCAAAGCAGGAGAACAGATCGGGAACACACGGCTTCATGTCTTCGAGGACCGTGCAGTAATAGTCGGCATATTCACGCACTCCGGGGTGGCGCCCGCCGATGGCCGAGCGGTCGTTCATCACGATCGGCAACGGCACGACGGCAATACCGGCAGCCTCGAGGGCATCGGCGTCGCCATAACGACGCCGTTCGTCTTCGCTGCGCAGATCGATGTAATTGCGGATGCCAAACCGGTCGCGCAGCAAACGCGCGCCCTGCCGATCGATGGCCGTCACGTCGCCCGTACGGTAGATACCGGCGCAGATCCCCGCACGCTCAGCCAGCGGACGAAGATTGACGCCGATGCCGCACAGCACCCGTTGCCATGTCGGATCGATTGCGGCGGACCTGCACCGCTTGGAAAACGCGGTGCAGGCCGCTAGGCGCGGCGGTCGATCGCCATTCATGCCGGGCTGCGCCGAGACTTCACGAACGGGGAGATCCTGTTCGCTCGTGCCCGGACGGTAGAAATGCACGGTGATAGTGTTGCGGGAGTCCGGCGCATCCGGGCTGATCGCCGTGATGTTGTGCCACGAATCGTCCGAGCGCGGAATCACCACGGACAGACCCAGCCGCGGCAAGATTTCGAATGCCACGTCGTTCTCGTTCTTCGACGCGAGCACCTGGAAAACCCCGCCGTCCTGCTTGGTCCATCCCTGATTGAGATAGATCACATGGGTCAGCAGTTTGGACTCCTGGTCGTCGTGCGCAGCGAACTGGGTGCCCGCGTCGGAACGCCACATTGTGGCTTCCATCGGCGCATTGCTCAGGTCGACGCCGGTCGCCTGCGATGACGCGCTTCGGTAAGCCCCGCTGGTCAGATCGGACGCCAACTCCCGGTAGGCGCCGGACAGTTCCTCGCCGCGAAAAGCTTCGTTCGTGCCGAACGCAATCAGCAGGCGGCGCATGTAGCGCCCGTTGAGGTGGTGCTGGTAGCGAAACGAGTCGACCGGAAAGTCGTCGCACATTTGCGTGGCCTGCCCATCGGCAGGCAACACCCCGTCGACGCCCCCCCAACGGAAGGGGAAGTCGAGCATCTTGGCATTCGAGACCGCATCTGTGTTGAGCATAGCATCCCTTCGCAAAGCGGATGAGTCGATTGAATGGGCAGATCCACACGCTGAAGCGCGAGCGCAACAACGTATGACAAAAATTAAAAACTGGAAATGCGAAAAGCGTATGTATTTTAGACACTTGCCTCCGGCCAGACGACTCTAAAAAGTCGTCCCTGAACAATTCGTTTTGTCGGCGATCAACTCACGCGGCTTTGTCAGGTTGCCGATCACCGAACAAATCGTGTGCAGGCGATGCAATGGCTCAGAAAACAGCAGACGGATTCTGGGAGAGACCGGTGAAAAGACGCCAGGCTTCAAACCGGGTCGCGAGCTGCTTTCGATAAAGCGAAGCGCGCAGCAGATGAGGCTTGAGCGCGAAGTGTTGCCGGATCGGACCGAAGCACGACAGGAACGCCTGCGTGCGCCCGGGCAGGCGGAAACCACGCATACGTCGCTCGCGTTCACGCGTGGGCTGATCTGTTCTCTGCACGGTTGTTGACGCGGGCGGCCGCCTTGACGAACACATGCGGCTTTGTCGCAGTAAGGATCAAAGAGCGAGATCGATATGCGAAGTACTGCTTATATTGCGAGCTCGTAGAATTGATCAGCGGCGGACGGATGGGTTCCGCGATCACATTTCATCTGTCCTTTGGCGATCATGTGCATAATCTCAATGCCGGCCAGAAGGATCCGGGCACAGCGAAAGGTCTTGAACCCCAGCGTGGGCCGCGTTCGTCGCTTGATCGCCCGATGATCCTGCTCAACCAGGTTATTGAGATATTTGGACTGGCGGATCCTGATGGGCGCTTCACAATCGGCATTGATCGCTTCGAGCGCGGCGAGATTGGCGCTGCTTTTGTCGATGGTTACCGTCTCGGGTACACCGTTCTGGGCGATCGATTTCTCAAAGTAACGCCGGGCCGCAGTCTTGTCCCGATGGGCGCGTAGCAGAAAGTCAATGGTGTTGCCGTCCTTGTCGACGGCCCGGTAAAGATACCGCCATTCCCCCTTGACGCGGATGTACGTCTCGTCCATCCGCCAGTTCTTACCCACCGGCCGCTTGCGGCGGCGAAACACTTTCTCCAGCACCGGCAACAGCTTGATGGCCCAGCGGTGCACAGTCGAATGATCGACCGAAACGCCGCGCTCAGCCATCATGTCTATATGAACGCCTCCCGTTTGCGACGGTTTTTCGTGTGCTCAGACGACGACAGGATGGGTTGCAGCTCTATATCCGGGCTTGTTGCAGCCTGATACGCTGCGGCCCACTATGAAATCCGCTGACCCGCACCTCATTCTTCAAACGAGCTCGGAGCTCTAGTGTCGTGAGTTAAAAATTCATTGAAATATGTTCACTGCGTACTAAAGTGTCTTGTGTAGCACTGGTATGAGGACGTGGCGATGAGCGGAAGACCTAAGGCGGAGCTTGTGCTGAGCGAATCGGAGCACGAACAGCTTAAGGCGTTGACGATGCGACGCAAGACAGCGCAGGCGTTGGCTTTGCGAGCGCGCATCGTGCTGGCCTGTGCCGATGGCATGGACAACCGGATGGTCGCAAAGGCACAGCGTGTAAGTCAGCAGACTGTTTGCAAGTGGCGCGCGCGCTTCGTTGCAGACCGTCTGGATGGATTGCTCGACGCGCCGCGCCCGGGCGCGCCCCGAACGATCGATGATTCGCGCGTCGACGCAGTGATCGCGAAGACGCTCGAGTCTGTCCCTGCGGTGGCCACGCACTGGAGCACGCGTACGATGGCGCGCGAGATGAACCTCTCGCAAACGGCAGTGACCCGGATCTGGCGAGCTTTCGGGTTGCAGCCGCACCGGCAGGAGACCTTCAAACTTTCCAGCGATCCGCTGTTTGTCGACAAGGTTCGCGATATCGTCGGGCTTTACCTCGATCCGCCGCTCAAGGCCATGGTGTTGTGCGTGGACGAGAAGAGCCAGATCCAGGCGCTGGACCGCACGCAGCCCATCCTGCCGTTGGCACCGGGCATTCCCGAGCGGCGCACCCATGATTACATGCGTCACGGCACGACCACGCTGTTCGCGGCATTGGACATCGCCACCGGTAAAGTGATCGGGGAGTTGCACCGACGCCATCGCAGCAGCGAATTTCTGCTGTTCCTGCGCACGATCGAAGCCAACGTTCCGCGGTCGCTGGATGTGCATCTGGTGATGGATAATTACGGCACGCATAAGACGCCCTCGATCAAGGCGTGGTTCGCTCGCCATCCTCGCTTCCATGTTCATTTCACGCCGACCTCGGCGTCGTGGCTCAATCAGGTTGAACGATGGTTCGCCACGCTCACAGAGAAGTACCTTCGACGCGGCACGCATCGTTCGACCCGCCAACTCGAAGACGCCATCCGCCATTACCTTGAAGGCTACAACGCAAATCCCCATCCCTTCGCCTGGAGCAAGTCGGCCGATGAGATCCTGACCAGCCTTGAACGGTTTTGCGTGCGGGTCCAGAAGGTCGAAGGACGCGCGCGATGAACATCAATACCGACGCGATCGACGAAGTCGCCCTCGCACTTCTTTACCTGACCCTGCACGATCACAACCGGGCATGGAAGGGCTTCGACTGGGATGTGCTGAATCGGCTCTACGAACGAGGCCTCATTGGCGACCCGGTTAATAAAACGAAGTCTGTCATCTTCACCGAAGAAGGATTACGTGAGTCCGAGCGGCTCTTTAAGCAGCACTTCGTCATCGCTGACAGTACAGGACATTAATACAACGAACTTCCAACTCACGACACTAGAGATGATTCAGGTTTAACGAGTCCCGGTCCGACCTGTGTTGTCATCACATACGATTGCCAGCGCAACCTTTCGACGTGTCATTCTGTAAAAGTTGATCTTCCTGCGTGCCGCTCACCATTCAGACCGGCTTCACGCTCACGTAACCCTCTTCATACGGCCTGTCATGTGCCAGGATCGCCCAAATCATCCGGGCAGTCTTGTTGGCCTGCGCCACGATCGCCACATTCAGTGGTCGCCGCTTTTTGAGCTGCTCAATCCATGGCCCCGGCTCTTTCGCGTGGAAGAGCACACTGCGCGCGCCGTGAATCAACAACGTGCGCAGATACGTGTCACCACGCCTGCTGATCCCCTGGAGCTGGACCTTGCCACCGGATCCTGTCTGCGCTGGCACCAATCCGATCCAGGCCGCGAACTCGCGCCCCGACCGGAATGTCTTCGCGTCGCCCATCGTTGCGACCGCCGCCGTCGCCGTTAGCAGACCGACGCCCGGTATTGCAGCGATCGCCTTGCACGCCTTGTCCTCTTTCATCCACGTCTGCAGACGTCGTTCGATCTGGGCAATCTGTTTATCCAGTTCAGCCAGGCCGCTCCACTGTTCGCGCAGCGTGTCGATCAGGATCGTCGGCAAACGATCCACCAGCCGTTCCAGCACACCCGGAATCGCCTTGTCCAGCGCAGGCCGGCCCTTGCCCATCACTTCGCCGTACTCGGTCAGCAGGCCGCGCAGACTATTCGTCTGCATCGTGCGGAACTTCACCAGTTGCTCTCGCATCCGGTGCAGTCCCAGTACCGCTTGCTGCGTTTCCGTCTTCACCGCGACCGATTTGCCCGGCTGCTGCACCGCCATCCAGATCGCACGCGCATCGGCCGCATCATTCTTGTTGCCCATCACGAATGCCTTCACGAACTTCCCTGGCATCAGCTTCACCTGATGGCCCATCGCCGTGAGCTTGCGCGCCCAGTGCTGCGAGCCGCCGCAGGCTTCCATCCCGATCAGGCACGGCGACTGGTTCACAAAGTGCTCGAGAAACGCCACACGCTTGACCGGTTTGTTCACGATCTCGCCCGTTTCCGCGTCGATGTAATGGAGCTGCATCACGCTCTTTGCAATGTCCACACCTACTGTCGTAAACTTCATGTCGGACCCTCCGGTTGCCTGTGAAGATCTGCATGATCTCCCACCTTGGGCACTTTGATGCCGTTGGCCCGTGAGGGTCCACCTTCCTTCTTCGCTTCCACCGCTCACGGGTGGGAGGCGTTCATATCATTCTTCAAGGTGCCGTAGGCTCAGCGAATAGGCCACGTACCAGCGCACGCAAGTCAGAATCACGTCGAGCGGATAATGCAGGCGTTTGAGCACTCCGGCCACCGCCGGATTCATCGTCTTCATCGAGCTTTCAGTCGTTCATGTCGTTCCGCATATCATAGCGGACCGGCCTTACTGCAACAGAACCGCGCCTCACGCAGTCGCTGCGCGCCCATGCCGAATCCTGGCGGTGGTTGCCGATGGTCAAAGGCCTGATGACCCTACGTAGTATCGACTTCATCTCCGCGCTTACCATCGTCGCCGAGTTGGGCGACTTGCGCCGCTTTCCGCATCCGCGCGAATTCATGGGCTACCTGGGACTTGTGCCGTCAGAACGTTCCAGCGGAAACTCGAAGCAAAGAGGCAGGCTGACCAGGACGGGCAACACGCACGTGCGCAGGATACTTGTCGAGGCAGCATGGAATTACCGGTTGCCGGCGAGAATCGGTGAATCGCTCCAGCCTCGGCTGGAAGGACAACCTCGGCACATCATCGACATCGCCTGGAAAGCGGGTTCGTCAGTAGAAACTATGGGTGCATGGAGGCTCGGGAAGTTTTCCAAGTGCATGATAAAGCGCGATTTCTGTCGCCCTGAAGGTTCGGAAGCCGTACGCTTTTCTCATGGTCACTTTCGCTTTGTTGTTCAATCCCTCGACCACCCCGCTGGAGAACTGTTTTCTTGCCCGGAAATAGTTGAGGATCAGCTCCCGGTGGGAGCGCACCGTGCGGGCAAACTTCTTTATTGGTTCGATGCGTGAACGCATGACGTCGGTGCACCATTGATCAAGGAATTTGCCCGCCCACGTGGGGGAGCTATAGTCCCAGAGTTGCTGGAACTCTTCCTTGAGCAACCACGCGCGTACGGTGCGCAGATTGTATTGAAGGACGTCTTTGAGGCGGGTGCGTTGCTTGCCGGTGAGATTCTCGCGGCGCTTGAGCAGGCACCAACGCGATTTCTTCAGCACCGGCTCGTAACCATCGCGAGTCATGCGCCGGGCCTCGTCCGCACGAACTTCGTCGATCGCCTGGTTCATCTTCGCGACGATGTGGAAGCGATCGAGGATATTCAGTGCATTGGGGCAATGACGCTCAATCATTTCGAGATAAGGCTTCCACATGTCCGAACACACGAATTCAACCTTCTCACACAGCTCCTGTCCGATCATGGCAAAGAACTTCGCAAAGCTTTCCTTCGTGCGCTCCTGTCCGACCCAGAGCAGTCGCGTGCACCCGGCCTCGATCTGGTAGACGAGCGTGAGGTAATTGTGTCCTTTCCCATACTGGATCTCATCGACACCGAAAGCGCTGATCGTTCCGAGTTCCCGGTGATCCAGCCCCCACTCGACAACCCATTGCACTGCGTTGAAGACCTTCTCCCAACTGGTTCGAAAGCTGAGTGCGGTTTCTTTCCAGGACAACTTGCGAGCCCATTGCGCCAGGAAGATCATGTAAGCGCGGGTGAGCGTGTGCTTGCCATTGGCCCACGGCAAAGCTTCGACCTTCACGCCACAGGTACGACAATCGACGCGCCGCATGGTATAGAGCAGATACACGGCAAAGCCCCAGACGGGGATAAACTCGAAGCGGCGCTGCGTGAGCGAGTCGTAACCCCGCGCAGGCTGGTTACAGCATGAGCAAATCGGCTTCGAACCCTTGCGCGGCCGAACGTCGATCTCGATGGATTGGGTTGCCTCGCACAGCCGTGCACCTTCATATACAAAGCCGGGAAAATGATGACAGGCGTTAAGCAGACGGGTCAGCAACATGGTAAGAAAGCTCAGAACCGGCAAGGACAAAGCCGCCATTGTCACCGAACAGCAAGCGCTCGCGCTGTACGTCCCAGATCTGCATAACTGGCCTGCGTCGTGGCGAGTCGACGATGAGGATATTTCGACTGGACGGGAAATCGTTGCCATACTCACGCCTTTCCTTGAGCATCTCCTGACCTTGGGATACGCACGCAAGACATTGCTTCGGCACCGCGATCACATTTGGATGCTCGGCGGCGAAATGATTCGACGCCGCCATGAAAATCCTGATCGCCTTGCCATCCCGGCGGAAACCCTCCTGGACGAACTCATCGAAGAAGATGGCGGCCCCCTCATATGGCCAGCTATCTCCGAGTCAGAACAGGATTCCTTTGATGCAACATGTCGCAAGCTCTATCAGTATCGGAATCGAGCTTCACCTGGCTAGCCGCGCACAATAATTCACCCACAGATTCCGCCGACGATCCGGAAAGCGCAGCTTCGGCTCTGCCACAGATTCCGCCGCCTTCGGGCACGAGGCGTTCACCAGAACAAAACGTGTGCTGCAATCGCGCGTGAACTATGCGGATTCATCTGGGACATTGGAACGCGACTGCAGCCAGCCTGAACATTTCGGTCATTTGTTGTCCACGTCATTTCAGTAAGGAGCCGCCATAGCAAGACTTCTATCTTCCACCTGATCGGTAACGCGGCATCGGGCGCGATGTGGGGAACCCTCGAGATTTTTTTGTGAGCACGCGACTGCGTGATCTCCGTTTCTAAGAGCGAGGCAGCCCCGTGACGGAAAGATGAAATGCGGTAACCAGCCCGCGGATATGAGCTTGATCCATCGTCGATAAACAGCCCGTGTGCCGCGTTACCAATCAGGTCGGATACGTTGATGTTCGAGATCGCGGCAGCGAGGGGCGCGCTCGTTCTGCTTGCAAAATTAGGCCATATGAAAATCATTCTCCAGCGTCAACTGCCCGATCTTCGCGTGCAGTACCTTCACGTCAATTAGCGGTGCCGCCGGCGCCGCGCTGCCCACGTCGAACACATCGGCAACCCGCTCCTGCAGTTGCTTCTTCCAGTCCGTGATCTGGTTCGGATGGACATCAAACTGCTGGGCCAGCTCTGCCAGCGTCTTGTCGCCCTTGAGCGCCGCCAAGGCTACCTTTGCCTTGAACGCCGGTGAGTGTGTCCGTCGGTTTCGTTTCGTCATCTTCTGGTTCCTTGTTGCCGGCCATTATGGCCCGACTCACGCCCCAGCTTTTCCACTCAACCAACTGTCCGAATTCCTGAAGCCACCTCTCGCTGAACCCAGCGCACGAGCTTTCGATCGAGATACCGACTCAACTCATGCGCAAGAAACGCCAGAATTCTCGTCAGATCGTTGGGCAACCGATTCTCGGCGAGCACGCGGTCTTTTTCGTCGATCACACCCACTAGGCGGAAGTTCCGCCCATCTCGCAGTGTCGTTGACGGCGGTAAGCCCCTGTGGGGCCTCATGAATTACCCGGGCGAAGGTCTTTTTTATTTTAATTTGTAGTCACTAAAATATTTGAAGTTATGTGATTTTCTCCTATATTTAACCGTATTCCAGCGCGAACCGGAACTGCCCACGTCGTCACCACGACCCGCGAGTACAAGGGGCAGGTCTATCGCACGCACCTACTGCGGCGCAGCTACCGCGAGGGCGGCACTGTCAGGAACGAGACGCTGGGCAATCTCTCGCACCTGCCCGAGCCGCTGATCGAGATCATCCGTCGCTCGCTGCAGGGCGAGACCTTCGTGCCTCTGGCGCAGGCCTTCGAGATCACGCGCTCGCGCCCGCACGGCCATGTGCAGGCCGTGGTCACGGCGATGCAGCGCCTGGGGCTCGCCTCGTTGATTGCCTCCCAGTCCTGTCGCGAACGCGACCTGGTGCTGGCCATGATCGCCTCGCGCATCGTGGCGCCCCATACGAAGCTTGCCACCACCCGCTGGTGGCACACCTCGACGCTGGCCGATGACTTCGGCGTGGCCGATGCCAATGAGGACGACCTGTACGCCGCCATGGACTGGCTGCTCGCGCGTCAGGACAGGATCCAGAAGAAGCTGGCTTCGCGCCATCTGTCCGACGGCGGCCTGGTACTCTACGACCTGTCGTCGAGCTACTTCGAGGGCACAACCTGTCCGCTGGCCAGGCTCGGCTACAGCCGCGACGGCAAGAAGGGCCTGCTGCAAGGTCAACTACGGCCTGCTTACCGATGCCCGTGGCTGCCCGGTGGCGGCGTCGGTGCACGAGGGCAATACGGCCGACAGCCGCACCTTCATGCCCGCGCTGCACAAGCTGCGCGAGGACTTCGGCATCGAGCGCATGGTCATGGTCGGTGATCGCGGCATGATCTCCCAGAAGGCCATCGACGAGATGCGCGAGACCGAGGGCATCGGCTGGATCACCGCGCTCAAGAGTGCCTCGATCCGCTCGCTCGTCGAGCAGGGGCAACTGCAGTTGGGCTTGTTCGACGAGCGCAATCTGCCCGAACTGAGCTCGCCGGACTATCCCGGCGAGCGTCTGGTGGCGTGCCGCAACCCGGAGCTTGCGAAGCTGCGTGCGCACAAGCGCGAGGAGTTGCTCAGGGCCACCGAGCTCAACCTCGAGAAGATCAAAGCCCGGGTCGACGCGGCCAGGCTCACTGGTGCCGCCGAGATCGGCGTTCGTGTGGGCAAGCTCGTCAACCAGTACAAGATGGCCAAGCACTTCGAGCTTGCCATCGGCGAGAACACGTGCACCTTCGCGCGCAAGCACGACAGCATCGCCGCCGAAGCCGCACTGGACGGCATCTACATCATTCGCACCTCAGTGCCCGCCACGCAGATGGATGCATCCGGGTGCGTGCGCAACTACAAGTCGCTGGCTAACGTGGAGCGCGCCTTCCGCTCGCTCAAGACCATTGACCTGAAGGTGCGCCCGATCCACCACCGCAAGGCCGATCGGGTGCGCGCACACATCTTCCTGTGCATGCTTGCCTACTACGTCGAGTGGCACCTGCGTGAGGTCTGGCGCGAGTTGATGTTCGCCGATACCGAGCAGCAGGCCAAGGCCACGCGCGACCCCGTGGCGCCAGCTGAGCGATCCGCGTCGGCACAGGCCAAGGCCGCTACCCATTGCCTCATCGACGGCACTCCGGCACACAGCTTCGCCACCTTGATGGCCGAGCTCACCAACCTCGTGCGCAATACTTGCCACACGCCAAACGCCGGGCCCGACGCCCCAACTTTCGAGATCCTCACCACGCCCAACGCCACGCAACAGCGCGCGTTAGAGCTGCTCCAGCAGATCCAGTTGTAGACAGAAACCCGAACCCCGTTTTCACGCCAGGTGCCCGGCGCTCAAGGACAAACTCGCTCGGCGCTTACAGGAACTTCGGACTAACGCGATAGCCGTTACCTGTCAGAAGATCTCGCTGCCACGGGATCGCCGCCCAATGTTTTCACCAAGTTAACGGCGTTCTGCAAAGCCGTGCTGCTGTAATCGAGTGCGATCTTGCGGTCCTGCACTTGCGTCAATTGCACGTCGAGCACGTCCATGCGGCGGCGCGCGTCAAGCAGGTTGTCGCCTCACTCATGCAGCCAGAGGCTGTTTATTTGCGCCGATCGACGCCATCTCAACGACTGAGTCACGTTCGGGGTTAAGCGTCACGGCACCAACCGGTGTCCAGTTGCGCGTGTGACACGACCAGCGGGCCGGATTGCATGCGCGCGCCTTGACGTACAGTGCGTGACGTGCTGCGAGAAGCGCACGATCGTCGCCGGCATGACGCTGCGCAGGCGTCACGTAACGGATGCCGCTATGACGATGCTCGAAGTTGTACCACTGCACGAAGCCGGCAGCCCAGTTGCGAGCAGCGTTCAGGTCCTCGAAGCCTGTGACCGGAAACTCCGGCCGGTACTCCGCGGTTCGGAACAGCGCCTCGGCGTAGGCGTTGTCGTCGCTGACACGGGGGCGTGAGTACGACGGCTTGACACCCAGCCAGTGGAGCATCGCCAGCACGGTGGTGGCCTTGAGCGTCGCACCGTTATCGCCGTGCAGCACCGGCCGGGTCTCAAGGACGGCAATGCCTTCGGAGAGCGCCGTGCGACGCACGAGATGAGCAGCGTGTTCGGCCGCGTCGCTGTCGTGCACCTCCCAGCCGACAATCTTGCGGCTGTACAGGTCCAGGATCAGGTACAGGTGGAACCATCGCCCTGTTACCGTTGCCGGCAGATAGGTCATGTCCCAGCACCACACCTGGCGCGGTGCCGTGGCGACGTGCGTGGTCGGCGGCCGGGCGCTCGAAGGCGTTCTGGCACGGCCACGGCGCGTCATCTGCCCATGCTCGCGCAGCACGCGTGCAAAGGTCGATTCGCTGGCGATGTACACGCCTTCGTCGGCCAGCATCGGCACGATGCGCGCCGGTGGCATGTCGGCAAAGCGCGGCTCGCTGGCTAGGCGCAGCACGTTCGCCCGCTCCTCCGGACTCAGGGCGTGCGCGGGCAGCGGGCGCGTCGCGCCGGGCCTGGCGTCACCCTTGACGAGCCCCTCATGGGCCTTCCAGCGCTGCAGGGTACGCACGTCGATCCCGGCCACCTCGCAGGCCAGGCGCAACCGTGCGCCAGCCCGATTGGCCGAATCGATTTCCCGGGCCAGGAGCTGGCGATCTTCGAGGCCGATCATTCGTCCTCGCCCTTGTCCGTGTTGAAGATCGCCGCGACTTTTTTTGACAGTACCAGCAGCGCTGCTGTCTCAGCCAGCGCCTTCTCCTTGCGCCGCAGTTCGCGTTCGAGCGCCTTGATGCGGCGCTGATCCTGCTTCGTCTGCTGCGGGCTCGCGCGGGCTTCTTCGGGCTCGGCCAGCGCCTGCGTGGCCGCTTGCCGCCACTGCGCCAGTTCCTGCGGATACACGCCATGCTCGCGGCACCACGCATTGCGCGCCGTCTCGTCCATCGCCGCCGTGTTCAACACCGCCTCGAAACGGGCGGCCGCTGTCCATGCCCGCTCGCGAGCGGGCATGGACAGCGCATCACTGCGCCAGCGCTCCAGCGTCTGCGCGCCCACACCGATCTCTCGCGCAACCTCTTCCACTGATGCGCTCTCCGGCGGCAGCAACCGCGCCACCGCTCTGTCCTTGAATGTCTTTCCGTAACGCGCCAACTTGTTCTCTCTTTATCGCCCCCAGATTCCAATTTTATCCAGGCGACAACCATTGTGACGCGGGGGGGGGCGGCTCGACGTGCCCGCCGCGAAATTGCGCTGCTGGTTTGCAGCGAGTTCGCCGCTGCGATGAGCGACATCGCGCGATGCCGCCGCCTGGCGCGACGCAATCTTCACCGCGCTCAGATAGTCTTCGACGTCCTGGAACGCGTTGAGCACCGTCTGCCGGTACGCGGCGACTTCCTGGTCATAGTTGGCGCGCGCGTTGCGCACGGAGGCGCTCGTCGCGCCCGCGTCGAACACGGCCTGCGCGACATCGAGTCCGAGCGACCAGAAGCGCGTAGGCAGCGAGACGAGATGCGCGAGCGACGTGCCGCTCCAGCCGCCGTCGGCGGACAGCGTGAGCGTCGGGAAATAGCCGGCTTTCGCGACGCCGATCTTCGCGTTGTACTGCGCGACGGTGCGCTCGGCCTGCACGATATCGGGGCGCCGTTGCAATAGCGCGGACGGCAACTCGGCGGGCAAGCTGGGCAAATCGAACCGGTAATCAGCCTGAACCGGCAGAGAAAATGCGGCGGGCGCTTCGCCGACCAGCACGGCAACCGCATGTTCATACTGACGCCGCGTGAGTTGCGCGCTCGCAATGCTTTCGTCGATGGTTTGCAACGTGTTGTGTGCGGTTTGCACATCGTCGTACGACGACACGCCTTGCTTGTACTTCGCTTCTGTCAGCGCGAGCAACGCCGCGTCAATGCGGCGCTCTTGCGCGAGCTGAGCGAGATCGGCGTCGGCGGCCCGCACGGTGAAGTAGTCGACGGCCAGTGTGGCGATCACGCTCAGGCGTCCGCCCGCCAGTTGCGCGTCGGAGGCCTGTGCGCCCGCCTCGCTCGCTTCGACGGAACGCTGCACGCTGCCCCACAGGTCCGGCTCCCAGCTGGCTTCCGGTTGCGCCGACACGCTCTTCGACACATAACTGCTGACACGACCGCTCGATGACACCTGCGTCGTGCTGCCACTTCGGATGTGCGTCCCTGCGCCCGTGAACGACACGGTGGGGAACAGGCTCGCCCGCGCGGACGCCAGCTGTGCGCGCGCGGCACAATACACGGCTTCGTATTGCGCGATCGTCTGGTTCGCTTTCAGCGCTCGCTCGCAGAGCGCGCTGAGCGTCTCGTCGCCGAACATCGTCCACCAGCGGCTGTCGAGAGATGCGGCGGGATCGGGCTTCGCCTGTTGCCAGAGGCCGCTCGCATCGGGGCTGTTCATTTCCTTGAACGTGACCGGCACGGCAACATCGGGCCGCTTGTAATCGGGGCCGACCGCGCAGCCCGCGCACAGCGTTGCAATCGCGACCGCCACGATCGGGCGATAGAGACGCCGCATCGCGCGCGTTCGTTGTTGCTTCATGATGGGGTTCCGTTTCGTGAGGCGCGCCGGCCGTTGAAGCGGTCGAGCCAAAGGTAAATCACGGGCGTGGTGAAGAGCGTCAGCAACTGGCTGACAATCAGGCCGCCCAGAATCGCGACGCCGAGCGGATGATGAAACTCATGTCCATAGCCCGAGCTGACAATCAGCGGCACAGCGCCGAGCAGCGCGGCGAGCGTCGTCATCATGATCGGCCTGAAGCGCGTGAGGCACGCGCGATAGATCGACTCTTCGGCGCTCGCCGCGTGTTCGCGTTCGTAGGTCACGGCGAAATCGACCATCATGATCGCGTTCTTCTTCACGATGCCGATCAGCAGGACGATGCCGATCAACGCGATGACCGAAAGCTCGTAGCCGCATACATATAGCGCGATCAGCGCGCCGAGCCCCGCCGAGGGCAGCGTCGAGAGAATCGTCAGCGGATGAACGAGACTCTCGTACAGAATGCCGAGCGCGATATAGACCGCCACCAGCGCGCCGATGATCAGCAGCAGTTCGCTGCCGCCCGATTGCTGCATCTGCGCGCCTTGCCCCGCGAACGAAGGCAATACCGTATTCGGCAGGTTGAGCGACGCGACAGCCGATTGGATGGCCTCGTTCGCATCGCTCATCGACACGCCCTCGCGCAGGTTGTACGACAGCGTGACGGCGGGAAACTGGTTGTCGTGCGCAATGATGACGGGCGCGTGCTCCAGCGTGCGCGTGGCGAGCGCGGAAAGCGGCACGAGCGTCGCGTTCGCGGCGGCGCTGCTGGTCGAACAAGACGTTGAATTGCTCGTGCCGGTCGCATTCGTCGCGGGCACATAAAGCGTGTCCAGCGTCTTCGAGTCTTGCCAGTATTGCGGCGCGACTTCCATCACAACGTGATACTGGTTCGCCGGACCGTAGATCGTCGCGATCTGGCGCTGGCTGAACGCGTCGTTCAACGCATCGTCGATCGCTTCGAACGGCACGCCTACGCGCGCGGCCACATCGCGATTCACCTGCAGCATCATCGAAAGGCTGGCGCTTTGCACGTCGGCGTTCACGTCGCGCAACTGCGGCAGCGCGCGCAGCTTCGCTTCGATGCGCGGCAGCCACGCGTCCAGCTTGCTCTGGTTCTCGGCCATCACCGTGTATTGAAACTGCGCCGCGCTTTGCCGCGCGCCAAACATCAGATCCTGCGCCGATTGCAGCAACAGGCGCACACCGGGCAGGTCGGCCGTGCGGCGACTCAGGTCCGCGATCACCTGATCCGCGCTGTGCGTGCGCTCCGATAACGGCTTGAGCGTCACGAACATCATGCCGTTGCTCACCGCATCGCGCCCGCCAACGTAGCCCGATACCGATTCGACATCCGGGTTTTGCAGCATGCGCCGGTTGATCTCGTCGAACTTTTGCTTCATCGCCTGAAACGAAATGCTCTGCGATGCCTGGATCATGCCCATCAACCGCCCTGTGTCCTCGACCGGGAAGAACCCTTTCGGCATCACGGCGACCATGCCGACGTTCGCGAACAGCAACAGCACGGTGACGGCGAGCATCGTTTTCGGATGACGCAGCGCCCACCGCAGACTGCTGCCGTATGCGCGTTCGACACGCTGCCCAGGCGCCGCGTCGCGATGCTTCGACGGCGCGTGGCGCAGCAGCAGACGCCCGAGCGTCGGCGCGAGCGTCAGCGAAATCACCATCGAAATCATGATCGCAATGGCAAGCGACACCGAGAACTCCCGGAACAGCCTCCCGACGATGCCGCTCATCATGATCAGCGGCAGGAACACGACCACGAGGGACACGCTGATGGTCAGCACGGTGAAGCCGACTTCGCGCGTGCCGTCGAGTGCGGCGGCCAGCGGCGTCTTGCCCTGATCCAGATGCCGTATGATGTTTTCGACCACCACGATGGCGTCGTCGACCACGAAGCCCGTCGAAATCGTCAGCGCCATCAGCGACAGGTTGTTCAGGCTGTACCCGAGAAAGTACATCGCGGTGAACGTGCCCGCGAGCGCGAGCGGCACCGTGATCGCCGGAATCAGCGCGCTACGCCAGTCGCGAAAGAATGCATACGACACCGCTGTCACCAGCAGCACGGCTGCGAGCAGCGACATCTCGACGTCGAACACCGACGAGCGGATGGTTTGCGTGCCGTCCAGCACGACGCCGAGCTTCACTGTCGACGGCAGGCTTGCCGAGAGTTGCGGCAGCGCGGCGCGGATCGCATCGACGGTCTTGATCACGTTCGCGTTCGGCTGCTTCGACACGATCAGCAGCACGGCGGGCTTCCCGTTCGCGAGGCCATAGTTGCGCTGGTCTTCAATCGACTTCACCACTTGCGCGACATCCGACACATGCACGACCGGGCCGTCATGCGTGCGGATCACGAGCGGCTTGTAGTCGTCGGCGTTCGCCAACTGGTCGTTCGCGGCCACGACATAGTGCTCGCCGTTCATGCTGACTGCGCCCTTCGGCAGATTGACGCTGGCGTCCGTCAACGCGATGCGCACGGTGTCGAGCGCGATGCCATAGTGGCTCAGCTGATCGGGATTCAGCTCGATACGCACGGCGGGCAGCGCGCCGCCGCCCACCGTCACGTCGCCGACGCCAGGCACCTGCAATAGCTTCTGTTGCAGCACCGACGACGCGTAGTCGTACATCTGCCCGACCCCGACCGTATCCGACGTGAGCCCGACGATCATCACAGGCGCAGCAGCCGGATTCATCTTGCGATACGTCGGCGTTTGCGTAAGCGTGGTCGGCAGATTGCTGCGGGCGGCGTTGATCGCGGCCTGCACGTCGCGCGCCGCGCCGTCTATGTCGCGGTTCAGATCGAACTGCAACACGATCTGCGACGAACCCGACGAACTTTGCGACGTCATCTGCGTGAGGCCCGCAATCGAGCCGAATGCGCGTTCGAGCGGCCCCGACACGGTCTTCGCGACCGTGTCGGGGTTCGCGCCCGACACGGTCGCGAAGACGATCACGACGGGGAAGTCCACCGAAGGCAGCGCGGCGACAGGCAACAGCCGGAACGCGACGATGCCGAACAGCGCAAGGCCAATCGCCAGCAACATCGTGCCGACCGGGCGGCGGATCAACGGAGCGGAGAGGTTCATCGTGCGCCCCTAGACGGTGTTAGGAACTTTCGGTCAAAACCTGGTACCCTGGAGGGATGACAAGAGAGAAACGTAAAGCCTACCCGACAGACGTGTCAGACGAAGAATGGAGCTTCGTAGCAGCGTATCTGACGTTGATGGATGAGAGTGCACCACAGCGTAAATACGAGTTGCGCGAGATGTTCAATGCGTTGCGCTGGATGGCTCGCGCTGGGGCTGCGTGGCGAATGCTGCCGACCAACTTTCCGCCGTGGGAACTCGTGTACCAGCAGACGCAACGATGGCTGGCGGCCGGCTGTTTCGAGTGCATGGTGAGTGATCTTCGTTCGATCATCCGTGTCGCGCAGGGGCGGCGGGGGCAGCCCAGCGCGGTGATCCTTGATGGCCGTACGATGCAATCGACATGTGAGAGCGGTCCACGCGCAGGCTATGACGGCTACAAGCGCAAGCGTGGCAGCAAGGTGCATATGGCGGTCGACACGCTGGGTCAGTTGCTTGCCGTACACGTGACCCCGGCCAACGAGCAGGAGCGCGCACAGGTCGCAGAGCTGGCGCGCCAGGTGCAGCAGGCAACGGGAGAAACCGTGAAAGTGGCCTTTGCCGATCAGGGTTACACGGGCGAAGCTCCTGCGCAGGCCGCGCGCGCTCAGGGAATTGATCTCCAGGTGGTCAAGCTCGATGAAGCGAAAAAGGGTTTCGTGCTGTTGCCACGTCGATGGGTAGTCGAGCGCAGCTTCGGATGGCTCAACCGCTTTCGACGCCTCGCACGTGACTACGAACGCTTGCCCGAAACACTCGCAGGTCTGCATTTTGTCGTCTTCGCCATGCTTATGCTTGTCCATGCAATCCCAGTACTTCGAAGTTCCTAACACCGTCTAGTGTCCCGTTCTGTTGTTAACTAATCTATGTTCACGTAGCATGCTGGTATCAACGGAACGGGAGATATAAGCATGCCAATGGGACGACCGAAGGCCGAACTGGTGTTGAGTGAAGATGAGCGCTCGCAACTGACCTCGATAGCGCGTTCGCGCTCATTTCGGCGGCGCTGGTGACACGTACGCGCATCGTGCTGGCAGCTGCTGCGGGGGAGCCCAACAGCGCAATTGCCCAGCGCCTGCAACTCACGCGTGCCACGGTGGGCAAGTGGCTATCCGGTTTCTGGAGCATCGCATCAACGGGCTGTATGACGAAGTACGTTCCGGCAAGCCGCGCACGATTGACGACGAGCGACTGGACCAACTGATTCACAAGACCCTGCACACCAGGCCTGCGGATGGCTCCACGCACTGGAGCGTGCGCACGATTGCCGCCGAAACAGCTATCTCGCCGACGAGTGTGCGCCGTTACTTCAAGCTGCTGGGCCTGCAACCGCATCGCAGTGAAAGCTTCAAGCTCTCGACCGATCAATTCTTCATCGAGAAACTGCGCGATGTGGTCGGCCTGTACCTGAGCCCGCCCGAGAACGCGCTGGTCCTGTGCGTGGACGAGAAGAGCCAATGCCAGGCGCTCGAACGCACGCAACCCATGCTGTCGATCGGCTTCGGCTACGTCGAAGGGGTTACCCACGACTACGTTCGTCACGGCACCACAACACTGCTCGCCGCCCTGAACGTACTCAATGGCGCAGTGCTCGCCACCTGCAAACCGCGCCACCGGCATCAGGAGTTCCTGTTGTTTCTGCGCGAACTCGACAAGGCTGTGCCGGCTGAACTCGACGTGCACTGCATCGTGGACAACTATGGCAGTCACAAGCATCCCAAGGTTAAGGCGTGGCTGGCAGCAAAGCCCTGGCACATGCATTTCATTCCCACCTACAGTTCGTGGCTTAACCAGGTCGAACACTTCTTTGCGCTGATCACCGACAAGCCCATCCGCCGATGGCTCGTTTGGATCGGTCAAACAACTGATCACGCGTATCGATCAGTTCGTTTCCCACTACAACGAAAACTGCAAACCATTCATGTGGACCGCTTCCGCTGATTCCATCCTCGAAAAGCTACACAGACTTTGTTCGCGAATCAGCGAAACGGGGCACTAGCTCGCGTTCGCATCGTCGGACGGCGTGATGGCGGCACGTGTCGCGAAACGATGCAGCGCGAGGAAGATTACGGGCGTCGAGAGCAGCGTGAGCAACTGGCTCACCACCAGCCCGCCGATGATCGCAATGCCGAGCGGCTGCCGCAGTTCGTGGCCCGTGCCGGTCCCGAGCGCGAGCGGCAGCGCGCCGAACAGCGACGCGCAGGTCGTCATCAGGATCGGGCGGAAGCGCAGTTCGCACGCGAGGCGCATCGCGTCGCTCGCGGCGAGACCGAGCGTGCGTTCCTGTTCGAGCGCGAAGTCGATCATCATGATCGCGTTCTTCATCACAATGCCGACCAGCAGCACAATGCCGATCAGGCCGATGATGTCCAGCTCGCCCCCGCACAGCAGCAGCGCCGCGAGCGCGCCGCATGCGGCGGAAGGCAGCGTCGAGAGAATCGTCAGCGGATGCACGAGGCTTTCGTACAGGATGCCGAGCAGGATGTACACGGCCACCAGCGCGCCGACCAGCAGCAGCGCTTCGTTGCCGAGCGACGCGCTGTAAAGCTGCGCTGCGCCTTCGAGGTTCATCTGCACGCTGGCAGGCGGGTTCAGCTTTGCCTGAATGGCTTCGATGCTGTTGATCGCCGTGCCGAGCGTCACGTCGTCAGCGAGATTGAACGAGACGTCCGCATACGGGAACTGCGCCTGGCGTTGAATCGTCAGCGGCGCGGCGCCGATTGTCGCGCTGGCGATGCTCGACAGCGGCGCAAGCGAAGACGACGAAGCGCTGGTCGAAGTGGAAGATGAAGACGAAGAAGATGAACTGCTCGACGTCCCCACGTAAAGCCCATCGAGCAACGCGAGCGGCGACTCGCCAACGAGCCGCACATCCGCGCCCAGCGTCACGTGATACTGGTTGACGTGCGTATAGATGGTCGAAATCTGCCGGTCGCCGAATGCGTCGTATAGCGCGTTGTCGATGTCCTGCGCCGACAGGCCAAGACGCGACGCCGTCGCGCGGTCGAAGTCAAACTTCAGCACGTTGCCTTGCTGCTGCGCCTGGCTATGCACATCCGTGAACATCGGATCGGCACGCAATGCGGCGAGCAGGCGCTGTGTCCAGTCGGCCAGCTCCGCGCGGTCGGTGGCCTGCACGCCGATGCGGTAGCTGTTCGCATTGATCTGATCATCGAGCGTCAGGTCCTGCACGGGATGCAGATAAAGCTTGAGATCCGCGCGCTGCGCCGCGTCGCGCGTGAGCCTGTCGATCACATCGCGGCTCACCGCGCCATTGTCCTTCAGGCTGATCAGCACGCGCGCCTGGTTGATGGTCGGATTGTTCTGGTCGATGCCGACGAAAGACGACACATTCGCCACCGCGTCGTCGCTCGCAATGCGGCCCGCCAGCATGTGCGTCGAAGCCGCCATCCGCTCGAACGAAGCACGCGGCGACCCCAGTGAAATCCCTTCGATCAAACCTGTGTCCTGCACAGGAAACAGCCCCTTCGGCAGCAACATGAACAGCACGCCTGTCAGCAGCGTGGCGACGGCCACCAGCCCGAGCACCGTCAAACGATGCGCGAACGCCCAGTCGAGCGCGCGTAGATAGCCCCGGTTCAGACGCGCGAGCCAGTCGTTGGCATTCGCATCGCTGTCGCTTGCGGCATGGTCCGCGCGCAGCATGCGGGCGGCCATCATCGGCGTGAGCGTCAGCGACACCCACGCGGAAATCACAATCGCAATCGCGAGCGTCAGCGCGAATTCGCGGAACAGGCGGCCGATCACATCGGGCATGAAAAACAGCGGAATCAGCACGGCCACCAGCGCCACGGAGATCGACAGAATCGTGAAGCCGATCTGCCGCGCGCCCTTCAATGCGGCGTCGAGCGGCGTCTCGCCGTTCTCGATGTGGCGCATCACGTTTTCGAGCATCACGATCGCGTCGTCGACCACGAAGCCGGTCGCCACCGTCAGCGCCATCAGCGTGAGGTTGTTGACGGAGAAATCGAGCGCGTAGATGCCCGCCACCGTACCGACCAGCACGAACGGCACCGTCACGGCCGGAATCAACGTGAATTCGAGCCGCCGCAGAAACACGAACACGACCATCACGACGAGCACAATCGCCGCCGCCAGTTCCATCTTCACATCATGCACCGACGCGCGAATGGTTTGCGTGCGGTCGCTGAGCACGCTGGTCTTCACAGTTGCGGGCAGCGACGCGCGCAGTTGCGGCAACAGCGCTTCGATCCGGTTCACAACCTCGATCACGTTCGCGCCGGGCTGCCGCTGCACGTTGACGACGATCGCGGGAGTCGCGCCGCTCCACGCGGCTTGGCGCGGGTTCTCCGCGGTCTCCGAGAGCTTCGCGACATCCGACAGACGCACGGGCGCGCTGTTCCTGGAAGTTCCACGATAAACGAGCACCAGGTCCGCGTAATCGGCGGCGGATGTGAGCTGATCGTTTGCGTCGATCGTGAACGCCTGCAACGGGCCGTCGATCGTACCCTTCGCGCTGCTCACGTTCGCGTCGCCGACAGCCGTTCGCACGTCTTCGAGCGACAGGCCCATCGCGTTCAGCGCGCGCGTGTCGGTTTGCACGCGCACAGCAGGCCGCGCGCCGCCCGAGAGCGTTACGAGCCCGACGCCCGACACCTGCGACAGCTTCTGCGCGATGCGCGTATCCGTCAGGTCTTCGACGCGGGTGAGCGGCAACGCATCGGACGTGACGGCGAGCGTGAGCACGGCCGTGTCGGAGGGATTGACCTTGCTGTAGACGGGCGGATAAGGCAGGTTCGACGGCAACGTGCTGTTCGCGCTGTTGATCGCGGCCTGCACTTCCTGTTCGGCGTCGTCGAGGTGGGTCGAGGTCTGGAATTGCAGCGTCACGAGCGACACGCCCAGCGAACTCGTCGAGTTCATGCGCTTGAGTCCCGCCATCTGGCCGAACTGCTTTTCGAGCGGCGCGGTGACGGACGTGCTGATCACATCGGGCGATGCGCCCAGATACTGCGTGTAGACCTGAATCGTCGGGTAGTCGATTTCGGGCAATGGGGACACGGGCATCAGCCGGTAAGCGATCAGGCCGACCAACAGCAAGGCGAGCGTCATCAGGCCCGTCGCGACAGGACGGCGAATGAACGGGCGGGAAATATCCATCGGTTTCTGTCGGTTCGAAAGCGCGCGTCAGTGGCCAACGATCTTCACGGCGCTGCCGTCGTCGAGCTTGTCCGCGCCATCCAGCACAATCACGTCGCCCGCTTTTAGGTTGCTTTGCTCGATCACGGTGGCATCGTGGTACGCAACGCCCGCCGTCACGCGGCGCAAGGCGACTTTGCCTGCGCCGCGCTTTGCGTCGGCGGCGCTCAGCGTCACCACGAAGTCGCCCGATGCGCCGTGCTGGACGGCGACCGTCGGCACGGTCAACGCGTCGTGCAACGTGCCGACCGTCATCCGCACGTTGACGAAGCGGTTCGGGAACAGCCGGCCTTCGCGGTTCGGCGCGCTCGCTTTCAGCTTGACCGTGCCCGTTGTCGTGTCGGCCTGGTTGTCGATCGCGGCGAGCGTCGCGTGATCGAGCACCGTGCGCTTGTCGCGCGCGAAGATGTCGACGGGCAACGCCCCCTTGTCGTGGAATGCGTCGACCACGTCGCCCATCCTGTCTTCAGGCAGCGCGTAGACGACGGTAGTCGGCGAATCGCTCGTGATGGTCGCGATGCCCATCGTGTCGCTCGTCGTCACGTAGTTGCCGGCGTCGGTGGACAGCAGGCCGATGGTGCCGTCCATCGGCGCGACGATGTCGCAATAGCCCACCAGCACGCGCAGGTTCGCCACGCTGCCCTGGTCCGCCTTGACGGTGCCCTGATACTGACGCAGCGTCGCGCGCTGCGTGTCGAGCGTTTGACGCGATATCGCACCGGCGTCGATTAGCCTTTCGTAGCGCGTCAGGTCAGCGCGCGTATTCGCGAGCAGCGCTTCGTCGTGTTCGAGCGTGCCTTGTGCTTCGAGCCACTGCGCGCGCAGCGCGCGCGAGTCGATCCGCGCAATGACCTCCCCCGCTTTGACGCGCCGGCCTTCCTTCACGAGCACCGCTTCGAGCGTGCCGTTGACCTGCGTTCTCACGGTGACGGTCGCGCGCGGCGTGACGGTGCCGAGCGCGTCGAGTTGCAGTGGAATGTCGGCGCGCTGCACATTGCCGACTGTGACAGGCGTCTCGGCTGCAACATGGCTCGGTGGCTTGTGCAGGGCTTCGAGCATCTGCCACACAATGATGCAGATAATGACCACGCCTGCGATGATCAATAGACGACGGGAAGGATGATAGAATTTCACGCGGTGTTTTTTGCCCTGGCTGGACGATAGTAGGGAAACTGACGATAAATCGCGCCGGCCGAGCCGCCCGTTAACGCAACGGGCACGAACTCCGCTTGCGCCATGCCGGCCAGTACTCCTGTGGTGGTCCATCGTCTCGTGGGTTGCGTCGCGCGGCAACAAGCCCTCGACACCGATGGCGAGTACGAGACCAAACATCGACGGCACGCTGATCGAGAAATCCACTGCCTTCATGATTGCGAGCGTACCCAGCAAAACGACTGGCACCGCAATCGTAGGGATCTTCGACACCCTTGCGCCCCGCTCTTGTGAACTTTCGGGCGACATCTGCGTGGCGAGTTTCAGCTTGTTCTGCACTTGTGCAATGTCAGGATCGGGGCCGGAGGTTGTTACAAACCATGGTTTGGCCCTTGGGACTGGACATAATTGCCCCCCGAGCCTTTTGAGCCGTTCGTTAGAGATCTTTTTCACCAGCGCACTCGCTTTAAGGCCGTTGACATAGCTCCGGCAGGAATTCGACGATTTTTTGGAACGCTAAGGATTGTCAAGTGATCACTGCTCTGCGCCAGCCGACTTGCATCAAAGTGCCACCGAAAGCTCCCATCCAGCGCACAAACCTCAAACATCAGCACCTCACCGCAACGTCTTCCTCCAGCACTCTGGCCCGGCGTCAGATCGTCAGAGGCAGAACAACCATTTGCAGTAGTCGTATTACCAAGCGGCCAGAGGCGGCGCGACCGTAGCACCTCCATACCCCGCAAGGTCGGGCAGCGCGCGATAAGATCACGCGTAAAGCCGTCGCGCTTCCTCAGCAAAGCGCATTCGGCCACCACGGCTTTGCGCATTTCTTCAAAAGCCTGCGCGAGATCATGGTAATTTCCATCGGCACGACAGAAGCAAAAAGCGTTGACCGCCTTCAACCCGACGCCCTCCCCGTTCCGCACTGGCGTCCAGCCCAGTTGAAGCTCTGTTTCACCCGTGATGCGCGCAAGCTAGGGTAGCCACGCAGCTATTAACCACCCCACACGATCACTGGCAGGCAGATCAGCCAGCACACTTGCTACCTGCCACGAACCCGACTGCCAACTGGCCGGCGCCACGACTACGGACGACGACACGCAAGGAAGCTGCAATGTTTATGCTTCTTTAGGCGCGCTCGCCAGAAGTCCTCCCGAGGCGCCAACTCTTCATAGATAGCTGTCAAACTCCGTGCCTGTGCATCGCTCAATATCGAACGGCGATCGCCTGCAGCCAGACCGCCGTCCATAGCGAGAACTCGCGCGTCCAGAACCTGATCGTCCGGGCTGCCAAACCAGACATCAACATCCTGCGTACTCGTCGCCACACGCCAGTGGTCGGGGTGGATTTCAAGCAGGCCACCTGCCGCAACGACCGCGTCTTGAGGCAGTACCGTCAGGCGCCGGACGCCGACTGCGTCATCGCCTAGAATGTCCTTGGACAAACTGCGGGGATTGGGATCATAAGGCCCAAAGTCTAGGGCGCGCGCCATCGCCGACAAATCCTGCGCACTTCGATCCCATCGCAGACAGCCCCCAGCATCTGAACGGCGGTGACTCGGAAAATAGGTTCTGTCCATCACGGGCTGCGGACGGCCTGTAAGTTCTCCGTTCGCCAAGCCAGTCAGAAGCTTGTGGAAGCCGTCGGCCGCGGCTTCATAACATATAAGGCTCAAGGTCAATGCCGTGTCGGCGGGCGCTATCAGCACCTGGCGTTGAACCGCCACATCGCCCGTATCAACACCACCATCAATATGGTGCCAAGTGATGCCATGTTCGCTTTCCTAGGCCAAAAGCGCCCAGGGCGTCGCATGCGTTCCCGCATATCGCGGCAATGGCCCGTCGTAATAGTTGAACGCGCCTTGTCGCACCCGCCCCGTCACTTTCGCGGGCAATACGAACGGATTGACAACGAAAAAAAACCACTTCGCCGGCTCGAATTTCAGAAGCGTAGCGAGTTCTTCGACATTGTCCAGGCACAAGATATTGGCGCGAGCCGTCCAATCGGCGAATATCGCGTCGGCGCACAGCGCCGCGCCAATGACGTGTCCCATATCCATTGCCAACTGAGCGCACCTGACGGCGAGCGTACCACTGCCAACGAACACGCTGAAGCAATTCGCCGGGGGAGTGCCTCGCCAAGCCCGATCGCTTGCCTCGCAGGCGTCCACACGCTCGTGGAATACGCACATGTTCACGATGCCTTTATGTCTTTGACTTGTGCCTTGACTTGCCGGCCCCGTCTCAAGCCTTTGTTTTATAGGCCAATTCAAAAAGCCTGCTCTGTACGCCTGAAGATATTCCAGCAGACGAGAGAGCAGCCGAGTTTCAAGAACGCTATGAATGTTGGCACAACGCTCGAAGCGCATACGAAGACGACGAAAGTTGTGGAGCCAGGAGTAAGTTCGTTCGACGACCCAGCGAAATTTGCCCAGGCCGCTACCGTGTTCACTGCGGCGATTCGCGATCCCCGGGTTGATACCGCGCTGGCGCAGTTCATGACGGTGGGAATCAGAATCGTAGCCGCGATCGGCATAGAGAGTCTTGGACGTTTGGAGCGGACGACCGCGCACGCCACGAATCTGTGGAATCGCATCGACGAGCCGCAACAACTGCGTGACGTCGTGAGCATTCGCGCCTGTCAGGACCGGACTGACCGGCACGCCGCTGGCGTCTACGAGGATGTGGCGTTTGGAACCGGGGCGCCCGCGATCTGTGGGGGTTCGGACCAGTTTTTCGCCTGCCCCAACGGCTCGCACCGACGAAGAATCGACGGCAGCATACGAGCGGTCGAACTGGCCTGCCTCGCGTAGTCTCGCCAGCAGCAGTTCGTGCAGACTGTCCCATACGCCGGCTTCCTGCCAGTCGTGCAGTCGGCGCCAACAAGTTGCGCCTGAGCCGAACCCCAATCGCGTCGACAGGTGGTTCCAGCACATTCCTGTCTTCATCACGACAGGTTGCCGTTGAGCGTCGCGCGATCGGACACGCGCGGGCGACCAGGATCGTGCTTCCCCCGTAGCTTCGGGCGCGGCAGTAATGGTTCGATCAGCGTTCACAAGTCGTCGTCAATGACCGGCGCTTCCATTCTTGGACTTCCGTTGTACAGGTGCCCAAGGTTAACAACTCGCCGAGAAGGTTAGCATCCCCTCAAGGGGGTTTTGAACTGGGTTCTCACTAATTTCGCAACAACTTCGAAGTTGGGCGGAGCCTGTCTTCGCCTTCAGCAGATCCCGCAGGAGACAAGCATGGGATAAGAGATCAGTTGTCTTATACGCAATTGTTGCGCCAGCGAAAAGCGCTTGCAACGAGCCGTACCCAAAAACGCCCGAAAACCAGGAGCTGCAACGCCACGAGCAGAATATTTCGATTACCGTAGTGTTCGGTTTTGGGCAGAATCGGTGTCAGCTTCACGACATAGACTTCAGCGGCTTTGTCACGTTGGCGCTGTGGTCAGTTACAACTGGTTGCGGGTTTTCTGACGCGGCTAGATTTGTCTGCGAGCCGCGTCAGGACTAGAGTTGGTGATCTGCGCTGCCAGATCGGTTATAGTCCAGATTTGCGGACATTGCGGATGGCTGAAAGTCAATGCTGGTATGCGATTCCAACGAAATTGAGTGAGGCAGAGTTCGAGCAATTTGTCTTGCCGCATCTGAGCCGGGGCCGACGCGGACCGCCACCGACGCTGGCGTTGCACAAGATCTTCAACTACATCCTGCAACTGCTGTACACGGGCTGTCAGTGGAAGGCACTGCCGATCGAAAAAATTCCGGAGGTTGCCCTGAAATTCACTACACGCGTATCTATCGGGGGCTGCGGCGGTGGGAGGCCGATGGCTGTATCGACAGGATTTTTGCCGGCTCGGTGCGCAAGCTTCATCAGGACGGGCCGCTTGACCTCACGGTCATTCACGGTGACGGCACCACCACTGCGGCGAAAAAAGGCGGCGACAACTTGGGGTACAGCGGACACAAGCAGCTCAAGGGCGACAAGGTCGTTGCCTTCTGTGATCGCCACTGCAACGTAATCGGCCATTCATTGCCGCTGCGGGCACCTTCACGCAACGACACACATCTTCGCATCGCGCGTCTGGTTACCGCCATTCATCCAGTCTCACACGCTCTCTCAACCGTGCTGCGGTTGATCACGATCGAAACCCGCAACCAGTTGATCGTAAAGACATTTGCGTAACGCAGGAAATGGTTCTGGATGACCTGACAGTGACGCCAGCGCGGGCTGTTGGCTCTTATGCTGATCCATTTTCCGTGACTGGCGTGAACCGGGAAGCGGCAGCGCCGTCGCGCGGCCGCACGAGACTTCCGTGGCGGACGAGCATGGTATGGTTACACCTTGTCCGTCTGGACCGTTTGCAGAATGCGCAGCCGATGCGAGGCGGCGGGGGCAGATGCCCGGGCCGCATACCCTTTCCCCGAACCCCTGTAAGGAGCACCCGATGACATTGTTGAAAGACCGCATCGCCACGACGGAGCAGAAACTGAACGCGCTGAAGGAGGCACGGAAGGCTTCCGACAAGGCGCGCCGCAAGGCATACAGGGAGAGCAAAGCCGACCGGGCGCGCAAGCTCACGCTCGTGGGTGAGGCTGTCCTGCGACGGGTTGAGCGCGGGGACATGGACGAAGCCGAGTTTCGGCAGATGATGGATGGTGCTCTCATGCGGCCGGCAGACCGGGCATTGTTCGACCTCGACTGAATGCGCGGTCCGATGCTGGCGCGGTTCAGACAATGATTGCAAAATAGCTGGCGAAGCGCGGGGCGCACGATGCCACAACGGATTTCGTTTGCCTGCCTGTCATGGAGATTTTTTTAAAGGACGCCTGGAACCGATGCAGAGGGCTTTGTCAGGTTGCCGATCACCGAACAAATCGTGTGCAGGCGATACAATCGCTCAGAAAACAGCAGACGGATTGTGGGTGGGACCGGCGAAAAGACGCCAGGCTTCAAACCGGGTCGCGAGCTGCTTTCGATAAAGCGACCGGATCAGGATTCTCGATGAGTTCGTGGCTCTGACCGGGTATCACCGCAAGCACGCCATTCGGCTGCTACGGGAAGAGCCCGACGCGGCAAAGGGGACGCGCGAGCGCAACCGGCTGTACGACGAGGTGGTACGCTAGGCGCTGACGGTATTGTGGGAAGCAGCCGACCGGGTTTGCGGCAAGCGACTGAAGGCGTTGATCCCGAAGCTGGTTGATGCCATGGAGCGGCACGGCCATCTCGACCTGGACCCGGTCGTCAAGGCCAAACTCCTTCAGGTCAGCGCGGCGACCATCGATCGCATGCTGGCCAATGCGCGTGCGCACATCGATGGGCAGCGCAAACGGCGCACGAGTGTGGGCTCGGCCATCCGGCGCTGCATTCCGGTGCGTACTTTCGTCGACTGGCGCGATCCGCCACCGGGCTTCTTCGAGATCGATATGGTCGAACACTGCGGCGGCTCGAAGACCGACAGCGAGTTCGTCCACACCCTCACGCTGACTGATATCGCCACCGGCTGGACAGAGTGTGTGGCCATGCGAGTATGTAACCAGATGCTGGTGATTGAAGGATTTGAGAAAGCGGCTGCCGCCGCTTTCCACCTGAGGAGTGCTCAGAAGGCGTCACGCCGAGCCACGTCATGAGCTGTCGCGGATGCTCGAAGCGCGACAGCTCACCCAGCTCGGAGACCAGGCCGATCGCCGACGTGAAGTTAATCCCGCGCATAGCCTGCAATGCGAGTACAACTGGGTAAAACCGCCAGCTGATGACAGATTCACGCAATGCCAGTTCCAGTGTAGTGGTCAAGTTATTTCGGACAGGCAAATAGGTTCTTTCACTGTCGGTTTCGCCTCATAGGCGGCGGGCGACAGATAGCCCAAAGTCGAGTGCTAACGTACGGCATTGTAGAAACCGACGATGTACTGGTTGATGTCGCGCCGTGCCTCGTCTTGGTTGGCGTACTGGCGCTGCCACACGCGCTCCATTTTCAGGTTCAGGAAGAACCGCTCCATTACCGAGTTGTCCCAGCAATTCCCCTTGCGGCTCATGCTGCAAACCACGTGATGCTGCTTCAGCAAGGCCTGGTATTCATCGCTTGCTACTGGGCGGATTCAACCGGTCGTCGCAACACCTTTAATCGAGGAGGTGTTTATGGGACGACCAGCGGGGTGGATGCAGAAGTTGACAGGGCGAGGCGCTCGCCAGGTGCACCGTCGCATCGGCGTGAGATCGAGCGTCTATTTTGGAAGCAGATTGCCACCGGTATCACGAGCGAGAGAGCAGCAGAGGCGGCTGGCGTGTCGCAGGCAGTAGGCACTCGCTGGTTCCGTCATAATGGTGGCATGCCACTTTCCATGTCGAGCCCGATATCCGGGAGGTACTTGTCGTTCGCGGAGCGAAAAGAGATTGGACTACTTTCGTTCCAGGGCGTCGGGGTCCGAGAGATTGCTCGCCGTATTGGACGCAGCCCGTCAACGGTCTCACGGGAACTGACACGTAACGCTGCAACTCGTAACGGCCAGCTTGAGTATCGTGCTTCGGTTGCGCAGTGGAAGGCGGAACTGGTGGTTCCGTCGCATTAAGGCAGGCAGGACAAACAAAGGCGATATGCGAAGGATAGCTTATGAAACCAACGAGTAAAATTGCTGGGCGGCAGACAGCGGACTGTTGCCAGAACATTGCAGCTGTCCTTTCTTGATCATGTGCATTAATTCGATGCCACTCAGAATGACACGCGCACAGTTGAAATCCTTGAATCCGAGCATCGGTCGGGTTCGGCGTTTGATGGCCCGATGGTCCTGCTCCACGATGTTGTTCAAATACTTGATCTGACGAACCTTGATGGGCATGTTGCGCTCGGCATTCACCGCGTTAAGCGCGGCCAGATTGGAGCCGCTTTTGTCGATGGTCACCGTCTCGGGCGAACCGTTCTGACCGATTGCCTTTTCGAAGAAGCGCCGCGCAGCAGCCTTGTCCCGCCTAGCTCTGAACAGAAAGTCAATGGTATTGCCCGCCTTATCCACCGCACGGTAAAGATATTAATATGACTTTATATGAACGCCTCCCGTTTGCGAGGCATTTGTGCGCTTTGACGTAACTTAGGTTGGGCTGCAGCTTTATATCCGGCCTTGTTGCAGCCTGATAGTGGCTGCGGGCCCCGATGAAATCCGCTGACTCGCACCTCATTTTCCGTAAGAGCTCGGAGCCCCCTGTCATATGCAGGTTTAGCGAGTCACGGTCCGACCTGATTCGTCATCGCACTCAATCGCCGACGCAACCTCTTCGAGATGTGGGTCCTTACCAGATGGTAAATACGTTCTGCGCAGGGTACATGGTTCATGCGGGTTTCGCGCTTATGAAACCCTTCTCGTACGGCCGATCATGGGCAAGGATCGCCCAGATTGTCCGAGCCATCTTGTTAGCCAGGGCTACGAGTACCACGTTTGGTGGTCGCCGCTTTCCGATGCGCTCAACCCATGTCCCGGGATCCTTCGCGTTGTACAGCACACTGCGGGCGCCGTGAATCAAGAGTGTGCGCAGATACGTATCTCCCCGTTTCCTGATCCCCAGCAAGAGCACCTTGCCGCCGGAACCCGTTTGTCGGGGTACCAAACCGAGCCAGGCGGCAAACTCGCGCCCCGATCTGAACGACTTGGGATCACCCATCGTCGCAACTGCTGCCGTCGCCGTCAGCAGACCTACGCCGGGTACCGCGGCGATGCTCTTGCATGCTTTGTCCTGTTTCATCCACTCCTGAAGGCGTCGCTCTATCTCGGCAATCTGCCGGTCCAGCATTTCCAGCCCGTTCCACTGCTCGCGTAGCGTCTCAATGAGTACCGTGGGCAACCGCTCGGTCAACTTCTCAAGTACGCCTGCTATTGCCTTATCCAACCTGGACCGGCCTTTACCCATCACCTCACCGTACTCGGTCAGCAAACCTCGCAGGCTGTTGATTTGCATTGTGCGGAACTTCACGAGTTGCTGCCGCATGCGGTGGAGCGCCAGCACGGCCTGCTGCGCTTCGGTCTTCACCGCCACCGCTTTGCCGGGCTGCTGCACCGCCAGCCAGATTGCGCGCGCATCAGCCGGGTCGTTCTTGTTGCCGATGTTGAAGGCCTTGACGAATTTTGCCGGCATCAGCTTCACCTGATGCCCCATTTCGAGCAGCCGCCGCGCCCAGTGCTGCGACCCGCCGCAGGCTTCCATGCCGATCAGGCAGGGGGCCAGGTTCGCAAAGTACTCCAGAAACCTGGCTCGCTTGATCTGCCTGTTCACGATCTCGCCCGTTTCCGCATTCACGTAATGGATCTGGAATACGTTCTTGGCAATGTCGACTCCCACTGGCGTGAGTTTCATTTTGAATCCTCCTCCGGTTGGTTGGCCCTATGGCCCTCATGATCCTCCGGACGGGGGATACCCGATGGCCCCTGTTACCTCGCGAGAATCGACGTTTTTCGTGGCTTCCACGCCACTCGGGTGGGAGGCGTTCATTCCATTTTCCGTGTCAATCGGGATAGGTTTTTTCGGTTTGACTCCATACGCGCGTGAATTTCCTGAGGGCGGCGTAGCAGTAAGTCTCGACGGTGGGTCACACTTCTATGAGCAGACTTCTGTCAAGATCCCTTTTCCCGAAATTTCCATAACCTGTCTGACCTGTGTTTGGTCTGAAGCCGCCCTTGCGCTCGTGAGAAGAACCAGCATTCTCACCGCCTTCTATCCGCTGGCGTATCACCAGCCTTATCCTGCATGCGCGTTACGCCGGAATCATTTGCCCCGGGAACATGCCCCATCTGAAAGTATTCGGTTGCTTCAGCAACCCAGTGTGACCACGGGATGTTCACTTCAACCATGTTTGCCACGTCACTGCCTGGCCAAACCTTTATCTCCTTCCTGCCAAACTGTAGGGGCTTATGTGGACTTCAGCTGTGCGCCGTCAGGGATGACGCCGTCTTTCAGATAGCGCCACAGCGCAATGGCAAGACGTCGCGCGACCGCGACGATGGCGATGCGTCGCGCGCGTCGGTTCGGTCCCGTACCTTGTGTGCGGTGGTTAAACCATTTCGCCAATGCGCTGCCGGGCTGGTAGCGAAGCCAGGTCCAGGCCATCTCGATCAGCAGCGCGCGCACCCGCCGGTTTCCCTGTTTGCTGATCCCCTGGTCGACCTGGCTTTCGCCACTGTCGTAGGGCTGTGGCACGAGCCCGATGCACGCACCGACTTCGCGGCGGTTGTCGAACTCTCGCCAGAATAGCTCGAGGGCAAGGCGCGAGGCGCCTACTTCGCCAATCCCCTGCAGGCGCGCCAGCGCATCGCAACGCTGGCGCGCGGGTGCCGGTACGTTTGCCTGTCGCGTCTTCTCCAGCGCCGCAAGTTGTTGTTCGACGAGTGCGAGGCGTTCGCACTCGCGCATTAAACGCTCACGCAGCTCGTGCGGTAACGGCGCTCCGTCATGGCAGCGCACCTCCTCGCGTTCGAGCCGCTTGGCGAAGGTACGGTGATCGACCGCATCCCAGCAACCGAGCGTGACCAGGAGCTTGCGCATCCGGTCGCGGTGCTGCAGCACTTCCTTCTGCAGTTGGCCGCGCTCGCGCATCAGCTGGCGCGATGCCTCATCCTGCGGTGACGGCACGTGCACAACGTGCATGCGGTCGCGCTCGCCGCGCAGCCATGCGCGCAGATTGATCACCAGCTTGATTA
The DNA here is from genome assembly GCF_050436485.1 of Paraburkholderia sp. Clong3. Classification (NCBI taxonomy): domain Bacteria; kingdom Pseudomonadati; phylum Pseudomonadota; class Betaproteobacteria; order Burkholderiales; family Burkholderiaceae; genus Paraburkholderia; species Paraburkholderia sp. Clong3. The sequence continues at coordinate 461,910 of NZ_JBNDMH010000004.1, read as the reverse complement.
CATCGAGCCGGTCGGTCTTCGCGCGCCGTCTGTGACGTTCAACCGGGGTGCTGGCCGGATCGATGACGTAGCACTCGATGCCGTGCACCTGCAGCGCGCGACAGATCCAGAACGCGTCCTGCCCGGCCTCGTAGTTCACGACCGTGCGTACGCCGGCCGGCAGCGACCACTTCTCCTTGTGTGCCTCGATCAGGTCCAGGACCGCCTGCAGACGCGCTGCGGCCTGTGGTTGTGCGAGGGTGTGCACGGCCGGCTTCTCGCGCCGGCCGTCGTGAAGCGCGACTTTCCATTTGGCCGCCGCCAGTTCCAGCGACACTGCCAGCACGAGTACGTCACCATGACCCGTGTATGCCTGATCGGTACGCATGATGTTCTCCTGTAAGCAAACCTCGGCAAGCTGATTTTAGACGTCAGCACGTCGAGGCCCTCGCTTCATAGGATCTGATATCCGCGGGTTGGGTACCGCATTACAGGGGTCCGCCTCATGAGCCTGCCGCTTTCTTCCGCCGCAAATTGGTGATGCCTGTTGCGAAATACCTCCGCGGGTTACTCGAGTGCCGGGCTACGCCGCCTTCAGGAAACTCGTGCAATATCGTTGGTGGTTGCGTGACAGGCCAGCTTACGCTTACGCTGCCTTTGCATTGTGCGGTATGGCGAGCGACATCGCCAGACGGCCAACGTCCCAGATGAAACCCGCCAGTTCGCGGGCTATGGCAACCACCGCGATATTGACGTGTTTGCCGCGTGCGGCCAGCTTGCGATACCGTCGGCACAACCGTACCTGTGCGTCCCAGGCACGATCAATGATGGCCTTTGGGATGCCCTCGTGCCTGCACTGGATGTCGCGGCTCACGCGCGCCGGATGCCGGTAACTCCAGGCCGCCTCGACCAGCAGCTTTCTGGCGTAGCTGTTGCCGGTCTTGGTAATGCTGCCCTGACGCCGCTTGCCGCCCGAGGAATATTCCGACGGTGTCACTCCTAGCCATGCCATCAACTGACGGGGATGTTCAAATCGTGATAGGTCACCAAGTTCCGAGAGCATTCCGACGGCCGTGACGAATTGCACACCGCGCATCGCCTGCAACCCGAGTACGGCCGGATAGAACCGCCAGTTGATCACCGCCTCGCGCAAGGCGGTCTCGAGACGCTCGCATTGCGCAAGCCGGTCCTCGATCGTGCGCCGGTGTTCGTTAAACGCCAGTTGTTGCCACTCGCTGTCAAACGTATGCTCACTCAGCCAGCGTCGATGGGCGGGGCCCCAGTTGGCGTTGCCGGTATAGCGCACGCCGTGCGCGAGCAGGAAGGACTTCAGTCGATGCCGTGCCTGTCTGAGGTCATCCCGCGCGCATGCCCACGCGCGAGCCAGATCCCGAAACGCTTCATCTTCAACGCCAGGCACGTACACGGCCGAGAGGTCACCCGCACGTAGCGCCCGCACCAGCTTGATTGCGTCGCGCCGGTCGGTCTTCACGCGCTCACCCGGCTTCCTTGGAATCAGTGACGGCGCACAGACCATGCACTCGAAACCCTGCTCGACCAGTCGCCGGTACAGACCATAGCCACAGGGACCTGCCTCATACACCACGCACACGCGCCGTGCCTTCGATTGCAGCCGCTTGCACAGCCGATCAATCTCTGCCGGGGTCGTTCCTATCTTGTCGAGCAACTCGACTTCGCCGGCATCGATCGAATAGGCGACCGTGATCGATTCCTTGTGAACATCGAGTCCAACGTACACCGTGCTATTGTGTTCCATGCTGGCCTCCGTGCCGGAAATCGCCGGGTGTGGCCCTGTCCACACCGTGCGGCTCTGGCAGACATGCTAACCCGCGTTTGATTCCTCACGGCGGGCCAGCCTCTGCCTCACGGAAAGTCATACTGCCTTCCACGAGCCCTTGACCTTGATATAGGTTTCATCAACCCGCCAGCTCTTGCCGACCGGACGCTTGTACTTGCGAAACGTCTTTTCAAACAGCGGCACCAGCTTGATGACCCAGCGATGTACCGTCGAATGGTCGACGTCAATGTCACGCTCAGCCAGCATTTCCTCAAGGTTCCGAAGACTCAGCGAGTAGGCCACGTACCACCGCACGCACAGCAGCATCACTTCAAGGGGATAGTGCAGCCGCTTCAGAACCTTGGCGATGGCCGGAGCAAGCGTAGTTCGTGGTGTCAGTGTCTTCTTCATCGTGCGAACAAAGCGTTTTCATCAGCCTCGAAGTTTACCTCCCCCGCGTTAATGCGACAGAGCCCCATCTGCTCTCGCCATGTAGACCTCGCGCTCGCGTCGGCCAACCTGTCGGACGTGAGCACGGTAGCCATTGACGAGACTTCGTACCGGCGCGGCCACGAGTATCTGACGCTGGTCGCCGATATGCAGTCGCGCCGCGTCGTGTTCGTCACGCCCGGTCGCGACGCGAAGACGATTGAGAACTTTGCGGCTTACCTTAGCCAACACCACGGCACGCCCGAGCGAGTCACCTCCGCGAGCATCGACATGTCGCCCGCGTTCATCAAGGGCGTGAGCGAACATTTGCCCAACGCGCGAGTGACATTCGACAAGTTTCACGTCGTCGCCCATGCGTCCACGGCGCTTGATACGGTGCGCCGCCAACAACAGAAAGCCGACCCGGAACTCAAAGGGATGCGCTGGACGCTGCTCAAGGACGCCAACAAACTGAATCTGGCGCAACTGACCGACCTCGAGACGCTGGTCAAGCAGTACGCCACCAGGCGCACCGCCCGCGCATGGCTGTATCGCGAGCAACTGCGCGAGATTCTCGAGCGCAAGCAAATTCATGTCGTCTCCGAGATGTTGCGGCAGTGGTGCACCAACGTCATGCGCTCGAAAGTTGAGCCGATGAAGGACGTCGCGCATCTGATTCGCCGGCACTTCGACGGCATCGTTGCCTGGACGCAGACCCGCCAGACCAACGGCTTCATCGAGGCCATCAACGACTTTTTTCAGGCTGCCAAGCGCAAGGCGCGGGGCTACAAACGTTTCACGACCATGCGTACCGTGCTCTTTCTCATCGCCGGCAAACTCGATTTCTCCAGCTTCAACCCGCATGCATCGTGAGCCGCATTACCCACACAATTTTCAAAAGAGCCAAATATCTCAATAACCTGGTTGAGCAGGATCATCGGGCGATCAAGCAACGAACGCGGCCCACGCTGGGATTCAAGACCTTTCGCTGTGCCTGGATCCTTCTGGCCGGCATTGAGATTATGCACATGATCGCCAAAGGACAGATGAAATGTGCTCGCGGAACCCACCCGTCCGCCGCTGATCAATTCTACGAGTTCGCAATATAAGCAGTACTTCGCATATCGATCTCGCTCGCTCTTTGATCCTTACTGCGACAAAGCCGTTCTACTCGATGGGCAGCGTTTGCCACGTTGCAGGTTAGTATGGCTACTTTGGCAGTGGGTAATTATAGAAGCGTCGAATCTCAGGCGCTTGAGATGACGCGCGACGTCGCGGACATCCGAACTTGGTCGCCCGTCTCACGCGACCACGCCAAACAAGCGGCGTAGCCGTCTCGGACCTTGCACCAAACAGCATCAAATTCCGTCAGACCATCCGCGCCGGTTGCACGTTCATCGACTAGGCGTACCATCGGTTCACCACTTAGTTTGCCAAGAACCGAAAACCACGTCATTTCCCCTGTGATCCCGATACCGAGCGCCTTCAACAGCGCTTCCTTGGCCGTCCAAACATCGTAAAACGCATCGAGCTGCAGATGGGCCGGCAACGTCGCGATACGCACTTCCTCACTCCCTGCAAGCGCGACATTTGCGAGTGTCTGCCAATTCAGATCCGCATCGCGAATCTCGATATCGACGCCTACCCGACGTTCGGCCGAAAGCGCGATCAAGGCGTGTTGCTTTGAATGGGAAACGTTGAAGTCAATCTTCGCAACGGCTGCGCTTTGAGTCGGTGCAAGCCTCGGCCGTCCCGCCGAATCTCGTTCGAACCGCAGTTGAAACGCCGGTAAGCCAACACGTGCGGCGAGCGCATGGCGCAACGCCGCACGTGTCGCCGCATACCCGATTGCGTCTTCGTGTCGAATGAAGTGAGCGGCGAGCGCCCGCTCTTCGTCGTTCAGCACCGCGAAAACCGGCGCATCGAGCCTAACGCCGAAATCGAAGGTAACGGACAGCAATTCGACGCCAGCGGCACCGGCGCCGGCACTGGGCACATCGAGGGTATGCACCTCGATAGTCTCCGAGGCGAGATGCACGATCTACGCGGCTCGCTTTGGCGTGCGAATCATGAGCGCGATCAACAATACCGACATGCTCAAGCAAAACGCCACGCACACGAGCGCCACCGCGAACGCGAAACCGATCGCCGCAGGCTCGCTGCGCGCGCCGAGCCAGGCGTAGTACACGCTGCCGATCACTGCCACGCCCAGCGCCGCGCTGATTTGGAACGTCGAGTTGATCGTGCCAGACATTAGTCCCGAAAAATGCGCCGGCACTTCCGCGAGGATGCCGCGCAGCAGCATCGGCATCGCGAGGCCCTGGCCGAATCCGATCAGAAACAGCAGCGGCACGAGCGCATCGGTCGATGTGGGCAACGCAGTGCGTACCTGCGCCGCGGTCGCAAGCAGCGCGACGACCTCGAGCACCAGCGCGAGCACGACCGCCCAGGCGCCCGCGATCCGCGTCGCTCGCGGCGCGCACAGCGGTCCTAGGAAGAAGCCGATGCCGAACGGAGCGAAACGCATGCCCGCCGTGAACGGATCCTCTGCGAGCGCATCTTGCAGATAGATCGCGAGCAGCAGGAACATCACCGCAATTGAATAGAAGAACAGCGCCGCACCCAGTCCGAGCCGGACTGCCGGCAGCCGCAGTGCTTCCGGGTCGACCAGGGGCCAGCCGTCCCGCGCCGTGCATTGTTCATGCCGCCAGAATGTACGCAGCAGCAACGGGAACGCGACCACCAGCAGCACGAACGACCACCACGGCCAGCCGGCCTCGCGCCCTTCGATCAGCGACACGATCAGTGACGCGAGCGCTAGCGCGAGCAGGATCACGCCGTTCACGTCGAGCTTGCGTGCGGCGATGGAAGATGTCGAGCGAAATGACAAGGCCGCCGATGATCTGCGCGGCGGCCGACGCGAAGCCGTAGGTGGCCGCGTAGATCGAGAACGCACGCGGCTTTTCCTGCGCGGGGAAGATGACGTTGACCGTCGCCAGCCCTTGCGGCACCATCGCCGCCGCCGACAGTCCCTGCAGCGCCCGCCCGACGATGAGGACGGTAATCGTCGGTGCGCGGCCGCATACGATCGACGACGCGACGAAACCGAGCAGCCCGATCGTGAACACACGCGTGCGTCCGTACAGGTCGCTGAGGCGCCCACCGATGATCAGGAACACCGCGTACGACGCGGCGAACGTCGAGATGATCAGTTGCAGCTGCGCGGCCGTCGCGTGAAGTTCGCCCTGGATCGCCGGTAACGCGAAGTTAACGATGAAAAAATCCAGCGGCGCGAGGAAAATACCGCACAACAGGATCGTCAGCATCGTCCAACGACGCGGTTCGATGGTATCGGCAAACGGACGATGCAGGGAATCGACCGAACTCATGCGTGCGCCTCCACGATCAGGTCGGGCTGAGACTCCGCCGGCAGCCGTTCGCGGCAGTAATCGCGAACCGTGTCGATCCGGCTCGCATGCGAGCGCGCGAGATCTTTCAGGGCCGTCAGTGGTTCGAGTCCACCGCGCGAATCTTCGGGCGGCAGCCAGTCGACGAGACACGCAACTTCGTCGACTCCCACTGCGCGCAGTTGTTCGACGATCGTCGCGCAGCTGCCTGGCGTGCCGATCAGCGCGGCGCTCTGCGAATAACGCTTGAACGCGAATGCTGCGACGGCATCGAGTTTCCGCTCGGAGAATTGCTCGATGTCCTCGCCCGGCGGCAGCGCGGGCCGCAACAAGTCCAGGTGCTTCTTCATGTACTCGACGAACGCCGGTTTGCACCGGGCCCGCGTGCGTTCCCCATAGTGATGAAGCGGCAGATCAGCTTTGCAGAAGCAGAAAGTGCGGGCAAGAAGCGATTGACTAAACGTCAGCGCGGTCCAGTTTTTCGCCCGCCCCAACCGATCGAACAGAAGTGGAATCGATGACGACGCGAGAAAAGTCGATCCGGTCGGCGGCACGCAACTTTGCGAGCAGGATCTCGTGGAGCCGATCCCAGACGCCGGCCTGTTGCCAGTCGCGCAAGCGCCGCCAGCAACTGATACCCGATCTGCAGCCCATTTCGGCGGGCAGATCGCTCCAGCGAATGCCGCTTCTGAGCACGAACAGTATCCCGGTCAGCGCGGCCCGATTGGCCCCGGGCTTGCGCCCTGGATACCGGAAGCGTCTCGGCCTTGCTGGCGGTAGAAGTGGTTCGATCAATGTCCACAATTCGTCGTCGATGATTTGCTTGGCCATCCCCTCGCTCCGCTCGTCACAACGGTCGAGGTTAACAGCTTTGCGTTTGAGTTAAGGAAGGTCTGCACAACCCTCTTTGCAAGCGTTATCTTTCATATCCAGCGCGGCCTCTGCGTTCAGATCTTTGCTGGCGAGTCAATCGCCGGGGCTTTTTTCGCGCGCCGGAGCGCTTCAACCAGACATACGGACTTTATCGGCTCGGTGTTTCAAGCTTTGCGCAAAGCTCTACGCGCCATCCATACCATCCATAAATTGCCCAAAGCAAACAGCGTAGTGATCTGGGCGGTGTTCTTCATCAAACCACGATAGCGGGTCTTCATGTAACCGAACTGCCGCTTGAGGATGCGAAACGGGTGTTCGACCTTGGCTCGAATACCCGCCTTCAGGCGTTCGATCTGATCGTATATCGCGTCCACCGAATCACTCAGATCCAGTTTCCTGCGCTTTGCCGGTCGCATTGCAACATGCCAACGAACCGCGTCAGCCTCACAACGCTTTTCGATACCCTGATATCGGGCGTCCGCGTACACATCCGTTTCTTTACCATGCAGCAATGCCTGGGCTACGTTGATGTCGTGAACATTGGCCGCCGTTCCGATGACCGTATGAACCAGGCCCGGGTCGGCGTTTACGCCGATATATGCATCTTCATCCCGAAGTACCAGTTGCCACCTTTCTGCGTTGATTGCATTTCCGGATCACGCGTGCCGGAGCCATTCTTTGTCGAACTGGGCGCGGCAATCAGAGTGGCGTCGACTGCCGATCCAGCCTTGAGCATCAGGCCTTTCTCCGTCAGGATTTCATTGACCAGCGCCAGCATTTGCACCGCCAGGTCCGTGCGTTTCCAGCAGATGGCGGAACCGGAGAATCGTGCTTTCATCCGGCAAGCGAACCATCCCGCCGTCGAGACCCGCGAACTCGCGATACAGCGGAACGTCATAGAGTGCCTCTTCCATGGCAGGGTCTGACAGACCGAACCATTGCTACTGAGATGGACCCGACGCACCTTCCGGGGGAAACTGAGCATCTCGTTCTCACGAACCGATGTGGAGGCACACCATGGAAATCGATCTTCTCGGCATTGACCTCGCCAAGCGTGTCTTTCAACTCCACGGCGCCGATGCGCGCGGCCGGGCGGTGTATCGCAATAAGGTTTCACGAACGGCTCTGATTGAAACCGTGCGGGCCTTGCGTCCTCAGATGATCGCGATGGAAGCTTGTGGCTCTGCCCACCACTGGGCGCGGCGTTTCCAGGAGGCAGGTATCGAGGTGCGCCTCATCAGCCCCCACTACGTTTCGCCCTTCGTTAAAACGAACAAGAATGATCGCAACGACGCTGAAGCTATCGTCGAGGCCGCATCCCGGCCGTCCATGAACTTTGTTGCCGTGAAGTCGGTTGAACAACAGGACATGCAGGCAGCGCATCGCGTGCGCGAACTTCTGGTCCAGCAGCGAACCGCGATTATCAATCAGGCAAGAGGTCTTCTGGGCGAGCGCGGCATCGCGATAGCCCAGTCTCCAGCAGCCTTCAGACGAGCGATACCCGAGATTCTCTTACAGAGTGAGGGGGAGCTCACCAGCTTCTGCCAGTCCCTGATCATGACGCTTGTTCAGCACCTACGTGCGCTGGAAGAGGAAATAACTGTAGCGGAAGGCTGGATTCGCTCGTTCATGAATCGCTCGGCTCTGTGCCAGAAGATCGCCGCCGTGCCAGGAATCGGCCCAATTACAGCGACGGCCATCGTCGCCGCTGTCGGTCGAGCTGACGGCTTCAGGAATGGCCGTCATCTTGCGGCGTGGCTTGGCTTGGTGCCGAGGCAGCACTCGTCCGGTGGGAAATCGCAACTCTACGGCATCAGTAAAAGAGGAGACAAGTATCTACGGACGCTGTTAATTCACGGAGCCAGATCTGTTCTGATACGCGTGTCCGGTAAACTCGACGCCCGCAGCCGCTGGCTGCAGGAATTGATTGCGCGTCGAGGCTATAACCGAGCCTGCGTTGCGCTGGCCAACAAGAATGCACGCATCATTTAGGTGCTGCTGAGCACCGAAGCCACATACAAGCCTGTTGCACTGGCTGATTCATGAAGGCACTGAAAACTACGAAGAACCAATGTTAGTGGTAGCGACATAACCATCACTGGTTTGCGAAGCTTCCTGATTGTGATGACAAAACCGGTTAGACCAGCGCCCCACGATCCTGTACTTTATGCCGGCCGATAAAAAAGGCCGAACTGCTGCCAAGGACGGGGCGCGCGGATCTCATCAAGGCTGCGGGCATGTTGCTAGCCCACCAAGCAAGCCGGATACATGTTTGCAGACCGTTTTACGTCACAAAAGAAAGCTTGCAAAAAGCGTCGGGTCCATACATGCATGAAATGAATCTGCAACATCGTTGCAATCGGGAACCGCGGCCGACCGGTTTTGCCCGTGGGATAGTGCGGCTCAATCAGCGCAATCAGCTTCAACCAGGGCACAACACGTCGCGTCTCATCGAGAAATTCCCGTTTGCGCGTGCGCTTCGTTGACAGATCCAGACCAAGACCAAGTTGCGTCATCACACTGCTCCTCAACTAATTCGCTCTGTTTCGGATAGCTCAGCAGCAACGCAATGCCAGGACTTTTGCAGACCTTCCTTAACAGTAGCCGTACTCTTTTTGAAACATCGTCTTAGAGGGGAATTAGCCAACCGATATAGTGCAGCGCAATTCCCGTGGACTAAGATTGAGGCGGTGGTGCCAGCGTACTGCGCAGCCGATGACCGCTGCAGGAAAACGAAAGCCGTAGATGACGATCGCTTTTCTTCCCAATGCCATTCTGACCAGCACTATGCTTGGTTTGACATTACCTTGGGCCGCCTGAGTGAATCATACGAGGAATTGAGATGCTGAACACTTCGAACATACGCAAACCTTGCGGTGCGTCAATTGTCCAGACGGCGTTGTGAACCGCCCCGGGAATCCGGGGCGATTCATTGTCGCATTCAGACACCGGATCGCCTGCAGTCCAAAGGGCTCTGTCACGTTCGTTGGGCCGTGGGCTAAGTTGACGTTATGAAAAAGACGAAATCGCTGTATCACGGTCATCGGTTTCCGGCATCGATCATCAGCCCCGCCGTTCGCTGGTATTTTCGCTTTCAGCTTAGCCTTCGCGATATCGCGGAGCTGCTGTTCGAGCACGGCGTGGTCGTTAGCCACGAATCGATCCGTCGGTGGATAAACAAGTTCGGCGCTGATTTTGCGAATCGTGTGAAGGCTGCCCGTCGCAAGCCGGGCAGTACGTGGCACCTCGACGAGATCTTTGTCACCCTGCGTGGCGAACCGTACCTGCTGTGGCGTGCAGTCGACGAGCACGGCGTCGAAATCGACATCCTGCGGCAAAAGGAGCGCGACAAGGCCGCCGCCACACGTTTCTTCAGCCGTGTGCTGCGCGCTAACCCGGTGCCACGCAAGATCGTCACCGATCAGTTGCGTAGCTATCCGGCGGCGAAAGCCGACATCCCGGAGCTGGTCAACGTGAAGCACGTGTTCGTCAAGGCTGTGGCTCGCGTCAACAACCGCGCAGAGAACAGCCATCAGCCCACGCGTGAACGCGAGCGGCCGTCAACGTGACACCCATTAGCCGGCCCAAGTCAAGGCACGAAATCATGCATCGCCGGATTGCAGTGGCGATGGTATTTCCATCGGCACTGCAATCCGGCGATGCTTTTCCGTTGCCTGTCATGCTGCCTACGGAGCCTGATCACATCCGCTTTCTCTCAGCTGGTTGCGAACCGGGTCGCACCAGACACCCATCGGGATCAAGCATGCCGCAGGTCTGCAGCCGCCCTGGCGACTATTGCCGCCCCAGAGAAACGTTGGTGCCAGGCGACGTCCAATGGGTTGCATCGCAGAGCCGTGGCTGTCACTTTCGCGACGCCAGTCAATTGTGGCTCATCGCCTGGGCGATCCGGTTTTTCGCAAACAGTGGGGCCGGCGCATGAGCACGTCCAATCAGTAGCCCTGGCTGCAGGCCAGTCACGTTACTGGCTCGCCTCCATGCGTCGACCCGTCAGGCAAAACATCGCTTCACGTCAAACGGCTGGTGCTCACGCAACATGTGATAGCACGCGCGTGCCAGCTTGTGCGCCAGCGCCTTGATTGCGAGGATTCCATTCCTTGCGCGCTTCTTGCGCTCATAAAAACGCCTGGCCTGCGGGCAGTAGCGAATGGCATAGTTCGCCGCCTCGACAAACGCCCAGGCGAGGTACTTGTTTCCATTCTTCGTGTTGCCTTCCCCTTTCTTGCGGTTGTTGCTTTCCCGTCGGCTATCCACACAGCGACAATATGAGCTGAAATTGCCAACGTCGGCAAAGCGCGTGATGGCGCCCGTCTCTAGCATGATCGTTGTCGCCAGTACGGGGCCGACACCGGGTATCGACTTCAGCAGCGCATAATCCGGGCGCAGTTGTACACGCTCCATGAGTCGCTTCTGCAAGATGGCAATTTCCTCCTGCAGCGTGCGCATCACCGCCAGATTGGCCTGCATGGCGAGCGTCACATCAGGCGCAAAACCGAGCTCATTTACCTGCTCGTCGCTCAGATGCTTGATCACTTCTCCGGTCATCCGCTGACCTGTCTGTCGGGAAAGCAGGTTTTCGATTGAGAGTATCTGTGCGGTCCGGCAGCGCACCAGTTGCATTCGTTTGCGCGAGAGGTCCCGTACTGGCCGCTCTTCTGCTGGATAAATGTAGCCTTCTGGCAATAGCCCCAGACGCAGGAGTTGCGCCAGATGGGCTGCATCGGTGAAGTCACCGCTGTATTTCAGGCCCTCGTACTGCCTGATTGCCGCCGGGTTCGCCAGATGGACCTGATAGCCATCCTCCATTAACTCATCCACCAGCCAGTACCAGTTGAACGTCGCTTCGATGACCACCCCGACCAGTTCGGGCCGGTACGGTGCCAGAGCGGCCCGAATCTGGAGCGCATCGTTCGGTAACCGCCGCTGGTAGACAACCCGGTCCGTTTCATCGCTGACCACGACCACACTGTTGTTCGAGTGCAGGTCGATTCCACTAAACTTGTTCATGCCGGCCTCCTGTGCGTCACGTCGGTGTTCGCACCTCCGACGCTACGCCAGCCGTTCGAGTCGAACGGAGGGGGCCGGCTATATGATTATCAGCGCCGACCAGTTTGATGACATCGAGCCGGTCCATCTTCACACGCCGTTTATGACGCTCGACGGGGATGCTCGCGGGATCGACGACATGGCATTCGATCCCGCGAGCCTGTAGGGCGCGGCAGATCCAGAACGCGTCCTGGCCAGCTTCGTAGCTCACCACCACCCGTGTACTGGCTGGCAGCGCCCACTTCTGGCGATGCTGTTCAATCAGGCTGCGTACGGCTTGCAGCCGGTCAGCCGCCTGGACTTGTGCGACGGTGTGGATGGCTGGGCTGTCGCGCCGGTCATCGTGCAGCGCCACCTTCCACTCCGCGGTCGCCAGTTCGAGTGATACGGCCAGCGCCACCTCCCGGGCGTCCGTCATATCTGTCTGATCTGTGCGCATGATCGGATGCTCTCCTTTGAGCAAGCCTCGACACGCTGATTTTAGACTCTAGCCCTTCCCGCACGCTCATGACACGGCAAACGCTGAGTTGGACACAGCATCCTTTGCACAGCTATAGTGACAACAGTTTTTTCACCCGGCGGGCGATATCGCTATGCCTACCGGATACGTGAACCATTTCGCATGCAGGATGAATGAAGCCCATGGTCGAAATCTTCCGGGAAAGTGGCAATGGCGCGTCCCAACTGCATGGCGATGGCGGCGTCGGACTCCTGTACGCGAACGGTTGCTCGATGACCTACGGCTATGAACTGATCGACGACCCCCACACTCATGTCTGTCTCGACGACGTCTACCGCGAGGCCCACGCCTGGCCTGCCCGCCTGGCGGCACGTCTCGGCGACTGGCGCGTGGTGAACGACAGCATTCCCGGGGGCTCCAACGACCGCATTCTCCGCACCACAATCAAGTGGATGCTCAACTATCTCGCGGCAGAAGGCGAGGCTGGGCGACAACGCCTGCTGGTCGTGATCGGCTGGTCCGATCCCATGCGCCGGGAGTACTTCATCGACGACGACTGGAAGCAGACGATTCCCTATCACGATTACCCCGATCAACCATCGCTGAACCGCCTTAACGCCATCTATCGCGAGGTCGCCTGGAACGACCATGAGTCGGCCGCCCGCTTCGCAACCCAGGCGCTGGCGCTGCAGGCATTCATGCAGCACCACGGTGTGCGCTTCCTGTTTTTCGACGCCTTGAAGTCGTGTCAGGAAACCTTCGCGCCGGCGCGCGCCGAAGTCGCTCATGTGCGAGCGATCGACAGCCGCACTTACCTGCACTTCGCCAACTGCGGCGGCAGCATGGCGTCGATCCTTTCGGCGGTTACACCCAACTGGAAAGGCCGCCACCCCGCGGAAGATGGACACGACTATTGGGCAGGGTTGCTTGCCGACCATCTCCAGCGCGAAGACCTGCTCGGCTCCCTCGCGCCGGGAACGCACGCCACACGCTGGCTCGATCGGCTGCGGCTCACGCTGCGCCGCAGCCGGGGTATCGAGCAGGGCCCCTACATTTATCCATAGGTCAACGATGAGTGCCCCAGCCGACGAGACCCTCTACGGAATCAGCTGCTTCGGCCACGACGCCGGGCTGGCGGTCGTGCGCGGCGACCAGATTGTCTTCGCCGCTCATGCCGAGCGCTATTCCGGCATCAAGAACGACGCTTTCCTCAACGAAGCGCTGATCGACGACGCGCTGCGCGTCGCGGGCCCTCCCGAGCGCATCGTTTTCCATGAACGTCCGTGGCGCACTCGGGTCCGCCACGCTTGGTCGGGCCAATGGCGCGCGGCGTTCAGCCCTTCGCCAATCACCCACATTCGCTCGTTCAGGACGTTTGCCGATGTGCCGCTCGCGACCGTCGGCCACCACGAGGCACACGCAGCGGGTGGTCTGTTCACCGCGCCGTTTGACGAGGCGGCGGTCGTGGTGGTCGACGGCATCGGCGAATGGGATACCGTCTCCGTCTGGCATGCACATAACGGCCGGCTGAAGCGCATCTTCGCCCAACACTATCCCCACAGCCTCGGCCTTTTTTATGCCGCGTTCACGCAGCGCTGCGGTCTGAAACCGAACGAGGAAGAGTCCATTCTGATGGCGATGGCCGCCCTTGGCCGCCCGACCCACCGGGACGCGATAGAGCTCGAGTTCGTTCGCCTCGCGCGGGCGCCGCACTTTCGCCTGAAGCGCAACCTGCATCGTGGGCTCGGTGCGTGGCGACCCGACTGGACGGAGCCGGAGACCATCGCCGCGAGCGTCCAGGCCATCGCGGAGGACGTGTTGCTAGGACTGATGGCTTGGGTCGCACAAACGGTGCCGAGCCGCAATCTGGTGTTTTCCGGCGGGCTCGCGCTGAACTGCGTGGTCAACGAAAAGCTGTGCCGCAGCAGCCTGTTCGAGCGCATCTGGATCATGCCCAACCCCGGCGACGCAGGGAACGCGCTCGGCGCCGCGTTGGCCTTCGGCAAGCGCCGCGTGCATTGGACAGGCCCTTATCTCGGCCACGATCTCGCCCGGCGCCCCGCGCTCGACGGCGCAATTGCGGCGTTGCTCGAGCGCGGCGTCGTAGGGTTGGCGCACGGCCGGGCCGAGTATGGTCCACGCGCACTCGGCAATCGCAGTTTGCTCGCCGATCCGCGAGATCTGCAAATCAAGGAACGTGTGAACCAGATCAAGCGGCGCGAGCCGTTTCGCCCCTTCGCGCCGGTCGTCGTCGCGGAACTGGCGGACGAGTACTTCGATTTGCCACAGCCGTCCTCGCCTTACATGCAATGGACCGCGCGTTGCCGCTTCCCCGAGCGCTTCCCCGGCATTTGCCATGTCGACGGATCGAGCCGGGTTCAGACGGTCGACGCCAGTCAGAACCCGTCGCTCCATCGCCTGTTGCAGGCGTTCCATGCGCGCACGGGCTGTCCGATGCTGCTGAACACGAGCCTTAACGTGAAGGGCAAACCGTTCGTCAACAACAGGGGCGACGCGCAGGCGTTCGAGCGCGAAACCGGAATCGAGGTCTTTTGAGCGATTAGACAATCCGCTACACCCTCCGCCTTTGTTCAGAAGCTGAACCGGCTGGTGTTCCGCCACCTCGGCCTCGCGCTTCGTCCGACGCCCCCACCCGACGCCGCCGTTGGAGCCACGGCTGACCGACCCTGCCTTTCTCGCCGTGTGCCAGCGCATCGAGACGCACACCCTGGTCGAGCCGCCAAGCGCCTGCCTGCTGTACCAGCTCGCTGCGCATTGTCGCAGCCTCGACGGCGACGTCGCCGAGGTCAGAGGTGGCCTCGTTCGTTCGGACAGGATCAGCGAGTTTTTAAGTGGAATTGCTGAGGCAATCAAGCTGCCGATTTTATCGCTGGCAGCGTGGCGAAGTATGCTTCATCCGGTGTCTGATCGGCCAGCCTGGAATGAGGCCGGTTCTGGTTATACAAGCCGTCAACACAACGCCCATATCAGCGAATCAAAGGAGGTTCTCTACCGCTGGCATCCGTGGTACGGGCACACGGTATGGATTTTCACCACGATAGAGAGGAAGAACGCCGAGTCAGTGTTGCGCTGTCGGCGAGAGCCGTTCGACACGGCAGGCCTCCTGGAGGTGCCGCAATGGATGTTCGATCCCGTTGCCTGCTGTCGCATTACCTCGGCAACGTCTCCCGCCGTCGGCTGTGAAGCATTGAGGGAACTGAAGTACCTGCTGGCGCAGGCGCCTGCTGCCACGCCGCGCGGTATGGTACAAGCCGAGCACCATCCTTTGCTCCGTACAGGAGGTGCTGATGCGACGCCAGACAAACCCCCAACCGGGCGGTCAACTCGACCTGTTCCGTCCCTTTCCGAAGACACCACAATGGGCGCACCTGCCGCAGGAGGTCCGGCAGCAGACGGTGCGTTTGCTGGCGCAACTGCTGCGGCAACACCGTCGCGGGCTGTTCGCCGCCGAACACGAGCCGGAGGTGCGCGATGAGTGACAAGATTCGGGCGCAGCATCTGGCGCGCAAGGCCATGCTGTACGTGCGCCAGTCGTCGGCCTATCAGGTCAGCCACAATCTGGAGAGCCAGAAGCTGCAGTATGCGATGCAGGATCGTCTGCATCAGTTGGGCTGGAACGAGATCGAGGTGATCGACGAGGATCTGGGACGCTCTGCGGCCGGAACGCAAACGCGCACGGGCTTCGAACGGATGGTCGCAGAGGTCTGTCTTGGGCACGTCGGCGCAGTTGCCGCTCGCGAGGTTTCACGATTCGCGCGCAACAGTCGCGAGTGGCAGCAACTGGTTGAGGTGTGCCGCGTCGTCGACACGGTGCTCGTCGATCAGGAGACCGTCTACTCACCGCGGCAGAGCAACGATCGTTTGCTGCTCGGCTTGAAGGGCAGCCTGAACGAATACGAGCTGGATCTGCTGCGTCAGCGTTCGCTCGAAGCTCGTCGGGAGAAGGCCAAACGCGGCTCAGACAGCGCGGCATTTGCGCCGTCCAGTCTCGCGAGCAATCTGCTCAATCTGACGACGACAACCAGGGTGGTCGTTCCTATTAACTTCTGGAGAGAAGAATGCAAAATGGCAAGACGTCCAGTCCCGATCGCCGGCCCAATGGGCGCGGGCTGGTGCCGGGGTTCGTAACCAAGGGCTCACTGCCTCCGACCGACGCTAACGCTGGGCAAATGGTGCCCTTCGACCCGCTGGACGAATTAGTTTTCAGCATGCAGGACCCGAAAGCTGCTACCCGCGACAAGATCGCGGCTGCGGCACGTGACGTATTCGGCGGCGGCGCAGAGACCACCGAACTGGTGGCCAACCTCGTCGAACACATGATGGCCGTCTCCGAGTCGCGGGAGAAGGTCGTCTCAGAACTGATCATTCTGGGCGGACACCTCCAGCAAATGATGACGATGGCGATCAACCATCACACCGGCCTAGTAGGTGACACCCCAAAGAGTCAGAGACGAGGCGCGCAACTGTGCTTTGCATTCTTCGAACGGGCCATGAAGCTGACGCGGGCTTCTGCATACAGTTACATGCGCTATCACATGAAGTTTGCGGACAAAGCCGAAGCTGTGCAGATGTTCAGCTTTGGTGAGCTAAGGATACTGGCCGCGGATGACGTAACGGATGAGCAGATCGAAGCCGTCGTTAAGCAGAAGCAGGCGACGCCAGAGATGTCCCGCGAGGACGTCGCGAAGCTCGTGAAAGCGCTCCGGCTGAAAGAAGAAGAGATTGCGGATAAAGAAACTCACGTGGCTAACATCGAAGGTTTGCTCGCTGACAGCAAGCTAGCCCTCGATCAGAGCGCCCGGGAAAACGGCCATTTGAAACACACGATTGCCGACCACGAACGGGCGATCCTCGAACAGGAGAAGAGCATAGACGGTGTTAGGAACTTTCGGTCAAAACCTGGTAGGCAGTATGACTTCCTGCGGGACAGAGGCTGGCCTGCCGCAACGGAATCAAACGCGGGTTAGCATTGCTGTCAGAGCCGCACGGTGCGGACGTGCCGCACCCGGCGATTTCCGACGCGGAGGCCAGCATGGAGCACGATAGCACTCTTTACGTGGGTCTTGATGTTCATAAGGATTCGATCACGGTCGCCTATGCCATTGGTACGGGCGAGGTTGAACTGCTCGGCAAGATCGGTACTACGCAGGCCGACGTGGAACGGTTGTGCAAGCGACTGCAATCTAAAGCGCGATGCGTCAGCATCGTCTACGAAGCCGGTCCGTGCGGATATGGGCTTTACCGGCAGCTTGTCCAGAAAGAATTCCAGTGCATGGTCTGCGCGCCCTCGCTGATTCCCCGCAAGCCAGGTGAGCACATCAAGACTGACAGACGTGATGCCGTCAAGCTCGTCCGATCGCTGCGTGCCGGCGACCTGTCGGCCGTATACGTCCCCAGCGTCGACGATGAAGCATTCCGGGATCTGGCCCGCGCATGGGTGATTGCCAAGGACGACCTCAAGCGTGCACGGCAAAGGGTAAAAGCCTTTCTGCTGTCGCACGGCGTGCGCTACACCCGCTCTGCCGACTGGGGGCCGGCGCACCGACGCTGGCTGAGCGCACACAGCTTCGACAGTGCGTGGCAGCAGTTTGCGTTTGAAGAG
This sequence comes from Paraburkholderia sp. Clong3, assembly GCF_050436485.1. NCBI lineage: Bacteria > Pseudomonadati > Pseudomonadota > Betaproteobacteria > Burkholderiales > Burkholderiaceae > Paraburkholderia > Paraburkholderia sp. Clong3. Next base: position 444,277 of record NZ_JBNDMH010000004.1, on the reverse strand, counting down.
CTACGTCGCGCGATCGAAGACCGGCTCGCCCAATGTGACCGGCTGGAGTCTGCGCTGCGTGAGGCAGTCGTCAACTGGCGCTTCTATCCCGCCGTCCTGGGCCTGCAGGCAATGCGCGGTGTCCAGTTCACCACGGCAGTGGGCATGCTCGCCGAGCTGGGCGATCTCTCACGCTTCGTGCACCCACGCCAGTTGATGGCGTGGCTCGGGGTGACGCCCTCCGAGCACTCATCTGGCGGCAAGCGTCGTCAGGGCAGCATCACTAAAAGCGGCAACAGTTATGCAAGAAAGCTGCTAGTTGAAGCTGCATGGAGCTATCGCCACCCTGCGCGTGTGAGCCCCGATATTCAGCGTCGCCACGAAGGTCTGCCTAAACCGATTGTAGATCGAGCATGGGACGCACAGGTGCGCTTGTGCCGACGCTATCGCAAACTCGTCGCGCGCGGCAAGCAGAAGAATATCGCCGTAGTCGCAGTTGCCCGTGAACTCAGCGGATTCATCTGGGACATCTGCCGGCTTTCCTTGTCGCTGGCCATACCGCGCGAGACACAGATGCCATGATGTACAGCAATGCCCTGCGTCTGCATCCACCGTAACCACACGTGCAGGAGTTTCCTGAAGGCGGCGTAGCCCGGCACACGAGTAACCCGCGACCAGGGTAGGCAACGGATCTCATCCGACTTGCGGTGGTAGGTAGCGGAAGGCTCATTGGGCGGACATCTGTAATGCGGTAGCCAATCCGCGGATATCAGCTTGATCCACCGTCGAGATTTACTGCTACGTCGCCCTCAGGAAATTTTAAAGAGCGATTCCGAACGATCGAGCGCGTGTTCGCATGGGAAGATAAGTTTCGTCGCCTGCTACTTCGCTTCGATCGTATCAGTCAGTTGCACTACGCATTCAAGATCATGGCCTACACGATGATCAATCTACGACACCATTGCGGTAGTTGATCTGACAGTTGAGGTCCATGCTTCATGTCCGGCGCAGCGCGCCGTGATCCCGTTCGTCCTCATCCTGCGGAAATACATCCATGACAACACAAAACTGCCTCGTCCCCCTCCTCGACGCGGCTGGTCTCGCCCGCTTGCCCATTCCGTTGACCGCCGCCAGATCGCTTCAACCGAAACTCGCAACCAGTTGCCTGCATCGCCCGACACCGCATACATGGGATTCCTAAAGGACGCTTCTTTCCATTACTCTTGGGAATGTAAACACGCCGCAACGGCATCGCACGATAACCCCGATGACGCAGCGACAACACGCCTTTACATCTGGCCGCCGAGGATGACCAGATCCTGCCGTCCACCCCCGGCGTTCTCTTGCCGCGATTTTCCGTCACCCGCTTCACGGCCAGCATCTTGCCGCTATGCGAGCGGGTCAGCAGACGTTGCAAGGATTGCACCTTGCCCCACCGGCCTTCCCGGACCGCCTTGGCGATACGCAACTGAAGTCGTCTCACCTCTGCCTCGATGGATGCCCAGTTTGCCTGGTCCCACATCCGGGCAGCGTGCGAGGGCGCACCAGCGCCCGACACTTCCGTGTCGTGCGCCGTCATCTGCTTTCCCTCGTATAACGATTGATCAAGTTTCTCTCGCCATGAATGACCGCGCGGAAGTCTGCCCGCTTTCGCGTCGGGCAATGTTTCAGCCCGTATCCCGTCCGTTACAGCCGGGCATTCGCTTTCTCCGCATTCCTTTACCCGCACCGCCAACAGCTCGCCTTGCGGTTCGCCTGCCCATTGGGCAGCGATACGGGCTTACCCTGTTCCACATGATTCTCCGGATGGTTCGGACCCGTCCTATGCGCCGGCGGCGTACTGTCCATGATGGCCCATTCATCAGAAGCCATTCCTTGCCGCATACCGTTTTTTGGTTCAAGCCTGTCAGCACGTTTGGCTTGTTAGGCGTAACGGCGCGTTTCGGACGTTCACATGTGTTGGTCGTACCCACCCATCCCTTGCGCCTCTCCGCCTTTGTGCTGGCAGATTCCGCCTTACCTCACGGCTAGGCGTACCGGGTATCCGGCGGCTACGTTGTCCCCGAGGCTTCACACAGAACTGTTACCGGTTCTGCATGCCCGGGTAGGGAACAGCTGATGGAACAGCTGGTTTCATCAGGTCATACCTGCCCCCGTGAAACAGAGAAACATGCGACTTGCAGGTCGCACGATGAAGTCGCCTTCCCAATGGCCGGGCATCACCCGGTCGTCGACCTCAGGCGGGCGCACATGGATGCTCACCATGTCGGGGATCTGGCCGCGCCGGTCAGTGCCCCGCTTGCGTGACATACGCGTGCTGTGGCCGTGGCGCAGACAGGCGATAAGCTGGCGGCGCAGCTCACCGCGTGGCTGGGCATAGATGGCGGTGTAGATGGTCTCGTGCGAGACGTGCTGGGTCGGATCGTTGGGCCACATGCGCTTGAGGGTACCTGAGATCTGCTGGGGCGACCACTTCCATTCCAGCAGGGTGAGTACCACGCGCCACGACACGCTTTGAGGGTGCAGCTTGGGACACGGGCGCGCAGCCTCGCGTCGGCTCGTGCTGAGCGCCTGCGCTGGTGCAGACGCATAGCCCACGGCAGAACACGTGTTTCTGGTCAGCTCGCGGCTCACGGTTGACGCCGCGCGCCCGAGTGTTCGGGCGATGACATGAACGCTCGAACCCTGCTGCTTCATGCTTGCAATCGTCATGCGTTCTTCAGGCTGCAGTTGTTGGTAACTTCTTTTTTGCATTGGCACACCTTACACGAGCAAGGTGTTGCGCTTCAAATTTGATCGCGCCAAGCCTCCACCAAATCCGGGGCGGTTCAGTGCTGGAATAGCTGAAGAAAATTCTGAGCTATCGCGAAGGTAGACCGAGGCGTCATCTTTGTTCCTCCGCACCATTAATGGTGGCTCTCTGTTTCACCATAGTCCGTGGTGAGGTCGACGCGAATTGTGACTTTCATTTCCGTCTCCGGCGTACCTCACTGTCGAAAGCCCAGGCGCCCAAACTCGAACCCCCAAGGTTTTTAACGCTCCCCCTGCTCTTGTGGGCATGATGCGGTGACAAGATTGCTTCGCTTTACGATTTCGGCAGGGGGAACCCCGCAGTCAAAGATGGATAACCTGGGGCGACTGTTTCGATCGCCACAGTACGCCGATTCGATGCCCCGCCGATCAAAGGATGACGCCAGCTTAGTTTTGGTCGATATTTGAAGTTCTTGCGAGTACCATACGATGCGCTAGAGTTCGATTGCCAGCTGTATTCCGGCGTCGGCTGAGCCCACCATAGAGCCGTGAATTGCCTCGTACATGAGGCCCGTAGATCCGAGGTCTAGGCTGATCGCTCATCTCGGGCTTCATGCCGTACGTCGTTTGGCATAATTACGTGGCCCCCGGCGTCATAGTAGTTGTCGCCTCTGAACTTTCTTATCAAGAAGAGTCAGAGGTACAAGTTGAAGACGAAACAAACGTATTCTGTTGAGTTCAAGGAGCAGGCGCTGTCGAAGGTTCTGCAGCGCGGGAGCCGAACGGTTGGCGCCGTGGCTGACGAATTGAACGTGAACGTACTGACATTAAGGAATTGGATGAGAGGCACCGCCGCCGCGAACCGGAGCTCGAGTTCTGGGCACACAAGGCGTCCGGAAGACTGGTCGCTGGAAGAACGCCTGATTGCCTTGCAGGAGAGCCACGGCCTGGCGGACGAAGCATTGAACGGCTGGTGTCGGGAGCGCGGCCTGTTTTTGCATCATCTCGCGCAGTGGCGAGCGGATTTTTGCGCCGTTGGCGCAGCCGGTAGCCGACGTGAGAGCGCCCAGGAAGTACGGGATCTGAAGCAGGCCAATGTTCAACTGCGGCGCGAACTGAAGCGCAAGGAGCAGGCGCTGGCCGAAGCTGCGGCGCTACTGGTGCTGCAAAAAAAGTACCGCGCGCTCCTCGGGGACGAGGCCGAATGACGGCCCCTGAAGAGCGCAAGGCATTGATCGGCCTCATCAACGAGGCGACCCTGGCCGGGGCTCGGCAGGCGCACGCGTGCGAGATTCTGGGGCTCAGCGCGCGCACAGTTCAGCGCTGGCAGCGGGGCGAGCCTGACGCGATGGACGGGCGCTCGTTACGGCACCACGAGCCGCGCCACAAGCTCTCTGCCGAGGAACGCGCCGAGCTTCTGGCAGTCGCGAACTCGGCCGAATTCGGTCATCTGCCGCCAAGCCAGATCGTGCCGCGACTGGCAGACCAGCAACGCTATATTGCCTCCGAATCGACGTTCTACCGGGTACTGAAGGCCGAGAAGCAACTCGCCCACCGGCGCAGCGAACGGCCGGCCCACGCTCGCAGCAAACCCCGTTCAGTTTGCGCCGACGCGCCGAACCAGCTGTATTCCTGGGACATCACGTATTTGCCGACGACGATCCGTGGACAGTATTTTTATCTCTACCTGTTTCTGGATGTCTTCAGTCGCAAGATCGTCGGCTGGCAGGTCTATGCCGAGGAAAGCAGCGTACTGGCCAGCGAAGTCCTCAGGGACCTCTGCGCGCGCGAAGCGATACGGCCCAACCAGGTGATTCTGCATTCGGATAACGGCGGCCCGATGAAAGGCGCGACGATGCTCGCCACCCTCCAGGCGCTGGGCGTCATGCCGTCGTTGAGTCGCCCGGGCGTGAGCAACGACAACCCTTATTCCGAGTCGCTGTTCAAGACCCTGAAGTACCGGCCCGCTTACCCGCTCAAAGCGTTCGATACCCTGCTGGCCGCACGTACCTGGGTCGGCGCACTGGTGCGCTGGTACAACGATGAGCATCGTCACAGCGCAATCCGGTTTGTGACGCCCGCGCAGCGTCATGCCAACCTCGATCAGGATATTCTGGAACGACGCACGGCGCTTTACGCGAGTGCTCGGCAGCGCAATCCGCTTCGATGGAAGGGCCGCACGCGCAACTGGCAGCGCGTCGATGCTGTGCATCTGAACCCTGATCGCATCGATGACCAGGGCATCCATCAACAACGCCGCAATCTGAAGCGAAAGGCCGCCTGAAATTTATTCGTTGAGGCGACAACTAGCTTGAAAATTTCCGCTGCTCCAGTCACATAAGTTTTCGCAAGTGCGTCAAGCCGGTGAACGTGGCGAAAGTGCAACTCTTCGCGCCTCGCGGTCCCGCCTGTCGGGCCGGTTAAGTCGGGCGGTTGCAACATCACCAAAGCTGGCAGAATTGATTGAGGGCGAAATCCAATGAACACGACCGCCCCAGTCGCGCACGCCGAATCTCACATCGCGCGCCTGCGGACGTTACTTTCTGCTCGTCGAGATGTTAGCCACGGAGCTACTGCGGTGGAAGCCGTAACACGACTGAGCACTGCACATGCTCTTCCCTCTGCTGACGATGTTCTGCATGACTTTGATCGCGCGCTCGCAGATTTGCGTTCGCATGCGGACGGCATGACCTCTGACGAGCGCGCCCGAACAAGTGCCCTAGGAATAGTCAATCATCTTGTCGAACACGCGCTCGACAAGCTTGATCAAGCCCCAACTTCGATTACGAGAAACGATTTCTGCGCGCTTGAAGCTGTGATCAGGGCGGATGGATCACGTCCGAGTCTGTTGCTTCGTCATGGCGAGCCGGATGTGAATCATCCGTGCGCAGCCCTTTGGCAAGAATCGCTCGTCGCTGCGGGGAGTCGGCTCACGCGAATCGCGTCCGCAACGGGGCGAATTCAACCCGTGAACGGCTCCAGCACGCGATATTTCGGATCGGGATTCCTGTGTAACGGTGAAACAGGCGTTGTAGTCACGAACCGTCATGTTGCAGTAGATGCTCTGAAATCGGCAGACATCGTGAAAGAAAAGATCAGGAATTCTGATGCGCATGTTAGCCGCTACGCTGTGCTCGACGGATTGGAAATCGAATTCGATGGAGAGTTCGGCTCCGAAGATCGCTACGTATTTCCGGTCCGGGACGTGCTGATTCCGGCCGTGGGACGCGCACCCTTCTCGTCACTGGATATCGCAGTGATGAGACTCGATCCGCTTGGGAAGCAAGAATGGCCTGAAGACGTGCAGATTGATGGTAATGCGGAATTTGAAAAGGCGTCGGCGCTGAATTCAATCTGCATTGTCGGATTTCCCGGGCCGCCATACGAAAGAACAGGCATTGTCAATGGCATTGACTGGCAATGGATTGACCAGCAGCTCTTTGGACAGGCATACGGAGTAAAACGCGTCGCCCCGGGGGTGATCCACCGCTCGCCTGGATTCATCGCCGATGATACGCAAGTGTGGGTGTTCGGGCACGACGCTACCACCCTCGGCGGCAATTCAGGCTCAGGTGTTTTTGCATGGCTCGACGGCGGCCGCGCGTTCGGGCTTCATTTTTCGGGAGAGGATCTCGAAAAAAACTGTGCGCATGGATTTTCCACGCCTTCCGCGCGCGCAATGCTGTACGCGCTTGGCCTTGGATCTGCCGCATGAAGTGACCATGCCAAAAACTATATGAAAAATCTGTTGCCAGATTCACCGCACCCTACATTCGATTCGCTGCCAGTTCCTGATCAGGAAGAAGCGTTGTATTTCTTCGCGATCCAAGACATCGCTGCCTTCGAACTAGTATATGAAGAACATGTACGTGTTCGGGACCCGTCTTGCCGGTCTTTTGCAGCGATTCGGGCGACCTACGGCGATGCCAAGGTAGCGTGTCAAGTGGCTGTGAACGCCGCTTCCAAGGCCAAATTGCTTCCAGTGTTAGCAAATGCCTTGGCACTGGAGTCGCAAGTGCTCAAGGGAAAAAGTCGGCTGGAGCTTGTTAGCGGATCTACAAAGGGGCTTGCTGAGGGGATTATTAACGCTGGCCAGGGACTCGAGGATGTAGAAAACCTTAGCCGCGTCCTTCGCGTTGCCAAGGCCGTCTGTCTCGTCAAAGACGGCGGCTCAGCGATTGGCACAGGTTTCCTAGTTTCACCTGATCTCATCCTGACTGCGGCTCACGTCCTCGAGGACACTGGCCTGATGAAGAATGGCGTAGCCGACGAGAGTTGCAGCGATCGATTGCGCTTTGTGTTCTACAATCGATTTGACACTTTGGCGGGCACGTGGCCTCTCGAAGTTCGACCCGCTGAGGCATGGAATGTATCGTGGAGCCCTTCGTGCATCGCGAACAAGGACGATGCGTTGCGATCAGCCGATTGCCTCGACTATGTACTGGTACGCCTCCAGGTTTCTGTGCCTGAACATATCCCCGCCGTTGATATCCGGCAAAAAGGCCGCCGGCTCCCCGATTCGATCGGCACCGATCCCGACGGGCGCCGCTATTTCATCATTGGGCACCCCGGTGGCTCTGACTGCAAATATGACCTAGCACCTCTGACCGGCATCGACAAAGCGGCAGCGCGTCTGCTGCATTCGCTCAACACAGCGGCCGGTATGTCGGGAGCACCGTTGCTCGATGCTCGCGCGGTTCCATTGGGATTGTGGTGGTCAAGTAATTTCGGACAGGCAGATAGGTTCTTTTGCTGTCGATTTCGCCTCGTAGGCGGCGGGCGACAGATAGCCCAAAGTCGAGTGCAAGCGCACGGGGTTGTAGAAGCCGACGATGTACTGCGTGATGTCCTGCCGTGCCTCGTCGTGATTGGCGTACCGGCGCTGCCATACGCGCTCCATCTTCAGGTTCAGGAAGAAGCGTTCCATCACCGAATTGTCCCAACAATTTCCCTTGCGGCTCATGCTGCAAACCACGTGATGCCGCTTGAGCAAGGCTTGATATGCGTCGCTTGCATATTGGCTGCCACGGTCCGAATGCAGGACCAATCCCGGCACTGGCCGGCGTTGCTGCAACGCCATGGTCAGTGCCGACATGACCAATCCGGCCGGCATGCTGGGTGCCATGGACCAGCCCACGACCTTGCGCGAGTAAAGGTCCAGCACGACCGCCAGATAAAGCCAGCCCTGGGCCGTGCGGATATACGTGATATCCGAAACCCACGCCCGATTCGGCTCAGCCACGTCAAACTGACGGTCCAGCACGTTCTCGGCCACCGGCAACGTATGCTTGCTGTCGGTCGTCGAAACGAACTTGCGCTTCCACGTCGTGCGCAAGTCCGCTTCGCGCATCAGCGTGCGCACCCGATGGCGGCCCGTGCGAAGCCCTTGCTCGCGTACGGCATGCATCACACGCCGGCTGCCGTAGCTCGCGCCGCTGGCAGCAAATGCTGCCCTGATGTGGGTCTGCTCATGCAGGCGCTTTGGGCTCGGCTTGGCGCGCCGGTGCGCATAGTAGCCCGAGCGGCTTACCCCCAATACCCGGCACGCGGCACTGACCGATACGGCCTTCTCTTGCAAGTGGGCTACCGCGCGGTAACTCACTTCAGTTCCCGTGCAAAGAAGGCCGAGGCTTTTTTTAGCAGGGAGTTGTCTTCACGCAGTTGCCGGTTCTCCGCCTCCAGTTGCCGAATGCGTTGCTGTTCGGCCGTCAGCGGCTTGCCCGCGCCAGCACCGCCCGCGCATTCCGCGTCGTACTGCGCCAGCCAGCGCCGTACCCCCGTCTCGCCAAGGTCCATCGACCGGCAAACCTCGCCCACCGACAAGCCTTGGTCTCGTATCATCTTCACCACTTCCAGCTTGAAGCTGGCATCGAATTGTCGGCGCTTCCTTGTCATCTAGCTCTGTTCCTCGTCGATTCCGGATTGTCCTCCTATCGACCTGTCCGAGGGAATTAGACCATTACAGATTGCATGAGGGCAAGATTCTCGATAATCAGGGGAACATCCTTCATAACCGGGCGACGATCATCCAGAATATCGTGGCGGCGATCGACGCAACGCAGCCCAAGCTGTTTGACGGCAACGCCAAGGGCGCAACTTACTTTCAGTCAAAAGATGTACGACACGACTGGGCAAACTACGCCGCACGTCAGGTTGCCGAAGATGCGGCATCTGCTGGAGCGTGGTGGACTGCACTTAAGCAGGCAGGCATGTCACCCGATGGCCTGAGCAGCGCGTCTCCTGACGACGTTTACTATCCAGTCTTTCCAAATCCTGACCTTGACAAATGGTTGGCCGCCGATGCGAGCACCCTTGCAGGCAGCCTCGACGAGTACGATCCGGGATTGCAACCTCGACTGCTGGCGGTGGTCGGACCACCGGGCGCGGGCAAGTCGTTCGCACTCCGACTCGCACGGGCGCGCTGTGCGGCCGACGAGATCGTGATCATTCCGTCAGGGGTCGCAAGTCAGTTGCCCTTGCGCGATATGGCGCAGCAATTGGCTCCAGACGTGACCTTTGACGAACGGTGGCGGTCGTTGGACGGCCAAATCCGGAATACCTACGCTGAAACAATCCTGAACCACTACGAATCGCTGGCAGCAAATAATGCCCGGGGACAACTCACAATTGCCGTCGAGCTCGAGGAAGGCGCGTATTGGCAGGAGGTTGAGCCATTCTGGCTACAGTTTTCGATTCTCTGCGCCCAACGCTCGCGGCTGAAGATGTTGCTCTGTGCTCCACCTCAGGACTTAACGGATGAATTGCTTACGCACGAGATACTCGGCTTGAGTGAACCAAGGACATTGAAAATTGGCCAAGTCAATTCGCATATCAGAACAGTCAGTGAGCAACGAGGGATTGACATAGAAACTGCGCTTACCCGCGCGAAGGAATTGTGGGATGCCCCCAATCGGCTAGGTGTGAGGATGAAACATCTCGCGCTCATCGACGCAGCGCGCATCGTGCTTCAGGTGGCCCACGAACTTTCCGTCGCGGAGCACACTACATGAATTCTCTCGACAAAGATGGTCTTGTGCAAACAAGACTATTACCACAGTTGCGACGTGCGATGGCGCTTCGCGGTTGGACCCAGCCATATGATCTGGTCCAAAAGATCCTGCATCCTGAGCTTGTTCTGTACCTCATCGATCGACTTTTCGAGGATTGCGAAATTGGTCGGGGCGACCAGGATGGCAAATGGAGGATGCTAGACACGCCGCGCCGAAATATACTGTCGGAGTGGGGACTTCAAGACGTACAAATTGCGGCGCGGAAGATTGCGGTTGAAACACGGGACGGAGTGGCGCTCGCCATTGGTCAGGCTCTCGGTGCTGTGCCGTTCCGTCTCGACGACGCAAGCGTTCGTGAGATCAAGGACTTTATAGCTGCACAACAATGGACTTCTGCGACGACGGCACTCGCATATGACGGGATTGCCAACCATCTGGTCAAACGTCTTGATCAGGCGACCCGACAGGATGATGTTGAGCGAATGACGCATTATGGTTTTTTCGACCGGGCCGGTCCGATGCGACGCTTACGTGCGTTCCTCGGGCGTCGAGCAGATTATCCGAGTTCGACGTTGAACGTATGTTGCGTCAGCGGTAGAGGCGGTGTCGGCAAGTCAACATTAATCGCGCAATTGATGGCCCAGGTTGACCGCGAGAGATCCCGCACGATGTTTGTTCTGCTCGACTTCGATCGGGCTGATCTCGACGTTCAAAATCCCGGCGCCCTTGACCGTGAACTTGTCACGCAGATCGGTAGATCCATACCAGAACTAGCGTCGCAGTGCGCAGAAATGGCGCGGGCTATGCGTAGGAATCTGGCCGATCAAATTGCGGACAAACTTCGCAGCAACCGTTCTTTCGACGATTCCGACTCCGGCTACGCATATAGTTCATCGCACATCCGTGAAGGAAGCCGGGGCTTCGATCGTTCGAGCCTGATCGATATCCTGTTCCAGGCGCGCAAGAGTGTCACACACTTTGTGATCGTTGCAGATACGTTTGAGCGTGTTGAAAGCGCGGGTTCAGACGCCGTTGCGTCGATGCTTGAGTGGATGCAAAGCGTTCAGACGTCGAACGAACACACTAGCGTCTCGATCATCATAGCCGCACGCTCGACGCTTGAAGACGTTCAGATGCCCATCTTAAAACGTGAAAACATCAACGTCGGCGACCTGACACGGAACGGAGCGCAAAAGCTGCTTCAGAATCGTGGATGTGATAAGGAACTTGCGCGGGCACTTGTTGAAGCCCTGCCAAGCCGTACACCACTGGTTGTACATCTTGCTGCTGAAGCGACGTTAAATCAGCCTGAAGAGCGGCAGGCTGAACTCATTGCGTCGCTGGAGAAAGGAAACATTCCGCCGGAACTGGTCGCCGGTTACCTGTATGAGCGCATCCTGAAGCATGTGGACAATCCGCTCGCGAGGCGCTACGCCCTCCCCTCGCTGACGCTCCCGGAAATCGACATTGAACTGATCCGGGACGTCCTCATTCCCGAAATTGAGCCAGAGATTGACTCTCGGCAAAGCCGTGCCGAGAAGATCTTCGACCTTTTGAGTAGAGTAAATTGGCTCGTGATGACCGTTTACGGTAGCCGTTTGCGGTTGCGACCCGACCTTCGCGAAATCTTGATCAAACTCAGCAGAAGCGATGTTGAATCAATGGCGCTCGCAACGAGAATTCGCGCCCGCGCCCTTAGATACCATACGACTCGAACCGGAATGTGGCACGAGGCTATGGCGCTGTACCACCGCATGATGGACGCTCGTAACCCAGCCGAAGCCGCTGAACTGTCTGAGCAGGTCGCTCGATACAGCAGCGTACTGCGCCCCTACGTTGATGAACTGCCTGCCATGCTGCGTGCGCTCGTTTCAAACCGGGCAGGGAAAGAGATCGACATCCATGAAGCGATGGAACAACTCACTCCATCAAGTTGGTCGGCGTTGCTGGAGGGGGTAAATGGCAAGGCAGGCCGAGGTCAGTACATCGTCGACAACAGTGATCCGCTCACTGCCCTGAAGCTGTATCTTGATAGGCCGACCCGCGAGATCGGCCGTCCTCCGACCTTTGCTTTGCAAGCTGCTTGCGACAGCGGATGGTGGGACGAGTTACGGCTGTCGACCGGTGCAATTTGCCAAGAAATATCGGACGAGTTCCGGGACGGTCCCCGCCGCTGGCGACCGATGCTCATGCGAATGCACTGGCTCACGCGTCTGCGGATGTTTGGCACGGAAGGGCCTCTTCCACCCGACATGATCGAACTGATCGAAACCTGGCTACCGCGCTGCAAGCCCTATGGAAGCACTTTGAAGATCGTTGATACCATGGTAATGGTCGAAGCATTCGAAGGGAGGCGTTTCCTGGCTGAGGATTTCCTGAAAGCAGAAGTTCGATCCGAACAGATGGCACGAATTGCGGCCATTCACGACTGGCAGTTCCTAGAGCCGAACTTGAGTTCGATCCCAATCGCAGGACTGGTTTCATGCCGGCGGGACTTGGAGGGTACGCCTTCGGTTATCCTCGATCACCTTCAAACCGAAGCATGGGAGGACGATGCCCATGACCTCGATGGTCAGCCGTGGGCGGCTTTTCAAGCCTGGTTCAGAAGGCTTCAGAAAGTACCCCCGCTTCCTCCTGAGGACGGACAGTTGCTGCTGCATGGCAACTCGGATCCGTTGCATTGCGTAGGCCTGTGGCCAGAGTTCTATCGCCCGCTCAGGCAGGCGCTCTGCGAAGCGTTTTCTTCCAGCGAATCGCTCCGCGAATTGGCGTCAGCAATCCAGCATCTGTTCCCGATTCGGCCACGCGAGCTTATGGTCGAAAACTTTGATCGCGTGTTTTCTTCAGACCCATTTACCTGGTTCTTCGTTCTCTGTCAGCACGCCGATCGTGCAAAGGTGCTTTATCAAATGGCAGATATCGCGGCACGCTTATCGAATGATCGCCGTGTGTACCGAGTAAAAAATGCGCTCGCACGCTGGCAGGAAGCAATACGCCGCGTCGCAAAGTAGGCGAGGAAAAAGAACAACTGTTACACCCCAAATTCTAAATCCATCGTCCATGATTGACATCCATTGAGCCCAAGGGTGCGCGAAACAAGTTGTACCACCGCCCGAAGGCACTCAATAAGTCGACCAAGTGTTTTTGGAATGGGCTCGCTTCTATGGAACCGAGAAGGCCGATATGGTCTGCGTTCCTGGGGCTACTCCGCACGAATCAACCGACAAGTGGTTGGCTGGCGGACGCGCTAGCGGTGTGCTCTGGGGCATATAGCCTATCGTCCAATCTTTGGTGCCCAGCCGGCGATCGAGCAAATTGCGGAGGGTTAGGTTGGGTGATTGACCCAGATGGCAACGTGCTGGCATCGACTAGTCAGGAGCAGCCCTACGTCACGGTCGATATCGACCTGGACTTATCCAGGAAGAGTAAAAGCACTTTCCCTCACTATGTGCCCGAAGGAAAATCGGGCGTGCAACGACACACGGCACGCGTAGCGCTTGAGTTCAAAACACGCGTATACGCAACACCAACAGAACGCCTACCGCGAGAACACGTTGTTCGCCAGCGTGATGATGCAAGCTGTCCGCGATACGACGGCGCACTCAACGATCGCGGCGAAGACATGGCGGAGCAACCCGACTGCGTACCCGGTCATTGGCGGCTCATCCGTCATCGGCGTCTCAAGAAGGTCCGTACTGCTGCGATCGTACTGGAAGAGCTCACCCATGCGTATCGCCAGGGCAAGCTGCGGTTCTTCGGTGATTACGCCGCACTTGCCGATCCCGCTGCCTTCGCGCGGTGGCTCGCGCCGCTGCGCGCATGCGAATGGGTCGTATATGCGAAGCGGCCGTTCGCAGGACCAGAAGCTGTGCTTGCGTATCTGTCGCGCTATACGCATCGCGTGGCCATCTCCAACCAGCGACTCATCGCGCTCGACGAGCGCGGCGTGACCTTCCGCTGGAAGGACTATCGGGCCAGCGGTCGTACACGCCACAAGACGATGACGCTCGCGCCCCAGGAGTTCATGCGGCGCTTCCTGCTGCATGTGCTGCCCGAAGGCTTCCACCGCATCCGCCATTACGGTCTGCTCGCCAACCCGGTGCGGCGGCAGAGCCTCGCGACGATACGCGCGTTGCTGCGCGCTCCGGCAACCACTGCCGCCAGTGACGACGCGTCAGCCCACACAACGGCACCGCCATTCGTCTGCCGGCACTGCGGCGCGCCGATGGTCATCCTCGATATCCTGCTGCGCAGCCACCCGATTCGCGCGCCACCTGGCTCCAGAGGTAAGGCGTGAACCAGAATGACCAGGCATCAGGCATCATCAGTCCGACTGTCGGCTCTTCGGCAACGAGCGCCAACAGGAGACGCTCGTGTGCATCTCACCCGGCAGAGGTTGCCGCCTGTTGAGAATCCCGACAGAGGCGCTGTGCGACAGCATCGCTATTACAACGGCATCAAGCCAGCCCCGGCTTCAGCTCATCAACGTGTGATCAACCGGGCCGCGCGATCACTTCAATCCCCATAGCCGCGTCGGTACACTCCGCGGTTTCCTCCCTCGAGCGTTGTCCAACGCCTGCCCACATACGCCGCTGCGGACTCACGCGTCCGCAGACATGGGCAGACGTCGAACAACGCTTAACATTGCAGGTCGCGCATAGCGGACCACACCCTCGCGTCGCCGGACTCCCTGCTCTCTATTATGGCGCTTGACGCCATAACGTCTGTATGGCATCTTACGCCATATGAAGATGAAAGCCACACTCCTATTCGAGGACCGAACCGCCTACCCGGACGGGGCCATTCTCGAAATGCGCATCTGGCGACTTCCGGAAAGCGACGCCGAAAGACCGCATGGTCTCAAGTACTGCCTGTTTTACGGTCGTGCAGGTCAGCGAATCATCGGCTACGACAATGAGCGGGGCAAAGGCGACCACCGGCACTATCGCGATCAGGAAGAGCCGTACGCGTTTTCGACACCTGAGCAGATGGTGGCTGATTTTCTGGATGATGTAGAACGTGAGCGAGGTGAATCATGAGCAAACTTAATGTGCATGTTGGTGGTACGCGCGATATGGGTCGTCGATTCGCGGCGGCGTTCAACCGTGCTCAGGCAGGCGAGAATTTCGAAGAGCGGCACGTGACGTTTTTGTCGCTCGAGGAGATGCTGGCTGCGCTGTCGCCAAAGCGCCTCGAGATGCTTCGTCATCTACATCGCGAAGGCGCAGAGAACGTGAAGGCGTTGGCAACTGCGCTGGATCGGGACTACAAACGGGTCTACGAAGACGTGGTGATTCTGGAGAATGCTGGCCTTGTCGTGCGTGAAGAAGGACGTCTGAGCGCGCCGTGGGACGCGTTGACGGCCGAGGTTTCCTTGTAACCGAATCGCGACACGCGGCCATGGGTGCGCCTCGTGATGATCGTCGGCTACGCGACGATGATGTCGTTCAATCCGACCAGCGGCATGTCCCGTGCCGGGTCTGTCAGCCTGGATGACGCTGTCGACTTTAACGCGCGGCACAGGGTGCTACTGCTCGTCGAAGGTGCACTTCTAGTGGCCGTGTCCCTAGCCGGTTGCGCGCGCCGTGGTGTCGGGCCGAAGGCTCGCGCGTGAGCACCGATTCATCCATCCAGATCGGGCCTCACGTCATCTTCGACGTCAACATCAATCGGCCTCATGCCTCATCGCTCGGATCCACCAGCTCAACCCGGAACTGCCACCCTTCGAACGCCATTAACATCGCGCCAAAATCGGTCCAGTCGACCCGTCTGCCGTCAATGACTACACATGGCATGCGGCCGTTGTCATTGCCGTCCCACTCGATTCGCCCACGGACCATCGTTCCGGCTACATCAAGCTTGCCGGCATGCTCGACCAGGTGCCTGACCGCCAGAGCGCGTTTGACCTTCTGCACCAGATCGCCGAGTAGCTCGAACGGGTCCGACCTGGGATCGCCGAGAAGCTGGAAACGGAAGCCTGCGCAGTCCTCGTTCCCGGAAACCAGCTCGAATGCCTCCAGCGAGAGCTGGTCGCCGAACAGCAGGCTGCGGAAATGGAACTCATGTACGACACCATCAGCATCGGCCAGACGCACGGGCGTGAACTCCGGATGCTCGAAAGTGTGGATCTTTGCACGATGCGCCATCTCGACGTTGAAACAGCGACTACATAGCAACCGGAAGGCGCCATCGGCTGAGGCGACGCTGACTACGTCGTGCGGTGGTGTGACAGCTCCGCACCGCACACAGGTGTTATCGGGCATCAATGTTCCTCCGGCTGCACACTGAAGGCAATTATTGTCGCATTTTCAATGGTGCGATGCTCGCGCGCGGGCTCTTCTCCGGCTGACATTCATATGTATTCCTACATACGCAATGTTGCTAATTTAATTATGTCAAGTTGACAATGCACTATCAGGGCTGTGCACTGAGATAGCGGTCGGACAAGCCAAACAACTCCAACAAGACGTCCGTGAGACAGTCAGTACTCTAACTCGGGCTTATTGCGTCGTCTCGACTTCGCAGAAGCCTATGACGGTGTCCCCGCCTAGTTCAAATGTCGTGGTCCCGCTACAGATGTCGTGTTTGCCCCTATCTTTATTCATGGTTTTGGGGCGGGCGGCATGATGCGGATACATCCACCCTACGCAATGATGCGGTAAATCCGCGTCAGCGTAAGCCGTTCATCGTTGAACGAAAAGCACCAGATAGCCATCATCTCGCTCGTCCTTCGTGAACAATGATCTAACCGCCTTGGCGAAGTCGTCCCGATGCAGCTCGAGCCGGTATTCGCGTTCCATGCGTTGTTGGATGTTCCGAATGAAAGAACCCGCGATGCCGATGTCGGCTGATAGCGGGCTGCGTGGACGATTGTGCTTCAGGCGTGGGCGTGCGCGCCGCTGGCTCGGGCTCGGCCTTTGGTGGCCTTCCCGGTCGCAGCATTGGCACGACCCTTCGTCGCCGGGCGGACGCCATGCTTTGCGACTGGCGCGGTCTTCTTCGCCGTGACAGGTTTCGCTGTTGTCTTTGTCTTAACCATCGCCTTCACACCTTCATCGGGCTTCGTCAGCGTCAGGTGCAGGCCCATCGCCGCAATCACCTTCATGATCGTCGCGAACTCGGCATTGCCCTTGTTGGAAAGCGCCCGATACAGCGCCTCACGCGCAATCCCTGACTCGCGCGCGAGTGCCGTCATGCCCCGCGCCTTTGCTACGTCGCCGAGTGCCGCCTGAATCTCGACCGGATCGCCGCCCTCAAATGCTTGCGCAAGGTACAGGCGGTAATCGGTTTCGTCCTTCAGATACTTTGAAGCGTCGAATTCCATCAACTCGCTTACTTTCATCTCAATCCTCCAGTTCCTTCGCGATGGCCTTCGCCCGCTTGATGTCCTCGGACTGCGTGGACTTGTCGCCACCGCACAAGATGATCACCATCACGTCGCCGCGCTGCGTGAAATAAACCCGGTACCCCTTGCCTACGTCGATCTTCATCTCCGAGACGCCGCCGCCAACCGCTCGCCAGTATCCGAGGTTGCCTAGCGCCGCCCGCTTGAGCCGACCAGTGACCGCCATTGCCGCTTGGCGATCTCGCACGCGGGAAAGCCAAGCGTCGAATTCGGGGGTAACGATCAGCTTTATCATGCCAATTATTGTAACTCATAGGTTACGGAATATCAACGGATCATGCCAACCCGAAAGGGGTTAGTTATCAGCTAAACCGCCGTCAACACAGACCCTGTCGCAAACGGATGCTTCGATAAACATCCGTCCGAGGTGATTTCGTCATGGCCCACTATTCCGACACCAGCCGCAAACAATCGAACCACGCACGCGCCATTTTCGGGTACGGCGAAGGCGTGACGCAGGCGATGATCGGTACGCTCGGCATTACGCGAGCGGCCATATCGCAGCACGCGAAGATACGCGTGTGGCCGATTTCGACCGGTGTCGGGCGGCCCTGTAAGCCCGTGTACGAATATTAACGTTTTGCTTTTCTGAAGCCCGTAGCGCGCTTCGGATCTCGTTTTCGGACATCATACGACGCTCCGGCGCTCGCCATCCTCGCCGTTTCCCAATTGCTAGTTAATCTCGGCTCGGGCATCATGCGCGCACCCACTTCGGTGCCACGACGTAAAATCTGAACTCACCCGACACCCTGTAGACTATGGAAATGGCTAACCATGAGCGCTTCCATGTCGTGTACGACGGTCCGGCTCTCGCGGAGCACCGGATGGACGTGCGCGACCTCGCGCCTGCCCTCGTAGCCTTCGCAGATCTGTTCACCGCTGTGAACAAGGAAGTCAACGGCGACGCTGCTGACGTTCGTGTACAGGTAAATGCGAGCTTCAAGGCCGGCTCGTTTGGCATTGACCTTATCGCAACCCAGCACCTCCTCTCCCAGCTCAAGGACATCTTTTCGAGCACGGGTGCGTCAGCAATCGCGAATGCCGGGGGCATCCTCGGCCTTATCGGCATGAGCGCATCCAGTGGCGTCGGTCTCGTCCAGCTGCTACGCAAGCTCAAAGGCTGCAAGCCCGTCAGAATTGAGCAGCAAGGCGAAATCGCGCGCGTATGGATCACGCAAACCGAATCGGTTGAGGTTGAGCGCAACGTCATTCGAATCTATCGAAACAGCGTCGTACGTAACAGTCTTGAAAAGGTTGTGTCGCCGCTCGAACGCGAAGGGATCGACGACTTCGGTATCGTCATGGGCGGCGAGAAGGTGCTCGATATCCATGCCGAAGAGGTTCCTTCGTTCAGCGCGGCCGTCACCGACAACGGAGCAGAGATTATCTCGGACACGACTTCGGAAAAAATCATGCTGCAGATCGAATCGCTGACGTTCAAGGACGGAAACAAGTGGCGCGTGCATGACGGCGTCGCGGCGTTCCACGCGTCGATTGAAGATTCCGAGTTCCTGGCGAAAATTGACGCCGGCGAAAGGTTCGGCAAGGGCGACGTCCTGCTTGTTGATCTGCGCAAAGTGCAAAGCGTCGACGCTGGGAAGTTGGTCACAGAGTCGATCATCGTAAAGGTCTGGGAACATCGCGAGCCATTGCAGCAAAGCCTGCTGTAGTGGCCACTGGCTGGTGTTCATTTTCTGCGGTTTAGCCCGGCAGCCGAGAAGCCGACGAGCTTTGGGCCAGATCCATCCCGTCCGCGCATGTTGAAGATCGCCGGATATGAGGCGGTCTATAGGTTCGAGGCTGGCCGGGGCGTATTCAGTGTGGATATCAACGGCAAGCGGCTTTGCCGACTTTGAAGCGCCCGACGAGCTGCGGCCTCGGATTGAAGCCACCAAATCGATTAAGGTGTATCTCAACGAATGCGAGCGCCGTGGCATTGTGCGGAAGGCTCACGTGTGGTCAACCGTGCGCCGGACTATGTCATGTCATGTAGTTGCCGCTGATTCCCGTCACAAAGGGGCAACGGACATCGATCGCGTTTATATTAAATAGGATACCTATGCAATTGTTGCCAATTCCTTTTATGTAAAGTTTTTGGGCTTGGATGTCCTTGGGCTCGTTGGTCCACACTCACTCGCCGCTCGCTAGTCCGGCGCCGCAGCGCGCCGCAGCAACCGCGGATCGGTCAGCCACTCATCACGCGCCCCGATTTCGACATGGACAAAATCGGGATGATCGGGATTGAGCAGGTAGTTGGTTTCAGCAGGAACGACTGCACTGGGAACGGCCAGCACGGCACTGGTGCGCGTCTGCGACCACGTGGCCCCGACCTGCTGCAGTTCACCGCGCGTGGAGATGTCCCGCCAGTCGGCAGGCAAACTGGCGGGATCGATACGTTCCACGATTCTTTCGGGGAATCTGGCTGGAATCATCACATAGTGCGCACGCAACGGTGAATCCTGAACCAGCATCTCCAGGAGCGCCAGCGATTGCGTTTGCGCTGTGTACACCATCGCGACGCCTTTGGGATTCCACCGGCCACCGTACAGTCGCGCGCCTTCTCCGGAAAAAGCGGTATCCGCATACCGCCCGGTGACCACCCGCCATACCGTGAGCATCACGCAAACACGCCATGCTCGATGCGCCCGAGCGTGTCCATCACACTATCGGCGCCAATGTCGGTATCCACAAGGCTAAGCGGTGTCGCACCCTCCAGCGCGGCGATCGGAGTCTTGAGCCAGGCGAGCGCCGGGTCGAGATCCTCAAAAACCTCCGCAGCACGCGCCACCACCCGCGCAAGCCGCAGCAGCTTTGCTGACTCCTCACGACTTAACACACCTTCCCGCTTTCGACGCGCCAGCGTTCGCTCAGGAATGTCGAGCGCCTGCGCCAATTCCGCCTGCGATAAGCCGATGGACCTGAGCATGGCGTCGAGTGCCTGCGCTGAAATCCCATGGCGGACCACGTCCACCCACTCAAGACCCGATCGAGGCGCGCGCGGGAATACAGTGCGACCTCCGAGCAGTGAGTCGGCGGACACCCTTCCGATAAGATTCACCATTTTCACCTCCTGCCATTTGGCATCCATTTTATACCAAAATGGCAGCATCTGGACGGCGTCAACCAGGAAGTCCGGTCGTTCTGCGATGGCTTTGATGCGCTACCGCCGTCCGCGAATATCCTGCGAGCGGACCGTATCGGCACCTCCGTGAGAGCCAGAAATGGACTTAGATCGCTCGCGCGAGGAGCGCGCGCTCTACGTCGACGGCCAGGTTTCCCGCTCGCCGCCCGGGAGAGCGTTCTGTCGCGAAGGGCCTGCCAGTCTGAACAGGGGCGCGAGGCCGGCCTTGTCCGTGAATTTTTCTCGGCAATGTGGCTGCGATAACCGTCCCGCACCTCGCCGCTCAACGTCACCCAGCCCCTTTCCACCTTGATTTTGACCGCGCTTTTCTCGAGGCCCGCGATCCAGTCGAGCACAGCGCTCGCGCTCAGCGCGAGGTTCTCGTCACTACTGCGGTCGGCTTCGTGCAGTACGACGTCTATACGCATGATCACGGCGACGACACCGGCGATCCCGAGCACGGATTTTTCGGCGGCGACTTTCTGCACGTAGGTGGGCACCTGGCTGCTCAGTGTAACGATGCCGTCGGCGACTGCGACGCCGATCCGGTTTGCATTGATCGCCGGATTGTTCGCCAGCTGGTTCTCGGCTTCCCCACGCAATTGACTGTCCGCTTTCATAGCCGGTGCCCTCCACAAATCGCATCGACGCGAAACCGCCTTGACGCCAAAGAATAATCGGGTTTCTCGCGCAGTCCTCAGCGACGCACGCAAGCACTCGCACCCAGACTAGCGCGCAAGGGCGCAGTGCAATTGATCGAGGTCGATCACTCGCGGCGATCGTCAACGCGCGGCGACGACGCGGCGCGCTCACCGGCGGGCGGATCGTCGAGCGCTTTGCGCGCGGCTTCGCGACCGCGCCGCTGCAGCGCTTCGATGGTCCCGGCCGAGAAGTCGAAGTCGGCGACAATTGGGACCTCGTCGCGCAACGATATTCGCGACACGTGCACCGGCGTGCGGTTGCCCATCAGCCGGATGTAATTGAGTCGCTGCTGAAAGCGCCTTGCAGTCTCAGCTTCGACTTCGCGCATGAACGCGTCCGCACCGCTCAATGACAAACTCAGGAGCCGAATTACTGACGATGCCGCCGTCCCAGTAGGCACGCCCGTCGATCGTGGTCCACGGCATCGCGCGCGGAAGGTTGCCGCTCGCGAGCGGATGGTCCGGCGTCAGGCGATCAACGTAGCTATCGAAGGCCCTCTGATCGACGTCTTCGACACTGACCTCGCCGATCAGCAACCGCGCCGGGCCGCGAGCGAGTCGAAATCGACGCATCGGCAGATCAGCGTCTTGATAGCGCTCGGGTCGTAGTAGCTCGTCCGGCACCACGGCAGCGCGTTCGCAGTCTCGCCGACCACGACGCCGTGCAATGTGGCGCGCCGTCGAATCCATTATTGGCAATGGACCGCGTTATCTGAATCAACGACGGGGGAAACGCGGGTAGTCCGTCCAGGCCGCTCGCAGGAATCGGCTGCCCCCGCTGGACAATCGGACGCCACGATTCGTGCTCCTCCGCGGAGCTTCAATCGCGCATCACCCATCCGCGCTTGATCTGGGTCAATCGTGCCCCTTGCTTCCCGCACCACACTGGTCGCGACATCCAGAGCACTGTTCGAGTCATGCGCGCAGCCGCGCCGCCGATCGTTGGATATCGGCGGTCGCGGTGTGCCCGTCCCATATCACTCATTCAAGCCAGCGAGGAGACTATGTCCACTGTCGCCATCAACCATCAAGCGCCGGAAACGGCCGCCCCGCCGCTTCTGACGGACACGGCCATCGACGGCATGGCCGCCTACGAAGCGCTCGTCAACGAAGCGCGCAGCGACCGGACCGGCTTCTGGGCGCGGCTCGCGCGCGAGCATCTGAGCTGGCACCGGCCCTTCACCAAGGTACTCGACGAATCGAACGCACCGTTCTTCAAATGGTTCGACGACGGTCTGTTGAACGCGTCGTACAACTGCCTCGATCGTCATCTGCACGACGGCAATGCCAACAAGACCGCGATCATTTTCGAGGCCGACGACGGCAGCGTGACGACCATCACCTACCGGCAACTGCATGCGCGCGTGTGCCGCCTCGCGAACGCGCTGCGCGCGCGCGGCATCGCGTGTGGGGACCGCGTGATGATCTATCTGCCGATGTCGATCGAAGGCGTCGTCGCGATGCAGGCCTGCGCACGCATCGGCGCGTTGCATTCGGTCGTGTTCGGCGGCTTCTCGGCGAAGTCGCTGCATGAACGGATGGTCGATGTCGGCGCCGTCGCCGTCATTACCGCCGACGAGCAGATGCGCGGCGGCAAGAACCTGCCGTTGAAATCCGTCGTCGACGAAGCGCTGAAAATGGCAGGCACCGACGGCATCCATACCGTGATCGTCTATCGGCGCACGGGCGGCTCGATCCTGTGGGACGAACCGCGCGACTGCTGGCTGCACGAACTCGAAGCGGCCCAACCCGACACCTGCGAGCCCGAATGGGTCGGTGCCGAGCATCCGCTGTTCGTGCTGTACACATCCGGTTCGACCGGCACGCCGAAGGGCGTGCAGCACAGTACGGCGGGCTATCTGCTGTGGGCCGCCGTCACGATGAAGTGGACCTTCGACCTCCGCGCGGACGACGTGTACTGGTGCACGGCCGACATCGGCTGGATCACGGGACACAGCTACATCTGCTATGGCCCGACCGCGGTCGGCGCGACCCAGGTGATTTTCGAGGGCGTGCCGACGTGGCCGGACGCGGGACGGTTCTGGGAGATGATCGCGCGGCACAAGGTCAGCATCTTCTATACGGCGCCCACCGCGATCCGCTCGCTGATCAAGGCCGCCGAGACGGACAGCGGCGTGCATCCGCGCCGCTTCGACCTCGACTCGTTGCGTTTGCTCGGCACCGTCGGCGAACCGATCAATCCGAGCGCGTGGGAGTGGTTTGCGCGCGAAGTCGGCGGCGGGCGCTGTCCGGTGCTCGACACCTTCTGGCAAACCGAAACGGGCGGCCACATGATCACGCCGCTGCCGGGCGCAACACCGCTCGTCGCGGGATCGTGCACGTTGCCGCTGCCTGGCATCGAGGTGGCGATCGTCGACGAAACCGGCTGCGAACTGCCGAACGGCCAGGGCGGGCTGCTGGTCGTCAAGGAGCCGTGGCCGTCGATGCTGCGCGCGATCTGGGGCAATCCCCAGCGGTTCCGCAGCGGCTACTACCCCGCGGACCTGGGCGGCAAGCTCTATCTGGCCGGCGACGGCGCGATCCGCGATGCGCAGACCGGCTACTTCACGATCACCGGCCGCATCGACGACGTGCTGAATGTGTCCGGCCACCGCATGGGCACGATGGAAATCGAATCGGCGCTCGCCGCGCATCCGCTGGTCGCGGAGGCCGCGGTCGTCGGCAGGCCCGACGAGACCATCGGCGAAGCCATCGTCGCGTTCGTCGTGCTCAAGGGCTCGCGCCCGGAAGGCGCCGAAGCGAAGAAGATCGCCGATCAGCTGCGTGCATGGATCGGCAAGGAAATCGGGCCGATCGCCAAGCCGAAGGAAATCCGCTTCGGCGACAGCATGCCGAAGACGCGCTCCGGCAAGGTCGTACGGCGCCTGCTGCGTTCGGTCGCGAAGGGAGAAACGCTCGCGCAGGACATGTCGACCGTCGAAAACCCCGCCGTGCTGCGGCAGTTCGGTCACCACGAGTAAGCCCCCCCGGATCGATTCAGGAGACTTCACGATGAAACCCACCGCACCCAACCCCGCATCGCTCGGCCTTGCGGCTTTCGCGCTGACCACGTGGCTGCTCAGCATGATCAACGCAGGCTGGTTCAGCGGCGGCTCGCTCGGTCTCGTGCTCGCCGTCGCGTTCGCGTTCGGCGGCAGCATGCAGATCGTCGCCGGACTGATGGAGATTCCGCGCGGCAACACGTTCGGCGCCACCGCGTTTCTGAGCTATGGCGCGTTCTGGTGGTCGTTCGCCCTGTTTGCGCTGTTCCTGCACGAGCAGGTGCCGGCCGCGTTCGTCGGCTGGTATCTGCTGTTGTGGGGCGTCTTCACGTTCTACATGTGGATCGCGACGTTCCGCTCGTCGCGCGCGCTGCAGGGCGTGTTCGTCGCGCTGTGGGCAACCTTCTTTCTGCTCGCGGCCGGCGAATGGCTCGGTTCGGCGACACTGCGACACGCGGGAGGCTATGGCGGACTGCTGACCGCGCTGCTGGCGTTCTATCTGTCGGCGGCGGAGATCATCAACGAGTCGTTGGGCCGTACCGTGCTGCCGATCGGCGCTAAACCCGCTCTCGTCGAAATGGAGTCGGTTAGTGCCGCGGTGGTGACGCGGTTTGCGGACTGATTCGGGGATCCTTAGGCATCCGTGCGCGGTGGGCTTCGTCATCTCGTCGCGCTAATCGAAACCCGTTTGATTGATCTTCCTTACCCGATCTCGTATTGCACATCCGGCTAAGGCGGTACTACGAGGTGCGACAGAAGCATGTAGTTCGCTGAAGCCTTGTGGCGGGCGCATGTCGCGCCTCAAAGAATCGAATCGGCCCGCTCCCACGCAGGCCGCTTTCTTTGTGTGTCATTGTTCACGCCCGTATCGACGCCTGCTGTTGCGCTACCGGCTTTCGTCAAGCCGCGCATTCGTTTCGAGCGTCGCAGCCGCCGGCATGCAAGCACCCGTCGCGGCCAATTCAGCGATTTCCGCAGTGATTTCGTCTTGCCGAACGATCCGATAGTCGCGCGTGAGTGCCTGCGACGGCCTTCTCACTGAGCTGGCTGCTCAGCAGGACTCGCTGCCGGTTGCGCCGTGTCCGGACGCTCATGCATCGCACGTTCGACGAGCGCGCGAATGCGCCCGCTCAGACTGTCGCGCAGCGTGTCGTCGAGCGCGTTGCGCAGCCACGCCGCGGGGGCCGCGTCAGTGTGCGCGTCGTCCGCCGAGCTCAGCTTGTCGCGCACCCACGTCGTCACCTCCGGCGCGACGCCGTCGAACACGCCAGCGGCGAGCGCCGCGAGCAGCGCGATCTGATCGGCGACGCGCAACGCGTTGAAACGCGGCTGCGTGAGCAGCGCGCGAATCCGCTTGCCCCGCTCGATCTGCGCGTTGACGCGTGCGTCCGCGAGACCGCCGAAGCGGCTGAACATCTCCAGTTCGAGAAACTGCGCGTAGTCGAGCCGCAAGCGGCCCGCGACGTCGCGCAGCGCCGCATGCTGCGCCTTGCCGCCGACCCGGCTCACGCTCAGGCCGACATCCACGGCGGGCCGCTGGTTCGCGGCGAACAGCGCGGCGTCGAGCACGATCTGTCCGTCCGTGATCGAGATCAGGTTGGTCGGAATGTAGGCCGACAGATTGCCGGCGTCGGTCTCGGCGATCGGCAACGCGGTCAGCGAACCGCCGCCGAGCGCGGGCGACAGTTTCGCCGCGCGTTCCAACAGTCTCGCGTGCAGATAGAAAATATCGCCGGGATACGCTTCGCGTCCGGGCGGCTCGCGCGTGAGCAGCGCGAGTTCGCGATGCGTCGCCGCGTGCTTGGTCAGGTCGTCGATCACGATCAACGCGTGCTGGCCGCGATCGCGAAAGAACTCGGCGATCGACACACCCGCGAACGGCGCGATCCATTGCAGTCCGGGCGGCGCGGCCGCCGAGGCGACGACGAAGATGCAGCGCTCGAACGCGCCATGCTCGCGCACGGCATCGATCACGCGCTGTACCGCCGTCGCGCGCTGCCCGACGGCGACATACACGCAGATCACGTCGCTGTGCTTCTGATTGACGATCGCCTCGACGGCGAGCGAGGTCTTGCCCGTCGCGCGATCGCCGATGATCAGTTCGCGTTGCCCTCGCCCGATCGCGAACAGCGCGTCGACGACGAGCACGCCCGTCTGCAGCGGTTCGCTGACGAAGTCCCGCTCGATGATCGCGGGCGCCGCGCGCTCGACAGGCAAACGCGTGACGGCACCGAGTGCCTCGCCGTCATCGAGCGGCCGGCCGAGCGGATCGACGACGCGGCCGAGCAGCGCGTCGCCGACCGGCACGTCGAGCACGCTGCCGGTCCCCACGACGCGCATGCCGGCCCGCACCGCGTCGCCGCTATCGAGCAGCACGACGCTCGCGCTCGCCACGTCGAGCGAATGAATGAAGCCGCGCACGCCGCATTCGAGTTCGACGACCTCGTCGAGCGCGGCGTCGGGCAGACCCGAGACGAACGCGATGCCATCGGCGATCTGTTCGACGCGGCCGATGCTCGCCGCCCGCGGTTCGAGCGCGACGCGCGCGAGCGCGGCGCGTTTGCGCGCGAGCCACGCGTCGGCGGTGTCAGCGCGCGTGGCCATCGTCGCGAAGCAGTTCACCGTGAATCTGGTCGAGCTGATCGCGCCAGCTATTGCGCACCACGGCGTGCGCGCCCGACAGTTCGAGCCCCGCGAGCAGCGTGCGGTCGATGTCGGTATCGAACTCGAGGCGCTGTGCGAAGGCGGCCGCGAGCGCCGTTTCGCACGCGGCGCGCTCGTCCGGCGTCAACGCGCGCGGCGCGCTAACACGCAGCGGCACGTCCCCGGCAAGCGCGGCGCGCGCGCCGGGCGACAGCCGGCGCACGCCGTCCGCGAGTCCGTCGATGAACCCGGCAACGCGCAGGTCCTCGGGCGAGCGGTCGAGCAACTGGTCGAGCAGCTTGCCCGCGATGTCGACGGCGAGCTGCGCGGCCGCCGCCGACGCGGCTTCGGCCTCGCCCGCGCGCTCGCGCTGCCGGTCCGCGGCCGCCTGGGCGCGCAACCGCTCGGCCTCGTCGCGCGCGGCGTCGAGCAGCGCCGCGTGCTGTGTGCGCGCGTCGGCCTCGATCGTCGCGAACGCCTGCGCGCGCTGCGCGGCGAGTTGCTCTCGTTCGGCCCGCAGCGCCTCGCGTTCGGCCTGCGCCGCGAGCTTCGCGGCGTTCGCGTCGCCGGTCAGCGCATTCGCGCTCGCCTGTCGCTCCGCGATGATCTTCGCGACCGGACGGAACAGAAAGCGCGCGAGCAGCCAGACCAGAATCAGCGCGTTGAGCGTCTGCAACGCGAGCGTCGACCAGTCGATTTTCATCGCGCGCCCTACTTGACGAACGGGTTGGCGAACAGCAACAGCAGCGCGACCACGAGGCAATAGATCGCCATCGTCTCGATCATCGCGAGCCCGACGAACAGCGTGCGCGACAGCGTGCCCGCCGCATCGGGCTGACGCGCGATCGCGTCCATCGCGGCGGCGACCGCGCGGCCCTCGGCGAGCGCGGGCCCGATCGCGCCGAACGCCACGGCGAGCGCGGCGGCGGCGATGCTGACGATTTCGATGAGGTTCATGCCGGTCCTTTCTGATTGTCGTGAACGGCGGCGCGCGACTCGCCGACGGCGGCGCCGATGAATACCATCGCGAGCACCGCGAAAATGTAGGCCTGCACCGCGCCGGTCAGCAGATCGAGCGCCATCAACGGAATCGGCACGAGCAGCCCGGCCAGCGACAGCACGATGCCGACCACGAAGACGCCGCTCATCACGTTGCCGAACAGGCGCACCACCAGCGAAAACGTGCGCGTGATCTGCTCGACGACGTTCAGCGGAATCATCACCCAGGCCGGTTCGGCGAACGTCGCGAGATAGCCGCGCCAGCCGCGCGAGCGCACGCCGCACACGAGCGTCGCGGCGAGCACGACGAGCGCGAGCGCGGCATCCGTTTCCAGGTGCGCGGTGGGCGGCTCGACGCCCGGAATCAGCGACGACCAATTCGCGATCAGCACGAACAGGAACAACGTGCCGATCAGCGCGCGATACGGCGCGGGCTCGGTCTGCATCGTGTCGCGGATTTGCGCGTCGAGCGTGCCGACCAGCAGTTCGAGCGCGGTCTGCGTGCGCGACGGCATGATGGACAGCTTGCGCGTGAGCCACAGCGAGACGACCGTCATGACCGCCATGATCACCCACGTGACGACCACGGGCGTGGTGATCACGAGCGGACCGAGGCGTACGAGCGGCTCGGTGACGAGCGGCGAATGAATCACGACGTCGCTCGCCGCATGCCGAGCGCCACACCGCGCGCCCACAGGAAACCGCCGATGCCGCCGAGCAACGCGAACGCGCCCGCTTTCGCCAGCAGGACGAATAAGGCGGCCGTCAGCGCGAGCCGCGCCAGTTGCAGCGCGAAGGCGCGCAGCACGCGTCCTCGCGCGAAGTACGCGACGTTCCAGCGCAGCGTCGCGAAGTGCAGCGCACCGCTCAGCAAGCCGACCGCCATTCCCGTGGCGGCAAGCGCGAGCGTGTCGGTGAAATGAAACGTGGTGGCGTCAATCACGATCTCTCCTTTGCTGTCGATGCATCCAGCGCCATGCGGACCATAGGCCGATGCCCGCGCCGATCATCAGAAGCGGCGCCGCAAAAAACACCCGCGTACCGGCGATGCGGTCGAGCCAGCGCCCGAGCGCGAGGCAAAGCAGGATCGGCAGCACGATCGTCCAGCCGAGAATGCCGATCTGGCCGAGTCGCGCGCCCAGCGACGGCTCCGGATTCGCGCGCCCGGTCCGCTCGCGGCTCGCCGCGCGCTGCGCGGCTTGCGCGACGCGATCGGCGGGTTCGCCAGGTTCGGCGCGTTTGCCATCCGTTTTCCCGTTTGCCTTGCCGGCAGCAGGCCGCATCGTCATCCCGGTTCTCCACGTGTGGCTTGCGGGCGCAGATAGCGCAGCATCTGGCGCACGGCCTGCGCGTGCAGACGCGTCTGCTCCACGCGCGCGCGCCGCATCGCGTCGAGCTGCGCGGCACGCGCGCGGCGCACGTCCGCCTCGAGCGCTTCGAGCGAGTCGCCCTGCACCGCTTCGCGGCACGCAAGCGAGACGGCCGTGCCGTGCGACACGATCAGCACGCCACCATCGACGGCACAGTAATGCTCGCCGCCATCCGCCGTGCGCCAGCGCACCACCGATGCGCTCAACAGCGTGACCATGTCCGCATGCCCCACGCGCACGCCAAAAGCACCGCTTTCATCCTCGGCGCGCAACGACACGACCGGCAAGCCGTCGACCATGACGCGCGCCGGTGTCGCGATCGTCAGAGACAGGCCATGCCGGGGCATCGCACACTCCTCGTCACGCCGCGACGGCGCTCGCGGCCGCCGACCTGCCGCGGGCTTCGTTGTCGCGCGCCTCGTCCAGCGCGCCGACCATGTACAGCGATCGCTCCTGCCAGTCGTCGCACTCCCCGGCGAGAATCGCCTTGCAGCCGACGATCGTCTCGGCGAGCGCGACCGTTCTGCCGGGCTGTCCGGAGAACGCTTCGGTGACCGCGAACGGCTGCGTCAGAAAGCGCTGCAGACGGCGCGCGCGCTGCACGGCGCGCCGGTCGTCGATGCCGAGTTCCTCGATACCGAGCAACGCGATCACGTCCTGCAGCTCACGCTGATGTTCGAGCAGGCGTCGCACCTCGTTGGCGAGCGCCGCGTGCTCCGCGCCGACGACAAGCGGATCGAGCAGGATCGACGACGAGGCGAGCGGATCGATCGCCGGATACATGCCCTCGGCGGCGAGCGCTCGCGACAGCACGATCATGCTGTCGACGTGCGAGGCGATCGTCGTCACGGCGGGGTCGGTGAAGTCGTCGGCGGGTACGTAGACGGCCTCGATCGCCGTGACCGCCGCGTTGCCCACCGATACGATGCGCTCCTGCAACGCTGCTACCTCGCTCGCGAGCGTCGGCTGATAGCCGACCCGCGACGGCATGCGCCCGAGCAGCCCCGACACTTCCGCCCCCGCCTGCACGAAGCGAAACACGTTGTCCATCAGCAGCAGCACGTTCTGGCCGCGCTCGTCGCGAAAGTACTCGGCGATGGTCAGGGCGGTGAGCGGCACCCGCCAGCGCGCGCCAGGCGGTTCGTTCATCTGTCCGTAGACGAGCACGGCGCGCGGCAACACGCCCGAGCCGCGCATGTCCGACAGCATTTCGTGCCCCTCGCGGGAACGCTCGCCGACGCCGGCGAACACCGACATGCCGCCGTAGCGCGCAGCCATCGCGTGAATCAGCTCCATCACGAGCACCGTCTTGCCGACGCCCGCACCGCCGAACATCGCGGCCTTGCCGCCATGCGCGAGCGGCGTCAGCAGGTCGACGATCTTGATGCCGGTCTCGAACAGCCGCGTGGCGCCGCGCTGCGCCGCGAGCGGCGGCGCGGCGCGATGGATCGGCCTGCGTTCCACGGTCTCGGGCGCGGGCGCGCCGCCGTCGCGCATCACACCGGCGACGTCGAGCAGTCTGCCGAGCACCGCGTCGCCGACCGGCACCTCGATGGGGCCCGCGCCGACCCGCACGACGGCGCCGCGCGCGAGGCCCGCGGTGGCCTGCAACGCCAGCGCGCGCACCGTGCGCTCGCTGGTGTGCGCCTGCGCTTCCGCGAGGATCGAGGTCCCGTCCGGCCGCGTGATCCACAGCGCGGTATCGACTGGCGGCAGTTCGTGCGTGTCGAACTGGACATCGACGACCGCGCCGCGCACGGCGCTCACGCGCCCGCTTGCGCCGACCGTAGCCGTGGGCGGTGCGGTGTTCTGACAGGCTTTGCCCGCGGCTATCGGCACGTCGCGCTCTCCACGATCAGGTCATCAATGCACTCACGATAGCGGTGTGCCCCGGATCGAAACTGATCCTGATCAAAGCTTCTGGCATTGCCTGCACGTGAACCTCGCGGAGATCCGCACGGCGGCCGAATCATGCTCCGTTGACGACGATCAAGCCTCGAGCCCGCCGGGCGCCTATGCTGTCGATGCGCGTCGTCACCGTCACGCACGCACCTGCAGCAAGGACACCATGAGATCCGCACCGATCGCTTCAATTCTGTTTGCGCTGCTTCTGATGTACGCATGTCGGCCCAGTTCGATGCCGGGCGCCGATCAAGAAGTCGACGCAGCGTTCGCCGACGTGCTTGACCTCTACAACGAACGTCTTGATCTGACAGCGCAAGCATCTGGCGGCCGATGCGCCAGCGCTCGCGCAGGTGAACCTCGGTTCGAACCGCCCATGCGCATAACTGTCGTCGTTCGCTTCACTTGACCTTCGTCAACATCGAGGTCTCCCGTCGAACGAATACTGGACAGGCCATTTCGAGGAGCGTGATATGACCCGTCACATGAAAGCCGCCGTCGTCCACCAGTTCGGCGCGCCGCTGCGCATCGAAGAAGTGCCTGTCCCGGAGGTGGGACCCGGACAGATTCTCGTCAACATCAAGGCCTCGGGCGTTTGCCACACCGATCTGCACGCAGCCGACGGCGATTGGCCGGTCAAGCCGAGCCTGCCGTTCATCCCCGGGCACGAGGGCGTCGGCTATGTCGCTGCGGTCGGCAGCAGCGTGACTGCGGTCAAGGAAGGCGACCGCGTCGGCGTGCCGTGGCTCTACACCGCATGCGGCCACTGCGAGCACTGCCTTAGCGGCTGGGAAACGCTGTGTCACGAACAACAGAACACCGGCTATTCGGTCAACGGGGGATACGCGGAGTACGTGTTGGCCGATCCGAACTATGTCGGCCACCTCCCCGACAACGTAGCCTTCGATGAAATCGCGCCGATCCTCTGCGCCGGCGTGACGGTCTACAAAGGCATCCGCATGACCGACACGCGTCCGGGTCAGTGGCTCGCGATCTCCGGTATCGGGGGGCTTGGTCACGTCGCGGTGCAATACGCGATTGCGATGGGCCTGCACGTCGTCGCCGTTGATGTCGCCGACGACAAACTGGAACTCGCGCGCAAGCTTGGCGCGAAGCTCGCGATCAATGCGAAAACCGAAGACCCGGCAGCGCTGATCCAGAAAGAAATCGGCGGCGCGCACGGCGTGCTCGTAACAGCCGTCTCGCGCAGCGCGTTCGCGCAGGCGCTCGGCATGCTCCGCCGCGGCGGCACGGTGTCGTTGAACGGGCTGCCGCCCGGCGACTTCCCGTTGCCGATTTTTTCGACCGTGCTCAACGGCATCACGGTGCGCGGCTCGATAGTCGGCACACGGCGCGATCTGCAGGAATCGCTCGACTTCGCGGCCGAGGGCAGCGTGCACGCGCATATCCACCGTGATCGGCTGGAGAACATCAATACGGTGTTAGGCGCGCTGCGGGAAGGCAAGGTGGACGGGCGCATCGTGCTGACGATGGAATAGCGCGTACCGAGGTGAACCGTCGTCCGTTGTCCCGACAACGGACGGGAGCCCACGCGGACGGCTCCACCACAAGGTATAGCGCTGGAATTCGCCGGCGCTATACCAGCTATTACTTGGGCGAG
The DNA here is from genome assembly GCF_050436485.1 of Paraburkholderia sp. Clong3. Classification (NCBI taxonomy): domain Bacteria; kingdom Pseudomonadati; phylum Pseudomonadota; class Betaproteobacteria; order Burkholderiales; family Burkholderiaceae; genus Paraburkholderia; species Paraburkholderia sp. Clong3. The sequence continues at coordinate 411,773 of NZ_JBNDMH010000004.1, read as the reverse complement.
GCGAGGGTGGAGGAGCCATCCAGTACTGCTGTTGCCACATCATGTTGTTCATCATTTCCTCTTGCATCTGGAGGTACTGGTCGGTCATATACTGCCGCTGCCGCAGTTGCTCCTGCGTAAGACGGGAGTAATACCCTCCCATGTGGCCCCAACCGCCCCCCATCATTCCCGGTCCCGTCATACCGTGATGCATTCCACCATACCCCATCATCCCAGGTCCCCACACGCCTCGCATCGTGGCCATTGCACTCTGCATCGTGGCCCAGTGTTTTTGCAGAAGCTTCTTGCGTGCCCGCGGATCCTGCGTCTGACGAATCTCGTTCATCTGCGACTGCATCGTCCTCATCAGTTCATTGAACTCCGCCAGACTCTTGTCGAACGCTGCGGTATCGGGGCTTTGAGGCGTGACCGCGCCTTGTGGCGCGGCTCCGTATCGCGTTTCGCCGCGATGAAGCGCGTAACTGGAGCATCCTCGCGCGGGCCTGCCGCCTGTTCCTGCGCGCGGCGGGATTGCACGTGGATGTCGAGGGAAACCTCGACGCACTGCGCGAGCCACATGCGGTGATCGTGTCGAATTACACCAGCTATCTCGACGTAGTGGTGCTCACCACATTCCTGCCCGCGCCGGTTGCCTTTGTATCGAAACGGGAACTGGCGCGGAGGCCGTTCGCCGGTCCGTTGTTGCGGGCAATCGGTGCGCGTTTTGTCGAGCGCGGGGTCTACGCGGGCAGCCTCGCCGACGAAGCGCGGTTGCTTGAATTCGCGAAGGCGGGAGAGCGTCTGCTGTTTTTCCCCGAAGGGACCTTCGTGCGCGAAGCCGGCTTGGGTGAGTTTCATCTGGGCGCTTTCCGGTGCGCCTGCATGACTGGACAGCGCATCGTTCCGATTGCGCTGCGCGGCGCGCGCGCCGCATTGCGCGACGGCGAATGGGTTCCAAGGCACGGTTCCATCACGATCGCCGTTTTGCCACCTGTTGCGCCCGATGGCATTGACTTTGCCGCGACCGCGCGATTGCGCGAGCGGGTGCGCGCCTCCATCCTCGCGCGCTGCGGCGAGCCCGATGCGGCTGGCCACCTGTCCTCGTCCGTGAGATCGCGCCTGCCCGCCTCCGCGATCACCGACGAAACGTAGACCACGATGCCGTCGCGGACCGCAAGATGCGCGTCGCCGTTGATGTGCATCAAACGCACCGGCGCGCGAGGGCTTACGCTGAAACCGTACGTGAAGCTCAAACGAGGCTCAGCATGCTCAAACGGATCTTGCTCATTGGATTTCTCGCGCTGCCGGGGTCGTTGGTCGTCGTGTCGCTCGCGTGCGTTCATCCTCGCTTCCGCGCGAGGCTGGCCGAACTCACCTACGCGCCGCAGCTGCTGGCGCATGTGAACAGAAGGAATGCGCCGTTGAGACATTTCGGGCGTGGCGGCGTGAACAACCGGATTTGAGTCGAAATGGCGCGGAGGACACACGATGAAACGCAGAGGGCAATATGGATTACTTGCTGCCATAGCGGGGCTCGTATTCAGCGCGGCGGCGATGCTCGCGGCAATGGGAGAAGAAGCCACGACGCAGGCGCCCCCTGAGAACCCCTTCTCGGGCACCAGCGTCGCGCATGCGAACGCGGTCGTCTTCGCCATCGATACCGGACGAAACAGCATGACGCTACTGGAAGACAAGGGCGAACCCGTGGACGTGGCGGTGGACCGGAGTATTGGCGACGTCGGCAAATTGCGGCTGGGCGACACCGTCGCCGTCACATTCAATCGCGCCCTGCTGCTGCGCGCTGACAAATCGAACTCGCGCGGCATACGCGAGCGCGTCGACAAAGGATTCACGACCGGCGCGTCCCTCGCCATGCACCGCGTCGAGGCTGTGGTCACGGTCGTGCAGATCGATCGCGGCAAGCGTCAGCTGACGTTGCGCGGCCCGACACGCACGGTGGTGCTGCAGGCGTCGTCCGACCGCCTGCTCGACGGACTCGAGGCAGGCGACAGCGTGCGAGTCGACTACGTCGAGGCGACCGCGGTTCAGATCACGCGGGACGGCGCGCCGGTGCGCTGAGCCGGTCCCCCGATTCCAGCGAGAGGAGCGATCATGGAACACAGATTCATCGGCAACGACCGCCCCGCGGCGGCGCAGCGCGGACTCGAAAGCAGCGAGCCCGGCCTCTCGCAATATATGCTGCGTGTCTACAATCATATGGCCGCGGCCCTCGTGCTGACGGGCGTCGTTGCTTATGTAGGGGCGGCGAGCGGATTGTATGCGTCGATCGCCGCCACGCCGCTGTTTTGGGTGGTGCTGCTGGCCCCGCTCGCGCTGGTCTTTTTGCTGAGTTTTCGCATCGAGCGCATCGGCCTCGGCGCGGCCCGGATCAGCTTCTGGTCGTACGCCGCACTGGTCGGCCTCTCGCTGTCCGGCATCTTTCTCGTGTACACGGGCGAAAGCATCGCGCGCGTGTTTCTCGTCAGTGCGGCCACCTATGGGGCAACGAGCCTCTATGGATACACGGCGCGTGCCGATCTGTCTCGCTTCAGTTCTTTCCTGTTCATGGGGCTCGCCGGCATCGTGATCGCAGGACTCGTCAATCTGTTTCTCGCCTCGACAGCGTTGCAAATTGTCGTTTCCGTAATCGGCGTGTTGGTGTTCACGGGCCTCACCGCCTACGATACACAGCGCATTCGCGACATCTATATCGCGGGCGAGGATGATGTAATTGCCGGCAAGAAGGCAATCGTCGGCGCGCTCGCGCTCTATCTCGACTTCCTCAACATCTTCCTGATGCTGCTGCGCCTGCTGGGCGACCGTCGCCGTTAAGCCGACTGCCTCGCGCTCCCCTCCGCATCCCTCCCCGCGTTCGGCACGCGGGGTTGCCCACCGCATTCGAAATGCCGTCGTTATCCCGCTTCGATATCAGCATTTCACCCAGCGCGTCTCAGAAATTTCCGACACTCGCGGCCGCGAATCGGACGCGAATGCCAGCGAGGACTGATTGTTGTCGAGCGGCCCACCGCCCATTCTTAAGGCGTGACAGAAGCACGCATGTTCGGGCACATGTCGGGCTAAGCCGCCATTCAGATCGCTATTCCGATGGAGCCCGGCGCCGTGGCTACCCTTGGGAGCGAGTCATGAGCCAACATCAAGCAGAACGTATGGACAGCGTGTTCATGCACGATTTGCCGGTCGGCGCCCACCTCGCCTCGCGGCGTCCCGGTTATATGCACCACGGCATTTATATCGGCGGCGGCCGCGTGATTCATTACGCGGGTCTTTGCGGCCGATGCTGCGGCGGCCCGGTAGAGGCGATCCCGTTCGAACACTTCTCCGCAGGCTTCAGGATCGAAATCGTCCGGCACCCGCACGCGCCGTACACGGGCCGTGAAGTGGCGCGCCGCGCGGCATCACGACTCGGCGAGCGCAACTACAGGCTGCTCACCAACAACTGCGAGCATTTGTGCCAGTGGTGTGTATGGGGGCATGGAAGAAGCGCGCAGGTCGAAGCCTGCATTCGCAATCCTGCCCGGGCCGTGCGCGTGCTGATCACGCTATTGGCTTGCGAGCTCGTCCATGACTGGATGCCTGCCTGGTCAGGACGCTTGTCCTTCGCATTCCAGCATTGAACAGTCAAGTCGGGCGAGCGCAAGCGGCAACACTGCTCCGCGCGCGTTCCTCCGCCCCGAAGTGCGCGCTCATCCGAAGCACAGAGCGCCTGCGAAATTGACATGCATCAAGTCCGGCCTTTGGTCCGCGCGGAAGACTCCCCCTCCCGGTGTGCAATCAACCCGCATTGCGCTGCCGCTCCGTCCTCTATCAGACAGGGTTTCGATGAATGCTGGCCGCTCGCCTTCTCGCCGCCCTCCCGAAAGCGAGCGGCGTACCGCGCCTCTTGCGCGACTTGCCGCGAGTATTCTGCGGGCGACGCTTGCACCGGACCCTGGAAGGCGTACGCGGGCAGCCTGGATCGTAGGACTTCTCTGTCTGCTCGTGCTTGTGCTCGTGGTCATACGCGCCGTTTCGCCCGAGCAGACCGACAATTTCGCCGGCCGCGACCGACAGGTTGACGCTATCGACGGCAGTCAGCGTGCCGAAGCGGCGCACCAGCTCGCGCGTTTCGATCACGGGATCAGGTTCGGTCATCATGGGCCGCGGTCCGTCGGGTTCGTGTGCCGCCGCGCGCTATTCGCATGGCGCGACGCGCTGCTCGTCCGGGCGGCCTGCATCGCATGGGCCCGATCCTTCCACGCTTTCGATGTGATGGCCGGCGGCGCCGAAGCCGCGTTCGACATCCATTGCGACGCCTCGGGGGGCCGGCCCGTCGAATGCCGGCGGCTCGTCGTCCGGAAAGGACGATGCCACGTCCCCGACGCGACGCGATGGGCGCCGGCGGCCAGCCGGCTTCGCATCGAACCACGCCACGTCGCCGCGCAAGCCGATGACGTAGGCGTGCCAGCCGCGCGGGTTGTCCTTGAACAGATGGTCACGCGCAGACGCGGCGAGCGCAGCCCGGTCGAGGGGCGCTTCGAGCAACCATCGCGGCCACAGACAGAATGCGTGAAGCGCGTGGGTTCTGAACTCGTCGACGGACAGATCCGGGCGCAGCTGGTCGAGCAATGGCTCGTCTTCAAGAAGCGGATTCTGCGCGATCAGTTCGCCGATGGTCGCCGCGGCGGGCGCCGTTGCGTCGAGCCGAACGATCAATTGCATCACACGCCCCAGATGAAGCAACAGGGCGCGCCTTTCGAAAGCGTCTTCCATGATTCGCAATGCCTTTAATGAACACAGTCGAATTGCGCCCGGTCAGGTGCGTCGTCGTACGGGTAGCTGACCGACGTTCCACTTCCAAGCCTACGGAGCCTGGCAGCGCGGATGTTGATCGGGGTCAAACGCGTGAGCGGCGCCGACCCATACCGGAAAGCGCGCGAAATTTCGCGTGCCGCCTCGGCTTGCGCGACAAGCTGCGCGACGGTGGCCGCCTGCACCGCGTCGTCGATCGTCAGCAGCGGCTGGCCACGGCTCACCCTGTCGCCGTCATGGACGAGGACTCGCGTGACGGAGCCCGACACGTCGGGATAAATGTTGATGTTCTCGCCGGCGGCCTGCTCGATCTCGACGATACCGGTTGCGTAAACTCCGTGCGCATAGGGGTTCGACGCGAGATTGAAAACGGGCGGTTGCGACGGCTGCCGGATACCGTAGACCCACGCCGTCGCGATGCCCGCCACGAAACCCGCGAACGCGAGCGCGAGATTGCCTAACGTGATAATCGCCGCGTAGTCCGGAATGCGCAGCCGCGCGAAGGCTGATCGACTCCGCGCACAGTCCCACGCGGAGTTTGTCGCCCGTCAATGCGGTGAAAGTGGCCTGAAACAGGATCATCGCAACGAGTCCGTGGCTTTTCGCGCCGATCGCTTTCAGCGCGCCGAACTTCTCGAGGTTCTCGAGAATGAACGTGTAGAAGGTCTGCCCGGAGATCGACAGGCCGACGATAAAACTGATCCCCGTCATCAGCAGAATGTTGGTGCCGAGGCTCGTTTCGTATTTGTAGAAGCGCGCGATGCGCTGCATGAACTCGTTCTTCGTATAGGCCGCATATCCTAGCGATGCGACGACGCGCTTGATGTGCGCAATGTCCGCGTCGGTATTCGGCTCGACGAGAATGTACGAGGTGGTGTAACGCGTCGTTGGAATATATTCGACCGCCCGCGTGTAAGTGGTGTACAGCGTCGGCGTGCCGAACAGGCCGCTGCTCGCCACCGTCGCGATCCCCACGACGCCGCCGCGGTGATCGTTGAGTTCGAAATCGGTACCGAGCTGCGGATTGTGCAGCTTCACGAACTCGGCGTCATCGATCGCGATGAAGCCGTTCTAGGCGTAGATGTCTTCGATCCGGCCGGCCTTCATCTTCGGCCAGCCGAACAGGCTCGCGTCGTCGAGCCCGATGACCGTGACCGCCTGGTAGGTGCCGTCGCGCAGGCGCACCAGCGCCGCGCCCGAATAAAGCGGCACCGCGTATTTGACGCCGTCGATGCTGCGCAACGCGTCGAGCACATAGTCGGGCATGCCGATGCTGCTCGCGATCGTCTGCACGGCCGGGTCCATCACCCAGACCTTCGCGCCCACGTTGATCACTGTCGACGACGACTTGTTCAGAATGCCCGCAAAACAGCGAGGTCATCTCGATCATCAGAAACACCGCAAACGTAATCCCGACGATCAGCGCCGTGAACTTCGCGCTAGCGTTGACGAGCAGCTCGAACGCGAGACGCAGGATTCCCTTCATATGCGCCGTTCCTTTCGCTTGCAAACGCTGACATGCGCCTTCACGAATCGCCGTCCGACTGGCTGTTGAGTAGTGCGACGACCGTGGTGATCGATGCCATCACGATCACGACGCCGAAGTGGATCGCGAAGACATCGTCGAAAATCAGGCCGTGCAACGCCCACGCAAGCGCGCCAAGGGCGAAGAAAACGCAGATGACCGACAGCACACGATCCGATACATGTCGCGCACCATGATGTCCTCCCGATCGGGCTGTACGCATGCGCCTCGCGCCCAACCTCGCTGCTATCTTCGATCGCTACCCCATTTGCGGCTTGACCTGAATCAAGCGTGTGTCGGGCCGCCGTCGGTCAGTGCGTGCGCGCTCGCGCTGCGATCGTTTCGAGTTCTTGTTCCGCGAGATCGAACGCGCCACGAATCGCCGCCTCGGCGTTGTCGCCTGCGCAATGAGCGATCGGCTTGAATTCGTGCGCGGGCGTGATCAGATCGAGCCGCACGTCGTAAAGGAGGCTGGTGCGGTCCGGGCGTAATGCCTCGATCGCCAGATGGCAGTTCGACAAGAGCGCTTCGAACCGCGCGAGACGCACCAGTTGCGCACCTGCCTCCGCTTCAAGCTGCGCCGCGCCTGGGAAGCCAAGATAGACAATCTGCATGCCGATGCCCATCCTCCGCTCCCCTCTCGTATGTCGTCCGGACGCTCTGCGAACCGTCCGTGGTCAGCGCCAGTTACCACGGGCTTATAGTGTTACGACGCAAAACCTGGTCATTGACCTGAGTCAAGCGCGATGAAGAGCGGTGCAAGCGGTCATTGGTCCGCGCGCGTCACCGAATACCTATCGGCGCTTAAAACCGTGCGCTCATCGCAGGTACCTGTTCATCGGGCGGGAACACATCCCACGAACCGGTGCCGTGCCGGAAAAAAACGATCGTCAGGGGTCTTGAAGAAATCGCGCCTTCGAACCGGACATAACGCGCCCGCGTGATCGCCATGCGGCCGGTGCGCACGACATGCGCGGGTGTCGCGCGGGTTGGCGCAAGCCATTTCTCGACCAGTGCCCGCAGCGGATTGACAGTGTCGTTCATTGCCTACTCCTCAGTCTCGCCGACGTGGACGCCGTGCAATGCGGCGTGCCGTCGAATCTATTATTGGCAACGAACCGCGTTATCTAAATCAGCGACGGCGGAAACGCGGGTAGTCCGTCGAGACCGATCGTAGGAATCGGCTGACCCTCGATGAACGATCGGACGACAGCTTCACCTTGGCGCGGACTGATATGCACTCGTGCACGGCGGCCTGCGTCATCTCGCCGAGCGCATCCATGCGCGAAACTCGCCTTCGACCGCGACGATTGCATCCGCGCAGGTCGAATACAGCAGGCTCGCTTTGCCGTCGGTGTCGTACATACCGCGGCACATCGCTTTCAGCTGGATCAGCGTGTTACCTTCGTCCGTGTGCTCCTTCAGCGCCGCGAGATACACGAAGCCGAACGAATGCGGTCGCGCGGTTTCGATCTGTGTGTCGTCAGCGCGAACGATCCGGCTCGCCGAATGCGTGGCGACGAACGCGCGTGCGCGCGCCCACGCCGCCTCGCAATCGTCCTGGGCTTCGCAACGCACGGCGGCCTGCTGGCGCGCCTCAAACAGCGCGACCTCCTCGCGACGGAAGGCCGCTTCGCGCGCGGCGCTCGAGCAACCGGCGATCAGCACCGGACCGAGCATCGACACACAGAGCCAGCACGCGGCGCGCTTCATGACTGCCCCTGTGCCGACGGAGTCATCGGCGCGCAGGCGCCCGTCGCGGCCAGTTCGGCGATTTCGGCGGTGATCTCGTCCTGCCGAACGATCCGGTAGTCGCGCGTGAGTTCCTGCAGCCGGTCCTTCACATGACGGCTCGCCGCCAGCATCGCCGCGACGCGCGCGGCGCTTTCCGCCGCGAACGACTGCATCAGGCCTTCGCATAGTTCGAGGTACATGTAGCGCTCGGTGAGGCCCCTCAGCAAGTCGTCGAGCGGCAGGTTCAGAAGCGGTGCCTGCCCGCGCGACGCCACCCTGAAGCGCGTGAAATCGAACGGCACGAGCCGCCGCGTCACGATGCGCTCGTCGAGTCCGGGGCCCGGCGTCGCGTGCACGAGCCACACCTGCGACGACGCGTGATCGCGAAAGCGCGCGAATACCGCGTCCGCGAGCCGACCGGCCACGCGCATCACGTCTTCCGCGTGCACGGCCATTCCGACGGACCAGCCGTAGCGCAATGCGCGTTCCTGCGCGAGCATCATGCCGCGCGCGCCGACGATGAAAATCTCGCCCGGCTCATCCGCCTTCAGTCGTTCGACGCGCGCGAGCAGATGCTCGTTGAAGCCGCCGACGAAACCCTGCTCGGTGCACAGCACGATGATGATGCGCGCGGCGTGTTCCGGCGGCGCGGATGCCGCCGGGTTGGCCGACGGCGCCGCCGCCAGCACCATGCCGATCGCCTCGCCGACGGTCGCCGCCGCCGAGCGAATGCCCGCGAGTCGCGCCTGCGCCTCGCGCTCGCGCGCGGCGGCGATGCCGCGCATCGCGCCGATCACCGTGTCGAGCTGTCTTGCCGAGGTAATGCGGCGCTCGATCTCACTGAGTTTGCTGCTCATCGCGGCTCCAATCTGCTTGCGTCGCGTCCGCCCACGGCGCTCGCGTCGCGCACTCCACGATCGGTTCTGGAATCCCCACGATAGCGGTACGCCGCGCATGAAATCTGATCCTGATCAAACCTCGCAAGCGACACCGGCCGGGGACACGCGCCGAGACCCGCGTCGCGATGCCGAACCGCGCTTTATTGACGACGATCAAGCCGAACCTGCGCGGGGCGCTTACGCTGGCGATGCACACGGCCACGGCCACGTAATCACCCCGCAGCGAGGACGACATGAGAGCAGCTCTGATCGTTTCGATTCTGTTTGCGCTGCTTTGCATGTCCGGATGCGGGACCGATCCGGCGCCGGCTACCGATCACGAACTCGCCGCGGCGTTCGCCGACGTGCTGGACCTGTACGACGCACGCCTCGACCTGACAGCGCAGGCGCTCACGCTCGCGCGCGGGTATCTGCCGCCCGATGCGCCGGTGCTCGCGAAAGTGGCAAGGTCACGCGCGGCCGTCGCGGATCTGCATGCATCGCCCGCGCTGCTCGATTCGCCGGCTTCTTTTGAACACTTCGATGTCGCGCAACGCGATCTGACCGACGCGATTTCGCAACTGCTGATCGCCTGCGAGGGTGTCCACCGTCTGAGCGCGAGCCCGCCGTTTCACGCGCTGCAGTCGCGGCTCGCCTCGTCGGCCGGCCGGATCACCTTCGCGCGCGAGCGCTACGACGAAGCGGCACGGCGCTACAACGCGGCGCGTCACGGCTTGCCTTTGCACCTTGCGGATGTCATGCATCCGCAGCGCGACAAGCCGACTTTCACGGTGCCGGACCCGACGCCTGTCCACCGTCATCCACGCACCGACTTCGGCGCGTTGCGCGGTTCGCTGCGGGTTTAGCGCGCTTGATCTGCGTCAACAGCCGCGCTTACCCGGCCCTTGGACTCGATCTCAGCACGGGCTGCCGCCCGTCTCTCCATGTTCTGCCACGGAGCACCGGCGATGAGCTACAAAAGCATTCTCGTTCACCTCGATACGAGCGCGCGTGCGCATCTGCGCCTCGAGATCGCTACAGCTCGCGCACCGTTTTCACGCGCGGCTGACCGGCCTGTTCTCGAGCTACGTGCCGCCGCGCCACGCGTTCTTCGTGATTGCCGGCACGGCCGACTATTCCGCGGAGCACGAGCGCCAGCGCCATGAGCACGCTAGCGCGCTTGAGCGGCTGTTTCATGCGGAACTCGCGCGCGCGAAAATCGACGGTCAGTGGATCGCCACGGACGGCTACGCGAACGACGTCGTGCCGCCGGGCCGGCACGTGCTGATCGCGTGGGACGGCAGCCGGGAAGCAACCCGCGCGATCCACGATGCGCTGCCGTACCTCGCGCATGCCGCGAAAGTGTCCCTGCTGACAGTCCATTCCCCCACCGATCAACCGCCGCGCGACCGGCTTCCGGGCGCGGACATCGCGCTCACCGTCGCGCGTCATGGCGTGAAGATCGACCTGCGCGAGCTGAGCGTCGAATCCGACACACCGGTGGGAGACGCGCTGCTGTCGCAGGCGGACGAGCTTGGCTGCGACATGATCGTGATGGGCACGCACGGGCGCCGCGGCTTCCGGCGGCTGGTGCTCGGCAGCGTCGCCGAGCGCAGTGCCAGTTGTCCGGTCCTGCTGATTCCGGCCAGCGCGAACGGCGCGACCGCCGACCCGACTGCCCCGGCCCTCGCCGAAAAGGAGCTGACATGCGTTACAGGACTCTGCTCGTTCACATCGACGATAGCCGCCGCTGCGACCCCCTCGTCGCGATCGCGCTCGATCTGGCGCAACGTTGGGATGCGCACCTGATCGGCCTGTACGTGATGAGCCAGGATCTCGCGAGACCGCTGTTCGGCACGGACGACGACTTCGTTGCCCAGCTCGCCACGCAGGCAGAGGTGCGGCTGCAAAGGGCTCGGGATGCGTTTTTCGCCGCAGCCGAACGCGCCGGCACGGGCGCGACGCTGCTGAACCGGGTATCGGATCTGCACGCCGATCTGCTCGTGCTGGGCGCATACGCGCATTCGCGCGCGTGCGAGCGCGTGTGGGGCGGCGTGACCCGGACAATGCTCGAATCGATGACCGTGCCCGTCCTGACGGGACATTGAGCGGCCGCCGAGCGTTGAACCCGCCAAAACGTCGAAAGCGCGCAAAATAAGAACACGGCCGCGCCGACTTCACACGCGCGGTGAATAACGTCGCCCGCCGCGCGGAAGCGAGCAGGGTCGAACTGACGCTGCACCCAAGCGACACGCGCTGTCTGCCGCGGATAGTCGATAATGGATACGGAGTCAGCCGCGAGGCAGTCGAAGGCATCCGTCACCACAAGCCGTTTGGCCTGATCGGCGTGCGCGAGCGCGCGCACATGCCTAGCGGCTCGGTTCGGAGCAATACAGCACAAAGCGCGGGCTTCGCGATTTCGATTACATTTTCCTTTCAATCGATGCAACAGGAAGATATCGACCCATGATCCAGGTGTTGCTGGCTGACGACCACACGCTCGTGCGCGACGGGTTGCGTCATATCCTGCAGCAAGCGAGCGGCTTCGAGGTGGCCGGCGAAGCGTGCGACAGCGCGACGACGATCGCGCTGATTCGCGCGGCGCACGCGCACGTGCTCGTGCTCGATCTGTCGATGCCGGGACGCAATGGCATCGATCTGATCAAACAGATCAAGGACGAAAAACCCGACCTGCGAATTCTCGTGCTAACCATGCACGCCGAGCAGCAATACGCGGTGCGCGCATTCAAGGCGGGGGCGTCCGGCTACCTGACCAAGGAAAGCGCGAGCGCGGAGTTGGTCGGCGCGGTGACGAAGGTCGCGTCCGGCGGCGTCTATGTCAGCCTCGCGATGGCCGAACGCTTTGCCCAGAACCTGAACGAGCCTGCCGACGCGCTGCCGCACCAGCGGCTGTCCGATCGCGAATTCGAGGTATTCCGGCGCATCGTCGCGGGCCAGAATATCACCGAGATCGCCAACGAACTATGCGTCAGCGTGAAGACGATCAGCACGCACAAGACGCGCATCCTCGACAAAATGCAGATGCCGAACGAGAACGGGCTCGTTCGCTATGCGATCCGCCACAAACTCTTCGACGACGAAACCGACCTGTAGCGCTTTACCGCCCCTTCCTCGCGCTTGTCTCCCGCCCCTAAGAATCTTGCTACGACGAATGCCGTAACTCCTGGCCCCGCTTAAAGTGCCGCTGAGACAGTTTTGAGATGCCGTCGCCAATACTGGTCGACATGGGCCTGTGTGTTTTCGACACGACATCGGAATTCGAACTCGCCTGTCGCACCATCGCAACCGTTGCGAATGCTCGTCGTGCGCATCCTGCGCGTATACCCGGCCGCATGCTGCCAATTTTGCAATGCTCGATACCGTGCAGCAAAGCCAGACAAGCCGGGACATCATGACATTTACTGGCATAGAGCGGTCACGATAACTACAATCCTGATGATGGATACGCCACGGTGCACGCGACTCCGGTCGGATTGTGGGGATGTTGGCGTCCATTCCGCTCTACGCGGAAGGGGGATGTATGGCACTTTCGTCCCTACCACGTCCGGTGACGAGCCAGCAGTCGCCCAGACGCATCCGGCTCCTCATCGGCATCTCGCTCGCTGGATTGTCCTTTGCGCACGCGGCGTTTGCTGGCGGCGTCCTTCCGCAAGGCGGTCACTACATTGCCGGCGCGGGAACCATAGCAGGCAAGGGCGCCGCGCTCGTCGTCACGCAGCCGGGCTCAACCCACGGCGTGATCGACTGGAACAGCTTTTCGATCGGCAAGGGCAACACTGTCACTTTCGACAACGGTTCTGGCGCAACGCTCAATCGCGTGACGGCCAGCGCGCCTTCGGCGATTCTCGGCAGCCTGAATGCGACAGGCAGCGTGTATTTGATCAATCCGCAAGGCATCCTCGTGGGGTCGTCGGGCGTTGTTAGCACGGGCGGACGTTTCGTCGCGTCCACCCTGGATATCTGCAACGACGCCTTCATCAACGGCGGTGATGCACTGACGCTGTCGGGCAAGTCGGACGCGAGCGTGATCAACCTCGGCAGGATCAGTTCCAGCGGCGGCGATGTGTTCCTGATCGCGCGTCAGGCAGTCATCAACGCGGGCACGGTAAAGGCGCCCAGCGGCACGGTGGAACTGGCGGCTGGCGAGACGGTGCTGTTGCAGGACTCGGCCAGCAGCAGGCAGGTGTTCGTGCAGGCAGGCAGTCACGGCACCGTCCTCAACGAGGGGCGCATCAAGGCCGCGCAGGTCAGTCTTCAGGCTGCCGATGGCAACGTCTATGCGCTCGCAGGCAGCGGCACCCGGATCCGCGCGACGGGCACGGCCACCCGGGATGGCCACGTCTGGTTGATCGCGGACAGCGGCCTCGTCAGGCAGCAAGGCAGGATCGCGGCAACGAATGCCGACGGCAGCGGCGGAACGGTCGACACGCAGGCGGCGCAGCTGGCGTTCGGCAGGCACGCAGCCGTTCGCGCCGGCCAGTGGAATCTTTCAACGCCCGCTTTTACGATCGATGACGCTGCGGCACGGACGTTGCAGCGCAGCCTGAGCGCGGGCACCTCGGTCGATGTCACGACCACGGGTGGCAACGGCGCAACGGGCGACCTCGGCATCGCTTCGAGCCTGCGCTGGCAGGGTCCGGCTTCGCTCACGCTCGCGGCGTACCACAATGTGTCGGTCACGGGTGGCACGACGATCGCGAACGACGGCGCGGGCAATCTGACCTTGCGTGCCGACGCATACGGCATCGACAATGGCGGCAGTGTCACCAACCTTGGCGCGCTGGACTGGTCGAAAAGCACGGGCGCCTTCAGTGCTTTGTACGACATGAACGGCACGTACGGCGCCGGCACGCAACTTACCAATATGGCATGGACACCGGCTCCCTACAGCGGGCTGCTGACGCAAAGCACCGCGTACAAGCTCGTCAATTCCCTTACCGATCTGAAGAGCGTCGCGAGCGACCTCGCCGGCAACTACGCGCTCGGCAAGGATATCAATGCGAGCGCAACCAGCGACGGATCATATGCGCCTCTCGGCAACAGCGTCACGCCGTTCATGGGGCAATTCGACGGACAAGCGCATACAGTCAGTTCGCTGACGCTGCAACCGTGGGAGCCTGCCGACCAAAACAGTCCGCAATTGATGGGGATGTTCGGCGTCATCGGCAGCAAAGGTGTCGTGCGAAACCTGAACGTGCAAGGCACTGGGGTTTTCGCGGAGCCCTACAACGCCCCTTACGGCTTCATGGGCATGCTGGCGGGTATGAACAGCGGGACCGTTGTAGGCGTCAACGCGTCTGGCAATCTCAATAGCAACGCAACTGCCTTCGGACTGGACGCTACGGTAGCCGGTGGCCTCTTGGGAGCTAACGCCGGCACGGTCCTGCGTTCTTCCAGCAGTGTCTCGGTGATTGCGGGCAATGTATTGGGTGGCCTCGTGGGCGCGAATAGCGGCCTGATCACCCAATCGTTCTCGAGTGGTTCGGTTGAATCGCTGAGCTACGGCAACCAGGGCGCAGGGGGCCTCGTCGGCTACAACACGGGTGTGATCAACCAGTCCTATTCGACGAGCCCAACGCTGCTCAGAGGTTACTGCCGCGGCCCTAGCTATACGCCGTGCGGCGGTGCTGGACTTGTCATCGTCAACGAAGGGACAATCAGTCAGTCGTTTGCGACGGGCCCGGTCACGCAGCCGTTCTATCAGCCCATCGGAATTGCACGAACAAATAACGGCACCATCACGAACGACGTCTATTGGGACAAGAATACGACGACAGCTGCGGTCGGCGTCGTGTACGGCACGCCGATACCAGCTTCGAATGGCCTCACGACCGCTCAAATGAGCACGCCCGCATCCTTTGTATCTTATGACTTCAGTCCGACGGGCGTATGGGCGATGCCGAATGGAGCGACGCATCCCGTTCTGCGCTGGCAGCTTGGCCAGTGACGGAGTTGAGACGCTGTAACGATAGTTTTGCCGCGGGACCGGCAACCATGGGTTTTTCACCCAATGACTCCGGGGTCTCTTAGTACTACAGCGGTAGATACGCCGGAGGCACGCCGCCGCGTCGCCGGTAGTGGCATTGCTGGGCGCGGTATTGATGTCGACGCCGCCAGATTGACCACGAGACATCACATGCTCAATGGAGTGGAGCGTTCGCGATATCAGTCGACACAGTAGCCGGCGGATCTCCTGAACGCTGAACGGCAGTGAACCTTCAGCTGTTTTTTTTTGGCCTGTGCCCTCAGGGCAGCAAGCACCGCGTGCGCCGGCAATGCCAGTGTGATGTGCTGGTACCAGCCCTGCAAGCGACGAACCTCGTATTGATCAAGGCCGCATTCGCCCTTGGCCACATCAAATCCGACTTCGATTTCCCATCGCCTGCCGGCGACGTTGACCAGCGTCTGACGGGTAACCTTGCTGCGGGGAGCACAGACGACGTAATACGCGTGCTCGCGGGTCTCATCGCGACTGCGCCGCACCAGCAGGTAATGGCCAAACGCTCCCCGCGGCGCTCAGTTGCAGGCGCCATAACGGCGTGAGTACCGACCATCAGCCTTCTTCCACTCGCGTATGCGCCGTTCGATCTCGGCTATCTGCTTGTCGAGCTTCGCCACCTCATTCCACTGGTCACGTAGCGTATCGATCGGCACTGCGGGTAGTCGCTCGGCGACTCGTTCGAGCACCGCTGGTATCTCTCTGTCCAGTTTCGCTCGACCTCTGCTCATCACCTCACCGTATTCGGTCAGCAACCCGCGCAATCCATTTATCTGCACAGTGCGGAACTTCACCAGTTGTTCGCGCATCCGGTGCAGTCCCATCATCGCCTGTTGCACTTCCGACTTCACTGCCACCGATTTGCTCGGTTGCTGAACCGCTAGCCAGATAGCGCGGGCGTCTGCCGCGTCGATCTTGTCGCGAATGTTGAATGCCTTCACGAATTCGGCAGGCATCAGTTTCACCTCGTGTCCCATCTTCATCAGCTGCCGCGCCCAGTGATGCGCACCGCCACACGCCTCCATTCCGATCAGGCACGGAGCCCGGTTGGCAAAGTGCTCAAGGAACCTCACCCTCGGAAGACTATGTATTTACCACCTTGACCACCCTGATGCCGTTGTCTGCACCGCTTGAGCTCCTTCGCGATCAGCGTTTCGTCGGCAAGCACAGTCTGGTACCCGGTCAGAAACGTGCGGTACTCAGCGGCGCGCGATCGAATCGCCTAACTTTTCGTCGTGCTCAGCGGCGTCAGATAGAAAGAACTCTCTTCTCGCCTCCTCGATAACACGCCGGACGTAGGCGTCGTGCCCAGCGTGACCTATCGATTCCATATTCCAGTTGCGCGTCTCGGCATCTACCGCGTGGACCTTCGGCAGCGGGACTGGTATTTCCACCCGGTCTTCACCTGCTGGTTTGTCCTGATGGATGCGCCTACGCACTTCTTCACGGATTTGTTCGGCCGTAAGTACTTTCTTTGCCATTTGCTGCTCCGGGGAAAGTTTGGAAAGCCGCGGTGGCAGGCACAATGCCGACAGCGGGTTGTGGTGATTAATGCTCTTACTATCGCGTATCCGACGCGCAAGGATTCAAGGCTTCCCGTTGATCGCCGTCAGATATCGTGCGATCTGATCAACCTCATCGGCAGCCAGCGGCGCACCGTAGACCGCACGCATCTTGGTCACCTCCGCTTTCCACTCCTGAAACGACAATGGCGGTTGCCGGGTGACCATTCCGGCTGAATGGCAAATCACGCATTGCGCGTTCGCGAGGTTCGAACCAACGCCCGGCGGGAAAGTCAGGCTGCCATTGGGCAGCGTGACGTCGACGGTCCGGATTACGGCGGCGCCTCCAGGCTTGTCCGGCCCGGCCATGGCAGACGCGCTCACACAACTCGCCCATACGAGCAGCACTGCAGCAGACGCTTTCATGTTCGCCTCCTCACGCGACGACCACAGTTGCCGATTCGACGACATTGCGCATATAGCCGCCGCTGTTCCAGTTCGGTGTGTCCGGCTGCTCAACGCCGTTCTCGTTGACCGCCTTCACCTTCAACACAAACTGGCCGGCGTAATGGGGCGTGAACTGCGCATCCCAGCGGCGGAAGCTGTATTTTCCATAGCTTTTTTCAAGGCGCGCCGGCATCCATGAACCGCCCCCGTCGGAGGAAAACATGACCCGCTGCACACCCGCGTCGCCACCGAATGCGATTCCCCTGACCGTCTGCGTCCGCATCACCGGGAGCACGGAACCGTCGCCGAGGTTCGTGAAGAACGATCTTGGCACCATCCGGTTGATGGGCACCGTCTTGACGCCAGTCTGTCCGGGTTCGACATTCGCGTGAGGTGTGTCGGGAATCTGGTACGCCTTGGCCATCCAGAAATTCTCGTCCGGCCGGTCGATGACCTCGATGTCGTTCAGCATCTTCATCCAGTATGTCGAATACCAACCGGGCACCACGAGCCGCAACGGGAACCCGTTCAGAAACGGCAACGCCTGGCCGTTCATCGCGAACGCCACGATCACTTCGCCGTCGCGGGCATGGTCGACAGTGAGCGTTTTGATGAAGTCGGGCGTGGCCGCGATCACCCCTGTGTCGAGCCCATTGAAACGAACCTGAACGGCGCCCGCCTTAACCCCTGCCCGATCCAGAATATCCTTGAGCCGCACGCCGGTCCACACGGCGTTGCCCATCGCGCCGTTGCCCCACTCTCCGCCGGCGACACGCGGTTTGAAGAAACCGCGAGAGTTGCCTGCGCACTGATTCACGGCAGCCACTTCGACGTGAGCAAAGCCATTCATGATTTCGCTGACGCTCAGGCTAAGTTCGCGGCCGACCAGTCCCCGCACCACCAGTCGGAAGGCGCCGCCGTCGACCCGGGTCGGAATGCCGGCCAGATGCCAACGCACGAAAAACCGGTCATTTGGGGTGAACACGCCTTCGTCGAATACGGAAAACGGCGTTTCGAGCAAAGGCGGGCGGCTTCGCAAGAGCAGCATCTCACCCTTATGCGGAAACCCACTCGTCAACTCTCGCAGACCGTTCGCGAACGGCAGCGTCACTGCATTGGCAGCCCACGAGCGGCGTACCCAACCGCCACCCATGCCTATCAGGCCGCCTGCCGCCAAGGCATGAACGAACTGTCGGCGTTTCGTCCCGTATTCGTCTCTCATTGTGGTCTCCTGTGCACGCCTATCGGCTTCTTTACGTCCCTATCGGGTCTGCGGAAATTAAGGAAACGCAGGTATGGTCGGATCCGTGCCCTCGACATCCGCCTCCGGATGGTGATTCTTGACCAGCAGTTCAATTTCTTCAGCGCGGTCGGTCCTGACGTCGACCATCATCAGCAATTCACCTTTCGCGACCGCGTCTTCGAAGCGCTTCAGACGAGTGTTGGGCACGTCGACGCCGATCATCGTCGCAGTCCACGCTCCAAATCCTGCACTCGCCAATGTCATCAAGACCACGGCGCCGCCGGCAATGGTGAGTCCGGCCGGAGGAAAGGCCATCGCGACGAGGCCGGCGAGCATGCCGGTAACGCCACCCGCTGCGGTCCCCCGCGCGAGCGCGGGAAGCAGGTCGCTGCGCTGCGCAAGCGTCGCTGCGGGCAAGTCTTCGAGAGGTACATCGGGGCGGGCCAGCACGTGGATATGCCGCCATTCGACGCGCTTGAGAAGGAGTTCGTCGATGATCCCTTTTGCGCTCTCGACGTTGGGCAACAGGAAATAGATGCGCCTCATCTCGTGCCTCCTGTAGGGAATACCCGGAACCCCGGCCGGGTCACCCATGACTGTGCGCCACCCAACCCGCGCGATGTGCATGGAAATTCTGTCATTCAATATAGTCTCAATTCCGACTGACTTCCTTCGTCGCACCGATCAGACTGAGCCGATCCGGCTGGCATCCTCGGAGAGCGTCATCGCGGACGACCAGCGCGCACTACGGAGCGTCGACGCGGTTCACATCGGGAAGCCACGGGAGCATTCAACATCGCCGCAACTACGGCACGCCCCTTTTGGCGTCATATCGCCGCCTGTCGACCTGAGCCGGCAACCTCGGCCACCACGCGCTCAACGGCCCACGCCGCCGCGGCAGCGACTTCCGGCGTAATGGACGCACCGCCCGTCAAAGCACGCGCCTTCTATCGCGAGATGACCATGTCGCGCGGCGCAAGCCCGAGCACACGGGCAAGTCCGATCACCTCTGCAAAGCCGATGTCATGGCTCGACGCAAACGAGATGTCCCGCGCCAGTTCGTCCGTGGCGAGATCGATCCGCTGGATACGGCCGGGCGACGATGGCTGGACACGCTCTGCCGCCATGTCGCTCGTCTACAAGCCGCGCCGATAAATCCGAAGCGGTAATGGACCAGCCAGCGCAGCACACGGGCAGCGAACATTTCGGCCAGATTGATTTGCATCAAATGCGGCGGCGGACACGTCACTAAGCTTGGTGGTGATGCCCGTCAGATTGGCGGCCATACTGATCCTGGACAACATCGTCCGGGCGGCTCGTTAGGGTGTTCGCATATTTCAGATGGAGTTCGCCATGTCCCACAATGCCGACGAAGTCGCTTATCTGCTAGACCGCGGGGCCTCGCTTGACGCCGCCGCGCGGGCATTGTCGGTAGCGCTGGAGGCGCCCTGCCATGAGCCCCGCTTCACCCTCAAAGGTATCGTGTACAAGGCGTTAGGCAACAAGCCCGGCTTTACCGTCGCCCTCCACGGCTTCACCTTGCTGCCCGTATATGAACACGTGCTGGACCGGTCTGGCGACAGTCCCGATCTCTTTGCAAGGATTCAACTGTGCTTGCCAGGCGACGGCACGAAACCGGGTAAAGTTCTGATCAGCCTGCTCGTAGCGGACACCGGCGACTACTCGGACGATGGCACATCCAGTTTGGCCTACAGCACCTACGACCCTACCGGCCGACCCAGCGACCTCTGTCGCTACAGACTCTCGCTTGCCATTGCCGAGGCAGTACAGGCCTCCTTGCCGGTGCTATCTCCCAGCGACGCGTCAGCGCGGCCGGCGAAAGACGACGCACTGCGCGTAGCCTGACGCAACGCCGCAGCACACATCGCGCACCAGCGTCTAACCAACACGAGGACGATTGACACGCGCGCGCAGCGCGTCGATTTCGTCGAGCAGATCGAGGGCGAGCGCGATGCCAGGCGGGTTGATCTGAAGATCGCGTGCGAGCCGCTGTGCGGTCCGTACGCGCCGAAACGCCGCACCACTGAAACGCCATTCCTGCGGTTGATCCCCCTTGGGTTCGAACACGCCTTCGGAGACCCAAAGCCTCAATTCCTCTTCCGATGCCCCGCTCGCCCGACTTAATTCGACGAGCGTAAACTCGACACTCTCGTCGACAACCTGTCCTTGCAGGCAGGTCGTCGTCCTGGTCTCTTTCACGATGATCCTCCATAAAAGTGCGCGCGCGGATCGAAGTTGAAGGCCCGTTGCATCGATTCGTAAGCGGCCTTCGCCGTTTCGCTGTCCGCCGGCGGCAGAACGATGTTCAGTATCACGTAGAGATCGCCAGGCGGGTCGGCGGGGATCCCCTTGCCTCTGAGTCTCAGCCGTCGGCCGCCGGCGGAACCCCGCGGTATTGTCATCTCGACCATACCATCCGGCGTCGGCACCGCGATCTTCGCGCCCAGCGCGGCTTCCCACGGCGCGACCGGCAATTCGAGCGATACGTCGCGGCCGTCGACGCGAAAGCGTGGATGTTCGCGAAACCCGATTTCCAGGTAGAGGTCGCCAGCGTCCGCGGGCGTGGCACCCGCGCCGCCCTGGGCGCCGAGCCGAAGATGCTGGCCCGCCCGTATCCCTTTCGGAATCGATATGTCGAGCGTGCGCGATTCCAGTGCGACATGGCCTTGCGCATCGATCACCGGCACTTGCAGCGAAATCGAACGCTGCGCGCCGCGATACGCGTCTTCGAGATCGATCAGCACTTTCGCGTGATGATCTTCGCCTCGCACGTTGAACGCCCTGGGCCCCGCATGCGCATGCGCGCCGCGTGCGCCGCCGAACATCGACTCGAAGAATTCATGGAAGTCGGTCTGCGCACCCGGCTGACTGCCCGCGCCGCGGAATTCGAAGCCTTCGTCCCAGTTAGGCGGCGGCTGAAAATCCTGACCGTCGCGCCATTTGTCGCCCATGCGATCGTAGGCCGCGCGCTTCTCGGGGTCCTTGAGCACCTCGTACGCCTCGCCCAACTCCTTGAAGCGGTCTTCCGCATCGTCATGCTTGCTGACGTCAGGATGATATTTGCGCGCGAGCTTACGATACGAACGCTTGATGTCTTCCTGAGAAGCGCTGCGTTCGAGACTCAGGATCTCGTAATAGTCCCTGTATTTCATTTTGGAGGCTGACCGATGAGGAACGGGGGCGGCAATATGGGTCCAACGCGCCAGTGGCGGCGCCCGATTCACTTTATACCAATCCGGACAGCCCGGCAGAGCCGCGGCGGCTCTCTCGCCGACGGCCGGCCGTTCAAATACCCGGCATGACCGGATACGGCTCCGTATGGTCGTCGACGCCCTTCACGCCGGGGATGCTCTCGGCTGCCACGCGAACCGCCTGGATGGACTCCGCCGAGTGGAAGACGCCCCAGAGATGGATCACGCCGTCGCTCACGACGATGTTGCGTCCTGCGAATGCCCACTTGTGGCCGGCCAACTCGCCCATCAACATCGCACGAATCTCCCGGTCCGTGACGTCGGCGCCGGCGTCGCGCGCAGGCTCCTCCGGGAGACTGGCCAATGCCTGAATCAGATTGGCTCGGCTGATAATGCCGCTCATCTTGCCGGCCCTGGTCACGGGCACGCGTTTGATATGCTGCGTTTCGAGAAGTGTGGCGACGTTGCTGATCGGCGTGTCTTCGTCCACGGAGACGACCTCGGGCGACATCACGTCTTCGACTTTCAGTCCATGCGACTTCACATAGTTGCCAGCGTCGTCGCTCGCGGAGAACAGGTCGAGCCATGATGAACGCACGGGTTTATCGGTGTCGAGCTCAACGCGTCGAAGCAGATCGCCTTCGCTGATCATGCCGACGATAGCGTCGGCCGCATCGACTACCGGCGCGCCACTGATTCTCTTTTCCACGAACATCCTCGCGACTTCGCGCACGGTCATGTCGGGCCTGACGGATACCACGTTACGGGTCATTATGTCGAAAGCACGCATGGCAAGTCTCCTGACTATTGCGTTGAGTGTGGTTTGAGTTGAGCTTGGTCTGCCGCCTGAAGCGACAACGTCTTTGACATCTTCAGTTGCATCCACACCATCCCCTCGCGCAGCCCGGCGAGCACGGCTTCGCGTTCGCTCGGAAGTACGCTGCTGTGCGTGAACTCGTGGGTGAAGACGCCTTCCGGTGTCGTGTGACTGAGCTGTATCGAGCAGTTGAAACCGCCCGCCGTCGGATGCGTCACGACCGATACCGACCAATGGCCGTCGCCAACTTTTCCGGAAAGCGTCATGAGTCGCTCCTGATGTTTCACCCAGATGAAGTGACGCGGGCGCACGCAAATGCGCGCCGGCCGCCACGCCGCAAGCTAGCCCACGGTCAGATTGTCGATGACCGCATGCACGCCCGGCGCCGACCACGCGGCCCCGCGCACAGCCGAGCGCTCCGCCGCCGAATCGAGCTTGCCCGTCAACGTCACGGTGCCTTCGTGTGCCTTGATCGCGATATGCTTCGCTTCACGGTCCGTGTGACGCTGCAGGGCCTGGCTGATTTGCTCGCCGATATCCTGCGCGGCCGCGTCGCTAACGATACGGATCACGTTCGATACGCCCGTCACGCCACGCATATGCGAAATGGTGCGGGTCGCGACATGACTCTGATAGGCATTGTCGACTTCGCCGCTTAGTGTCACCCAGCCCTTTTCGACCTGCACCTTGACCGACTCTTCGCTCAGCCCGACGGTCCAGCGCAGGATCGTGCGAACGGCTTTGGCGATGTCTTCGTCGGCGCGCACATCCGTATGCAGCAGGCGAACATCCATTTCCACGACCACGGCCTTCACGCCCGCGACACGTTGCGCCGCCTTTTCCGCCGCGACTTTTTCCGCGTAGCTGACCGGGTGGCCGGACAGCGTGACGACGCGGTCGCATACTTCGACGCCGATGTCCGTGACGCTGACGGCCGGATCCCAAGCCAGCTCTTCTTCGACCTGCTGCTGTAATTCCATGTCTGACTTCATTGCCTGCTCCTTGTTGGCATGCAAGGGTTGCCGCTGCGCCGGGACGTACAGCGGTGCGCCCGGCGCCGCGCCAATCAGTTGATCGGCAGGCGTTTGCGCGCGGAGGCCGCTTTCTTGGGCAGCGTCAGCGACAGCACGCCGTCCTTGTACTGCGCCGTTGCAGTGGCTTCATCGATCTCGCTCTGCAGCGAGATCGAACGGCTGACGGCGCCCGAATAGCGTTCGCGACGAACCACGCGTTCGCCCTCCTTCAGCTCCTGCTTACGCTCGACCTTGGCGCTGATCGATACGAGATTGCTGTCGATCTTCACGTCGATATCGTCTTTCTCGACGCCGGGCAGTTCGGCTTTCACGGTGTACTGGGTATCGCTCTCCGTCACATCGATCTTGATATCGGCAAGCGGCGCCTCCCCGCCCGCGCCACCGCGCAGTGGGCGGAACAGGCCCTGAAAGAGATCCGACATGGGTTCGATTGCAAACGGGTCAAAACGGGTCAAGTTGCTCATCGTGTTACTCCTTGGATCATCCATTACGGTCATGGATAGGGGGCTGGGTTAATGGCGCGGGTGCGCATGCGTCCGCGCAACGCGCCGGTCAGGACACTTCAATAATCACTTTCAGCGCATGCGTGTCCGCGGCACGGCTGCAGGTATCGTAGGCACCGGCCACGTCTTCGAGCTTGAAGCGGTGCGTAATCAGCCGCGCGGGATCGATGCGACCCGCTCGGACCGTCTTTAGCAGCATCGGCTCGTCTCGACGTGCGCAATGCGCACGTACTCGGCCTGGGTGCCATCAATCTTGTTGCCCAGAACCCAGCCGCCCGTGGTGCAATGCGAATACATGCCGCGCCGGCAGTAGTCGCACTTGCCGCACGACGAAATGCACGAAACCAGCACCCGATCACCGGTTTGAACGACGACACCGCCGCGCCGATCTGCTGCACGATGCCGACCCCTTCGTGGCCGAGAATGCGCCCCGGCTCGCAACTCGGAACGTCGCCTTTGAGAATGTGCAGATCGGTGCCACAAATCGTAGTGCGCGTCATTTTGACGATCGCATCGGTGGGCGCGGCGAGTTCTGGAATGGGCCTTTCCTTGAGCGATTTTTTGCCGGGACCGTGATAGACGAGCGCCTTCATGTGCTACCTCCGTTGAGGGAAACTGGCCTGCCATACGACCGACTTTAGGCCGTCTCGTGCCACATGGATTGACATGTATCAAGCGATAGTCGTCGGTCGCCGCCCGCTGGAAACGTTCGCCGCCCCGCTTCACCCCATATGCATCCCACCGTTGATGGCGAAGTTTGCGCCGGTGACGAAACCCGCGTCGTCCGAACAGAGGAACGCCACTAGCGCGGCCACTTCGTCGGGTTGCCCGAGGCGGCCCACCGGAATCTGCGGCAAGATCTTCGTCTCCATCACATCCTTCGGCACGGCCGCGGTCATCGCGGTCGCGAGGTAACCGGGCGAGACGGTGTTGACCGTCACGCCATGTTTCGCAACCTCCAGCGCCAGCGACATCGTGAAGCCATGAATCCCCGCTTTCGCCGCCGCGTAGTTGGTCTGGCCGAAGGCGCCGCGCGCGCCGTTCACCGAGCCGATATTCACGATGCGCCCGAAGCGTTGCGCGACCATCCCGCCGAGCAACGGCTTGGTCATATTGAACAGCGAGTCGAGATCGGTGCGTAGTACCGCATCCCAGTCGTCCTGGTTCATTTTCGCAAAGCTCGAATCGCGCGTGATGCCGGCATTGTTGACGAGAACGTCGACCGTGCCGAATTCGTCGAGCACGCGTTCTGCGCAATGCGCGCACGAATCGAAACGGGTCACGTCGGCTTCGTAGGCATGAAAACGGCGGCCGGCGTCGCGCTCGCGCACCAGCCAGGTGGCGACGTGATCGTTGCGTTCCGAATGCGACATGGCGACCACCATGCCGGCGTCGTGAAGACGACGGCTAATGGCGGCGCCGAGTCCGCCCATGCCGCCGGTGATGAAGGCAACGCGCTTAGCCGACATGCTGTTCTGCCGGTGGCGCAAAGCGGCGTGCCGTCGCGGGAGGCGTCGCCGAATCCGTGCGCCGACCGAATGGCGCGCCGCAGTCCAGCGCGTTCCTGACCGTCTGTTCGAAGCGCCGCATCCAGTCCTGCAGCGGCAGCGCCGCGAGATTCATGCCGGCGCCCTGCTGCCAGTTGCCGGTCCATGCGGCCTGCCATCCGGCGAGCGCGTCGCGCATGTCGTCGCTGCACGCGGTTTGGTGCCGGGCCACCGAAACGAGCCCCTGTTGCCAGAGATTCGTGGTAGCCGCCATGTAGTCGCGCAGCATCGTCTGATAGCCTGCCGCGAGTTCGCTCCAGTCGTGCGCGCCGGTTGCCGCGTCGCGCGTCGCATTCAACGCGGCAAGATCGCGCTTGATGCGCAACATCTCGAACTCGCAGGCTTGCCGGCGGTATTCGTGTCCGCAACCGAGCATCCGCAATGCGAGTCCCAGGTTCGCACGATACAGATTCAGGGGCGTGGTGGAGTCAGTTGCCATGAGGGTCCTCAAGTCGCTTTGGTGGGGATGCAGGCGGGCCCGCAATTCACACTGCCGGTCAGCGCAACACAGCAGACAGTTCAATGTAGGCCCGGGCGTCGAAGTGCGGTTGACCTGCATCAACGCACGCCAGTGTGCTGCAGTCCCGCACATGGCGCGCCTGTCAGGACGATGCTCAGGCGTCGGCGGCGCTTTCCCGAACCAGCAGCACGGGGCACGGCGAATGCCGCACGAAACGCTCGGCGACGCTGCCGAGCACCATGCGCCGCATGCCGCGCCGGCCATGCGTACCCATCACCACCAGATCCGCGCCGCGCCGCTCGACACAGCGTGCGATGCAACTCGCGATGTCTTCGGCGATGCCCTGGGTTTCGATGATTTCAGAATCGCCGGCCACGTCGAGGACTTCCATTTTCGCGAGTGCGTCGTCCAGCAGGCTTCGTCCGACCTGGCGCTCGGCATCGGTCAACAGATGCGGGTCGCACGCGCCCGCGTAGGTAAAGGCCGCCGACTGGTCGATCGCATACACTGCGGTCAGCTTCGCATGCGCCAGCTTGGCCATGCGGGTAGCCTCACTAACCGCGCGTTTCGACGCCTCGCTGCCATCCACGGCAACCAGAATGTTTTGGTACATGACTTTCTCCTCGTAGGGCATTAAAAAGCGCTGCCGTCGCACGACTCGTTGCGATGATCAGGACCGGCTACGCACCGGATTGCACGCCAGTTGCTCCTCGGCGGAATTGAATGCCGCCTGGATCGCTACTTCCGCGTTGGCGTCGACACAACGTCTGATCGGGACGAGTTCGCCGCTGCGCATGATCAGGTCGAGCCGGGCCTCGAACAGCCGACCGCGCGCATCGCCTGGCGGCACGTTGGCCCGATGGTCAGGAAGCGCGGCATGGACGGATTCGATCACCAGATCACAACCCGCGATGAACCTGCTGAACCGCTCCAGGCGCACCAGTTGCGAAGCCGCCTCAGCTTCGATTTGCGACGTCCCGGCAAAGCCGAGATAGACGATTTGCATGCCGACTCCCATGTGCCCTCTCCCAGGCGTCCAGCGTTTTCGCGCGGGTTCCGTAGCGAATTCGCCCGCCGCGGTGGCGGGGGTGAGTTGACGAGACGCAACCGGCGGGATGATTGGATCATCGGCTGGGACGGTTTGAGCCACTTGACTTGCGTCAAGACATCGAGGGGATGCCGGCCTTTTCTGATCGGACCATCGTTTTTGCTGGTCGGCGCGGCGCTGCCGCTGTGGGGACCACTGCGGGCATTCGCGCCGATGCGCCGGGCGATGGCCGCGATCAACGCCGCGGTGGTCGCAGCGCCGCCCGCGTCGCCTTTGCGAATCAACCTGAGTTCGACGCCCGCCCGAGCGCGCCGCCGCGATCGTTGCTTGATCCAACTCAATCGGACCACCCAAGCCTCGCGTATGTTGGAACAACGCCCGCTCTGCGCGGCAGGGCGGTCCGGCTGCAGTTCGATTGCAGCGAACCTCGACAGGGGAAACAACGTGCAAAATTCTGATCCGATTCACGCACATGCGCCGCGCGCCGACGTCGACCGTGACGGCCATGCCGCAGAGAACGGCAAGTTCTATCTTGTCGGCGGCGGCATCGCTTCGCTGGCGGCCGCTGCCTTCCTGATCCGCGACGGCCACGTGCGCGGCTGCGACATCACCATTTTCGAAGCGCTCGACAAGCTGGGCGGCAGCCTGGATGGTGCGGGCAATCCCGAAAGCGGCTATGTCGCGCGCGGCGGGCGCATGCTCGAACGCAAGTATCTGTGCACATATGACCTCTTCTCGTCGATCCCCACACTGGACGGCACCAAAAGCGTGACGCAGGAAATCTTCGACTGGAACGAAACCATGCGAACCTCGTCGCGAGCGCGGCTCGTGCGCGAAGGCAAACGCGAAGACGCGCCGGCCTACGGGCTCGATGAAAAGCATCTGGTCACGCTCGGCCGCCTGTCGATCGAACCGGAAGCGATGCTCGGCGCTAGCCGGATTGCCGATCACTTCGACACGTCCTTCTTCGAAACCAATTTCTGGCTGATGTGGTGCACGACGTTCGCGTTCCAGCCGTGGCATAGCGCGGTCGAATTCCGCCGCTATCTGTTGCGTTTCGCGCATATGTCCACCGGTTTCAACCAGTTGCACGGCATCATGCGCACGGTCTATAACCAGTACGATTCGATGATCCGGCCGCTGCGCCGCTGGCTCGACGACCACGGCGTGGCATTCCGGCAGGACACCCGGGTCACCGATCTTCGCTTCGACGAAACGGGCCCACTGAACCGGGTCAGCGCAATAGTGGGCGAAACGGCGCACGGGCGCTTCGATCTGCCGGTCGATCCCGCCGACAAGGTGATCGTCACGCTCGGCTCGATGACGGCCGCCTCCAGCCTGGGAGGCATGGACCGTCCCGCGCCGCTGGATACGGTCGACGCAACGGGGGCCTGGAGCCTGTGGAAAAACATCGCCGCGGGCCGGCCGGAATTCGGTCATCCGTCCATCTTCGCCGATCATGTCGACGCGTCGAAGTGGCTCTCCTTGACGGTGACGCTGCGCGACCCGACGCTGTTCCGGCTGATCCGCGATCTGACCGGCAATGTGCCCGGCGAAGGCGGCCTGATTACTTTTCCGGAGTCGAACTGGCTCGTGTCGATCGTGCTGCCGCATCAGCCGCATTTCATCGGTCAGCCGGCGGACGTGCAGGTGTTCTGGGGGTACGGCTTGCGAGTCAATCAGCCCGGCGATTTCGTCGACAAGCCGATGCAGGCCTGCACCGGCCGCGAAATCCTCACGGAGATCGTGGGTCATCTGAAGATGCAGTCGGAGTCGGCCCGAATCCTCGAGCACGCGGTTTGCATTCCCTGCATGATGCCGTTCATCACGAGCCAGTTCCTGCCGCGCCGGCGCGGCGACCGGCCTGCCGTGGTACCTGACGAATGGCGCAATCTCGCCTTCATCGGGCAGTTCTGCGAGTTGCCCGACGACGTCGTGTTCACCGTCGAATACTCGGTGCGCTCGGCGCAGAACGCGGTGTATGCACTGCTCGGGCTCGATCGGGCCGCACCGGCTGTCTACAAGGGGCAGCATGACCCGCGGATCGTCTACAAGGCATTCGCGACGCTGCGGGACCATTAGCGAGGTGATCTAGTGGAAGTCGACAGTTTGCGGCATACCAAAAGCCTGCGGACGCTGCTCGCGCGTCTGAAGGAGCATCCGCTGGCCCATGTCGGTCCGGGCCTCATCACGGGCGTCGCCGATGACGATCCGAGCGGCATCGCCACCTATTCGCAGGCTGGCGCGCAGTTCGGCCTGAACATGCTGTGGACGATGCCGCTCGCCTTTCCGTTGATGGCCGCGGTCCAGTCAATGTGCGCGAACCTCGGCCGGGTGACCGGCAAAGGGCTCGCCGCCAACATCAAGAGCGCGTTCCCACCTGTCGTGCTGATGGGCGTCGTCTCGTTGCTGCTGGTCGCGAACGTGCTGAACATCGCAGCCGATGTCGCCGCGATGGGCGAAGTGGCGGAACTGGTGAGCGGCGTCGACCGGCACCTGATGACGGCCTGCTTCGTGTTCGGCACGCTGCTGCTGCAGGTTTTCGTTCCGTACCATCGGTACGTGTTCTTTCTGAAGTGGCTGACGGTCTCGCTGCTCGCCTATGCCGTCGTGCTGTTGACCGTTCAGGTGCCCTGGCGCGAAGTGGCCTGGCGCATGCTGTGGCCGCATCTGACGCTGAACGGCAACGCGGCGGCGATGGTCGTCGGCGTGTTCGGCACCACCATCAGCCCCTACCTCTTTTTCTGGCAGGCATCCGAAGAAGTGGAAGACATGCACGCTCATCGCGGCGGTGTCGCGCTCATCCTGGATGCCGGCGCGGCGCCCCGGGAGCTTGAGCGGATCCGCTGGGACACATGGTCCGGCATGTTCTATTCCGACCTCACCGCCTTTTTCATCATGCTGGCGACCGCCGTCACGCTGCACGCGGCCGGCGTGACCGATATCACCACAGCGGCGCAGGCGGCGAGCGCGTTGCGCCCGCTCGCCGGCGACTTCGCTTACATCCTGTTCGCGGCGGGCATTCTCGGCGTCGGCCTGATCGGCGTGCCGGTGCTGGCGGGTTCAGGCGCGTATGCACTATCCGAAGCGATGGGCTGGCATGAGGGGCTCGAGCGCAAGGTGCGCGACGCGCGCGGCTTCTACGCGATCATCGCCGTCAGCGTGCTGGCGGCGCTCGCGATCCAGTATTCGCCGATCAGTCCGATGAAGGCGCTGTTCTGGAGCGCGGTCATCAACGGCGTGGTGGCGGTGCCGTTACTGGTGGTCGTCATGATTCTCGTGTCGAGGAAATCGGTGATGGGCGCGTTCACGGCCAGCAAACCGCTGATCGTGCTCGGCTCGATCGCCACCCTGGTGATGGGCGTGGCCGCGCTGCTGATGTTTATTCCCGAATAAGAGAAAAGCAGGAAAAAAGCACGCCGCGACACGGTCACAGTGAACGTGCGATCAGCTGAAGAACTACGACGCGGCGCCGAGGTACGCGCGAAAATCGGTTTCGACCGCGCGAATCTGCCGGGCGCAGCTCTTGTACAGCCAACCGGGGTTACCGTCGGTGCGATACATGCCACGGCACATGCCTTTGAGCCTGATGGTCGAGGCGCCTGCGTCATCGGTGGTCCTGGTTGCCCAGACATAGACGGCGCCGAACATATGCGGCTCGGTGGTTTCGATCGCTGTGTCGTCGGCACGGCGAATCGGCGTCACCGAGCGCTGCGCGGCGTATTTTTTCGTCAATGTCCAAAGGCGATCGCAGTCGGCGCCAGCGGAGCAGTTCACCCACGCCTCTGTGCGGGCCTGCTGCAGTTGAATCTCACTGTCGCGCAATGCGGCAATGCGTGCCTCGGAACTGCACGCCGCAAGTCCCGCGACGGCGAGTATCGGAAAGAGCCGCCAGTTCATGTTCGCCCGCTCCCCATGCGACTCAACACATCCATTCGAATTCGCCGGCCCGCGCCAGGTGCCGTTTGAGCCCACCGACGAACGCAGCCAGCGCGGCCTGCGCGCCCTGGTGCGCCGCGGCCGCGGTGACCTTGCATTCGGCAACGGCCGGCTTCCCGGCCAGTTCGCCCATCTCGCGAAGCGCCGCGTCGGCACCGTGTCCGCCGAAGCTGCAGAAGAATGCAACCTGAGGCAGTCGCGCCCGGTTCTCGATGAGATACGAACGCACCGGGGCCGACACGGAACCGGCCCATACCGGCGAACCAATCACGACGAGGTCATAGGCCGACACGCTCAAGCCGGCCGGAACGATTTCCGTGGGCCGCTTGCGGATTGCATCGATCAGCGAGCGCAGATAGCCGCCCGGCCCTGCGCGATCGCTGCAATCACAGATCTCTTCGAGATCGGCGGCCAGCATTCCGGCAATCGCCGACGCGAGTAGACGCGTGGTCCCGGTGCGTGAGAAATAGACGACAAGGACTTTCGCTGCGGACATTTCAGCCTCCATATCACTCGCGGTTGTGCATTCACATGCTGGATTCGCAGCGCATGCCACGAGCATAGGCGCGGTTGAAGCGAATTCTCATGATCCATATCAAGCGATGAACCTGGCCGTCATGACCGGCGGATCGTTGCGTAGGAAAAACCTGACAAGCATGCAGAACGTCCTACCTGAAGCTCGGTGCCACCTGATTTGCACCGGCCGGGTGCCGACCCATACTGGATTCGTGACAGCCCGAATCGATTGCCCTCGCGATGCGCCCGGTGCGCGTGCCGAGGTAGACCCGTAAGGAGACCGGCCATGTCGAACACAGCCTTTTTCGCCCGCGCCGCGACATCGGCGGAACCATCACAGGACGCGCGCAACGCGATCCCTGAATTCGATGCCATCCTCGCGCTCGCGCGCGAGTCGGGGCTGCTGATTACGCTCGACGGACAGATCGGCCGCGAAAAATACCAGAGCATCGCGGGCTCGCTGCATGCGTTCAAACGCTTCGCCGAAGCGCTGTGCGACACCGTCGGTCAGCGTGCGCCGGTCTGACGGAATGCAGGACGCCAGCAGCCGCGTCTCCGAAACAGATGATGCAGATCAACTCACCGGAGCCTCGGCATGACTTAATCGACGTACCTGAAAGTCACACGGCATCGTGTCGTGTCGGAGCCATCGTGAACGACAACCTTTTGCGCAACCGCACTTTCGACGAAATCGAAATCGGCGAGTCGGCGTCGCTCGTACGCGTGGCCCTGCAGAACGATATCGATCTGTTTGCGGCCGTATCGGGCGATCTCGATCCCGCGCATGAAGATGCGGCGATCGCCGCGGGCGCGCTGTCCGGCCATGGAGTCGTACACGGCATGTGGACCGCCGCGCTGATTTCCGCGCTGCTCGGCAAGCGGCTGCCTGGCCCCGGCACGATCTGCCTCGTCCAGACCCTGCAGTTCCGTCATCCTGTCTCAGCGGGGGACAGCATCACCGCGATGGTCAAGGTGAAGGAAAAGCGCAGTGACGGACGCATCGTCCTGCTCGACATCTGCTGCACGAACCAGAGGGGCGACAGCGTGCTGCTCGGCACGGCAACGGTCGTTGCACCGTCGATGCCGGTAGTGTGGCCGTGCACCGCGAATGCCGAAGTCGCCTTGCGACGTCACGACCGCTACGACGCGTTTATGCGGCAGGCGCGCGTGCGTCCCGCATTGCGCACGGCGATCGTTCATCCCTGCTCGGAAGAAGCCATCCTGGCAGCGATCGAAGCGCGCGACGAAGGCCTGATCGAACCGGTGCTGATCGGCCCCGAAGCCAAAATCCGCGCCGCTGCCGAGGCCGCCAATCTCAGCCTCGCGGGTGTGCCGATCGAAGCGGTCGAGCACAGTCATGCGGCGGCTGCGCGTGCCGTGGAAATGGGCGCGGCCGGTCGGGTCGCCGCGTTGATGAAAGGCAGTCTGCACACGGACGAACTGCTCGGCGCGGTCGTCGCGCGGACATCCGGCTTACGCACTTCGCGGCGCATCAGCCATGTCTATGCGATGGACGTGCCGGCCTATTCGAAGCCGCTGGTGGTCACCGACGCCGTGGTCAATATCACGCCATCGCTCGACCATAAGCGCGATATCTGCCAGAACGCCATCGACCTGTTGCACCTGCTGGGTGTCGAACTCCCGCGGGTCGCGGTCCTCGGCGCGATCGAAACGGTCAACTCGCGCATGCCGACCACGCTCGACGCCGCCGCGCTGACCGTCATGGCCGCGCGCGGTCAGATCACGGGCGCGCTGGTGGACGGCCCGCTCGCCTTCGACAATGCAATCAGCCTGGCGGCCGCGAAAATCAAGCAGATCGATTCGCCCGTGGCCGGTCAGGCGGACATCCTGCTGGCGCCAGATCTGGAAGCCGGCAACCTGCTCGCCAAACAGCTCATGTACTTCGCCGGCGCCGACGCGGCTGGTCTCGTGCTCGGCGCGCGGCTGCCGATCATCGTCACGAGCCGTGCCGACAGCGTGCGCGTAAGGCTCGCATCCGCCGCACTCGCCAAGCTGACGGCGGAACGTGCGCTGGCAGGCTCGGGGCGCCCGTGAACGGGGCGTTTGGGGACCGGCGCGCCCCGTCGTCTTCAGGTTCCACTGTCCTCGCCCCACCAGTCGCACGGTTGATCTGAATCAACGCCGCAGCGCCATCGGCTCATAGACTCAGTTCACATGGTCGGGCGCCGCCCATTCACTTTCCGGGAGCTTTGCAATGAGCTACAAAACCATCGTCGTTCATCTGGATACGAGCCGGCGCGCGCATCCGCGGCTCGAAATCGCGCTGCGCCTCGCGAAGCACTTCGGTGCCCATCTGACCGGCGTATTCGCCCTGTTCAGTCCCGATCCGCGCTCGCTGTACGTGATGGCCGGCACCATCAGCTACTACGCGACGCATGAGCAGTTGCGCGCCGAGCGGCGCGGCGCGCTCGAACGCCTCTTCCATGCGGAGCTGAGCCGGGCCGGGGTGGCGGGCGAGTGGGTCGCCGTCGCTCAGTCAGCCAGTCTCGCGGTGCCGCACCGGGGACGTTGCGCGGATCTGATCATCGCCGGCCAGGACGATCCGGATGATCCGGAGTCGTACGTCGGCAACTATTTCCCCGAAAACCTGGTCATGTCCGCGGGCCGGCCGGTGCTGCTGGTGCCGAACGCCAGCAGCGTCACTTCCCCCGGCGGCCATGTGATGGTCGGCTGGGACGGCAGCCGCGAAGCCACCCGTGCCGTGCATGACGCGCTGCCGTTCATGCGCACAGCGCGGCTCACCACGATCGTCGCGGTCAACGGCGCTCGCAGGGAAACGGGCTCCCGTATTCCGGGCGCCGACATCGCAGCGGTGATTGCGCGGCACGGCATCAAGGTCGAAGTCAAGGACGTCGAAGCCGGTCCGGCCGCGTCGGTTGGCGACACCCTGTTATCGGAAGCAGCCGGGCTCGGTGCGGACCTCCTCGTGATGGGAGCCTACGGCCATGCCCGCTGGCAGGAACTGGTGATGGGCGGCGCAACCCGCACGGTGCTGCAGTCGATGACCGTGCCGGTGCTGATGTCGCACTGACAATCGCAGGCGCTCTGCAGGCGCGGCCCTAAGCCGCCTCCTTAAGGGGAGTTCGCCATGTACAAGCAGATTCTGGTGGCGGTCGACGGCAGTGAAACGTCGAGTCATGCGCTCGACGCCGCCTTGCAACTTGCACACGAAGCCGGCGCGCAATTGCAGCCGTTGTATGTCGTGAACGTCCCGCTCATGACGTATGACGTGCCCTCTTACGATCCCTCTTACGTCCGCGACGCGCTTCTCGAAGAAGGCGCGCATGTGATCGACGACGACGCCGCGCGCATGCGCCGCGCCGGCGTGGCGGGCTCACCGCGCATCGTCGAGGCGGATCCGGTCGCCGACGACGTCGCGCAATGCATCCAGCGCGCCGCTGCCGAGTTCAAGGCCGACGTGGTGGTGATAGGCACCCATGGGCGCCGAGGTTTCCGGCGGATGGTGCTCGGCAGCGTCGCCGAACGCTTTCTGCGCATCGCGCAGTGCCCGGTGCTTCTGATCTCCGCGCACTGCATGAACCCGGCTACAGGCGAACAATTGCCAACGGCCGAAGCTGCCAAGGAGCAATCATGAACTGCAAAACCCTGCTCGTGCATCTGGACGACAGTCCGTATAGCGCCGCGCGCACCGAATTCGCGCTCGACCTGGCCCGCCGGTACGAAGCGCATCTGATCGGCTTGTACGTGGTGTGCCAGGAACTCGCGCGACCGATCTTTTTGGATGGAGAAGGCGCCTGGGTGGCTGCGCAGGAAGCGCAACGCGACGCCAATCTGAAGGACGCCCAGGCACGCTTCCTGGCGGCCGGCGAGCGCGCCGGCCTGAGCGTTGAATGGCGCGCGCCAGCCGGTGATGCGGTCGAAACAGCGGCTTTGCACGCTCGCCACGCGGACCTTCTGATTCTCGGTCAGTCCGATCCGAAGGAGCCTTCGTCCTATATCGCCCGCCATTTTGTGGAGGACGTGGTCATGAGTGCGGGCCGCCCGGCCATCGTACTGCCTTACGCCGGAGCCGTCCGGTCGTTCGGGCAAAACGTGTTGATTGCGTGGGACGGCAGCCGCGAAAGCGCGCGATCCGTGGCCGATGCACTGCCGGTGCTAAAGAAAGCGAAATTCGTCACCGTGATGACGGTGCAGCGCCATTCGCAGAGCGGTGAACCGGCCGGCATCGACGTCGCCGCCTGGCTCGCGCGGCACGGCATCGAGGCGGGATTCGCCGGGACGCCCGGAGTGGACGGTGTATCGACCGGCGCGCTGCTGCTGAACATGCTTGCCGACCGTCATATCGATCTACTGGTGATGGGCGCGTACGGGCATGCGCGCGTTCAGGAAAGGTTGCTCGGCGGCGTCACGCGAACCATGCTGCAGTCGATGACCGTGCCGGTGCTGATGTCGCACTGATTCGAAACGGATTCGCGATGTACGGGTTTTTAGGCATTACGCGGCGATAGCCCCTCACGAAACTTTCAAGGCGCCCGCTCGTCGGGGCGCCTCTTTTGTCCGCGATCCACAGGCCAAGGTTGTACTTCAAGCCGTCACAGGCCCGAGGGTATCTCGTCCAGATCCCGTTCGCGCCGGACCAGCAGGACCGGCACCTCGGTGCGCCGCAAGACGGCTTCAGCCACACTGCCCACCAGCAAGCGTCCTATCCCGTGCCGTCCATGCGTGCCCATCACGACGAGATCGGCTTCGCATTCGCCGGCGATACGGCAGAGCACCCCCGCGATGTCCTCGCCGTACGCGTCGACAACTCGCGTCAAGCCACGCACCCCACGCTGCTCGAATAGCGCGCTAGCATCTTCCAGCGTCGCCATCGCGGCCTCGGCCGACACCGTCGAGCGGCTCTGCTGATCGATCAGGCCGATGCCGACGTCGACCATTTGCGCAGCATGTTCGGCGACGAATACCGCTGTCACGGTCGACTGTGCCGTCTCCGCGATGGTCAGCGCTTCCTGAAGCGCGAGTTGGGCGGCTTGACTGCCGTCGATTGCCACGAGAATCCGCTTGTACATGACATGCTCCTGAACTTTGACGCATCCCCAACGAATGCGTCATCAACCGCAGCTACTGGCATGATCCGTGCGGATCGCGCAAAATAAACAGCGCAGCATGGTCTGTCGCCCATCGCAAAGGCTGAAACGCCACGAGTTGAAAAATATCGTGGCATTCGTGATCCAACGGGCGCCTGCCGTCGGCCGGCGTCGTGAGTTATCCGTTATCCATCGAGGCGCGCATGCCCCTTCGCGATAAAACGCCCTTCGCGCCCGGGCCGTCCTCGCGGTCGCGAGTCGCGACCTATGTACGACACCCTGTGTTCGTCGGCGCGCTGGCCTTCGTCGTCGGGCTCACACTGGCGCTCGGCATCTGGCGCTGGCTGGCGGAATGGTCGCCGCGCGAAGCCCCGCTCCGGGAAAACAGCTTGCTGACGGCATGCATCGCCGCTGCCTGTCTGTTCGCCGTCGTGGTCTTTCTGCTTGCCCGCGCACGCGGCGTCTCGAACTTGACTAGCGAAGCGCGAAGCCAGTCGAGCGTCAACGAGGCACGCATGATGGCGATCATCCGCTCGTCGATGGAAGCCATCATCACCGTCGATGAACGACAGAAGATTGTCATCTTCAACCCGATGGCCGAACAGGTATTCGGCTGCAGCGCGGCGGACGCGCTCGGCGCTTCGCTGTCGCGCTTCATTCCGGAACGTTTTCGCGCGGCGCACGAGCGGCATGTCGACCAGTTCGGCGTCACGGGCGTGTCCGACCGCCAGATGGGCAAACAGCAGCGCGTGCTATTCGGGCTGCGCAGCAACGGCGAAGAATTTCCGATCGAAGCGTCGATTTCCCAGGTGGCCGACGGTGACAGCAAGCTGTACACCGTCATGCTGCGCGACATCACGGAACGGGTCAAAGCCGAGAACGCGCAGCGCAAATCGCGCGAGGAATTGCGCGAACTGTCGGCCAATCTGCAGATGATTCGCGAGGACGAAAAAACCCGTATTGCCCGCGAATTGCACGACGACCTCGGCCAGCAGTTGACCGCACTGAAAATGGTCGAAGCCACCGCCGAGTCCGGGATTCTGCGGCAACTCAGCGACATGCGACGGCTGATCGACGCGACGGTCGCGTCGGTGCGCCGGATCGCGGCCGACCTGCGCCCGGTCATGCTCGACGATCTCGGCCTGATCCCGGCCATCGAATGGCTCGCCAACGACTTTACGAACCGCTACGACATCGAGGTGAAACGTGACATCGAAGTCGGCGACACACCCTTTACGCCGGCAGGCGCAACCACACTATTCCGCATCGTGCAGGAGGCGCTCACCAACGTCGCCCGCCACGCGGAAGCCACGGTCGTCATGCTGACGGTGCGCCGCGAAGAGCACGCCTGCATTGTGCGAGTGGCGGACAACGGTCATGGTGCGGGCCGTTCAGACGCGCGCGCCGAAAAATCGTTCGGGCTGCTCGGGATCCGCGAACGTGCGCATATGCTAGGCGGCACCGTCGAAATACATACGTCCAGCGGCAAGGGCTTTTCACTGACCGTCACGTTCCCGGCCGTGGCCGTGCAACAGCAGGAGACGCTAACATGATTCGCGTGCTGATAGCCGACGATCACGCGCTCGTGCGCGATGGCCTGCGACATATTTTGCAAAACACAAACGGCTTCGAAGTGGCCGCAGAAGCCAGCGACAGCGTCAGTACGATTGCTCTGGTTCGCTCGCACCCGGCCGATGTGCTGGTGCTGGATCTGTCGATGCCGGGGCGCAACGGCGTCGAGTTGATCAAGCAGATCAAGGACGAGATGCCAGCGCTGCGCATTCTCGTACTCACCATGCATGCGGAGCAACAGTACGCCGTGCGTGCTTTCAAAGCCGGTGCATCGGGCTATCTCACCAAGGAGAGCGCGAGCGCGGAACTGGTCTCGGCGGTGAGCAAGGTCGCCTCGGGTGGCGTCTATGTCAGTCTCGCGATGGCCGAGCGCTTCGCGCAAAGCCTGAACGAGCCCGCCGACACACTGCCCCACCAGCGCCTGTCGGATCGCGAATTCGACGTTTTCCGGCGCATCGCCGCGGGACAGACACTCACGGAAATTGCCACCGAATTGTGTGTCAGCAGCAAGACGGTAAGCACCTATAAAACCCGCATCCTCGAGAAAATGCAGATGCCGCACGAAGCCGCGCTGGTGCGCTATGCGCTGCGCCACAAGCTGCTCGAGGACGACGACGAAATCTAGCGCGGTCACGGCGCCGCTGTCACTGGGGCCGCTCCGTCGTTACCCCCGTCACATCCGTGGCTGCTCGCGCGGCGGCGTTGCCGTCACAGAGCGCACGTAGGAAATTCCCTACAACACTTCCCGCTCGCCTACCCGAAGCTCGTTCCCCGCTGATTTTATTTTGAGATGACGCGGCCGATACTTCGAGCCATGGACTCAAGCCCGTTACAGCCAGCCGTACGCGTGTTCCTCGTGGACGACGCGATTTCGATCAGGAAACGGATCGCCGCGCGTTTCGGTCAGATCGAAGGCGTCGAGATCGTCGGTGAAGCCGAGGAACCCGGTGCCGCACTGGATGCCATCGGCGCGACGGCAGCCGACGTCGTGGTGATGGATTTACATCTGAGCGGCGGCAGCGGCATCGACCTGCTGCGCAACCTCGCGCAGAGCATGTCCACCGTGATCACGAATCATTCGGGCACGTGGTTCAGGCAGGCGTGCGTCGCCAACGGCGCGCAGTACTTCTTCGACAAGACCAGTGAATTCGATCTTGCATGCAACACCATCGAGCGAATTGCCCACCAGCATTGCGCGCGCGGCCTCTACCATCTCGGAGCCCATCATGTCTGACGTTGCCGAATATTCCCAGACCCGGACCATCGCGCAGATTCCGCTGCACGCGCTGAAAGATCCCGGATTCGCACCGGCCCGGCCGAAGCACGGCGGCGCCAACTGCCCGAGTTGCGCGATGCGTGCTTCCTGCTTGCCGGAAGGTCTGACGGCGACAGAGACCGAACGGGTCGACGCGCTGATCTGCCCTTCGCGCACGATCAAAAATGGCGAATCCCTGTTTCGCGCAGGCGATTCGTTCCAGAGCATCTACGCAGTTCGCGCGGGCTCGTTCAAGACCGTCGTGATGCATCGCGACGGCCGTGAACAGGTCACCGGGTTTCATCTTGCGGGCGATGTGCTGGGTCTCGACGGCATCGGTTCAGGCAAGCATAGCTGCGATGGGCTCGCCATCGAGGACAGCAAGGTCTGCATCATCCCGTTCCATTTGCTCGAAGCCATGTGCCGCGACGTCAAGGCATTGCAGCAGCATGTGCACAGGCTGATGGGCGGCGAGATCGTGCGCGAGGCGACGCTGATGATGCTGCTCGGCACGATGTCCGCGGACCAGCGGGTCGCGACGTTCCTGCTGAACCTGTCGGGCAAGCTCAAGTCGCGCGGTTATTCGCAGGCGGAATTTCATCTGCGCATGACGCGGGAAGAGATCGGCAGCTACCTCGGGATGAAACTCGAAACCGTCAGCCGTATGCTGTCGAAGTTTCAGAAGGACGGCCTGCTCGATACCCACGGCAAGCAGATCAGGATTCTCGACAGGGAAGGTCTCGCCCGCGTCTAGCCGCGCACGCTCGCCGCCGTTTGATCGGAGTCAAGCCCGCCGCAGCGCATCAGACACTCGTCGCCGGCTCGCCATTGCTGCTGTGCATCGGCACCGGCACGGACGACGCGGCCGCATGGCTCGCGGCCGGGCAGGCGCTCGAACGGGTGCTGCTCACCGCCGCCTCCGAAGGCATGACGGCTTCCTACCTGAATCAACCGATCGAAGTGGCTTCGCTGCGCGAGCGCCTGCGCGCCGCGCTCAATCTGGACGCCGTTCCGCAACTGCTGATCCGGGTTGGCCGTGGCGGCGCCGTGCCGCATTCGCCGCGGCGCCCACTTGCCGAAGTGGTGTCGTAGCGCGGCGCAGTCAAAGGGCCGATCAGCGGCCCGGCCGCGCGGCTTCAATCGCGGAAGCGAAAGTAGCCGCTGTGCATCATGACCGGCTTCGCGCCCACTTCTTTCAGCAAATTTCGCGCGGCGGCCTCGATGGGCAGCCGGTGTGTATCGAACGCTTCGATCAGATCGTCTTCACGCAACGACGGCGCGCCGAAGTGGTCTTCCAGCGCCTCCGCGGTAATGGCGCACTGCACGCGCTCACCGTCGACCTCCGCCGGAAAGGCGACGACGAGATCGCGCGCGCAGTACTCGGGACGTTCCTGCGGGAAATGGATATGCATGGCCGGTGCCTGTGAGAGTGAAAGTACGTGGCTTGAACAAAGCCGACGGAAGCGGCGCGGATAACCAGAGTGCGGCCACGCTCGGCGCTCTGATGTGTTCAGAATAGCCGCGCTTGAAACGTCGCCAATTTTTTGGTGGCGATCCTGGCTGACTCGGATCAAGCGGGTGACATCACCTGACGGCAGGCCTCGAACAGCCCCATGTTCGCGAAAGCCGGTTGATTTGAGTCAATCATTAAATGCCGCGGTGGTACACGATGACGGGGTGCCGTTTGCAGTTCCGGCTTGCACGAGGACGACGTGTTCATGAAACATCTAACGCGCCGCTTCGCTGCCGACTTGCTGGACGACACGATTCTGGTGTACGTCGCCGATCTTGCACGCATGCACGACATCGCACCGTCGCAGCGCAAACCTTTTGCGTCGGCGAGCGCCGGCGCGATGGTGCAGAACGTCTATCTCTTCTGCGCGGCCGCAGGACTCGCTGTCGCGGCGCGCGGCTGGCTCAACCGCAGTGCGCTGAGTATCGAAATGCGCCTGCCGCGCGACAGCGTTCCGGTGCTCGCTCAAACGGTGGGCCACTTTGATTTATCCGCTGGCGCCGGCGACGCCTGATGACTCACGCAAACGCGCGATGGAGCGCGGGCAAACGTCGGCTTGACGTGAGTCAATTGCAACCGCGTCGTCAAACGTAGACTGAGCCTGCAACCTTTCGTG
The DNA here is from genome assembly GCF_050436485.1 of Paraburkholderia sp. Clong3. Lineage (NCBI taxonomy): Bacteria > Pseudomonadati > Pseudomonadota > Betaproteobacteria > Burkholderiales > Burkholderiaceae > Paraburkholderia > Paraburkholderia sp. Clong3. Next base: position 370,536 of record NZ_JBNDMH010000004.1, on the reverse strand, counting down.
GAGTGTGTCTCGTGAAAGCCATGTTTCCGCCGTACCTGGCCGCGCATGTAGTCGGGCTCCTGCTGACAGCAAGCGGCGCGGCGTTCGCGCAGTCCGAGCCGACCGCCCTCGTCGATCAACAGCATTGCATGTTCTGCCATACCCGCGACGCGCCGTTTCTCGCCCCTTCGTTCCAGCAGATCGCGGAACGTTATCGCAACGAGCCGAATGCGCAGGTGATGCTCGAACACAAACTACGGGTCGGCGGCAAGGCGCATTGGGGCGACATGGCCATGCCGCTGCCGCCAGATCGCGGTGGACCGCTTACGCCCGAAGACGCCCACACGCTGATCCAATGGGTCCTCAGTCAATGAACCGCAATGAACCGACTCTAGCCGCTTACTGCGAACGCATTTGGTACTCGTGGAGAAAGTCATGCGCCTGACCATCCACCTCGACACATTCGACCGTGTCAATCCGATGGCATTCGCCATCCTGTGGCTCGACAATGAAACGCGTCAATGGTCGCGCGAGGGGCACCTGGGCCTCGAACTGCCCGAATGGGGCACGCTGCAAGTCGACTGCGGCAATACACTCGTGTGCGGCCCGCACGATTCGGTGCCCTGCTGTGTGCTTGAGGGGCTTGATCTGAACGTGTCCGGCGGCCCGTTCGAAGGTGAGGCCGGGCGTGCGCAATGGTGCGCCAACGCAGGCAGGACGCTGATGAGCGGCCACTGGCACATTCAATGTGTCGACCACGAGGGCGCGGAGCCTGAAAATGGCATTTTCGCGGATGACGACACTGCCTGAACCTTATTTGAACCGTCACGACAACGAGGTGCGCTCATGGGATTGACCGCGGATCTGGACGGCGTACGGCACGCGTATGGACTCTGTTTCGTGCGCGCCCCGTGGGCCTATTTCACGCGTGTGCCACTCGATCAGCAATGGGGCGACGGCTGGGAACAGGTGCCGTATGAACAACATGCCGGCGTCCCCTACGATGACATGCCGCAGCAGATTCTGACGGTCGCCTTCGACGGTCCCTTGTATCCGCCCGATGCGGGCTACGACGGCAAGAAGCGCAGCGTCATCGAGATCAATCGGGGCGACGCTCCGTGGCTGCGCACGCAGGATCTCATCAGCAACGCGCCGATTCACATCATGGCTGGCGTGACGCTCGAATCGTTTGTCGAGCAGGTCGAGCTTGCTGGCGGTCGCGTGTTCGCTCCGCTCGGCTGGGGCGCGTTGCGGCTCGAACGTTGCGAGCGGAACCAGCCGGGTGACGCGCCGGCGTCGACGGCTTCCGCACCTAAGGCGCGCAACGTCTGAGGCGCACGCTGCGCGGGCCTCGATCCCGCGCCCTCCACGCATCGCCCTCCCGGCGCGATGCCCGCGAACTCTCACTCAAAAACTTGCCCGGTCATTGCCCGCTCTGCCATCCCCCACCCAGCGCCGCATATAACGCGACCGTATCCTGCAGCCGTTGCGCCACGCCCTGTAGCCACGCAATGCGCGCCTGATGAAACTGGCTGTCCGCGATCAGTATCTGCACATAGCCCACGGTGCCGGCGACGTACTCGGCTTTGACGAGCCGGAGCGCTTCCGCGGCGGCGTCCCGTGCGCGGGTTTGCGCGTCAAGCGCATGCGCGTCGTTTTCGAGCGCCCGCAATGTGTCGGCCACCTGCGCGAAGGCGCTCAGCACCACCTGCCGGTATGACGCACGCGTCTGCGCATAGGCATCGAATGCGGCGCGGCGCTCGAACCAGAGCGTGCCGCCGTGAAAGATGGGCGCTGTCACATCGGCCGCGAGTGTCCAGATCTGGCCGGAGCGGTGCAGCAGCGTACTCATCGACGTATTGTCGTACCCGCCGGACGCCGACAGCGTAATGCCCGGCAGCAGGTTGGCAGTGGCGACGCCGACATTGGCGCTCGCCACGTGCAGCGCCGCTTCCGCTTGCAGGATGTCCGGGCGGCGCCGCACCAGCGAAGCCGGCACGGTCTCGGGCAAGGTCGCCGGCAGCGTAATGTCGCCGAGCGACAGATCAGGCGCATCCCAGTCGGCCGGCAGCATGCCCGACAGCGACGCCAGCAGATCCTCGGCCTGCGCGCGCTTCTGTTCGAGCGCGGGCAGCGACGCTTCGAGCGTGGCCTGTTCGTTTTCCAGCGTCACGACCGCCGTATAGGCGCTCGCACCGGCGTCGACCTGCGCTCGCGTGATGCGGATCTGTTCGCGCAGCAGATCGGTCATTTCAAGCGTCGCCGTGATTTCATCGTGATAGGCGGCACGCGCGATCATTGCGTTGACGACGTTGACGGTCAGCGTCAGATAGGTGGCCAGAACCGCGTAACGCTGCGCGTCGGCGCGCGCCTGCAATGCTTCCACCATGCGACGTTGACCGCCCCAGATGTCGAGCGCATAGCTCACGCTAGCCGACAGGGTGAACAGGTTGAAAAGCGTCGACGGCTCGTTCGCGCCGATCCGCAACGGCGAATATTTCTGCCGCGACGCACTGAAACCCGCGTCCACCTGCGGGAAAAACACGCCGGCGCCCGCGCGCATCTCGTCTTTGCTCTGGCGCAGCGCAGCCTGCGCGCCTTCAACCGTTGCGTTGCCGGTCAGCGCTTCGTCGACTGCGCTGTCGATGGCCATTGAACCGAAGCGCGTCCACCAGTCGGTCGGCACCTCCGCTTGCGCGGAAAAGGTCTGCTCACTGCCTGCCGCCAGGAGTGGTGTGCGAAGCACGTCGCCTTGCACGAACTGATTGACTTTCGGCGGCGGCGGCCGTGAGAAATCAGGGCCCACGCTGCAGGCATTGAGCAGCAGCGCCAGCAACAGCGCACCGGCGCGTGTCGCACGACGGCGCAACGCGTCGAGCCAGCGCGCGTGGCGCGCGTCATCCGGCGGCAATGTAGACATCGACTAGCTGCCCTGGATAAAGATGCGCGCCTTTGGGGAGCGCGACCCGGAAGATGACCGGCAGCACGCGCACGTCGACGCGTTCCGCCCGCTGGTCCGTTAGCTGAACCTTCGGCGTTACATAAGGCTGAATGCGGACGAACTCCAAAGGCGCTTCAATGTGTGTGCCGCGCACGGACATGCGCGCCTTCAACGCGTGCGGATCCGGCATGCGGTCAATCAGGATTTCGTCGACGTAACAGCGCACGGCCAATTGACCGTTGGGCGCACCGATCACGAGTACCGGCGCCTGCCCTTGCGTGTAGGGTTGATAGACCCCTTGAGGGGAAACGTACGAGCCGGCGGCCGCATTCACCGACAGCAGCACGCCGTCGCTGGGTGCGCGAATCGTGTACTGGGCGACCAGCGCGTCCGCGGAAGCGGCCGCCTTGCGCAGCGCGTCGACCTGCTTCTGCTGGCTGCGAATGTCGTAAATCCAGGCGCCCGCCTGGGTGAGCCGATACTGCCGCGTGACGACATCCAGATTGGCCCGCGCAACTTTTAGCGCGTTAGCCGCGTTGTCCAGCGTGTCCTTGCTGACCGCTTTCGGTTCAATGGCGAACGCGTGCTGCTGCTTGTCGAACTGGTCCTGCGCCATCTTGAGGCTGGCGGCCGCCGCGCCGACCTGAGCGCTCGCCACCTCGAGCGTTTCCTTGCGCGGCTGCGATTTCAGTTCGTCGAGCATCGCCGCGGCGGCTTCCGCCTGGGCCGCAAGTTGTGCGGCGGTGGCGCGTTGCACGGAGTCGTCGATCGTCAGCAGCACTTCTCCCGCTTTCACCGCCGCCCCCTCCTGAGCTGCCACGCTCATCACGGTGCCTGTCACGTTTGGATAGATGTTGACGTTCTCGCCCGCAGGCTGATCGCTCTCGACGATGCCTTCAGCGTACAGGCCGCGCGCATAAGGGTTAGACGCGGGTGTGAATACGGGAGGCTGGGGCGGTTGCTGTATACCGTACACATATGCCGCCAGCAGCCCCGCGACGAAGCCCAGGAACGCAAGGATGAAGACAAGCTTGCGTTTCATTTGGCGCCTCCCAGATCGATGCCTTTGAGTTGACCGTCCTCCATGTGCAGAATCCGGTCGGCGTAATCGAAAATGCGGCTGTCGTGCGTGACGATCAGGATGCAGCGATTTTCATTGAGCACCTGATGCTTGACGAACTCGATGATGCTGCGGCCGGTATCGCCGTCGAGTGACGCAGTGGGTTCATCGAAGATCAGGATGTCGGGCTGGCTGACGATCGCGCGGGCAATCGCCACACGCTGCTGCTCGCCCCCGGACAGTTTCACCGGCGGCAGTTGAGCGCGGTTTTCGAGGCCGACGATCTTCAGGTACTTGAGCGCCTCGTCGATGGCCGCGTCCCATGGTTTCCGTTTGAGGATCAGCGGAATCGCGACGTTCTCGGCGGTCGTCAAACGCGCGAACAAGTGATAGTCCTGAAACACGAAACCGATGCGGTTGAGCCTGAAATCCGCGATCGCGTCGTTGGACTGCTTCCACAAGTCGACGCCGTCGACCGCGACGTCGCCGCTATCGGGCCGCAGGATGCCGGAGATGACGCTCAGCAAGGTCGTCTTGCCACTGCCCGACGGGCCGACGATCAGCAGCATCTCGCCGAACTTCGCCTGCACCGACACGTCGCGTAACGCGCAGGTACGCGCGTCGCCCTCGCCGAAGCATTTCGTGACCCCATGCGCGTCGATGGCGAATTTCGGCATGTCAGCCCCGGAAAATGTCGAACGGCTCGATGCTCAGCACGCGTCGAATGCCCATGTAGCTCGACAGCGCGGCGATTACCACCACCATGCCGAAGGCGAGCGCCAGGTTGCCGTAGGTGATGATCGCCGCGTAATCGGGAATGCGCAGCCGCGCAAGGCTGATCAGCGCCACGCACAGACCGATGCCGAGACCGTAACCGGTCAGCGCCGTGAAAGTCGCCTGAAACAGGATCATCGCAATCAGTTCATGACGCTTCGCGCCAATGGCCTTCAGCGCCCCGAATTTTTCGAGGTTCTCGAGGATGAACGTGTAGAACGTCTGCCCGGAGATGGACAGCCCGACCACAAAACTGATCACCGTCATCAGCATGATGTTGGTGCCGAGGCCGGTTTCATATTTGTAGAAGCGCGAGATGCGCGCCATGAACTCGGCTTTCGTGTATGCGACGTAGCCGAGCGATTTCACCACTTGCTTGATATGCGCGATATCGGCTGGCGACTTCGGCTCGACGAGGATGTACGAGGTGGTGTAGCGGGTCGTGGGGATGTAGGTGATAGCACGCTTGTAAGTGGTGTAGAGCGTGGGTGTGCCGAACAGGCCGCTGCTCGCGACAGTCGCGATGCCGACCACCACGCCGCGATGATCATTCAGCTCGAAATCCGTACCGAGCGTGGGGTTCTTCAGCTTCACTAACTCGGCGTCGTCGATCGCGATGAAGCCGTTCTCGGCATAGATGTCTTCGATCTTGCCCTGCTTCATGATCGGCCAGCCGAACAGGCTGGCGTCGTCGAGTCCGATCACCGTGACGGCCTGATAAGTGCCGTCGCGCAGCTTGACCAGCGCGCCGCCCGAATACAGCGGCACCGCGTATTTGACGCCGTCGGTGCTGCGTACCGCGTCGAGGACGTAGTCCGGCATGCCGATGCTGTTCGCGATGGTCTGCACCGCCGGGTCCATCACCCACATCTTCGCGCCGATGTTGATCACCGTCGACGACGATTTGTCCAGGATGCCGGCGAACAGCGAAGTCATTTCGATCATCAGGAACACCGCGAAGCTAATGCCGACGAGCAGCGCGGTGAATTTAGCGCTGTCGTTGATGAGCAACTTGAAGGCGAGTCGAAGGATGCCTTTCATGGCGGGCCGGATGAGGGCTGCGAAAGCGAGGGCGGAGTGTTCTGACAGCGGCACGCGGCGGGCCAGGCGTCGTCTCGTGGCGTAGAGTTCAGCAAGGCGACGAAGCAGGCGACGCCGACTACCACCGCGACCGCGCCCCAGCGAATAAAGCCAGGGCTGGCGAACAGAGCAGCCCACGAATGGTTCCTCCAATCCCGGCCAACGCTGTGAAAATGGCCGCTGCGGCGACGATGATTCTCGGTTCTGCGTGGACCATGATGTCCTTCCTTCGTCAGTTGACGCACGCGATGTCTGAGCGCGTGTCGGCTTGCGAGCCGTCGCGACGAATCCATCATCGACCCGATAGCGCTATTGCAATTGATACGCATCAAGAATCGGTTGCTTTGCGTGGTCAGCGCCACGTAACGGCAGGCGCGGCGACATCCGGCCGGGGAAATGTTGCAGTGCGCCCGTCAGCGTGCGTCGCGGTGGCCGAGGCCGCAGTGGTCGGCCGTCCCGACGATACCTTCGGGGAAGCGATCGTGGCGTTCATGGTGCTCAAGAGGGCGCGGCCGAACGGATCGGACCGACGCGTCTGATCGCAGCTCGTCGTTCATCGCGTCGCCCCATGTCGGCCGACGGCAATCGAGACGCATGTAAGCCCCGGATTAGCGAGCCTATCGGCCTCATTCATATGAATTTCACCTATTTTTCGAAGACATAGGTTCCCGGCGCGTCGCAGAGGGCGCCGTCGACTGCACGGGCAGCCACCTCCCCGCTCGACTGCTCGCGTAGCCACTGGTTCCAGCAGAGCCACCACGACCCCTCGACAGGTGTGGTCTGGGCGAGAAAATCGCGGCGGCTGCGGTAAGGCGCTCCGCGAGGACGGGTTACACATCGGTAGTAACGGCCCGCATGGCCGGGCTCGGACACGATTCCCGCATTATGTCCGCCTGCCGTCAGCAGGAAAGTCAACGGATTATGCGTCAGCAGATGCAGCATGTAGACCGAGCGCCAGGGTGACACGTGGTCCCGCTCCGTCCCGACGACAAAGGTCGGCGCTTCGATGTCGGACAAGGCGATAGGCCGGCCATCGACGCAGTAGCGTCCCTCGGCAAGATCGTTGTTCAGGAATAACCGCGTGAGGTACTCGCTGTGCATGCGATAAGGCAGGCGCGTGGTGTCGGCGTTCCACGCCATCAGGTCGTTGGGCTTCGAGCGCCGTCCGAGCAGGTATTCGCTCATCATCCTCGACCAGATCAGATCGCGCGCATTCAACAGCTGGAAAGCGCTCGACATCTGCCGTCCGTCCAGATAGCCCTGGTGCCACATCAATGCGTCGAGCGCGGCAAGTTCACTCGCATCGATGAACAGGCCCAGTTCGCCCGGCTCAGCAAAGTCCGTTTGCGCCGCAAGGAGCGTCACCGTCTTCAGTTCGTGCCCTCTTCCATCGCGAAACAGCGCTGCAGCCGCCATCGCGAGGAGCGTGCCCCCAAGGCAATAGCCGACGGCATGCACCGGCTGTGCGTGACGTAGACGGACCTGAGCCAGCCCGGCGAACAAACCGTCGCGCAGGTAGTCGTCGAGTCCGACGTCACGAAACGCTGCGGGCGGGTTGCGCCACGATATTGTGTACACCGTGTAGCCAGCGTCCACGAGATAGTGAATCAGGGAATTGTGCGGCTGAAGATCGAGAATGTAGTACTTCATGATCCAGGACGGGACGATCAGGAGCGGTTCGCGCGCCACGGTGGCTGTTGCAGGCGCGTACTGAATCAACTCGCACAAGGTGTTGCGCCACACTACGTTGCCGGAGGTAATGGCCACGTCTTTTCCGGGCAGCCACGCATGCGAAGGGGATGCCCGGTCGTCTTGCGCCGCGCCGGCAAGCTCGCGCAGGTCCTCAAGCCAATGCTGCATGCCCACCACGAAATTCAGTCCGCCGCTTCGCCACGCCGCCGTCTGTATCGCGGGATTGGTTGCGATGCAGTTGCTGGGTGAGCATGCGTCCAGCCATTGGCGCACGAGGAAGCGCACCAGTTCCTCATGATGCCGTTCGACGCCCGGTATCGCCGTGGTCGCCGCTTCCCACCATTGCTGGACTTGCAGGAAGGCATCCCGATATAGCCAGTAAGGCCACCGCGACCATGAATCGCCAGAGAACCGAGGGTCTTCGCGCACCGGCTCGGCGCGCCAATGAGCCGTAGGCGCGACCTGTACGTGTTCTGTCAGCTCGCTATACGCCATTGCGCACCGGTTGACCATGTCGAGTGCCTTACCAGGCGAGAGCATCATGTGCAGTGCCCAGTCTTGAGCCGCCATGACTATCGAAGCCGGCGACAAACCGCCTGTCAGCGCCGCGACCGCCGCGTGCGCGGCCAGGTCCAGTTCGTTGCGCGAAAGTGCAGGCACGGGCGCGCCATGGCCGTCCCGCGCCCCGGACAGTTGATTGGCAGCCGCCAGGGTAGTCGGCCGAGATGCGGAGCGCTTCATGGCTTGCGGCGCATGGGGGAATTCAGTCGGATGGTCTACGCTCACGTTCAGGTTCATCCTTGTCGAGGTCATCGTGTATGAATGCCGCGCCTGATGGCCGAATCCGCGCTCAATGGCGCTAGCCGCCATGCGAGCCAGAGCGGGCGCGGGGCACGTCCCTTCGCCATCGAAGCGCAGCAGCGCTCAACCGGTTGCGACTGAGTCGGGTCGGCGTGCCGGGCACTGCGGACGCACGGTGAACAACTGTCGGGCATCCCTGATACCAGCAGTGAGACTACGTACGCGGCTGCGATACGGGTTGATTTGCATCAACGAGAGCCGGACAACCATGAGCGCCGTACGATTCATACGCGGCGAGAAGGATCGGTTGACACGCATCAAAGCACAGGCGTTCAGCGCGGCTATGGTGAAAACGCGTGCGCGGTTCACCTGCGCATGCACCGGCGCTGACCTTGAACGGAGTCGATCATGACCGATATGCAACTGCTGTCCTATGAACCGGCGCCCGGACGCGCCCCCGCTCGTACCCGCGGCGAAACGCCTGCCGTGATCACGCTGCCCAGGCCTGACATGGCCGGCGGCATGCCGCTGATGAAAGCGCTCGCGCTGCGCGCCAGCACCCGCGAATTTTCCGACACACCCTTGATGCCCGCGACGCTTGGTGCGCTGCTATGGGCGGCGGACGGCGTCAACCGTCCGGCGACAGGCGGCCGCACGGCGCCGTCGGCCCATGCCTTCAATGAAATCGACCTTTATGCGGTGCTGCCGAACGGAGTCTATCGCTATGACGCGCCAAACCATCGGCTCGTACTCAAACACGACAGCGACGCGCGCAATATGACGGGATACCAGGATTTTGTCGGCGACGCACCGCTCGATCTCGTGTATGTCGTCAACATGTCGCGCCTGCTGACGATGCCGCCTCAGCAGCGCGATATTTTTTCCGCCGTCGCGGCGGGCGCGATGGCACAGAACGTGTCGCTGTATTGCGCTTCAGCCGGACTCGGATGCGTCGTACGGGGTTGGATCAATCATCGCTCGCTGAGCGACGCACTGAAATTGAACGAGGACGAATTGCCGATCCTGGCTCAAACCGTAGGCGCGCTGGCAACGACACTGAATTCGCTCGCGGATTGAGGCGGCGTGGCGCGCAGCGGTGGCCGGCAACCCGCGTTTCGCGCGCCGCACGTGCGATGCGGTTATCGGGCGGCCGGCAGGGTTCCGTTGGCAGCATGCCTGATCCGAAGAGGCAACCTATGTGGTACGGCCTGCTCGATACACAACGGCGCCTCGCCAGGGCGTTCGCCGAAAGCGCGCTCAACGTCTGCGTCCGGACGCCGGATCTATCCGGGCTTCATCCAGCAGGCTGCCATCCTGGTCGCGCACCCTGCGCGTCAGGTCGGCCTGGAATACCGGCGCGCTTGGGCAAGTCCCGCTTTGCACGATCGAGGCAGACCGCGACGACGTCACCGGCGCGGATCAGACTCATTGCGCGCACGTGCTAGGTCATGCGCCGGACGCGCCATGGCATCGGCGCGCGACCATCGGCCAGTGCGACCATTACGATCTTTTCACGGGCCCACGCTGGCACGACGCTGTTCATCCCCAGTTATGCGAATTCTGGCGCGCGATCGAATGCGATAGTGAAGCGAAAGCCGAACCGCCCGGCCGCATTCGATGATCCATGTCAAAGCTGCGCCGGACCAATGCAGTGCAATGGTATTTATCGCCGCCATGGGCGGGTTCCGCGCGAGGGCATGATGAAACTGACTTTTCTGGGTGGCGCGGAAACCGTCACCGGCTCGAAATATCTGCTCGAAGCCGCCGGCTTGCGGATTCTGATCGATTGCGGTCTGTTTCAGGGTACGAAAAACCTGCGCCTGCGCAACTGGAGCCCGCTGCCCATGCCCGTCGACACGCTCGACGCCGTGATCCTCACGCACGCGCATATCGATCACAGCGGCTACCTGCCCGTGCTCGCGCGCAGCGGCTATCGCGGCCCCGTCTACTGCACGCCCGGCACGGCCGACCTGTGCGACATCATGCTGCGCGACAGTGCGCGTCTACAGGAAGAGGAAGCCGACTTCGCGAACCGTCATGGCTTCTCGAAGCACAAGCCGGCTCTGTCGCTTTACACGCTCGACGACGCACAGCGCGCGCTGCGGCTCATCGTGCCACGCGAATTCGATGTCCCCACCCCACTGAACGACGAGTTGTGCTTCCGCTTTCTGCCTGCCGGACATATCCTGGGCGCGGCCAGCGTCGTGCTCTGCTGGCGCCATACGGTGCTGGCTTTTTCAGGCGATCTCGGCCGGCCGAACGATCCGATCATGCGCGCCCCCATGAAGCTCGCGCACGCGGACTATCTGGTCGTCGAGTCGACCTACGGCGACCGCCTGCATGCCACGACCGATCCCGAGCAGGAGTTGGCTGCGCTATTCGAGCGGACGTTCGCGCGCGGCGGCGTCGCGGTCATGCCCTGCTTTGCGGTCGGACGAGCTCAGGAAATCCTTTATTACATCGCGCATCTGAAGCAGACCGGGCGCATGGCAAACGTGCCGGTCTATCTGGACAGCCCGATGGCCACCGGCGTCACGGAGGTGTACCGGCACCATCTGAGCGAGCACCGCCTGACGGCTTCGCAGGCGGCCATGATCGACAAGGCGGCAGTCATGGTGCGCTCGGTCGAGCAGTCCAAAGCGATCGCCGCGCATCATGGTCCGATGGTCATTATCGCTGGCAGCGGCATGGCCACCGGCGGTCGCGTGCTCCATCATTTGCGCCTGTATGCGCCGGACCCCAGGAATACGATCGCGCTGGTCGGCTATCAGGCCGCGGGCACGCGCGGCGCCGCCATTGCCGCACACGAGCCAGCGGTAAAGATTCACGGCGAGTACGTGCGAATTCGCGCACATGTCGAGACGATTTCGTCGCTGTCCGCGCATGCGGACTATAGCGAAACGCTGAACTGGCTCGCAGCGATATCGCCGGCGCCCGCGCAAACGTTCATTACGCACGGTGAGCCCGCCGCCGCCGATGCGTTGCGCCGTCGAATCACCGACACGCTTGGTTGGCCTTGCACGGTGCCGGTGTATCAGCAAAGCGTCGAGCTGGCGGAAAGGTCTGCGCTCGACGGCCGGTCCGCGGCCGCCGCTGCGGCATGTTCGATCTCCGGCCCAGCGCAGAGCTGATGTCACGCCCTGCGCAAAACCTCGCGCGCGGCCGCGCCGTCAAGCGCGCGACAGGCAAGCCGTTACGGCCCGCATGGCCGCGCGTGACGATGCCCGGTAAGCTGGCACCCACGCGCGCAGCCGGTCGAACGCTGTCACCACGCGTGCGCCATCTTCTCGAAAGCCCGACATACCTGCAGGCCGACGAAGACGCGTCGTTCCTGCAACGCCCCGAGATGTGCGGCGTGCGACTGCAGCTCGACTACTGGAAGACCGAAGAGAGCCTGCAGAGGCTCGGTATCGACGAGACGATCGTCGTTTATGGCAGCACCCGCATCGTCGACCCGCGGCTAGCCCGTCGGCGTCTGGCAGACGCACAGCGCGCGCTGGCGGCGCATCCCGCTACACCGGCCAATCAGCAGGCGTTGCGGGTCGCGGCAAGGCTGCTCGAGCGCAGCGGTTATTACGATGTGGCCCGTGAACTGGGGAAGCTGATCGGCCGCCCGGCGAACCAGGCGCGGTCGCGGCATCTCGCTGTCATCACGGGCGGCGGTCCGGGCATCATGGAAGCCGCCAACCGCGGCGCCTACGAATGCGGCGCGCCAAGCGTGGGCCTGAACATCTCGCTGCCGCGCGAGCAATTGCCGAATCCCTATCTGACACCGGACCTCTGTTTCCGCTTTCACTACTTCGCGATCCGCAAGCTTCATCTGCTCGAACGTGCGAAAGCCGCTGTGTTTTTTCCGGGGGGTTACGGCACCTGCGACGAGTTGTTCGGCCAGTTTCCGTTGAACCATGGATACGCGTTTTCCAGCAACGGTGCGGGCCGCGAAATCGACGCCGTCACAGCAGCCGATTGGCTCAAACATCAGCGTGTCCGCTTCAACCTTGCACGGCTTTGGCTGCGTCGACGTGTTTTAAGCATTCCTGTGATTGCTGGCCACTTCCATTCAGAGCCTGGCAATCCTGCACGCCAATCCCCCCCTTCTGTGCGACTAGCATATGCGCGGCAACTGCTCCCCCGCGAGCATGTCGAGTGCGCGCACGCCGCCGATCGTCCCCAGTTCAACTGTGCCCGCCCGGGCGGAGGTTTCGACGGTGCCGATGATGGCCGCGTCCCCAAAAAAGCGGCGCAGGATCGCGACGGCCCGCTCCGCGCAGGCAGGCGCCATCAACGCGACAAACCGCCCTTCGTTCGCGACATAAAGCGGATCGAGGCCCAGGATCTCACAGGCGCCGCGGACCGAATCCGACACAGGAATGGCCGCTTCATCGAGCCGGATCGCCACCCTGCCCGCCAAGGCGATTTCGATCAATGCGGTCGCGAGCCCGCCGCGCGTCAGGTCGCGCATGCAATGCAGTTCGATTTTGCCGTCGATCAGCGCCCGCACGCAGGCCGCCAGCGGCGTGCAGTCGCTTGCAATCGTGGTCTCGAATCCGAGCCCCTCGCGTACTGCCATGATGGCGATGCCATGGCGGCCGATGTCGCCGCTCAGCACCACGGCATCTCCCGCCCTGACTTGCCGGGGCGAAACCGGAGAGCTCGCCAGAACGAGTCCGACGCCAGACGTGTTGACATAGAGGCCGTCGCACTTGCCGCGCTCGACCACCTTCGTATCGCCGGTCACGATGCGCACACCTGCCGCCCGTGCCGCATCGCGCATGGACACCACCACGCGGCCCAGATCGTCGATCGGAAAGCCCTCCTCGAGCACCAGCCCGACGCTCAGATAGCGCGGTTCGGCGCCGCACATGGCCAGATCGTTCACCGTCCCGTTGACGGCAAGCGAGCCGATGTCACCGCCGGGAAAGAACAGCGGCTGCACCACATAGGAATCGGTCGTGAAGGCAAGCTGGGCGCCACCGATATCGAACACGGCCCCGTCATGCGTGAGATCGTCCGGCGATCCCGCGAAGGCGGGACGAAAGAGCCCATCGATGAGCCGCTGGGTCAGCAGGCCACCACCGCCATGGGCGAGTTCAATGGTGTCGCCGCCCGTCGCCGGTAGCGGACAGTTCGCGACGAAGCGTGGAGTTTCGCTCATAGGCCCCCCTTGCAGCCGAGCGCACCCGCTGCATCGGCGGACAGCGGCCTGCGATAGCGATAGTAGGCGGCGCAAGCGCCTTCGGACGACACCATGGTCGCGCCCAGCGGATGCTCCGGTGTGCAGCGGGTGCCGAAAGCCGGGCACTCCCCCGGCTTCTTCAACCCGCGCAGCACCTCGCCACTGATGCATTCGCTGCACCGTTCAGGCGGCACTGCGATATCCGGAAAGCGCTGCAGCGCATCGTAGCGCGCGTATGCGGGCGCGAGACCAAAGCCGCTGCGGGCGATTTCGCCGATACCGCGCCACCGCTGAGACTGAACGGCAAACACGCGGCCGAGCACGTCCTGCGCGGGGCGGTTGCCGTTGCGCTGCACGGTGCGCAGATACTGGTTCTCAACCTCGGCGCGGCCCTCTTCCAGTTGCCGGATGCACAGGTAGAGGCCCTGCACCAGATCGACGGGTTCGAAGCCGGTCACGACGATCGGAATGCCGAAGCGGCGTGCGATCGGCTCGTATTCCCAATATCCCATCACCGTGCAGACATGGCCGGCGGCCAGGAAACCTTGCACGCTGTTGGCCGGGTCGCTCAAAAGCGCGTCGATAGCGGGCGGCACAAGGACGTGAGACACCAGCAACGAAAAATTCGCGAGCCCCTCGCGCTCCGCCTGCAACACAGCTATGGCGGTGGCGGGCGCAGTGGTTTCGAAACCGATCGCGAAGAAGACGACTTCGCGCTCCGGTCTGTGACGCGCGATCGTCAACGCATCGAGCGGCGAATAGACCATGCGGATGTCGGCGCCGCGCGCCCTCGCGGCGAGCAGACTGCCCGTTTCACCCGGCACCCGCAGCATGTCGCCGAACGAGCAGAAGGTTACGTCGGGCCGGCTGGCAATAGCGATCGCGGCGTCAATGATGCTGGCGGGCGTCACGCACACGGGGCAGCCCGGTCCATGCAGAAGACTCACGCCGCGAGGCAGCATCTGGTCGATGCCGTGCCGCACGATCGAATGGGTCTGACCACCGCAGATCTCCATGATGGTCCACGGCCGCGTCGTGATGCGAGCAATCGCGTCGGCATAACGGCGGGTCACGGCCGGGTCGCGAAATTCGTCGACGTATTTCATCTGAGATCCTCGGGCTCGAATCCGGCCAGGTAAGCCAGCGTTCTCAGGGCCTGCACCTCGTCGATCACGGCGATGGCGAAACCGGCGTGGACGAGCACATAGTCGCCAGGCTGCGCTTCGGGGACGTAGGCGAGGCAGACCTCTTTGACGATGCCGGCGAAGGCGACCCGTCCTTGCCGCAACAGCGGCTCATCGCCTGCGATGCTCAGAACCTGTCCGGGAATGGCGAGACACATCAGATCTTCTCCCCGCTCAGCGGCCGGGCTGCGAAAACGGCCTGGCCTACGGCAATGCCGCCGTCATTCGGCGGAATGCGGCGATGCCAGTACGGATCGAAGCCCGCCTCGCGTAGCCGCTCAACCGCCCGCTCGACGAGTCGCGCATTCTGGAAGCAACCTCCGCTCAGCAGTACGCGCTCGAGCCCAACGCGGGTGGCGACGGAGACGATGGCCTCGGCCAGGGCGTCATGAAGCGCCGCCGCCACTGAAGGTGTGGGGACGCCATCGCGGCACGCGGCCACGACGGCGGCCAGCATCGGACGCCAGTCGAGCACGAGGCCGCTGGCGTCTTCCGACAGGCGCGGCGCCGCCAGAGATACCGACCTCAGCGCGCGCTGCGCGGCAAACTCGACCGCCATCCCTGCTTCGCCTTCGAAGCTGGCGACCTGCACGAGATCGAGCAGCGCAGCAATCGCGTCGAAGAGCCGACCCGCGCTCGATGTCAGAGGCGCGTTGACGCCGCGGCGCAGCATGACGCCGAGCGTCTGTCGCTCTCGCGCGGCGAAAGCGGCGACGGGCTTCTGGTCCGTCATCGCCAATGCGGCATCGCCAAAGGTCGCATAGAGGGCGCCGAGCGCGGCACGGCGCGGCTCGCGCATGGCGGCCTCCCCACCGGCCAGGCGAAACGGCAGCAGATGCGCAACCCGTCTGTACCAGGTCGCGTCGACGGCCAGGAACTCACCGCCGCAGATCGAACCGTCCGTACCATAGCCGGCGCCGTCCCATGCAACACCGAGCACAGGGCCCGCGAGATCGTTGTCGAGCATGCCGGCCAGCACGTGCGCGAGATGATGCGGCACGCGTCGCACCGGCAGTCCTGATGCATCCGCAAAACGGGTGCTGTAATAGTCCGGATGGAGGTCGCACGCGACATGCCGGGGGCGCACGTGGTATAGCGTCGTCATAGCCTCGACGGCCTGCGCAAAGGCCTCACGCGTTGCGGGTGCGGCGAGCTCGCCGATATGAGGGCCGAGCACGATCTGTCCATCGACGGCGAGCGCGATCGTGCTCTTCTGGTGCGCGCCGAGCGCGAGTCCCGGCTCGGCGCCAGCCGAAAACGGCAGGGCGAGCGACAGCGGCGCGTAGCCCCGCGCGCGCCTCAACACCGCCTCGCGTCCCGCTATCACCCGTACTACGGAATCATCCACCGGATGCAGGATCGGGCGGTCGTGCACGAGGAAGAGATCGGCAATGCCCGCAAGCCGTTCGAGTGCTTCGCGCTCGTCGGTCACGATCGGCTCGCCGCCCCGGTTGCCGCTCGTGGCCACAACGGGAAAGCCAAGCTCAAGCATCAACAGGGCATGCAGCGGCGTGCAGGGCAGCATGATCCCGAGCAACGGGTTGGCCGGCGCTATGCCTCGTGCAATCCCAGGCAGATCCGCTCGCGCCTTGACCAGAACGATCGGCGCCGCAGCCGAGCAGAGGAGCCGTTGCTCGATCTCGGAAAGCTCGGCGACCATCGACGCATCGGCCAAGCTCCGAACCATGACGGCAAACGGCTTGGCCGGACGCGTCTTGCGCTCCCGCAGACGGCGCACCGCAGTGTCGCTGCGGGCATCGGCAATCAGTTGGAACCCCCCTAGTCCTTTGAGAGCGACGATCAGGCCCTGGCGCACGGCTTCGGCCGCAGACCGTAGGGCCTGATGCCGCTCGCCCAGCACGGCGCCCGCCGTATCCCATAGCGCGAGTTGGGGCCCACACTCGGGGCAGGCATTCGTTTCTGCGTGAAAACGCCGCGACGCCGGTTCGCTGTACTCGTTGCGACAGCCCGCGCACATCGGAAAGTGTCGCATGGCCGTGCGTGAGCGATCGTACGGCACAGCCTCGATCAGACTGTAGCGTGGTCCGCAGTGCACACAGGTCGTAAACGGATACAGGTAGCGGCGATCGTTCGGGTCGCAAAGTTCGCCAAGGCACTCCGGACAGACGGCAAGATCGGGCAACACCATGGCCGAGCGTGGGCCGCCGGTCGCGCTTGGGGCAATCACGAAGTCTTGCTCCCCCTGGGCTGGAAGCCGGCAGCTTTGCCGCTGATGAATGGCTGCCGGCGGCGCGATTTCCGCGTCGAGTCTGGCCAGAAAGCGCTCAAGCGCCTGTGGGGCGCCTTCGACTTCGAGCGACACGCCCTCGCCCGTGTTGCGTACAAAGCCGCCCAGCCCCTCGCCGACGGCAAGCCGATGAACGAAGGGCCGAAACCCCACCCCCTGCACCGCGCCGGTGACATCCAGCCGCAGCCGGAGTCGCGTCCCCGCTTCGGCGGTATCGACGCCCGTCGTATCCATGGCGTGTCACCCTTCCCCGTCCGGGACGTCGAACTCGATGCCCGTGATCATCACGTCCTGTGCATCTGGATGGCGGACTTCCTGCGACACCTCGATATGCAGCGCGGCGCCCTCCGCCAGGGTGCCGCACGCTTCGTCGGTGAAATGCTCGCGGAAGTGTTCCGGCGAAAACTGGCTGAGCGCACCAAGCCAAACGTCGACCCCGCTGACTCGCAAGGCGCGGTTCTCCTGTGCGGCAATCTCCAGCCGGTGCACCAGGTTTCGGACGATGCCTGATTCATGCATGAGGTTCGATCTCCGTAACGGTCTTCCTGAGGGGTTGCCTAAGCCGCTCCACCTCGGCCACCACACGCCCGGCCACTTCATCGACAGCGGCCGCGACTTCCGGGGTAACCGGCGCGCCACGGTCGAAACAGACGCCTTCAATCGCATAGACGACCATCTCGCGTGGCGCAAGCCCGAGCGTGCGGGCAAGTTCGATTGCCTCGGCCACGCCGAACGCATGGCTCGACGCAAACGACATCTCCCGCACCAGTTGCTCCGAGGCGAGGTCGATCCGGAGGATGCGGCCCGGCGTCGCCTCGGGCGCGGCAGCATCCACGCACACCAGCGCATCGAAACCGGCCCAGTCCTCGATCAGCGACAGCGCATCGCCGCTGCGTACGACGAGCGATACATCGGCCGGCAGCCGTCCGGCGATGCTGCGCACGACGAGTGCTCCGACGCCGTCATCGCCTCGATCGGGGTTACCCATGCCGACCACCAACACCTTGCGTGGCGCGCCACACTGATCGACGGTTCGGGTCATGTCCGCTGCACCGAAAGTTTGAGGAAGTGAGCGGAACACGAGATGCATGGATCGTAATTGCGGATGCTGCGTTCACATCGATCCCGCAGCACGTCGTCGGGTTGATCCAGCGAGGCGGTCGCGACAGCCATCAGGTCCGCCTCGATACTCGGCTGGTTCTGCGAGGTCGGCGGCACGATGCGCGCCTCCATGATCGCTCCGTCTGCATCGAGGCGATATCGATGCCAGCAGATCCCACGGGGCGCCTCGGTACAGCCGAAGCCCGTGCCCGCGCGCGGCTCGGCCGGCAGAGCGGGGAACTCTGGCGGCTCATAGGCCGCGATTAGTCGCAGCGCCTCATCGCACGCGTAGACCAGTTCGAGCGCCCTCACCACGATGCTCCGAAACGGGTTCCGGCAGACCGGGCCAAGCCCGGCTTCATGGGCCAACGCCTGCACCGGCTGCGGAAAACGATCGAAATTGATGGCGTAGCGGGCGAGCGGCCCGACCAGATACGCGCCGCGCTGCTTCACCACAGCATGCAGCGCAGTCGAGTGGGCAACGTGCCGCTCCTCGAATTCGGTGTCAAAGTCGCTTATGTCGATATCGATACCACGGGTGGAGACGAGCCGCCCCTCGTTGAACGGATATTCGTCCGGGTGCCGCAGCGCCACGAACTCGTAGTCGCGCTCGAATTCCGGAAAATCGAAGCCCGCCACCCAACGGAGCAGATCCACTGCATGGTCGCGGGCGCGCTGGAGATTTTCGGCGACCGGCGCGAGCTCATCGCGGCCCGGCACGCGGTAGAAGCCGCCCACCTTCACGTTGACGGGATGAATCTCGCGTCCGCCCAGCAGCCGCATCAATTCGTTGCCGGCCTTCTTCAAGGCAAGGCCCCGGCGGACTGCATCGCCGTGCTCGCGAGCCATCTGGATCGCGTCCGGGAAACCCAGGAAGTCTGGTGCAT
Organism: Paraburkholderia sp. Clong3; assembly: GCF_050436485.1. Lineage (NCBI taxonomy): Bacteria > Pseudomonadati > Pseudomonadota > Betaproteobacteria > Burkholderiales > Burkholderiaceae > Paraburkholderia > Paraburkholderia sp. Clong3. The sequence goes on along the minus strand of NZ_JBNDMH010000004.1, from coordinate 351,613 downwards.
GCAACATCACGACGTGCAGCGCATGGCTCTCGATCCATTCGCCGCAGTAGATCAGCCGGCGCAACACGCGTAGCTGTCCGTCGACCTTGATGCCGAAGGCGTTTTCGAGCGCATGGACCGCACTCATCTGGTAGGCGATCGGGCAGATCCCGCAGATGCGGGCCACGATGTCAGGCGTTTCGGCAAAACCGCGCCCGCGCAGCAACGCTTCGAACAGGCGCGGCGGCTCGAAGATATTGAGCTGCGCCGATATCACCTGCCCGTCCTTGAAATGCAGATCGAGCGCGCCCTCCCCCTCGACGCGGGTGAGATAGTCAACCCGGATCGTCTTCGTCGCCATGAGCCTCGCTCTCCTTGAGAAACTCGGGTGCCGTCGCGTTGAAGGTGCGCAACACGCGGCGGATATCCAGCGGTCTCGCGCCGAGCGCCTGCCATTCGCGTGTCAACGCACCCATGTTCGGCGTCTCCATCGGGCCATAGCAACCGTAGCAGCCACGCCGGAAAGCCGGGCAGATCGCACCGCACCCGGCATGCGTTACCGGCCCGAGGCAGGGCGTGCCCTGCACCATTACGCACACCGTGCCGCGCTGCTTGCATTCCAGGCAGACACTGTGACTCGCGATCGCCGGCTTGCGGCCGGCGAGAAATGCCGAGATAACCTCGATGAGCTGCATCTTGTTGATCGGGCAGCCACGCAGCTCGTAGTCGACCGGCACGTGTGAGGAGATCGGTGTCGAGGTCGAGAGCGTCGTGATGTATTCCGGTGACGCGTAGACCGCGGCCACGAACTCGCGTGCGTCCGCAAAATTGCGCAACGCCTGGATCCCGCCGGCGGTCGCACAGGCGCCGATCGTCACGAGATGTTTCGACTGACGCCGCACCGCCTGAATGCGCTCTGCGTCGTGCGGTGTGGTGATCGATCCTTCAACCAGCGAGAGGTCGTAAGGCCCGGTCCCGATGGTGCTGGACGCTTCCGGGAAGTTGGCGATCTCGATGGCATCGGCAAGCACAAGGAGTTCGTCCTCGCAATCCAGCAGCGAAAGCTGGCATCCGTCGCAGGAAGCGAACTTCCAGACCGCGAGCCGCGGCCGCTTGCGCGGGGTCGTTGCAGATACGCCCATCTCAGATCTCTGGGACCGCGAAGATGCCCGCAATCGTGTCGAAGCGCATCACCGGCCCGTCCTTGCAGATGAATGCAGGGCCGAACTGACAGTGCCCGCACAGGCCGATCGCGCATTTCATGTTGCGCTCCATCGAGAGATAGATACGTTGGGGCGAAACGCCGGCATCGCGCAGCGCATTGGCCGTGAAGCGCATCATGATCTCGGGCCCGCAGACCAGCGCAAAGGTCTCGCGCGGATCGAAGGCCGCACGCGCTACCAGCGCCGGCACGACGCCGACGTGGCCACGCCACCCCGCGTCGGCGTGATCGACGGTGACCTCGATCTGGACATCCAGCCGCTGTCGCCACTGTTCCAGTTCGCGGCGGTAAAGCAATTCCTTCGGATTGCGGCTTCCGAACAGAATGATCACGCGTCCATAGCGGCTCCGGTTGGCCAGCACGTCGTAGATGGCCGGGCGCAGCGGCGCGAGGCCAAGGCCGCCGGCTACGATGACGATATCCGAGCCCTCGGCGGCGGCGACCGGCCAGCCCGTTCCAAACGGGCCGCGCAGCCCGACCGTCGCGCCCCCTTCCAGCTTCGCGAGCGCCGCACTGACAGCACCGACGTTGCGAACAGTGTGCACGAAAGACCGGTCGTCGCTCCGGTCGCCGCTCATGCTGATCGCCGCTTCGCCAACACCGAACACGTAGAGCATGTTGAACTGCCCCGGCACAAAAGCGGGTCGCTTCCCGGCGAGCGGTACCAACTCGAGCGTTGTGGTGTCGGCGAGTTCGCGGCGTGTCCGGGCGACACGATAGATCTGTGGCACGAACGGATCCGGGGCCCAAGCGGCAGCCATCTCAGCGCTTTCCGTAGACATCGAGCAATTGCAGCCTCGTTGCGTCCAGCCGCTTCACGAAGATCGGCAGAAAGCGCTTCATCAACGCATAACCCAGATCGTGGTCGGACTCACACTTGTCTCGCAAGCACCTGGCATGGTATTGTCAACTTGGCGGGCGGTGTGCGGTTAAAATGGGGCATGAAGAAAGAATCCGTTTCTGCCCTACCGCCAGGTGACGCACCGATCTCGTTCAAAGGCTACCGGTTTCCGCCGGATGTGATTAGCTATGCGGTGTGGCTGTACTACCGTTTCCCGCTCAGCCTGCGCATGGTCGAAGAGATGCTCGCCGCGCGCGGCATCGAGCTCACGTACGAAACAGTCCGGAAGTGGTCGGTACACTTCGGCCTGGCGATCGCGAAGCGGATTCGTACCACCGCACCCGGGCCGGGCGACAAGTGGCACCTGGATGAGATGGTCGTGACGATCAACGGCACGAAGCACTGGTTGTGGCGGGCAGTCGACCAGCATGGCGCGGTGCTCGATGTGCTGGTGCAAAGCCGACGCGACAAGGCCGCAGCGAAACGGCTGATGCGCAAACTGCTCAGGCGTTTCGGCCGGCCGCGGGTGATCGTGACCGACAAGCTGCGCAGCTACAAGGCGGCCAACGACGAGATCGGCCTGAACGTCGATCACCGGCAGCACAAGGGGCTGAACAACCGGGCCGAGAATTCGCATGAGCCGACCCGGGTGCGCGAGAAGGTCATGAGGCGTTTCAAATCGGCACGCCAGCTTCAACAATTCACCTCGGTCCACGGGCAGGTTGCCAACCTGTTCATGGGCTGTGGCTACAACCGCAATGCACCGCAGAAACGCGAGGCACGTGTCCAGGCCATGGCGACCTGGGAAAGGGCTTCGTGCGCCCGCTGGGCGGCGTAAGCAGCATCGCACACCTTCGCAACGCCTCTGCTCGTCCGCTCACCGAACAAGTTGACAATACCTAACGACCCATGCGTCATGGACACAGCCCCGATATCCTCACTTGTTGCGCGGCCTGAGATTGTGCCTGCCGAATCGGCGAGCTCCCCTTCGCCGGCCGAGCGGTCTGCAACGGAAACCCCCGTCGTATTCGCCAACCCCAACACCTCCACGGCCGCCAGCTCGCCCGCTGGCTCGCACACGGTTCAGCAAACTCGCGGACCTCTTGAAGAAGAAATTCCGGACAACAACCCGGCCCGCGACGGAACCCCCGGGCGGCGGCGACGCGACACCGCCGCCGCAGCCGCGGCCGCGACAATCCGAGCGGAGCCGTGCGGGGTTGGGCAAGATCGGCCAGCTTCTGAGACCGGCGTGCTTTGGCGGCGCCGGCGCTTCGGCTTCTTCTTCCACCGGCGACGCGCCGCCGGTTCAGCAACAGCAAGCGCAAGCGCCCGCGGGCCCGCAGCCGAATCAGGCGCAGGCCAACACGCCGTTCCATGCGCGCTCGACGGTGCGCGCGTCGCGGCCCGCGCCCAACATCTTGCCGAGCGTCGCGCAAATGCATACGCCGGACCCACACGCGACAACGCCGTTCGGCGTCAACTCGCACAACAAGACCAACGTGAAGACGGCGGTCGGCAAGAACGAGCGCACCGAGTCGCGCGCGCACACCGAGTTGCGCGACGAGGACGCGGCCGACGCGCATCTCGCCGCGAGCTTTCCGGCCGAGCCGGGCACCCAGTTCGAAACCGCCCGCAACACGTTGTTGCACGACATCCGCGAAGCGATCCCGCAAGGTCAGCGTGGCAATCCGCCGCTCGCGAAAGCGCGCTTCCTCGGCCACGCGCTCGCCGAAGCGACCGGCGGCAATGTGCAACGCGCGAACGATGTGCTCGGCGTGCTGCAAGGCACCATCCAGAATCCGGATCCGCAGCAGGCGCGCGACGCGTTCGCGACGCGCTGCGCGATGGCGCGATCGCGCGCCGCGTTCGGCGCGCTGCGCGACGTCGAAGCGGCGCCCGCGATGGGCGGCAATCTCCAGGCGCCGAACGACCGCGACCGCAAGGTCCACGCGGAAGCCGACTGGCAGACGTGGCGTGCGGCCGGCACGCTGTTGTCGGCATGGCCGGCCGGCCATGAAAAGCCGGGCTCGCTGCAAGCACTCGGCGAAGCGGCCAACGCCATGCTGCCGCCCGCCGAACGCGATACCAATACGCCAGTCGCGCAAAGCCAGCAGCAGTCCGCGATCAGTCTCGCGCTGGCGCCGCATACGCAGACCGCCAAGGCGATGCTGTGCGGCAACGCGTTGCTCGGCAGCCCGCGGGCGCAGCCTGAAACGCGTTTTCGCTCGGCCTACCTCGCGCATCGCAACGGGATCGCCGAAGCCGATGTCGGCCAGGTGCAGAACCGGATGTACTCAGTGGTCAAACACGCGCAGCGCAATGCGACGTCGGCGCGCACCGGTTCGTGGATGAACCGCACGGCGCAGCGTTTTCGCACCGGCGTCAAGCAAAGCTTCGGCCACGACAAGGATCCGCTGTCGGCGCTCGGCATGGGCACCGCCGGCGGTCTGATGGATCATCCGGACAAGGACTTCAGCACGCTGCAATCGATCGACACGGTGGTCGACGCGCTGAATACCCAGGTGGTGAGCGCACCGCAACGGCGGCGCGGCGAGCCGCCGGGCAACGCGACGATGAACGCCGCGGTGCGCGCCGCGGCGCTGCGCCACTGGAAGGCGAGCATCGGCATCAAGGGCTGGCTGCGCGACGACACCAGGTTCGGCCGCCTGCAACGCAATCAGATCGCCGGCGACGTCGCGCGTGCGCTGAACGTCGACAGGGACACGGTGCGCAACAGCCCGGCGTTCCGCGATCTGCCGACGATGAACGCCGGGACGCTGCGCAGCTGGGCAACCGGCGCGGGCGCGGACATGAACGCGCAGATCGGCGCGACCCGCCGCACGCTCGGCGAAAATCTCGACCGCATGCAGGCGATCCGCGAGGATCCGATGGCGACGCCGGCCACGCCGCAAGGCAACATCGATTCGCTGTGCCAGCTGGTCGAAAACGTGCCGCGCACGTGGAGCGTGCAGATGTCGAGCGGCGGCGTCTACGGGCTCGACGCGAACATCTCGGAGAACATCGCGACCGCGCTCGGTCTGGTCGGCGCGCCGAGCGCGTCGGTGGCGCCGGACGTGCGTTATCTGAAAGGCCGTCACGCGGTGCTCGAAGTCGGCTCGACATCGCATCACGGCGAAATCTTCATCGGCACCGACAAGCGCAAGTCCGCGCACCTGGGCGTCGGCGGGTTCATCGGCTGGTCGCTCGCGGGCGGCAAGGCGATGGCGAGCGGCTACGGTTCGGTGGTCGGCGGACACGACACCAGCAATCCGCGCGGCGTCGTGATCCGCACGCCGTTCGCCCAGACCGGCAGCACCGACGCCGAAGCATGGCGCGGCAAGATGACCCAGGTGGTGCGCACGCTCGGCGGCTCCGGTCCTGGCGGACAACTGCCGCGCAATAAGGACGAAATGTGGAACGGCATGGCGCACGAGTTCTTCGCCGATCCGGACGTGTCGATCGGCTGGGTCGACAACAAGAGCAGCACGAACTACGGCGCGGCCGCGGTGACGGGCGGCGCGCGCTACGTGAGCCCGGCCAACGTCAAGTTCGGCCCGCTCGTGACCGGCGAGGGCGTCATCAGTTCGACCAAAGCGCACGCGACCGACCGGAGCGGCGCGCGCAATGTCGACAAATCGAGCAGCAGCCATCGCGCGGCCCTCAACGGCAGCATCACGATGGTCGCGAGTCCGCCGCCGGTGCCGATCGGCAACATCGGGCCGTTCAACTCGCTATCGTTTTCGAGCGCGCCGCTGGTCGGCGTCGGCACGACCTTGATGCAGACCGGCACCGGCTCGACGCTGCGGCTGTACGAAGAGGACGGCGACATCGTGCCCGAGCGCACCTATCGCGACACCGAGTTCACCAAGGTCGGCAATTACCTGCAATACATCGACAGCCGCCACGACGCATGGTCCCATTCGATGGGCGGCGACCAGGCGGCGTTGAATAGGTATCAAACCAAGGTCAAGCTCAACGCGACGCGCGGCAATCAGTTCTACGGCGAGCGGCAACGCATCAAGCCGGATGCCGCGGCCGAAATCAACGCGTATCGTAGCACGCTGCGGATGTTCGAGCAGGGCGGCCGCGTGCCGACCGAGGACGACCAGAGGGAGATGCTGCGCATTCGCGGCGAGATCGCGCAACTGCTCCAATCGCCGGCAAGCTGGACCAATCATGGGCTGTACAGCTACGAGTCGAATGCGGCGTCGCGCACGTCGGGGCTGTCGTATGTCGGCACAGCGCAGTCGGTCAAGCAGGTGAGCGCGCGGCGGGAACTCAGCAATTTGTCGGCGCGGGTTTGAACGAGCGTGACCGGAAGTTGGCGCGGCGGGTTTTGCCATACTGGCAAAACCCGGCGTGGTTCGAAAATCGCCGATTTTGGGTAACACGGACGAGCTGATCCGCACCGCTCGTAGGGCGGTGGAATTTTGATTTTTGATGAGCAGCCCGATTGAGTTGGAGGTCCTGGGTCTCGACCTTCCGCGCTCAGGCCTGCCGCGATTGAAGCGTTCCGAGTCCCAGCAGCGTGAGCCAGTGCGGGTGGTCCCGCCCCGTCATCAACTCACACGGACTCCTGCCTTGACGCCCGGCCCGGCGGCTGCGCATGAAGCGCCGATGATTGAGGAAGAAGCGCAGCAGGTCGAGATAAGGGGCCCCCAGATGGCGACGCAGCGTGAAATGGTTGCGCAGTCGCGAATTGAGGTTCTCCACCAGTGAACTGCTGCGCGGCGTGTGGGCCATCGCCTCGGACACCGCGCCAAACACGGCGTGGAACTGGCCGCCCAGCCTGGCGCGCAGCCTGCCCCATCCCTGCCAGTACGCCGGCGAGGTGCGCGGCTTGCGGTGCAGCACGCACGCGGCGCGCACCAACTCTTCCGGGACGTGGGCGCGCTGCGCGATCGCGGCGAGCTTCCCATCGAGCACACCGGCGAACGCGAGCAGGTCATCGCGCTGGTTCTGCAGCGCGATGCGCACCGGGCGGATACGGCGTGCATCCAGCGCTTCGCGCTCACGCAGTTGCCCGACGATGAAATCGAACAGCGCTTCGCGCGTGGCGAGTGGCGGCCCCGCCAGCGACAGAATGTCATGACGCAGCCATTCAGTCAGCGTGCGGAGGTCGCGCGCCAACTGATGCGCCTGCGCTTGACTCCGACGGGCCGGCCCCATCCCGGCCGCGAGGCCGCCGGCGCGCCCCCGCGAGCGGGGCTGGTTGATCTTGACTTCCAGCTTCTCGCGCCGCGACCGGGCGCCGCGGGCGAGGTTGCCCAGCGTGTTGGCGAGCGTCTCGCACTGGTGCTGGATGTGTGAAACACATCGCCATGGCACGGCGTGTCGCCCCAGGTGTTAGCAGCGGCGTGAATTTCGTCTAAAACGGACGGTTTGAAACTCACCATGGCGAAGGCGATCACAGGGTAGCGGAATCGGTGCCGTCCTGGTCTTTCATGCGGTAGCTTTTGCCTTCTATAACGACGGTCTCGGCATGATGCAGGAGCCGGTCGAGCAGCGCGGAGGTCAGTGTGCTGTCGTGATTGAAGATCTCCGCCCAGTGCTTGAACGCGCGATTTGAACTGATGATGGTCGGGCCGTGCTCGTAGCGCTGGCTGATGATCTGGAACAGCGCGTCGGCGCCCTGTTTGTCGACAGGCAAATATCCGAGTTCGTCAATTAACGTTACACATAACGTTAGGCAGAGATTTTTTTGGTTGGCGGTCGCGGCAACCAGCGCATCGCCATGTCGTCGGACCTGATCCGCGACCGGTAATCAAAAAAATGTTTGTGCTAAACCGCTCCACAGGCGGTGGCCGCTATGGGCATTGAATGACCGCCGCGGTAATTTGTGATGTCTTGCAGAGGCGATCACACACGGACTTCCGGCGAGAGTGGGAAGCATCACGTGTAAAGGAAGCGCGAATGTGCGCGTGAACCGGCAAATCACCCGCCATTTTGGAGTACGCTGGTGCGCCAGCAGATCGAAGGCACGAGTGCAGCCGCATTGGCCTCGTCAGGAAAGGCGAACGTGTACGGAAACAGGTGCGGTGGCAACTAGCGCGCATGGGTGGGACCTGGCGGGGCTCGTGGAAGGCTGCCGGGCATGTCTTCGATGCGGAGCATGTGTCCCTTGCCACATGCGTGTCGCAAAGAATGGGGTGTCACGGGTTTGGTGATGCCGCTGCGCTTGCGTGCAAGCTCGCATGCGTCGCCCACGGCATGGCGGGTGATGGGCCGCCCCGGAATGCTGCCTGGAAAGAGGCATTCCTTCGGATGGGCGTCCTGCCAGTACAGCCTCAGGATCTCGAGTAGCCTCGGCGAGAGCATTACATAGCGATCCTTACGGTTCTTCCACTGGTTCACACGAATAACCATGCGCTTGCTGTCAATATCGGTGACCTTCAGATGCACGACTTCCGACACCCGCAGTCCGGCGGCGTACGCGGTCATCAGGATGGTGCGGTGCTTGAGACTGGCGACCGACTCGAAGAAGGTGGTGATCTCCTCCAGGCTGAGGACGACTGGCAGCCGGAACGGCTTCCGCGGCAAGGGAAAATCCTCGTCGCTCCAGTCGCGCTTAAGCGTCACACGGTAGAGAAACCGGAGTGCGCCGATCGTTGGGCCGAGGCTGCCGGGTGCCAGCTTGCGCTCTTCCCGGAGATAGATCAGCCAGGCCCGGATCTCGTCGGGGCCCAGTAGTTCGGGCGAACGGCGAAAGTGGCGGGCGAAACTGGATACCTGAATCAGATAGGACTTCTGTGTGTTCGGGGTTCCAAGCCCAAACCCCAATAATTTTGGGAATGCTTTAAATTCAATGCGTTAGAGGATGTCGAATGTCGAGGCCGGACAGCAGGACGCCAAGATCGATGGGGTTCAGATTGCCGCGAAACATGTAGTGTCCGAGAAAGTGGATGTGTTGCCAGGCGACGGGTGAGATCTTCGCGAGCATGGCCAGTGCTTTTTGATTGCCCTCGCGCTGATAGCGCTCGAACAGGGCCGACAGCAGCACGGAATTGAAGGCGATCACGACGTTGGCCAGCAGGCGGCCGCATTCGTTGCTGATCGCGATAGAGAGATCGGTCCTGCCGATAAGCTGCTTCTTGCCGCCGATCTGGGCGATGACCGACCGTAGCTGGTGATAGGCCTCGATCCGGTTCTGGGACCGATGGACGTTGCGCTGCAGTTGCGGGTCGCGCAGATAACGCAGGGTGTAGATACTGCGCACCAGCTTGTCGAATTCGAAGACCACCTTGCGGGTTGGATGATGCGCTGACAGCGCACAAAGTTTGCGGATCAGTGTCTGCTGGCTCATTTCCTTCAGACCGAGCGACGCGATGATCAGTTTGATGTCCGCTTCGCCATCGTCGAGTAACGACCGGTCTATCTGTCCCGCGGGCTTGATGAGGTAGCGTGCGTATTGTCCGATATCATTGCCGCAGTACAGGTGAGGCAACTGGGCCTGCAGGCTGGTAAAACGCGGTGCCAACCGCATGCTAAACCAGTACAGGGCGGCAAAGTTCGCCTTGTTGATACTGTGCATGTCGCCGGTAATCATGTCGGGCACGATATCGGTCGTATTGTTGTAGCAGATGTCGAACACGTAATGGCTTTCGTGCTCGTTGGCACCGAGAAGATTGGTGCGTAGCGCGAGATGGTTGACCAGCAATGTAAATGCGACGACGCCCTTGCTGCCGCCGAAATATTTTTTTGAATGCCGGGCCTTGGTCGTTGGTGTAGCCGATGCAAATTTCTGTCCGTCAACGCTACCGAAAAGCGTCTCGATGCCGAACGAATAATGGTCGAAGATCGGCAGTTGCGCGACGAAATTATTGATCCGGTCGTTGGCGGCCTGCAGGTTCGCAAGGCGGCAGTATTGCTGATGCGTCGCCTCCAGCACGTGGTACGGGATATCGCATGTCTGAGCCATGCTGAAGTTGCCGAGATTGGTCGCCTGGGCAATGATCACGGCCATCAGGCTGTCCTCATCGGCGACTTTCTTCGCGTAGCGTGGTTGTAGCGGCGTCATCGCCGACGTGAAGTCGCATCGATCATTCACAAACCGGAAGATGTCGGCGATATCGCGCAACGGCAGCCTCGCGTAAAAATCTGTTTGGGCCTCGCTTTCCTTGTCGGCTTTCGGTTTGCGCCACGTCAGCTTCGCACGTTCGGCGTCGTAGTCGAGATGTTTGAGTTTGCCCTGCCGCAGTTCGCGATCGAAGACTTGCCATTGCTCGTGAAGTTCGTCGAACAGCCTGTCGATGGCAACGGTGTATGGCTGACGCAACCAGGCCAGGTCCAGTTCATCGAGAACGGAGGCGACCCGGTCAGGGGTCACCAGATGATCACTGAAACGTCGATGCCGGATGCTGTCGTCGAGATGCAGTGCCCCGGAATCGATACGCTTTCTGAGTTGCCGGTAGATCCAGAATTCGTAACGCTCGCCTCGCAGCCCCGTTGGCTGACCCGCGTCATCGAACGTGAGCAGGTAAGGTCGAAGCCGTTTGGGAATCGTACCGGACGGCACTTCGGAAAGCGGGCGTTGTTCGAGGCGTTGTCGCCGGCCGAAGACACCCGTCATCCACCGCAAGGCGGCCAGCCATGGGTCTACGGCATCGGTGCTGCAGAAATTGAGTGCCATTGCCTGAGGACGTAATCGTGAGCGGAACTGCCCGGCTTGCGCATCTACAGCTTGCCAGCGTAGTTCCATCTGACTGACGGCTTTGTTGCTCAGTCGCTGCCCCGCCTGCAGCAGGGCGACTTTCGGCATGATGCCGAAAGCCTGGTGTCGCACGGAGCCGAATGGCGTAGTGTCATCAAGCGTTTCGTCGACATAGAGCAGCAGGAGTTTGCCGACCTGGGTGGTTTCCTTCTGTCGCTGGATCTGGGCGTGCATGAATTGCTGTTCGCCACGGGCCTTACTGTCGTCCTCGAATTTCTTCGTGTGATAGCGTAGCGCGTCGGCCAGGTTGTCGTTCAGTTGCCGGTAGCGTTGCCACGCGTAGCAGAGCAGGTAAAGGCGCGGCTGACCCGGCTGCAGCCGGCGAAGATCGTAGATGGTGTAGTAGTGAGCGAGGCTCGCGTAATACGTGACATTCTGTTGCGAAATATCGAGCTGTGGCGGCAGGACTCTGGCGAGATCGTAGATCGTCGCGAGCGAGGCACGCTTGCTGCGCTCACGTGCCATCATGTGGGGACGAAAATGTTTTGCATCCTGCTTGATGGCGGCCAGTTCAGACAACGTGTCTTCGCGCTCAAGCAGACCCTGCAGCGCGGCTTTTACTTCATCTGTCAGGGCGGCTTCAATCAGTTCGCCCAAGCGCTGCCGTTCCGCGCTCAGGGCGGCACTAATGATCGTCTGGAATACGGTGTACCCTGGACGAACGATGCGCTGCTCGGCCAACCCGGCGACGAGTTCGGTCAGGATGAAGGCGGGCGTTACATCCCGCCGAGCCAGGTATGCCGCTTTGCGCGCCAGTTGCTCGCCGTCTTGCTGTGAGCATGATCGGTAGTCGAATAGCTGCAGGATCTGGCGACGCTGAACATAGTACTCGGCCGACCGGATCGGTCTCGGTTGCAGCGACTGTTCCGGGAAATACCGTTCGCGCAGGAATGCGGCATCTTCATCAGGCAGTTCGGTGAGGGTGAAGAACGCCCGCTTGGCCTTGAAATAACCGATCTTCAGCAGACACAGGATCTGTTCTGGCAATCCCGCGCGCTGTTGAGCCAGCGCGAGTTCGGCCGGTGTGAACGCAAAATACTCGGCACGCTGGAAGTCGTCGAAATCCGGGAGGTCATACAGCGCCTGGCGCTCGGCCTCGGGCAGCAGGGTGAGATTCTTGTTATGGGCACGCATCCAGGCGATGGAGAAAGTCGCGAGTTTCCCTATAATGGTCCAATTACGGAAAGTTCAAGACCCCGCCATGCGCCGTGGCGCGGCTTGCGGACCGCTCGAGTGACCCGTGCCAGATATCGTTAACCGGAAAGTTCCGCGACGGCGACCGAATGCCGCCTACCGCAGTCGCGAATATCTGCTGGAAAAGGAAGTCGCGGACCTGATTGCCGCCGCTGCTCGCGAAGGTCGGCACGGCGCGCGTGATGCCGCCCTGATCCTGATCGCCTACCGTCACGGTCTGCGCGTCTCCGAGCTGGTCAGTCTGCGCTGGGACCAGGTGGATCTCGCCCAGGCCCTGGTGCATATTGTCCGGCGCAAAAACGGCATGCCCGCCGTGCATCCGCTGCGCGGACCTGAACTGCGCGCCTTGCGGCGGCTGCGACGCGACTATCCGGACACCGCCTACGTGTTCGTCAGCGAGCGCCAGGCACCGCTGACCCCGGACGCGGTGCGCAAGATCGTGACCCGCGCTGGCCAGCAGGCGGGGCTGGCCTTCCCGGTTCATCCCCACATGCTGCGCCACGCCACCGGCTACAAGCTGGCCAACGACGGACACGACACGCGCGCCATCCAGCATTACCTCGGCCACCGCAATATCCAGCACACCACGCGGTACACCGAACTGGCGCCGGACCGGTTCCGGGACTTCTGGCAGGACTGAATCCCTTTTGACATCGAGGCCACACCCATGCTCCACCCAACCGAGCGCATCCCGGTCGCGCTGCAAGGCCGGTACGACGAGATCATCACGCTGACCGACGCCGTCTGCGCGCAACACCTGACCGACGAGTACCGGGACCTCTGCCGCCGCATGGCGGCGACCCTGTGCCGCAAACGTCCGTCGCCACTCATCAATGGCCCGGCGCGCTCCTGGGCCTGCGGGATTGCGTATGCCGTGGGCCGGGTCAATTTCCTGTTCGACCGGCATCAGACGCCGCACATGCGGGCCGACGTGCTGTGCGAGCATTTCAGGGTGAGCCCGAAAACCGGATCCGCCAAGGCCAGCGGAATCGTCACGCTGCTGAAAATCGGCGCAATGGATCCGCGCTGGTCACTGCCCAGTCAGCTGGCCGAGAATCCCATGGCCTGGATGCTCGAGGTGAACGGCTACATCGTCGATGCGCGCCAGATGCCGCGCGATTTCCAGGAGGAAGCTTTTCGACGCGGATTCATCCCGTACATCCCCTAACCCGCTGTTTTTACAGACTTTCCAAAAATATTGGGCTTTGGGCTTGGAACCCCATGATTCACTCAGGCGGTCCGAGGTAATGTCAAATCAAGCATAGTGCTGGTGGTTCTGGTGCTGTTGCCGGTCCTGGAAAAGGCTTTTCGACGGTGCAAACGGGCGGTCGGCAAGAGCTTGAGGATGGATGAGACCTACATTCGAATCAGGGATGAGTGGCGGTATCTCTACCGAGCTGTCGACAAGGCAGGCAACACCGTTGATTTTCTGCTGCGAGCCCGACGGGACAAGGCTGCGGCCCGGGCTTATTTCGAAAAGGCAATCGACCAGAATGGCGAGCCCCAGACCGTGACGATCGATAGGAGCGGATCGAATCTGGCTTGCCTTGCAAGCGATCAACGCCAAGCGGGAAGCGCCGAGCAAGGTCCGCCAGAAAAAGTATCTGAACAACATTGTCGACAGGATCACCGGGCCATCAAGCGTCAAACCCGCCCAATGATGGGCTTCAGGAATTTTCGTTGCGCACGCATCATTCTGGGCGGAATCGAGACCATGCATATGATTCGCAAAAGTCAGATGAACGACAGCGGTAAGGCACTCTCTCCCGCCCGCCAATTCTATTCGCTATTTGCATAAGCATTCCTCTGTATTTCGGTGCTCTTGCCGGCCTGCTTCCTTATTGCGACGGAACCTTATTTCGACGGATGAATTAAATGCCCAATCCCATCTCCAGCTCCTTTACGCCACCAGGCGACAATAGCGAGATCTCGAGCGCGCACTCTCCTGTTGATGCTGAGCAGAACATCGTGCCCAATCATGCCAAGCGCTCGGCTCCCGCAGAGTTCGACGGCTTGCCGGGGCGAAGCAAGCGGACTACGTCAAGCTCTGCTGACTCACCGAGCACTTTGTCTCCTAGGTCGGGCACCGAACGCCGTTCGCAACTCATCCAGAAATTCAGAGACTCATTGCCGCTCCCGCCACGGCCCTCGTCGGCTGCCGTTCTACAGTACGACAGAAGCCCAGGATCTGCGGAGAACTTTCGTTCATCGGATGAGTTTGAGCTGCCCGAAAACTGTAACCCGACGGGCTGGAAGGACCTGCATGTGTCGGGCAGCGCGAGTATCGCTTCCATCGAGCAAATTACCAGGTTGAGCCCGTCGACGGAGAGCCCGGTGACCGTACTGGACGTTCGCGAGGAGTCTCATGCCATTGTTGGCGGTTACCCCGGTACCTGGCGGGTGCCCAATAACTGGGCCAATGTCGGAAAATCTCGTGAAGAAGTGCTCGCAGACGAGCATGAAAGGATCCATGCGCTAAAGGGGCAAGAGACGGTGCAGATCCTTCACCGAAAAGATGTCAAGAGCGCCGTGGAAAACCCGCGCGCGGTGACCTTGAACAGGCCACCGATCTTTAGCGAAGAAGAACTTGTAAAAACGGCGGGCGCAAAATACGTGCGCTTGACGGTGACTGACCATCTGGGACCGCGCGCGGAGGATGTGGATGCGTTTGTTGCGATGGAGCGGGGTATGGCGAGCCACGGAAGTTGCACGTGCACTGTGGAGTAGGTCAGGGTCGTACAGGTATCTTCATTGCCATGCACGACATGCTGTGCAATGCCGCAACGGTGTCGTTTGACGACATCATAAATCGGCAACTCGCGTTCAATCCCGGCCGAGCCTTGGATTTTCACAAAGATGTCGCCCACGAAGGACGTTCAGATTTTCGCAATGATCGGCTGGAGTTAATTTCGCTTTTCTACGAGTATGCCAAGTCGAATCCGAAGGGACAGCCCTTGTTATGGTCCGAATGGCTTTCCGCGCCTTTATTCCACCGATACGCACGGCACTAACCAGGTCGGCGCTGTCACATTGCTGACTCCATGACGAGATATCGGCAAGGACAGTCGTGTCTCAGAAGACGGTGGACGGAGCTTGGGCAATGCCGGTGAAGAGACGCCACGCTTCAAATCGCGCGGCGAGCTGTTTGCGATAGAGCGAGGCGCTCAGCAGATGACGCTTGAGCGCGAAGTGCTGGCGGATCGGACCGAAGCACGACAGGAATGACTGCGTGCGTCGGGCAAGCGAAACCCTCGCATCCGGCGCTCGGGTTCACGCGTGGGTTGATGATCTGTTTTCAGCGCGGTTGTTCGCGCGCGCGCAGGCCTTGACGAACACGTGCTTCACATTCGCCAGCTCAGGGATCTCTGTTTTCGCGGCCGGGTAGCTGCGCAACTGGTCGGTGACGATTTTCTTCGGCGCCGCAGGACAGGCCGCCAACACCCGTTTGAAGAAGCGTTTGGCAGCGGCCTTGTCGCGGCGCTTCTGAAGCAGGATGTCGAGTTCAATGCCGTGCTCATCGACTGCACGCCACAGCAGCTAGGGCTCGCCGCGCAGCGTCACGAACATTTCGTCGAGATGCCATGTGCTGCCCGGCTTGCGACGGGCAGTCCGTGTGAATGGCGGTCGGAATCCGACATTGGATGGCGGCGTCGGACAGCCGGGCGACGCGATTGCTGTTCAGCCCGGCGACTCTGGGACGTTTCATGAGGCTCACATTCGGGTGCGTCGGAGGGAGCCCGTAGGGCGAGCGCAGACGCACCGGGGATGTTCGGTTCGGCAGGGGGATGACGCGGGAATCGGGATGCGGTAGAAGAACGACTACAACTGACCGCCGAAGAAACAGGCCCGACACCGGTCCTAACCGCCAAGTTCATTCCAGTGTCGAGCCCCACACGCGCACAACGGGGTACGGGTGCCGGGCCAGTATGGCACGGCTGATCCGCCTCGTCGATTCCGCTTCGGCATTGACGGGGACTGCCGATGCCGGCCACTGGCCGCCTCTTTCTGTGCGCCCGCTGCCGGGCGCAGGTCGTCGTGTGCCGCCGTTGCGATCGCGGCCAGATTTACTGCGGTGGCGACTGCTCACAGGCCTCGCGCCGCGCCCGCCTGCGCGAGGCTGGCCAACGCTATCAACTCAGTCGTCGTGGCCGCTTTGCACATGCCGAACGGATGCGTCGCTATCGTCAGCGCCTCAATAAAGTGACGCATCAGCGTTCCCCGACACCCGTCGCCAATGCTCTACTGCCACTGACTTCGACGACGACGGCCACCGCATCGACATCCACTGTCGCCGCGCCCGGATCGACGCCTTGCTGCTTCTGTCGCCGCATCTGTTCGGGCCTTGTACGCATCGGGCCACTGCGCCGTCGGGTCTTCCGTGATGTTCGTACTACTACTGACAGAACAGGAAACGACCCATGACCATTGGAGCTGAACTCGAGGCGCAGATCCTGCGCTATTACCACGTGGAGAAGTGGCGTTGCGGCACCATCGCGCGCCAGTTGCGCGTGCACCGCGGCACCGTCCAGCGCGTGCTGGCCCAGGCCGGCCTGCCCAGGATTGGCGCCGTGCAGCGAGCCTCACAGATCGATGCTTACCTGCCGTTCATCCACGAGACGCTAAAGAAGTTTCCCTCGCTCACGGCCAGTCGCCTGTATGCGATGGTGTATGAGCGCGGCTACCGGGGCAGTCACCACCACTTCCGGCACCTGATCTCGCTGCACCGGCCACGCCCGGTACCTGAGGCTTACCTGCGCCTGCGCACGCTGCCCGGGGAACAGGCGCAGGTCGATTGGGCCAGCTTCGGTCACCTGCAGATCGGTCGGGCACGACGACCGCTGATGGCCTTCGTGATGGTGCTGTCGTGGTCACGGCAGATCTATCTGCGCTTCTTCCTCGATGCCCGTATGGACAGTTTCCTGGCAGGACATGCCGGCGCCTTCGAAGCATGGTCCGGGGTCCCCAGGGTTCTGCT
This sequence comes from Paraburkholderia sp. Clong3, assembly GCF_050436485.1. Classification (NCBI taxonomy): domain Bacteria; kingdom Pseudomonadati; phylum Pseudomonadota; class Betaproteobacteria; order Burkholderiales; family Burkholderiaceae; genus Paraburkholderia; species Paraburkholderia sp. Clong3. Next base: position 334,692 of record NZ_JBNDMH010000004.1, on the reverse strand, counting down.
TTACGATAACCTGCGTAGCGCCGTGCTTGAGCGTCAGGGCGATGCGATCCGCTTCCACCCGACATTGCTCGCGTTCGCCGCGCATCATCGTTATGAGCCTCGTCCGGTGGCTGTCGCACGGGGCAACGAGAAGGGGCGCGTTGAACGGGCAATCCGCTTTGTACGCGAGAGCTTCTTTGCCGCTCGCAGATTCACGGACCTCGACGATCTCAACGCCCAGGCGGCAATCTGGTGCGCGGGACCCGCTGCTGAGCGGCCCTGCCGCGAAGAACCCATGATCACCGTGCGCGAGGCCTTCGGGCGCGAACAGCCCAGCCTGCTCACGTTGCCGGAGAATCCGTACCCGTGTGAGCTGCTTCTCGCCGTGAAGGTCGGCAAGACGCCCTACGTGCGCTTCGACCTGAACGACTATACGATCCCGTATACCCATGTGCGACGCACGCTCACGGTACGAGCTGATCCCCGGCGCGTACGCATTCTCGACGGCGCCGATCTGCTCGCCACCCATGAACGCAGTTACGATCGCGGCGCGCAGATCGAGATTGCCGCACACATCGATGCGCTCGTCGCAAGGAAGCACGAGGCCCGTCACCATCGCGGTCTTGATCATCTGGCCCGGGCTGCGCCGGCCAGCCGGACCCTGATGCTGCACGCCGCTGAGCGTGGCGGCAATCTGGGCAATATCACCACGCACCTGCTGCGACTGCTCGACCGCTATGGCCCGGCCGAACTGCAGGCCGCGATCGAGGAAACCCTTGCCAGCGACGCGGCGCCTCATCCCAATCCGGTACGTCTGGCGCTTGAGCGCCGGCGCGAGGCACGGCAGGCCCCGCCGCCAGTCACCCTCATCCTGCCCGAACACGTGCGCAACAAGGACACGCTGGTGACACCACACCGGCTCGACATCTACGACCAGCTTGCGGGAGGCGCCGATGAACACGCCTGAGAACCTTCATGGGCGCGCGAACGCCCTGCGTCTGTACGGACTGCTCGCGCATTGGACCGATGTGGCCGCCGAACAGTGGGTCGCGCCGCTGTTGCAGTGGGAAGAGGATGAGCGCGCCCGCCGATCACTGGAGCGACGTATCCGCGATGCCCGCCTGGGCAACTTCAAGCCGCTGTGCGACTTCGACTGGAGCTGGCCCACGCGCTGCGACCGGCTTGCCGTTGAAGAGTTGATGTCGCTCGGGTTCGTCAGGGATACCGCCAACGTCGTGTTGATCGGCCCGAATGGTGTCGGCAAGTCAACCCTCGCGCTCAATCTCGCCTATCAGGCGCTCGTGCACGGTCACACCGCGCTGTTCACTACCGCCGGTCAGATGCTCGGCGAACTGGCCGCACTGGACAGCGATTCGGCGCTGCGTCGACGCCTGCGCCGCTATGCATCCCCTGACGTCCTGGTGATTGATGAGGTCGGTTACCTCTCGTACTCAAACCGCCACGCCGATCTGCTGTTCGAACTGGTCAGCCGCAGGTACGGATCGGCAAGTACCGTGGTCACAACCAACAGACCGTTCTCCGAATGGCACGAGGTGTTCCCGAACGCCGCCTGTGTCGTCTCGCTCGTTGACCGGCTGGTCCATCGCGCCGAAGTCATTGCCATCGAGGGCGAGTCCTACCGGGTCAAGGAAGCGCGCGAGAGGGCCGAGCAACGCGCCAGCAGACGCAGTAGCGCGCGTGCGGAGAAGAAATCATGAAGCGCCTGGCACACCTGCCTTCGGGCATCACCCGTGGGCTCGACTTCCTGATACCGGACAACTGGTCGCCGGAACAGGCGCTCGCCGTCGTCGAACTCATCGGGGATCTGCGTGCCCGGATCTGCATGCACTATGACCTCGCCCTGCATGACCTGCTGCACGAACAGCATTCCCCTCCCGAGGATCCCAATCTCAACGACATCGGCGATCCATTCTGATTGGGACCGGCCACCCCGACCGAGGCCGTCAACGGCGCTTCATTGTTGACGGTCCTGGTGAACCTTGTGCCGCCATTTATGTGCGGATTTACGCCGCCGTCAACAGTCCGGACCTGATGCGCAAAACTGGCGCCGAACTTGTCCGTCCACCGCCGGATCGATACGGCTGACAACCACGCCGCGCTCGAACAGTAGCTCCTCGATGTCGCGAAGGCTGAGTTGAAAGCGGAAATACCACCGAACCGCGTGGCTGATGACTGACGCCGGGAATCGATGGCCATGGTAGAGCGATTTCGTCTTCTTCATCACGTCATCGTAGCTGACCAGCGCGCGAACGTGACAACGCCCCCGCGTCGTGTCATAGCGCGCCTGCAGTCCCTCCAGTGCGGCGGCATCAACTTCACCGTACGGGGTGGTGGTCACCGCGGCTCTCGCACTCATCCAGCGTTACCTCATTTCGTCGTGAGGCCGGGCCGCCCGGCCAAACAGGGCATCGTTGATCCAGCTTTCGGGCGGACGTTCCAGATGCAGCAGGTAGCGCCCGAAGCGGCGAATGTTGTGCGTCGCATATGGGCTCACGAATTCAATGTCCTCGGTGCGGACCTTCTCGCCCTCGGCCACCATGTCGCGCAGGGCCCGCATCATATCCACCGTGTTCTGCAGGATCACGGCCGATGCGATGAGGTCATTGTAGCGCAGCCGTTTTTGTTGCTCTTCCGGCTCATTCTCCGCGATCACATCGCCGCCGAACGACAACCATTTCGCGAAGCCGTTGTACGACTGTATCTTGTTGGTGCTTGCAGTCACGTCCTGGCGCAGTTCCCGGCTGCCGATCCATTCAAGCAGAAAGACCGTCCGCACGACATTGCCGAGTTCGCGTGCAGCGAGATACAGGCGGTTCTTGCGGCTCTCCGACCCAAGGCGGCGCAGCAGCAAGAGTGAGGAGATCGTGCCCGCCTGGATCGACACAGCCACCGGCATGAGCTCCTGCCAGTGCCGTTCGATCAGCACCCAGTCGATGGTCGCCGTGAAAAGCCTGTCGATATGCCTGTACTTCGCGTCGCTGTGCGGGCGGTACAACACGAGATCTTTCCAGTTGCGGATTCTGGGCATCAGCTTGATGCCGAGCAGATGGGTGAACGCAAACACGGCGGCCGATTGTCCCTGCGTATCCGCATGCACGGTGTCAGCCTTGACGGACAGGCCGGCCTTGAGCAGCCCTTCGATTACATAGATCGCTTCCCAGACGCCCGGCGGGATGAAATGCCGGAATACCGCGATATAGTTGTCGGCGACATGGCGGTAGGCGACCGCACCCATTTTCCGGTAACGGAAGTGATAGCCAGCAAGCAGGTTATTGTCGTAGAAGTCGTACTGCGTGCCGTCGGCCGCTACCGTCTTGCCGTCGCCCCAGTGCTTTGGCAGATCGAGCCGCAGGTATAGCTCGATCAACTCGCGCTGCGCGGCCTCGAGCCTGTCCAGATTCATATGCCGACGGTTCACGAATGACAGCATGTGCGCCGTCACGTCGGTATAGAGATGGCGCGCCGCCTGGGTCGGGCTTAGGTTGCAGCCCATCGCGAAGATTGTCAGCAAATACCGCTCGACCGCCTTGCGTATCTGCGGATCGATCCCGGACAATGGTCTGAAGGGCCGGGTAAAATGCGTCCAGTGCTCGATGTTCGCGAGAATGTCGAGCACATTGCGGGTCGGCAGGCGCGCATTGATCCGCTCCTGCAGCGCGATTGCACTGGCTGGAATTTCCCTGGCGGTGTTCTTGCGCAGGATTGGCTCGCCTTTCTGGTCGATCGTGACATGTTCGCGCTCGCGCGGATACTCGTCGTCAAGCTTGCGCGCCGCGTCGGTCAACCATTGACGCAGTTGGGCAACGAATTCGCTGCCCGTTTCCGGCAGGCCGACTTTCGCGCAGTAGTCGGGCAACTGTTGCTCACACTGTCGCCACGGCAGCAGGTGGCCGCGATAGTCGGCGTAGGCATCGGACCCGGACACGCACAGGTCGCCGACGCGCAGTTCCTCCGCCATGTACGAGAACACGCACAGCTCAAGATAGCGCCGGTTGGTCGGCGCCCCTTCACCGTGGGAGCGGCGCACAAGCTTGCGCCAGCGCGCCGCTGCGAAACTCAGGTCCACATCGGCATCGATCCATTCGCGGTGTAACGTTTCGTTCTCCAGCACAACGCCGAGCGCATCGAGGAGCGTGCGTACCTGGCTCGTGGAATCCCATACGAGCGTGCGGGCGAGACGCATGAGGACCGAACGGTGCGCCCAAAAATGCTTCCAGAGCAGCGGCAGGTGATTGCGGCCGCTGAATGCGCGGATCTCGGCACAGCTCTCACGCAGCGGTTCGAGGTCGCCTTTCGGTGCAAGCCACTTTCGTATGGACTGCGCGATCGTCCTCTCGTCGGACTCGTCAGCAAGAATGTCGAGGACGCCATCGAGCAGGACCACGAGATCCTCGACCTTGTCACGCTGCCTGCGCTGAACGATTTCCAGTTCGTCGCTCGCGCTTGTGGATCGCACCCATACGTCGCACGAACATGTCGGCGAGATCGTCGCGGGCACGCACGCGCATGCGATTAAGCAGCGCCACGATCAATGTGTAGCGTTTCTCGGAAAGGGTGTCTTTCCGGAGAGCGGACGCGTCGAGTGACATCGCCTGCATGGCCAGTGAGCGCAGCTTTGATGCCGGGACGCCGGCGAGCGCGATCGTGAAGTCGCCGATCTCGTCGAGCCAGGTAATCTGGTCAATCAGCAGGTCCAGGTGCTGCCGCGATGGCCGCCTCGCGTGGCGCTTGATGCGGTTGTAGTCGGTCTGCCGGCTCGACAGGTCGCGGGCCAGCAAACGGTCCAGATTGTTCTTCTGTTCATCGGTAAGGCGTCGTGCGACCCGCCGGAAAAGCCGCGCCTGGGTCTTTGCATGGATCTGCTCGGTAATCCGGTCCAGCGTCGAAAAAGCCGGTAGTTCGATGTCCTGCGCGATCAGTTCGTCGATCGTGGCATTGATGATGTCGACCGGCTGGTCCATGGACAGCGCAGCCGTATGTGCGGCACGCGTCGCAATCGTGCCCGCGTCGGTGCCGTAGTACGGCTTGACACCGAGGTGCTCGCGCACTGCGGCGTAATGCCGGAACAGCGTCGGCGATGCCTGCGTGTCATATCCGAAGCGTACCGCGGGACCGATATTTGCCATCGCGCGCACGTGTTCGACGACGGCCACCGGGATGCTGTCGAGCGACGGGAAATGATGCATCTGCTGGAAGACTTTCAGGAGCACCAGCAGACCCAGCCGGGGGCGCTCGCCCCGGGACGACCGCCGCGCCTATTCCAGTTCATCGGGCAGCGGTGTGTAGCAGGCTTGCAGGTCCCGCGTGGCAAGGACCTTGGGAAAGCGCGGATAGGCAGTGCGTTCGATGGTGGCCATGCGAGTCGTCCTGATCGCAGCGGGCCGCTCAGATTAGCCGAAGAAAATCCAGTCGTTACCAGGTCAATTCGAAATGATTCCGTGCGTCTATATAACCCCAAAGCTTATGATAGGAATTTTACGCTTACCTTGCCGCTACCCACTGAAGCGCTACATAGTTCGAGAACTGTACCCGCTCATCCTCGCCGATTTAGCGGATTCCAGGGCCTCTGCTTGACATAGGAGCGTCAACGCACCCATCGAATCATTCTGGGGCTCGCTGAAAAATGAATTCGTCTATCATCGCAAGTTTGTCACCCGCAATCAGGCCCAGAAAGAAATCACGGAATACATCGAGATCTTTTATAACCGGCAGCGCGCACAGGAGCGTTTGGACTATCTGTCGCCGGCCGCTTTCACGCAGCGATTCCATTTGCGTAAAATCGCTGCTTAATCCGTTGGCGTCCACGGATTCCGACCGACCTCAGTGCGGCGACGTGCGCCGGTTTCGTCATCTAAGGTTTCTGACATGTTGGCCGATCCGGAGAATGGAACATGGACACCCTTTCATTCGGCATCCAGACTGTGTCCGGATCATGCAATATGTTCACGCGAAACAGCGAACGGCCTTGCTGAGTTGCTTACTAACTGACCGCAGCGCCAACGTGACAAAGCCGTCCAGAGAGCAGTGAGTTTTAGATGTCTTGGGTGGTGACGTGATCTAGTTTCGATCGATTGAACAGCACCACCTCATCAAAATCTGGATAAGTCGTCTTAACTCCATCTAGGCCATGCGCTTTCGCTGCATTTTTCCACGCCTCAAGTTCATCAGGAAACACTTGATTTCCCAGCTCATCCAGCACAGCAAGATTGAGTGACGCTCTGCTTTCGAGAACAAAGAGCTTTCCTGACTGTCCTGCGTAACCTCTGGCCGCGTCGACATGGTGTCCGGAAGTCATCCAGATCGCATCCCCCCTGTGACCACTTTGGCCAGTGCCATGCAAGGTTTCGCTAGTGTTTGCATGGTTAAAACGACTTCCCGGTTCGATGGTCTGCGTCTTTCGTGACTCCCATCCGAGACCCGCATAGTCGATACTGCTCACCGGAGTTGCCTCAATTCCGCTCAAACTGCCCGCCCCAAAGAGGGCCGCGTCGCGGTCTCCCTGATTCATCTCATCTGACGGCGAAATGGATCGAGACCGCGGGCGCGGTAGCAGATCTGGATGACCAAACAAGTGTGTCGCCCGGTTGTCTCTCTCTAGGTTGTTACTTTTGAGTTGGCCGACACTATTTTCATCGGAGTCGTGATCCGGCGGGGATGCTTGCGACGAGTTACCTTTAACTAGCATTGAGTACTCTCGGATCCCGAACGAAGTGTTGTCTCTCTCAGAGCTGAGATCGAAGACTGTACGACGCGAGAGCGTTCGATTTGGTGGAGTCATGTAGTAGTCAAAAAGGTTGAGTCGTTGGCTGGAAGCCGGGTGCCACCTCGCGAGGTCTTGCTGAAGACGACCATCGAGGACGCAGGTTCGCACCTGGCCCATAGGACACCGTAGCGGCCAACTCGCTCTGCACGCACTCGAGTTCGGCCGAGATGCAGCGCTGACGAAGCGCACGGGAACCTGCCAGTGCAGCGCCCCGAGGCGGTTTCTTACATCCGCACTTCACGTACCGTAGCACGCGCAGATCGACGTCGCGAAACAGGCTGCGATACTGTGAGCCGTGACAGTCCTTGATCGGTCGCGCGACGCAGCATCGTGCGCAATGCCGCCCCTGCTGCGTTGTCGCCGCAAATTCGTGCATGACGATCTCGTGCTGAAGCCGTGCGACGGCCTGCTTTCCTTTGGACAGCCTCGGCCCGAGCATCGCCACTTCCGCGTCGCCGGTTCGACTGATATGGGCAAGTGACACCTCGCTCGTTGCGCCGTCTTCGCCCCTCACCGCCAGGATCAATTCGAATTTCACGGTCATCTCCGTCGTTCACCATGGAGCGATTATCGGCAACTCGAACAATCCTCCGACCGGTGCCCTGCGGAGCCCGGACCCCACGAAATCGAACGCTCTCCCTTCAACTGGCTGATTTTTAAGTGGTTTGCATCAAGCTGTTTTTCAAACGTTTTCGGAAGGGCTGCGCGCGAGGACGCCTGCTCTACTGCCGTCTGCTCGATCAGCTTCAGGTAGGTGTCCAACCGCGCCTCCTGACGCTCGTAAAAACAGAATATCTGGGCCATGAGAGTTTTCCAGCCCGCTCCGTCGATGACGAGCGACCCTGTCCCATTGTTGCCCTGCCGGTACTTCATCAGTACGTCATCGAACACGAAACCGAATTCGAGCATGCGCACAGCAGCGAAGTTGTGCATGCAGTCTGGTTGTTCGCTAGACTCGCGCGAACTGTCGAACTGGTCTGGACTGGGCCGTACAGCTATCGTTGAATATGTCATATGTAATCCGAAATTAGTGTGCTTCGTTAGCCTAGCGCGGCGTCGATAGCGATTCTTCCGGGTTTTGCGACGATTTACCGGTTTGCGGCAACACACCGGCTTGCCGCAAACAAAGGTCATTTCTCGCGGTCGAGCGATCCGACCATTTGCAGAATCTCGGCAATCGGATCGATCAGCGACGATGGAATATAGTCGCCCACCGCGGACTTCGCATACAGCGTACGGGCAACCGGGATGTGCTCCACCAAAGGCACGCCCTCCGCCTCCGCGATCCGCACCATCTGCTTGGCGACCTCATCCACGCCCATGTCGAGAATCTGCGGCAACGGCGTCTCTCCGTCCTTGTAGTACAGGCACACCGCAATATGGGAGGGATTGCGCACCAGCACGCTCGATTTTTTGACGTTGGCCGCACGATTGCTGTTCTGGATCTCCCGGTGCGCCTTCTTGCGCCTCCTCTTGATCGCGGGATTTCCGTCCGTATCCTTGTACTCGCGCTGAACCTCATCGCGCGACATCTTCAGTTCCTTGTTCAACTGATAGCGCTGATATGCAAAGTCGAATCCGCCGATCACGATATACACAACGATCAGCGCGAGCCACAGGTTCTTGATGAGCTCCGCCGTCAACTTGACGCCGCATTGCGCGCCGCACAGCGGAAGAAACTGCAGCGAGCCGAGATAACGGCGCATCAGGTAGTAGAAAATCACCGCCAACACCGCGCTTTTCACCTGCAACTTGGCGAACTCCACCAGACGCTTCATCGACAGGAACTGCTTGGCGTTGTTGACCGGATTGAGCTTGTCGCCTCTGAACGCCAGCGCCTCGGGGCTGACCATCACACCCACCTGAGCGAGGATCGACGCCACCGACGATACAAACAGAATGCCGCACAGTGGTACCATAAATTTCAGCGACAAGGCGAAGAAAGCATCTCGGATCTGACTGGGCGCACGCTCAAGCGGCAGGTTCACCGAATCGAGTGTCACAATGATGAGGCCTTGCATGCCTTGCCACATTGCCGCGCCTTCGAACCAGAAGAACGCAAGCAGCACGCTCAGCTGCGCGCAAGTGGTCAGATCGACGCTTTTCGCAACCTGTCCTTTCTCGCGCGCGTCGCGGCGCTTTTTCGCGGTTGGCGCTTCGGTCTTCTCGCTCATTGCAATAACCCGATCAATTGCGCCGATACCGCCTTGAAACCGGCAAAGCGTGCGTTGAACCCCCCTAGCGCGAAATTGATGCCGATCGCGGTGACGAACAGGACGACGCCGCTTTTGATCGGCATGGCGATAAAAAAGACATTCAATTGCTCAGCGGCGCGATTGACGAAGCCGAACGCCATATCGACCAGTACCATGCCCGCCATCGCCGGCAGCACGAACGAGATGCACAGGTCCACCATCATGCGCCACTCGCTGCTGATGAATTGCATCAATCCAGGCCCGATGACGAGGCGTGGCTGCGGCGGCAAGGCGACGTAAGAATCGTAGATCGCCGAGAGCAGCGTCGTGAATCCGCCCGACACGAGAAAGATCGCGGACAAAATCTGCGAGAACAGGATGCCGAAGATCGACGACTGTTCCCCGAGAGCGGGGTTGATCGCGGAGGCGATCGACGTTCCTCGCATCGTGTCGATCACGAAGCCAGCCATATCCATCGCCCAGAACGGCAACGCGGCGCAGAAACCGATCATCAGACCGATCATGATTTCGCGGCCGTAAAGCACCATGAACTCGGTTCCGCTGAAGCTGGCTCCGACGCCCGCCACCGACGTGCCAAGATAGACCGGAATCACCGGGAGCGCGATGAGCAGCACTAACGCATTGCGCACCAGACTTCCCCCCAGACTGCGGCTGGTGAACATCGGCAGCAGAATGAGTACGCCGAGCGGGCGCATCATGCACAGCCCAACTGTCGAGAGGAATACTGTCCAGTGAGTCATTTACTCCCCCATCATGCTGATCTGGTCAAAGATCGCGATCGTGTAACTGAGCAGCGCGGATCCCATCCAGTGATACGTGAGAACGAGCGTGATACAGACCGCCACGAGCTTTATAAGGAACTGGATGGTCTGATCCTGCACCTGGGTCAGAACCTGAATCAGGCTGACCCCGCCCCCCACGATGGACGCCACGGCGACCACGGGCAACGAGAGCAGCAACACGAGCCACAGCAGGTTCGACGTGAGTTGGGTAATGACAACGTTGCTCATGAGTAGGACGCCACGAGTTGGGCCAGCAACCGTTCCCAGCCGTCGATCAGAACGAACACAAGCAGTTTGAGAGGCAACGCAATTGTCATCGGCGACATCATCATCATTCCCAGCGCGAGCAGCACGTTGGAGACGATCAGATCGATAGCAATGAACGGCAGGTACAGCAGGAGTCCGATCTTGAACGATTCGATCAATTGGGCTGACGACAAACGCCGGCATCAGCACGACCAGAGAATCGTCCGGAATGCGGCTTTGATATTCCTGCGGCCACATCTTCTTGCCGATGCCCGCAAAGAATTTGACCTGCTCCGGCTTGGCCTGCTTCGCGAGAAACGTGCGATAGGGCGTCAGCACGTTCTGCTCGACCTGCAGATTGAAATCGGGCGAGTCGGTCGAAATGGTGTTCTGTTTCAGATTGTCGGAGATCGCGATGCCGACCGGCGCCATGATGAACGCCGTAAGAATCAGTGAGAGGCCGTAGATCGCAATGTTCGGCGGGATTTGCTGGATACCGAGTGCGTTGCGCAACATCGACAACACAATGGAAAGCTTCAGGAACGAGGTGCCCATCACTGCGATCAGCGGCAGGAGCGACAACGCGAAGAGCAGCGCGATCAGCTGAATGGGGTTGTTGGCAAAGGGCATGGTTCGGGTTCCGTTGAGTATGGATGCATTGTCGCGGACTGATGCCTCGCCCCCCATCCGGCGAAAACCTGAGATTGCTCGACGCGCGCGCAGTCAAGCCGGCGCCCTGACTGCGCGCCGGCTTTGAACGGGCAACGAGCCGGCACCGTTGCCCGTCGTGGCGCGCCCTTGCTCTGCGTTGCCTAATCCACCCGCACCAGCAGCCGCTCACCGACCCGGATGATCCTGCCCGTACCGATCCCCAAGCCGTTGACTTTCAGCGAGACGCGGCCCTCGCCTGTGACGCCGGTATCGAGCATCTGGCCCGGCGCGAGGTTGCGCAGCGTATCCAGCGGCACAGTCATCGATGCAATCTCGGCGGTGAGCGCAAACCTCACGTCATCGAAACGGCCAACTGCCGGATGGCCTCGCGGCACCAGCGACGCTCGAGTTTCATCCAGCGCCCGCGTCTCCTGCAAGGCCTGCATCTCGCGCAAATCCTGCAGCTCTTGCAACTCATCCGGCAGCGCCAGACCGCCGTTGAAATGCATCATCTCCGCTTCTACCTGGTTCATCACGCTCTCCACGCGCCACGCGCTTTCATATGCCACAATTTTCGCCAACGGACGCTGCTGGAACATCCACGCCTCGCCCCGCTTTACATTTGCCGAAGCATCGAGCACGATCGCGTCGCCCGGCGCGAGCGCATCGATTTGCCCCTGCCTCAGATAGGCCCAGCCCGCCACCAGCGCAACCGGCACCACGATTGGCGCGGCAACCGTCGCGGGCGGCATGACGGCGCCGAACTTGCGCAGCGTTTCGGTATCCCAGCCGAGCGGGCGGATCGCAAGGTGCCATCCGTCACGCGAAAGCGTGAGCGCACTGCCGAACGCGATGGAGCATGTGCCCCGCGCGATGCCCTTCACAGCGATCGCGCCGGCGCCGCACTGTTCCGCAAATTCGGCGAGCGGCGCGAGCGCCCAGGCTGCCAGCGCGCCTGTCAGGTCCGGCGGAAAAGCGTCGTACGCCGGCGCGGCGAGCAAAGGCGAGACCCACTCGCAGAACGCTGTTTCGGCCACCCAAGCCTCGGCATCGCGCCCATCCATGTTCAACGACACCACCAGGCCCTCGCCTCCCAGTTCACGATAGCCGAACGAGAAGGCCTGCGCATCGTCACCGATCCGTCCACCAGCGCCCATTTCTTCGGCGAGCGCCAGATCTTCGTCAGTCCATTCATGAATTTGCATCGTAATTCCCCTGTTCGATTTCGATCGACACATTGCGCCTGAGCGTATCCGTCAAGGCCGCCTCGGCGCCGCGCTGCACCGCCTGCAACCGGCTGTGCTGTGCGCGATCCGCAGGCCGCAGACGCACACGCAGCTGACCGCCCTGATCCGTAAGGGCGATGCTCAGACCATCCCAGCTCCCGCCGATCAGCCGGCCTTCCCACGTCCCGTCGGTCTGCGCCTTCAACCTGAACTGCGCTCCCTCGGGCGTCTGCAGGCTGGTCGGCAAAGTGTCGCCATTCATCACCCCGGCGCCGTTTATGTTCGCGCCGGTATCGGATTCCGACGACGCCCCGCCGGAATCGTCATTGTCTTTCCAGCGCTGCAGGCTCGGCACCAGGAAGGCAAACGACGAGCCGTCATGTTGACGCGTCGAAACATCCTTGCCGGTCCGCTCCCCGTCACGGTCACGCTCGCGCCCGCGGCGTTCGCCGAGCTTCTCTCTGAACTGCCGCTCGTGCTCGGTCGACGGCGACGGATTGCGCTGCTGCGACTCGTTGCGTGCGACTGGAGCGACGCTGCGCTCAACCGGTGTAACGGCCATCCAGTTTTCCCAACAGGTAGGTCAATTTTTCCTGGCCGCGCAGATTGCGGTTCAGTTCCGCAGTCCTGGCCCGACGATCTTCTTCGCGTTCCTGAAGATCTGCATGAATCTCGACGACGCGCTCGTCGGCGGCCCGGTCCTGTTCGTAGAGCCGCGCAAGCTGATACTTCAGCGTCTTGAAGGTGCCCGGTTCGACGACTGGCTGGCTCGTGAATAGCGCATCGCGCTCCACGCGCAGCTCGGCCTGGCTCTTGAGGGAGCGACGCCGTTCGTCGGTCAGTGCCGCTTCACGCCTGTCGATCGCGGAGAGCTTGTAGCGCAGGCCGCGCTCACGGATCAGCTTGAGCTTCAACAATTCATTCAATGCCGCAAGGTCCATCGTTAGCCTCCCACTGCCAGTTCAAGCCCGCGCAAGGTCTCGTCAAAGCTGCTTCGCTCTGTGCGCGACTGGCGCAGGAAGTTATCGAGTGCCGCCCGCCGGTCGAACGCTTCGTCCGTTTCCGCGTCCTGCCCGCGCTGGTATTCGCCCACCCGCACCAACAGTTCGATCTCTCGGTACCGGCTCAACAGACGCCGCAAGCGGCCCGCGCGTGCCTGGTGATCGGGTCCGGTGACCAGGTTCATCACGCGGCTCACGCTCGCGGAGACATCGATCGCCGGATAGTGGTGCGCCTCGGCCAGTTTGCGCGACAACACGATATGGCCGTCGAGCAGCGAGCGAACCTCGTCAGCGACCGGCTCGTTCATATTGTCACCCTCGACCAGCACCGTGTAGATGCCGGTGATGCTGCCCGTCATCGCGTTGCCGGCCCGCTCGAGCAGACGAGGCAAGCGCGCAAACACGCTCGGTGGGTAACTGCCGCTCGCCGGACGCTCGCCGGAGGCCAAACCGACCTCTCGCCCCGCTCTTGCCAAGCGGGTCAGCGAGTCGACCATCAGCAGCACGTTTTTGCCCTGGTCGCGAAAGTATTCGGCGATCGTCGTCGCCGTATACGCCGCCTTCAGGCGCTCCAACGCGGGTCGATCCGACGTCGCCACCACCGCGACGGATCGCGCGCGGGCCTCAGCCGAGAGCACCTGATCGAGGAATTCCCGCACCTCACGGCCGCGCTCACCCACCAGCGCTAGCACGATGACATCCGCCTCGGCGCCATAGCAGATCATGCCGAGCAAGGTGCTCTTGCCCCCGCCCGCCGCGGCGAACACGCCGAACCGCTGGCCGCGCCCGCAAGTCAGCACGCTGTCGATGGCACGCACGCCAAGTGGCAGCGGCTCGTCGATCAGGCGCCGCGTCAGCGGATTCGGTGGCGGGGCGTCGAGCGAACGGCACTCGCGCGGCGAGTCAGACGGGAGTTCCACGAGCGGGCGGCCCAACCCGTCGACCACCGCACCGATCAGGTGATCGCCAACCTCCACCTGGTGACCCGCGCCCAGCGGCCGCACGATCTGGCCGACGCGGAGACCAACCGTTTCGGCGAACGGCGACAGCAGTGCCACCTCGTGTTCGAGCGCCACCACTTCGGCCTGCATGCCATCGGGCTCGATGATGCACAACTCGCCCATCGCCACGCCCGGCAGCGTCGCCTTCACCAGCGTCGGTCCTGCTTCGACTACCCGGCCGGCCCGCGTCACGCCGCTGCCGAATACGAGTTGGTCGAGATTTCCGCCGATCTGGCGCACCAGGATGTCGGCATCAGGCATTCGCATCGCTAAACTCCTCGTCCAGATCGATATTGCCCAACACTTTCAGGTTCGCGTCGTCGCCCAGTTCCTGATACGACAGCACCGGAATATGAAACATGTCGCGCTCGATGAACTTGCGCAGGAAACGCCGCACATCGATCTCCGTGAGCAATGCGGCGGCGTCCTCGCGGCCGGCTCGCGCTGTCTGAATCGACGCGAGCACGGCATCGATCTGCGGCTGTGCCAAGGTCGAGTAAGAACCTGCCGCGGTCTGACGGATCGAACTGCGAATCATGTTCTCAATGGTCTCGCCGACCAGCCAGACACCAATGTTGCCCTGCACACTGCGATGGCGGCCGATGATCTGTCGCCGCAGCGCCACGCGCACGTATTCGCACAGCATGACGGCCTCTTTTTCCTTCGGTGCCCATTTGATCAGCGCTTGGAACACCGTGCGCAGATCGCGGATCGAGATGCGCTCGGCGACGATCCGCTGCAACACTTCCGCCACTTTGTTGATCTGCAACTGCCGCTGCAACTCCTTCACCAGTTCGGGATAGCGCTCCTCCATCGCATCCATCAAATGACGCGCTTCCTGAACTCCGATGAACTCTTCGGCGAAACGGTCGATCACCAGCGAGACGCAATAGACAATTCGCTCCTCGTCCCGTGCGAGCGGCGCACCGATGGCCGCCAGCCCATCCGCCGCACCGGGTTCGAGCCAGTTGAGCACGAAGCCTCCAAAGGGCAAGCGGTCCACCTGCGCGGCGGCCGGTGCATCCATGCCCTGTTTGGCGAGCAGGATCAGCTTGCCCGGCACGCGTTGCGTGAGCACCGGCTCGTCGTACAGACACACCTGGATGTTCTCGGCGCTCATGGACGGATCGGCCTTGAGCCGCATCGGCGGCACCGCTACCCCGAGCTTGTCGAACGTCGACCAGCGCAGGTGTTCCAGCCCATCCGCCAGTACCTTTTCGTCGATAGAGCCGGGCGCGAATTTCACCGTCAACGCATCCGCACCCGGTGTCACGCTCGCTTGAACCTCGCTGCCGCCGGCCGCCTTCGCGCCGTCGGCCCCCGCCCGCTTCGCGGGCCTCACCGCTAGGATGGCGAGGCCTGCGGTCGCCGCCGCGAGCGGCAGGAACACGACCATCGGAAAACCGGGTACCAGTGCGAACACTACCAACATGCCGGCAATGACCATCAGCATTTGGGGGCGGCGCATGATCTGCGAGCCGAGCTCGTGGGCCAGGTGGTGACGCTCTTCGCCCGGCACCCGGGTCGCCATGATGCCCGCCGCGATCGAGACGATCAGCGCGGGAATCTGCGCGATCAGACCGTCGCCGATCGACAGCACCGAATAGACCGATACCGCTTCCGAAGCGTCCATGCCGTTCTGGAACACACCCATCAGCATGCCGCCGATGATGTTCACGAGGATCACGATGATGCCGGCGATCGCATCGCCCTTGACGAACTTCATTGCGCCGTCCATCGCCCCGTACAGCTGGCTTTCCTTTTGTACCAGCGATCGCAAGCGCTTCGCTTCGACGGCGTCGATCGCTCCGGCGCGCATATCGCCGTCGATACTCATCTGCTTGCCCGGCATGCCGTCGAGCGAGAACCGCGCGCCCACTTCCGCGACCCGCTCGGCACCCTTCGTGATCACGATGAACTGAACGATCGTGACGATCCCGAAAACCGTGATGCCGACCGCGAGATTGCCGCCCACGACAAAATTGCCGAAGGCGGACACGATGTCGCCCGCGTCGTGCTGCAACAGGATCAGCTTGCTGGTGCTGACGGTGAGCGCGAGCCGGTACAGCGCCAAGATCAGCAGCAACGACGGGAACACGGAGAACTCAAGTGGCTCGCTCACCGAGATTGAGGTCAACAGCAGCAGGATCGACAGCGCGATGTTGATCGCGATGAGCACGTCGACGAGAAACGTCGGCAGCGGCAGGATCATCATGAACACTGCCAACATGAGCATCACCGCGAGCAGCATCTCCTGGCGCCCCCCGCTGAAATTCAGCCATCCGCTGATACGCTTCATTGTTCGCCCCTCAAAGATGATTCCAGTAGTTCCAGCAGCACGCCATGCAGGCGCAACCAGAGGTCCGCCTTGCTATCCGGTGGTAACGCGCAACTCACGCATAGATAGCCCGACGCAAAAAAGGCCCGCACCGCGATTCCCGCTGTACGCTCGGGGCGCCAGCACGCAGCGATCAGCCGCAGAGCGGGAGCGCGCTGCCACGCGTCGATGGGTGCTGCCAGCGTGAGGATCACGCGCTCGTTGCGCACTTCCACGAAGGTTCTGCGCTCGCCGTTGGTCAGTTCAATCGACGGCGCGATGCGCACCGGCCGGACCCGCAGCATGCGAAAGAACGTTTCCAGGTTGCGCTCCAGCTTCAGGTCCATGCGTTGGCCTCCTTTAACGCTATGGTGCGTTGCGGCGCCGATCGCGCCCATCAGGCGATGACCTGAACTTGGCGATCAGGGGAAAGCGGAGCAGGCAATGGGAATAGCGGTCAGCGGGCGCTGGCGGAGCACGCGACGAGGCGTGCCGCTGAACGCAATCGCGCCGGGTGCGGTAAGGCCTCGTAAGGGCGCCGCAGGCGCAGGAGCGGCGAATCAGCAGCGCGGGCCCGTCCGGCGGGGTGCGCCGGTGCGTCACCTCCTTATTCCGTCTCGTACTGTTCAGCCACCTGGAGCAGCGTATCGATCATCTGCGAGCGCTGATCCGCCTCGTTGAAGCACGGCATCGGCAGCATCTTCACCACCTGCAGCATGTGCTGGCAGTACGTCGCCGCGCGTTCCGGGGGCAGGCCCAGCGTCCTCGCTTCGTCCCGGATCCAGTCCGGATAGAGGAACGTCCCATCGACCATCGACAGCACGCTCGACAGCACACGTTCGCCGTCGACACCGGCCGTGTCGAGCAACTGTGCGATGTACTCGCATTGCTCCTCGATACCGAGGAAGATCAGCAGGCGTTTCAGGTCCATCACGGTCGCGCCCAGCCGTTCGTCGCTCGCTCCCGCGCCGGAGTCCGACAGTTCAAGTCCCAGCACCCGCAGCAATGCCTTGATCTTGGCGCGCCGATCGCGGGCTTTTTTCAGCTCGCCCAGCCACCGGCTCAGGCCAGTCATGCCCTCGCTGGCGCGCTGATACAACTGCTTGAGTTCGGCTGCGGTCCCGGCCGTATGCGGGCCGAGTTCGAGCAGGCCGAACAGTTCCATCGCCCAGTCGGTCTCCTCGGCCAGCAACGCTTCCATTGCATCGCTCAGCCGCTTGCGGCGCCCGCCATTCGCCCGCGCATGCAGTGATGCAAGAACCAGCGCGATCGTGCCGTCACTCAAGCCTGCGTCGCGCAGTGTGCCAAGCGGATCTTCGTCGTCGCCGAGCGCGTCGAACTGCTCGACCAGCGCTTCCACGCGCGCGCGCTGCTCGTCGCCGAAGCTCGCCTTCATTTTCGCAAGCACGCCGCGCACAATCGAGCTGTCGGGACGGCGGGGAGACAGCGTGCCGCGCAGCCGGGTACCCAGATTCAGCGCTGCGCCTTCCTCCGCTTCGGTGAGCTGTTCCTGATCGAGGTTTGCCAGTTCCGCGGCGATCAGGCTCGACGCGCTGGCCGCCGACGTGACTTGATAGGGTGCGTTGACAGGCCCGTTGCCCGCCAACTGCGTGCCGCGGTCTGCAATGCGCATGTCCGGCGCAGCTTTTTCAATACCGGCCATGATCCGCTTCCGGTTCGCCTGCCGGACCGGCCAGCCGGCCCAATATTTCGTCGAGATGGCGTTCGAGGTCCACCCGTATCTGCACGTACGGACTGTCAAGCACGGCTTGAGCATCGGACAACGTCGCCTCGGCCACGACTTCCAGATTCATCTTCTGCTGCGTCAGCTGGTCGATGCGCGCCGCAATCGGCTCGACCCGCTCGGCAGCCACGCGCAAAGTCAGTTTGCCGTGCTCCGCGAGTTCTTCCAAATGGCGCGCGACCTGGTTAGCGATCAGGTTTACCGATGGCTCCGCTGCGGCATACGCCTTGAGCGCGCTTCCCAGCAGATCGCGAAAGCGCTGTTCGAGCCGGGCGGCCACCGACCTTTCGAGCGCGCTCTCGGCAACCAGCCACGTCACCGTTTCGCCGACAGCGCTCAGACGCGCTTCGTCGGAAAGACACGCTGCTTCGCGGCGCGCCGCGGCCAACAGTTCGGAGGCGTATGCTTCGGTCCGCGCGCGTGACCCGCGACGTGCGTCCGCGAGTGCGCACCGGGTTCGCCAAAGCTTCCGCGCCGCCCGTTGACGGGCCGCGCCGATGCGAGCCGCCGCGCTTATGTAGCGATCGAGTTCCGCGGCGCTCACCACTGGACCGGCAGGCGCTTCGCCATCCAGCTCCATGACGCTCAGTCCAAAGTGATTCATAAAAAACGCTCCAACCGGTTGAGAGTAGACATAGCGGGATCAGACGGCACATCGCACGCCAATGGCGCAGCGGGTGGCAAACGCATTTCGAGGGCTCGCCATACCGGACATCCTTCCAGTTGCTTGCCGAGCCATGCGTGTCCGAGCGCCGCTGCGCGCCCGACCAGATGCTCCGGCTCGATCCCCTCGATGGGTCGGGCCCCGCGCGGCGCCGGGAGCGCCATCAGCTGGTCGCAGGCCGACGCCCCGAGAACCGGCGCCAACACCCGGCGGTATTCACCTAGCAGCAGGTAAGCCTGGCAGTTCAAGCCGCTCAGCCCAAGCGCGGTAACTCGCATCAGAAGATGAGGTTCCAGCTGTATCAGTTGCTTTTGCGAAGGCATGAGGCTCGCAGGCAGCACGGCATCGGGAAAGCCGCGGCGCTTCACGATCGCCGCATCCACCGCGGGCCGGCATGATGCACGTGCCGCGTAAGTGTCCTGCCAGGCGCTCAGGCCGAGCGTGCTCCACCATTGCGCGTCCATCCATTCGCCCGGCTTCCAGGCGAGCTGGTAAAGGCGCGCCAGCCACGGGTCGATCGGCGTATGCATGTCAATGGCTGGCAGTTCTGTTCGCGCATTCATGATGACTGGGGCGTCCTGATTGGGGGAAAGGGTCGCTTGGCGCAGCTGCGGCTTAACGCTTGCGCAGGAGCCAGATGCCCGCACCGATTGCCGCGATCATCGCGAGCGCAGCCGAAATAGCCGCGCCAATCGCCAGCGACGGATTCGCCGCGATCCGCGCACGCCATTGCTGCGTGATGTCGTCGCCCGTGGACGCGCGCACCGGCACGTAGCGATAAGTCGCAGGCTGCAGCACGACGCTGATATTCGACGCGTCGATGTCGGACACGCT
This sequence comes from Paraburkholderia sp. Clong3, assembly GCF_050436485.1. Lineage (NCBI taxonomy): Bacteria > Pseudomonadati > Pseudomonadota > Betaproteobacteria > Burkholderiales > Burkholderiaceae > Paraburkholderia > Paraburkholderia sp. Clong3. The sequence goes on along the minus strand of NZ_JBNDMH010000004.1, from coordinate 315,247 downwards.
GTCGCGCACGAGGCTCTTGATCTGCGTTTCCTTGTTGCCGAGATTCAGTTCCGGCGAGTATTTGAGCAGCACGGCCGCGGACGGCGCGCCGGTCTGCTTGCCGCTCTCGTCCGTACTCTGGGCGATCGCCACATTGGCGGTGATCACTCCGTCCATTGCGGCGAGCATCGACTCGAGCTGCTGCTCTTTCAGATACATCATCTTGGCGCGCTCCTGCGTCGGAGACGTGACCAGTTGATTCGATGGAAACAGGTCGGTCATGCTCTTGCTAGCGGCTTTCGGAAAACCGTTCTGCCGCAAAATCTCCACCGCGTTGACAAAGGCGTCCTTCTCCACCCGCAGCGTGACAGCTCCGCCTTTGCCGGTCTGCTTGTCGGCAGGGATCTGCTTGAGCATCAACAGCGCGAGCATCTGGTTGGCTTCGCTTTCAGGCAGGCTGCTGTAGAGTTCAACCTTGCATCCGGCGAGAAAGAGTGCGACCACCAACACGACCCATTTCAATCTGACGGTTTTCATTGCATGGTCACCAGTTTGTTGACGCCTTGCGAGATCGAGCCCGCAACCTTTGCCGCGAGATCAAGGTCCACCGACATCTTCGCGAGGCCGAGCTGCACAGTGATCATTTCCTGCGGATCGAGCAGGCGGGTGCCGGCCGCACTGATATCCTTCATGGGCCGCGTGGCGTGCTGCTCCGCCAGGTTCAGTGCTTCGATCACCGTTTGGTCGGGCGTCTCCGTGCCGCGCGTCATGGCGCGCGCAAATGCGTGCACGTCGTCCTGATTCGGCGCGACGGGTTGCTGCGTCTGTGACGCGAACTGGTTTGCCGCCAGCTTGATTGCCGTAATGTCCATCATGCACTCCTGCGATAGTCAGAAAATCGTAATGCTAGTGGCGTCGTTCCAGCGTGACACGCAGGGGTTGCCAGCGCAGATGCTCAAAGTCCTGATGCGCCACGCCGGCTTCGTCGGACAGTTCCTCGCCGGAAATCAATGCGCGCACCGCGCGCGCCTCGGGATCGTCGCGTCCCGCGATCTCCATCAACGCCTCATCCCGGCTGCGCAGACCGTACAGCATGACGGCGCTGACCAATTCCCGGTCGCGCTCGTCTTCGACGATATCGGGCAAGATCGCGTACAACGCTTCGATCTGCCAGCCAAGACGATGATTCGCTGCCGCGAAGGCCGCCTGAATCAGCAAGTGGCGGGCACTTTGGTCAAAGTTTTTCATATTTTCTGAATGATCCCGCTAAGCAATCGTTTCAACATGTCGATGTAGCCACTGTTGGTGCCGAAGAGTGTCTGGTATTTCATCGTGGCCCGCTGGAACTGCAGTGCCTGCTTGGGATCGGTCAAATCGACGTTCTGCGCCATACTCGTCACTTCCTGGCCGAGCTGCGCGGTCTGCTGCTCCAGAGTGTTGTATATCTGGTTCGGATCGCTCGAACTTATACTCATTTGCTGTCCTCCATTGCATCTAAAGTGAGATTGTTCTTCTGCCTGAGGCTTCGCATGCAGTCCTTGTAGCGTCGCTTGAAACTCTCGCAGGAGTGCGCATGACCATTGAATCCGCACTCCTGCGCGACGTCCGTTATCTTCATGCTTGTTGCAAGAAGGAGTTCACGTACTTTTCCAAGATGCTGCTCGAGCAACCAGTGTTTCGCCGATACGCCGCATTTCTCATAGAACAGCATATTCAGCTTATGGAATCGAGAGTAATCGCGCGCTTGAACCTTCAACTGAACGCGAGGACCGGCAATACGCAAAGCCGCACGGAACATCTCGTCTGCGCGTGCCGCCGGCGTGCTGCAAGACACCCTGCAGCGCAACTCAGTGAACGGTGAAACTCAGCCACATCTCACCATCGCGCTCAACCTCTTGCGCACCCTGCGCAATCAGCAATTGCTTGTAGCGCCTGCGGGCGATCCGCTGCTCCGGGGTACGGCCGCCATCCGGCACCAGACCGCGAACTTCGCTGACGTCCGGCACCCCGCGCATGATGTCGTGAAGCAGGTCCACAAGCTTGCCGACGGCCCCGCTAATGCCCTGTGGAGCACGCAATGCCGCAACATGGCACACGAGCAGCACGCCCTCTTCGAAGCGATACACCAACTCGAGTTCGCCCCACACGGTTTCGATGCCGCGCTGGAATTCACTGTCCTCGAAATAAGCGATGCGAGTATCGAATCCGCGCGAATGCAGATAACGCGTAACCGGCTCGCTTTCGGCCATTGTCATGATGTTCTCTACAGGGACGTTGGGATCAGGCGACTTTCATCGAGTTGGTAAGACGCTCATACAGCTTACGGAACGCCGCGAGCGCCTGCAAGAATTTGTCGCTGAGATCGCGCAACATCCCTTCGAGCCGCTCGATGCCTTTGGAATAGCGGTCGGTGTTCTGCGAAGCGAACTCCGCCTCCGCTTGGTCTTGTTGTGCCTCCTTGGTGACGCTGGCGGCCGCGAGATCTCCGACGGACGAGACGATCTTGCCGAACCCCGTACTAACTAAAGCCCCCAGCTCCATCCCTTTCGTCATGTTTTCGATTTTATTCCCGGTCGGCTTGCCGGCGCCGAGGGCCGTACCCGCGCCCGCAAACGCAAGGCTGACCATGCCCGAAACCATCTCCATCGTATTCTTGATAATCGCCGCTTTAAAATTTTCGTCGATCGCGTCATTCTTCTTCTTGAGAACGAAGATCATTTGCTTGAATTCGTTGATCAACGCCGTGCTCAAATAATCGCGCACGGCGTTTTGCAGTTTCTGGAACTCCACCGCGATCAACAGCCCGATTTCGGCAAACGAAATCAGTTCCTGCTGGTCCTGATCCGAAAGTGCATTCGGACCGACTGGCGATGCAAACCCTGTGCTCGCGCGATCCACGCGGTTGCCAGCCGACTTCTGTTGAAACATCGAAACGCTCTGGTCGAACTGGATTGTGCGCATCACTTCAGTTGTCATTTTCAAACTCCCTGTTATAGGTAGCGGCCAGCAGACCCACCGAGGCTTCTGGCGATACGCGATTGTCCCTCCATGATCGAATTGATCATGTCGCTGGTGCCGCGTACGACGGCCTCGTTCTTCGAGTACAGATCCCGCAGGAACTCGACTGTCTGTTTGCGGCTCTTCTCCGTGGCGTCAATGATGTGTTGCTGCGCGTCCATCTGCACACCTGCGGAGGCCGCCCCCTTCTGCGCATCGGTTTTTTGCAGATCGATCACCGCGTTGCCGACCTGCATGCCGGATTGCAGCGCAAGACGCAGCGCGACGCCGTAAGGTCCCGCGCCTGCCAGCATCGACACGCATTCCAGAATCATCTGCGCAATGCCGATCTCGCCTGCAACATCCAGCAACTCTTTTGCGTCGTCTTCGTCGAATAGCGCAACGGTTTCCAGCGTTGCTTTGGCAAGACCCAGGACGCCAGCGTAGATTTCTAAGGCACCGCCCGCAACGTCGCCGATCACCAGCGTCGCGATTCCCGCCACGACCTCGGTTGCGCCGATCACCCAGTCGAACGCCATCGTAAAGATATTGCTCTTGCGAGCCTGCTCCATTTCCTCCTGCTGCTTGCGCAATTGTTCACGATAATCGTCGAGGCGCTTGAGCACGGCCTTGGTTTGGCGGTCGGTCTGAATTTCCAGCGCCTTGCCGACCAAGCGCACGGTATTGCTCAGCGACTGCAGCGATACGACACCCACTGCATACATGATTACGCTCATAGGTATCTGCGAGTCGCTGTCGACCACCATGCCCCCCACCACAACGGCGCTCGCCACATTCAGCTTCGTCAGTATGTTGGTCAACGCACTTCGAGCCTGAGCCTGAGTGGCGGCCGTGACAGGTGTGTCCGGCATCAGGACGAAGTCGGCCGCGCCGCGCGGCGAATCACGCTCGCCAGCGGACAGACTGACAAACAGTTCCGACGCCACATGCAAGTGCGTTTTCTTCTTCGCAATCGACACATCCGACTCGTTACCGGTCGCGCCCCGGATTCCGGACTGCATGTACGCCTGCGCATTGGGCGTGTCAATGCCTCCTTGGGTTACTGCATTAGGATTCAATTCACTCTTCATTATCACACTGCGCCAACGAACGTTGGGCTCTCTCACGCAGTGCCTGATGCTCCGGCCGCTGCCCACACCATTTGATCGATGCGCCAAACGCCTTCTTTGCGTAGACTTCGTTGCCGAGGATGAGATAACTTAAGCCGGCGAGGTATGCCGAACGCGGATCAGACAGGCGAATCGCAGCGGAGCGGGAAAAGCAGAAGAGTGCTTCGTTATGCTCAGCCAGCCGCTGCAGGGAAAGCCCGAGCGCCATCCAGTATTCGAAGCTGCTGTGATCGATCCGCGCAAGCGTATAAAAAACCCGCCTGGCCCCTTCGAAGTCGCCGTGATTGAAGAGCGCGTAACCGTAGGCGTACACCTGATCGAGGTCGTTCTGGTCGACACCTTGCAGTCCGCTTAGCGAGGCACCCATCGACAGAAGTTCCTGAACCAGTTGAAGGGCCTGTGCGCGCCCATGTTCGATAAGCGGTTTCATCACAGCTTATTGTAGATGCCCTGATTGAGATCCGCCGCCTTCGAAATGAGGGTTTTAGTGGCCTCGATCAGGTAATTGTACGTTGTCGTGATCTTCTGGATCTCCAGATTCGCCTGTTGACTGATATCCGTCTGTCGGCTTACGAAGTTATCAATGGCAGCTTTGATTGCCTGCATTTCGCCTCTCGTAACATTCCCTGTGTCAGGAATGGCCTTACCGTCAACCAGGATGCCGTTTTCTTGCATAAATTTCCGAACCTCCGTCGGGAGATCTTTTGTGTCGTTCGGGTCTTGTCCGGTGTAACGAGAAAGACACTCATCAACAAGATTGGCCTTTTCCTGCGCGTCTCGCGCAAGCTTCGAATTGGCTAGGATTTGAGCTAACTTCTTCGCGGCAAGCTGCTGCATGGTCAACACATCGTACATCATGATTTCCTGTGCGAACTCCAGCAGGTTCCAATCGCCGTAGTCTGTCGGCGCGCTCGGAGGGCCGATCGACCTTCCATCATCGCCGGATTCGTGGTCCGGGTCCGCAGTTCTCTTAACGCACATAACTGATCCCCTGTTTAAAGTTGCGTGCAATTAAGCAAAACGCCGATTGATTGCCTTCGTCCGCGAAGGCTTTTCCGCGGGGGCGGCTGCGGGAACCGGAGCCACATCGGCCGGCTGACTCAACTGTTTCTTGAGAATCTTGCTGTGGCGATCTGCTTCCCGCACAGCGGCTATCACGTCCGAGGTCTGCTCCTTGAGACTCTTGCCGCTGCTATCCGGCTCGGTCGTCGCCTTGACGATTGCCTTCAATTGTTCCGCTGCAGCAGGGTCGTTCATTGCCTGCGCGGACAATGCAGTGACGCGTTTCTGAAGCACGTCGAATTGAGCCACCATGCGGATCAGCTCGTTCTGCGTCTGTTCCAGACCGCGAACCATCCGTTCCATTCTTTCTACCGATTTCATCCCGATTCTCCTTGGAGCTTGCTCCTACTATAGGGAGTCGCACACGGGTTATCGATTGGAAAAACACACGCTTCTTCGGGTTTTCACAAAACGCCGTCCAAACATCGCAACCGCCAGCTACGACTTGTCGAATCGCCGCGCCAAGGTATTGATTACGCTATTGGCCGCATCGCAAGCGTCGACGCGCGCGAGCGCATGACGAAAGTCCGCCGGCGCGAGAGGCATTGCGAGCTGTGCCGCAAATTCCGCGCGAATCTCCGCGAGACGGCCGAGCAGAAACTCACGCCATCCGCCATCGGTATCGTTGCTCAAACAATTTTCTATTTCGGTCAAGTACATGCGCTACTCCTTATAAATTGAGCGGAAAGTGAGCTAGCTCACCGTCTTTCGAAAGATCGACACCATTGGCATCGAGCCCCACGATCTCGTAACCGCTCGGCAACCTGCTGCCCACCGTGAGCCGCGTGCCATTGGCGAGTTCGATGAACATCGCAGGTTGACTCCCGCCGAAACTGACAACCGGTGCGGGGGAAACCCTGTTGAGCGAAGGCGCTGCCGCGATGTCCTGAACGACTACTCGCGATGCGTCGCGGTTATCGCGGGTGAATGCGGCGATCACCGCATCGAGCCGGGCCTTGTCCGCGCCACTGAGGAGGCCCGTCACCAGAATGTCGTCGCGGGCACGAGACACACTCAGTTTGCCGACCATCCCGGCTGCGCGCAGTCGCGCGATCAGGTCCTTGACACTGCCGTTGCTGCGGTCCCGCACCATCCAGTTCTTCAGTCCCGGCGTGGTCGACAGCATCTCGGCGACGCGCTGCCAGCGCTCATCCGCATCGATGCGACCGGCGATGTCCACCGTTCCATACTCCGCACCCGACTTGACGGTTGCGTCTTCGTAGCCGTTCATCTTCAGTGCGGCACTGACGCTATTCACTATGTCATTTTGAGAGATCACGTTGTCCCGATACGCCACGCCACGCTCGCGCAGCGCATCACGCAAAGCCCCGAGGCGCGACGAGCCCATACACTGCCCCGTAATGGTCGCAACGCCCCGATCGTCTGTTTTCACGGCGAGACCATCTACTGCGAAGCGCTTCTGGATACCGGCGAGCCAGGCAGCAGTGTTGTCCGCCTGCGCCGCCACCGTAGGCACGCTCAACAGACGTTCGAGAGCAAACGTGGTTCCGCCGAACACCGCCACCGACGCCACCAGAATCGCGGTCGCAGCACGCACCGGACGGCCACTCCTGCGAGGCGGCACCGTCAGACTTTCCGACGGCCCGTCGCCTTCTGCCGAATCGCGCAACACGAAAGCCAGACCGCCGAGATCGATGACCCGATCGAGGGGTGCACATTCCGGCAGGGATACGCGTTCGCCGCGAATCCAGCAATTCGCGCCGCTATCTATCCGGACTCCTTTGGCGCATACGGTGAGCGTTGCGCTCTGCGCATCCTCAAGAGTGACGGCCAGATCTGGATCGACACCTCCGATTCGAGTTTCGCCAGCCGGAAGCCTGATGTGGCGCCTTGTAAGTGGACCGTTGAGAACAGTAAGGTAGTAAGTTTTTTCCATCTCGCCGCTCCTAGATCGAACCTTGCGGTTCGGCCTTGATCAGGAACAGACGCACCACGCTGCCCTTGTCCGTCGTGCGGGTCGAGAAGAGTTTCCCGAGTAGAGGAATGTCCCCGAGAAGCGGAACTTTGCGCACTTCCTCCTTCTCGTTATCCTGAACGAAGCCGCCAAGCAACAGGCTTTGTCCAGTCTTCAGGATCGCCTGCGTGGCGATTCCGGAGTTATGTACCTGCGGCAAAGGTTCGGCATTGCTGGTCGGGCTGCCCTGGCGGCCGTCCTGCAGATCGAGCGTCAGCATCACTTCATCCTGAGCGTCGTCCTTGATCACTCGCGGCGTGACGCGCAGCAGTGAGCCAGCCGGGACCGACGCGAGCTGCGCGACCCGGTCGCCCTGCAACTTGGTGTAGAACGTCACGTTTCGGTCGAGCACGGCCTGCATGTTGTTCAGCGTCACGATGGACGGACGCGACAACACTTTTGCGCGCGAAGTCTGCTCAAGTGCGTTGACCTTCACGAGGAAATCGCCCGTGTTGGACAACAGAGAAGAGAACATCCCGTCATTGCTCGATTCGCCACCCGTGTTGAAGCCGACACGGCCCGGACCGATGCGCATGGAAGCGGACATATCGACGCCGAGCGACTTGAGGTCGCCAGCATCGACGTCGATGATCGCCAACGAGATCTGAATCTGTTGCGGACGCTGGTCGATCTGCTTGATGAGCTCGCTATACAACTGCATGTTCGCTTTGCGGTCACGCACGATCACCGCGTTGCGGCGCGAATCCGCGGAGAACAACGGCAGGCCTCCGGCACTCGCGTTCGGCACCATCTTGCCGTTGTTCGCGGCAATCGGCAGCGAGCGACTTTGCGACATTTCACGCAACTCCGTCACTACGCCCGGGATCACCACTGACTGGCTGCGGTAAGCATATGAGCCGTCGGTCGCCGCCGCATAACGCAGAGGGAATACCTGCACGGTTTCCTGGTTTTGCGCCTGGTCGAGCATCTGCTCATCCAGGTTTTTGGCAAGCTGCTTCACACGAGCGACGCACACCGGCACGCCGAACACTTCGAGTGCATTGAACTTGCCCGCTGGCCTGACCGAGCAGTACTGGCTGTCCAGCACACCGGCCTCACGCAAATAGGTCGACAGTTCGGCGGCGCCGAGGTAACCGGGCGCGAGCACTTCGTTCGCGACTTCCTGCGCTTTATAGACATACAGCGCGCGGCCGTCGAAGTACCACGCGAGGTTGTAGAGTCCCGCCAGCCGCCCGAGCACCGCTTCCGCGTCCATGCCGCTCAACGTGCCGATGAATGTATCGTTGACCGTGCGGTTCACGATAACCGGCACGCTATAGTTAGCGCCAAAGTCTTTTAGAAGGGAGGCGACCTTCATGCCGCGCGTCGCCACAAAGAAATCTGGACCTTTCAACTCAATGGTCGCATTCGCGGTGCCCCATGCCGCGGACAGTATCGACGGGGCGACCAGGAGTGAGTACGTTTTAGAAAGCTTCATACCAGGTTCCCGACGTTTGAGTTAAGCAGCCTTCGCCGCGGTTTCGCAATACTGTTCAGCCCGCGTGCCAACTCTAGATGTGCGGTCAGACGTTGCTCGAGCGCACCATCTTGGGCTTCGAACGTTTCGAGTCCGTACCGCCGCCAGATCAGCCACCGCCCCTTGTTCCATTGCAAAGCATCATCGAGGGCATCCTCTCTCGCGGCGAGCATCAGCGTGGCGCGAATCAACCAATTCTCGTCGCGATCCGTCGCAATACCCCGCAGAACCACACCGATAAACGTTGAGTCTCCGACAGAGAGGAGTTCGGCAACCGATCCATCTATTTCGAGTGTTGCAGTGCTGTTGCGCGCGGACATCACAAGAACAAACGGAACCTGAATCAAGCGCTGCAGCCAGTCCATCGTTCGCCCTTCTGTTAAAGCGTGTCTGTGTGCATGGAAGTCATTTTTCACGAAAGCCCGTCTGACGAGGATCGGGTGATGACCTGAATTATTGCGAGACGGCGGGAAATTCGTGGTGCGTGATTTACCGGGGCAACCTTGCGCGCCCTCCCTCAGCTGGCCGAATTTGAAAACAGGGCCGCCTGCATCAGACGCGATACGCCTTGCAACGCCTGCTCGGCGTTCACACGGCGAGCAGGCCCTGACGAGGTCTTGAGAAGGGGTTGCGCAGCATTGACTGCCGTCGGCAATACCTCTTCGCCACCTCCGCTGTATATGCGATAGTGGTTCAGGACCTTGGTCACATAATCGCGCGTCTCGGCATAAGGCGGAACCTGACCGCCGTATTTGTCGACCGCGCCTTCACCGGCGTTGTACGCAGCCACGGCCAGCTTCAGGTCTGAGCCGAAGCGGTCGAGCAACCACCGGAGATACCGGGTGCCCGTGCGCAGGTTGGTGCGCGGGTCGGCGGGATCGACCGCGCCAAAGCGCTTCGCTGTCGCGGGCATCAGTTGCATCAGGCCGATCGCGCCCTTGGGAGATACCGCCTGCGGATCAAAGTTCGACTCGGTGGTCACCATTGCACGGACCAGCGCCGGCGGAACGTTGTATTCGCGTGCGGCATCGTCGATCATCGCGCCATATGGCACGGCAGCGGAAGGAAGAGCGGGCAGCACCACGGGCTCCGCCAAGGCGGACTGTTGCTGCGAGTCAGGCGGATCGATCACGACTCGCTGCGGCGTTGGAGACAACGGTATTGCCTCACCGTCGGCAACGGATTCGCCCGCTGGATCTGGCAACTGGATGGCCGGCTCGATCGCGATCGCCTCAGCACAGGTAGTGCATGGGACTGGCTCGGTCTCGATGGCACGCGCAAGCGCTGCATGCGTCAACACGAACACGACTGCGGACGCCGTCATGACGCCAGCGATACTCTTTGCTGGGACTTTCATCGCAGATTTCACTCTCAGGATCGTATGAGTGGAAAATCGCGGTGAGCGTGGATCTCGCGAAACGCGCTCACGGACTTCCGCACTGCGGAGAGTGTCAGGCAAACGACCAAACGGCACGATCGGGTAACCCCCTGAAATGGGGGTGATGGAACAGCCAACCGACTTAAGCCTCATCTGGGTGCCAGAGTGCTCGTAGCTCGCCACGAGCGACGGCATCCGGCACCGCAAACGAATATCGCCCCAGCAGGTTGATGTGGTCGTGGCCAAACGCGGAAAGCCGCGCCACGTCTTCATCTTTGACCAGGAAACCATTACTGCGTACCTGCGCATGCGCTCAGCGCCTCGCGTCGCAGTGCGGGTGCCGTCCCGCAAAGCTTTGCCGGCAAAGCGTCTGCTGGCGCATCGTTCTCACCCTGCTTGAATGGAAATGGTCACCCCAGCAAATATCGGGCACACTGAAGCGTATGTATCCGACTGACCCGACCCAGCAGGTTTCGCACGAAATCATCTACACCGCCATCTATGCCCAGCCGCGCGGCGAACTGCGCCGTCAGCTTATTGCCTGCCTGCGCCAGGGCCACAGCACGCGCATGCCGCGCACACGGGGTACAGACCGACGCTGGCAGATTCCCGACATGGTAAGTATTCATGTGCGGCCGCCCGAAGTCGAAGACCGACTGCTGCCCGGACATTGGGAGGGCGACTTCATCGTGCGACCTGCAAGTCGCATGTTTCTCTGTTTCACGGGGGCAGGTATGACCTGATGAAACCAGCTGTTCCATCAGCTGTTCCCTACCCGGGCATGCAGAACCGGTAACAGTTCTGTGTGAAGCCTCGGGGACAACGTAGCCGCCGGATACCCGGTACGCCTAGCCGTGAGGTAAGGCGGAATCTGCCAGCACAAAGGCGGAGAGGCGTGTAATGGTCTAATTCCCTCGGACAGGTCGATAGGAGGACAATCCGGAATCGACGAGGAACAGAGCTAGATGACAAGGAAGCGCCGACAATTCGATGCCAGCTTCAAGCTGGAAGTGGTGAAGATGATACGAGACCAAGGCTTGTCGGTGGGCGAGGTTTGCCGGTCGATGGACCTTGGCGAGACGGGGGTACGGCGCTGGCTGGCGCAGTACGACGCGGAATGCGCGGGCGGTGCTGGCGCGGGCAAGCCGCTGACGGCCGAACAGCAACGCATTCGGCAACTGGAGGCGGAGAACCGGCAACTGCGTGAAGACAACTCCCTGCTAAAAAAAGCCTCGGCCTTCTTTGCACGGGAACTGAAGTGAGTTACCGCGCGGTAGCCCACTTGCAAGAGAAGGCCGTATCGGTCAGTGCCGCGTGCCGGGTATTGGGGGTAAGCCGCTCGGGCTACTATGCGCACCGGCGCGCCAAGCCGAGCCCAAAGCGCCTGCATGAGCAGACCCACATCAGGGCAGCATTTGCTGCCAGCGGCGCGAGCTACGGCAGCCGGCGTGTGATGCATGCCGTACGCGAGCAAGGGCTTCGCACGGGCCGCCATCGGGTGCGCACGCTGATGCGCGAAGCGGACTTGCGCACGACGTGGAAGCGCAAGTTCGTTTCGACGACCGACAGCAAGCATACGTTGCCGGTGGCCGAGAACGTGCTGGACCGTCAGTTTGACGTGGCTGAGCCGAATCGGGCGTGGGTTTCGGATATCACGTATATCCGCACGGCCCAGGGCTGGCTTTATCTGGCGGTCGTGCTGGACCTTTACTCGCGCAAGGTCGTGGGCTGGTCCATGGCACCCAGCATGCCGGCCGGATTGGTCATGTCGGCACTGACCATGGCGTTGCAGCAACGCCGGCCAGTGCCGGGATTGGTCCTGCATTCGGACCGTGGCAGCCAATATGCAAGCGACGCATATCAAGCCTTGCTCAAGCGGCATCACGTGGTTTGCAGCATGAGCCGCAAGGGAAATTGTTGGGACAATTCGGTGATGGAACGCTTCTTCCTGAACCTGAAGATGGAGCGCGTATGGCAGCGCCGGTACGCCAATCACGACGAGGCACGGGAGGGTGTAAAAATTTTTGTGTAAACGGTCATTTGGCAGGAAACTGTCAGCAACAGGAGCACAGATGACCGTAGCGAAACGCAACAAAAGAGAAAAACCCGATCCTGAACTCGTCAAGCTGGCAGACAGCCTGCTGGCGAACTACCAGAAGCCGGAAGATCTGATAGGCGAGAACGGGTTGCTCAAGCAGCTCACGAAGATGCTGGTGGAGCGAGCGCTTGAGACGGAGATGTCCGAGCACTTGGGCCATGGCAAGAGCGAAGCGGTGACTAATGCCACTGGCAACACCCGGAATGGGCATAGCGCCAAGACATTGCAGGGGGAGTTTGGCGAGTTGCCGCTCAATATTCCGCGCGACCGTCAGGGCGCATTCGAGCCGAAGCTTGTGGAGCGTCATCAGACGCGCTGGACGGGCTTCGACGACAAGATCATTTCGTTGTACGCGCGAGGTCTGAGCGTGCGCGAGATCCAGGGCCATCTGGAAGAGATGTACGGCACGGAGGTGTCGCCCACGCTCATCTCGGCGGTCACCGACGCCGTCAGCGAGGAGGTGAAGGTCTGGCAAGGCCGTGCGCTCGATGCGCTTTACCCGATCGTCTATCTCGACTGCATCCACGTCAAGGTGCGCGACAGCGGCGCGGTGCGCACCAAGGCAGTGTACCTGGCCATCGGCGTGAACATGACCGGTCACAAGGAGGTTCTGGGACTGTGGATTGCCCAGACCGAGGGTGCAAAGTTCTGGTTGCAAGTGGTCACTGAGCTGAAGACGCGCGGCGTGCAGGACATTTTTATCGCCTGCGTCGACGGGCTCAAAGGTTTCCCTGAAGCCATTGAAGCGGTCTATCCGAAGGCGGCCGTGCAACTGTGCATCGTGCATATGGTGCGCAACAGCCTGAACTTCGTGCCGTGGAAAATACAGCAGGAAGTCGCCGCCGATCTGAAGACGATCTACACTTCATCGACCGTAGAGTTGGCCGAGCAGATGCTCGGCGTCTTCGAGGCCAGGTGGGACAAGGACTACCCTTCCATCGGGCAGAGCTGGCGGCGCAACTGGGCACGCGTGATTCCGTTCTTCGATTACCCGCCGGAAATCAGGAAGGTGATTTACACCACGAATGCCATAGAATCGATCAACATGAGTCTGCGCAAAGTAATCAAGACCCGCAGCTCGTTTCCGACCGATGAGGCCGTGACCAAGCTGTTCTACCTGGCGCTGAACAACATCAGCAAGAAGTGGACGATGCCTATCCGCGACTGGAAAGCGGCCCTGAACCGCTTCACAATCCAGTTCGAAGAGCGGCTGGTGCCGGGTTAAACCTCAACCCGTTTACACAAAATTCCGGACACCCCCGGACATACGCAGTACATCGTCGGCTTCTACAACCCCGTGCGCTTGCACTCGACTTTGGGCTATCTGTCGCCCGCCGCCTACGAGGCGAAATCGACAGCAAAAGAACCTATCTGCCTGTCCGAAATTACTTGACCACCACACCGCAAGGGATGGGTGGGTACGACCAACACATGTGAACGTCCGAAACGCGCCGTTACGCCTAACAAGCCAAACGTGCTGACAGGCTTGAACCAAAAAACGGTATGCGGCAAGGAATGGCTTCTGATGAATGGGCCATCATGGACAGTACGCCGCCGGCGCATAGGACGGGTCCGAACCATCCGGAGAATCATGTGGAACAGGGTAAGCCCGTATCGCTGCCCAATGGGCAGGCGAACCGCAAGGCGAGCTGTTGGCGGTGCGGGTAAAGGAATGCGGAGAAAGCGAATGCCCGGCTGTAACGGACGGGATACGGGCTGAAACATTGCCCGACGCGAAAGCGGGCAGACTTCCGCGCGGTCATTCATGGCGAGAGAAACTTGATCAATCGTTATACGAGGGAAAGCAGATGACGGCGCACGACACGGAAGTGTCGGGCGCTGGTGCGCCCTCGCACGCTGCCCGGATGTGGGACCAGGCAAACTGGGCATCCATCGAGGCAGAGGTGAGACGACTTCAGTTGCGTATCGCCAAGGCGGTCCGGGAAGGCCGGTGGGGCAAGGTGCAATCCTTGCAACGTCTGCTGACCCGCTCGCATAGCGGCAAGATGCTGGCCGTGAAGCGGGTGACGGAAAATCGCGGCAAGAGAACGCCGGGGGTGGACGGCAGGATCTGGTCATCCTCGGCGGCCAGATGTAAAGGCGTGTTGTCGCTGCGTCATCGGGGTTATCGTGCGATGCCGTTGCGGCGTGTTTACATTCCCAAGAGTAATGGAAAGAAGCGTCCTTTAGGAATCCCATGTATGCGGTGTCGGGCGATGCAGGCTTTATGGAAGCTCGCTCTGGAACCCATTGCGGAGACCCTGGCGGACCTGAATTCCTACGGCTTTCGGCCCGAACGCTCGACTGCCGACGCCATCGAACAGTGCTTCATCACTCTGGCAAGGCGTGTATCGCCAGAGTGGGTTCTGGAAGGTGACATACGGGGTTGTTTCGATAACTTCAGTCACCTCTGGTTCCTGGAGCACATACCGATGGACAAGACGGTCCTGCGCAAGTGGCTTGAGGCTGGCTATATTGATGAGGGAACCCTGTTCCAATCGCGGGCGGGCACGCCCCAGGGCGGTATCATCTCGCCCGTGATCGCGAATATGGCGCTGGATGGACTTGAGGCAGCAGTACACGCGAGTATCGGTGTCTCGAAACTCGCACGCCGCACGGCCAAGCTCAACGTTATCCGGTATGCCGATGATTTCGTGGTGACCGGTGCTTCGAAAGAAGTGCTCGAATCCAGCGTTCTTCCGGCGATCCGTCGTTTCATGGCGGACCGTGGTCTGGAACTGTCGGAGGAGAAAACCCGGATCACGAACATAACGGAGGGTCTCGATTTCCTTGGCCAGAACGTACGCAAGTACGGCGGCAAACTGCTGATCAAGCCAGCGAAGAAGAGCATCAAATCGTTGCTTGACAAGGTCCGGGAGGTCATCAAGGGCAACGCGGGCGCCACCCAGGAAGCGCTGATACGGCAACTCAACCCGCTCATCCGGGGCTGGGCCATGTATCACCGCCACGTCGTGGCGAAAGCAACCTTCTCATTGATAGACTCGCACATCTGGCAACTGCTCTGGAAGTGGGCTGTGCGCAGGCACCCCACGAAAGGAGCACGATGGGTGAGGAGGCGATACTTCCGGACAGACGGACAGCGGTCATGGGACTTTGCGACGGAAGAAACCCGGGCTGACGGCAGCATCGGCAGTCTGCGGCTATTCCGCGCAATGACGGTCGCAATCATGCGTCACGTCAAGATCCGTGGGCCCGCTAATCCGTTTGATCCGGCATGGACGTCCTACTTTGCCCGTCGTCGCGCCGTGAAACATCCCGTCGGCTTGTCCGGTGCCACCCCATGGTGCTGAAGAATGGCTTGAGCCGGATGCGAGGTGACTCGCCCGTCCGGTTCTTAGGGGAGAACGTGCCGGTAACGGTACGTTCTTACCCGACAAGGGTGCGAACAATGCGTCTTCAGTCGGAGTACTGGTCGAACGGACCGGACGCCTGGTGCTGCTGGCGAAGATGGAAGATGCCACGGCTGCTTCCGCGCTGGCAGGCTTCTCTACCAAACTCAATTTGATTGCCGAGCCATTACGACAGAGCTTCACCTACGACCAAGGCAAGGAAATCTGTCGACGTCATTCAGGCTGTCCAGCAGATCGGTCACGGTATCGAACAGGTCCGTGGCCGTGCGCGTGCCGTCGAGCGGGAAGCGGAACGAGTACTGCAGCCGCTCCGCTTGCGGATCGAGGCTCAGCGTGCCGTTGCCAGCCGGCGCCGAATGGAAGTTCACTTCGAGCGCATGACGGTAGATGGTTTCGCGGTCCTCTTCGGGCACCGGGCCGAGGTCGATGTCAGCCACAACACCCAACGGATCGACGGACTCGTCGTAGCGGATCGACACCGTATGGCCGGAGATATCCAACTGACCGCCGTCGATCAGGCGCGCGACGTCATCCAGTCCCACCAGATCACAGACGTCATGCAAGAGCTTCATGTAGTTTTCGTATGCCACGCTCGATACCTCGTTCAGTTGAATGGGGAGTGCGAGTCCTAGCCACCGCACCATGCTGTCTTTTTGCTCAGACCGTAATCCGCGAACCGGGCTCGCCGGACAGATTCCAATTGTCGACGGGACTGTCGAAGAAATAGCCGACGCGCCAACTCTCCGCCTGCTCGACGCAAAGCTGCAGGCTGTTGGCGAGCGTCTTGAGGTCAGCTTGCAAGCGGCGTGCGATAGCTGAACAGCACGTGTCCGCTTTCCGGATTCAACGTGAAGGCGGCGGGCAGCGTGCCACTGGAGAGGAATACGTTGATCTCGAGCAGCCGCCGGCAGACGGTTCAGTTCAACTTCTCCATGCTCGGGCTTAAAGATACCGCTGCTCCCGCTGTCTGGAATGCTGTCCTGTTCAATCGATAAGGTATCCATACCGATAGGAAAAATATCGGCCTGACCAGCCATTTGCACCAGAACCTTCTTTACTGCTTCGCTCAATCGACTTTGCGCCATGCCAACTTGTCCCCAGGACCGTCCTGGAAATATAACGCTTGAGGCGCTTAACGGTTGTCATGATTTACGGAAATATCAATAGACCGTATAACAGTCCATTCATCGCGAGGAGGGGAGCGTCCGGGCTTGTTACAATGGTTTGATGTTGGCAGCCTGCTTGCCCTTTGGCCCCTGCTTCACTTCGAAGCTGACCTTCTGGTTCTCTTGCAATGTTTTGAAGCCGCTGCCCTGAACATCAGAGAAGTGAGCGAACAGGTCTTCTCCGCCGTCATCCGGCGTGACAAAGCCGAAGCCCTTGGCGTCGTTAAACCACTTTACTGTTCCGGTTGCCATATTCATTCCAAACAAAAGTTTAATGTCGGATGGGCCCACCGGAATCTGCGGGAGGATCTTCGTGTCCATCACGTCCTTGGGGACCGCCGCGGTCATCGCCGTGGCAAGGTAGCCAGGTGATACCGTGTTGACGGTCACGCCGTGTCTGGCCACCTCCAGCGCGAGCGACATCGTGAAGCCGTGAATGCCTGCCTTGGCCGCCGCGTAATTGGTCTGCCCGAACGCGCCGCGCGCGCCGTTCACCGAACTGACATTGACGATCCGCCCGAACTGCCGCTTGAGCATCCCGCCGAGCAGCGGTTTGGTCATGTTGAACATGGAATCGAGATCGGTGCGCAGCACCTTGTCCCAATCTTCCTTGTTCATCCTGACAAAAGTCGAGTCGCGGATGATGCCCGCGTTGTTCACCAGAATGTCCACCATACCGAATTCGGCGAGCACGCGCTCGGCGCAATGGGCGCACGAATCGAAGCTGGAGACGTCGGCCTCATAGGCGACGAAATGGCGACCGGCATCGCGTTCATGGATGAGCCAGGTGGCAACGTGATCGTTGCGCTCGGAGTGCGACATGGCGACCACCATGCCCGCATCGTGAAGACGCCGGCTGATCGCGGCGCCCAAGCCACCCATGCCACCGGTAATGAAAGCTACGCGCTTAGCCGGCATGATGCTCTCCCTGCTCCGGACGGTTGCTGGAGGCCGGCGATTTAGCCGAAGTCACCGGCGTAACCTGACTGGAGACGTCGCCTCGGCCCGCTTGTCCGTAGGCCATGCCCGCCGCCGTGCTTGCCATACGTCGCAGCCATTCCTGCCACGGCAGCATGACCGGATTCATGGGGGCATGCGTCGGCCATTGCTCGCTCCAGGCCGATTGCCAGGTCGCCAACGCTTCGCGCAGGCCTTCGCTGAATTGGCTTTGCAGTCGCACGGCAGAGTCCAGCCCTTGCTGCCAGAGGTTTGTGGTGCTCGCCATGTAATCGCGCACCGTGGACTGGTAAGACGCCGAGAGTTCGCTCCAGTCATGAGCGGTCGACACCGCATTGCGAATGGCATGCGCCGCCGCCAGATCGCGCCGGATGCGCTGCATCTCGAACTCGGAAACCTGCTGCCGGGCTTCGTGGCTGAAACTCACCATTTGCAGCGCAAACGAGAGATTCGCGCGGTCCAGATCGAAGGGTGTGACGGATTTGCCTGCCATGATGGATCATCCTGACGTGATGAAGCGGTCCGCATGCATGCAACGAGAGGCTGCGGAAAATGCGTGCGCGGCAGCAGTGCGTCCAATGTACACGAGGCAGTCAGAAGCTGGTTGACCCGTGTCAACCGCGAGATAGTTTTCCGCGAACGCGAACGCGAGCGCTTTGCGCTGTCCGTCGGCCGTTTCGCCGTGCGTTCTGATGTGATGGACGAATCCCGCTACGCAGCGAGAGATTTATGCCAGAGTGGAGAGGTCGTGATATCCACGGCAAAGGAGCGTTCATCATGAAGATAGCGATTGTTGGACTGGATCCGGCTGACACAAAGTCGCTGATGAGTGAATCGATGAAGATGCCGAACCCGGGGTTGGCCAAGGTGCTGAAGCGCCTGCATTATCCACTGGAAGTGATTCTGACGTGTGTGCGCTGGTACGTCGCGTTTCCACTGAGTCTGCGTCATCTGGAGGAGATGATGGCCGAACGCGGAATCGAGGTCGACCGATGGCGTTCGACCGGAATGCTGGCCGGATCGACGACATGGCACTCAATCAACGGCTTGCGGGTTTCCGTCCATTGCGAACGGAAGAACTACGATGGCCGTTGGTGATCGTGCGAAGCCAGGCACATCGTTGTGAAAAGCGACAGGTATCTCGATATCGAGGTCGGAAATTTTCAAGCTAGTTGTCGCCTCAACGAATAAATTTCAGGCGGCCTTTCGCTCCAGATTGCGGCGTTGTTGATGGATGCCCTGGTCATCGATGCGATCAGGGTTCAGATGCACAGCATCGACGCGCTGCCAGTTGCGCGTGCGGCCCTTCCATCGAAGCGGATTGCGCTGCCGAGCACTCGCGTAAAGCGCCGTGCGTCGTTCCAGAATATCCTGATCGAGGTTGGCATGACGCTGCGCGGGCGTCACAAACCGGATTGCGCTGTGACGATGCTCATCGTTGTACCAGCGCACCAGTGCGCCGACCCAGGTACGTGCGGCCAGCAGGGTATCGAACGCTTTGAGCGGGTAAGCGGGCCGGTACTTCAGGGTCTTGAACAGCGACTCGGAATAAGGGTTGTCGTTGCTCACGCCCGGGCGACTCAACGACGGCATGACGCCCAGCGCCTGGAGGGTGGCGAGCATCGTCGCGCCTTTCATCGGGCCGCCGTTATCCGAATGCAGAATCACCTGGTTGGGCCGTATCGCTTCGCGCGCGCAGAGGTCCCTGAGGACTTCGCTGGCCAGTACGCTGCTTTCCTCGGCATAGACCTGCCAGCCGACGATCTTGCGACTGAAGACATCCAGAAACAGGTAGAGATAAAAATACTGTCCACGGATCGTCGTCGGCAAATACGTGATGTCCCAGGAATACAGCTGGTTCGGCGCGTCGGCGCAAACTGAACGGGGTTTGCTGCGAGCGTGGGCCGGCCGTTCGCTGCGCCGGTGGGCGAGTTGCTTCTCGGCCTTCAGTACCCGGTAGAACGTCGATTCGGAGGCAATATAGCGTTGCTGGTCTGCCAGTCGCGGCACGATCTGGCTTGGCGGCAGATGACCGAATTCGGCCGAGTTCGCGACTGCCAGAAGCTCGGCGCGTTCCTCGGCAGAGAGCTTGTGGCGCGGCTCGTGGTGCCGTAACGAGCGCCCGTCCATCGCGTCAGGCTCGCCCCGCTGCCAGCGCTGAACTGTGCGCGCGCTGAGCCCCAGAATCTCGCACGCGTGCGCCTGCCGAGCCCCGGCCAGGGTCGCCTCGTTGATGAGGCCGATCAATGCCTTGCGCTCTTCAGGGGCCGTCATTCGGCCTCGTCCCCGAGGAGCGCGCGGTACTTTTTTTGCAGCACCAGTAGCGCCGCAGCTTCGGCCAGCGCCTGCTCCTTGCGCTTCAGTTCGCGCCGCAGTTGAACATTGGCCTGCTTCAGATCCCGTACTTCCTGGGCGCTCTCACGTCGGCTACCGGCTGCGCCAACGGCGCAAAAATCCGCTCGCCACTGCGCGAGATGATGCAAAAACAGGCCGCGCTCCCGACACCAGCCGTTCAATGCTTCGTCCGCCAGGCCGTGGCTCTCCTGCAAGGCAATCAGGCGTTCTTCCAGCGACCAGTCTTCCGGACGCCTTGTGTGCCCAGAACTCGAGCTCCGGTTCGCGGCGGCGGTGCCTCTCATCCAATTCCTTAATGTCAGTACGTTCACGTTCAATTCGTCAGCCACGGCGCCAACCGTTCGGCTCCCGCGCTGCAGAACCTTCGACAGCGCCTGCTCCTTGAACTCAACAGAATACGTTTGTTTCGTCTTCAACTTGTACCTCTGACTCTTCTTGATAAGAAAGTTCAGAGGCGACAACTACTATGACGCCGGGGGCATCAACTGGTGACCTACCGCCCGGGAACGATGTCAGCAGGATCGATTTCCGATCTCGAGTACCGAATTTTTGAGAAATTACCCGTTGTACTCGCAACCCGGGAACGTTTTGGAATTTTCCGGCAGCAATTGCAAGCCTTGCTCAGACCGGGCCTTGCTCTGGCATCGGTTCCTTGCGGGTTGATGGATGAATTGCTGTTGCTCGACTATAAGCTGCACCCGGACGTCACTCTGACGGGCATAGATCTGGATCAACTGGCATTGAACGACGCATCCGACCTCGCAGAGGAACGGGGGCTAGCCGGGCGCCTGTCGCTCCGTCTCGAGGACGCATGGACGCCGAATCTGAAAGCCACCATTGACGTACTGACCAGCAATGGTCTCAATATCTATGAACCAGACAATGGCCGCGTTACCGCCCTATATCGCGCGTTCTTCGACATGCTAAAGCCGGGTGGCTCGCTAGTTACCAGTTTCCTTACGCCACCGCCAACTCTGTCAGCAGAATCGCCATGGAAGCTGACGGAAATCGACCAGGAATCGTTGTCGCTTCAGCATCTCTTATTTGTGCGCGTCATTGAGGTGAAATGGAGCGCATTTCGCACCCATGCACAAACCTTGGCACAACTTGAGGATGCCGGTTTTGCCGATATTCGGTTCATCGATGATCGCGCCCGGATGTTTCCCACTGTTATCGCGCAGAAGCCATTCTGACGACTGTTGGAAGAGAGGTCAGCCCAGCACTCTTGATCCGCTGCCGTCGCAACCCTATGCGACCGGATGCTGGCCACCGGGCAGAGGTGAGTTCCGTCAGTTGCAGTTAATTCGAGCCAGAAGCCGCGTCGATTGCAAGCAAGGCGGATTTCGAACAACTGCTCGAACCGTTCCAGGCGCAATCTTGTTGGAATCTTTTGCCAGCATGGGCTTCGGGTCATTCGCTGCGTCCAGAAATCTGGACTTTAGCCGATCTGGCTACTCTGACCTGAAATCCAGTCCGGGCGCGGCTTGCAGACAAACTCCATGGCCGTCGAAAACCCGCAACCAGTTGGGAGAATATCGGCACGCGTGGGACCACATTGCGTGAGTACGGGACCACGTTGTTTGAGAACAGCCCGATTACATCGGCCAGGAACCACATTACGCGAGAATGCCCACGAGCCTGAGCCAAGGTGGGAGTTACCGCCTGCAAGAAACGGATTTTTTCGCACACCTGCGACGTGGTTGCTGTCGAAAACGACCGGGCCAGCCCACTGATCTCCGTGCTCCTGCCTGCTGCGACTGTCCAGACACAGCGTCGTCAGAGGCCGGCGCTGGACGCCCGGTTTCAAATGCAGGCAGCGACAGCTATGCCGCAACCACGCAATTGCGGCCGATGTGCTTGGCCTGATAAAGCCGCTCATCGGCGACCCGGAAGATCGTGTCGATCGTGTCACCGTCGCGGCCGAACTCGGACACACCCACACTGACTGTCACGGGGACGGCCCGCCCGGTTCCGCTGTCGAACGCGGCGCTGGCGATGGCATCCCGGACGCGCTCGGCAATCATCCGTGCCGCCTCCATCGCGGCTTGCGGCAGCAACACCATGAATTCTTCTCCGCCGACCCGGGCCACGCCGTCGTAGGGGCGGATGGCCTCGAGACATTTCTCCACGAAGCGGCACAGGACCTCGTCACCGGCCTGATGGCCGTAGCTGTCGTTGATTTTCTTGAAATTGTCGAGATCGAGTGCCAACAACGAGAACGGTGCTCCGCCGCGCTTGGCCCGCGCGATTTCCGCCTCGACTCGCTGGATGAACTGGCGCCGGTTCGCTGCGCCGGTCAGCGGATCCGTTGCGGCGAGATGTTCGAGCTTCTGATTTGTCCGTTGGAGTTCTTGCAACGCCCGTTCTGTGCGCGCCATCGCCTCGGCAAGCCGGGCCATCAGGTCTTGCTGGCTGTAGATCGTCGAAAATGACCGGGTCGTCAGAAACGCCTGAACGACCCCGTAACTCAGAAGGAAAAAGCCCGCAGCGAAGATCACATGCGCCAGCCACCACATATGATTCCAGGGCTTGCCGAGAATAAACGCGAGCGATGCCAGCGCAAAGGACGTCACCGAGATGCCGAAGATCGCCATCAGCGGTGTGCGGATGCGACGCAGCAACAGCGCCATGACGTTCAGCGTCGAGAACACAAGCGCCCCGCCTTCCATTAACAGGCGCACCGCGAGCGCGCCCGCGATCGGTGAGGTCGCGATGTACGCCACCGCAAGGTCGATCACGGCGAACACGGCAAACCACATCAGCCAGGGACGCGGCTTCGTGCGCCGCTCGACGGCGTGCGGGGGCTCGTTGTAGGACAGTAGCCCGACCAGCAACAGCACCGACATGACGAGACGCGAGGCCGGTCCGTAGAGCAGGAACAGCCAGATATGAGAATGAGCCAGGCCGGTGAATGCGCCATGCAGCGCGTAGACGAGCACAAAGCCGAGAAAGCCCAGCGTCAACCATCGCAGCAGCGGCTCGCCCGACGACATGTAGCAGCGCCACGTCACGTACGTGACAAACAGCCCCTCAAGCGTCGCCGCGGCAATGGCGACCTCGTGGAACAGGTGATTTTCGAACTTGAGGCTGGGGTCCTGGAAAACGGCCAGATAGGCAATCAGATACGCGGGGACCAGGGCAAAGCCGATGAGCAACAAACTGGAATAGATCCGGGTCACGGCCCCGATAATGCGGGGTGGTTCTTCGATCGAAATGGTCGTATTCACGGGCCCGTCTCCGGCAATATTTGCCATATCTTTTGGATACCAGAGCGCCCGCGATCGGCACGGAAGTCCAGCGATCCGCCTGAATAGAGGCACGGAAATCAGCAACCGCCCTGGTAGAAGTAGCGGCATAGCCTATATCATCAGGCAAATAGGAGTATAGGTGTGCGGATTTATCTGGCAAGCCACCCAGAGCGGATAACGCACTCTTTCTTTTATGTCAAATCGCCCGAATGCTGCGCGTGAAAACCCTTGGAGCTTCGCCCATCTGCAGCACGGACTGCGCGACCGGCCCACGTTTCGAACAGCGGTTGAGCTGATGTCAGCGGTCGTAAAGCTTAGCCACCTCACCGCGGGCATGGGCGCGAACACGCCATCTGAGGCAGCGCGCGTGGCAAAGCACCACTAAAGCACCACTTTGAACGTATTGCGGGAGGATAAAGTTTTGGATAAACTAAGTTCACTAAACTAAGTTCATATGGTGCTGCCATGCGTATTTACAACATTCACGATGCCAAGACCAATCTGTCGCGGCTAATCGAGGAAACCGTGAACGGCGGCGAGCCGTTCGTAATCGCTAAGGCCGGCAAGCCATTGGTCAAGGTCGTGCGCGTCGATGCCGAAGCCGCAAAGCCGCCGCGGCGCATCGGGTTCCTAAAGGGGCAAATCAAAGTACCCGCAGATTTCGACACTATGGCAGCGGACGAGATCTGCGACATGTTTGAGGGTAAGACAAAGTGAGGCTGTTGCTCGATACTCATCTGTTGGTCTGGGCTGCGGCTGACGATCCTAGCTTGTCGAACGAAGCGCGCGCTGCCATCGAGGACGCCGACAACACCCTCTACTTCAGCGTCGCCAGCATCTGGGAAATTGTCATCAAAAGCGCACTGGGCCGTGAGGACTTTCAGGTCGATGCGCGCGTTCTTCGCAGGAACCTGCTTGATGCTGGTTATGAAGAGCTGTCGATTGAAGCACAGCATGCGTTCGAAGTTGCGGCCCTCCCGCCTCTTCACAAGGACCCGTTCGACCGGCTCCTCGTCGGTCAAGCGATGGCAGAAGGAATCGTGTTGTTGACCCACGATGACCAGATAAAGCGATACGACTTCGCGCCAGTACGGTACGTCTAGCAGGTTGCGGAAATACCTCGCGCGGAAGTCATCGCGACGGATAGTAAAAGCGTTGATATGAGAAGCTCACCCGACCCCCAAGGAGATCATGCGCGGCGCCGACACGTTCACCGAAAGTCTGTTTTCCGTGCGTAAGCTGACGATTTCGTTCCGGACTCGCATCCGCTGCGCTCGATTCGCGTCATGGCGAATGAGGCGCTGGCGAAGATGGACCGGTTGTTCGCCGGAATGTATGAGGCTGACATCAAGGGCGGCCGGCCGAGCATCGCGCCAGAGAAACTGCTGCGGGCGATGCTGCTGCAGGTGCTGTACAGCATCAGGTCCGAACGCCAGCTCATGGAGCAAACGCAATACAACCTGCTTTTTCGATGGTTTATCGGCCTGTCGATGGACGATTCAGTGTGGGTGCCGACGGTGTTCACGAAGAACCGCGAGCGTTTAATCCGGCACGACGCGGTGGTCGAATTCTTCAACGAAGTGCTGGCCATCGCGCAGAAGAAGAACTGGTTGTCGGGCGAGCACTTCAGCGTGGATGGCACGCTGATCCAGGCGTGGGCGGGGCACAAGAGCTTTGTGCGCAAGGACAGTGACGACAGCGATAACGACGGCGGCAGTGGCGACGGCGGCTTCAGGGGTAGCAGGCGAAGCAACGAGACGCACGAATCCAGTACCGATCCCGATGCACGGCTTTACCGCAAGGGCAAGACGGCTAGCGAACTGCGTTACATGGGCCACACGCTCAACTGGTTGTATATGAACGCGTCCCGATTGCGCCAGTGTTTCGTGTGTTCCGACATCGACAGGATGGGTTGCAGCTGTATATCCGGCCTTGTTGCAGCCGATACTGTCGCTGCGGGCCCCGATGAAATCCGCTGACTCACGCCTCATTGCGGGTACCAGCTCGAAGCTCGGCAACCAGTTCAGGTTTAGTGAGTCCCGGTCCGACCTGTCTTGTCATCTCACGCGATTGCCAACGCAACTTTTCGACATCCACCCTGTGTTAAACGTTAATCTTCTACGTTTCGGCCGCCGCTCAGACGGGCTTCATGCTCACGTACCCTTTTTCATACGATCGGTCATGAGCGAGCACCGCCCAGATCGTCCGTGCCATCTTGTTCGCCAAAGCAGTCACCACCACGTTTGGTGGTCGCCGTTTTTTCATCTGCTCAACCCACGGACCAGGGTCCTTCGCGCGCGTCAGCACGGCCCGCGCGCCGTGGATCAGTAGCGTGCGCAGGTAGGTGTCGCCCCTCTTGCTGATCCCGTGCAGGTTCACCTTGCCGCCCGAACCGGTCTGCTTCGGCACAATTCCGACCCAGGCCGCAAACTCGCGCCCCGATCTGAACGCCTTCGGATCTCCGATCATCGCGACCGCAGCCGTCGCCGTCAGCAGGCCCACGCCCGGAATTTCGATGATCGCCTTCACTGCCTTGTCTTCCTTCTTCCACTCCCGCAACCGCCTCTCGATCGTCGCGATTTCTTCGTCCATCTTTTCGCCTCTTTTGAAACCCGAGTGGGTGATTTGGCGGGTCAAGGGCGGGCGTGAGCCCGGCGCAGCGAACCCTTGAGGCGCCCTGAACCGACAAGCTGGTGCATGGCTGGTTGCGGCAGAATGCGGCAACCAGCCATGCGAGACGAAGCGAACATGACGAATCAACTCTTTGAAGCCGCCTTGGGAATCAAGGCCCCGTGGTACGTGCAAGGCGTCGACTTCGACACGGCCAAACGGCAGCTCACGATTGCCGTGGACTTTGTCGCTGGCAGCCGCTTCGCCTACCCCGGGGTCGCCGGTGAGCACCCAGTGCATGACACGCAAATCAAGCGACTGCGCCACCTGAATTTCTTCCAGCACGAGTGCTATCTGGAAGTGCGGGTACCGCGAGTGCGCTTGCCGGATGGCGCGGTACGGCTGGTGGAACCCGACTGGGTCGGCCAACTCGACGGCTTCACGTTGCTGTTCGAAGCGCTGGTGCTGATGCTGGCGCAGCAGATGCCGTTTGCCGCGGTGGCACGCATCGTCAATCTGTCGTGGCACCGCGTGCACGCCATCTGTTCGCGCTATGTGGAACTCGCGCTCGCGTCGGCGAACCTGTCGGACGTGAGCACGGTAGCTATTGACGAAACCTCGTACCGGCGCGGCCACGAGTATCTGACGCTGGTCGCCGACATGCAGGCGCGACGGGTCGTGTTCGTCACGCCCGGGCGTGACGCGAAGACGATTGAAGGCTTCGCGGCATATCTGAGCCAACACCACGGCACGCCCGAGCAGGTCACCTCGGTGAGCATCGACATGTCGCCCGCCTTCATCAAAGGCGTGGGCGAACATCTGCCCAATGCGCGGCTGACGTTCGACAAGTTTCACGTCGTCGCCCACGCGTCCAAGGCGCTTGATACGGTGCGCCGCCAACAACAGAAAGCCGACCCACAACTTAAAGGGATGCGCTGGACGCTGCTCAAGGACGCCAACAAACTGAATCTGGCGCAATTGACCGACCTCGAGGCGCTGCTCAGGCAGTACGCCACCAAGCGCACCGCGCGCGCATGGCTGTATCGCGAGCAACTGCGCGAGATTCTCGAGCGCAAGCAAATCCATGTCGTCTCCGAGATGTTGCGGCAGTGGTGCACCAACGTCATGCGCTCGAAAGTCGAGCCGATGAAGGACGTCGCGCGTCTGATTCGTCGGCACTTCGACGGCATCGTCGCCTGGACTCAGACGCGCCAGACCAACGGCTTCATCGAAGCAATCAACGGCTTGTTTCAAGCGGCCAAGCGAAAGGCTCGCGGCTACACGCGCTTCGCGACGATGCGCACGGTCCTCTTTCTCGTTGCTGGCAAGCTCGATTTCTCCGGCTTCAACCCGCATGCCTCGTGAGCCCCGTTACCCACTGCATTTTCAAAAGAGCCACAAGATTGCGCCTGGAGCAGTTCGAGCAATCTGTCTGGCCGCATCTGAGCCTGGACCGTCGCGGACCTCGCCCCACGCTGGCCTTGCACAAGATCTTCAACTACATCCTGCAGGCGCTGTACATGGGTTGTCAATGGAAGATGCTGCCGATCGACAGGAATGCAGAAGGTCACCCTGAAATCCACTATACGCGCATTTACCGCACGTTTCGTCGCTGGCAGGCCGATGGTTGTATCGATGCCATCTTTTTTTCGGGCTCGGTGCAGCAGCTTCATCAGGACCAGCTGCTTGACCTTTCGGTCATCCACGGCGACGGTACCACGACGGCGGCGAAGAAAGGCGGCGACAATCTCGGGTATAGCGGGCACAAGCATCTGAAGGGCGACAAGGTGGTAGCCTTGTGCGATCGCAACTGCAACGTCATTGCACCATTCATCAGCGCTCCCGGCAACCGCAACGAATCACCGCTGTTGCGCGACGCGCTGCCAAGCCTCACCGCCATGGCCCGCGCCATTGGCGCGGGCCTGCACGGTTCAATCGTCAGCCTGGATGGCGTCTACGACTGCAGGGCCAACCGCAAGGCGATCTTCAATCGCGGCATGACCCCGAACATCCCCGAGAATCCGCGCGGACGCAAAACACCGAAGCGAGGCCGCAAGCAGCGCTATGATCCGGCCATCTTCGAGGAGCGCTTCAGGACCATTGAGCGGGTCTTCGCCTGGGAGGACAAGTTCCGCCGTCTGCTGCTGCGCTTTGAGCGCATCAGTGACGTTCACTATGCGTTCAAGACGCTTGCCTATACGATGATCAACCTGCGCCACTACTGCTGAACCAGCGCGGGGCTCGCACTTCACTGACGGCGCCATGCGCCATGATCGCTCACGCCTGTTGCGCTCGCATTCCTGATCATAATGTACACCTCGATATCGAGATACCTGTCGTTTTTCACAACGATGTGCCTGGCTTCGCACGATCACCAACGGCCATCGTAGTTCTTCCGTTCGCAATGGACGGAAACCCGCAACCAGTTGGATCGTAGAAGACGGACATCGGCTGATGGAATCAGGTTAACATTGTGAGCGGCAATCTTACGCGGGCCAGTCACTCGAGTGACGCCATCAGCCTTCGAGCGGGTCTACGGTTTCGCGCAGAATCCGGCTCCAGTACGCCCGATCGGCGTAGTAGGCCGCGAGCGCCTCGATATCGATGCTCGAGCCGGTCGGGCTGAATTCAAACGATCCGAACAGGTTGATGTGCTGCCAGGCGACGGGCGACACGCGGCGCATCAGCTTCATCGCGTCGTGGTCATCGGCCGCTCGTTTCTGTTCATAGACGCGTGAGAGCAGTTCGGTATTGTAGTAGATGATCGCGTTGGCGATCAGGCGCGCGCATTCATTCCAGAGTTGCTGCTCGGCTTCGGTGCGGACACGCATTTTTCCGCCGTTCACGTAAGCAATGGCGCGGCGCAGGCGGTGGTAGGCTTCACCCCGGTTCAAGGCTTTCTGGACGCTCTGACGCAGACCGACATCGTCGATGAATTCGAGGATATAGAGCGTACGGCACAAGTTATCGAGCTCCCACAACGCTTTCTTTGTCTG
Organism: Paraburkholderia sp. Clong3; assembly: GCF_050436485.1. NCBI lineage: Bacteria > Pseudomonadati > Pseudomonadota > Betaproteobacteria > Burkholderiales > Burkholderiaceae > Paraburkholderia > Paraburkholderia sp. Clong3. The sequence goes on along the minus strand of NZ_JBNDMH010000004.1, from coordinate 286,448 downwards.
ATTCTGGCGGGCGTAGCTGTAGCTGCTTGCATTCGAAACTGGCCGTGCTTGCAATCGACGACGATTCCTGCTTAGAATAACTGCAACTGACCGGACGCGCGTGCTTGGATTATCTGCGACTGTGCTCGCTTTCCATCGCCGCGTGCTCACATTATCTGCAACTAACGGAAGTCAGATCGGCAGCCCGGTCGCGAGCATCTTGTCCCGCAACGTCGCGGTCCGCACCGGGTCCAGTGAATTACTGAAGAGCGCCTTGATCTCCGCCGGTTTGGCGTCGAACTGCTCCACGAGGTCTTTGACGCGATAGCCGTGACGGGTCAGGGTCGGCTCCAGGTCGTCAAGCTGACGCGACAACAGGGACTCGACCAGCGCAGCTGAAACCGGCTTCTCGGCAGTGAGGTACCCGGACTCGAACGCCAGAGCCAGATGCAACCGGATTACGGGCGAAGCACGGCTTCGAGACAGACGCGAGTCGCGTTGGAACGCTCTTTCCACGGCCCGTTACCAAGCGATCAACCGGTACGTATAGGCAGAGAGAAGCGAATCATGGAAATCAATCCGACCTCGCGTTTTCACGTGGACGTCGACCGTCCGGAGGGCGATCGCGGCGTCGAGAGCCGGACGTCGGAAGCTGCAGCGCAGTTTCGCGAGCCCGCACGTCCTATCACCGGATCGATGCTGGCGTCGCTCGGCAGATTTGCAGCCACGAGACACGGTGCCGGTTCGCCAGAGCACGCGGAACCAAGCATGCGTCGCCTGTCGCCGCCTGCTTCGCCAGGGCCCAGTCTGCGACGCCAGAACGCATTGAACAAGAAGGCGGTGCAGTCGCTGTTTGGCCCGGACCATGCACAAGGTTCGTCGTCTTCAGGCACCGCGCCGCCGTCGCCGCTGCGAGTCGGTACGGAAGCGAAAACGCGCGAGCGGGGGAAGTCCTTGTGTCCCTCCCTCGAATCCTTGAAACGGCACGCGATATCGTTCGTGCGTCCGTCGAAGGACAAACACCTGCCGCCGCGTCTACGCGCGAAGATCGCCGCGGTAGAACAGGCGCTGCTCCATGCGAGCGGCCCGTTGCGCGACTACGCCGAGGAGGCCGTCGCCCGCGTGCGTCGGCGCGCTCCGAACGCGCCGTCGATCACCACCCTCGATATCGCGCATCTCGGCGCCATGGCTGAGGTCGAGAACCAGCGCAATCCGGGATTGAACCTGCACCGGTTCGAACATCAGGACGAATTCGTCGATGTACTGCGAGCCGATGGGCCTGCGTCGTTCCGCGCCGTCTTCCCGCTGTCGATGCCGCTCACCGGCAAGCCTGGTGATCATTATGTCATGGCCGACATGCGCAGGCACCCGGGCCAGCCGCCGAGCATCGTTATCACCGAATCCGCGATCATCTTTGCAGAGGTTATGCCCGAGTCGAATCAGTTGGCCAAGCACAACCGCCTGCTTGACGCGCTGGAGAACGCCGGCATGGACCTCTCTCGTGTGGCCGTCATCGAAACCTCCGCGCAGAAATCGATCGACGACTGCGTAATGTTCTCGCTTCATTACGCGATCAAGGCACATAAGAACGCAGCCGAGTTCGATGTGTTGCACAGCCGCTTGCAACAAGGCAGCACCCCGGATGCCTCGGGAACGTCGCGACGGTCCACGTCGCTGGCGAGCCTCGAGGACACCTTTCGCGCGAAGCTGTTGACAGCTCACGCCGCGCACGGGGCCGACGTCTTGCCCGCAGATTTCTTCAAGCACGCCGCATCATTGCAGCAAGCGGAGCAACTGGTGAGACGACCGGACCGACGCGTGGCCGGGCCGGTCAACAGCGCGACCCACGCGAAACGCGAGACGCTGCCCGAGCGCAACCAGGCCTTCCGCGTACTGCGGCTGAAAGATCCTACGAAGAACGACGGCGAAACCACCCACTTCAGCGCATCGATCGACGGCTTCCGGCTGCAGGAAATCGAGCGGGCGCTCACTGCCGCCGCGGGCCAACCGGTCGCCGTGTCGAAGGTCTACGCGTAATCAGCCAACTGGTTGCGGGTTTCCGTCCATTGCGAACGGAGAAGAACTACGATGGCCGTTGGTGATCGTGCGAAGCCAGGCACATCGTTGTGAAAAGCGACAGGTATCTCGATATCGAGGTGTACATTATGATCAGGAATGCGAGCGCAACAGGCGTGAGCGATCATGGCGCATGGCGCCGTCAGTGAAGTGCGAGCCCCGCGCTGGTTCAGCAGTAGTGGCGCAGGTTGATCATCGTATAGGCAAGCGTCTTGAACGCATAGTGAACGTCACTGATGCGCTCAAAGCGCAGCAGCAGACGGCGGAACTTGTCCTCCCAGGCGAAGACCCGCTCAATGGTCCTGAAGCGCTCCTCGAAGATGGCCGGATCATAGCGCTGCTTGCGGCCTCGCTTCGGTGTTTTGCGTCCGCGCGGATTCTCGGGGATGTTCGGGGTCATGCCGCGATTGAAGATCGCCTTGCGGTTGGCCCTGCAGTCGTAGACGCCATCCAGGCTGACGATTGAACCGTGCAGGCCCGCGCCAATGGCGCGGGCCATGGCGGTGAGGCTTGGCAGCGCGTCGCGCAACAGCGGTGATTCGTTGCGGTTGCCGGGAGCGCTGATGAATGGTGCAATGACGTTGCAGTTGCGATCGCACAAGGCTACCACCTTGTCGCCCTTCAGATGCTTGTGCCCGCTATACCCGAGATTGTCGCCGCCTTTCTTCGCCGCCGTCGTGGTACCGTCGCCGTGGATGACCGAAAGGTCAAGCAGCTGGTCCTGATGAAGCTGCTGCACCGAGCCCGAAAAAAAGATGGCATCGATACAACCATCGGCCTGCCAGCGACGAAACGTGCGGTAAATGCGCGTATAGTGGATTTCAGGGTGACCTTCTGCATTCCTGTCGATCGGCAGCATCTTCCATTGACAACCCATGTACAGCGCCTGCAGGATGTAGTTGAAGATCTTGTGCAAGGCCAGCGTGGGGCGAGGTCCGCGACGGTCCAGGCTCAGATGCGGCCAGACAGATTGCTCGAACTGCTCCAGGCGCAATCTTGTTGGAATCTTTTGCCAGCATGGGCTTCGGGCCATTCGCTGCGTCCAGAAATCTGGACTTTAGCCGATCTGGCTACTCTGACCTGAAATCCAGTCCGGGCGCGGCTTGCAGACAAACTCCATGGCCGTCGAAAACCCGCAACCAGTTGATCTTGTTTGTCGCGCGCCTCTCATCCAGATCCCCGCGCCATACACCAGAGCCGCGCGGCCTCACTTCTGAGCTCTGGATGGCCTCGGCCATAGCGGCTGGAAATGGTTTGGGGTGTGCAGGATATGCACAAGCCGGCCTTGCTGACCCAGGATCGGATGCGCTGTCACCGTGCCTTGCAGGTCAGTAATGACCTGAATGCGCAGACCGAACCTTTGCGTGAGCCACGTCCCCGCTCCGCCGTAAATGTCGATCTCCTCATTGCGCCGAGCTGCGCCCCTGTTAATCAGAGCGTTTCGCAAGTGCTGCAGCTCTTCGGGTTGCGTCTGCTGCATTTCCTGTCCGTGCCCGCTCCTTATGTTGCGGGCGAGCTGCACAACCGTGTCCAGCAGGCAATTGTTTTCCCGGCCGCTGGCCACCCCCACATCGGCGCTGATTTGCTCAAGAAGCGATTGAAGATCGGAAGACACAGGACCACTTGGTAGAGGGGCGATTTCCTGTACCAGCGTGGCAGTGAATATTCCACGCCAAAGTGAACAGGGATTCCACGGCAAAAAGAACACGAATTCCACGGCAAAGTTAATGCCGATTCCACGGCAAAAAGAACAGGGTTTCCACGCCATCGCGAACACGGTTTCGGGGTGGCGGCGACGCGGGTCAACGGTGGCACGATCGACAGTTTTGTCGGGAGTGCCGAATGGCAAATGTCAGGTTGACCATGCGCAAAATCAGGGAAGTGCTGCGGCTGCATTTCGAGTGTGACCGCAACCAGAGGGAGATCGCCGACGCGGTCGGTGCCTCGACAACGACGGTGTGGCATTACCTGCGCCGCACGCGGCTGGCGGGGCTGGGCTGGCCCCTGCCACCGGAACTGCTGACGGACGACGCGGCGCTCGAGGCGAGACTGTATCCGCCGCCGGCACGGCGCGAGCCAACGCGCGGCATGCCGGACTGGCCGGCGGTGCATCGCGAGATCGGCAGGAAAGGCGTCACGCTCGATCTGCTGTGGCAGGAATACAAGGCGCAGCATCCGGACGGCTGCGGCTATAGCTGGTTCTGCAAGGCTTACCAGGAATGGGCGCAGCGGCTTCCTGTCACGATGCGGCAAACGCACGTGCCGGGCCAGAAGCTGTTCGTCGACTACTCGGGCAAGAAGCTCGGCATCATCAATCCGGACACCGGTGAAGTCCGCGAGGCTGAACTGTTCGTCGCCGCGCTCGGCGTGTCCGGTTTTACCTTCGCTGAGCTCACCTGGACCCAGCAGTTGCCCGACTGGATCGGCTCGCACGTGCGCGCCTTCGCGTTCTATGACGGCCTGGTCGAGATCCTGGTGCCCGACAATCTAAAATCGGGCGTCCACAAGCCGGGGTTCTACGATCCGGACATCAATCCAACCTACCAGGAAATGGCCTGTGAATGGCGGTCGGAATCCGACATTGGATGGCGGCGTCGGACAGCCGGGCGACGCGATTGCTGTTCAGCCCGGCGACTCTGGGACGTTTCATGAGGCTCACATTCGGGTGCGTCGGAGGGAGCCCGTAGGGCGAGCGCAGACGCACCGGGGATGTTCGGTTCGGCAGGGGGATGACGCGGGAATCGGGATGCGGTAGAAGAACGACTACAACTGACCGCCGAAGAAACAGGCCCGACACCGGTCCTAACCGCCAAGTTCATTCCAGTGTCGAGCCCCACACGCGCACAACGGGGTACGGGTGCCGGGCCAGTATGGCACGGCTGATCCGCCTCGTCGATTCCGCTTCGGCATTGACGGGGACTGCCGATGCCGGCCACTGGCCGCCTCTTTCTGTGCGCCCGCTGCCGGGCGCAGGTCGTCGTGTGCCGCCGTTGCGATCGCGGCCAGATTTACTGCGGTGGCGACTGCTCACAGGCCTCGCGCCGCGCCCGCCTGCGCGAGGCTGGCCAACGCTATCAACTCAGTCGTCGTGGCCGCTTTGCACATGCCGAACGGATGCGTCGCTATCGTCAGCGCCTCAATAAAGTGACGCATCAGCGTTCCCCGACACCCGTCGCCAATGCTCTACTGCCACTGACTTCGACGACGACGGCCACCGCATCGACATCCACTGTCGCCGCGCCCGGATCGACGCCTTGCTGCTTCTGTCGCCGCATCTGTTCGGGCCTTGTACGCATCGGGCCACTGCGCCGTCGGGTCTTCCGTGATGTTCGTACTACTACTGACAGAACAGGAAACGACCCATGACCATTGGAGCTGAACTCGAGGCGCAGATCCTGCGCTATTACCACGTGGAGAAGTGGCGTTGCGGCACCATCGCGCGCCAGTTGCGCGTGCACCGCGGCACCGTCCAGCGCGTGCTGGCCCAGGCCGGCCTGCCCAGGATTGGCGCCGTGCAGCGAGCCTCACAGATCGATGCTTACCTGCCGTTCATCCACGAGACGCTAAAGAAGTTTCCCTCGCTCACGGCCAGTCGCCTGTATGCGATGGTGTATGAGCGCGGCTACCGGGGCAGTCACCACCACTTCCGGCACCTGATCTCGCTGCACCGGCCACGCCCGGTACCTGAGGCTTACCTGCGCCTGCGCACGCTGCCCGGGGAACAGGCGCAGGTCGATTGGGCCAGCTTCGGTCACCTGCAGATCGGTCGGGCACGACGACCGCTGATGGCCTTCGTGATGGTGCTGTCGTGGTCACGGCAGATCTATCTGCGCTTCTTCCTCGATGCCCGTATGGACAGTTTCCTGGCAGGACATGCCGGCGCCTTCGAAGCATGGTCCGGGGTCCCCAGGGTTCTGCTTTACGATAACCTGCGTAGCGCCGTGCTTGAGCGTCAGGGCGATGCGATCCGCTTCCACCCGACATTGCTCGCGTTCGCCGCGCATCATCGTTATGAGCCTCGTCCGGTGGCTGTCGCACGGGGCAACGAGAAGGGGCGCGTTGAACGGGCAATCCGCTTTGTACGCGAGAGCTTCTTTGCCGCTCGCAGATTCACGGACCTCGACGATCTCAACGCCCAGGCGGCAATCTGGTGCGCGGGACCCGCTGCTGAGCGGCCCTGCCGCGAAGAACCCATGATCACCGTGCGCGAGGCCTTCGGGCGCGAACAGCCCAGCCTGCTCACGTTGCCGGAGAATCCGTACCCGTGTGAGCTGCTTCTCGCCGTGAAGGTCGGCAAGACGCCCTACGTGCGCTTCGACCTGAACGACTATACGATCCCGTATACCCATGTGCGACGCACGCTCACGGTACGAGCTGATCCCCGGCGCGTACGCATTCTCGACGGCGCCGATCTGCTCGCCACCCATGAACGCAGTTACGATCGCGGCGCGCAGATCGAGATTGCCGCACACATCGATGCGCTCGTCGCAAGGAAGCACGAGGCCCGTCACCATCGCGGTCTTGATCATCTGGCCCGGGCTGCGCCGGCCAGCCGGACCCTGATGCTGCACGCCGCTGAGCGTGGCGGCAATCTGGGCAATATCACCACGCACCTGCTGCGACTGCTCGACCGCTATGGCCCGGCCGAACTGCAGGCCGCGATCGAGGAAACCCTTGCCAGCGACGCGGCGCCTCATCCCAATCCGGTACGTCTGGCGCTTGAGCGCCGGCGCGAGGCACGGCAGGCCCCGCCGCCAGTCACCCTCATCCTGCCCGAACACGTGCGCAACAAGGACACGCTGGTGACACCACACCGGCTCGACATCTACGACCAGCTTGCGGGAGGCGCCGATGAACACGCCTGAGAACCTTCATGGGCGCGCGAACGCCCTGCGTCTGTACGGACTGCTCGCGCATTGGACCGATGTGGCCGCCGAACAGTGGGTCGCGCCGCTGTTGCAGTGGGAAGAGGATGAGCGCGCCCGCCGATCACTGGAGCGACGTATCCGCGATGCCCGCCTGGGCAACTTCAAGCCGCTGTGCGACTTCGACTGGAGCTGGCCCACGCGCTGCGACCGGCTTGCCGTTGAAGAGTTGATGTCGCTCGGGTTCGTCAGGGATACCGCCAACGTCGTGTTGATCGGCCCGAATGGTGTCGGCAAGTCAACCCTCGCGCTCAATCTCGCCTATCAGGCGCTCGTGCACGGTCACACCGCGCTGTTCACTACCGCCGGTCAGATGCTCGGCGAACTGGCCGCACTGGACAGCGATTCGGCGCTGCGTCGACGCCTGCGCCGCTATGCATCCCCTGACGTCCTGGTGATTGATGAGGTCGGTTACCTCTCGTACTCAAACCGCCACGCCGATCTGCTGTTCGAACTGGTCAGCCGCAGGTACGGATCGGCAAGTACCGTGGTCACAACCAACAGACCGTTCTCCGAATGGCACGAGGTGTTCCCGAACGCCGCCTGTGTCGTCTCGCTCGTTGACCGGCTGGTCCATCGCGCCGAAGTCATTGCCATCGAGGGCGAGTCCTACCGGGTCAAGGAAGCGCGCGAGAGGGCCGAGCAACGCGCCAGCAGACGCAGTAGCGCGCGTGCGGAGAAGAAATCATGAAGCGCCTGGCACACCTGCCTTCGGGCATCACCCGTGGGCTCGACTTCCTGATACCGGACAACTGGTCGCCGGAACAGGCGCTCGCCGTCGTCGAACTCATCGGGGATCTGCGTGCCCGGATCTGCATGCACTATGACCTCGCCCTGCATGACCTGCTGCACGAACAGCATTCCCCTCCCGAGGATCCCAATCTCAACGACATCGGCGATCCATTCTGATTGGGACCGGCCACCCCGACCGAGGCCGTCAACGGCGCTTCATTGTTGACGGTCCTGGTGAACCTTGTGCCGCCATTTATGTGCGGATTTACGCCGCCGTCAACATGGCCAGGCATTACTCCGTGGCTGTGATCCCGGCTCGCAGTAAAAAGCCGAGGGACAAGCCGAAAGCAGAGCTGTCGGTCCTCCTGGTGCAGAGATGGGTCCTCGCCCGCCTGCGCAACCAGCGCTTCTTCAGCCTGGGCGAGGCCAACCGGGCGGTCGCCGCGTTACTGGGCGATCTGAACAACCGGCCCTTCAAGAAACTGCCCGGCTCCCGCCGTAGCGTCTTCGACGAAATCGATCGTCCGGCACTCAGGCCCTTGCCCGAGCAGCCCTATCAGTACGCTGAGTGGAAGGTCGCGCGTATCGGCCCTGACTATCACGTTGAACTTGATCAGCACTATTACTCGGTCCCATATCGCTACGCGCGCGAACAGGTCGACGTGCGCCACACGATCAACACCGTCGAGATCTTCCATCGCGGCCAACGCATTGCCGCTCACGGCAAAAGCGCTCGCCGTCGCTACCACACCACGATCGACGCGCACATGCCGCCGGAGCACCTGGCGGTCGCCAAGGGCTGGGACCCGGAGCGGCTGCGCAACTGGGCCGCCGACATCGGCCCGCATACGGCGGCTGTCATCCAGCACCTGCTGGGTGCCCGCAAGCACCCCCAGCAGTCGTATCGCACCTGCCTGGGTGTGCTGCGCATGGGCAAGGATTACGGACGCGACCGGCTCGAAGCTGCCTGCCGCCGCGCGATCGATCTGAAAGCGCCGAACTACAGGTTCATTGACTCGACGCTGAAGAACGGCCTGGACCGGGAGCCCGAACCTGCCACCGGGCAGGCCGACCTGCCGCTTGTGCATGCCAACGTGCGCGGGCCTTCGTACTACCACTGAAGCTGAAAGGGAGTCTATATGCTGCATCATCCCACTGTCGACAAACTGCACGCGCTGCGCCTGCCCGGCATGGCGGCGGCGCTTGCCGAGCAACAGTCCCAGGACGGCATTGACCGACTGGGCTTTGAAGAACGTCTGGGGCTGCTGGTCGAGCGTGAATCCAGTGAACGTGACTCGCGACAAACGGCGGCCCGGCTGCGCCGGGCCAGACTGAAGGTCCCCGACGCTTCGCCCGAGGACATCGACTATCGCACCGCCCGCGGCCTGGACCGGGCGCTCACCGCCCGACTGCTGACCGGTGAGTGGCTTCGGGAGAGGCAGAACCTGATCCTGGTTGGCCCGACCGGGCTCGGCAAGAGTTGGTTGGGTTGCGCCTTCGCCATCCAGGCGTGCCGCCAGGGGTTCTCCGCCTGCTATCTGCGCGTGCCGAAACTGAACGAGGAACTGGCGATCGCACACGGCAGCGGGCGCTACGCGCGATGGCTCGCCCAACTTGCCAAGACGGATCTCGTGATTCTCGACGATCTGGCAATGGCGCCGCTGACTGATTCCGCGCGGCGCGATCTGCTTGAGGTTCTTGACGACCGTCACGGGCACCGCTCCACGCTCGCTACCTCCCAGATCCCGGTGGACCACTGGCATGAGGCGATCGGCGAACCCACTGTCGCCGACGCGATCCTTGACCGGCTGGTGCACAACGCTCATCGCATCACGCTCGCGGGCGAATCGCTGCGCAAGACGCGCAGTCGATTGACCGCAAAGCCGCAGTCCGAGTAAAAAGGTAAAGGTCCCGCGTCGCTGCGCTCCGTTTGTTCGCGATGGCGTGGAATCCTTGTTCACTTTGCCGTGGAATCACGATTCACTTTGCCGTCGAATGGCTGTTCTCTTTGCGTGGAATACGCATGGCAGCCAGTCCAGATTCCCGTGCACGCTCGTCAGCACGCCCGGGGTTGCCGCGCCTCCGGTCAATGCCAACGACATGGCGGGGAGCCGGAGCCCGGTGCGCCGTTGCAGGCTCGCCCCCCTGACGACCAGCGGCTGTCCCACCAGACGGCGGGTTCATCGGGCCGCCCTGGGCCTGGTGCGCCGTTGCTGATTCCCGATAGCCGACGAAGGACGCGATCATCCCGATATGCGGGGGACGCCCTACGCCTTTCGCCGCGCTGCGCAGCGTTTCCAGATGCGCCTCCTTGCCCGGGTCTTGGGGCGGCAGTGCGCGCATCCGTTCGTAAGTCCTGTGGGTGCGCAGCTTGCAATGGAGACTGTCGGGAGTATGAAACTGGATTTCCCAGTCGCCCCCGCCGTCTTTATCAGTGGCGTGCATATTGACGTTCAGGCCGGCATAGCTGGTCTGCTCCGCAGTGAAGCCGTTGTTCACGCGCATGACTGTCATGCCGTCGCCTTGCAGACTGGAAAGAATCCCCTGCGCGGCCTGCACGAAGCCCTCCGGTTTGAGAATGACCTCGTAGCGCAGAGCGTCGCGTACCCGCACGGCCGCTTCCTGCGGTGTGCCCAGGCGCTGATCGCGCTGCAGCAGGGCAATCTTGTCCGCAATCTTTTTCGGCTTTTTGAAGATGAACTTGCGCCAGTCCCCGCCCGTTCCGTCCTCGCGCAGCTTCGCGCCATGGAGGGCCAGCGCTCGCTGCAGCGATGGCGACACCGCGCTTTCGATACGCCTGGCGCGCATCTCGATCTGACTGGCCAGCCCCACAAGGGCCACGGGCTCGCCCTGCACCGCTGGCGCGGGGGGCCTGGGCCGAACCATCAACTCCGCTTCTGGCTTCCAGTCCTCGATTTCCTCCACCCCCGGTGGAACGGCTAACAGGCAAAAGGCCTCGCGCGCCGGGCTGAGCAGCGACCAGATGGTGTCCTGGGCGGCGCCCTCCTGTCTCTTTCGTTGCGCCTCCTTGTACAGGTCCTGGTGCTGCTCCTTGCATCCGAACGTTTCCACGGTATGGAACTGGATTTCCCATGCGGGACCGTCCGGACCCTGCAGCGTGACACTTACGGCCCGGAAAGCGCTGCTTTTCCGGTTGAAGTGATTGATACGCTGGATCATGGCATACCCTTGCCCATCGAGTCCCGCAAGAATCTGCCGATAGTGCGCCACAAACGTCTGCCTGGGTAGCACCACGCTATAGCGCAGCGCATCGTTGACCCGGGCGCTCGCCTGGGCCAGATCCAGCTGCGGCTCTCCGCCGATCAACCTCCTCAGCTTGGCCCCCAGCGATCCCAGCGACTTGAGCCGGTGCTGCTCGCCCGCCAGACCGGCCTGCTCGGGCTCATGTCCGCGCACACCGCACCCCTCCAGAGCTGCCCGCAGCAGCGCCGTGATCCGCGGCTCGGCCCACTGGGCGCGTTCATTGAGCACCCGTGCCTCCCGCTCAAGCGCCTCCTGGGACACCGTCCGCGCCCGCTCGGCCGGCGTGGCCGGTACGCCGAGCAGCCCGGCCTGCTGCAGCGCCCGCACGGCGTCTTCCATGACGCCCGCAGCCATCGTGGGCATCTGCCGCAGCACTGTCTGCGCCCGCTGCGGATCGAAGCGCCCATCCCGTATTTCTGCCACCGTCTGCTTGCTGTACGGTACCTGCCGCAAACGGTCGGGGTAGTGGCGTTCGACCATCTCGCAGTGCTCGATCACGCTCGTAAAAAGATCCGTGCCCGTGTCCGACTTCAGCGCGTCGGTGCCCACCTTCACCGCCACTGTAAAGAGATTGCGCATGGACAGTTCAGGTTCGCCCCGCACCAGCCCGGGTTGCCCGCCGGGAAACTGCGCACGCGACAGACGGCACACCGGGTAGTTGTCCAGGACCGCGTGGATACGCCCGGCCGTGTCGCCGGCCTGTCCATAGGCGCTGCCCAGCGCCGTGAATCGCTGCGCCAGCGCGGGCGGCAGCGGCGGTGCCTGGGCCCGGTCCGTGCCCAGTTGCCCGCTCAGCGCATGCAGCAGGTGCGCCGCCTCGTGCGCCTGTGGTTCATGGGCCCGCTCAATGGCCTCATACGCCTGCGTCTGCAACTGTTGCAAGGACGGCGCATCCTCGTCCTGGCTGAGCAGCTTGCGCAACCCGTTGCGCAAATCACGCTCCACCCCGTCGTAGGTGCCGAACATCATGCTTCGCGCCATGGCCTCGCGCAGCTCATCCGGTTGCGCAAGAAAGCGCATGGCCAGCGTGCTGGCTTGCCCGAGCAGTGCCCCGCCGCGCTGCTCGGCCAGGATTTCGCGCGCCCGTCCGGGATGGTAACGCCCCTGTTCATCGAGGGCCGCGTGGGCGGTCTTCGGCGGCTTGAACGAACGCTCGGCACCTCGCCGCTCGCGGCGCCCAGCCATCTCGCGACGGATATGCGCCGCCAGCGCCGGATAGCCCGCATACACGAACGCATCGTCCCCGTCCGTGTCCATGTTCCGCGTGCGAAGCTCCGCAATCGGAATCGCCCCGAGTCGCCCCGGCAACAGCACGTCCTTGACCCGCAGGCTGCCCGTGCTGAGCATCCGCTGCGGTAGCGCGGCGCGCTCGCGCCCGTGCTTCCAGCGCGACAGCGTCTTCAGGTCCTCCCGCGAACACGCCAGATGCAGCTCAGGATGGTCCGGCGACCAGTATCCCTGCGGGGCAATGATCAGCATGCCCTTGCTGTGAAGCATGTCGGCCGCCGTGGCCGAGTCGTCATCGAAACCGGTATAGCTGTACTGGATGGCAAAGCACTCGTCCAGAAACTGTGCCGTAACATCGCCCTGCCCGGGCGTAACCACCTGCCCGAGCGCAATTGGCAACAGATTTTCCTTGTCGTACGGCGGCTTGCCCACCAGCACATCGTCCTGCAACCTGCCGAAGCCCGGCAGGGGAATCGACGGCAGATACAGCCTGTCGTCTGCCGAGGGCACCGCGCGGATACGCCGTCCCAGATAACCACCGCTAACCGCCAGCTGGTACAGCGTCAGGCGATCCACCGCTTCCGGCAACAACTGCGGCCCCGCAGCGCCAGCATTCCGACCCCGGTCCTGCTCGTGCAAGCCGTCCAGTCTGTGCTTCATTGCCTCACGGGCTTCGGCCAGCGCCGCCTCGTCTCGCGGGAAATGCATCAATGCCTGCGGGGGCATCGTGTTGAACCCCGGCTCCCGACCCTCCACCAGCTTTCTCTGCGCCTCACTGCCACGTCCAGCCCTGACCGCCTGCCATGCCTCGATATGCTCGCGCACCACCGGAATGCGCATCGCCACGTCCCATCTGAGCAACCCACAGCCGTCATTCGGGCATAGCGCGATGCGCTCGCCCTGCGGCCCCGACAGCCTGAAGGCATGCTCTGCTCCAGGCAAGTCCTCAAACCAGCCAAGCCGCAACGTGCCCTCCACCACATGGTCGCGCGGCACCCTCTCCGTCAGCGCCCGTTGCATGCGCGACCAGTCCTCGCGCTGGGGCGCCAGTTTCTGCGTCAGGTCCATGAACGCACAGCCCGGCACACTGTCGGCATACCGCACCGCCGGCAGCACCGACGGGGGCGCGCCACGGCCCGCGGCGATGTCCCTGGCCTGTTTGCTCCGTCCGCGCGTCAGGCGGCTGCCGCCAAACATGTCGAAGCGCCAGGGCTCGCCCTGATACTCGAAGGTGCGCGCCAGCATGAAGCCGCTTAGCGCGCCCGGCAGGCGCACCTCCACCAGAGGCAAGCCGGTCAGGCGGGCATGGAACGAGTAGGCAGGCTGCGCCGGGTCGGACGACGCGTTCGGCTCCAGAACCCGTCCCTGCAGATCCACCGTGACATGCGCGGTGTCGCCCACGCCCGGCTCCGGCGGCCGCACCTCACCTGCGGCTGTGCGCAGGCTCTCATGGCGGTCAGCCAGATCGAACCGGCTGGGCGCATGACGCGCCGTGAGGGCCGCCCGATGCTCGCCGCTGGACAGCCGAAGATCCAGCGCGTCCAGGATCTCGTCGTCCGCCTCGATCTGCGCAATCAGGTTCCAGCTCTTTTCCTGCAGGTCCGCTTCGATGAGCGGGCGCGTCCTGTCCAGCGTGTCCTGCACCCAGTTCTTCAGGGCCTCCCGGCGCGTCTTCACGGACGGGCGATCACCCTCGATGTAAGGCCGCTTCCACTGGTGGGCGACCAGGCTGTACGCCTTGAGCACCTGATACATGGACAATGCCGGACAGCGGGTGCCGCACGCTTCATCGCCGTCCCTCAGGCGCAGCGCCGCACCGGCACCTGCCCCGGGGGCCTGACGCAGATACGCGTCGATCTTGCGCGCCACCACCGGCTGCAGCGCATTGAACGTCTGCAGCGCAGACACCCGGTGGCGCCGCAACTGCGCGCTGCGCGCCAGCGGAAGCAGTCCCATGCACAGGTTGCCCACGCTCTCCAGCGGTGCGTCGCGCAGCCGCCCGTCGCGGCACAGCGCCTGTACACGCCCGAGCGCCGCCGTGCCGATCGGTCGCAGCGCGTCCTGCATCCGCAATTGCCCGAAGGCCTTGAGCAGCGTACCCACGGCGGCGCCGGCGGCGCGTTCGAAACGTTCGGGGCGCAGTTCCAGATGCACCGCCACCCCCCTGAGTACGCTGCGCGCGCGTTCGGCGTCCCGGTCTTCGGCCCGCCCGAGTCGGGCGAGCGCGTTGGCGATCTGGCCGATCTGGCCCATGTCGAACGCGTTCCATGGCAGCGGGGGGCGGCCCGGGCGTGCCGCCAAAAGCCAGGCCGCCTCGCGGGCCCAGTCCTCGTCCGGCCACTTCGACAGGGCGCCGAGCGCGTTGGCCACTTCCTGCGCATTCATCGACTCGCGCAGCCGTACGTCCGCATCCGCATCCGATGCCAGGCGCCCGGCCAGCCGCAGCGCCGCAGCGCGGGCCCAGTCCTCATCGGGCCACTTCGACAGGGCGCCGAGCGCGTTGGCCACTTCCTGCGCATTCATCGACTGGCGCAGCCGCGCATCCGCATCCCCATCCGATGCCAGCCGCCCGGCCAGGCGCCGCGCCGCAGCGCGGGCCCAGTCCTCGTCCGGCCACTTCGACAGGGCGCCGAGCGCGTTGGCCACTTCCTGCGCATTCATCGACTCGCGCAGCCGTACGTCCGCATCCGTATCCGATGCCAGCCGCCCGGCCAGGCGCCGCGCCGCGTCGCGGGCCCAGTCCTCGTCCGGCCACTTCGACAGGGCATTCAGGGCGTTGGCCACAGCCTGCGCGTCCATCGACTCGCGCAGCCGCGCGTCCGCATCCGTATCCGATGCCAGCCGCCCGGCCAAGCGCCGCGCTGCGTCGCGGGCCCAGTCCTCGTCCGGCCACTTCGACAGGGCGCCGAGGGCGTTGGCCACGGCCTGCGCATTCATCGACTGGCGCAGCCGCGCGTCCGCATCCGTATCCGATGCCAGCCGCCCGGCCAGGCGCCGCGCCGCAGCGCGGGCCCAGTCCTCGTCCGGCCACTTCGACAGGGCGCCGAGGGCGTTGGCCACGGCCTGCGCATTCATCGACTGGCGCAGCCGCGCGTCCGCATCCGTATCCGATGCCAGCCGCCCGGCCAGGCGCCGCGCCGCAGCGCGGGCGTCGGGCTCATCGGGCCACTTCGACAGGGCATTCAGGGCGTTGGCCAGATCCTGTGCGTTCATCGACTGGCACAGCCGCGCATCGCTTGCGACGCGCCTGGCCAGGACCCGCATTTCGCCCTGCACCTTACTATCGTCAGACCACTTGCTCAGGGCATTCAGCAGATTCGAAACATCCCGGGCGTCCAGCGTCCTGATCAGGCCGCGCGATCGGAGATGCCCGACAAGACCCGACACCGCCTCGCGGCACGTCCCGTGCTGCCGCGCCTTGGACAGCGCATTGCCCAGAAGGGCTGCTTCCCGCGCTCTGAGCCCGTCCAGCGCGCCCGGCCTCAGCACTTCGGTCGCGATGCGTTGCAGTGCCAGCCGGCAGACCTCACGATCGGCATACTTGCACAGCTTGTTGGCAAGGTGTGCATAGCTTGCAGCCGGCGCGCCCCGGTACCGGTCGGTGTCTACAAGACGATCCGCCACCCATTCGACAGCCTTGCTGACTTCTCCGGGTCGCGAACCGTGTTCGCCCCCGTAGCGCAAATAATGATCCAGGGAGCGCACGTTGTCGCCGGCATGCCCCGGGCGCGAAAAAACCCGCTCCCGCCCGTAGCCGGTGCGCTGAGCCAGCACGTTATCTCCTGGTTCACGCGGGCCGATGCGCCCCCGTGTGCGGTCCCTTTCATCCAGCACTTCAATCGGATCGCGCGCCGTTCGCTTGCGCGATGGGCCCGTCGCCTCGACCTGGGGTCTCCCGATACCGCTTCGGGCAAAAGCCGGCCGACGCGGGTAGCCGGGCAGGTCGCGCGTGCCCGGCGGCCACGACGGGGGACCTGTGTGGCCCCTGCGGGGCGCATCGTCCGCCGTCCTGTCGGATACTGGCCACTCGCGCCGGCGCAAAGCGCGCAACGCATGCCCGGCGGTATCCTCCCCGCCCTGCGCCCGCGAAGAGCGCGCCCCTTGCCGTTGAGGTTCAGAATAAGGCTGCATCCTGCGCGCCTGGCGATGCGCGCCCGGCCCTTCTCGCCGGGGCAACATGTCAAGGGCCGTGCCGGTGCGCCGGGCCGCAGGTTCCGGCCGCGACGTCTGGGACCGTCCGGGTGCAGGCTCGGCGACGTTCCCCTCGCCATCCACGTCGGGATTCACTGGGCTGTCAATTCTCATCGCTGCGCGACATCTTCTGGGCTCTGTGGCTCGGAAATTTTCAAGCTAGTTGTCGCCTCAACGAATAAATTTCAGGCGGCCTTTCGCTCCAGATTGCGGCGTTGTTGATGGATGCCCTGGTCATCGATGCGATCAGGGTTCAGATGCACAGCATCGACGCGCTGCCAGTTGCGCGTGCGGCCCTTCCATCGAAGCGGATTGCGCTGCCGAGCACTCGCGTAAAGCGCCGTGCGTCGTTCCAGAATATCCTGATCGAGGTTGGCATGACGCTGCGCGGGCGTCACAAACCGGATTGCGCTGTGACGATGCTCATCGTTGTACCAGCGCACCAGTGCGCCGACCCAGGTACGTGCGGCCAGCAGGGTATCGAACGCTTTGAGCGGGTAAGCGGGCCGGTACTTCAGGGTCTTGAACAGCGACTCGGAATAAGGGTTGTCGTTGCTCACGCCCGGGCGACTCAACGACGGCATGACGCCCAGCGCCTGGAGGGTGGCGAGCATCGTCGCGCCTTTCATCGGGCCGCCGTTATCCGAATGCAGAATCACCTGGTTGGGCCGTATCGCTTCGCGCGCGCAGAGGTCCCTGAGGACTTCGCTGGCCAGTACGCTGCTTTCCTCGGCATAGACCTGCCAGCCGACGATCTTGCGACTGAAGACATCCAGAAACAGGTAGAGATAAAAATACTGTCCACGGATCGTCGTCGGCAAATACGTGATGTCCCAGGAATACAGCTGGTTCGGCGCGTCGGCGCAAACTGAACGGGGTTTGCTGCGAGCGTGGGCCGGCCGTTCGCTGCGCCGGTGGGCGAGTTGCTTCTCGGCCTTCAGTACCCGGTAGAACGTCGATTCGGAGGCAATATAGCGTTGCTGGTCTGCCAGTCGCGGCACGATCTGGCTTGGCGGCAGATGACCGAATTCGGCCGAGTTCGCGACTGCCAGAAGCTCGGCGCGTTCCTCGGCAGAGAGCTTGTGGCGCGGCTCGTGGTGCCGTAACGAGCGCCCGTCCATCGCGTCAGGCTCGCCCCGCTGCCAGCGCTGAACTGTGCGCGCGCTGAGCCCCAGAATCTCGCACGCGTGCGCCTGCCGAGCCCCGGCCAGGGTCGCCTCGTTGATGAGGCCGATCAATGCCTTGCGCTCTTCAGGGGCCGTCATTCGGCCTCGTCCCCGAGGAGCGCGCGGTACTTTTTTTGCAGCACCAGTAGCGCCGCAGCTTCGGCCAGCGCCTGCTCCTTGCGCTTCAGTTCGCGCCGCAGTTGAACATTGGCCTGCTTCAGATCCCGTACTTCCTGGGCGCTCTCACGTCGGCTACCGGCTGCGCCAACGGCGCAAAAATCCGCTCGCCACTGCGCGAGATGATGCAAAAACAGGCCGCGCTCCCGACACCAGCCGTTCAATGCTTCGTCCGCCAGGCCGTGGCTCTCCTGCAAGGCAATCAGGCGTTCTTCCAGCGACCAGTCTTCCGGACGCCTTGTGTGCCCAGAACTCGAGCTCCGGTTCGCGGCGGCGGTGCCTCTCATCCAATTCCTTAATGTCAGTACGTTCACGTTCAATTCGTCAGCCACGGCGCCAACCGTTCGGCTCCCGCGCTGCAGAACCTTCGACAGCGCCTGCTCCTTGAACTCAACAGAATACGTTTGTTTCGTCTTCAACTTGTACCTCTGACTCTTCTTGATAAGAAAGTTCAGAGGCGACAACTACTATGACGCCGGGGGTACCAGCGAACACACAGAATGATCACATCGCGGTCAAAGTGACGGCCTGCGAACAATTCCTCCAGGCTCTTCAGCTTGCTCATCGTCGGTTCCCAATTCGTTCACCCGACACCTTAACCGATTCGCCCCCGCGCTATTTGCACCGGAGCCCGCTGATTTGCGTATCGTTGATCTCGGTTAATCAGGACGCAAAACCTGAATTTGAAGTATCGCGCATAACCATGTAGATGGCAGCATGATAGTTGCCATCTACACTTTTGTTTCTTGAGAGAGCGATCCCTTTACCTGCCACCGCTTTGTCCCGGAATCGTCAACGTGACAGCACCAACACTTACATGAAATTTAACCACCCCGGAGCCATCATGTCATTGTCCAATCTCTCACCTCCGCATCCGCGACCTCTTCGCGCTGGGGCGGGCAGGTCATGCGGCAGGCTGGCAAGACTTCATGCCGTGTCCCGCGTGAGCACCATCGTGATCGCCGACGAGCACGGAGTGATTCGTGACGTACTGCGTCGACTGTTTGCCGACGCACCGTATATCGACGTGGTGGCCGACGCCGGCGACGGCCACGCGACGATTGCCGCATGCAGAGCACACCGCCCCGACATCGTCGTGATGGAACTGCAGCTGCCCTCGCTCGACGGCATCGATACGATCCGCGCGATCCGCCGCCGCTGGCGCGACACGCGCATCCTCGTGCTGTCCGCCACGACCACGGAGATCCGCGTCGCCGAGGCGCTCAATGCCGGCGCACACGGCTACGTACTGAAGCGCAGCAGCTCCGGCACACTCCTCGACGCGATCCTTGCGCTGCGCGCCAGCCAGCAATATATCGATGCAGCGCTGAACCTCGATCAGATCGAGTCGATGCGCCGGCAAACCATCAAGGTCGGCTCGCACGTCACCAGCGCCTTGCTCACCACGCGCGAGCGCCAGGTGCTCAAGCTGATCGCCGAAGGCGGCCGCAACCGCGATATCGCCGAACGCCTCACCATCAGCCCGAAAACCGTCGAAACACACCGCCTGAACATGATGCAGAAGCTTGATGCCCATAACATCGCCGAACTCGTGCGGTGGGCTCACCGCCTCGGCATCGCCCCGCTTTGAAACCATCGCCGTTGCCATCGACCATTGAGGTCCGAGAGCGTTCGATTTGGTTTTGTCGCCCTGCCCTCTCGGCCGTCTTTACGGAGCTTTGCACAAGGGTTTCCGATGATCTTCGGCGCAAGGGGTACCTCGGTCGAACAATCGGAATAAAACTGCGCTACGCCGACTTTGACTGGCGGTCGTCACCGCACTGGGCATCAGCGATGTTGCTGTCTGGCGCCATCGTTTCCCTCCTCGTTTCGGCAATGAACTGGACCGATATCGGCAATCTGTCCGGTTGGCTCCCGCTTCCGGCAGGGCTGCTCGCCTCCGCCTGTGTGCCGGTCGCATGGCAGTTCGCGCCGTTACTCGGGCGCGTGCGGTCATAGATCGCCTGGCCACCCGAACCGGCCCCGATCGTGCTCCTTCGGGTTAGCCATGTAGCGACCAACCGGCACCATCAAACGGTCGACAAGCCTGCTACGCCGAGGCCCACAACGCAGTTGGTGATCCGATTGTCGCAGCGACGCGATCACTGCCCGGATCAGGCGACCGCAGGCGGCGCTACGACCATCATGTTCGCGTCCACTGCCTCCATGAAAAAATGCCGGCGACGAGCGGCGTGATAACCGCGATCTGAAGGGTCGACGCAAAGCATCGCGTCGGCGAGTCGCAATGCTCCGTCAACTCGCGCGCTCTTCCCCCCGGGACCGGCTGAACCAGGCTTCGCCGCGCCGCTTCCATGACCAGTTCACTGATCGTCGCGAGCGGCTCGGGCTCCTGCTCCCAGTGATGCCAGTAAAGATCGATCATCAGGTCGTGCCCAGGGGCGAGCGCAACCAGTCTGCCGCCACTGATCAGCGATTCGGCCTGCATGGCGGGGATCCGATCATGTTCGGTACATTGTTTCATTACCCTCGTGTACTGACCCGTCATCGCAATGGTCCATCGGCCGATGATCGAGAACGCTATCTGGCCCACTGCGCACAGGATGGTGCAGCCCATTCAACGCTGTTGGGCCTTGCACCTGAGCTCCTGGCTATTTCCCAGCGTATCACGCTCGACAACGGGCGATTGATTCCGTCTGCGGAGGTCGAGATGGCAGCCGATCGCTGGGTTCGTTACCACCGACGGCATCAGTGAATCCTGACGGGAAAGTTCTCGCGGAAACGATCTATTCAGACCGCTACACCTGGCTTCGCTTCCTGGGACGACTGCAGGAGCAGCAACCTGATACGCCGCCATTCGGCGATCTTGTTCAACGGTTCGACCGCTACTTGCGCGAGGAGCGCGGCCAGTCGCCGCATACGATCCACAATCGATGCTGGCACGTTCAAGCGTTTCTGTGCTGGCTCAGCGAGCAAGGGAGCAGCAACCCGTCGACTGTACACGGCCGTGCTACTCGCGCGCTTCCTCACGGATGCCGGACATGGGCTGCTCGATTCGCGCGTAATTGAAGACTCAGATAAGCAGCTTACGACCATCTTTGAGCATGGCAACGAAGCCGGCGACTGGAACTATCCGCCCGAGACCATCGTACTTCTTACGCAGGTTCTCAATGAACACGACAGGCAATTGCGAGATACACCCTTCCATTTACTGCTCGACGCAAGCGATCGTCTCGACAGGATCATTGAGCAGCCGGACTCGCCGGCCCTTGAAGTCACGAATTGCGTCGGAAAAAACTAACTCCTCGAGCGATGAGCGGCACTTGCATGTCGGAAGTCGGACAAAGTGGCAGCAAGCCGCCACCACACTATGAAGTATCAGAGGCCGCTATGTTGTGACGCCTATGACGACGAGCTCACAACGATCTGAACGCACGTTTCTATTCACGCCTGCTTACGCTGATCGGCGACTGCACATACGCGGATGGACGCGTGACCAATCTGGCCGGTACGAACGGCGCGAACTTCAAGCCGCGTTGGCATAAGTTCACGCTCGGCGTCGACTATGCGCGATCCAAGCGGACGGACCTGTATCTGTAGGGGGTCTTTCAAGTCGCGGCAGGCGATGCGTCGGCCCGCGTGGGCAGCAGTTATCAGAACATCGCGGCAATTGCCAAGTCGGCACGGCATCTTCCAGCAACAGGCAAGCGGCCTCGTTCTCGGGCGTCCGAGTGAAGTTCTAACTCTCGTGCCCCAACACGCCGCTTGCGAGGATCGGCGAGGTCTTCGCGGCTCGTGCTTCGCCTGTGTTTTTCGCACTGTGTGACAGGGGCCCGCGTCACAGCCCGACCAACAAGATTGAACGGATTCCTCACCGCAAAAAAAGACCCGCCGGATCGCGGGACACCGGCGGGTACCACGAGCTCGACGGGATTTTTCCGAGGGCCTTCCCGCGAGTGACCGAGGGGATTCTACCCCCTCCGTCATTACGAACGAGGGCTGCGGCGGATTCTTCTCCGATGTTGTCGGCAAGTGCTCATGAGCTAGGTGCAATAGCCGTGCAACACGTTGCTTTAAGGGGCGACTCTGAATTGAACGAGCGAGTCGAGCACTGCAGCTGCGCGAATTGGCTGACTCTCGAACGAGTCGTTATCCACTTGAGGGCGGGCAGTCTGTGGACCAATTGAGCGACGGTTACTCAGCCTCCTGCGTTGCGCCCGCGGCCTAAGTTGTTGTCGAGCACCTACACTTCCCGTGCCTTGTACAGCGTGGCGAAGTCGATCGAGCTTCAGCTTGATCGGTTTGCCTTCGGTTGAATCTCCTCTTCGAAAATTGCCAAGACCTCGGCGACCGTGTAGCCCGGCAGTTGCTTGGTAAGCATGTCCCAAAAGATCACATCGTGCATAGCACTGGCGTCTTCTTCCGTCTTCCAAGCTCTCGCGCCCACAATTGAGTCCGCGGTTTCGCAGGCAGCTTCGACGATGGTTCGGATGTCTTCTTTACGCATAAATCTTTATCGGTCGCGCGTCTTTGTTTCTTTAGCCCGGTACACACCCGTTCGTCTACCGGACTCCGACGTTGCTCATGAAGGAAAAATGACACAAGGGGTGAGAGCGGATTGTACAGGTGTAGCAAAGCGTTGCCGGCAGTCGGCGGATGCCGCGAGCATTCTGTCTGAGAATACCAAAGGAACCGGTTCCGCAAGTGCGTAAATCCGACTGGAATTTGGCAAAATGTTCCGGTCAGTTGCATTCCCCGTCCGCACCTCCCTCTTGGCTTGGAAAAAAATCCCGATGAAAACGAGACGCAGTGTCATTACCGATCAAGTTTTCATTTAGAATACGCGGGTCCCACGTCGGTGAACGCACCGCGCGTCTCTATCCGACCGACCCTAGCCATATTTCGGCAAGCGGCGGCCCTCGCAGGTCCGCACAACTCAACCGTCGCAACCATAGAGTTCAACACATCGACTCTTTCGGAAGCAAAGAACGTAATGGAATCTGATAATCACCTGCCGCTGCAGTGGAGCAAATCTTCCATTCGGGCGCTAACGCGTGCCGACATCCTGGTGGCCGATGGCTTTGCGCTGCCCGAAGTTGCAGTAGTTATTGAAATATTCAATAAAGCGAACGCTCTAATCGCCACCCTTTCAGATCACCACCCCCTCTATGAAGTCGCGCTCCTCTCCGCGTCAGGCGGTCGCATCGTCAGCTCTTCGTCAGTTGTAGTGTGGACAGAACGCTTCGACTGCCACCGTGGCAAGGACGACAAGCGATTGTTCTTTATCGCTGGCGGAGTCGGGGTACGCGATGCATCCAAGGATGAGCGCATGATCGACTGGCTATGTCACCAGTATTCATCGAGTGAAATGGTTCAGCCAATCGCAGAAGGACGGTGTCTGTTGGATGCGGCCGCTCTTTCAAGTAAGTGCCTGTCCGATTCCAACGGCGACGGGTCGCTTCATGAAATATACGGGTCGCTCACACCGACGTCGGGCGCTGCCCTCGTCGCATTACGCATCGTCGAACAGGATCTCGGCGCAAGTACCGTGAAACTGATTTCAGGCTCGCTGTCCACGCATCAGGCTCCGTCCTTCAGCGAGTTGTTCGAAACGAGTGTTGACCGGCCGCCGAGTGACAACATCAAGGTCGCCGTTCGTTGGATGAACGCGAACCTGACGTGCCCGATCTCGATCGACGCCGTAGCAGAAGCCGCTGCAATGAGCGAGCGCAACTTTCTGCGGCGGTTCAAGAAAGAAATAGGCATGACACCGTCCGACTATCTGCTACACGCACGGCTGAGTCTCTGCTGCAGAATGCTGGGCGAGTCGCGATTGCCCGTCGACAAGATTGCACGTCACTGCGGTTTCAGTGATGGCGGACAGTTGTCGAAGTTGTTCCGGAAATATCTTTCGACCACGCCGACAGCGTACCGAGACGCGCGGAAGGCAGTTCCACTGCGCGTGTCTTCGTCCTGATTCGGGTTGGCAACGGATAGCAGCTCCCGCTTTTGGCCAAAACCGTGTCGCATTCCGCAGTCCTTGCGCGTGCCCTTCCTCTTCGCGCTAGAATTCGCGCTTGGAAATGCGAAGGACAAGTAGGCGGGCCAGCCTAGTCCTTTGACTTTGCGGCCGCCGCTCCTCGAGCAGCGGCTTTTTTTTCGTGGAACCTTGCCTGACCGGGCGCGTGGCAAGACCGCTCGCCTACTTCCATCGCTTTCGAGACAAACTGCCTGTGTGAGAGGCCCTGCTTGATCGCCATCACTGCCGCTTGTTTGTCCTATCGACAACGCGCGCGGTGCGATGCAGCTTGCATATGGCGACCGATCTTCTCTCGAATTATCGCACGGGCCACAAGAGGCTCAAGCCCCAGCTTAAGCAAGATAGTGTGCTTCACACGCTGCCACGCGTTCAGCGACGAGCTACACATTCCGAGCGCATCAGACGTCGAGCAGCCGAGCGATGGCAATAGGCTGAAATACCGGTTTGTTTGACCTCAGCGGTCAAAATGTTGGCGCATTCGGCCATTCGACAACGGCTCTTGCCGAATTACGTGCGATAAACCCCATAATCATGAGGAAAGTCCTTTACTGCGACGCCGAATACATATTCTCGGGGAAAGTACGATGGAGTTTGCTTGCACAAAGCCGCGACCGGACGTGCTTAAGTCCCACGCACCACCGGAAATGCAAAATATCAAACGCATCGGCTTGGTGTTGTTCGATGGATTTGCACTCCCAGACACGGCCGCGGGTAATAGAAATATTTCACAAAGCTAACGCGCTTGTACTGCAGCATCATGGCGCACACTCTCGATACGAAGTCTCACTGTTGTCCACATCGGGCGGACGGGTTGCGAGTTCCTCCGCTGTGTATGTATGGACGGAGCGCGTCGGCTCGCTTCAATACGAAAGCGACTTGCACAGGCTGTTCATCGCAGGTGGCATAAGCGCTCATCGGGCATTGCACGACGAACTTCTCATCCCTTGGTTGCGTCGGGTATGTCATGCAAGCGCTACGGTTCACCCTATTGCTGAGGGCCGCTTGTTGTACGACGCCGCCGAAGCGAAAAAATGTCTTGACCCGCAGATGGACCGCATCGGCGCAGGAAGACCTGAGATCGCGCCGCGACTATTCGATGAAAGCATGAGACCGGTGCGCGCGGCGTTAGATATCGTCGAAGAGGATCTGGGCGCCGAATTAGCACAACACATAGCCCAATCAATGGCGCCACAAGGCAACACGCCTCCCGGCGCATTCTTTCGAACGAACGCTGCCTCGGATGTCAGCGACAAGATCAACGCTTCTGCCCGATGGCTTGACGAGAACGTCGGTCGGTCTGTCTCAATGGAACTTGCTGCGAAGGTCGCGGCGATGAGCGAGCGAAACTTCCTGCGGCGCTTTAAAAATGAAATGGGCATGACGCCGTCCGACTATCTGCTCTACGCTCGGCTGAATTTGTGTTGCAGGATGCTTGTCGAAACACGCCTACCCGTCGATAAGATCGCACGCCACTGCGGTATCGGCAGCGGAGGACATCTGGCCAAGCTGTTCCGAAAGCATCTATCGACGACGCCGACCGAATACCGGAAGCGCAGTGAAGTGTCTCGCACCGTACCAGGCAACTTCATCAAAGCGACGCATTCCAACCCAGACGCTAGCGGGATGGCGAACGCATATTAACGTCGCCAACGCTCGCTCAACCCCGATGCGTTGTTCGTTGAATCCCGAAAGGCCAGTTGCGACCTGCCGGTGAACAGCAGCGACTGAATTGCTGGATGTTGGTTCAGCCTCCCGCCATCTAGACGCTCACCCTCTCGTATCTAAAGGACCAAACTACATGTGCGGCATTGTCGGCGCAGTAGCGCGTCGTAATATCGTTCCCGTCCTGGTTGAAGGACTGCGGCGGCTCGAATATCGGGGATATGACTCCTGCGGCCTGGCTGTCGTGACGAGCGACGGTCCACGGCGCGTGCGCAGCGTCGTGCGCGTGGCGGAGCTTGACAATCAAGCGAGCGAAGTGCGGTTCGAAGGCGTGACGGGAATCGCGCATACACGCTGGGCGACGCATGGGGCGGCGACCATAAACAACGCACATCCGATCTTCTCGAGCGGCTCGCTGGCAATTGTGCACAACGGCATCATCGAGAACTATGAGGCACTGCGCGAAACGCTGCGCGAGCAGCACTACGAGTTCGTCTCGCAGACCGACACCGAGGTCATCGCGCATCTGATTCACAGCCTATACAAGGGGGACCTGTTCGCGGCTGTGCGTGAAGCTGTGCGTCAACTCACGGGCGCCTATGCGATAGGCGTAGTGCATCAAGACCACCCACACACCTTAGTGGGCGCGCGCGCCGGCTCACCGCTGGTTGTGGGTTATGGCAATGACGAGAATTTCATTGCTTCGGATGCGCTCGCCATCGCGGGTAGCGCGGAGCACATCAGTTATCTCGAAGAGGGCGACATCTGCGAGATCGCGCTCAAGGGCGTGCGCCTCGTCGACTTTCGAGGTGACAAGGTCGTCCGGAATCCGCGCCGCGTGCAGGCATATGGTGGCGCGGTCGAACTTGGGCCGTATCGCCACTACATGCAGAAGGAGATCTTTGAGCAGCCGCGCGCGATCTCCCACACAATTCCGGCCACAGATACGTTTCGTCCGAGGTTGTTTGGCGAGATGGCCAGCGACGTGTTCCGCGGCATCGACAGCGTGTTGATTCTCGCCTGTGGCACCAGCTACTACGCCGGCCTTACCGCCAAGTATTGGCTCGAATCGGTCGCGAAGATCCGGACGGAAGTCGAAATCGCGAGCGAGTACCGCTATCGCGAGTCGGTGCCGAACCCACGCGCGCTTGTGGTGACGGTCTCACAGTCGGGGGAAACTGCCGACACGCTTGCTGCGCTCAAGCACGCGCAGTCCCAGGGGATGACACATACGCTCGCCGTGTGCAACGTTGCGACAAGCGCTATGGTGCGCCTCACCGAGCTCAAGTTCCTCACCCATGCAGGAATGGAAATCGGCGTCGCGTCGACGAAGGCGTTCACGACGCAGCTCGTCGCGCTGTTCGTTTTGGCAGTGACGCTCGGAAAGGTTCGCGGCCATGTCAACGACGCGCAGGAAGCAGAGTATATCCATCAGCTGCGCCACCTTCCCGCGGCGCTCAACGCCGTTCTGGCGCTTGAGCCTCAGATCATCGCGTGGTCCGACGATTTCGTGCGCAAGGAGGACGCGCTGTTCCTCGGCCGAGGGTTACATTATCCGATCGCGCTAGAGGGCGCGCTGAAGCTGAAGGAAATCTCGTACATCCACGCTGAGGCGTACTCGGCTGGTGAGCTCAAGCACGGGCCACTCGCACTCGTGACGGAGGCAATGCCTGTGGTGACCGTCGCACCGAACGACGCGCTTCTCGACAAGCTCAAGTCGAACATGCAGGAAGTGCGCGCTCGTGGCGGTCACATCTACGTCTTTGCGGACTCCGACACGCACATTAAGAGCGACGATGGCATCCACGTTATCCGTATGCCAGAGCACTACGGACTGCTCTCGCCGATCCTGCACGTCGTGCCGCTACAACTGCTCGCATATCACACGGCATGCGGTCGAGGCACGGATGTAGACAAGCCACGAAACCTTGCGAAATCGGTGACCGTAGAGTAGCGCCCGCTCCATATGAGTAGTGGCATTTGTTTCTTCCTACATCCCGCTGGATGTATGCGTACGTTATTTATCGTCCATCGTCGGGGCAGGCGAAAGCATCTGTCGGAATCCCGCCTCTGCGCGACCGCATTGCGCAGTTGCGCAATTCTCGCCTCTTGCCTGCGCGTGGGCCAGCTTTCCGCCTGATGGACCACTTCCGCCATCGGGCTCGTTGTGAGCATCTTACCGATGTACTCCTGTGGTACCGAGCGCGGAATCACGGATCATTCCACAAATTGTGGTGACACTAATGAATAGTATTCAACGCTTGACTAAAGGGATGAAACGATCCAGACATCGAAATATTCGCGTTTTGCATGTTGGGCCCGGATATGGACAGAAAGGCGGGATCGCTACAGTGCTCAATGACCTACGGTCCAAGGCCGACAACCTTCAATCGCTGGGGATTAAAACAGCAATCTTTCCGACAAGAAGCTTCAAGTCTGCGACGAACATTCTGAAATTCGTCTCCACCGATATTCTTCGCTTCATACATGCTGCATGGCACGCAGATATCGTGCATCTACACGTTGCGTCCCGCGGCTCGCTTGTCCGAAAAGGTGTCATATTTGCAACCGCAAAGGTAATGCGTCGGCGGTGCATCTTTCACGTCCATTCGGGAGACTTCTTTGAGTACTATGAGGGCGCTGGAGCAGTCTATCGCGCCGCGGCAAAATGCATGGTTCGCCATTCAGATGCACGTGTCGTCGTGTCAAGTGGTCATCGCGACGATATGCTGAAGACATTCGGCACGACATCGCTACCAACGGTAATCGGAAATTGTGCCGTTGAGGCCGAACGTGCTTGTCTTTCGTGTGCACAACCGATAGACGACGGCCGATACGTGCTTTTCGCTGCTCGGCTAGCGGAGAGCAAAGGTTTAGAGGAGTTGTTTCGCGCGGTCAGAGAACTTCGGCTGCGCGGCCTCTGCGTGCCATTGAAGGTAGCGGGTTCAGGAGATACGGCTCGTTGGCGCGGCCTAGCTGAAACGCTTGGAATCGAAGACCAGGTGGAGTTCATTGGCTGGATTGTGGGTGAATCAAAAATCGCCGCTTTTGCGCGCGCGTCGATTTTCTGTATGCCAAGCTACTTTGAATCGTTTGGGATTTCGACGCTCGAGGCAATGTGGGCGGGGCGCCCAGTAATCGGCACGGCTGTTGGCGGATTTCCCGATCTCGTGCAAGAAGGCGAGACCGGATACTTGGTTCCGCCGCGTAACATACCGCTGCTTGCAGAAAGAATCGGCGAGCTTTGGTCAAACGCCGCGCGCGCCAATGGCATGGGCAAGGCAGGAAAGCGCGCCGCCCAGAAAAAGTTCGGATCCGCCGTCATCATCGACAAGTACGCGACGCTCTATACGACCGTCTGCCACTGACCTTGAGAGAGCGCACGTCGGGGAAATTCACTCGCCGCTTTCCGGCGCGCATGTCTTCGCCTCACTGAAGTTGCCTCGGTGTAGAGCAGGGACGGGCGCGGACGCGACCCTTCGAGTCGACGTCGTACCATGTCCTCGGTTGCAATTGTCGGATGCGAATCCTACTCAGCAACGACGGCGGTTATCCGGTCCGAACTTAAAGATAACGGACGAAAAGCGCACGGCAATGCCTTCTTGCCGCCAGCCAACCGTCAGCTGCGACGGTGCGCGCTAACAGTTGCCCGCACGCTCAGCATTTCCACGCCATGCATTAAACCATTTAAGGCTCCCAATCCGCGCTCCATGTTAGCTGCCATGACGGCCGCCGCCTCGCGAATGCATAACCTTACATCGGGGCAGCCCACAAAATGTCAACGACGGACGATCCTTCTGTTACACCCTTCCGCGCGGTTCCCTGCCTCGAAGCTTCAAACGTCTTGCACGGACAGCGCTCCTTCCCGTTCAAGACGGCCAGCATGACCGTGTTTTTTGGGGAGCAGCGCATAAACCAGCCCTGCCAAAAAACAGATACATAAAGTGCCCAGTGAATGGACAATGATCTTGAAGAGCCCAAGCTCTATCGATTCGCGAAAGCTAAAGAACGAAAAAAAGACCGTTGGCCATAGCGACACAAAAAATAGAATATTGCAATTGAATATTAAGTAGTCCAGTATGAAAAAAATCCCTATCACAATATTTACACCGATAATCACATAAAGCCACCCGCCCATCAGGTAAAGCGATCCGATCCCCGTTGGCGCGATAACCAAGCCTTTACCGTAATCGTAAACATGTTCGGTGAAGTAGTATGCAATCGTATCGAGATAAATCGGCTTTCCGGGCCACATAAAGCGGGGAATTATTGAGTAAAATTGTTCAAAGAAAAATTCAAACCCGACGAATTTCAAATGATCTCGATAAAATATCGTTTCAAGCGACTCGACCGGGAAAACCGTATCCCTAGTGTATGTGGCGACCAGCAACCAAACGCCGGATGTAATGCGATCCCCGTATCGCACAAATGCGAGCCCCGTTATGCCAACAACGCATAAAAACACGAAAAATAGCAAGCGTTTACCGTCTATTATTCTGAGCATATACGAAAGTAGCAATACAGGTGCGACAGCCGCTACAAGGTAATTACGCTCTCCCCCTAGGGTCAAAAACAAGATCATGCCGTAAGCAACGGAAATCATTAGCGAAGTCAAAACAGTGCTGCGATGCGGGCTGCAGGCCAACCGTACCACGGCTACCGAAACGACGACGTAAGAAAAGATCGAAAAGATGCCGGTTCCCGCATTGGCTTCGAATCGTGAGCCGTAGTTTCCAACCGAAAGGGTAATGCCCTTTGATGTGCCAAGCACAACCATGGCAAAAATCCCTACCGCCAGCCCGACGAAAATATAGGCGCGACCTTTTGCGGAAGATCCAAATCGTGCCAGCTTGGCGAGCGACCTGCTAGAGGGCCTGAATGGAAAGGCCATCTTCGCAAAAGAAACGAGGCATACGGCCGAACAAAACGTACCTCCGACAAGTGAAAACTCCCATGCTTGAACGCACCTCATTACACATAAGTCAGTCATGTCCGATCTGTCGCGCGAACCTAATGCCGGCGGCGAAATCCATGACACGCTGCAGGCCCTGCCAGATAGTCTTGACGCCGGGTTCGCCGTCACCCTTTCGGGCCAGGAAGCCGCCGAGCATCGCGACCAGCCGAACCACTTCGTTCAGACACGGTGGCGTGTCGGGCGGCGTCTTTCGGTTCAGGATGAACGCTGCGCGCCATTCATCGGGCTCGAACAACAATTGCGCGTCGAGTTCGGGGCAAGTTCGACCTAAGCGCATGAGCCGCGCAATGCGCCAGGCCACGACCATGAACAACGCCAGTGCCCGCTGGATACGATCGATTGACGCTAGCTGCAGCGCTTCAACCCGACATCCGTTCTTCAACACATGAAAGAACATTTCCACTTCCCAGCGCGCGCGATACCAGTCGATCAGTTGTGCCGCTGCCTGCAGATCACCCGTCTCGCGGTTGGTCAGCAGGCGCCATTCGAGCGGTTTGACATCTGCCGGCGCCCCGACTTCCCGAGCCACGATGCAAGTGACAGGGATCATGCTATCTGCCGTGCCCGGCACGTCAACACGCCTTGCCCAGACCTGCTGCTGGACTTGCCGGGCTTTCTGGCCCTGGCGGGCAGCCAGCGTAAAGCGAATCTCGCCCAGCGGCTCACCACTGAGGACCTCGTCCCACAACTTGCCGCCTTCAGGCAACACCCGATTGTGCTGGGAGCGCAGCAGCCAGTCCGCCGGACATCCGATCTCATGTGCCTTTACCATCAAGTCGAGAATGTCGGATTCCCGGTCCGCTACGTACACCAGACGCGTGCCCGGCATCGTCTCGGCCAGTTCGGCAACCCGCTCGTAGCCTTCGATCCAGCGCGTGCTCTCCTTCATGCCGCCGCGCACACCTTTGGCGTCCCTCGCTTCGCGCGCCCACATCCAGGCATCCAGTACGCCCAACGGTTCGCGTTGTGGCGTCACCGCATAGGTCGCGTGGGCGTACATCCCGCGCTGGGCCTCGTACGACAACGGTCCTAGCCCGGCAATGTCCTGCCCGTTAAAGTTCAACTCCGTCGTATCCTGGATGCAAAGCACCACCTCGCACGCGCGCATTCGCTCAGCCGAACACCGCCAATGCGGCTCCATGATGTCGGACCATTCCAGCTTGTCCTGCGCAAAAAAACGGTAAGCCCCCGCCGTCTCGGCCCAGCCGCCACACGCCTCGGGGATGCTTGCCGATGGGCTGCCCGACAGTTGTTCGGCCAACAGGACCGCACGCCGGT
Organism: Paraburkholderia sp. Clong3; assembly: GCF_050436485.1. NCBI lineage: Bacteria > Pseudomonadati > Pseudomonadota > Betaproteobacteria > Burkholderiales > Burkholderiaceae > Paraburkholderia > Paraburkholderia sp. Clong3. The sequence continues at coordinate 254,798 of NZ_JBNDMH010000004.1, read as the reverse complement.
TCAGGCGCTTGTCGCCCAGATCGATACCGGCGCGCGTCGTACCTTCCCGGCGACGACATCGAATGTCCCGCCGACACCCATTACAAATGAGACACCCAGTTCGCTACCCCACCTGTGTATAAAATTTTCCTTTTTTGGTGACGTAATCGCGACGAATAGCAATTGTGCCTTCGAAGTTTTGATTTTCTCGACTACGGCTCGTTCATCGTCCCAAAAATAACCGTTATGGTATCCGACGATATCTACCGCTGGGTAACGTTCCGTGCAGATTTCAGCGACACGAGACACCACCGCGTCGGATGCGCCGAGCAGGAAAACGCGAAATCTCTGTTGCGCCGATTCCTCGATCAGTCTGCTGAAAAGATCGACACCGGCCACTCTTTCTGGCACATAGTGTCCGAGTATCCGAGCCGCCCAGACGACGGCCATGCCATCGATGTGAACCGCCCCGGATTTTGTCTCAGGATTACCCATAAGTCGCTCGTGACTATGCGATTGAAGGGCGATGGCTTGTAAACGGTGACGACCGATGTTAACTTTGATCCGGTTCGTGATCTGTGATGCCGGGCATTGTCGGACACCTCTGACCTTGATGATTGGGCAAATGAAGAGTTTGGCGCCGCCGAGCTCGGCGACGCTCGCCTGACCAGACGGCTCGTGACGTTGGCACGCAAGCTTTCGTTGGGCCCACATTGCTCTTTTCCGCAGTCGTTCAATGGTTCGGAGCTGAAGGCGGCATATCGTTTTTTCGACAACCCGCACGTGGATGTCGATGGCGTGCTGGGTGGGCACATCGGTCAAACGCTGTGTCGTATGCAACAGGTGCCAGTCGTCCTTGCTGTTCAGGACACCACCGAGTTCAATTTGTCTCATCTGCGGGCAACCGAAGGTCTGGGATATGGCTCCGATCCACACGTGCGTGGTTTCCTGATACACAGTCTGCTTGCGCTCACGCCAGAGGGGCTGCCACTCGGGGTGATCGGGATGAAGACCTGGAAACGTAGGCACGAGGAGTTGGGCAAGAAACATCTGCGCGGGCAACGAACCGTACAACAAAAAGAGAGCGCGAAATGGCTCGAAGGCATCGAGCAACTGGGCGTACTCAAGGCGCACTGTCCGTGCACGCATGTCATCGGCGTGAGCGACCGTGAAGGCGATGTCTATGATGTGTTCCTGGCGCAGCGGCCTGCCGGCGTCGACTGGTTGGTGCGCGCGTCGTGGAACCGACGCGTTGCTCACCCCGATCGATATTTGTGGGAAACCGTGCTGGCCTCGCCAGTGCTTGGAGAGGCCCAACTGCAGGTGCCTGCACGCGAAAACCGCCCGGCACGCACCGCACGGCTGGTTGTGCGCTGCATGCCCGTACGCCTTCGTCCGCCGCAAAATCGTCGTCGCGAGAAGCTTCCCGAAATTGAAGTGTTTGCAATTCATGCACAGGAAACGAACTTGGACGAAGGAGCAGAGCCATTGGAATGGCTTCTACTGACTTCGGTGCCTACGCAAACGCACGCTCAGGCCCTTGAGCGTCTGGCATGGTATGCGCGCCGATGGACGATTGAATCGTGGCATCGTGTGCTTAAAAGTGGCTGTCGCATTGAAGCCCGCCAATTTGGCAATCTCGATCGATTCGTCCGCGCCACCGCATTGTTCGCCGTAGTAAGCTGGAGGATCCTGTACTCCATGTTGCTCGCAAGGCTTGATGGCAACCTGCCATGCGAAGTATTGCTGCAGCCAATCGAGTGGCGAGCCCTCTACTGTCGTACGCATGGCAGTACTGAAATACCTGATAAACCGCCATCACTGGCGCAGGTCATCTTGTGGATCGCCAGACTCGGCGGGTATCTCGCTCGAAAGCATGATCGTCCGCCTGGTCCTACCGTCATCTGGCGTGGATTTCTTGTCCTGCACGAAATCACGATGATGTACCGAATATTCAGGCAAAACGAATAGCACCATCACATTACTTGTGGGTAATCCTGAGGGATTTTGTGGAGGCTCCAACTCTTGAGAGAATGGAGCCATGAACAAGAAGGTAACCAAGTTTTCCCCGGAAGTCCGGGAGCGCGCAGTGCGGCTGGTGCGCGAGCAGCGTAGCGAACATCCGTCGATGTGGGCGGCGGTCGAATCGATTGCGCCCATGATCGGCTGCACACCGCAGACACTGCACGAGTGGATCAAGCGCGACCAGGTCGACCACGGTGAGCGCGATGGCGTGACCACAGACGAGCGCGAGCGCCTCAAGGCCTTGGAGCGCGAAGTCAAGGAGTTGCGTCGTGCCAACGAGATTCTCAAGGTCGCGAGCGCGTTTTTCGCCCAGGCGGAGCTCGACCGCCGTTTCAAGTCCTGAAGGCCTTCATCGATCAGCATCGCGACACCTTCGGGGTCGAGCCGATCTGCAAGGTCTTGCGGATTGCCCCGTCGGGTTACCGACGCCATGCCGCGCAGCTTCGTGATCCGTCGCGGCGCTCTGTTCGCGCAATCCGCGATGAACGTCTGCGGCCGGAGATCAAGCGTGTGTGGCAGGCCAACATGCAGGTCTACGGCGCGGATAAAGTCTGGAAACAGATGAACCGGGAGCGTATCGCGGTGGCGCGCTGCACGGTCGAACGGTTGATGAAGCAACTGGGTTTGCGAGGCGTGATGCGAGGCAAGCGTGTTCGCACGACTGTTCCTGATGCCATAGCCCCGCGCCCGCTGGATCGGGTCAATCGCCAGTTCAAGGCGGCACGGCCGAACCAGCTCTGGGTTTCGGATTTCACCTACGTTTCGACGTGGCAGGGCTGGCTGTATGTGGCTTTCGTGATCGATGTGTTCGCTCGCCGTATCGTCGGCTGGCGAGTCAGCAGCTCGATGACCACGGACTTCGTTCTGGATGCACTTGAACAGGCGCTTTACGCGCGGCGCCCGGGCGACGACGGAACCTTGATACACCATTCGGACAGAGGGTCCCAATACGTCAGCATTCGCTACAGCGAACGGCTGGCCGAAGCGGGCATCGAACCGTCGGTCGGCAGCCGGGGCGACAGCTATGACAACGCCTTGGCTGAAACGATCAACGGTTTGTACAAGGCTGAACTGATTCATCGCCGCACCTGGAAAACGCGGGAATCCGTTGAACTAGCAACGCTGGAGTGGGTGGCCTGGTTCAATCATCATCGATTGATGGAACCCCTCGGCTATATCCCGCCCGCCGAAGCTGAGGCAAACTACTATCGGCAACTTGAAACAGCTGCCGCAGAACCCGCATCAACTTAAACCAACCAGCCTCCACGATTCCCGGGGCGGTTCAATGTTAATCAAATCACAAGCCTTAATCGACCGGGCAAGTTCCGAGTCTTTCCGTGCATTAACTATCTTTGCCGCATTCACAACCACGTGTTGAGTAAAAACGCCGCGTCGTACCCGCTCGGTAATTAGCGCAACGGTTTCATTCATTGTTGTGACATCCATCGGGCATCCCAATAGATTGATTCGAACCATTTCATCCTCCGAGAGAACGCTACCGTTGCCACATCCAAACAGGTCCGTAAAAAATCACGACGGGATCGAACTTAGCTTGCCTCCAACCGCCGGGAATGTAGAGTCCAAGCTTTAGATATGCTGCGTTATCCTTCGGGTATGGTCTCAAGTCGCGCGTGGCGAGTTAGCGAAAACGCTGCACCCGGCTTTGCGTAAATATTCTTCACTTCGAGTGTGATTGGCCCCTTGGCCGTCTGGATCACCAAGCTGCGCCCTACTTGGTCTTCCACAGCATGGTCAAGATCCGAACCGTCGATGCGATACCGCCCCTCACCCAGGTTCAGTAGCGTGAATTTGTCGTCCTCAAATGTTCGAGGCACGTCGAACTTTGGAACCTCGATCGACTCCGTACCCCAGGCATAGCCACCCCATCCCAAGAGTCCGGGGGTTGAGAGACCCGAGTTGTGTCTCGCAATAAAGCGTCCAAGTAACGGAAAATACTTAGGTTTCGCATCTACAAAGAGTGCAAGGTTATCGACGGTCCCACCGACGATCATCATCGAACCGAGAATTTGAATCTCGGCATCTGACGAAGCTTTAACGTTAAATAGTGACGAAATGTCACCCAGCAGGTTTTTTGCGGAGGCGTCTGGGTTGTCCTCGACTTCGATCAGAATCGAAGATTGAAAGACAGGTTTCGCAACCACCATGTACGCGCAGGCGACAACGAACACGACGAGCGCCGATACGGCAATGCGTCGCCAGTCGTTAACCAGCGTGTCTATGAGGGACGAGAAGTCAATATCCTCACCTTCATCTTGATTCAGCGCTCCGCGCCCAGTATTTGTGTTCATGAATTGAGAATTCGCATTTCAAATTGCCTGACCGAAAGCATCATGTGCAAAACGCCCTTGTTGGGGATCTTCTACGCCAACCGCATCACGCTCTGGGCCCACCTTTGGACACTTGCATCGATCAACTCGTAGCACGCTTCGAATCGTTCTCTGCCTTGTCGAAATGGGTCGAAAATGTCATAACCGCCATGATCCCCCAACCGAAACACCTTGCCGCGAGTGAAGGGATAATGCCTCTCGAGTTGATCCTTGTGACCGCGCTCCATCACCAGAATAAGGTTGGCCTGCTTGCACAATAACTCGGTCAGTTGCTGTGAGCGATGTGTTGACACATCCAGCCCGCGCGCAGCGAGCAATGCCGCGGCCTCCGGTTCGGCAGGCCGACCGACCAGGGCACCAAGACCCGCAGACACAATATTCGTCCTTGGCAAACGCTCGTTGAGCAACGCAGCAGCCATCGGACTGCGGCATATGTTCCCGACACAGACAATGAGAATGCTTTGAATCATCGATTGGACCAGTCTTCCCAAGCGCTTTAATCAGTGTATTCTTCGAGTTCTAGCTGCCGATATAATGGGTCACGAGCTTTTGGGCGACGGCGAAACGTAGCGCCAAAAGCCTCCTACGTTTCCCCTTGACTATTTCGTCAGAATTGCTGCGGTTAGCCCGGCGGTAATTCCCGGCAACAGAAGGCTCAGGACACGACTGAACCTGACAAGGCCGCTGCCATCTACGTACACAACATCTTTCGGCTCTAACGCAAACTGGTTTGCGAGCACCATTGACACTGGTGATCTCGCATCAAGGTGATATATCTTCGGAGAGTTACCGCTCATCCCGCGTATGACAAACATTTGCGCTGCATCTGCCGTATTGCTATGTAATGGTCTAATTCCCTCGGACAGGTCGATAGGAGGACAATCCGGAATCGACGAGGAACAGATGTTGACGGCGGCGTAAATCCGCACATAAATGGCGGCACAAGGTTCACCAGGACCGTCAACAATGAAGCGCCGTTGACGGCCTCGGTCGGGGTGGCCGGTCCCAATCAGAATGGATCGCCGATGTCGTTGAGATTGGGATCCTCGGGAGGGGAATGCTGTTCGTGCAGCAGGTCATGCAGGGCGAGGTCATAGTGCATGCAGATCCGGGCACGCAGATCCCCGATGAGTTCGACGACGGCGAGCGCCTGTTCCGGCGACCAGTTGTCCGGTATCAGGAAGTCGAGCCCACGGGTGATGCCCGAAGGCAGGTGTGCCAGGCGCTTCATGATTTCTTCTCCGCACGCGCGCTACTGCGTCTGCTGGCGCGTTGCTCGGCCCTCTCGCGCGCTTCCTTGACCCGGTAGGACTCGCCCTCGATGGCAATGACTTCGGCGCGATGGACCAGCCGGTCAACGAGCGAGACGACACAGGCGGCGTTCGGGAACACCTCGTGCCATTCGGAGAACGGTCTGTTGGTTGTGACCACGGTACTTGCCGATCCGTACCTGCGGCTGACCAGTTCGAACAGCAGATCGGCGTGGCGGTTTGAGTACGAGAGGTAACCGACCTCATCAATCACCAGGACGTCAGGGGATGCATAGCGGCGCAGGCGTCGACGCAGCGCCGAATCGCTGTCCAGTGCGGCCAGTTCGCCGAGCATCTGACCGGCGGTAGTGAACAGCGCGGTGTGACCGTGCACGAGCGCCTGATAGGCGAGATTGAGCGCGAGGGTTGACTTGCCGACACCATTCGGGCCGATCAACACGACGTTGGCGGTATCCCTGACGAACCCGAGCGACATCAACTCTTCAACGGCAAGCCGGTCGCAGCGCGTGGGCCAGCTCCAGTCGAAGTCGCACAGCGGCTTGAAGTTGCCCAGGCGGGCATCGCGGATACGTCGCTCCAGTGATCGGCGGGCGCGCTCATCCTCTTCCCACTGCAACAGCGGCGCGACCCACTGTTCGGCGGCCACATCGGTCCAATGCGCGAGCAGTCCGTACAGACGCAGGGCGTTCGCGCGCCCATGAAGGTTCTCAGGCGTGTTCATCGGCGCCTCCCGCAAGCTGGTCGTAGATGTCGAGCCGGTGTGGTGTCACCAGCGTGTCCTTGTTGCGCACGTGTTCGGGCAGGATGAGGGTGACTGGCGGCGGGGCCTGCCGTGCCTCGCGCCGGCGCTCAAGCGCCAGACGTACCGGATTGGGATGAGGCGCCGCGTCGCTGGCAAGGGTTTCCTCGATCGCGGCCTGCAGTTCGGCCGGGCCATAGCGGTCGAGCAGTCGCAGCAGGTGCGTGGTGATATTGCCCAGATTGCCGCCACGCTCAGCGGCGTGCAGCATCAGGGTCCGGCTGGCCGGCGCAGCCCGGGCCAGATGATCAAGACCGCGATGGTGACGGGCCTCGTGCTTCCTTGCGACGAGCGCATCGATGTGTGCGGCAATCTCGATCTGCGCGCCGCGATCGTAACTGCGTTCATGGGTGGCGAGCAGATCGGCGCCGTCGAGAATGCGTACGCGCCGGGGATCAGCTCGTACCGTGAGCGTGCGTCGCACATGGGTATACGGGATCGTATAGTCGTTCAGGTCGAAGCGCACGTAGGGCGTCTTGCCGACCTTCACGGCGAGAAGCAGCTCACACGGGTACGGATTCTCCGGCAACGTGAGCAGGCTGGGCTGTTCGCGCCCGAAGGCCTCGCGCACGGTGATCATGGGTTCTTCGCGGCAGGGCCGCTCAGCAGCGGGTCCCGCGCACCAGATTGCCGCCTGGGCGTTGAGATCGTCGAGGTCCGTGAATCTGCGAGCGGCAAAGAAGCTCTCGCGTACAAAGCGGATTGCCCGTTCAACGCGCCCCTTCTCGTTGCCCCGTGCGACAGCCACCGGACGAGGCTCATAACGATGATGCGCGGCGAACGCGAGCAATGTCGGGTGGAAGCGGATCGCATCGCCCTGACGCTCAAGCACGGCGCTACGCAGGTTATCGTAAAGCAGAACCCTGGGGACCCCGGACCATGCTTCGAAGGCGCCGGCATGTCCTGCCAGGAAACTGTCCATACGGGCATCGAGGAAGAAGCGCAGATAGATCTGCCGTGACCACGACAGCACCATCACGAAGGCCATCAGCGGTCGTCGTGCCCGACCGATCTGCAGGTGACCGAAGCTGGCCCAATCGACCTGCGCCTGTTCCCCGGGCAGCGTGCGCAGGCGCAGGTAAGCCTCAGGTACCGGGCGTGGCCGGTGCAGCGAGATCAGGTGCCGGAAGTGGTGGTGACTGCCCCGGTAGCCGCGCTCATACACCATCGCATACAGGCGACTGGCCGTGAGCGAGGGAAACTTCTTTAGCGTCTCGTGGATGAACGGCAGGTAAGCATCGATCTGTGAGGCTCGCTGCACGGCGCCAATCCTGGGCAGGCCGGCCTGGGCCAGCACGCGCTGGACGGTGCCGCGGTGCACGCGCAACTGGCGCGCGATGGTGCCGCAACGCCACTTCTCCACGTGGTAATAGCGCAGGATCTGCGCCTCGAGTTCAGCTCCAATGGTCATGGGTCGTTTCCTGTTCTGTCAGTAGTAGTACGAACATCACGGAAGACCCGACGGCGCAGTGGCCCGATGCGTACAAGGCCCGAACAGATGCGGCGACAGAAGCAGCAAGGCGTCGATCCGGGCGCGGCGACAGTGGATGTCGATGCGGTGGCCGTCGTCGTCGAAGTCAGTGGCAGTAGAGCATTGGCGACGGGTGTCGGGGAACGCTGATGCGTCACTTTATTGAGGCGCTGACGATAGCGACGCATCCGTTCGGCATGTGCAAAGCGGCCACGACGACTGAGTTGATAGCGTTGGCCAGCCTCGCGCAGGCGGGCGCGGCGCGAGGCCTGTGAGCAGTCGCCACCGCAGTAAATCTGGCCGCGATCGCAACGGCGGCACACGACGACCTGCGCCCGGCAGCGGGCGCACAGAAAGAGGCGGCCAGTGGCCGGCATCGGCAGTCCCCGTCAATGCCGAAGCGGAATCGACGAGGCGGATCAGCCGTGCCATACTGGCCCGGCACCCGTACCCCGTTGTGCGCGTGTGGGGCTCGACACTGGAATGAACTTGGCGGTTAGGACCGGTGTCGGGCCTGTTTCTTCGGCGGTCAGTTGTAGTCGTTCTTCTACCGCATCCCGATTCCCGCGTCATCCCCCTGCCGAACCGAACATCCCCGGTGCGTCTGCGCTCGCCCTACGGGCTCCCTCCGACGCACCCGAATGTGAGCCTCATGAAACGTCCCAGAGTCGCCGGGCTGAACAGCAATCGCGTCGCCCGGCTGTCCGACGCCGCCATCCAATGTCGGATTCCGACCGCCATTCACAACAGAGCTAGATGACAAGGAAGCGCCGACAATTCGATGCCAGCTTCAAGCTGGAAGTGGTGAAGATGATACGAGACCAAGGCTTGTCGGTGGGCGAGGTTTGCCGGTCGATGGACCTTGGCGAGACGGGGGTACGGCGCTGGCTGGCGCAGTACGACGCGGAATGCGCGGGCGGTGCTGGCGCGGGCAAGCCGCTGACGGCCGAACAGCAACGCATTCGGCAACTGGAGGCGGAGAACCGGCAACTGCGTGAAGACAACTCCCTGCTAAAAAAAGCCTCGGCCTTCTTTGCACGGGAACTGAAGTGAGTTACCGCGCGGTAGCCCACTTGCAAGAGAAGGCCGTATCGGTCAGTGCCGCGTGCCGGGTATTGGGGGTAAGCCGCTCGGGCTACTATGCGCACCGGCGCGCCAAGCCGAGCCCAAAGCGCCTGCATGAGCAGACCCACATCAGGGCAGCATTTGCTGCCAGCGGCGCGAGCTACGGCAGCCGGCGTGTGATGCATGCCGTACGCGAGCAAGGGCTTCGCACGGGCCGCCATCGGGTGCGCACGCTGATGCGCGAAGCGGACTTGCGCACGACGTGGAAGCGCAAGTTCGTTTCGACGACCGACAGCAAGCATACGTTGCCGGTGGCCGAGAACGTGCTGGACCGTCAGTTTGACGTGGCTGAGCCGAATCGGGCGTGGGTTTCGGATATCACGTATATCCGCACGGCCCAGGGCTGGCTTTATCTGGCGGTCGTGCTGGACCTTTACTCGCGCAAGGTCGTGGGCTGGTCCATGGCACCCAGCATGCCGGCCGGATTGGTCATGTCGGCACTGACCATGGCGTTGCAGCAACGCCGGCCAGTGCCGGGATTGGTCCTGCATTCGGACCGTGGCAGCCAATATGCAAGCGACGCATATCAAGCCTTGCTCAAGCGGCATCACGTGGTTTGCAGCATGAGCCGCAAGGGAAATTGTTGGGACAATTCGGTGATGGAACGCTTCTTCCTGAACCTGAAGATGGAGCGCGTATGGCAGCGCCGGTACGCCAATCACGACGAGGCACGGCAGGACATCACGCAGTACATCGTCGGCTTCTACAACCCCGTGCGCTTGCACTCGACTTTGGGCTATCTGTCGCCCGCCGCCTACGAGGCGAAATCGACAGCAAAAGAACCTATCTGCCTGTCCGAAATTACTTGACCACCACACTATTGACACTGCCAGCTTGCGAGATTGCATCGCTTAGCGAAAGGGACCCATCCTTCATGGGCAGTGCTGTAACCGGCTTGTTCACTTCGCCCATTACGTACACGCCGTTTTCGTCTCGCGATGGCACGCGAAGGGCATCACCGCTACGAAGTTGGATAAGCCGCGGGTCACTGCCGCTAGCGCTAAGATGCGGCAGGTTTAAGTTGTATACCTGCTTACCCCGTGACAGCGACATACGGCTCTGATCTGCTGCCGCGGTAAAGCCACCTGCACGGCTTATTGCCTCATAGAGCGACATCGGAATGTCATTGAGAGACAGTTCTCCAGGCGTGTGCACCTCACCATCGATGTACACCTGGCGCGCTCGATATGACGCGACGCGCAGAGTTATCTGCGGATTCTTGTACGCAACCCTACTGAGGACGACGGTCAACGTTTTCTGCGCTTCCTCGGTTGTCAGGCCGGCCATTTGTACGCTACCGGCGTATGGAAACTCGACATTTCCGCGCTGATCAACTACAAAGCCGGGCACCGGGTCGGCCTGGCGGGTAACCGTCTGTGTTTGTGGTCCCTGTGCGGCAATCAGCTCGGGGTGGCCCCAGACAATAATCTGCAGAACATCTCCTACGCCGATGGTGTAGGGACTAGACGGGACGGTCAGCTCACGAACCGCTCCTCTGTCATTGCCTTGCTCCTTCTCTTTGAGCATCTGCAACAAACCAACAGTAATCTCCTGGATTTCGACGCGCTTCCCGGTCTTCTTGCCGGAAGAGTCGGCCGAAACCGGCAACTCGGGTGGCCGCACCATCCGCATCCCCGGCGCAACGGAGCACCCGCTAAGAAGTGCGATAAGGCCCACAAGACCACCACCCGCTAGAACGCCGCAGGAAAAAAGGCGACGTACCTTTTCGATAAACACATTTGATGAAGCCATAACATCCATCTGTTTTAATGTTCCTGTCACTCGAGCGAGCGTCGCACTTACGTATCAGCCGGGATTCGCCCGAGGGGGTCCACTGCGGGGCGCTCGGAAAACGTTAGTAAGCGTTGCGGCTCACAAATCCTTTTACGATGGTCGCAAGGACGATCCTCACATCCAGCATGAACGACCAATTCTTTATGTAATACAAGTCGTACTCCACACGCTTTTCCATTTTCTTGTAATGGTCTAATTCCCTCGGACAGGTCGATAGGAGGACAATCCGGAATCGACGAGGAACAGAGCTAGATGACAAGGAAGCGCCGACAATTCGATGCCAGCTTCAAGCTGGAAGTGGTGAAGATGATACGAGACCAAGGCTTGTCGGTGGGCGAGGTTTGCCGGTCGATGGACCTTGGCGAGACGGGGGTACGGCGCTGGCTGGCGCAGTACGACGCGGAATGCGCGGGCGGTGCTGGCGCGGGCAAGCCGCTGACGGCCGAACAGCAACGCATTCGGCAACTGGAGGCGGAGAACCGGCAACTGCGTGAAGACAACTCCCTGCTAAAAAAAGCCTCGGCCTTCTTTGCACGGGAACTGAAGTGAGTTACCGCGCGGTAGCCCACTTGCAAGAGAAGGCCGTATCGGTCAGTGCCGCGTGCCGGGTATTGGGGGTAAGCCGCTCGGGCTACTATGCGCACCGGCGCGCCAAGCCGAGCCCAAAGCGCCTGCATGAGCAGACCCACATCAGGGCAGCATTTGCTGCCAGCGGCGCGAGCTACGGCAGCCGGCGTGTGATGCATGCCGTACGCGAGCAAGGGCTTCGCACGGGCCGCCATCGGGTGCGCACGCTGATGCGCGAAGCGGACTTGCGCACGACGTGGAAGCGCAAGTTCGTTTCGACGACCGACAGCAAGCATACGTTGCCGGTGGCCGAGAACGTGCTGGACCGTCAGTTTGACGTGGCTGAGCCGAATCGGGCGTGGGTTTCGGATATCACGTATATCCGCACGGCCCAGGGCTGGCTTTATCTGGCGGTCGTGCTGGACCTTTACTCGCGCAAGGTCGTGGGCTGGTCCATGGCACCCAGCATGCCGGCCGGATTGGTCATGTCGGCACTGACCATGGCGTTGCAGCAACGCCGGCCAGTGCCGGGATTGGTCCTGCATTCGGACCGTGGCAGCCAATATGCAAGCGACGCATATCAAGCCTTGCTCAAGCGGCATCACGTGGTTTGCAGCATGAGCCGCAAGGGAAATTGTTGGGACAATTCGGTGATGGAACGCTTCTTCCTGAACCTGAAGATGGAGCGCGTATGGCAGCGCCGGTACGCCAATCACGACGAGGCACGGCAGGACATCACGCAGTACATCGTCGGCTTCTACAACCCCGTGCGCTTGCACTCGACTTTGGGCTATCTGTCGCCCGCCGCCTACGAGGCGAAATCGACAGCAAAAGAACCTATCTGCCTGTCCGAAATTACTTGACCACCACATCTCGACGCGGTCCGTCTCGCCACGAAATCCGTTGACCTGCGCCCAACCGGTAATTCCCGGCTTGATTCGGTATCGATGGATGTAGTTATCAATTACCTTTCGATAGAGTTCATCATGTTCTATCGCATGGGGACGCGGACCTACAACCGACATTTCACCGCGCAATACATTGATAAACTGGGGAAGCTCATCGAGACTCGTTCGCCTAAGAAACGATCCAACTTGGGTGATGCGGGGGTCACGGCGAGTCGCTTGAGTGACGACGCCGGTTTGTTCCCCATGTTGGCGCATCGACCGAAACTTGTAGATTCGGAACACGCGGCCATCTGCCCCCTTCCGATACTGCCGGAAGAACACTGGCCCTTTCGAAGAAAGCTTTACAGCAATCGAAATGGCAATGAATGCCGGCAGTAGTGCAACCAGCGCGGCGAATGCGAACAGACGATCAAAAACTTCTTTCGGCACAAGCGAACGGGTCGGCACCGGTGAAGCAATCAGATTGATGGCAGGTGCACCAATCAGGTCGATAACGCCCCCGGCAAAGAGCGCAACACTCTGCACATCTGGGATAAAGCGCACATTAACCAGGTCATAGCGGAACTCGTCTACGACGCGCTGGATCGTTTCCTCTTCCGAAAGCGGCAGTGCAAGCCAGATCTCTTGGACCCCGTCGCGCCGAACATGAGCAACAAACTCCGGGAAGTTGTTGTGTATCGGTACCAGTACACCAAGAGATTTTCCGCCGTCACGCACATTGAAGACAACAGCGACCCGGAACCCGTTGTCCGGAGTTCCATCGACGTTCTCCACAAGTTCACGGCAATGCTTACCGTCGCCGACTATCGCAACATTCCGCAAGTTAAGTCCGGCATGGCGAATCTTACGCAGGGTGCTATATACAACGAGTCGCACGAGAATGAGCGCGCCGCCAGACATCACCGTCCAGTAAGCGAACCAAAGACGAGATATCAACTCTGCACGATGCAGTGAAAACATCACGACCAGTCCACACGCCTGCACCGCCAGCCAAGCAATAAACACCTGCCGAAGTAGGCGCCACACCGGACGACCTCTCCATGACTCATATAAACCGAAGGCGGGGAAGAGAACAAGCGCGATCGCCAGTGCGAGCGTGACGTGAGGGCTATCTGGTCGCCCCTGAAGGTACTCGCCAAAGCGTATGTTCGTTGCCAGCAGCGCGCCTGCAACCACGCAGATGCCGTCCAATGAGCGGGCCCCGAGTCCTTGTCCGCTTTGCATTTCTTTCTCCTTCAATAAGCGTCGAACCTTGCGTCACGTCGCGTCAAACCGATTTAGGCCGGCCTGCGCATCTAGGTGTCCAAATCGTGTCTTTTCTTAAGTTACCTATGCGGAAGCCAAAGAGGACATGCCCAAGTAAAGATTTATAGCCTTTCTGGACTCCTAGCGGAGCGGTACTGCAAGCCGGTCCCTGATGACCGACCGATCTACGCGATCCATCAACGCAGGACGCGGGAGAACTGAGAATTGCCTGCTGCCTACTACGCCGGCGACTGCCGACAGCCTAAGCGTGCGCGGAACTCAGTCGGAGTCGCCGCAAAGCGCCGTTTGAAGACACGAGACAGGCGCGCTCCGTTTGTCCACCCACACTGCTTTGCGATACTGTCGATTGGCAATCTGGTTTCGACGAGCAGTCTTGAAGTTAGGTCGAGTCGCGCTTGAGTCAGATACTCTGAAGGCGTAACGCCGATCTCCTGCTTGAAGCGGCGCAGGAAGTTTCGCTCACTCATGGCCGCAATCCCCACTGCATCGCGAACAGAGGTGACATGGTCGCAGTTCTGCCTTATCCACTGCGCCGCAGCCCTGATCTTTTCAGTTGCGGTGTCCTCACGCGTTGGCGGAAAGATCAACGAGAGGCCGCCTCCTCCGACCGGGCGGATACGAACCGCAATTTCGCGTGCGGCCTCCTCACCAATGTCTTTCGCAACCATCTTCAGCGCATTTTGCGCGGGCTCAACACTGTCAGCCAGATCGTAAAGCGAGGCGCCCACGCCTATGCCGTTCAATCCCGTAACCATTCCTTCATTTAACGCGCGTGTAGACCGGTTTCGCACCGCAACTTCCAATAGTCGCCACCCTTCACCGATTGGTGCAATCTCCACACCGCGCCCGACTAGGTCCGATAGCCAATTGACGACCCGGCTGTCCAGGAGCGCATTCCCGACACCCGGTCCATCTGCTATGAACACTGCGTCGAACTCGGCAACGTCGCCGAAATCGCATGCGCGTGTCCATATGTCAATTGACGAGGAACATCGAATTTTTGCACCTTTCGCTGAGTAAAAATTGACGTTGTACGGCCTGTGATCATGATTGCGGCTTCTATAGATCTCATTGGCGAGCTGGAATATCTCAGCAATAGCGCTTGTGCTTAGTAGAGAGAATCCATCAAACAACAGAATGCCGATATGACGAGCGACGGATCGCCCCTTCTTCTCTTGCACTTCGTCATCACATCCGCGAACGCTACGCTTCATCTTTTCCCCGACCGCGCGATCCGTCGCTTGTTTCTACTATGTTCCGTATTACGTTTCCTTGCGTTGCGGCGCATCATATCTTGATCGCGGCTCAACGAAAGATGCCTAGCATAAACAAACAACAGAATGGCGGCGAAGTGCAAATCGTTAGAACGCAAATTGATGTCGATATTCGAGTTTCATAGTTAAGAATGACCCCGATCAAGACTCCTGAAGATGATGGCCAGCATTGCTCTTGCCGCTTAAACTCGCTCATGTTATTGAGGAGAACAGGAGGGATGCTCGCCATCGACTTGAAGGGTCGTAAAGGGGGTCGAAAGTCGAAGACGGGTATGCGTATCGCATGGCGCACGACGTCACGCGCGTACTCTCAGTTGCGGCTTCGCTTTGGACGTCGCGTCAGGAAGAAACGTGCGCATCTGTTCCGGCAGCACATGATGGCGGATTCATATAATAGTTTGTCTGCAACGTAGCTTGAGCAGCCAAGGCATTCGGAATCAAGCTATCGATTCACGCATCGGGTCTTGAGACCTTGAATGAGCACATCTACCCTTTTTTCCGCCCAATCCATGCCTTGTCGTATACGCCATACCAACATCCGCGATGTGAAGATCGTCGAACCGCACATCGCTAACGATGCGCGCGGGCTGTTTTTTGATAGCTTCGACCAGGAGTGGTTTGAAGAGAATGTGGCGCGCGGGTACACCTTCGTTCAGGATCAGCATATGGTCTTTTCCCGTAACGTATTGACCGGACTCCACTATCAGATTCAGCAGCCTCGAGGTCTGTTGTTGCGAGTAGTTACCGGCGAGGTATTCGCCGTTGCGCTCGATCTCCGACGGTGGTCAGTCACATTTGGGCGCTGGGTTGGGGAGCGGATCTCTTCGGCAAACAACTGGCAGATGTGGATTCCACCGGGATTCGCCTATGGATTTCATGTGCGCTCGGACGTTGCAGAGATACTTGTCAGAGCGACGTCGAAGCGGATCGCAACCTTTGAGCGCACTGTTTGCTGGAACGATCCCGAGATCAATATCGCGTGGGGCATGAAATCCGAACCTATCGTGACAGGACCGTCCGCAAACGGCGCAGGCCTTCCCGCTGTCGAAGTTTACTAAGCTGCACGTTTCAAGCGACAGGTGATGACTGAATCCATGCCCGATTCCGACAGAATGAGAGACCTGTCAGACGGACGGTAGACAATGCGCGGCTGATACCCAGTAGAGTGGCGCCCGGTGTCGAAGGTCGGATTCTCTTGGTCCAGACGTCCTTCACGGCCCTTGCTGCCACAACCCCCGTCCGTGGCCGGCTTGCTTCCGTCCTTCGTGTTATCACGGAGGACCGCTTTTTTTCGTGTATTGACGGGTCTCGATTCTACCCACGCCGATTGACCAGCTCGGCCGCTTGGGGCGCCGTTCAAGAACAATTCTAATCAATCATGCTCAAAGTCACGAAGGCGGTCTTCCCAGTTGCAGGTCTCCGCCCCCTTTGGGGAAAATGCGGGCGGCATTGACAATGCCCGGTCAAAGTTCCCTTTGATAGTCGCTTACGCGTGGGCGGAGCGACGGACTTCGTCAACGTTCTACGGAAGTCGCTATGCAAGCCCTTGCCAGGGCAACGAGAGAATGCCTGCGTTGACTCGGAGATAAGGAAAAGGGGAAGAACTGCAGGAAGGGATGTTCGGCCTCGATTCGCTTGGCATTGCGCGCGTTGACGCGACTGACGATCTCGTCGATGAAGCAGCGATAGGCTGCGAGGTCGGTAAAGTCGACGCTGCCACGTAGCAACAGCGCGTCACGGATCACGCTCTTGAGGTGGCCGTGGGGACTCTCGATGGCGCCGTTCTCGTGGGCGATGCCGCGGTTGTTGCGCGTGGGCTGCATACCGTAGTGAGCACACAGCGCTTCGCGATCGAGGTTGCGAAATGCCGCGGAAAGGCTGTCGCTCTGATGCTCGTGCGGCGCGCCACCCAGAGCCCACAACGCGTTCTGCAGCCCTTCGGCAAGTGCGACGTAGCTCTCGCCGCCGAGAATGACGTGAGCGTGCTCAAAGCCCGAGCAGGCCAGGCGGAAGTGGTACAGGCGGTGATCCAGTACGATACCGGCCACGGTGACGCCGGGAGTTTGCATCTCGGTGAAGTCGGATAGCCCAAGACGACCGGGCTCGTGCACCTGACGGAACATAACCTCACGTTCCTCGCCATGGAGTGCACGCCACACGCGGATGCGTCGCTCCAGTGTCCGGCGCACCCCGCGCGACAGATAAGGATGGCGCCGAAGCATCTCTTCCAGCACCCCAACCGGCCGAATGCCAGGAGCGGACTTAAGCAGCGGAACAATCTCAGCGTCGAATATCTCGGCAAGCGGATCCACGCGTCGGCGCTCGCGCGGCGCCTTCTTCTGCGATGGTAAACGCGGATCCTCTTCGATGCGGTAGGCAGTGGCGACGCTGAACCCGGCGCGAGCAGCCGCCCTGGGCGCCCCTTCGTGGAGTCTGTGCTTCATGTAAAGCCTCATCTGGTGGTCGTTGACGTGTCGTCCGGGCACCGAGGCCTCCCATGTCATGGAAGGCTCGTTGATACCCGATTTACCGCGACCACCGATAAAGCTCCCCACTGAGGAGAATCCTTCCCGGCGCGGCGTGGCCAGTCCTCTCATCTTGATTGACGCGCGGCACTACTTCATCGAGGTGCGCAAGCGATAGACCCACATTGGCTAACAGGTTGGACCGGGGCAGGGATAACCCGATAAGGCATATGAACCTTCGTGTTCGATGATCAGATGAGGACCCCGCCAGCGCATTCCATAGAGGCGGGCAGGCATCACGACCTGCGCAAACAGGCCGGACATACGCGTGCGACCTTACCTAGCAGCCTCGATTTCGTAGAGATCGCCGATCATGTCGAGCCATCGCTTCGTGGTTTCCGACGGGGCTGTCTCATGGACGTTGAACACATATCGGCGCGCGTGATCCCAGCAAGATGCCAGACGAACTTTGCCGCTTTCGGTCAACTCGTTGAAGCCGGCATAGCCGTCCGCCTGGAGGACGCCTTCGAATCCGGCGAGATGGGTCTGAGGGTGGATGCCTTTGCGGTCCGGCGAGTACGCGAACCAGACAGCAGCGGGTTCGCGCGAACCTGAGCGTCGGTCATCGCGCACGTAGACCCACAACCGACCGCTCCTGGTCTTCCTGTTGCCGGGCGGGAGCACCGGGATCGGCGTGTCGTCCGCGTGGAGCCTGGCAGTCGCCATCGTGTAGCGACGCAGTGCTTCAGTCAGCAGCCGCCAGAGCTC
Source organism: Paraburkholderia sp. Clong3 (assembly GCF_050436485.1). Classification (NCBI taxonomy): domain Bacteria; kingdom Pseudomonadati; phylum Pseudomonadota; class Betaproteobacteria; order Burkholderiales; family Burkholderiaceae; genus Paraburkholderia; species Paraburkholderia sp. Clong3. The sequence goes on along the minus strand of NZ_JBNDMH010000004.1, from coordinate 236,738 downwards.
TTCGCATTGCCCGACCCAGCGTGCCATGGTGGCCCGATCGAGACGTACGCCGTCGCGCGCCGCGATCTCGGATTGCCGATACAGCGGCGTGTGGTTTGCATACTTCGAAACGATGATCTCGGCCAGCAAGCTCGGATGCGCGATGCTGCGCTCGATCGGCAGTCCCGGCATGGGAGGTTGCGCGATATGGCCGCAACCGGTGCAGATCCTCTTGCGACGGATCGTGCGGATGACCTTGAACATCGCCGTGACGCGTGCGAGCTGCTCGGACACGTCTTCGCCGAGTAACTCCATGACGTTGTCGCACTTCGGGCAGTTCGAGGCGGGCTCGAGCACGCGCTTCTCGAGTGGCAGGTGGTGCGGCAAGGCTTCCTGCGGGGATGCCGCAGACACGCCTGAACTTGATGCACGAGCGCGCGCACGGCGGACATCGGCGACGCCGCTGCCCGCTGCTAGATCTTCGAGTTGGGTTTCGAGCCGATCGATCTGTCGCTCAAGTTGCTGGGATTTGCGACCGAAGTGCATACGCCTGAGCTTGTCAATCTGGGCCGTCAGGCGCTCAATCTCCTGGTCCCGTTCGACAATCTCCCGGTCGCGCTCCGCGATTTGCTGCAGCATCTTTGCCATCGACGCCTGCGGCTCGAGCACCAGGGTTTGGAGCTCGGCAACGGTGTCCGGAAGTGGCGCATGATCGCGCATGCGCTGCAGTTTACGAGCCTTCTATCCGGTTTACAACATCGACAATACGGCCGTACGACGGGGTTGTCGCCAATCGATGCCTTCCAGCAACATCGACAGCTGTGCCGACGTGAGATAGATCTTGCCACCATCAGCCTGGGGCCAGACAAAACGCCCGCGGGTAATCCGCTTCGCCAGAAGCCATGGTCCGTCATCAGTTGCCCAGAAAATCTTTACCAGATCGCCGCGACGTCCCCGAAAAATGAACACGTCGCCGCCGAGCGGATTCTCTTCGAGTGCCGTTTGCACCTTCGTGGCAAGAGCCGGGAAACCACTGCGCATGTCGGTTACGCCCGCCGCGATCCACACGCGCGTATCCGTTGGCAGGCCGATCACGATCGCACACTCCTGAGCACCGTACGCAGCGTTTCGGCGTCAACCGCGCCATCGACCTTCACTACCGCCCGGCCGATCCGAACTTCAATTGTGCCGACGGTCGCGGTGGGCTTCACGATCTCCTGTTCGACCGACGATGTCGGCGTGACGGTGACCGGCGCTTCGCTTACGACCGTCACCGGAACAAGCTCGGTTGTCCCAGCATGTTGGTCCGCTCGATACCGTCGCCGCCACCTGAACAACATGTTCGCGTTGATGCCATGTTCTCGGGCGAGCTTCGAAACAGATACGCCCGGTTCACATGCGGCCGCAGCAAGGCACCGCCGAAACTCTGGGCTATGGTTCGGACTGACTTTACGCGTTCCCGACGCTGGTTTCTCTTCTGATCCCAAAATGGCTCCCGCTACTCAAGTGGTGGGAACCACTTTGGCGTCTCCGACTGCACAGATCAAGACGGCCGTGCCGTGACGCTTACTTTGCAACTCGCACGACGGACCGCATGTCGCAGACTTCCATCGTGGTGGAACCGGGTGCCTCCATCCAAATAAGTTTGGTTTGGCCGCTTTTTACCAAATTACAAAGCGACTGCAAGTTCATGGGATCGTAAAAACCAAACGTCACACCATAGCGCGATAGAACCTCCCCCGCGAACTGCTTGACGGGCGGATAGATGTTATCGGGAACAAGGCATCAATCCGGCCTCCCTGCGGAGCGGCGATACCAGCGGTATTGTCCTGATACATCTGAATGCGTTCTTTTGAAATACCCCGCGACCGCATCGGCCGTTGTGGAGTCGCCACGAATATCGCCTACTCGAATCTGAGGATTCTTTGCGATTCCATCAAACCCATGGATATCCAAGGGATTGCCCTTTTTCACGGTAGCAGAGACGCCACTGGAGTTGACCAAATCGGAGAAAATAACTTGCTCACACCGCGCCCGCGTAATGTATAGGCCTGCGGCGACAACGTCGATCCTTCTTGCCAGAAGACTGGGGATGAGAGCGCTCCAATCCATGACGACGAAATCAACTTTTTTAACCCCCATCGTACTGACCACTGCTTCAATCACGTCAGGATAGATACCCGAAACTTCACCTGACTTACTGGTCACTCCCCAAGGCCACGTGTTTGCAATCCCGATCGTGAGCTCGTCCTCTTCAGATACCTTTTTTTCAGCGTCTGCGCGTTAGCAGCGGGCGCCATCGCCGTTGTCGCAACTGCGAATGCCAATCCGAGCATTACCGTGCGCCGCTTCAAGGTAAGCGACATTTGGCGGCCGCCTTGACGATCAGAATTTGATCTCGAAGAGGCGTTGGTTGACGTCCTTGAGGTCAAAGGCAGCAGGATCGAAGCTACCGCCGCACCAGTCGAGCAACCGCTGGTGTTCCTCATGAGCCGGATCGATGATCGCGTCGAGGAACTCGATGTAGCCGGGTACGCCGCCAACATCTTCCGGCGGACAGGCATTGCGGCCGTCCAGGCAGATGGGCGAGCGCAACTCAGGATCAGGCGGCAGGACCTTCTCGACCTTCACGCGATGCTGCCAGTTGTCACCGTAATCGTAGATGTAGGTGAATGACTTCAGCGCACCGAGCGCACGGCCCAGGTTCACCCGCGCTTCGTTGAGCTTCGGCGGGTCACTCGGGAAGTCCGGATCGGGCACCCCGTAGTTGATGTCGCCGAACACGAATTCGTGCAGGTGGCCGCCATCCCAGCCCATCGCCCATAGCAGCACGACGTGCAGCTTCGGCAGCCTGATCGAGGCGGGGGCCAGTACCCGTCTCCAGACCGCTGGCTTCAGATACTTCAGCTCGATGTGCAGCTGGTAGACCGGACCTGTGAATTGACCGCGCGCAACGCGGGTTTGCGAGTCGATGCCATCGTCATGCAGCCTGACGGAGCGGCTGCTCCAGCGGCATCAAACGCCACGGCAGCAACTCGTCGATCCGGTTGATGGGATGCTCTGCGATGCGCTCGAACACCGTGCGCAGGTATGCATACGGTTCGATGCCATTTAGGCGTGCCGTGCCGATCAGGCTGTAGATGACCGCCGCACTCTGTCCGCCGCCATCAGAACCTGCGAACAGATAGTTGCGCCTGCCGAGAACGAGCGGCCTGATCGATCGCTCCGCGGTGTTGTTATCTATCTCGATGCGCCCGTCTTCACAGTAGCGCACCAGCGCATGCCAGCGCAGCCTGATCGTTGAGCGCACGAGCAGCGGTCGGGCCGCGGCCAAGGCGCGCGGCACCAGGTTCGGCCGTAAGCCGACGCTCACGCCGACGCAGCTTGACCATATCTATCGTCTGGCCGACGAGGGCAATACCGGCATGCAGGAAATCGCGGCTTTGTTCGGCATTCACCGATCTACCCTCTTTCGCCTCCTGTCGCAGCGCTCCGACTCTACAAAGACAAGGTAAACATGCCGTCACTACCCAATAAGAATAACTTGCTCAGGTGGCTCATGGGACCGCACGCTCTTTTTTGGGGCGGCTTGGTCATTGCTGTCGTTATGGTGTCGCTGTGCGTCACCTCCCTCTACCAGAGTCGCAAGGATGCACTGGACCGGGCGCGCGAAACGTCGCGAAACCTCACGCTCATCGCAGAACGCGATATCGAGCGCAATTTCGAGCTTTATGCGCTTTCGCTTCAGGCCGTTGTTGATGGGCTCGGCAATCAGAAGGTGATGGCCTTGCCGCCTGATCTGCGAGGACAGCTCCTGTTCGATCGGGCCGCGACCGCAAAAAATCTGGGTTCGATGCTGGTGCTAGATGCGTCGGGCAACGTCATCATCGACGCCGGCAACGATACACCGCGCAAGGGCAACTTCGCCGACCGGGACTACTTCAAGGTCCAGCGCGACAACCCAAATGCCGGCCTCTACGTGAGCGCCCCCTTCCGCTCCCGTCTGCGCAATGGTTCGCCAAGCATCGCGTTGAGTCGCCGGGTATCGCACCCGGACGGCTCATTCGCCGGCATCGTGCTGATGGCGATTAGCCTGGAGTATTTTCACGATCTGTTCGGAGGACTGTCGTTTGGCCCTCACGGAGCCATTTCGCTGATCGCCGGCAACGGCCTCATGATCATGCGTCAGCCCTACGATTCGAAGATTGTCGGGCGCGACGTCAGCAGGGCCAGCACCTTCAGGCAGTTCAGGTCCGCGCCGGAAGGCAGTTTTTCCGACACTGCGTCGATCGATGGGGTGCGCCGCCTTTACTATTTCAAGAACTTCCCGCATCTGCCGCTGATCATCATGGTTGCCGAAGCGGAGCCGGATATTTATGCCGCGTGGCACCGGCGGGCGCTCACGATAGGCTCACTGATGGGCGCGTTCGCGTTGGGGTTCATCGCACTCTCATTCATACTCGGTACACAGCTCCAGCGTCGCCTGCGTGCTGAGTCCGAGTTGCAGTTGCTCGCTAGAACTGACAGCCTCACTGGTCTCAACAACCGGCGCACCCTAGGGGAGATTCTCGAACAGGAGTGGCGCAGGGCCAAGCGCACGCGAAGCGTGTTCTCACTGCTGTTTGTTGATATTGACCGATTCAAGGCTTACAACGACACATACGGCCACCAGGCAGGCGATGATGCACTGGCTGCCGTGGCTCGCTGTATCGGCGACAACATTCGGCGACCGGCCGACACCGCAGCTCGCTACGGCGGCGAAGAGTTCATTGTTGTCCTGCCCGACACTCCGCCGGACGGCGCGTCCGTGATTGCCGAGAAGATCCGTTCGGCCATTAGTGAACTCGCCATTGAACACGCGGGCAGTGAATACGGACGCGTAACGGCCAGCATCGGTTCCGCGAGCTGGGATCCAGAGCAGGATGTTGATGTAACGACAGTCATCAAGGCAGCCGACGAGGCTTTGTACAACGCCAAGGCGACCGGTCGAAACAAGGTGGCGACGAGCCTCGCTTAAGTTGCGGCCAAGGGGCCGGCGACGTATCGGAAAACGTAAGCTTGCTGAAACGACGGCGCGCAATATGCCGTGACGACCTTGGCAACATGAGCATTGCCAAAATCGGCTGCTTCCTGAAACCGCGTACCTTGCGTTGGTCGCCAAGGTCAACCTCTACTGGCGGCTGGATGTGACAACCGGGGCGTTTGCAGAAGTGCCTCGCCCGGGTCTGCGCCAGTGCCCCACATGAGCACCGCACGCAATGTCGCTCCTGTGCCAGCAAGCGTTGCAGCCGCAAGCGACTGCCGTCACGACCCAGTTTATTCGGCATCGCCAGGCTCGCCGGACATTCCCCGCCGTTCCAGTTCTGCACGGGACCGTTCGAGCTCCCGCGCGATCAGCGTTTCGTCGGGAAGCACGGTCTGATACTCGGCGGCCAGAATCCTGTTGGGCAGATTGTCGAGCGCATAGTGGGCCTCGGCCGCCCCTTTCTCCGCACACAGGATCAGGCCGACCGGCGGGTTTTCGCCGGGCTTCATCCAGTGCTCACGTGCGTAGTTCAGATAGAGATGCATCTGCCCGGCGTCGGCATAGCTGAAGCGGCCGACCTTCAGATCGATGATGACCAGGCATTTCAGGCGCCGGTGGAAAAACACCAGATCGACCCGGAACCACGTGTCGTCGATTCTCAACCGCCGCTGCCTGCCCACAAAGGCGAAGTCGTCGCCGAGCTCAAGCAGGAAGTCTGCCAGGTGCTGGATGAGCGCAGCCTCGAGATCCGACTCGGAATACTCGTCCCTGATGTCGAGAAACTCGAGTACGAACGGATCACGAATGGCCTCCTCGGGTGTGAGGAGATCACCCGGCTGGGAGTCAGCTGCTTTCCTGAGCAGTGCCGCCTTGTTGCGTGACAGTGCCAGCCGCTCGTAGAGCTGGCTGCCGATCTGGCGGTCGAGCTGGCGCACCGACCACCCTTCGCGCAATGCTTCCGTCTCGTAAAAGGCGCGGGCCGCGGCCGTCTTCACGGAAAGGAGGCGCACGTAGGCGGACCACGGCAGCGTGAAGCGCGCGGCGAGCGCCAGGTAATCCGGCGCGTCGTCCGCTGCATCGGTGACCGGTTTGTCCGCCGGTGATTTGCCAGACAGTGTCTGGCAAATCGGCGCCGACGCAGAATGTCCAGACAGTGTCTGGCAAATCTCGCTGGCGGGCCACGCCAGATAGAACGCACGCATGCTGACGAGGTTCGCCCGACTGAACCCGCGCCCGAAGCGCCGGGTCAGGTCACCGGCGAGCCGCGCGAGGAGCGCCTGCCCGTATTGCGCCCGCTCCCGGCCGCCTTGCTCTACCGTCACGATCCGTCGACCGATTTCCCAGTAGGCCGCGGTCATAACCGCGTTCACGCTGCGCGCAGCCGAGAGTCGGGCGGACTCGAGCACGCTGACAATTTCGCGGTGGAGGCCCGCGTAAATGTCGGCCTCGACGAGATGCTTCGTCATGACGCGTTCACGGCCTCCCTGAATGCCTTGCCCGCCGTGAACTTCACCGTCTTCGCGGCCTCGATCTGCATTTCGGCACCGGTGGCCGGATTGCGGCCGGTGCGTGCGGCGCGCTGTCCCGTCGAGAATGAGCCGAAACCGACCAGTTGCACCGTGTCGTCAGCGGTCACCGCGCGCGTGATCGCCGCGAGCACGGCATTGATGGCTTCGCCGGTGGTGGCCTTGCTGTCGCCGGTGCGCGACGTGACGGCGTCAACCAGGTCCTGTTTGTTCATGTCTGCCTCTATCTGATCAGCGAAACCCGCAACGTACCGCATTGGGCCGCCGGAACGCAAACGCGCGTGCCTGCCGAAAGTAGCGCCCCTCCCCTGCTGCGTTGTCCCGGTGTCGGCGGCCGAAAGGTGGGCGCAAGCAAAATCGCCACATCTGATAACCGGCGTCATCGCGATCCGGCACTGGCGCGAGCGGCGGGCTGCCAGCAGGAACCCGCGCACACGCCCGATGGGTGGCGCACTGCGCCGGCGTGCTGCGCGCTCAGCGACTCCCGGGCGGCCGGCTCGACAGGGTGCGCCGGTACTGATCGACCTCGAGCAGCAGATGGTCGATCCGCTCACGCAGCTGGCCGTTCTGCGCGCGCAGCGCGTCCGCCTCACCGCTCGCCTGCAGCCCGCACGGCATCGTTCTGCATCTTGAGGAAGCGTTCGGTGCCGGCCAGCTGTGCGGCCGTCTGCGCGAGGGTCGTCGTGCCCAGGCCGGCGCGTTCGATCGACGCGTGAAGCTCACCGAGCAGCCGGTTCACGTGTTCACCGGCCAGATCCCGCGCCGCATGCGCTTCGCCGAGTTCGCGGTGCAGCTGGGCGTTCGCCTGTTCAAGACGCCGGATCCGCGCCTGGGCATCTTCCAGCGCCGCCTGCAACCGCGCCAGGGCCGGCTGGCGAGTCTCGCCCTCACCGCCCGCATCGCGTGCCGTGACCGTCCCGTGCTCGACGGCCCGCTCGCGCTGTGACGCGTAGAGCGGCGCGAGCGCCTCGCGCACCACGGGGGCCAGCGCCTGTCGCATCAGTTCGAGATCGACCGGCCGCTTGTCTGCACTGCCCGGCTGTGAGATCGGCGCGAGCGCCTGCGCACGCAGGATCGCCTGCTGGAGCGTCGGGGCACTCGGATGGCGCTGGACGCCGACCTGCGGCGCGACATCGCGCAGCAGCCGGCTATAGGTGGTGGCACCAAACACGCGGCCGGTAATCGCCCGGACTTCCGCGATCAGTCCATCCAGAAAGCGCGCGTTGTCGAGCGGGAAATCCCGGTCGATCGCCGCGATGCCATTCACGATCGCGAGCAACTGTGCATCGTTCCACTCAACAGGGCCTGCAAGAGACAATAGCAATGTCCAGAACGCATGCGGCGAGTCCCACACGGACTGGGCTTCCCAGTGAGTACGGGACGTAGTTCGGCACGGGAGATAGTCAATCTTATGGAAAGCTTCGCATAAGGCCGAGTTGCTGACTGCCAGCATCTGGCAGGTTCCGGAGCAAACTGGCCGTTGAAATGACGGCTCAGGGATTCTCGCGAACGGTAATCATTGGCCAGCTGTCGATGCAGCCGGCGCTATTCTACCCTGCACGCGATTGCGCTCGACGGCTTCTCTCAACGCCTCAAAGTCCTTGAATAATCGACGCCCGCTTCGCATCGTACTCATCCTTAGTAATCAGGCCGTGCTTGTAAAGGTCGTTAAGATCCGACAATCGCTGGGTGTTGCTTGCGGGCGCCGCATTGACAGTACGCGCCGGACATGCTTTCGCGCAAAGATGCATGGCGTCTGTGCACTGATGCTGCGCCTGAATCGGAAAGAGGGTGAACTTGCCGAGGCATTCCGAATAACGGGCAGTGCAGGCCTGTGCGCAACCCGGTTCGAGTTGGCTGGTATCGATATCTGAAACGCTTGCGCATCCTGCGAGAACTAGGATGGAAGCAAGAAGCGCGGCTCGGATCATTTGGTCTCCCCGGATCTGATTTTCTGGCTCGCTCATTGCTGGCGGATGATCGCCGCCTGCGTCGTGGCGCGAGTCTAATACAAAGCGGACGTTCCGAATCTGAGCAATGACGCCCCCCGGGAGCCACCGACCTGCTCGAATGTATTTGACCGGCGGCTGAGTGACCACGACACGCATGGATCACGCCGATAACGACGCATTCCCCGCGGCGAGTTCTGTGCCGCGGGGTGCGCTCTTCTCCCCAGTACCCCGATCGCGCCCTGTTCGTTGCGACTTTTATCAGCATATCGCCTGGTTCAAATTCGCCGTCGGGCAAACAGACGATCGAAATGGGCGCAATTCCCGAAATGTGATCGACCCGCGACGATATCGAGCCCTGGCAGTTGACGGTTCCGAAGCGAAATGCATCGGCGTCGATCAAGACATCTATTGCGTGGCGGCGCAGAACCGACCTGACTACGTTCCGGGAAGCGAATTGTGGCGACACGGGAATCCGATCATGGACCGTCGCGTGTTGACAGTTACTACACAGTCAAGAAAGACATTGATCGTCTGCTGGCGTGGGGCTATGCTGCGCATCGCTCATCAACAGGACTCAACGACCCTGGGTCGGGAAGGAAGCTACGCCATGCGATTGCGACGCATCACCGCACGACATTCACCGGTGCATGGCATGGGACTGTTCGCGCTTCATCCGATCGCCGCTGGAGAAAAAGTCATTGAATACAAGGGGGAAGTGACGAGCTGGCGACGCGCCGACACCCCCGCGCCGCCGCCCGGCAGCGCTCCGACGCCGGCCATACCTTCGTGTTTGGCCTGTCCGGTGGACGGGTGATCGACGGCAGCCGCGATGGCAACAGCGCCCGCTTTCTCAACCACGCCTGCGCCCCCAACTGCGAGGCCGTCGAAACGGGCGACCGGGTGTTCATTCACGCGCTCTCCCCGATCGCGCCGGGAGACGAGCTTTTCATTAATTATGGTCTGGCGGTCGACGGCTCGATCACCGACGAAATCCGCGCACAGTACAGCTGCCATTGCGGCGCCGCAGGATGTCGGCGAACCATGCTCGGCAGCTTCATCGAGGCACCTTGAGCCCAGTGCCGACAGACGTCCAATGCTCCCACGTTTCCGGTGTCCAACTACTTTCGCTGGCGAGCGCGCTCGATCGCCTCGTCTGCGATCGATTTCGGCGTTTCAAATATCACGCCGCCATCCCATTCGAGCTTTACACGCGCACCACAAATGGCACACGTGGATGCCTCGCCGTCGTGGGAGCCCTCATCCAGACGTGCTTCACCACGATGACCGCATACCGTGCACCTATACACGTAAAGGACTTTGCCAGACCGCGACATCCCGCTCTCCCGTTTTCCTTGCTTCAGACCTGATCGTGTCGAGCGGGACATCGATCTCGCGCTGTCGCCGCGCGGCTTCGCCAACTATCTGCCATTCCATGTCGCCCGCCGCCTTATGGGCGCAGCATACGGACTGATTCCCCCGGAAGCTGTTCGATCACGGTTCGGTGCACGTCGATGAGAAACGGCTCGCTTAATCGGTCACCAGGCGCCTCGTGCGCCATCACCCGAACGGTATCCCTCCAGTGAGGAGACGTCAGTGCCAGCAGAGCTGCGTCACGCACTCTCCCCGTTTGCCTATAGTTCGTCATTGGCTAGCCACATCATTGCGCCGACGCGCACGTTGCCCGCAATCATCGTCCAGGTGTTATCTTCCTCGTCGACCGCGATGCATTCCGGTTGCCAGTGCTCCAGATTGTGCAGCCTTCACCCAGCTCTGTACTTCGCTCTTGAACAGCACGACGACACCGCCTCGACCAACGTGTCGGTTCTCCTGCCGCCAACCGAACGCGATATCAAAGGGCTTCACGGGACTTTTAATGGCGCGAGCAGGCAAATGCTATTCATCCGCGTAGCCCGCTGCGGCCCGCTGGACCATCGGCAGGTTTACCTGCTCGACCGGATCAAGGCTGTTGCGACCGCCTCGCCTGCGCCCAGGCTGCTTGCCGCCAATCACCTCCAGCGGGGCTAAGGCCGCCGAGCGAGCGCCGCGGATTCGTGAAGAACGCCCATTTGCTTGCGCCGGGCAGTGCTTTCAATGCCCGGGACGCGCGGGCAACCGTGCGCCGGTCGAGGCTCTCGTCCACAAAAAAGGCAGGGTAATAGCTGATCCCGTTGGGGCCGTCGAGGGTGAACAGCGATCCCGTTTTCAGCCGCTGGTTGATTGCCTGCCGTGTGACGCCCGCACGTCTTATGAATTCCGCTGGCTCGAGCAACCGCCCTTCCTTTGCGAGCTTCGCTCGGGCTGCCATCGCCTCCGCAAACATATCCGATTCCACGGAGGACATGCCTGCACGCCGCCCCGCCCTGGAGTCCGCTGCGGAACGGGCGCGCTGCGCGGGCGCACGGCTGCGGTGGCCGGGTCCCGGTTTCGAAGCCGGCGCGATCTCGCCCGCCGCGTCGGTTACGGCCGCAAGCGCATCATCGAAACCCTGCGCAAATAGCGCGATCGACTGCGCGAACTTCTGCTGCTTTTTCTCGGGAAGCTGACCGATATCGGCCTGCATTGAACTGGCCACGACCGTGGGATCGCTTCCGGGGTCCGCGCGCCGGTACGATCGAGCACCTTCGCAGCACGCACGAGTAGCCGCGAAAACTCTGACGCTCGTATCGTTGCCGTAGACATGACGTCTCTCCCTGGGAACGATGAGGGTAATCCGAAGATGGCAATGCCGTCCAAGTTGTCAAGGTAGTAAAGGAAGTGAACCTTTGCCGTTGTCGCCTGCCTCCGCTCCCGGGAGGCGACGGGAAACGCTTCAGCACTTACCGAGTCGCCCCACCTGCTCCTCGAATGCTGCCGCCGGGAGGCGGTGGTTGGGGCGGACGCGGGCCCGACCGTTAGTTGCGTTAACCCGTGATCTCCTGCGCCGTTTTTCAGGACCGTCCGCTGCCCGACTCACGACGAAGCGCCTGCCTGACGGCTTCAGTCAGCTGCTTCCCGGCCCGGAGCGGGCGCACGGGCCTACCTGCCACGCCCCTCACTTTCGCGAGGAGGGTCGCTTCCAGCTAAGTTGGTTGAGGCCATCTGCCCTCGCGGAACAGTTCGATGAGAAACGCTAAATTTGCCTGCGACTCTTGATCGGAGAAAAACGACCCCAACATGTTGTTTCGAACTGAATTGCCCGGTCCCGGACATGCCGAAAGAAAAAACGCCGTTCGCTAATTCAGCCATCGGCGGCAGCACATTCAAAAGCGCTATTACTCCCTATGCCGCGAAAGGAGGCCTCTGATCTGGTGCTGCGCGCAAGGATCGCCCTCGAGCGTTTGCGCAATGGCGACGCGGATCGCCCCCTGATCAATCTGGTTTCGCAGGTCACGCTTATCGCGAGGTTTGTCGTCCAGGCAGGACACGGAAAGCTTGAGATCGAGGTCCTTGAAGCCGCTAAGCGCGGTCTGGAAGACGTGCTCGTCGAGGCCGATAGCACCGGGACCTGGAATGTTCCTGAAACGTTGATCGATGGTCTCACTGACGTGATCAACGAGTACGACCGGCAGGTTTGCGCCACCCGCATGGAGATCTTCGTCCGCGCGAGTGATTATCTGGACAGGCTTGCCCATCGGGCAGCAGCACGCGACACCCGCGCCGCCAACAGCCGCGTCCAGCTGGCACAGTAACCTTTCGGCTCAGGTGCACGGGGAACAGACATCGGCCGGCCATGCGCGAAGGTTCGCCCATAAGCGGATCCGCCCGCGAATAAGACTGCGATCGTCAGACCTCGCCGCTTGCCGGCCATGCGCGGGAGCGCACACAACTGCGCGATCAGGAACCGTTGCTCAGGCTTCTACGGGCTTACCGCGTTACACTGCCTTCGCAGCAATGCACCTCCGGCGCCTGCCTGCGAGGCACTGTTGAACACGTCGCTCTAACGAAAAAACATGGAAATGCGCGTCAGTTACGAACACAGCCTTGCTTCGTCTCCGGACCAGTTCATTGTTCAGGTTCCATCGCAACTCGTGAGCGATGTTCCTGCCAACCTTCCGCGCGCATTACTGCCCGAGTACATCGCGAACCTGATCATCAAGCGGTCGCCGACAATCGGAAAGATTCGCAACCTCAGGATCCTATAAGCAGCGTGCCGTCAGCATTCCCTTTGCGACCCTTGCGCCACATCGCTCATCAATAAGCAACTGCGAGGGGCAGGTTTGAGATGAACATGCGGGCCGTGCCGAAAGGCGGCAGTTCTGTGCAGAGAGAGGCCGGGCTGCGAAGACTCACTTGCAACCCGTCTTTTGATACTTATGCCTCGGCAGTCGTACTCACGGCCTCGGGCACCGCTTGCGGCGAAACAGCCTCGACCGCAGCCGCCGACTTCACAGCGCTTTTCGCCGCGCGGGGCTTTCGCGATACAGGTGGCCTGGCTTTTCCAGCACTCTTCGGCGCGCTTTTCTGCGCTGGTGTAGCAGCTCTTTTTACAGAAACCTTCTTGGCGGCCGGCTTCGTTGCTGTCGCCTTCCTGCCAGTTGCCTTCTTCGCAACTGTCTTGCTGGAAAGGACTGCTTTGCCGGCGTTCGTCTTCGGCGAACCTGCGGGCTTCGAGCTTGTGGTGATCAGGAACTTCATCCGGTCCTTTGCGTTCGCGATCCACGCCGGTGCCCGACCCCGACCGCTCCACGTCGCGCCCGTTTTGGGATCCTGATACATCGGAGCCTGGGGCGCCCGGACGGACTTCCCGGCTTTCGGCGCTTTCTGGGCAGGCGCTGCTGACTTCGCAGTAGTCCCCGCAATCAGGAACTTGTTGCGGTCTTTTGCGTTCGCCAGCCAGGCCGGTGCCCGAGCGTGGCCAGTCCATGTGGCGCCCGTCTTTGGGTCAGCGTATTTCGCAGCCGATGCCTCCTGCTTCGCCGACGAACTCACGCCGGGTTTTCGACCGCGACGCCTGCCCACAGATGCTTCGATATCAGCAATGGTCAAAGCGTGCTGATCCATCAGACCTCGGATCTTCGCGATAACCTTGGCGGAATCTCTCGTTGCTACCGCTGCCGCTTGGGCCTGAAGTTTTGCGATTTTTTCCTGAATGGATTCCAGCGTTGCCATAGGTTGCTTTCCTTTGTATTAGATGATGAGTGGCACTATGCCATATCCCCCAACGAATACAACATCCCGAATGACACCGAAAGGAGCTAATACAGTTCGGGGATGACGCCTCTGGCTGATGCAGATATCGGGTATTCGAATTGTCCTGGAACAAGGTCAGAACTTCGTTCGTGATCGAACGCCGCAACATCGCAACGGGCAAGGTTCTAACGCCTCGCGCCCAACGTATGCCATTGCCACGCTGACCGTGCACCCCATTTACCCTGAAGATGCAGTCGATGTCGACGGCAAAAGACGGAATCGGGATAGGGGCAGGCCTCACGGCCCGACCCCTCCCACATACATGGACGCCCCCGTTTTGCCAGGCCTTCGTGAACGATGGACAGATGGGATGAGATTGCGGCCATACATCCGGACTGTTTGTGAGGCGGACGACGCCTCTGTCCCTGATGGAATCTGCTGATCGGGCTCTAATCACCACCTCGCGCTCGAAGCGCCTGTGGCAGGGCAGAGTTTCCCGATCCCGGTCTGACCTATCTTGCCATCACGTCACGTTTGCCCGAGCAACCTCTTGGGGAGAACCTGTTTTAAGCCGATCAGATTACGCGCCGGCTTTGGACGGCGCGTAATCTGATCGGAACGTACTGCCTTGGGTCAGCAGCGCCCAGGCAATTCGAGCGTTTCGGTTGGCCACCGCCACCACGGCAACGTTCGTGTGACGTCGCGTCAGTAGGCGACGGAGCCAGCTCGAGGACGCATCGTACTTGTTGGCGACGTAGCGGACGACAGCACACGCACCATGCACCATCAAGGTACGCAAGTAGGTATCGCCGCGCTTACTGATTCCCTGCAGCGTCGGCTTGCCACCGCTCGAATGCTGCCTCGGCACGAGACCGAGCCAGGCGGCCAATTGCCGAGCGTTGCTGAAGCATTTGCCGTCGCCCACCGAGGCGACCAGAGCGCTTGCAGTGATCGGGCCGATGCCGGGAATCTCTGCCAGCCTGCGACTCGCATCATTGATGTGATGCCAGGCTTTAATCTGCTTCTCGAGCTCTTCCACCTGCCGGTCCAGTTCCTTGAGGTGATCGGTCAGGCGCTGTATCAACAGCCGAAACGAGCCCGGCAGTTCGTTGCTGGCATCTTCAATGAGCTGCGGCACGTGCGGCGCAATGCTCGTAATCCCACGAGGAATCACGAGACCGAATTCCCCTAGCAGCCCGCGGATCTGGTTAGCCTGAGCAGTACGCGCGCGCACAAAGCCCTGGCGGGCACGGTGCAATGCCAGAACCGCCTGTTGATCCATGTTCTTGACAGGCACGAATCGCATATTCGGCCGAGCTACGGCCTCGCAGATAGCTTCAGCGTCGGCAACGTCATTCTTGTTCGTCTTCACGTAGGGCTTAACGAACTGGGGAGCCATAAGCCGCACCGTGTGCCCGAACGCCTGCAGTTTCCGCGCCCAGAAGTGAGCGCTGGCACAAGCCTCCATACCGACGAGGCACGCCGGAAGGTTCGCAAAGAAGGTGGCCATCTGGTGTCGCTTCAGTTGCTTCGTCAATACCGGCTTGCCGTGCTCGTTGACGCCGTGGACCTGGAAGACATTCTTGGCAAGGTCAATGCCGACTGTAGTAACGTTCATGATGACGCCTCCTCCGATGATGGTCGTGCTTCGACGCACTACCACTTTGGCACATCGATGCCGTTTCGGACGGGGGCGTCCATTCCATTACCACCGTGCGTACGGGTCCGTACACGGCGGTTCGGATCGGTTGCCCGGCTAGATATTCAACGATGGAAGACCAAGCGATCGCAGAAGGCGATTGGTCAGTGCCCGTTGCACCGCGGGGCTATTACTCAGCCGCCAGGCGTTGTGCGGGGATCCAGCAGTCTGGGCGGCAAGATTCCGATCGACACCGCGCGCCAGCAACTCCCGGAAGCGGGTACGGCCGCGTCGCCACTGCTTCCAGAAGAAGCAGCGGATGCGGCGACGTACCCATTCATCCAGTCGCTGAAGAACACTCGGCGTTTCGCAGAAACCGAAGTAGCCGCGCCAACCAGTCAGATATCGTTTCAGCGCGCCGATCATCTGGTCGACGCTGACCCGGCGCGTGCGTTGGGTCAATTCCCGGACTCGTTCCTTGAAACGGATCAGGGCCTTGGGCGCAATGCGACGTTTGGCCTGTGGCTGACCCGAGAAGGTGAACCCAAGGAATTTGCGTGTGTGTGGCCGCGCGACCGCGCTCTTCGACTCGTTGACCTTCAGCTTCAGCCTGCCGGTGAGGAAGACTTTCAGCCCCGCCATCACCCGCTGGCCTGCGCGTTCGCTGCGTACGTAGACGTTACAGTCATCGGCGTACCTCACGAATCGCAGTCCGCGTCGCTCAAGCTCCCGGTCAAGATCATCGAGCATCAGATTGGATAACAGCGGTGACAGCGGACCGCCCTGGGGTGTCCCTTCATCCGTTGCGCCAACCAGCCCGTGCTCCATCACGCCCGCCGTCAGGAAGGAGCGGATCAGCTTCAGCATTCGCTTGTCGCTAACTCGCTTTGCCACCCGGCTCATCAGGATATCGTGGCTCACGCGGTCGAAGAATTTCTCGAGGTCCAGATCTACAACCCAGCGGTCTCCCGCCTGGATGTAACCCTGTGCGCGCTCCACCGCCTGATGCGCCGAGCGTCCCGGACGGAAGCCGAAACTGGCATCCGAGAACGTCGGGTCCCACTGCCTTTGCAGCACCTGCAACACCGCTTGCTGAACGAATCGGTCGAGCGCAGAAGGAATGCCGAGCTTGCGCACGCCACCTCCATCCGGCTTGGGTATCTCGACCCGTCTCACAGGTTGTGGTTTGTACGTGCCGTTCAGCAGCGTGGCCCGTATCGACGGCCAGTGCTCTCGCAGATACGCCGGTAGTGCCTGAACCGTCATGCCGTCCACGCCCGGTGCACCCTTGTTCGCTTTCACACGTTTCAACGCCTGCTTCAGGTTCTCCCGTTCACAGACTTCTTCCATCAGTCGGTCACAAGCCGACGGGCTTTCAGGCTCGGGGTTCGCCGCCATAGGTTCAGCCCCTCGATCAGCAACCACCGGGGCTTCACCCCTGTCTCTGCCATCAAGGACGCGATGCGTTTTCTGCTGCGCTCCCATGTCGAGTTCTCCGGCTTACTTGCCGCTCCTCTCCGTTTGGGCCTTCAGGCGTCGCCGCCCTAATATGCCCGCTGCTGACTCCTGCACGGTGGTCAACGTCCCTTACGGTCCGTTCAGTCCTGAATCCAGGACACCGGGCAGGCCTCCCGAGGTAAGCACAACCGCCTTCACCACACACCCGCCAGATTTACCACCCCGGGCCTTGATGGCTATGGACTTCGCGATCATTAGCTCGCTCGTCCGCCCGGGTAGGCCTCGCATCTGGTTTCTGTTCGTCAGGTCATGGCTTTGCTACACGCTTCCTTCAGACCCCGCCTCGCGACGACGCCCTTGCGTTTCGCTAGTCCTTCACCACCATCAGGTTGGACAGGGGACTCTCACCCCCAAGCTGTTGTGCATGCTCGGCGCACCAAACAAAAGCCCGCGAGGCGGGCCGGTCGATGCGCCAGTGGCGCAGAGATTTCCAAAGAGTAATTCCAACGCGCGCGTGTGGCCACGTGAAAAGATGCGGGAATTGTGGCGTCTTTCGACCGAGACCCGATGCCTTCCACCATCTACGAGCCGTAGATCCAGCATCGGCTCCGCGAGTGTCAAAAAAAAGCCCGTGGAGCGCCCCAAGATGGGGATGCTCGACGGGCGGTTTAAGGGTGTTGGTTAGCGCGAGGTTCACCGGCCGCTACTGCCGCTCGTGCAATTCCGCGACTACAGTTTCCGACCGAGGCGTGCGGCTTTCCGGCAAGTCCCGGGCTTCAATTGCATCGCGCTGGCTCGCCGAGAGAATCCTGGCCACACGTTCAGCCAGGTCTGGGCGAACATGCACATCCCGGATGATCTCGCCCTCGACTTCCTCTGGACGGAACGTCATGTCGCCGTCTGTCCACTTGCCATTTACCTCAAGCAGCAGGTAACCGTCATCCGTCAACAATCCGCGTCGCATGTCTTGCGGCAGAGTAGGCGTGGCCACGATGCGCTTTTCCGGCACTTTCCCCGTTGATTGAGGCTTGTATCCGAATCTCGCCAGATCGGGAGCACCGCCGATGGATTGGATAAACGCGTCGGCATCCACGCCTTTTTTCGCAGCCATGTTTCGAAATTCATCGAGCCTGTCCATTGCCTGCCTGATCATGTCTTCGCGATCTTTGAGCTCCAGTGCCAGAATCTGGCTGTTCCCGCGAGCCGACCGCACCCCGTCAAGCGCGGCTTCATGCTCACGCAGCCGGTTCAGCGCCCATTTGACTCTGTCCTGAACACGACGAGGAACCGCGCTGTCAGGCAGTTTCTGGCTTTCCAGGAGAGCAATAGCCTTGGATTGCCCGTCGGCTATTTGGGGCGTCGACTCCGTGGACTTCAGCGATTCCGCCCAGCGTTTCCTCTGCGTTCAGGAGTTCGCGCATGAACCGCGAGGACAGGCCTGCACGGTGCATCATCAGGATTGCCGCGGTCGCGACGTCGGAGGCTTTGCCGGGATCATCGGCAGGAATTTCCGCCTCAGTGATCGCACGGGAGTGGACGAGACTGCACATGACATCATCGAGAAAATCACTGCATGAATAGGTCAATTTCGGCTCCTTAAAGGATGCCGGGCAGACCACCCCAACCGGGAGGTCTGCCCGGTCGGGGTAAAGAAAATGCGATGACGGCAGTCAGGCGCGACGAAGTTGCCGGTCGAACGGCGACGGACTTATACCTGGTGCGCGAGTCGCATGTTTGTGAAGTGCAGCAAACGACTGCTGTTCCCAAAGCAGGCATGCAAGTGCCAGCATTGCCCCGATCACGGTTGCGGCTGCGATCTGCTTCTTCATGTTCGCCTCCAAGGTTGATGCGATAGGCCCCGACACTCTGTCGAGGTCGGGGTTCGCGAGATCAGGAACAGGTTTTCGGATGCGCGGCCGGGAACACCAGCACGCGACCATCCTTGCAGAGCACGAAGTCGCCGGGCTCGCCGCGCGGCTTCTGGACAATGATCGTCGGTGCCGGCTTCGCCGGTTCAACATGCGCCGCGGCTTGAGTCGTGCAGGCGCACAGCGACGAACTGCCTGCCGCGAAAAGCAGCATCAGAAAGTTCAGCATGGGATTCCTTGTTGTGAAAACAGGCGAGGGGACGCCCCTGTGGGGAGCGTTTCGCCACAGGGTTAAAAGAAACGACGTCAGGCAGCGAGCGCCTCGACGTCAATGACTGCATCAGCTTCCGCCACCAGATCGGGTGTCTGCGAGATGAAGTACTCCCGCTCGTACCCGCCCTGCCGCAGCACTTCCCGCTTCATCCGCATGAACTGCAGCTTGCGCTGCGGATCGAGCGGACCATCGGACTCGTCGCTGAACAGGGTCTGATACGGCTGCCCTGCGTTGCTCGCCAGATACAGCGCGATGCCGCGCGTCAGACACTCGTTGATCCAGACTTTCTGGCCACCTGACATCACCGTGACTGCCTTGGTGCTGTCGTGATCGGCGTCGTGCACGAGAATTTCAAACCCCTCGCGCAGTTCTCCGCTGGCCAGCGCACGCTGCGTCTGGATTTCGACCGTGAAGCGCATGCCGTAACAGGCGAGCAGCAGGTCGTTCACCATCTTCGTGAGTGCCGGGCCGGCATCATCGATCGTCAGGGCGATGACGCCTTCATTGCCGAGGCCTTTGGCAAGGAGCTTCCACTGGGCAATCTCATCGGAGATGCGGTTCGCACGCGATTGTGTCGCGTCGAACCCCGCAAGCTCGTTTGCGATCGCCTGCCGTTCAACCTCACGCATCGTCTGCGAGCGGATCAGCGATTCGATCCGTGCATCGGCTGCGGTGATGGCTTCACGGAACTGCGTGAGCTGCCGATCGATATCGGCGATGGCACCGGTCACGTCCTCGACGCCGAGGCGTGCGACTTCCGCATCCAGTTCCTTCACTTCCTCCGACAGACGCTCCTGCTGCGCCTCGCGACGGGCACGTAGGGTTGCTTCCTCAGTCCCGAGCGCGGCCAGTTCTTCACTGGCTTTGCTGAGACCTTCGGTTGCGGCATCGAGCAGCGGCTTGCGTGCGGCGAGATCGACGGCTTTCTGAAGGTCACGGCGCGCGGCCGCGATCGCATCATTGACCGCCTTCAGCTCCGTGCGCCTGCCAGCAAGATGCTGCACCTGAGGCGTCAGAAGTTCGATCTCATCGCGTTTGGCACGAAACGTCGCACGAAGATTCGTGAGCGAAATACGGTGCTCCTGAACCTGTACGTCTGCCTGACGGGCCTGCGCTAGCAAGGGGCAGGCGGTGTGCATCTCATGACCGGCACAGGGCACGGTACTGATCACACTCGCCTGCTGTTCCAGCGACCTCAGGAGAGTCATCTTCGACGTCCCCTCCGACTCCAGCCCTTTCAGACGGGAGGTCGCCGCGGTCAGCGCGAGCTGCTTTTCCTCAAGGGCAGAAATCTCCCGCTGGATCGGCTCGACCCGCGCCTCCTCGCTCGCGATACGCGCCTGGGCAGCATCGCGTGCTGTGACGGCACCCAGAATCGCGTCACGTTGCGCAATCACTGCGTTGTGTTCCGCGATGGATGAGCGCAACGACGCGCGCCGCTGGTTCAGGCGCCGTTCGTCGGCGCTCGCATCGGTAACAAGCACCTGCATGGCCGTCGCGATCTGGCTTCGCCGCGTGCCGAGTTCCCGCAAGCGGGCCTGCGCACTGGCATTGGCAGTCTGCTTTGCCGCGAGCACGGCGCGCTGGTCGGTCAGGGTTCCCACCTTTGCGTTCAGCGTCTCCCGGCTCTCGCGAGTCGTGATGACAGACTGTGCATCGGAAGCGATGGCCTGATCGATCTGCGCGATGCGATCGCGCTTCGATCCGAGCGCAACGAGTTGCTGTTGCGTGGAATCGAGCGCGCGACCAAGCGCCTTCGCGACATCAGCGGCTTTCGCCGACAGCGTGCGCAGGTCATCGATGTGCAGCAGTTCCGCGAGCAGTGCCTTGATCTCACTTGCACCATAGGATGCGAGCGGACGCCGGTTCTGCGCGGAAAACACACTGGTAAAGAACGATTCCAGCGAGCCACACACCGACTCGACGCACAGGTCATAGGACTCTGCCTTGCCATCGGAGACGGTGCCGTCCCCTGTCTGCATGGGCTGCCAGTTCCCGTCCGCATCGCGCCACGCCAGGTAGTACTCGGCCTTGCCGGTCTTGCCGGGCTTGCGGAACGCGAACGACGAGCGGTACCGCACACCACCATGCTCCCACTCGAACTCACTGAGCGCGTGCGCGCCGTAGACGTGGTCCCAGTACGAGAACGCGTCGACCGACAGTTTTGCGGCTCGCGAAGGCATGATCCGGTACGGATGCAGGTTGTCCATGATCGTGGACTTTCCCGCCCCGTTCGGACCCGTCAGCGCAATCAGGCCTGCCGGAAGCGATTTGAGATCGAGCGTGATGGTGTCGCGCTTCATCCCGTCACGAACGCCAATGAAGCCTGTCAGTGTCAGTTTCAGTGGGCGCATGTCGGCACCTCCTGAAGCGGCGCGTCGTACAGATAGTCCGATGGCAGCCACGGCGCATCATCGTCGTTGGACAACATCCGTCCAACGATCGGATCAGATACGTGTGCAGCTTTTGCAGCGGCCTTTTCAGCCGCCCTCTCAGCCGCCCTCTTCTCCAGCGACCCGTCGACCGCTTCGCCGACCGTCCTGCAGACGGCGGCATACGCGGCGCTGGTACGCCGGATGAGCCCGTCCCAGTTATCACTACCGGTCAGCGCGAGCAGCTCGCGCGAGCCCCACTGGTTTGCGTAGCCTGTGTTAAACGACCACAGCAGGTTCTGTAACTGTACGTCGGGCACAATGGCCAGATCCGCCGTTGCCGCGTTGACGGTTGCAGCGAGGATCAGGAAGCGGTCCGACTGCGCAATCACCGCGCCGCGCTGTTCGCCAAACGGAAGGTGAAAGATGCTCGCGCGATAGCCAGCATGATCCGTCAGGATCTTCTGGATCTCGCGCGGCGTGCGGTTGGCTGTGAAGTGCCGGACCCATTGGGCGCCGGCGGGATAAAGACCAAACATGATGACACTCCGAAGAAAATCGGCGGAGTGCATCCCTGAGGGGATGAATCCCCGCCAGGGTTAAGGAAAAAGATGGATGCAGCAAACTGCAATCGATGCGTCAGTGACGCGGGTGAACCTTGTTCCTGGAGCCCGCCGGGGTGTCGTGGTTGACGGGCTTCCGGAACACGGCTGTGTTCCGCGCGAGAGTGTCCTGCAGGACACTCCCGCTATGGCGGCTAGGCCGCAAACAGATCGTCGTTGAGCCAGTCGAGCGACGCCGGTACGCCGGTCGCCTTCGTGTCGGATTCGACGGGCCCGGCCGCAGCTTCGTCTGCCGTGTCCAGCGACGCAGCCGGGTGCGCAAGCACCGTAGCGAACGCGGGCGATTCAGGCCGCGAATCAATACCGGCGAGCACACTGGCCGCGATCGCGTCCACGTCGCCGGAGGCGAGCAGCTGCAACCGGTCCTGAAGCGGGCTTGCGTCGACGCTGGCCAGTTCGCACCAGCGCCCGAGCTTCCCCTCGACGGTCGTCTCCAGACTGATGCCCTGGGCACGACTGCGAACCACCGGCAACACGCGCGACTCGATCTTCAGATCTGCTGCGCCGGAAAACAGCGCCTTGATCGCTTCACGATCCACCACCTGGCGATGCTCTTCATCGACCTGCCAGCGCACACGCACGAACTTGTCGCCGGCGTGCGCTGCGATCTCCTCGAGCTTCGCCATATCCGGTGGCCCGTCGAAGTCCACACAGATCATCTGACGCGACGGCGTTGCGACCAGCGTTGCTGTCGCACTGCCCGGTTCAACGTCCCACGACAGATAGCCCTTGTCGCCCTCTTCGCCATAGTGAAACCGGCCAATCGAGCCCGGGTACGCGACAAGCCTGCCGTCGCGCTCCCACTGCTGCGCCTTGTGGATGTGGCCGAGCATGAAGGCATCGCATTCGGCTTCGAACAGCGCCGTCAACGAAAACTCGTGATCGAAGCCCGCCATGACGACGCCATGTTCGGTCGTACAACCGTTGACCGTCCCGTGCGAAACACCGACCGTACGAATCCCCGCTGCGCGAAGCTGCCTGTTGACCCGGCCCGCCGCCGCCAGAAATGCGGCGAGCACATCGCCCAGTCCCGTACCGGCCTCGAGCGCGCCAACGCTCGCGGCCAGCTGGCCCTTGTTGACCGTGGGAAGGCAGGTGAAGACGACTTCCGGAATCACGCTGATGAACCCTCGCAGTTCGTCATCCGAGAACACCGACCCCGTCGATACCCAGAATCGCCCGTCGACGAGCGCGACCTGTGAGAACCGGTTGGCCACGAAGATCTGATGCGTGCCGCCCATCAGCGTGAAGTTGTCGAGCGTACCGGGTGGTTCGTGCGAAAACGTTCCCTGAAGCATGAGAACGGGCATAGCCTTGGCGAGCCGGTGAATCTGGGTCGCCAATGCATTCAGCGATGGTGCATGCGCGTCGAGCCGGTGATCGGTTGCGTCACCCGAGACGACCCCGACTGTCGCGCCGCTGACTATCGCGTTGCCTACAGCGAAGCTGAAACAGCGATCCGACTCAGCCAGATTGTCCGGCGCGTAATGCAGGTCAGAAAAATGTGCGAGTTGCAAAATCGTCTCCATAATGAAAACGGCCGCCATACGGCAGCCATTGTTGGAATGCGCGCCCAGGAGGACGCAGGGACAGAAACGGAAAAAGCCAGCCCAGAAGGGCTGACGGAAGGGGGCGCGGAAAGCCGGTCAGTCGAAGAACTTCGTCTGCCTGGTCGCCGCGATGTCACGATCGAGTGCTGCGCGATCAGTCAGTGCCTTCTCAAGACGCTCGTTCATGCTGTCGACATCCTGTGGCCGCTCGACCCATCCACGTCCATAGGTGTTGTGCGCAAAGACCCGGAAATCCTCCTTCCGGTTTTCCGCGCTCAACCCGAGACGCTTCAGCAGGTCCGACATACGGTCCAGCTTGTCTACGAGTGTCTCCACCACACTGTCCGCCCCGACATCAGCTTGCGACGACACTGCGCGTTGATGCGCACGACCCGCTTCGGATGCGCCATCGTCAACTACTGACTGTGGCTGCCCTCCTGCGGTTTGGGCGGCAACCCGGTCATCGACTTCATCGGCGACGCTCGCGCTGGCGCCTTCTGCGACAGCGACCGGCAATCCAGCGCCGATCGGGACAACGTTGCCACCTGCTTCGAGCAAAGCGACGGCGCGTCCGGCCGCTTCGATTGCCGGGACCGCGACATCGGCGCCGTCGAGCAGTGCACCGATGTCGATGTCAGCATCGAGCACGGTCAGCAACTGTTTTGCCCGAACCGCTTCGCCGTTCTCGTTGATCCGCGTGATATCGAACTCGCGCTTGGTGATCCAGAAGCGGGTCCCGGTCAGTTTGCCTCTGGCAAGCTGCACAGTCTGCATGGCCGAATACGCCTTCTGAAGCACGTAGATCGAATTCGTCGGCAACTCGATGAGTCCCAGACCCTTGATATCCGGCACAGCGAAGATGAAGCTCGCCGACAGATTGCATTGTCGCGCCTGATACTGCGGACACTGTTCGGGGTCACAGATGCCGTCAGGGATCGCTTCGTCCTGGCGCCGGATGACGGTGCGCCCGCCGAAGTGGCGAACCGCCCGCTGGGCACGCTGGTCGCGTTCCATCTTCGCGTACGTCATGCAGTAGCGGATGCCATCGCGTTCGTACTGCGAGAAGAACTTGCGACCGTTGGTGCCGTAGACGGCCATCTGGTTGGGCAGATTCTGCATCCAGTCGTTGAACGCAAACAGCACCGGAAAGCGGTACAGCTTCAGGCCTTCGCCACGGTCCTCGCCGTACAGCCTGAGGATTTCGTCGGCGACGTCTGGATTGGTGAAGTCCGAGCGGCGGCATGTGAAATAGGGCGTGTTCTTCGGCGCGAGCGCGTTTTTCAGTCCGCACTTCGATTCGATCGACTTGCCGATCGTGTCGAATGAGTCGCCCGCTGCCACCATGTCGTTGTAGATTTCCACGGCACGGTTGTTCTTGCGTGCGCTGGACGTGAGCACCTTGATGCCGGGCCGGATATGTCCGATCACCGGCGGGCGCAATGCCCGTTCTTCAACGACGCTACGCACAGGGCCGTTGAGCATGCTGACAACTGCGTTCATGAGAGTTTCCTTGCCAAGAAAAAGATTGCCGTAGTGCGCAGTTCGCTGGCCGACTGCTCCAGTTCGTGCGCCGCCGCCTCGCCGCGGCGTCCAGCAACATGTGAAAGAAAAACGCGGCGCTCGGGATCGCTGAACGTCGCGAACCGTGCTACCTCGCACCGCGTGCGCCATGCAGGCGATGCGGTATCTGCAGATGCGCGTTCCTGGGCAATCGTGTCGCTGATCGCTTGGGCAATGCGCTGGTCAAGACGGTCGGGAAGCATGGAAGACCTCCGTACGGGACAGGAACTAAAGGACGAAAAAAAACGCGTTCCTCGGTCAGAGGAGCGCGCTTCGGGATTCGGATCAAATGACCCGAGCGCCACAACCCTTCCGGAGTCGTGGCGCTCAGGGAGCCGTGAGGCTCACAGTCGGGAACGTTAGGTCGTTCCCGCGCAGCATGGTCACGCTGCGCAACAGCCCATTTTCGGAAAATACATTCCGCCGCAGGTTCACGGATCAGTCCACTACGATCGTTCTACCCAGACGGGCTCTGGAGAGAGAACACCCGAATGATCCGGGTCCGAACGATGTCGCGGCGCAAATGAATGCGGCCAGCAACGAGTTTTATGACTGAAAGATGGGGAGCGCGGGCTAGGCGCTCATCAGCAGAAGATTCCACACCAGTTGCCGGCTGGTCGGAGCATGCGCAGAGGCACGACTTGGACAGAAGATGGACTCCGGGCTAGCCGGGTCAGTGTCGATGCGTCAGTGACGCGAGAAGTAAAGTCAGTATTGCGCAAAACCCTGCCTCAAATCCCCCGAAAGATAACGAAAACGGCATAGCTTTTGCCTGAATTCGTCCGACGACTCGCGTTGACAATGGACGGTGAGAGAGACCACATCCGAATAGACCATAGCCGCAGTCCTTGAACTTTCCTCCGAGCCCGACCGGCAGCCGGAAGGCAGCACCGGGCGTCCAGCGCTCAGTGTTGCCAATCCTGCTTCAGAGGCTACCCCGTCATCCGGTAGCGGCCTGAAGCCCATCGAACGCCTGACGGGCGACAGCCGGATTGAGCGGATCAATCCGGAGACCGATGCGAAAACGGTGCTTCGGTACAGCTCGCAGTTCGCCCGCAACTACATCAGGTCCGACTACAACTTCTGCGCGTCGAAGATTGCTGTCGCGCGCGGGGGCAAGGTCAAGGCCCTGGAGAAGGCGTTGCGTGATACCTCGAACTGGCTCGGCAAGACAGATGAGTGGCTGGCGCGCCACGAAGCGCGTCCACTCGAAATGCCGCACGAACTGATCGAACTGACGATCACGCGTCCGCTCGCAGGTTTGCTGGTGCGATGCCTGACCCAGTATGACCGGGTCTTCGTGCGCTCAACCGAGCGAATGATCGAGCGAAAGATCACGGACAAGGATCGCGCGAACATTCTCGCGAACGCCGAGCGGCGCCTGAAGCACATCGTTCAGGTGTGCATGCCCGACAACGACCAGTACGACTTCGATGGCCAGCGCCGCGAAAGCTGACTGCATCGACCTCTCACGCCTTCTTTAAATTCCGGCTCACTTGACTTGGTGACCGGATGGATACGCTCGACTTGTCACCTTGTTGAGGAAAAATATGGATCTACGGCAAATTCAGGCACTGCACGCCCAGTATTCGGGACAACCCGTCGTCATCGACATAACCAGCCACACCGCCGCGATGCCGGCGCTACCAGCGCCCGAAGGCGGCAAATCCCTGCGCTCCCACGGTGCCGCGCTGACCGCAGCACTGAGCACCGCAAGACGCCCTGCCCTGATCGGTATTGCCGTTGCGGCCCTTGCCGGTCTGGCCGGAATGAGCGCAGCGCGCGTGTGGCACGCGACACACGAGAGTTTTCACCCGGCACCAGCGGCTGTGGCTCCCGCACCAGCTCGCCTTCCCACCGCGGCACAGTCCATGGACGACAGCACGATGCCCGTCAATGCGGTTCGCGCGAAACCACTGACTGCGAGTGACTTCGACGTGCAGAAAGCGACCGGCTCGTCTGGACTCGCGAACGTCGACGCTCGCTCGCTCGCGATGCCGCCTGCGGCCCCCCGGATCGATCCGCGCACGGCAACTGAGTCCACCAATCCGGAACAGCGCGCCGCGGTGCCCCCGATCCACGCGCAACGCCCGACCGCGCCCACACAGACAGCGCAACCGGCGATCGCACCGCAGGCTCTGGCGCCATCGCAGAACGCGTCGGCGCCCGTAGCCCCAACCGCAACACCGACCACAACGGCGGCCGCCGCCCCGGCAGAGCAGTCGCATGGACCGGCAAAGCCGGCCTTGCGGCCCTTGCATCACCTCACCCGTCACCAGCCGACGGCGAACGAGGAGCCCGCCGCGCCGGCGACCACAACGCCCGCGCCGTCGAAAGCACCCGCTGCGAAATCCGGCGACGTTCAACTTTTCTAGGAGTGTTCATGAAGTCACAAGGTCCCAACGTCACTCTGCTTTGCGCAGGCCTGTCCGTTCATGGCAGCGTGATTATCGACCACGGCTTGAGCGTCTTCGGCATCGTCGATGGCGATGTGGTTTCCAATGCCGGCCTGCTGCACGTCGGTCTGGGCGGCATGGTCAAAGGGCAGATTCAGGGCGAGCACGTCCGGATCGACGGCACGGTCGAGGGCGACGTGCACGCGCGCGGCATCCTCGAGATCCACGGCCGCGTCAAGGGCAACGTGTTCTATTACGGCACCATCCGGCTCGGCCCGCATGCATCGCTCGAAGGGCAGGTCAGGCGCAAAAGCGACCTCACGATCGAAAACGCGGCGAGCAACGTCCAGCAGCTCTCGCGGACTGCGGCAACCGTCTGACTCGCAACGACCCGAAGCAGAATCACCCACCCACTAAGTCAAAGGGAGCATTAGCCTTGCATAGCTTTTCGAAAACCCTCGGCGCAATCGCGCTTTGCGCTTCTGCCATTGCGAACGCATCGGCCGCGTCGCCGGCGCAACAGGTCGACGTCGCGTTTTATAAGGACGGTCACCTGGTTTCGGCCGGAACCTCGATCATCGCCCACGAGTTCGGGCAGAGTCCGTTCGCGTATTCCAGCGGCACGCACGTCTGATTCGGGACATGCCATCTGGAAGGCGCAACGATGCGCCTGCAGAGCGAAAGCCGGTTCGTCGGCCTCTCGCTCGTGGTGAAGCCAGTCGATGTCAACGCTAACAGGATGCGTCTTTCGGTGAGGGCACAGGATACCGAGTTCGTAGGCAAGCGCGAAGTCGATACGGCTGAATGCCGTTCGGAAGTGGTGGACGTCAAGGGCCTCGAAGCCACCAACGTGACGGTCGACGTGGCCGATGGCCAGAGCGTGGACGTGCCGCTCGGCGACGCTCATTATCGCCTTGTCCTGAAGCTGCACCACGCGGACCTTTAGTTTCCGCGCCGCGTAGCGACAAAGGGCGCTTCCTGACGGGGAGCGCCCCTTTTTTACTCCATCTACGACCGGAATGCTGGCCGGTCAAAGCGTTGCCGGTGCCCTATAAAAGAGCGCGCGGTAGCCCGGCAGATTGATGAGGCACCGCGTTTCGTCAACCGTCAGGCCGCGTGCCGCGAACCAGGTGGCGAGCCACTCAGTGACCCTTTCCAGGGCATGAGCGTTCGCCTCATGCGCGAAGCGAAGCGCGTGGTGATCGCGCAAGGCGGCATAATGCTCCGAATTGGCCAGAAAGAAAAACGGCGATGCGACGCGGGCGCGCTGCCACGCCAACGCGAACAGTTCCGCCATCTCGATGGCCTCCACGAACGGGACCAGTTCCTCTTCTCCGATGTCTGTAGCCATCGCCAGATCCAGGGGTGACACGAGTTCCCGCGAGCCAATCCTGTCGAGCACCGGCCGGTTCTCCGCATGCCACGATTCCAGCGTTCCGGTTCCGACCCAGACGCGCAAACGCAGGTTCTCGTTCAGCCATGTACGACATTGCTGCTGGCTAACCAGCGAGAAGCCCGCGACCCCCATTGGTATCCAGTCATCACGACCGACCGCATAGTAGTGAAAGTCGCCGTCGCAGTACGAATAGCACAGGCCGTCGAGCTTTGCCCTGTCGAACTCGAAGGCCGATGCCCGGTGTCAATGCGGTGCAACCGCTGGCGTCTGCGATGCGGTCTCAGGCGGCATAAGGTTTAGCGATGAGACAGGTACATATCCAAGCCTGCGAAGCAGTCGATCGAGCATGGAAACTCCAGAGATTCCTATCGTGCTTCCGATTCGATGACGAATCGCGACACGGGATTTTTCTTGATCGTGGCGATGACAAGGCTGTCGCGCGCCCGCGTCATCGCGACATAGAACAGACGCCGTTCTTCCGATTCGGTGCTTTTCTCGTCGGGCACGATACCCTCTTCGGCACGCGTGATCCAGACGTGGTCCCATTCCAGCCCTTTCGAACTGTGCATGGTGGTGAGCACCAGCGCACCGTCCGCGGGCTTGTTGTTATCCCGCTTGAGATATTCGATCCGCTCGGCAAACGTGCGGTTAAGTCGCGACAGCACGTCATACGTGCCCTGGATTGCCCGAATCGCCGGATCGGCCTTCGCATAGGTCATCATCAGTTCCAGCACGCCATCAAGCGCAAGCGAGTAAAACTGACGCTCGCACATCAGCTGCCATTCGCCCAGACGCTTCATGAACGCGCGGTAGACGGTTGCTGTCTCTTCAGGCAGACCTAGCGCGACCAGATCCTTTTTCTGCCGTTGTACGAGCGCGGACCCCATGTCGCGGTGCAGTGAACCCAGATGCGCTGAATTCATCCCCATGTAGCCCAGGACCGCATCAAGCCCGTTCTGCTTGCGGCCCTCGACGATTTCGAGCAGGTTGCACATCAGCGCGCCCTGTGGCCGGTTCAGTACCGAACTGCCGGACGCGCGGAAGTACGGTACGCCATGCGACCGGCAAACCGCTTCGATCGGATCGAGAATGCGGTTCGTGCGCGCGAGGATGGCGCACGACTTGCCGGACGCGAGCAGCGGTTGCAGAAATTCCACCGCGGCAACGGCGTCCGCATATTCGTCGTCGGACCGCTTCGTCGCGACCGAGCCGCCGGCGCCGCGTTCGGCCTGCAGAACCTTCGGAATGCGATCCGCGTTATTGCGGATGACCCGGTCGGCGGCCGAGAGGATTTCGCTGCGGCACCGGTAGTTGCTGCCCAGCACCACCCGTTGCGCATTGAACGCCTCGGCGAAGCTTTCCATTCCGCGAAAGCCGAGCGCGGCGCGGAAGCCATAGATGCTCTGGTCATCGTCGCCCACGACCGTCACCTGCGCCCCCGCCTTCGCATGAAGTTCGACCCACCGATACTGCAACGGGTCCGTGTCCTGAAACTCGTCGACGAGCAGGTCCGTAAAGCGGTACGGCGTGATGTCTCCGGCTTCCATGCCCGCAACCGCGAGGCGCAGCATGTCCTGGAAGTCGATCTTGCCGTTGCGGGCAAGCGCTTCCTGATAGGCCACATAGAGTTGGGCATCGGCGGAGCCGGCCTCGACACGACCAAAATTGGTCTTGATCCGCTCGATCACGGGCACGACTTCTTCAGGCTTCCATTCCAGACCGAGCTCGGCGATCACACGGGCAATCAGACCCATGCGATCGCCATCGGATGCGATGTCCTGTCTTTTGCCGCCGGGCTGCCCCAACTGCCGGAACGCCAACGAGTGGAAGGTACCAGCGACCAGCCGACGCTTTGCCTGAGTGCCCGCCAGCGCAAGGATACGATC
The DNA here is from genome assembly GCF_050436485.1 of Paraburkholderia sp. Clong3. Lineage (NCBI taxonomy): Bacteria > Pseudomonadati > Pseudomonadota > Betaproteobacteria > Burkholderiales > Burkholderiaceae > Paraburkholderia > Paraburkholderia sp. Clong3. Next base: position 206,124 of record NZ_JBNDMH010000004.1, on the reverse strand, counting down.
GCGCAATTGCACGGCCGCATCCTTGCTGAAGGTCACGGCACCAACGATCGCCGTGGGCTGCGCCAGGAGCAGAGCGGCCTTGGCAGCAATCGTCTTCGTCTTGCCCGCGCCCGGACACGCGATCGCAACGCAGTGCCGGCGGTACTCGGCAACCTCGCACTGCTGGGGATTCAGGCCGTCAAGCATGATCGCGTCACCGGTTAGCGGCCACGCACCGTGGTCATCAGACGCAGGTGGGTCATGTACCCACGCACGCCAATCGGGTGGAACTTGCGCAGAAAGCGCGTCGTTTCCTCGTCGACGTCCGACTGGTCGCGAATGCCGTTCCAGACGAGAAAATCGAAGTTGTCCATCACGCGGTCGAACTTCATCAGCAGTGACAGCAGACGCATCGAGAAACGCGAGTACGCCTCTACCTCGATAGCGAGCGACGGCTTCGTCACCGTCGGCGCGAACACGATGTCGCCCTGATCACGCAGTTTCTGCTCGGTCTTCTCACGGAAGTCCTGAGCCACGCCAAGCTGTTCATCAACATACGCTTCGAGCTCGGTGACCTGCTTTTCCAGCCACGCGGTGACCGTGCCCTGGTCCTCCGCTCCGAACGTCGAGCGGCCAAACCGCTGCATATTGATGCTCATGCGGTTCAGGTACGGCCACCACTGTTCGAACAGCGGCTTCAGGCGGGTGTGATTCAGGCGCACCGTCGCGGCCACCACCGCCGCACCGGAAAGCTGGCGCTCCATCAATTCCCGGCCGATTTCCCGCCGGCGACGCACGATCGCGGCGCGCTCGGCCGGGGACAGCTCGCGGAACAGCTTGCGCGTACGGGCGACCTGCTCACGCTTTTGCGCGGCTTCGGAGTCGCTGATCATCCCTTCCTTCTGAAGGGTGTTCGCCGCGTCTTCCATCTGTTGCAACTCGACTTCGATCTCGCCGCCGTCCGCGCCATCTGTCGTCGCATTCTGGCTCGCCGACGAAACACTCGGGGCATCATCACCGGTTGCCGCGCGGTCCGCCGCTGCGGGGATGTTGGTCGCCGACGACTGGCTTGCGGCTTCTGGGTTCGTCTCTTCGGAGATGGTGCTCATATAGGGTGTCCCTTTGGAAAGGTGCACGCGCACACGCGCGGCATGTCCCTATTGTTGCGAGCCTCACCTCGCCCGGGCCGTCAAAACATGTGTGATTTGAAGCATCTTTCCGACCAGTTGATGATCGGACCAAGGCAGAGTCCCACTCACTCGCCCATGCTCGCAGTGCGAGCCGCGTCAATCTCTGTGGTCTTGGGAAACGGCTGCGAGCGCGTGAAGCGTCCATCGATGCCGACGCCGATCCACATTCGAGTAAGCTATCGCGTGTTTGACTACAGGAATTTGAGGGCGGCCTTGCGGTCCTCACAAGTTCAGAGCGAGACCATGAGAAAGACAATCGTTGGCTTATGCATGCTTTGCAGTGCCATCGCCGCACATGCTGAGAACTGGATTCAGCAGGTCGACAGGCCCCATCGCATTTACATAGATTTCGATTCGATACGCCATGAGGATGGACTCACAAGCTTTCTTGAGAAGGAAACCTTTCCAACCCCGGTCAACACCAGACTCCCTCCTACATATCAGCAACAGATTTTCTTCAGTCAGGCGGTCTCTGAACAGCTCCTGAATTGCGAGCGTCTGACAATCATGCGCACGGAAACGACTTTGCTCGATGAATCGGGTGAGGTGGTGGCCAGACAGCGGTTTGATAGGGCCGCCTGGGGCCGAATCAACGAGCCGTGGCTTTATGGGGCGCTGAAAAAGCTCTGCCCCGCAAGGTGAGCCCGAATGAATGTGCCGTCAGCCGGCTGACGGCCTTAACCCGGAATGATGCGGTTTTTGACGTAGCTTTCGGGCTAGTCGATCACTGGTAGGACGACGCCGCGTGCCACAAAAGTGCACCGAGGACCGCCGCGATGGCGATCCAGCACGGCGCGAGCACGGGGATCGGCGCGACGAGAACCGCAAAGGCAACGCCGAACACCAGCAGGATGCCGTGACCGGCCAGGTGAAACGACAGCGGACTGGCAAAGCCCGCAGCCGACGCCTTGATCTTGCGACGCATCGCACCGTCGAAGAACGCCGCAAGACAGAAGATCATCGTGCCGAAAATCCAGAGTTTCATGACGCTCGCCCGGTACACGACCCGATACAACTCGTGCCAGAAATTTTGGCCCCAGGTGCGGGCGAAGTCGGAAACGCCGCCGTCACCAAGATCGCCAGATCCCGTCGCGTTGATGGTTGCGCGCACGAGACCCGTTTGCACGAACCAGGCCTTGAACCGCTCGTTGGTCTTCCCGACAACTTCGTCGGCCCGCTCGACGCCGACAATCGCTGCAACCGATTCCGCTTCCGCAAGCGGCACCGAGAACAGCGACGGGTCAGGAATGGCCGGCATGATGAACACGGCAATCAACGGGACGAAGAAGAACCACCATTTGACATGGGAGACGAACCGGCTATTGGCCATAGGCGTGCATCCCCCACTCGATGAGGAACGACCCAATCCGCACCAGAAGGTAGACCGGAAAGCCGATTAACCCCGCCAGGCCAAGATAGAAATGCACGGGCCGCCGCGCGACAAAGAGCGCCAGTGCGAAGGCCATCGCGTTCGGACCGCGTGAAAACTCAGCTGGACGCCCGCCTTCGATCTCGTCGATCGCGCTGGCAGTCGATATCGCACGGCGCGCGACGTCCGGTTCAACCCTCGAGAGCTTCGCTATCAGAAAAGGCGTGAGCGACATCATAGTCCTCGAAATAGAGTCGGAAATTTTCACCCGTCAATGCGCGCGCGGCCAGCTGGAACGCGGCAGAGCGCTGCGTGACCGCTTCCGGGCAGCGCTCGTCGAACATGCCCGTTTCGAACTTCCCGTAGCGTGCCTCGAACGTGGTCACCGGCTCGAACATCGGCGGCCAGACGTGATAGCGATCGCCGTCAATCGCCACGTAACGGCGCGCATAGAGCAGGTGTGCTCGGGAGAACAGACCCTGCATGAACGCAATGTGCGGGTTGCCCGTCTTGCGGGTCCGCTTGTACGCGGCCAGCCCGCACTCCAGCATCTCCTTGACGAGTGGCTCGCGCTCGCCCATGAACTTCTCCCCGATGAAATCGGCCACACGCGCGCAGGCGAGCTCAAGCTCCGGCGCCACGGTAAAAACGGGAATCAGGCGGGAGGGCAGCTTGTGTTCGCGGATGATTTTTTTGAATACGGCAGACATGCGTGGTTTTCAGCCTTGAAGGATTGGAATACGGCCCTGATAGACGGCGGCTCCCGAAATGCGCATGAAGTACTGCAGGTTCGGCAGGCCGTGAATCAGGCGGGTTGGAATCAGCGGAACCTTCTCCAGTTGAAGCGAACGTGAAACGGACCCAGTAAATTCACCGATATGCGCCTCGCTGCCTGTACTTGTACTGCCAGTGAGCGTCACGTTGCGAATCGCGGTCTCCCCGACCTTGTCGGAGAACCACTGCGCGGTATCGCTGTCCTCCAATCGTAGGACTATCTGGTTATTCAAGTTGCCCAAAACCTGCAGCATTTTGGCGGCGTTTCCAAGTCGGGCCTCCAGGTCCGCTCGTGCCTGGAATGCGACGAACGCCTTGAAGCCCGCACCGCGGCCCTTGTTCAGAATCTGGATCACCTGTTCGTTGATCGCTTCTGCAATCTCGTCGATGATCAGCACGACTTCGGGCGGCGAATCGTAGAAGTTGTAGATCGAGCCGCACACGGCAGCCACATCGGACAGGATCATCGACGCGATGGCTTTCTGCACGATGTTGTTCGACAGCGAGTCGAGCCCCATGTACAAAACGGCCTTCTGCTTGATGACCTTGTCGATATCCCAGATCTCGCGCTCGTCGTCGAAATCGTCGGCCTTGGGCGCGAGCATCAGGCCCGTCTCGCCCGTTGCGAGCATCTGCAGCAGTGGCAGCGCCGACGCGATGATGCGCATGTAGTGCTCGCGATCATGCACGTGCGTGGCAATCAGCCCGTCGATGGCTTCGTTGCCACGTTCCTGTGACGCGAACTGCGCGTTGTAAAACCCGATCATTCCGTCGACGAGCAAAGCGGCATTGTTGCGCTGACCCTGCCGCGTGGTTTCGGTGGCGACCTGTTGCTCCCAGTCGAGCAGCCGCTGTTCAACGAAGAAGCGCTTTAGCGCCTTTTCTAGCAGCGAAGTGATGCCCGACTGCGCATACTTAAGGATCGAGCGCAGGGTCGGCTTGTCGCCGATGTAGAGCTCGCCCTTCACCGCTCGGTCGATGAACAGGAACGCGAAGTCGCGGAACGGCCCCTCCTCCATCAGCTGTGCAATCCGGCTCGGGATTTCCGACGGCTGCGACCAGTTCTCGATCGGGTTCAGGCGGATCGACTCAAACGGCTTGGCCTGGTTGAAGTACAGGAATTTCCGGCCCGAACGCCTGCATTCCTTCTCGACGCGCAGTTTCCACTCGGCATCGTTTTTCGGGTCAACGATGATGAGCACGTCGCCGAGGTGGATGACCTGGGTGGAGATCACCTCATAGGTGCGCGTCTTGCCGGCGCCGGTCGTGCCGCCCACCAGGGTGTGACCACCCATCGCCTTATAGTGAAACGGCACCAACGCTTTTTTCGGCTCCATGCCGTGAATCCACGACGAACCCTGCGGCATGCGATCGCGTTTGCTGTCTTTCGGCGCGAAGATGCCCTCGATGGCCTCTTCGATCCTGCGGCCCGTCTTCGTGCGGTTGAGCCAGCGCGGCAGCCCGGGAATATCCGTGGTCGGCATGCGCAGAATGTCATGCGCGATCTGGCAATGCTTCTGTGTCCACTCGTAGCCGATGCCGAGGTACATCGAATTCGCTTCGGCGCGCATGCGCTTCTGGATCTGCAGCAGCTTCGGCACCTCGAGCGTCGTCAGCCACTTGGTCGAGATGGCCATGCGGAACTTCAGGGCTCGCCAGATCTGGAGGAAGCGCACACCGAAGAACGCCAGCGCCACCAGTGCGAACGCCCAGCCATAGGGCATGCCCGACACAGGCAACAGCACGATCGCCGCCAGCCAGAAAGCCGCCGCGCGCACTTCGTGGATTGGCCTGAAATGGTTGATGTAGCTGTTCACTGAGGGCTCGCGAGTATGAGTTGTCCCGCGCGGGGCGCGAGGGTGACTTCGGTCGCCGCGTCGGCGACCATCAGGCTGCGCTTGCGCATGTGTTCAACGAGCGTGCTGGCGGCGATGCCGTAGCTGCCGATCAGACGCTTGGGCACGACGAGCCCTTTTTCGGTCCACTGCACGGTCGCCTTGCCACTGGCAACGTCTTCGCTGAGTGCCTGAAAGAACTCACGTACGGAGTTAGGCAGACCCTTGAGTACCTCGTCGAACGCTGGCGCATTTGCCGGCTTCGCCTGACTGGCCGTGGTTGCCGGTGAGCGCATGGCAGCGGGATCGACCGCGGCGGACACTGGCGCCGGTGAAGGCCCGGTTGCCGTGTCGGCACGTCCCGGCGAAGGCAGGATTTCGCCCGTCGATGGCTCAACGACCATGCCGGGCGGCATTGCAACTGCCGCTGCCGCCGTCTGCGTCGTTCGTGCTGGCTGGGGCGCCGAGACGGGGGTGGCCGACGCGGGGGCAGGATCGGTCGATGCCGTCGCGGCCGGCGCGACTGTGACAGGTGTCCCCCGCGTTGCAACGGGCTCGAGCTCGGCCGCGACGTGTACGGCTGACGGCACGGCGAACTGCACAGGTGCGAACACGCCACGCTGCGCCTTTCGATCAAACTCGTCGGCGGTGCTGACGCCCTGGCGGACCACCTTGTGCAGTAGCGACTCTGCCTCGATCGGCCGCATGTTCGGGTTGATTGCGCCAAACAGTTCGGCGAGCACTTCGGCGTCGAGACCGGCAAGCAGTTCCGAGCCCACCAGCATCTGTGCCAGCATGCCAGTACGCATCCGTTCGACCGGCAGCGGGCTTTCGCGCCACGTCAGGCGATAGGACGATCCGGCCAGCCACGGACCGAATTGACCGTGAACCGGCGGATTCCACAGTACACGGTCGCTGTCCCGCTCGATGGCGAAGTGCCGGTACGGTTCATCAAGCCGCGAACACACGGCGGCCAGAAACACCGCGTAGTTGTACTGCGGCTCGATGCGACGGCGCTTTTCCGAAGGCAGGTTGGTGCCGAACTTCTGGCCGCCAGCCAGCCGCATTGCGTAGAACGCCGTCTCAATCGTGGCGCGAAAGGCGCCACCCCGTTCACGGTACAGATCCGGGCTCAACGGCAACGACGAGAACCACGACGCGCAGGCGCGCAGCATCACGAGCCACTTCCGGTTCAGCTCGCTCTGGCTGGCTTCATTCGCACACTGGGCAATCAGGTCCACCCGTCGCTGGTATTCGCTGACGAGCGCTGCGTGTTCAATGGGGGTATGCAGGGTCATCCGATCGGCACCTTCGTCGCTGCCTTCGCGACCTTGCCAATCATCGCGCCGCTTGCGCCCGTCCCACCCCCGAACATCCCGGCAATTTTCGGAATCTCAAACGACACCAGGAACACAAAGAATGCAAGGTCAAATACGTAGCCTGCCGAGAACGCGGTGGTCAATCCCGCCTTGGCCGCGGCCTGAACTGCGTTGACCAGACTTCCCGTCACGAGCTTCATCATGATCGCGGCCACGACCATATACATGCCCGAACTGATCATGAAGTCGAGCCACGACTTGAAATAGCCGCGCGTGAACGATGAAAAACCGAGCGCAAACGCGATCTGACCCATGACCGCGCCGCACGCGAACTGCAGCTGCCCCACGTTGACGAAAAACAGGAACACTACCGACGTGATTGACAGAAGAATGTACGCGGCAAGGAGTGGGAAGACGCCAATCAGCACCGATATGTATTCGTACCATTTCGCGCCGGAGAATGCCTGTACAACGGAGTCGAAGATCTGACCGGCGGCGTTGCCGATAACGCTGAGCGAACTGCCCATGTTCGTGCCACCGGCAATCTCTGACGACAGCGTCTGGAACCACTTGTAGAACGATGGCACCCAGGTCGCGTACCCGATATAGAACGATGCAAAAATGCCGAGCATCCCGAGTTCCTCGAACAGCGCGACCCACGCCATGACGGGGTCTTTCGTCGCAGCAAAGCGGATCGCGGCCAGCACAATCGTGATGACTGCGAGACCACTGGCGAACTTGTCCGATTCCTGGCTGATGCTCCTGCTCGCGTCAGCGGCGGTGCTGATCACCGCCGCAAACATCGCGGTGATCTTGTCCATTGCGGACGCGTTTCCTTTAGCCAACTCGCCAGGCTTTACAAGCAACGAAGCGGCTGATGAGGTACTCGAGCCCGACGCACTGGGTGTGCTGGAAGCGGGAACCACGGTGCCGTCCGGCAAAGTCGTGACATCGTCGGCAAGCGCAAACCCAGGGCACGCGAACACACACAGCGGCACAAGCACCGTGAGGAAAAGCCGGTTCAGATAACGAAGCATGCTGTTCTGCCCTGCCGCTTCACAAGCCATAGGACGCGCGTTCGGCGGTCTGCTTGTCCTGGAAGCTCTGCGCGGCCGCGGCACGCTCCTTGTCGTCCTGGTTGGCAACCGACTGTCTCTGTGCATCCTGCTGCTGCTTGCCGGCCGTCATCTGGAGCAGATCACTCATCTGGCTCGACACAATGTCCAGATAATGCGTAGTCATCTCAGCGGTTGCCTGTGCTGTCGGCGTGAGCGACATCTGCGACTGCAGCTCCTCGCGGCGCCTGGCCAGCGTCTGGGCATGCACCATGACGTCATTGCCTGTCTGGAACAGGCGCGTGGCCTCGCTGTCACGCTGGTTGTAGAGCGTTGCCATGTCGGCGAACCACTGTGAACTCGACTTGCCCGAGCGCGAAATCAGGGTCTGGACGTGGTTGATCCACTGGCTGCCCTGGTTGAGGTCGCCGTACATATCGCTCAGGGTGCTCGCAAGCTGGCTGTACTTGCTGATGTCGCCCGTGATCTGGTCGTACTGTGCCTTCATGGCAGCCGGGTCGAGGTTCGTCGCCTGCAGCAGCTGGTTTGCCATCATCTGGTACTGGTAGACGATGTTGCTGTCCTGATAGATCTCGGTCTTGACGGCTTTCGCCGCGGTGATGATGTTCTGCGCGAGGTTAGACGCGTCAATGACGGGCAGCACGGCTTGCGCAGCGTGCGACATACCGAGCATCAGTCCTGCGGCGAGCGTCAGGCGGCCAAGGATCTGTTTCATCGTTGATTTCCTTTTTTCAGGTCGGGTTAGTCGAGTGTCATCATTTCGCGCAGGTATGCGTCGCGCCAGTCCGGTGCGCCGGACGTGTAGTGCCTGTCGAGCACGGCTTGCGCGCGGCCGTCCGAGCGCAGCATCGCCAGCGTTTCCTTCGGGAAGCTGGCCTGCAGCATGCGCGTCTGGTCCGGTGTCACCCACAGGTAGTCCCGGTTGGGCACAGCGTTGGCCAGCATGTCGATCTGGTGTTCCGTCAGCCCGAACAGATCGCGATACAGATGCAGGTTGTTCTTTGCATCCTTGTTGGGCAGATAGAAGATGTTGGGGATGTTCTCTTTGAGAATCTCAAAGTTCGGAATCCGGGCTACCTGGGACAGCGACTGCGTCGCGAGCAGCAACGTGGCATTGAGCTTGCGGATCGTCACCGCCCAGATTTCCAGTCGCTGGTAGAAGCGCGGATACTGGAAGAAGAAGCCCGCCTCCTCGACCTCGATGACCGTGTAGCGCTTGCCATCGAGCCACTGAGCGATCCGGTAGAACGCGTAGTCCATGAAAAGCGCCGCAGCCACCGGATAGTTCTGGAACAGATCCCCCATTTCGATCGAGATGTCGTCGGAAAGCGAGAATGCGTCGTCGACGTGATCGAAGAAACGGCCGTTCTTTTCGCCCTGGGTCCAGACCGCAAGCCGTTCGCGCAGCTCCACCGGCAGAAGGGTGTTGAGGTTGGATAGTGTCCACAGCTCGCGCGGGTAGCCCTTCCCGAGGACGGTAACCTTCTCGAAGATCGTGCGCTGCTGTTGCGGCGAGCATCTGAAGTCATCGTCCTCGATCGCCATCTGTACCCACTCGGCGACGTACGGGAAGTGCTTTTCATCGTGCAGCAGCGAGAGCGGATTGACCGAGGTCGACGCCTCAAAGCGCCCCGTTGCATCGACGAATTTTCCACCCGCCAGAATGGTCGGGATGCGGGTCGAACGGTCCTTGTCGAATCGGATTCGCCGCGCCTTGTGGCGCGCGGTCTGGGAGACGAGGAAATTCAGAAAGATCGACTTGCCCGCTCCAATCGGACCAATCACGAGCGCGTGCGACTTACCGCCCGGATGGTGCAGACTCACGCGCTGCAACGTCTTGTGACGCGTCGGCAACATCGTGAGTGGCCCCGTCTTCTCGCCGGACTGCTGCGTGAGCCACGCATTGACCGTGTCGCCTTCCGAGACGCTGCGCACCGGGGCAATGTCGGACACAGCCGGCGTTTCGACAAACTGCAGGCGTCTTTGCTGGTCCCAGCGACCCGGCAGCGTCGTCTGCCATGCGGCAAACAGATTGTCGCGCTCGAGGATCACGCCAAAGCCAGCGTTGCCGATGCGGCCGATCACTTCGCGCGTTGCGTCGTCGCATTCGTCGACCGTATCGCCATAGACGATCACCGAGACGTTCGCAAACCCATACTGCTGACCTTCCGCGACCAGTTTGGCCAGCGCCTTTTCCGCTTCATCAGCGAGACGCTCGCGTCCTTCGTCGTTTTTCTGCTCCTCCTGCGAGAAATACGCCTTGATGATCGACCACGGGTTGAACGCGGCGACCTTGTAAAACTTGCGGATCTTCCCGATGTACGCGCTCGCCTTCGTTGTGTCCAGGAAGCGGAACATGACGCACACGTCCAGTTCGGCGTCGACTTCCGCGAGTACGTCCAGTGCCGCCTCCTGAAAACCCATCCACTCCTTGACGGCGATGACCTTCGCGTACCGTTTGCCGTGCGCGGATTCGAACATCAGCGTGTCGGCGCCGATCGTGACTTCGCTCTCGGTCAGGTGCGTATCCAGCATCGTGACGGGATAGCGCACGCGCCGGGGCGGCACGGACGGATTGGCCGCCTGATGCAGAAACGCGAGCGCGCTCTGCAACTGCAAACGCTTCATCCTCAGGCGCGTGACGCCGCCATTGAACGCATCGATCACGCCTTCGAACCGCTTGATGTCCGACGTGAGCCGCTCGATATCGAACGCGAAGGCACTACGCGCGAGTACCGAGTCCTTGACGGTCTCGAAGATGGCAAGCGGCATCGATTTGCCGCCCACTGTCATGTGGTACGCGACCTTCTCGAAGATCTTGTTGACGCCGGTTTCGGGCGTGAAGGCAAGCGCAAGTGAGTGCGTGTTGCGGAAATATCGCCCGCTAGCGACATGGGCGCGGTTGATCTTGTCGACGCGCGCGTCCATGGACGAGTCGAACGTCCCGCCGATATCCCCTTTGATGCGGCGGTGCGAGAGCTTCCACCATGCGGTGATCCGGTGGTCGAAGTTCTTGCAGGCGTGATCCAGGTTGTCGCGCGCGGCCGAAATATCGGAGGCGTTCGGGCTGTCGGCGTCCACGCCATCAAACGTATAGACGGTCAGCAGCGAACCGTCCTTGTCCAGGATCAGTTCGGGCGTGACCATCGTCGCCCAGGGGGCGATTTCCTGGATTGAGCGGCGCTTCAGGCGCTTCTTCAGCATGGCAGGTCCTGATCGAATCCATAGGGACGTTTGAACCGGGCCGAAAACTTCGCGGTCGGCAGTGGCTCATAGACGTCCGCGTAGCGGTTGTAGACGAGCATGACCTGTTTCCACCACGGATCTTTCGAGCTTTTCCAGCGCAACAGCCAGTGAACAGCGATGCCCACGACGAGGAAAGTCGGCGTCATGCTGCTATAGCAGAGCAGCATGGTCATCGTGCCGTTGGCGATCGCGAGTCCGCGATCTGCCCCGCCCATCTGGCGAGGCAGCGAAAGCGAACGGCTGACGCGGGTGGGCTTACGCACAGGTGTAGGTGATGTGGAGATGGTTCTTCACAATCGGAATCGCACACGCTGCGAGGCCGAGGCCGACGAAGACCGTCGAGATGATCTTGCCGATCGTGCTTTCGGAGTTGCCGATCGCGACGGCGCCGACGATGATCAGCACAATGCCGATGCCGTACAGCCAAGGACCGCTGATATAGGCCGAGATCAGACAGATGACGTCCGTCGCGGAACCGAGATCGGTCAGGTCGGTGGCCGAGGCGAACGGTGCCAATGCTGCAAGCGATGCGCCCACTACCGTCGAACGCAGTTCCCGGCGCGTCAGGAAGCGGGTCCAGATGAAACGGCTCAACGCTCGCGTGCGCTCGCGCGCGGTAGCGAGAAACTCGGGCAGATACTTCTTCATTAAAGGCACTCCGATAGGTTAGAAAACGCGGTTGAGAACGTAGTCGCCGTCCCTGAAGCCCCTGATTTCGAGGATTTCCGAAACGTGACGCAGCTCGCCTGTGCGGCGAAGGTGGATGACGTAGTGGAAGCAGTCGGCCACCGCCTTTCGCATATCCGCCAGTTCCCACCGGCTGCCCGGCGGCACGCCGAGCATGGCGAGACTTTCGAGGCGGCTCAGACCGCCACGCGCGTCGTTGGCGTGGATCGAGCCCATGCCGCCGTCGTGGCCGGTGCTCAATGCCTGGATGAAGTCATAGGCCTCGCCGCCTCGGACTTCGCCGACGATGATCCGGTCGGGCCTGAAGCGCAGACACAGGGCGACAAGCAGCTGGGTCGTCACGCCCTTGTCGGGGTTCGACAGAAGCCGGACGCGGTTTGGCGCGCTCAGCTTCAGTTCCATCGTGTCCTCGACCGTGATGACGCGTTCGTCCTCAGGAATCTGGGCGTTGAGCGCGTTGAGCAATGTGGTTTTGCCCGAGGACGTGCCCCCAGCGACGAGCACGTTGCGCCGGGCTCGCACCATCGCGGTCAGGGCCTCGCGCAGTGCATCGTCCTGGATGCCCGGCGGGAAGAGATCGAGTTCCTTTTCCTGGCGAGCGTTCACGAGGGAGAACGCGCCCATGTTCACGTAGTCGTGAAGCGAGAGGTGCTTGTCGCGGTGCTTGCGGATCGACATCGCGTTGCCGTCGATTGCGGTCGGCCGCATCACCGATGCGATACGGAGATTCTTGTGACCCGCGTTGATAATCCCCTGTGCGGTGCCAGCGACCGCGGACTTGTCGACCGATGCCGCGAGCGCGCTGATCGCGCCGTCAAGCACCGCTTCGTTGAGCGTGAGGTCCAGCCGGTGCATCTGGCCGCGGCGCTCGATCCAGATGTTGCCGAAATCGTTGATCATGATTTCGGCAACGTCGGGCGCGTCAAAGCACTCGCGCAACGGACGCAGTGACTCGAAAAACATGCGAACCGCGCTCTCTTCGAGCGGGCGCAGTTTGAGCAGGGGATTATCGGCGGCTTCTGACATGTTGCTATTGTTCAGGCTGGCCAGGCCCTGAAGCAGACCGAAAGAACGGTCAAATCAGCGAGCTTTCGGGGCAAGCGTCGCGCTGGATGTAATCGACCATAGGCATGCGTGACGCCACTCGACTCCGGCACCCGGCTCCCGTGTGCGTCAGCCGGCTAACGGGTTTAACCCAGAAAGCTCGACTAAACCGTATAGCTTTCGGTCTGATCGCAACCGGAAAACTGTGATATATGTCTGCGGCGCGATTGCCCATCCACCCCACCCTGCTTCAATGGCAAGAACCCTCCCGTTTTCCAGAAACCCGCAGGCCGCCCGCGCCCGCCGCGCGAAAACGCTGCTGTTGCCGATGCCGCGCGCCCAGGCGGATGAACTTTCCCTGCAGGTGCACATAGCCCTCGACGCAATGCGACGAGGTCAAGGCAACGTGAACGCTGCCCAGACCCTGTGCCAGGTGATGATCCTGACGGGGCTGCTGGCGGAAGCTGGATACGGCTCAGCAACGTTCGAACAGATGCAGTGCGCCGAACGGGCGATTACATCGGCATTCGACCGCGGCCGCGATAGCGGCGTGTGGATGCTCGATGATGATGGCTTTGCGCAGTTCGCGACGATCGTTGCTACCTACGACTATCAGCTTCAGCGGGCGCCAGTCGCTGCGATCGCCGACGCGAGCGAAAGACTCGCCCGCTTCCGCGCCGGCGAATCATTCGATCATCAGATCGCCCGCAAGCGGGCGTGAACGCCAGTCCGCACCCAACGTGCACGTTTTCGAATACGGGTTTATACTCACTCCCGTCTCCTCCATGTCTCCTCCGATATGGATTCAGCCCGCCTCCGTGCGGGCTTTTTTCTTGCCTGCTTCCACTGCACAACGATGAAAGGAAAAATCGCCGACGGCGAGGCGCGCGAGCGGCTCATCATCTGGCTTCGCCGGCGCATGGACGAGTTCGGCATCACGCCGGAGGCACTCGCGGCATCTATCCAGCACGATCTCGACAATGCGCCCCTCTATCGCGACGCGCGGGACAACGAATGGAATGGACTGGGCGACATGCCCGACTGGCTACGGGCTGCCAGAAACGCCGGTGTCAGCCCTGATTTTTTTCGCATCGAGCCGAAGCCAGCGCCGCAGTCGTAGTCCATGGCCGCCAGCGGGAAGACCGACCCGCGCCAGCTCGACCTTTTCGCCTGAAACGGAAACCAACGGGCGAAAAAAAAGCCCGGCACATCGGCGGGCTTTCGTTCAAAAGAATGGGCAGTCACATCGCCCCTCAGCAGATCACTTCCATCATCTCGCCAAACGGTGCTTTCTTCGCGCGCCTGAGCGGCTTGGTCGAGGCCCACAGCACGGGATACGACGGTTCATCAGTCGGGAACGTTCCATCCATGTCGGTGAGATAGACCAGAAACGCGGGGTGAATGCCTTCGTCGGCCAGCCGTTTGAACGGATCGACAAACGAAGTGCCTCCACCGCCGCGCACCGGTAGCAGCTCGACAGCGTCGCCGCGCTCGAAGATCTGCACCTGCTTTACGCGCGTATCGCAGTCCAGCACGATCAGCCGGCGTGGCCGTACAGTCTCATTGACAACGAGGATTTCAGCGTCGAACTGAGCCTGCGTCGCGTCAAACACCGAACCGCTCGCGTCGCGCACGAACACCGCATCGCCGACCGCCGGTTCATTGAGCGATGGCAGATACAGTCCCATGTGCAGATACCGGCGATTGGGCATCGCGAACCTGTAGTCAGTCGGCGACGATTCCTGCGCGAAGCGTTGCAGGATCGTGCGCCAGTCGACCACCGGTTCCACCGCCAGCTGGACCATGCCTTCCAGAGAACCGCCCAGGACGCCGCGCATCTTTGCCGCTTTCGCGGCCTGCAGCACGGCGACCTTCCAGTCGGCTTCTTTCTGCGCCTTGTCGTCACCCCTGTATTGACGGACCTCGCCACAGGAGGGAGCGGCATCTGCAGTCGCGCCAGGGTCGGGGCTCGCGGACGGTGTGGTCGCGCCGTTCGCGTTGGTGGACTGTGGCGGGCTGTTGCCCCCGGGTGCGCGGTCCGGCTGCTTCGGCGGTTGAGCCGATTGCTGCCCAGACTGCGCATCCGGTTTGCCACCGTCCTGCTTGCCCTTGCCCTGCTGCTTCTCCTGCTGTTTCTCCTTCTGCCGCTTCTCCTGCGCGAGGATGCCGTAAATCTCTTCGGCCGACTTGCCCTTGAACCGGGCGTCGACGAGCACGCCTTTCGGTAGCAGCATGCCTGCGTCATACACGATCGGGTTGATCGCGTAGTCACAGGCGTCGTTCCAGAGTTTCGGATCGCGATCGCCCTGACGCCAGCAGTGGCCGTTGGCCACGTGCAGGACTTCATGCGCAATCACGCCCCGAGTCTCCAGATCGTTCAGACCACCGAGGTACGCCGGGTTGTAGCCCAGCGATTCCCCGTCGGTCCAGAACGTCTTACACGATGGATCTTCGACAACCTTCAGCCGGAGCGCGAGCGCCCCGAAGAAAGGCTGATCGAGAACCAGCGCGGTGCGTTGCTTCGAGATACGCGGGTCCATGGCCACCTCAGGCGACGAGTCGCAGAAGCGGCGTCGGCTCCGGCTGGACAACCTGCTCCAGCGGCGCGAACGTCGTAACCTGATGCGCCATCGGCTCCGGTGCTCCGCCCATGAACGCTGCCATCAGCCCCTCGATTTCCGAGGCCTTGGCGGCGACCTGCGAACGCAGCACGCGCGATTCCTTCAGATCCGCGCCGGTGTGAACCGCGAGATGCGTCTTCGCCTGCTCGAGGATGTGGTTGAGCTTCGGATCGTTCGTGAAGTTCAGCTTCGGCAGCAGTTCGCACAGTTCGCGCACCTGGTTGGTGACGCCCAGACGAACATCGGTGGCACCGTACAGCTTGTCGGCCAGTTTCGAGACCGCTTCATACAGACGCCCGACCAGATCGTTATTTGCCGTCGAGATCGAGGCAAGCACGTGCTGGTCGATTTCCGAACGAAGATCCGTCAGCACGTCGGCGGGCAGATCGACGCCAAACTGGCTCGCGTCAGGGAACGGCAGCACCGCCAGCTTGACGCCGAACTTCTCCGACATGCGGGCAAGCGTGGGATAGTCCGCCTCGTTGAACAGCCCGTTCAGTTCTACCCGTGCCTGTTCCTTGAGATTCGGGTAGTCGGTCAGGAAGACGGAAACAGCGAGGTCGAATTCATCCTTCATCTTGCGCATCTGGTCGGCGAAGTCCATATAGATCGTTGTCGGCAGCAGCCGCACGCCCAGCTGTTCGTACTTCAGGGAGTGATCGTAGTGATAGCGGCGAATGCGATTGCCGATCGAAACCACTTCCTTGTAGCTCGGCGCATGCTCGGGCAACAGACGCTTGTTGAAGCGCCCGATGTCCTTCGCCTGATGGTTCTTCTCGACTTCTTCAGTCGCTTTCACGTCAAAGCAGCGCGCCTGCCAGGCAGAGACCGTGACGGCCGACAGCATGACGCGGGATTTCAGTTCAGTGATGTTCATGGAAAACTCCAGAATAGAAAGGGATTGGATTGCGCAGAAAGAAAAAAGCCACGGCGCGCGCAAAGGCGGGCCGTGGCAACAGGAAAGATGGAAGCGAAAAATGCGGCCGTGTTACTCGCCGCGGATGATCTGACCGAGCGGACCACCCTGCGCGCGAATGAACGCATGGGTGTTCTGCAGTTCCGGCTTGCGACGGACGGCGTCACGGGCGAGGAGCGCACCGAATTCACGGTGGCCCTCGTCGATCAGCCGCTGGTTGTAGGTCAGCACCCGCTCGAAGTTGCCTTCAGTCGAGTGCGCCGCAAGCGCCGAACTGACCGCATACAGCGCGGCCGGTGTTCCAGGGATCGGCGCCGTGTCCGGCGACAGGATGATGGCGTCAGGCGATGGCAGCTCGCGGTAGATGGCGAGAAAGCTCATCAGTTCGCTCGCTGCACCCTCGCCCACCGAACCCGCGTAGGAGACGAGTTCGAGCGACTTCGGTACGACCGGCATCGTCTTCGCAACAAAACCCCAGGTGCGGGGGCTCGGTGCGTTTTCGATATCGCGCGAGGTCTTCTTCACAGACAGCAGATCCGGCCGGAACCGCAGAAACGCGATCAGTTCAGCCGGAATCCCGTTGCGTACCGCCCAGGCTGTCCAGTCGGCAATCGATGGCTCGAGCTCCACCACCGTCGCAAAACGCGAGATGACGGGATCGAGAATGCCTGACACGCCTGCGTTGTCGTTGCGCCGGTTGGTGGCCGCAACGAACGTGACACAATCGGGCAACACGTGTTCGCCAATGCGGCGTGCCAGCAGCAGTTGCATCTTGGCCGCCTGCACGGTCGGTGACGCCTGTCCCAGATCGTCAAGGAACCAGAGCAGCGGTGTTGTCGCGTTCAACGCGCGCTCGAGATCCCCGAACGGCAGAAAACGGGCGACGCTCCCGTCAGGGAACGGCAGCCCCTTCGAGTCGGTCGGGTCTTCAACGACGGGATGGCTGATGAGCAGATCATGGCCGGTTTCGCGAGCCGCCTGATCGACGATGTCGCTCTTGCCAATGCCAGGTGCGCCGGTGACCAGCACCGGAAGACGGGCCGGAACGTAGGCGATGAGCAGTTCGCGAAGTTGCGAGGGAGATATTTTCATGGGGTACCTGAAAAGGAAATGCCCCACGAAACGACGCCCCCGGGGGACGTGGTCCCTGAGGGGCGAGCTGGATGTGCCGCAGATGCGGCGCTTCGATGCGTCCGACAGACGCGGGGAAACGGTTGTGCCTTACGCCTGCGCGCCAGCCAGAGCGGCCAGCTGAGCTTCGGCAAGCGTCTCGCGCGGTACAGCGGTCGCGCGGGTGAAAATCATCGTGCCGTACAGATTGGCGAGACAGCGTGCTTCAGCGCACAGCACCAGCACGTCCTCGTCGGAGATTGCCGGATTGCGGTTGCGCCACACGTCGATTGCGCCTTCGATCTGGGCGATCGAAACGTCCTGTGTTCCGGAAACAGCGCTCGGATGGTTCATGGGAAGTCCTCGAAGGAAGCGCCCCTGAACGACGCCCCAAAGGACGTGATCCCCAGGGGCGGACTTGTTGCCGGATCTCCGGCGGGTCGATGCGTCATGGACGCGGTAGGTTCACCAACGATACCGGCTGACACATGTCGGGAAAGCCTGGAAAGCCTGGAAAATCGACCCCGCTTTCGGCAAAAAAAAACCGGCGATGATCTGCCGGGCTGATTAAATGACATGGTTCCTGGAAATCACGGGAGAACTCAAACAGCAGGCTCGACGCCCGTTGGGATTGCACGTGAGAGCATCGTGGTCACGGCGCCTGAAACGCTCCAGCCGACGAACGCCTTTTCATGGGCTTCGTGTCCCAGGCGATCAAGACACAGCAGCTCGATGCCGTCGCGCTCGATGCGACCAAGCACACTCGCCACGACTGCGCGCCTCGTGCCTTCGCGCTTGAGCGTCACGACACCGTCGCCGACTAACACGCTTACCTGTGACTCCTTCATGCAGCCCTACCTTCAAAATTGCTCGCATATCGCGTGCGGTGTGATCATGTACGCTTGCCAGATCCTCGACGAAGCGATCCAGAAGCGAATCCATGTGCAGAAACGTTTCGTCCTCGAGTTCGGGGGTCGCCCAGTCCAGTCCCGCCTGCATCGAATCGCGCTTGTGCGCAACCATCTGCGCCTGATACTCATCGATGCTACCCGGGAGATGGAAATACTCCACATTCAGCACGCCCTTGCGGTTCCAGCGCAGCGCGCGCCGCATCGCCTGATACTCGATGCGCCACGTCCACGACCGCTCGTAAAAGAGCACGTAGTCCGCGTTCGGCAGGTTGTAACCCGCACGACCGGAGGCCTTCGTTGACAGCAGCCCCGTTGCCCGACCGGTGATGAACCGCCGGTCCTTGTCGGCGACCCGCTTGCTGATCGGAATCTCGCCATGAAACAGAACCGTATCCACACCACCGGATGACAATTCCCTGGCGATCGCATTAAGCACGCCGGGATTCTCAGCAAACACGATCGCCTGCTGCCCCTTTGCGGCAATTTCCCGCATACGGGCAATGACCGCGCGCTGCTTGCTCGTCAGACCCGCGAGCCGTGCGACGCCCTCCATCCCGTACTGTGGATAGTTGGCGGCGAAGTGCACGGCGCAGGGGCGCGCCAGTCGGGATCAGCGGGACGCCAAGCACCATGCGCTCAGTTTGGAGAAAGAGAAGAACCCAAACCTCCGACAGGAGATTGAGACCCTACGCGCGCAAGTCGCCAAGCTGGCCTCAATCAATGAGGTCCTGCTGACCAGAAACAGGATATTGAGCGCTGGTGTTCAACTTGTCAGTCGAGGTGACTCAGTGCAATAGAGGCAGGGCACCCACGACTTTCAACCTGAGAGTTGATATGTACAGAAACGCACCTCGGTGCCCGAGATCAAATACAGCGTCCGTACGTTAAAACCTGGTATGAATTGCAGAAGCCGTCTAGGGCGAATTTGACGGCCGAACCGGTGGCGTCTGTCAAGATATCAATGCCATCAACAACCGGCCCCTTTCTGCGCCATGACGCGTTACGCCGGACAAGAGAGTAGACGTCCATTGATCCAATGTGCGGAAAGCGGGCGAGAAACCCGGCGGACGCCACAAATCGATGAACAGGCTCTCCTCCCGGGCCTTGCCCGATATCAGCGTGATGCGGATGTTGACTGATCAAACCGAAAGACGCGATCTCCGGGTCGCGGTCCTCAACAAATCGCCAGAACGTGGAAGTCAGCGTGTTCCCGTAGTTGCCTTGGAGTCGCTTGATGCTTTTGAAGGTTGGATCACAATCCAAGGCGTCCCTTGCAAAGCGATCGCCGAAGAAGATTAGCCGCCCGGCTCCGAAATTGGCTTCAGCTTCAATCATCGCGTGACAACTAGGGTCCAGCGTCAACTCGTCGTCGCCCAGCAAAAATTCCTTGTGCCAAGGTACAACGCTATGGGTAATTTCGTGCGCTTCAATCCAACGATGCTTGGCCGGCGGCAGCTCTTGATCGATGAAAATGCGGCGATCGTCAGGTAGCCAAAGTCCGCTTAGCTTCGCCTTCTTCAGCACATCCAGCATAAGCCCCGGTCGAGCGACGAGTTGCTTTCCGGCAACCTTGATTCGGTGAGCAATCTCGGCCAGCGGACCAACGTCCGTTGTGGAGTAGTATTTGAGGTCGAGCGCGAGCACATCCCTCACCTGGTCCAGATGTAGCGGCGGCTCGGGATTACCGAGATCGCGCAAAATTTTCGACACAAGCCGTTCAATATCCCGCTGCTCTCTTGCCCCGACCAACGCCTTCACGGCGCCTCCCTATTTGTTCTCTCGTAAGTATTCTACAAACGCCTTCAGAAGCTGTTTCTCTTCTCTGGTCAAGCCACCCAGATCATCGGAATGTGCAGCAAAGAGCATCGCTTTTTCAACAAAGCGGTCGTCATTCGAGGCTGCTGCTCCTGCTAGCTTCATGACTTCCTTTGGCGGAAGATCAAAATGCTTTGCAATACCGAGGATGGTACGCGGCCGTGCCCTGTAGTTGGGGTCATGCTCGATGTTGCGGATCTCTGCCTCGTCAACGTCGATCGCTCTGGCTAGTTCAGCAACCGTCAGGCGACTATTGCGACGCTCCAGGCGAAGAAGCGACCCAAACGCAAGCACAGCGTTGGCGCTGTCTTCCAAAGACTGCTCTTCTGTTTCGGGATCAAGAGCGGGCCCAATGAGATAGTCATTGTCTTCCATCGAAAAAATCTTCCGACGGTACCAGTCCGCGGACGGACGAATTCTGTGTGCCATATCTGTCTCCGGTTCAGTTCACCCATCAAGGGCTCAAGAACTCGGTGGCGCGCTCCGTGGTCATTTCGAAGTAAAGCAGATTGGAATAATTGGGATCCGGCCCGAGGGACTCCATCTTCCATTGAGTCCTGTAGAAATCTTCGGCTCTAGGCAGCGCATGCAAACCGATGCGACCGCCGAATCTCTCTGCCTCACTATGAAAAATGGCCTCTGCAACAAGCACTCCACCTACTCTGAACCGCCCCGGGAATCGTGGAGGCTGGTTGGTTTAAGTTGATGCGGGTTCTGCGGCAGCTGTTTCAAGTTGCCGATAGTAGTTTGCCTCAGCTTCGGCGGGCGGGATATAGCCGAGGGGTTCCATCAATCGATGATGATTGAACCAGGCCACCCACTCCAGCGTTGCTAGTTCAACGGATTCCCGCGTTTTCCAGGTGCGGCGATGAATCAGTTCAGCCTTGTACAAACCGTTGATCGTTTCAGCCAAGGCGTTGTCATAGCTGTCGCCCCGGCTGCCGACCGACGGTTCGATGCCCGCTTCGGCCAGCCGTTCGCTGTAGCGAATGCTGACGTATTGGGACCCTCTGTCCGAATGGTGTATCAAGGTTCCGTCGTCGCCCGGGCGCCGCGCGTAAAGCGCCTGTTCAAGTGCATCCAGAACGAAGTCCGTGGTCATCGAGCTGCTGACTCGCCAGCCGACGATACGGCGAGCGAACACATCGATCACGAAAGCCACATACAGCCAGCCCTGCCACGTCGAAACGTAGGTGAAATCCGAAACCCAGAGCTGGTTCGGCCGTGCCGCCTTGAACTGGCGATTGACCCGATCCAGCGGGCGCGGGGCTATGGCATCAGGAACAGTCGTGCGAACACGCTTGCCTCGCATCACGCCGCGCAAACCCAGTTGCTTCATCAACCGTTCGACCGTGCAGCGCGCCACCGCGATACGCTCCCGGTTCATCTGCTTCCAGACTTTATCCGCGCCGTAGACCTGCATGTTGGCCTGCCACACACGCTTGATCTCCGGCCGCAGACGTTCATCGCGGATTGCGCGAACACAGCGCCGCGACGGATCACGAAGCTGCGCGGCATGGCGTCGGTAACCCGACGGGGCAATCCGCAAGACCTTGCAGATCGGCTCGACCCCGAAGGTGTCGCGATGCTGATCGATGAAGGCCTTCAGGACTTGAAACGGCGGTCGAGCTCCGCCTGGGCGAAAAACGCGCTCGCGACCTTGAGAATCTCGTTGGCACGACGCAACTCCTTGACTTCGCGCTCCAAGGCCTTGAGGCGCTCGCGCTCGTCTGTGGTCACGCCATCGCGCTCACCGTGGTCGACCTGGTCGCGCTTGATCCACTCGTGCAGTGTCTGCGGTGTGCAGCCGATCATGGGCGCAATCGATTCGACCGCCGCCCACATCGACGGATGTTCGCTACGCTGCTCGCGCACCAGCCGCACTGCGCGCTCCCGGACTTCCGGGAAAAACTTGGTTACCTTCTTGTTCATGGCTCCATTCTCTCAAGAGTTGGAGCCTCCACAAAATCCGGGGCGGTTCAGAGAGAGACTCCATTGTGTTCCACTCCGGTTACTCCCGAGCGGGCATATGGCATCTCAAATTCCCTTTCATTCCGCGACTAAACTGGCTCAATCGCGCCCGCTGCCGCCCCCAGTATCCGATAGAGCGCCTGACGCGATATACCAAGCGCCGTGGCCGCGTGGCTCTTGTTGCCGTCGGCAATCCTGAGCGCCTCGCGCACCTCCTCCACCGTGGGCAACTTCTTTTGTAGCCGCTCCTGTCTGGCGAATGTCGACAGGTACGCATTCGCTTTGGTCACGCGGCTGTGACCCGCCGCTTCAACGACGCGGCGCATCGCTTCGTGATGCACCTGCGGATCCGGGCGCTCACCGGCCCGCTTGATCGGCGCCGGCGTTCCCGCAGTCCGCTCATAGAGCGCCTGCAGATATCCGTGACGCAGGCCGTGGCTCGTGATACCCAGGCCCGCTTTCGTCACGCCGTGCTTTTCCAGCACGTAGTAATACCAGTCACGCCATTGCTTGAGCGTGCGGCCAGCCGGCACGGTCGAACCCGTCACGCCATTGTTCAACCTCGCCGCTTCTTCAAGAATCGCCATCTTCGATTCGATCGGCACCTCGCGTGGAAGTCCGCCCTTTGTCCCACGTACGACGGCCAGCATCTGTGGATTGCGCACCGCCTCAACCGGGCGCAACATGAAACTTTCCTCGATGCGCAGACCGAACGCGGCCTGCAGTTTCAGCTGCACCGCCGTATAGGGGCAGGTCCGGGCGATCTCCTCGATCTTCGCTGCTGCATCGATGCCGTGTGCCTCCCACGACTTGTCCTCCGTTGCGACATAGCTGCGCACAATCCCGTGCTCGCGGCGGTCAACATAGTCCGCGAGTGTTCCCACAAGCTTCGGTTTGCCCATCCACTGCGCGATCGCCCGCAGGTACGTCAGCTTGTTCTCGATCGTGCCACCGCTCTGGCCGTCAGCGACCCAGTGCCTGACGAGAAAACCGATGTGCTTGTGTTTGAGAGACCACGGTGTCTGCAGCGCATAGCCGTTCTCCCGCAACTCCCTGAACGACTTGCATAGCCCGGTCGCCCGCCGTTCCTGCGTCTTGACCGACAGCGCCTTATGGCTGATCCGGGTGGTGCTGTGGATCTGCGCGACGTGCGTGTCGAAGAGCGCGAGCAGCGCATCCCGGAACTCGGGACCAAAACCGTAGCTATTGACGATTGCTCTTACATTGAGAATTGCAGCCATCCGAAATCCCTTGCAACGCTGCCGCGCTGCCTCGGTGCCATCACATCCGACCCGATGGTCGCAGCATCCCTACCTGATGCCGTTACCGACCGCCCGGGTTTGCCCTTTTGTTGCCGCCACTGTCGCGGCTGCGCCGTGTCCCCGTCGCGTGGGTCCTGCCTTCCTGTCCTTTAGCGATTCCATCCGATCGACCAGACGCATGGGAAGAGCATGCATTCCGACCGTCCAACCTGCCGCCTGTCGGCAGGGGTCGCGCTTCGCGCAATCCGCTACCGATGTGTTCCGCGCGAGGCATCCCTGCCGACGCGCTGCGCGGAGGATTCCCGCGCCGTGCAGCTTCGTGGCTACCCTGCCAGCACTACAGTTGTTCAACTTCGTGCTCATGCCGGGCAAAACCCGTTACGCGTTCTTGTACGGCCGCGGTACGCCGTGTCCTCTTCCGTCAGGGAATCGCGGCGCTCCGGTCTCTACCGGCCCGCAAGACTTCCCCCGCCCCCAAGTCGCTCATCTCCGCCGCGGTGTATCGGGCTTCGTGAGCACACCCAGCTATTGCTGAAAGGGCGTGTGCAAACGCAGATGAGCATGCGAAAAGTGTCCGGTGTCCGGCCTCTCCACATGTCCTCATTGCGTCACATCGCGGCAAACCGCCGCCAATCGTATGGATATCGCACTGTCCGGGGGTCCTCATGGTGGACCATCGTGGACTTGATTTACTTCAGAAAAAGGCCGCTTCATTGTGCGGCCCGGTCACTTGCCTGTTTCTGGCCCGTTGCGGGCCTGGGGATATGGACGTGCGAGTGCCTTGCACTCTGATTCGATGCGTCATCGACGCGGTAGGTGAACCAAGGATAGAGGCGAATTGAACACATGCACCGCCCGAAAGCTGCGCAGAACCCGCTGGCTTTTGTTGACTTGACTTTGATGGGCGCTCGATAGACTCAAACGAGGTTGAAGTGACACATGAGTGCCACTTTGCTCGAAGCAATCGCGATCAGGCCGTTCAAAGTGGCACTCAAGTGACACTTTTCGCCGAGCAAACCTGTACGAGCCATCCAAAGTGTCACTTTGCCTTTCATTTTGGAAAAACGGAGTCAACTTGAAAACTTCTGTCTTCGCTGTCGACGTCGGTTACGGCAACACGAAACACGCTCACCGTGCGGCAAGCGGCACCATCGCCACGGGCATGTTCCCGTCTCTCGCGCCACTCGCTGCCAGCCGCGCCCTCTCGGGTTACGGTGATAGCGTGCTCGCGTCTCGCAAGGTCGCAACTGTCGTCATCGAGCAGATCGAATACGAAGTCGGCCCCGACGTATCGCTTACCGCAGCCTATGGCAATACCGGGCGCGCACTGTCCAACGACTTCGTGCTGTCCGACAACTACGCTGCGCTTCTTGCTGGCGCGATCCACTTCGCGGGTGTGACGCACATCGAACGGCTCGTTCTTGGCCTGCCCGTACACAACATGAGCAAGTACTCGAGCGCATTGCGAGACCGCTTCACGGGCACCCTCGACTTCGGCGCGGGACGCGTCAGCGTCGACAAGGTGGTGGTCATCCCACAACCACTCGGCTCGCTCGTCGCCGCATCCACCAACCGGCAAAGCGAGTTCGGACGTGACAGCGCTCACCTTGTCGTCGACGTCGGCTATTTCACGACCGACTGGGTTTATGCGAACGGCTTCACGATGGACGACAAGCGCAGCGACGGCATCCCGGGCGGTGCTTCACAGATCTACCAGCGCATCGCGGCGCTGATCTCGCGCGACCAGGACGAACAGGTCGAAGACATCGAACTCATCGACAAGGCATTGCGTGAACGCAAGCCGTTCTTCTTCTACGGAAACAACATCAACCTGGACGGTTATCTTGAACAGTCGCAGCCGGTCATCGCAGGCGTCGTCAAGGAAATGCAAAACAACGTCGGCCAGCTCACCAACGTGCGGTCCCTCATCCTTTCGGGCGGCGGCGGCGCTCTGTACGCCCCGGTCATCCGCAAAGCGTTCCCGCGGGTCACACTTGAAGTGATCGAGACGCCCTGCACGGCGAACGTCAAAGGCTTCCTGATCGTTGGCGAGGCGGGGCTCACCCGCGAACGCACGGCCACCGCTAAAGCATGAACGAAAAATTCAGGATGAAGCTAGTCATCGACGAGGTGACCACGCCGGCACTGTACGCGCGATTGAGCGCGGCCAGCTCAGCGCGCCAGCGTGCAACGATCCTTAGACTGCTCGCTGAGTCCGCGCTTCAGGGCGCGGGCGTGTCCGACAGCCGGCCGGTCGCTATGCCTGAGGCTTCCGATACACCAGGGTCACGCTTGCCTTCTGCTTCGACGCCTGCCCCGACAGAATCATTGAGCGACGTCAAGCAACCGGTCGGTTACAGAGCGGAACAACCGGTCAACGGAGCGACGGCCGAAGAGTCGCACGACGTCGAGGATATTGCCGACCAGTTCGCAGCGTTCCTTGGCTGACTTGACTTCTGTGTGGGGATGCGAAAATGGGTTATGGCAGCAGTGTTCATGGCGCGGGGGCGCCTTGCACCGGTGCAACAATAACTGGAGGTTGTATGCTGGAACTGATCGAAATCGTGCGCGGCGGCCTGCCGCTCAGCGAACCGCGTACGTGGCTGTTTTTCGCGACGGCTGCGGCTACCTGCGTTGCGGGCTGGTACAGCTACGATGTGCTCGTGTGGTACACGAACCGGAAGAAGGGTGCTGAGTAATGGGCCCTATCGATTGGTCGACTTCGTATTACAGCAAGTTCATGGCGCTGCCGTTCTTCGCACGCCGCGGGATCATCTTTGTTGCGTCGGTCGCCCTGTGGTGGTTCGCCGCGATGCTCGCGAGCAAGCACGTGGTGGACATGGATCTGTGCGTCGTGCTGCTACTCACTGGCGCGGCTGGCGCGGTGTGGTCGAGCGAAATCTGGCGGCTGTGGAAGGTTTTCGCTATCGTTGTCGCAATTTGCCTGACCATCCTGAAATCCTAAAAAAACGAACAGAACGCGCAGACGAAAAAAAAAAGCGGCTCCCCTTTCCGGGGGAGCCGCTTTCTTTTCCAACGTATCAATGCGGCCGCTTGGCTGCAACGATAGCAAGACGGCGTGTGCAGAAATCCCACGCCTCGGTAAATGTCTGATCGCGGCTGGCGTATTGCGTATTGCCTGCTGCCTTCCTGGCAATCACATCGAACGTCACTGCTTCTGACTTGGCAACCGGCTGACGGCCGCCTTCGGCACCGTTCGTGGCAACGATCGCAAAACCACCGACGAGTACTTGAAACGAGCGCATTTTCTTTTCCAGAAAAATAGCCCGACGTGACATTCCCCGGCGGGGAAAATCCCCGCCGGGCGAGATAAAAGATGAGCGGCTAAAGCCGCGCCTACTGCAATGGTTCAGACGAGCGCTGCAAGGTGCGCAGCTTCCGCAACGCCGCGACGAGTCTCCATCGACGGCACGGCATTCGCGCACCGTGCAACCCACTCGTCAGCGAAGTCGGTTCCGCGTACACGCGGCCGGTGAACGATGGCCGTGAACTCTTCGGCTCTCAGACGCTTCGCGAGCTCGA
Organism: Paraburkholderia sp. Clong3; assembly: GCF_050436485.1. Lineage (NCBI taxonomy): Bacteria > Pseudomonadati > Pseudomonadota > Betaproteobacteria > Burkholderiales > Burkholderiaceae > Paraburkholderia > Paraburkholderia sp. Clong3. The sequence goes on along the minus strand of NZ_JBNDMH010000004.1, from coordinate 179,456 downwards.
CGCCACCCGCAACGCCGACCGACTTGCCGGTCTTTGGATCGACCGCGTCGAAGTCAACGAAGATGTGCACGACGCGGATACCCAGACCTTCCGGCACAACGAACTGACGCAGTAGACCGATGTTCAGGCAGTACCACGTCGGCACATCAAACAGCATGTGCGCAGCACAGGCCGTCTCGAGCCCCTCGGCGACACCGATTTCGCCATTGACTGGCTCCATCAGACGCACTGCTCCGCCCGCAAGCGGATTGAGCGTCATGTCGTTGAGTTTCGGGTCGAGGATTTCGCCGTCGGCCGACACGATCTGCGCCTTTGCGGGCGTCGATCGTTCAAGAAATGTCCGGTGCAGCGTACCCAGACGTCCATCGGGCAATTCGAACCGCGCGAGAATGCCTGGCCAGTTGCCGATAACCTTCTTCTCGTGCCGGTACTCGAGCATGCCGAGTCGCAGCGCCGGCGACGGTGCAACACACAAGCCGGGAACGCGGGCGCCCAGATAACGCATCACAAGGTCGCCCGCCGACAGTGGTTTTGCAGCATCCCACATCGAGCTCAGACGCCGGGCAGTGAACCCCGGGCTTGCCTTACGTTTCGGCTTTGGTGGCTCAGCAGTTCCAGCCATACGGATTGCCCGCGGCGCAGGACCACCGTCAATCTCACGCATCAGCCGGTACAGCCCTATCCGGTTGACGCGTGTGATCAACTGAAGGCCGTCGCCCGCCATCACATCGCCGTTGTTGCAATGGCGGCACACCCAGTCGCCTCGCCCACGCTTGTTGTCGTAGGTGAACCGATCGTCGCCGCCACAGACGGGACATGCACACGCCTTGCCCGTCAGACGGTCAGCAGGCACGCCATAGGTCACGAGTAACGAGATCCATTGCTCCGGGGAGCGCGTGAACTCCTTCAGCTTGCGCTGTAGCCACGCGTACTGCTCGGGCGTGAGTTCCCTTCCATTCAAACTCATAAGTCACTCTCCTTTGCGGAAGTGGGTTAGGTCGGTGCCTGAGACAGGCGTAAGAACGCATGCTCAAAAAAGCTGTCGGCGCAATGGCGGGCGGCTTTTTTCAGCAGATGTGCTGGCTGGATAGAGAAGGAAGACAGGCGCGAACGGCCGTTGCAGAAGATCCGTCGCACGACACGCCCGAAGGCGTGTCGGTGCGAAGGTGAGGTGTTACGGGAGCAGAATCGGCAAAACGGTGAGCCTTTCCGGGATCAGCTTGCGGACCATGCTGCGCGCGGGTACGCCGGTTGGAACGGAATATCATCATCCATTTCATCGAAGCCGCCGCCACGCGGAGCACCACCACCGCCATGAGACGGCTGCGGAGGTTGCGCGCGGGTGCCAATATTGTCCGGCGCACGCGAATCATTGGAACGCGAGGCAGGCGCGGGCCGGCCAGCCCGCGAGCCGCCACGCTGTTCGAAGTCACCGCTGTCGCCACTGCTGCGGCCGCCGAGCATCTGCATCTGTTCCGCGACGATCTCGGTCGAGTAACGATCGGTGCCGTCCTGCGCCTGCCACTTGCGCGTGCGGATGCGCCCTTCGATGTACACCGACGAGCCCTTCTTCAGATACTCCGACACGATTTCGGCGAGGCGCCCGAAGAACGAGACCCGGTGCCACTCGGTGGCTTCCTTCATCTCGCCTGACGCCTTGTCCTTGTAGCGATCGGTCGTCGCAAGACGGATGTTTGCCACTGCGTCGCCGCTTGGAAGATAGCGAACTTCGGGGTCCGCCCCGAGGTTTCCGACGAGAATTACCTTATTGACAGATGCCATTCTGATTTCCTCTACTTAGTAATTGACCATAGCCACTTGTCCCACATGAGCTGTTTGCCTTCGACCATGGCCGGACTGCCATCGCTTCGGATTGCCGGGACCTTGATCTTGCGCAGGCGCCGCACCGAAACAACATCACCGACGACGCAGCGACATTCCGCAATTGCTTCCTTGAGGCCCTCACCCTGAAGCGTTCGCTCGCCCGTTGTCGTGTCGATGTGCATGGCGAATGACTTGTAAAAGCGCCCCGGCTTGTTTCGATCCGGGAACCGCTCTTCCCCCCATGACAGGATGCGACCCGTCACCGCGGCGTCATTCGACTCCCCTCGCGTTCGAGCGCGCGTGACGCTGCCGCGTGCGGGCCGGTCCTCATCGCCACTCACGTGCGAAGCAGCAAGCCCAGCTTCAGGCGTCGGCGCGTCATTCGTCTCACGTGGCTCCGACTTCGGGATAGCGGGCGATGTGCTGCCCCCACGAATCGCGGTCACGATCGCGTCCTTCAGTGCGCAACGATGGGAAGCCACCTGTGACCAGTGGGGAGCGAGATCCGGCACGATCTTCAGTCCGAACTCGGTTTCCTCGGTGTGGTCATCGAAAGCGGGGACGAACTCAACAATGTGATCGCCCTCGTCGACGAACAGATGCGGCGTGTCACCGATCGTCACCACGGTTTCGTTTGCCGCTCCCTGTCCTATCTCGTGCGGTACACCGACGCCACCGGTCGGGTGAGGCGCAGGCGTCTGGACGGGTGCGGCCGGTGCGCTGGCCTCGGGTGATGGTGAGATGGGTTGGGCCACGGACTTGCCGGGGAAAAGGTCCGCGAGTACGCGGGTAAGGAGTGATCCAGTGTTTGCCATGCCAGCTCCTATAGCAGCGTACCAAAGCACATGCGCCGGACTTCGTGCAGATCGCGCAGAAGCAGGGGCGTGCCCAGTATTACGTCCTGCAGAATCTCCGGGTCAACGCCGTTGACTTTGCACACATAGACATAGGGCAGCGCGCCATCCCAATACCTCATGATCCAGCCCAGGGTCGCGCGGTAGTCGTCGACGTCGATCTTGCGGTTGCGTAGACGGTCGGACAACAGGTCCGCGCAATCCATCAGCGAATCGGGCATGTTATCGCCGCGACGACTGTCGCTTGCGAACGAGATGAGCGCATCGACCATCTTTGCGCGCACCTCATCGCTCCAGAACTGCGGATCGAGCAGCGGATCAGGCTTGGGAGGGGTCACGACAACAGGCGATGAATCGCCGAACATGTCCAGCTGCCAGGCAGCCACATGCGTTTCCATGGATTGCTCCGTTGTCGCGCCGGCAATCCCATGACCCGTAACCGGGAATGGATTCCCGGCATGGGTTGAGGTGCCGTCACCGAGGGCATAAGCCCAGGGCGACGGTAGGTGGTTAGAGCACCCGCTTATTGGGTACCGGTTTTGAACGGAACAACGACGGCCGATTTTGCGTAATGCTTCATCGGTGCCGGTTTGGCAGCCGGGTCGTTCGCAGCCGCAGTTGCGTGTGCAACGGCAGCGGTGCGAGCCTTCGCGGCGTCAGCAGCTCTGGCAGCAGCAGCGAGTTTTTCGGTCTCGATGCGTGCGGCTTCAGCTTCGGCTTCGGCTTCGGCAGTTTCAATTGCCTTGGCCTTCTTCATCATCGCCGTGTAGACCCAGCGAGCGGCGAGCAACATGAGTAAGCCCGAGACCACAAACGAAATGGTAGCGAGGTAGGCGACCAGACAGAGGGCGACCAGCTTGCCCGGCGCCTTCAAGGCACCGTTGAACAGAACTTTCAGCATTTTTCTCTCCAGAAAAATTCACGCACAAGGGAATGTCCGGACAACGTCCGGTGGTTTCGATGCTCGGGACGAGCAAGGAAACTCGGCGCGAGGCGCTTTCGAAGGAACCCGGGAAAGGCCCGTACGAGAACACCAGCGCAGAAGAAAAGATGAGGGGAATGCAGTGCAGACGCGCGACTACCGTCACGCATGTCGATGCGTCGGGGACGACGCGGGGATGAGCCTAGATTACCGCGACCGATCCCCGCAAGAGATCTGAATGCTCAAGAAACTCGTGCAGCTTAAAAGCAGCATGGTGTCCCGGCTATTGGTCGATAGCGAGTTTCGTCAGCCGGCTGACGGGCTTAACCCGGAAAGCTCGACTAAACCATATAGCTTTTCGGGATTGAATGAAGGCGAGAAGAAAGCTTCGATGTTTGTGCGTCAATTCCGCGACGACTTGACTTCGAAAATTACGCGGCAGACTGGAACTCATCTCCACTCAACGAGGTTCCCACGATGCTGACGTATATCCTTCTCGTATCTGGTTGCGTATTCGCCTGGCGGGCACTCACGCGCCAACGCAAACCGAACTCCAGCAATCCACCCGCCACGCGCAACCAGAAAAGCGGCGACGAAGGCGAGGCTCGCGTGCAGGCGGATCTTCGCTCCGCGCTGCAATGGCTGTGCGGCGAGAACTTCTATCTCCACCCGGGCGCCCTGCTCCTCAACCACGCGCCCGGGACCGAGTTTCCGACGGCAGAATTGGATCATCTCGCGATCACGCCCTTCGGCATCTTCGTAATCGAAACCAAGAACTGGGCAGGCAGCATCCTTCCCGGCGCAGACGCGGAAACCGTTGTGCGCGTCGGTGTCGATGGCCAACGCGAAACACGCCGCTCGCCGCTTCGCCAGAACCGGTCCAAGGTGGGTTTCCTGCGGGGTGTCCTGCCGCGTATGTGGCCGGTCGAAGGTCTGGGTGTATTCGCCAGTGACCGGTGCGAAGTTTCGGCCGCCCTCCCCGCCAATCTCATTCGTCGCGCAGACCTGCATCAATGGCTGCGAGCCCGCAAGATTCGCCACGACGCGAACGGTAGTCTCCCTGTGAACGTGCATCACGCGTGGCGCGCCATTCAGGCGGTGGCTGTAACAGACGACGCTGCGATTCATGCGCATCGCATAAACGTCATGAGATCCGCCTAACTGAGAGTAAACCCTAACAAAAAAGCGAGATATTTCTAAAGATTATGAAATCTTTGCCGATTCCACGATTGCTTCGGCAACAACTACCCGGTTTGTCACGAAAGCTGCATTTAGTTGTGCGTCTTTCGGGCGAAGCAGGCAGAAAACGAAGCGTATTCTGGCCAGGGGATGAGTGCTTAACCGCACATCAGGAAGGTCGGAATGCAGTGTCCCGCCACACGGAAACCAAACAATGAAAAACGTTAAAAACTCTTTCGAGGACCGCTCTCCGGCCGGGCCTCAGACGACCGCAAAGGCGGTCGCCGACCTCGTGCAACGTCTCCAGCAAGACTGGACGCAAAATCTGGGCGACACGCCTGCGGTGCGCCAGCATGCCACCAACTGCGCATTCGGCGTCATTGAACGCGAGTTGAACCTGTCCCGCTCCAGCGCCAGGCTCTATATCCGGTGCCACCAACGGTTCGGAACCAACCCCGAAGCCATCCAGCACCTCCGCCTGACCGATATGGGCCTGCTCAACGGTGCGAGCGATGAACTCGTCGCCTTCATCGTGGAAGCCAAAAAAGCTGACCCGCACCTTCCGCGTAGCGAAGTCAAAAGACTGATCGACGCGTATCGCGGGCCGGGCCACCACCAGGCGCCCGCGAACGCATAGCGTCACCGACAAACTTCCGTCGGCTTCGCGCGCGCAACACCTCCTGCGAACCGGCTTCTCAAGCAATGAGCAAGGACAGACCCATAATGAGCAACAGCAAGGACCTGAAGAAAGTCAACAACGACGAGTTCGATCCGACCCGCCTCGAAGCAGGCGGTGCAGACGGATCTGATGCGCTGGAAGAGTCGTTGCCTCCCACCTTCGTGCATATCCCTAACCAGAGCGAACTCAGTCAGGCCGCGCGGCAGTTCTTTGCCGGCCAGCTGGATGAAGCCCTCATCGCCTCTATTGTGGCCGAAAGCGAAGAAGTCGCGCACTCGACCCGCAAGATCCTTGGGGAGCATATGCGTATCGGCGGCAACTTTGCCCATATCATGATTGCCGTGCAGAACGATTTTGTCAGGCGCCTCGGGGATACGCCGAAGTCCCGGAGCCTGGCAAAGGAACTCGTCTACCGCTACCTTCAGCATGCTTTCCGACGCTCCCGTTCATGGGTGGACCTCTACATCCGCTCCTACGAAAAGTTCAGCTCAAATGCTGGCGCCGTGCAATACCTTGAGCTCACCGACATGCAGGCCCTGATCAGCAACGACATCGGTGACGACATCATTGAGATGGTCATCGAAGCGAGGAAGGAGAACCCTGAGCTAAGCAAAAGGGAAATCAAGAAGCTCATCAGCGATTTTCGAGATCAGATTGCGGAAAAGAACACCCGACTTGACCTCGTGACCAACCAGCTGTCCGATATCGCCGGCGAGCTTGACGACACGAAATCCGACCGGGACCGCCTGACTGAGGAAGCCAAGCGCCTGCAACGGCAGATCGAGCAGGAGAAGAAGAACGCGAGCGGCACGCTCGTTGAACTCGCCGAAGCACAACGGATGCTGAGTGTCCTGCAGAACCAGCTTGCCAACACCGAGCGCGAACTAAACACCCGGACGAACGAACTGCGCGAAGCGTCGGAAAAAGTGCAGACGAAAGAAGTCGCTGTGCCGACGCTGCCTGAACACATCAAGAATCTTCAGGAAGCGACGCAGAACGCGATGAGCGATTTCAACGAAGCCCGTGCCAGGGCCGATGCAATGCGGGCAGAGGTGGCCACGCTCGAGCAACGACGGGACGCGGAGGCCGCGAAGATCGAAGCGCAGGAGTTGCTTGAGAAGAAGATCAAGGGGTTGCTCCAGAAGTTCGGCGATTTCATGCAGGACTACCACAGCGCCCAGCTTCTGGTCACGGCAGAGGGCGCGCATAAGGCCTTCACCGGTCTGTTCACCGCCCTCGCCGAACTCGTTGGCAAGTTTCACGGAGAGCTGCAAGCCGCTGCACGCGCAGCCTGATTGTCGGCCGCTGGATATAAGAGAGAAAAAGAAATAAGCGATGGAAAATAAAGACAACTACCGCGCCGTCGAGCGGCTCTACGTCCCGGACTGGCTGAACGAAGTCATCCAGGTGACGAATTTCAACCTGGTCGACCACCTGAAGCTGATGTTGCGGCACGACAGCCGCTTCAGCGAGGTTCTGAACATTTCTCGCGAGGAGATCGACCAGCTCAAACTGAATCACGCCTCATTGCGCAACCTGCTGCGCACGCCTTTCCTGATGGTCGAGCCCACGCTGCAATCCGTCGAAGACTGGCGTTGTTTTGTCGACCAGACGCCGACGACCGTGGCCGTTGACATCCTGCGTCGCAAGACTCCGCCGCTCGATCACCTGTCCCTGTATGCAGTCAACCATCAGAATGTCGCCTTTCTGAATCTGGTCACGCAGGTGCTGAACATGAGCGTGCTGTGTGCGCCGCTGCTCGGGATCACGACGGAACTGGCGACATATCTCAGGTCGGTTCCCCAGTACAAGCTCAATCTCGCACTGGGTGGCATGCAAGGCCTGCCGCTGTTCCGCTGGCGCTTTAACAGTCCCACCTTCTGGTACGAGTTTGCAGCAAGCAGCCTGACCGATGAAATGATTGCGCATCTGATCATGCGCACGTCGCCGGCGCGCGCGGGCGAGTTGCCGATCAGGGCCGACTGGAGCGGGTTGCGGCTGGGACGGGCTACCAATGAAATTTTCGCGGCCGCCATGATGGCGCATGGCCTGCGCGCCTCGACAGCCTCGACGCTCTTCCAGTTGAACCAGCACCAGATGCGAACGCTGTACCAGAAGATCCATGGCAGAAGCTCGCCATGCGGAAACGTCGCCACGTCACTGCCCTGGTTCGTCGAGAGTCCATTTCACCGCCTGCACGCCACAACCTATATGTGGCTGTATCGGTCGGCGATTGCGATGGATGCAAACGCACCCGAGGCGCTCATTGCGACGAACGATATCTATGCGCGCCTGTTTGAAAGCCGGCTCATCTCTGCCGATCGCGGCTGGAACCTGACCCGCTCGATGGGCGCCGACACCCGACTGACCGTCGCGCCCTGCCGTTCCTGTACCACGCACTATGTTGTCTCGAACAACGACACGAAGATCGAGGTGCATAACCGGTTCGCCTGCCCGGCATGCCTGCAGCAACTCAACGAGAGAAAGCGCGCCGCGCGCAAGAAAAAGGAGGAGAACACGTGACGCCTGATCACCCGGCCACACCGGAACTGCCAGCCGGGCTCGTCATCTTCAGCGCGGACGGCAAGGCTCAGTTCGGCTGGCAGAATCCCGAAACCGGTACGTTCCATTCCGAGACCGACGGAAACGTGATAGCCGATGCTGTCGGCGCCGTCGCCTGGCATGCCGGACGCGTCCATTGATGAAGAGGGCCATGGAAGACTTCGACTATCTCGTGCCGGAGAGTAATGCCGCGTGGCTCGACGGCCGCGGCGACGGTCGTTTTGAACGCTACGAGCGCTTTTATCAGAGCGAACGTGCCGTCGACGCCGCTGGCTTCGATCTCGAGAGGACCAACGAGGGATACAAGGAATGGGCGAGTCGCCAGCCTTCGGGCCTTCTCTCCTTGGTCAGTGCACCGTGGTTTGGCCGGGTCGCCGTTGTCTTTTTCTGCCTCTATATGGGATGCCCCCTGGTTCCCGGGCTTGCAATGGCGATGCCGGAAGCAACGGGCGCAATGCTTGTAGCCGTATTCATCGGCCTACGCATTTTCCACCGGCGGCGACGCAAGACGAACTAGCCGTCGCCAATGAACGAGCGGCCCGGACCCGTCGCGAGACGGGTTTTTCGTTTCCTGAAGCCGCCCGGCTCAAGACTTACAAATGATTTCCGTTAAATCTAGAATGCCGACGCGCTGGACATGAGCATTTATGCGGAATCGAGGCAGGAAACGCCGCAGTGGCGCGGCGACTTGACTTTCGCGCGGCGTCGATAACATGGAATCAAGGTCGTGCAAGGGGCGCGGCCAACAACAAATCCAAGGATTCTCAATAATGAAGAAGAACATTTCAGCACTGACCGCCGTTTCGCTTGCAGCCGCTCTCGCCCTTTCGGCGTGTGGTGGCGGCGGCGGCAGTGACACCACCACCGGCAGTTCGACAACCCCGGCTACGACGCCGTCGAGCGCAGGAAATCTGCAAACTTCCGTGCCGACGGCGAGCTATGCGAACGGCACGGCTCAGGCGACCGTCTTCACGCAACTGAACGCTTATCGTTCGGCAATGGGCGTAGGTCTACTGAAACAGGATTCGATACTCGACACGTCTGCGGACGCGCATGCGCTATATCTCGTCACTAACTTCGCGAATGCAAACATCACTAGCGTTACACATAACGAAGTCTCGACGTTTGCGAACTACTACGAAGCAACGCCATTGAGCCGCGCCCGCAAGGCCGGTGTTCCTGCAACCGAATGGATCGGCGAAAACGCGGCCGTAGGGCTGGATCTTGCGACGCCTGCCGCAAACGGCGCAGACTGTCTCGGTCGATACCTCAGTTCCGTGTATCACCTGCAAGGAGCGACGTCCACGCAAGAAACGGTTGGCGTGGGCATCCAGACGCTTGCGGCACAGGGTACCGCTGTACAGGGAACCTATGGTTGCGTGCTCGACTTCGGTGAAACGACCGATGTAGTGGGCACTCCGATCGACAATGGGTTCTATGGTGCTGGTGGCCAGCAGATAACTAGCACGGCAATAGCGCATTCTCCGATTTCGAACGAAACGAATGTTGCGCGTGCAATGGCTGCGGAAAGTCCGAATCCTGCGCCGGATCTCGCATCGCCCGGCCGTCCGGTAATGGTGCGAGTGAACGCAGCCAGTGCCGGTGACGAGTTGACAGTCAGTAGCTTCACGCTGACAGGGCCGGATGGTTCAGTCGTACCAGCGCGGATCATCGTTCCCTCGGCGGCAATGACCGGATCGACGGGAGCAACGGCGGACGTTAATAACGGGCTTGCGGCTGGCGTCGTATTCCTGCTGCCACTTGCTCCGCTTGCGGCCAATACCGTCTATAAGGCCTCATTTTCCGGCCAGCGGGACGGCACGCCCGTCAGCCAAAGCTGGAGTTTCACGACCGGGTCATAATGGTTTGAATGCTGCATCAAAAGCCCCATGTTTAAGGCATGGGGCTTTTTTCATTTGGCGCGGGTTTCTCGTCAGCTTCCGCCCCGCTGAAGCCCGTGTCGTAAGCCGCCTCGCGGCGACATCGTTCTTGACCCCGCGAATGAGCGGTCGTCGTTATTCACATTCATGACGGTAAACCTCGTAGCTAGCCAAAAGGTTCCGATAGCAAAAAGCGCCCCAGTGGGCGCTTTTTGTTGGGTCGGTGTAGCGTCTTCAGCGATCACACACTAGCCACCGTCACCTCCGGTGGCCGTCAGTACGGCCCAATAAGTGATGACTCCATTGTTCGCGCCGCAAATTACCGTCGTGATCAGGCCACCTTGACCCCAGGCTTGGTTCGTGGTCTCGTTTGCAAACTCAGTGCCCATTCTTGGGTCTGGAACCCCATCCGCGTGGGTCCAGTTCTCTGGATATCCCATAGACGCAGCGTAGGCGTTACAGGTACTAGCCGGATCGGGCGTTTGTGTGGGAGGCGGAGTAAAGGGCGGAAGTGAGCAACCTGGCGCAGACCAGCTCGAACCGTTCCATGCAGGCGCCGACGTCTGGTCGTACCCCGTAGGACAGGTCGGCTTTACCTGAAAGTTGCACTGCGGAGCGGTGTATTGCGAACCGATCCACCGCGCCGCAGCAATGGTCGTCCACCCGGCATCTGTCGGACACGTCGGTGCAGTCTGCCAGGCCGTTGTGATGTGACCGACGCACGTTGAGTCCTGATTGTTGACCGAACACCTGACCGGTCCTGCCATCGCAGCGTGGCTCCCGAGCGCCGCGGATACTACAAGCGCTATCCTGACGATAATCTTTGTGAGATTCATCCCTTTTCCTTAATAAGCACAATATGTCGTCGCAACCGCGCTGCCGGGGATGAAGGTGCTGTCGCCTGGGCTCCCGTCCACGATATAAACCGTCCACGGCCCCGTACCGTCGACCCTGTAATGGATCGAGGCGGTCGGGTCGGTGTAGGTGCTCTGTCCTGACACGACGATCCCCGGCGTCCCACCCGCGGGACACACTGGACTGGGCACGAACGTACCGTTCCCGTTGGGAATGGCGGTGTAGCCATACCAGAGCTTTTGCCCGCCAATGGGCATCCATTGCAGAACGCCCGACAGGTTCTGGCACGACAGCATCAGCCCCGACCCGTCGCTTGCCCCGGCCATGGCATTCACCGCCGGGCAAGCGGTTCGTGGCCAGCCAACGCTGCCCATCCCGATCGTTGTACCGGCGGTGACACTCGTGCCAGCGGCTACCGCACCGCTTGCGGCCACAGCGCCCGTCGCACCAACATTCGCAGCGCTGATCGTCCCCTCGGCATCCAGATCGTGAACGTTGTGCAGGCTCACGTGATTGACGTTCTGATCGCCAGTCCACGTCAGCGCGCCGTCACGCCGGATATAGACCGAGTTGCCGTCCGAGGCTGGCCCATTGGTCGCGAGAATGGCGGCCGCGACATTGCCCAGCGGATTTGTCGCGGTCCACGCACCGTTCAGGCCAGTGATCGTTCCCGCGTTCTGCGCTTTCGAGTACCCGAACGAATTGCCGCCAGCCTGCGCAATCTGCGACGCGCCGACGACATCCGGTACTCCGCCGCGCGTGAGCGGCTTCGACGGATACATGACGTACGTGACGTGGCAGTCGCCGGCGCTGGCCGTACACGTTGCGGGCCCCACACTCATGCTGATCACGTATGCCCCGCCCCAGAACGGCCCCGGCGCGTGGGGCTGTTTCAGGTTCCCCTGCGTAAAAAGATCATCAAGCGTCGGTGGGTTGGCGACCACAGCGACGGGCCCGCCAGCAGTCAGCGTCGCGTAGCGGTTAGTCACCCAGTCAGATAACGCCGAGTTGATGACCGCCTCGTTCTGGCCTTCGGCCGTCATGACCTGCGAGCGCCGCTTCGCTGCGTCTTCCTTGATCGCCACCGTCGTCATCAGCGCAGCGGCCACCAGCACGACCACCATCTCAACGATGCTGAACATGGGCGACGACCCTTAGTTGTTGTGCGTCGCGTACATCGCGATGCTCGCCGTCGCACCACTCGAACTGCACGCCGTCCCCGCAGTCGATTGGCTAAAGGCCGTGTTGGGATCGGAGACGGTCGTCCCATTGACGGTCACCTTGGTATAGGCGCCCGCCACAGCGCCCACCGCGAGCGAACAGACCGTCGCCGGAACCGGATAGGTCAGCACCATTGCATCGTCCGTCGTTGCGATGGTGGCGGTCGCGGCTGTCACCGAGCCACCGAAGATACCGGTCAGCGTGCCGGACGTCTTGTTCACCCGGCTACCTGCCGAATCGAACGCGTGATTCTGCGCGAGCGTGAGCAGCGATTCAGCGGAAAAATCAGTGTCGCTCGCCGTCGCGTCCTGAATACCGCTACGGAAGAGTTGGGACTCGCTTTTGAACTGGTGCGCGTGGATACGATCCATCACGAAGCTGCGGCCCTCATAAACGATGAGTGCGAGCAGCGCGGCACCCGCCATGACGGCTGCGCCTTCGATGATCGAAAGTTCGCCGGACTGCCGGCGCCGGCGGCCCATGCGCAGGATCGCTGCCTTGCGTTGTTCCTGGGTCTGATTCTGTATCGGGTTCCTGTTCATTTTTCTAACCTCAGTCAATTGGATACAGCGGATGTAGTCGGGGAAGAATCGAAGCTCGCAGCGCCGGTCGCAGCGTACGATCCGATGCCCAGCACAAAAAACAGCGTGACGGCGAAGCCGAGCAGAACGTAATGCGTGATGCGTGCATTGCGGCGCACAGTGGCGACGACGCGATCCAGCGAATTGCGGCCGAGACTCTTGATGGCCTGGACGAACTGGTCGCGACCGGCTGCGTCGGTGATCGTGTCGATCACCACCTCGGAGAAGATGCCGGTATCGAGCGCCAGCATCGGTTTATCGGGGCGCTGCGTGAGCCGGCGGTTCATGCGGTCAATGTGCCACCGGAGCCACGGGTCGGCAGTCTTTGCGAGACGGTCGAGCGCCGCACGCAGGACGAGGTTCGAATCGAAGAGACCTGCAAGCGACACGATCAGCAGGGCCGCACGCAGGTCGCGCCGGTTACGCCACATCAGCGGCAATGCATCGACGCGGTTACGGAAGTGTCCGGTCCAGCGCTTGAGCGTCCAGAAGTACAACGACACAAGACCTGCAGCGATCGCACCGCTCAGCCACCAGTACTCGTAGCAGAACGTGTCGATCGCATAAAGCGCCTGGCCCATTGGCAGCCATTGATCGACCGGCTTCGTGTCCGCCACCGCCGGGAAAATTTCTCCGCCGAAGAGCATGCAGAACATGTACAGATAGACGATCAGGAATGCCGGATAGGCCATCTCCAGCGATGTCGTCGACGCGAGCACCCCCTCGGCGCGCGCAGCCATTTCCGCGAGTTCCAGCCCCCGCACCGCAGCGTCTTCGCGCGTCGACGTACCGGCAATATCAAGGAGCGCGTGTTCCTGGCTCGGGATGAACGGCTTGAGCGCGGCAGCAAAGTCATCGCCGGCGACCATGCGCTTCGCAACCGCATTGAACACTGGCCACGTCAGCCACTTGCGCGAGCGATGACGCTTTTCGAGAGTCGTCAGCCGCTCGAGCAGCGTCTCACGATTGCGCAGCCCCTTGGCCGCCACGTCCAGACGTGTCTCGCGATAGAAGGTCTCGCGCATCTTCTGGAAGCGCCATCTGGCGATGCGCATGCGCTCCTTCTGCGGCAGCGCCATGAACAGCGTATGAATCAGTCTGCGGATCACGAGGGCATCCTCCCGTCGCGGTCAGCGAAGATCCGGTATTCGTCAAACGGACGCATCGCCGTGTCGATGAAGCGCGGATCGATGATGCCTTGCGACGCCTTGTAGAGCGCGTGCTCATAGATGGTCTTGCCCGTCATGTCGTCGCTGTCAAAGCCGGTCGTGCGCGCCGATCGCCATACCTGCTCCGCGCCGCGCCAGTCGCGTTCGGCGACGCGGTCGAGAAACTCCATCGTTGGCCGGAAGATTTCCATGGCAAGCGTCTGCCCCTTCGTGCCGGCCGCCACCTTGCCTGCCCGCGTGAAAAGTCCCTTCAGGCGGCAGTGTTCGCAACCGGCTTCGTCGCGGCACGCCATCTTCGATGTGTCCAGGCCGAACTTGCGTTCGAGCGTTTCAATCTGCGCTGCGGACATCACGTCACGTGCCGGCACCTTGCAGTGCGGGCACAGCAAGGGGATCAGTTTCTGGTTCGCGACAGCATTGATGAACTTCTCTGAGGACACTTCGTCCATCGGCAACTGCAGGCGCCCCCCGGCAAGCCGCATGAAGGCACCGATCAAGCTGTCTGCGTGAAGCGTGGTCCGCACCGGATGTCCGGTGAGTGCGAGTTCCGCCACGAGCCCTGCGACAACACGATCCCGTATCTCCCCGACCGTCACATCGTCAGGGTCCATCCGCATTAGCGTTCGGATAACTTCAGCGCATTTACGGTTCGCTTCTTCATCGGTCTCATCGGGACGACGGGGAATCGAAATGTCCGAGAGCCAAGGTTGCGGATACTCGGACGGCTCGTTGACCGCGAACTGCTTGCGCAGGTCGCGCGACGCGAGCATGAAGGACATTGCGCGCAGCAACGTGGACTTGGCCGACCCCGTCTCGCCGGTGAGGACCGTGACCCCGCCGCTGACGTTGCCCAGCGCCTGGACGATGCGCAATTGGGACGTCTGCAATCCCATCTGTTCCGGCATCAGCACCTTGAGGTTCCGGAAGTTGCCGTCGAGCAGGCGCAGACCGACGTCGAAGCCGCCTACGAGCGGTGAGCTCTGCCAGCGGATGTTGACGATATCTGACTGCACGACGAGCGGGATCATGGCCGACTGCGACGCAGTGGGCTGGAACGTCTCGCCCGAGTTCGTATTGCGCGCGACGAGATCCTGATAGGAGGCCGACAGCGCACGACGCACCAGCGCCTTGGGAAGCTTGCGGTACGTGTAGAGGTCACCGTTCACACGGAACCGGACTTCGACATCGTCGTTGAAATCGCGGTATTCGTAGTGGATATCGCCTGCCCCGTAGGTGTGAGCGGCTTCGGTCACGTCACGGAACGTGCCGATGGCGCGCGAACTCTCCGGTATGATCGCCGTCGACCGGTTGCGCTCGCGCGCGTAGATCGCCGCAATCACCGCGTCCGTCGCAATCATCTCCTCATGCACCTTGATGTCGGCGCGCTCGAGATCCTTCACGTAGGTCGGGTAAAGCGCGGACTCATGAAATGTCCGCGTCGTGACGACGATTGCCATCCCGGCCTGTACTTCGACGGCCACGAACTCACGGCGTGCGGAATCCGTGATGCGCAACGTCGCATCTTGGCCGCGATCACTCAGAATGCGCTTGAAACCCAGTGCATCAGCGGCCACCAGTTGCGGCAGCCCAGACGGCAGAAACTCCGTTTGCTGCGGGACCACGTCCGCTTGCGCATGGAGCTCGTGCACCTCCTGCGTCTCGTCAGCGGACTCTGTCGGCGGCAGGGCCCGTGGTGAGACGTCGTGCGCTCCGACCCGCGGCTCGCCGGGCTCAGCAACAGGACGCTCCAACGTGTTGGACGCCATCGCTGACTCGGAACCACCGTCGTGCGTCGCTTCAGCAAAGTTGGGAGCCGCCGGTTGCGCTTCAGTGGAGTGATGAATCGCCGGCTCAACTCGCGCCGGGCGCCCGGTTGCTTCCGGCTGTGCCGGATCAACGCCAGCCGCCTCGTGCGGGTTGCTTTCATTGGCGTCGACGTCGGTGACTTCCGCTATCCTCAGCCTCATGCCCAGCGTCATCGGCTGGCCCGGCCTGGTGTCCACAGGCTCTGCCTTGACCGGCTTGCCCTTGCGCATGAAGCGCCGCTCGCGGTCGGCGTTCTCCTTGCCGTCTGCACCGGCGATAGGCATCGACGCCGGGGATTCGTCAGTGAACCCGGCGCACAACGCGCGGAACCGTCCAAGGATGCCGCGCGAAGACGGCTCATCGTTTTCAATACCGTTGAACAGGCTCATCGTTATTGACCGGTCAAAGGAAAGGAAGAAGGCAGCGGCCCACCCAGATCACTCAGCGTTCGCGTCGGCCTGCCGGATTGCTGCGCGTTGTCCGACGTATTGGCCGTGCCGCCGCTGATGGTTTCCGTCCAGGTACGTCTGCCATCCGTGACGGTGACGACGAATCCATCAACGCGCTTCACGGTCCAGCCATTGAGCAGCTTTGCGCCGACTTGCGCGGGATAGGAGGCCTTGCGGTACTCGTAAAGCACCGACGGACCGCTCATATCGCTGAAAGCGCCAACGAAGCGCACCGGTTCCGTGCGGGAAGCCGGCGGTGCCGCCCTGATGACCGGCGCGGTTGCGGGCACGGTTGCAGGGGCGGGCGCGCTGAGCGTCACTGCAGTACCCTGCAGCCCGCCATCGCCTGCAAGCTGGCGCGCGATCTTCGAACGGGTAATCTGGTCGATCTCATCGATCGACAGGTGCGGCGCAGTCCCGGCCGGTAACGTCTGCGCTGCCGGTTGCGAGACCTGTTGAGAGGCCGCCGCTTGTAAGCCCACTGGAGTCGATCTGGCGAGCGAACCGCCTGTCGCCGCTCCGCTTGCCGGTGCAGCGCCTGCCGACACGGGCGTACCCATGTCGAGAGTGGCTGAAGGTTCGCGCACGCTGACCGTCTGCATGTGCGGCGCAGCCGGCTTTGTCTGTTGCGCCTGCGCAGCGCCGGACACCAGCGTCAATGCACTGGCAATCGCTGTCAGCCGTTTAGTCGAGAACATAATATTTGCCCTTCGCTGTGAAATGGATTCCGCCTTGGTCGCCTACGCCGCTGTTCGCCTTCCCGGTTGCGCCCTGTTCGTTCAGCTTCAGCTCCACGGTCATGGAGTCGAGCGTCATGTTGGATGGCAGCTTCGCGAGCAACGGCGATTGCCAGCGAAAGCCGTTGATCTCCCAGGTACCGACGCGAATCATCTGCGCGGGCCGCGGTCCAGTTGTGCCCGGCGGGACCGCGAGTAAGGGCGTGGCCGGTTCGATGTGAACCGTGTAGCCGTAGCTGATCAGCTCGAACGGTTTGGTAGAAAGCTTCTGCGGCGGCGTCTGCACAGCGTCGATCAGTCCCTGCTCGGTCGGCCAGGCTTTCTGGTCATTGCCCGTCACGAAAGCGACGTCTGGAATCTGGGGGCCGCGTGCTCCGGCATGCAGACCATCCGCGTCAAAGTGCAGCGGACGCATCGCCTCTGGCGCCGCCTTGCGGAGGTCCTCAAAACTGCCGCCGTACCGGCGAAGGGTCAGCGCGCAATAGCCCTGCGTTGCGCACACAGCCTTCTCAAAGACCCAGCCGGCCACGACGGATTCGCTATTGCCAAGGGTAGAAAGAAGCGCTGGCGCCAGTTGATTGGCGCGCGGCATCTTTGCGGCGAAGGTCTGACGCACAAGCGCTGCATATCTGTCTTCGAGCGACGGCTCTTTCGGCGCAGGCGGTGCGGAAGGATTCAACAGGTCGAGCAACTGGATGCCACCGAAAACGACGGCCGTGAATATCACCAGCACCGGCACGAGTGTCGGCAGGTTGACCGGTACCGTCGCGACGCGGCCAGTCTTGCGATCGTCAAGCAGCGCCGCAGCGCCGAAGCTCTCGTCCACGTCTCCGACGGCCTGGCCGGAACCGAGCGTCGTCAGCGTCAGGTTAAGGCGCAGGCATTCCTGCTCGATGGCCAGACGCCTTTCGTGCGCCTTCGGGGTGGTCAGGACTTCGTCGCTGCGCACGACACCGCGCACCACGAAGACGACATGCACGCGCTGGTCGTCCTGCAGCAGGACCAGTGCGGCAGGCCTGCCCTTCACGCGTTCATGCTGCGCAATGCGCGCCGCACCCGAGTAAAGCCTCGCGCCTTTGATCTCACCCGTCTCAGGTGCGCAAAAGCCGCCGATGACGTCCTTGCCGCTCCGGTATTCGACGTAGTGCGTCGCACCGAAGTCGTCGGCATAACGGCGGCGCTCGGCGCGCATCTGTTTCGCCGGATACGCGCGCCAGTCCAGCCCGAAGACGAGGCGCGCCTTCCTGTCACGCGGCAGTGGATCGGTAATGTGCATGCCCGCGCTCACATCGACGGGACGACCGTAGCCGTCAGCATGATCACCTGAAAAGTCTTCGACCTGTTCCACAGACCCGTGATACCCGCGATACCGCCATTCGTCGTGCTGTTTGCAAGGTCCGTCATCTGACCGTAGAGCACCACCGTCTGGCCGTCAGACAGCGCGATCGTCTGATCCTCCTTGCTGCCGGTCGTGTGTGCAAGCTGGATCTGTTGCAGTGTCTGGCCAGAGCCGACCGAGGCCGACGTGAACGGGCCATTGAGCTTCGAACTGTCGGCCCAGTACGAGAGGATGATCTGGTTATGGTCGTTGACCGCCGGCAGGATGTTGACGAAGTCACCCGTTGTCACGGTTCCTGGCGTGAGCCCCGGCACGCCTCCGGACGTGGCCGTGAGGCTCCCCGCAGATGGAGTGGTCGAGCGCAGATAGTCGTCGCTCTGGAATGAGGCGATGGAAACCGGCAGGCCGTTGAGCGTCATTTTCGTCTGCGTGCTGTCCTGCACCGTGCGGCCATACTGGTTCAGCGCATTGATGACGGCGTTCGTGCCGGAGAACGGCGCATTCGATTGCAGCACTGACAGGCCGACCGTACCTCCGCCCGATGAGAGCGACGTCGGCGACGTGAAGCTCACCGCATACTTGGCCAGACCGTTCTGGATATAGTTGAATACGACATCGGCATTCACGCCCGCCTGACTGCCCGTGTTCAGCGAGATCTGCAGCGTACGCACGCGCAGCATCACCTGACGCGTCGATACAGCGTTTTCCTGCGCGAGCAGCTTGCCCATCCGGTCCGCCGCCTCACGCGTGTCGTAGACCATGACGAGACGGCTCTGCGGATTCACGGTCACGCGACCCATTGGCGAGCGCAGCTTGTCGAGTGCGTCGCTGATCGCCTTGATCTGATCAAAATCCCCCTCCCGCCCCGTTGACGTCTGTGCGGCGAACGAGCCCGTATTGCCGCCCGATCCACCGGTGCCGTTCGCCTGGTTGCCCGTCGAGGTGTCCATCCCCTTCGACATGGTCGACTTGATCGACACCTTCCCCGGGATCGCGGCGATCTGGTACATGCGAGTCACAAAGCGCGTAATGTTGATGGTCGAGCCGTCAAACGACCAGTCGAGACCGAGGTCTTCGGTCATGCGGGTCAGATACGCGCCGGCATAGCCCGTGAAAACCTGGCCGTAGACAGCCTCTTCATAGGCATTGCCGTTCGATCCTGTCGTTGTGCCCTTGCCGCCCGCCGACTCGCGTGGCACCAGCGAACTGCGAGGCACGAACACGTCGGGGCTCAGATGGACCGGATAACCCGTTGCGCCCGAGATGAGGGTCGAAATCTGCCTGATACCGATGTTCGCCGGCATCGTCACCTTCTTCTCGCGGAACGTCGCGGGCAGCGTGGCTTCATACGCGACCGGGACAAGCCGGTCGCCGAGAAACGCCGTCGACACGTCTTCGACCAGCGCCATCGAGCCAGGCAGGTTGGCCATCGCATCGCTCGCGGTGTGATGCGCCCCCTCGTAAGCCGAGTTGATGTCGTTCTGATTGACCGCGCAACCCGCGATCATCAGCGAGCAGGCTACGGCGAGCCCAGTTCTGATAATGGATGCGTGACGCATGGTATTAGTCCTGGCAGTTGGCCGCGCGCGCGACGACGCGGATGACGTTGTTCGTGTGACGGCAGACACGCGTAGGCACGCGCATGTGATTGGTCGCCTGCATGACCTGAGTGAGGACAGAAGTGAAGTCGCCAGAGAAAGTCGCGTTGAATTCGAGCGGCAGATCGTCATCGACCTTCCACGCGAGTTGCCAGCCCTGCGTCTGCAACCAGCGGTCGAGCGCGTTTCTCAGATTGAGGTCCTGCGGCGAGACGGAAAGCGTCAGCACAGCCGGTGTCGTCGGCGCTCCAGGCAGAACCACCGATGCAACGCCGGTCGCAGTCGGTGCAGACGATCCGGCCGACGCGGTTGGCGCGGCTGCGACGACTGGGGCCGCGGCGGCAGGCGTGGCACTCGCAGTCGTCGTGCGCGACGCCGGGACTGCTGACAGGATCTGCCATCCATCGCCCGCGGGAGGAGCAACGTGCGACTGGTCAGGGTCGATTGAGGCATGGCTCCATCCCGAGACACCCACTAGCGCCAGTGCGACAAGCACACGCGCGATCACGCGTGTCCGTTCATTGCGTTCGATGATCACATTCACTTGTTATTGCCCCTGCCGCTGCAGGCGGCGATAGATAGCGTTGGCATAGGTCAGTTGCTTCTGGGTCGAAACCGCGTTGTAGGCACCCACGGCCTTCCAGGTCGGCCCAAACTGTTTGATGTTTGAGGCCAGAATCCAGGTGCCGACGTAAGCGTTCACACAGGCGTTGAATAGGTGCTCGCGCCGGATGCCGTACTGCGCGAGCCGTGGGAGCCACGACGAATTGATCTGCATGAGGCCAATGTCTTCGGTCCCGTTGCTGTTAGCGTTCACTGCGTTCAGCCGCATGCCCGATTCGTGCTGTGCAATCGCGCGCACCAGTTGCGCGCTGATGTGCCGGTAAGCAGCGGCGTCATCAAGGCAGTCAGCCCGCGCAACGGCGGTGCAGCCAAGCAACACCACGCAGGCAATGGAGACGGGCGCAGCGTGCATCACGATTTCGCCACCGCTGTTGCGGGTGCCGTCGGCGCGGTAGGAGACCCGGGCGCAGGGCGCTCGAAGTACTTCACATCGTGGCGACGCGTGACGTTCACGGTATTGCCGTCCGCGGTGACGATGAACTGTTCGGACGTGCCGTTGAACATGTAGTAGCGGCCCTTCTGCTCACCGGACCCCAGGTGCTTCACGTCCGCCACGTTGATCTGCACCACCGACTCAGCGAACTTGAAATAGGTGTGGCCGTCGCGATCGAACACAGCTTCGAGTCGTGCCGGGCTTGCCGCGTCGAAGTCATAGACTATCCCTGCGGAACGCGCGAGCTCGACCGCCTTCGTGCCGTCCGACACGACCATGCGCTCAGCGCGCTCGACTGTCATCACGTTCGCAGCAGCATCCCACTTCGGATGCAGCGAGCGGCCTTCGGGCGTTTTGAAGGTGAGCCCCCCCGACGGCTTCGATGCGAAGCGGATCTGCGTATGCGTGTCGTCGCCGTCGCGGATCGCCTGCGCGCCGAAGTATTCGGCCAGCAGCGAAGCGGGCGGAGTGGGCTGTGCCGGTTCCTCGGTTTTCGCCGCCACGGTCTGCGCGATCGGATCAGCTTGCGGTTTCTCTCCAGCGGCATAGTTGAGCGCGCCGGACTTCGGCGCATCGCGGTGCAGGCGGATGTGGCGCGACGTGAAATCAACGTCCGCACACAGTCCGCTTTGCGTCATGAGGCGATCGAGCGCCTGCATCCAGTTCTCGCCCGCACGCGTGGCAAACGCGCGTGCATCCGTGATGTCCACGTCCTTCTGTGCAGACCCCGTCCAGCCCTGCGGAGCCAACGCCTTGACGAAACTGGCGACGGGCATGCTCGCCTTGAGCGCGCGGACCGGTTCGAGCGCACCATGCGTGCCGATGAGGACGAGGCGATTGGTGAAACCATCAAAGCCAGCGGGCTGATCGTCGCGTAACGCCGCGAGCGTGCCACGCGCCCCGCCGCCGATGAACGTGTTCGCCTTTGTCCAGCGCGCACTGGCCGGGCGGCCGGCCACCGAGTAGGTGATTGTTTCGGGCGTGCCATCGACAACGACATAGGGGCCTTCCGTATGGCCACCGACTGCGGAAATGACCTGGCCCGCGCGAGGCTGGATGTAGGTCTTCGATCCATCGTTGAAGATGAGCGCAGGACGCTCGGCGATACCGCCCGCGATCTCGTAGTCGAAATCGAACGGATCGGTATTGGCCGCATTTGAAGCTGCCGCTCCCAGCGCGGCGATACATGCGAGAGCAATTCGTGAGAAGGTGCGCTTCATAGGCCCGCTTCGATCTGGTTGAGGTGTCGCGCGAAACGCGCGAGATACGCCTGCCCCGGAGCCGGATTGGCGCTGTGGTAATACGCAATTGCTTTCGCGACCGACCGCGTTTTGCTGTAGTTCTCGTTGAGAATGTCCTCAGCAACGCGGATGCTGGTCGCAGGTGCCAGTGCTTCCCACGGCGAAGCAAAGCGCCGCGCGTGCCAGCACCAGTTCACTTGCATCAGGCCTACGTCGAAGTCGCACCGTCCGCGCGCAATCAGCGACTGCATCACGCGGTATGCATCCTCGTGCGACCTGAAGAAATAGCCCTGCCCTGCGACGTTCAGGGTCCATGGCCATGCACGGCCATTGAAGCCCGATTCATTCAGCGCGATGCCCGCGAGCACCTTCGGATCCACGCTTGTGTGCATCAGCTCGAACGGCGCCGTCGCACCTGCGCACGCCCAGCCGCCACGTCCTTCCGCGATCGCAGCCTGTGCATCGTCATCAAGCACGACAGGTTGCAGCCAGCCCTTGCTCACCAGCAAACGCTCGAGCGAAACGTTGCGCGCATCGACAGATACGGTGATACCGGTGTCAGGACTGCTGCCAACCGGCTGACCAACGAGCGGTGCGGCCCACGATTCGAACGCTTTCAGCCCGCAGTAGAAAACGGGTTTGCCATCGAAGTTCGCGACCGAGCGCGCGCCGGCCTGCGTCAGCACGACGCTCGTCGGGCTGATGACATTCCCGATGGTCGCAGCGCGGCTTCCGGTCGAAAGCGCCGCCAGCGAGAGAATCAAAACAAGGCGCCTAGTCACCGCGGTACGGCTCCATGTAGATGTCGCGATTGACCTTGATCATGAAGCGGCGCTCGCCCGGACCCGTCGTGATCGTGGGCGGGATGTTCTTGTAGCGATCAAGAACCGACTGCGAGGTCTGCGCGGCAACCTGTCCGGCCGTAGTTCCAACCTGCGTGACGCCGAGCGGGCCAGTGGTGGTCGACGAAGTGCCGCCCTTGTCGAATGCACCCAGAAGGATCGCCGTGAGGAACGACGTGCCGAAGATCTTCAGGAAGTGGCTGTTGACGTCGCCCGAGAAGCCGGCAGATCCATCGGCATCCGCGCCCTGCCCGCCATAGAGCGGCACATGCTTGCCGTTGGGCAGCCGCATTTCGGTTGCCGCAACGAGAATGGTCTGCTGGCCCGGCTGGATATCCGAACTGTAGGGCGCGGTGATCATCGTGCCCTTCGGAATCATCAGGCAATCGCCGCGGAGGCTGTCGTAGACATCTTTTTCCACCATCAACGCAGCGGTGCCGGGACGATCCGAATCGAGCCCTTCGATGGAGAGCACGGGAATATGATGCGGCGGAGACAGCACGCAACCATGCGCCTGTCCAACGAAACCGCCCCGAGAAAAATCCTCGCCGTTGCCTGATTGCCCTGCTGCGGTCTTGATGAACGCCGTATCGCGATCCTGCGTCGTTGGAGTGGTGCCATGCCCCGCCTGCGGGCCAATGCCCGCTGCCGCCAGCGCTGCCGCGACCTGTGCACCGGCTGAACCGGCGGCCGACTGCTGTGCGGATGCCTGTTGCGCGGCAATCTGCTGCGGCGTGAGGATGCCCGTTCGAAGGATTGCCTGCACGGGCCCGTTATCCTTGACCTTGACGCCGGGACGGAAGATCGCCGACGCGTAGATCGCATCGTTATCCGACTGGGCCTTGATTTCGCGCGTGTGCTCGTCAGCGACGAAGTTGTCCGCCGTCAGACCTGGCGCGAGGCTCGGCGCTGCGGCCGATGCAGCACGCGGCAATGCGGCAGCTCGCGCCTCGGACGCCGCAATCCGTCGTGCGGCCGATTGCTGGTCCTCAATGATCTTGTCGACGTCCTGGGTGCTGGTCGACTTGTCGACCACTTCCGCCTGTTTTGCCTTCTTTGCGAGTTTCGCTTCGTCGTCGGCTTTCGCGCTCTCCTTGACCTGATAGTAAAAGCCCAGTGCCGCAATGACGACCGCCGCGACTGCACCCGCGCTGATCAGCGCGTTCCGCGGCGACTTCCCTTTCACGATCTGCGCCTGCGCGCCCGTCGGCTGTCCGTTTGGCCCTGTCATGTGCGCCTCCCCTCAGAAGCCGAAGACGCCGGGGCGACCCCGCCTGATCGTGACCTGGTCATCGGCAGCGCGCAGGACAATCTCGTCGGCCATTTCCTGAACGACGATGTATTGCCCCCGCCGGATGAAGTTAGGGCTGACGCTGTCGCCGTGGTCCTTGACGATCGGCACTGCGAAAGGCGCGTTCGCAGGCAGGCGCAACCACACCGACTTACCGTCATCGAACACGGTCTCCGGCCGGAACGGCGCCGAACCGGATACCTTGTAGTCGAAGTTCAGCCTGTCGGGCGACACACCGAGCGGGCCAGAGTCATTCGCATTGGCTCCGCCCTGCCCCGCGTCCGTCGTGTCGGCGTTGCCCTCCTCGCGTGCGCGGACCTTGGCCATCAGCGAATGCGGATAGTTAAACCGCACGGTCTGATAGAAAAGCCCCGCCCATCGGCGATGAGACCAGCGTCATGTCGTACTCGCGCTGGTTCGTCGTCAGGTGCAGCGTGTTGACAAGGCCAGGCTTGACCGGCTTGATAAAGACGTGATTCGAACCGTCGGTATCGACGATCCACTGGACCGAATCGCCAAGTGCCGGCTCTGTCGCCAGCACCTCACCGCGCGCAAGCTCGATCGTTGTCGTCTTGAGTGGCGCAGTCATGATGCGGTAGATCTGGTCCCGGCTATAGGGGAACACCGCCATGCGGGCGTCGCCTGGCATGGTGATCGGATCGGTACCGGCGTTATAGGGATTCACCGGGCTCATCGGATCACTCATCGCATTGGCGATATCGAAGGATGCGGACGACACAGGGCTGCCCTTCCTTGCAGCGAACACTGGCGAGCAAGCCACCGTGACGCAGGCAAAGGCCGTGACCCACGAGGCGAGCGTACGGGAGTCGATCATCATTGAGTCTTCTGGATGGAGAACAACGGATAGAAGATGCCGAAGGGATTGAGGCCCAACGCGTCTTCTGATGTGGGCGGAATGATCTGGTAGCGGAACGTCAGGGCGTACTTCTGCACGGCCGGCTTGTCGGTCGGGGATTGCGTGGTGGTTGTCGTGAACTCCACCACCGCAGTCGAGTCTTCAAGCATCGCGACATTGGTCACGCGTATTTCACGCACCAGCTTAGGGTTGAGTGTGATCTGCTGGAACGGTGCATCGATCTTGAGCCAGTCGCCGAACTGGTTCCGTGCATTGCCGACCATCATGGCCTTCACGCCGTTGATGTTGCGGGCCATGCGCGAAGTCTGGATGTCATCGGTGAGCACCGGCTCGATCGTGAACCATCGCTCGACGGTCTCACGAAGTGAGGTGCGGATAGCCTGATCATCCGGCTTGTATGCCGTCAGTTGCGCGACGACAGCATGGCCGTTCGCGTCCCCTGACACACCATAGGCCTTGACGACGGACGGTGCCGGGTCACGCGTGTAGATCGCACCACCAGCAATGAACACGAGGATGAAACAGAAGGTCTTCCAGTGGTTCGCTTCAACGCGCAGACGCGAGCCGTTGTCGAAGATGATCTTCTCGGGGTCGTCTTCGGAGTACCCGCCGGGGGCGGTAGACAGTGCGATCTGCTTTTTGCTGCGGAAAAGGGGCATAACGGTCGATCCATTTGGGCCGACTCCATTGAATCAGCCCGCATGGGAACCAGGTCATGCAAAAGAGATGCGATTTACGGAGGCTTTTGAGGAACGGCTGCGTGCCGAAACGCAGCCACCACAACCCGTCAGCCGGCTAACACCCTTATCCCGGAAAGGTGCGGAAAAACGATAGCTTTTGGGGAAGCGAATGCGAGTGGATAAGGATAGGATTTCGGCTTGTTACATGATTTACATGAAATCGGTAGATCACGTCATTGATTTAGAAAGAAAAAGTAGACTTTTTGGCGTCAGCCGGCTGACGGCGTGCTCGGGAACATCGTGCCCCGTTCTTCAACTCACGAGATGTGATCGCCCCATTCACGTTTGAGCTTCCCTTGACATTCAAACGTACGAGTTAGCCTAGCTTCAACTCATTTTGAAAAAGGCTGTATGAAACCAGATTCACTTACGCCGCATCAGCAAGAGGCTTTCGCTCAATACAGCGAGTTGCGCCAGCGGAACACGTCGATCATCACGTTAGGGCGGCTATGCAGCTCTTTTTTGAATCGGCAATTCTGGCAATCTCAATCTGAAATGGCCGCGGCCTTGGGCATTTCAAAACCGCACGTTACTCGGTTGCTGCACGCAGCAAGAGTTCCAGACGAGGTTATCCATACTTTTGGCGACGCACATCGCATTTCGTTTGAAACCGTGCGGACACTCGCGAAGATAGAAAACCAGATCGGGCGGCTGCTTTTGATAGCTCGCGCAGGGAGCTTTGGCACCCGGCGGGACCTAAAGGTGCAAGAGATACTCGCGGCCTTCGCTACTGGCTTTGTGGCGCCGACCCGCGAACAAGTCGTGAGACTCGCGCGCCATAAGGAGGAAGATTACATCAGGCTGTACTCGGCGCAGTTGAGCCGCATGTCCTCGGATCTTCCGCGTCTTGAGAAGGCGATCAACGCTGTTTTGGAGGGAGTCTTGCAACTGATCTGAGAGGCCTCCGGTCGAGAACCGCGCGTCTGTTAAGTCTCAGCGTTTTCGTAGCCAAGTCGGAATGCGTCACCTTTCGGTGACGCTTGCTGACCTTGCTTACTTGCCGGCCGCGCTGCGATGCTCTTGGAAAAAGCCATGTGCCCAACTTTCCGCAAATTTCGACACAGGAAAGACGCCTGCTGAAATTCACAATGTTCGCTGCGCAACATACGGCAAGCCAGTAGCAAACTCGAACTAGCGAGACTTGCCCGACCTCGACCTGTTGAATACGTAGCCCGCGAATCCGTCTTTCAGGTCGGGGTACTTCTGGATCGTGGCCTCGGCCAAGTCGGTCATAGGATCAATGCCCAACCGGCGTAGCGTGAGCTTGCCAGCCGGTGTCCCTTTGTAGGTCCGTCGCCAGTCCTCCCGCTGCTTGGATGTAGCGGCTTCATATGCTTCCCAGCCGCGCCGGATTTCGTCGACCATACGGTCCTGCGCGTGCACGTTCTGGGCGGCTATCTGCAAGGCCATCCTACTCTGGACCTGCTCCTTCGCTTCCAATTCTCGTTGCTCTGTCAGGGCAAGGTCTTTCTGAATCTCGACCATCTGGCGCTCAGCGTCGGAGACGATCCACTGTTCCTTCAGTGCCTTCATAAAGAATCCGGCTGGGCTCTTCGACACCTTGCCCAGTTTCAAACTGAAACGCGTCCGCTCGATCGCCTGTTCCAATCGTTCATCGTTGTATGTGTCGCGCGATGCCGCAATCTGGTCGAGTTGAGCGCTGGACAGCCCGAACTCCTGCTTCAACGTTTGATAGATCGCTTGCGCCTGCTCGTGGGTATGAAGGATGCGCTCAGCCATCTCTTTGCGCTCGATGCGAAACTTCAAGCGGCCGATTTTCCGGGACCCCTGCTCATTGCGCGTCTCATACGAGAGCCTCAGGTCAGAGACCTCGTTGATCTGGTCAATGGCAGGGACTAGCCAGTCTCGTTTGAAATACTTGAACTCGTTTGCCTTGGCACCCATTGCACCTTGCCACAAACGCAATTCGTCGAGCGTAAGCCAATCCGTTTCTCCTTCATCCGCGTAGGGAAGCAAGTGGTCATACATGACACGTGCGTAGCTCAGAGTAAAGAGAGACGTAATGCGCAGGCTAAGCCAATGCGACTTGCCCGGGCCACGTATGATGCCTACGAGATCGGGGGGTACTCGAAACTGGAAGCGGCCGCCTGAGTACGAGATACGGCCGATCAGCTGCACTGAGCCAAAGGGCTTTTCGCCGTCGGCGTCAGGCGCGGTGGTCGCTTGAATCAATGCCCGTTGGGCTTCGGTGATGACCTGCTCGAGATGTGTGTTGTTGCGACTCGAGTAACGCATGAGCCACTTGAAGTAGTCCAGCTCAACGTCATACAGATCTCGTACCTGTTCGTCCTGAGCGACGATGAAATACGCCGCATCGATCAGACGTCGAGCTGCAACCCCCAGATCGATAATTCGGATGAGAACGTTCTTTCTCGGGAAGCCAATGTCGGACCGCGCTGTGTCGACTGGTAAGTCCTGACCAGTTGCATCGTCGAACAAAGCTAAGGCCAGTTGCCGCGATGTGGCTACCTGACCTGCTGTTGTCATACGGCCCCCAAGCTCGTGTTCAAGGATATCTGGAGCGGTACGGTACCGGTGGGAAGGTGCCACGTCAACACAGATCACCTCACCTTGCGCAGTGGTCTTCACAGAACACCTCACCTTTGCAGAGCCGCTCTGCACAATTTGCCTCACCATCAGCGCCAAAACTCCTCACCTTGCGGATCAATTTGCTTCACCTTCCAGTGGTAAACGCCTCACCTTCGCGCTCAATTAACAGCACCTTTGGCACAATTCGCCTCACCTTGCGAGCCTAACCAATTGTTTTTTATAGGGTTGTGCGCTTATGTTAGTTGTCTGTGGGTTTTGTTTTTTGATAAACACTAACCACCGGAGCCTCAGCCAACAGATCGGTCAAGCTCTAACCGATTCGTCCGCGGCCAACGGCGTGGAAGTCTTTCTCTGGGCGGCAGCGCGGACGTGTTCGGCCGCACGACGGTTTTTTGCCAAAAGATCATCAGATGGAGACCGATCGAAGGTGAGGCAAATTGTGTGTCGTCCATAAATCGGGGCTAATCCCGCCGCTTTGCGCGCGCTAAGGTGAGGTGTTCTGTGTTAACGATGGTGCCTGCGGAGCAGCGTGCGCCCGCGTTGTGGTTGGTCGTCTCGATTATTGACGGGAGGCTGTCCTTTCATCATGTGATGCAAGTCATTGAATCTAAAGGGAATGGTTTCATTTTTTGGTTGAGCTAGCTTTCGCCCTCAGATTTCAATGGCAATTCTCCGCCGGGATGAGTATTCTACGGTTCGACGCGTTAGCCGCCAGAAACCGTACAAACAGATGGTGAGCGTGAAGAAATCATCTCACCGTCGATAAAACATAGGAACTGCAAAATGAATCTGAGCGAATTGCCCGGAATTGACCGGCGCGTAAAGCTCTCCAACTTGGGGGAGTTTGCCGAGCGTCTGTCGGTGATGGCGAATGAGCTGCGCGACCAAATTTTGGCGCCCAGGCCTCGTAAGAATCCTCCGGTCTTCACGATCGGGGAATTGTCGGAGCTATGTGGTATCGACCGTCAGAAGATAAATTACCTGGCGACCAAGGAAGGTGGCGAACTTCCGGCGGGTATGGCTCATGGTACCGGAAGGGCGCGCATTTTCTCTCTGAAAGACGTACGCACGTGGGTACAGCAGGTATCCGACATTTATCAGACTCCGCTCGTCACTGGCACTCGAGAGCATCGCGGGCGCGTATTGATCACTGCGAACTTTAAGGGCGGCTCTTGTAAGACCACAACAACAATGTGCATCGCGCAAGCTTTGAGCTTGCGTGGTCGCAAAGTACTTGTCATTGACCTCGATCCGCAAGCATCTCTGTCGGAGTTGTGCGGTCTGTATGCCGAAAAAGATGTGACCTGGGAGGACACAGTCCTCCCGTTCATCTATGACCCGAACATGGAGGGCGGACTAGCGTCGAAGGTTCAAAGCACATATTGGGATGGCTTAGATGTCATCCCTGCGCACAACTACCTGCACGACGCGGAATTTCATCTTCCGACAGCACAACAGACTAACCCTGGCTTCGAGTTCTGGTCTGTGCTTCGCAAGGGAGTCGAACCACTTCGAGCCCAGTACGACTACATCATTCTGGATACGGCACCGTCCCTGTCCTACATGACCCTTAATGGTCTCATGGCAGCTGATTCGATGGTTATGCCGTTAGTCCCAGAAAGCTTGGACTTCATCTCCTCGGTATCTTTCTGGTCACTGTTCGCCGAGGTCGCGCACGGGTTTGTAGAGCACGAGGTCGACAAAACGTACGACTTCATCTCCGTCCTGCTGTCACGTGTGGACTATGGGACGACGTCGTCGGCGCCGGTTGTTCGCTCCTGGTCGCAGCGTGCATACGGCGATTGGCTTCATACAACCGAGGTTCCGGCCAGTTCTGTCATGAGCAACGGTGCGTTGGCCTTTTCGACAGTCTTTGACCTTTCGCGTTCCGATGCTGTCGCGAAGACTCTAGCTCGGGTCAAGCAACCGTTGCTCGATTACTGCAAATGGATCGATGATCAATATGTCGCGCAATGGAGGGCTGGACAATGAGCAACCTGCGTGAACGCATGATGAGCAAGACTGCTGAAGTTCGAGCCGCGAAGGACATTCAGCTCGACCAGCATCAAGAGAAGCCCACTAGCCCTCGAACCGCGCCGGGGATGGCCGGGGCATTGGCCCAGGCACAACAGCGAATCGTCGAACTTGAGAAAGCAGGTACTGCGTCGGACGTGACCGTTTCGGAGATCGTTCCAAACCCGTGGCAGCCGCGGAAAGTGTTCAATGAAGCGAAGTTGACACAACTTGCGGAATCAATTCGCGAAACGGGGTTGGTCCAACCGATCATCGTTCGCCGCGCTGCGCACGGTCACCAGATCGTTGCGGGCGAAAGACGTTGGCGAGCTCACAAGATGATCGATAAGGAGACGATCAAGGCCGTGATCATCGACCTTTCTGATGAGGAGATGGCGATGTTGGCCTTGGTGGAAAACATCGTGCGCGACGACTTGTCGGATTACGAGATCGCTCGCTCTATCCGCAGCACCGAGAAAGAATTTCCCAACAGAAAACGTATGGCAGAGGCATTGGGTTTCTCTCGTTCGGAGCTGTATCGTTTCCTGGCGTTTGCTGACCTTCCGGACTTTGTGATCAAAGATCTGGATATACAGCCTAGGCTATTGGGCGCGACCGCAGCGGAGGGCTTGGTGTCAATTCTGCGCGACAAGAACCCGAGGGCGGTCGATGTCGCTAGAGAGATGTGGGCAAGGGTGGTCGCAGGGGACCTCGATCAATTGAAGCTCGCTAGGGCGATCAAGCAGGCTATCCAGAGCGGCGACGACGGAGCGCGCAGCGTCAGTGATCGTAGTATTGAGAAGATCTTTGCCGGGAAAAGTCAGGCAGGGTCAATAACGAAGGATGCTGTAGGCCTCACGGTGAAAATCAGAGCAGGCATGCTCACGTCAGAGAAAGAGAAGCAGATACGTAGGCTCATATCAGAACTCTTTTCCGCTAGCAGCGTTAGCGCCGATTGAGGCGAACGGTAAAGGTGCCCACGATGCACCTTTTTATTTTGGTCGCCATGCTATTGCGGACTCGGTCGTGTCCCAAGTTGGGACACGATTCCCGTGGTGGCGCGAAGCCGCCACGGTTATGTCATCATGTGAGGACGCAAATTCGTACGGGTTGATCGAAACCTGTTGCAGATCGATAGACTTGCGTCTCAGTGCACAGAGCGGAATCCACGGGCCAAATGAGGACGCGCTTTCCGATGGTGTCACGCTTTAATCCTTGAGTCCGTGTCCCAAGTTGGGACACTCCAAGCGGGACGCGTCTGCCTGATTTTCAACCACCAGAGGCGGACGCTCCTCGAGTCCCGGCTTACCTGCGCTGCGAACGTGCTGACGGGGAGAGATGCAAATCGTGATAGTTCGAACCAAACGATCATCGGTTGGGCAATTGGTATCTCGAACAGTTGCAAAGGCGCTCTATCGCCACGGGAGATGACGAAAACCATCGTGGTCGCCAACGATAAGGCGCCTTGAACTCAAGCTCCCGAAACCAGATCCGGACGCCCGCATCCGCTGAACACGGATGCGTCGACCACAGCATCAATTAGTTCTGGACTGCGCGAACGCACTGGTTCACTGATCGCGTCAAGCGTGGGTGACTGTCGTTCTAAGGCGCGATCTACATACTTTGACTGGCCCGTCACCGAGTGCAGGCAACCGCGATGCTC
Organism: Paraburkholderia sp. Clong3; assembly: GCF_050436485.1. Taxonomy (NCBI): domain Bacteria; kingdom Pseudomonadati; phylum Pseudomonadota; class Betaproteobacteria; order Burkholderiales; family Burkholderiaceae; genus Paraburkholderia; species Paraburkholderia sp. Clong3. The sequence continues at coordinate 147,506 of NZ_JBNDMH010000004.1, read as the reverse complement.
AACGCAGGGAGCACCGCACCGCGCAAAAAAGAAGGCACTGCCCTCCCTGGAGATGCAACGCGAGTCAGTCGACGAGCCGATGCGGGAAATGGATCCGCAGCACAGCGTTCCCCGTATTTCCGGATACTGCTCGACTGCAAGCAGGGGCTGGCAGTTTGTCTGGCATCAAGCGCGCAATCGTCCTTGTTGGATATTTGCGAGCTCTTCGGTCGGAGAAACTTTGGACTTTGCCTGTACACAAGTTGACCCGTAGGCGGTGATTGTGCGCCGTCACCACAAGAAATCGTGGGCAACGCGATAGGGCGAAACGTTTCTCAGAGAGACCTGAATCACGGACGTCTCCTCCGACACACTACGCGTCCCAGGCGCGACGCGCATCGAGGCCCTGACCTCGAGGGAGCGGACGCGTCGACCCACCGGCCTAGAACCATTTGGATCCCCCTGTGAAATCCGACGCGCTGCACAACTCGAAGCGGCGAGCCAAAAAACCTTTTCACCCGGTTGCTTGTGCCAGGGGAAACGGACAGCCCACATCAGGCAGCTGAGTCGAAGAGCAAAAGGGCGCCTTAGGTTGGTTGCCGCCCTATCAACTTTCCCAAACCCAAGGACCACGACGCAGATACGAACCGCCTACTTAAGCGCGGGAAGGTTTGTCTCCTTGCAAGATGTGCTTCTCAGATGTCTCACGAGCCGACACTGGCTTGGTGGCGGAGCGGCCGTGACTGAAACGCGAACCCGAATCACGTGGGGAAAACACGCCGCTTTCATGCGGGGCCACGAGTGGTGCGCTGCCTCCACGATCTCTGATCGAACGGGTAACGTTCGGTCTGTGTCGACACGTCGCGCGAGCCGCAGTGCCTCGACATCGCGCGACGGCGTCCAACACCGCGAAACCACGGCCGCTTCGAGAACGCCGTTCCAGCCACACATATTCGGCGCTCAGCTGACCAGCCGTTGGCTCTGGCGCCCCGGAACTCGACCGACGCGCCCCGATGCGGAGGCGCGTTTCCGGTATATATAAAGCCTGGAGCTCAGGGTTTGGTCCGTGACTAATCGATAGCCGGTATGGAGCTAGTTGCAGGAGATTTCTTCGTAGACCTAAGTTATCGTCCCCTTCCAACCTGAGCCGTAGCTGGATATTCGAAACCTTAACGTCATAATTATTACTTGCAGTCTCCGTGAAACATAGTCGAACAATATTCACTTGCGTGAAAGCCCCGTCCGTCGGCGCTTCGCTGCAGTTCCCGGAAATTGTTTCACGGCGCACCATACGAGGTCCAGAAAAAATGGCGAGTGGGCGAGGGTTGGACAGTAAGTCATGTGTGACTCAGGTCTGTTTGTAGTGGACATTACGTAATCTGTAGCGCTGCATGAGGCTCTTGGCCGACGGCTTTCCGGACGTTCCGCGGCGCGCCCCGACGCGGTAGGCGTGGGATGCTTTCGGCGCTCGCGGCTTCGCAATACGATTTAAATTTGCGCAACTAACCGTCAAGCGCGTACGTTACCTTGAGAGTAGGCGGCACCGCGAGGCAGTCTGCAAAGCCGCAAGCCGCGGCGTCGAACGTGCCGAGCAGCCCGATTTCCGTCAGCATTCTGAACGGGTAGCAAATTACATGGGGCAACGACCACGGCCGGGTAACAAATATCCTGAGTCAATGCGCACCCGAGCAGGCGATCCGCGATCCGTTTGTCCTCGAGTTCCTCGATCTGCGGGACGAGTACTCGGAGTCGGATCTTGAGGCTGCCCTGATTCAGCATCTCGCGGATTTTCTGCTGGAACTCGGCGACGACTTTGCGTTCCTCGGCCGTCAGCGTCGCTTGCGGATCGACGATACATGGTTCCGCGTCGATCTGCTGTTTTTCCACCGGCGGTTGAAGTGTCTCGTGATCATCGATCTGAAGGTCGGCCGCTCCAGCTACGCGGACGCCGGGCAGATGCACCTCTATCTGAACTATGCGCGCGAACACTGGATGAAGCCCCGCGAGAATCCACCGGTTGGCCTCCTTCTGTGCGCAGAAAAGGGCTCCGCTGAGGCGCACTACGCGCTCGACAACCTGCCAAACAAGATCCTTGCGGCGGAGTATCAAACGGTCTTGCCCGATGAGGCGACGATTGCGAGAGAGCTTGAACGGACCAGGGAAGAGCTGGAACGACGGACCCCGGGTGCGTAAGTTCGGTTTTTGCAGTCGGAGTTAACGTCTTGACATGCGACGGGCGGACAGCGTATCGGCAGTTTGACGTGTCCCTTGGCTTCGCACCTCCACTTAGCGGCGCCAGATCCGCTGAGTGGAGATCAAACGATGCAACAACTAGATCCGATGAATTGAGCCGATCACGTAGAACGTATTAAATCTGTCTCAGTTGCGTGAATAAATTTGTCAACTCGCGTCGGCGCTCGAAGTCGCAACTAACCGTCAGTCCGCGTAACCACTTCCACCGCTTCGCCGCAAACCGTCCTGCAAACAGGAGGGCAGTTGCCACCCGGCGGACGTCAACGAACTGCGACGATCATCCGTTCGGCACGCCGCGGGTTTCGCTGCCTAGTCGTAGAAGCACTCGGCGCCTGATGGCGAGGCGGTCTCGCCTGCACATCGCAGGTGTTGTCGACAGGAGCGAAAGGCGGCCGTAGCAGAAGTGCGAACGGCACCATACACATCGGAATGGCGCCTCGATCGCATTGTTGTTAATGATAAACGGGCTCTCGCGCAGGCATTGCGGACAACGAGTCTGGAGTAATTGTCGATGCGCCGGACAGTGATGTTCTTCCTCAAGCTGATGCAGCACACTGATGGTAGCCGTGCGCCGCGCACTGCCGGCAAAACCGGAAGACCGTGTGATACCGTTCATGCACAGTCGCATCGATCAACGATGCGTCCAATACTTTTCTGGGTGGCCGCACCAGGTGGTGCAGGAGCGCAATATCGATAGCGTCCCGCCGCGGTGCGACGCCTTCACGCGGGTCAACATCGGGGCTCATCAGGCGGAGCGGCACATCACCCGGCAGCGCATTGGCGCAGGCGAACTTCCACAGGATCGAGACGAGGGATTCCCCCCGGCATCAACCATACGATGCTGAAGTCGCTGCCCAGCGCGAGCCTGAGTTGCCATTCGTCGAACGTTAGAATCGGGAAGCGCGGTGTCCTGAGTGCTTTCCGATTACGCCGTTGCGAGCTCCTGCTGGACGATTGGGGTATGGCTCCGCTCGACGCGATGGTTCGAAACGATTTGCTCGAGATGATTGATGACCGTTCTGCCGGCAAAGCCACGATCGTGACCAGCCAGTTACCAATCGAACACTGGCATGGTTGGATCGGCGACGAGACCATCGCCGACGCAATGCTTGATCGCCTCATGCAGCGTCATCACTGCATCAAACTGACGGGTGAATCTCTGAGAAAAGCATCTCCGAAGCCCAGCGTGCTGGAACCAGAATTCGACCAAAACTAGCGAGGAAATAACAATCGACACCGCGCAACGCCCGACCTTGCCGAATCGGTCACGTTCCCGAAATCGGCGGTCACGTTCGCCGAAATACGCACGAGGACGCTCGAGTGGCCACTTCCGCACTGAACGCTAGGTGAGTCACACATGTCTCGAGTGCCTCTCCCACTGTTAAGTGGGCGACGACTTTGAGAGCGAAGGCCTACTTCTCCAGCATCCCGATAGCGACGTAGGCACTTGCGAAATGTCGGCCTCGAGATGCCACGCCGCGCACAGACGAGACCTGCGTTGCAGGTCTCGTTATACATCAGCATCCAACGCAATCGAGTCGACGAAATCTCTCGGTCCATCGCTTCATTTTAGTTGAAACGATCTCTGTGAATCACACATCTAATCGATAGCCGGTAAGCGTGGCATCAGCACCGTCTTGCTTTAGGATGACGACTTTCAAGCCGAGAGCAGCGAGCGCTGCAAGCGTTAGATTTGAAATCCGACCGCTTTCGAGGCTGACACCCTTGATGCGTCGCAAATCGTCGCCGCGAGTTTGGGCAACGGGGGCGAGCTGGGGGGTGGTGTCGCGAGCCTTTCACCCAAATGCTTCGCAATCGCCTATACCTGCTTGTAGCCTTTCTGGTGCTGCTTAGTCGAGCAATAGCGATTGCCCGTGAAGAATGGGGGATCCTTGCCCCAGTCGAGGAGGTAGACACTGGCCGACTTACAACAGGACTGCCTGCTGCAAAAGTTCCAGAGCCTTCAATTCGTCCAGTCGACCCGTGCGTGCCTTGCCTGCCAGAGTCTTGATCAATGCTTCCGCGATTGGCGCGATACCGCAGAGATTGTCCAGGCTGGTGACGGAGGCGGGGAGCGACGCGAGCTTCTGTTGCGGTAGTGCGGTCAGCGGATGCGTCTCAACGGTTGCCGACGTGAACGCCAGCAGCTTGCCATCACTTTCTTCAGAAGAGCGACCGGCGCCCTCGGCGGGGCCACCGCTTAAGTGATCTTGTTGGTTGACGACGATCGCCTCTTTCTCTCGTGCGACATCCGCTGGAGCAGGTGAGGAGCTTTCCGGCTCGATCGGGACGCCCGCCCGCGTGCGCCGCGTGTGCGCCTTCGCAGTTGCGGACTTGCCAGATGCATCATCCTTCGTTGCGGCCGAGATCGGCTCGTGTTGTTCCACGGCACGACCGCGCGAAGCAGGGGTCAGCAAACGCGACACCGACTCGGGAATCTCAGCTTCAGAGCGCGGCGTGTCCAGCCAGCCAGTTGGCAAACCAAGTCGCTCCGTGAAACGGCTTGCTTCGGCATCGTCCATGCGTTTCTTGCCATACAGTCGATGGGCAATGTTGGAACCGGTTATCTCCATGACTACACCGAGTCTTGCCTTGGACCCGTTACGACTCGTGAGGACGTGAAGGTTCTGCCGCCGAACGTTTTCGACCGTGGCGCTGTCGTCTAACGCCAGCGGTTGCTGCCGGGTCGTTTCGGAAGAGGTCCTGGATTTCGAAGGTGAAGCTTTTTTTCGTGGCGTATGAGCGTCAGTTTGTCTGGCCAACTGGCTTCGACTCTTTTTGGCGGCCCCCGACGACCCGCCCGTTGCTTTCTTTGGCATTTCCGTTTCCTCGGACAGGTTATCTTCAAGAAATGGTTGATGGCCGCCGTTCGCGGCGGAAGCCGGTATGAGCGTTTCAGACTCAACCTCTGGCTCGCTGTCTGTTTTGACAAAGTCGAGCGGTGATTTGAGGCGGGCGATGGTTTCGGGCGCGAGGACAGGATGGGGCTGGTCAAAAAAACCATGCGGCAGCCCAAGCGTAGTTTCCATATGAAAAGCGGTCTCGGGCGTGAATCCTTCGCCCTTCATCAGTTCAGCCACCCTCGTCATGTTCGATTCGAGTCCTAACGCGATATTCTCTGCACCCACCGCATCGACGAGAAACTGAAACGATCGTGTTTTGAAAATCGACGCAGTCTGGGCGGAGTCTCGAGGAGGTGCCTTCACGTACGGTTGTCCCTGCCGGTTGGGCGGAGATTTTTTCGCGTGGCGAGATTGGCGTTGGCCGCTGTCCCGAGGTCCCGCATATCGTCCGCGGGGTTGACTCATAAAATAGGGCTCCGTGCGATCATTAAGGTTCCGACTCGGGAATTATAGACGAGGGGCAATGCCGGCATCCGATGCGTCAGCCTCTCCATGAAGCGGAAATAGACGCACGCGACGCACGATTGATCAAGAGTAGCTGCTGGCGTTGTCCGATTTTCCAAGTTCAACCCCAACGTTGCAAACGGCGGCATACGGTGAACGAGGTTAAACGCGTACAGTCGGCCACGAGTTGCCCTGCAGTGCTCCGAGGAACCCCCGGTGGGTTTGGCTGCATTGTTCCAAAACCTGACGGACGAGCTACGCACACAATTCTGCTCTATCTACCCAGCGACATAGGCGCCATACGACCGCGATGCACCTGTTGCAGGCGGGCGTTCCGTTCAACGTGATCGCCTTGTGGCTCGGTCACGAGAGCCCGATGACAACCCATCGCTACGTCGAAGCTGACCTCCCGATGAAGGAGAAAGCACTCGGTCGGCTCGAGGCGCCCGATGCCAGGATTCGCCGGTATCAAGCACCGGACGCGTTGATTCGATTCCTTGTGAATGGCGGTCGGAATCCGACATTGGATGGCGGCGTCGGACAGCCGGGCGACGCGATTGCTGTTCAGCCCGGCGACTCTGGGACGTTTCATGAGGCTCACATTCGGGTGCGTCGGAGGGAGCCCGTAGGGCGAGCGCAGACGCACCGGGGATGTTCGGTTCGGCAGGGGGATGACGCGGGAATCGGGATGCGGTAGAAGAACGACTACAACTGACCGCCGAAGAAACAGGCCCGACACCGGTCCTAACCGCCAAGTTCATTCCAGTGTCGAGCCCCACACGCGCACAACGGGGTACGGGTGCCGGGCCAGTATGGCACGGCTGATCCGCCTCGTCGATTCCGCTTCGGCATTGACGGGGACTGCCGATGCCGGCCACTGGCCGCCTCTTTCTGTGCGCCCGCTGCCGGGCGCAGGTCGTCGTGTGCCGCCGTTGCGATCGCGGCCAGATTTACTGCGGTGGCGACTGCTCACAGGCCTCGCGCCGCGCCCGCCTGCGCGAGGCTGGCCAACGCTATCAACTCAGTCGTCGTGGCCGCTTTGCACATGCCGAACGGATGCGTCGCTATCGTCAGCGCCTCAATAAAGTGACGCATCAGCGTTCCCCGACACCCGTCGCCAATGCTCTACTGCCACTGACTTCGACGACGACGGCCACCGCATCGACATCCACTGTCGCCGCGCCCGGATCGACGCCTTGCTGCTTCTGTCGCCGCATCTGTTCGGGCCTTGTACGCATCGGGCCACTGCGCCGTCGGGTCTTCCGTGATGTTCGTACTACTACTGACAGAACAGGAAACGACCCATGACCATTGGAGCTGAACTCGAGGCGCAGATCCTGCGCTATTACCACGTGGAGAAGTGGCGTTGCGGCACCATCGCGCGCCAGTTGCGCGTGCACCGCGGCACCGTCCAGCGCGTGCTGGCCCAGGCCGGCCTGCCCAGGATTGGCGCCGTGCAGCGAGCCTCACAGATCGATGCTTACCTGCCGTTCATCCACGAGACGCTAAAGAAGTTTCCCTCGCTCACGGCCAGTCGCCTGTATGCGATGGTGTATGAGCGCGGCTACCGGGGCAGTCACCACCACTTCCGGCACCTGATCTCGCTGCACCGGCCACGCCCGGTACCTGAGGCTTACCTGCGCCTGCGCACGCTGCCCGGGGAACAGGCGCAGGTCGATTGGGCCAGCTTCGGTCACCTGCAGATCGGTCGGGCACGACGACCGCTGATGGCCTTCGTGATGGTGCTGTCGTGGTCACGGCAGATCTATCTGCGCTTCTTCCTCGATGCCCGTATGGACAGTTTCCTGGCAGGACATGCCGGCGCCTTCGAAGCATGGTCCGGGGTCCCCAGGGTTCTGCTTTACGATAACCTGCGTAGCGCCGTGCTTGAGCGTCAGGGCGATGCGATCCGCTTCCACCCGACATTGCTCGCGTTCGCCGCGCATCATCGTTATGAGCCTCGTCCGGTGGCTGTCGCACGGGGCAACGAGAAGGGGCGCGTTGAACGGGCAATCCGCTTTGTACGCGAGAGCTTCTTTGCCGCTCGCAGATTCACGGACCTCGACGATCTCAACGCCCAGGCGGCAATCTGGTGCGCGGGACCCGCTGCTGAGCGGCCCTGCCGCGAAGAACCCATGATCACCGTGCGCGAGGCCTTCGGGCGCGAACAGCCCAGCCTGCTCACGTTGCCGGAGAATCCGTACCCGTGTGAGCTGCTTCTCGCCGTGAAGGTCGGCAAGACGCCCTACGTGCGCTTCGACCTGAACGACTATACGATCCCGTATACCCATGTGCGACGCACGCTCACGGTACGAGCTGATCCCCGGCGCGTACGCATTCTCGACGGCGCCGATCTGCTCGCCACCCATGAACGCAGTTACGATCGCGGCGCGCAGATCGAGATTGCCGCACACATCGATGCGCTCGTCGCAAGGAAGCACGAGGCCCGTCACCATCGCGGTCTTGATCATCTGGCCCGGGCTGCGCCGGCCAGCCGGACCCTGATGCTGCACGCCGCTGAGCGTGGCGGCAATCTGGGCAATATCACCACGCACCTGCTGCGACTGCTCGACCGCTATGGCCCGGCCGAACTGCAGGCCGCGATCGAGGAAACCCTTGCCAGCGACGCGGCGCCTCATCCCAATCCGGTACGTCTGGCGCTTGAGCGCCGGCGCGAGGCACGGCAGGCCCCGCCGCCAGTCACCCTCATCCTGCCCGAACACGTGCGCAACAAGGACACGCTGGTGACACCACACCGGCTCGACATCTACGACCAGCTTGCGGGAGGCGCCGATGAACACGCCTGAGAACCTTCATGGGCGCGCGAACGCCCTGCGTCTGTACGGACTGCTCGCGCATTGGACCGATGTGGCCGCCGAACAGTGGGTCGCGCCGCTGTTGCAGTGGGAAGAGGATGAGCGCGCCCGCCGATCACTGGAGCGACGTATCCGCGATGCCCGCCTGGGCAACTTCAAGCCGCTGTGCGACTTCGACTGGAGCTGGCCCACGCGCTGCGACCGGCTTGCCGTTGAAGAGTTGATGTCGCTCGGGTTCGTCAGGGATACCGCCAACGTCGTGTTGATCGGCCCGAATGGTGTCGGCAAGTCAACCCTCGCGCTCAATCTCGCCTATCAGGCGCTCGTGCACGGTCACACCGCGCTGTTCACTACCGCCGGTCAGATGCTCGGCGAACTGGCCGCACTGGACAGCGATTCGGCGCTGCGTCGACGCCTGCGCCGCTATGCATCCCCTGACGTCCTGGTGATTGATGAGGTCGGTTACCTCTCGTACTCAAACCGCCACGCCGATCTGCTGTTCGAACTGGTCAGCCGCAGGTACGGATCGGCAAGTACCGTGGTCACAACCAACAGACCGTTCTCCGAATGGCACGAGGTGTTCCCGAACGCCGCCTGTGTCGTCTCGCTCGTTGACCGGCTGGTCCATCGCGCCGAAGTCATTGCCATCGAGGGCGAGTCCTACCGGGTCAAGGAAGCGCGCGAGAGGGCCGAGCAACGCGCCAGCAGACGCAGTAGCGCGCGTGCGGAGAAGAAATCATGAAGCGCCTGGCACACCTGCCTTCGGGCATCACCCGTGGGCTCGACTTCCTGATACCGGACAACTGGTCGCCGGAACAGGCGCTCGCCGTCGTCGAACTCATCGGGGATCTGCGTGCCCGGATCTGCATGCACTATGACCTCGCCCTGCATGACCTGCTGCACGAACAGCATTCCCCTCCCGAGGATCCCAATCTCAACGACATCGGCGATCCATTCTGATTGGGACCGGCCACCCCGACCGAGGCCGTCAACGGCGCTTCATTGTTGACGGTCCTGGTGAACCTTGTGCCGCCATTTATGTGCGGATTTACGCCGCCGTCAACATTCCTGCGGACGCTGTAACTATGCGTAGGTTTCGCCAGCTCCTACCGCACCCCTTAGGGGGCTGGCCGCGCTCGCGATGACCATCTGCGCATAGTTGCGACCTGAGCATAGGGGTCGTCTACGGAAGTTCGTAATCGGACCGGGTTGATCCATAAGTGGACATGGCGGACCATTGCATCGCGCATAAGGTATTTATCGGAACGCGCCGCAGGCTGAGCTAGTCCAGAGAAACCTCGATTCGATTGCGGCCCCGCTCCTTTGCTCGATACAGCGCCTTGTCGCCACGCGACAACGGCTGGTGGATCCCTGCATCGGTCGCTCGCATAATGTCGACGCCAATACTGACGGACAGCTCGATGCGCACGTCGCCATGAATCAAGGGGGTTCGAAATGCACGCTGCTGGACGCGCCGGGCGACCTTGATCGCAGCGTCGAGACCCGTATTCGGCAGCACCATTGCAAATTCCTCGCCGCCCAAGCGCCTAACGATGTCACCGACCCGCATTTCGGCACGTAGAAGCATGGCGAAATGCGCGAGCGCAAGATCGCCAACTGCATGCCCCCATCGGTCGTTGAGCGCCTTGAAGTAGTCCAGATCAAACATCACAATCGCGGCCACGTCGTTGTCGGTGCTGCGGATGCGCGCCAACTCGGCCTCGCTCTGCTTCATGAAGTACCGGCGATTAGGCAACTGCGTGAGGAAGTCGATAGTCGCAGAGTTCCTGCAGTTCAGCCTCGATCTGCTTGCGCTCGGTCACGTCCGTGATGAAGCCGTGCCACAATGTGCTGCCGTCAGCCAGCCGTTGCGGCCGCGCATCCCCTTGCCGCCAGCGCAAGCCTTGTCGGGGCAGTTGCACCCGAAATTCGAGGTGCCACGGCGATAGGCTTGCGGCAGATTGCCTGAGCGACTGGCGGTACGCGGCCAGATCACGCCGATCGACCAGTGCGTCGATGGCTTCTGCGGTTGTCGCGAGCTGCTGTGGCATCAATTCGAAAATGTCGCGGATACCGTCGCTTGCATAGGAGAAGAAGGAGCGTCCATCGGGCATCCACCTGTATTGGAAGACGAGGCCCGGCACCTCGTCGGTCAGGTTCGTGACCAGTTCGACGGACTGCTGGAGCTGCCCGGCCGTTTCCCGCAACGCTGTAATATCGGTCGTCGTACCGACCATGCGCAGCGCTCGCCCGTTGCGGTCGCGCTCGACCACCTTGCCGCGGCTGCAGATCCACTTGTAGCTGCCGTCCTTGCATCGGATCCGGTGCTCGACCGCGTAGCTGTCGGATCTGCTTTCAAAGTGCGCCTGCATCGCTGTGCTGACGTAAGCAAGGTCGTCTGGATGCAAACGCAGATAGGCGTCTTCGATCCTGTTGCCAAGCTCGTGGGACTCGTAGCCGAGGATCGCTTTCCATGCAGGCGAGTAATGAATTTCGCCGCTGGCAACATTGCGGTCCCAGACGCCGGTTCCGCTACCGTCAAGCGCCAGCGTCATCAGTTCCGCGCGTTCCTCCAGTGCTTTCACGCGGTCGCTTAGGTCCGTGAGCACATCCGTACGTTCAAGCCCGCGGGCGATCACCCCAGCCAGTTCGTACAGAAACCTCCGTTGCGCGTCATCTAGCGCGCGGGGCAAATCATCCAGCAGGTATAGCGCGCCAAGATGGCGTCCGGTGGCGTCCGTCAGCGCACAGGCAGCGTAGAAGCGTGGCAATCGCACCGTGAGATCGGAAGGCCCGCCGCGAAAGCGCTCGTCGTCGTGCGTATCCGGCACGATGACCATCCTGTCCATCATTGAGCATGCTTGTGACGACACACCTGTCAGGTCCGGAGGCAGCGCGTCAGGCAAGACGCCGTCCACTGCTTTTGGCCTTTGCCCCAAGGGGTCGATAAGGCGACGAGAGAAGTTGCGACGCCGAAATGAGCCCGCGCAAGCCTTACCAACGCCTGACATTCAGTGTTGGCCGTTGTCGGTGCTAATTCGTCGACCGTGGGTACGGTAGGCGGAACAACGCCGTCATGCAAATCGTTGCGAACCAGCATAGTAAGCCGTTACAGGGAGGAGCCGCGAGCCGTGGCAAACGACTGTATAACGGCAACGCACGCACTACATTTAGGGCGAATTGGTTCGCGACGAGCGCCAAGGATGGGTCTCGCAACGGACGCCCCGGCCTGCGGGCTGTAGCGACAGCCCCGCAGTCGTTCGTGTCGCCCGCTGCTAACAGCAAGGAAGGCGGCACCCCCCGGTGGGACCGATCGGCGTCGGACCGAGATCGGCCAGAAGCAGTCGTTGAACACTGTCGGCACGAGGTCATTCGAGTGGCAATTTCACTCTTGGAGCGGCCCTTCACGATGTTCCTGATAAGCGGGATCGATGATCGCGTCGAGGAGATCGATATTGCCGGGTACGCCGCCAACATCTTCCGGCGGACAGACGTTGCGGCCGTCCGGGCAGATGGGCGAGAGCAACTCAGGATCAGGCGGCAGGACCTTCTCGCCCTTCACACGATGCCGCCAGTTGTCACCGCACAATGCTCCTTGCCGTCGGACAGCCCGTCGAAGCTGTACGTCGTGCTGTTGACCTCGCGGCCGTCGTTCAGATTCACGGGTAGTCGCGTGGCCGTACGGATGTCGCGGCGGGTTGGTGCGTACCCGTTAGCGTCCTCAGGAACGCGACGATTGCGTCAATGTCCGATTCCGCCAATTGTTTGCCGACCTGATATGTCGCCATGTCACGTACAGCTTCGCGCAGATCGATGCGGCTGCCGTCGTGGAAATAGGGCGCGGTCAGCTCAACGTTGCGCAGCGTCGGCGTCTTGAACGCATGGCGATCGAGCGGATCTTTCGTAACGTTGGCGCGGCCGTTGTCCGCGTCGGTGCGCGCGTGGCCCCGCGCGGCGAAGTAGTCGGCCGCGAGGCCCATCCGTTCGAACGACTGCCCGCCCAGATTCTTGCCAACGTGGCAGGTCGCGCAATGGTTTGCCTTGAATAACTGGTAGCCGCGCAGTTCCTCGCTATTCAGCACATCCCTGTCGCCGCGCAGGTAAGCATCGAAGCGACTCGGCGTTAGCAGTGTCGTCTCATATTCGGCGATCGCGTCTGTGATGTTCTCGCCTGACCAACCGTCCGGGTACACCCGCAAGAACTGTTGCGTCAGCGATGAGTCCTGTTTCAGCTTATCGATGATCTCACTCCATGACGTGGACGCCATTTCGACCGGATTCAGCGGTGGGCCGCCGGCCTGTTCCTGCAGCGTGGCGGCGCGACCGTCCCAGAACTGCGTGCGGTTGAGTGCCGAGTTGAACACTGTCGGTGCGTTGATTGCACCCAACTGGCCGCCCACGCCGGACGAAACCTTTTTTCCATCTACGCCACCGATCGCTAGGTTGTGGCAGCTCGCACACGATATCGTGTTGTCCGCCGATAGTCTGACATCGTTGAAAAGCTGGTTCCCGAGCGCGACCTTGCCCGCGTCAGTCGGCAAGGAATGTGGCAACGGTTGTACCGGCTCGTTAGCGAACTCTGGTGCAACGCCGGGCGTCGCATATGCGCTGTGTCGCTGTGACGCGATCCAGTCGAGAAGCGCGCGTTGATCGTCAGCGCTCAAGCCGGTGGTCCAGTGTACGAAGCGAAACAGCTTTGGTGGCATGGTGCGTTCGTTCACAACGGTTTCCAGCTTTGCAAGATCGGCTTCGGGGGCCGGTACGCCACTTCCGAGCGCCGCGTACAGGCTGTCGATGCGGAAGTAGGCGAGGCCCGTCTGTATGTCGTGCTCGGCTAGCTGACGAATGCCTGGTAGCGCGGCATAGTTGGGCAGGACAGTTTTCGTCGAGTGGCAGTAATAGCACGCGTTTCGATCTAACACTTTGCGGATGCCGTACGCTTGTGGGGACGCGGCCAGTCTCGCGGCCGCTCTTTCCGCATAGTCCTTGTCGTGTATGTACGCAATGCCGCTGATGCAGAGATAGCCTATCAGCACGACGGCGATCGATACGATCAGCAGTTTCTTCACTTGCTCTCCTGTTTCGATTTTGGTCGGAATCCCATACCGTTTACATCGGGTAGGTCTTGATGTTGATATCGGCTGCAGAGCGATGCCGTGCTGATCGTACAGAACGCACAGGAATTGACTGGTTCCGAGACACGCGCGAAGGGGGTGTCTGCCTATATAACGGACGGATCCTGAGCGAAATCAGTGACGTAGTGCCATGCTGAAAAGCGCTCGTCGACTTGTTTGCGGTAGAGGGCGGCGCAGTGGATGTCTTCGCTGGGCCATCACGCACATCAATGTAGCCTGCAGCTTCCAGCTCGCGAAAGATCTTCAGACTGTTCTGCTTGTGCGTAGCGTCCGTTGTTCCGATGAAGACATCGGGCTCGATGTGCATTGCCCGCAAGCAATCCATTATCTCGTCAATATGCAACTGCGCGACTTCGTCAATCGGACGACCGAGCTTGCGCGGCTTCACTACCGTATAGGTGCCATGCTCGTCCGCACCTGTGACGTGGTAGGCGCGGTGACCTCTCATGCGTTGAAAGCGAACGAAAAGATCGGTGAGCAGATAGACCCCGCCGATATGGCCGAGATGCAGCTTGCCGTTCGGGCAGGGCGGTGCGGGGCAAACGAAAAAGGTGCGTGTGGTCAAGTTAGTCCCACCATATCGATAGAAATTTCAGGCTCGCTGCCGGATCGGCATTGCGAATCGCGTGCTCCTGATTCGGCTCGATATAGAGCAGCGTTGAATCTGCCACTGGCCGCGCCTGGCCATTCACCTCGAAGACTCCCTTGCCTGAAATGAGTACCCACAGTTCATGCTCGGAATGGGAGTGCAGATTGACAGCGGCCGCCGGCACGACCTCAACAATCGACGTGCCGAACGCTTTTGTCAGGCCAGCGGGCAGATGTTCGAGCAGCCGGCAAACAAGAACGCCGTATTCCGGCCGCATCATGGATGGGTCAATCTGCTTTGTGTACACGCACATCCTCCGGTGAATTACATTAGGGAAGCGCTGATTAATTGACCGGGCTGCCGAGCTTGCACATGGGATGGCGCGGATTTTTTCCGGATGACGAAGTAAATGAGGATCGGTTTCGGTGAATTTGGCTCTGGAGCGAGCCTCACTTATCGCATCTTTCACACACATGACGGATTGCCCCCATGAACCGGCTGCAATAGATTTCGCGCAATCACCAGGTTCGCCAAGGCGAACAGACTGAACAGTTGCGCCGTGTTCTTGGCCAGCCCCTTGTAGCGCACCTTGCGATGATGGAACAGGTTCTTGACAATATGAAACGGATGCTCGACCCGCGCGCGAATCTGCGCCTTGGTTCGCTCGACCGCAACCACCAGGTCCTTCAGCGGACCGTCCTGCATCGCCTTGATCTTTCCGCGCTTGGCCGCCACGCGCCACTTCACCGGCTTGCCCTTCATTTCGTCGCGTTTGTCCACGCCGATGTAGCCCGCGTCGCCGAACGCTTCTTGCTCATGTCCGTGCAGCAGGGCATGGGCCTGCGACACATCCGACACGTTGGCCGACGTGCCAACCACGGTATGCACCAGCCCCGAATCGGCGTCGACACCGATGTGGGCCTTCATCCCAAAGTGCCATTCGTTTCCCTTCTTCGTCTGATGCATCTCCGGGTCGCGGCTCTTCCCGGCGTTCCTGGTCGACGGTGGCGCTTCGATGATTGTCGCGTCGACCAGCGTACCTTCCTTCATCATCAGCCCGCGCTCGCACAGCGAGATGCCGATCTCGTTGAACAACTTGCTCGTCAGATCATGCTCGACCAGCAGGCGACGGAACTTCAGCAAGGTGGTCGCATCCGGCACATTCTCGAGCGCCAGGTCGATACCGGCGAAGGCGCGCAGCGCGATGCTGTCATACAACGCATCTTCCAGACCTTCGTCCGACAGACCGTACCACTGCTGCAGAAAGTAGATGCGCAGCATACGCTCCAGGCCGATCGGCGGCCGACCTCGCCCGCCCTTCGGGTAGTCCGGCTCGATCGCCGCCAGCAAGCGCGGCCAAGGCGCGACGCGCTCCATTTCGGCCAGATAAGCGCTGGCGTCTCGTCACACGTTTCTTGCCCGCACTTTCCGCTTCCGCAAAGCTGATCTGCCGCTTCATCGTCGATCGTCCGTCCCGTGAATTTCTTCTACAACGCCCTCGATCACATCTGCGATGACGGTCGCACCAAATAAATCAGTGTTTCCTTAGGTGCGATAGAAAATGCCATTTGGCGGCTTCAGATCGTGGATATTCGATTCCTTTCCTTCGGGTGGGGTAGGCACGCTTCAGTTTGTTGTATTCCGTACGCGTGGGGCCACCAGTTGAGGCGCGCTGGAACACCAGATAGAGCGCGCGGCGCGAACGGTTACTTTTGTTGGGCTGCGAATAGTGCGGCGCGTAGTCGTCGAAGACGAAGATGTCGCCGGCCTTCCAGGGCACGGGTTCCCACTTGAACGTCTCGGCCACTTCCGGATGAATCACGCCGCCGGCGTCCATCGGAAACACACCTTTCTGATGGTTGCCCGGACTGAAGAACAGGCCGCCGTTGTCCGGATCGGAATCATCGATGCCGATGGCGACCACGGCATGCACCATGCGTTCAGGAATGTTGTGCGGGATGTGATAGATGTCCTGATGCGGACGATAGCCGCCGCTGTCCGGGTACTTGAAGATGAGCAGTTCCTTGAGCATGCGGGTATCTTCATCGAGAAGCGATTCGACGGCCGTCTGGATGCGCTTGTCGGCCAGCAACAGGTCGCGCAGCTTGTTGTTGAAGTCCAAAAAAGTTCTCTACCTTTGAAACGATCCTGCGGTCGTCCTCGGTCTTCTCGAACCACATCATCCATTTGCTGTCGCTGATTTCCCAGCGCGAGACATCGTTGACCAGAGCAGAAATCTGGCTCTTTTGAAAATGCAGTGGGTAACGGGGCTCACGAGGCATGCGGGTTGAAGCCGGAGAAATCGAGCTTGCCAGCAACGAGAAAGAGGACCGTGCGCATCGTCGCGAAGCGCGTGTAGCCGCGAGCCTTTCGCTTGGCCGCTTGAAACAAGCCGTTGATTGCTTCGATGAAGCCGTTGGTCTGGCGCGTCTGAGTCCAGGCGACGATGCCGTCGAAGTGCCGACGAATCAGACGCGCGACGTCCTTCATCGGCTCGACTTTCGAGCGCATGACGTTGGTGCACCACTGCCGCAACATCTCGGAGACGACATGGATTTGCTTGCGCTCGAGAATCTCGCGCAGTTGCTCGCGATACAGCCATGCGCGCGCGGTGCGCTTGGTGGCGTACTGCCTGAGCAGCGCCTCGAGGTCGGTCAATTGCGCCAGATTCAGTTTGTTGGCGTCCTTGAGCAGCGTCCAGCGCATCCCTTTAAGTTGTGGGTCGGCTTTCTGTTGTTGGCGGCGCACCGTATCAAGCGCCTTGGACGCGTGGGCGACGACGTGAAACTTGTCGAACGTCAGCCGCGCATTGGGCAGATGTTCGCCCACGCCTTTGATGAAGGCGGGCGACATGTCGATGCTCACCGAGGTGACCTGCTCGGGCGTGCCGTGGTGTCGGCTCAGATATGCCGCGAAGCCTTCAATCGTCTTCGCGTCACGCCCGGGCGTGACGAACACGACCCGTCGCGCCTGCATGTCGGCGACCAGCGTCAGATACTCGTGGCCGCGCCGGTACGAGGTTTCGTCAATAGCTACCGTGCTCACGTCCGACAGGTTCGCCGACGCGAGCGCGAGTTCCACATAGCGCGAACAGATGGCGTGCACGCGGTGCCACGACAGATTGACGATGCGTGCCACCGCGGCAAACGGCATCTGCTGCGCCAGCATCAGCACCAGCGCTTCGAACAGCAACGTGAAGCCGTCGAGTTGGCCGACCCAGTCGGGTTCCACCAGCCGTACCGCGCCATCCGGCAAGCGCACTCGCGGTACCCGCACTTCCAGATAGCACTCGTGCTGGAAGAAATTCAGGTGGCGCAGTCGCTTGATTTGCGTGTCATGCACTGGGTGCTCACCGGCGACCCCGGGGTAGGCGAAGCGGCTGCCAGCGACAAAGTCCACGGCAATCGTGAGCTGCCGTTTGGCCGTGTCGAAGTCGACGCCTTGCACGTACCACGGGGCCTTGATTCCCAAGGCGGCTTCAAAGAGTTGATTCGTCATGTTCGCTTCGTCTCGCATGGCTGGTTGCCGCATTCTGCCGCAACCAGCCATGCACCAGCTTGTCGGTTCAGGGCGCCTCAAGGGTTCGCTGCGCCGGGCTCACGCCCGCCCTTGACCCGCCAAATCACCCACTCGGGTTTCAAAAGAGGCAGAAATCTTTTCGCGGGTGACCGGATCGAAAAAGCCCTCTACTTTTAAATATCCATCTTCGTGCCACTTGGATTTTTGCGTTTCATTCAGCATACGAACCACCTCGTTAAGGAACGGAGTTTTCAAGGAGAAGTCAGGCGGCGAAATGCGCCTTCATTCGCATGACGCCGAGTAGCACGACATTGGCGAGTACGGCGCCTAGCAGGGCGACGAGCATTGCATCGGCGCCGAAAACGTGAATCAGGGCGCCACATAGGAAAGGGCATCCGAACAGACCGATGAAATAGGCAAGCGTAAAGATTTGCGAAGTCACCGGCACCGAAACGGCGTGGTCTCCGGCGAGGTTCACGGCCATGCCGTTCAGGGTCGAGTAGCTCAGTCCGTAGCCCGTGGCGAACAGCGCGGTAGCGACCATATAAAGCGTCGTGCTGCCGTGGTTCAACAGGAACAGTACGAGCGAGGCGCCGGTCAGCAAAAACAATGCGAGCGCCAGTCGCGCGGGCTTGATGCGTCCCATGGTTCTCGCGAGCGACAAGCGCAGTGCCACGCTGGTTATCGTGAACGTCAGGAAGAACAGGTCTGGCCTGAGGTTACGCGAGACGGCATAGGGTGTCTGGTAAGTCGCCAGCCCGGCGAAGACACAGGCTGCCAATGCGATCATTGCGATCGGCACTGCTGTTCGTGCCCTGAGCAGGGCCAACGTGTCGGTCGCGGTAATGGCCACGCGCGTCATCGGCAAACAGGACCTATCCCTCATCGCCTCGCTGGCGATCTTGACGCAGACTGCCGCCACCGCGCATGCCGCAGCGAACAGAAGGTAGGCCAGCGCGATCGAGCCGGTATGTTGGGCGATCAGGCGGCTCAAAGGCGCCGCCATGCCTAGGCCGGCCATTTGCGTGCCGGAGACGAAGGTCAGGTACTGGATACGCGCGTTGGGGCACAGATGATGGATGATTTGCAGCGGCGCGAGTATGAAGAACACGGACCACCCAGCGCCCAACAGCAAACCGCCTGCATAGACGGCACGAATGTCCATTGGCGCAGCGGCGAAGCAGAGCATGCTGCCTGCCATGACGAGCGAGGCCAGCGCGATGGTCGGCATGACCCCGATATGCTGGGCTATGCGCCCAGCCACGCAGCAGCAGATCATGGTCGAGAGCATGCCGCTCGAAATCACGGCGCCGGCGACATCGCTCTTCATGCCCAGGGATTGCAGGTACTCGGGCAGGAGAAAACTCGTCCCGTACGAAGCGGCGATCACCAGTGACGCGATCAGAAACGGAATGAACGCCCGTAATTGGAGGGATGCCGGCAAGTGCTCGGCGTGTGAGATCGCACGCTCGCCAGTCGATAGATAAATGGAGGAGCCAGTCATGCGCTTACGCCACTGCCGGTTGACGCGAGGCCTGAGGCGCGTCGCACAGTACCGATCCTGCTTCAGTCTCCTGATCCTCAAGGCTGTCGAGCAGTTGCCGGTCCGGAACATCCGGATAGAACGCACGACCTAGCAGACTGTTGATGATGCGGCTGTTCCTGTACGCCACCAGCGAAAGATTGACGCTTTGCAGGCCATGCTGCACGCGGCTTTGGTTTTGCAGATACACGGGACCGGGCATTGGCGCATCGAAGCGCACGGCGTAATCGGGATCGAGCGTTGGCAGACCGTCTTCACGGCTTGCGCCGTCGAGCAGCTTCTGAACGAATGGCAAATGGCGCGGCTGAAAACCGGTTGCCAGGATGATTCTGTCCGCGCTTATGCCGTTGCGCTGCGACGTGACGAGCGAGGTCAACCCGATATGCCAGCGACCGCTGCGGCGGGTGATCTCGTCCATTGTCACCGAAGGCAACAGACGAAAGCAGTCGGCTAGCGTGCCATGGACGCTGCGTTCGTACAACGCTTCATAGAGCCGGTTGCACAGGCTGGCGGAGATGCCGTCGCTGGTGAGCTTTTCGCTTTCGACAATGGCCCGGCGCTGCTGGATCGGCAGCATGTGAAAGCGTTGGCTATAACTGGGCATGTATGCTTCATTGACAAATGCGTTGTCGTCCATCGCAAACAGATTGGCGCGCGACGTCGCCCACGTGATCTTGTCGGGACCTGACTCGGTCAGCATGTGCTCGACGACTTCCGCGCCGCTCTGCCCGCCGCCCACCACCAGCACATGTTCGTCTTCGCTGAACGGTTTCCGGTTAAGGTAGTCGTCTACGTGATAGACCGTCTCGCCAACCACCTGCCGCGCACATGCCGGCACCTTGGGTTCGACGCCGACCCCGACCACTACCGCGCGCGCATGATAGGTGCGCGCGGTAGTGGTTACGCAATAGCCCTTATTGCAAGGCCAGATATCGATCACCTCCTCGCCGAATCGAAGCGTGTCCAGGCATTGCGCGACCCATTGGTAATAGTGGGTGAACTCACGTCGCGACGTGCTGTTTCCACCTTTATTCACGAAACTGTACAGGCGTCGATGTACAGCGAGATAGTTGAGAAAGGAATATGGGCTTGTGGGATTCACCAGGGTCACACAATCCTTGAGCGGCGACACCTGGAGTTGACTTTGGGGCAGCATGAGCCCCGAATGCCAGGAGAATTTGATGCGCTTCTCAAAGAAGAGCGCTCGCAAACCGGTCGGCTGAATGAGCGCCGCGAGGCTTAGATTGAACGGTCCGATACCAATACCGATGACGTCTAGCATGTCCATAGGACCTTGTTCCGCCGTTAGAGGGGAATTGGCCAACCGATATAGTGCAGCGCAATTCCCGTGGACTAAGGTTGAGGCGGTGGTGCCGGCGTACTGCGTAGCCGATGCCCGCTGCAGGAAAACGAAAGCCGTAGATGACGATCGCTTTTCTTCCTAATGGCATTCTGACCAGCACTATGCTTGGTTTGACATTACCTCGGGCCGCCTGAGTGAATCATACGAGGAATTGAGAAGCTGAACACTTTGAACATACGCAAACCTTGCGGTGCGTCAATTGTCCACGCGGCGTTGTCGGATTCAGACGCCGGATCACCCGCAGTCCAAAGAGAGTTGTCACGTTGCTCAGTGGTTCGGATAACATCCGGGACTCAGAACATCGAATCGGTCTATCGTGGCCGTCGCCTTCCGGCGATCGTCATCAATCGCGTCGTGCGATGGTACTGCCGGTTTCAGTTGCACCTGCGCGACGTCGAGGACTTGCTGTTCGAACGCGGTGTTGTCGTCAGCACCAAACAATTCGACGCGGGCTTCGCGCGGGCAGGTCAAAGCTGCTCACCGCACCTCCGGCACCGCAGGGCAACGGGACGAAGTGTTTTGCAGGCGTTGGGTATCGTAGGTTTTTGCAAAGCCTCGTCGTTTCCATCGAAGAGGTGATCTATCGCGCAGTCGATACGCGCAATATCGGGCGTCGCCGCCTGCCGTCGTCGCACCCCGCTGCAGGTCGCGCAAGCTAGCAGTACCATCGGCCCCCCACGCGTCACAGGCACGTTTGACACTGTCTGAGCCGACTGCTCCGTCATTTTTGCGTCGAGTCAGCGCTGACGCAAAAGAAGAAAATCCGTTCAATTTTCCATGGTGGCAGTGTCCGCAGTACCAGGTCTTCACGGTAGAAGATATCAATTGCACTATCAGCCGAGGCGTGCGCCACTGTCCCGTTGCTATTGCCGAAAGGAGGGGACCCGGTTCCCCCAAAGACGAGTACCCATATCGCGTTCCGCGCGAGGAGTAAAAATAGTTTGCGACGAGCCGGGTCACAGGCACTTGAGCGTTGCCGCAGCGCGGCACAGGTAGCTTGTCAGCGTTTCAACGTGTCCAGTTCCTCATCCAATCAGATCAAGTCGATAAAGCGACAAACATGGCTCGTGCTGGGTTTCAAAAAGTTTCGCTGCCCCCGCGTCCGGAGCTAAAGTCGGAAGTGGTGTACGGGGGGATTGAGGCGGGAGATTGAAGGCGGTGGAGGTTTCAGCTGAGAATCTGATTGTCGAAGTCGGAAACCAGCAAACAACAAACCATCCACCATGAGCAAGTTTACGGAAAAAGAAGTCGTCGGTCTATCGGAAGTCGGCCTGGGCCTGGATGATCTGGTGCGCCAAGGTGCGCGGCAGGTGATCCAGCAGGCAATTGAAGCGGAGCTGTCGGCGCTGCTGGAGCGATTGGAGAACGTCAAGACCTTGCACGGCCAGCGTGCCGTGGTGCGCAACGGCTATCTGCCGGAGCGCGAAGTGTTGACGGCGGCCGGACCGATTCCGGTGAAGGTGCCGAAGGTTCGTGATCGGTCAGGCTCAGGCGTGAAGTTCAATTCATCGATCGTCCCGCCGTATGTGCGCAAGTCGCCGCGCGTGAGCGCAGCGCTGCCGTGGCTGTATCTGAAAGGCATTTCGACCGGCGACATGAGCGAGGCGCTGAGTGTGCTGCTGGGTGAAGACGCCAAAGGCTTGTCGGCGAACATGGTAAGTCGTCTGAAGGCGCAATGGGCCGATGAGCATGTCAACTGGAGCCGGCGTGATCTGTCGAACTCGCGCTACGTGTATTGGTGGGTCGACGGCATTCATACCGGCCTG
Organism: Paraburkholderia sp. Clong3; assembly: GCF_050436485.1. Lineage (NCBI taxonomy): Bacteria > Pseudomonadati > Pseudomonadota > Betaproteobacteria > Burkholderiales > Burkholderiaceae > Paraburkholderia > Paraburkholderia sp. Clong3. The sequence goes on along the minus strand of NZ_JBNDMH010000004.1, from coordinate 125,196 downwards.
CGCAGTGAGAACTCAGACGGCCAGTGCCTGCTGGTGATCATCGGCGTGAGGCCGGATGGGCGCAAGGAGCGCGTAGCAATCGGCGACGGGTATCGCGAGTCAAAGGCGTCCTGGCAGGAGCTGCTGCTCGATCTGAAATCGCGTGGCTTGCAGGCGGGGCCGTTGCTGGCAGTCGGCGATGGCGCGATGGGCTTCTGGGCTGCGCTGGAAGAAGTGTTCCCTGCGACACGCGGCCAGCGCTGCTGGTTTCACAAGATGGGCAACGTGCTCAACGCGCTGCCGAAGTCGCAACAGGGGCGCGCGAAGGCAGACCTGCAGGCGATCTGGATGGCCGCGACGCGCGCCGATGCGTACGCCGCGTTCGATCGTTTCGTGACGGTCTATGCGGCGAAATATCCAAAGGCGACCGAAACGCTGAAGAAGGACCGGGAGAGCCTGCTGGCGTTTTATGACTTCCCGGCCGAGCACTGGCAGCATTTGCGGACCACGAATGCGATCGAGTCGACGTTCGCGACCGTGCGCCACCGCACTACGCGCACGCGTAACTGCGTGTCGCGACCGACCTTCCTTGGTCTGGCATTCAAGCTGATCGAGGAAGCCGAGAAAACCTGGCGCCGCATCAACGGCCCCGAACAGATCAAGCTGTTGCTGGAGGGCATTGCCTTCAGGGACGGCGAACCGGTGCAAGACGATCGACCGGTTCAGCAGAAATTCGCCGCTTGAAATCGCCGACCATCAAGCTGCCCATACACCACTCTTGACGTTAGCTCACAGGAGTTCGCGCTCGGTCATTACGAGGGGCGCGACTGGCGTGGCTTTCACCACCACGCCAGACTGAGTACCACTGCATATGGGTTTATGATGGCTCAGCGACTCAGCATGGGATCAGACGAAGGCGATAAAAAAACTTCCTTGAACGCACGCTGCCTGTCCTTCCCCCGGATTACATCCCACGGGGCAGTCCAGCGCGCACAACGCCACGTTCCTGATTTGTTACCACGTTGCGTATCCTGCTTGGACTACGCCTCATACAAAGATGGCACTCTTCCTGTGCGGAAATAGACTACACACTAATTATACGATGCAGTAAGACTTACTAACCAGTGCATAAATAAGCGAACATAAAGCGACGCCATGGTCTAAGCTTTAAGGGGCTTAGGGAGAGGCGAGATGCGCGAGGACGACGGCCGGCAGCTTTCACATGCAACGCTTGAAGAGATCCGTATTCGGGCGGTCAAGCGCGTCGAAGCGGGCGAGTCGCCGGAGGACGTGATCCGCACGCTGGGATTCTCGAGGGCGCGTATTTACGAGTGGTTGGCGGCCTGGCGCGAAGGGGGCATCGAGGCGTTACGAGCCAAGGCAATCCCTGGTCGACCGATGAAGCTGTCGTCCGAGGCTATCCGCTTCGTCTATCAGACGGTCACAACGAAGAACCCCATGCAGATGAAGTTCGAGTTTGCATTGTGGACGCGAGACATGGTGCGGGAGTTGATTCGCGAACATTTCAACGTCAGGCTCTCCGAGGTGTCTGTCGGTCGACTGCTGCGCAAGCTCGGGCTTTCACCCCAGCGGCCGCTTGCCCCCGGCGTCATAGTAGTTGTCGCCTCTGAACTTTCTTATCAAGAAGAGTCAGAGGTACAAGTTGAAGACGAAACAAACGTATTCTGTTGAGTTCAAGGAGCAGGCGCTGTCGAAGGTTCTGCAGCGCGGGAGCCGAACGGTTGGCGCCGTGGCTGACGAATTGAACGTGAACGTACTGACATTAAGGAATTGGATGAGAGGCACCGCCGCCGCGAACCGGAGCTCGAGTTCTGGGCACACAAGGCGTCCGGAAGACTGGTCGCTGGAAGAACGCCTGATTGCCTTGCAGGAGAGCCACGGCCTGGCGGACGAAGCATTGAACGGCTGGTGTCGGGAGCGCGGCCTGTTTTTGCATCATCTCGCGCAGTGGCGAGCGGATTTTTGCGCCGTTGGCGCAGCCGGTAGCCGACGTGAGAGCGCCCAGGAAGTACGGGATCTGAAGCAGGCCAATGTTCAACTGCGGCGCGAACTGAAGCGCAAGGAGCAGGCGCTGGCCGAAGCTGCGGCGCTACTGGTGCTGCAAAAAAAGTACCGCGCGCTCCTCGGGGACGAGGCCGAATGACGGCCCCTGAAGAGCGCAAGGCATTGATCGGCCTCATCAACGAGGCGACCCTGGCCGGGGCTCGGCAGGCGCACGCGTGCGAGATTCTGGGGCTCAGCGCGCGCACAGTTCAGCGCTGGCAGCGGGGCGAGCCTGACGCGATGGACGGGCGCTCGTTACGGCACCACGAGCCGCGCCACAAGCTCTCTGCCGAGGAACGCGCCGAGCTTCTGGCAGTCGCGAACTCGGCCGAATTCGGTCATCTGCCGCCAAGCCAGATCGTGCCGCGACTGGCAGACCAGCAACGCTATATTGCCTCCGAATCGACGTTCTACCGGGTACTGAAGGCCGAGAAGCAACTCGCCCACCGGCGCAGCGAACGGCCGGCCCACGCTCGCAGCAAACCCCGTTCAGTTTGCGCCGACGCGCCGAACCAGCTGTATTCCTGGGACATCACGTATTTGCCGACGACGATCCGTGGACAGTATTTTTATCTCTACCTGTTTCTGGATGTCTTCAGTCGCAAGATCGTCGGCTGGCAGGTCTATGCCGAGGAAAGCAGCGTACTGGCCAGCGAAGTCCTCAGGGACCTCTGCGCGCGCGAAGCGATACGGCCCAACCAGGTGATTCTGCATTCGGATAACGGCGGCCCGATGAAAGGCGCGACGATGCTCGCCACCCTCCAGGCGCTGGGCGTCATGCCGTCGTTGAGTCGCCCGGGCGTGAGCAACGACAACCCTTATTCCGAGTCGCTGTTCAAGACCCTGAAGTACCGGCCCGCTTACCCGCTCAAAGCGTTCGATACCCTGCTGGCCGCACGTACCTGGGTCGGCGCACTGGTGCGCTGGTACAACGATGAGCATCGTCACAGCGCAATCCGGTTTGTGACGCCCGCGCAGCGTCATGCCAACCTCGATCAGGATATTCTGGAACGACGCACGGCGCTTTACGCGAGTGCTCGGCAGCGCAATCCGCTTCGATGGAAGGGCCGCACGCGCAACTGGCAGCGCGTCGATGCTGTGCATCTGAACCCTGATCGCATCGATGACCAGGGCATCCATCAACAACGCCGCAATCTGGAGCGAAAGGCCGCCTGAAATTTATTCGTTGAGGCGACAACTAGCTTGAAAATTTCCGCTTGCGCGTGCTTACCAACGCGACCCTGAACTGGTCGAGTCATGGATGCGCGACGAATACCCGGCCATTGTCGGGCAGGCCAAACGCTGCGGGGCACAGATCTTCTTCGTCGACGAATCGACAGTGCGATCGGACTATCACAGCGGCACGACCTGGGCACCGGTCGGTCAAACACCGGTAGTCGAAGTCACTGGCGCGCGCTTCAAGGTGAACCTGATCTCAGCGATCAGCCCGCGTGGCCAATTTCGATTCATGTGTTTCGAAGGCAGCTTCAAGATCTCCGTGTACGTCGACTTCGTCAAACGGCTGATGCTCACCGCCGATGCGCCTGTCTTCCTGATTGCCGATGGTCATCCGGTACATCGTTGCAAAGCGATCCGGCAGCTTGCCGCAGAATCGAATGGGCGCCTTTGTCTGTTCTTCCTTCCTGCTTACTCGCCAGACCTGAACCCGGACGAGTTGGTATGGGGTTATCTCAAACATCACAAGATCGGCAAGCTTGCCATCAAAGGTCCCGGGCATCTCAAGCAGCGTGTTCGAGCGGTTCTGCGCTCGTTGCAGAAGATTCCAGCCTTGGTCCGATCCATGTTTCAACATCCGTCAGTCCGCTACGCGGCTTGACCCATGTCCGGTTACTTTGTTTCGGCTTAGTAAGCCTGATGCGATCGGTTTTTTCGCTTCGTTCGCTCCCGCACAAACAGTCTTTTCGTCGAATTGATTGAACATCTACTGCAGCCGCTTCATCGATGCAGATACCCGGACGTCGGGTGTGGACGTTTGCACTCGTAGCCCATCTGGCTGTCACTGTCAACTTGAGACCGCTGCCAGATAGAATGTCGGGATGAAGAAGAGCAAATCACCGTACCACGGCTTTCATTTCCCGGCGGCGATCATCAGTTGCGCGGTTCGTTGGTGTTGATATGACTTTGCATGTCAATCACGACATTGGTTTTCAGGTTGTTGCATCGACGCATGAATTTCCTGAGGGCGGCGCAGCAGTATGTCTCGACGGTGGATCACACTTCTATGAGCGAAACTCTGTCAAGACCGCCTATGCCATCGTGGTAGGAAGCCCCTATTGGCAAGACTCGAACCCCTACCACATAAGGAAGGTAGGGTATCGCTTGCCGCTGCGAACACCGGTCAGACGTCACCAGCCCCAAAGAATCTCGCGTAGGGTCCGTCTGCAAAATGGCGCCGCAATTCATGAAAATTCTGTACCGTTTGGTCCAGGGGGCGCGTTTCTTGGCGCTGAAGGATGGCGCGACCAGAAAGCTGAAGCGCTGGAACCCCGAGGAAATCCCCAATCGTTGCCAAACATGCGGCGGGTTCGCGAGGAGGGCTCCCGATGCATGTGATTGATCGACAACTGCTGCGACGTCATTTCCTCGGCTTTGCTCAGTTCCACGACACACTTCATCCACTATCCCGGCACCACGAAGGCGCCAGCAGGTTGCGAAATTGAAGTGGATCTACCAGGAACACTGTCCTCCATGCCGTACAATTCGCAAAATCGATTGTTTTGATGGAAGACATCTACATTATGGATAACTTGGGATCATGCGTTTCAAGGGCCTCGATCTAAATCTCCTCGTCGCGCTCGATGCTCTGATGACCGAGCGTAATCTGACCGCGGCGGCACGCAGCATCAACCTGAGCCAGCCGGCCATGAGCGCGGCCGTCGCCCGGCTACGCGCCTATTTTTGCGATGAACTATTTACGATGAGGGGCCGGGAATTTGTCCCAACGCCGCGTGCAGAAGGGCTCGCTGCTCCAATCCGCGAGGCTCTGGTGCACATCCAGCTCTGCGTTATTTCCCGGGACGTCTTCAACCCAGCCAAATCGGATCGCCGCTTCAGGATCATCCTTTCCGATTTCATGACAGTCGTATTTTTTCGAAAGATCGTGGAGCGTATTGCACGGGAAGCTCCCGCCGTCAGCTTCGAGTTGCTGCCACTTGCCGATGACCCCGATGAGGTTCTCCGGCGCGGCGAAGCCGATTTTCTTATCTTGCCGGAATTGTTCATGACGAGCGCGCACCCTAAAGCGAAGCTGTTCGAGGAGACGCTCGTGTGCGTAGGCTGCCGCGCGAACAAGCAGCTATCAGGGCAGCTTACATTCGAGAGATATATGTCGATGGGGCACGTTGTGGTCAGGTTCGGGCGTACGCGGCAGCCCTCCATCGAGGAATGGTTTTTGCGTCAGCACGGTCTCAAGAGACGGGACGAGGTCATCGTGCCGAGCTTTAGCATGATCCCGCCTATGCTATTAAACACTGACCGTATAGGGACGATGCCCTTGAGGCTGGTCAAGTATTTCGAAAAAACGATGCCTCTGCGGATCGTCGAACTTCCGCTGCCACTTCCCGCATTCACCGAGGCCGTCCAATGGTCTGCCCTTCACAACAGTGATCCGGCAAGCAATTGGATGCGGGAGATAATATTGCAGGAGGCGTCACGCCTGACTCCTCCGCGTGAGACCACGCGAAGACCAATCCACCCAAGTTAGAAAATGGCATTTTTCAGCAAGGTTTTTGCGGCATGGATTTGTGGGGTTTCGAGGGTTTTGTGGCGATATAACGTATATCGCCACACCAGGCCTGATTCAGCACGGTGACGGCAAACGCCTGATCGAGCAGGTTCGGCGCGACCGGCAAGCTGTGTCAATTTGGTTGTCGCCTGAATGGCGCCGCGGTGATGGACAACGCTGCAACTGCGCGATCGCTGGGTGCTGAAGATCATCATTAATGAAGTCTATCGCTCACAGTACGCGTGCGGTGCGCCACGGGGACTGTCGCCGGTCGACGCTAGCGGCCGTTATGTGATACAGGTTTCTCGGACGGTTGTGAGTGATCGCGATGGTTCGGCAGCCTGCCACCACTCCGTGCACCGAACTCACGACTTAACGCCGGACTTCCACGGCCAGCGGGCGCTGGTCTCAACATTTTCTCGGTCCTTCTGGATCTGCTCACCGTTGAGCCTGGCTTCGCTGGGGGCCGCAACCTGGTTCGTCGAGATTCGGTCGGCGTCGGCTTCAGTCGATGCCGCATGCACCTCCTCGCTAGCTCTCAACAACGGCAGACCGACGCCAAACCGCGAAACTTCGCCCTGTAACGCGACGATACCCGTGTAGTGTAGCGTCAGCCTGCTCGCGCAGCGCCGGCAGCGCAACAGTCCCGCCAGCAGGGCCTCACCGTTCTTCGGGGCGCCAGCGTGTCCGGCCAGACGCAGGTTGCCACTGATCGTGCACTGGATCCGTTCGAATTCCTCCCAGTCAACGTACCCGTCGTGGGCATTGGGAATGAGCGCAAGCCACTGATCCCGCGGTTCGCGGCGATCACGTTTGCGCGGTTCCCCAGACTCGTAATGGATCGCGCATTCGGTCTTGCCATATGCATACGTGCCACCGTAGATCGGGTTGGTCAGGATCCGGTACACCGTGCCGTAGCTCGGCCGTTTCCATTGGATTTCGCCGCGCGGCGTGCATGCCGGCAACTGCAGGCCGTGCTTCAGGAACTGTGAATGGCGGTCGGAATCCGACATTGGATGGCGGCGTCGGACAGCCGGGCGACGCGATTGCTGTTCAGCCCGGCGACTCTGGGACGTTTCATGAGGCTCACATTCGGGTGCGTCGGAGGGAGCCCGTAGGGCGAGCGCAGACGCACCGGGGATGTTCGGTTCGGCAGGGGGATGACGCGGGAATCGGGATGCGGTAGAAGAACGACTACAACTGACCGCCGAAGAAACAGGCCCGACACCGGTCCTAACCGCCAAGTTCATTCCAGTGTCGAGCCCCACACGCGCACAACGGGGTACGGGTGCCGGGCCAGTATGGCACGGCTGATCCGCCTCGTCGATTCCGCTTCGGCATTGACGGGGACTGCCGATGCCGGCCACTGGCCGCCTCTTTCTGTGCGCCCGCTGCCGGGCGCAGGTCGTCGTGTGCCGCCGTTGCGATCGCGGCCAGATTTACTGCGGTGGCGACTGCTCACAGGCCTCGCGCCGCGCCCGCCTGCGCGAGGCTGGCCAACGCTATCAACTCAGTCGTCGTGGCCGCTTTGCACATGCCGAACGGATGCGTCGCTATCGTCAGCGCCTCAATAAAGTGACGCATCAGCGTTCCCCGACACCCGTCGCCAATGCTCTACTGCCACTGACTTCGACGACGACGGCCACCGCATCGACATCCACTGTCGCCGCGCCCGGATCGACGCCTTGCTGCTTCTGTCGCCGCATCTGTTCGGGCCTTGTACGCATCGGGCCACTGCGCCGTCGGGTCTTCCGTGATGTTCGTACTACTACTGACAGAACAGGAAACGACCCATGACCATTGGAGCTGAACTCGAGGCGCAGATCCTGCGCTATTACCACGTGGAGAAGTGGCGTTGCGGCACCATCGCGCGCCAGTTGCGCGTGCACCGCGGCACCGTCCAGCGCGTGCTGGCCCAGGCCGGCCTGCCCAGGATTGGCGCCGTGCAGCGAGCCTCACAGATCGATGCTTACCTGCCGTTCATCCACGAGACGCTAAAGAAGTTTCCCTCGCTCACGGCCAGTCGCCTGTATGCGATGGTGTATGAGCGCGGCTACCGGGGCAGTCACCACCACTTCCGGCACCTGATCTCGCTGCACCGGCCACGCCCGGTACCTGAGGCTTACCTGCGCCTGCGCACGCTGCCCGGGGAACAGGCGCAGGTCGATTGGGCCAGCTTCGGTCACCTGCAGATCGGTCGGGCACGACGACCGCTGATGGCCTTCGTGATGGTGCTGTCGTGGTCACGGCAGATCTATCTGCGCTTCTTCCTCGATGCCCGTATGGACAGTTTCCTGGCAGGACATGCCGGCGCCTTCGAAGCATGGTCCGGGGTCCCCAGGGTTCTGCTTTACGATAACCTGCGTAGCGCCGTGCTTGAGCGTCAGGGCGATGCGATCCGCTTCCACCCGACATTGCTCGCGTTCGCCGCGCATCATCGTTATGAGCCTCGTCCGGTGGCTGTCGCACGGGGCAACGAGAAGGGGCGCGTTGAACGGGCAATCCGCTTTGTACGCGAGAGCTTCTTTGCCGCTCGCAGATTCACGGACCTCGACGATCTCAACGCCCAGGCGGCAATCTGGTGCGCGGGACCCGCTGCTGAGCGGCCCTGCCGCGAAGAACCCATGATCACCGTGCGCGAGGCCTTCGGGCGCGAACAGCCCAGCCTGCTCACGTTGCCGGAGAATCCGTACCCGTGTGAGCTGCTTCTCGCCGTGAAGGTCGGCAAGACGCCCTACGTGCGCTTCGACCTGAACGACTATACGATCCCGTATACCCATGTGCGACGCACGCTCACGGTACGAGCTGATCCCCGGCGCGTACGCATTCTCGACGGCGCCGATCTGCTCGCCACCCATGAACGCAGTTACGATCGCGGCGCGCAGATCGAGATTGCCGCACACATCGATGCGCTCGTCGCAAGGAAGCACGAGGCCCGTCACCATCGCGGTCTTGATCATCTGGCCCGGGCTGCGCCGGCCAGCCGGACCCTGATGCTGCACGCCGCTGAGCGTGGCGGCAATCTGGGCAATATCACCACGCACCTGCTGCGACTGCTCGACCGCTATGGCCCGGCCGAACTGCAGGCCGCGATCGAGGAAACCCTTGCCAGCGACGCGGCGCCTCATCCCAATCCGGTACGTCTGGCGCTTGAGCGCCGGCGCGAGGCACGGCAGGCCCCGCCGCCAGTCACCCTCATCCTGCCCGAACACGTGCGCAACAAGGACACGCTGGTGACACCACACCGGCTCGACATCTACGACCAGCTTGCGGGAGGCGCCGATGAACACGCCTGAGAACCTTCATGGGCGCGCGAACGCCCTGCGTCTGTACGGACTGCTCGCGCATTGGACCGATGTGGCCGCCGAACAGTGGGTCGCGCCGCTGTTGCAGTGGGAAGAGGATGAGCGCGCCCGCCGATCACTGGAGCGACGTATCCGCGATGCCCGCCTGGGCAACTTCAAGCCGCTGTGCGACTTCGACTGGAGCTGGCCCACGCGCTGCGACCGGCTTGCCGTTGAAGAGTTGATGTCGCTCGGGTTCGTCAGGGATACCGCCAACGTCGTGTTGATCGGCCCGAATGGTGTCGGCAAGTCAACCCTCGCGCTCAATCTCGCCTATCAGGCGCTCGTGCACGGTCACACCGCGCTGTTCACTACCGCCGGTCAGATGCTCGGCGAACTGGCCGCACTGGACAGCGATTCGGCGCTGCGTCGACGCCTGCGCCGCTATGCATCCCCTGACGTCCTGGTGATTGATGAGGTCGGTTACCTCTCGTACTCAAACCGCCACGCCGATCTGCTGTTCGAACTGGTCAGCCGCAGGTACGGATCGGCAAGTACCGTGGTCACAACCAACAGACCGTTCTCCGAATGGCACGAGGTGTTCCCGAACGCCGCCTGTGTCGTCTCGCTCGTTGACCGGCTGGTCCATCGCGCCGAAGTCATTGCCATCGAGGGCGAGTCCTACCGGGTCAAGGAAGCGCGCGAGAGGGCCGAGCAACGCGCCAGCAGACGCAGTAGCGCGCGTGCGGAGAAGAAATCATGAAGCGCCTGGCACACCTGCCTTCGGGCATCACCCGTGGGCTCGACTTCCTGATACCGGACAACTGGTCGCCGGAACAGGCGCTCGCCGTCGTCGAACTCATCGGGGATCTGCGTGCCCGGATCTGCATGCACTATGACCTCGCCCTGCATGACCTGCTGCACGAACAGCATTCCCCTCCCGAGGATCCCAATCTCAACGACATCGGCGATCCATTCTGATTGGGACCGGCCACCCCGACCGAGGCCGTCAACGGCGCTTCATTGTTGACGGTCCTGGTGAACCTTGTGCCGCCATTTATGTGCGGATTTACGCCGCCGTCAACAGGAACCATAACAACGTCTGACGCACCGAACCAATCGCGCCGAACTGGCGGAATACTGAGCGGATGGCGTCCTGCACGCGCAAATCCGGATCCTTCTCCAGGCGCGGAGCGCCTGGACGACGCATTGGACCATCTCGTCGGTGCCGAACTGGTGTTCCGGCACGGGGCACCACCGGATGCGGAATACACCTTCAAGCACGCCCTGGTGCAAGATGCCGCGTACAGCTCCCTGCTGCGGGACCGGCGACAGCAACTGCATGCCCGCATCGCCATGGAGCTCGAGAATCATTTTTCTGACGTAGCGGAGCAACAACCGGAAATCCTGGCTGAACACTGCGCCCAGACCGGATTGACTGAAAAGGCAGCCCGGCTGTGGCTGCGTGCCGGTCACAATACTGCAAAACGCGCCGCACATCGGGAGGCGTCGGTCTTGTTCGAGAAAGCCCTGACTGCCTTTGCGGTCCTGCCGTCCTCGGCCGACACACTCGGAGAAATCATCGACATCCGATGGGATCTTAGCCACTCCCTGCATGCGCTCGGAGAAGTGACACGGGACCGCGCGAATCTGGAGAACGCGAAAGATGTTGCCGAAGGGCTTGGTGAAGAGGTACGCCTATCGCGTGTTCTATCAAGGCTGGCTTTCGCGCTCGGTTCGCTAGGCGATTCGATCGGCGCCGTCGAGGCAGGGGAACGCGCCCTCGCGTTGACGGAGCGGCGAAGCGACCCCGATGCGAAGGCTTGGGCGACCATGATGCTGGCACGATCACGGTATGGCTGCGGAAACTATGAGCGCGCGATGGTGCATGCTCGGCAGGCGCTGGCATTCCTACATGAAGGCCATGGCCACGGCCTCGGACCCGATGAGACTTACGTGAAATACACGCGCGTCAACGCTCGTATCTGGCTGGTGCTGTGTCTTGCCGAACTTGGCCGGTTCGACGAGGCTGCTGCCCTTGGACAGGAGGCGATGGACATGGCCCGAGGGATAAATGAGCCAGAGCAACTGATCTTTGCTGGCCACGGTGTCGGACGGATGCACCTTGTTCAAGGCAATCTCGACGTTGCTGTCGAGACACTTGAGCCCGCATTGGCCATGTGCAAGGCTGAGTTTCCATACTACGTTCCCCGAATAGCCTCCTGTCTGGGGGCGGCGTATGGCTCGCTGGGCCGGACCAAGGAGGCACTGGTTCTTCTGGAAGAGGCAGTTCGCCAGGCAGCGGCGAGCAATTTAACGTTCGGACATTCGCTAGTGCTCTCAATTTTCGGTCAAGTGTGCCAGCTCGCAGGCCGACAAGATGAAGCGCTCACTCATGCACAAGACGCCATTGATCTTGCTCGAGCCTCCGGCGAGCGAGGCAACGAAGCCTGGGCCTGGTGCCTGTTGGGCGATCTTGTCTCGGATGGCAACGCTACCGCACCTCGGATTGAGGAAGCTCACAATCACTATCGCATGGCGTTGATGATCGCCCACGACCTCGGTGCGTCCTTTGCAAGCACAGTGCCTATATGGCCTGTCTTGGCTGCAAAAGATGGGCGGAGATAAAGCATTGGGCGAGAGAAGTGCAGCAGACGCCGCATCGCTTTGCCGGGAAATGGGCATCAAACCATTGACTGGCTGAACATCGTCACGACCACCTCCTCCAGGTGCCACTTGTCGCCGCGACCCGGCGCTGTCGAACGGATACGCTTCGCGACCGCCAGACCGAACTTCGTCGCCCAGCACCGCACGTTTCGTACGTAAGCTCGATTCCCCGTGCCGCCAGCATCTCCTCAACCATGCGCAGGCTGAGCGGGAAGCGGTAGTACAGCCACACCGCGTAGCTGATGATGTCCGGCGGAAATCGATAGCCCTTGAACGAAATCGGCGCCTCGGCCGACAGCAAAACGGAAACGGAAGCTTTCTTTATGCCCCATTATATTCGTCGACCCCGGCGCCAACTTGACAATACCCCCTCGTGTCCAGTGTCGAGATTCCGACTGCCTGCTACGCGCGAAAACTGACCTAAATCGGTAGCGTTCCCGTTAAATACATCGAAGTCCGCCGGGTCGAGGCTGCGTTTCAGGTGATCGGAACGCTGCCAGAAGGCAAAACTCGTCCACGGAGGGGGCACGCGTGGCTGGCGGCCCTGGGTCCAATCCGCAATCCAGAGGGGATAGCGAGCGAATGCCGGCGAGTTCAGGTACCGCTGACCAAAGGCCCAATCCGTGTAGATCACAGGCGTACACTTCATCGTCTGTGAGACGTGCTTAAGCGCCGCAATGATCGTGCGCTGGACCTGCTCTACGGGAGGATAGGCCTGAGGCTTGTTGAGGCTCATTTCTTCGAAGTCAATGGTCAGGCAGAGATCTCGCGCTCGGGCCTCGCCCAGAGCTCGCACCGCACCGTCGACCTGCTCGACGGGGTCCTCGTCGAGCCGCAGGAAGAGATAGCCGCCCCGGTACAACGAACGGTGTCCCATGATCGCCCAATTGATGCTGAATTCCGGGTCAAGCCGGGTTCCATACGCGACTCGGGCAAACGCAAAGTCGAGATGCGGCACCGCGGCAAAGACGGCCTCCGCGCCGGCCTTGCCTCCTCCGGACCATTGCGACACATCCAGGCCGTGGGCGTTGCCTGGCATGCTGTCCACCTTTACCACGGCGTCGTCGCCGTTTCGCAAGGGAAGAACGCCTGTCGCATCCAGCGCGCCAAGAGTTGGTGCAGCCACGGCGGCGCGCGGCGCGGGCGCCGGCAACGCGTTCGAAGCTACGCCGGTGGAGGCCGGCTGGGTCGTAACCGACCCGCGACCAACCGGTTGTGACGCGACTGCAACTGGGGCAGAAGACAACACGCGGCCGACCGCGGCGGAACACGCCGTCGACACGCCAAGCATCACGGCGGAATTCACCTCATCCGGTATGCGAAAGCACCACGCAGCGATCGCAGTCAAAGCGCTTGCGCCGAGGACGACCGCGGCGGCGATCGTCCCCGCCCGCGGCAGAACGCGCCGGCGCCGGGTCGATGCATCTGGCGTCGTCTCGGCAGAACCTGGCGCGTTGTCCGACTGCGTATCCGTTGAACCATGAGTCAACGCATCATGTTGTCGCTCGCGGGCGCTTCCATGAGGGGGCGCCAGATCGCGCGGCGTCGGTGGTGCAAGCGCCGCCTGCAACGCCGCTCGCTCCGGTGCGCGCAGCATCAGCATGCCGTGCGTGGCGCTGCTGATCAGGTCGTACGCGTCCTGCGACAAGCAGATGCTGCGGTAAACGACCTCCCCCTTCTGGTTCAAAATTGTTGCCGGGTCATCGGTATAGTCCCCGGCGGAATTGATCACGATCCGAGGACGACCGGTCGCGACCTCCACGTGGGGATCCTGAAATGCCGCGCCGATACAGCGCCCCTGTCCGCGCTGCGTTGATGATGTCTGAAATCTGAAGGCGAACCCATCTGCCACCAAGCCTTCGATTAACATCGCAAGCGCCAGCGTACGCTCGGCTTCGCGCGCGCAGTCCTTCTCGAAATTCTCCGAGAGGTACAAAAATGCGCTCGCGCGCGCCCCGCTGAATTACCAATGCCCGACCGGATGGTTCAGTGAACCATCCGTAAGCGCTCAATGAACCACGTACTTTCGTCGCGATGAATGCCAGGGCAAGCTGGTGTCCACTTCAACGAATAGGTGGACACCATGCCAGAGGACAGCAAACTGAAGGAACGCCTGGTAACGGGGTTTGAGCGCGAGGGGCGTCGTCGTCGCTTCGATCCTCAAGCCAAGGATGAACTCGTGCGGGCCTGCTTGCGGCCGGGCGTTTCCGTGGCCCGCATTGCTCTCGAGCACGGGCTGAATGCAAATCTGCTGCGCAAGTGGATTAGCAAGTACGAGCAGCAGCAACCCGGCGGCGTAGCCACGGACCAGGTTGTCGAGAACTCGCCCGCCTTTGTTCCCGTGGTTGCGGTCAGCCGGGCTCATGCGGTGGCCTGCGAGCCGCGCGAGATGTCGATACCCGCACAGGCGGCTCAGGGTTCATGGCTGGTCGCCGAACTGCCCAACGGCGTTGTCTTGCGGCTGGAGTGCGCCAGTCATGATGCGGCGCTGGTGACAGCGATGGTGGAGACACTGGGGAGCCGCCATGTTCCGCTTCGACGCTGATGTGAAAGTTTACGTCCATCGCGACGCTGTAGATTTCCGCAAGGGCATTGCCGGCTTGTCGACGATCGTGGAGCACGCGCTGGGGCTGGACCCATTCGCGCGAGCGGTTTACGTATTTCGTAACCGACGTACCGACCGTCTAAAACTGCTGCTGTGGGAGCGCAACGGATTCTGGCTAATGCTGCGCCGCCTGGAAGCTGACAGGTTCGCGTGGCCACGTGGCGGCGAAACGGTGCTTGAGCTGAACGCCGAGCAGTTGCACTGGTTGCTCGAAGGTATCGATCTGCAGGCAATGCACAGGCATCCCGTACGACGCTACGAGCGAGTTTGATCGCTCGTAGCGTTTGCTGCTGAGGCGAGCTTCGAGTGAGTTCGGGCTGCTACAAAAATACGTATACCCATTAGGCCCAGCGATTCGCTATGGTTGCGGCATGACCCGCGAACGCCTCTCGATTACCGTCGAAGAATTCAACGCGCTCATCGCCGCGCGCGATGCGCTTGAGGCGTTGCGCGTCGAACACGATGAACTGCGCGGCGAGTTGCGGGTAGCGAAGGTAGAACGCGATCTCGCAAAAGAGCAGCTGCAGGTCATGTTGCGCAGGTTGTTCGGTGCGAAGAGCGAGAAGCGCGATCCCCGGCAAGAAGATCTGTTCCTGAACGAAGCCGAGATGCTGGCGCCGACAGCGGCGACGCTGCCGGCACTGGAAGACGGTCCGGACACCGAGGTGGCGGCGCACAAACGCAAGAAGCGCGGTCGTAAGCCGCTGGATCCGGCGTTGCCGCGCGTAGTGGTTCGCTACGAGATACCGGAGGCCGAGCGGTTCTGTGCGCAGGATGGCACCGAACTGTTCGAGATCGGCGTCGAGGTCAGCGAGCAGCTCGACATCATCCCGCAAAAGATCCAGGTGATCCGTCACGAGCGGGTCAAGTATGCGTGCAGGAAATGCGATCATGGTCTGAAGGTCGCCCCGGCACCACTTCGCATTATTCCCCGAGGGTTGTTCACTGAAGCGGCACTGGCATGGATCGTACTGTCGAAGTTCATGGACGGGCTGCCGCTATACCGGATCGCGGCGCTGCTGCGTCGCTTTGGTGGGAACATCTCGCGTAATACGTTGGCCGCGAGTGTGATCCGGCTCGGCCAGTCGATCCAGCCGGTTATCAATCTGATGCGCGATGTGCTGCTCGACGACGAGGTCGCGCAAGGCGATGAAACCAACGTACAGGTTCTCAAGGAATCGGGCAAGGCCGCGCAGACGAAAAGTGCGATGTGGGTGCAGATGAATGTCGTCGGGCCACCCGTGCGGCTGTTCAGCTACGCGTCAGGCCATGATGCAAAATATGGTGTCGCCCTGTGGGCCGGCATGCGTAAGCACGCAGCGCTGATGAGCGACGGCGGTGATGTCTACGACATCATCGCGAAAGCCAATGACCTGGTCCATCTGGGTTGCTGGAGTCATTGCCGTCGTTATTTCTTCGAGGCTGAAGCACTGCTGCCCAAGGAATCGCGCGGTCCCCATCAGCCCGCCACGCAGTTTCTTCTTCTGATCGGCCGGCTCTATGCCGCGGAGGCGCGCGCGAAGGAAGCGGAAATGACGCCGCAACGCCGTACGGTACTTCGCCGGCGATATAGCAGCAAGGTGCTGAACAGGATCCACACGTTGCTGGATCAGTATCTTGAAACGACATTGCCTTCGGGCAAGCTGGGACAGGCGCTGGGCTATCTCAGCGGACAGTGGCCGAAGCTATGCCGTTATGTTGAAAACGGTCTCTGGCCAATATGCAACAACGCCTGTGAAAATTCGATTCGTCCATATGTAATTGGAAGAAAAAACTGGCTCTTCAGCGACACGGTGGCTGGCGCGAAGGCAAGTGCGAATTTGTATTCGCTTGTTGAAACGTGTCGCGCCAACAACGTCGATATCTATCAATACCTGATTGATCTGTTCAAGGCATTGCCGTATGCGAATAGTGCCGACGACTACGAGGCCCTCTTGCCGTGGAAACTGGGCAAGCCTGCGCCCGGCACCGATGTCACTGCTTAGCTGATTCGATATCAGAGCGCAAGGGGCTGACAGACGCGGGTTGAATGAGCGCTTACAACCATCCAGCACGCCAAAGATCGCGGAGAGACACAGGACCTTCAGCGGTCATCTCCAGAACGGTCGTGAGCCACGTCCGCTCGAAGCCACCGAGTGAGCGCGTGAGGCGGTCAATATTCGATACAGTCATGACATGGTGTGGCGAGGATGCGCGTGATCGTTTCCGGTTAGGGACGGTCGGCAGCTGCCTCGCCGTCGCCTCCTGACAGCGATGCTAGGCGGCGGGCATCGGAGACGACTCTAATCGTCCTGTGCTATAGCGGTTTGAGGAGACTCGCCGTCGTCACATCGATTTTGGCCGCCGCCGCAACAGTGCCGGCCGTATCGCCCGGGCGGCTCATAGACCATTGGTCCGCTGCTGCTGCGGCGTTCTTTGCAGGTATATTCGTCGGATTCGCTCTGGAATAGGCCAATGCCGCTTGCGCCACTGCGCGACCATTGAAGTAGACGCTCGGGAACTGGGGCCTCTGTTCCTGTACTGCGCACGCCGCCCAAAACACTCTGACCGTTTTCCCAGCCGATACAGCAGCCTTTACACGACCAGTCACAATCGGGTTGCTCGTGAGAAGGTCGGCGAGAAGGGCGTCCGCGTTGACGAGAACTACTGCGCTGTTCCCTTTGGCTGCCCAGCCGTTGATTGCGCCTGCCTGCGCGCCGATGTCGTGCAGGATTAGGTTGGGTGCCTTTGCGCCGGCAGCGTAGACCGTGACGAAACCCAACGCCGCGAAATCGTCATAGCCCTTCGGCGGATGAATCAGCGCACCGCGGTTCACCGGGGTATTCGACAGCAGCATCCCGGCAGCGCTGACCGTCATTGCTGAGCCGACCGTCTGTGAGATGTGCAATTCAACACCGGCCGGAACAGTAAAGGTTGCTGCACCCCCCCTATACGTGCCGTGTCCAACAATAATCACATCATCCTTACCTGTACTGATCATAATGTTTTAAACTTCCAAAGTAGGCGTCTGAACGCTACCCGTGACGCATGTTGGTGTCCGGCAGAAGATCCCGCCGGGCCGTTACGAACTGCGCCAGACTCAGCTGCCGCTGCCGCCACTACCACCGCCACCGCCGTCACCAGACGTACCGCTGTCCCCACCACCACCTGTGCCTCCGGTGCCACCACCACTGCCGCTTCCGCCGCCAGTAGTGCCTGAGTCATCACCAGAGATCGAGAGGAATTTGTTCGGATAGTACTTGGCCATCCAGATTTTTGCGAGTTGCGAGGCCGTGATGCTCTTGAGAGAGTAAGTGATCGGAGCGCCAATGTTCCCGGCGATGCACTTCTGGATGTAGTCATCCAGCGCGTCCATCATCGAGTTGGTATCGATCATTTTGTTCTGGCCATCGTCGATCTGCGCCAGCGCGGAGAGTGCGCTCTCCATCTGGCTGGACTTCATGGCAATGAACTGTCCACCAGTGCGGGCTGCCTCAGCCGACGACGCCACAGACTCCTGAACGCTCGCAGTGCCCCCCTGCAGCTTAAGCAACGCAGCCATCGACGACGCGCCGTCGAAGTTCGTAAACTGCTGCACACCCATCTTGACCTGATTCGATCGGATCGACGGGATCGAGCCGATCGTGGTCAAGGTCCAGTGGGAGGTGACGTTCTGCGTGGACAGAAGTGCTTTCGCGTCATCGCTGAACGAGGCATTTACGCCGAAGCCGCCGGACACATCTTCGAACCACCCCGCGATCTTGAACTGCGACTGTAGAGAGTCAGCGACACTTTCCATCGTCTCGCTGCTTTCCGTTTCAGTCGAGTTGAGAATGTGGACCATGCCGATGAAACAAGAACCGACCGTAGCTCCCGATAGCAGTGTCAACGATTTCTCGTCCTTCGTGTTGGCCTGCGCCGCGATCTTCGAGATTGACGCAATCGAGTCCGTTTTGATCATGTCGTCGGGGAAATATGCGTTGAAAGCGCGGATCCCTTTGTCGACGTCCAAGATAAATGGTGCAAGCAGCAGCGCATCTTTGTGCGTGCATGTCACAGCTACGACCAGCGTGCCAGCGATGCTGTGATTCTGGGTTTGACTGTTTACCTGACCAGCAGCCGAGCTAGACGCTTGCGATGCAAAATCATCGCCAAAAATACCAACCTGACCGCTGATGAATGTTGCGATCTTCGACGCATGCGTGCCGGAATTCTGCGTATTCTGATCAAGCGCGAAGTACTGGCAGTTCATATTCAGGCTGTCGGCCGACAACGGCATCTGCTTGATTTGCGTGCGGTTGTAATCGATCGGACTCTCGACGGAGTCAGTGATCGAGCCAAGCTTTGCCTTCAGCGGCTGGATCGCTTTGAGCGATGCGATCTTGGCTTTCGCATATTCTCCCGCCGCAGTGGCGATCTGCTTGCCCATATCGACGGACTCTGAGTCGACGGCTGACGTGTCCACTCCCATGCCCGCGAGTTCTTGCGAGGTCATGTCGAGGGAACGCTTGGTCGAGATCATCGAGTTGAGCGTGTCCTCGGCGGCATCCGCGGGCGCCTGCGCTTGGGAGATTTGCTCCAACGTCGCCAGGCGGGCAGCACTGACGAGGTTTCCGAGCGCTAGCGCCGGATCGTAGGGGATGGTAGACGGCATGATTCAAAGACTCTAGGCGATTGACGATGCGTGGTGATGAGCTGGACGCCCGCCAGTTAAACTACGATGCGGCCGCGTGCGCGGCGGTATGCCCTTCTTCCTCTTCGCGGTAGGCCTTCAAGGGGTATGCGTCCTTTTTGTGCAAAATCTGGCGGTCTCCCCCCGGTGAGCCGCATCCAGCAAGGCTTTCTGTTTGCGCGGGCGATGCACCAAGCTCGATCTTGCAAGTCGTTGAAAAATGAGGGCATTTCAGAGCAAAGCTCCAGGTTTTGCACGAAAAGGACGCATACCCCTACAAGCTCAGCCTGCGCGACCTGGTCGAGATGATGGCCGGGCGCGGTTTGTCGCTGCTCCCGCTGTCTGGAATGCCGTCCTGTTCAATCGATAAGCTATCCATACCGATAGGAAAAATCTCGGCCTGACCAGCCATTTGCACCATGTATGGACGACTCCCTGTTGTCAAGCAGTCCGGGTTCTCTGGCATTGGGTCGAGATTGCAGCCATGTATCCGGGCTCAGTTCGCAGCACTCGCTGCTGGCCCGCGATGTATATCCGCGAATGGGTACCCCATCAGAACCTCGGGCCCGGTTGCCCATGGTGCAAAGCGGGTTTGACCCACCATGGTCCGACCGTTGTGTCATCGAATTGAAGTCTGCTCAAGCAACCTCTGGAAAGTGGACGCTGTCGCGATGTTAAACGCTGGATCTGTCAATCCGTCGTGCTGGATCGTGTCGGCACGTGGCTAGCCTGATAGGCCTGACCTCGTATCAGCATGGCCCAGGCTGTTCGCGCATTCTTTGTACGCGATCCATTGACGACACCCCTCAGAGTAAGGGCGCGGTTGTCATGAGATGTGGTACAGGGCTCAGTCAGCGGAGATCGATGGGCATCTTCCAGGGCAAGAGCGCGTCGTAGTCGTCGACGGTCTGTGCCAGCGGGAGACGCTGTAACAGCCAGGTGAGATAGCGATACGGATCAATGCTGTTCGCCTTGCAGGTTTCGACCAGTGAGTAGAGATTGGCGCTCGCGTTTGCGCCATCGACGGTGTCAGCAAACAACCAGCCGCGGCGTCCCAGGCAGAACGGGCGAATGGAATTTTCGCAAGGGTTGTTCGATATGGGCCAGTTGCCGTCTTCAACGTAACGGATCAGCTTCGGCCACTGCCCGTGCAGATAGGTCAGCGCCTTGCCGAGCAGACTGTTGGGGACGACGCCAGGCGAGTGCTCAAGCATCAGCTTTTCGATAACATCGAGTACGCACGCGCTGTATCGTCGTCGCAATCGCTGTCGTCGCCCAGCCGTCCACGTCTGGCTTCGCGCTTCGGCCGCGAACAGTTTTCCGATCAGGCTGATGAAGCGTGTCGCGAGCAGATCGGGCGGGCGCGCTGCTTTGGGGACATTGTCTTCCGCCTTCACAAAGTACCGTCTTGCGTGCGTCCAGCATCCGAGGTGCACGAGCTGGTACTGTTCAGCGATGCCGTTGTAGGGTTCGTATCCATCGGTCATCAGGGCGGCACCTTTACGGACACCGGCAAACAGCCTGTCAGCCAGCCTGGCGCCACGACCTGGCGTATAGGTGAAGCAACGGATGGGGATGCCCGAACCGGTCATCTGCGCCCACAGATAGCTTTTCGTTTGCGGCTTTCGCCCTTGCTCCTTCAGGACCTGGAACGTCGTCTCGTCGCCGTAGATCAGTTCGGCATCGAGCAGCGCATCGCGCATCAGGTTGATGACGGGTTGCGTCGCAAGACCGACGCGGACCATGCTCGCGGCAATCGTGTTCGACGAGATGTCGCCGCCGAAGCGACGCAGCAGACCGGCCTGGCGATAGAGCGGCATGCCGAACTGGTACTTGCCGGTGGCGATCCACGCGAGCGCCGATTCACTCAGCAGCCCCCGCGGGATGATACGGGGCGGTGCCGGCGTAACCTTGATGCCGAGATCGCAACATAGGCAGGCGTACTTGATACGCTGATGCTGGGTGACTCGCAACTGCTCGGGAATGACATTGAGCTGCTCACTGATCTCGACGCCGATCTCGACGAGCGCGTGTCCGTCGTGATCGCAGAAGCGCTCTGCCTCAGGGAGTTCGTGTCGCACGACATCACGCGGCAGATTGGGATCGAGAGGCTTGCGGTGGCCGCGCTTCTTGCGCTTGTGGGCCGCGACCTCGGTTCCGGGGGTATCTTCCTGCGCGGGAGTGGCGTTCGCGCCGAGCGCTTCGGCTTCGTTGAACAGGCCGAACTGGTCCGAGGCGCGCGCTTCGCTTTTCGCGCCAAACAGTTCGCGACGGTAAGCGCGCAGTCGTTCCTCGGCGAGATCGCGCTCAGCTGTCACGAGGCGCAGTGCGCTGCGAACCTCCTCATGATCGCGCTGAAGCGAACCATAGGCCTCTCGCATCGCGAGCAGTGCCTTGAGTTCGTCGGCGTCGATGATCACGTTGATCGGCATACCGCTTAGACCGGCACGCCGGTGACGTGTTCAGCTCACGCGTGCATAATTTCGACTGGGATGTCGCTGGACTGCGGCAATGTCGATGCCCTCGATAAGCCAGTGCAACTGCTCGACGCTCAGTGTCGCGACCCGGTTCGCGCTGTCAGGCCACACGAAGCGATCGTTTGCCTCGAGTCTCTTGAGCATGAGCCAGAAACCGTTGCCCTGCCAGCCCAGGATCTTGATGCGATCGCATCTCCGGTTGGTAAACACATAGAGCGAGGAATCCATCGGGTTCAAATGCATGGCCTGCTCCACGAGAATCGACAGGCTGTTCATGCCATAGCGGAAGTCGACTGGTTCCCGATGCAGGTAGACCTTCAGGCCTTCGTCGAACCGGAACACGGCATCCTCCCCAGCATCTGGACCACGGCGGTCAGTTCGTCGATGCTCGCCTCGCCGAGATCAAACTCGACGCCGTTGGACAGTCGCACATGCAGTGCGAGCGTCAGCGATGGCGATGGCGATGGCGATGGTGACGGTGACGGCGACAGCGACGGCGGTGCGGTTGGCAGTGCTGGTGGTGCTGCAACGACAGGCACGAATGCCGTGGGCGAGGCGACAGGTGGGGAGCGTTTGCGCGAACCCGGGATGTCAATGGGCGCGCCATCAATCACCGCGAGCGCGCCCTCCAGTACGATTTCCTCCGGGGCATGCGGACGTTCCTGTTCGCCGGTAGCATCATCCTGCGATGCCGGCGATATGCCTTTCTCGCGCTCCAGCAGGTACTTCGTGATCCACTTGCGTAGCAGGTTGGCGTTGATCCCGTGCTCCTGCGCCAGGCGGGCAACCGACACGCCAGAACGCAGCGCTTCCTCAACTAGCGCACGCTTGCCTTTATCGTCGTAACGACGGCGACCGTCGCTGCTGCGTCGAACTACTCTTAACTCTGGATCTTTGTCAGCCATAGGTGTCCACCTCCGAATAGGTGGACACCTATGCTCCTCGCTCCTGTCCCCAGCGGCTAGACGCCGAAAATGGATCGCTTACCATTCTTTGCCGCGAGCGCTACGGCAGCGATGTTTTTGTGTCGGCGTCGACACAGTTTCATCAGCCAGGAGTCAGCCACCTCGGGCTTGGAGGCTGCCATGCGTATAACCGCGCGGGCGCCGTGAATCAGAAGCGTTCGTAGTGCTGTATCGCCGCGCTTGCTGATGCCCAGCAGGTGCGGTGTCCCGCCCGAGGAATGCTCGCGTGGGACCAGACCCAGCCATGCAGCGAGTTCACGGCCGCTGCGAAAGGCTCGAGGGTTCCCGATTGAGGCTGCCAGGGCCGATGCGGTGAGCGGGCCGATTCTGGGTATGGTCTCGAGAAGTTGGCCGGGCGCATCCGTACGATGGATCGCGCGGATACACCCTTCCAGTTCAGCCACCTTGTCGCCAAGTTCGCGCAGGTGCTCGACGAGCATCTGGACTAACGCACGGAACGGCTCGCAATGCTCACTGTCGTGACTGGATAGCGCCGCTATGGCCCGCTGCCCCAGCAGCCGGATACCTTGTGGCAGCGCGATGCCGAATTCACCGAAAAGACCACGGATCTGGTTGGCCAGTGCTGTGCGCGACTTGACCAGCCCGGCGCGTGCGCGGTGCAGCGACAGAATTGTCTGTTGCACCTGCGTCTTGACCGGTACGAAGCGCATGTGCGGTCGCTGTATTGCCTCGCAGATCGCTTCAGCGTCGGCCGCGTCGGTCTTGTTGCTCTTTACGTAAGGCCGGACGAACTGCGGGGCGATCAGTCGAACGGTATGCCCGAGCTTCGCGAGCTCCCGGCCCCAGTAGTACGACGAGCCGCACGCTTGCATGCCAATCACGCACGGCTCAAGCGTTGCGAAATATCGAAGCACATCCGCGCGTCTCAGCTGTTTGCGTACAACAATGTGGCCTTGCAAATCCACTGCGTGAACCTGCAGCAGATTCTTGGCCAGATCCAGTCCAACAATCGCTATCTTCATGATGAACGCTCCTTTGCCGTGGATATCACGACCTCTCCACTCTGGCATAAATCTCTCGCTGCGTAGCGGCAGTCGTCCATCACATCAGAACCGCCGTATGAACCGTCCGTGCCTCCTAACCTCGCATCATGAGGCAGGCACCGCGCCGAGTCCTGCCCGTTGCCGGGCAATGCCGCTGTCCTAGCCGGAAGTTGTGTGACGCGCGCCAGATTGTCGTCTTTCATCGCATGTGCATGCCGCCGTTGATGGCGAAATCCGCGCCGGTGACAAAACCGGCGTCGTCAGAACAGAGAAAGGCCACTAGGGCTGCGATTTCGTCCGGTTGACCGAGGCGGCCCACCGGAATCTGCGGGAGGATCTTCGTGTCCATCACGTCCTTGGGGACCGCCGCAGTCATCGCCGTGGCAAGGTAGCCAGGTGATACCGTGTTGACGGTCACGCCGTGTCTGGCCACCTCCAGCGCGAGCGACATCGTGAAGCCGTGAATGCCTGCCTTGGCCGCCGCGTAATTGGTCTGCCCGAACGCGCCGCGCGCGCCGTTCACCGAACTGACATTGACGATCCGCCCGAACTGCCGCTTGAGCATCCCGCCGAGCAGCGGTTTGGTCATGTTGAACATGGAATCGAGATCGGTGCGCAGCACCTTGTCCCAATCTTCCTTGTTCATCCTGACAAAAGTCGAGTCGCGGATGATGCCCGCGTTGTTCACCAGAATGTCCACCATACCGAATTCGGCGAGCACGCGCTCGGCGCAATGGGCGCACGAATCGAAGCTGGAGACGTCGGCCTCATAGGCGACGAAATGGCGACCGGCATCGCGTTCATGGATGAGCCAGGTGGCAACGTGATCGTTGCGCTCGGAGTGCGACATGGCGACCACCATGCCCGCATCGTGAAGACGCCGGCTGATCGCGGCGCCCAAGCCACCCATGCCACCGGTAATGAAAGCTACGCGCTTAGCCGGCATGATGCTCTCCCTGCTCCGGACGGTTGCTGGAGGCCGGCGATTTAGCCGAAGTCACCGGCGTAACCTGACTGGAGACGTCGCCTCGGCCCGCTTGTCCGTAGGCCATGCCCGCCGCCGTGCTTGCCATACGTCGCAGCCATTCCTGCCACGGCAGCATGACCGGATTCATGGGGGCATGCGTCGGCCATTGCTCGCTCCAGGCCGATTGCCAGGTCGCCAACGCTTCGCGCAGGCCTTCGCTGAATTGGCTTTGCAGTCGCACGGCAGAGTCCAGCCCTTGCTGCCAGAGGTTTGTGGTGGTCGCCATGTAATCGCGCACCGTGGACTGGTAAGACTGAGGTTGACCCGGTTCGACGGATAGATTTGCAGTTGAGTTCAATGCGGTGTGGCACCTCCGATAAGGTTGAATTGCGGGTTGTCCACGGCCGGGCGGCGGGTCGCCTGTCACGACCACGACGCTGCCCGGCGGTGGGCAACCCGCGCGGCGATAAGCTTTGACCTTGCGCATGCAGGTTTTCGAACTCGAGCGGCGAACAGTAGCCGATGCTGCTGTGCAGGCGGCGTATGTTGTACCAGCTCTCCAGAAACGAGAACAGACGCCGCCTTGCCTGTTCGTGGGTCGCGAAGTGTTCGCGACAGAGCAGTTCGGCTTCGAGCGTGCCGAAGAACGACTCGCACATCGCGTTGTCGTAAGCGTCGCCGGCGGTCCCCATCGACGGTTGTACGCCGGCTTCTCGGCAGCGCCGCCCGAAGGCAATGGAGGTGTATTGACAGCCTTGATCGGAATGTAGAATCACACCGTCATGGCGTCGTTGCTGCAACGCCATGTCCAGCGCGCGTAACATCAGTTCGGTGTACAGATGGTTGGACATCGCCCAGCCGACGATGCGACGGCTGAACACGTCCAGCACGACCGCCAGATAGAGGAATCCTTCACCCGTGGGTACATAGGTCGCATCTGCCACCCACAGCACGTTTGTCGCGTCGGCACTGAAGTGCCGGCGCACCAGATCAGGCGCACGCCGGGCGCCTGCGCGTGGCCGTGTGGTGCGCGGCCAGCGCCGCCGGCTTGCCCCGCACAGACCCGCCATACGCATGAGGCGCGCCACCCGCTTGCGCCCCACGTGTACGCCTTCGCGCGCGAGCTGCGCATGGATACGCGGTGCCCCATACGTGCCGCGCGAGCTTGCATGGAGCGTGCGGATATGCGCGAGCAGTTGCACATCGCTATGCGTGCGCATCGCGGGCTCTCGCACCAGCCACGTGTAATAGCCGCTCGTCGAGACGCCGAGCAGCCGCGCCATCATCGCAATGGGCCAGCGGGCCCGGTTCGCTTTCATGAATCCGTACCGCCCTTCGGTGGAATGGATCCCGTCTCCCTCGCGAACCAGGCTGCCGCGTGAGAGAGTATGTCGCGCTCCATCTTCAGTTGCCGGACTTCACGACGCAACCGTGTGAGCTCCTGCCGTTCGGCTGTGGTCAGACCGTCATGCCGCACACCTGTGTCGCGATCAGCCTGCGCCACCCAGTTGTAGATGGTCTGTGCAGTCGGCTCGAACTCCTTTTCCAGTTCCTCCGGCCTGCGTCCGGCCTTCACCAGCCCGACCATTTGCGCCCGAAATTCCGCCGGGTACGGGGTACGATGCTTGCCCATAATCGGCACCTCCTTCTCCAAAGGATAGATGTCCGTTTTTCTGGGTCAACTTCAGACGCCGAGAGTTCGCTCCAGTCATGAGCGGTCGACACCGCATTGCGAATGGCATGCGCCGCCGCAAGATCGCGCCGGATGCGCTGCATCTCGAACTCGGAAACCTGCTGCCGGGCTTCGTGGCTGAAACTCACCATTTGCAGCGCAAACGAGAGATTCGCGCGGTACAGATCGAAGCGTGTGACGGATTTGCCTGCCATGATGGATCATCCTGACGTGATGAAGCGGTCCGCATGCATGCAACGAGAGGCTGCGGAAAATGCGTGCGCGGCAGCAGTGCGTCCAATGTACACGAGGCAGTCAGAAGCTGGTTGACCCGTGTCAACCGCGAGATAGTTTTCCGCGAACGCGAACGCGAACGCGAACGCGAGCGCTTTGCGCTGTCCGTCGGCCGTTTCGCCGTGCGTTCTGATGTGATGGACGACTCCCGCTACGCAGCGAGAGATTTATGCCAGAGTGGAGAGGTCGTGATATCCACGGCAAAGGAGCGTTCATCATGAAGATAGCGATTGTTGGACTGGATCTGGCCAAGAATCTGCTGCAGGTTCACGCAGTGGATTTGCAAGGCCACATTGTTGTACGCAAACAGCTGAGACGCGCGGATGTGCTTCGGTATTTCGCAACGCTTGAACCGTGCGTGATTGGCATGCAAGCGTGCGGCTCGTCGCACTACTGGAGGGTGTAAAGATTTTTGTGTAAACGGTCATTTGGCAGGAGACTGTCAGCAACAGGAGCACAGATGACCGTAGCGAAACGCAACAAAAGAGAGAAACCCGATCCTGAACTCGTCAAGCTGGCAGACGGCCTGCTGGCGAATTACCAGAAGCCGGAAGATCTGATAGGCGAGAACGGGTTGCTCAAGCAGCTCACGAAGATGCTGGTGGAGCGAGCGCTTGAAACGGAGAGTTCTGGCTGCAAGTGGTCACTGAGCTGAAGACGCGGGGCGTGCAGGACATTTTTATCGCCTGCGTCGACGGGCTCAAAGGTTCCCTGAAGCCATTGAAGCGGTCTACCCTGAATATTCCACGCCAAAGTGAACAGGGATTCCACGGCAAAAAGAACACGAATTCCACGGCAAAGTTAATGCCGATTCCACGGCAAAAAGAACAGGGTTTCCACGCCATCGCGAACACGGTTTCGGGGTGGCGGCGACGCGGGTCAACGGTGGCACGATCGACAGTTTTGTCGGGAGTGCCGAATGGCAAATGTCAGGTTGACCATGCGCAAAATCAGGGAAGTGCTGCGGCTGCATTTCGAGTGTGACCGCAACCAGAGGGAGATCGCCGACGCGGTCGGTGCCTCGACAACGACGGTGTGGCATTACCTGCGCCGCACGCGGCTGGCGGGGCTGGGCTGGCCCCTGCCACCGGAACTGCTGACGGACGACGCGGCGCTCGAGGCGAGACTGTATCCGCCGCCGGCACGGCGCGAGCCAACGCGCGGCATGCCGGACTGGCCGGCGGTGCATCGCGAGATCGGCAGGAAAGGCGTCACGCTCGATCTGCTGTGGCAGGAATACAAGGCGCAGCATCCGGACGGCTGCGGCTATAGCTGGTTCTGCAAGGCTTACCAGGAATGGGCGCAGCGGCTTCCTGTCACGATGTGCGTATTCCACGCAAAGAGAACAGCCATTCGACGGCAAAGTGAATCGTGATTCCACGGCAAAGTGAACAAGGATTCCACGCCATCGCGAACAAACGGAGCGCAGCGACGCGGGACCTTTACCTTTTTACTCGGACTGCGGCTTTGCGGTCAATCGACTGCGCGTCTTGCGCAGCGATTCGCCCGCGAGCGTGATGCGATGAGCGTTGTGCACCAGCCGGTCAAGGATCGCGTCGGCGACAGTGGGTTCGCCGATCGCCTCATGCCAGTGGTCCACCGGGATCTGGGAGGTAGCGAGCGTGGAGCGGTGCCCGTGACGGTCGTCAAGAACCTCAAGCAGATCGCGCCGCGCGGAATCAGTCAGCGGCGCCATTGCCAGATCGTCGAGAATCACGAGATCCGTCTTGGCAAGTTGGGCGAGCCATCGCGCGTAGCGCCCGCTGCCGTGTGCGATCGCCAGTTCCTCGTTCAGTTTCGGCACGCGCAGATAGCAGGCGGAGAACCCCTGGCGGCACGCCTGGATGGCGAAGGCGCAACCCAACCAACTCTTGCCGAGCCCGGTCGGGCCAACCAGGATCAGGTTCTGCCTCTCCCGAAGCCACTCACCGGTCAGCAGTCGGGCGGTGAGCGCCCGGTCCAGGCCGCGGGCGGTGCGATAGTCGATGTCCTCGGGCGAAGCGTCGGGGACCTTCAGTCTGGCCCGGCGCAGCCGGGCCGCCGTTTGTCGCGAGTCACGTTCACTGGATTCACGCTCGACCAGCAGCCCCAGACGTTCTTCAAAGCCCAGTCGGTCAATGCCGTCCTGGGACTGTTGCTCGGCAAGCGCCGCCGCCATGCCGGGCAGGCGCAGCGCGTGCAGTTTGTCGACAGTGGGATGATGCAGCATATAGACTCCCTTTCAGCTTCAGTGGTAGTACGAAGGCCCGCGCACGTTGGCATGCACAAGCGGCAGGTCGGCCTGCCCGGTGGCAGGTTCGGGCTCCCGGTCCAGGCCGTTCTTCAGCGTCGAGTCAATGAACCTGTAGTTCGGCGCTTTCAGATCGATCGCGCGGCGGCAGGCAGCTTCGAGCCGGTCGCGTCCGTAATCCTTGCCCATGCGCAGCACACCCAGGCAGGTGCGATACGACTGCTGGGGGTGCTTGCGGGCACCCAGCAGGTGCTGGATGACAGCCGCCGTATGCGGGCCGATGTCGGCGGCCCAGTTGCGCAGCCGCTCCGGGTCCCAGCCCTTGGCGACCGCCAGGTGCTCCGGCGGCATGTGCGCGTCGATCGTGGTGTGGTAGCGACGGCGAGCGCTTTTGCCGTGAGCGGCAATGCGTTGGCCGCGATGGAAGATCTCGACGGTGTTGATCGTGTGGCGCACGTCGACCTGTTCGCGCGCGTAGCGATATGGGACCGAGTAATAGTGCTGATCAAGTTCAACGTGATAGTCAGGGCCGATACGCGCGACCTTCCACTCAGCGTACTGATAGGGCTGCTCGGGCAAGGGCCTGAGTGCCGGACGATCGATTTCGTCGAAGACGCTACGGCGGGAGCCGGGCAGTTTCTTGAAGGGCCGGTTGTTCAGATCGCCCAGTAACGCGGCGACCGCCCGGTTGGCCTCGCCCAGGCTGAAGAAGCGCTGGTTGCGCAGGCGGGCGAGGACCCATCTCTGCACCAGGAGGACCGACAGCTCTGCTTTCGGCTTGTCCCTCGGCTTTTTACTGCGAGCCGGGATCACAGCCACGGAGTAATGCCTGGCCATTTCCTGGTAGGTTGGATTGATGTCCGGATCGTAGAACCCCGGCTTGTGGACGCCCGATTTTAGATTGTCGGGCACCAGGATCTCGACCAGGCCGTCATAGAACGCGAAGGCGCGCACGTGCGAGCCGATCCAGTCGGGCAACTGCTGGGTCCAGGTGAGCTCAGCGAAGGTAAAACCGGACACGCCGAGCGCGGCGACGAACAGTTCAGCCTCGCGGACTTCACCGGTGTCCGGATTGATGATGCCGAGCTTCTTGCCCGAGTAGTCGACGAACAGCTTCTGGCCCGGCACGTGCGTTTGCCGCATCGTGACAGGAAGCCGCTGCGCCCATTCCTGGTAAGCCTTGCAGAACCAGCTATAGCCGCAGCCGTCCGGATGCTGCGCCTTGTATTCCTGCCACAGCAGATCGAGCGTGACGCCTTTCCTGCCGATCTCGCGATGCACCGCCGGCCAGTCCGGCATGCCGCGCGTTGGCTCGCGCCGTGCCGGCGGCGGATACAGTCTCGCCTCGAGCGCCGCGTCGTCCGTCAGCAGTTCCGGTGGCAGGGGCCAGCCCAGCCCCGCCAGCCGCGTGCGGCGCAGGTAATGCCACACCGTCGTTGTCGAGGCACCGACCGCGTCGGCGATCTCCCTCTGGTTGCGGTCACACTCGAAATGCAGCCGCAGCACTTCCCTGATTTTGCGCATGGTCAACCTGACATTTGCCATTCGGCACTCCCGACAAAACTGTCGATCGTGCCACCGTTGACCCGCGTCGCCGCCACCCCGAAACCGTGTTCGCGATGGCGTGGAAACCCTGTTCTTTTTGCCGTGGAATCGGCATTAACTTTGCCGTGGAATTCGTGTTCTTTTTGCCGTGGAATCCCTGTTCACTTTGGCGTGGAATATTCACACGATGCGGCAAACGCACGTGCCGGGCCAGAAGCTGTTCGTCGACTACTCGGGCAAGAAGCTCGGCATCATCAATCCGGACACCGGTGAAGTCCGCGAGGCTGAACTGTTCGTCGCCGCGCTCGGCGTGTCCGGTTTTACCTTCGCTGAGCTCACCTGGACCCAGCAGTTGCCCGACTGGATCGGCTCGCACGTGCGCGCCTTCGCGTTCTATGACGGCCTGGTCGAGATCCTGGTGCCCGACAATCTAAAATCGGGCGTCCACAAGCCGGGGTTCTACGATCCGGACATCAATCCAACCTACCAGGAAATGGCCAGGCATTACTCCGTGGCTGTGATCCCGGCTCGCAGTAAAAAGCCGAGGGACAAGCCGAAAGCAGAGCTGTCGGTCCTCCTGGTGCAGAGATGGGTCCTCGCCCGCCTGCGCAACCAGCGCTTCTTCAGCCTGGGCGAGGCCAACCGGGCGGTCGCCGCGTTACTGGGCGATCTGAACAACCGGCCCTTCAAGAAACTGCCCGGCTCCCGCCGTAGCGTCTTCGACGAAATCGATCGTCCGGCACTCAGGCCCTTGCCCGAGCAGCCCTATCAGTACGCTGAGTGGAAGGTCGCGCGTATCGGCCCTGACTATCACGTTGAACTTGATCAGCACTATTACTCGGTCCCATATCGCTACGCGCGCGAACAGGTCGACGTGCGCCACACGATCAACACCGTCGAGATCTTCCATCGCGGCCAACGCATTGCCGCTCACGGCAAAAGCGCTCGCCGTCGCTACCACACCACGATCGACGCGCACATGCCGCCGGAGCACCTGGCGGTCGCCAAGGGCTGGGACCCGGAGCGGCTGCGCAACTGGGCCGCCGACATCGGCCCGCATACGGCGGCTGTCATCCAGCACCTGCTGGGTGCCCGCAAGCACCCCCAGCAGTCGTATCGCACCTGCCTGGGTGTGCTGCGCATGGGCAAGGATTACGGACGCGACCGGCTCGAAGCTGCCTGCCGCCGCGCGATCGATCTGAAAGCGCCGAACTACAGGTTCATTGACTCGACGCTGAAGAACGGCCTGGACCGGGAGCCCGAACCTGCCACCGGGCAGGCCGACCTGCCGCTTGTGCATGCCAACGTGCGCGGGCCTTCGTACTACCACTGAAGCTGAAAGGGAGTCTATATGCTGCATCATCCCACTGTCGACAAACTGCACGCGCTGCGCCTGCCCGGCATGGCGGCGGCGCTTGCCGAGCAACAGTCCCAGGACGGCATTGACCGACTGGGCTTTGAAGAACGTCTGGGGCTGCTGGTCGAGCGTGAATCCAGTGAACGTGACTCGCGACAAACGGCGGCCCGGCTGCGCCGGGCCAGACTGAAGGTCCCCGACGCTTCGCCCGAGGACATCGACTATCGCACCGCCCGCGGCCTGGACCGGGCGCTCACCGCCCGACTGCTGACCGGTGAGTGGCTTCGGGAGAGGCAGAACCTGATCCTGGTTGGCCCGACCGGGCTCGGCAAGAGTTGGTTGGGTTGCGCCTTCGCCATCCAGGCGTGCCGCCAGGGGTTCTCCGCCTGCTATCTGCGCGTGCCGAAACTGAACGAGGAACTGGCGATCGCACACGGCAGCGGGCGCTACGCGCGATGGCTCGCCCAACTTGCCAAGACGGATCTCGTGATTCTCGACGATCTGGCAATGGCGCCGCTGACTGATTCCGCGCGGCGCGATCTGCTTGAGGTTCTTGACGACCGTCACGGGCACCGCTCCACGCTCGCTACCTCCCAGATCCCGGTGGACCACTGGCATGAGGCGATCGGCGAACCCACTGTCGCCGACGCGATCCTTGACCGGCTGGTGCACAACGCTCATCGCATCACGCTCGCGGGCGAATCGCTGCGCAAGACGCGCAGTCGATTGACCGCAAAGCCGCAGTCCGAGTAAAAAGGTAAAGGTCCCGCGTCGCTGCGCTCCGTTTGTTCGCGATGGCGTGGAATCCTTGTTCACTTTGCCGTGGAATCACGATTCACTTTGCCGTCGAATGGCTGTTCTCTTTGCGTGGAATACGCAGTCTACCCGAAGGCGGCCGTGCAACTGTGCATCGTGCATATGGTGCGCAACAGCCTGAACTTCGTGCCGTGGAAAATGCAGCAGGAAGTCGCCGCCGATCTGAAGACGATCTACACTTCATCGACCGTAGAGCTGGCCGAACAGATGCTGGGCGCCTTCGAGGCCAGGTGGGACAAGGACTATCCGTCCATCGGACAGAGCTGGCGACGCAACTGGGCACGTGTGATTTCGTTCTTCGATTACCCACCGGAGATCAGGAAGGTGATTTACGCCCCGGAGGAAGTCTCCTTGGGGGACACCACAAATGCCATAGAATCGATCAACATGAGCCTGCGTAAAGTGATCAAGACCCGCAGCTCGTTTCCGACCGATGAGGCCGTGACCAAACTGTTCTACCTGGCGCTGAACAACATCAGCAAGAAGTGGACGATGCCTATCCGCGACTGGAAAGCGGCCCTGAACCGCTTCACGATCCAGTTCGAAGAGCGGCTGGTGCCGGGTTAAACCTCAACCCGTTTACACAAAATTCAGGACACCCCCGTACATAGTGCGAGAACTTTACCCTCTCATTCTCGCCGATCTAGCGGACTCTACAGCCTTCGCTTGACATAGGAGCGTCAACGCGATATGCGAGTCGTTCTTCGGCACACTCGAAGCCGAACTGCTCTGTCGCGAACACTTCGCGACCCACGAACAGGCACGGCGGCGTCTGTTCTCGTTTCTGGAGAGCTGGTACAACATACGCCGCCTGCACAGCAGCATCGGCTACTGTTCGCCGCTCGAGTTCGAAAACCTGCATGCGCAAGGTCAAAGCTTATCGCCGCGCGGGTTGCCCACCGCCGGGCAGCGTCGGGGTCGTGACAGGCGACCCGCCGCCCGGCCGTGGACAACCCACGATTCAACCTTATCGGGAGGTGCCACACCGCATTGAACTCAACTGCAAATCTATCCGTCGAACCGGGTCAACCTCACGGTTGGAGATCGGCTGCGCGCTCGCCCAGCGGTGCAGCCAGAAACCATCACGTCCGGCTTCGTAGCAGTTGCGAACCGGAGCGTCGTCGGGCAGGCGGCAATGCCCCTTCGCTCTCGCAATCGCTTTCAGGACTGCCGCGGTATTGCCGGCAGCCACCGTACACCCGCTCGGGAGCTAACGTCAAGAGTGGTGTATGGGCAGCTTGATGGTCGGCGATTTCAAGCGGCGAATTTCTGCTGAACCGGTCGATCGTCTTGCACCGGTTCGCCGTCCCTGAAGGCAATGCCCTCCAGCAACAGCTTGATCTGTTCGGGGCCGTTGATGCGGCGCCAGGTTTTCTCGGCTTCCTCGATCAGCTTGAATGCCAGACCAAGGAAGGTCGGTCGCGACACGCAGTTACGCGTGCGCGTAGTGCGGTGGCGCACGGTCGCGAACGTCGACTCGATCGCATTCGTGGTCCGCAAATGCTGCCAGTGCTCGGCCGGGAAGTCATAAAACGCCAGCAGGCTCTCCCGGTCCTTCTTCAGCGTTTCGGTCGCCTTTGGATATTTCGCCGCATAGACCGTCACGAAACGATCGAACGCGGCGTACGCATCGGCGCGCGTCGCGGCCATCCAGATCGCCTGCAGGTCTGCCTTCGCGCGCCCCTGTTGCGACTTCGGCAGCGCGTTGAGCACGTTGCCCATCTTGTGAAACCAGCAGCGCTGGCCGCGTGTCGCAGGGAACACTTCTTCCAGCGCAGCCCAGAAGCCCATCGCGCCATCGCCGACTGCCAGCAACGGCCCCGCCTGCAAGCCACGCGATTTCAGATCGAGCAGCAGCTCCTGCCAGGACGCCTTTGACTCGCGATACCCGTCGCCGATTGCTACGCGCTCCTTGCGCCCATCCGGCCTCACGCCGATGATCACCAGCAGGCACTGGCCGTCTGAGTTCTCACTGCGCAGGCCGGTATGAATGCCGTCGACCCACCAATACACGTAGCGCGAGTTCGACAGATCACGCCGGCTCCAGTTGACATGCTCATCGGCCCATTGCGCCTTCAGACGACTTACCATGTTCGCCGACAAGCCTTTGGCGTCTTCACCCAGCAGCACACTCAGCGCCTCGCTCATGTCGCCGGTCGAAATGCCTTTCAGATACAGCCACGGCAGCGCTGCGCTCACGCGCGGCGACTTGCGCACATACGGCGGGACGATCGATGAATTGAACTTCACGCCTGAGCCTGACCGATCACGAACCTTCGGCACCTTCACCGGAATCGGTCCGGCCGCCGTCAACACTTCGCGCTCCGGCAGATAGCCGTTGCGCACCACGGCACGCTGGCCGTGCAAGGTCTTGACGTTCTCCAATCGCTCCAGCAGCGCCGACAGCTCCGCTTCAATTGCCTGCTGGATCGCCTGCCGCGCACCTTGGCGCACCAGATCATCCAGGCCCAGGCCGACTTCCGATAGACCGACGACTTCTTTTTCCGTAAACTTGCTCATGGTGGATGGTTTGTTGTTTGCTGGTTTCCGACTTCGACAATCAGATTCTCAGCTGAAACCTCCACCGCCTTCAATCTCCCGCCTCAATCCCCCCGTACACCACTTCCGACTTTAGCTCCCCGCTCGGCGAGCGAACGCCATCGCCAAGACAAAGCTTCCAGCTCCTGTCGCCCAACTCGAAAGCGACATACAACGAGCCGAGCACCTTTACATCCTGCCCACTACGGGTCATGCCGGGCGTGTCCATTTGCGTGCTCCCATGAAGAAAACGGTTTGCATATTCCGTTTTACTCCTCAGGCTTCGCTTCTACTGCCCTCATAGTATCTGACGTGACAGTACCCGACCAACGCTTCACGTAACGCAGTTGAATGTACTGTCCGCATTGTCGAGGACCAGATAGCTTGGAACGGGTAGTGGCCCTTCAGCATGAGATCCAATCCACCAGTGCGCGAACACCGCGATGACGAACACGGTATTCATGAATCCAACTATTGCGAGGATCCGGATGGCCGTTCTCACGGGAGCTGATACCGGTAATTCGTCCGAGCCGCGCTCAACAAATGAGTAGCGCTGCTTGCGCGCGCCATATCGCAGCATCGCTACAATCGTGCAAAGCACCCCGAGGATCAGTGGACCGTAAAGCGGAAACTGATGAACGGTGCCCAACCAGAGCGTCCATCCAGGAACGACAGCTGCATACGCATACAGGCCGGAGAAAACGAAGATCAGTTCAAGCAGCGCATCCAGTAGGCTGAGCGTCACAACGCCCGCTAGCACTAACCCGAGTACTCCAATGCGTGGCCAGTGCAGTTCCAGCCGACGCGCGACACCGCAGAATACCGCGCTGAATAGCAGAAACCACCACCCATACAGGCCAGTGACGAAGACCAAGGGTTCGGGCGTCGGGTGCGCCGATCCGGATGCCCAACCGGGGATATGCGCGTTCCACGATCCCCAGTTCAGCATGTAGGCGTTGTACAGGACGACGGAGCGGAAGTAGTTAATGGCCGTGTCAAGCCAGCATACTGAAAGCCCGCCGATCATCAGGAGCGCGTCCCATGTCAGACAGCCTTCTCGGCGTGACCTGCGCACGCAGTAGATAGCGCAAACGAGGAACGCGACGACCGAATTGAACTGGGATATCCACGCCGACGTCCTGACCTGCGCTGGAACGGGGTCGACGCCTGTGCCACGGGATGCAAAATCTGGCGACAATACCCATGACAGCAACACGTATGCCTGCAACGCGAGAAACACGGCGCCGGCGCCCGCCCACCACAGCACGGGTTGCCGTACGACCGTTTCAGGTACCGTCAACGAAGCGTGACCGGCATCCATTCCGGTATTCTGATTCGTGCGCATACTGGTCTCCAGAGGTTATTGTTCCCATCGGTTCCCGCTCGCGCCGAAGAGCCCACATTGCATGCAATGATTCGACCCCGCGTAGCGTGTTCGCGGGGTGCCAGTTCAGCTTGTCCAGATTCGTTAGTGCAAGACCGGGTAAGCGTTTTAACAAGGTTCGCAGCGCAACGGTGATTTCGATCATTGCAAGACGTGCGCCGAGACAGTAGTGCAGGCCACCGCCGAAGCTGGCGAGCTCTCTCGCATCAAGGGCGGGGCGGTCGATCATGAACCGGTCTGGGTCGGCGAACTTTTCGGGATCGCGATTAGCGGAACCCAGACATATCGCGACCGTGTCTCCGCGCCGAAGCGACACGCCTTCGAACGTGAAATCTTCGATCACCTCGCGCGCAGCGATCTGAACCGAGCTGTCGTAACGAAGACATTCGAGTACACATGCGGGCAACAGAGACTCATCGCGCTGAACACGATCGAGTGATTCCGGATGCCTGAATAGCGTGATCAGCGCGTTTCCTATCATGTTCGACGTCGTTTCATGACCTGCAGCGAACAGGAAAATGATATTGGCGACGATTTCCTCATCGCTCATTCGTGCGCCACGTTCCTCAAGGTGCAGGAGCAGCGAGATCAGATCTTCCCCCGGACTGTTGCGGCGCTGATGGAGTTTCTCTTTGAAAAATTCATGAAGACTGCGGGTTGCTTCGTTAGCGTCATCGATGTCCGCGCCGCTTATGTTCGCGACTTCGAGCGCACGGGTGAACGACTGGGTCAGGCGCCACATCCGGATCGTGAACAGGCTGGTTTCCGCCTCATCGAGGCCGAGCAAACGACAGATCGCGATGAGTGGCAATTGCAGTGCATAGCCATTCACAAGATCAGCGTTGCCCGCAGCAGCGAACTGATCAATCAGATGGTCGGCCGTATCCTGTTGCCAGTTGCGTGAACTCGTCGATGTGCCGGGCGTTGAATGCCTGCATCAGCAGTGCACGCAAGCGCGTGTGATCGGGCGGATTCATCATCAGCAATGAGCGGTCGAACGTCTGAAACGCAGCGCCCGACGCAAGTTCGTCGCCATAACGGGAGCGAATGTATTGCAGATAACCCTTACCCATGCGGCGGTCGCGCAACAAGCTTTCGGCTACCGCGTAGCGGCCGGTAATCCATAGCTGGGGCAGTAGACTAACGAGGGGGCCAGCCGCCCTCAACTGTTCGTAGAACGGATAGGGGCTCTCGTGGAACGAGGGCTCACCGAAATCAGCGAAATGCACGATGGTCGCTCCTGAATTGGGGAATTCGGTCAGCCGGTCGTATGCGTTCCGATTACGTCAATATTTTTGCTTCATGCGAAATTCGGCCGAGACCGGAAATTCCATGTGACCTGCAGCAACTCGACTCCGCGCAGCGTGTTCGATGGATGCCAGGCGAGACGGTCGAGATCAGGGATGCGCAGGTCCGGCAGGCGCCTCAAAAGCGTGCCAATCGCAGCTTCGAGTTCGATCATCGCCAGTCGTGCGCCCAGGCAGTAGTGCAGTCCTCCACCAAAGTTCAGCAACTGCCGGCTGTCGACGTCGGCGCGGCCGATCTGGAATCGATCCGGCTCCATAAAGCGCGCGGGATCGCGGTTGGCGGAACCGGAGCAGAGAAAGATCGTATCGCCCCGGGAAAAGCGGTAACCGTCTAACTCCATGTCCTCGAGCACATCACGAAATGCCATCTGCACGGAACTGTCGAAGCGCAGGCACTCAAGAACGCAAGCTGAAATTAACGATGGGGCGCATCGCAGCCGCTCCAGTTCGGCGGGGTGCCGGTGCAGGGCGACGAGCGCATTGCCGATCATATTGGCCGTCGTTTCATGGCCCGCGACGAACAGGAAAACGATGTTGGCGACGATTTCGTCGTCGCTCATTCGTTGCCCGTTTTCCTCAACTTGCAGAAAACGGGAGATGAGGTCATTTTTGGGCTGCCGCCGGCGCTTGTCGAGTTCACTGCGAAAGAATGCCTGCAACTTGAGTGTCGAGGCATTGGCGTCATCGACTTCGCGACTCGACATGCCGGATGCTTCGAAAGCCCGGGAAAATGGAACCGTGAGCGCCCACATTTCCTCGGCAAACGGTCCGGTATCCGCTTCGTCCAGGCCGAGGAGCTTGCAGATCACCATGATCGGCAGCCGCAGCGCGTAGGTACTGACCAGATCCGCTGAGCCGTGATCGATAAACCGGTCGATCAGGTCGTCGGCGACGGTCAGGGAGAGGTGGGCGAATTCTTCCGTGTGACTCGCGTTGAACGCTTTCATCAGCAGCGCCCGAACTCGCGTATGTTGGGGCGGATTCAGCATCAGGACCATCTGGTAGAAGACTTGGAAAACAGGATCGTCCTTGCGATCCTCCCCGTAGCGCAGTCGCACGTACTCCTCGTGCCACCGGCCGAGACGCCGGTCCCGGAGCACCGTTTCTGCAACGGCGTACCTGCCTGTCATCCAGATTTTAGGCATCAGACTGACGAAGAGCCCCTCGTTCCGCAGATCGGTGTAGAAGGGGTAGGGGTTCTCGTAGAAGTCTGGGGTCGTGAAATTGGCGAAGTCCATGTTCGCTCCGTGCGATCTTCTACAACGCGAAAGCAAACGACGCGAACGACATACCTGCGCTGCCGACCCAGCCTGCTAGCTGGTCCCCTTCGCGAACCGACCGTGCCTCGCGAGCCCGTGCCAGTGCCACAGGGACCGAGGCGGACACGAGGTTGCCAAGGTCCGGATAGATAAACTGGATCTTGTCCTGCACCCCCAGTTTTGTGCCCATTTCCCACCACGCCTGCATGGACGCCGCGTGCGGAAAAATCGCCTTGATCTCTTCGTGAGGTACAGAAAGGCGATTGAATATATCGATGGCGTGAGGCTTGCCTACGCGAAACATTTCGCTGGCGAAGGAGTGAAAATAGTTCGGCCCATTACGACCGAGGCGTGGCTGAGGCTCGCAGTATCCCATGTAGGCGTCGAGCGGCACGCTGCAGAGGTCGCTGTACTGCGCCTCACTGCGAAAATGGAACTCCCACAGCCTTGTATCGTCTCTGACCAGCACTGTTGCGCTGGCTGCCTCGCCCAGTGTATACGCCGCAAGATTCCACTCCACTTCGTCGACATTGCCCAGCCGAAAGCAGCGCGGATTGACCCGGCCATCCGTGCGCATGTTGAACTCGCAGTTTACGATCAGCGCATTTCTGTACTGACTGGTGGACAGAAGGCTTGACACGACAAACGCCGCGCGTGTCCAACTCATGCATGCGTCGACGATGTCGAAACAGTGCGCTTGCGACATACCTAGTGCTGCGCCGATCAGATAGGCCATCGCAGGTTCAAGAAAGCCCCGGTCGACGCCGGTGTAGACGATCAGGTCAATCTCCGAACGCTGCAGTTGCGCTTCCGCGATTGCCTCGCTCACAGCCTGCGACAGGAGGTCGAAAGGTACCTCGCCGTCAGACAACCAGCGACGTTCCCTAGCTCCGGAATAGGTCAGGAAGAAGCTGACGCGCCGGAGGGCCTCACGCAAGTCTCGTTCGCCAAGTTCGGTGCTGTGCTCAGCGACCATGTCTTCGATGTGACGATTGGTTACGGTGCGCGATGGGACCGCAGCCCTGATTCCGGCAATTTTCATGAGGTGTGCTCCGCAAGATATCGGCTAAGGCGATTGATGTCAGGATGCTCGAGCGCAATTGTCGCAGGTAGGACCCGCGCGAGCCGCTCTTCCAGTGTCCCCGTCATCTCCAGCAACGCGAGGGAATCGAGCCCGAGGGATAAGAAGGACTCGGCGCTGGAAACCTGCGTTGCGGGGATGTGCAAGCGGCTCGCTACGAAATCGGTGAGCCATCTCCGCAGGCTGATCAGCCGCTTCTGAAACGGATCTGGCACGACGATCTGCTCGGAGGTTGTTGCTGCGCGCATCCGCGCGACCACCTCAAGTGAGCCCGCACGATATTCTTCACGCGCCGCTTGCCGTTGCACCTTTCCGCTCGATGTGAGCGGAAAGGTGCCTGTACGCACGAACATGACATCGTGTAGCTGCACCTCATGCTCCCTGGCGATAGCTTCCATGAGCTTTCCGAAAGCTTCGTCTGCGTCGAAGCCGTGTCGTTCGGTGCGCTCCACTTCTGCGACCAGCACGAGTCCCTCTCTGTCGCCGAGATCTATCGCAAATGCACAGCAACGCCCAAGGCGTACTGCCGAGTGTGCCGCCTCTGCAGTCGATTCAATGTCCTGGGGATAAAGGTTTCGGCCGCGGATGATGATCAGGTCCTTTACCCGACCTGCAATGTACAGCTCATGATCGAGAACGAAGCCGAGATCTCCGGTGCGCAAGAAGGGTCCTTCCCCGGTCACAAGCCTGGCCTGCATCGTAGCCACAGTCGATTCCGGTTGGTTCCAGTACCCCTGCGCCACGCTCGGGCTGCGTACCCAGATTTCGCCTAGTGCGTCGTCGTCACACTCTTCGCCGGTGGATGGGTCGACAATGCGGATGTCTGCCCCGATATGCGTCCAGCCACAGCTTTGAAAGCTGCGCCCAGTCGTGTCCACCGAACAGGGATGCAACTGGACCACGCGGCCTCGCTCGCAAGCTGCGGCATCGAGCCGGACGCGTCGCGCAGGTTGTCTCGCCGCGACGCTGGTGACCTTCAGCGTACATTCCGCCAGACCATATCCTGGACGAATCACATCGTGCCGCGCTCCACAGCTCGCAAACGCATCTGCAAAACGCTGTAGCGTTTGTGGTCGGACTGTTTCTGCGCCATTGATACAGACCTGCCAGGATGAGAGGTCGAGCTCCA
Organism: Paraburkholderia sp. Clong3; assembly: GCF_050436485.1. NCBI lineage: Bacteria > Pseudomonadati > Pseudomonadota > Betaproteobacteria > Burkholderiales > Burkholderiaceae > Paraburkholderia > Paraburkholderia sp. Clong3. Next base: position 84,176 of record NZ_JBNDMH010000004.1, on the reverse strand, counting down.
TTCTGGATGCTTGCGAGACGCGCTGGACGCAGAGTTCAAAGGCAAAGTTCGGTGCAGCGGAATGCGTGCCACGGAAGCGGCTTATCGCCTGCAGCCAGCGTACGGGCTGCTGCAGCACCGCCGCCGGCAACAGTGAATAGACAGGGAAGCCGAAGTACAAAGGCAGCAGAGTGCCATAGATGAGGCCCATATCATGGTAGACGGGGATCCATGTCACCATCACCGAGGACTGGTCATGCAGGCAACTCGCATCCATATCTTTAAACAACGATAGCAGATTGGCATGGCTTATCGTGACCCCTTTGGGCGCGGCGGTTGATCCGGAGGTGTATTGCAGGAACGCAGTGTCGCAAGGCGCGACAATGGGCGCAACGGGCACCTCTGCTGTCACGATGCGTTCGACTGCGATCCAGTGGAGACCGGAGAATGCGTCGGATGCGACGCTTAACTCGGCTCGCCGCTCGACCACCGGCTGGTTGGCTAGCGCAACGACGGGGCGCGCGTTCTCGATGATCGAGCACAGCCTCTCAAAGTTGCGAGCCGGCCGTCCAGACGAGCCTGGCTCCCGTACGGGATAGCCAGGTACGGCGATAACGCTTGCGATCAGACAGCCGAGAAAGGAGGTAATAAAGTCGGGACCACCCGGGAAAAGTAGAATGGCGCGATCTCCGGGTTTGCATATTCGCTGCAGGCTTGCCGCAATTGCGTTGGATCGCGCCATCAGGTCACGATAGGTCAGCGAGGTTTCGATGTCGCCGGCCGATGAAACGAGGCCATAAGCGAACTCGTGCGGTCTGATTTCAGAATGCTGACGGATGGCGTCAACCAAGGTCCCTGACTGGGTCAGGCTTCCTGCTCGGTATCCGTTTATCACGTGTTTCCCCAATTAAGGTAGCAAGAATTCCGAAATTGTCGGTTGGAATAAAAATATATGCCCGGAATGCAGTGTAATTTCAAATAAAATCAAACTTGATTGTGTGTCATGAAATCACATTCCGTGGCGTACTTAAAGCCAGTAAATTAAATGCGCTTCTCGGCGGCGCACACAGTAACGCTGCGGCGGGTCGAATTTGAATTAATTCCAGTATTCTTGAAAAATCGGCGCAATCCGGCCTAATTTGTAATGCGGTGAACTTCGCACCGAGAAGTCCGTGCCCGTGCGTTCACAGAAAGACAGACGCCTATTCGTGCCAAAAGCAATCCGACGCTGGCTGGCAATGTCTTTTCCGGCTGGTTCGGATATATCCAAATTTGTTTACGGAGCTAAATGATGAACCCATTTTCGTTTGGCGATATGCAATCGTAGTGGAGTCTAGTACAAGTGCATTCGTTTTCCTAGGGCTGGTTAATAAGTCGAACCTGAACAATCTTCGAAGTCCTGTATGGCAAGGCTTTGACCCTGAAATGGTGTTATGAGATTTGCATGAACCTTGCACATTAACGCGGGAATCCTGCATTATTCGACGAGGTTCAGATGGGTCCGAAGACGCCTGTGACGGAGAGAGACTTCTTTCGGCAACCGCTGCGCGAACAGATCAACCTGAAGCACCCGTTGGTTGGTTTAGCGAAACGCAACAAAAGAGAGAAACCCGATCCTGAACTCTTCAAGCTGGCAGACGGCCTGCTGGCGAATTACCAGAAGCCGGGAGACCTGATAGGCGAGAACGGGTTGCTCAAGCAGCTTGCCAAGATGCTGGTGGAGCGAGCGCTTGAGACGGAGATGTCCGAGCACCTGGGCCATGGCAAGAGCGAAGCGGTGACCAATGCCACTGGCAACACCCGTAATGGGCATAGCGCCAAGACATTGCAGGGGGAGTTTGGCGAGTTGCCGCTCAATATTCCGCGCGACCGTCAGGGGCGCATTCGAACCGAAGCTGGTGGAGCGTCATCAGACGCGCTGGACGGGCTTCGACGACAAGATCATTTCGTTGTACGCGCGGGGTCTGAGCGTGCGCGAGATCCAGGGTCATCTGGAAGAGATGTACGGTACGGAGGTGTCGCCCACGCTCATCTCGGCGGTCACCGACGCCGTCAGCGAGGAGGTGAAGGTCTGGCAAGCCCGTGCGCTCGACGCGCTTTACCCGATCGTCTATCTCGACTGCATCCACGTCAAGGTGCGCGACAGCGGCGCGGTGCGCACCAAGGCAGTATAGCTGGCCATCGGCGTGAACATGGCCGGTCACAAGGAGGTCCTGGGACTGTGGATTACCCAGACCGAAAGTGCAAAGTTCTGGCTGCAAGTGGTCACTGAGCTGAAGACGCGGGGCGTGCAGGACATTTTTATCGCCTGCGTCGACGGGCTCAAAGGTTCCCTGAAGCCATTGAAGCGGTCTACCCGAAGGCGGCCGTGCAACTGTGCATCGTGCATATGGTGCGCAACAGCCTGAACTTCGTGCCGTGGAAAATGCAGCAGGAAGTCGCCGCCGATCTGAAGACGATCTACACTTCATCGACCGTAGAGCTGGCCGAACAGATGCTGGGCGCCTTCGAGGCCAGGTGGGACAAGGACTATCCGTCCATCGGACAGAGCTGGCGACGCAACTGGGCACGTGTGATTTCGTTCTTCGATTACCCACCGGAGATCAGGAAGGTGATTTACGCCCCGGAGGAAGTCTCCTTGGGGGACACCACGAATGCCATAGAATCGATCAACATGAGCCTGCGCAAAGTGATCAAGACCCGCAGCTCGTTTCCGACCGATGAGGCCGTGACCAAGCTGTTTTACCTGGCCCTGAACAACATCAGCAAGAAGTGGACGATGCCGATCCGCGACTGGAAGGCCGCACTGAACCGCTTCACGATCCAGTTCGAAGAGCGGCTGGTGCCGGGTTAAACCTCAACCCGTTTACACAAAATTCAGGACACCCCCATGTCTCGATCGACATCCCCCCTCCGACAGCCACAAGCCCGATGCATGTGAGTACCGCGCCGGCGTTTGTGCCCGTCGTTTCTGCGCCCCCTGCGTCGTTGTTGCCGCCGACATCAACTTCTCCGGGGTTGTCGATGACACTCGCGCTACATGTGCGGTTACCCAACGGTGTCGAATTCGACCTTGGCGAAGCTAACGTCAGAGAGCTGACGACGATCGTGCAAATGCTCGGGAGGCTGGAATGTTCCGGTTCGACGAAGGACTGATATGACTTTCCGTGTCAATCGGGATCGGTTTTTGTTTTCGCTTTGTAGGCGCATGAATTTCCTGAGGGCGGCGTAGCAGTAAGTCTCGACGGTGGATCGCACTGATATCCGCGGGTTGGTTACCGCATTACAGAGGTCCGCCCCTTGAGCCTGCCGCTATCTAAAGCCGCAAATCGAATGATGTCCGTTGCATAGTCCAACCGCGGGTTGCTCGGGTGCCGGGCTACGCCGCCTTCAGGAAACTCGCAAATCTGTGTAGTAAAGCTCAACGCTACGCTGGCTGCTCGTTTCTCGTTACGGCGAGCGACATTGCGAGCTTGCTGATGTCCCAGATGAACCCCGCAAGTTCGCGTGCGACGGCGACGACAGCAATGTTCACATTCTTGCCGCGTGCTGCCAGCTTGCGGTATCGGCGGCAGAGTCGGACCTGTGCGTCCCAGGCACGGTCAAGGATGCGTTTGGGAATGCCTTCATGTCGACGCTGAATTTCCGGATTCACGCGTGCTGGGTATCTGTAGCTCCAGGCGGCCTCGACGAGCAGCTTTCTTGCATAGCTGTTGCCGTTCTTCGTGATGCTGCCCTGACGCCGCCGCTCACCCGAAGAATGTTCTGAGGGCGTCACGCCCAGCCAGGCCATCAGCTGGCGCGGATGCTCGAAGCGGGAGAGGTCCCCCAATTCGGAGAGCATGCCCACGGCGGTGATGAACTGTATGCCGCGCATGGTCTGCAGACCTAGTATGGCTGGATAAAATCGCCAGCCGACGACAGCTTCGTGCAAGGTCGCCTCGAGGCGCTCAAATTGCGCAAACCTGTCTTCAATCGTGCGACGGCACTCGTCGAAGGCCAGTTGCTGCCAGTGGTTTGGAAATGCAAATACGCTTATCCATCGCCGGTGCGCGGGACCCCAGTTGGCGTTACCTGAGTACCGGACTCCATGCGATAGCAGGAAGGACTTCAACCGCTGGCGGGCCTGTCTGAGATCTGCTTTCGCTGCCGCCCATGCGCGCGCCAGGTCCCGGAACGCCTCATCTTCAACATCCGGCACGTGTACCGCTGACAGGTCGCCAGCGCGCAGTGCGCGTACGAGCTTGACCGCGTCGCGCCGGTCCGTCTTGACGCGCTCGCCCGGTTTCTTCGGAATCAGGGACGGCGCGCATACCACGCAGTCGAATCCTCTTTCAACGAGTTCTCTGTAAAGTCCGTAGCCACAGGGACCGGCTTCATAGACAACGCGGACATGGCACGCCTTCGACTGAAGACGCTTGCACAATCGATCGACATCCGCCTTCAGCGTTCCGATCTTGCCCAACAGTTCCACGTCGCCCATATCGATCGCGTACGCCACCGTGATCGACTCCTTATGAACATCCAGACCGACAAACACCGTGCTATCGTGGTTCACGCTGGCCTCCGCGCTGGAAATCGCCGGGGTGTGCCCTGCGCACACCGTGCGGCTCTGGCAGTGATGCTAACCCGCGTTTGGTTCCTCACGGCGGGCCAGCCACTGGCTCACGGAAAGTCATACTGCCTAAATGGGCTTTGTCAACTTGACGAGCATAGGCTATGTTCCTGGTTAAACGTAGGTATCCTGATCAGATAGTTTGCTCGCATTCAGCGTCGACTGTCCAACCATACCAGGCGGCGATGCGTTTCTTGAGTATGGCGCGATGACATGCCGCGTTCATCTGATGTCTGGGCAAGGCGAAGTGCTGCCGGATCGGGCCAAAGCATGAGAGAAACGCCTGCGTGCAACGTGCATCGCGAAAGCCGCACATGTGTCGTTCCCGCCTGCGAGTCGGCTGATGGCTTCTATGAGCAGAAAGTTGTCAAGGCCATTTGCGAACTGGCTTACAAAGGATAGGTCAAGTCTCTTTCTCCTCGCTGCAAAGTGGTGACATGCTGGCGTATGGCGGCAAGCGCGGGTGATGGCGCTCGCCGCCATACGAGCCGCATTTTCGCGGCAGTCCGGCGGATTCCACCCGCCCTCAACTTCAACCATGGCTACAGGCCGGTCGACGTCGTTAGCCTGAAGCCGCTTATCGCGCGCGTAAGACAGCAACGTCTCACCAACTTCTATCCGCTGGCGTATGGCCAGCCTCATCCTTTATGCGCGTTACGCCGGAACCTGTTCCGGGAGCATGCCCCATCTGTTTAATCGGTCGCGTTAGCAACCCGCCATCAACACGGGCATGTTCACTTCAAACTCTCTATCGACAGGTATCGTTCCTCCCTTGATTGCGTTGTCGCGATACCTTTCGGGCTCAGACTGACTTCAGTTGTGCGCCTTCGGGTATCACGCCGTCCTTCAAGTAGCGCCACAGCGCGATCGCGAGGCGTCGTGCTACTGCGACGATCGCAATGCGCCGCACGCGGCGATTCGGTCCCGTGCCTTGCGTGCGCTGGTTGAACCACTGCGTCAGTGCACTGCCAGGCTGGTAACGGATCCAGCACCACGCCATCTCAATCAGCAGTGCGCGCACGCGACGGTTGCCCTGCCTGCTGATCCCCTGGTCCACCTGGCTCTCGCCACTGTCGTAGGGTTGTGGAACGAGCCCTACGCAGGCCCCAACTTCGCGCCGGTTATGGAAGTCCCGCCAGAACAGCTCGAGCGCCAGACGCGAGCCACCCACCGGGCCAATGCCATTTAGCTGCGTCAGAAGATCGATCCTTTCGCGTGCGGGTGCGGGCAGGCCAGCGTGTTGCGTTTTCTCGAGTGCCGCGAGTTGCTGCACGGCCAGCGCCAGCCGTTCGCACTCGCGCAGCAGCCGCTCCCGCAGCTCGCGCGGCAGTGGCGCACCGTCGTGACACCGCACCTGGTCACGGGCGCGGCGGGCGGCGAAGGCCGTGTGGTCAACCTCATCCCAGCAGCCGAGCGTGACAAGCAGTTTGCGCATCCGGTCACGATGCTGTAGCACCTCCTTCTGCAGTTCCCCTCGGTCGCGCATCAGATGGCGGGACGCTTCGTCCTGCGGTGACGGCACGTGCACCACGTGCATGCGGTCGCGCTCGCCGCGCAGCCACGCGCGCAGGCTGATCACCAGCCTGATTGCATCAAGCCGGTCAGTCTTGGCACGCCGCTTGTGGCGCTCGACCGGAATGCTCGCGGGATCGACCACATGACACTCGATACCGCGTGCCCGTAGCGCCCGATAGATCCAGAACGCGTCCTGGCCGGCTTCATAACTCACGACAAGGTGCACGCCCGCGGGCAGCGACCACTTCAGCTTCTGTTGTTCGATCACTTCCAGCACGGCCTGTAGGCGCGCGGGGGCTTGCGGTTGCGCTACGGTGTACACCGCCGGCTGCTCCCGCTGCCCGTCGTGCAACGCTACCTTCCACTTCGCCGCGGCGAGTTCGAGTGACACCGCCAGCGCCGGTTCCTCAGTACGCGTGTATCCCTGATCTGTACGCATGATGCTCTCCCGTGAGCAAACCTCGGTACGCCAATTTTAGGCGTTAGCCAGTCGACGACTTGGACGCTTCATAGGATCTGTTCTCTGCGCGATTGTTCATGCGTGCCGCCGCTTTGACGAATACGTGCTTCACCTGAGCGAGTTCGGGAATATCCGCCTTTGCTGCCGGGTAACTGCGCAACTGGTCCGTAACGATCCTGCGCGGCACCGGGTTCGAACGCAGCACCCGCCGGAAAAAGCGATTTGCCGCAGCCTTGTCGCGCCGCTTTTGCACCAGCACATCCAGTTCGGCACCATGTTCGTCGACCGGACGCCATAACAGATACGGCTCGCCGCGCAGCTTCACGAACATCTCGTCGAGGTGCCACGTGCTACCCGGTTTGGGCCGCACCGCCCTGGCGCGCTGAGCGAATCCGGCGCCGAATTTGTCACACCAGCAGCGGATCGTTTTGTATGTGACTACGACACCGCGCTCTAGCAACAACTCCTCGATGTCGCGCAGGCTGAGCTGAAACCTGAAGGCAGTATGACTTTGCGTGAGGCAGGGGCTGGCCCGCCGTGGGGAAACTGAACGCGGGTTAGCATTGCTGTCAGAGCCACACGGGCGTGGACTGGGCCACGCCCCGGCGATTTCCTCCACGGAGGCCAGCATGCGAAACGATAGCACGGTGTACGTTGGACTGGATCTTCACAAGGACTCGATCACGGTCGCCTACGCGATCGACGCGGGTGAGGTCGAAGTGCTGGGCAGGACCGGTACGACCGGGGCCGACATCGATCGCCTTCTACACGCGCCTGCAGTCCAAGGCGCCGCACGTACGCGTCGTGTACGAGGCAGGGCCATGTGGTTACGGGCTGTACCGTCAGTTCGTCCAGAAGGGCTTCGACTGCATGGTCTGCGCACCTTCACTGATCCCGCGTAAGCCGGGCGAGCGCGTAAAGACCGACCGGCGTGATGCCATCAAGCTGGCGCGCTCGCTGCGCGCCGACGACCTGTCGGCCGTGTACGTGCCCGGCATTGAAGACGAGGCATTCCGGAACCTCGCCCGCGCGTGGGCGGCTGCCCGCGAGGATCTGCGGCGTGCACGGCATCGACTGAAATCGTTCCTGCTCGCGCATGGCGTTCGCTATACCGGCAGCGCAAACTGGGGCGAGGCGCACCGCCGCTGGCTGGGCCGCTGTTCGTTTCCCAGTGCCTGGCAGCACCTTGCCTTTGACGAACACCGGCGCACGATCGAGGACCGGCTTGCGCAGTGCGCCCGTCTCGAAACAGCCCTGCGCGAAGCGGTGATCTCCTGGCGCTTCTATCCGGTAGTGCTGGCCCTGCAGGCCATGCGGGGCGTCCAGTTCGTTACCGCCGTCGGGATGGTTTCAGAAGTGGGCGACCTGTCCCGCTTCGAACACCCGCGTCAGCTGATGGCCTGGCTCGGCGTAACCCTATCCGAGCATTCATCGGGAGGCAAACGCCGGCAGGGCAGCATTAGCAAAACCGGCAACAGCTACGCCCGAAGGCTGCTGGTCGAAGTGGCCTGGAGTTACCGCCATCCTGCCCGCGTCAGTCCGGAAATCCAGGCCCGTCTCGAAGGTCTGCCCAAGGCCATCATCGACCGCGCCTGGGACGCCCAGGTACGGCTGTGCCGACGATTCCGCCGGCTGACCGCGCGAGGCAAGCCCATCAACATCACGGTCGTGGCTATTGCCCGCGAACTGGCAGCGTTCATCTGGGACATCAGTCGACTGGCCATGTCGCTTGCGATACCTCGCAGCAAACTGCCCGCGGCCTGTGTGTGATCCCCGAACAACGGAAGGAGTTTCCTGAAGGCGGCGCAGCCCGGCATCCGAGCAACCCGCGATGGTATTACGCAACGGGCATCACCAACTTGCGGCGGAAGTTAGCGGCAGGCTCATGAGGCGGACCTCTGTAATGCGGTATCCAACCCGCGGATATCAGATCCTATGAGCGAGGCCCTCGACAAGCTGATGCCTAAAATCAGCTTTCTAACGTTTGCTCATAGGAGAACATCATGCTTACCGATCAGGCATACACGGGTAATGGCGACGTACCGGTGCTGGCAGTGTCGCTGGAACTGGCGGCGGCCAAATGGAAAGTCGCGTTTCACGATGGCCGGCGCGAGAAGCCGGCCGTGCACACGGTCGCACAGCCGCAGGCCGCGGCTCGACTGCAGGCAATGCTGGACCTGATCGAGTCCCACAGGGAGAAGTGGTCGTTACCGCAAGACGTACGAATCGCCGTGAGCTACGAGGCCGGGCAGGATGCGTTCTGGATCTGTCGCGCGCTGCAGTCCCGACACGTTGACTGCTACGTTGTCGATCCGGCGAGCATTCCGGTCGAACGCCATCAGCGGCGCGCCAAGACCGACCGCCTCGATGTCATCAAGCTCGTCATCAACCTGCGCGCCTGGCTGCGCGGCGAGCGCGACCGCATGCACGTGGTGCACATGCCGTCACCGGAGGACGAGGCATCGCGCCACCTGTTGCGCGAGCGCGGGCAACTTCAAAAAGAAGTTTTGCAGCACCGCGACCGGATGCGCAAGCTGCTGACCACGGTCGGCTGCTGGGACGCGGTCGACCACCGCACCTTCGCCGACCGACTCAAGCGCGGGGAGGTCCACTGCCACGACGGCGCGCCGTTACCGCGCGAGTTGCGTGAGCGATTACTGCGCGAGTGCGAACGGCTGGCACTCGTCGAACAGCAACTTGCGGCGCTGGACAAGACGCGACAGACAAACGTACCAGCACTCGCGCGCCAGCGTTGTGATGCGCTGGCGCGCCTGAAGGGAATTGGTGAAGTAGGCGCTTCCCGCCTTGCCCTCGAGTTGTTCTGGCGGGAGTTCAACAACCGCCGCGAAGTCGGTGCGTGCGTCAGACTGGTGCCGCAGCCTTTCGACAGCGGCGAGAGCCAGGTTGACCAGGGGATCAGCAAACAGGGAAACCGGCGGGTACGCGCGCTGCTGATCGAGATCGCCTGGACCTGGCTGCGCTACCAGCCTGGCAGCGCGTTAACGAAATGGTTTGACCAACGCACACAGGGCACGGGACCGAACCGACGCGCACGTCGCATCGCCATCGTCGCAGTAGCGCGACGTCTTGCCATCTCATTGTGGCGTTATCTGAAAGACGGAGTCATGCCTGAAGGCGCGCTCCTTAAGTCGGCTTGAGTCCCCTCAGGTTTTGCAGGAAGGAGGTAAAGGTTCGGTCAGGCAGTTTCGTAGCAAACACGGTTGGAGTGAACATGCCCGTGATCACACTGGGTTGCTGAAGCAACCGAATATTTTCAGATGGGGCATGTTCCCGGAAAGGATCCCGGCGTAAGCGCATGCAGGATGAGGCTGGCGACCCGTCAGCGGATAGAAGGTGGTGAGATGCTGGTTCTTCTCACGAGCGCAACAGCGACTTCAGACCAAACAAAAGTAGACACTTTATGAAAACTCTGGCATAGGCGGTCTTGACAGAGTTTCGCTCATAGAAGTGTGATCCACCGTCGAGACTTACTGCTGCGCCGCCCTCAGGAAATTCATGCGTCGATGCAACAACCCGAAAACCAATGTCGTGATTGACACGCAAAGCCATATCAATACCAGCGAACAGCACAACTGATGACGACAGCGGGGAACCGGTGGCCGTGATAAAGTGGTTTCGTCTTCTTCATTGCAGTGGTTTCGTCTTCTTCATTGCATCATTTTACCGCCGCATGTCCAATAACCTGATAGCGCCGTCGTGACTGATCTTCACGTCGCGAGCGGCCAATTTGACATAAAAGGAATTGCCAACGATTTGATACGGAATGCAGATGGAATTTCACGAATTCCAACCTGCATCGCCGACCATGAGGACGACGCGGAATAGGTAGGTCGGGAAGTGCGCGGGGGCGAGCCGGTCCTTAGCCGTGAATAACCCGCGCCTTCACAATTCGTGGGACGAGCTTGCAGAGCGCGATTCGTCCGCGATTGCAACAGGGGTTGTAGGCGACCTCGATCTGTGCGTAGCCGGAACAGCGCAGCAAGTGTCCCCCCAGCGCCGCGGCTGCGGCACTGTTCGATGGCCGACATGACCTTCAGCTGCCTCAGGCTCAGCGACACCGTGCGTCGCCATACTGGCCCTGAGCGCGGAAGATGTCCGCGACCTCCAGCATGGGGTACTACACTGCGCCCACGTTACTCGGAGGGCGGACGCTCCAGCGGACTGGTAACTTCGCGCAGCACGTCGGTAGCCACCTGCAGGTAGATGAAATGTGCTGCAGCGCATTTCATCTACCTGCACGGCGATGATGTCAAGCGGGCACGACAGATGGCTGGCATTCGGCACCAGAAAATGAGGTTGCGGACGTTCGAGGGGCGAAGTCCACAGACGGATCATCGGCCAAACCCGCCATTCGGGTAACCATAAACTTTACGCTCGTGAGTGGCAGCTTGCGCGAGGACCGTATGATCTGATCGCCGTTGCCCCACCTCCGACACTCGAGAGAATCGACAACTCGATGATGCAGAGCAGCCTTTGAGCGACCGCTTACAGGTGTCGGCATTGTCGTTGGCCCAACGCGGTCTGATCTATGACGGCGCCAAAGCGCGTGACGGAACCCATTGGCCTCCCTGTGCAATGAATCGGGAAGTCGCGTCGACGACCGTTTGGTTGATGTCTTCATCGAATACGTCAAAGACAGGTGCGACGACCGACTCCGCGAGGGCATATTGCTGCTTTTCGAATCTGCTCGCGTCGATGCTATCTTCCGCATCGAAAGTAAGCATGGAAAACGTGCTCCGAACGACGCGCACCGGGTTTCCGGCCACGAGTTCGACTACGACGCTGGCCATTCGCGCTCGTTGCCCCGCAAAAACGGGCAGACTGTGGCTTTCCGAATCTCGCAGCATCCTGTTGAACTTGGTGCCTGAGAGCCGCGAGAGGGTATCGTCGCGAGCGATCAGAAACGTTCGGCAAGAAAATCCCATGGTTCTGCCCCTTGCATTAACGGTGATGCTCACCACGCCCGGCGAGATTCCGCAACGCGCATCCGAGCAGGCTATTCGCCGCTGTACCTTACACCGCGCGCGTGACCAGGCTTCGGGGCGTCCCGGTCGATGCCCGGCTCCGGAGGTTCAAGGAGCAGCGTCGAACGTCCGCCGGTCCAACAGGACACTCTGCCATTTGGTCGTTTGTAACAAGCGCAACTGATTTTCGGCGGGCGGGTGGGAGCGCCATCGGCATCCCATCTCGTATGAGTCAGGTTTTGGTACCCTTTCATCGTGAGCCCTGTTTCTCCTGGCCAGATTCGAGAATTCACGGGGACCGCCGTGAAGGTTGAAGGTCGGTCAGCCGGTGGCAGAGCGGGGGCGAGCTTCCGTGAGTTGATACGTAGCAATCAGGTTGTCCTACAGCAGATGAAAAGACAGTTCACAAGACATGCTCAACGCAGCGACCAGGCATACCCCGGACGCTTGGCCCACCCCACAATCCCGGCGAACCAGGGGCAGACGGAACTTTGCCCAGTTCGCACTGGGCCAGCGGGCCTGCCGGTTGATTCCGAGGCCGCTTTCCGTGAAAACAGGCCGCTTCAGCGCTTGTTGCAACAGTGCCATGAGGACGGGCGGTTTTGACTGCTTCCGACATTCTCGCGCCACACCTGACGCCCGGTGGTCACCTGCTTGCAGTTCCAGAGGACGACGCGCCACTATTGGCGGATGAAATACAACCGCGGCTAGGCAGTTCTTTTGCGCTTGGCGCAGGACATGGCCTGCTGCATCTGGGAACGGCGGAAATCGGCCGCATTTTGCCGCCCGCCTGGGCCTGGTGGCGAGATTTTGCCGCGCGCTATGTCACCGCCTTGTGCGCCACACCCGAGGGCGGCGAGATTGCGGTCGTCACGCCCGCTGCCAAGGACTTCGATGCCCTGATTGCCGATGCGCCGCCGATGACAGGCGGGGAGTATCTGACGCCAGATGTGCTAGCCACGCTGTGGGGTGAGATCGATACTGCCTTGCACCAGGAACTGGCGACCGCAATGGTCTCGCTTCAGGATTTCCTCAAGTTGCGCCACCCGGCCTGGAATCTGGTCGGCCGTGTGCATTTCAACCTCGCTGAGAACCGCAAGGACACGGAGTCACCGTTCGCCTTCCTTGCGACTTACACCTCGCGCCTGTCGGCCCATGGCAAAGCGCAACACCAGCCACTGTCGCAAGCCCTGGCGGAATTTTCGGGAGCCAGGAGCAAGGCGCAGCTCCTGTCATTATTGCTGCCGGTGCAGCGCGCCGCGGAACACTGCGATTGGCTTCGCGAAATGGTGGATACCGGCGAGATATACCATCCGCTGCGCTGGACGCCGCTTGACGCCCATCGCTTTCTCTCGGACCTGTCCCAACTGGAAGCCGCCGGGATTGTCGTACGCACGCCAGGCGTCTGGCAGGCGGGCCGCCCTGTTCGCCCCGTTGTGAAAGCCAGCGTCGGAGCACGACCGCCTTCGCTCCTGGGCAAGGATGCGTTGCTCGATTTCAGCATGGAGGTCTCCCTCGACGGCGAGCGTCTCAGCGCCTCCGAGGTCAGGGATCTGCTCAAAGGCGCCGATGGCTTGCAACTCATCCGTGGTCGCTGGGTCGAGGTGGACAAGAAAAAGCTCAGTCGCCTCCTGAAGCGATTCGAGGCCATGGAAAAGGCGGCACAAACCGGTCTGCCCTTTAATGAGGCCCTACGCCTGCTGGCGGGTGTTTCGCTCGACGATAACGCCGACCCCGCTGACCTCGACTGGTCGCAGCTTGTTGCAGGGCCCTGGCTGGCCGACATGCTGCAGGAATTGCGTCAGCCGGAGGGGTTGGCGCAGATCAGTCCGGGACCGGAACTCAAGGCGAACCTGCGGCCCTACCAACGGGCCGGCGTGCGGTGGTTGTACCTGCTCACCCGGCTCGGACTGGGCGCTTGCCTGGCGGACGATATGGGCCTGGGCAAGACCATGCAGGTACTCTCGCTGCTGCTCGTGCTGAAGCGTGAAAGCACCGAGGTGCGGCCCAGCCTGCTGGTCGCCCCCGCATCGCTGCTGGCCAACTGGGCGGCAGAGGCCGAGCGCTTCGCCCCGGGCTTGCGCCTGCTGATCGCCCATCCGTCGGTCATGCCGGCGGCCGATTTGCGTGCGCTGGACGCCGCGCGGCTTGCGGACATCGATCTCGTTATCACCAGTTTTGGCTCGCTGCTTCGCCAGCCGGTACTGGGGACCATCCAATGGCGCCTTGCCATCGTTGATGAAGCACAGGCGATCAAGAATCCGGGCGCCAAGCAAACGCGACAGGTCAAGCAACTCCAGGCACAATCGCGTATCGCGCTGACTGGCACCCCCGTGGAAAACCGCCTGTCCGACCTGTGGTCCATTTTCGATTTTACCCACCCCGGTTTGCTGGGCTCGGACAAGGTCTTTGCCAACTTTACCAGGCGGCTGGCGAAGGCCGAGCACTTCGGCCCGCTGCGAACGCTCGTACGGCCCTACATCCTGCGCCGCCTGAAGACCGACAAGCGGGTAATCGACGACCTTCCGGACAAGACCGAGCTCAAGGCCTGGTGCCACCTGAGCCCGACCCAGGCGGCGCTTTACCAGCGTGCGGTGAAGGATCTGGCCGCCGCGCTTGAGGACGCCGAAGGCATCGGTCGCAAAGGTGTGGTGCTGAGCTTCCTCATGCGCTTCAAACAGATATGCAACCATCCGTCGCAGTGGTTGGGTGACGCGGCCTGGAAGGCGGAAGACAGCGGCAAGTTCGCCCGCCTGCGCCAACTGGCCGAAGTCATTGCCGCCAAGCAGGAAAAGGTGCTGGTATTCACCCAGTTCCGCGAGACCACTGAGCCGCTGGCGGCATTTCTGGGTTCGATCTTTGGCCGCGAAGGTCTGGTGCTCCATGGCGGCACCCCCGTGGCCCGGCGCCGGGAGCTGGTCAAGCGATTCCAGGACGATGAGTTGACGCCCTTCTTCGTGCTCTCGCTCAAGGCCGGTGGGGCGGGGTTGAATCTCACCGCTGCTTCGCATGTGATCCACTACGACCGCTGGTGGAACCCGGCCGTGGAAAATCAGGCGACTGACCGTGCGTTTCGTATCGGCCAGCAGAGGAACGTCCTGGTGCATAAGTTTATCTGCCGTGGCACGATCGAGGACCGTATCGACCAGTTGATCGAAGTGAAGCAGCAATTGGTGAAGGATGTGCTGGAGGGCGGCGCGGAACTGCTGCTCACCGAGATGAGCGATCGTGAATTGCTCGATCTCGTGAAGCTCGACGTTTATGCCGCGCAAGAAAACTGATCGTCAGGAGAGAGGAAGCGCAATGGGTTACGGTTACGGGGGATGGAAGCCCTATGTCTCGGTCGCGGAGCGCAGAAAAAAGGCTGAACGGGCCGCCGCGAAGGCTAGGAAGGCTGGTGCGGTCCTGTCGCCAATCGCGTCGTATCGAGGCGCCATCGCCAGAACCTTCTGGGGCAAGGCCTGGTGTGACAATCTGGAAGGCTATAGCGACTATGCCAACCGCCTGCCGCGCGGCCGTACCTATGTGCGCAACGGTTCCGTGCTTGACCTCCAGATTACGGCAGGCGAAGTGCGAGCGCAGGTAATGGGTTCGAGCCTCTACACGGTCGGCGTGAGCGTGACAGCGTGTCCGGCAAAGCAATGGCGAACAATTGGTGCCGACTGCTCGGGGTCGATCGATTCGATGGTAGAACTGCTGCAGGGCAAATTCTCGACTGCCGTGATGGAGCGCATCTGCAAACCCGGAACGGGTCTTTTCCCAGTGCCGAAGGAAATCAGGTTCAATTGCAGTTGCCCGGACTGGGCATCGATGTGCAAGCACGTAGCTGCCGTACTCTACGGCATCGGCGCGCGGCTCGACCAACAGCCGGAATTGCTCTTCGCCTTGCGCCGCGTCAATGCCAATGATCTCGTCAGGCAGGCCGGCGCTGGCCTGCCCAAATCCACAAAACGACCCGCTACCAGCAAGGTGCTCGACGACGCGCTGGTGGCCGATGTGTTTGGCATCGAGATGGCCGACGCCTACTCACCGCCGAAGCCTGTTGCCGGACGTAACAAGCCACCGGCAGGTAAGGTGACAGCAAGGAAGGCGACCAGGTCGGCTGTCTCGACAACCCGCAAGCCACCGGCGAACGCAAAGACCGCGGAGGACAATAAATCGGTAACAAAGAAGTTACCAGTCAAGCCATCCGCTGGGCCACGTAAATCAACATCGGGCAACATCGTTGCCGGTAAAGCAAACGTGGCGAACTCGCCTGCAACCCCGAAAGAGGCTGCAACAAGGAAACGCGCCATTACTGGACCGGTGAAAGGTACGTCCCGCTAAACTCGGATTCCATCTCGCATGGCTACGCGCGAAGCGATTGACGTCGATGAATGAAATTCTTTTGCCTCTTTTGAAACCCGAGTGGGTGATTTGGCGGGTCAAGGGCGGGCGTGAGCCCGGCGCAGCGAACCCTTGAGGCGCCCTGAACCGACAAGCTGGTGCATGGCTGGTTGCGGCAGAATGCGGCAACCAGCCATGCGAGACGAAGCGAACATGACGAATCAACTCTTTGAAGCCGCCTTGGGAATCAAGGCCCCGTGGTACGTGCAAGGCGTCGACTTCGACACGGCCAAACGGCAGCTCACGATTGCCGTGGACTTTGTCGCTGGCAGCCGCTTCGCCTACCCCGGGGTCGCCGGTGAGCACCCAGTGCATGACACGCAAATCAAGCGACTGCGCCACCTGAATTTCTTCCAGCACGAGTGCTATCTGGAAGTGCGGGTACCGCGAGTGCGCTTGCCGGATGGCGCGGTACGGCTGGTGGAACCCGACTGGGTCGGCCAACTCGACGGCTTCACGTTGCTGTTCGAAGCGCTGGTGCTGATGCTGGCGCAGCAGATGCCGTTTGCCGCGGTGGCACGCATCGTCAATCTGTCGTGGCACCGCGTGCACGCCATCTGTTCGCGCTATGTGGAACTCGCGCTCGCGTCGGCGAACCTGTCGGACGTGAGCACGGTAGCTATTGACGAAACCTCGTACCGGCGCGGCCACGAGTATCTGACGCTGGTCGCCGACATGCAGGCGCGACGGGTCGTGTTCGTCACGCCCGGGCGTGACGCGAAGACGATTGAAGGCTTCGCGGCATATCTGAGCCGACACCACGGCACGCCCGAGCAGGTCACCTCGGTGAGCATCGACATGTCGCCCGCCTTCATCAAAGGCGTGGGCGAACATCTGCCCAATGCGCGGCTGACGTTCGACAAGTTTCACGTCGTCGCCCACGCGTCCAAGGCGCTTGATACGGTGCGCCGCCAACAACAGAAAGCCGACCCACAACTTAAAGGGATGCGCTGGACGCTGCTCAAGGACGCCAACAAACTGAATCTGGCGCAATTGACCGACCTCGAGGCGCTGGTCAGGCAGTACGCCACCAAGCGCACCGCCCGCGCATGGCTGTATCGCGAGCAACTGCGCGAGATTCTCGAGCGCAAGCAAATCCATGTCGTCTCCGAGATGTTGCGGCAGTGGTGCACCAACGTCATGCGCTCGAAAGTCGAGCCGATGAAGGACGTCGCGCGTCTGATTCGTCGGCACTTCGACGGCATCGTCGCCTGGACTCAGACGCGCCAGACCAACGGCTTCATCGAAGCAATCAACGGCTTGTTTCAAGCGGCCAAGCGAAAGGCTCGCGGCTACACGCGCTTCGCGACGATGCGCACGGTCCTCTTTCTCGTTGCTGGCAAGCTCGATTTCTCCGGCTTCAACCCGCATGCCTCGTGAGCCCCGTTACCCACTGCATTTTCAAAAGAGCCATTCTTTTCATCGATGCATCTACGACTGCGCATCGTCATCGCGTCAGCTGACCTGATCTCATAACTCGTTAGACGCCCAATAGCCGAATCCGACCATCATAGTTCATCTGGATGAGCACCTCGCGCATCGCCTTGACCTCTCGCTCGTCGACCTTTCGAATATCCAGATCATAGTTCCGCAGGCTGGTTGTCAGGCGCACTACGGCTGATTTTCTGTCAAGGTGGAGTTCCTCCAGCAATTCCTCCTCGTCTTCCACGTACCGTTCAAACGAAACTGTCACCCCTCGCTCCCAATCTCCCAGCAGGTGTTCGTATTTCGGCGTGCGCAGAAGGGTAAGGCTTTCGATCTCAGTCGCATCCGCGGGGGCGACGACCGCAAAGGACACAATCAAGTCGTCCCCGTACTCAGTCGAGATAAACGCGACAGTTTCCATAATTGTAGCGGCTCGATTACATCCGACGTAGGAACCGATTACATCGGCCGTTTCGGGACCACATTACGTTAGAACGAGCCCCCTTTATGTGATAACAGCCCGATTACATCCGCCGGGAACCACATTCAGCGAGAATGCCCGCGAGTCTGATCCAAGGTGGGCGTCACCGCCTCCGTTTAGGGTTATTCGATGCCTGCAGCGCAAAGTCCGCTTTTCCCACGACCAGACGTTGCGTCACGGGATGATCGGGCGACCGCTCATGCACGGTATAGTCCGCTGACGGCCGGGCAAGTCGAGTAATTTTTCTCGCGATTTAGCTGAGTTGCTCGACTCCATGATGCGAAGCATCCGGAAACAGTTTGGCCTCGATCACTGCAGCTCGTGCCGCCGCCACGTCAGCGGCGAACAGCACGACTGCCAGGTCCTTCACCGCACGCGAGCAGCGGACGTAAAATAGCCGCCTCGTGCGGTCGAGCACCGACTCCTTCCCCTCGGCGATATTCGCTTTGTCTCAACTTGTTGCTGGTTTCGCTTTTGTGCGGGCGTGCATGATGTCAGCGACAGGTGAGAGTCGGTGAAGCAGGATCGATAGTTGCGGGAAATGGGGCTATCGGTTTGTCGAAGGCGACAATAGGGTCAGGATGGAAACAGATATGGTGTGACAGTTCATGGCGCGCGGCGCCAGCGATGAACGACGTACCCTGCGATGAAGCTCAGCAGTAGTGGCGCAGATTGATCATCGTATAGGCAAGCGTCTTGAACGCGGTAATGCACATCACTGATGCGTTCGAAGCGCAGCAACAGGCGGCGAAGCTTGTCTTCCCAGGCAAAGACGCGCTCAATGGTCCTGAAGCGCTCCTCGAAGATGGCCGGCTCGAAGATCTGCTTGCGACCGCGCTTCGGTGTTTTGCGCCCGCGCGGGCTCTGCGGGATGTTCGGGGTCATGCCGCGATTGAAGATCGCACGGCGGTTGGCCCGGCAGTCGTAGACGCCATCCAGGCTGACGGTGGCGCCTTGCAGGTCCATGCCAATGGCGCGGGCCATCTCGCTCAGCCGTGGTAGCGCATCACGCAGCAAGGGCGATTCGTTGCGGTTACCCGCAGCGCAGATGAACGGCGCGATGATGTTGCAGTGGCGATCACAAAAGGCCACCACCTTGTCGCCTTTCAGGTGCTTGTGACCGCTGTACCCGAGGTTGTCGCCACCTTTCTTCGCCGCCGTGGTCGTGCCGTCACCATGAATGACCGTGAGGTCAAGGAGCTGGTCCTCATGAAGCTTGCGCACCGAGCCAGAAAAGATCCGGTCGATGCTGCCATCGGCGCGCCAGCGGCGCATGATCCGGTAAATGCGCGTGTAGTGGATTTCAGGCAGCCCTTTGGCATCCCTTTCGATCGGCAGCACTTCCACTGGCACCCCATGTACAGCACCCGCAGGATGTAGTTGAAGATCGTGTGCAAGGCCAGCGTGGGCGGCGGTCCGCGCCGACCACGGCGCAGATGCGGCAAGACAAACTGTTCGAACTGCTCAAGGCTTAAATTCACTGGAATTGCCTGCCAGCATGGGTTTCCCGTCATTCGCTGCGTCCAGAAATCTGGACTCTAACCGATCTGGCTTCGCCGATCCCCAACCCAGGCCCGGCGCCGCTCCCAGACAAATGCAATGATCTCGAGAAACTAACAACCAGTTGATAGAGTCGTCATCCTCCCAAATACTGCGTCGCAGACAACACCGATGCCGCGATGACGACAGGCAAATTCGCTCCGCTCATGACGGCAACCGTCATCTGACCTTCGGGGTTGAACTGCATCTTGGTAATCGCGTTACCGATGCCGAGGTAGTACGGCCACATCCCCTGAGTCCCGGCCTCACTGATCAGGCGCTGATCGGCTTTACTGAATGCGGTGCTCGACGTGAATTGAATATTCAGGCCGGCCGCAACGTAAAGGCCTCCCACGAACGACTGCATATTTCCGTTCGGACCGAAGGTCGTCTGCCAGTTGATCGGCGAATCGGGATTCCACGGATGTCCTGTCTTCGTGGCATGCGCCAGTGAAAGCGCGGACGATACGTACCAGTCCGATGGCGTCGGTGCAAATAACAACGCGTTTTTGAACTTGAACTGCCCCGACACGCTACCCGAGGCGAACAAGGCGCTCGGCCCGGATGCCGGTTCGCTATTGCCCCAAAGGCCCCAGAATGCCGGGTCGGCGACTGCATCATTGGTAAAACCAAAACTAATCGCCGATGCGGAGTGGAGTTGGCGGGCCAGACCGGCAACCCCGACGCTCCAGGCTGCGGGTTTGTCCCCCCAGGCACTCAGGCGCTGCTTTGCAGCCTTGATCGGATCGAGTGGATTGGTCGCGGCGATCAACGAGTTGATCAAAGCCGAGTACGCCTGAAAAAAGGTCTCGCCGCTTCCGCCGCCTGCAGACGAGAAAATCGGCGGCGCGCCGGGAATAGTATCGAGGTACGACCACAAAACGCTATCGTCCCCGGTCAATGCCGCAGCCGGCTGAAACACCTGCCCCCGACCCGGATCGATGCCAATCGCAGCAAACTCGGTTTTGGCAAATTGCTGTTGCAGATCGACAAACGACGTCATGATTGCTCCCCTTCCCTGACCGGAAAAAACACGGAAAATGCAAGGATCCCGTGCGGCGCCATACGACATGCCTGCCGTAATCGGCACGGCGGGCATGTCGAGACCGTGAGACGGCCAATGGCTAGTGCTAGCTGTAGAACTCCTCGATCAAACGCTTCGATGCCAGTGCTTCATGCCCGAGATACTGGCCAGCCGTCAGCACGATGCAGCCGATCACGATCGGCACGTTGGCTTTACTTGTGATGGTCACCGTCATGCGGCCGTCCTTGTCGAATGAAGCACTCGTGCTGGAACCGCCCGAGCTGCCGGAGCAATAGAACGGCCACAGGCCGTTGCCCTGATTACTCTGTATCTGGCTTTGCTCCCCCTGGCTATACTGCGCCGCCGAAACGACCGAGATGTTCATCTTGTTGGCGATCAGCAGGCTCGAGGCGAACCGTTGCATGTTGCCGTTCTTGCCGAAGGTCGTGTCCCAGTTAATCGGGTTGTTCGACGTCCATGGCGCCTTACCGGGGTTGTTGAACGCCATGCCGAACGCCGAGGAACTGTACCAGTCGCCCGGCGTGGCGTTGAACGGCAGCACGTTGTCGAACGAGGCTTTGACCGACACGCCGCCCGACGCAAATTTCTCGCTGATCGAAGACGACGAACTGCTGCCACCCCACAAGCCAAAAAACCCCGTGGTGGAGCCTTGGGTCCACGTCTTTGAGACGTCGGTCTGCCAATTGCTTGCGCTTACTTCGAACGAACGGCTCGGTGCCTTCTTCAGCAAGGTGAGCATCTTCGAGTAGCCCGGCGAGAACGTCACGGGTTCGTCGCCAACAGGCTTGTACGGTGTCACGTTCATCTGCGCCGCAAAAATCGGATCGAGCATGGCGGCGGCCAGGGCGGATGCGCCTGACGTTGCGACAGCGGAACACGGTTGGCAGTAAAGCGCCCAGTTACGGAACGCGACGGCGCCAGTTTTGACTTCGTGGTCTTTAAGCGCCTGCTGGTAGGCGGCCCAGCAGGTCGGGCCGATGGTCGACTGAAAATTGTTGGGCGCGGACTGCAAGGCGGACATGACGCCTTGATAATCGGCGAGAAATTGATTTCCGCCGGAGAACTGCGTGTTCTGGGTCAATGAAGCGACCGGCAAATTGTTCAGATACGCCCAGAGCAGATCGTCAGCGTCGTCGCCTCCCGTGAGCGGCGGCGAGGGTTGAATAATCTGGAACGGATCCTGATTGCTATAGCCAAGCCCTTGAGCCAGCGCATTATAAAAACCGGCCTGGAGATCGACAAAATTTGACGGGGTTGCCATGTTTGCCTCTAAGGTAAGGGGAACTGCACGTGACCAAGGAGTCCGTTCGCCTGACGACAAAATCGCACGTGACGAAGGGGGCGCTCGCCGAATAAACGGTACTGCGTGTGACCGGGCGGCCCACTCGATGATTGACGGTCTCCTTTCTTTTGAGTCGCATTCAGGTGATCTGCGACGTCAAATTTTTTGCAAATCTAACGCTGGAAGAGCGTTCGTTAATACCTGTCATTGTTAGCAGGTAGACGGAGGCGTCGTACGGACGTAACCATTGCTGTTTATTCATGGAGCGTATTAGGCACGCCGCATGGTGTGTTTAGCATGACTTACGTCGGTTATTGAAATATCGATTCATTTTGCGGTGGCTAGCAACTGGTTGCTGGTTTCGCTTTTGTGCGGGCGTGCATGATGTCAGCGACAGGTGAGAGTCGGTGAAGCAGGATTGATAGTTGCGGGAAATGGGGCTATCGGTTTGTCGAAGGCGACAATAGGGTCAGGAATGGAAACAGATATGGTGTGACAGTTCATGGCGCGCGGCGCCAGCGATGAACGACGTACCCTGCGATGAAGCTCAGCAGTAGTGGCGCAGATTGATCATCGTATAGGCAAGCGTCTTGAACGCGTAATGCACATCACTGATCAACTGGTTGTTAGTTTCTCGAGATCATTGCATTTGTCTGGGAGCGGCGCCGGGCCTGGGTTGGGGATCGGCGAAGCCAGATCGGTTAGAGTCCAGATTTCTGGACGCAGCGAATGACGGGAAACCCATGCTGGCAGGCAATTCCAGTGAATTTAAGCCTTGAGCAGTTCGAACAGTTTGTCTTGCCGCATCTGCGCCGTAGTCGGCGCGGACCGCCGCCCACGCTGGCCTTGCACACGATCTTCAACTACATCCTGCGGGTGCTGTACATGGGGTGCCAGTGGAAGTGCTGCCGATCGAAAGGGATGCCAAAGGGCTGCCTGAAATCCGCTACACGCGCATTTACCGGATCATGCGCCGCTGGCGCGCCGATGGCAGCATCGACCGGATCTTTTCTGGCTCGGTGCGCAAGCTTCATGAGGACCAGCTCCTTGACCTCACGGTCATTCATGGTGACGGCACGACCACGGCGGCGAAGAAAGGTGGCGACAACCTCGGGTACAGCGGTCACAAGCACCTGAAAGGCGACAAGGTGGTGGCCTTTTGTGATCGCCACTGCAACATCATCGCGCCGTTCATCTGCGCTGCGGGTAACCGCAACGAATCGCCCTTGCTGCGTGATGCGCTACCACGGCTGAGCGAGATGGCCCGCGCCATTGGCATGGACCTGCAAGGCGCCACCGTCAGCCTGGATGGCGTCTACGACTGCCGGGCCAACCGCCGTGCGATCTTCAATCGCGGCATGACCCCGAACATCCCGCAGAACCCGCGCGGGCGCAAAACACCGAAGCGCGGTCGCAAGCAGATCTTCGAGCCGGCCATCTTCGAGGAGCGCTTCAGGACCATTGAGCGCGTCTTTGCCTGGGAAGACAAGTTTCGCCGCCTGTTGCTGCGCTTCGAACGCATCAGTGATGTGCATTACCGCGTTCAAGACGCTTGCCTATACGATGATCAATCTGCGCCACTACTGCTGAGCTTCATCGCAGGGTACGTCGTTCATCGCTGGCGCCGCGCGCCATGAACTGTCACACCATATCTGTTTCCATCCTGACCCTATTGTCGCCTTCGACAAACCGATAGCCCCATTTCCCGCAACTATCGATCCTGCTTCACCGACTCTCACCTGTCGCTGACATCATGCACGCCCGCACAAAAGCGAAACCAGCAACAAGTTGATCTATTCTGAAGTTTTCGGAGTGAGGGCCATTTGCATAGGCAAGTGTCCTAGCGTCGAGCTGCAATTCGGCATAGCTGGCAGGATACTTAGCCGCTGGCCACGTTCCTGGTCGCAGACAGGTGAAGGCCCAACGATGTCAATACTTTGAGTACCGTGGCGAATTCCGGATTGCCTTCGCTACTTAGCGCGCGATAAAGGCTTTCGCGAGCGAGGCCGGTTTCTTTCGCGACGTTGCTCATACCTCGCATCTTCGCTAGGCCGCCGAGAGCCTTTATCGCAGCAGCCGGATCAGCCTCTGCCAGTGCGGCATCGAGGGAGGCGGCCAGTTCATCCTCAGATGAGCTGGCCGCGGGTGTAACCGATTGCTCCGCGTCGAAATCGCACCCGCTTGCTTCAGTGGCTTCCTCGTGTGCGCCGAGCAAGCTAGCTTGCGTGCTTGGTTGCCATTCTTCTGGCGTAGCGCGATCACGTATATCGTGTACCAACTCGGCGTTGCAGCGACTCAGGAAACTCTCCCAATCGCTTCGCGTCTTGATGTTGATCGCGCGCTTCTCAGGCACGCTGAAAAGCACCGCGATTTTGTTGGAAAGCACCAGTCGCAGCACATTGAGAACTGTGCCGGGGCTCTTGCCGTCCCAAATCATCAGACCGAAATCGGCTTCGCGAGCCATCTCGCGATCCTTGGCGGCGTAGAACTGGAAGCCCTTGAGATGCTTCGGCGCATCGACCTTGTGAGTTGCCCAATGACCGAGGTTGTTACGGAAACTCTCACCAGAGCAAAACACGGTCACCTTGTCGTAGGCGGCTTCGCTGAAATACTTTTGCACGGCTTTATCGGCGCCGTTGGCGTCTCCAACGATGACGCGATGGCCGCTGTTTATGACGTTGTCGAGTCTCTGCTTAATCTCGACCGGTAGTCGTGAGACATGGCGTGAGCCGCCGATGAAAATCGTGTTCATCATCGGTTCCTCCGGGTTTTGGTGATGGTGTACGCGCACACACTCCTGGCGCGGCCTTGTTGCAGGAGCACGTCGGTGATTGCGTTCATCGTCGTGCCGGAACGAAACAGGTCATCAAAGAGCAGGATGTTCTTGTTAGTAGTGTTCGCGGGGTCAACGGCATATAGACCAGCGACCAGCCTCATACGCTCGTCGGGGTCGGTTACCCCTTTTAGCTGCGTTGTCGCACGTGTCGTGCCAATGCATTCGAGAACGGGCAACCCCACCGTATTAGCAATTCCGTGTGCTAGGACGAGCACAGGTTGCACGGCTCGGGCGGTCGACGGCGGTACGGGAATCATGGCGTCGAATAGTCCCCGGTGCGGGTGAAGGTATGCGGCGGCCGCCTCAATGATGCCGTTCGCTGCCTCTTGATCGCCGTGATATTTGAATTGATATAGCAACTCCGCTATCTCGGGCCGCAGCGTATCAAATTGCATATGGCCGGCTTCGTCATATCCAATCGGCGTGCTGCTCGTGGTGTGGAGATCCAGCGCAATGTCGGAGCGGAAATGGCCTTCGATTTTTTGCGGGTGAATAGGGACCACGAGCAAGCTCCAGCGCCATAACAAAACCAAGTGTAGCCCGTAGGTTACACCCCTTGCAAGCTGTCCCGTTCGGAGGCCGGACGTCCCCTCGTAGGTAGATCGATAACCGCTGTCTTGCTCGAAGTGGCTTTTCCAGCCTGTAAATAGCGCGGTGCGAGGGCCCACGGGGGTTAGCTATTGCGGTTGGGGTCCGAGTTTGTGATTTTCGATAACATATCGTATCATAACAATCATAACGTAACGTATCAACAGGATCCGAGATGGGACGCGAAGCCACCATTACCGCCGAGCAGGTCAATGCCATCGTCGACGCGATGAAGGTTGAGGGCATCAAGCCAACGTCGCGCGCCGTGCGTGAGCGCTTGGGAAATACCGGCAGCATGGGCACGATTAACAAGCTCCTGCAGCAACGGAAAGCGGGGCAGGCTCGACAGGCAACGGCAGTGCTCACGCTCCCGCCCGCGCTTCAAAAGGCACTGATCGACTTCATGGACGCGGAGCTCACCGCTGCTCGCGCGACGCTCGAAGCCGAGCTCGCGGAACAGCAGCAGGAAGCGGCCGACCTCGCCACAGAGAACGAGCGACTGGCCGAACTCATCGCCGCTCGCGACGAAGAGCTTGAAGCGCTCGCGATCGAGAAGGCCGAAGCGGAAGGGAAGGCCGGCCAGCTTTCAGCGGACCTCGACACCGCCCGCGATGAAGCCACGCGCGAGCGTCATGCAGCCGAGCTCGCGAGAACGGAGCTCGCCAAGGCGCAGTTGCGCCTTGAAGCGATGCCGCGACTCGAAGGCGACCTCGCGGCCGTGCGCGGCGAGCTCGACACCGAACGACAGGCTCGTGTGGCGGCAGAGCAGTCGGCCGCCGTGCTTGCCGCACAGAAAGATGATTTGACCGCTCGCCTGATTGACGTCGGCTCGCGACGTGAGCGCACCGAAGAGATGCTATCTGCGCAGCAGCAGCGCAACGACAAGCTCTCTACCGAGCTCGCCGACACGCGTGCATCGCTGCAGGCGACCGAGGCCCGCGCAAAGGCATTCGAGCGTGAAGTGGCCACCGCGACAGCAGATGCCGAGCGTGCTCGAGCAGTGGCCAAAACAGCCGGCGAGCAGGCGGCTCAACTGCGTGGCCAATTCGAAGCATCGCGACCGGCGCAGCCGGCGCGCAAGCGTTCGACAGAGTGACCGACGCGCTAATAGGCGGACCGATAGTCATTACCCTGCGCGAAGCGATTCTCCCAATGCTGAAAATAGCGTTGAGCAAGGGCCAGGGCCGCGTTGTTCCAGACAACCAGCACATTCTCCGAGTTGCGGCTGGCCGTTGACGCGGAGTAGTTGAACGAGCCGGTCTGAACGTGCCGCCCGTCAACGACGACATATTTGTCGTGATTGATAGCTTAACGGTCGATGGTGCGGGTTGGGATGCCGGCGTTGACGAGCAGGTTCAGCGCCTGTTGCGAAGTCTTCGACCGGTTGCCCTTGTCATCCACCACGACCGCCACGTCAACACCGCGGCGTTCCGCATCGAGCAGCCCGCGAACCACCTTCGGCGACGTGAACGAATAGCCTGCGAGCCGGATCGACGTGTGCGCGGAATCAATGACTTTCAGTGCGGGGTCCCCTTGATTTCGGTGCAGTTTGCCGGCGTAGGACGATCTAGCTGCGACGAGGGTTAGCGCTCCGCCTCCAAAACAATAATCAATCAAATCAGCCACTTCCTGACTGGTCTTTCTGCTCTTCCTCAACACCTCTGCGCCGGGCCCCAGCGGGCGTAGGCGTGCATTCGCCGGCACGGTCGAGCCTACATGGCGGCGATAAAGGACGGACGCAAAGCCGCACGCGGAGCGCAGCCCAACGGGCGAGCACCGAACGGGTGCCGCGGCCGGCGAAGCGCATCCTTGAGCGGGAACGGTCAAGGGCTACGGTCGCGTTTGGGACGACGAGCTCAGGGACTGGTGGCATGCGGATACGTGAGGCAGCACGAGCTCGCCGTGCGGCGAGCGCCCCTTCGAGCGGCCCAAAGGCCGCGAGACTGGACAGGCAGGCCCGCGTGTCGCGGCATCAACGCGACACGCGGTTTGCGCTATCCTTTCCGGGAGATTTTTTGGAGATAGGCGATGCCGATCCTGATTCGAGCGCAGGGCGGGAAAATCAAGGTGATCCGGAAAGTGAAAGCAGCGGATACCGGCCGATTTCGACAGCGTGTCGTCGGCACGTTCGTGGCGAACGATCCCGTACGCGTCGCTGCTCGAGTTGCTCGACAAGAGCGAGCGCCGGGCGTTGGAGGCCTGGCTCGGCGCGTATCGCACGCGGCCGAGATTGAGCGCGCGCGTAGCGTTGACTGATGCCTCAGCGCGGCATGCATCGATCGTCGATGCGCTGGGCGTCGCTGCGGATACCTTGGCACCGCCTGAGGCGGACCGTATCTGGGAACAGCTCCACGCGATTGCACGAACGCTACGGCGTGCGGGCCATCGTCGGCCACGGCGGTCGCGTTCGCCTCAGATTTCAGTGGCCGGTCAGAGAGACTCGGTTGATGAATTGGCGATGGCCGAGTAACTCGATACGGTCATGTGGCGCGGCGGCCGGGCTTGATCTTGCCGCCATCGTGAAACGCAGGTAGACGAGGTTGCTCCGCCCATGAACGAGAAAGAAACGGAACCGAGCTTGGGCCAACGCCGCTTCACGGTCTCGTTCGACGAACCGATGCGCGTGGCGACTGGCGGCATGCTTGCTCGCCTGGATCTGGCCGTGGAAACGTATGGCAGGCTGAACGACAGTCGCGATAACGCGATCATGATTTGCCATGGACTGACGGGAAATCAGAATGCGGCCGGAGCCCCGCTTCCCGGCGGGCCGCCGCAGCCATGGTGGCAACTGGCGATCGGCCCGGGCCGGATGTTCGATACCGATCGCCACTTCGTCGTCTGTGCGAACGTGCCAGGCGGATGCGCCGGATCGACTGGGCCGGCAGCCACGGATCCGCATACCGGCCGGCCTTTCGGCATGCGCTTTCCGCGCGTCACCATGGCGGACATGGCCGATGCATGGGTCAGATTGCAGGATCGCCTGGACATTCCCCGTTTTCGCGCAGTCGCCGGCGGCTGCATGGGTGGCTTCCAGGTACTGGAATTCGCGCGACGTCATCCGACTCGCTTGTCGTGCGCGATCGCCATCAGCGCGACGCCGTTCACGTCCGCGTACACCATCGCGTTGTGGGAGCTGATGCGGCAGGCGATCTACGCCGATCCCGCCTGGCAGGGCGGCGATTATTACGGACACACGCAGGGGCCGCTGGCCGGCATGGGGCTGGGTGCGATGATCGGGTCCGTGCTGTGGCTCGACCGGGACACGCTGGCGGAAAAGTTCGGCAGGCGCCGGGCCGATTCACCGGCGGCCGATGGCGGTGTGCCGCCGCTCGCGTTTCCGGCACCCGAATTCGCCGTCGAAGCCTTTCTTGCCCGCGTGCGCGCGAACGCAAGCCTGCGCTTCGATCCCAATTCGCTGATCTGCCTGACCAAAGCGATGGATCTGTTCGATCTGGCGGACGGATATCCCGACCTGCCGTCCGGCGTGTCGGCCATCGACAAGCCGATGCTGCTGGTGTCCTACGAATCGGACTGGCGCTACCCGCGTGCCGAGATCGCGCGGCTCGCGGATGCGATCGCGAGCAACGGCACCGCCGTCTCCCATCATCATCTGACCAGCCCGTTCGGGCACGGGGCTTACCAATTCGACGTCAGCGCGCTGGCGCCGGTCGTGGCCGGTTTTCTACAGGCCATGTCGTGAATCGCGCTTGGCGACGAGATGGCTGCAGCTCATGTGCACGTGCCCGGTCAGTTCCGATCCGATAAGCCGTTGCGCGGCGAGGCGCAGTCCCGAGATGCCGATCGCCTCGGTAAAGCGGTCCAGGGTGACCAGATACTGGCCGGAAAATCCGTGCAGCGCCTCCATCACGGCCGTCATACTGCGCCCCGACAGGGCCGCCGCCGCATCGACCGTGAGTGCGTGCGGCTCGAGCGCGATCATGCCGTGACGCAAGAGATAGGGGCGCCAGCGCCGAAAGAAACGAACGAGATCGTCCTGCGCGGCGGACGCATCGACGAGGCTGCCGTCGGGCCGCGCGAAGATTCCGTCACCGGCATTCGCACCCGGAAGGCCGGCGCGCGCGCCGTGCCGTTCCGCATGCGCCGCCTCCGATGGCGACGCGTCAACCAGTTCCCGGTCGTGGATGACTGACTTGTTGACATGGAGCGCATCGGCAAAATCGATTCCGTCGACGGCGAGACGCGCGGCAATGGCGTCCGGGTACGAGATGTCTCCGCGTATCAGTACGTGCTTCGCTCCGCAAGTTGCCAGCGTGCGCTTCGCCGCCTGCTCCGCCACCGGATTGTTTTCGACGCCGACCAGCAGAAGATTTTCCGCGGCGTCCGCCGAAGCGGGGTCGCCCGCAATGGCACGAAGCAAACTCACCAGTAACGTCGCTTCGCCGCAGCCAACGTCGACGACGACCCGTGGCCGGCTGTCCCCCCGGCTGCGATGAAAGAGCGGCACGACCATTGCCGACAGGATAGGCGCGCAGCTGCGCTGGAACACTTCGGTCGAGAAGCGAATGTCGGCGGCACGGTCCAGGTGACGCTCCGTCGCGTCGCCGCTGCGTGCCAGCGCGATGCCCGGATCGCCGAACAGGAGCGAGTCCATGCGGGTCAACATCGGCAGGTAGGACAGCGGATAGCGGAACTGCCCGGAAAAGGCGGCCGCCATGCGGCCTTCCGTTGTCAACTGCGGGGCCGCCGCCGGTCCGTCGACCCAGCCGAGCCATCGCAGCGCCGCATGCCGGCCCGCGGCGCCGACGGGCCAAACATCGGCCGGCAACGGGAAGGATTCAGGCCGAAACGGCGGCAAGCACCCGCTATCAGCGAGCGTCAGAAGCGTCGGCGCCGCCACGAACGCGAGCAATTCAGTCGCGATGCGGTCGGGGAAATCGCTGGCCACTCTCCAGGCTCGCAGCAGGAGGGCCATCGCGCGCAGCGCGTTGCCTGGCTCGCCAGCCAGCAGCGCGTGACACAGGTCCAGCAGGGCGGGCACGTGACGATAGTCGTCCAGCCGCCTCAACCAGTCGTGATTCGCCGCGTCTCCCGGTGTCAGCCGGCCCTGCTGCGCCAGCGCACGCCGGGCGACGCCGACTAAACCGGGATTGCGCGATGACGCGGACGGGACGTCCGTATCCGCGCGCGCGACCACTGCATCGTGACGGATCAGGCTGTCAATCGCCGGAGCGATGGCCAGTCCTTCCGCCATATGGCAAATCTGCCGCCAGACCCGCGCCTGGCGGGCTTGCAGTTCGGACGCCGATGACGGCGCGCTATGATCACGCGAAGGAGCTGTACGCATCGTTCACTGAGTGGACACGGTTGAATGGACTGCGGTGAGTTTGCCGACGACACGAACGGGGCAATCATGAGCGTCTCCAGAACTTCCCTCCCGCCGGGCGGAGAAGCCCTGTCGCAACACGTTCGCGACGCGTGGACGTCGGGGCGGCGAGAGGACGCCAGAACGCTCGCCGATCGGCTGGCCGAGGCCGCGGCCGAGCGCGGCGACGCAGCGGGATTGCACCTGGCTGCGGCCGTCGCGCTGGCGTGCGGTCTGCCGGAACTGGCGCTTGCCCGGCTCGACGCCGCGTTGCCGCTGGTTCAGGCGGCGGGATCGGCGCCGTTGTGGAACGATCGAGGCCGCGCGTTGCTTGCGTTGGGGCGGGCGGCGAGCGCGGCAAACGACTTTCGTCGCGCGCTCGCCGTCGATCCAGGCCTCGTGGCGACGCGCTTCAACCTTGGCGCGGCCCTCGCGGCGCAAGGCGACCTGGATGCCGCCATCGCGCAGGCACGTTGCTGCATCGCCGATGCGCCGGAATTTGCGCCGGCCTATCCGTTGCTCGCGAGCTGGCTCGCGGATCGCGGCGAACACGCCGCGGCGCTCCCGCTGTTGTTCGACGCGGTGCGACGCTGGCCGGCCGATCTGTCTGTCCGTTCGCGACTGGTCGATCTGCTGAAGTCTCATCCGGACGCCATCGTGCGTTCGGCCGACGACGAAGCGCCGCTCGTCGCGCTGTTGCGTGATGCGGACGTCGACGCACAGCAACTGACGGCGGCGGGATGGCTGCAACAGGCGCGCGACCCCGGCCTGGCACGCCTGATCGGCGCGGATGGGCACGCCGAGGATCCGGCGGCACTGGCGTCGCTGCTGAATGCGCGTCCCCTTGCGCTGGAACTGATTTCGCAGGGCTTGCCGCCCAATCGAACGATCGAGCGCATGCTGTCCCGGGTGCGGCGATGGCTGCTGCTGTCGCACGAGAGCGATCGCTATCCGGCGTTGTGCTGGGCGTTGGCGGCTCAATGCCGGCTGAATGGCGGCGCGTGGCCGGTGCCGGCCGACGAAGCGGCGCGCTGCAGGCTGGATGCGGCCCGATCGATCTGCGAAGCGTATCCGGACATCGAACCGGCGCACACGGCGCAGGGCGTCGAATCGGGCGACGTTGCCGCACGTCTGCGTGCGCAGTACGAAGCGCATGCCTACCCGGTCTGGCAGCGCATCACGCGCAGGCCGCCGCAAGGCTTTGCCGGATTCTGCGGACCGTTCCGCCACGCGTCGTCCCCGGCGCCCCGCGGGCGGCCCCGGATCCTCGTGGCGGGTTGCGGCACGGGACGACATGCGGCGCAACTGGCATCGGCGATGCCCGACGCCGACATCGTTGCCATCGACGTCAGCACCGCCAGTTTGCGATATGCGGAAGCACGGGCGAGGGCGCTGAGGATCTCGACGATTTCGTTCGCATGCGTGGACTTGCACGATGCGGCGTCGCTGGGCGGGGCCTTCGACCACATCGAATGCGGCGGCGTGCTGCATCATCTGGCCGATCCCGAGGCCGGCTGGCGCGCGCTGATGCCGACGCTGGCGCCCGGCGGCACGATGCGGATCGGGTTGTACAGCTCGCTGGCCCGCCGCGGCGTGGCGGCGGCGCGCCAGCGCATCGCGGACCTGGTCGTTCCGCCATGCGATGACGATGCGTTGCGGGCGGCGCGCGCCCGGCTGCTTGCCCTTCCTCATGACGATGCCCTCGCATCGGTCTGGCGCTACACCGATTTCTATAGCCTGGCCGGCTTTCGGGATCTGATGGTCAATGAACATGAAGATCCGTTCGACATTCCCCGCATCGCCCGCGCATTGACGGCGCTGGGGCTGGCATTCCTCGGTTTCGATCAGGTCGATCCGGACATCCATGCGTGCAAGCGCGCGTTGCTCACCGCGGACGACGATTCGGATCTCGCCGGATGGGCCGCGTTCGAAGAGATTTATCCCGATACCTTTCGCGCGATGTACCAATTCTGGTGTCGGCCGGCATGACGCAACGCGTTCCCGTGGAA
The DNA here is from genome assembly GCF_050436485.1 of Paraburkholderia sp. Clong3. Lineage (NCBI taxonomy): Bacteria > Pseudomonadati > Pseudomonadota > Betaproteobacteria > Burkholderiales > Burkholderiaceae > Paraburkholderia > Paraburkholderia sp. Clong3. Next base: position 51,708 of record NZ_JBNDMH010000004.1, on the reverse strand, counting down.
TGCCGCCGTCATTCCGCCAGCAGCAGCCCCGACGATTCGGGGCCGGCCGTGATGTAGCCGCCGGGAAAGCGTTGGCGGGCCGGCAAGGCCGGTACGTCGCCGTTGACCGGCAGCGACAGGTATTTTTCGCCGAGGGCGAGCAGCCACCGGTTGCCGATCAGCGCGTCCCATTCTCCCGGCGCGAGCCGGCCTCGGTCGATCTGCGCCGATGTCGCTCCGCCGTCGCACAGCGCCAGTATCCCGGCTGCCGCCGCCGACACCTGGCTCACGCGCTGGCGCGCGCAGGGACGCGTATCGAGCACCGTGGCGCCGCCGTCGGCGCGCGGGGTAATGCACAGCAGCGGCTTGGCGGCGGCGTCGTGAAGCTGCCGCCAGGCGGTCACGGCCTGATGACACAGGGCAAGGCCGCTGCCGGGCTCGATCGGCGGGCTCGCGCCCGGAATCGAGTCGCCGGTCGTTTGCAGGCGCGCCTTGCCGAGGGTGTCGAAGTTGTAGCAAAGCTGGGCGAGCGGCTGCTCCGCCAACGGGTAGATGTAGCGGTAGGGCCACGCGGGCGCAATGTTCAGCTCGTAAAGCTCGGGCGTTTTCTGGTACGGGCTGAATCGTTCGACGCGAATCCGCACCATCGCCTGCGGCGGCTGCAGGTGGACGAGGGCCGGGATCAGCCCGGCCATGTCGCGGTAATCGTCATCGTTCTCCTGGGGAAGATCGAACAGGATGTTCCAGGACACGGACAAGCCGTCTTCCCGCGCCCATTTGAGCAGGCGCGTGTTGATCAGCGCCGTCGTTCCCTTTGCCATCTGCTTCAGCAGATTGTCGTTCAGGCTCTCGATGCCGGGCTGGATCCAGGCGATGCCGGCATCGCGCATCAGCGCGACCTGGTCGCGACGAAGGTTGGCTTTGGTTTCGTAGAAGATCTGCCAGTCGCCGGCGTGGTCTTCGCGCAAACGAGGCAGCACGGTCTTGAAATAATCGAGGTCGATGATGTTGTCGACCACCATGAAACGGTTGATGCCGTGCCGGTCCGCGAGCGTCGAGAATTCTCCGATTGCCCGTTCCGGCGACTTGGCGCGAAACGCCGTCGAACTCCCGTTCAGGCCGCAGAACGTGCAGTGCCGCACGGCGCCCCACCAGCAGCCTCGCGCCGTCTCGATCGGGAGGCCGGGGCGGATCAGGTCGCGCAATGGCGAATGCGACAAGCGGCGGAAATAGTCCCGGTAATCGGGAATCGGGCTGCCGTCCAGCCGCTCGACGCGCGCCCGCCCGATGCCAGCGGGCGGGGCGACGCCCGCCGGCCCCCCGCGTCCCAGGACACCGGCCGGAAGCAGGGCCGGCGGGGTCTTGGCGCGGTATCGCAGCGCATTGGCGACCAGGTCAGGCAACAGTTCATCGGCTTCGCCGGACACCACGTAGTCGACAAAGGGGAAATTGCGCCACGTCGCGAGCCCCATCTCTTCTTCGCAGTTCGCACCGCCGATCAGCGTGACGATGTCGGGATCCGCATGCTTCAGGTGCCGCAGCAGCGCAAGGGCGGCGCAGTGCTGCTGGAACATCGAGCTGACGCCGACGATCTTTGGGCGCCGCGCCACGATTTCGCGCACGGTGCGGGCGATGAACGCCTCGGCCAGCCGGCGCACGGGCCACAGTTGCGCCGCGATTTCGCGCGCGGCGGCTTCGGCGACGGACGGCTTCAGTATCTCGCCAAGCGTGCGCATGTAACCGTCGTGATCGCTCTCCGCGCCGGGAAACGCGGCGCCGGCAAAGGTCCATTCCCCGGCCATTTCTCGCGACAGTCGGGAAATCGCGTCATAGACGGGCAAGCCGATCTGCTCGGCGAACGTGATGTTCGCGTAGTGGACGCCCGCCGAAAAGCCGTGATCGACGAGCACCTGCTTCAACAGCCCGAGCGCGATGGACGGACGTTCGATTGCGCCATAGGGCAGATAGACGAACAGGACGTCGCACGGGCCATCGTCGGCGTCGTCGTGGTGGTTCGATCCAGGGTCGGCGTCCATCCGCATCGGCATGACCTCATTCCTCCACGGCCGTTTCGGGGCGCGCGGCGACCTTGCCCGTGGTGTAGTCCGGGCGCCAGACGAAGCCGCCCGGAAATTCCGAGCCGTCGGGCAGGCTGGGGAGATCGCCTTTCAACGTCAGCGACAGGATCCGTCCGTCCAGTTCGATGGCGTAGGCCCGTTCGAGCAAAAAGGCGAGGGCGTCGGCGATCTGTTCGTCACTGCCGGCGAAGCGCCCGTCCGAGCGCAGCTTTTCCGGCAGCGTGGCGGTGTTGCGCGCGCCGTCGCACAGCCTGAGGATGGCGGCGGCAGCGCCATCGAGCCGGACCTGCCGCTCGGCCGCCATCGGTCTCGTGTCCAGCAGGCGAAGCCCGGCGCCGTCGGGTTCCTCGCACAGCACCGCCGGCATGCCGGACCAGAACGCCCTGGACCACGCGACCAGCGCCTTGCGCAACGCATCGGCTCCGGGGCGCTCCAGCGTCAGCCCGACCGACAGGTTGCGGCCCAGGTCCGCGACGCCGCGCTCTTCGAAGAAATAGCTTTGATCCATCAGGTCCGCCGGCGACAGCGGATAGACGTACTGCAGCAGCCGGGCCGGAACGAGCTCCAGGCCATAGTCCGCCGCTTTGCCGTGATACGGGCTGTAGCGGTCGAAACGAATGTGGATCATGCCGCCGGGCGGCTGCATGTGACAGATCTTCGGCACCATGTCGGCCATGACCTGGTAATCGGCGTCGTCTTCGCCCGGAAATCCGAACAGCATGGACCACGACAGCCGCAGGCCGAATTCGCGCGACCATTTGAGCAGTTGCACGTTCATCCAGGCTTGCGCGCCCTTGTCCATCAACGCCAGGACCCGGGAATGCAGGCTTTCGATGCCCGGCTGGATCCACGTGACGCCGGCGGCCGCCAGCGCGGCGACATGGTCGCGCCGCAGGTTCGATTTCGTTTCGTAGAACAGGCGGAAGCCGCGGCCTTGCAGTTGCGGGAGCAACGTCTCGAAGTGGCGCATGTCGAGGATGTTGTCGACGACCTCGAACTTGCGAATGCCGTAGGATGCCGACAGCTCGTCGAATTGCCCGAGCACGCGTTCCGCGCTGCGGCTGCGATAGGCCATACCGCCGCCGTTCAATCCGCAAAACGTGCAGTGCTTCTTTTGCCCCCACCAGCAGCCGCGCGAGGTTTCGACCGGCAGGCCCGGATCGATCACGGCGGCCAGCGCGCTGTCGCGCAGGGTGTCGAAATAGTCGCCGAAGGCGGGCGTCGCCAGATGTTCGATCGAGGGCGACGAGTGGCGCGGCACGCCGTCGTTCGAGCCGGGATCGACAGGGTAGCCCGCCGTTCGGTGACGCGGCGTCAGGATCGCATCGGGCAGGCCGTACGGAACCGCGCCGGGCTTCGCCCGCAGGATCCTGCCGACGACATGCGCGATGATGCTGTCCGCCTCGCCGGAAGCGACATAGTCCACCCAGGCGAAATTGCGATGGGTGGTTCGGCCCATGACGGTTTCGCAATTGGCGCCGCCCATCATGGTGACCGTGCCGGGTGAAATTTCCTTGATTCGCCGCAGCAGCGCGAGCGACGCAAGGTGTTGCTGAAAGGTGGACGAACACCCGACGATGCGCGGTTGCATCTCGAGAATCCGGTTCGCGGTATCGGTGACGAACCGGTTGGCCGCATCACGCATGCCGTGCAGCGTGCGGCGCAAGCCGTCGAGGCCCAAGCGCTCGCGGCTTTCCGGGAGCATGCGCTCCAGCAATTGCGCCAGATAGGCGTCGTCATCGGGCTGGTAGTCGGGGAACGCCGCTTGCCGGAATGTCCATTCGCCGACCACATCCTCGGATCGCATGATGTCAATGAACTGATAGGCCTGAATGCCGATGCGCTCGGCAAAACGCACATTCGCGTAGTCCGAGCGAACCGAGAATCCGGCATCCGTCAGGATGCGATGCAACAGGCCGATCGAGATCGACGGCCGCTCGACGCCGGCATACGGCATGTTGATCAATACGATGTCGACGCCTGGGGGCGGAGCGTCGGCCGCGGATTGGGGCCCCCTAGTCATGCCGAATCCATGGCCTTGACGGCGCCGACGCGTTGCACGACCGGTTCGGCCTCCGCAGGTTCGGTATCCAGTGCGCCGAGGCGCAACAACTCGTTGAGGATGTTGAACGTGTCCGCCAACGGCGTGCCGGTTTCGTCCTCGATGCGGGTCGCGACGTCGGCCGCAGTGTGGACGCCGTCTCGCAGCAGGCGATCCAGCGCCGCGAACGCGGGGAAGTTGACCAGGGTGCGCTTGACCCAGATGGACGCAATGTCGTAGCCCTCCCGGGTCACGGTCGTGGCGACGAGGCAGGGGTTGAGGGCGACCGTGGTGTCGTGCGTCACGACATGCCCGGCGCCGTCGATCAACCGGATCAGGAGCTTGCGCAACTGCTCCGCGTTGTCGAAATGTCCTTGGGCCAGCACGCGATAGCCGTTCGGCCAGCGATCCGATGCATGGCACGGCGTCACCATCCGGACCGAGCGGTCGACCATGTTGAAGAGGAAGCCGCTCATGCAAGCGATGGTCTGCGGCTGTTCGTCGCTCGTCTTGGCATGGCCGCGCGGCGACTTGACGCGGGCGCGGCCTGCATTGGCCTTGGGCACGCCGGACTCGCGATTGAGCGGCAGCAGCTCCACGTTGATCAGTTCTTCCGGGGTGAAGCGACTGTGGACGTCGTCCAGCATTTTCAGCGTGAGGATCGAGAATCGCTGGATCTCGCCGGCGCAATCCCTGACCATGTCGAGGATCTCGCGCGTCTTCGCCTCGTTGCGCAACGGAATGGCGGTGGTGGTCTGCGGATACCGGCCTAAAGCGCGCCGGAAATCGGTAATGAAATGGATGTAATCGGGATTGTCCAGCGGATCGGACGCCCAATAGCAGAATCCGTTGAAGACAGAATCGCCAATGACGTCGCGACACACGTCCAGAGTGTCGCGCCACAAGGCCGCATGCTCGGGCGAGTAGGCAAAATGAGCGCTCAGCTTCTCCGCGCCCACTCCACAGAACCAACATCCGACCGAACATCCTTTCTGCAATTCGAAGGCCACCGTCGCGTGCACGAGCCCCGCCGACTTGGCTGGCCCGAGTTCCAGCGTGCAGCGATGCATCTGCTGCAGCCGCCACAGGCCGAACCGGCCGGAAACGCCTGCCTTGACGTCGCGCATCCAGTCGCGAAACGCCAGCTTTTCGGCAATGAAGGAACGATAGCGCCGCACCGAGCGGGAGTCTTCGGGGGCGGGCAGGCCGTTTGCCCGATCCTGCTTGCGTTGACGCGCTTCCTGTTCGTGCCACAGGATCCGAACGTTCTGCGGATCGATGTCGATGCCGTAGGCGTCGCATGCTTCCTGCGGATGCTCGTAGAGACGGGCGCGGAACACGTTGTCCATCGACCACCGTTCCAGCAGGCGCTTGGTCCGGGCGACGGCGCTGACGTATTCGGAATCGGCGCAGCCGGGAACGGTAAACAGCGGTACAACGTCCTCGCCAAAGCTGCGCGCGATCTCCCAGGCCCGCTCTTCACGCTCTTTGCGCATGTCGGCCATGCCGTCTCCTCGTCCGTTCAACGCTGGCGCCGGCGTAGGTTCGCCCTGTCAATGGGCGCATCGGCTCACGCGATCCCCAAACGCCGGCGATCCGGGGATCGCTCACCGCGTGTCGAACAAGATCAGGTCAGCACGGCGGCGCCGACCGCGACGACCACGCCGGCGGCCGCGGCCTCGGCCGCGCCAACCACGTTCTGGACGCCGGCCGCATTGGCTTCTCCCACCGCATTGGCGGAGCTGTACAGATTGACGGCTTCCCAGCCGGCAGCCATGGCGGTGGCCGCCGCCGCATCGGTGTGAGGCTGCAACGTGGTTTGGGCCGGCGGGACAGGCAATACAAAATGGCGCGTGTCCGCGGTGTCCTGCAGCAGCGTGACGCGCACGCCCTTGGGCAGCGGAGTAATCGCCTTGAGGAGCTTCGCTCCGGCAACGGGGTCCGCTTCGAGGCGGTCCTGGGCCGGCAGTACAACGTACTTGTTTTGCGAGCTGTTTTCCAATGCCGAGACCTGGACCGAGTCGGGCAGGGTAAGACCGGCGGCCGCCAGCGCGGCTTTGGGGTTTTGCAGGACGCTCGCCTTGTAGGCAGGATCGCGCCAGGCATGCGCAATCACATTGGCTGCCACACCGCGCCATTTATCGCTGTTTGACATGGGTATCCTCGCTTCAGTCAGTCAGAACGGGAGTGTTCGTGCACGCTCGACGAAGCTTATGAAATGTAGATCGTCAGTTCAAGTGATTTTGATTGAACATTTTGCATTACATTGATTTTGATTGAACATTTTGCATTACATTTAATTGAATTATTCTATAAATTATTTGACGCCGAATGAGCAGGGCTTCGCGCTGCTGAACAGTGTGGCGGCGAAGGTCACGCCCGGCTTCGATCCATGGGCGGTGACGGTCGGCGTGCGGACGTCGTTCTGATTGAGGCGCGAGTCTTGGCGATGCGATGCACGTACCGAGCCGCCCCGTAGCTGCGGTTAGATGTCGATCTGCGTTAATGGGGCGCCGGAACTCCATTAATCGCGACAGCATTTAGTAGGAAGCGACAAACCCACGGCAAAGGCAGGCGTTGCCGCGTGCAGATCTACATGAGCCATCGAGAGCGGCGAGTAGCGCTGCTTTCGCCCCATCAGGAAGTACCTGATTTTATTTAGGATTATTTTAGTGCCGAAGCGCTACGCCTTGTCGCAGCTAGATCGGCCTACGCCGGCAAATCGCACGAAAATCAAGGGAACCCCAGTACGAGTGTTTCGGCGCCGCCTTCCGGAGAAAACCCCACTTCAACGGTTTGTCCGGCCGGTGCATCGAGTGCGTTCGATGTCGATGGTGATGCCGGCGACGTGAGGCTGCGCACCTGATCAAGCAGGGAGCCGGTCAGCGATTTGCCGGTGGCGAACGGCGCCGCGCAGATGAGCGCTGTGGCCAGGCAGGAGATTGCAAGCCGCTTTCATGGCATCATATAGTTCGTATTCCTATGTAATTTGACATAAGTAAAGTTATCAACGTCAAAGCTGTTAGTCCAAAGTTCAGATGTCGCGTTTCCGCTAAATTGAAATGTCGTGTTTGCGGGTTCAGGCTGGTGGCCAGCATTCCTTAAGGAGCGCCGGCCATGAACGCATCTGGGACGATCACCATGTCGATGACCGAGCTGGAACCCTCATCAACGTTGTTGCGGCCTGAAGCGGGTTTCAGCCGATGCCGCGGTTCTATGTTTAGTTCGATTGACACAAAGCAGCATATCGTCCGATTGCGGCCTTGCATCTTTCGGATTTGCTCCTATGATCAACGGCATAGGGAACGGCCTCCCGCCCCGACCGTCTTGGTTGGCGGGCCAGCGGAGGACGTGCCGTATCGCGCTGCGTATCCCCATGTCTGTTTAACTTGGCCTTTGCACTGCGGAAGAACGGTTCGGTACTTCCGTTGCATGAACAAGCTTGTCACGGTGCTTTTCATATCGAGTGGATGAAAATTGCACCGGAATGGCGCTTGTTGAGCGAATGCTGTAATTCGACCTGATTAACGGCGGTAGAAGGAGCATTCAATGACGCAAGTGAACAGATCCGCTTTTGCGCGTGCGTGGCCGGCAGTGGTGGCGCGTCTTGTCGGGCTGCCGTCCGGCCGGCGTCGGCCTGCCGAAGTCGCCGCGGTCGAATACGCGCAAAGAGCAGCGGAAGCGCAAACCGAACCCGGGCAGCCGTCCGGGGTTCGTTCCGCGCCGGCGCCCCAGCAGCCTCCAACCTCGCCGAACGACCATGCGATCTGGCTCGATGAGCGGTCGTTCTGTCTGTACGTGCCGACTGGCCCGGATAGCACCGAAGGACAGCTCGCGGCGTGGAGCGACCGGCTGCGCACGCTCGGCCTCGCGTCGGTCGTGACGACGGTCGGCGAGCCGCTCGGCGACAGCGTAGATGTCCTGAACGCCGGTTGGGACGCCGGCTCGGGGCCGGCGGTAGCCGAGCCCTATCTCGAAGTCGTCGTCGGCGGCGAGATCGGCGCATTACTCTACTACCGCGGCGACGAGATGGAACGCGAGCTGTTCGCGTTGCGCGAAACGCTCGGCCTGCGGGCCCCACCTCGCCGAACGGAGTCCTGACGGGCGCTTGCCCGTACCCGTATTTCACGACAGGAGGCAGCGTGGCGTCGCGCGACGCCATGTGTGTGCCTGTCTTCGATGAGGAGGCTGTCGCGATGTCCATCGAAGTCATTCCGAGTCAGGCGTTCGTTTATCAGCAATGGGTGCAGGGCGTGAGCGACTCGTACGAAGCGTTTCGCCGGCTCGCCGATTCGCAGATGCGCATCGGCGAGCTTGCGCTCGACGTCGGCGTCGCGTCGCTCGAATCGTTCCAGTCGGTGCTGCGCGTCGCGATCGACGAGAACGCCGCCGGCAAGCTGCTCGGTCAACCGCTGCGGCAGGCGATGACCGCCGCCGTGCGGAGCGCGTCGTATGCGCCGGCGAACGACGATACGACGACCGTTCCGGCTGCGAAGTGAGTGGAGCGCGCAATGACTGCCTTTCTTCTGCAGCGAATCCGGTCGTTCGGCACGCGGGCATGCCTCGTGTCGGCCGGCGAGACCGTCACGTACGAAGCGTTCGGCGAGCGGATTGACTTCTGGTGCGCGGAACTCGATCGCTGGGGCGTGCGGCGCGGCGACATCGTCGCCGTGTGCGGCGATTACGTGCCAGACGTCTGCGCGTTGCTGCTCGCGCTCGCGTTTGCTGGCGCGATCGTTGTACCGATCGCATCGGCCGGCGTGAAGCGCGACGAGTTTCTCGGGACCGCCGAAGTGGGGCTCGTCGTCACGTTCGACGGTGCGGGCCGCCCGCAGGTCGAACGTTGCGCGACGCTCGCCGACGCGCATCCGCTGATCGAGCGCCTGCGCAACGACGGCGCGGCCGGGCTGATTCTCTTCAGTTCCGGCTCGACCGGCCGCAGCAAGGCGTCGCTGCTCGACTTCGACCGGCTCGTCGCGAAGCTCGAAAAGGCGACGGGCCGCGCGTACGTGACGCTCGTCTTCCTGATGCTCGACCACATCGGCGGGATCAACACGCTGCTCAACGTGCTCGCCCAGGGCGGCACGATCGTGACGCCGGCCAGCCGGTCGCCCGACGCGGTATGCGACGCGATCGCGCGACACCGGGTGGAACTGCTGCCGACGAGCCCGACGTTCATCAACATGATGCTGATCTCCGATGCTGGCGCGCGCTACGACCTCTCGTCGCTGAAGCTGATCACGTACGGCACCGAGCCGATGCCGGAGACGACGCTCGCCGCGCTGCACGACGCACTGCCTGACGTGAAGCTGAAGCAGACGTACGGGCTGTCCGAACTCGGCATCCTGCCGACGCAGTCGAAAGACTCCGGCTCGCTGTGGATGAAGCTCGGCACCAACGGGTTCGAGCACAAGATCGTCGACGGCGTGCTGTGGGTGCGATCGGAGACGGCGATGCTCGGCTACCTGAACGCGCCGACGCCGTTCGACGACGACGGCTGGTTCAACACGCAGGACGTTGTCGAGACCGAGGGCGAGTACGTGCGCGTGCTCGGACGCCGCTCGGAGATCATCAACGTCGGCGGTGAGAAGGTCTACCCCAGCGAAGTCGAGAGCACGCTGCTCGCCGCCGGCAACGTCCGCGACGTGACGGTGGCGGGCCGGCCTAACCCGGTGACCGGGCATGTCGTCGTCGCCCGCGTGTCGCCGATCGAGCCCGAGGCGCCGGCGGCGCTTGTCGCACGACTGCGCGATTTCTGCACGAACCGCCTCGAACGTTTCAAGGTGCCGGTCCACATCGAGATCGACGAAGGCGCGCATCACAACGACCGGTTCAAGAAGGCCAGAGTGTCACGAGCTACGGAGCAACCCAAATGAGCGACGCAGACGACGTGGTCATCATCAGTGGAGGAAGCAGGGGGCTGGGGCTCGCGCTTGTGCGCGCGTTCGTCGCCGCAGGCAGGCGCGTCGCGACCTTCAGCCGGTCGCGCACGCCTGAGATCGACGATCTGATCGAGCGCGATACGCGCGGCGCGGGGTTTCACTGGCGGCAGGTGGACAGCACGGACAGCGCGGCGGTCGCGCGTTTCGTCGCGGACGTCGCCGAACGGTGGGGCGGCGTCGCCGCGCTCGTCAACAACGCGGGCGTGAGCCAGGACGGGCTTCTCGCGTTGATGCGCGAGGACGCAATCGAGCAGATGATCGCGGTCAACCTGACGGGCACGATCCTGCTTACGCAAAGCTGCGCGAAATGGATGATCCGCGCGAACCGCGGCGTGATCGTCAACATCGCGTCGGTGAACGCGATTCGCGGACATACCGGCGTCGCCGTCTACAGCGCGACGAAGGCCGCGCTCGACGGCCTCACGCGCAGCCTCACGCGCGAGCTCGGTGCGCGCAATATCCGGGTGAACTCGGTCGCGCCAGGCTACTTCGAGAGCGACATGGTGCAGCACCTAGATGAGACCGCGCGCGCGCGGATTGCCCGCCGCACGCCGCTCGGCCGGCTCGCCGACACGACCGACATCACGAACGTCGTCGAATTTCTCGTATCCGATCGCGCCTCGTTCGTCACGGGGCAGACGATCGCCGTGGATGGAGGCATCACATGCTGACCCAACACTTCGACCGTCACGAGACCGAGCGTCTCGTCCATACCGCCGTGGGCAAGGTCATGAGTCAGCACGGATTGCCGGCGCGCGAGCTGCGCGACGACGACAAGCTGAACGCGACGCTCGGCCTGAGTTCGCTCGATCTCGCGCAACTGGTGTTCGATCTCGAACTGACCTTCGGCGCTGACCCGTTCCAGTCGCTCGTGCCGATCACGTCGGTCCAGACCGTTGGGCAGCTCGTCGGCGCGTACCGGCGGCTCTTCGACGACACGGCGTTGCCGGCCGACGCACCCGACGAACTGGCCGACGCGCAGGCGGCGAGCGAACGCCGCCGCCAACGGCGGGGAGCGCGGGAATGACTGCGACGAACCCGCAGGAACGGGAAGGCGTGGCGAACGCGAGCGCGCCGGCTACGGGCGGCGGGGTCGCGATCATCGGCATCGGCTGCCGGCTGCCGGGCTCGAACGACTGGCGCGCGTACTGGCAGAACCTCGTCGACGGCGTCGAGTCGATTCGCTTCTTCGACGATGCCGAACTGCTGCGCGCGGGCGTCGATCCCGCGCAGCTCGCCGCGCCCGATTACGTGAAGGCGTCGCCTGTCATCGACGATTTCGACCGTTTCGACGCGGGTCTTTTCGAGTACTCGCCGCGCGAGGCGCGCGTGATCGACCCGCAGCACCGCGTGTTTCTCGAAGTCGCGCACGATACGCTCGAAGATGCCGGATACGCGCCCGGCAGCTATGGTGGCTCGATCGGCGTGTTCGCCGGCGCGGGCGGCGTGGTGAGCAGCTATTTCGCGTCGAACCCGGCGCTGCGCGGCACGACGGGCGGTGTCGAGCACATCGGCAACGACAAGGATTTTCTCGCGACGCGCGTGTCGTACAAGCTGAACCTGACGGGGCCGAGCGTGACCGTGCAGACGGCTTGCTCGACGTCGCTCGTCGCGATCCACCTGGCGTGCAGCAGCATTCTGAACGGCGAATGCGACATGGCGGTTGCCGGCGCGTCGACCGTGCGGGTGCCGCACATCGCCGGCTATACCGCACGCAAAGGCGACATCCTGTCGCCGGACGGGCATTGCCGCGCGTTCGACGCGAACGCGCAGGGCACGGTGTTCGGAAGCGGCGCGGGCGCGATCGTGCTCAAGCACATCGACGACGCGCTCGCGGACGGCGACCACATCTATGCGGTCATCCGCGGTACGGCGATCAACAACGACGGTGCGTCGAAGGTCAGCTATACGGCGTCGAGCGTGATCGGGCAGGCGAAGGCGATGCTCGACGCGTTCGCGTGCGCCGGGGTTTCGCCGCGCGCGGTCGGCTATGTCGAGACGCACGGCACCGGCACGGTGGTCGGCGATCCGCTCGAAATCGACGCGCTCACGAAGGCGTTCCGGCGACACACGCAGGACAGCGGCTTTTGCGCGGTCGGCTCGGTGAAGACGAACATCGGGCACCTTGAGCAGGCATCGGGCGTGGCGAGCGTGATCAAGGCGGCGCTCGCGCTCGATCGCGGGCAGATTCCGCCGAGCCTGAACTTCACGACGCCGAACCCGAAGATTCCGTTCGCGCAGACGCCGTTCTTCGTCAATACGGCGCTGTGCGACTGGCCGCGTGACGCGACGCCGCGGTTTGCGGCCGTCAACTCGCTCGGGCTCGGCGGCACGAACGCGTTTGCCGTGCTGGAAGAAGCGCCCGCGCGCGTGCCGTCGCCGGTGGCCGACGATCGACCGCTGCACGTGCTGACGCTGTCGGCCCGTTCGCAGCACGCGCTCGTCGCGCTCGCGGACCGTTGGGGCCAGTACCTGACGAGGACCGACGAGCCTGTCGCCGACATCTGCTATACCGCGAACACGGGACGCGCACCGCTGAACGTGCGGATGACCGCGATCGGCAGCAGTGCGGGCGAGCTTGCCGGGCAGCTCGCCGCGCAGTCGTCCGCCGGGTTGCAGCCTTCCGCGGAACGCGGCGGCAAGCGGCCGCTCGCGTTCCTCTTCACGGGCCAGGGGGCGCAATACGCCGGGATGGCCGCTGCGCTGTACCGCACGCAGCCGGTGTTCCGCGACGCGCTCGAACGCTGCGATGCGCTCCTGCGTCCGCAACTCGGCAAGTCGCTGCTGTCGGTGCTGTACGGCGATGCGCGGTCGAAGACGCGGATCGACCAGACCGCGTACGCGCAGCCGGCGCTCTTCGCCGTCGAATGGGCGCTCGCCGAGCTGTGGCGGTCGTGGGGCATCGTGCCGGACATGGTGCTCGGCCACAGCGTCGGCGAATACGTGGCGGCATGCGTGGCCGGCTGCTACGACCTCGAAGCGTGCATCGCGTTGATCGCCGCGCGCGGCCGGCTGATGCAGGCGCTGCCGAAGGGCGGCGCGATGGCCGCGCTCTTCGCCGACGGCGAGACCGTCGAGCGGCTGCTGGACGACAACGATCCGCAGGCGATTGGCATCGCGGCGTACAACGGGCCGGAGAACACGGTCGTGTCGGGGCAGGCTGAAGCCGTCGCCGACGCGTTCGCCCGCGCGCAGCAGGCGGGCATCGGCGGCCGCGAGCTGACGGTCTCGCACGCGTTCCATTCGCCTTTGATGGCACCCGCGGCCGCGGCGCTCGAAGCGCTCGCAAGCAGCTATGCCGCCCAAGCGCCGAAGATACCGCTCGTCGCGAACCTGACCGGCGCGATCGCGTACGGCCCGCCCACGCCTGCGTACTGGCGCGATCACGCGCTGCAGCCGGTGCACTTCATCAGCGGCGTGCGCACGCTCGCGCAGGCCGGCATCGTCGATTTCGTCGAGGTCGGTCCGGGCACGACGCTCGTGTCGCTTGCGCAGCAGATTGCCGGTGCGGGCGAAGCGGACAAGGCGGGCGGCCGGCGCTTTCTCGCGTCGATCGGCCGCGACCGCGAATGGAGCGAGCTCACGGCGACGCTTGCCGCGTTGTGGCGCAGCGGCGCGCCGGTCGACTGGCGCGCGTTCGATCAGCCGTACGCGCGCCGTCGCGTGTCCGCGCCGACCTATGCGTTCGAGCGCGAGCGCTACTGGCTGGACGCCGCGCGGAGCAGCGCCGCGGCCGGCCCCGGCGCGGACATTCCGGGCAAGCGGCTGTCGTCGCCGCTCGCCGCATGGCAGTTCGAGTCGACGTATGACCTCGACGCGATCCCGTGGCTTACTGATCACCGCATCTTCGGGATGGCGGTGCTGCCCGTGATGGCCGGCCTCGTCGCGCTCGCGGCGGTCGGGCGCGAGCGGTTCGGCGGTGCGGCCGTCGCGGTCGAGTCGCTGACGTACGACGACGCGCTCGTCATCCCCGACGACGGCGCGCGCGTCGTGCAGACCGTGCTGCAGGGCGAGGGCGGCGATGTCGACGGCGAGCTCGTCAGCCGCGGCGCAGCATACGACGACGGATGGCGCCGCCACATCCGCGCGCGCGTGAGCGCGCTCGCGGCACCCCATATTGCGCCGGTCGCGACGCCGCTGCCCGCATCGGCGGGCGTCGCGCGGATGACGCCCGTCAAGCCCGCGCGCTACTACGAAGCGATCGCGCCGCTCGGCTTCGGCTACGGGCCGGGCTTTCGCGGCATCGTCGAGTTGTGGCAGGGCGACGACGAGGCGGTGAGCCGCGTGCAGTTGCCCGAGCACCTCGACGCGACCGCGTACCCGCTGCTGCATCCGGCGCTGCTCGATGCGTGCCTGCACATCTATCCCGCGCTCGTGCCGGATTACCGCAGCCTCGCCGGCCTCGAAGCGAAGCCCGGCGGTACGTGGCTGCCCATCTCGATCGAGCGGTTCGAGATCGACCGGGCCGGCGCGAGTCGCGTGTGGGTGCGCGCGAAGCGTCGCGACGTCGCGCAGGCGGGCGTCGTGACCGTCGACATCGAAATCTACGGCGACGACGGCGCGCCGGTCGCGCTGATCGGCGGGCTCACCGTGAAGCCGATCACTCGCACGCAGATCGCGCCGCAGGCGGCCGCGTCGCGCTACCGCGCGCTGCATCGGCTCGAGTGGGTCGAGCGTCCGGCGCTGTCGCTGCCGGACGTGTCCGACGCGGCGGCGGACGGGCCGACCGAGTGGCTAATCGTCGCTAGCGCGGCGCGCGGCATGGCCGATGCGCTTGACGCGCGGCTCCGCGCGTTCGGCCGTCGTACGTCCGTACTGCCGCTGCCGGACGGCGACGGCACGGGCGCGTTCAATGCCGCGGATACTCAGGCCACGCTAAGCGCGGCGCTTGCCGCGCGGGCCGATGCAGCGGGCCCGGTCGGCCACATCGGCGTCGTGCTCGCGCACGGGCTCGGCGAACACGTCGACGAGGCGACGACAGTGGAGAGTCTTGCCGACGCCGAACGCCGGTTCAGCGGCGGCACGCTCGCGATCGTGCGCGCGCTCGCCGCGTTTGCCGAAGCCCATGCCGATGCCGTGCCGCGCGTGTGGCTCGTTACCCGCGGCGCGCATGCGCCGGTACCACGTACGCCGGGTGCGGACCCGCTGCAGTCGTCTGTCTGGGGGATCGGCCGCGTGGCGGCGCTCGAACATTCGGAGCTGTGGGCGGGAATGGTCGACGTCGCGGGCGACGACGTCGCCGCGCTGGCCGCGGAGCTGCTTGCAGGCGACGGCGAGGACGAAGTCGCACTGCGCGGCGGGCGCCGCTATGCGTTGCGTCTCGATCGGGACGACGACGCGCCGGTGCCCGAGCGGATCGTCCCACCGTTCGATCCAGCGGCGACATATCTGATCACCGGCGGGCTCGGCGCGCTCGGACTGAAGGTCGCGGACTGGCTCGTGAGCGCGCAGGGTGTCCGCTATCTGGTGCTGACGGCGCGCCGTGCGCCCGGCGACGCGGTCGCGGCGGTCATCGAACGGTGGCGGCAGCAGGGCGCGAACGTGGTGGTCAAGCAGGCCGACGTCGCACATGCAGCCGACACGCATGCGCTTATCGAGCAGATCGGCGCGGAGTTGCCCCCGCTGAAGGGCGTGTTTCATTGCGCGGGTAATCTGGACGACGGCGTGCTCGTGCAGATGGATTGGGACAAGTTCGCGAGAGCGACCGATCCGAAAGTGCTCGGCGGCTGGGGGCTGCATGCGCAAACGCGCCATCTGGCGCTCGACCATTTCGTGCTGTTCTCGTCGGTGCTGAGCGTGACGGGTGCGATGGGGCAGGTGAACTATGTGGCCGGCAACGCGTTTCTCGACGGTTTGACCGAATACCGCCGGCGCCTCGGTCTGCCGGCGCAGGCCATCAACTGGGGGCCGTGGGGCGGTTCGGGGCTCGCCACCGAATCGGGCGAGCGCGGCGAAACCATCTGGCGCGCACGCGGCACCGACTACATCGACGCGGAAGACGGGATCGCGCTGCTGCACGCGATTCTCGCGCGCGGCGTCCATCAGAGCGTCGCTACGCTCACCGAATGGCCGCAATGGGCCGCGCAGTACCCGAAGCGGCCGCCGCTACTCGAATGGCTCGTGCGCGGCGCGCCAGCGCCCGCGGCGAACGCGCTCTTCACGCGCGCGCAGGTCGAAGCGCGGCTCGCGGCCGCGCCGGAGGACGAGCGGCGTGCCGTGCTGCACGACATCGTCGGCCAGATGGTTCGCGCGGTACTCGAAATCAAGGGCGATTTCGATCCGGCACAGCCGTTGCGCGAGCTCGGCCTCGATTCGCTGATGGCGATCACGCTGCTCAACCAGCTCGATGCGGCTGTCGGGGTGCGCCTACCTGCAGCGGCCATGCTGAAGGGGCCGAGCCTCGATCAGCTCGTCGACGAACTGCTGCCGAAGGTCAAGATCGCGACCGACGCGGCGGCATCCGAACCGTCGGCGATCGCTGCGCGCGCAACGACAGCGTCGACCGCCACGGTCGCCGTCGTGCCGCGGCCGGCGTCGTCGAGCACCGCGCCTGCCGCGGGCGCGACGCAGCAGACGGTGCCGGCCGCGCAGCGCGAGCGCTGGTTGGTCGAGATCAGGTCGAATCCCGACGCGCGCTACCGGCTCATCTGCTTTCCGTTCGCGGGCGGCGGCTCGGCGATCTATCGGGCGTGGGCCGACGGCGCGGACCCGCACGCGGAGATTCTCGCCGTCGAGCCACCCGGTAGACTGTCGCGGATCAACGAGCCGCCGGTGAACCGGATCGACGCGTTCGTCGACGGACTGCTCGCCGAACTGCGCCCGCTGCTTGACCGCCCGGTAGCGTTCTTCGGCCACTGCATCGGCGGTCTCACGATGTACGAGACGGCCCGTGCGCTGATCGAGCGTGACGGCGTGACGCCGGTGCACCTGTTCGCGTCCGGCGCGAGGCCGCCGCATCGGCTCGTCGCCGACGCCGCGTTCGAGCGCAAGCTCGCCGCGGCGCTCGCCAATCTGCGCGATTTCGACATCATCGCGCCGCTCTATCGACAGACGGACGACGTGCTGGCCGAAGCGCTGCGGCACTTCCAGATCGACGCGACCGAGCAAATGCTCGCGATTCCGGAGCTGCGCGAACTGGTGCTACCCGTCGTGCGCGCGGAGTTCGAGATGGCGAGCCGCTACGTGTTCGTGCCGGCGTCGCCGTGGCCGGTGCCGATCACGAGCTTTCGGGGCAAGGACGACATTTACGTGACGCACGAGGATGCGCTCGCGTGGCGCGATTTCACGACCGACGCGTTCAATCTGTACACGCGCGACGGTGCACATTTCGGCGTCGTCGAGGACCGCGCGTTCATTCTGAACGCGATTTCGGACGCGCTTGCGGCGTGAGCGCCCGTGAACTCCGCCCCCGCGATGACAAACCCGTGGTTTCCGTCGGCGACGCCGACGGCCGCTGCGCGGATGTCGCTCTTCTGCTTTGCGCACGCGGGAGCCGGGGCGTCGACGTTTCGCGGCTGGAGTCGCGCGCTCGCGCCGGCGATCGATGTGTTCGCGGTGCAACTGCCCGGCCGGGAAAACCGGCTCGACGACGTGCCGTTCAGCAGCATGGACGAGGCCGCCGACGAGATTGCCGTGGCGATGGCGCCGTATCTCGACCGTCCGTTCGCGTTGTTCGGCCACAGCATGGGCGCGGCGATTGCGTCCGAGCTGGCGACGCGGCTCGCCGGCGCGCCAGTGCACCTGTTCGTGTCGTCGTGGCCGTTGCCGAACCTCATGCGGCCGCGGCGGCTGCCGCACCGCGCGACCGACGCGGAACTGCTCGACGCGGTGTGTCGCTACGGGGGCATGCCGGACGCGCTGCTGCGCTATCCCGAATTCGCGCAGGAAGTCGTGCGCGTGCTGCGTGCCGACATGACGTTGCTCGACACCTACCGGCCGTCCGTCGTGCGGCCCGGCTGCCCGGTCACGGTGTTCGGCGGCGCCGACGACCCGATCGTGCGGGCTGCGGACCTCGAACGCTGGCATGCGTGCGAGCGGCTGGTGGCGGTGCGCGTCTTTCCGGGCGGCCATTTCTACCTGCGCGATGCACAGCGGGCAGTGCTCGATGCGATCGCGCGGCAACTGTCCAGCACGACCGCGGACCTGCAATGAGCGTCGCCCGACGGCGACGCAAGGAGCACCGACCATGGACGACGATCTGCTGTACCTGTGCGACATCAGGAGCCGGCTTCAACGCATCCGCGAATACACGCGGGACGGGCGCCGCGCGTTCATGAACTCGAACCTGATGCAGGACGCCGTCGTGCGCAACATCGAGATGATCGGCTACACGTGGACGTGTCTGAGCCCCGAATACCGGCTGCAGCTGCCCGATTTTCCGTGGCGGCTGATCGGCGCGCGCGTAGACTACCTGATGCATCAGCGCGATCCCGACCGGCTGAAGAAGCTCGTCTGGCTCGCAGTGCGACGTAGCGTCCCGGAGCTGGAACGCGCGATGCGACGGCATTTCCCCGATCTCAACGAGGGCGTCGTACGGCCGCGCGTGCCGCCGGACCTGCCGGTCGTGCCGGCTCCGGGCGCGCGCGCCGATACCGGGCCGCCGGACGGGCGCGCCGCTTGACGCGACGCGTGCGGTCGCCTCGCGACAAGCGCCTACAGCAGGGCCAGGCCAGCGCTGCATGCATGCGCGAGAACGACAGCACGCGCAAGCGAAACGGAGGGACAGATGAACCTTGCCGGAAAGACCTTGTTCATGTCGGGCGGCAGCCGCGGCATCGGCCTCGCAATTGCGTTGCGCGCGGCCCGCGACGGCGCGAACGTCGCGATCGCCGCGAAGACCGCGACGCCGCACCCGCATCTGGAAGGGACGGTCTATACCGCTGCGAAGGCGATCGAGGACGCAGGCGGCCATGCGCTGCCTCTCGTCGCCGACATTCGCGACGAAGCCCGCGTGCAGGCGGTCGTCGACGAGACGGTCGCGGCGTTCGGCGGCATCGACATCGTCGTGAACAACGCGAGCGCGATTCGCCTGACGGGCACGCTCGATACGCCGCCGAAGCGCTACGACCTGATGCACGGCGTGAACGGACGCGGCACGTTCGTCTGCGTCCAGGCGTGCGTGCCGCACCTGCGCCAGTCGACGAACCCGCATGTCCTCACGCTGTCGCCGCCGCTGTCGACGGACACGCGATGGTTTCGCGACTTTCCGCCGTACATGATCGCGAAATACACGATGAGCCTCTTCACGCTCGCGTTCGCGGCTGAGTTCGCGAGCCTCGGCATCGCGGTCAATTCGCTGTGGCCGCGAACGACGATCGCGACGGCGGCCGTGCGCAACGAGATTGGCGGGGAGGACATGATCGCCGCGTCGCGCAAGCCGGAGATCGTCGCCGATGCCGCGTACGCTATCCTGACGCAGCCGGCGGCGACGTGCACTGGCAATTTTTTCATTGACGACGAGGTGCTGCTCGCCGCCGGCGTGCGCGATTTCGCGCAATACGACATGCAGCCCGGGGCGCCGCTGCAGGCGGATTTCTTCGTCGACGCGCTGCCCGGCATGCGGCCTGCGGACAGTTTCGCAAAACGCGATGCGTCGCCATGACGCCGCCAGGGCGCACAACGTCCCGCTACGACCCGCCGCAACCCGCCGCGACCCGAACCTGGGGGGAACGACCATGAGCGAATCCCGATTCAAGGCATTGATGCTGAAGAAGGCGGGCGGCAGCGTCGTGCCGTCGATCGAATGGCTGAGCGTCGACGATCTGCCCGACGACGACGTCGTCGTCGACGTCCACTATTCGAGCGTCAACTACAAGGACGCGATGGCGCTCGCCAATCGCGGCATCATCCGGACGTTTCCGGCAATACCGGGCATCGATCTCGCCGGTATCGTCAGGACGTCCGCGAGCCCGCGGTTCCGGCCCGGCGACGCCGTAGTGCTGACTGGGTGGGGGATCGGCGAGCGGCACTGGGGCGGTTTCACGCAGGTCGAGCGCGTGCAATCCGACTGGCTCGTCCCGCTGCCGGCGAGCCTCACGCTGCGGCAGGCGATGGGCGTCGGCACTGCCGGCCTCACGTCGATGCTCTGCGCGCTCGCGCTTGAGCGGCACGACGTGCGTCCCGCGAGCGGCGAGATCCTTGTGACCGGCGCGAGCGGCGGCGTCGGCAGTCTCGCGATCGTGATCCTCGCGCGGCTCGGCTACACTGTCGTCGCGATGACCGGGCGCCCCGAGCACGACAGCTATCTGAAGTCGCTCGGCGCGTCGCGCACGATCGGGCGTGACGATTACTCGGCGCCGCTGAAGCCCGGGCGCCACGGGATGGAACCGGAACTGTTCGCCGGCGTCGTCGACACGGTCGGCGGACCAGTGCTGTCGTCGGCGATCGCGCGGCTCGCGTATGGCGGCTGCGCGGCAGTCTGCGGGCTCGTGGGCGGCATCGACCTTGAAACCACCGTATTTCCCTTCCTGCTGCGTGGGATTACCGTCGCCGGCATCGACTCGGTCCGCTGCCCGACGCCGCGCCGCGTCGAGGCGTGGGAACGGCTCGCGCAATGCGTGCCGGGCCCGGCGCTCGACGGAATCATTCGCGAGGTGACCCTCGAGCAGCTCGTCGATGCCGCGGGCGAGCTGGCGAAGGGGCAGGGACACGGCAGGACGGTCGTCAATCTGCAGGCCGGTTAGTGAGCGTGCGGCGCATGGCGCCGTGGCAGCGGCACCTGCTTCGGCTGGCGATTTCCGGTGATCGCCTGCGACGCGCGGCAACCGCCACCGGCCCGCGCGCCCATGCCGGTTTTGCGGCGACCCTAGCGGGCGCACGCCGTTGGTTTTTTTGCAACCTCACGCCCTTTAGCCCGGGTGTATTTCTGCCGTTTATCCCGGGATAGGGACGAGCATCGGCTCGCGCGCGACGCATCCAGGCCAACCCTCTGAAAGACGTCCTCACCCGATTGCCACAATCCATCGAGCCGACGACATCGCTCAGTTGCTGCCGCATCGCTGGACACCCGCCACTGCCTGAACGCAGGCAGCCCAATACCTCGGGTGCCTTTACCGGGTGCTTACGGTGCAACACCAGCGGCTCGCGCTGCTCGCGATGCGCGAGCTCGTTGACGAGGCCGTGCGCCAGGCGCGCGCCGTCGATCGGGACCTGGTGGTGGGCGATTGCCCGCTCATGCAGCTGCGTGTGCGTCTCGCGCGGGAGATCCTGCGCGTCGGTGGCGAGCAAGAGATCGACGACCGCCGACTCGATCGCTCGCGGAGACGCTGCGCGCGCAATTACGGCCGCGATTCGGCCGCTAAGGTGGTCGAGACCGAAGGACGCCGTCATCGGCGCCTGCGGAGTGCGTGACTGGTTGCCGCTATTCGGGCTAGGGGCGCCTATACGATGATCGTGCGACACGAAGTCGCCTGTAGAAGTTGTTCCCACTTCAATGGAGGAACCACCCGTGTCACCGGGTGCATCTAGACCCTTCTGGCAGCCATAAGCCGGATAAGTGCCAGACAGTTGGTATGGTGAACATATGTAAATATGCGTTAAAGATCGTTAGAGATAACAAGGCGGAAATGGCTAATACGCTTGAACCAAAAAAGGTAATGGAGGTGGGAGCGACGTCCTCAGACTTGCGTCCTCGTGACCCATACGCCTCCCGGTCGATAGCAGGCACCTAACCCAACATACTTCTGCAAGTGGAACGTGGAAAAGCCGTACCGCTCCCTTCGGGGACAGCAGACTGCAAAGTCTGCTTATGGTGATGCGGCAATAGGAAAGCGAAAGAAGCGGGCCTGTTGCTGCTCGGGCGCGGGATCAAACTCAAGGTCATCGCCGGGCAGCTTAGTGTGAGCGGACAAAGCGTCTACAACTGGTCGCATGCGCGGCGCGACAGTGGCGTGTGCGGCCTGATCGGCGGTCATAACGGTGGTCGCCGACCGGCGTTGTCCGAAGCGATGATCGCCACGGCCCTCGAGGTGGCGCGGCCAGGTTAGCGAAATTCAAACGGATTTACCAGGAACAACTTAGTCGTAAAATGCCAAATAACGAACACCAACAGCTATTGCATGTTGACGCGTCTTGATTGCCTGGCCATGTGATACAGTGCCTCAGGATCAAGCATCTCGACCCTCCTGAAGTCAAAAGACGCATCTTCCTTACCCAACACGCAGGCCGCCACATGGTAATGCGTACCGGCCTCGCGCGTGAGGCTTGCCGATTCGTCGGCATTCGTGTCGTCCAGACGCCATGCGCCTGTCGCGTCTACCACGGAGAAACTGTTCAGGCCGCGCGAAAGTCCGTCGCCAGTTGCCTTCAGATAAGCCTCTTTCGAAGTCCACACTCCAAGGAACGTGGAGTACGGATGGACGCTATTTGCAATAGCATTCCGCTCCGAAGCACAGAAAAAACGATCCGCGATGGCCGGCCAATCCCGAGTCTGGCGTTGTGCCTCAATATCAACGCCGCATGGTCCATGTTCGGATACCCCCACCGCGACCCAGGTTCCTGAGTGACTGAGATTAAACGAAAACCGCTCGACATGCTCAGCAAGCTCCGGTTTGCCGCGGCTGTTCGCGTTAAACTGCAGAGCAGCAGGGTCGGGCAAGCCGAGATATCCGGCCGAGATTATGCGCAGAAGGCTATGTGCGAGCAGATACACATCACGGTCGCGCTGGTATCGAAATCGATTCAGACGCGCGTGCTCGTCATCGCTCAGGATATCGAACAAGACATCGACATGATTGCGCCCGACGGAGCGAGCCAAGTCTTCCGCCGTGGCGATCCAGATTATCATATCCGCATGCATATCTTTGTCAGTAGAGAAGTGAGATGTGATTCGCGGTTAGATGTATTGGCAATAAACGGGTAAATTCTAAGAACATGTTACTCGGTTATCGCTTTGATGAACGCATAGAAATGAAAGCATCGAAAAAATCGCGCACCATTTGGACTAGCTCTTTGTTCCTCAATGAGAGGGAGTAATAGTCAGTGGACATCCTCAACATAAATTACTCTGTGATCCACCGGCGGGTCAATCGAGGAGGAGGCACGGCGTCAGTACGCTTGCCTTTGTCGTTCATCCAGCGACAGATGCACTGTCTGTCAGAAACGCACGAACTCTCGCTCAAAGCGTCCTTCGTCTCAGCGATGAGGCGGATCAACATCGTGAACGCGCGCGAAGGGGCGGTACAGTAGACGAGACCGGCGTCAGTGTGACGCTTAATGCCGCGCCCGAGCGCAGTGCTGTGAAAGTCGCATGGTGCGTTCTTCGGGGGGCGCGTTCCCGAGAGGGGCTGCGGCTACCCAATTACTCGGCGGAGTAAGGTCTGTAGTGGTCTAAATTTCTCGGACAGGTCGATAGGAGGACAATCCGGAATCGACGAGGAAAAAGAGCGGGATGACTAGAAGGCGCCGACAATTTGACACCAGCTTCAAGCTGGAAGTGGTACGGATGGTATCTCTTCGAACCGCCCGGCGTCGACGCACCGGTGAAATTCCAGCACCAGGGAAAGTGGTGAGGTGGAGATCCAGGTCGTGGCAGCGGCGCTGAACTTCCGTGACGTTATGCTTGCAATGGGCCTATTGCCCGATGAAGCCGTTGAAGGCGGCGCTTTTGGACATGCTCTTGGCATGGAGTGTTCTGGACGTATCTGCACTGTCGGGGAAGGGGTGGACGAATTTGCGATCGGTGACGCAGTAGTAACGTGCGCTCCGGGCGCCCTTCGCAGCCATCTGGTTGTCGACGCGGGCTCGGTTGCGCATATGCCGCTTCACCTCAGCTTCGAAGAAGCGACCACGATTCCAATAGCGTTCACTACGGCCTACTATGCTCTCCATACATTAGGTCAATTGAAGAAGGGCGAACGGGTGCTTATTCATGCCGCTGCTGGCGGTGTCGGACTTGCGGCGATCCAGCTCGCGCAGGCAGCCGGCGCTGAAGTTTTCGCCACTGCGGGCACCCAGGTGAAACGCGATTTGCTTCGTGCATTGGGCATCCGTCACGTGGCCGATTCGCGGTCGCTTTGCTTTGCCGATGAGATCTTGGAGGAAACCGGTGGCGATGGCGTCGACATCGTGTTGAATTCACTCTCTGGCGAGTCGATTTCAAAAAGCTTCTCGGTCCTTCGGACATATGGGAGGTTTATCGAAATCGGGAAGCGAGACATTATTGAAAATAGCAAAATAGAATTGAGGCCGTTTAGGAAAAACTTATCTTACTTTGGGATCGACCTCGACAGAGTGTACGCCGACCGTCCGGAGTTTGTTCGTACGGTCATGGAGCAAGCGATGAGGCAGCTCTCGGATGCGACGACACACCCGTTGACGTATCGGCTCTTTCCCGTGTCGGAAGTGGTAAGCGCGTTTCGGCGCGGCGGCAAATCGCCCCGTCAGTGCAAGCCAGCTTCATTTCCCATGGCGGTCATCCCGAAGCCCCTGCAGTCTCATCTTTACCACGCCGAAGCCGGAAAGAAAAAGCGGCTCGACGTCGATCGCTACGAGTTTCTCGTCTATCGGCTGCTGCGCAACGCACTCGAGGCGGGCGATGTGTTCAGCAGCGACAGCAACGAGTATCGCCGCTTCGAGGATGACCTGATCAGCGACGCGCGCTGGCAGAACCGGGACGACATCCTGCGCGACATCGGCTCGCCGGTCCTGCTCGCACCCATCGAGGAAGCACTGGCCGCACTGCATGATGACATCGAGGCCCAGCTGAAGCTCGTCAACCACCACATCGAACAGCGCGACAACCCGCATATCAGGGTGCGACAGCAGGGCGACAAGCGCCGCTGGAGCCTCGTCTACCCGGACACCGACGAATCGGTTAATCATTCGTTCTACAGCCAGTTACCGGGGATCGACGTCGCGAGGCTCCTGTGGTTCGTCGCTGAGCGTACCCGCTTCCTGAAGGCTTTTACGCACGTGCTAGACCGCTATGTAAAGCACGACGCCGACCCGCGCGAAATCCTCGCCTGCGTGGTCGCCATGGGTACCAACATGGGCCTGCGAAAAATGGCGGAGGTCTCCGGCCTGAGCTACGCCTCGCTCGCGAGCACCGCGCGAAACTATCTGCGTCCCGAAACCCTGCATGCCGCCAATGACGCAATCAGTAACGGCACTGCTGGCCTGCCGGCCTTCCGCCTGTTCGACAAGTGCGTTTCATACTGCCCAACCTCGCTATGTTGTTGATAAATCTAGAGAGCCCTGTTGTGTCGTTGGTATTGTGGGGTGTCCACGCCGTGCGCGAGCCCGTCCGACGAGTTCGGTAACTGCGTCCCCGGTCAGCGAATTGCGATTGAAGATCCATGGCCCGTTGGGTAACGGATGTTCGGCTGGGATCTTGTTGCGCTCAACTGCGAGCCTGAGCGTTCCGGGGCTCACACCGATGAACGCCGATGCCTCGGTCAACGTCATCCATCCTTCAGCAGCACGTCGTTCGCTCGAATAGACCGGGATCTGATGGTGGCTGCGCAACGCGGTGACTCGCTCCTGGGTCCAGAAGTTACCCCGGCCGGTTCGCAGGTCATTGCGATTGAGTACGCCGGCGATCACCAGATCCGGACAGATACGGACAAGCTGGCGCACGGCATCAATTGCTTCACGTGACGTATGCGTAGTGTTCTCTCCGCGGCGCCGCCGCGGCACGCGAATCTCGGTATGTACTCCGCCCTTCCAGTGAATGACGAGCACGATTTCGCTCGTTGCGTCGTCAACGTCAACGACGACTTCGTGGATCAGGGTGCGCACTATGCGCTTCTTCAGGCGGGCGTCGGCCTGCGGCCAGATCGATTCCAATGCAGTGGCAAGATCGGCAAACTCCTCTGGCTGGGTAGGCGGTATCTGGCCGGATGTGCCCGACTGTTGCTCGATACGCGATTCCAGTTCCTCTACGCGTAGTAGCGCATGATTCCAGCGCCGCTCCAGTTCGTCGGCGACAAGCCGGTTCTCGGGGTCAGCAGCATCGTACTGTTTCTGCGCGCGTTGCGCGGCGTAGCGTGCAGCCTGAAGATCCCGCTGCAACGCGGCCAGCACTTCGTCCTGCTTCAGGGTCTCTTCTTCGCGCGCCACGATTGCTGCCTCAATTGCCGCCGGTTGAACGACCTGCAAGACCGCCTCGGCGATGGCCGCGTCCGCGCGTGTGCCACCGAACGCAATACAACGCGGTTGCCCCTTGTCCATCCAGCCGCGATGACAGCTATAGCGCAAGGCGTCGTGCCTGTTACCCGTGTAGTGTAGCGTCAGCCTGCTCGCGCAGCGCCTGCAGCGCAACAGTCCCGACAGCAGGGCCTCACCGTTCTTCGGGGCGCCAGCGTGTCCGGCCAGACGCAGGTTGCCGCTAATGGCACACTGGATCCGTTCGAATTCGTCCCAGTCAACGTACCCTTCGTGGGCATTCGGAATGAGCGCAAGCCACTGATCCCGTGGTTTGCGGCGATCACGTTTGCGTGGTTCCCCAGCCTCGTAATGGATCGCGCATTCGGTCTTGCCATAGGCATACGTGCCACCGTAGATCGGGTTGGTCAGGATCCGGTACACCGTGCCGTAGCTCGGCCGTTTCCATTGGATTTCGCCGCGCGGCATGCATGCCGGCAACTGCAGGCCGTGCTCCAGGAACCATAACAACGTCTGACGCACCGAACCAATCGCGCCGAACTGGCGGAATACCGAGCGGATGGCGTCCTGCACGCGCAAATCCGGATCCTTCTCCAGGCGCTGGTCTTCGGTCTTGCAGTAACCCACCGGCGCCGCGACAATGAGTTCGCCGCGTTTGGCCTTCTCCCGACGAGCTTCGAGCGAACGCTGACGCAACAGATCCAGCTCGTATTCGTTCAGGCTGCCTTTCAAGCCGAGCAGCAAACGATCGTTGCTCTGCCGCGGTGAGTAGACGGTCTCCTGATCGACGAGCACCGTGTCGACGACGCGGCACACCTCAACCAGTTGCTGCCACTCGCGACTGTTGCGCGCGAATCGTGAAACCTCGCGAGCGGCAACTGCGCCGACGTGCCCAAGACAGACCTCTGCGACCATCCGTTCGAAGCCCGTGCGCGTTTGCGTTCCGGCCGCAGAGCGTCCCAGATCCTCGTCTATCACCTCGATCTCGTTCCAGCCCAACTGATGCAGACGATCCTGCATCGCATACTGCAGCTTCTGGCTCTCCAGATTGTGGCTGACCTGATAGGCCGACGACTGGCGCACGTACAGCATGGCCTTGCGCGCCAGATGCTGCGCCCGAATCTTGTCACTCATCGCGCACCTCCGGCTCGTGTACGGCGGCGAGCAGCCCGCGACGGTGTTGCCGCAGCAGTTGCGCCAGCAAACGCACCGTCTGCTGCCGGACCTCCTGCGGCAGGTGCGCCCATTGTGGTGTCTTCGGAAAGGGACGGAACAGGTCGAGTTGACCGCCCGGTTGGGGGTTTGTCTGGCGTCGCATCAGCACCTCCTGTACGGAGCAAAGGATGGTGCTCGGCTTGTACCATACCGCGCGGCGTGGCAGCAGGCGCCTGCGCCAGCAGGTACTTCAGTTCCCTCAATGCTTCACAGCTGACGGCGGGAGACGTTGCCGAGGTAATGCGACAGCAGGCAACGGGATCGAACATCCATTGCGGCACCTCCAGCAAGCCTGCCGTGTCGAACGGCTCTCGCCCACAGCGCAACACTGACTCGGCGTTCTTCCTCTCTATCGTGGTGAAAATCCATACCGTGTGCCCGTACCACGGATGCCAGCGGTAGAGAACCTCCTTTGATTCGCTGATATGGGCGTTGTGTTGACGGCTTGTATAATTCTCGCCGGCTACACTCGACGCTCGACTACGTCAGTCCCATGACGTTCGAGAAAAATTGGCTCGCAACTCAACAGGGACGAGCCGCGTAAATCTCTCAGCTATGGGATTCGCGAAACAGGGGCAACGTCAATTGCGGCGAATTTTGCAGGCCCCGCGTATCATCCCCATGATGCTCCATTATCGCCTCTTGGCCGGGAAAGGACGATGTGCGAATGACAATCAGCGATCTGGGAAATACAATGAATTTCCAACTCATGACATTAGCCGCCTGTTGCGTTTCACTCTTGAAACCGCCGTGCATTGGGGCAATGCAATGACGTGTGTTCGCCTGCGTAATGAGCTTTCTTGCGATGAGGCGCTGGCGACTGCCGTTTAAAAATGCGAAGTGACACTTCGCGATGTCGAGTGCGGTGACGGTACTTGATGGCAAACCGTCGAGTACCCTGCGTCGCACTCTTCTGTCTCTACAGAATACTGAAAGGTGGTGAGTATCTATGAAGAAGCATAAATTCCCCTTGGTCTCGCCCGCGGTTGGAACCCAACGCGAGGTGGTGGCCTTGACGTTTGGAAAGCCAGCTGAGAAGAAGGTGTATCTTCAATCATCGTTGCATGCTGACGAGATCCCTGCGATGTTGGTGAGCGTAATGCTTCAGAAACGTCTCCAGGAATTGGAGAGTACGGGAAAAATTAGAGGAGAGATCACACTTGTACCAGTGGCCAATCCGATCAGCCTGAATCAGCATCTGCTCGGGCAATTTCTCGGCTGTTTCGAGATGAATACGTCCAGAAACTTTAATCGCCAATTCTATCCATTAAGGCACCTGGTGCCCAAGATCGAGCCGCTGCTTTCCGATGACAAGGCGGGAAATATGAATCTAATTCGATCAGTTCTCCGGGAAGGCATCGACCTTGAAGTTCCCAGGACGGAATTCGATTCGCTACAGTTGACGCTTTTGAAACTGGCCTGTGACGCGGATATCGTTTTGGATCTTCACTGTTCACTCGAGGCTGACGTTCATATCTACACGAATATTTCAGGATGGTCTCAGATAGAGCCTCTTGCCCGATATCTCGGTTCTACCACTCAGCTTTTGGGCAATGAATTCGAGGGAGGGGCCTTCGACGAAACGATTGGTAGCTTCTGGTGCGAACTCCGCAATCAATGCGGCATTTCGAAACCCGTCCCTGACGGTGCGGTAGCTGCTACGGTAGAGCTCAGAGGTGAGCGAGACGTATCTTATGCCTATGCCAGAAAGGACGCCGATGCGATCATAGATTATTTGACGTACCAGGGCGTGATTGAAGGGGAGGTAAAGCCGTTGCCGCCCTTGCCGTACTCGGCGACCTTGTGGGCCTCACGAGAGGAGTACCACGCTCCTCATAGTGGCATAGTCGTTTATCTCGCAAAAGTTGGCGTTCTCGTGGATGAGGGGGATTCTCTGTTCGATATTGTTGATCCCTTGGACGAGAGGATCACCACAGTAAAGAGCAGAACTAGAGGTGTCTTCTACATGCGCCATGCCGTCCGGTTTGCAACGGCTGGAGCGGAAATTGGACGGGTAACGGGAAAGCCAGCAGTTAGCTCAGACGATGCAGTTGGAGACCGAGTATGTTCTTACAAGGCTATGGCCCGATAATCCTTGCGGGCACTTCGCAGACCATCAAGTTGTCACTGTTGTCGCTCACGTTGTCGTTCGTGCTCGGACTGCTCGGAGCGGCAGCGAAATTGTCAAGGAACCGCTTCACATTTCCCGTCAGTACGGCCTACACGACGCTTGTTCGGGGCGTGCCCGATCTCGTGCTGATGCTGCTGCTCTTCTATGGCCTGCAGATCTGGCTAAACCAAGTGACTGACGCGTTGGCCTGGAATCAGATTGACATCGACCCCTTCGGAGCGGGCGTGTTTGTGCTCGGCTTCATCTACGGTGCATATTTCACGGAAACGTTTCGAGGTGCGTTTCTGTCCGTCCCGCGTGGTCAGCTCGAGGCCGGCAGTGCGTGGTAGTCCCCCCGTTTTTAACGGTGGTCAGAAGGAGAGGTTAGGCCGCGATGGGCAACTTCTGTCTCGGCGGGACGCCGCCAATCGCCGTGTTCGGCCGTTCGTGATTGTATGACCACAACCATTTCGTCGCATACTCCTGAACTTCAGCCACCGTCTCGAACAGGTAATGGGCGAGCCAGTCGTACCGAACCGTTTTGTTGTAACGCCCGATATAGGCGTTCTGCTGTGGCTTACAGGAAGCACAGACCGAAGCCCAAGTTGCGCTGGTTGTGCGTGAGCCTCACCAGCCACTCTGCAATAACTTCGTTTTCTGCACAGCGTTTTGCCTGGTACCGATAGCAGGTCTCGCTCATGCCGAACGCCTCACAGGCCACCCGTACGCTCATCGCGCGCTCCTTGACTGCACGCATGGCCATCTCGCGTCGACGAGATGGCCTTACCACTTTTTTTCGAGCGCCTCACGCACCACCTCAGCCTTTAGTCGCTCTTTTGCGTACATCCTCTGAGCCTCGCGTTTTCGGTCTCAAGCCCCTTCATCCTGGTCATCAGCGCCGCGTCCATGCCGCCGTACTTCGAGCGCCACTTGTAGATGCTCGCGCTGCTCATCCCGTGCTCCCGGCATAACTCCGGTACGGGTGTGCCGGTTTGCGCCTGCTTTCGTCTGGTCCTCGCTGCGGCTTTTTGGGAGAAATCCAGCTTCCGCCGATGCAAGCCGGCTCCAGCATCATGCCGGGCAAGGTCAACCCGGTCATGCCGGAAGTGACGAATCAAATCGTGTTCGAAGTTATCGGAAACGATTTGACCGTCATGATGGCGGCCGAAGCCGGCCAACTCCAGCTCAACGCCTTCGAGCCCATCATCGCATTCAGCCTGTTCAAGAGCATTTAGCACCTGGCTGCCGGCTGCAAGACGCTCGCCGACCGATGCTTTCGTGGAATTCTGGCGAATGTCGACCAGCTCCGGGCAAGCGTTGAGCGTTCTATCGGTGTAGTCACCGCGTTGAATCCCTATATCGGCTACGCCAATGCAACCAAGATTGCCCGGGAAGCGCTGGAAACCGGTGCACCGGTCTATGACCTCGTCTTGGCTCACGGCCTCTTGTCGAAGGCAGACCTCGACCGAATTCTGGACCCGTTGGCGCTCACCGTTCCCGAAAACCAACCTCGTTCTCAGCTGACCCCTGAAATACCGGTCAGCTGTGAACCGAGCGAGGGTGCAGTTTGCCGGTTCCCAAAACCGTTCAATAAACCCTAAAAAAATGCCTGAGCAACCCTTCTGGTTGCTCAGGCACTTAAATATTTCGGGTATTCTTATGCGTCCACACACCGTACATATCGCCTGGAGTAAGCGCTCCGGCTTGCCTGAAGAGCGCGAGACTACGAAAGCCATGCATAAGGTTGACATCCCGATTCCTGACACGCCAGAGCCGGAAGTTTCGCCAACTGAGCGCGCGTTCCACATCATCGAGATGACGGCTCAGCTTGGCCGCGTAACGACTTCAGACATCGTGACGGCGC
The DNA here is from genome assembly GCF_050436485.1 of Paraburkholderia sp. Clong3. Lineage (NCBI taxonomy): Bacteria > Pseudomonadati > Pseudomonadota > Betaproteobacteria > Burkholderiales > Burkholderiaceae > Paraburkholderia > Paraburkholderia sp. Clong3. The sequence goes on along the minus strand of NZ_JBNDMH010000004.1, from coordinate 20,378 downwards.
TGGGCATTCCCAAGACCACTGCTCACCGGCTGGTGAGCAATCTTGAAGACTTTGGTTTTCTCGAGCACGGTATGGAACGCGGCCGCTACCAGGTGGGCCCGCGCCTTCTCGAACTCGCAACCAACATTCTTGCGGCATCAACATCTCATGGACCGATACACGCGCTCTTGATGGAATTGTCTCGTCGGACCGCTGAGACGGTCAGCTTGGGCGTGATGCGCGGCTCTGAAGTGGTCTACATCGACAGCGCTATTGGCAACTCACCGCTGACCCTGAATTTCCAGAAGGGTCATCGGGCGCCGGCGCACTGCACGTCCAGCGGGCGCGTGTTCCTTGCGAATATGGAGAAGAAGCAGCTTGACGCCTACATGCTGAGCGGTCCCTGGGAACCAATCACGCCGTACACAATTGTTGACCCGGACCGGCTTCGGCTCGAGATTGAGCAAGTGCGCAAGCAGGGTTACGCGACTAACGACTCAGAGTTTGCAATCGGCGTTGTGGGCGCCGCGATTCCCATCTCTGGCCCTAACGGACGCGTTATCGCGTGCCTAAGCATTTCGGCTCCAAAAGCTCGAAAGTCCCTTGAAGAGGTCACCCTTCTCGTGCCGATGATGCAAGCGGCTTCGCTGCGCATTACTAAGATTCTAAGCACGGTCGGTTCGGCAGACGCCGAAGACGAGCCTGAAGTGAAGTCGCCTCGGCGCAAGCGGTCCTGAAACAATTAAGGGTGACCTCTGGGGTAGCCCTTAATTCTTTCCCGCTTGGTACGCTGCAGCCCATCCGTCCCCGCGCGTGTCCGATGCAGCGACGCGCGCGCCATTCTCCAAGACGCGAGCACAGGAGCTGCAAGGACCGTCAAGAAACGGCACTTCGGCCTGGCTGCTTCAGTCCATGTTTCGCGTCGGCCGGAAACCTGTTCGATTCCGAGTGGCGCATCGCGGCCGCGAGTCCAGTTTGCTGGCTGACCACTGTGCGATGTGCTCCATCGCGGGCCTCCGGCGGGACCCTGTTGGTCCATATCGAAGTCAATTCAAGCCACCGCTGCTTGCAAATCCGTGTGAACGTTGTCGTCGGCGGCCGGAGTGCCTGCGCGGGCCACCAGGGAACGACTGTCCGCGCGCTCACCGAAATTGCCACCGAGCTATTCGAAGAATGCCGAACACGCCATTGCACAAAGGGACAACATCAATGGTTCTAGAAATAACCGTCCCCGAAAGGACGGCTCACTCCTCCGCGACGACCGCCATGGGACTGTACGGGCGGCGCCGTTCAATCAGTCGAGCTGTAGAGCGACAGACTGCATGTTCTCTTTCTGACCTGCCCGAATCACCGAAGCGAGACGCTCGATGTCTTCCGCGGTGTTGAACATAGCCAGCGACACCCGGATGCCACCGCGCTCCGGAGAGACTCGAACGTCGTTGCGCGCGAAGTAGTCCGCCCACATCTCGACCGGCAAATCAAGAACATAGATGTGATTCCGCTGACCGCGCTCGCGCGGGCCGACGACGCTCACGCGGAGTTCATCCAGTTTCGCCAGCAGCGTATCGCCCAGCTCGTTCACATGCTGTTGAATCTCCGGCACGCCAACGCTATCGATAAGCCTGATTGCTGCGTCCAGAGCATGCAAGTCCGGGAGGTTCACATTGCCGAACTCGAATCGCAGCGCGTCCTTTCGAACAGCAATGTCTTCAGGGCGCGCAATATAGTCGGCCGGAGGATTCAGCATGCTCGACATGGCGACGTAAGCCGGTTGCAACTGGTCCAGACCGTCTGCAACGTACAGCACGCCGAGACCCTGCGGAACCAGCAGCCCCTTGTGAGTACCGGCGGCCAGCACAGAGATATTCAACGCCTTGACGTCGAGCGGAATGACGCCGACAGACTGCATCGCATCGACGACGAGATAGAGGCCGCGCTCCTTGCACAGCTTGCCGATGCTCGTCAGGTCGTGCACTTGACCAGCGTGAAATGTGACGTGCGAGAGCGTGACGACCTTGGTCCGCTCGTCGATGAACGGCTCGAACGTCTTCGCCGTCGCGACTTCGTTGTCTTTGAGCGGAGCGAAGCGAACTTCCACACCCTTGCGCTTCAGGTTCAGCCAGGCGTACGCGTTGTTGGGGTGGTCGCCTTCGATGAGCACCACGTTGTCGCCTGCCTCGAGCGGCACCGCGTTTGCGGCGATGTTCAGGCCTTCCGACGTGTTCTTCGTGAACGCGATTTCCGATGGCGACGCATTGAAGAACCGCGCTACGTTCGCACGTGTTTCTTCGGCGCGGCGTACCCAAACCGGCTTCGGACCGGCCATTTCATAGCCCTCGTTCAGGAACGACAACAGTGCTTCGCGGACGCTCAGCGACAACGGCGTCTGATGAGCGGAATCGAGGTAGAGCTGACGCTTGGTGACAGGAAACTGTTCACGAACGGCGGCGAGTTTTTCGGGCGAAATCATTTGCTTGTCTCACTTTGTCGAAATCTCTGAGCATGTCACGCGGCGACTTTGTCGCCGTGGCCATGGACGCGGCTCAGGAATGCACGGACACGCTCGTGCTTGGGTTTGTAGAAAAATTCGGAAGGCGGCGCTTCTTCGACGATGTTTCCGCCGTCGATGAAGATGACGCGGTCGGCCACAGCCTGTGCAAAGCCCATTTCGTGCGTGACGCACAACATCGTCATGCCGTCCTTGGCCAACCCGACCATGGTGTCGAGCACTTCTTGCACGACTTCCGGGTCGAGCGCTGAGGTCGGCTCATCGAACAACATCACCGAGGGGGTCATGCATAACGCGCGCGCAATTGCGACTCGCTGCTGCTGACCGCCAGAGAGTTGCCCGGGATGCTTGTGCGCCTGCTCGGCGATGCGTACTTTCTGCAGGAAGTGCATCGCACGGTCGCGCGCGGCATTCTTGTGCTTCTTGCGCACCTTGATTTGGGCAAGCATGCAGTTCTGCAGGACGGTCATATGCGGGAACAGGTTGAAGCTCTGGAAGACCATGCCCACCTCACGACGAATGTCCGAGAGCTTGGTGAGCTGTTCGCCCGTCTCCGGGTCCTTCACCGCGACGGTACCGCTCTCGAAAGTTTCGAGACCGTTGATACACCGGATAAACGTGGACTTGCCCGAACCCGACGGCCCACAGATGACGATTCGTTCCCCGCGCTTGACGCACAGATTGATGCCATTCAAAACGCGGTGGTCACCGTAGCTCTTCTCAAGCCCCGAGACCGTGACAATGATTTCGTTAGATGTTGCTTCTGCTTGCATGCTTGACCTCGACACGAACACTGTTTATTCAAGGACGGGGAAGACCAAGGGCACGAAAAGACTTCGCCCGACGCGCCGTGCCCGGTGTCTTGCGGCGCAGGCGCTCGGCGAGTTCGGAGCCCGCAGAGCAAAGAATCAGATAGACAAACGCGACAAACGTGTAGAATTCGACCAGCTTTCCGTCACGTTGCGCAATCTTCGCGGCCGTGCCGAGGAAGTCGTTGAGCGACAGCACGTACACGAGTGCCGTGTCCTGGAACAGAATGATGGTCTGGGTGACAATAATTGGTGCCGTCGCGCGCAGGACCTGGGGGATGATGACCGAGCCGTACATCGTCGCCGTCGACAACCCAAGCGCCTTCGCCCCTTCGTATTGGCCCTTGTTGATTGCCTTGAAGCCCGAGCGCACGATTTCAGCGTAGTAAGCCGCCTCAAACATCGTGAACGTCACAAAGGCAGTTATCTTTGGGCCTAAGGGAATCGGCCGGCCTGCCGCCGACAGATGACCAAGCACAAGCGGCACGAGAAAGAAGAACCAAAAGAGGACGAGAATCAGTGGAATACATCGCATCAGCGTGATGTAGGCGCTGATAATTTTCGAAGCCACAGGGACTTGCAGTTGCCGAATGACGGCCATCCCGGTACCGAGAATGAGCCCCCCGATGCATGCGACTGCTGTCAACTCGAGCGTGAACGCAAGTCCGTCCATCAGAAACGGGAAGGCTCTCGCGATGGCCTGGAAATCGAAATGCATGTCGTACTCCTTAGCCACGCGAGGCGGTCGTGCTGGTGCCGGGAATCTCGACGAAACGCTCGATGAGCGCCGCCACCTGGTAGACCAGCAAAGCCGTTACGAGATAGATGATGGTTGCGCTGCCAAACGCGCCGAAGGTCTTGAACGTGAACTCGTTGATTTGCTGCGCTTGTGCCGTCAACTCAAGCAGTCCAATCGTCAACGCTACGGACGTGTTCTTCAGCAGTCCCAGAGCTTCACTGGTCAAGGTTGGCACCGTGATGCGCAGCGCCTGAGGGATGAGCACAAGGCGATACGACTGAAACGTGCTCATGCCAAGTGCGTGGCCGGCCTTGAGCTGCCCGTCCGGCAGTGCTTTGATGCCAGCGCGAATCTGTTCGGCAACACGCGACGCGGTATAGAGGCTTAGTGCAATCACCGCAGGGACGAAGCTCGCCCACGGCGGCGGCACCGATTTTATGTAGTTGCCGAAAGACGCCGGCACGATTTCGGGGAAAACGAAGTACCAGAGGAACGCCTGAACAATGAGCGGGATATTCCGGAAAACCTGAACGTAACACCGCCCAATTGCCTGCAGGATGAGCGATGGAGCCGTACGGAACGAGCCGACCACAACACCGATAGCGAATGCCGCGACACCGGCGGTCACCCACAGCACAATCGTCCACAACAAGCCGGACATGAGCCAGGCGAAGTACGTGTTGCCGTCGGTGGTTTGTTCGAAGAGGAAGCTCATGTTCCGTTCTCCCCAAATTCAGGTGCCTGGCAATCAGGCGGGGAGCTTGTCGCTCGGATGGGCGATGCGCTCTTTCAGGTCAGTGGAGACTGGAAAGTTCAGATTCGTGTTGTTCGGCGGAATCGGCTTCTCGAACCACTTGTTGTAAATCTGGACGAACTGACCCGACGCCATCAGGTTGCTAAGAGTTTTATCAACAATGGCTTTGAACTCAGGGTCATTCTTCGGAACTATCAGGCCATAGACGAGCGTGTTGTACGAGTCCGGAAGGAACTTGTACTGGCCCGGGTTTTGCGCTTCGGCCTTCTTCGCCGCCAGGAGGATGTCGTCTTCCATGAATGCCGCGGCCCGGCCCGATTGAAGCATCAGCATCGACTCGGCATGGTCATGCGCCTGGACGACGTTGAGGCCCAGACCATTCTTTTCGCTTACCTCTTTGGCAAGTTGCACGGCGTTCGAACCTTGCGTCACGACGACGGTTTTCCCTTTCAGGTCCGCCGCGCTCTTGATACCGCTGTCGGCCTTGGTCAGCCACATCGAATGGCTTACGAAGGTGGCGACGGAGAAGCCGACTTGCTGCAGGCGTTGGGCGCTGCTGGAGGTGCCGCCGCACTCGATGGTGACCGTGCCGTTCTGAATGAGCGGAATTCGGTTCGCGCCAGTGACCGGAAGGTATTTGACGTTGAGCTGCGGAAGGTTGAGCGACTTCTTCAGCTCGTCGACGACATGGGCGCAGAGGTCGAGAGAAAAACCTACCGGTTTTTGGTTCTGATCAATGTAAGAAAACGGGACGGATGCCTCACGATAACCGAGCGTGATTTCCTTACTGCTCTTGATTTGGTCCAACGTTGGGCCGGCAAGAGCGGACGCCGATGCTGCGCACGCAACACCCACCAGTACAGCTTGCATGACGTACTTCTTAAACATTTGGTCACCTCACAAGTGTCGAAACGATTCTTCGCCTTTCCGGTGGCCGCTCCAGACGCTGCAAACCCCGTGGGAAGATTAAACGTTTATCAAAAATCAAAGTCAACACAATCCCGATTAGTGGAAACGGGTACAGCCATTTTTCGGAACATCATCGCGTGCCTAGATGTGAAGACATGCTTTCCGCGCAGCAACGGGGCATTTGTTGGGCCTGAACGACGCAGGAACCCGGCGTCAGCAGATTTCGTTCATCAAAATTTTGTGGAATGGCACAAACATTTCGACATAGATCATCGATTTCAAGACATAAATCGATGAATAGGCACCCATCCTCAGCCGATGCACAGGGAAAATACCTACTCCTTCTCGCTTATTTTGGAACTTGGAAGTTCCGTTTTTTGGATGTATTGTTCCGCCGGGAGACAGTGATGTTCAGCTCTCGGCCTCCGTCATCACGGTTGGTGCACGAAACAGACGGGGACCTGGTCCGCGTCACCGCAAGCTCTCGCGTGTAAAACGTCGGGCAAGCGGCGCATCGCCTCAAATGTGAGGCCGTTTCCCTCGTTTGCCCTACATCGCTAGTCGAGTCAGACCATTGTCGACTCGTCACCGTCATTAAGGTCTTTATGAAATCACGAGCCGCAGTCGCATTCGCACCTGGCAAGCCTCTCGAAATCGTCGAGATTGATGTAGAACCGCCCCGCAAAGGTGAGGTGCTCGTCAAAATCACTCACACGGGCGTATGCCATACCGATGCATTCACCCTTTCCGGAGACGACCCTGAAGGATTGTTTCCAGTCGTGCTTGGGCATGAGGGAGCCGGAATCGTCGTCGAAGTCGGCGAAGATGTGACGAGCGTCAAACCGGGCGACCACGTTATTCCTCTGTACACGGCGGAGTGCGAAGAGTGCCTCTTCTGTAAGAGCGGCAAGACGAATTTGTGCGTTTCGGTGCGCGCAACCCAAGGCAAGGGCGTGATGCCGGACGGTACTACGCGCTTTAGTTACAATGGTCAACCCATCCATCACTACATGGGCTGCTCGACCTTTTCTGAGTACACGGTTGTCGCCGAAGTCTCGCTCGCAAAGATTGACCCGAACGCGAATCCGGAGCAGGTTTGCTTGCTGGGTTGCGGTGTGACCACTGGCCTTGGTGCCGTGAAGAACACGGCGAAGGTGCAACCCGGCGACTCCGTCGCTGTCTTCGGGCTTGGAGGCATTGGACTTGCCGTCATCCAAGGCGCGAAGCTCGCGCAAGCTGGTCGTATTATCGCAATTGATACCAATCCATCGAAGTTCGAACTGGCACATGTCTTCGGTGCGACGGACTGCATCAATCCGAAAGACTATGACAAGCCCATCCAGCAGGTCATCGTCGAGATGACCACTTGGGGTGTGGACCACAGCTTCGAATGTATCGGCAACGTGAACGTGATGCGGGCCGCCTTAGAGTGTGCGCACCGCGGCTGGGGACAGTCCGTCGTCATTGGCGTGGCTGGCGCGGGTCAGGAAATCTCAACGCGTCCTTTTCAACTTGTGACAGGACGGCGCTGGCTGGGCACTGCGTTTGGTGGCGTGAAGGGACGTTCGCAGCTGCCCGGCATGGTCGAAGACGCAATGAGCGGCAAAATTCAGCTTGAACCATTTGTGACGCATACCAGGCCGCTGAGCGGAATCAACGAGGCGTTTGACCTGATGCACAACGGCGAATCGATTCGCACGGTAGTTAACTACTGAGCGTACCGCGCATCGGCTGATGCGCGATGCGCGGGCGGATTAACGGCTGTCTCACTGTCAGAGTGCCCGCAGCTGACGCGCTTCTGAAAGTGAGTCACTTTAACCGTGATTAGGCTTTGTCAATCTGAGTAGAATGGTTTGATACTTTCCGCTATGAGGTTGACCCGGTTCGACGGATAGATTTGCAGTTGAGTTTAATGCGGTGTGGCACCTCCCGATAAGGTTGAATCGCGGGTTGTCCACGGCCGGGCGGCGGGTCGCCTGTCACGACCACGACGCTGCCTGGCGGTGGACAACCCGCGCGTCGATAAGCTTTGACCTTGCGCATGCAGGTTTTCGAACTCGAGCGGCGAACAGTAGCCGATGCTGCTGTGCAGGCGGCGTATGTTGTACCAGCTCTCCAGAAACGAGAACAGACGCCGCCGTGCCTGTTCGTGGGTCGCGAAGTGTTCGCGACAGAGCAGTTCGGCTTCGAGTGTGCCGAAGAACGACTCGCACATCGCGTTGTCATAGGCATCGCCGGCCGTGCCCATCGACGGCTGTACGCCTGCTTCGCGGCAGCGCCGTCCAAAGGCAATGGACGTGTATTGACAGCCTTGATCGGAATGTAGAATCACACCGTCATGGCGTCGTTGCTGCAACGCCATGTCCAGCGCGCGTAACATCAGTTCGGTGTCCAGATGGTTGGACATCGCCCAGCCGATGATGCGACGGCTGAACACATCCAGCACGACTGCCAGATAGAGGAATCCTTCACCAGTGGGTACATAGGTCGCATCTGCGACCCACAGCACGTTTGTCGCGTCGGCACTGAAGTGCCGGCGCACCAGATCAGGCGCCCGCCGGGCGCCTGCGCGTGGCCGTGTGGTGCGCGGCCAGCGCCGCCGGCTTGCCCCGCACAGACCCGCCATACGCATGAGGCGCGCCACCCGCTTGCGCCCCACCTGCACGCCTTCGCGCGCGAGCTGCGCATGGATACGCGGTGCCCCATACGTGCCGCGCGAGCTCGCATGTAGCGTGCGGATGCGCGAGAGCAGTTGCGCATCGCTGCGTGTGTGCATCGCGGGCTCACGCACCAGCCACGTGTAATAGCCGCTCGTCGAGACGCCGAGCAGCCGCGCCATCATCGCAATGGGCCAGCGGGCCCGGTTCGCTTTCATGAATCCGTACCGCCCTTCGGTGGAATGGATCCCGTCTCCCTCGCGAACCAGGCTGCCGCGTGAGAGAGGATGTCGCGCTCCATCTTCAGTTGCCGGACTTCACGACGCAACCGAGTGAGCTCCTGCCGTTCGGCTGTGGTCAGACCGTCATGCCGCACACCTGTGTCGCGATCAGCCTGCGCCACCCAGTTGTAGATGGTCTGTGCAGTTGGCTCGAACTCCTTTTCCAGTTCCTCCGGCCTGCGTCCGGCCTTCACCAGCTCGACCATTTGTGCCCGAAATTCCGCCTATAAGGAGCGTCGCAGTTTGGGAAGGTTATTTTTGCGGGTTTAGTTCATATCATGTTTCCTGGGTCGAGACGAACGGGCGTTGAGCGGCGGAAAGACTGCACACCTATAAACGGCCTTTTATGGATGCGATTGGTGCGCGCCCGGGCCCGGATAGTAACCGCGCAGCAGGACTCCATCCGGGTAACGGCGAATACACGATGTGTAGCGCCTGGGGAATTTTCGAGTTCGCCTGCTGCCGGTCTTACCTGTCGCTATCGTTGCCGTTGCATTCCTAGGTGGAAGTTGTTGGAGACGAAACTGTTGATCGACCCTCACGCATCAGCACTTGGTCGTTGTCGGACAGGTGCATGAGCCGGATCAAATTTCTCACCCTTCGCGAGGATTGCCCATAGGATGCGCGCATGTTTGTTGGCTACCGCGACCAGTGTCTTGTAGTAACCCACGCGAGCCTGCAGCTGGACGATCCAGCGCGAGAGCCGATCATTGCGTCGGTGTGCGCCAAGGACCGCCACACGTGCGCTCTGAAAGAGTAGCGTGCGCAGATAGCCATTGCCTTGCTTGGTGATGCGCCCGAGCCGACATTTGCCGCCGCTGCTCTTTTGCTTGGGTACTGTGCCAAGCCAGGCTGCCATCTGGCGACCGTTCTTGAACTGATGTACATCAGCAATCGTGGCCACCGTGGCCGACGCGGTAAGTGGGCCAACGCCGCACATATCCATGCAGCGCGCGGCGTGCTCGTCCTCGCGTGCGTGTGCTGCAATGAGGCGGTCAAACCCATTTCGTTATACACAAGTAAGCGTGTCACCTCCGGGCGACACGCGGTGAAGTAGTGCGGACAAAGAGCTGTAAACGATGCGGATTTCGCGTTTACTCTCGTATTTTCGGCATGATGATGCGAGACGACGCGGAGGCATGGGTGGATGAGGAATTCGAAACGCTGGACCTGGGCGATCCACGACGAGACCGGCGGGCGAAGGAGCTGGTCAAACGGTTTGCTTCGCGGCCCACGGCCAGCATCCCAGGCGCCTGCGACGGCTGGGCCGAAACCATGGCGGCGTATCGCTTTCTGGGCAACGAGCGCATCGACTGGCGCGACATGATGCAGCCGCATTGGGATCGCACCACGACGCGCATGGGCCAGTTGCCGGTGGTGCTGTGCATTGCCGATACGACAGAGCTGAACTTTAACGGTCAGGACATCGAGGGGGCTGGCCCGCTCAGTTACGAAGCACAGGTGGGCATGTATCTTCACGCGACCTATGCGGTGACACCGGATCGCGAGCCGCTGGGAATGGTCAATTCCTGGATGTGAGCGCGCGAGCCACGCGACGCAAATGGCAGTCGTGGCGGTGTCAGGGAAAGTGCACGGTGGATTGAAAGTTACGAGATCGTGGCCGAACAGGCGCGGGCCCTGGCTGACACGCGACTGGTGTATGTGGCCGATCGTGAAGGCGACATCGCCGCGCTCATGCAGCGGGCGCAGGAACTGGGTGAACCGGCGGACTGGCTGATCCGGTCGCAGCACAATCGTGCCTTGAAGGACGAAGAAAAGCTGTGGGAAAAGGTGCAAGCGAGTAACGTACTTGGCCATATCAGCTTCGTGCTGCCCGGGCGCAGCGGGCGCAAGGCGCGTGAAGTGAAGCAGGAACTGCGTAGCCAGCGCATCACGCTGCCCGGGCGCGCCGGTGTCACGCTCACCTGCGTCGAGGCGTATGAGGTGCAGGCGCCAGCGGGCGTGAAACCCGTCATCTGGCGTCTTGTGACCAACCGCCAGGCGGGCGATGCGGATGCACTCATCGAGCTCGTCGACTGGTACCGCGCGCGCTGGGAAATAGAAATGTTCTTCAATGTACTGAAGAACGCCTGCCGGGTTGAGGCGCTGCAGCTCTCGCAGATGGAGCGGGTGGAGAAGGCGCTCGTGCTGTACATGGTCGTCTCGTGGCGTATTGCACGGCTCATGCGCCTGGGCAGGACGTGTCCGGAGCTGGACGCGTCGCTGTTCTTCGCTGCTGACGAGATACATGGCGCTCATGTGCTCTCGAAGAAACCGCGTCCCCCAAAGCTACCGACGCTGAACCAGATGACACGGATGATTGCGTCACTGGGCGGCTTTCTGGGCCGCAAAGGCGATGGCGAACCCGGCGCGAAGACACTGTGGATCGGCATGCAGCGGGTCATGGATGCTGTGATCACCATCCAGATCTTGCGCGACGGCTACGACACTTCTGTATAACGAGATGGGTCAAACCAGGCTATCTCGAGATCGAGGGCATGCCAGTGCTGCCAGGCGCGCATTAATGCTTCTCGGGCAATACCGGGAAGCTCATTGCTGGCGTCTTCAACATGCTGAAGAAAGAGAGAATGCAGCCGGTGGATGCCCTGCGGGATGAACACGCCGAATTCTGAGAGCAGGCCGCGGATGCGATTTACAAGGGCAGTTCGCTCCTCGACGTAGCCGCTGCGCAGGCGGTGCAGCACGAGCACGCCCTGCTGCGCGGGTGACCTGGGCGGCACAAACCGCATGTGGGGACGACTGGCCGCCTCGCATATCGCCTCGGCATCGAGGGCGTCATTTTTCATGCGAGCGCCGCCCTTGCGGTAAGGCGCCACGAATTGTGGAGGAATCAGGCGTACCTCATGCCCGAGTTCACGCAGCCGCCGCGCCCAGTAATGGGCGCCACTACATGCTTCCATGGCGACGAGGCACGGCGGGACGTTGACGAACCAGTTGAGGAAGTTTGCGCGCGTGACGGCCTTGCGGACCACAACGCGGCCCATATGATCGACAGCATGGATTTGCATCACGTTTTTGGAAAGATCTACACCGATGCGGGCAATGGCGTTCATGACTTTCTCCGTACGACGATGGTGGCATGTCAGCCCATGATGGCACGGGATCATGCCATCAGCGGCAGGCGACGCTCCTTACCAATTCGGGTACGGGGTACGATGCTTGCCCATAATCGGCACCTCCTTCTCCAAAGGATAGATGTCCGTTTTTCTGGGTCAACTTCACTAAACCGTAGGTTCTCCCATCAATTTGCGAAGGCGGTTTGCACGCCTGCCCAGTCGTACCATGCGAGCAAACGGGCCTGAGTTGGTCTCGGTGGCAGGGCGCCTTCATCCGGTGGCGGGGCAAGGCGAAGTGTTGGCGAATAGGTCCGAAGCGGGAAAGAAACGTTTGCGTTCGCCGCGGGTCGCGAAAACCCTGCATCTGGTGCTCACGTCGGCGGGTCGGTTGATGGCTATTCTCAGCGCGGTTATTCACCCGCGCGCAGGCCTTCACAAACACATGCTTGACACCCGCCAGTTCGGGCACTAGCGCCTTGGCCGTCGGGTAGCTGCGCAACTGGTCGGTGACGATCTTCGTGGGTACCGGATCAGCATCTTCGAGATCATGGCGCTCGTCCGTGCGCTCAAAACGCTGATCGCCGGGGCGCGGGCCCTGCGCGCAACCGATGTCCTTCTGCAAAACAAGGCGAAGTCCGTCGACGATGCCATAGTCTTTGCCGATCGCGCCCGGATTCAGACGCCAAAGACGCAGTTCGACGCGCTTGCGGCGGACATCGACGCCTATCTCGCGCCTCTCAAGGCGCTCCTCGCCAACCTGCCGGCCACTCGGGCCGCGATCCTCGCGGGGATCGATGAGCTTCTTGATGGCGCTGTGGCGCTACTTGAGCGGGCGGCCCGCTTCAACATCCCGCTTTCGGGCTGGGGGTTTGCCTCTGCCTGGCGACAGCGGGCCGTCGCCGATATCATGGCGCAAGTGGCCGAACTCCTCACCCGGTGGAATGCCAAGCTTCTCGACTTCGATGCGAAAATCACGTCTTACGACGCGCTCCCCGCCGCCACGAGCGACGACGATCGGTTCAAAGCGCTACTCGCCGCCGAAGCCGACATCGACACGCAAGTGGAGCCGCTGCCGCCGCTGCCGGCAACGCTGCGAGGAGACCTCGACGCGAAGCGTGCGTCCTTCGTCGCACGCCGCGATCAGTTCGCTGCGATTCGCATGATGCCGGGCTCCACGTTTGGCGTGTTCCTCAACGCCGTCGCGGCGCTGCTGCCGGTAACGCAATGGGATCTCCAGCCCTTTGATCTCGAGCCCTACACGGACCGTGCGGTAGCGCTCGCCAATGACCTTGCAACCAACCTGACCACGCATCGGGCGGCGATCGCCGCGCGAAGCCAAGCCGTCCAGACTCAGTTGGACGCGCATGATGCAGCTGCGGCGGCGACCGCCAAGGTCGAAGCGCTGCAGGCCGCCGCCAAAGCTTTGCTCGGCGACGATTTCGCGCTTATCCCCGAATTCGGCCTTGCCGCGGTGCAAGCCGACGAATGGGACAATGCTGTCACCGCGTCGACTGGAGGCGCGCTGCTCGATTGGCTTAAGACGACGGCAAAGATCGAATTCCCAGTCGAGGAGTGGTTCTGCGGCGCGGCGCGGGTGCGTCCGATGATACGGGCCTGGGAGACCATCGTGACCCTGGCCAGCGCCCTTGGCCGGACAGAGCCGCCACTCCTGCCCATTCAGTTACCCTTCGAGGCCACCGCGCCGTGGCTGGCCTTGCAGTTCCGGCCCGACTACACAATTGCAAGCGACCGCCTCCTCTATACGGCGCATTACGCGACGCCCTTCGACAGGTCGGCACACCAATGCGGCCTGCTCTTCGACGAGTGGAGCGAGGTCATTCCGGACACGGACCGGGACACGGGCGTTACCTTCAACTTTACCCGTCCGGACAACGAACCGCCGCAGACCATCCTCGTTGTCACCCCAGCCTCGGCGTCGGGACAGTGGCAGTGGGACGACCTCGTGGGCGCCCTGCATGAAACATTGGATCTTGCCAAGAAGCGTGCAGTAGAGCCGACGCAGCTTGACATGACGCCCTATGCGCCGCTGCTGCCAGCCACCACGATGGCGGTGACGCTCTACGCCATTTCGATCGGCACGAGCCTCGGCGTCGCGAATGACGCGTTGCGGAATTTGGGAGCTACCTACAATGCCTAGTTCTCTGTCGGTGGGTCCGCTCGTCGCGGCGCTGCAGCAGCGGCTCTTCCCAACCATCACACATTGGAACCGACTTGAAGCGCGGCCGCGCACGCCGAGCTTCGAGCGCGCTTTGCGCGCAGAGATCCGGGATCCTCTCTGGATGCTGACCAAGCAATGGCAGATGGGCGAATTTCGCGGCTCCGACGCGGGTTCGCCGACCTTTGCCAAGCTGCAGATCGCCCTGACGCGGCTCACCAAGTACCGTCCTGACGCTGGATCGACGCAGCTTTTTGAAGAGGATGTGCCGCTCGAGGCCAAGGTCGAACGGAGGCCGATTCCCCTAACTGTCGCCGGCAGGCCTGTGGCGTTCGACCTACGCCTCGCCTTGGGTCGTGAATGGTTGAGACTGATTGCTGGCATCGGCCCGTTCCGGGACGCCTTCGTCAACGCCTACCCGATCGCCGCACCCGATCCGACGAAGCAGGAAGATGCCGACCGCTGCGCCCATCAGGAAGTGTGGCAGTTCCTTGCCGCCGTCGCCGGGCGAGCAATGGATGGCGGTGCGCTCCTGCAACTTCTTGCGGCCAATCCCGCCAACCATGCCTATGACGGCATTGCGGGCATCGCTGCAGCCGACCATGCGGCAATCGACAATGCCGGAGTGCGCTTCATCGCCTGGTTCGGGCGACTTCTGATGCAGCCGCCGCCTTCGGGCGACAATGCTTGGGCACCGACGCGGCTCGAATACCAGTTCGCGGCATCCGCCCCCGAGCCAGACGGCACCGAGAAAGTCTATGTGGCTGATGAGTTCTATCAGGACCGGCTGGACTGGTACAGCTTCGACGTCGATGCCTCCATCGCGGCGCTCGATCCGGTCCCGAATTCCAACGTCACTGGGTTTCCGCCGCAGATAACGCGGGCGATGATCCCCATCCCTGTGTCCTTCGCCGGGATGCCGAACACCCGCTGGTGGACGTTCGAGGACAACCGCACCAACTTCGGGGACATTGACGCCGCCACCACCGACCTTGCGAAACTCCTGTTCATGGAATTTGCCCTGGTCTACTCGAACGACTGGCTCGTTATCCCGTTCACGCTGCCTTCGGGCGCGGTGGCCACGGTCGATGGCCTCGTCGTAACCAACGTGTTCAACGAGCGCTTCTGGATCGTGGCGGCCGGAAGCGGCGCCGATACTGATTGGCAGCGCTGGAGCATGTTCACAATCGACACCCGAAACAAGCCGGGCGCGGTCGCGGACACCAGCCTCCTGCTGCCCCCGACGCTTGCCAAAATCCAGCGCAGCGCCCCAGTCGAAGACGTCATGATGGTGCGCGACGAAGTTGCCAACATGGTCTGGGGCATTGAGACGGCGATTCCGCTTGCGACCGGCGAGCCCAAGCGCGGCATCGAGGCCGCCCGGCAGACGCGCGCGTTCCTCGAAGCGCAGCTGGCGGCGCGGCTCGGCGGACCGCCGCCGCCGCCCCCGGCAAAGGCGCCGATCCGTTACACGGTGATGAGCACGGTTCCAGAGAACTGGATCCCCTTCATTCCGGTCCACGTTCCCGGGAGCAATCGCGAGATCCAAGTCCAACGCGCGGCGCTGCCTCGAATCCTGGAAGGCGATCCCGATCCACCGGTCAAGGTGCAGCCGCGCGCCGTGCTCATGCGCGATGGCTTGGACGCCGTCCCCGCGCAGCCCTATTTCGTGCATGAGGAAGAAGTATCGCGGGCCGGTGCGCGCCTGTTCCAGGCGTTCGAGCGGACGCGGTGGACCGACGGCAGCGTTTACACGTGGCTACGCGTTGTGCGTCAAACCGGGCGAGGCGAGGGCAGCAGCGGGCTGGCATTCGATGCGCTCCTAAACGTGCCGGTAAAGTGACGCCGCCCGCCGTTGGCCGACGGCCATGAATCTCCATTGGCGCACTCGGCAGAGCGCCGTCCAACGAACGTACTGCCTGCAATGCTGGGGCCGAAGAAGGCTCTCGATCGAGGCGATGGTCGTAGTCTGCCCCTGCTTGAACCCGACAGCTGCCCTGCTCGACCGCCTGCACCGCGACTTTGACCTGCTCGAGACCGTGCGGCTTTGCTCACCTGACGCCGCGAAGAGTTCGCCATTGATGTCGGCCACTCGCATCGCCGGGTCGCTTGCTACACGAGCAGCAGGCTAAGCTCGAGGGAATCGCATTCGATGTACGGTTGAACCGCGGATCCGAGCACCCGCTCGACCATCCGGCGCAGCGTATACGCGCGCGGCGGAGTTCACCTGCGCAAGCGTTGGCGCGTCGGCCGCCAGATGCTTGCGCTGTCAGATCAAGACGTTCGTTGTAGAGGTCAAGCACGTCGGCGAACGCTGCGTCGACTTCTTGATCGGCGCCCGGCATCGAACTGGACCGACATGCGCACATCAGAAGCAGCGCGAACAGAATTGAAGCGATCGGTGCGGATCTCATGGTGCCCTTGCTGCAGGTGCGTGCGTGACGGTGACGACGCGCATCGACAGCATAGGGGCCCGCGCGCTCGAGGCTTGATCGTCGTCAACGGAGCATGATTCGGCCGCCGTGCGGATCTCCGCGAGGTTCACGCGCAGGCAATGCCACAAGCTTTGATCAGGATCAGTTTTGATGCGGGGCACACCGCTATCGTGAGTGCATTGCTGACCTGAGCGTGGAGAGCGCGAGGTGCCGATAGCCGCGAGCAAAGCCTGTCAGAACACCGCACCGCCCACGGCTACGGTCGCCGCAAGCGGGCGCGTGAGCGCCGTGCGCGGCGCGGTCGTCGATGTCCAGTTCGACACGCACGAACTGCCGCCAGTCGATACCGCGCTGTGGATCACGCGGCCGGACGGGACCTCGAAGGTAGATAGGCGTCGATCAGGTGGGGCCCCTCTTGCACCTGAGACCAAAAAGACCCCTCGGGGGGCGGTATGCCGTTGGGCTCGCCGAAGCATGAGCCTGCGCTTGGGAGCGACGTGCACGGATAGTCGCCCGCGAGGCAATCATCAGAACCGTCTTCGCACTTGAAAAGCATTGGGTTGGATATACAATACGGTTAATGTATATCTATTGGAGATAATGATGCAAGTCGCTAAATGGGGCAACAGCCTTGCCGTCCGGCTGCCCGCGAGCGTCGTCGATGCACTGGGTTTGAAGGAGGGCGACGACATTGAGATCTATGCCGAACAATCCGGCGCGTTCTCGGTCAGCAAAAGGCCGACAGTCGCTGAGCGGATCGAGCGCCTGCGCAAGTACCGCGGACGACTGCCTGCCGACTTCAAGTTCGATCGGGAATCGCTCAGCGAAAGGGGAAACGCTGAATGACGGTTGAGGCACCGGCGCGATTTGCCGTCGATAGCAATGTGATTGCCTATCTGTTCTCCAGCGACGCCGCGAAGGCTGACCGGGCCGAGGCGCTGGTGGTGCAGGGGGCTCCGATGCCCGTCATCAGCACGCAGGTAATGAACGAGGTTACGCTCGTCATGAGGCGGAAAATGGGGCTCTCGTGGCCGGAGATCAACGTTCTCCTGGGCGATGTGGAGGAGTTTTGCGAGATCGTGCCACTGACGCTTGAAGTCCACAAGAAAGCACGCCGTATCGCCGAACACTACGGAATCAGGTTCTACGATTCGTGCATCATCGCCTTCGCTTTGCTTGAAGATTGCGAAGTACTCTACAGCGAAGATATGCAACACGGTCAGGTCATCTTCGACCGGCTGACGGTGGTCAATCCGTTCCGATCACCCAGTTGACCGCCGTCTAATTCGTCATCGGGCGTCGCACGGTTTGTAGCGGCGACGCTTTCTCCATCCGGCGCGGCGGACTGCTGCGCCAGAAAACGGTCGACCGTCGATATCCGCCGCTGTTCAGCTCGCAGAATTCCTTGCGCGAGCCCGTGAAGCGATTCGGCTCGTTTGTATCGACGCATGAACGTGGCGGCCACGACCGCAGAATGAGACCGCCTGCCCTCCCTCGAGCATTGATTTGACATAATACAAATTATCACTCTGACGTATCTAGTTACATCATGCGCGCGACAGCCTCGCTACACCTACTGAACCATGCGATGCCGCGACCTGTCAGTAATGCTGGTGCTTGCCTTTGGCGGCCCATGCCTGCATACTAGCTAACATTGATTAGCTAATACGTAGGTGGGGCCATGCTCACGATCAACATGCACGACGCCAAGTCGAAACTATCAAGCTTGGTCGAGCGGCTGGAGGTCGGCCAGGAAAACGAGGTCATCATCGCTCGCAACGGCACGCCCGTCGCGCGGCTGCTGCCGTTCGCGGCGCCGCGGCGCATCGGCGCCGCGCGGCACCTGCTGGCCGGCCTGGCCGTGCCCGCCACCGTCGAGGCGTTCAACGCCGCTGATGACGCGATCGCCGCCGACTTCGAGGCAAGCGCGCAGCAGGGACTCACTCCGTGAAAGTGCTGCTCGATACGCATATCGCGCTGTGGGCCGCCGAAGGTGCGCCACAGCTGTCACCGCAGGCCGCCAGCCTGATCGAGGATCCGGCCAATACGTTGCTGGTCAGCGCAGCCGCGATCTGGGAGATTGCCATCAAGCATGCGAAAGGCAACCTGCGCGTGCATCCGCGCGATGCCCGCTCGGCGTTCCGCCTGTCCGGTTTCGTCGAACTGCCGATCACGGGTGAACATACGGAGGCAGTCTCGATGCTTCCTTTCCATGCGGATCACGCGGATCCGTTCGACCGCCTCATGATCGCCCAGGCGCTGCACGAGGGGATGCCCCTGCTGAGCGCCGACCCGAAGGTGTGGCGCTATCACCCCACCCTGATGCTGCAAGCCTGACTTCGCCTGTTTGCTTGACACCGGCTCGCTCTAACGGATGTCGCCGCGCACTCGGGCGACGCTGCATCGGCTTCAGCCGTCGGCGCGCGAAGTCACTGACTTCGGGAAGATGCGTAGGGCACCGGTTGTGCAATCTCATGTTCCTTCAGGTACGCCCGGATGGCTTCGACCGGATACGGTTCAAGCGGTAGAGGTAGAGGTGTACCAGGTGTCGCGAGCCGCTTCCACCGTCTGCAGGTCCGCTGCGCCGGTCATTCGAAGATTGGAGGCGCCTTTGGGAACTGAATTGCCAAGCGTCGGCCTCCAGTCGACCGTCCCGACGTTTGACCCGAAATCGTCAATTTGAGAACGGAGTAGATTTGGACATCTTCTACTACTGGAAAGACTTCGTATCGGATGTAAACGAAGGGCGGATAGGTACACTTGGCGCCGATACTCACAAGCTGGCTGAACTTCAGGAGCGGCTGCCGCGCAAGGTGTGGACGTTCATAACGCCTAAGGGGATGAAGGGGAAGCTTAAGCTTATCGGTTCCATGTGGATTATCGACGAGAGGCCCGCGAACTTTGTACCCAAGTGGCCGCACAACCTTTTCTATGACGCTGCTTCACCCAAGTCAGTTCTCTTCACGAACTCAGGGAGTCCCAAAAAGATTGAGGAAGTCAGTTCCTACTTGAACAACCGGTTCAATCAAGCCTTCAGATCCAACTTTCAAGGCGAAAAAGGTCTTCACGCGATGGAAGCCGACGTCGTCCGCGGTTTCGAAAAACTCGTGCGTGACTACGAGACCGTCCAATTTATGGATGGGATAAAACAGCCACCGTTGCGATGAAGTCAATATTATCGTCCGGACTGCGACATAACGGGCAACTTCAGCGACAACGTTTCCGCGTCGCCATCGACTTCACGCGACACCGTCGTCGCCTTGCCGTCAGCCACCACAACCTTCGACGCGAAGGTCGCCTGCGGCAGATTCGCCAGCGCAGCCGGCATCTGGCCCGTCTGGTTCGAATCGTCGTCGATGGCCTGCTTGCCGAGGTTCACCAGTTGCGGTTGCTCCTCGTCGACCAGCGCCTTCAGCAGCTTCGCGACTGCAGGCCTTCATTCGATTCGATCAGAATCGCGCGGTATGCGCCGATCGCCAGCGCCGTGCGCAGCGTTTCCTGACATTGGGCGACCGCCCGCCGACACGGCGGCCACTTCCGTCGCCACGCCGGCTTCCTTCAGATGTACCGCATCTTCAACGGCGATTTCGTCGAACGGGTTCATCGACACCTTCACACTCGCAATGTCGACACCCGTGTTGTCCGACTTCACGCGGACCTTCACGTTGTAGTCAACCACCCGTTGACTGCCCCAGGTATTTTCAACGCGCTCTTCCGATGACGGGCACCGCGCTGCAGCCATCGATCTTCATCGCGGAACCACTTATGTAGAAAAATCGCACCGCTAGGGTCTTCGTGCAGTCTCTATCTGATCCGCAGGTTGCAATCGACAAAAGGTCAGCTAGAATCAGGTGCATTCTTCACCAAGGGATTGCTCACCGTGCAAATGGAAAGCTGGGTTGGGACGATCGAGCGTGAATGGCATCAGTTGCGCCGCGCCGACCCTACACTGGATGTCGAAAAGTTCTCCCGTAACGTCATTGCGGCAAACAAGACTGGATTCCTGTCACCGGAGTCGCTCGCTGCCATCGCAAATGCGCTGCTCACCAGCAC
>NZ_JBNDMH010000003.1:1725000-3149082 GCF_050436485.1 Paraburkholderia sp. Clong3 | reverse complement strand
TCGATGATCTGGCCGGGACGATAGCCGTGTTCGAGCCTCCAGGCGCGGTAGGCCGCCGATTCGTTGTCCGGATCAGGAATCTCCGCGTCCTGCAGACGCGACGGCAAGACGGCCGGAATCGGCCGCCCGGCGATCACGGGAGTTTTCGCCTCGTTTCCGACCAGGCCGTCGATCGCATTCAGCCGGTCGAGCGCGGTGCGCTTTTCGCTGCTGGTCGTGTCGGGACGTGCTTGAAAGCCTTTGGCGAACTGGGACGGTTTCATTCAGGGTCCTTTATGCGCATAAATTCACGGGAGCAAGGCGGCGATCTCGTTGGCGCACGCCCGTACTTCGAGCGCGGCGAGCTTCGCGCCGCGGTCGTTCATCTGAAGCACCGTTTGCCCTAACGCCATTGCCTGCTTGTAGGCTTCGCGCGTGGGAATCTGGGTCTTGAGGAGAGGGAAGCCGAGTTCTTCGAGCGCGCGCTTCAGTTCGCGCGTCAGCATCCGTTTCTCTTCAGTCTTGTTGAGCAGGAACACGGCTCGAAGGTCTTCGTTCATGACCTGCGCTTGCTGGACCAGCTTGACGAGGCCGATGCTCGACCAGTAATCGGCAGGGGACGAGGAAGTTGGGATTACCGCGACGCTCGCCGCGAGCAGAACGACGCCCGAGACTTTTTCGGTGATGGAGGGCGGGCAGTCGACGACGATGATGTCGTAATCAGCCACGAACTTCTTGATCTCTCGATGGATCTGGCTGCCTGCTTCGGACAGGTTGACGACGGCGAACGGAATACCGATGTCGCCGTCGGAGGCAGCACTGGCCCAGTGAATCAGAGTGTTTTGGCCATCCGCGTCGACGACGAGAACGCGTTTGCCTTTCTCGTGAAATGCAGCGCCGAGATGCATCGCGATGGTGCTCTTCCCGACCCCGCCTTTCTGCTGTGTTACCGCGATGATTTCTGCCGCCAAATTTCACCTCCTCTTTTTAGACGCAAATGGATTTTACCTGGTTGAATTGCGATTTCAAATGATTTGCGTAAGCGCAGTTCGGAAATTGGCCATTCGGCAAAGGGTTTATGCGCATAAAGGGGCATCGGACGTGTGCCTGGGGTTTTGCGGGATATCAGAGCAAGCGTGGACTGGGGCTTAAGCGTTGCTGATCGCTGTCCGGCGGCGGCAAAGGGAAAGTAACGAGTGGTCGCGCACTGCGTGCACAGTCGTCGGTGACTGTTCGCGATTCTCGGGCTGATGTGCAGAGAAAAGGAGCGCACGCATCTGAGCGACCAAAGAGGTGAGAGGTGCCAGACTTTATGCGCATAAACTTCGCGTGCCAATTGGCCCGGAGGGACCATTCGTCATGAATTCGTCCGACGCCGATTCTCCCCAGACATGGCGGCAAGGGGCAAACGTGCATCCGGCGCCTCATCAGCGGGGGATATAGGTTGTCGTTTGAATCGCGCCTGCGCGAGCAAATCTCAGGTGCGACTAGAACTGAGGGTGCCAGCGTTACTGTTCCCACTCGCCTCGAAGGCAGCGTCGGTTTATGCGCATAAACCGACCCACCTCGCCGATGGTTCAAACAACGCGGATGCCGCGCAGTTGTCCCGCGTCACGTCATCAGGTCACCCGTTAAAATTCCCGAACCCTTCTAACCGTCACAGCCTTCAACGGCGTAAGCCCCGAATCCAGCCCATGATCACCATCTACCACAACCCGCGCTGCTCCAAATCTCGCACCACCTGCGAACTCGTCGCGAACACCTACAACTCCGCAAACGAAGCGACGGAAATCGTCGAATATCTGAAGAAGCCACTCACCGTCGCAGAGCTTGAGAAGCTCAATGCCCAACTCGGCTGTCCCGTCCGCGAAATGATCCGCGACACCGAGGCCGAATATAAAGAGCTCAATCTTGCCGACACGTCGCTGACGGACGCCCAGCTCTATGAAGCATTGGCGAAGCATCCGATTCTGTTGCAACGACCGATCGTCGTCAGAAACGGACGGGCTGTCATCGGCCGCCCGCCGGAAAATGTCGCCGCGCTTTTCGCCTGATCGCGCGACCGTCGAAGTAAAACGATGTGGGCAATGCGGACTCGAACTGCTGCGCTAGGCTTTGCCGGACAGCGCGGCATCCTTGGTCACGATCTTCGTCGGAATCAGATGCAGTTCGGTGAACGTATCCGCGATGCGCTGTTGTTCTGCAAGCACGTTCGCGTCGACGGGCTTGTAGATATGCGCGTAATGCCGCAAGCCTGATTCGATCACGCTCGCGTCGAGCCCTTGAATCGGCGCGAGTTGGGCGGCGGCCTCGCTGTAATGGCCGCGCACCCACTCCCCTTCCTTGCCGACTTCATCGATCACGATCGCAAGGACGTCGCCGTTCTGTTGCGCGAAGGGCCGCGCGCTGAGAAAGAACTGGTGGTGACTCACGATACCCTCGGCATCGGCGAGCAGCCGCGCGTTCGTTTGCCGCCTGGCGGCTTCGAGGAACGGATCCCAGATCGCCCACGCATTGACCGCACCGCGCTCGAAGGCCGCACGTGCATCGGCGGGCGGCAGATACACGGGTTGGATCTCGCTGAACTTCACGCCGTTCTTCTGCAACGCGGCGACGAGAAACCAGTGCACATCCGAGCCCTTGTTCAGCGCAATCTTCTTTCCCTTCAAATCGGCCAAGGTTTTGATTGGCGCGTCCGGATGCACGAGGATGCCTTCGGCGTGCGGCGTTGGAATTTCATACGCCGTGTAGACGAAATTGGCACCCGCGGCCTGCGCGAACACGGGCGGCGCTTCGCCCACATAGCCGAAATCGATCGCGCCGACGTTCAGCCCTTCCAGCAATTGCGGCCCGGCCGGAAACTCGGTCCATTTGACCGTGATGCCAAGTGGCGCGAGCCGCTTTTCGAGCGTGCCGTGCGCCTTCAGCAATACCAGGGTGCTTGCGGCTTTCTGATATCCGATGCGAAGTTCTTTTGCATGTACGTCGGCGGCAAATGCGGCGGCGGAGAAGACCGGCAACGCGGCGGCGGCCAGCGTTGCGCCTACGCCGGCCAGTAACGTACGGCGCGTCAGCAGCGGATCACGGGACATGAGAATACTCGTCGAAAAAGAATTTAACGGACGCCAAAAGATGGTCCGATTGGCTCCGACGATAATTCGTCTGCGGGCCTGGACGAACCGATAAATTCGCATAAGCAAATCATGCGGCAGTAGCGAAGCATTGCCCAAAGCCCAACCTATCCCCTGCCGCTAGAATCGACCGGCAAAACAAGCGCCCGCGACCACCAGCTCGCGGCTGCATCGATCGACTGCAAACGAAGAGAGGAAAAAAGCCGCCGTGCCTGTAACGACAACACTGACACCGTGGGCCGCCCACGACACCCAACTGATCCTGTCGTGCGCGCTTGGACCAGCACTGATCATCATCTTCATCAGCGTGCTGAAGCTCGCGCCGTTCCTGTCGATCCTGGTCGGCACCTTCGCGGCGGGCTTCACGGCCGGCCTGCCGCTCGAAGCAGTCGCGAGCGCGTTCAGCAAAGGCGCCGGCGCGTTGCTCGGCGACGTCGGCATCATCATTGCGCTGGGCGCGATGCTCGGTGCGTTGATGGCCGAATCGGGCGCCGCCGACCGGCTCGTGTCGACGATCCTCGCGCACTCGACCCCGCGCACGCTGCCGTGGATGATGGCCGTCGTCGCGCTGCTCATCGGCCTGCCGCTGTTCTTCGAAGTCGGCCTCGTGATGATGGTGCCGATCATCTTCGTCATGGCGCGTCGCGCGCAGCAGCCGATTCTGCGCATCGCGATTCCCGCGCTCGCCGGTATGGCGACGCTGCATGCGCTGCTGCCGCCGCATCCGGGTCCGCTGATCGCGCTGGGCCTCACCGTGCTGTTCGCGGTGTCGCGCTCGGCTGGTCGCGCGGCATGCCGCGCGAGCGCGTCGGCGGCATTCTGCGCAAAAGCCTGCCGCCGATCGCCGCGCTGTTGCTGACGATCGGCGCGGGCGGCGGCCTGAAACAGGCGCTCGGCGTCGCTGGCATCAGCACGACGATCGGCAAGATCGCGGTCGGGGCGCATATGCCGCTGATCTTGCTCGCCTGGTTGATCGCCGTCGTGCTGCGTCAGGCCACCGGCTCGGGGCGACGCACAATTCGCTGATGGCGCTCGCGATCGGCGCCGGCTCGGTGTTCTTCTGCCATGTGAACGACGCCGGCTTCTGGATGGTCCGCGAATATTTCGGACTCCAGCTTAAGCAGACTGTGCTGGTGTGGTCGGTCTTGCAGACGATCGTATCGGTCGTCGGTCTCGCGTTGACGCTCGTGCTGTGGAGCGCGTTGACGTGAGCACGGCGCGCGCGACAGCCTCACCCATTTGGGCAGCGTATTGACGCGCGCACAGCGGAACACGCGCGCAGAACCTCGCGCGACGCCAGGCAGCAAGCCGCGCCTCGCGTCATCAACAACAGGAGCCACCGTCATGCTCGAATTGCGACCAACCTGCGAAGGCTGCGGCAAGTCACTTCCGCCGAACGCGCCCGACGCAATGATCTGCACCTACGAATGCACGTTCTGCGAGGTCTGCGCGCTGACGAGGCTGCGCAACGTGTGTCCGAATTGCGGCGGCAATTTCGCGCATCGGCCGATTCGCACCCGCGCGCAACTCGCCAAACATCCGGCGCGTGCCGATGCGCATCCCGTCGGCATCGATGAAGCATCGCATGCTCGCTTTTTCGAACGCTATCGCGACGTGCCGATCGGCGAGCGCTGAACTACGGTGTGGCAAAGCGGCAAATCACTCGTCGCCGCTCACCTCTCCATCCACGTTCGCCACTCCGCTCGCCACATGCGCGGCGACCCGCAGCAGGCGGATCTGTTTGCGATAGTTCCGGCACCCGCTGCAGGTCGGCAGATGCAGGCGGATCGCGAGCCATTCGCCAGTCGACAGGGAGCGGTCGAGCGCATCGGATAGCAGCCGCGTGATGTCCTTACATTTCCCCATTCGCATCCTCGCTGGATAGGCCTTTTTCGCTCAGGCACGTGCGCAGCCGCAGCCGCGCGCGATAGATCAGCACGCTGCAATGATTCGCGTTGATCTGCAGTTCCGCGCAGATCGCCGCGATGTCGAGGTCGAGAAACTCCCGCATCATGAACACGCGTCCAATGTGCTCGGGCAAATGTTCGAGGCACATCTCGAACAGCGTCCAGAATTGCTGCCGGCGCAATGCAGTTTCGGGTGTCGGCCACGGACGCGGTTTGGTCTCGCGCGACCAGTGGCCGTTGTCCTTGAAGAGCTCGCGATCAAGCAGCGCCTCGCCGTCGAGTTCGGCTTCGAGCGCCGACAGATTGACCGTGCGCTGGCGCGCGCGCAGCGTATCGACGAGCTTATGGCGCAGGATGCCGAACACCCAGGTCTTGTGCTCCGACTGCGCGGCGAAACGCGTGGCCTGAGTCCACGCGGCGGTCAGCGCTTCCTGCACGGCGTCCTCGGCGGCCGCGGCGTCGCGCAATTGCAGACGGGCGAAGCGCACGAGGTCACGCCGCAATTGCGCGAGATAAATGGGATCGTCCAGCGAGGGAGCGCCTGGCTGCGTCACGGCATGCTCCGTCGCTGCGCTGTCGGCCGCGCGCTGCGCTGCGCGTGTCGTCCTGAAACGTCGTGATTCATGAGCAGATGGTCGTCCTCGCACGGTTTGCGGATGCGTGCGCCATTCTCCCTCACGTTCCTGCCCTAGCGAATCGGTATTGAACATATGCCCCTCGGCAATCGATGCCCGAGGAGCTTCGTCGCGCGGCGCGGCCGCTTATGACAACGGAAATTAATTGTTGCAAGAAATGATATTTCGAGTCTGCGCGCGACAAGGCTGTTGGATCGCCACACTGGCCGATCAACGCGTCGCGGTCGACCGCCAATTCAACGCAATCGCAGAATAGCGATTATTTCAATTTATAAAATAATCTCTTCTCATCTTCGCTGTTTGTGGACGCGGGCCCGCTCGCTATTCTTCACGCCATCGATCGCATCAGATCGCGCAACCCACACACAAACGAGGACGCACACCATGAAACGCATTTTCTCCGCCCTGATCGCTTCGGCCGCGCTGTTCGCAGCGGCTTCGGGTGTCGCTCACGCCGACGCTCCGGCTTCGACCTGCAACGGCCCGGCGTCGTACTGCAACGTATTTTTTGGCAACTGATCGACACATCGAAATACGCAGCAAGGAAGCATGAGAAAAGGGCGCCGGCAACGGCGCCCTTTCGTATTCCAGTATTCAGCATTCGGCCTGCATGGGAATACGGCGGCGTCAAGCGGCCCCTCCTTCTAGCCACGGCCGACGGACAACCCGCGAGTCCTAGCGGCTCGGCGCCTTCCCTCCGCCATCGAGTCCGGCGCCCGTGCGCCACACCTGTTTGCCTCGTTCCGACAACTCGCCGCAGCTATGCGTGGCATCGGCTTCGACGCCGTCGACGGCCATCTCGCCGCCCGCCGGCTCCTGCGCGCGCTGCCGCGCTTTCTTGCGCGCGGCGACCGCTTCGTCGTGGGATTTTCCTGCGTAGTCGAGACTCATGATCCGGTCCTC
Source organism: Paraburkholderia sp. Clong3 (assembly GCF_050436485.1). Classification (NCBI taxonomy): domain Bacteria; kingdom Pseudomonadati; phylum Pseudomonadota; class Betaproteobacteria; order Burkholderiales; family Burkholderiaceae; genus Paraburkholderia; species Paraburkholderia sp. Clong3. The sequence goes on along the minus strand of NZ_JBNDMH010000003.1, from coordinate 3,142,527 downwards.
CAGAATGTCGATGGTGTCCATTTGCCTCAGATCGCCCTGGCCCGAAGGCATGCTTGATTGGCAAGGCAAAAGTTCCACTTATCCACAAGGTTATTCAGCGAATCTGTGGATAACTTTTCGAGCCGCGAGGTTATCCACCGACAGGTGCCGCAAGAATCCTTCCCGATCCGCTATGACCTGGCCAAATCCGCCAGGGCCTGGGCGTTTCGCGCGGCTTTTGCCTATGATGGACAGTTCGTACTCTCTGCGCGTCGAGCGCCTTACCTGAGGAAGCGAACATGGCCTATCACATTGCAGTGGTCGTCGGCAGCCTGCGGCGGGATTCGTTCAATCGTCAGCTGGCTCAGGCGGTGATTTCCCTCGCTCCAGCCGATTTCACCTTCGAATACATCGATATCGGCTCGTTGCCGCTGTACTCCCAGGACTACGACGCCGACTATCCCGAAGCCGGCAAGAAGCTCAAGGAGCGCGTGCAAGCCGCGGACGGTCTGCTGTTCGTGACGCCCGAATACAACCGCTCGATACCGGGCGTGCTGAAAAACGCGCTCGACTGGGGCTCGCGGCCGTGGGGCACCAACTCGTGGGCCAACAAGCCCGGCGCGGTGATCGGCACCTCGGTCGGTGCGACCGGTAGCGCGCTCGCTCAGCAGCATCTGCGCAACGTGCTCGCCTATCTCGACGTCGCGGCGATGGGGCAGCCCGAGGTGTTCATCAAGCACGATCCAGCGGTGATCAACGAAAAAGGCGAGATCGTCAACGACGGCACGCGCAAGTTCCTGCAGACGTTCATGGACCGCTACGTCACGTGGATCAAGCGGCACGGGGCGGTGTAGCCGCGCCTCAGCGCCGCTGGCCGCGTCCTGACCATCCGCCGAAGCAACGCGAACACAGCGCGCGCCGCGTAAGGCGGCCGCGCTCGTGTCGCCAGGCGCATCGCCTACGCGTGGTGATGGCCGGTCACCCGCTCCCAGCCGTGACGCACCGCGAGCTTGAAGCGCTCCCACGTGCTGTCCGGCGACGTGGTTTCCCAATGGCGGCGTGCTTCGGGCTCGATCTCATCCCACGGACGATTGCGGAATCGCGCGTCGCGAGCGATCTCCGCGCCGTAGCGATAGGCCGGCACATAGTCTTCATAGCGCGCGTTCGCGGCGGCGTACTGCTCGTCGTAGTGCGCGCGGAAATCTTCTTCGTACTCCAGATACTCGTTCGGCATCTGCGCGCCGGGACCGGTGCCCGGCTGCCCGCCTTCGGGGACGATGTCGGACGGCTGCATCACCGCGCCCGAACCTGGTACCGAGCCGGCCGCGATCGCGCTGCGTCCCGCATCGCCGGCGAGCGGATCGACGATGGGTTCGTTGACCGGATCGCTCATCGGCCGTTCGCTGATCGGCGGCGGCGCGAACGGCTTGGTGGCGGCGCCGATGTCCGCCGGCGGCATGGCGGTCAGCGGATCAGGGCGCGGGGTGGCGGGAGGGGGCATGGTGTCGGGTGCGGTCGTACCGGTCGCCGAAGTGGCGCCCGTCGCGCCGGCGATTCCTGTCGATTCGGTCATGGCCGCCGCACCCGTTGCGCCGCTGCTCGAACTCACCCCCGCCGCCCCCGGTGTCGCAGTGGTGTCGCGCATCCCGGGCGTCGCACCCGCCTCGGTCGTTACGCTCGACGTGCGCGGCGTTCCCGGCATCACCGCGCCGATGCCCAGCTCATCGAGTATCGAGTGATCGCGGTCGGTGGCGGCCGGCGTGTCCGCCTCGGGCGGGCGGTCGCCGATATCCGTCGCGCCGAGCCGCACGAGCGTATTGCGCGCCAGCTCCGCATGCGACTCGCTTGCCGCGTGGACGCACACGAGCACCGCGCCGCGCCGCATCGCCTCGGCATAACGCGCGGTGTCCGATGAGCGCGGCCCGGTCGAGAACAGGCTGGCGAGAAAGCGCTCGATATTCGCGAGCACGCCCGCGTTGGCGACTTCGCTGGTGGCCGAGCCCACCGAAGGTTCGGCGTTCGCCTGCAACTCGATCTTCTCGCGCGCAAAGCCGGTTTGCACGAGCGTGTCGCGGGCGGTTTCGGCCTGCATGTAAGTGTCGAATAAACCAATCACGGTATGTTGCATGGTTGTCTCCCGACATGTTCTGCTGGAACGGGCGACGCTCGCGGCGTCGTCCCCTTGCCGTCTGAAGGCAAGCAACCTTCATGCCCCGCACCGCCGCGCTGCCCGGCGTGCTACGTATGACGCGGGCTCGCGATGCAAAAAAGCGCGGCGTGTAAACGCCGCGCTTTTTACAAGGCCCGGTAAATGACGCCGGCACGGCGTGGACATCAGGTATCGGCCGGATGCGTGGCGGCATCGTTGCTCGTTTGCACGGCGTCGTGCTGGATCGTTTCGAGCAGTTGCTCCAGCAGTCCGATATCGAACGGCTTGGACAGCACGCGCACGTTCGCGTGCCGCGCGCGGTCGAGCTCTTCCGCGTAGCCGGTGACGAGGATGACCGGCAGCTGTGGGTCGAACCTGAGCACCGCTTCGGCCAGATCGATGCCGTTCATCTTGCCGGGCATGTGGATGTCCGACAGCACCAGGTCGAACGGCAGCGGCTCGCCGGTGCTCGCGCGCTTCGCGCGTGCGTCGTCGAGTACACGCAGCCCCGTGTCGGCGTTGAACACGCAGGTGACCTGATGACCCATCATCTGCAGCAGCGCCTCGGTGCCGGCGGCGACTTCTTCGTCGTCCTCGACGAGCAGCACGCGCAGACCCTGTGGCACGCCGCTTTCGGTCGCTAGCGCTTCTGCAGGCCCGGCCGTGTGCGGCTCGGTCGACGCGCGCGGCAGATAGAGCCGCACCGAGGTGCCCGCGCCGATCGCGCTGTCGATTGCCGCGAGCCCGCCCGAGCCCTCGCAGAACGCGAAGACGTGCGGCAACCCGAGTCCCGTGCCCATGCCTTTGGGCTTGGTCGTGAAAAGCGGCTCGAACGCGCGCGCGAGCACGTCGGGCGCCATACCGGCGCCGGTGTCCTCGAGCGACAGTTGCACGAACTCGCCGGTCAGCGGAAAGCCGTCCTCGTGACGGAACACGACATTGCTCGCGCGCACCGTGAAGCGCCCGCCGTTGGTCATCGCATCGCGCGCATTGACGGCGATGTTGATCAGCGCGAGCTCGAGCTCGGCGACGTCGACGCGCACCGGCCAGGTATCGACGCCGCTATCGATCACGAGCGACACCTTCGCGCCGAGCGACGCGCGCAGCAGTTCGCGGCACGACGGCAGCCAGCGTTCGAGCGACAGCGTCTCGGTGCGCAGCGGCTGCTTGCGTGCGACGCCGAGCAGCTGCCGCGTCAGCGACTGGCCGCTCTTCAGCGCGCGCTCCATCGCCGACAGTTCGCGCTCCAGTCCGCTGACGCCGCGCCGTCGCACGATCTGCACGTTGGCCGACAGGATCATCAGCAGGTTGTTGAAGTCGTGCGCGACGCTGCCGACCAGCGTGCCGAGCGCTTCCATCTTGCGCGACTGGCGGTACGCGGATTCGATCGAGCGGCGCATCGATGCCTCGGCCTGCCAACGCTGCCACGCTTCCTCTTCGGCGCCGAGGCGGCGCAGCGACAGCCAGATCACGCACCACAGCGCGATCGACGGCGTGAACATCGACAGGACCAGCACGCTCAGGTGCTTGTACCAGGCGGCCCAGATCGCCGACGTGCGATAGCCGCACAGCACGTAGACCGGATACGAGCCGACGTGCCGGAAGGCGACGATCAGGTTGCCGCCGGCGAAGCTCGAGCGCATCCGCACGACGCCGGAGCGCTGCCCCTGCCTGACCGCTTCGGCGAACGGCGAATCGGACGCGAGCGCGGTCGGCTCGCGTGGGCCGCGCGGGTAATGCGCGAGCACCGCGCCGTCGGTGCGCACGAGGCTCATGATGATCGGCGTAGCGTCGCTGCTGCCGAGCAACTCGCGATAGAACGCGTCGAAATAGCTGGGCCGCAGCGCGATCGACACGACGCCCGCGAACGAGCCATTGGGCGCCTGGCGCTCGACGCCCATGTTGAACACCTGCTCGCCGCTCACATGTCCCGTCATCACTTTCGACACGCGTTCGAGCGCGTTGCCGTCGCGGATGCCGACGAAATCGTCGCGCTGGCCGATCGAATTTTCCGGCGACGGATACAGGCGACTGCTCACGAGCAGCGCGCCCTGCTGGCCGAAGATCGACATCGAGGCTACTTGCGGATAGCCGCCGCCCATCGTGCGCAACTTGTCGTGAATCGTGTGTTCGCGCGCGCGAATGCCGTCGTCGTCGAGGCCGTCGGTCAGATCGACGATGCGCGAGTTCAGCGTCTCGTTCATGTCGAACACCTTCAACGCGTGTTCTTCGGCGACCCGCACCGTGCGCAGCGCCAGATCGGTGGCGTCGGCCTCGCGCGAGCGCAGATCGGCGAATGCCATCGCCGCGACGTAGACGAACGGCAGCACGACCGCCGCGACCAGCAGCGCGATCAGCGTGATGCGACGCACCTGGAAATTCTGTTCCGGCACGGTGGGAAACGACGCGTCGTCCTGCTCGCGGGCAGGACGACGCGAAAGACGGCCCGCGCGCGCGGAGTCGACCCGGTCTGATGTCATTGTCGTTGACGCGAAAAGTCGTTCGGATGTGGCAGCCCCGTATCGGGCCGTTGCCGGCACCATGCCGCCTTCAGAACAAGCATAGACGCAGCACGGAAAAATTTGCCGCAAAGCGCGGGGGATGGGCGTCCGCCGTGCCGGCCGTTCTTTAAGAGCGGCTTTAAAACAGCGACGAATCGGGAAGCGCAAACGTACACAAAAGGATAAAGATAAAAAAATGTCCGCCCCGACGATAGATCCATTTCTAAAATTCGCCTAGCAGAGAAACAGATCGTTACCGTCAGCGATTCTGGCGAGTTGCTTTTGCGCGACTTTACTTCGACAATCCTCGCCACGATAAAAGGGCCGTTGCCCCCTCTGTGCGCCGGATCGTCAAGGTTCGCCAAACGCGTCCTGCTGCATTCGCACCCCCTCTCGCCAAAGGCAATTGCAATTCGACAGGCGCCACTGTACCTGGTCGCGCATCGGTCGGCATTACGCGAAGGTGTGCCACCCTCCGCTGTCGTGACGAACGAAATACGCACACAACCAGGCGCGGAAAGCGCGCAGATGAACCAGCCGATTCCTTTATCCGACCCGCCCAAACCGCCCGACCCGCCGTTGCCATGCTCCCCATTGTGATCGCCGACGATTCGCTGCTCGCCCGCAAGTTGCTCACGAAGGCACTGCCGCCCCACTGGGCAGTCGACGTGTCCTACGCGACGAACGGGCACGAGGCGCTCACGCTGTATCGCGAGGGCAAGGCATCGGTGATGTTCCTCGACCTGACGATGCCGGACATGACCGGCTACCAGGTCCTCGAAGCGTTGCAGCACGAGGACCTCAACACCTTCGTGATCGTCGTTTCCGCCGACGTGCAGCCGCTCGCCCAGCAGCGCGTGCGCGAGCTCGGCGCGATCGCGTTCATCGCCAAGCCGGTGACGCCGGAGGCGGTCCTGCCCATCCTCAAGGAGTACGGCTTGTATGTCTGAGCCCGCCTTCACCGAAGACCAGCGCGACGCGCTACAGGAAATCGCCAATCTCGCGATGGGCCGGGCCGCGACGCGGCTCGCGGGCCTGCTCGATTCGTTCATCGAACTGTCGGTGCCGCGCGTGCGGATGGTCGCGGTGAGCGACGCGGCGCGCACGCTGCGCGAGATGACCCATATCGACGACACGGTCAGCGCGGTGCGCCAGGGCTTTCGCTCGGACATCAAGGGCGAGGTGCTGGTGATCTGTCGCAGCGACAGCATCGCGCAGCTGTGTTCGCTCGTCCGCGACCCGTACGCGCGTTCGAGCTACGAGGAGGTCGGCGAGCGCGAACTGATGCTCGACGTCGCGAACCTGCTGTCCGGCGCGTGCGTGTCGTCGATACTCGACCAGCTCGGCCGCACGCCGGTGTTTTCCGCGCCGGGCATGCTCGGCGACACGCTGACGCTCGACGAAGTGTTCCAGCCCGGCGTGCTGCAATGGCAGGTGGCGCTGCTCGTCGAAGTGAATTTCGCGCTCGAACATCAGAGTTTTCGCGCGCATCTGGTGATGCTGATGGCCGAAGAATCAATCCGTCACATGAACGAAGCGCTCGATGCGCTGCTGTCCAGTATATGAACGTCTCCGTGGAATCGTTGAGCGACCTCGTGGTCGAGCGGGTCGGTTTTGGCATCTTCGTGCTCGACCGTGAACTGAACGTGCTGATGTGGAATCGCTTCATGCAGGACCATAGCGGCCTGTCGGCGGAGCAGGTGGTCGGCCGCTCGATCTACCAGAACTTTCCGGAGCTGCCGCGCGTGTGGCTGTCGCGCAAGATCGAGAGCGTGTTTCAGCTCGGCAGCTTTGCGTTCAGCTCGTGGGAGCAGCGCCCGTATCTGTTCAAGTTCGATCACGACCGGCCGATCACCGGTGGGGTCGACTTCATGCAGCAGGACTGCACGTTCATGCCGCTGATGCGCGGTCGTGAAGTGGTGGCCGTGTGCGTGACGATCTCCGACGTGACGCATGTGAGCATCGTGCAGCGCGAACGCGAGGAGGCAGTTGCGAAGCTGCAGGAGTACGCGAATCGCGACGGACTGACCGGCATCGCGAACCGGCGCTTTTTCGAAACGCGGCTGCGCGACGAGTTTACGCGCTGGCAGCGCTACGGCGGCGAGATGTCGATGTTGCTGTTCGACCTCGATCACTTCAAGAAGATCAACGACCAGTTCGGTCATGGCGTCGGCGATACGGTGCTGCGTGTGATGGCGCAGCGCGTCGCCGGCGTGGTGCGCGCACAGGACACGTTCGGGCGCTTCGGCGGCGAAGAGTTCGCGCTGCTGCTGCCGTGCACGCCGCTCGACGACGCGATGCTGGTGGCGGAGAAGATCCGGCGCGTGATCGAGGAAACGCCGGTGGAGCTGATCGGCACCAGCGTGCCGGTCACGGCGAGCCTCGGCGGCGCGACGGCGCGCGCCGGGGTGCCCGCCTACGACGTGCTGATCAACGAGGCCGACGCGGCGCTCTATAGCGCAAAGCGTCAGGGCCGCAACTGCGCGGTCGCGTTCCGGCTCGCGGGAGCCTGATTCGCTAGCGGGCGCGGCGCGGTCGAGGCCGCCGCGCCGCGCCCGGCGGCCCTCCTTCCCGTCCCCCTATTGACCGGCGAAACTGCGGTCACCGGCAAAGATTGCTATACTTTTCGCCGTTTCCGGCCGCCCAGCCGGATGTTTCGCGCGTGTCCGCGCGCGCGGGCCCACTGCCCTGCGGGTCGGCATAAAAACCTCTTTGAACGCCTTTCAGCGGGCGCCTCCAGCGGAGATCGTCTTGGCTGTTTCCAATCTTGTCGTGGACGATACTGAAATCGACGCCGCTGCCGCCACGTCCGGCAGCTCGTTTTATCTTGCGATGCGCATCTTGCCGGCGGCGCAGCGCGATGCGATGTACCAGGTCTACGCCTTCTGCCGCGCCGTCGACGACATCGCCGACAGCGACCTGCCGCGCGCCGAGCGCGCGGCCGGGCTGGAGCAATGGCGCGCCGACATTGACGCTTGCTACGCCGGCCAGCCACGCGCGTCGCTGCGCGCGCTGACGCGGCACATTCACACGTTTCATCTGCAACGCGAGGATTTTCACGCAATGATCGACGGCATGGCGATGGATGCCGCCGCCGACATCTGCGCGCCCGACGACGCCACGCTCGACCTCTATTGCGACCGCGTCGCGAGCGCGGCCGGCCGTCTGTCGGTGAGGATATTCGGGATGCGTGACGAGCCGGGCCGGCTGCTCGCGCACCATCTCGGCCGCGCGCTGCAGCTCACCAACATCCTGCGCGATATCGACGAAGACGCCGTCATCAACCGCTGCTATCTACCGCGCGAGCTGCTCGCGCGCGAAGGCATCGCGGCCACGGACCCGCGGCAGATCGCTGACGATCCGACGCTGCCGCGCGTCTGCGCGACGCTCGCCGAGCGCGCGAAGCAGCACTTCGCCGAGTCCGACGCGATCATGGATCGCGAGCCGCGCGCTCAGGTGCGCGCGCCGCGCATCATGTCGGGCGTCTATCGCGTGCTGCTCGAGCGCGCGCTGGAGCGCGGCTTCGACGTTCCGCGCACGAAGGTCCGCAAGCCGAAGCTGCGCCTGCTGTGGATCGTCGCGCGTTACGCGCTTTTCTGAGCTGATGCCGAAGCTCGTCCACGTGGTCGGCGCGGGCGTGGCCGGGCTCGCCGCCGCCGTGCAACTGCAGCGGCGCGGCGCGCGCGTCGTGCTGCACGAAGCGCAGGATCACGCGGGCGGCCGCTGCCGTTCGTACTACGACGCGAAGCTTGGTGCGACGCTCGACAGCGGCAATCACATCGTGTTGTCGGCCAATGCCGCGACGCTCAACTACGTGCGCGCGATCGGCGCCGCCGACGAACTGGTCGGCCCCACGCAGCCCGAGTATCCGTTCGTCGATCTGGCCACGCGTTCGCGCTGGAGCGTGCGTCTGTCGCCGGGGAGTTTGCCGTGGTGGATTTTCGATGCGCACGCGCGCGTGCCGAACACGGGCCCGACCGATTACCTGTCGCTCGTGCCGCTGCTGTTTGCGAAACCGGGCCGCAGCGTCGCGCAGACGATGCGCTGTCACGGTCCGCTGTGGGAACGGCTGCTGCGGCCGCTGCTGCATGTGCTGCTGAATCTGGAGCCGCGCGACGCCTCGGCCGAACTGACCGGCGCGCTCGTGCGCGAAACGCTGTTCGCGGGCGGGCTCGCGTGCCGGCCGCTGGTCGCGCGTAATGGTCTTGGCAGCGCGTTCGTCGATCCGGCGCTGCGTCTGCTGCAACATGGCGGCGCGACGATCCGGCTCGGTTCGCGTCTGCGCGACATCACGTTCGCGGCCGACCCGGCCCGTGTGCAGGCGCTGCATTTCGACGATGAGAGCATCGCGCTCGGCGCGAACGAGGCGGTGATTCTCGCGCTGCCGCCCGAAGCCGCGGTGGCTCTCGTGCCGGGCCTGCGCGCGCCGACGCGTTTCGCGGCCGTGCTCAACGTGCATTTCGCGGTCGAGCCGCCGTTCGGCCTGCCGCAGATCACCGCGCTGCTGAACGGAACGGCCGAATGGCTGTTTGCGTTCGACGAGCGCCTGTCGGTGACGCTCAACGGCGCCGAGCGGCTCGTCGACACGCCGCATGACGTGCTGGCAGCGACCGTCTGGGCCGAGGTCGCGCAGGCGGTCAATCTGCCGGTCGCGCCGCTGCCGCGCTGGCAGGTGGTGATGGAATCGCGCGCGACGTTTGCCGCGCTGCCCGCGCAGGAGACATTGCGGGCGGGCACGCGCACTCGCTGGAACAATTTGCTGCTCGCGGGCGACTGGACGGCCACCGGCCTGCCCGCGATGCTCGAAGGCGCGATCCGCTCCGGCCGGAAGGCCGCGGATACGCTGCTGAATCAACCGATGGAACGCAGATGAACGACTTATCTCACACCCAGCCGCTCGACGCGGCGCTGCCCGAAGCCGCCGATGCGGCGCCGGACCTGGCCGAAGCTGCCGTGGTTGCCAACGCGCCCGCCGTGGCGGACGCATTGGCAACCGCAACGCCGGCGCCCGTGCAGGGCGGGAACGCGCTCGACGCATCGATCACGCGCGCGACCGATGCGATCCTGGCCGCGCAGCAGCCGGACGGCCATTGGGTCTACGAACTCGAAGCCGACGCGACGATTCCGGCCGAATACGTGTTGCTGGTCCACTATCTCGGCGAAACGCCGAACCTCGAACTCGAACAGAAGATCGCCCGTTATCTGCGCCGCATCCAGTTGCCGAACGGCGGCTGGCCGCTCTTCACCGACGGCGCGCTCGACATCAGCGCGAGCGTGAAGGCGTACTTCGCGCTGAAGATGATCGGCGACCCGGTCGATGCCGAGCACATGGTGCGCGCGCGCGACGCGATCCTCGCGCACGGCGGCGCGGAACACGTGAACGTGTTCACGCGAATCCTGCTCGCCCTCTTTGGCGTGGTGTCGTGGCGCGCGGTGCCGATGATGCCGGTCGAGATCATGCTGCTGCCGGTGTGGTTCCCGTTCCATCTGTCGAAGGTGTCGTACTGGGCGCGCACGGTGATCGTGCCGCTGCTGGTGCTCAACGCGAAGCGGCCGCTAGCGCGTAATCCGCGCAAGGTGCGCATCGACGAGCTGTTCCGCGGCGCGCCGGTGAACACCGGCATGAACGAGCGCGCACCGCATCAGCACGCGGGCTGGTTCGGCCTGTTCCGTTGTGTCGATTCGGTGCTGCGCGCGGTCGATGGCCTGTTGCCGAAGGCGACCCGCGAGCGCGCGATCCGCGCGGCGGTCGCGTTCGTCGACGAACGGCTGAACGGCGAGGACGGCCTCGGCGCGATTTTCCCGGCGATGGCCAACTCGGTGATGATGTACGACGGTCTCGGCTATCCGGCCGATCATCCGCATCGCGCGATCGCTCGCAATTCTCTCGACAAGCTGCTCGTCATCAAGGAACGACGAAGCCTATTGCCAGCCGTGTCTGTCGCCGGTGTGGGATACGTCGCTCGCCGCGCACGCTTTGCTCGAAACCGGCGAAGCGCGCGCCGAACAGGCGGCCGAACGCGGGCTCGCGTGGCTGCGTCCGCTGCAGATTCTCGACGTGCGCGGCGACTGGATTTCGCGCCGCCCCAAGGTGCGGCCGGGCGGCTGGGCGTTCCAGTACAACAACGCGCATTTCCCGGATGTCGACGATACCGCGGTGGTCGCGATGGCGATGCACCGCTCGGCGGCGCTCACGCAATCCGATGTCGATCGCGAAGCAATTGCCCGCGCGCGCGAATGGGTGGTCGGCATGCAAAGCAGCGACGGCGGCTGGGGCGCGTTCGAACCGGAAAACACGCAGTACTACCTGAACAACATTCCGTTCTCGGACCACGGCGCGCTGCTCGATCCGCCGACCGCGGACGTGTCGGGCCGCTGTCTGTCGATGTTCGCGCAGATCGGCGAGCTGCCGCAAAGCAGCGAGCCGGCGCGGCGCGCGTTCGACTACATGCTCCAGGAGCAGGAGTCGGACGGCAGCTGGTACGGCCGCTGGGGCCTGAACTACATCTACGGCACATGGACCGCGCTGTGCTCGCTGAACGCGGCCGGCATGCCACACGACGACCCGCGCATGCGGCGCGCGGTGCAATGGCTCGTGTCGATCCAGAACGACGACGGCGGTTGGGGCGAGGGCGGCGAGAGCTACAAGCTCGACTATCGCGGCTACGAGCGTGCGCCGAGCACCGCGTCGCAGACAGCCTGGGCGCTGCTCGGGCTGATGGCGGCGGGGGAGGTCGATCACGAGGCGGTGGCGCGCGGTATCGACTATCTGCAGCGTGAGCAGCGCGAGCATGGGCTGTGGGACGAAACCCGGTTTACCGCGACCGGCTTTCCGCGCGTGTTTTATCTACGCTACCACGGCTATCGCAAGTTCTTCCCGCTGTGGGCGCTCGCGCGCTTCCGTCATCTGAAGCGCAATGGGCTCACGCGCGTCACGGTCGGGATGTGACGGATGTCCGTGTCGATGACGCCGTCCGTGGGGACGGGCGATAGCAGCTTGCCGGTGATCGTCGTGACGGGCATGGCGTTCGAGGCGCGCATCGCACGCGGCGACGGCAGCGTGCGCGTCGAAGTCGTGTACGCGGCGCGCGCCGATCTGCTCGAGCGCGCGCTGAACGCGGCGGTCGCTCGCGGCGCGGCGGGGATCGTCAGTTTCGGCACGGCGGGTGGGCTCGCGCCGGATCTGCAGCCGGGGGCGCTGATCGTCGCGGATGCCGTGCATGGGCCGTTCGGGCGTATCGACACGGATCGGCAATGGGCGGAGCGGATTGCCGCCGCCGTGACCAACGTCAGGACGGCCGAAGGGCTCGCGGGACGTCTGCGCCGTGGCGCGATGGCGGCAGTCGCCGCGCCGCTGATCACCGCCGAAGAGAAACGCGCGCTGCACGAATCGACCGGCGCGCTCGCGGTGGATATGGAATCGCACATCGCTGGCGCGACCGCTGCCGCTCACGGTCTGCCGTTCGCCGTGTGTCGCGCGATCGTCGATCCGGCCTGGCGCACGCTGCCGCCGGCCGCGACCGCTGGTTTGCGCGACGACGGCAGCACCACCCTCGGGCCGATTCTGCGCGAATTGCTGCGGCAGCCGTCGCAACTCGGCGCGCTGCTGCGACTCGCCGGTGATGCGCGCGCCGCGCGGACTACGCTGGTCGAGGCGCGGGAGGCTTTGGGGAAGGGCGGCGCGCTGCGGATCGCGGGCGTCAGCAGTTGAGCGACGGGGATGGCGGTTAGCCATCCCGACTGCGTCTGGGGCCGGCAGCAAGTCGCCAGCGTGGGCGTGACTCACCCCTGGAGCGGCGACTCGAGTCTTCGCCCAGGTCCCTTAGGGTCGCCGTCTCGAGACTGCCGAACAGGCTGCTGGGCGAAAGAAGCCCAACGCGTTCATATTTGCTGCAAATGCACTCCTGAAGTTGCCACAAGTGACCGAATTCATAGATTGTCTGCCTCCGTCGTAGTTGGGGATGCCAACGTTAGATACCGACCGAGCCCGAACCAATCAGCGACTTCTTAAAAACTGCCGGGACAGTGATGGACGTGCCTCCTAGCCATCGGCCGAAGCGGTTGACCACTAGCGGTGGTCCATCGTGGGCCCCCAAGACTATCAGCACGGTTAATTATGCAATTTTGAAATACTAGGGAAAACCCCTACTTTTGGTACAATGCTAGTGTTAACCCTTAGGTTCCGGCGCATGACGCGCCCGCCCGGGAGCCTCAGACACGGAGTACCAAATGAATTTCCACACGAGAAAATGGGTCAAGCCCGAAGACCTGAATCCCAACGGGACATTGTTCGGCGGCAGCCTGCTACGCTGGATCGACGAAGAAGCCGCGATCTACGCGATCTCTCAGCTGGACAATCAGCGCGTCGTGACGAAGTTCATGTCAGAGATTAACTTCGTCAGTTCGGCACGCCAGGGCGACATCATCGAACTGGGCATGACCGCCACGCATTTTGGCCGCACGTCGATCACGCTGCGCTGCGAAGTGCGCAACAAGATCACACGCAAGAGCATTCTGACGGTCGAGAAAATGGTATTCGTCAATCTCGACGAAAACGGCGATCCGGTGCCACATGGCCGCACGCGTATCCGTTATGCGGACGAGCAGTTCGCTCACTATCGCGCGAACTCCAAGCCAGTGCCGCAAACGGCACCAGTCGCGGCGGTCGAGGAAGATCGGGGCGCGGCGCGCAGCGAGGTCGAGAGCCTGCACTGAGCGGGTTGCAGCGATGCCCGCGGGCTTGGTCGGGCGACGTTTGGCTGTACTTCCACGCGGGGCACCCATCGAGGGCGCCCGCTGTGCCTTGGAGCGCTGGATCGACTTGCCCAGATCCCCTGGAGCGCTATTGCGGGGCCGACGCCGGTTCAGCAGGCACGGCTGGCGTAGCGCCCGCGCCACTGTCACCCGGATCGGTGTAGTTCGGCAGATCCCCGCTGGGCGCGTTGGTCGCTCCACCGGAAGCCCCATTGGGCGCCGGCGAGGACTCACCCGGATTGTTGTAATTCGGCAGCGCACCGGGCGCGCCCTTGGCCGCGCCGCCCGCTCCCGAAGCGCCATTGGGCGTCTCGCCCACATCGCCCGGATCGGAGTAATTCGGCAGGCCGCCCGCCGGCGCGCCTGCCGCTGGGGCAGCAGCCGGGCCCGTATCGCCGTGATCGTCGTAGTTCGGCAGCGGCAGAGGGTTACTGCTCGTGCCGCGCAGCCGCGCGAGGCGCTGCTGCAAAAAGGCATCACGAACGAACGAGTACTTGTCGAGCGCAGCCTGCTCCAGAAGGCTGGTCGCGCCGAGCAGATCCGAACGTGTGCTCACGAACTGCAGCACGTACAGCGGATTGCGGGTCGCGGGTTCGATATAGTTCAGCGGATTGAACTTCACATCGACGACGAGCCCCATGCTGTCGCGCACCGTGCTCGGCCCGAACAGCGGCAGCACCAGATACGGACCCGACGGAATGCCCCAATGCCCGAGCGTCAGACCGAAGTCCTGATGATGCTTGGGCAGGCCGGCCGGCGTCGCCCAGTCGAGCAGGCCGCCAATACCAAACACCGAGTTGAACGCGAAGCGCATGATGTCTTCGGTCGCATCGGTGATCTTCAGTTGCAGCAGCGCGTTTGCGGCGTTGGTGAGGTCGCCGAGGTTCGAGAAGAAATTGCTGACGGCGGTGCGCAGCGGCTGCGGCGTCACTTTCTGGTAGCCCTTCGCGACCGGCACCGCGATATAGCGATCGACTCCGTCATTGAAGTTGAAGATCACCCGGTTCACCGGCTCGAACGGATCGCCCGGCTTGCGATCCGGAGCGGTCGCGCAGCCAGAAATGAGACCCGCGGCGGTGAGCGCCAGCGCGGTGTTACGCAGCTTCATGCTTATATTCCTTTTTGCTTCCCGCGACGTTGACGCGGCTTGCCCATCAGCACCGGCTGGAAAACCACCGCTCCGATCAGCGTGCAGAACAGCGAAAGCACGAGCAGCCTCCCCATGCTGGACGTGCCCGGATGGTGCGACAGCCACAGGCTACCAAACGCGGTGGCTGTTGTGGCGGCGCTGAACAGCACCGCATGCGTGAGGCTCGACTGCAACAGGCCGGTCTGGCCGTGGCGCCACGCCATCACGAAGTAGATCTTGAACGCGACGCCGACGCCGAGCATCAGCGGCAGCGCGATGATGTTCGCGAAGTTCAGCGGCATGCCGAATACCACGCACAGTTCGAGCGTGACGATCGCGGACACCAGCAGCGGCACCAGCGTGCGCAGCACGTCGCCGACACGGCGCAGCGCGATCCACAGCAGCACGGCGATCGACAGCAGCGCATAGACGGCCGCCTGCAGGAACGCCTTGATGATCGTGTCGGCCGAATGCAGGATCGAGATCGGTCCGCCGATCGCGCCCGGCTCCGCCCTCTTCACCGCGTGCGCGAAGCGCGCGAGCATCTGGTCGTCGTTTGGATCGACGCCGGGCGGCACCTTCGGCGCGATATCGACGAGCGCATGACCGCCCTTGCCGATCCACATCGCGGTGATGCCTGGCGGCAGGGTCTGCTGGGTTATTTCGGTCGGCTGCAGAAGGTTCTCAAGCTGCTTCAACGCGATGCGCAGCGTGTCGGACATCGCGACTTCGGCTCGGTCGCGCGTGGCGGCGTCGGCGGCGGCGAGCTTTTGCAAGGTCGCGGACAGGTGCTGCGCGTCCGCCGCGCCCGGGCCCGGATGGTCCTCGGCCGCGAGCGACAACTGATTCGCCGCGCGCTTCAATGCGGCGACGCGCAACTCGTCGGTGGCTTGCGGCGCGGGCTGCTGTTGCAGCGCCGGCAGCAGCTGTTGCGCGGCGCTCGCGATCAGCATCATCTTCTGCTGCTGGTCGGCCGGCACGAAGGTGCTCAACGTGTTGACGCGGCCCACTTCCGGCAGCTTGCGCAGTCGCTCGGCCATCGCGTTGGCGTCGGCAAGCGACGGCGCCAGCGCCTGCACGTTGTTCACCGCGGCTTCGGGCGAATCCTTCAGCGACAGCAACGTTGCCATCGACTCGGTGTGCGGGTCCTTCAGATGCAGCGGATTGAAGTCGAAACGCAGGTGCGTGAGCAGCGGTGTCGCGCCGATCACGACGAGCAGCGTGCCGATCAACACCGGCTTGCGATGGCGGTCGAGGAAGTCGTCGACGGGCTCGAGCTGCTTGAAACCGGGCGAGGCGACTTCGCCCGGCGGATTGAAGAGCTTCAGCAGCGCTGGCAGCAAGGTCATGTTGGTGAAGTACGCGACGAACATGCCGACGCCCGCGATCTGGCCAAGCTCCGACACGCCGCGATAAGCGGTCGGCAGGAACGAGAAGAAGCTCAGCGCGACTGCCACGGCCGCGAGCGTGAGCGGCACGCCGATGCTGTGCGCAGTGTGCATCAGCGCGGCCGACAGCCGGTCGTCGCGGTTGCGCTCCTCGCGATACTTGACGCCGAACTGCACGCCGAAATCGACGCCGAGCCCGACGAACAGCACCATGAACGCGACCGAAATCATGTTGAGCGCGCCGACCATCAACAGGCCGAGCGCGGCCGTAATCGCGAGGCCGACGAACAGCGTGATGAACACGGCCGCGATCATGCGGCCCGAGCGCAGCGCGAGCCACAGAATGATCAGGACGACGATGAAAGTGCCGATGCCGTTCAGCACCGCACCGTCCTGCACTGACGCGAACTCCTCGTCGGCGAGTGGCTGCTCGCCGGTCAGGCGGATCGTCGCACCGTAGCGCTCCTGGAGATGCAGCGAGACCGCGGTTGCGCGAATCGCCCTCGACGCGCTCGCGCCCGGCTCCAGCGCGTCGTAGTTGACGACCGGATGCACGACGACAAACGAACGCGCCGGATCGGTGGCGGCGCTTTTATCGACGAGAGCGCGCCACGAGAACGCGGCGGGCTGGCCGGCCAGCACGCGATCGAGCGTGTTCGCGCTTTGCGCAAGCAGCCGGCTCATGTCAGGGAGTTTGACCTGGCCGAGTTGCAGCGGCAGCAGCAGGGTCGTAGTCAGCGTGCCGGCGAGACCGGTCAGGCTCGGATCATGCGCAAGTTGATTGACGAGCGGGCGCGACTGCACGAGTTGCGAGGTGGTGGACATCACCTCGTCGGTGGACAGAAACAGCAGGCCGTTGTGTTCGAAGAAGGGGCCGCCGGCGGGCTGCGAGACCGACGTGAACTCCTTCGGATCGGCTCTGAGCGCGGCGGTCAGCGCGTTGGCGGCGGCGTCGGCGAATTCGGGCGCGCGCGCCTCGACCACCACCAGCACGGTGTCGCCACGGTCGGGGAAGGCGGCGTCGAGCGCGTTCTGGACTGCCGCCCATTGCTTGTCGGTCTCGATGAGACGGCTGATGTCCGTGTTGATCTTGAAGTTATGCGCGACGTATATGCCGCTCAGGACAGCGAGCACGATCGACAGCGCGATGATCCTCAGCGGATGACGCACCGAATACGCGACGAGACGGACGATAGATGACTTCAGCATGTAGGCGGACGTGGCCTTATCACGGGTGTTGTTTTTGACGAAGGTGCATAAGTATACAGAGCCCGGGCAAGCAAGCCCGACTTCGGTAGCAAGTACGGCTCCTGACGGCTTCGTCCGGATGGGAACGTAATCCCCGCTATACTGGTGTACCTCTCTTTAGCCGCGGGGCTGCGGCCCGTCGGCGCTACTTCTTTCGAGTCATGACAAGCGTATGAAACGATATCTGACTGCTTTTGTGGCTGCGGCCGTGGTATCCACGGCGGCGTTTGCGCAGAGCGCACCCGACGCGGTGGTAAAAAGTGCAGTCCAGGGCACGGTGACTGCAATGAAGGCTGACCCGCAGGCGCGCGGCGGCGACATGGCGAAGATCACCGAGGTCGTCCAGACGCACTTCCTGCCCGCCACCGACTTTCAGCGCACCACACGTATCGCGGTAGGCAAGCCGTGGGCGACCGCGACGCCGGAGCAGCAGAAGCAACTGTACGAGCAGTTTACGCTGCTGCTCACGCGTACCTATGCCGCATCGCTGTCGCAACTGCGCGACCAGGACGTGAAGTTCCAGTTTGCGCCGGTCAGCGTGCAAGGCGGCGCGACCGACATCGTCGTGCAATCGCACGTGATCAGCAACGGCGGCGATGACTCGATCGACTACCGGCTCACCAAGGGGCCGTCGGGCTGGAAGATCTACGACATCAACATGATGGGCGCGTGGCTGATCCAGGTGTATCAGACGCAGTTCGCCGACCAGATCGCCAAAGGCGGCATCGACGGGCTGATCAAATTCCTGACCGCGCATAATGCGCGCGGCGCGTAAGCGGGTCGGTCGACAGAAGTTTCAATCGGTAAAAGAAAAGCGCGGTGGCCTTGATTGGCCACCGCGCTTTTTTTCGAGCTGCTTGCGCTAACGATCAGGCGCAATAGAGGGGCGGCGCGCGGCCGCTCTCCTGTCGAACGCCTCAGTGCGCGGCCGTCGCGGTCTCCACCTTCTTGCCCTTGCCGGCGCGCGTGATTTCTTCGAGCTTGATCTCGACGTGACGCGAGAACACGTACTCGGCGGGACGCTGCTTGTCGAGCGGAATGTCCTGCGCGAACGCGCCCGTGGTTTTCGGGCCGCGCATGCTGACCTTCAGCGCCTTCAGCGGATGCGCAACCGTGTCCATCACGGCCGTCGCTTCGAAACCGCAGTGGACCATGCAGTCCGCGCACTTCTCGTAGTTGCCGGTGCCGTACTTGTCCCAGTCCGTGGTTTCCATCAGTTCCTTGAAGGTCTTCACGTAGCCTTCGCCGACCAGATAGCACGGTTTTTGCCAGCCGAACACGGTACGCGCCGGGTTGCCCCACGGCGTGCATTCGTAGGTCCGGTTGCCCGCGAGGAAGTCGAGGAACATCGCCGACTGGCTGAACGACCAGTTCTTGCCGTTGTTGCCGCGCTTGAAGATTTCGCGGAACAGCTGCTTGGTCTTGTCGCGGTTCAGGAAGTGCTGCTGATCCGGCGCGCGCTCATACGCATAACCCGGCGATACCGTGATGCCGTCGACGCCCATCGGGCCCAACGTGTCGAAGAACTTCGCCACGCGTTCCGGCTGCGCGTCGTTGAACAGCGTGCAGTTGATGTTGACGCGGAAGCCGCGGCGCTTCGCTTCGCGGATCGCGGCCACGGCCTTCTCGTACACGCCTTCCTGCGACACCGAGTGATCGTGCGCTTCCTTGTCGCCGTCAAGGTGAACCGACCACACGAAGTACGGATTCGGCTCGTAGTCGTCCATCTTCTTTTCCATCAGCAGCGCGTTCGTGCACAGGTACACGAACTTCTTGCGCGCCATGATGCCCTTGACGATCTGCGGCATTTCCTTGTGCAGCAGCGGCTCGCCACCCGCGATCGACACGACCGGCGCACCGCATTCGTCGACGGCCTGCAGGCATTCTTCCAGCGACAGACGCTGGTTCAGAATCGGATCCGGATAGTCGATCTTGCCGCAGCCATTGCAGGCGAGATTGCAGCGAAACAGCGGCTCCAGCATCAGGGCGAGCGGATAGCGTTTGTTGCCGGAGAGATGCTGGCGCATGATGTATGCGCCGACGCGGACTTTCTGTAGCAGCGGAATAGACAAGGCGTCCTCCTTAAACTTCGCGTGCAGCGAGTGGTTGCATCAGTTTCGATGGCAACTTGAATTCGACTTTTTCTTCACGGCCCGCCATCGTCGTGACATCGACGGGCCCCAATGCGCGTAGCGCATCGATTACGTTTTCGACCATTTCTTCGGGCGCCGACGCGCCGGCCGTGATGCCGACCGTGTGCACGTTGGCGAACCATTCCGGCTTCACTTCGGAGCCGTCGGCGACGAGGTAGCTCGCCACGCCGCTCTCGCTGCCGATTTCGCGCAGCCGGTTCGAGTTCGAGCTGTTGGTCGCGCCGACCACCAGCAGTACATCGACCTCTTTGCTCAATTCGCGCACCGCCGCCTGGCGGTTCTGCGTTGCATAGCAGATGTCGCGCGTGTCGGGACCGACCATGTCGGTAAAGCGGCGCAGCAGCGCGTCGATGATGCCGCGCGTGTCGTCGACCGACAACGTGGTTTGCGTCACGTAGGCGAGCGGCGCATCGACCGGCAACTCGAGTTTCGCGACTTCTGCCTCGCTCTGCACGAGCAGCACCGTGCCGGGGATCTGGCCGATCGTGCCTTCCACTTCGGGATGGCCGGCGTGGCCGATCAGGATCAGCGTGCGGCCGGCGGCCACGTACTGACGACCCTGTACGTGCACCTTGGTCACGAGCGGGCAGGTTGCGTCGAGCACGTCGAGGCCGCGCGCTTCGGCATCACGTTCGACGGTCTGCGCAACACCATGCGCGCTGAATATCGCGACGGCACCTTGCGGCACTTCATCGAGTTCCTCGACGAAACGCGCGCCCTTCTGGCGCAGATTGTCGACCACGTGACGGTTATGGACAATCTCGTGGCGGACATACACGGGCGCGCCGTGTTGCTGTAACGCACGATCGACGATTTCGATTGCGCGGACAACGCCCGCACAAAAGCCGCGGGGCTGAGCAAGGATGACTCGCATAAGTTGGCGAACTCCGACTAACGCGGGTTTCGAAGAAGTCGTGAAACTGACTTTATCGCCGCGCTCATCTTGATTAGTTGACGTCTTGAGCCCCGGCGACCGGCCGGTACAGCAAAACCAAACGCGCATTCTAACGCTATCGGGGCCACTTTGCTTTTTGCTGCGGCCCGTGTGTTGGCCGCTTGCCGCAGCCGCCGGGCCGTGCGGACGACCGGGGCGGCGAGCGTTACAAAGATGTAAGGAGTCAGCGCGGGATTGCCTCGTAACGCGCCCGACCATGACCGCACACTGCACCGTCACGGCGGAACCCTTAAACTACCGATCCTTGCCGCGCGGACATCGCGCTGTATTACAGAATGGTTTCGAGGCTCGCTGGATGGACGTCGATCAGCACGAAAACTTTCCGATCGCGAGCGTGTTGCTGCCTAAGGCCCTACGCGCGCCTGTCGGTATTATCTATCAGGTCGTGCGCACTGCGGCCGATATCTCCGCCGAAGGCCAGTGGAGCGCCGCCGAGCGGCATGCCCGGCTGGCCGATTTCCGCGCCGGGCTCGACGCGATCGCGCAACGGCGCGCCGCGCCCGTGCATGCGCTGTTGTTCGGCAAGCTCGCTGGCGTGATCGCGCAATACGAGCTGCCGCTCGAACCGTTCTACGATCTGCTCGACGGCTGCGCGCAGGACATCGATACGAATCGCTATGCGGATCGCGCCGCGCTCGTCGACTATTGCCGCCGCTCGGCGCATCCGGTCGGGCATCTGCTGCTGCATCTGGTCGGCGCGGCGACGCCGCACAATCTTGCCGACGCCGACGCGATCTGCACGGCGTCGCAGCTGATCAGCTTCTGGCTCGACGTCGCCGCCGACTGGCAACGACAGCACGTGTACCTGCCGCAAGCCGATTTGCGCCGCTTCGGCGTGACCGAGGCGCAGATTGCCGATGGTGTCGTCGACGATGCGTGGCGCGCGCTGATGGCGTATGAAATCGCGTTCGTGCGCGCCACGCTGGTCCGCGGCGCACCGCTCGCGCTGCGCATGCCGGGGCGGCTCGGCATCGAGCTGTGCGGCGCGGTGCATGCAGGCTTTCGGTTTCTCGAGCGCATCGAGCGCGCGGATTACGATGTGTTCCGCGCGCGCCCGGTCCTCAATCTGTTCGACTGGTGCGTGGTGGCGGCGCGCACCCTGAAAATGCGACTATCCAGACGCGTCGGCATGGCGGCGCGCTCAATCGAGGGTAATGCTTAATGGCGGCGGTCCTGTTCGTTCTTTCGTGTGTTTCCCTGCTGATCTGGTGCGTGCTGCTGTTCGCGCGTGGCGGCTTCTGGCGCGCGCGCCCCGCCGCGCCGCTGGCCATCGCGGCGCGCGACGCATGGCCGGCCGTCGCGGCCGTCGTACCGGCGCGCAATGAAGTCGACGTGATCGCCGAGGCGGTCACGTCGCTGCTCGAGCAGGACTATGCAGGCGCGTTCCACGTGATCGTCGTCGACGATCACAGCACCGACGGCACCGCCGACGCCGCGCGTGCCGCAGCGCTGCGGCTGCAATGTCCGGAGCGCCTCACCGTGCTGAGCGCGAAGCCATTGCCCCCAGGCTGGTCCGGCAAGGTGTGGGCGCAGTCGCAGGGCATCGAAGCGGTGCGCACGCTCGATCTGCCGGCCGAATTCCTGTTGCTGACCGATGCCGACATCGGCCACCCCTCCGAGGCGTTGACGCAGCTCGTCGCGCGCGCGGATGCCGAAAAGCGCGACCTCGTCTCGCTGATGGTCCGGCTGCGCTGCGATTCGTTCTGGGAAAAGGCGCTGATTCCGGCCTTCGTGTTCTTCTTCGCGAAGCTGTATCCGTTCGCGTGGGTCAACAATCCACGCAACCGCACCGCGGCCGCGGCGGGCGGCTGCATGCTGGTGCGCCGCGCGGCGCTCGAGGAAGCGGGCGGCATCGAGTCGATCCGCGCCGAGCTGATCGACGATTGCAGTCTTGCCGCGCGCATCAAGCATCGTGGCACCGGCCGCCATCCGATCCGGCTCGATGTGGCGGCGAAGAGCGTGTCGCTGCGTCCCTACGATAGCTGGCGCGACATCTGGAACATGATCGCGCGCACCGCGTTCACGCAGCTGCGCTACTCGCCGCTGCTGCTCGCGGGCACGCTCGTCGGCATGGCGATCATCTATCTGTTGCCGCCGGTCGCGGCGTTGATCCTCGGGCCGCTCGGCTGGCCGGCCTGGATCGCGTGGGCGGCAATGTGCTGCGCCTATGCGCCGATGCTCGTCTACTACCGGCGCTCGCCGCTGTGGGCGCCGTTTCTGCCGCTCGTGGCGCTGTTCTATGTCGGCGCAACGTTCGCATCGGCGGTGCGCTACTGGCGTGGCAAGGGTGGGCAGTGGAAGGCGCGCGTGCAGGCGCCGGTGCAGGAGCGCTGAAGTCTGTCGATGGCCGATGCGCTCGTCGGTTGCAGAAGGCAGACGTAAAAAAAGCGGCTCCAGGCCGCTTTTGTTATGTACGCGCGTTTCATCACGCGTTCGTCAGCATCATGTACATCTGGATCACGATGTCCGGCGAGAATGTGAACGGCACCCAGCCGTGGCCGGTGTGGCGCATCACCAGCAAGCGGTCGCCGTTCGACTGCTTCTGCACGGCCATCATCGGATTCTTCGTCGAGACGAATTGCCAGCCCGGCGGGATGCCTTGCGGCTGCTCCGGCGTCATCGACGCCCGTGCGTTCGACAGTTCCTCGATCAGCCGGCTGATCTGGTCCGGGCGTAGCGCGACGGTCTGATCGCCGATCGTCATCGTGATTTCGTCGCGCGCGGGGCGGTTGATTTCGAGCGTCGGCTGGAATTGCGGGGCGGCCGGCGTATCGATCGCTTCGGCGTGCGTTTCTGCGTTTGCTTCGGTGCTCGCGGGCTGTTCCGCTGCCGCTTGCGCCGCTGCTTCGTGCGCGGCATGCTCCACCGCCGCGGGCGATGCCGCAGCGTCAGCGCTTGTCTCGGGAGTGTTCTCGGCCTGCGTGGCCACGACAGCCTGAATGAGCTGATCGACGCCCATTTCCAGCGCGCCGAGCTGTTCGTGAAGATTCATGCGAGGTTTCTCAGGTAGGACCCGCGATTTTACCTGCTGCGCGCGGGCTTGGACCCGTCGCCGGCGCGGGACTTGTAACAAAATGCTGACGGCCGCTGTTCAGCCCTTCACTTATCCCTTGATCACCGCTTCAGATACCCCGCCTGCCGGAACCATTCGAGCGCATCGGCGAGCCCCTCGCGATAAGGCCGCGCCCGATACCCCAGCTCGCGTTCCGCCTTCGCCGACGTGAAATACATCTTGTTCTTCGACATCTTCAGCCCGTCGACGGTGACGAAAGGTTCGCGCTTCGTGAACTTGGCGACCGCTTCCGCGCCCATCGCGAGCGGATACAACGGCCAGCGCGGCAGGCTCAGTGTCGGTGCCTTGCGGTCGGTCAACGCCGCGATATCGGCGAGCATCTGCTGCAACGGCAGATTTTCGCCGCCCAGAATATAGCGCTCGCCGATCTTGCCGCGTTCGAGCGCAAGGAAATGACCGGCGGCGACGTCGTCGACGTGCACGAGGTTCAGCCCCGTATCGACGAATGCGGGAATCTTGCCGAGCGCCGCCTCCAGAATGATGCGCCCCGTGGGCGTCGGTTTCACGTCGCGCGGGCCGATCGGCGTCGATGGATTGACGATCACCGCGGGCAGACCGTCCTCGGCGACCATGCGCTCGACCGCGCGCTCGGCGAGCACCTTGCTGCGCTTGTAGACGCCGATCGCCTGGTCGGCGCGAAGCGGCGAGGTTTCGTCGGCGGACTGGCCGGAGCTCGTCACCTTCAGCGTGGCGACGCTGCTCGTATACACGATGCGTTCCACACCTTCCTTCAACGCCGCGCGCATCGTCGCCTCGGTGCCTTCGAGATTCGCGCGCTCGATTTCGCCGGGGTCCGGCGCCCACAGCCGATAATCGGCGGCCACGTGCAGCAGATAGCGCACGCCGCGCAGCGCGTTGCGCATGGAAGCTTCGTCGCGCATGTCGCCGACGACGATTTCCGCGTCGAGCGATTCGACGTTCTTGCGCGGACTCGTCGCGCGCACCAGCACGCGTACGCGAAAGCCCTTGCTCTGCGCGATGCGCGCCACCGACGAGCCGACGAAGCCGGACGCGCCGGTCACGAGCACGAGATCGCGATGCTGTTCGGTCATTCTGTTTCCATTTCCTGCGTGACGGTCGACGGATTGTACGTGGCGCGCGCAAAGGATGGGCGTTGCCGAGCGCGCTCGCCGCGACGCGACTAGAATGCCGGCTTGAAAGACTGTCAGGCATTAAAAGGAGGTAGCGGCATGGCCCCGGATCTGGATGAGCGGATCGAAACGTATTACGCGCGGGTGCGCGGCACCGTGCAGGGCGTTGGCTTTCGCCTTGCGACGGTGCGCCAGGCGCACGCGCTCGGCATCAAGGGATGGGTCGCGAATCTCGACGACGGTTCGGTCGAGGCGATGTTGCAGGGAACGGCCAATCAGATCGACCGGATGTTGTCGTGGCTGCGTCATGGACCGCCGGCGGCGCGCGTGACCGAAGTGAGCGGCGAGGAGCGCGTGACGGACAGGCGTTACGAGCGCTTCGAGCAGCATTGAGCTCGAGCCGCGCGAGTTAAAAAAGCGGCGCGCCGACCAGAGGAGGGCGCGCCGCTTTTTCGTTTATGACTTTATCGGCCGTTATTTGCCGCGTGGTCAGCGCTTACCGGGCCACCAGCAAACTCTCCGCGAATCCCCACTCGTCCTCGATCCATTGATGGCTGCACACGAAGCCGGCGCCATCGGCGATCGCGGGCAATTCTTCCGCTCGATACTTGTGGCTGCTTTCGGTCCAGATCGTCTCGCCTTCCTTCAGCGACACGGTCAGCTTTGCGGCGCGCACGTGAGCGGTGATATCGCGCTTCGCGCGCAGATGCATCTCGATGCTGCGCGCGTCCGGATTGAAGCGCGCGACGTGCTCGAACTCATCGAGCGGAAAGTCGCCGTCGAGTTCGCGGTTGACGCGCGCGAGCAGGTTCAGATTGAACGACGCGGTCACGCCGATCGCGTCGTCGTAGGCTGCGACCAGCACCGGCGTCGGTTTGATCAGATCGGTGCCGAGCAGCAGCGCGTCGCCGGGCGCGAGCATGTTGCGGATCTCGCGCAGAAAACGCGTCGCCGCGAGCCTGCCGAAGTTGCCGATCGTGCTGCCGAGGAACAGCACGAGCAAGCGGTCGCCGGGCGCGCGCTGCCGGCTCACTTCGGCGAGACCGGCCAGATAGTCGCGCTCATAACCGACGATCGAAATCCGCTCGATGTCACCGAGTTCGCGCCGGCACAACTGCAACGCACTGCGCGAAATTTCAATCGGGCAGTAGGAAGTAGGGCGTTTTTTACACAGCGCCTCGAGAATGCGCCGCGTTTTACGGCCGCTGCCGCTGCCGAGTTCGGCGACCGTGACGTCATGCGGCAAATGCTCGACGATGTCGGCCGCGTGCTTCGCGAGCAGACGTTCTTCGGCGCGCGTGACGCCATATTCCGGTAATACGGTAATCACTTCAAAAAGTGCGGAACCGACCTCGTCGTACAGATACTTCGACGGCAGCTCTTTTTGCGGCGTATGGGTGAGGCCGGCGTACACGTCGGCGGCGAAGGCGCGACGCAGTTCGGAAGGCGAGTTGCTGAGCGATAGGGCTGGCTGGGTCATGCTGGCTCCAGTAGTCACATTCGATGAGCGGGATTGCTGCCGGGCGGTGGCATGCGCGATGAAACGCAGTTGAGGCATGCCGTGGGCGAGATGCGCGGGCGGTGATTCGTGGCGGCCTGACAGACTGCGCTCGAGGCTGCATTCGCCGACCCGGCTCGTGGGTGCTGCACGTTGCGTGCCGCTGTGGACGTCGTTGTCGCGAGTGGTGCGGCCACAGCGTGCAAAACTTGGGTAGCAAGATTCGCGCGCGGCGAGGACGAGCCGGAAATGGCTTCGCCGGCCGCGGCGCACAGAGTTATGTTCTAGTGCATCGACACGCGACGCGCACGACTAATTGCAGCCGACTGACGAAAAAGCGCAAGCCCGTTGGCGAATAACCCGTCTAGAATGCCCGTTTTCCTACGGTTTTGCACCGCCGCTTCAGAACAACAACGCAGCGTCTGCCGCTTTGCCCGCGTGGCCGCCTGCTCACGAGACTTCATATTCATGACGACAACGAACGCCGCGAGCCTGCGTCGCGCGCCGCAAGCCCACGCGTCACACCGATCCCCGACCGCGCAATGAATCACAACGACTTCAGGCGCGGGATCGCATTGTCGGTCGGCGCGTCGGCGATGTTCGCATTGTTGTCCGCTTACGCGACGCTGCTCAAACCGCTGTCGGGCCTCGACATCTTCGCGTGGCGCATCGTGTGGACCGTGCCCGGCGCGCTGCTGCTCGTCGCGGTGCGCAAGCGCCTGCCGATTCTGCGCGCGCTCGTTGTCCAAATGATGACGCAGCCGAAGCTCGGTGCCGCGATGGCCGTGGCTGCGGGCCTGCTCGGCGTACAGCTGTGGCTGTTTCTGTGGGCGCCGCTGCACGGGCGCATGCTCGAAGTGTCGCTCGGCTATTTCCTGCTGCCGCTCGCGATGGTGCTGGTCGGGCGCTTCCACTATCGCGAGCGGCTCGACGCGTTGCAGTGGCTCGCGGTCGCGTGCGCGGCGGTTGGCGTTGCTCACGAACTGTGGGTGACGGGTGCGTTCTCGTGGCCGACGCTCGTCGTCGCGCTCGGTTATCCGCCTTATTTCGTGGTGCGTCGTCAGATCAATCAGGATTCGCTCGCGATGTTCACCGTCGAGATGGCGTTGCTGCTGCCGGTGGCCGCCGTGTGCATTCTCAGCGGCGGCTCGCTGCAAGCGATCGCCGGCCGCGCCGAAATGTGGTGTCTGCTATTGCCGGGCCTCGGTGCGTTGAGCACGCTCGCGCTCGCTTCGTATCTGAAGGCGAGCCGACTGTTGCCGGTCGCGTTGTTCGGCATCCTCGGCTACGTCGAGCCGGTGCTGCTCGTGTTCGTGTCGATCACGCTGCTGCGCGAAACGCTGAGCGTCGCGCAACTCGCGACCTATGTGCCGATCTGGATCGCCGTCGCGCTGACCGCGCTGCACAGCGTGCGCTTCGTTCGGTTCGCGTCGAACTGAACTACGGCGCTCGCTCAGCGATGCGCGTCGGGCCTACCTCAGCCTCGATCGCATCGCGCAGCTCGGGGCGCCAGCCGACACCGAACAGCGCTTCGGCGAGCACGAATAGCGGGCCGATCAACAGGCCGATCACGTCGTCGACGAATGCCGGCTTGCGATGTTCGTAGGCCACGTGGCCGACGAACTGGAACACCCAGCCGACCACGAACAGCCCAATGCCGGTCGCGAGCCACACGAGCGTCGTTTGCGCGGCGATCCACTCGCCGAACCCGACACAGAGCGCCGAGACGCAGGCCATCAGCACGCCGAGCGGCACGTCGAGCGCGAGGTAGTAGACGGTCGCCGCCACGAACAGCAGCCACGCCGGCGACAACGTGACCGGGAACATCCCGGCGCCAAACGACGGGCGGCTCAGCAACACCGCGAGCGCGAGCACGATCATCGGAATGCCGACGAAGTGCGTGGCGATATTGCGCCGGTCGCGATGGTAGGCCGCGTATTGCGTCAGTTGCTGCGTCAGCGTTCTCATCAGGGCCGCTCCTGTGTCAAAGTCAGCATAATCGCGGGCAGCGGATTTTCAAACCATCGGGTAGCCGACAATCAGCAACGACCGTCCACGGATACCGTCCATGACAGAGCGTTTTTCATCGAAGGAGCTTGCCGGGCTGCTCGAGCGCAGCGCGTGGTTTCGCGCCGCGCCAGCCGGGCTGCGGGTGCAATTGCTCGACGCGGGGCGCGTCGAATCTCTCGCGGCAGGTCAGCGGCTTTTCACGCGCGGCGCTGCCGACGACGGCCTGTACTGCGTGCTCGACGGCCTCGTCAGAATCGGCGCGGCGAGTTCGACCGGCAAGGAAGCGTTGCTCGCGGTGATCGAGCCGGTGAACTGGTTTGGCGAGATCGCGCTGTTCGACGATCGATCGCGCACCCACGACGCCTATGCCGAACGCGATACCGCGCTGTTTCATGTGCCGCGCGCGGCGCTCGCCGCGTTGCTCGAGCGCACGCCGGCTTACTGGCATGCGTTCGGTCTGCTGCTCGCGCACAAGTTGCGTCTGGCGTTCGAGGCGATCGAGGAAGCCGCGCTATTGCCGGCCGCACCGCGTGTCGCGCGGCGCCTGTTGCTGATGGCGGGCGGCTATGGCGAACCCGGCGCATTGCGCAACGTGCTGAAGGTCCCGCAGGAAGACCTGGCGATGATGCTCGCGTTGTCGCGGCAGACGATCAATCAGGTGCTCAAGCACTTCGAGACGCAGGGCGCGTTGAAGCTGCGCTATGCGGAGATCGAAATCGTCGATGCCGACACGCTGCGTAAACAGGCTTTCGTCGAGCGCATTTAACGCGCGCTCGGGCGGCTGACGCGACGTTTCAATGGACCGATCGTCGCGGCGGGCAACGTGGTGAGCAGCATGTGCAACGTGAAGTGGAGATCTTCGCACGCGATGTCGAGTTGCACGCGGTCTTCTTCGCGCACGGTTTCCGTGTTGATTACGTAGACGCCGAGCGGCGAATGAAGCAGTGCGCGCAAGTGAGCGTGCGGCAGCGTCACGAGTAGAGCCGCGCGCGCCGACGGAAACGGAATGACGTTGCTGTGTTGAACCTGCTTGCTGGCAGGTTGCGGCGAGAGCTTGTCGAGCGATTGCGTAAGAGCCATGTGATGCGGCGTTCGTGCGACGCGATGGTGAATTGGAACAATTCGAGAGTAGTCGTCCGCGAGTAAAGACGGTGCAAAAATTCGCGCGTTTGTCGGCAAAAAGATACGACGGGAAATGACACGCGGCATAAAAAAAGGCGAGTCATAAGACTCGCCCTCCCTGAACGGCACAGTCCGGCTTCGATCAACTTCTATTTGAACAGCACCTGCATGGCCGGTCAGCGCCGAAACCGATCACGTGTTATTGCGTTTTGGTCGTGTCGGCTTGTGCGCCGTCGGCTTTCGCCGGGGCAGTGCTGGCCTCTTTCGCACTCTCCGTTTTAGTCTTCGCTGCGCTCGTTTCGACGGCAATTTTGGCCGTGGACTTGTGGGCCTTCTTCGTATGGGCGGAAGTCTTTTTCATGTGCTTTTGCGTAGCGGCTTCGGCAGGCGCTTTCATTGCGGTCGCGCCGGCTTGTACCGCGGTGCCTGCCTTCAGATTCGCCTGGCCGGTGGCTGGCAACTGCGTGGTTTGCGCGGGTTGTGCGGCAGACGGTGCGGCCGTTTGAGCAAAGGCGGTCGACACGAGCAGTGCGGAAGCAACAGCGGCGAACAGCGTCTTCATGATGTGACTCCAGGTTGAATCGGTGGATTCGTTTGTCGCGGCTGAATCATTTCAGCGCTGCCGGTTTAACGTAGGGCGGAATACAGGAGTTGACGCCGCGCTGGTGACAAAACGTAAGTAGTGCGTCAGCGCGGATACATGTTGCGACTCACAAAGCGAATCCCCGGAAAGACGCCACGCTCAATGAAGACGCGACCGCGGTCTTGCCGAGCAATTGCGCTAAAGCCTCCGGCGAGACCGCGGGGCTAAACAGGAAACCCTGGGCCACCGTGCATCCGTGACGGACCAGAAACTCGCGCTGGACGTCGAGCTCGACCCCTTCAGCGACGACGTCGAAGCTCAGCGTTTCAGCAATCGCGATGATGGCAAGCGACAGAGCTTCAAGTTCCTTGTCTCTGCCGATTTCGCAAACGAAGGCGCGATCGATCTTGATGCGGTCGACGCTAAAGCGTTTCAGATAGCTGAGGCTCGAATAACCCGTGCCGAAGTCGTCGATAGCGATGGACACACCGAGTTCGCGCAGTTCGCGAAAAGCCCGTTGCGCTTCTTCAGCGTTGCGCATCAACGTGCCCTCGGTGACTTCGAGCTCCAGCAGTTCGGCGGGCCAATGGGCATCGTCGAGTGCCGAGCGCACTACGCCCGGAAGGTCCGCCCGTTCGAGTTGAAGTGGCGAAACATTGACCGATATGCGCACGGGCGGAAGCCCCGAGCGTACCCATGCGCTCGCCTGCAGACACGCCTGCCGCAATACCCACGTGCCGATGCTCTGGATCAGACCGGTTTCTTCGGCAAGCGGGATGAAGACGGCCGGCGAGACTTCACCGAGTTCGTCGTCGTGCCACCGCAAAAGTGCCTCGGCACCGACGATGCATCCGGTTTTCATGTCGATTTGCGGCTGATACGCCAGATACAACTCATTGGCTTTCGCCGCGCGCCGCAGTCGCGTCGTGAGCCGCAACTTCTCGGCGGCCGCCCGGCTCAGCTCCGGTTCGTAGAATTGATAGCCGTTTCTCCCACGCGATTTCGCCACGTACAACGCGGCATCGGCATTTCGCGTGAGCAGTTCCGGCTGGGCGCCGTCTTGTGGAAAAGTACTGACGCCGATGCTTGCTTCGAGATAAAGCTCGTGCTCGCCGATGCGATACGGCTCGCTCATCTCGTGAATGAGCGTGTCCAGCATTTCGGTGAGTTGCTTCGCGTCGGCCCGTTCCGCGACGATGACGAATTCATCGCCCCCGTAGCGCGCGACGAAATCCGTCGCGCGCAGCAGACGCTGAAGCCTTCGCGCCACGGCCTGTAGCAGCAAATCGCCAATGCGGTGTCCGAGCGAATCGTTGACGTCCTTGAAACGATCGAGATCGAGGAACATGACGGAAACGTTCTGACCTGTCGCTGCC
This sequence comes from Paraburkholderia sp. Clong3, assembly GCF_050436485.1. Classification (NCBI taxonomy): domain Bacteria; kingdom Pseudomonadati; phylum Pseudomonadota; class Betaproteobacteria; order Burkholderiales; family Burkholderiaceae; genus Paraburkholderia; species Paraburkholderia sp. Clong3. Next base: position 3,111,518 of record NZ_JBNDMH010000003.1, on the reverse strand, counting down.
GCGCGGACGAGCGACTCTGAAAGATGTTCGCCGAGCAGCACCCGGTTCGGCAGATCGGTCAGGGCGTCATACCTGGCTTGATGCTCGAGTCTTGTGAGCGAACGACGAAGATGCGCTCCAATGCGCCCGTTCCCGTGAATCAGCGAAAGCAGCAACAAGGCCGAAGCGACGCCGCAGCTCAACAGCATGCGCGTAAACCACTTCCCATCCAACGAGGATTTGCTGACGACTAAAGCGACCTTGGCGTCGGCCGCGAGTCGTACGTCGACGACCCGCTCGAGAACGCTATAGAAATAGGCGTCGATTTCTTCGAGTCTGGGGTCGCCCACTGCCACACTGCCGGGATGTTCCGCGATCTTGCGCGCAAGACCAAAGCTCAGCTCGCTAAGTCTGCCGATCATGTCGTCCAGATCCGACAGCCTCGATATGCATTCCTGATTCTCGCTGCAGCTCTCGCGCGCGTCGCGCGTCAACGCGAGCAGTTCCAGCATCGGAAAGCTATAAGCGGCGCGGTTGTAAAGCGGCACCGTTGCGATCGAGGTGTAGAGCGTCGCATGCTCATCGAGCATGACTTGCTGAACCTGGTCGAGATCATGGCGCAGCCGCCCGGAAGCCTGGATCGTCCGAAGCGAACTGTCCTGCTCGCTGCTCTGGCGGATTGCGAGGAAGGTACTCGTCGCAATGACAGCGAGAATGGCAAGCACGGCTATGACAGTACCGGCTTTGCGCGTTGCTTCCTGTCCCAAGGCCCTTCCCTTTCCGTCAACCCGGCGCGGGCGAACACCGACCCGCCCGGATAGTGAATGTTTAGGTGGCTGCATGACTTGCCTTAGGGCGCTCCGGATCTGCCTGTAACGGCGCGCGATGGGTCTGCTTATCCGCCTATCGATCGGCAAATTCCACGCGGTTGCGCCCGCTTCGCTTGGCGCGGTACAGAGCCGCATCGGCGAGGCCATATGCGGTGTCGAAACAGGTTCCGACCTCGTTGATGCTGACGCCAAAGCTGGCCGTGATGCGGCGCTCGACGGGTGGAACGACCAGCGAGTCACCGATGGCTTCTCGCATGCGCTCGGCAAGAATGGCACCGCTGGCCGGTTCATGACCGGGCAGCAGGACGGTGAACTCCTCACCGCCCACTCGCCCGATGAAGCCTTGTTCCCCGACGATTCTGCGCAGACAATCGACGACCCCCGAAATGACCGCGTCGCCGGTGGGGTGGCCGTAGTCGTCGTTGATCCGCTTGAATTCGTCGATGTCGAGGATGATCATCACCGCGCTGCTGATGCGCAAGACCTTGGTGGTCCGTTCGATCACGGCACTGCGGTTCAGTACGCCCGTCAACGCGTCGTGCGATGCGCGATACGCCAACTGCTGGGCCAGCGCCTGCATCTCGCGTTCGGCCCGGTCGCTGCGGCCGATCAGGCGCCGTGTCTCGCGCATCAGGCGCTGGAAGTGCTCGATCAGTTCGCCCAACGACTGGCGATACTCCGCGGGGTCCGCATCGATGATCGAATGCATGGCCCGAGCCTTTGCCAGCGCGGTGCTCTCGTTCTGGAACAGATCGGGTGCGCCGCCCGAGGACACGTCAAGGGAAGAGGTCGAACGCACTTTACTTCCCCTGCTGCGCAATGGGACGATCGGTGAACTCGATCGCGCGGAAATCGGCTTTCAGTTCTTCGCCGAATTCGGCAATGGTCTCGTCTTCCTCGTCGCGATACCAGTTCATCGACACCCGGCTTCCCGATTCCGCCGCTTGATCGAGCGCGTCGAAGATGCTGAACAGCATTTTGGTACTCGAGCTATTGAAGTACGTCAGCGCGACGTCGATGGTGATCTCGGCCCCGGCGTTCGCGGCGAGGTATTTGCGCATCTGCTCGATGATCGGCGCGTAAAAGGCGGCTGCGTTTTCGGGGTAAGACTCTCCCCTGATCGACAACGCGTGTTGGTCGAAGCGAAAATCGACTTCGGGCGACGTCGTCGTCGCGGGGATGTGTAGGTTTTCCATTGTTCGTGTGCCTTCCTGCTCAGATGATGGCCGTGAGGCAAAACAGCGTGGTGCCCGGTTCGTCGGCACGCGGATGAAAAGCGAATTCAAGCGGCGCGCTCGCATCGCGCGCCATCGTCAGGAAGCCGAGCCCGGCGCCCTTGCTGTCTTTCGGAGCGTCGGTGCGCAATGAAACCTTGTACGCTTGCTTGATTTCTTCGAGTGACATGTTGCGCAGAGGCTCCAACCTGCTTCGCAGGTCCTCGACTTCGGCGGTCGCGATAGGATTGACGCACAACATTACGTGATGTTCGCCGTGCCTGGAGATGCACACCGCGCCCTCGCGTATCTCGCCTGCCCGTTCGCCACCGGGCTCCAGCGCGTTCGACGAGTAATGAACGATGTTCTGTGCCAGCTCGATAAAGGACGAGAAGAGTTTGCGGCGAGTAGGACCGCTGACGCCGGCGACTTCGAGCTGCAGTTTCACGACTTCGCCCATCGACGCGACGATGTTATGGGAGAAGTAGCCCTTGTGATAGAAGAGCACGTTGCGCCGCTGCGCGAGTTCGAAAAAGGCGCTGTCTTGTTCTAGTAGTGGGGACATTCTGGGAATTCACTAAATGCGGGCACAGAAAAGCGTGACGTCGTCACGGCGCGGTTGCTTGCCTTGCCACTCCGCGAGCGCGAGCCGGACGCGCTCGCAAATCGTCGCCGGAGTTTCGGCGCGGTTTTCGAGTATCAGGTCGAGCGCACGGCGCCGGCCGAAAGAAATGTTGCGCGGGCCGCCGATCTGATCGGTGAGGCCGTCGGTATAGATGAACAGCAGGCTGCCCGCCGTGACCGGAATCGAACGCAAGCTCCACGCATAGTCGGCGCGACTGTCCACATAACCGACACCCATGCGGTCGGCGTCGATCGTTTCAAACTCCGCGGCAGCGGGCGACAGGATGTGCAGAGCGATCCTCGCGCCGGCAAAATGCAGCACGCTCTGCGTGGCGTCGAACCAGAAGAGTGCGGTATCCAGACCGTCGTTGGATTGGGTTCCTTCGTCGGCACTGTTCACTTGCCCAAGCAAGCCCTTGACGTTTTGATTGACGGCCGCCAGTAGCGCGGCGGGGTCGCGCGGACCGATGTGTTCGAGCGCCTTCGACAGTGACGCCGAAGCAAGCAAGGTCATGAAGGCGCCCGGTACGCCATGTCCGGTGCAATCGGCAACAGCGCCAAACCAGCCGTTCGGAAAGGCCGCGAAATGATAGAAGTCGCCGCCGACGACGTCGCGAGGTTCCCAGACCATCGCCGCGTCGCGCAGCTTCATCGACAGGGTCTCGCTGGAAGCACGCAACATGGCGCGCTGTATCACGCTGGCGTACTCGATACTCTGCATGATCTGGCGGTTCTTCTCCGCCTGCATTTCCGCGACCGCACTGATAAGCTGCAGACCACTGCCGAGACCCGAGAAGAGTCCGTCACGTGTCACGATGAAACCATCGACCAGCGCTTTTTCTCCGGCCTCGACGGTCCTGAACGTCAGCGCTTCGATGCTCACGTCGGCGTCGACGATGAGCGGTTCCTTGTCCATGAACGCGATGCAACTCTTCTTGTCGTAAAGCTCTCGATGGAACGGCTTGCTCATTTGCGACATGAAGATATCGCGGTTGATCAGGCCGATGGGACGGTGGTCGTCGATGACAGCGAGACTCTGCATGTCGCGGCGCGCCGAGAAGATCTCCATGACCACGGAGTTGGGATCTTCAACGTCTACGGATGGAACTTCCTGGCACAAGTCTCCGGCAGTGCGCGGATTACCCTGTGCGGAAGAACGGCGAAATCTCGAGAACGCAGCATGCATGGAGACGCCAGTCGATGTGTGAAGAAACCTCGCACGCTAAGGTTTCTCTATGTACATTATGTGACAGAGGGGAGGCGATCCGCTCTATTGGCGCGAGATTAGAAAACTAGCGGTCACGCAAAGGTTTGCGTGACCGACATCAGTAAAAATTGCGATCTGCGAGGTTGCGCAAATGCAACGCCGCCGAATCCGTTATTGAAACGGGTTCTGTACGATACCCGGTTTAGCATCCGGCTCGTCCTGCACCTTTGCCGGTAAATCCTTCTGCGCCTGCAGGCTCGCGACGATCGCATCGAGCGCTTCCTTCAACGCGAGCGCCGCCTTCAGTCCGCGTTGATCGCGCGTCAATTCGAGCGTGCCGTTCAGCACGACACGCGTCGTGCCATTGCTGAGCGTGAGCGCATCGCCTTGAATGTTGAGCACGTCGTCATCGTTCGAATAGGGCTTAAACACCTTTCAGTCCTCCTGGCCGCTGGTCCTTGAGGTTGTCCGGAATGCCCGGAAAGCGGATGCCCGACATCGCTTCGAGTTCGTGAATCGTGTGGATGTCGTAGCGGTTGGTCGCTACATTATCAACCACGACTGCGAAGGCCAGTTGACGCGACGGCACGTAGACGACCTTGTACAACTGGGTGGGCACGAACACGCGCGTCGGTCCGATCGTCTGCAATTGCTGGCCGGTGAACAGCGGTCCGGTGACGACGTACGTGTCGTCGTAGGCCAGTGCGATCTTGCGCACGGCGGTTTCGATGCGTGCCCACAATCGTTGGTTGTTCTGACGATTTTGCGGCACGATGTTCGCGAGCGAGAACGATTGCGCCATCGCCTCGTCGTTCCACCGATTACCCGCCGGACTCATATGACCGCGATCGAAGCCGCTGCGTTTGTAGTCGGCGAGTGTCGCGCCTTCGCCTTCGGGCAGACGCGCGTCTTCGAAGAACTTGTTGGTGCGCACCATGTCCTTCGCTTCTTCGATGTGCTCACGCGTCAGATGCTCGGCAGACCACAGCGGACCGTGCGTGATACCCGAATGCAGCACCGCGAAATCGCTATAACAAAGCAGGCGCGTTTTCGGCGCCATCTTCTGATTGGTGAGGACGGGCCATTGCGCATTCGGCGTGAATCCGGTGCAGGAAGGCGCCGCGCTCGCATGAGCGGCGACGGCGAGTAACAGACAGGCAAGCCACTTCTTCATGTGTCGGTGGTTCGATGAACGGGGACGCAAGTATAGCGTCGCGGCCCGCAGCGAGCGACTGCACAATGCGAATCGAAGGAAGGGAATTGGAAACGGCAGAGGCGGCGTGCGCCGGACAAAAAAGTGGGCCGCTTTGCAGCGACCCGAATGCGTGGACTTCCGAATCTACGCACGCAATCTTAAGAATGTCTTAAGGCTTTGCGATATCGCGGCACGTTATGTTCGATTGCGCACGAACAGATTTACGCGTACGAACAGTGCTCGTGCAATGAGCCGGAAGTTTCGACCGGAAAAGAGAAGCGCGACGAATCGCGCCAGAACTTAATTACCGAACACGCTGTTTTCAGCGTGCACTTTTTGACGATCCACCGCCTGCAAACGCCAGTAGCCGCTAGCCGCCTTGCGTGTTGGCAGCGCGGTCCATGCAGCGGCGCCTTGCGCGGCGCTCACTCGCTCCTTGCGATCGACGTGCAGACCGCGCAACGTACAAAGCGGCGCCTCGGCGCTCGGTGCGCACAGCGTGGTCACGCCGTTTTCGTCGCGCAGTTCGCCCCATGGGGGCAGGTCGATCCCTTGATGCGCTTCTCTCGACCACCGATGTTCATCGGTATCGAGCCAGAGCACAGCGTAATCATGGCTTACGGTGGGATCGGAACCGTTAATCAGGATGGTCAGTCGCATATCAGTTCCGTTCATAAATTGCGAAGCGCTTTATCAGTCTAGGCGGCGCGGCGCTTTATGCAAGACAAAGGCATGACGTGCGAATGGAAAATCAAGTCGCCAAAAGATGTGGCGAGGTACGGTGAATCCTTACTGCGCCGCGCCGTACGCGATATGCATGCAGTAACGGCCACATGCAGACCGCGAGCCGCGACAAATCAACGCAGCCGAGAGGCGCTCAAGCGAGATCGAGCGAAGCGGTCAGATCGCCGAGCGGCGCGAGTCCGTTGCTTGCGAATGCCTTGTCGCGCGCGACCACGCCATCGAGTGGCGCGAGTCCATGCACACGGTTAATGAAACGCAGAATCGAGTTCGTGTCGTACACCGTGTGATCGACATAAGCCTTCTTCGCCAGCGGCGAGATCACGAGCGCGGGAACGCGCGAACCCGGACCCCAGCGATCGCCGATCGGCGGCGCGACGTGGTCCCACCAACCGCCGTTCTCGTCGACGGTGACGATCACGACCGTGTTCTGCCATTGCGGGCCGCGCTGGATGTGCTCGATCAGCGTCGCGATGTGACGGTCGCCCGAGGCGACGTCCGCATAGCCCGCGTGCATGTTCAGGTCGCCCTGCGGTTTATAGAACGTCACGGTCGGCAAACGTCCCGCGTCGATGTCGGCAATCAGGCGATTGGTCGACGCGTCGTTACCCATGCCGCCGTCGCGCAGATAGCGGCGGCGCGCGGCGGTGCCCGGCGCGTAATTGGCGAAGTAGTTAAACGGCTGATGGTGGTACTGGAAGTCGGGCATCGACCCCGTATCGCGATGATCGAGCGCGAATTGCCACGCGCCGCTGTACCACGCCCAGTCGATGCCCTTGCCGGTCAGCCGGTCGCCGATCGTCGCGTAATTCTGCGGCGGCATCACCCGCGGGTTCGACGGATCTGCGAAAGCCGGGTCGCCGCCTTCGGCCGGACGCACGCTGCTCGGCTGATAGGGCGGCGCCATCGTGTTGACTGCGTAGCCGTCGGCGGTGAAAGCGCCGTCATTGACGAACTTCGGCGGACCGTCGAGCGCCGACGCAGGCGAATTGGGCGCGAGCTTCAAACGGGTGCCGGTCGGATCCTCGCCTTCCACGACCGACACCATCTTCTTCGCCGGACTATTGTGGATGTCCGGATAGTAGGGCGCCTGCGCCGAGATCAGGAAGATATGGTTCAGCCACGAGCCGCCGAAGGCGGCCATGAAGAAGTTGTCGCACAGCGTGTACTGCTGCGCGAGATTCCACAGACGCAGCGTGTCGGCGGAATTGCGGTAGTGCCCCATCACAAGGCCGCCGGAATCGCCCCACGCGGCGAACTGGTTGTTGCGCCCCGCGTTGATCTGCATCTGGTTCTGATAGAAGCGATGGATGAGGTCGCGCGTGATCACGCCGGTCGGCAGCGGCGCGCCGTGCGCATCGACGATGCGGAACGGCCGGTTGCGCAGATGATCGAGATCCTTTTCGCCGATCATGTAGCGCTTGCCGTCCACTTCCTGCGCCTGCGGCACGAGCCCGCCCCAGATGGCCGGCAGCCGCGGCAACGGCGTCTTGCCATCGCGGTCGAGCTGGACGTATTGCTCGGCGGTGACCGCGTCGAGCGGATGCTGGACGCCCGGGTAGTTGCTGTACAGGTTCGCGAAGCTGCGATTCTCCGCGTAGATCACCACGATGTTCTTCACCTGATCGTGCAGCGCGGCGTCGAGCCGCAAGTCGGCGGCGCTGCGCGGCGGCCCGTTGCCTGCGAGTCCCTCGCCTGTTTTGCAGCCGGTCAGCGCAAGGCCGAGGCCGACCGCCGCGAGACCGGTCAGTACGCGCCGGCGTTCGGGATCGTCGGGGGCGTCGTTGGTGTTATCGATTGAATCGGGGTTGTCCAGTTTCGGCGGCAGGTGAGGATCGTGGTCGGTCATCGGTGAGTTCCGAAGGAGACGTGACGGTCGCATCGGCGCCGCTCGAAGCGGCGCGCGCGACACCGGTTACGGGTCCGCCGAGGGCGGCAGGCCTCGCAGCTTTACGGCAGCCGACGCTTGACGCGCCAACTGTGATGCGTGGCATCGACGGCCAATAGTAGCCAGTGCCGTGCGTCGATCGGATGACGTTTTTGCGTCGCATAACGGTCGACGGTCAATTCGAGTTCGTCATGTGCGCGCCGATGGCAGGTGGCGTGCGCACCGGAACCGTCCGCGAATTCGACGCGCGCCTCGGCGACGTTTGACGCGCAGGCCGGCTCGGGAAGATTCGCGATGCGCACCGCGCAGCCCGGATAAAGATGCGAGTCGGCAACCTGAATCTGGACCGCGTTGGACATGACGTGGCCTCCTACGCTTGGGCGGCGCGAGCGAGCGACTGGAATACACCGCGCCGCCGGACCGGATCAAAGCATAGCACCCCGCATGGCCGATTCGCCGCATGCTTCGCGCTATCAACCTGAATTGAACCCGATGAACCGCATAGAGACGGCAGCCAAGATGGCAAAAGAAGAGCAGACAGGAGTGGGACGCAGGCAGGCCAAACCGCGTGCGGCAGTGTATGAACGGTGCGCGCGAGAGCGCGGCGCTTGGCTATGCGGTCAGCGAGGCGTCGTTCGAGCGGGGGATTTCGGTGGTGAGCGCGCCGGTGCGTGACCAGAGCGGTAAGATCGCCGCCGCGTTGACGGTGACGATCCCGCGTTCGGATATCGGCGAGACCGCCGAGCGCGAGCCGCTGATCATCGCCGTATGCCAGGCGGCGCTGGAGCTGTCCGAGCGCCTGAGCTATCGCCCGAGGCAGGACGATCCGACCGCGATGCAGGCGCGCCGCAGATCGATTGCCGCGCATTGAGTGCGCGCTGACTTCACGGCGCAACTACTTCAAATACTTATTTCATATCTGTCGGCGAGTCCTGCTGCATTGCACAGTCGGACTCGCCGTGTCACGTCGTCAAAATCATCAGAACGACGATCTTCGCGCCGGCGATCGTGTCGAAGACGATGATCGGTGGCAACCTGGAAGTGGCGTTCTATATTCTCGCCGCCGTGCCGTTCCTCGCGGCGGTCGCAGTGCACTTCCTCGGTATCGAAACCAAGGGCAAGGTGCTGGAGCAGCTCGAGGCTTGACCGGGACTGCGTGATGACCGCTTGAGCAGTAAAACGAAAGGCGCACCGGGTGGTGCGCCTTTCGTCTTTGATGAGCCTTGATGAAGCGCTGAGCGCTAAAGCGCTTTGCGATAAACCACGAAGCCGGACTTATCCGCGACCTTGTCATAGAGCTGCATCGCGGTGTGATTCGTCTCGTGCGTCTGCCAGTAGACGCGTTGCGCGCCGTCGGCTTTTGCCCGCGCATAGACGGCCTCGATCAGCGCACGGCCGACACCCTTGCCGCGCTCGCTATCGAGCGTGTACAGGTCCTGCAGATAGCAGATCGGCCCCGCCATGGTCGTATGACGGTGATAGAGAAAATGCACGATGCCCTGCAATTGCCCGGCGCGTTCCGCGACGAATGCATGCATCGGCTCGTAGCCATCGAAAAAGCGATTCCACGTGATTTGCGTGATCTCGCGCGGCAACGCGGTCTCGCCCGAGCGGCCATAAAACGCGTTGTAGGCGTCCCATAGCGGCAACCATGCATCGAAATCGTCACGGGTGACGGCGCGAATCTGCAGCGGGGCGGACATGTGGACGGTTCCTTTGGAAAGCTGTGGAACCGCCAGCATAAAAAATTTGCGACGCGATTGTTAGCTCCAACCCGCGCGCAAAATCTGGAGCCACGACGCGTGCGACAGCGCGGTGAGCCGATGCATCACCGCATACCGCGAGTCAGTGCTCGCGATGTTGCTTGTGAAGCAGCTCGTTGCGGACCTTCTTCGCGGCGAACAGCGGCACGTAGTCGAACACGCGCGCCTCGTTCCGGAATTCGGCGAGCGTATCGGCGTACATGCGCGACACCGTTTCTGCCGGCGTGTCGGTTTCCTCGGCGATGCTTCGGACCACTTCGTCTACTTTTGGCTCAGGCTGGGACATGGTCTCTCTCCGGGTAGGACGGCAGGCTGGATGGACGGGACGCGGACGGTAGGAGTCCATTACAGGATGCGAATCGCGAGCGCGCCAATTGAATCGACCTATCGTTCGACTGATTCCACAGAGATTTTTTTCTTGCGCTGCGGCAAGCGCCCATGCGGTGAGGCCGTGCGGAAAATCAACTGGCTGCGCGGTGATGAATACCCGGGAAACGCACAGGGCTAAGCGACTGTCGTCTCTACCTCTGCACTTTCTGCGCTACATGCGCGATCCGGTCGCGCACGACGCCGATCGCCTGCTTCAGCGCGTAAACGTCCTGAAAGTAGCGGTACGGGATTCGGATCTGACTAGCGTTCGCGTCGATGCTTTCAATCTCCTCACTCCATTGCGCGATCTGCGCGCGAGACGGCTCGGCGTTCTTCCACACTTCGTCCTCGAGCGCCTTGATCGCGCGGTACCACACGAACAGGCGTTTCTTCATCCGCGCTTCGAGCATGCGCGGCAGCGCCTGCGCGAGGCCGATCAGCAGCGCGAGGAACGGCACCAGAATCAGCAGCCGCCGTTCGATCAGACTCGCGAGCCAGAACGGCAGGTAGCGATACAGAAACGGCCGGCCCGATTTGAAGTACCGCACGCTTTCGTCGGAGATCGGGAATTCTTCGGTGTTCAGGTTGGGGAACGTGCCGAGCGGCGTGAAGTAGTCCTCGCCGCCGTGCACCGTGCGCGCCGCGTCGAGCAGCAGATAGACGAGCGCCGGATGCAGCGTGTCCTTCGACACGAGCAGCGCCGTCGCCGCGAGCAGCGTGACGTCGCTGCGCGGCAGATCGTCGGCGACGCTCGTCGAGGCACGCGGCAAGACGATCTTCGACAGCGACGGGAATTTTTGCGCCAGTGCGTCGGCCTGCGCGAAGCTCATCAGCTTCAGGTTGCTGGTGAGCAGCGTGTGCTGCATGTCGGCGTCGGGCCGGCCAATGAAGAATGCCGCGTCGACCTGACCGCTTTCGAGCCCCTGGTATGCGGCATTCGCGTCCATCTGCAGCAGCGTCGAGTTCTGACTCGTGACGCCGCTATAGCCGAGCAGCACCTGCGAGACGTTGAGCAACCCGCTGCCTGGCACGCCCATCGAAATGCGCTTGCCGCGCAGTTGCGACAGCCGGTCGATCGTCGCATCGCCGCGATAGAACACCCAGATCGGTTCGTACGACACGGCGGCGATGGTTTGCAGATTGTCGGTGTCATTCGGACTGGTCGTGCCCGACTGGATGAAGCCGACCTGATAGGCGCTGTTCGGGTCCGCGAGCCGCTGGTAGTTTTCGACCGAGCCCGACGAGCTACGGATGTCGAGCTTGATGCCTTCGCGCTTGAGCAGCGGCGCGTAGCGATCGGCGAAGCCGCGATAGATGCCGCCGTCCGCACCGGTGGTGATGACGATCGTGCGCTGGAACGCGGGCTCGAGCACGAGCGCGAGCATCCAGCCGAATGCGGCGATGAGCACGATCGCGCCGACGATCAGAAGACGCCGGCGCCGCCGCGTCATCGGGGTTGTCGGGCTGCGGGACAGCGCGGGGTCTGGTCTCGGCATCGTTACCCGGTTTGGTCAGGTCCGGCCTTGGTGACTAATGGGATGGAGGCGGTCTCTATTTCCTCAACTTTACGATATCAGGGGGGTTTATTGGATAGTCAGTGATGTGCATTGAAAAGGTCTGGCTGGCACTGTCATCGGGGCACAGGTCGGTTGGCCCTGATGTCGAAGGTTCCGGTAACTACGCCGTTGCTGCCGCCTCTGGCATTTTGAACGATGTATTCCTGCTTGACCCTGGCAAAAGAGAGGCGAACCTGTTCGTGTTGTGCGGTCATCTCTACGCCCATGATGAATACATCGTTCATGGTGAGCCTGAGGAAATCGAGGGGGCTGCCACCCGCCCTGCGCATGGTAAGAACCGCTTTCGAAACGTGCGTGCCGGTCAGGCAATAGGACATCAGGCTCGGACTCGCCCGGTCGACGTTGTGGAAGAACACGAGGTCGTCGACCGAGGCTTTGCTGACGCCGCTTCCTGGTCCGGACATCATGGAGAGCCGCTGTGCCATCTTCCATGTCCAGTTGATCACCTCGATTTCGTCCGGGTGTGCCGCGTCCTGCGACTCGCCCGTAATCCCGTCGATTTTTATGAAAACGTCATTTGACATCAAGGCGACACCTCTTTCTAACAAAAAGCACGGACCCGCCCCACGAGAGCCCCCAGCATAGTAGGAAACTGACTGCGAGCAGCAGCGTAACCACCACGTCCTCTTCGCCCTCCACACCGACGGCGCCAACGAGCTTGAAGAGGGGGCGAAGGATTTCTAACGTGGATTCGCTGCCAACCCAGCGCGCAAGCGGGTCGATTGTCGACAACGCAAGGCAGACTGGGACAGTCAGCACGAAGGCCGTAAAAATCCGCAGGGCAGTTTTCATTGCACAAGTACCGTACCGTAGTACTGCAGTGTGGTGCCGGGTATCTTCCGGGTTGGGTGCGACAGCAAGAACGAGCGTAAGCGATCGAACTGGGACTGGTCCGTGACCGTGATGCATCCCTCACTTTCTCCCCAGCGACCGGTCGGATGCAGGCGGAAGTTGCCTCGCTTCACGCCATTGATAAATGTCCAATCGTCAATCACGCCGTCGTTTCGATAAAGCGCGAACCAGGTCGAATGATCGACATCGGACCATGCGTCCTTGACAAGGTCATACAGCCATCCCAGATGACCGCCACTCTGTCGGTCTACGATGTAGTACAGGCCTTGCGGAAGCGGACCGCTTTCGGCGACCGCTGTATCTGCGGGGTTGTTGACATGGGCTGGTTTGCCCGAAAAAGCAGACACGTTGCCAAAGCCTTTGCAGGTCAATACAGAGATGAGTCGACGGTTAAGCGTGAAATAGCACTCGGCGGGCATGGTTTACACATCGAAAAGGCGTTCACTCCGTGGTGGCGACGGAAGCGAGAAGACGGGTGACTCGAGGTAACGTTCGTGACACCGTCAGCTTCGGCGAAGACGGAACCATGCTCAATCAGACGACTCGGAAAGCGAGGCAAAATTGGGCCGACGTGCTGCTCGCTCTTTTGATGACATCACGAGTGCGCACGATCGCTGTGCTGCACTACGCCCCCACCCCCACCTCACCCCCCAACTCCCGCGCAATAAACTCCACGAACGCGCGAATACGATTCGACATCTGATGCCGCGGCGAATACACCGCGAAGATATCCGCGTTCGGTGTGTCGTGATCGGGCAGCAACTGGACGAGCGATCCTTCCGTCAGATACTGCCGGATGTCCCATTCCGCGCGCATCAGGATGCCGTGTCCTTCGAGCGCCCATTTGACGGCGATCTCGCCGTCGTTGGTGGTCAGCGTGCCCTTGATCCGCACCGCCGCGGTCTTGCGCGCGGCGCCGCGTCCCGAGGTCAGCCGCCACACGCCGTACGCTTCGTCGCCCTGACGAATGCCGATGCAGTTGTGGCGCGTCAGATCGTGCGCCGTGAGCGGCATGCCGTGCGCCGCGAGATACGACGGCGCCGCGCACAGCAGACGCCGGTTCGGCGCAAGCCGGCGCGCGACCACGCGGGTATCGGGCGGCTCGCCGAAGCGGATGCAGACGTCGAAGCTGTCGTCGGTAAGCGCCGGGGGCGTGACCGACAACTGCAGTTGAACCGACACCTGCGGATACCGCGCGACGAAGCGCGAGATCGCCGGCCCGACATGGCTGCGCCCGAAGCCGAGCGTCGCGTTCACGCGCAGCAAGCCCTTCGGTGTCTTCTTCGCCGAGCCGAGCAGTTCGGCCAGTTCGTCGATCTCGTCGAGAATCCGTCGCGCGCGCTCGAGGTATAGCTCGCCTTCGGGCGTCAGCATCATGCGGCGCGTCGTGCGGTTCACGAGCGCGACGCCCGCGCGCTGCTCCATCTGGGTCAGGCGCTTGCTGACGGCCGCCGCGGTCAGCCCCAGTTCGCGTGCGGCCGCGCTGAGGCTGCCGCTCGCGGCGAGCGTCGAGAAAAAGCCCAGATCGGCTGGCTGGACGGTGTCGCGCATCGTCTTTTCCGCGCCTTCGCATTTGTGAATGCAAGTTAAAGATGCTTTGAGTTTAGCACCGGTTTTTACCCGTGGGATCGAGCTAGAGTCCACTCACGCCATTCCCCAAGCACAGGACGGAGACATGAAGACCTATCGCATCGCAACCATCCCCGGCGACGGCATCGGCAAGGAGGTCGTGCCGGCCGGCGCGCAGGTGCTCGAGGCTCTTGCGAAGACCACGCGCGCCTTCACGTTCGAGTTCGAGAACTTCGACTGGGGCGGCGACTACTATCGTCAACACGGCGTGATGATGCCGGCCAACGGGCTCGACGCGATCCGCAACAAAGATGCGATCCTGTTCGGCTCGGCGGGCGACAAGGACATTCCCGATCACATCACGCTGTGGGGTCTGCGACTGAAAATCTGCCAGGGCTTCGACCAATACGCGAACGTGCGCCCGACGCGCATCCTGCCCGGCATCGACGCACCGCTGAAGTACTGCAAGCCCGAGGATCTGAACTGGGTGATCGTCCGCGAAAATTCGGAGGGTGAATATTCGGGCGTCGGCGGCCGCGTGCATCAGGGCCATCCGATCGAAGCCGCGACCGACGTGTCGATCATGACGCGCGCCGGCGTCGAGCGCATCATGCGCTTCGCGTTCCGCCTCGCGCAGTCGCGTCCGCGCAAGCTGTTGACCGTGATCACGAAGAGCAACGCGCAGCGTCATGCGATGGTGATGTGGGACGAGATCGCGCTCGAAATCTCGAAGGAGTTTCCGGACGTCACGTGGGACAAGGAACTCGTCGACGCGGCGACCGCGCGCATGGTCAACCGTCCCGCGACGCTCGACACGATCGTCGCCACCAATCTGCACGCCGATATTCTCAGCGACCTCGCGGCCGCGCTCGCCGGCAGCCTCGGCATCGCGCCGACCGGCAACATCGATCCGGAGCGCCGCTATCCGTCGATGTTCGAGCCGATCCACGGCTCCGCGTTCGACATCATGGGCAAGGGGCTCGCGAATCCGGTCGGCACGTTCTGGTCGATCGTGATGCTGCTCGAACACCTCGGCGAATTCGACGCGGCCAGGCGCGTGATGCAGGCCGTCGAAGCGGTGACCGCGAACAAAACGCTGCACACGCGCGACCTCGGCGGCACGGCCACGACCGCGCAGGTGACGGCGGCCGCGTGCGCGTTCATCGAGCAGGCGGCGACGCCCGCGGCGAACGCGGCTTGAGCGCCGGCTTCGCGCGAACTGAACCGGACTGAGCGGAACCGCGCGCAAATCAGGCGCGCGGTCTACGCCCCGGCCACGACGTGGCCGGCACACAACCTTGACTCGACTAGCTCGGCCCAACGTCGGCCGGCGCGAGGCTCGCGCGCGGTCAATAGCCGCGCGCCGCAGGAGGAGACAATGACTTCGGAACTCGAAAGCCGGGTGTCCCGCAAGCTGATGCGGCGGATCATCCCGTTCGTCATGCTGTTGTACTTCGTGAGCTTTCTCGATCGCGTGAATGTGGGCTTCGCCGCGTTGTCGATGAACAAGGCGATCGGTCTTTCGCCGACCGCGTTCGGCCTCGGCGGCGGGCTCTTCTTTATCGGCTATTTTCTGTTCGAAGTGCCGTCGAACCTGATCCTGCACAAGGTCGGCGCGCGGCGCTGGATTGCTCGCGTGATGGTGTCGTGGGGGCTCGTGTCGCTCGCGTCGGCGTTCGTCGTCGGGCCGAACAGTTTCTACGCGCTGCGCTTCATTCTCGGCGTCGCGGAAGCGGGCTTCTTTCCCGGCATCATCCTGTATCTGAGCCTGTGGTTTCCGGCGCGGCAGCGTGCGGTCGCGGCGGCATGGTTCATGGCCGCCGCGCCGATCTCGACTGCGATCGGCTCGCCGATTTCCGGCGCGATCATGAAACTGCCGCCGATTGCCGGACTCGTCGACTGGCAAATGCTCTACATACTCGAAGCATTGCCCGCGATCATCCTCGGCTTCTGCGTGCTCAGGTATCTGACCGACAAGCCCGCGCAAGCCGAGTGGCTGCAGCCCGAAGAGCGCGACTGGCTGATCGCGAGGCTGAAGCTCGAAGCCGACGCGCGGCACGCGCATGCGGGCCACACGGCCGGCGCGCTCAGCGCGTTGCGCGATCCGCGCGTGCTCGCGCTCGCGCTGATCTACTTCGGCACCTCGGCGGGGCTTTATACGCTCGGCTTGTGGGCGCCGCTGATCATCCGCCAATACGGTTTCGGCACGTTCGAAACCGGGCTGCTCGCCGGCGTGCCGAGCGTGCTCGCGGTGATCGCGATGGTGCTATGGGCGAAGCACTCGGATCGCACCGACGAACGTACGTGGCACGTCGTGATTCCGTGCGCGCTTGCGTGCCTCGGCTTCGTGTTCGCCGGTAATGCGACCACCGCGTTGATGATCGTGCTTGCGCTCGTCGTCGTGAACGTCGGAATCAGCGCCGCGAAGGCGCCGCTGTGGGCGATGCCGAGCATGTTCCTGTCGGGCGCCGGAGCGGCGGCGGGCATTGCCATGATCAACTCGATCGGCAATCTCGGCGGCTTCGTCGGGCCGTTTGCGATCGGCTGGCTCAAGCACGTGACGGGCGGCTATGCGGCGGGGCTTTATGTGGTCGGGGCGACGTTGGCGGTGTCGGCGGTCGTGACGCTGATGTTGAGCCGGCAGACGAAGTCTGCACCTGCCGCGGTGGGCGAACGGCACGGGCATTCGAACGCGCGCAGATAGCAGAGCTTGCGCGTCAGGTCCAGCAGGTAACGGGGCCGACGCTTGAGGTCTAATACACGCTAGCGATAATCCGCCGCGCCTTTGTCCGACATTACCGGTCTCCCGGCCTATACTGAACCGTGCGGCGCACCATTCGCGCTGCTGACTCACAAAGTCACCTCTGTGCGGATTTCCGCGCGAACGCTTTGCGCGTGTCCGCCGACACCTCGCTGCAAATCCAGCCCGGTGCAGCAACTCTCAATGCGAATGTCGGTCTCCGGCGTGCCACCTCCGCGCGCTGATCGAACACCGACGCCAGCCCGCCACCTTTTCGAAGGACGATTGGTCCTAACCGGCCTATCGTCCGTCCTCCGCTCGTTGCATGAGCAGGAATGGCTACGCATGGCTGTATCTGTCAGATCGCTGTAAATGATGTTTTCTCTTAACTTGGGATGTCGAAAGACGGTGCGTACCTGCGCACCTCATTTGATTACAAGGAGACGAACATGAATAGCAAGCGTTTAAGCATGTTGTCGGCAACGGCTATTGCCCTTCTTTCGCTCAATGGTGCGGCTCACGCCGGCAGCGCATGTTCAGCCTCTCTGCTGAACGGCGCATACGGTTTCAGTGCCGTGGGGCAGGTCATCGGACTGATCGACTCAGCGGGGGTGCATCAATTTGTGACCCAATTGGCGCTTAACAATGTCTCCCTGGTGACGTTCGACGGTTCCAAACATTTCACGCGAATTGACGTCGGCACGATCAATGGTGCGCCGAAGAACGGAGTGACCAGTTTCACCGGGGCCCAGAGTGGCGCCTACACCGTGAACCCCGATTGCACCGGAACGATGACTATCAAATACGACAGCGGGGTGGTGCTAGGCCTTGAAATAGTTGTGACCGATGATGCCAGATTGATCAAGGCCATCATCATCAGCGAGACGGTGCCGTCAGTCGGCCCGACCGTCGATGGCGTGAACTGTACTACGACTTCTTGTAGCGAAGCAGTGCAGGTCAGCCTTGAGGGGCGCAAGGTAGAGGCCTTCGGCTTCCGTCATTAGTCTGCGGGAGGGGCGTGACGTCTCACTCGGTGTCGGCAGACACGTGCAGAAGGAGGCTCCAGCGCAAGCTTCGAACGATGATCTGCTACGGCGTCTTCGATTCGCCGCCCACCACCGGCGGCAGCGTCGATCAAACCGCGGGCAATGCGCTCGCGCTGCAGGTCGCGCAACAATCGTCGGTATTGCTGAAGAACGCGGTGGCGAGCGGCGATTCGCAGCCGGTGCTGCCGTTGAACGCGGCGGGGCTGTCGTCGATCGTGGTGATCGGCGGTCACGCGGATGCGGGCGTGCTGTCGGGCGGCGGCTCGGGCGCGGTGCCGGCGGCCGCGGGCAACGCGGTGTCCGGTTGCGTGTCGCCGTCGCCGCTGTTGAGCACCTGCGCGACGTGGTACAAGTCGGCACCGCTGGCCGCGATCCAGGCGAAGGCGCCGAACGCGAGCGTGACCTTCGTCGACGGCACGAACGCGGCGGCAGCGGCTACCGCCGCCGCGAAGGCGGATGTGGCGATCGTGTTCGCGACGTAATGGGAAAGCGAGGGCGCGGATCTGCCGAGCCTGAGCCTGCCGAGCAATACGACCGACACCTATAACCAGAGCTACGATCAGAACGCGCTGATCAGCGCGGTCGCGGCGCAAGCGAAGCGCGTGATCGTCGTGCTCGAGAACGGCAGCCCGGTCCTGATGCCGTGGCTATCCAACGTGCACGGCGTACTCGAAGCGTGGTGTCCGGGCGTGCAGGGCGGCCAGGCGATTGCCGATCTGCTGTTCGGCGCCGTGAACCCGTCCGGCAAATTGCCGATCACGTTCCCGATGCAGGACGCGGATCTTCCGCAACCGACGATCTCGGCCACCGATACCACCGTTACCTACAGCGAAGGGCTCTTCATGGGTTATCGCTGGTATGACGGCAAGCAGATCGCGCCGCTGTTCCCGTTCGGTTATGGGCTGTCCTACACGAGCTACAGCTACTCGGGCCTCAACGCGCAAGTGGATGCGAGCGGCAACGTGAGCGTGACCTTTACCGTCAAGAATACGGGATCGCGCGCGGGCGCGGAAATCGCCGAAGTTTATGCCGCGTTGCCGAGCGGTCTGGGCGAACCGCCGAAGCGTCTGGTCGGCTGGCAAAAGGTCGCGCTGCAGGCGGGGGAGTCGCAGCAGGTCAGCGTATCGATTGCGCCGAAGCTGCTGTCGACGTGGGACGCGACCAACCACGTGTGGAAGCTCAACGGCGGCGTCTATCAGATGATCGCGGGGGCTTCTTCGCGCGATCCGAATGCGTTGACGGCGTCGGTGACGATCGCGGGGCATTGAGCGCTGAGGTTTTGAACTGGAAAGCCTGGTAGCGGGGTACGGGGTCGAGCGCCGTATCCCGCCGGCACGCGTTCGGCATGTCAGTCGCCGGGCAGACGATAAGCGAACTCGTACGAATGCGCGCCGTCGACGATGTCGATCCTGAACTCGCCTTCAATGCCGCTCAGCTCGCCCGTGCCTGAATCCGGCACGACCGTCACCGCCAGCGCCGCTGCGCCGCGATTCATCACGCCGATATGCTGCAGCACGAACGTGCCCTGCTTGCCCGCCAGCGTGCCAGTGACCTGTTCGAGCGCGACATAGCCGGCCGAGCCTTTGACGTTCGTCATCGCGCTCAGCATTTGCCCTTGGGTGGTCGCGGCGAGATCGCCGGAGATCTGCTTGTCGATCGACATGCGGCCGAGCTTCGATTCGGCCTCCGCGTTTTCGAACGGCATCGGTTGAAGGGAGACGATGAAGGTGCCTTTTGCGACGTGGTGAGTCATCGGGATTTCCTCCGGGCTTGAACGGGCGACGGCGAAGCGGCGAAACGAAACGTGACCCTTCCGAACCGTAGCACACGTCGCTGTCAGGGCGCTGCACGCGCAGTGCCGTCGCTCGTGCCGAACGCGTCCGCGAACTCGCACTTCAACCACGCGAGCGCCGGATCCTGGTCGTGCGCCGCGGCCCACATCAGCGAAACCTCGTAGCCCGGCACCTCGAATGGCAGCGGACTCAGCGCGAGACCGAGCGTATCGCGCCAGACGCGGCCGATGAACTCCGGCACCGTCGCGATCGCCGCCGTGCGTTGCACGATGAACGGACTGGTCGCGAAGTTCGAGCTCGAAAACACGACGTCGCGCCTCAGTCCCTGCATCTCGAGTCGTTCATCGATGAAGCCGCGCAGCTCGGCGCTGAACGAAGTCAGCACATGGCGGTGGCGCAGAAACTCGTCCATCGACAAATGCTTGCGGCGCGTCCTGACGAGCCGGGGGTTGTAGACGCTCACGAAGCGCCATGAAAACAGCGGCGTGAGTCGCTGCCACGGCACGCATTCGCGGAATACACCGACCGCGAGTTCGATCGCGCCATCGTCGAGCATCGCAACGGCGCGCGTCGAATCTGTGGAGCGCGCGATCAGCTTCACGCCGGGTGCGGTGTCGGCGAGGCGCGCAATGATCTCGGGCATCAGCAGCAGTTCGAGCGAATCGCTGAGGCCGATGCGGAACACGCGCTGCGCGCGGGCCGGATCGAAGACGGACGGCTGCGTGAGCGCCTGATGCAGCGATTGCAGGAACGGCTCGATCTGCCGCGCGAGTTCGAGCGCGCGCGGCGTCGGCGTCATGCCTTGCGGCGTGCGCACGAACAACTCGTCGCCGAACGTCTCGCGCAAGCGCTTGAGCGCGCCGCTGACGGCCGGTTGCCCAAGAAACAGCCGCTGCGCGGCCCGCGTGACGCTGCGCTCTTCCAGCAGCGCGCGGAAGGTCAGCAGCAGGTTCAGGTCGAAGCGCCGAAAATCATTTTCAATGATGTTCGCCATGACATTAAACGATTTGAGTGATGGGCTCGCACCGCGCATTCTACTGCCACGGGGTCTTCCGTTCACACTCAGGAGCAATGACATGGACTGGCAAAATCAGAAGGTCGTGGTGCTAGGTGGCTCGTCGGGCATTGGGCTCGCGCTGGTGAAGCGGCTCGTGACGGCTGGCGCGAGCGTCGTCGCGGTGGGGCGCGACCGCGCCAAACTGGACGATGCGCTGATTGGCATCGGTGGACAGGTGACGAGCGAGGCGCTCGATTGCGCCGATCGCGCGGCGCTCGAACACTTTTTCGGCGGCCTCGGCCGGGTCGATCATCTGGTGATGACGCTGTCGGGCGGCGAAGGCGCGGGGCCGTTTGCCGAACTGGATCTGGCCGCGCTGCGGCGTGGCTTCGAGGCCAAGTTCTGGCCGCAGCTCGAAGCCGCGCAGACCGCGCTACCCACGCTGCGTCGCGACGGCAGCCTGACGTTTCTGACCGCGATTTCGGCGCGCATCGCGAATCCGGGCACGGCGGGTCTGGGTGCGATCAACGGCGCGCTCGAAAGCATGATCGGCACGCTGGCGCGCGAGCTTGCGCCGCTGCGCGTGAACGCGGTGTCGCCGGGTGTGATCGATACGCCGTGGTGGGACAGATTTCCCGCGAGCGTGAAGAGTGAGCTGTTTCGGCAGCAGAGCGAAACGTTACCGGTGCGGCGCGTCGGGCAGGCCGACGATGTCGCGCACGCGCTGCAGTTTCTGCTGGAGAACACGTTTATGACGGGGGCGGTGATCGAGTGTGATGGCGGCTTGCGGCTACTGTGAAGCACGGGCGCGGGAATGCGTGGTCAGGCGTTCTTCGCCCGCTGAACGCGAACCGGCAGAAACATCGCCGCCGCGAAGCACAACAAATGCAGCCCGGCCAGCAGCACGAACGTCGGCAGAAAGCGGCCGGGCTGTGCACCCGAAACACCGTGCAACGTCGACGCCATCACCATCGAAAGCAGCGTCGTCGCGAACGGACCGCCCACTCTCTGCGCGATGTTCAACGCAGTATTCGCAACCGCGAGCCTTTCTCTCCCGATCGACGAATACGCGGCCGAGATCGACGGCACGCTGATCGTCCCCTGACCGACGCCCGCAAAGAACAGACCGACCGCGGCCCATCCGGCGGAGAACGAATCAACGCTCAGCCACAGAAACACGAGCGTGCTCAGAAACGCCAGCAGTGCGCCGCTCGCCGCGAGCGCGCGGCAGCCGAGCCGCTCGGTCAACCATCCGAGCAGCGGAAACGAGCACATCATGCCGACGCCGGTTGCCGCGAGCAGGCCGCCCGCGTGCGCGGCCGACAAACCGCAGCCCGCGATCAGAAAAAGCGGCACGGCGAGCTGCCGTCCATACATGATCCCGTTCGCGAAGAACTGGGCGAGTGCGGCGACCGAGAACGTACGTGTCGCAAACATGCGCACGTCGATCAGCGCGGTATGGCCTTTGCGCGCCGCGTACAGCACGAAGCCGGCGAGAAACGCGACGCCCGCGAGCAGACACGCCAAGCCCACCGCTCGCGACGCGTCCTGAAGTCCATAGACAAGCGCGACGAGCCCAGGGGAGATCAACGCAAAGCCGGTGAAATCGAACGGTCGCTTCTGCGACTCGGCGGCATCGCGCGGCAGCAGCAACACCGCCGTCGCGACGCCGAAAGCGCCCACCGGAACATTGATGAAGAACAGCCAGGGCCAGCTCGCGTGCGCGAGCACAAGGCCGGCCAGCACCGGGCCGAGAATCGGACCGAGCAGAATGGGTAGCGCGGTGTAGCCCATCACCCGCTCGAGGTTCTTGCCGGCCACGCGTCCGATCATCATTTGTGCCATCGGCGCGAGCACACCGGCAACGAGGCCCTGGAAGATGCGCGCGCCGATCAGCTCGCCGATCGTCTGCGCCGCGCCGCACAGCATCGACGCTATCGTGAACGTCGAAAAGCAGAACAGGTACAGCCGCTTCGCGCCGATGCGGTCGACCAGCCAGCCGTTGAGCGGCAACATCAACGCCATCGCGAGCAGGTAGCCGCTGACGATCCACTGCGCGGTAGCGATCGACGCATCGAGCGTATGGCCGATCGCCGACAGCGACACGTTGACCAGCGTCGAGTCCATCTGCGACATGAACGAGCCGATCGACACGACCGCCGCGACTTTCCACACGGTCGGATCGATCCGCGTGGAAGCGGATGCGGAGGCGTGCTCGCGCATGCCGTTCATCGGTCCGCGCGTGTACAGATGAAGGTCTGGCGTTCGGTCGAGCTCATGTGCCGGCTCACGCCGCCTTGCCGCTCGCGCTCGCCGCGGCCGCAGGCTGTACCTGCTCGAGATGGCGCAGCAGCTTCGTCACCATCACGACGACGACGAACGCGAGGACCACGAAGAACAGCGCGAGCGGTGTGAGCACCTGTACCGACACGAAGCCGGCCAACCCCATCATCGCCGATGAAACCAGCAGCAGCGCGCAGCCGAGAATCGCGCTCGTCAGACCCGCGATGTGCGGGAACAGCGAGTTGCCCTTCGCCATCAGCGTCGGAT
This sequence comes from Paraburkholderia sp. Clong3, assembly GCF_050436485.1. Lineage (NCBI taxonomy): Bacteria > Pseudomonadati > Pseudomonadota > Betaproteobacteria > Burkholderiales > Burkholderiaceae > Paraburkholderia > Paraburkholderia sp. Clong3. The sequence continues at coordinate 3,088,584 of NZ_JBNDMH010000003.1, read as the reverse complement.
ACATTGCGCCGGCGCAGAAGCCCATCACGAGCACAGGCGTCGCGAGCGTCCACACGCGCAGACCGACCGTCAGCGCGAGCAGCAGCATCGCAAGCGACGCGGCCGCCATCAGCCGTGCGCCGATGCGCAGCCGCTGCTCGGCGCTCGGCAGACCCGGACCGTGCAGGCGATTCGACAGACCGCCAAGAAAGTACATCATGCCGATGCCGAGCGCGAGGTAGCCGAAGAAGGTCGGCGGCTTGTGCAGCGTGGTCTGCACCATGAACGGCCCGACGATGTTGAACACCAGCAGGATGCTGTAGCACAGGCCCTGCGCGAGGAAGCAGCTCTGGAACACGGGGCTCGCGAGCACTTTGCGCGCGTTCGCGGTCAGCGTGCGCGGTTCGAGATGGACGGGCTTCGGCAAGGTCTCGCGATAACGCCACAGCAGCGCCCACATCACCAGCGAATAGATCAGCAGAAACACGAGGCACGCGCGCCAGCCGAACGCGGTCTGCAGATGCGCGCCGATCACCGGCGCGACGATCGGCGCGAGCCCCCACGCGATCGACATGTACGTGAACGCATGCAGCAAGGCCTGACCCGCGAACGAATCGGTGATGATCGCCTTCGCCAGCAGGTTCGTGCTCGCGATGCCGAAGCCCTGCAGTGCGCGGGCGAGGATGAACGTCTCGAGATTGGGCGCCGCGAGCGACAGCAGGCAGCCTACCGTGTAGACCGTCAGACCGAACGCGAGCACGCGCTTGCGGCCATACGCGTCGGCGATCGGACCGAAGATCAGCTGACCGAACGCGTAGGCGGCCATGTAGCCGGTGACGCTGGTCTGGATCGCTTGCGGCGAGGTGCCGAAGTAGCGCGCCATCGCGGGCAGCGCGGGCACGTAGATGTCGATGGCGAGCTGTCCGGCGGACGCGAACAGGCAGATCAGGAATAGCAGGAAGCGCGGCGAGTTCGGGGCGGAGTCGGCGGAAGCGGGGTGGTCGGCGGTGGCGTGGCTCATGGGTGCATCGAAAGGGAACACTGGCGGCGCGGGCATCGGTGCGTTCGGATATCGAACGGAAAAGGCGCGAATGCCCCCGGCATTATCGCCGGGTATTGTGCCCGTGGTATGGCAGGAAATGGGATAGTCCCTGGCGGGGGTGTGGGATGGCGCGGCCGACGAGCGCGCTATCCCGCCGCAACGAGGCTCAGTTCGCGCAGTCCTCGATCGACCGCAGCAACGCGCCCTGGTCTGCCGGGTCCTGGAAGAACGCGACGAAGCTCGCATGCTCGTCGTTTGCGATGCGGCCGGAGCAGTCCTTGCCTTTGAGCGGGGGGCGAGACGCCGTCCAGATCATCGCCGTCACGGCGAGAGCCAGCACGACGCCTGTAAAGACGAGCCCGAGCAGTAACGACCTGGCGTCGTCCGATATTGCGTCTAGCCGATGCGAAGCCTCCCGCGGCTCGCAACTTCTGGTTTGACGACGGAATGGTTCAGCGCGGCGGGGCAGCACCCCACGCCGCGCATCCAGCTCAACTACTCGGATGCGATCAAGAGTCTCGTCGCAGCGGGATACGGCGCCGCGCTGCTGCCGCGGGAACCGAGCCGCTCGTCGGCCGACGCGCGCATCGTCACACGTGCGCTGCGCCCGGCGTTATGGCGACAGCTGGGCCTGGCCTTTCGCGCGGGTCCCGTGGAGCGTCCGACTCAGTATGTGCTCGACGTATTGCGGAGTTTGCGGTTGAGCTAGCGGGCTGTGTTACGTCGCCGACGCTTTCCGCCTCTCCTGCTCCTTGCGATAAAGCACGAACTCTTCCGCCAACGCTTTTGCAACGGAAGCCCTATGCGTGATTCGAGGCGGTGTCGCGGCGTATTCAATACTCAGGTCTCGATCAGATGCAGAAACTGCCTTACCCGTGGACTGCTGCCTTCACCAAAGAAGGCTTGCGGTGTCGTGTCTTCGGCAACCACGCCGCCGTCCATAAAAACAACCCGATCCGCTACATCTCGCGCAAACCGCACTTCGTGCGTGACGATCAGCATCGTCATGCCCGCTTTGGCAACGTCGCGCATGACGGTCAGGACATCCTCCCGCAGCGCTGGATCGAGAGCAGACGTGGGCTCGTCGAAGAAGATGACCTCTGGATCCATCGCGAGCGCCCGCGCGATCGCTACGCGCTGCTTCTGACCGCCGGACAGCCGTGCCGGATATTCGTTGGCTTTTGCGGCCAGGCCAACCCGTGTCAGCAGGTGAATTGCGCGCTCCGACGCTTGCGCACGAGGGACACCCTTGACGCTGACCGGACCTTCCATCACGTTTTCCAGTGCTGTCCTATGCGGAAAGAGGTTAAACGACTGGAACACCATCGCGGTGCGCTGGCGGATCGCGCGGATCTTCTTCTGATTCTGGCGTGACGGTTTTGACAAACCGTTGCATTCGACATCAATGCCGCATACTGTCACGCTGCCGGCATCCGGTACCTCGAGGAAGTTCAGCGAGCGCAGCAGCGTGGTCTTGCCCGACCCGGAGGGACCCATTACAACGACAACCTCGCCTTTCGATACGCTGAAATCGACGCCGCGCAAGACCTGGTTGTCGCCAAATGCCTTCGAAAGTCCACGGACCTCAATCGTCCTGATATCAGTATTCATACAAAACGCCTCGAAATGCGATTCTCGAGGACGGTCTGGACTATCGTGAGAATCTGGTTGATGCCCCAGTAGATCAGGCCGACCATCAGGAACATTTCCATGTAGCGGAAGGTGGAGGCGCCGACCTGGTCGGCGACGCGGGTCAGTTCTACCACCGTAATTGTCGAAGCGAGGGATGTATCTTTGATGAGTGCAATCATGCGGCTGCCGACAGGCGGAATGGCGATGCGTAGTCCTTGGGGAAGAATAACCCGCGACATGGCTTTCCAGTAACCCATGCCCAGCGACATCGCAGCTTCCCACTGGCCCTTGTCCACCGCGTTGATGCCGGAACGGAAGTTCTCGCTCAGATACGCGGCCGAAAACAGCGTGAGCGCGAGGAGCGCGGCGGGAACCGGGTCAAGTGTCAGACCGTACCGGGGCAAACCGAAATAGATCAGCAGTATCTGCACGAGCAGCGGCGTGCCACGGAAGATGGATACATATGCGAATGCGAACGCGCGTAGTGCACCTATGCTGGAGATACGAGCCAATGCGACCAGCAACCCTAGCGTCGAACCGAGCACAAACGACAACAAACCGAGAAAGAGTGTCATCAGCACCGCACTCTTTAACAGCGGAAGCGAGCGCATGAAAAGCTCGATCATGACTACTCCTTGTGCGCCTTCGCTTTGGTGATCGTGCCGGCCATATCGTAATCTTGCCCAACCCACTTCCTGGCAATGGCCTCGATCGTCCCGTCAGCCATCATGTCTGCAATCGCCTTATCGACCGCTGCGAGCAGGGCCGGTTGGCCTTTCTGCAAAGCCGGCGCTGATAGCTGGTAGATCAAGGGTTCGCCCACTTCCTTGACCGGTAAATGGTTGACGTTGGCGTACTTCATGCCGCCGAAGTGCGAGATGATGACTGCGTCGATACGTCCATTGCCCAGATCGCTGAAGACGAGTCCCCCGTTATCGTACGAACGGATGTCGGAGTCATGCAGGTGTGCTCGTGCCCATGTTTCATTGCTCGAGCCAGTGACCACTCCCACTCGCTTGCCTTTAAGGGTTTCCTTGCCCTTGATGTCTGTGTTGCCGGCGGGTACGAAAATGCGGAAATCCTCCACGCCGTATGGAACGCCGAAATCAACCTGTTGTTCCCTTTCAGGTGTAGGTGTGAGATCGTTCATCACAAGGTCGTACTTGCCCGTCTTCAACCCTTCCACGAAGTTCTTGAACGAATCGGCGACGAATACTACGTTCGGCACGCCAATGCGCTTGCCGACTTCCTTTGCAATTGCAACGTCATAGCCGACAGGTTGATTGTTTTCGTCAAGCATGCTCCATGGGGGACTACTCTGGGTGTTGGCCACGCGCAATGTGCCATTCGCCTTCACCTGCGCGAGAAGATCCGCTGCCTGCACAGTAGCGGGTGAACTGAATGCCGCGGAAAGCGTCACGAAACTCGCTACCGTGGCAAAGCGTCTCCATCCCTTGATTGATTTCATCTCGTACTCGCTCCTCCAGGTAAATTGAATTAAAAATCTACGCAGCGGTTGCCCGGGCGCGTCCGAATGCGTCAAGACCGGCATTCAGATCCGCAAGCAGCATCGCCGGGTCCTCCAGCCCGATCGAAAGGCGCACGACAGGCTGGTCGGTAAGCGGGAACGCACGCTCGGCCTGCAACGGGGCCGGGTAGTAGGCAGCGAGGCTATGCACGCCTCCCCAGCTCGCCCCGATGGGGAAATACTGGAGCGTATCGAAGAATGCGTTGAACGCGTCCTCCGCCGCGGGCTGGAGGATCAGGGAGAAGAGACACCCGCTGCTCGCAAAATCCCGCTTCCAGATGGCATGACCGGCATCGGACGGCAGTGCCGGGAACAGCACCTTGCTCACTTCCGGGTGACGTTCGAGTTCCCTCGCAATCTGCAGCGTTGAGGCGCTCTGGGCAGCGAAGCGGACCTTCAGGGTTTGCAGGCCGCGCATGACGAGGAAGCAGTCATCAGGGCTGGTCTGCTGGCCGAGAACGCTCTGCGTCTCGCGCAAGGTCGCGTAGTAATCCGCGTCGTTCATGCTGATGCAGCCCGCCAGTAGATCCGAATGACCACCAAAAAATTTCGTCGCGGCTTCGACGCTGAAATCCACACCATGTTCGAGCGGTTTGAAAGCGAGCGGGCTTGCCCAGGTGTTGTCCATCATCGTCAATACGCCGTGACGTTTCGCGACTTCGACGATCGCCGGAATGTCGGGCATCTCCATCGTCACCGTCCCCGGCGACTCCATGCAGATCATGCGGGTGTTGGGCTTGATGTACTTTTGAATCGCAGCCCCGATTGCCGGCGGATACAGTTCGACCTCGACGTCGAAGTGCGCCAGCCACTTATGCGCGAATGTCTTGAGCGCGCCGTAGCAGGCAGCGGACACCAGCAGGTGATCGCCGCCGCGCACGAAGCCCATCACGGTCGTCATCAGCGCGGATTGACCGGAAGGCGTCACCACGCAATGCGCGCCACCTTCGAGCTCGGCGATGCGGTGCTCCAGTTCACGAGCCGTTGGCGTTCCGGTGATGCCATAGCTGTAACCGTCCGGTTGCCGCTCCTTGCGGCGCGAAAACTCGGCCAGAGAATCGAATACAACCGTCGATGCCCGCATGACGGATGGGGACAGGCTGCGGAACGGCTGCGGCGCTTTCTGGGGATTGCTTGTCATCTTGCTCCCGGCGATGCCTCGTGGTGGATTGGTGATCGAAGTTTACTTTCACCCGGGATTGCATCAACATCGGAAATAATTAGCTCGATAAGTCTAGGTTATGCGAATCAGGGATATTGAAGTGTTCAGGGCGGTCATGAACGCAGGAAGCACGAGCAAGGCGGCGGCCCTGCTCGGCATTTCGCAACCGGCTGTCAGTCAGGCCATCAGGCGTCTGGAAACCATGGCGGACTTCAGCCTGTTCGAGCGGATACGCAGCCGGCTCGTTCCCACCCCAGGAAGCCGTCGCCCTGATGCGTGAGGTTGACCAGTACTTTCGCGGATTCGAGGTCATCGAGCATCGAATCCGTAGTTTGCGGTCCTACGGATTGGGCCGGATGGCGATCGCCTCTCTGCCGGCACTGGGCACAGGCTTTCTGCCACGTGTCATTGCGGCGTTCGATGCCCCGTCCAGAAACGTGCAAATTTCGCTACAGGTGATGAGTTCGCGCGAAGTGCATGAGAAGGTCTCGGCTGGACAGGTGGATTTCGGCCTGATGTCCGACGAGATGTCGATGGCCGGCCTCGAACACTCGGTGTTCGCGCGTATGCGGGCTGTCGCAGTGATGAACTCGCATCATCCTTTGGCCACGCGCCCTGTCATCGCTGTTGCGGACCTGCCTGAATTTCCTTTCATCGCGCTGAATCCCGAAGACAGCACCAGGCTACGCCTGGAAACGCAACTCACGGCACGCGAAATCCGTCTCAAGCCGGTCGTCGAGACGCCGTATTCGCACACGATCTGCGAACTGGCGCTCGCGGGAGTCGGTATAGGAATCGCTCATCCGCTCGTGACGTTGGACTTCGCAGAGCGGGGACTCGTCGTGAAGCCGATCGACATCGAGGTCATGTTCACAGGAGTGCTGGTGTTTCGCCCTGGTACCCCACTCACGGAAACCGCGAGGCAGTTCATGCGGCACATGAGAATGCAGCTCGAACGTGACCAGAAGGCGCTCAAAAGGGCGCTGGCGAATTGATCGGATAGAAATCGGACACGCTTGATCGCTACATCGCGCCTGGCCTCGTCACGTTCGACACCGCGTTCGAGCGACGGCTCGAACGCGCGCAAGCGCAAGGTGAACTCGATGCTGCCGGGCGTCCCGCGCTGATCTGCGGGACGCCCGGCAGAACATGGGCCAAAACACCAGCTAAAAGGCAGCCACGCGAGTGCGATTTGCGCGCGTGTCGTGCCTCCAAAGCCCGAAACATACTGAAACACGCAGGTTGAGCGCTTTGCGGAATAAAACGACACACTTGGGCGTTTGCCTGATACCGGTAGCGTCGATTTTCAAACAGCTTTCACGGCATTCATCGCCCTCGTGAACGGAACCCCCATGAACACCCAAGCGAATTCCCTGACCGATTCGACCGATGCCTCTCGCCCGCCGCGCTATACGCGCACCGCGATGACGCTGCACTGGCTGATCGCGTTGCTGATGTGCGTCAATGTCGTGCTCGCTCTGTCCGCCGATTCGCTGCCCGACGACTGGGTGCGTCCGGTGATCGACACGCACAAATCGATCGGCATCACGGTGCTCGGGCTCGCGCTGCTGCGCATCCTGTGGCGCGTGTCGCACAAGCCGCCGCCGTTGCCGCGCGAGTTTCCGTCGTGGGAAAAGATTGCCGCGCACCTCGCGCACTTCGCGCTGTATTTGCTGATGATTGCGTTGCCGCTGTCCGGCTGGCTGCACGATTCCGCGTGGAAAGACGCGGCCACGCATCCGATGCAGTGGTTCGGCCTGTTCCAATGGCCGCGCTTCGGCTATGTGATGCATCTCGACCCGACACTGAAAGAGACGTTGCACGATCGCTTCGGCGCGCTGCATGCGTGGCTCGGTTATGCGCTCTATGCGTTGCTGGCGATGCATATCGGCGGCGCGCTCAAGCATGAGTGGCTCGATCGCAAATCGGTATTGAAGCGCATGACGCCGTGAAGTCGCGGCGTGTTTTTGATGGCGCGCGAACACAGCTTCGCCAACTAACCGCAACCCAGCTGAACCTGAAACCCTCACCTTGAAGAAGACCCTAGAACAGGCATTCGCCGTCGCGTCGCCGCGCATTCTGCCGCGTCGCGCGACGCTATCGAGCACGCTGATCCATTCCAGCGTCGTCGTGCTGTGGGCACTGCTGTTCGCGCGAGCATTCTTTCTGCGTGGCGCGCTCGCGTGGTCGACCGGTATTGCGTATGTCGTATATGACACGTTGCTGCTCGCGTTCGTCACGTGGAAGTCGTTGCCGCTCACGCGCCGCGCGGCGCCGCTCGAAGCCGACCACGAACGGCGCGAGTTGCCGGGCATGGGTGTCATCGTCGCGTCGCGTAACGAGGCGGCCGTGTTGCCGGTCACGCTCGCCGCGCTGCTGCGGCAAACGCACGGCCCCGCGCAGATCGTGATCGCCGACGACGGCTCCACCGACGCCACCGCCGAGCTGCTCACGCAACGCTTCGGCCTCACGCCCGCCGCCGATGGCGTGCTGAGCGCGCCGAGCTCGCTGCATCCGAGCCTGTTCTGGCTGCGCGTGCCGCACGGCGGCAAGGCCCGCGCGCTGAACGCCGCGATCACCGTGATGACGACCGACACCGTGATGACCGTCGACGCCGACACGCTGCTCGACGACGACGCCACCTACGCGATGCGCGCCGCGTTCGCGAGCGAGCCGTCGCTCGTCGCGGCAGCGGGCATTCTCGTGCCGGTCTGCGGCAAGTCGCTGTCGGGCCGCGTGTTCCAGTGGTTCCAGACCTACGAGTACATGCGCAACTTCATCGCGCGTTTCGCGTGGATGCGCGCGGACAGCCTGCTGCTGATCTCGGGCGCATTCGCGTCGTTTCGGCGCGATGCGCTCGTCGCGGTCGGCGGCTTCGATCCGCAGTGTCTGGTCGAGGATTACGAACTGATTCACCGGCTGCGCCGCTATTCGGTGGATCACGAGCTCGGCTGGGACGTGCGCGTGGTCGGCGAAGCGCATGCGCGCACCGATGCGCCCGGCACCCTCGCGAGCTTTCTGCGCCAGCGCCGCCGCTGGTTCGCGGGCTTCCTGCAGACCCAGTACTGGAACCGCGACATGACCGGCAATCGGCGCTACGGCACGCTCGGCATGCTGATGCTGCCGGTCAAGGCGGTCGACACGATGCAGCCGATCTACGGCCTCACGGCATTCGCATTGCTACTCGGTTTTCTGTTCGGCGGACACGGGGCGATCGTCGTGTCGATCTTCAGCGTGATCGGCCTGAAAACGGCGATCGATCTGGCGTTTTACCTGTGGAGCATCCATCTCTACCGGCGCTGGACCGGCGAGCGCAGTGGCAACAGTCTCGGCATGGCGATGCTCGCGGCCGTTGCGGAGCCGTTCTCGTTCCAGCTCGTGCGTCATCTGGGCGCCGCGCTCGGCTGGCTGCATTTCCTGCGCGGCGGCCGCGCGTGGGGCGTGCAACGGCGCTCCGGGCTCGTCGCGCTCGACGAGGATTGAGCAGCTCGAAGTGCAGATCAATGTTTCCGTAGGGCGGGTGTGGTAAAGGTAGCTCGTCACCCTGATGCGCGCTGCCGCGCAATGTGTGCTGCGACCCATCGCGCATGCCGGCGAAAGTGCCATGCGGCGGCTGCATCAAGTAGACTGGTGAAGATGCCGCACTGCCATGCAGCGCGGCAACCTTCCATCCGCTGGTGCACGGAGGCTTGACCTATGCATGCAGTTCCCCCGCTCGAACAGGAACAGGAATCCGCAGGCGCAACGCTCGCTGCCGCGCCTGCTCAAGCCACTCACGAGGCGCCGGTGCGCGATCTGCGCCGCGTCGCCATTCATCCGGATTACTGGTACCCACTTGCGTGGTCGCATGAAGTGAAGCGCGGCAAGACGCTCGGCGTGACCTTCGCCGGCGATCCGATCGTGCTCGCGCGCACCGGGAGCGGCAAAGTGTTCGCGCTGGAAGATCGCTGCGCGCATCGGCAGGTGCCGCTGCATCAGGGCGTGGTCGACGGCGAATCGATTCGCTGCGGCTATCACGGCTGGACCTACGACTGCTCGGGCAAGTGCATCGACGTGCCGTACCTGGGCCGCGAGCGTCTACCGAACGGTGTGCGCTCGTATCCGTGTCAGGAAGTGGAGGGGCTGATCTTCGTGTTTCCCGGCGACGCCGCGCTCGCGCAGGAGCGGCCGTTGCCGGGCTTTCGCTCGGTGTCCGACCCGAAGTACAAGACGCGCCGTTTCGGCCGTCCGGTCAAGTGTCATTATTCGTTCATGCACGAGAACCTGATGGACATGAATCATCAGTTCCTGCATCGCCGCCAGATGGGGCGCATGCGCGCGCGTTCGCTCGGGCGGCGGCGCGGTGAGGGCTGGGTCGAGGTCGACTACACGTTTGCGCGCATGGAGGGGCAGCAGCCGCTAGGCGAGGCGATGGTGTTCGGCGAGAGGCGCAAGACCGGTGGCTCCGGCGACAAAGACGTCATGACGATCCGCACCGAATACCCGTTCCAGACGCTGCAAATCCGCAACGACGAGCAGACGCTGGTGATGGACCTGTGGATCGTCTATGTGCCGCTCGACCGCGAGCAGCGCACCAACCGAACGTTCGGGCTGCTGTCGATCCGCAAACCCGGCATTCCGGGTGTGATGAATCTCGCATGGCCGCTGCTGGTGTGGTTCACCGAACGCATTTTCAAGGAGGATCGCGAGATCGTCGAGGCGGAGCAGCGCGCCCACGATTCGCAGGGAGCGGACTGGAATCACGAGGTGTTCCCGGTCATCAACGACTTGCGCGCGCTGCTGCGCGAGTGCGGCGCGCCGGACCAGGTGGTCGGCGCGGGCACCGGCGATACGGCGGTGATCCGTTTCTGGGATTCGCGTCACGGCGATCCGCTCGCCAAGACCTGAGCGCGGCGCGGGTCTGTTCACCGGCGCCGCGCGCCCCGTCCCGCCACGGCTTTCCCCCTCGCCGGGAATTAATCCATCTTCCCACGGTAGACAATGCGCGGCGCGCGAGCGGCGATAATATCGCCCGGTACTTTTATTGCGCGCGAGTTTGCGCCAATCGACATTCGTCGCGTCCGCACCCGTGTACCATTGCGCTTTTTCCGAACTTCAAGACTCGCTCGTGACCACGCAACAAACCCCCACCAACTCGCGTCAATCCCTCACTCTTCTGCAGTTGCTTGGCCTGATCGGCGCCGCTGGCCTGATCGCCTCGATCGCGCTGAATCTGCTGGTCCACGCGCACTGAAGCAGCGCCCGCGTCGCGCGGGCAGCCTTGTGCCGGCGCGCGTCGCCGGCTTTCTCGAGATTTTTGATTGCCATGTACAAGAAGGGCGTAGCCGTAGAAATCCAGTTTTCCCCCGAGCGGCTCAACGACGGCGCCGGCGATCCGTACTGGATCGATCTGACCCACGACGAAGCGCAGCGCCTGCTCGACAGCCTGAAGGCGCGGCTCGCGGGAACCGGTAGCGGCACGGTCGCGCCGCTCGTCGTGAGCCTCGATGCGACGGCGCGCACGTGCGCGGCGGATGCCGCTGCGACCGGTACGCCCGATGCGCGGTCGGCCGCGAACGTCGCCACAGCCGACGACCTCAAGCAATGGGTCTGCGTGATCTGCGGCTGGGTCTACGACGAAGCCGCCGGCGTGCCGGAAGAGGGCATCGCGCCGGGCACGCGCTGGGCCGATGTGCCGGCCGACTGGCGCTGCCCGCTGTGCGATGTGGGCAAGGAAGATTTTGCGCTGGTGGAGTTTTAAGCGGCGGGCCGAGGCTCGCCTGATAAACCCGCTCTACACCGTCCCTTCCGGATAATCCGCCCCCTCGCTCGTCGCTCGCCAGGTGTCGAAATCGCCGCGCAGAAAGTCGAGCTTCCTGTACGCGAGATCGAGCGCGGTCTTGCCGAGCAGCAGCCGCAGCGGCGGCGCGTCCGACAACGCCGCATCGATGATCGCCTGCGCGGCGCGCACCGGGTCGCCGGCCTGCTTGCCGCTGCGCGCTTCGGTCTGCTTGCGGCGCTCGCCGGCGGTCGACGCATAGTCGTCGATCAAGGTTGCCGACTGCTTGATCGACGGACCCGCCCAGTTGGTGCGAAACGGCCCAGGTTCGACGATCAGCACGCCGATGCCGAGCGGTTTCACTTCCAGCGCGAGCGATTCCGACAGCCCTTCCACTGCGTACTTCGTCGCATGGTAGTAGCCGGTCGCGGCAAAACTCGCAATCCCGCCAATCGACGACACGTTGACGATCAAACCGCTGCGCTGCTCACGCATGATCGGCAGCACGGCCTTCGTGATGTCGACGAGGCCGAACACGTTGGTCTCGAACATCGCGCGGACTTCGCTGTCCTCGCCTTCCTCGATCGCGGCCAGATAACCGTAGCCCGCGTTGTTGACGAGCGCGTCGATGCGGCCGAAATGGCGCTTCGCCTGCGCGACCACGGTTTCTATCTGCGCGCGATTGGTCACGTCGAGCGGCAGCACCAGCGCGCGCTCGCCGTGCCCCTCTGCGATGTCCTTCACTTTCGATGCATCGCGTGCGGTGACGACCGCGCGCCAGCCGCGTTCGAGCACGAGCTTCGCGAGCTCGCGGCCGAAGCCGGTGGAACAGCCTGTGATCAGCCAGACGGGATTGTCTCGATTCATCATTTGGAACACTCCTGTTGAGGGTCTATGACGTGAAGACTGGGAAACGGCGCTAAAAACGGCGCCCCGATGCGGCGCAGACGCGCGGCGCGTCGGTAATCGGTATGCGGGTGATGTCAGCTCGAAGCGTGCCCGGTTCGCGCGGCGGACGGTTCGGGCGGTGGCCCCGCGCGAACGCGCGTCGCGCTGCGCGGATTCGCCGGGCGATGAAGCGGGGACGCCGCCGTGACTGCTATGAATGCGATGACCGCTTGGGGCTGGTGCGGCGCTTCAATTGTAGTCGCAGCGCGGCGGCTTCGCTTTGCAGTGCGCCGACGAACGCGTCCGCGAGCGGATGCTCGGGCCGGTGCTCGGGACGGATCACGCTGACGCGAAACGGCAGCGACGACGCGAGCGGCCGGATATGCAGATTGTGGCCCGCGAAATCGAGCGCGGTCAGCGGATTGACGATCGCAATGCCGAGCCCTTGCCGCACGAAGCTGCACACGGACACCGCGGTCGGCGTTTCGATCAGCAGGCGGCGCGCGATGTCGGCTCGCGCGAACGCTTCGTCGATTTGCAGCCGGTATGGATCGTTCGCGGACAGGCTGATGAACGCCTGATCGGCGAAATCTTTCAATGCGATCACGCGTTTCGCGAGCAGCGGGTGAGCGTCGGGCAGCACACACACTTCATCGACGGCGATGAGCGGCGTGAGCCGCGTGCCGGGCGGCGGCGCGTCGTGCTCGGTGAGGCCGAGGTCATAGCGCTGCGCGCTCAGCCATTCTTCGAGAAACGGCGACTCCTGCGTCGCGATCGATACGCTGACGCCCGGCTGCACATCGTGAAAGCGTTTGACGGCGCCCGGCAGGATCGAATGCGAAAACAACGGCAGCGCGATCACGGACAGCTGGCCACCCTTGAATTCCCGCAGCGCGGCCGCCGTCGACGCGACGCGTTCGAGCCCGACATACGCACGCTTGATCTCGTCGAACAGCGTCAGCGCGGATTGCGTGGGACGCAGCCGGCCCCGCACTCGCTCGAACAACGCGAAGCCGATGCTCTGTTCCATGCGCGCGAGTTCGCGGCTCACGGTGGGCTGCGACGTGAACAGCATCTCGGCTGCCTTGGTCACGCTGCCGGCCGTCATCAGCGCGCGGAAGATTTCGATGTGCCGGTGCGTGAGCGCCATGGTGGGTCCGTGCTATATCAAAAGTGAATAGGAGAACAATAAATTGGTATTTTACTGAATGATCGCCACGGATCATCATGTCGGCTATCGCTTTCGCAAAGCTTCGACATGCAACCGACTATGACGCCATTCGACTCCCGTCAACTCGCCGACCTCGCGCGCCAGCACGGCACGCCGCTATGGGTCTATGACGCCGACACGATCCGCCGGCGCATCGCGCAGTTGCGCAGTTTCGACACGATCCGCTACGCGCAGAAGGCCTGTTCGAACGTGCACATCCTGAGGCTGATGCGCGACGAAGGCGTGATGGTCGATGCGGTCTCTTTGGGTGAACTCGCGCGCAGTTTTGCCGCGGGTTATGCGGCTCAACCCGCATCGAACGGTGGGGCCGAAGGCGTCGTCTTCACCGCCGACGTGCTCGACCACGCGACGCTGGCCACCGTGCTCGACGAGCGAATCACGGTCAACGCCGGCTCGCCCGACATGCTCGAACGGCTCGGGAGACACGCGAGCGAAGACCATCGCGTGTGGCTGCGGATCAATCCCGGCTTCGGTCACGGCCACAGCAGCAAGACCAACACAGGCGGCGAGCACAGCAAGCACGGCATCTGGCGCGATGACCTGCCACGCGCGCTCGAACTGGTGCGGCGCTATCGGCTGAAGCTCGTCGGGCTGCATATGCATATTGGCTCGGGTGTCGATTACGCGCATCTCGCGAAAGTGTGCGATGCGATGGTCGATGCGGTGTCGCAACTCGATCGGGATATCGAGGCGATTTCCGCGGGTGGTGGTTTGTCGGTGCCGTATCGCGATGGCGAGCTGAGTGTCGATACCGCGCATTATTTCCGGCTGTGGGACGACGCGCGGCGCCGCATCGAAGCACGCGTCGGGCATCGCGTGCGACTCGAAATCGAACCGGGGCGCTTTCTGGTCGCGCAGGCAGGTGTACTCGTCGCCGAAGTGCACGCGCTGAACCGGCGGCCGTCGCGGCAATTCGCGTTGCTCGATGCGGGCTTCAACGACCTGGTGCGGCCGTCTTACTACGGCAGTTATCACGAGATCAGCGTGCTTCGGCGCAACGGCACGCCGAGCGATGCGCCGGCCGGCTCGTTCAGCGTGGCGGGGCCACTGTGCGAAGCCGGCGACGTGTTCACGCAGGCGCAAGGCGGTGTCGTCACGAGCCGGTCGATGCCCGCGCCTCGAGTGGGCGACCTGCTCGTGTTCCATGACACAGGCGCGTACGGCGCGTCGATGTCATCGAACTACAACAGCCGGCCGCTCGCGCCCGAGGTGCTGATCGAGCGCGGCAACGCGCGGCTGATCCGGCGCAGGCAGCGCATCGAAGAATTGATAGCGCTCGAAGCAACGGCGGCTTGAGCGGCGCATTGGAGTTCAACGCTCAACACTCAACGCTCAACGCTCAACGCTCAACGCTCAATGCGCCCGCACCGCGCGCGCGTACGACGCGATCATCGTCGCGAACTCCTGCGCGGCTGGGGTCAGCGGAATCGCGGCGCGTTGCAGCAGACAGACGTTCTGCTGCAACGCGCGCTCGCGCACGGGGATCGTCGTCAGCACGTCCGCGAACGGCCCGCGCTTCGCGATGACCGATGATTCGAGCGACAGGCAATCGGTCGCGGCTACCAGGTGCAGCGTCTCGTACAAGCCCTCGACGGTCGCGACGATCTTCGGCGGCGGCAAGCCGTAGCTGTCGAACAGATGGCTCAACCGGTTGACGTGCGGCTCCTCGGTCAGATTCGGCGAGCGCGTCGTCACCCACGTGCAATCGACGAGTTCGGCGAGCGACTTCGCGCGCGCCTTCGGATGACCGCGCCGGCACACGATTACCGGGTCGGACGGATAGAGCGGCGTGACCGACAGATCGGCGGTGTCGGTCTGCCTCGATACGAGCGCGACAGCGAAATCGAGCGTGCCTTCGCGGATCCACGAAATCATCATGCGCGACGTGCCCGTGCGCAGATGCACGGCGACGCGCTCGAAGCGCGCACGAAATTCCATCAGCACGGGCGCGAACGCGTCGACGAGCGGCTCTGTCGTCATGCCGAACGTGACCTCGCCCACGTAGTCGCCGCGCAGTTGCCGCACGTCCTCCTCGGCACGCTCGCATTCACCGAGGATCGCGCCGGCCCGCTGCAGCAGCCGCTGGCCCAGCGCGGTCAGCGCAATGCCGCGATTGGTGCGCGTGAACAGCGTCGCGCCGAGCATCGATTCGAGGTTCTGCAACTGCTGCGTGATGCCGCTTTGCGCGATGCCGAGCGCGCGCGACGCCGCGCGGATGCTGCCATGCTCGGCGACCGCCGTGAACGCGCGCAGCTGGGAAATCGTCAATGCCATGGCGTCAGGGTTTGATGATCGGTAAAAGTGATCATGATAGTCCGAACGGGACTTCTTTGAGGCGCCACAGCGGCTTACGATCACGCTGTCCTGATCCGCTCATCGTCGCCTTCCATGAAAACTCCACTGATCACTCTCTGCGCCGCGCTGGCTTTCAGCAGCGGCGCGTTCGCCGCTGACGCCAACACGTTGCGCCTCGGCATCGATCCGACCTATCCGCCGATGGACTCGAAGGCGCCCGATGGCAGCCTGAAGGGCTTCGACGTCGATCTCGGCAACGAGATTTGCCGGCGCATCCACGCGCATTGTCAGTGGGTCGAACTCGAGTTTTCGGGCATGATTCCGGCGCTGCAGGCGCGCAAGATCGACGCGGTGCTGTCGTCGATGGCGATCACCGAGAAGCGCGAGCAGCAGATTCTGTTTTCGTCGAAGCTGTTCCAGTTCAAGTCGCGGCTGATCGCGCGGCAAGGCTCGTCGCTCGCGCCTACGGCGAGCGGACTTGCCGGCAAGCAGATCGGCGTGCAGTCGGGCACCCAGTTCGAGGGCTACGCACTGAAGAACTGGACGCCGCTCGGCGCGAACGTGGTCGCCTACAAGAGCCAGGACGAGGTGTTCGCCGATCTGCAGAACGGCCGGCTCGACGGCGCGTTGCTCGGCACCGTCGAGGCCGATTACGGCTTCCTGCGCACGCCCGCTGGCAAGGGCTTCGCGTTTGTCGGCGAGCCGCTTTCGATGGGAGATCGCGGCGTCGGCATCGGCTTGCGCAAGGACGAAACCGCGGTGCAGGCATCGATCAACGCGGCGATCGCGTCGATGCGCAAAGACGGCACCTATGCGCAGATCGCGAAGAAGTACTTCGACTTCGATCCGTACGGCAATTGATGCAGATTTCCAACATTATCTTCACGGCTTTCCATTCATGAACAGGCAATCGATTCCGCTTGTGTCGCCAGCCATCGGCACGCACCGCGAACTGGTGTCGTTTCATTTCGGCCCGGCCAATAGCGGGCAGAAGATCTACATCCAGGCGTCGCTGCATGCCGACGAAACGCCCGCGATGCTGACCACGGTGCTGCTGAAGCGGCGTCTGCGGGAGCTCGAGGAAGCCGGCGCGCTGAGCGCTCAAATCGTGCTCGTGCCGGTGTCGAATCCGGTCGGGCTCAGTCAATACGTGCTCGGGCAGTTCATCGGCCGCTTCGATCTCGGCAGTGGCAAGAACTTCAACCGGCATTTCGTGCAGTTCGCAAAGCTCGTCGCGAATGCGAAAGAGGCGCTCGGCGCCGACGCGAACGAGAACCGCCGCATCGTGCGCGAGCTGCTCGCGGCCGAACTCGCGCAACAGAAGCCGCTGACCGAATTCGAGTCGCTGCAACTGGCGCTCCTGAAGTTGTCGTGCGACGCGGACGTCGTGATCGATCTGCATTGCTCGCTCGAAGCGGCAATGCATGTGTACACGAGCGAATCCGCTTGGGCCGAGTTCGAGCCGCTGTCGCGCTATCTCGGTGCAGAGGCGTCGTTGCTCGCGACCGATTCGGGCGGCGGCGCGTTCGACGAAACCCACAGCCTGCTGTGGTGGACGTTGCAGCAGCAGATGCCGGCGAGCAAGCCGCTGCCGACCGGCGCGATCGCGGTGACGGTCGAATGCCGCGGCCAGCGCGACGTGTCGTATGAAGTCGCGCAGCAGGATGCCGACGCGCTCGTCGACTATCTGGTGTGGCGCGGCGCGATTCGGGGCGAGGCCAAGCCGTTGCCGCCGCTGCTGTCGCCGGCGACGCCGCTCGCGGGCAGCGAGCAGTTCTATGCGCCGGTGAGCGGGATTCTCGTGCACCGCGCGAAGATCGGCGACAAGATCCGCGTCGGCCAGCCGCTGTTCGATATCGTCGATCCGCTGACCGACGAGACGACCACGATCGCGAGCCAGACCGAAGGGGTGCTGTACATGCGGCGCGCGATCCGTTTCGCGACGGCCGGTGCGCCGCTCGGTCGCGTGACCGGCACGCGGCCGATCCGAACGGGCGTATTGCTGGGCGCCTGATCGCGTAACGGCTATGCCGGACTCGGCATCCAGGGGCCGCCTCGACGCCTCACGCGACGGTGCTGACGTGCGCCTCAGCCGCCTTGCTGCGAAGTCGCCGGCGCCGCCCGGCCGGCGATCCGGCGCCTCGCCTGTTGTGCGGATTTAATCTCTTTCAGCCACGAAAAAGCCCAAGCCCGCGTCGGGATAAAGGCCGATACTCGTCGTCATACTCAACGTGTGTCGGCGCGGCCGGCTTTTTGAAGGAGACGGACAAAGTGAGCAAGGCTATCCAATGGAGCGGGGTGTTTCCCGCCGTCAGCACCCAGTTCAAGCCGGATTTTTCGCTCGACATCGACGCGACGCACCGCGTGGTCAGCAATCTCGTCAAGGACGGCGTGTCGGGTCTGGTGGTCTGCGGCACGGTTGGCGAAAACACCTCGCTGAATACGTCGGAAAAACTGCAGGTGATCGAGGCCGCGCGCGACGCGGCTGGCGGCAAGGTGCCGGTCGTCGCGGGTGTCGCCGAGTTCACGACCGAGTTCGCGCGGCAGACGGTGCGTGAAGCCGCGCGTGTCGGCGTCGACGGCGTGATGGTCATGCCGGCGCTCGTCTATTCCGCGAAGCCGCACGAAACCGCCGCGCATTTCCGCTCGGTCGCGACCAGCACCGATCTGCCGGTGATGATCTACAACAACCCGCCGATCTACAAGAACGACGTCACGCCGGACGTGCTGATCGCACTGCAGGACTGCGAGAACATCGTCTGCTTCAAGGATTCGTCGGGCGATACGCGACGCTTCATCGATCTGCGCAACGCGGTGGGCGACCGCTTCGTGCTGTTCGCCGGCCTCGACGACGTCGTCGTCGAAAGCATCGCGGTCGGTGCGCAAGGGTGGGTGTCGGGCATGTCGAACGCGTTCCCGAAGGAGGGCGAGACGCTGTTCCGCCTCGCCACGCAGAAGCGTTTCGATGAAGCGCTGTCGCTGTACCGCTGGTTCATGCCGCTGTTGCACCTCGACGCGCGCCCCGACCTCGTGCAATGCATCAAGCTGTGCGAGGAACTGCTCGGCCGCGGCAGCGCTGTCACGCGTCCGCCGCGCCTCGCGCTGCAAGGCGACGCGCTCGCCGAAGTCAAAGACATCGTCGCCAAGGCGCTCGCCACGCGTCCGGCGCTGCCGGACGTCGGTCTCTAAGCACCGCGGTTCAATACGAGCCTTAAAAAACATCGGCACCCTGTCCGCCACGTAGGCGGGACAGGATGCCGAATCTTACTGCGAGTAAGCAGGGCTGGCGGTGGTTGCCTCAACTCGCGCTCAGCACCGGCGCAACCGCAGCCGGATCGCTGATACTCGGCCGGCCGTTCTCGACGTGACCGGCAAAGCGGCGCGAGAAGCTCGCGTCGTCACTGCTCGTCACCGTCAGGTCGTACCAGTGATGGCTCGACGCAAGCACCCAGTCTTCTTCGATACGCGCATTGGCCGGCACGACCACGGTACGCGGGCGCGCGCCGTACGCGTTGTCGATCACCGTCAGATGCGCGATGCCGCCGCCGCTGTTGGTGAACTTCAGGAACACGTTGCCATTCGCGACGTCGTATTGCGCGGTCACTTCAGGCCGCGCCGGCTGGTTGTCGCCATGACCGTTGCCATGGCCATTCTGCGTGCTTTGCGTGCTCGCCTGGGTGTTGCCCGCGAACTTGCGCACGAAGCCGTTCGGGCCGAACACGTCGAATGCATACACGCCGTTCGTCGTGCTCAGGTCGAACGTGTCGCTGAGCGACTTGCCCGCTTCGACCGTGTAGCGCCACGGACCGTCGGTGCGATTCGTCGCGTACACGTAGAAGTGCGCGCCCTGGTCGCCGGTGTTGCCGATCGTGATTTCGAACGTGTCGTTGCCCGCGTTCGCCGCGCCGTTCACATGCAGTTCGTACGGCAACGCGCGCGCGAAACGGATGCCCGCTTCCTGCGCATCGACCGGAGTCGGCGTCGTCGGCACGGTCGGCTTCGGTTGCGTCTTGCACTGGTTGTCGGCCATGCTCATGTAGTTGCTGGTGTCCGGCAGCGACGGCATCTTCGCATCCGGCGTGCGGAAGTCGAATGCGGTGGTCAGGTCGCCGCACACCGCGCGACGCCATGCCGTGATGTTCGGCTCATGCACGCCGAAGCGCGTTTCGATGAAGCGGATCACGGACGTGTGATCGAACACCTGCGAGCACACGAAGCCACCCTTGGTCCACGGCGACACGATCGTCATCGGCACGCGCGGGCCGAGGCCATACGGATAGCCGTCGGCGGTGTAGCTGCCGCCGCGCAGCGGATTGACGACATTGTGGATCTCGCCGTCGGTCGTCACCGTCGACTTGCCCTGGGTGGAGGTCGTCGGCGGTTGCGGCGGCACGAGGTGATCGAAGAAGCCGTCGTTCTCGTCGTACATGATGAAGAGCACGGTCTTGCTCCACACCTCGGGGTTCGACGTCAGCGCGTCGAGAATCTGCGACGTGTATTCGGCGCCGTACGCGGGCGTGTAGCTCGGATGCTCCGAGTAGGCGGCCGGCGGGCACAGCCACGACACCTGCGGCAGCTGGTTCGCGAGCACGTCGGCTTTCAGGTCGTCGATCGTGCGCACGGTTTGCGCGCGCTGGTAGAGCGGGGAACCCGGCTGCGCGTTGATGAAGTTCGTGAAGTTCTGCAGGATGTTGGTGCCGTAATTGCCGTTCAGCGGATCGGCGCCCGACGTGCCCTGCTGATAGATCTGCCACGAAATGCCCGCGGCCTGCAGACGCTCCGGATACGTGGTCCACGACAGCAACTGATAGTTCGGCGGACCATCGCCGTCGACCCAGTCGTTGTTGTCGAGCAGCGGGCCGCCCATCGTGCCGGTCGGGTCGACCATGCCGGTCATCAGATACGCGCGGTTCGGGTGCGTCGGTCCCGGCAACGAGCAGAAGTACGCATCGCAGATCGTGAACGCGTCGGCGAGCGCGTAGTGGAACGGGATATCGCTACGCAGGTGGTAGCCCATCGTCATGTCCGTCTTGTTGGCGGGCCACTGGTCGTAGCGGCCGCCGTCGATCGCATATTGGGTCTTGTACCACGAGTGATCGAGATCGCCGACGCACTGCGCGCTCGTCGTCGCGGTGTTCAGATGGAACGGCAGCACCGGCTTGGTCGGGTCTTCCTTCGACGGCTGATTCCACACCGGCAGGCCGCTCGGCAGCGGAATCGGGAAGCGGTCGTTATAGCCGCGCACGCCGCGCAGATGGCCGAAGTAGTGGTCGAACGAGCGGTTCTCCTGCATGAACACGACGATGTGCTCGACATCGCGAATCGTGCCCGTGCGCGAAAACGCAGGCACGGCGAGCGCGTTGCGGATCGACTCGGGCAATGCGGTCATCGCGGCGGCGGCGCCCGCGGATGAAGCCACGGTTTGCAGGAAACGGCGACGGCTAGTTGATGTCATCGAATATCACCTTCTGCGTAGGGGAAGAATGGCGCGCGTGAGCGTGCTTTGGGGTGTTTCGTTGTCGGTTACGCGTTGCTCTTGCTGATCAGTTGCGAACTAGTTGTTCGCGCTGTCGCCGGGCGCGTAGCGCATGACCGGCGCGACCTGCTGGCTGTCGGCCGCGAGACTGGCCTGCATGTTTTGCCTGATCGCGTCGGTGGCGGCTGCGCCACTTGCCGCGTTGCTCGCCGTGTTGTTCGCCGTGTTGTCCGCGAATGGCGCTGAGGCGTTGGGAGTCGCCACTGCCGCTGCCGCCATTGCGGGTCGTTGCGCCGCGTCGTTCGGCGCAAGGCTCGTGGTCGTCGCGTTGCTCGTGGAAGAGGAGTCGTCCGCGCCGCAACCGTTCAACGCTATCGTGGCAAGCGCCAGCAATGCGGCGCTCGCGATGCAACTGATTTTTCTCATGTCTGCATCCGGTTCGATGAAAGCGGGTGCAGTCTCCATTCCTTTCAAGAAATAATTGTGAAACGTTTGCGCCCGGCATAACTTTCGATAAATCGTCGGTTGATCGAAAGAAAATGGAAAGTATCGGGAAGGTCAATGTTCATGGCGCTGCCATCTGCGCTATGTTTGCTGCTTTATCATTCGCGCATGAGCACGATTCAATGACTCGCATCGATTCGCCCATCGACATCTCGCAACTCGAAGACGAATGGCTCGAAGCCGACGGCTTCGGCGGCTTTGCTTCGGGCACGCTCGGCATGTTGCGCACGCGCCGCTACCATGCGCTGCTGCTAGCCGCGACGCGCGCGCCGGGCGGGCGCCTGATGCTCGTCAACGGTATCGAGGCGTGGGTCGAGGCGGGCGGCGAGCGCTTCGCGTTGACCATGCAACGCTATGGGCCTGACGTGATCTATCCGGATCTGCGCGGCCGCCTTGCCGGCTTCGACACCGCGCCGTGGCCGACGTGGCGCATTCGACTCGGTGCGCACGCGGCGATGATCGCCGACGTGTTCGTCAGCAAAGCGACGTGCGAAACGGCATTGCGCTGGCGGCTCGAAGGCGGCGAACTCGATGCGCCCGTGCTGAAGATCAGACCGTTGCTGTCGGGCCGTGACTATCATGCGCTGCATCACGAGAATCCGGCCTTCAACTTCGGCGTGCAAGTCAGCGCCGATCAGTCGTGCGCGAGCTGGCAACCGTATGGCGGACTGCCGGTCGTGCGAGCGGCGACGAACGGTGCCTATACGCATGCGCCCGACTGGTATCGCAACTTCTGCTACGTGCGCGAGCAGGAGCGCGGTCTCGATTGCAGCGAAGATCTCGCGACGCCCGGCGTGTTCAGCTTCGATCTCGCGGAGGGCGACGCGGTGATGATTCTGAGCGCGTCGAGCACGTCCGCCACCGAATGCGCGAACGACAAACCCCAAACCACCGCCCACGCCGCCCAACTCGCCCACACCGAACAACAACGCCGCGCCGCACTCGGCTCACGCCTGCAACGTTCGGCCGACGCCTACGTCGTCACGCGCAACGAAGGCCGCACGATCCTCGCGGGCTTTCCGTGGTTCACCGACTGGGGCCGCGACACGTTCATCGCGATGCGCGGCCTGCTGATCGAGTCGAACCGTCTCGACGATGCCGAAGCGATCCTGCTCGAATGGTCGGGCACGCTGTCCGAAGGCATGCTGCCGAACCGCTTCCCCGACTACGGCGACGCGCCCGAATACAACTCGGTCGACGCGTCGCTATGGTTCATCGTCGCGGTTCACGACTATCTGGCGACGCCGCATGCGGGCGCGCAAACGCGCGCGCATCTGCAGCAGGCCGCCGAAACGATCCTGACCGGCTACACGAACGGCACGCGCTTCAACATCGGCGTGTGCGCGGACGACGGCCTGCTGCGCGCCGGCATCCCCGGCGTGCAACTGACGTGGATGGACGCGAAAGTCGGCGACTGGGTCGTCACACCGCGCATCGGCAAGCCGGTCGAAGTGCAGGCGCTGTGGATCAACGCGCTGCGAATCGCGTCAGCATGGAACCCGCAGCGGCGGCAAGCTGCCGAGCTCGCGACGCTCGCGTTTCGCCGGCGCTTCGTCGATCCGGCCACCCAGGCGCTGTTCGATAACGTCGACGTCGATCATGTGCCGGGCACGGTCGACCGCTCGATCCGGCCGAATCAGATCTTCGCGGTCGGTGGCCTGCCGTTTCCGCTGCTCGAAGGCGCGGCGGCGCGCGCGGTGGTGGGTCAGGTCGAAGCGCAATTGCTGACGCCGCTCGGCCTGCGCACGCTCGCGCCGTCCGATCCCGCGTATCGCGGTCGCTACGGCGGCGCGCCGCGCGAACGCGACGGCGCCTATCATCAGGGCACCGCGTGGTTGTGGCTGATCGGCCCGTTCGTCGAAGCGTGGCTGCGAGTGAATGGCGCGAGTGCCGATAATCTCGCGCAGGCGAGGGCGCGTTTTCTCGCCCCGCTGTACGCGCATCTCGATCACGCGGGCCTCGATCACCTGTCCGAGATCGCCGCCGGCGACGCGCCGCACGCGCCCGCCGGCACGCCGTTCCAGGCCTGGTCGCTAGGCGAATTGCTGCGCGTCGAAAGTCTGCTTGCCCGGTTCGAGCGCAACGGCGCGTAAACCGCGCTACGATGTGGGTCCCACCGCCAGGCCTGTTGCAAGGACGTTTTCATGCCACCGCTGCGCGCTGCCAATCTGCTCGCCACGATCGAAGGTTCCCGGCTGCATTCGCCCGAATGCGGCCACTGGCAGCGCTGGGGGCCGTATCTGAGCGAGCGCCAGTGGGGCACGGTGCGCGAGGACTACAGCGCGAACGGCACCGCCTGGGACTCATTTCCGCACGACCATGCGCGCAGCCGCGCCTACCGCTGGGGCGAAGACGGCATCGCCGGTTTCGGCGACGACCGGCTCAGTTGGTGCGTGTCGCTCGCGCTGTGGAACCGCAAGGACCCGATCATCAAGGAGCGCCTGTTCGGCCTGACGAACTCGCAGGGCAATCACGGCGAGGACGTCAAGGAGTTGTACTTCTATCTGGACGGCACGCCCACGCATTCCTACATGCGCATGCTGTACAAGTACCCGCATGCGGCCTACCCCTACCAGGACCTGATCGACGAAAACGCGCGCCGCGGCGGCGATATGCCAGAGTACGAAGTACTCGATACCGGCGTGTTCGACGATCAGCGCTATTTCGACGTCCAGATCGAATACGCGAAGCACACGCCCGACGACATCGTGATGCGCGTGACGATCGAAAATCGCGCGGACGAAGCGGCGTCGCTCGATGTGCTGCCGCAAATCTGGGCGCGCAACTCGTGGTCGTGGAAAGAGAACAAGGACAAGCCGAAGCTCGTCGCCGGTACCGGTCATGACGGCTCGGTGCGTCTGCTTGGCCATCACCATGTGCACGAACCGATCGTCGTGACCGCGTGGTCGAAGGACGCGCCGCAACTCGCGTGGCTGTTCTGCGAGAACGACACCAACGTGAAGCGGCTGTTCGGCATGGACGGCGCGGGCCCGTTCAAGGACGGCTTCAACGACTACCTCGTGCACGGCGACGCGAACGCGATCCGTCACGACGCGGGCACCCGGGCCGCGGCGCATGCGGCGCTCGAGTTCGGGCCGCACGGACGCGCGGTCGTGTATCTGCGCTGGCACCCGCAATCGGCGACCGATGAAGCGCCATTCGATGCCGACGTGTTGATCGCGCGCCGCCGCGCCGAAGCCGACGAATTCTATGGCGCGTTGCAACACGAGATCACCGACCCCGATGCGTGTCTCGTGCAACGTCAGGCGCTCGCCGGCATGCTGTGGTCGAAGCAGTACTACCAGTACGACGTGCAGCGCTGGCTCGACGGCGATCCGCTGCAACCGAGCCCGCCCGCCGCGCGCAAGCACGGCCGCAACACTGACTGGCGGCATCTGTGCAACGCGGACATCGTGTCGATGCCGGACAAGTGGGAGTACCCGTGGTACGCGTCGTGGGACCTCGCGTTTCATGCGGCCGCGTTCGCGCTGATCGATCCGGCGTTCGCCAAGAAGCAGTTGCTGCTGCTCGTGAAGGACCGCTATCAGCACCCGAACGGCCAGTTGCCCGCTTACGAATGGGCATTGAGCGACGCGAACCCGCCGGTCCATGCATGGGCCGCGTGGCGCGTGTACGAGATCGACCGCGCGCTGACCGGCAAGGCGGACCGCGATTTTCTGGAACTCGTGTTTCACAAGCTGCTGCTGAATTTCTCGTGGTGGGTGAATCGCAAGGACGCCGACGGCCACAATATTTTTCAGGGCGGTTTTCTCGGGCTCGACAACGTCGGCATCTTCGACCGCTCGTCGCCGCTGCCCACCGGCGGCCACATCGACCAGGCCGACGGCACCGCGTGGATGGCCGCGTATGCGCTCGACCTGATGCGTATCGCGCTCGAACTCGCCTACGCGAACCATGTGTTCGTCGATATTGGTGTGAAGTTCTTCGAGCACTTCCTGTACATCGCGGAAGCGGTCAGTTGCGACGACGGTTGCGACACGGGCCTGTGGGACAGCGAGGACGAATTCTTCTACGACAAGCTGCGCCTGCCCGACGGCAGCAACTTGCCGATGCGCGTTCGCTCGATCGTCGGACTGATACCGCTGTTCGCCGTGCACGTGCTCGAGGAGCGTCTGCACGGCGGCTTGCCGGGCTTGCGCGAGCGCCTCGTGTGGTTTCTCGAGCATCGGCCCGATCTCGCGAAGCTGGTGTCGCGCTGGAACGAGCCCGGCAAGGGCAACGCGCTTTTGCTTTCGCTGCTGCGCGGGCATCGGATGAAGGCGTTGTTACGGCGTGCGCTCGACGAAAGTGAATTTCTTTCCGATCACGGCGTGCGGGCGTTGTCGCGTTGCCATCGCGATCATCCGTTCGTGTACCAGCACAACGGCAACAGCTTCTGCGTGAAGTATCTGCCGGCCGAATCCGATACCCGCGTGTTCGGCGGTAATTCGAACTGGCGCGGGCCGGTGTGGATGCCGGTCAACTATCTGCTGATCGAATCGCTGTACGAGTTTCATCGCTATTACGGCGATGATTTCCGCGTCGAGTATCCGACCGGGTCGGGCCAGAAGTTCTCGTTGAGCGAAATCGCCGACGAACTCGCGCGCCGCGCGACCACGCTGTTCCTGAAGGACAAAAACGGCGAGCGGCCGGTGATGGGTGCGTATCCGCTGCTGCAGGCGGACCCGCGTTCGCAGGATCTGATCCTGTTCCATGAGTATTTTCATGGCGATAACGGTCGTGGCGTCGGGGCTTCGCATCAGACCGGCTGGACCGGGCTCGTCGCGTTGCTGTTGCAGCCGCGCGCGATGGCGGCATCGGGCAACGTGCCGCTGGCGGGGGAACCGGCGCCGGCGCCCGCGCCGATTCCGGTGCCGACGGCTTCTGCGTCCGCGGTAACGCCGGCGGTGGCGAAAGAACCGGTACCGTCGCTCCCGGCCACGACGACGAAGTAAGCACGCCGCGCGCTCACGCACGAATGCGATTGAACTGTGCGGCAGCGCCCGTGGTCTTTCATGTATCGCCGCGTTCGTTCTACCGGCTTACCGAGGTCCAAGTGAATCCCATGTCGACCACACCGAACCCTTCCGCTTCTCCCGATCAACCCAACGCAACGCCCGCCCTGAGCTGCAAGCTCAGCGCGAACCGATACGACGCCCTGTCGTCGCCGGCCGGCAAGAAGCCCGCGCCGCCGTGCACGCTCGTGATCTTCGGCGCGGGCGGCGATCTGACCAAACGTCTGTTGATGCCGGCGCTCTACAACCTCGCGGTCGATGGCCTGCTCGACGACAGCATGAAGATCATTGGCGTCAATCACGGCGAGCGCGAAACGCGCGAATGGTGCGACGAACTGCATACCTCGCTGCAGAAGTTCGCCGCCGACAAGGCCAGCACCTTTCACGCCGGCAAGCTCGACGACAACGCATGGAACTGGGTCGCGCAGCGCCTCGAATACATGGCGGGCGAGTTCGAATCCGACGATACGTTCGCGAAGCTGAAGCAGAAGCTCGATCAGTCGAAAGGCGGTAACGCGATCTTCTACCTCGCGGTCGGCGCGCGTTTTTTCAAACCGATCACCGACCGGCTCGGCAAAGCCGGCCTGCTGAAGGAAGGCGACGGCGCGAACGGCGGCTTTCGGCGTCTCGTGATCGAGAAGCCGTTCGGCACCGATCTCGCATCGGCGCGCGATCTGAACGCGCACATCCTGTCGTATGCGCGGGAGTCGCAGGTGTACCGCATCGATCATTTTCTCGGCAAGGACACCGTGCAGAGCATCCTCGCGGTGCGCTTCGCGAATGCGATGTTCGAGCCGATCTGGCGGCGCGAGTACATCGACTGCGTGCAGATCACGGCGGCGGAAACGATCGGCGTCGAGGGGCGCGGCAGGTTCTACGAGCAGACCGGCGCGTTTCGCGACATGGTGCCCAACCACCTGTTCCAGCTGCTCGGCATCGTCGCGATGGAGCCGCCGAATTCGTTCGACGCCGAAGCCGTGCGAAACAGGAAGGCCGAGCTATTCGACGCAATCCAGCCGCTGACGTCCGCCGACGTCGTCTTCGGCCAGTACGAAAAAGGGCCCGCCGGCGTGGGCTATCGCGAGGAGCCCGACGTCGCGCCCGGCAGCACGACGGAAACCTACGCGGCGGCGCGCGTGTTCGTCGAGAACTGGCGCTGGGCCGGCGTGCCGTTCTATCTGCGTACCGGCAAGCGGCTCGCGGTGCGCCGCACCGAGGTTTCGGTGCAGCTGAAGCCGGTGCCGTTCCGCCTGTTCCGCGATACGCCGGTCAACGCATTGACGCCGAACGTGCTGACCATTCGCATCGATCCCGAGCACGGCTCGAGCTTCGATTTCAACGTGAAGGTGCCGGGGCCGGTGATGCAGGTCGGTCCGGTACAGTCGTCGTTCAACTATGGCGACTTCTTTGCGGAAAGCGCGAACGTCGGCTACGAGACGCTGCTGTACGACTGCATGTTTGGCGACGCGACGTTGTTTCAGCGCGCCGACAGCATCGAGACGAGCTGGTGCGCGGTCGACGACGTGCTGCATCCGAGGAGTGGCGGCGCGGTTGCCGTGCGCGGCTATGCGGCCGGCAGCGACGGGCCGGCCGAAGCCGACGCGCTGCTCGCGCGCGACGGCCACGCGTGGCGCCCGTTGCAGCAGAAAGCGCCCGGTGGCAAGTCGTAGCGGCACCTTTGAACCAACCCGCAGACACGCATCACAACCGCCTCAATACAATCGGGAGACATCGTGGCAACACGCAACAAGAACGCAGTGAAACGGAATGCGCCGACAAGCGGCAGCGAGCACATCCTCGCGATCGACGTCGGCGGCACCGGCCTGAAGGCCGCGATCATCGACGCCGACGGGCAGATGAAAACCGAGCGCGTGCGCGTTGCGACGCCGCATCCGTGCACGCCGGATCAGCTGGTGGACGCGCTCGCGCAACTCGTGGCTCCGCTCATCGAGCAGGTGCGGCCCGTCCGTATCTCGATCGGGTTTCCGGGTGTCGTGCGCAACAACCGCATTCTGACCGCGCCGCACTTCGGCATCGAAGGATGGCACGACATTGCGCTCGCGGATTCGCTCGCGCAGCGCCTGGGCGGACTGCCGGTGCGGATGATCAACGACGCCGAAATGCAAGGCTTCGCGGCGATCGAAGGCCACGGCCTCGAGTTCGTGCTGACGCTCGGCACCGGCGCCGGCACCGCGATGTTTCGCGATGGCGAGCTGATGCCGCATCTGGAGCTCGCGCATCATCCGGTTAGCAAGAAGGGCATCGCGTACGACGAATACATCGGCGAGGCCGCGCGCGAGCAGATCGGCAACAAGCGTTGGAGCCGGCGCGTCGAGAAGGTGATCGGCATTCTCGAGTCACTGGTCAATTACGACAAGCTGTGGATCGGCGGCGGCAACGCGGCGCGCATCAAGTTTTCGCTGCCGGCGAACGTGGCGACCGTATCGAACGACGCGGGGATCGAGGGCGGCGCGAAATTGTGGCATCCGCTTTCGGTGCGCGAGACGCGACAGTATCCGGAGGCGACGCAGAAGACGGGGCGGTTCAAGCCGAAGTGAGGCGGTGGATTGCCGCTGCCATCACGTATCCAGTGCCGCGGCTCCACGTCCAAGGGTTCATATCAACCCATCAACGATTGCCAAGGCGATCCGTGCCCGAGCACTGGTCAGCGCTTCGACGCTGGACGTGCTCATAACTACTTCGGCTTTGCTGGCAACGGATTATCTTGCCTGTAAGTGCGCCTGGGGTTAATGACCAAACGCTTGACCTGTGCGTCCAATTCCTTACTGTGATACAGGTCCAGACACTTCAGGAAATCGAAACGGACACCTTCAGTTTCCGATTCAACCAGCGGGTTTTGATAATTTCGCGCCAAATAATTGTCCACCAAGGTTTTGATCGCGTCTGGAGCCTTCTCCAAGTCAAAGTAAGTCCAGTCTCGCAATGCACTGACGCTGCTTCCCGCATCCATGGCAGCATCTTTGTCGTTCTTGTAGGCGTTCGCTATACAAGTAGCCAGAACCATGTCTTTGTAATTCTGTGCATAAGTACGTGCTCCAGCTTGGGGAGTCGCACGTTGATCGCCTTTTGCATAGCAAACAGACATGCCGAAGATGAGTGCAAAACCAGTTAGGATGCCAACCCCGACCTTCTTCACGGCAAACTCCAGAAGTTCGCGCGGTCAGTGCGATACTTCGCCTCAGGTTCGTTGAAATAGCAGTGGTCGTAACAGTAGTTTACGCGCAATTCAGTTGTCCATTCTGATCAAGTAAAGTTGACACACCTCTCGCCGTAGATGCCCATCCGTCAACGTTCAAGTGGTTCACACGCAAGCGAGTGAACCGAGTCTTGTGTCGAAATCTACTGTCGTTGCATATGTGTGGCTGCCGCAAACTCGGAGGCAGTGCACGGGGTGACGGTCTCGTTCACTGCTTCCGCGGTTTGTCTAACGCCCGACGTTTGTCGTACTCGCGCGCAAGGTAAATGTTTTGCCGTCGAACGCGTAGTAGTAGGTTCCGTGCTCGGCGCTTTCATTGCGGCTTCCATGAGCGATCAGCAGGCAACTGTCTGCGCGATAGGAAAGCGGCTCCGTGATGTCCAGCGGCCAATCGGAAACCGTGAACGGCAGCGAAGTGACGCGGCCCGAGTTCGTATCGATTGCCGCCGCCATCACGCATCCAGCACCGCATCCCCACGTAGCGAGAACGTAGTGGCCCGCGAAGTTAATCGGCTCCTTTGCGGCTTCACGAAGAATGCTGCGGTAATGACGTGCCGTCGCGTCCGTGAATATCATGCGTGGCATCGCAGCGTGCCTGGACTCGACAGTGGCGGGACAATCCTCAAACCTGGGAACCGATTCCGCAAGGGCCAAACCGGATATTGCGCCGAACATCAATGTGGCAATAAGCCAGGACGAAAGACGCATCGTTTTAATACCAGTGGTGTTGTTGCCAGAATCCTCTGGCCATATTGTTTGATTCGCGTAGCCCCATGCGCAATATGCCGCCTCTTCCATCTCAAAACAACATTCTCGTTATAGTTGCTCTCTGAACTGCAAAGCTCTCAACGGCACGTCCAACCCCGGCGACTCCCAATGACTCGCATCCACCTGAACCTCGCGCGGCGCCTGCTCTCCGTCGGCGCGTGCGCGCTGCTCGCTTACGCGAGCGCGCATGCGTATGCGGCACAGGCCTTCGCGGTGTCGTCGCCGGGACTGGCCGATGGTGGCACGCTCAGCGCAAGCCACGCGGCGAGCGCGAACAATTGCGGCGGCGGCAACGTGCCGCCGGCGCTGCAATGGCATAACGCGCCGGCCGGCACGAAAAGTTTCGCGGTGACGATCTTCGATCCCGACGGCGCGAAAGGCCTCGGCATCGTGCACTGGATCGTCTATGGCATCGCGCCTACCACGACCGGACTCGCCGAAGGCGAAGCCGCGCCGGCGGGCAGCGTCGCCGGCACGAATCGCACCGGCGGCCCCGGCTATTACGGCCCGTGTCCGCCCGTCGGCGAGGTACCGCATCACTACGTGGCGCAGGTCTATGCGCTCGATCTGCCGCCCGGCGCATTGCCGGCCGGCTTGACGCGCGACGCGTTCCACGCCGCGATCAAGGATCACGTGCTCGCCGCGACGAGCACCGTGCTGCGCTACGGACGATGAAGACGCGCGGCCGAACGCCGGGCCGCGCCTGATCTGCCGGCGGCCGCCTAGCGCGCCGCGTCCCCCCAGCGATACTGCACGCTCGCTTCATCGAGCTGGGTCTTGATCGCGGCGTCGAGCGTGAGCCCGGCCGCCGCGAGCGTATCGCTCAACTGCTCCGCGCGGCTCGCACCAATGATCGCCGACGTTATCAGCGGATTCGCGAGCACCCACGCAAGCGACACCTTCGCCAGCGATTCGCCGGTCGGCGCGACGATCGCCTTCAGCCTTTCGATCGTGTCGAACTCGCGCTCATGCCAGTAGCGCTCCTGATACATCGCGCCAGCCTTGCCGACGCTTTCGGTGAAGCGCCCTTCGGCGGGCGTCGCGTCGAGCCGGTGCTTGCCGCTCAGCAGTCCGCCTGCGAGCGGGTTATACGGCATCACGGCCAGCTGCTCCTCGGCGGCCAGCGGCAGCAGTTCGCGCTCGATCTGGCGAAACAGCAGGTTGTAGCGCGGCTGGACCGACACGAAGCGCGCGACGCGGAGCACGTCCGCGCGCCCCAGTGCGCGCGCGAGCCGGTAGGCGAGAAAGTTCGACACGCCGATATAGCGCGCCTTGCCCGAGCGCACGATCGCATCGAGCGCTTCGAGCGTTTCGTCGAGCGGGGTCTTCGCGTCGTCGGAATGGAGCTGGTACAGGTCGACGTAGTCGGTGCCGAGGCGCTGCAAGGACGCGTCGATCGCATCGAGCAGGTGCTTGCGCGACGCGCCCTGGTCCCACGCGGCGGGCCCCATCTTGCCGACCGCCTTGGTCGCAACGATGAAGCGCTCGCGTTTACCCTTCAGCCAGCGTCCGACGATTTCCTCGGTGCGTCCGGCCAGATTTTCGTCGCCGCCGAGCGGATAGACGTTCGCGGTATCGATGAAATTGACACCGGCGTCCGCGGCCGTGTCGAGGATGCGGTGCGATGCGGCTTCTTCGGTTTGCAGCCCGAAGGTCATGGTGCCGAGACACAGGCGAGAAACGGTCAGGCCGGTGCGGCCGAATTGGCGATATTGCATAAAGTCGACTCCAGAGGGAAGGAAAGCGCTGCCGAAGCGATGAAACTACATTGTTGAAAAAAGGATAAACCGAGTCGCGATTCGGTGTGCCTGACGCACGCCGGGATTGCTGACTTCCAGTAGATGTGAAATGATATCGATTCTCATTTAAACCTAGCCAGCCATCCCGTCATCTCCATCTCTCACAACGGAGAGCGGCAGCCAGCCATTTGCGGCTTTGTCATGAATTCGACGTCAGTGATGCGAATTTGACAAACGCATTTCTGACGGGATTTCCATGCTCAATCACACGCCGCTCGCGACAGCACTAGCGCTCGCTTTTGCCATTCCTTTGGCGACCCCGGCGCTCGCGCAAAGCGCGCCGCAGAACGCACAAACCAGCGCACGGAACGACACACCCGCCGCCGCGCAGACGCTGCCGACCATCGGCGTGCAGGCTCAGGCCGTTCAGCAGGACTTCCAGGCCGACCGGGCGACCGTCGGCGCCAAGACGCCGACCGCGCTGCGTGACATTCCGCAGACCGTCACCGTAATCAATCGCGACCTGCTCGCCTCGCAGGGCGCGACGTCGTTTGCGGACGCGCTGCGCAACGCGCCCGGCGTGACGATCGGCGCGGCCGAAGGCGGCCAGATCGGCAACAACATCAATCTGCGCGGCTTCACCGCGCAGAACGACATCTATCTGGACGGCTTTCGGGACCGCAATCAGTACTACCGCGACACGTTCAATCTTGAATCGCTCGAAGTGCTGTACGGTCCGTCGTCGATGCTGTTCGGCCGCGGCTCGACCGGCGGCGTGATCAATCAGGTCAGCAAGAAGGCGAACCTGACGGACTCGGCGGAAGTCTCCGGCATGATCGGCACCGACGACCGCTACCGCTCCACCGTCGACGTGAACCACAAGCTCACCGACACCTCGGCGATCCGCCTCAATGCATTCGGCCAGAGCCTCGGCTCGACGCGCGACGTGATGAAGAACAAGGACTTTGGCGTCGCGCCGGAACTGCGCTTCGGCATCGGCACGCCGACCGAGATCACGCTATCCGCGCTGATCCAGCACAACCACGACATGCCCGACTACGGCATCCAGGCGCTGAACGGCCGCCCGTCGCCGGTACCGAAGAACACGTTCTACGGTTTGACCAGCGACCGCACGATCCAGGACGTGCAGATCTTTACCGCGGCGATCAAGCACAAGTTCTCCGAGGACCTGACGCTGACGAACCAGACGCAGATCTCGCACTCCATGACCGACGCGCGCGAAACCGCGCCGCAAGCGGTGCTGACCGGACCGCTGTCGTCCAGCACAGCGTTGACCAACGGCAACTTCACGACGCTGTCGCCGTCGCAACTGTTCATCAAGCTGCAGAGTCATGACCGCGTGATCCAGAATCATGCGATCTACAACGACACGATGCTCGAATACAAATTCGACACCGGACCGATCAGGCACGACCTGATCGCCGGTGTCGAAGTGGGCCACGACAGCTATACGAACCAGGCGTACACGCGCAACAACCTGCCGATCGTGCCGATGCTCAATCCGCCGATCATGGGCACGCCGTCGAACGTGACGACGACGGTCGGCAACTACGCCGATTCGAGCGCGAACGAAATCGCCGCTTACCTGAACGACACGATTACACTGACGCCGCACTGGAAGCTGATCGGCGGTGTGCGCTGGGATCGTTTCTCGGCGGGAATCCGCAATACGATCAGCGCGCCGGCTTATGCGAGCCAGACCAACTACTTCACGAGCGTGCGCGCGGGCGTCATCTATCAGCCGACCGACTGGCAGTCGTACTACGTGTCGTACGGCACGTCGTTCAACCCGTCGCTCGAAAACCTGACGGTCACGAACCTCACTCAGAACCTCGCGCCGGAATCGACGAAGTCGTATGAAATCGGCGGCAAGTGGGATCTGTTCGGCGGCAACATATCGGTGACCTCGGCGATCTTCCGCGAGGAAAAGGACAACGCGCGCACGCAGGTGTCACCGACCGAGTACCAGCTGGCCGGCAACGTTCGCGTCGACGGCTTCCAGGCGGGCGTGACGGGACACATCACCGACAAGTGGCAGATGTTCGGCGGCTACACGTACATGGATGCGACGATCCTGAAAGCGGCCGACGGCACGCAGGGCCACACGCCGGCCAACACGCCGCGCAACACGCTGACGTTCTGGACCACGTATGCGATCACGCCGCACTGGGAAATCGGCGGCGGTCCGATCTACATGTCGCCACGTTATGCGTCGAATACGAACTACGTGAAGGTGCCGGGCTACACGCGTTGGGACGCGACCGCGGCCTATCACGCGAAGAAGTACGACGTGCGCCTGAACCTGCTGAACCTGACCAACAAGTACTACTACGACGCGTTGATTCCGTCGGACGGCGGACGTTCGGTGCCGGGCATCGGCCGCACGCTGCTCGCGACGTTCAACTACCGCTTTTGATACGCGCTTTTGATACGCACTGAGCGCATGCGCACGGCTTGCCGCTTCTGCAAACGGCAAGCCGACGCGAAGGACACACTATGTTGCTGCACATTCAGAAGGTACTGGACGCCGGGCAGTTGCGCTTCATGCGCGAGCGGCTCGATCGAGCCGGCGACGCGTGGGTCGATGGCCGCGCGACCGCGGGCTATCAGGGCGCGCCGGTCAAGCGCAATCAGCAGATCGCCGAGCACTCGACGCTCGCGCGCGAACTCGGCGATGTGATTCTCGCGGCGATCGAACGCAATCCGCTGTTCATCAGCGCGGTGCTGCCCAACCAGGTCTATCCGCCGCTCTTCAACCGCTACGAGGGCGGCATGCAGTTCGGCAGCCACGTCGATGGCGCGGTGCGCGTGCTGCCGAACGGCGTGAAGCTGCGCACCGACGTGTCGGTGACGCTGTTTCTCAGCGCGCCCGACGAATACGACGGCGGCGAACTCGTGATCGAGGACACCTACGGCGTGCAGCAGGTGAAACTGCCGGCCGGCGACATGATCGTCTATCCGGCGACGAGTCTGCACCAGGTGACGCCGGTCACGCGCGGCGCGCGGGTGGCGAGCTTCTTCTGGGTGCAGAGCCTCGTGCGCAGCGACACGCATCGCGCGCTGCTGTTCGACATGGACACCGCGATTCAACGGCTCAATGCCACCCATGCCGACGAAGCTGCGCGACGCAGCCTCGTCGGTTGTTATCACAATCTGCTGCGCACCTGGAGTGAAACGTGAGCGTATCGGACACCCTCGACATTCAACCGCCCGCGGCCGGCGAACATGACGCGCAGGAGTCGCGTCGGCTCGATGACCATGAACTGAAATCGCGCCAGCAGCGCTCGCGTCGCGCGACCTTCATCAAGTGGCTGCGCAAGGTGCATGGGTGGGTTGGACTGTGGGGCGCGGCGCTCGGTCTGCTGTTCGGCACGACGGGCTTCTTTCTGAATCATCGCGGCGGCCCGCTGCGCGTCTCGACCGGCGAGCCGCAGGTGTCGGTGATGCAGGTGCCGCTGCCGCAACCGGCGCCGCAAACGCCGCGCGAGCTCGCGAAGTGGCTCAAGCAGGAGCTGAAAATCGCCGGCAATCCGGGGCGCGTGCAGAAGGAAACCGAGCATCCGGTGGCGTGGGGCGATCGCAGCGTCGTGCAGCCCGAGCACTGGCAACTGAATTTCGCGTCGCCGAAGGAAAACACGTCGGCCGAATACTGGGTCGGTAACCACACCGTGACGATCAAGCGCAGCGCGAACACCTTTCTCGCGATGCTGACGAACCTGCACAAGGGTGTGGGCTTGAGCGTCGGTTGGGTGCTGCTGATCGATACGCTCGCGGGCAGCCTGATCCTGCTGTCGTTGACGGGCGTGCTGTTGTGGACCGAGTTGAACAAGCGCAAGACGGTGGGGCTCGCGCTCGTGGTCGGATCGATTGCGGCGGCGGTGGTGTTGGGGACGATGTAAGGGCGCAGCGCAACGCTTCGGGCGACGCCTGCGCGCTGGCGGGCAGGCTTTGAGCGGTCCGCGCTAGAATCGTCGCAGACCTACTCCGCAGGCTCTGCCGCCATCCGCCGATGACCTCTCCCGCGAACCCCGTCGACACCGCGCTGACCACGCGGCGCTCGGTGCGCGCCTTTCTGCCGACACCGGTGCAGCGCGCCGACATCGAAGCGATTCTCGAAGCCGCCAGCCACGCACCGTCGGGCACCAACACGCAGCCGTGGAAGGTGTACGTGCTGACGGGCGAATCGCTCGCGCGTCTGTCGCGCGATCTGCTCGCGGCCTACGACGATCCGCAGCGCGACGAGCTGTACCAGGAGGAGTACGCGTACTATCCGCGCCAGTGGCAGTCGCCGTTCATCGACCGGCGTCGCAAGATCGGCTGGGACATGTATAGCCTGCTCGGCATCGAGAAGGGCGACAAGGCGCGCATGCACGAACAGCACTCGCGCAACTTCCGTTTCTTCGACGCACCCGTCGGCCTGCTGTTCACGATCGATCGCAGCCTCGAGCGCGGCAGCTGGCTCGACTACGGCATGTTCCTGCAGGCGATCATGACGGCCGCGCGCGGCCGCGGTCTCGACACCTGTCCGCAGGCCGCGTTCATGCAGTTTCATCGACTGATTGCCGAACATCTCGGCTTGCCCGAAAACGAGCAATTTGTGTGCGGCATGTCGCTCGGTTTCGGCGACCCCAACGCGCCGGTCAATGCGCTGCGCCCCGAGCGCGAGCCGGTCGAGCACTTCGCGCGCTTTCTCGATTGAACGCATCCCTCAGTCCCCACCCAGAGGCAAACGAAAATGAAAACATCGCGGCGCCATTTCCTGTTGGTCAGCGCGGGCGTCGGCTCGTCGCTCGCGCTGTCTCGGCTCGCGTTCGCCGCGACCGTTCCCAATGCGCTCAGCGAGAGCGATCCGCA
This sequence comes from Paraburkholderia sp. Clong3, assembly GCF_050436485.1. Taxonomy (NCBI): domain Bacteria; kingdom Pseudomonadati; phylum Pseudomonadota; class Betaproteobacteria; order Burkholderiales; family Burkholderiaceae; genus Paraburkholderia; species Paraburkholderia sp. Clong3. The sequence continues at coordinate 3,051,475 of NZ_JBNDMH010000003.1, read as the reverse complement.
GGCGCAGGCGGTCGGCTATACCGAAGATGCGTCGAAGGTCGACAAGGCCAGATTTCCGAACTTCGCGGCCGGTCAATCGTGCGCGAACTGCTCGCTGTTCCAGGGCAAGGCATCGGACGCATACGGCGGCTGCACGCTGTTCGGCACTAAACAGGTCGCGTCGCGCGGCTGGTGCAGCGCGTATACGAATATGTGAGCACGCCGCCGTAGCGTTCGCCGCGGTGCTATAGCAGCGCCTTCAGCACGAGTTCGTGCGAGTGCCCGATCCACACGGCAGCGTCGCGATGATCGCGCAGCGCGTCGCCGGTGTTCGGATGCAGAAAGACATCGAGCGCGCCGTGATTGAGCGTGAGCCAGCCGACCACGTCGGCGAACTGCGTGTGCGCGAAGGCGAGCTGATACGACCACATCGGATGCGGCCCGACCGGCCGTTCGTGGAAGCGCCCGATCTGCAGTTTGTCGCCCCAGTGCGCGTCGATCTGCTCGCGAAACGCCCAGGCGGCATCGCGGCTCGCCGGGTCGAAGTAGATGTGCGCGTGCCAGCTTTGTATCGCTGAAGCAGCGCGAAAAGTCATATCAGGGTTCATTGCCAGGCTCGTTCCGTATCAGTCTTTATCCGACATTCGTTCTGCTTCGCTTTCCGCCGGCGCGCGCGCTGCAAGGCGCATGTGAAACTGTGTCTGATCCTCGCCGACGATCTCGAAGCCAAGACGATCGTACAGCCGTTTGGCGGGATTGCCCTTGAGCACCTGCAAGCTGACCGGCAACGCTTCGGCCGCGGCGGCGCGCAGGATCGTGCGCAGCGCTTGCTCGCCGATGCCGCGACCCTGTAGCGCCGGCGCGATCTGCAACTGCACGACGAACCATTCGACGTCGTTGCGATGCGCCTTCAACAAGCCCGCGGGCGCGCCGTCGATGCAGACCACCTGCGCCGCGTCGTAGCGATGCAGCAGACGCGCGCGATGGGCGTCGTCGTCGGTCGGCTCGCCGGCGCGCGCCAGGTGTTCGGTCATCGTCGTCTTGCGCAGTTCGAGCAGGAAGGCTTCGTCGTCGGGTTGCGCGGGGCGCAAGGTCAACCCGGATCGTCGGTCGGGCAGTTGGGCGGACATGTCGGGAAGGTGGTGGCGCGCGATGATCGTGCGAAGCGCGAGTAAGAATTGTCGTCGATTGTCGCGCCGGCTGCGCCTTTTTACCACGCGGCTATGTTGCAGTTTTCTCACTTTGCGATGCAGGGCGAACGCTCGATGCGGCGAGGCGCCGCTTGCTGCGTTGTGTGGCATGCGCTTTGCTCAAGGTTGATTCACTTTTCGCGGGCACGGTCGTCGACCCATCGCGGCCGCGCTTATCCGGGGACGTTCGCATTATGCGGCGAACGTCGTAATCAACGTTGCGAGGTGGGCTATGACGATGATCGAGGTGGTACCCAGCGTCTCGGCAGATGGACGCGCGGTGATTTTCCAGCTTTCGTCGCAGGGACGAGACCTTGAATGCGCGGTCACGCGCGAGGCGCTCGAGCAGCACTTCTGGCTGCAACGCGGCGCGGGTGAGGCGCGCGTTCTGAAGACGTTCGCGGATGGGCGCAAACGTATTACGGCGATCGCCGAACGAAAAATGCTTGCGCGTCCCGGTGAGAAGGTCTTGCTGACGATCGACGATTTCTCCACACGCGGTTGACGTGCGTGGCGTGGCGCGCGTCATCGCTCGAAGCTGCACACGCGATGACGCCGGCGCGACAGCACCGGCTCCGCTCGGTCTGAATGCGGCCGGCTTCGCACTTCGCGTTTTTTCTCTCAGGCTTTCGCAGCACCGTTTCGGTGCAATCGCTGATTTCACATCGAGCGCTCCGTGGGGCCGCTGTTACATCGATTCGCCAAATTAACCCACCAAAGCGCTTCGGTTCGCTGAATTGCTTTCGCGCGTGCGCGCATACACTCTTTTCCATGGAGCGAGGAACCACCGACCTCCATCGATGCGATCTTCCCCTCGTGTCGGATTTGAACCGTACCGTTGAGAGTAAGTAGTCTGCAGTTCGCAGTTTGCAGTGCGTATCTGGCAGTTTGCAGTCCGCAGTTGACGCAATACAAGCGCGCAATGCCTCGAGCACGAGCGCGAAGCAACAGGGGTAGCGGCCAGAAGTAGCAGATAGCGAGGACCGGCCCACATGCAGTCGCAATTGAAGTGGTAGTTTGAATCGGCAGTTTGAAGCTTCCTGTCGAGCGGTAGAAATTGCCGGTGCAGTACACGTAAGCAATAGCTTTGCAGGTTAGGTGGTTATAGGTTGGCAGGCATCCACGCGCCTGCTCGGCCGTTCCATCCTGTCAGCCCTGTTCCTCGCGGAACAGGGCTTTTTTTCGTCGCAACGAAGCGGGCTTCTTGTTTCTGGCGGCTTCGAACCGATATGCGGACATTGCGTTCTTCGATACGTTCGAAGAACGGGCGCGTCGCATGGCGTGCGCATGGGGTGAACTGTTGGGCGCGAAATACGTCGGACGTTTGAGCGCGGCGTTTGCCGCCGTCGCGTGCCGAAGTCCGGGCGCGCTGCCGAAAGAAGGAGGTTGAATCGATGTCCAGCAAGTCGCGAGTTCACAAGCCCGGCCGCACGGCCATGTCCCCGTTGTTGCGTTCTCTGACCCAGAGCCGCACCGCGCACGCGCCGGTCACGCAGACCACGCTGTTGCAGGCCTACGCCGCGCTCGATGCATTCCGCCGCGGCCACGGCGCGCGCATTCTGCACACGACGCTGAGCCGGCATTTGCTGGTGTCGCAGGAACTTGTGCATGCCGGACGGGGCGCCGCCGCACGCGCCGACATCGAAAGCGCGCATGCGGCGATGGTGCGGCTCGATGTGCGCGAGCGCCAGACTGGCCGCTGGTCGCTCGAAGACGACGACTACGCAAGTCTGTGCGCGGCGCTAGCGATTTTCGACGGACAGTTGTCGGCGGCGTCGCTGAGCGAGCTGGCGAGCGCGGAAGCGAAAATGATCGAAGGTTTGATGCGTTCCGCGCGACTGCGGGCGCTGGCGGAAGCGGCGGTTTGAGCGGCACGCATCTGGCGGCGCGCATTTCGAAAGCGTCGCGGGTCACCGGCGCTGCGCTCAACGCGCTATCGGCGAGCCCGAGCGAGTGGCTGCCCGCTGCGCTGCGTTCGTCGAACGGCTGATACGACCGTTTCAGCGCGGACGTAAATGGATTACGGACACATTGAAAGCGGCTTCGACGTGTCGCGCGAGGCCGGCCGGTGCGCGTGGCGCGGCTTGTTACGAGTGTCCGTAGAAGTCCCGCCGGGCGCGTTTGCCGCTGCGATTCCCGCTTGCTAGACTGGCTGCGCCTGCTTGCCGCCTACCTGCTTGCGTACCTCCTGCATACCGCCGAGGCGAGGCGTCGCTGGCGTCGTTGCGATGCCGACTCGCGCATACAACCGAGCCCTATCGGAGACATGATGTCCTACATGCTGCTGATCGTCGAACCCACGGACCAACGCGAGGAGCGCGCCGAAGCCGCGGGCCGCGACCTCTACGACCAGATGGTGCGTTTCTCCGAGAACCTGAAAGCGCGCGGCAAGCTGCTCGCGGTCGAGTCACTGACTTCGCAGAAGGACGCCGTGCGCGTGCAGGTCCGCCATGGCCAATCGAAGCTCGTCGACGGGCCGTTCGCCGAGGCGAAGGAGATGATCGGCGGCTTCTTTCTGTTGAACTGCGACAGCCGTGAAGAGGCCGTGGCGATCGCGCAAACCTGCCCGGCGGCGTCGTGGTGCACGGTCGAGGTGCGCAAGCTCGGACCGTGCTTCATCTAGGGCCTGTTCACGCTAATAACGGGCTTGCGAACGTGCCTTTGCGCGCGTAGTGCAAGGAGAGAGGAGCGCCGTTTGGCCGAGCCAAACAAGCGACGACCGACGCCGCAATACGGGCGGAAAGGCACGTTCCCCTGTTTTAAAAAAACCTTCAAGGGGCTGGCCGCCAGAAGGGCCGATCGCCGCGTCATGCTCCTTGCGAATACGTCGAGTATTCGCTGCGTCGCAATCCTTGCGCTCGGCCCTTCTGGCGGCCAGCGCAAGCCCGTTATTAGCGTGAACAGGCCCTAGGCACGCGTGACTCCTACTTCACCAGCTTCGGTGTTTTCCCTGGGATGTCGGGACCGCCGCGCGTGTCGATCGGACCGTGCATCGCGCGTCGTGTGAGTAAGGGGCGAGCCGGCGTGGCCCCGCCAGGCGATTCACAAGAATCCACTCACGACCAACCACTAACAACAAGGAGCAACGACATGCGATTCATGATCATCGTAAAAGCCACGGCCGCGAGCGAAGCCGGCGAGATGCCCGAACCGTCGCTGATCGCGGCCATGGGCGCCTACCACGAAGAACTCGCGAAGGCCGGCGTGCTGCTCGACGCGACGGGCCTGCAGCCGAGCTCGAAAGGCTGGCGCGTGCGCTATAGCGGCGGCAAACGGAGCATCGTAGACGGGCCGTTCGTGGAGACCAAGGAGCTGATCGCGGGCTACACGTTGATCCAGGTGCGCTCGCGCGACGAGGCGATGGAATGGGCGCGGCGTTTTCCGGCGCCGTTCGGTGAGCACGCCGATGGCGAAATCGAAGTGCGGCAGCTGTTCGAACTCGACGACTTCGAGCCGGGGCCGGAAGTCGAGCGCTTTCACAAGCTCGAAGAAGATCGCCGCTGATTTGATGGACTACGTCTGGGAGCCCGCATACATGGTCCTGAACGCGCAACCGCCGGCAGCAGGTGAAGGCTGACGCCGTGACGATACAGGCCACCCATCGTGCGATCGACGCTGTCTGGCGGATCGAATCCGCGAAGGTCATCGCTCACGTCGCGCGGATCGTGCGCGACGTGGGACTCGCCGAGGAACTCGCGCAGGATGCGCTGGTGGCCGCGCTCGAGCATTGGCCGGACGCGGGCGTGCCCGACAACCCCGGAGCGTGGCTGATGACGGCCGCGAAGAACCGCGCGCTCGATCGCCTGCGTCAGGAAGCGCTGCATGCGCGCAAGCGCGAGGAGCTCGGCCACGATCTCGACGCGATCGAAGCGCACGTGGTGCCCGATTTCGTCGATGCGCTCGACGCCGCGCGCGCCGACGACATCGGCGACGATCTGCTGCGGCTCATCTTCACCGCGTGCCATCCGCTGCTGTCGACCGATGCGCGCGTCGCGCTGACGCTGCGCCTGCTCGGCGGCCTCACCACCGACGAAATCGCGCGCGCGTTTCTCGTGCCGGAGCCGACCATCGCGCAGCGGATCGTGCGTGCGAAACGCACGCTGTCGGCGGCGCGCGTGCCGTTCGAGGTGCCGCAGGCGGACGCGCGCGCGGGGCGGCTCGCGTCGGTGCTGCAGGTGATCTACCTGATTTTCAACGAAGGTTATGCGGCCACGGCCGGCGACGACTGGATGCGCCCGACGCTATGCGAGGAGGCGTTGCGGCTTGGGCGCGTGTTGAGCGGACTCGTAGCCGACGAGAGCGAGGTCCACGGTCTTGTTGCGCTGATGGAGATTCAGGCGTCGCGTACGCACGCGCGCACCGACGCCCAGGGGCGTCCGGTACTGCTGCTCGATCAGGATCGCAGCCGCTGGGACCCGCTGCTGATTCGCCGCGGCTTCGCGGCGCTGGACAACGCGCATGCGCTCGGCGGCGAGAGCGGGCCGTATGCGTTGCAGGCGGCGCTCGCCGCGTGCCATGCGCGAGCGCGCCGCGCCGAGGACACCGACTGGGCGCAGATCGTCGCGCTCTACGATGCGCTGGCGCAGGTCGCGCCGTCGCCGGTAGTGGAGTTGAATCGCGCGGTCGCGGTGGGGATGGCGTTCGGGCCGGCGGCCGGACTCGAGATCGTCGATGCGCTCGCCGCCGGTTCGGCGCTCGCGAATTATCACTGGCTGCCGAGCGTGCGCGGCGATCTGCTGGTCAAGCTTGGACGCGTCGATGAAGCCCGCGTGGAGTTCGAGCGCGCCGCGGCGATGACGCGCAATACGCGCGAGCGCGAGTTGTTGCTGGAGCGTGCGCGCGGGCTCGCGGATTGAGGCTGGCACATTCGTGCTGGCACATTCGTGCTGGCACATTGGTGCTGGCACATTAGTGCTCACGCACACGTCAGTGCCGCCTCAACGAATCAGCTGCCGCACCCCCAACGCAACGATCAAGCCGCCGCACACACGATCCACCCACATCTTGCCGCGCCGATAAGCCGACGCGATGCGCTGATGCGACAGCGTCAGCGCGACGAACCCATACCAACTGCTCGCGACGACGAACACCATGCCGAGCATCGCGGCGAACGTGCCGGTACTCACATGCGCTGGCGCCGCCGACGAAAACACCGCGGCAAAAAACGCCATCGACTTCGGATTCGCGATGTTGGTCGCGAAGCCCTGCGCGAACGCCTGCCTGAAGCCGCCCGCCGGTGCCTTGACGAGCACCGCTTGCCGCGCCGCCGAGGCATTGAAGATCAGCCGCCCGCCGAACCACAGCAGGTAACACGCGCCCACGATCCTGACCACGAGCGCGAGCCACGGGAACGCGGCGAACACGATGCCGACGCCAAGAATCGCGCAGCTGGCCCAGAACAGATTGACGAGCACGATGCCGGCGACCATCGCGAGCGCTTCGATGCGCGTCGCCGAAGCCGCCTTGTGCGCGACCGCGACGAAGTTCGGGCCCGGACTCACCACGCCCGCGACATACACGGAAAACACGCCGACCACGGCGGACCCATCGATCACGACCCACTCCCGATTGCAAGGCTCTGGGTGAAAGGTAACGCGAGCATCCCGCTCATAGCCCGAAAAACGCCGCGCCCGCGGTCAAGACGCCCACTCCCGCGACGAGGTACGACAGATTGCGCAGCCAGTTCTTGCGCGTGAGCAGCGTGATCGCGCACAGCGCAATCGCGACCTGAATCAGCAGCGTCGCCTGAGCCCAGCGATGATGGCCGTGCAACAGCGTTTCGCTGCGCGTATCGGCGGCGACGACCTGTTTTTCGATCGCTTCTGCGTTCGCGCGGATCGGCTCCTTCTGCTGCTTGTATTTCTCGACGTCGGCGACGAACTTCGCGTGCGCGTCGCTATTGGGCGCCGACAGCGCCGCGCCGAGTTCCGCGAGGTTTTCCTTTTCGCCCTTCGCCTGGTAGTAGCTCCACTGGTTCGACGCTTCGGTCTTCTTGATCGCGGCTTCGTTCTTGAAGAACAGCGCGAGGTTTTCGGCGTTGCCGCTCTGGTACGCGCACAGCGCGCCGATCGTCGCGAGGATCGCGGTCATCACGGCCATGCGGCTCGCGAACGGATCGGCGTCGTGATGCGCGGCGTGGCCGGCGTGTTCGACGGCATGATCGTGCGGACCGTGCACTTCATATTCTTCAGACATCAGATTCTCCGAGGCAATGCTTTTGTCGTTTTCGCCGGACGGCGCGGGCGCCCGGCGGCCTCAATCTTAGCGTGTCGCCGACGCCCGGAGGCCGCAGCTTCAATGCACTGTGTCAGAGGGACGGTTATTGCATGCGAATCACGACGCGCCCGCGCGTGCCGGCGGCGACCGCCTCGTAGGCTTCGCGCGCGCGGGCGAGCGGGAATTCCTGCGCGATCGCCGGGCCGCTCAGCTTGCCGTTGTCGAAGCCGTCGACGAGCGCCGTCATCAGCGGCGCCGATTCCGCGACGCCGAGCTTCGCGCTGTCGACGCCGAGCAATTGCGTCTCGTTGTGATAGAAGTCGATCAGGTCGAACTCGACGCGGCGCTTGCCGGTCCCGCTGATTTCGAGCACGCGGCCGCGCCGCTTCGCGAGACTCAGCGCGGTCTCGAACGCGACACCGCCTACCGTGTCGTACACGACTTCCGCGCCCGCGCCTCCGGTCAACTCGCGCACGCGTGCGGCCGCGTGTTCGTCGAACGCCACGTAGGCGTCGATCAGGCGGCCCGCGGGCGTGGCGGGATCGAGCGGCCGGCGGTCGACGGCGATCACGCGCGCGCCGCGTGCTTTCGCGATCTGCACGACCGCGCCACCGACACCGCCGCTCGCGCCAAGCACGGCAATGGTCTCGCCGGCCTGCAGCTTTGCGTATTCGACGCTGCCGAGCCACGCGACCACGAAGTTCACGCCGATCGCCGCCGCCTCGACGTGGCTCAACGCCACGGGCTTGCGCGACAGCGCCGCGACCGGAATGCTGAGGTACTCGGCGTGCGTGCCGTCGCGCGTGAAGCCGATGTCGCCGCCGGTCCCCCACACCTCAGCGTCGAGCCACGCGGCCGGGCCGTCCACCACCACGCCGCTGAAGTCGCGCCCCGGCGTGCGCGGCAGCACCGTATGTTCGAAATGGCCGGACACGTTCTTCACGTCGCTCGGATTGACCGAGGCCGCCATGACCCGCACGACCGCATGCTCCGCGTCGGCCTGCGGCGTCGGCAGATCGACGTATTCGAGCACTTCGGGGCTGCCAAAAGATTTGAACTGAATCGCTTTCATCGTGCGTGGCTCCGGTTGGTCTTGCGCCGCGTTGCGCAGCGAATGCACCGTAGTCTAAGTGATGCGAGTAAAGGCATCAGGACGACGGCTTTCAGATTTCGGACAACAACCCGCGCGCCGGGTACGCGATCACCCAGGCTCTAACCCGCCTGACCCGCCTCGTCGGCCTTCGGCGCCTGAGCATGCCGCTGGTGTTCGGCGGCCAGAAACATGTACATCGCCGGCACGACGAACAACGTGAACAGCGTGCCGATCGACATCCCGGTGAAGATCACGAGCCCCATTGCGTTGCGGCCCGCCGCGCCCGCGCCCGACGCGATCACGAGCGGCACCACACCGAGCACCATCGCCGCGGTCGTCATCAGGATCGGGCGCAGCCGCACGCCCGCCGCTTCCTCGACCGCTTCGCGCTTCGCGCGACCTGCGCGCTGCAGTTCGTTGGCGAACTGCACGATCAGAATGCCGTGCTTGCTGACGAGCCCCATCAGCGTGACGAGGCCGACCTGCGTGTAGATGTTCAGCGTCGTCAGGCCGATGTTGATGAAGATCAGCGCGCCGAACAGCGCCATCGGCACCGAGATCAGGATCACGATCGGATCGCGGAAACTTTCAAATTGCGCCGCGAGCGCGAGGAACACGATGATCGTCGCGAGCAGCAGCGTGATGACGAAGCCGCCCGACTCCTGCACGAACTGGCGCGACTCTCCCGAGTAATCGGCTGAATAGCCGGCCGGCGCGACCTGCGCGGTCGCCTTGCGCAGAAAGTCGAGCACCTGGCCTTGCGACACGCCCGGCACGATCACGCCGGAGATCGTCGCCGAGTTCAACTGCTGGAAGTGGTTGATCGATTCGGGCACGACGCTGTGCCGCAGATGCGCGATCGTCGACGCCGGAATCACGTTGCCGTCCGGCGTGCGCAGATAGTAGTCGAGCACTTGCGACGGATTGAGCCGGTCGATCTGCAACACCTGCGGAATCACCTTGTACGAGCGTCCCGCAATCGAGAAGTAGTTGACGTAGCCGCCGCCCAGCGCCGACCCGAGGGCCTGTCCGACGTCGCTCTGCGACAGCCCGAGCGAGGCCACCTTGTCGCGATCGACGACGAGCGTCACTTCCGGCTTGTCGATTTTCAGGTCGTTATCGACGAAGAAGAACATGCCGCTCGCGCGCGCTTTTTCCAGCACTGCTTGCGACACCTCGTTGAGGTTTTCGAACGGCTCGGTCGTGCTGATCACGAACTGCACCGGCAAGCCCTGTGCGCCCGGCAGCGGCGGAAACTGGAACGCCGCGACGCGCGCGCCCGCGATCTGATTCCACTTCTGCTGCAACTCCTGCTGCAGCACGGTCGCGTTCTTGCCGCGCTGATCCCAGGTCTTGAACAGCACGCCGCCGATGCCCCGGTTGACAGTCGGCGAGCCCGTGAGCTGGAACATCTGCGAATATTCGGGCAGTGTCTTCGAAGCATCGAACACCTGGTCCGCGTAGGTCTGCATCTGCTGGATCGTCGCGTTGGGCGGCCCGATGATCTGCGAGAGCACGATGCCCTGGTCTTCCTGCGGCGCGAGTTCCGACTTCGAGGTCATGAACAGATACACCGTGCCGCACAGCAGCAGCGCGCCCATGATCACGAACACGGGCCAGGTATCGAGCGTCGCGTGCAACAGGCGGCCGTAGCCGCGATGCACGCGCTCGAACTGGCGGTCGACGAAACGCGCGAAGCGGCCCGACTCCTGCGCGGCGCGGAAGAAGCGCGAGCACATCATCGGCGACAACGTGAGTGCGATCACGCCCGACACCGTCACCGCGCCCGCGAGCGTGAACGCGAATTCGGTGAAGAGCGCGCCCGTCAGCCCGCCCTGGAAGCCGATCGGCGCGTACACGGCGATCAGCACGACGGTCATCGCGACGATCGGGCCGCCCAGTTCGCGAGCGGCGATCAGCGCGGCGTCGAACGGTGTCCTGCCTTCGTGCTTCATGTGCCGATCGACGTTCTCGACGACGATGATCGCGTCGTCCACGACGAGCCCGATCGCGAGCACGAGTGCGAGCAGCGTGAGCAGATTGATCGAATAGCCGAGCACCTGCATCACGAAGAACGTGCCGATCAGCGACAGCGGCATCGCGATCAAGGGCACGATCACCGCGCGCAAGCTGCCGAGAAACAGGAAGATCACGACGGTCACGATCACGAGCGCTTCGACGAGCGTTTTGATCACTTCCCTGATCGCGGTGTTGACGAAGTCGGTCGCGTCATAAACGATGTCGCCCGTCATGCCGGTCGGAAACTGCTTCTGCAGATCTGGAAACACGGTTTTCACGCGCTTGGCCACATCGAGAATGTTCGCGTCCGGTGCGACCTTGATGCCGATGAACACCGACCGCTTGCCGCTGAACGCGACGTTGAAGTCGTAGCTGTCGGCGCCGAGCACGACGTTCGCGACATCCTCGAGGCGCACGATCGAGCCGTTCTTCTGCTTGACGACGAGCTGCTTGAAGTCGTCGACGGTATGCAGGTCCGTGCCCGCTTCCAGGTCGACGCTGACCATTTGCCCCTTCGTCGTGCCGAGCGTGGCGAGATAGTTGTTGTTGCCGAGCGCGGTGTACACGTCACTCGCGCTCACGCCGTGCGCGGCGAGCCGCGCCGAGTCGAGCCACGCGCGCATCGCGAATTGCCGGCCGCCGAGCACTTCGGCGGTCTGCACGCCCTGGATCGAATCGAGCTTGGGCTTGACCACGCGCAGCAGGTAGTCGGTGACGTTGTTGCTTGGCAGCACGCTGCTGTAGAAGCCCATGTACATCGCGTCGGTGGTCTGCCCGGTCTGCACCGTCAGCACCGGCTGCTGCGCCTGCGGCGGCAACTGGTTGCGCACCGAGCCGATCTGCGTGTTGATCTCGGTCAGCGCGCGGTTCGCATCGTAGTTCAGACGCAGCGTCGCGATGATCGTCGACACGCCCGTGATGCTCGTCGACGACATGTAGTCGATGCCCTGCGCCTGCGCGATCGCCGCTTCGAGCGGCTGCGTGATGAAGCCGGCGATGGTGTCCGAGTTCGCGCCATAGTAGGCCGTCGTGATCGTGACGACCGCGTTCTCGGTCTGCGGATACTGGCTGACCTTCAGCACCGCGAGCGCGCGCAACCCGAGCACGAGGATCAGCAGGCTCACGACCGAAGCGAGTACCGGCCGGCGGATGAAGATGTCCGTGAACATGATCGGGCGGCCTCGCTTATTGTTCCTGCGGCGTCGGATTCGGACTGTCCGACGGCTGCACGCGGTTGTCGATGATCAGCGGCGTGCCGTTCTTGAGCTTGATCTGGCCGCTCGTCACGACCTGCGTGCCGTCGTCGATGCCCTTCAGAATCGCCACCTGGTCGCCGCGCGTCGGCCCCGGCGTTACGAACACCTGCTGCGCGACGGGCAGCGTCTTGCCCTGCGCGTTGGGCTGCGTGCCGGGCTTCACGATGAACACGGTCGCGCCGTACGGGTTGTAGGTGATCGCCGTTTGCGGCAGGGTCAGGTAGCGCTGTTCGGCGCCCGAGTCGATCTTCACGTTCGCGTACATGCCGGGCAGCAGCTTGCGCTCGCGATTGTCGACGCTCGCCTCGATCTGCACGTTGCGCGTCGCGCTGTCGACTTTCGGGCTCACCGACTGGATCTTGCCGGTGAAGGTTTTCCCGCTGTACGCGTTGGTGTCGACGCTGACGGTCGCGCCGATCGCGAGCTGGCCGAGCTGTTGTTGCGGTACCGAGAAGTCGGCGTAGATCGGATCGATGGCTTGCAGCGTGACGATCGCGTCGCCGGGATTCAGGTATTGCCCCGGATTGATCGTCGTGATGCCGAGGCGCCCCGCGAACGGCGCACGAATCGTCTTCTTGTCGACGAGCGCCTGCTGTTGCGCGACCTGCGCCTTCTTGCCCTTGAGGTCGGCCGCATCGGCGTCGAGCTGCGCCTTCGCGATCGCCTTGATGTCGTACTGCGCGCGGTCGCGCTCGTAGACCGTCTGCGCGAGTTGGGCCGCGGCCTGCAACGATTGCAGCAGCGCGACGTCGCTGTCGGCGTTGAGTCGCACGAGGATCTGTCCGGCTTTCGCTTCCTGCCCCGACACGAACGCGACCTCGCGCACGAGGCCGGCGACTTCGGTCGTCACGTCTACGCCGCGCACCGCGCGCAGGCTGCCGACCGCCGCGAGCTGCGGCTGCCACGACTGATAGTGGACCACCACCGCCGAGACCGTGGCGGGCGGCGCGGTGTTGGCCGCCATGAACTTCGCGAACATGTGCGCGCGGAGCAGGTTGAAGCCGACCAGCGCGGCGAGCAGCAGGCCGACGCTGATCAACATGATCACCATCCGCTTTGTCATCGGTTTTCTTTCGGCCATCGTGATGTCCTTGCTCGGCTTGGGGCGAGGGCTGGGGTTGCGTCAGGGCACGGTCAATGTGGCGTTGCGGCGGTTGCCGTCGTTGCCGATGGCGACGACGTGTTCGACGCGCTCGCCGCCGCGGCGGCCGGCGCGGCCGCGGACTCGGGCGCGCCGGCATTCCACCAGCCGCCGCCGAGCGCCTGGAACAGCGCCGCCGTGTCGGCGTAACGCGCGGCCTGCGCCTGCGCGAGACTCACGACCGTTTGCTGATACTGGCGTTGCGCGTCGAGCAGCGCGAGGTAGCTGACACCGCCGACGCGATACTGTCCGCGCGTCAATTCGAGCGAATCGCTCGCGGCGCGCGACGCGTCGGTCTGCGCCTTGAGGCCGGTTGCGTCGTGTTCGAGCGCGCGCAGCGTGTCCGCAACGTTCTGGAACGCGAGCAGCACCGTCTCGCGGTATTGCGCGCCGGCCTGCTCGTAGGCGGCCTCGGCCGCGCGCTTCTGCGCGCTCAGCTGGCCGCCGTGAAAGACCGGTTGCAGCAAGCCCGCGCCGATGCTCCAGAGCGTGCTGCCGGCCCTGAGCACCTGCGCGGGCGTCAACGCTTCGGCGCCGTAGCTCGCCGACAGCGTGATCTGCGGATACATCGCCGCGGTCGCGACGCCGACCTGCGCGCTCGCCTGATGCAGCGTGGCGTCGGCGGCAAGGATGTCGGGGCGCTGGTGCACCAGCGACGACGGCAGGCTCACGGGCAGCGTGTCGGGCAGCGAGAACATGTCGAGCGTGAAGCCGGGCACCGAGGTATCGCTCGGCAGCTTGCCGGCGAGTACCGCAAGCTGATGGCGCGCCTGATCGAGCTGCTGTTGCAGCGGCGGCAGCGTCGCGCGGGTCTGCGCGAGCAGCGTTTCCTGCGCGAGCACGGCCGTGCGGCTCACGCCGCCGAGCGAGAATTGCTGGTCGAGCACGTTCAGCTGCTGCTCTTCCTCGGTAGCGATCCGCTCGGTCGCGTCGATCTGCGCGCGCACCGACGCTTCCTTGACCGCCGCGGTCACGATGTTGGCCGATATCGTGAGATAGGCGGCCTGCAGTTGGAAGCGCTGATAGTCGATCTGCGCATGCAGCGCTTCGAGTTCGCGCCGCGCGCCGCCGAACACGTCCAGCTTGTACGAGACGTTGACCGACGCGTTGTAGAGATTGAATTCCTCGACGAGGCCGGGCTCGCCGAACGCGATGCCGTTGACCTTTTCGCGCGTGGCGCTCAATTGCGCGTCGACGCTCGGCAGCAAGGTGCCGCCGGCTTGCGCCGTGTAATTCTCGCGAGCCTGTCGCAACGCCGCCTGCGCGGCGGCCATGTTCGGACTGTTGGCGATCGCCTCGCGGATCAGTGCGTCGAGCGGCTCGCAATGAAACAGCGTCCACCACGCGGCGGGAATGTCCTGGGCCGGCGCGAAACGCTGCGGCAGGCCTGCGGGGCCGGGCGCGGAGGCGGTCTGGTCGGGCAGCGGCGTGGTGGTGAAGGTGTCGGTGGCCGGCGCGGGCGGCGCGTGGTAGTCGGGGCCGACCATGCAGCCGGCCAGCGCGACGCAGCTGCACAGCGCAACGTAGAGGCGCCGCCAGACAATACGCTGACTCACGTCGATCATCGATCTACCTTGTATCGCCAGTGGCGGGTGGACCGGACGAAGATGTTCAGGTCACCCGAACGTTCCTGGAGTTGTCTTGCCGACGCTGGAATTTACCATGCACGGCGCGAACCGCGCTTGGCCTCGCGTTCGCTGGCCGACGAGGGTGGATACGAGATCACGTAGGAGGGCGGTGATGGCAGGTGGTGCTACCGCTGTCTGCCACGCCCGGAGCGGCATTCACGACAATTTCACGGATTCGGGCACGCGGTTGGCTCGGCATCGCGCTTGGCGAACTGGTCGAGCTGTTGCCTGGTTATCGATCGTCTGGTTTTACCGGGCCTCGTCCGCCGCTCGGCGCTGCGCGATCAGATCGGCGAGCCGCTCGACCTGCTGCCCTTGCGCATCGAAATTGCCCGCGTCGAGCCACCGCTCATAGCAAGAGCGCAATGCCGGCCACTCGCTGTCGATGATCGAAAACCATGCCGTGTCGCGATTGCGCTCGCGATAGACGATCGCCTGCCGGAAGATCCCCTCGAACGTAAATCCATAGCGCAACGCGGCCTTGCGCGACGGCTCGTTGAGCGAATCGCATTTCCATTCGAAGCGCCGATAACCGAGCTTGTCGAACACTTTGCCTAGCAGCAGGTACATCGCATCGGTCGCGATGCGCGTGCGCTTGAGCCGCGGCGAATACGTGACGTGGCCGACTTCGATCACGCCGTTGGCCGGATCGATCCGCATCAGCGAGAGCGTGCCGACCGGCTTGCCCGTCGCCAGGTCGATGACCGCGTAGTGCAGCGGATCTTTCGATGCCGCCATCTGCGTCAGACGCTCACGATAGGCCGCGAGACTGTCGAACGGGCCGACCGCCAGATAGGTCCAGTCGCGGCCGTCGGTGGCCGAGCCGTACGCATCGAAGAGGTCGGCCGCGTGGCGCTCGACGTCGACCGCTTCGAGCCGGCAATAGCGGCCGCCGAGCGGCTCGCGGCCCGGCGGCTGCGCGCCGTGCCAGCCGGGCAGGGGCGCGCCGATGGGCTGGCCGTAGGCGTTACGTGTGGGTTCCATGTCTGTTTCTCCTGTCGATGAATGGGCGATGCCGGAGGATGCCGATGCGTGTCGATGCAGGAACGATACGGCAAACGTGGTATGTTCAAAAGATCCACGACGTGCTTATTCGATAGGTCCAGCCACCATGATCGAAATCATCGGACCGCTCGTCCATGCGGACGACGCGTTCGCCGCGAGCGGCGCCAGCCGGGCCAAGCGGCCCGCGCCGCTGCAAAAGCAGCTGATCGAACGTCTGCAGCAGGCGATTCTCGCCGGTCGTCTGCCGGCCGGGTCGCTGCTGCCGTCGTCGCGGCTGCTCGCCACCGAGATGGGCGTGTCGCGCAACACGGTCGTGATCGCTTACGAGCATCTCGCCGCGGTCGGCTACGTGATCGCCGATCGCCAGGGCACGCGCGTGAGCCCGCTGTCGAGCCCCGCCGCGCGCGGCGAGCGGGCGGCGGCGTCGGCCGCGCCGGAGGTCGTATACGCGGCGCGCGTCGAGCAGTTCGCGGCGTCGCACAATCACGCCGACAACGCGTACGCGCTGACCCCCGGCACGCCCGCGCTGGACCGTTTCCCGCTTGCCGCGTGGCGGCGCGCGCTCGAACGTGGGATGGAGCGCGCATTACCACGCGCGCTCGGCTACGGCATGCCGGCCGGCGAGCCCGCGCTGCGCGACGCGATCGCCGCGCATCTGCGGATGGCGCGCGGCGTGCGCTGCGATGGCTCGCAGGTCGTGATCACCGAGGGCGCGCAGGAGGCGCTGAACCTGTGCGTGCGACTGCTGACCAATCCCGGCGATATCGCATGGATCGAGGACCCCGGCTATCGCGGCGCGAAGGCCGCTTTCAACGCGGGCGACTTGCGCACGCTGCCGATTCCCGTCGACGCCGAAGGCATGTCCGTGCCGGCCGACGCGTGGCACACGCATCCGCCGAAACTGATCTACACGTCTCCCGCGCATCAGTATCCGACCGGCGCGGTGCTGTCGGTGGCGCGGCGGCTTGCGCTGATTGCCGAGGCGCGGCGCTGCGGCGCGTGGCTGATCGAGGACGATTACGACGGCGAGGTGCGTCACACCGGCGAGCCGATCGCGAGCATGCAGGGCCTCGTCGACGCGGCGCCCGTGCTGTACGTCGGCTCGTTCAGCAAGACGATGTTTCCGGCGCTGCGCATCGGCTTCGTCGTGCTGCCTCGCGCGATCGCGGCGCACGCCGCTGTTGCGCTGCAAGAGATGCTGCGCGGCGGGCATCGGCTGGAGCAGCTGGCGCTCGCGCATTTCATCGAAAGCGGCGAATTCGGGCGGCATCTCGGGCGGATGCGGCGGCTGTACCGCGAGCGGCAGCAGGCGCTGCGCGACGCGCTGGCCGAGCATTTTCCGGCGGCGACGATTCTTGGCGGCGATTGCGGCATGCATCTGACGCTGCGGCTGCCGGCGTCGCTCGACGATCGCGCGCTCACTGCGCGGGCGCAGGCGCTGGGGTTGAGTCCGCGCGCGCTGTCGGGGTTTTCGATCGGGGCGTCGGAGCAGACGAACGGGCTCGTGATCGGGTATGGCAATACGGAGGCGGAGCGCTTGAGGCCCGCGGTGAAAGCGCTGGCGGAGGTAGTGCGGGAGATGCAGGGCGAGGCGCGACCGGCTGCGAAGCACGCGACAAAACAGGGCGGAAAACCCGTCGTCCGGCCCCGCAAAAAAACCGCCCCGCCCCGCCGCACGCCCGCCACTCCGGGCATGTAAGTTTTACGTTTGTCCGCCTGGCCCATGTCGCGCTATCGTGTCGTATGCGCGGCGACTTCGCAGTTCCGATGTGCTGGTTTGCCCGCATGTGCCGCGGTTGCCCGTCCCGTCGCGCGGCGGGTGCGGCGCCGGCGATGGGCACGAACAATGCGTTCAGTGTGGTTATCGATGACGATCTATCCGACCGGAGACGACATGAAGGAAATCGAACCGACCCCGTGGTTTGACCTTGCCATCCATACGCCCGTACGCGAAGGCTGGTACGAAGTGCAGTTGGCGAGCGGGGACACGGCGTTTGCGAAATTTGGCGACGGCGTGTGGACCGAAAAGCCGTTGCTCGTATTCACGCACTGGCGCGGCCTGTGCGCCGATCCCTCGAAAGCCGCGGACGGCGCGGCCGAGTCGGTCGGCGCCGAAGCCACCGCGGCGCAAGGCGTGCGCGCCGCCTGGAACGCGTTCTTCCCGGGACTCGGCGACGAGCAGCACAAGCCGCTCAATGCGGTGCCGAACGGCAAGGTGCCGCATTGAGGGTCCCTTGAAATTCGCTTGAAGTCCGGTCGGGCGACGGCTTGTGGGCCGCCGCCCGGCAGTTCGATTCGGCCGCCATCCGCGCGTGGTTCGAATCGCTCTCGTATCGCTCGGGCCTGCGCCGCGTCGCATTTCTTCCGCCCCGCTACAATCAGCGTCATCCTTTCGACGCCATCACGATGCCATGAACGCCACCCGAGAAACCGTGGAATTGTCGCGCGCGACTCAACTGCTCAATCACGGACCCGTCACGCTGATCACGAGCGCACACGATGGTCGATCGAACGTGATGGCCGCGTCATGGGCGATGCCGCTCGACTTCAATCCGCCGAAGGTGGTGGTGGTCGTGGATAGCCGCACACTGACGCGTCGCCTGATCGAAGCGAGCGGCGTGTTCGGGCTGCAGTTGCCGAGCCGCGGTTTCGCCGCGCAAACGCTCGCGGTCGGCACGCACGCGGGCGTCGAACTCGACAAGTTCTCCGCGTTCGATCTCGAGACCTTCCGCGCGCAAAAAATCGACGTGCCGATGCTGGCCGGCTGCATCACCTGGATGGAATGCAAGGTGATTCCGGACGACAGCCAACGGCACGATCTGATCATCGGCGAGGTGGTCGCCGCGTATGCGGATAGCCGCGTGTATTCGCGCAACCGCTGGCATTTCGGCGACGATCCCGACCTGCGCACATGCCATTACGTGGCCGGCGGTACCTTCTTCGCGACGGGCGATGCATTCGAGGTGGCGCCCGTCGCGGCGTCTGCGCAGTGACCGGGCTTAGGTGCTCCGTTCGGTTTCGCCTTCGGCGAATGCTTTGAGCGCGTCGCCGGCGAGACGATAACGTACCCATTCGCTTTGCGGATTCGCGCCGATCGACTTGTAGAAGCCGATGGCCGGCTCGTTCCAGTCGAGCACGCTCCATTCGAATCGACCGCAGCCCGTTTCGCAGGCGATTTGCGCGAGATGGCGCAGCATCTGTTTGCCCGCGCCGCTGCCACGCGATGCGGGCGATACGTACAGGTCTTCCAGATAAAGCCCCTGTTTGCCGAGCCACGTCGAATACGAAAAGAAGTACACGCAAAAACCGACTGGCTCGCCGTTCATTTCGCAGATCAGCGCTTTCGCGGGCGCGCCCTCGGAAAACAGGCTCTTCTCGATGTCTTCGACGCCGGCGACGACTTCGTGCTCGGCTTTTTCGTAGATCGCGAGTTCGGTGATGAAGCGCAGGATCAGGGGGGCGTCGGAAGCGGTGGCGGGGCGGATGTGGATCGTCAAGGTCTAGTGCTCGGTGAGTTCGGTGATGACTGCCGGCCGGCGGGCGGTACGCGCCAAATGCGCCGGCTTCGGAACAGACTCACATCGTAGCAAAGAGCCAAAGGCCCCGCCGCGAACGGACCGGGCCTCGGGCGTTTCCTACAGACCGAAGGCGAACAATTTCAGCGGCCCCGGTCCACTCGTCGAGCCAGAGCCCCAGAACACCACGCCGTCCGCAATGGCCGGCCCGGCATTGCATGCACCCCCGCTATTGAATGACCACAGGACTTTTCCGTTGGAAGAATCGAGCGCGTACATCGTGCCATTCGTGTAGTCGAGATTGCATCCGAAGACCGCGCCATTGGCGACACTGACGGCTGCCTCCGCGCGGCTTCCGAGCGGGTCCGGCGTGGTCCACTTCACTGCGCCGGAATTCGCGTTGAGCGACGCCCTTCTACATCCCTGCCGGGTTCGTCGGCGAGAGTATGACGGGGTGGTGCGATTCGCGGCTGATTGGATGATCGCCCGGCATGAGCGCGCGCTCGGACCGGAAGAGAGACCGAAACGGCACTGCCGCGCTTCAACCCTCCGGCAACACTGACTTACCGCGCCGCTTTTTCGGCTTAGGCTCGACACCCACTCGCGGGTCCCGCTCCAGCACGAGTGCCGTCAACTGCTCGACAGTGTCTTCAAACGCAGGATCCTCCTGCGGCACGTAAAGCCATTTCCCAAGCACCGGGTGAGGCTGCAACGCAGGCATATCGGTAATCAGAGCAGCATGGCGTTCCCGCGACGTACAGACGAGCAGCCCATTCCACGGCTTATCGCGATCGGCGGCAACCAGGCACAACAGCCCATCGATATACGCAGCGTCGCTACCAAACATCCGCCGACGCATATACGTCGGATCGCGTTCGAACGCGTCGAAGATCCAAAGGAGCGAATTGCTGATCGAAGAGGGCATCGGCGGACAATCTCAGGAAGCGCGGGTGAACGAAGATAAGTTTACGTAAATTCTCCAGGCTCGACAGCAAGCCAATTGAAGATCGAGCAAGTCCGGCTAGGTAGGATGTGTCCAACCTCGGCGACCATATCGACACTCGCACGATCCAGACCATGTTAGCTCACACAGACGCCGCCGCTGCCTACGTGCCCGTCGCACGCTACGTGCAGTTGATGCGCTTGCGTCGCGCGGGCCGCCGCCTCGCGTCGCAGGCGTCGTGCCCGGTTCTCGATGCCGCGCTCGACGCCGGCTTCGACAGTCCCGAAGCCTTCAGCCGTGCGTTCAAGCGTGCGTTCGGCATGGCGCCGAGCGCGTTTCGACGACATCCAACATGGCAATTCTGGAGTGCGAGTTTTGTTGTTCCCTATGTTTCGAGGAAACTGACCATGCAAGTGAAAATCGTCGATTTTGCGGAGACCCGCGTTGCCGCGCTCGAACATTGTGGTTCGCCCGGACTCGTCAACGAGAGTGCGCGCAAGTTCATCGATTGGCGTATCCAAAGCGGACAATCACCGGTGGCGTCGAGCCGGACCTTCGGCGTCGCGCACGGCAATCCAGACACGGTGCCAGCGGATGAATTCCGTTTCGATATCTGCGGAGAGATCGACGAGCCGGTCGCGCCGAATCTCTATGGCGTGCGCGAGCTCGTGATGCAGGGTGGACGGTGCGCGGTGGTTCGGCACGCAGGATCGACCGACCACATCGGCGAGACGATCTACCCGGTCTATCGCGACTGGTTGCCTTCGAGTGGGGAAGAGTTGCGGGACCATCCGCTGTTTTTCCACTACCTGAGCGTCTATCCTGAGACGCCGCTGGATCAGTGGCAGACGGATATCTACATTCCGTTGGTGTGATTGGGATGGGTGTGATGAGCATGCGAGATGCCTGCTAGTGCGGAGCAAGTTGCTCCATCGGTATCAATTGCATTGAGCGAGCATTGCCGATTCCTAATTCGGCAAAAAATGCAATTTCGAAATGTCTCTCTGAATAAAGCCCCGGTCTCTGCGAATAGTGGTTCGGAGCCGGCTTTTCTCGACCCGGCCGCCCAGCCATAACACTAGGCACAAAGCCGGTTTTCGCTGCACGTACCTCGCGTCCTCACGGGAACCACGCAATACCTCAAATGTCAAAAAAAGATGTCACCCGTCCATTTTGGGGAGATATCAAATGGCTGCCACGCAATCAGGGGCGGTGCCCCTCTCGGATGAGGAGGCACGGCGCCAGTTGCGCCGTGCTGTCATCGCCAGCACGATTGGTACCACAATCGAATGGTATGACTTCTTCCTGTACAGCATTGTCACGGGTCTTGTATTCGCGAAACTGTTCTTTCCTGAATCGGACCCGCTCGTCGGCACACTGCAAGCTTTTCTGATTTACGCTGTCGGCTTTATCGCGCGGCCGGTGGGCGCGGCGATTTTCGGCCACTATGGCGATCGCATCGGACGTAAAGCCACGTTAATCGTGACGCTGTTGCTGATGGGACTCGCGACGTTTGCCGTGGGCTTTGTTCCAACCTACGCGACGATCGGTATCTGGGGGGCAATCCTGCTCACGGCGCTGCGCTTCATTCAAGGTGTGGGCGTTGGAGGCGAGTGGGGCGGTTCGGTGTTGATGTCGATGGAGTGGGCACGTACCAACAAGCATCGCGGTTTCATCGCGTCCTGGCCGCAGTTCGGCGTACCGGCGGGATTGTTCGTCGCGAATCTGGTGGTGCTTGCCGTCAGCCAGATCTCCGGCAGCGCATTTCTCACCTGGGGCTGGCGGGTGCCGTTTTTCCTCAGTATCGTACTGGTCGCGATCGGCCTTTATATCCGCTTGAGTATCCTCGAGACGCCTATCTTCGCGAAGCTGCTCGCTGAGCGCAGGATCGAAAAGGCGCCGATGCGTGAAGTATTGCGCCGGCAGCCGAAAGACATTCTTCTGTCGGCTCTTGCGCGTATGGCGGAACAGGCGCCGTTCTATATTTTCACGGCCTTTATATTCACCTATGGTGTGATGAGTCTGGGCGTCACACGCGATCTGCTGCTCACGGCAGTGCTGGCCGCTTCGGTGCTGGAATTCTTCACGATTCCGCTGTTTGGTCACGTGTCTGATCTGATCGGACGTCGACGCATGTATGTGATCGGTGCCGCTGCTGTCGGGCTATTCGGCTTCCTCTACTTTTTCATGGTCGGAACCCATAACCCGATATGGATCTTCGCGGCCATCGTTCTTTCGCTGGTGCCGCATGCGATGATGTATGGTCCCCAAGCCGCGTTGATCGCCGAATCGTTCACGGGGCGCTTGCGCTACAGCGGTGCGTCGATGGGCTATCAGTTGGCTTCCGTCATCGCTGGCGGTCCGGCACCGTTGATTGCGACGGCGCTTTATGCTTACTTCCATTCGGGATTTGCGGTGGCGTGGTATGTCTTCGCGTGCGCGGTGATTAGCGTGGCCGCCGCCATGCGATTGGGCGATTACACGAATAAGGACATTTCGCGGGAATACGACGACGTGCATGCATTGCATGACAGCAGACATGCCACTCCGTGAACGATCAGGCGGATGGCCGGTCACAACGGCCATCCGCAACGGCCATCCGCCGAATCGACCATCAACTTTTCAGCGGCAACCAGACTTCGACTCCACCCATCCCCGTCACCGGGTCGAACTGCTCGCCATACCGTTCGAAATGCGGTGCATCGGCAGGCACGTGCCCTGACGCGGGCAACCACTGATTCCAGATCGTATTCATCGTGCGACGAATGCCTGAGATGTGTTCGCGATGAGCGAACACCGCATACCGTTGCGCGGCGATGCGCACACGACTCAACTCTGGCGGCAATGCGGAAAAATCGCTGACTTCGACGCCGCACATGTAGTCGAAGTTACCCAGTTCATCGGCGTTATAGCCAACGCCATAAGCCACCTTGCCGACCTGTCCCGGCACCCTGCCGTACCAGGCGCCAAAGCGCTGCCATTGGGATGGGATCGCCTTGCTGCTTTCGCACGTATAGCGCTCGCTCAGTCCAGCGACGAGAAACGCTCGCGCGTCTTCGAAGCGCGGCGGGTCCAGATGGGTGAGAAGGGTTTCGTCCATTTTGATCGGCTCCACGATGGTCAGGTTGTCGAGATGACCCCGCGCGCGCAGCGCGTCGGGCGTGAGCCCGAACTGTTCGCGAAACGCGCGCGTGAATGCTTCGTGAGAGCCGTAGCCGGCGTCGAGAGCGACCGCGAGGATGTCGGGCGCACCATCGGCCAGACGTCGTGCGGCCTCGCCCAAACGCCGTGCGCGAACGTAGCGCATCACCGGCATCCCGGTGGCCGCTTCGAACGCGCGCGCGAGGTGAAAGCGCGATACGCAGCCACAGCGGGCGATGTCGTCGAGCGTCAACTCGCCGGCGAAGTGGCTTTCGATATACCAGAGCGCTTTTCCAACCGGGTTCATCTCGGCTCTCATGTCAGCATGAAGCCAGCATAGTCAGCGGCGAACTCACGCATTTGATCGCGCTTGCGGTTTTGCGGTCGCGGCGGAGGGCCGAGACGATTCCGCCGCGTCACCATGCACGCCCGCGGCGCCACCCGCCTGCCCCGGCCTCAGCAACAGCCCACCCAGCACGCCGGCCGCCGCCGCAAAAACCGCCCCAAACAGAAACGCGACGTGATACCCGCTGTTCAGCGCA
This sequence comes from Paraburkholderia sp. Clong3, assembly GCF_050436485.1. Classification (NCBI taxonomy): domain Bacteria; kingdom Pseudomonadati; phylum Pseudomonadota; class Betaproteobacteria; order Burkholderiales; family Burkholderiaceae; genus Paraburkholderia; species Paraburkholderia sp. Clong3. The sequence goes on along the minus strand of NZ_JBNDMH010000003.1, from coordinate 3,027,807 downwards.
GCCGCCGCACTCGACGACGCCCGCATCGCCTCGCTACGCGCGGCGGCAAGACTCGCGAGCACCGCAAGCCCGAGCGCCCCGCCCATCATGAACGATGTATTGACGATGCCCGACGCGAGGCCCGAATCGGCGGGATCGACGTCGCTCATCGCGGCGAGCAGCAACGGATTGAACGCGATGCCCGCCCCAAAGCCGAGCAGCAACATGCCGGGCAACACGTCGGGTACGAAACTGCCGTCGACGGGCGCACGCGCGAACAGCGCAAGCCCGCATGCCGCGATCAGCAGGCCGGCCGCGAGCGGACGACGCAGCCCGAAGCGCATCACCACGCGCGCCGACAATCCCAGCGAAAAGAGTCCCATGATCAGGTTCGCGGGCAGAAACGCGAGCCCCACCTGCAATGGCCGATAGCCGAGCACGCGCTGCAGATACAGCGCGGAAATAAAGAACCACGCGAACATCGCCGCCGCCCACAACACGCCGACCAGGTTCGCGGTCGCGACATTGCGCAAACGCAGCAGAGCGAGCGGCATCAACGGGTGTTCGATTCTCGCCTCGATTGCGAGGAACACGGCAAGCAGCGCGAGCCCGACGAACAGCAGGCCGAGCGTTTGCGCCGAAGTCCAGCCCGCTTCGTTGCCGTTGACGATCGCATAGACCGCCAGCATCAGCGATGCAGTCACGCTCAGCGCCCCGGCCACGTCGAGCCGTTCGCCGTGCGCGTGGCCGCGCGCGGCGGGCAGTAGCGCGAGGCACAGCGCGTACACTGCAATGCCGATCGGCAGATTGACCAGGAAGATCCAGTGCCAGCTCAGCAGGTTGGTGAGCAGTCCGCCGAGCAGCACGCCGATGCTGCCGCCGCCCGCGCAGACAAAGCCATACACGCCCATCGCCTTCGCGCGTTCACCGGCTTCGGTGAACAGATTCATGATCAGCGACAACGATACCGCCGAGACGATCGCACCGCCCAGGCCCTGCACGGCGCGCGCGGCGACCAGCAGCACCTGCGAATTCGCGAGGCCGCAGGCGAGCGAAGCGAGCGTGAAGAGCGTAATGCCGCTGAGAAACAGCTTGCGGTGTCCGTACAGATCGCCAAGCCGTCCGCCGAGCAGCAGGCAGCCGCCGAACGTCAGCATGTAGGCGTTGACGACCCACACGAGCGAAGTTTCGCTAAAGCCGAGATCGGCTGCGATGGACGGCAGCGCGACGTTCACGATGGTCGTGTCGAGCACGATCATCAGGACGCCGAGGCAGAGCACGATTAGCGCGAGCCAGCGTTGCTTGCCGTGGAGGGAATGGGTCATGCGGACGCCCCTTTACGCGGATTCGGTCGATCACCTACGATGGGTTTTCGAGTCTAGCACTCGCGCATTTAGCGTCCAACTACGAAATCCTGGGCGGCGGCGTTGCGCGAAGCCGCGTGCGGTTCCGCTTCAATCACCGCCGAGGATTTCGTATTTGCCGCCGTCAAAGCGCTGGGATTGTTTTCGTGGTGAAGAAGACGTCGAACTTCGACGTCTTGATCGGCAACGGTTATCTGAATGAAATATCTTTGACGGCTCGGTGGTCTGTTCCGAGCCGTTTTCGGCATTTTCTGATTGCGATCAACTGACTTGACCGTCAAAAATCCAAAGGAGCAAGAGATAACTCCGTCCCGGGGTGCCGCGCATCCGGGCCCGAAGAAATTGAATAAGACGATCAGGTTATGAGCGACGGTGACAAAATTCCCTATTTCAAGGTGAACAAGCTTCTATGGAGGTGGACGCTATACGAAGGTGCCGAAGGTTGCACCGTTGTCCGCGAAGCGCGGCTCTCGATGGATAAAGGGCCGCCATCCCTGCCAAAGCCACCGGAACCGAAACTGACACCGAGCAGGTCTACCCCTAAACCACGCCCACCAGAACCGTTGGTCAAATTTCTCGACGACATCGAGAAGATGTCCGGCGGCTTTTCGCGTTTCAAGTCTTGGCTGAACACGCGCGAGCCGCCGAAGATAGAGCAGATAGTCCCGCCGTTCGACATTCAGGAGATTCCCGGCGCTATGCGCAAGGAATTTATGCCAGTGTCGGCAAAGCTAATGGAGCGGTGGTTTGCCGGCGAACTCAACTACGGTCCTACCGACAAAGACGTTGCCGCCGAAATCAATCAGAAGGGGGAGCACTATCCTCCAGATATGTACGACACCACAACGATCAAGCTCGACTGGGTATTGAAATATCGACGAGCCAAAGATCAATACGACGAGTTGATAACGACGCAGATCCGCACGTCACGCGCAAGACAAGCTCTTAAGGAGATTCTCCTGCCATATGCCGGAAGACCATGTCTTGATGCGAGGACCGAGTGCGGAGAGAATCTCTCGAAGCTTCACCGGCGATTCCAGTTTCAGTATGTAAAGGTCGGAAGCTCGCTATCTCAGAAGATCGGAGAGCTCCTCTACGCAGATTTCCACAACAACGGCGTCCCGGACGATCTGACCGGCGCGTTGGGATCATTCGGCATATACGCTGCCATGGGGTACGCCGACTTTTACAGGGAAGGCCGTACCAGGGTTGCAGAAATCTCAGGTATCTACGTTTATATTAAGGATAGTTACGACTTCACCGACAAGCCTGGCGAGGCGTCGCAATATCTTGGCCATTGGAGCAAAAACGGGGTGATCGTTCTGGCGTACAACGGCGCGATGTCATATCTGAACGAACCGCGATTGTATTTTTCCTATCCCGTTGCACTGGGGAATCCGAAAATCAGGGGCAACGTGTACTACCCGGTTCACAATAAGGAATTTAGAGAGTGGGCAATAAAACACCAGCGAGGAGGTGACTTCGTGATCTATTCGGATCGAAAGCTTGTTCGAATCGACCCACCGAGCAAGGTGTATTTATGAAACCCGGGCGATCGATCGGATGGGGCGCTGTAGTCCTCACAGTCGCGTTTGCCGTGCTTCTCGTCGCGACGCACACCGATCACAGGAATGCGAGCGAATGCATCAAAAGCACGTCAAAAAACGGCCGCTACACTGCAGAGCGATGCCTGCTCCAATGGAGAGGCGGCAACGACCCGGCTTATCTCGGTCAGGTCTACGACGCCGCGTCAGGCAAACTGCTAGTGCGCAGAACCTTCAGCACACCGGTTCCTGAATTGATTTGGGTGGACGACGAAGGCGTTTCATTTTCCCGCGGCGGCGACGACGCGTCGTTTATAAAGCTGCCGCCGTCATTCTATGACCGCATGATCGCCAGATTTTCGTCGATTGGATGCAGGCTGCTCGCCATTAAGGATCAGTATGATTCCGATGGTTTGTTCTTCGTTCATCACGGCGTAGGGAGCGAACGCTGGAGCGCCGACGGTTTCACGAGATTCTTATGAACGACTCGACCTTCGAACTCGCACACATGGTTCAGCAGAAATCACATTTCGAAATCTCGTGTTGAGGCTTCCCAGCACAAGCCGGCCATGACCGGCCGCGAACGTGAATGTTGAAAGGCTATATCCGGCCGACTCCCGCCGACCGCATCGGGCAGGACCCGGCCAACTGCGGCCGCTCGCTCGGGCTTTCACACAAACCTTCGAACGTCGCCTCCACCTCGGCACCGGACCTTCGTGTGCAGATCATGTCACTCGAGCCGTCGGTCTTATGGAAAGAATTGCACAGGCCGATCATGCCGAGGCAGGGCCTTGCTACCGGGATGAGATCCTGGACCCGATGCCGGGTGAGCAAACGTCATAGCGATTGATCCGTTGATGCCGGTGTGGGGCGGAATTCAACGATGTCGGCGGTGACTGCGCTCTTACGTTTATACACTGTCTGGTCGCTTGGCGCACCGGGCGAAATCTTTATTTGCTCAAGTTCCGCTGGCGTTTGCCGTAATCGTGTCATTGCGAACGGTGAGCGCGAAACCACGACCGGCCCGACGGGGAAACGGATCTGGCATGCGACCCGACGCTCGAGTGATGAGCCGATCTGCCAGGCAGGCAATCACGTTGCCGCCAGTGGCAGGTTTGAGTGAACTGACGTACCCCATCTGTGAGACTGGCATAAATGAAGCGTTTGACCTTGAACCAGAAGCTCTGGAGCATCCTGGCTCTTCTCTGGTTTGGCCTTGGTGTGCTCGTCGTCACGAGCGCGTGGATGAGCCGATCCGATATGCTCGAACAGCGCAAGAGCATGCTGTCGCAGCAGATAGATACCGCGCTGGGCGTGATTTCCTATTACCAGAAGAAGGTCGCCGACAATACTTTGTCGCTCGCCGAAGCGAAACATCAGGCGCTTGAGAACCTGCGCGGACTTCGCTATGGCGCGCACCGTAGCGGCTATTTTGGCATCTACGACTCGAATGTCACGGCACTCCTCTTGCCGTCCAAGCCACAACTTGAAAGCAAGTCCCTGGCAGACCTGGTTGATTCAAACGGTACCCACATTGCGGTCGAGATCGTCAAAAGCTCATCGCCCGGCGGCAACCACTTCAGCGAATATGTGTGGCCAAAGCCTGGCAGTGACACGCCAGTTCGCAAGATCACCTGCAGTGACTTTGTCGCCGACTGGGACTGGCACGTGTATACGGGTGTCTACGTGGACGATATCGACCATCTGTTCTATGTGACGCTCCTGCGCGATCTGTTGCTCGCAGCGATAGTGACCGCAGTTCTGACAGTCGGAATGCTATTACTGGCGCGCAGTATCCGGACGAGCCTGGGTGGCGAACCTGACTACGCGGCGGGGCTATGCAAGCGGATTGCCAACGGCGATCTCGGTGTGAACGTCGACCTTCGGCCCGGCGACACAAGCAGTCTGATGGCCTCTCTGCGGGCGATGCGTGACAGTCTGTCACGAGTCGTTCTGGAAGTGCGGGAGAACGCCGAAGGGGTGGCCACCGCAAGTGGACAGATTGCGCAGGGCAATCTCGATCTGTCGAGCCGCACCGAAGAGCAGGCAGCGTCGCTCGAGGAAACAGCTTCCAGCATGGAAGAACTGACGGCCACGGTCCGTCACAATACGGACAACGCCCGGCAGGCAGCGACGCTGGCCGGCACGGCCTCTGGCGTTGCGCGGCGCGGCGGCGAGGTGGTAGGGCGCGTGGTCGAGACGATGCAGGAGATCTCCGGCAGTTCGGCCAAAATGTCCGAGATCATCACTGTGATTGAAGGCATTGCATTCCAGACAAACATTCTTGCGCTCAACGCAGCGGTCGAGGCGGCCCGCGCTGGCGAGCAGGGCCGTGGGTTTGCTGTCGTGGCCGGCGAGGTCCGTACGCTCGCGCAGCGTAGCGCCACCGCTGCCAGGGAGATCAAGGATCTGATCGGCGACTCGGTAAGTCGTGTGGACGCCGGCTCGAAGCTCGTAGGGGAAGCGGGCCGCACCATCAATGAGATCGTCGAGTCGGTCAATCGGGTGGCCGACATCGTTGGTGAAATCTCGTCGGCTTCGGTAGAGCAGAGCACTGGCATCGAGCAGGTGAGTCAGGCGGTCAGCCAGATGGACCAGGTGACCCAGCAAAACGCCGCGCTGGTGGAAGAAGCCTCGGCGGCGGCGCAGTCGATGGCTCAACAGGCACAGGCTTTGCGTGAAACGGTGGCCTTTTTTAAGGTTTGACGATGCGAGGCCGTCCGCGTCACACATCCGTTTCTTTACCATGCAGCAATGGTTCGGTCTGTCAGACCCTGCCATGGAAGAGGCACTCTATGACGTTCCGCTGTATCGCGAGTTCGCGGGTCTCGACGGCGGGATGGTTCGCTTGCCGGATAAAAGCACGATTCTCCGGTTCCGCCATCTGCTGGAAACGCACGGACTGGCGGTGCAAATGCTGGCGCTGGTCAATGAAATCCTGACGGAGAAAGGCCTGATGCTCAAGGCTGGATCGGCAGTCGACGCCACTCTGATTGCCGCGCCCAGTTCGACAAAGAATGGCTCCGGCACGCGTGATCCGGAAATGCAATCAACGCAGAAAGGTGGCAACTGGTACTTCGGGATGAAGATGCATATCGGCGTGGACGCCGACTCGGGCCTGGTCCATACGGTCCTCGGAACGGCGGCCAATGTTCACGACATCAACGTAGCCCAGGCATTGCTGCATGGTAAAGAAACGGATGTGTACGCGGACGCCGGATATCAGGGTATCGAAAAGCGTTGTGAGGCTGACGCGGTTCGTTGGCATGTTGCAATGCGACCGGCAAAGCGCAGGAAACTGGATCTGAGTGATTCGGTGGACGCGATATACGATCAGATCGAACGCCTGAAGGCGGGTATTCGAGCCAAGGTCGAACCCCTGTTTCGCATCCTCAAGCGGCAGTTCGGTTACATGAAGACCCGCTATCGTGGTTTGATGAAGAACACCGCCCAGATCACTACGCTGTTTGCTTTGGGCAATTTATGGATGGCGCGTAGAGCTTTGCGCAAAGCTTGAAACACCGAGCCGATAAAGTCCGTATGTCTGGTTGAAGCGCTCCGGGCGCGAAAAAAGCCCCGGCGATTGACTCGCCAGCAAAGATCTGAACGCAGAGGCCGCGCTGGATGTGAAAGATAACGCTTGCAAAGAGGGTTGTGCAGACCTTCCTTAACCCTTTTGTCGCAAGATCTCTGCGCGAATCGGGTTTAGTCGTGTTTTGTGTCAAACCTATTTCATCGGGACGTGATTACAGCATCGCCACGTATCCGATTTTTATTGGTGCGTTGTCAGTCTCTAGTTTTCGTTCACTTGAGTAAGTAGCAAGGAATTCCTTGCTGTGCACTAGGGGACCGGAGGTAGCCGCATGCGACGCCGTGCCCGACGAACCGTAAGCAGGCATTCGCTGACTGCGCGACGCGATCGGCGGGAATTGCCGCTCCGGTCCACTTTGACCATTCGGGCTGCCAGGCCACGTTGTTAAGGAACCGATCCGGCACGGCTGACGGAATGGAACGCGCCATAACGGCAGATTGCAATCGCTTCAGCGTCGGACTGTGAAGCGGCCTGTGCGAAGGCAACTGACCACCGGCCGCAGACGTCGCGATAGCGGATCGAATAGATAAACATGGCAATCTCCTGTGGCATGGAGGGATCAACGAGGCCTTTGCGCCCTGTCCGGTCGGCCACACGATAGACCGTCGAGCGATTCGGATTTCGTCAGCGTTCTTCTCGGGTACCGCGTCGAAGACGCTGGTCGCTACCGCCGACATTGATCGTCTCGACGCAACTGGACCAAATCTCCTTGCGCTCGTATTCATCGTGACCCTCACCGGATACAGACGCGAAATGAACCTCGAACTCCATGGAATCAAGATAGACGGACGACGAAAAAAAAACCATTGTACGAACGGTCGCTGCAGTCGCCCGTGGGCATAACGTGCTCATACTTTCGGATGCCTCGAGGTGTCCCCGGGGCGCCCGGTAAGGCCGTCATGCGCGGGTATGAGACAGCCATTTCTAATGGTTGATGAGTGGAGCGGCGGCGAGGTACTTCAGCGCCGTGAGCGCCGAGCACTTGCCGTGCGACGAGACCGCGCACATGGCCGTTGTACCCTTCAAAGCTGCCGTTGACTTCGCGCCGGCTTCGAGGTCCGAAGTGGGTCGTCAGCGTCTATTCGATTTTTCTGTGATCGGTCATTCAAGTTCGGCGAACCATTTGCGTGGCTCGAAAGGCCGGATCAGCCGATCAGCCGATCAGCCGATCAGCCGACCGACGAACCAGCCGCCAGCGCCCGGTGCCGTCCGGCCGCCATCGCGGCCGGAACTTCATGACATTCGGCGACATAGTTTCCGCATGGTCTTTAGCTAGGCAGCCCACTACATTAGCTTCACCTGACGCGATAGCGGCGTTTTCCCGCAGGCGACGCGTCCCATCAACCCGTTACCCGCCCATCATGTTCACCACTGGAAAAATCGCGCTTTGTGTAACTCTGTTCGTCGTTGGCGTCTCGCTGATCGAGGCGTGCGTGCTCACCCGCAGACAGCGCGATAGCGCCACGCCCTTCGACTGGCATGAAGTGTGGATATCGCTGGCCGATCTGGCCGGCCGCAAGCTGTTCGCGCTGCTGCCGCTTTCGCTTGCGACGCCCATTTTTGCGCTCGCCTGGGATCACCGGATCTTTACCGTCACGCTCAACAGCGCGCTGATGGTGTTCCTGCTCTTTATCGGCCAGGAGTTCTGCTATTACTGGTATCACCGCGCATCGCACCGCATCCGTTTTTTCTGGGCGACGCATGCGGTTCACCACTCGCCGAACCAGCTGACGCTATCGTCTGCTTACCGGCTCGGCCTGACCGGCAAGCTAACCGGCTCGGCAATGTTTTTCGCGCCTCTCGTGTGGCTTGGCGTGCGTCCGGAAATCGTGCTGGCGACGCTGAGTTTCAATTTGCTTTATCAGTTCTGGCTGCATAACACGTGGACGCCGAAACTCGGCTGGCTCGAATACGTGTTCAATACGCCATCCGCGCATCGCGTGCACCACGCCTCGAACGTCGATTATCTCGATGCGAACTATGGTGGTGTACTCGTCGTATTCGACCGCTTGTTCGGCACGTATGTCGAAGAACGCGCTGATGAGCCGTGCCGCTACGGTCTCACGACACCGACGCGCTCTCACAATCCGCTCGTCGTCGAATTCGAGCACTGGGTCAGCCTCGCCCGTGATATCGCATCGGCGGGCGGCGTGTGGACTGCGATCAGCTTCGTGATCCTCCCGCCGGGCTGGCGCGCGGACGGTTCCGGTGAAACAACCGAGGCGCTGCGTCAGCGGAATCCGGCCGCACGTCGTACGGTTCCAGTCGGTACGCCGGGACGGTGAACGGATTTTGTATCAGTCGAGTGCAAAGGTCGAACGCTCTGATTCGCGCCAGCGGACGCCTTCGTTCTGGGACCGCTTATCGGCGGAGGGTTCGTCATTGCTGCTAGCTTATATCGGTGTGACGGCGAATGGCCGATCTCGTTTGGAGGATTGGTCTAAACGCGCCGCAAGGTTAGTCCACATTGCGGATCCTCCTGATCGAAAGCACGTCCCCTGTCTTCCAACCGAGTCGGTCGACTAATGCAGGCGCTCTTGCGACGGGCGACCATAGCCTGGCTCTGCCAGGTAACAGGTTGCGAGCAGTTGAAAGCGAGAATTCGGCGAAAGCATGAACTGCACGGACTCTGGTTATGCAAAAGGTGTAGCAACTGTAAAGTCGCTCAAAGGAGCGTTGGCGTGAGCGTTGAATCACGAGGAAGGAGCGCTATTAAACTCGTTGTCCGCATTCGACGCTTAAGCTTAGGTCGGGTTGTTCGCACTTTCCCAACCAATGATATAAAGCCAAATCTATGCGCCTAGCACTCTATAACCTGGCGGCCTCAATTGTGAAGTGCAACACCTTGGACCTGCTAAGGTGCGCACATGAATTCGCGAACATATCAGCAGTTGCAGCCTGAAGAACGTCTCACTATTGCCAGCATGAAACAGCAGGGGTTGAGCGTTCGGGCCATGGCCCGAACGCTCCGCCGCTCGGCTTCGAGCGTAAGCCGCGAGCTGGCACGCAATACCTGTGCTGTGCGTGGCTACGCTTCGGTTCACGCGCAGGCCATCAGTTCGAGCCGTCGGGCGGCGGCTCGCCCGCCGCACAAACTGGACCCGCAAGGCGCGCTGTGGCGCATTGTGCTCAGCCTGCTGGACTGGAAGTGGTCGCCACAGCAGATCTCCGGTACCCTGAAACGCATGTGGCCTGATGACCCGAGCATGCATGTCTCGCACGAGACGATCTACAACGCGATCTACGCCCGGCCGCGCGGCGAGCTGCGTCGCCAGCTCATCGCGTGTCTGCGCCAGACCCACAATACGCGTATGCCGCGCAGTCGCGGCAACGACAGGCGCGGCCAGCTGGCCGGCATGCTGAGCATCCATGTGCGTCCTCCTGAGGTCGACGATCGCGTCATGCCCGGACATTGGGAGGGCGACTTCATCAAGGGCGCGGGCAACCGCTCCGCCGTGGGCGTGCTGGTCGAGCGTTCCAGCCGGCTTGTGCTGCTGGCGAAGATGAACGACGCCACTGCCGCCTCCGCGCTGGCTGGCTTCAGCGCCAAACTGAACTCCATCGCCGCTCCGATGCGCCAGAGCCTGACCTACGATCAGGGCAAGGAAATGGCGCGACATACCGAACTCACTGCCGCCACCGGCGTGCGCGTGTACTTCTGCGACCCGCACAGTCCGTGGCAACGCGGCACCTGCGAGAACACCAACGGGTTGCTGCGTCAGTACCTGCCCAAAGGTACGGATCTGTCCGTGTGCAGCCAGGATGAACTTGACGCCATCGCTGACAGCATGAATAGCAGGCCACGTGCTACGCATGCATTTCACTCGCCTCTGGAGGTCTTCGCACGCATGCTCGAAGCCGCTTCACTGCCTCCGCCTGCGTTTCATTAACCCCGTTGCGCTTCACCCTTGAAACCGCCCCTTCTTTATTTTGACTTCGATTTCGGGTTAGCTAAAGATTTTCTACGTAGTGCTTGCCTTTCTTTCTTTCTTGATCAATCTATAAAGACTCTGCATCGTCGATGTCCGAGAGGAGAGAAAGCGATGCGACCGTTCGAGGTCTTCTCCGTGCGAGCGGAGGTTAGCGGTCAAATTCGAGCAGGTTGTATTTTCGCTTGAGGTCTTCTCCGCGTATGCGGAGGTTGAAGGTAAGCAGAGGTAGTGAAGATTCGCGAGTCCGTGGAATCCGAGGTCGGAAAGAATCGTTGTGTTCGACAAAAATCCAGGCTCGCGATTCGAGCTGCGAAAGCGAAGTGTCGAGGCCGGCTCCCGGGGAACGGGGGCCGGTTTTTCGTGTGTACAGACTCTGCTCTGCATATCTCGTTCGTTGAATGCAGAACCGGAACTGATTCGAGTAGACAGTCGGCCGGCAGGAGCATGTATCGAGTGACTGGCGATGTGTTCAACGTGCCCGGTGTCAACGATGTTCAATACGAGCAAATCGAAGAATTCTGCCTCTTTTGAAACCCGAGTGGGTGATTTGGCGGGTCAAGGGCGGGCGTGAGCCCGGCGCAGCGAACCCTTGAGGCGCCCTGAACCGACAAGCTGGTGCATGGCTGGTTGCGGCAGAATGCGGCAACCAGCCATGCGAGACGAAGCGAACATGACGAATCAACTCTTTGAAGCCGCCTTGGGAATCAAGGCCCCGTGGTACGTGCAAGGCGTCGACTTCGACACGGCCAAACGGCAGCTCACGATTGCCGTGGACTTTGTCGCTGGCAGCCGCTTCGCCTACCCCGGGGTCGCCGGTGAGCACCCAGTGCATGACACGCAAATCAAGCGACTGCGCCACCTGAATTTCTTCCAGCACGAGTGCTATCTGGAAGTGCGGGTACCGCGAGTGCGCTTGCCGGATGGCGCGGTACGGCTGGTGGAACCCGACTGGGTCGGCCAACTCGACGGCTTCACGTTGCTGTTCGAAGCGCTGGTGCTGATGCTGGCGCAGCAGATGCCGTTTGCCGCGGTGGCACGCATCGTCAATCTGTCGTGGCACCGCGTGCACGCCATCTGTTCGCGCTATGTGGAACTCGCGCTCGCGTCGGCGAACCTGTCGGACGTGAGCACGGTAGCTATTGACGAAACCTCGTACCGGCGCGGCCACGAGTATCTGACGCTGGTCGCCGACATGCAGGCGCGACGGGTCGTGTTCGTCACGCCCGGGCGTGACGCGAAGACGATTGAAGGCTTCGCGGCATATCTGAGCCGACACCACGGCACGCCCGAGCAGGTCACCTCGGTGAGCATCGACATGTCGCCCGCCTTCATCAAAGGCGTGGGCGAACATCTGCCCAATGCGCGGCTGACGTTCGACAAGTTTCACGTCGTCGCCCACGCGTCCAAGGCGCTTGATACGGTGCGCCGCCAACAACAGAAAGCCGACCCACAACTTAAAGGGATGCGCTGGACGCTGCTCAAGGACGCCAACAAACTGAATCTGGCGCAATTGACCGACCTCGAGGCGCTGGTCAGGCAGTACGCCACCAAGCGCACCGCCCGCGCATGGCTGTATCGCGAGCAACTGCGCGAGATTCTCGAGCGCAAGCAAATCCATGTCGTCTCCGAGATGTTGCGGCAGTGGTGCACCAACGTCATGCGCTCGAAAGTCGAGCCGATGAAGGACGTCGCGCGTCTGATTCGTCGGCACTTCGACGGCATCGTCGCCTGGACTCAGACGCGCCAGACCAACGGTTTCATCGAAGCAATCAACGGCTTGTTTCAAGCGGCCAAGCGAAAGGCTCGCGGCTACACGCGCTTCGCGACGATGCGCACGGTCCTCTTTCTCGTTGCTGGCAAGCTCGATTTCTCCGGCTTCAACCCGCATGCCTCGTGAGCCCCGTTACCCACTGCATTTTCAAAAGAGCCAGAATTCTTTCGTGGTCAAGCTAACTCATGGCACGGAGGGGACAGAGTCGCGAGGTATTTGAGCGAACTTTTTGCAAATCCAGCCTCGCACCCCTCGGCACAGCTTCGGCGTTTGCACCCGCGAGCGGCCGATACAACACTGCAAATCAAGCTTGAGTCGTTGCAGTTGGGTAATCCGATGGTTAGCGGGTTGGCGGCCCGCAGCGCGGAATTGCTAATTTTAATTTTCTCGTAGCTCGCTTGCGTTGTTTAAGGTTTTTGATCCTTCATCTGACGTTCGGGCACGAATGGATCCTCGGGTCGCCAAAGGCGTTGCGTAGTGTCGATAGCGTTACGTAAGGAAGCGTGTTCCGTCCCTTACAACGACGGTTGGTTCGAACGTTTGATTTAGTGCTTGCTGACGAGGAGGACGTTCAACGAGAAGAGAATGCGTATACGAATTTTTTGCAACGCTCGTTCAGGCGTTGGAGAGAGCGTGGATTTTGCCCCCCGCGCGAACCCGTGGTACGCAGCTGTCACGACTTTACGTGTAAGACTTCTTGCGAAAAGACCGGCGCATCCTCATTTGTTTGCGACTTCTGATTTGCGCGCGTGGGGACCGATCGCGCGAAAACGTTGTTCTATATAGGTTTGTCGTCACGACTCAAATGTGTAGTGACAAACGTGATCCAAAGTAATAGAGAATGGCCTCGAGATTTTCGGCTGACGACGGCGCGTCTTGTTCGCATCACGCCTGATGTCGTGTTCTTGGCCGACGCGTTCCCGCGCGTTGACGCTACTCAACGGGAGGCGCGCTCGTGCATGCGCGACGCCCGAGACTACAAGGTCAAGGATGTGGGCTGCACATGCCCTCGGAAAAAAACTTGACGGACCGCCTCAGGGCTGCACATGCCCCCGGAAAAAAACTTGACGGACCGCCTCAGGGCGTGAAGCGGTCTTACCTGCTTACTCTGAATGATAGCCGTTTCCAGGGCGAAGCCGTCATTCGACCCCTCGCTTCAGCTGGCAAATCCTCCCGGTGGGATCGGTCGAGCACGACCACCGGCATACTCCATTGGTCGATAAGACTCATGACGCCCGCAACTCACGGACCCCCTTACCTATGCGCCGCCGCAGCAGCGTGCGCAAGGTGACGCCGTCGGCGTAGCCGACCTGCTCGGCGATGCGATCCACGCTGACCTTGCTCGTTTTCAGCAGATGAACGGCGCGCTCGACCCGCAGATCCTGGATGTACTCGATGGGCGTTTTACCGAGCACTTCATTCAGACGTCGCGTCAATGTCCGCTTGCTCGTCGCCAATGCGTCCGCGACGTCGTCGAGTGCGATTGCCGTGTCGAGGTGTTCGCGCACCCAGCGGTCGAAACGCTCGACGAGCGGGTCCGAATGGGCCAGGTGATCGGAGATCGCATAGGCAGACTGCGACAGCCGCGAATCGAATACGAGGTAACTGGCCACGAGCGCCGCAAGCTCAGGGCTGTTGTTGCGGATCAGCCAGAGCGCAAGGTCGAGATGGCTCAGAGCGGCCCCTGCCGTCACCGTGCTGCCGCTGGGAACGATAATGCGATGCGCATCCAGGTGCACTTCAGGGTAACGCTGCCGGAACATCGGCGAGAGCCACCAGGTGGTGGTGGCTTCACGCCCATTGAGCAAGCCGCTTTCGGCCAGCACGAAGGTACCCGTACAGGCGGCTCCGATATGTGCGCCGGCACTGTGCCACGCGCGCAATGCACCAAGCGCATCGATCACGTCGGCCCGGCCGAGCGAAGGCACGAGCAGGTCCGTCGTCGTCCTGTTGAGAGCCGGTACAACAACCCAATCCGGGGCGGGTCCGTCTGTCGTGTCGCGGACGGGAACCTGCAGCCCGAGCGCGGTGCGCACCTCTGGCCGCATCCCCGCAACGGTGATTTCGAAGCCCGGTGTGGCCATCCCGGTCGCGCGCGCAAGTTCGTTGGCCGTCGTCAAGGCATCGAGCACGGTGGAGAGGCCGGTGTCGAACACCCCCTCCAGCGCAAGGACAAAAATCCGCATGGCAGGATCGATACCAAAATTGTCGATTGAGACAGTATCTCCAAGGGCGCTCTGTTTGTAAAGTCTGGACCAACGCGTGAACTCGTCGCGCGCAAACTGGAGAGCAAAGATGATCAAGAAAGCACTATTCGTACGACTTGAAGCCAAGCCGGGAAAGGAGCAGGCGGTAGCAGACTTCCTCGACGCCGGCCTGGAGATGACGAATCGGGAGGCGACCACACCGATCTGGTTCGCCCTGAAGCTCTCGGCGACGACGTTCGGCGTCTTCGACGCCTTCGCGAGCGAAGAGGATCGCCAGGCACACCTTGCCGGCGACATGGCCAACTCGCTGATGACGCGAGTCGAGGAGATGCTGGCAAGTCCGCCGTCGGTCGAGCTGATCGACGTTCTGGCGATGAAGAACGAGCTGGCCTGATTCCCGGTTATCTATCACCGATCAATCCTCGCCCGTCAAGTGTGATTGCGCGAAACGACGGGCAACTACAGACAATCCTGGAGAGTAAAATGTTTGCACTGCGAAAGAACCTGGCGATTGCGGCCCTGATTGCCCTGGGCGCCACGATGGCTCACGCCGAGGCAAAGGCGGCTGCGAAAGATGTTGTCATTGTTCACGGCGCACTGGTGGATGGCTCCGGCTGGCGGGCCGTCCACGACATCCTGGTCAAGGATGGTTACCATGTGGCGATCGTGCAGGAGCCGCTTACGGGCCTTGCAGAAGACGTCGATGCCGCCAGGCGCGTCATTGATCAGCAGCAGGGCCCGGTTGTGCTGGTCGGCCATAGCTATGGCGGCTCCGTGATCACGGAGGCAGGTGCGGACCCGAAGGTCAGCTCGCTCGTCTATGTGGCCGCACTGCAACCCGACGCCGGCGAAGCCAGCGGTCAGCTGTTGCAGAAGTTCGCCGCGCCCAACGATGCGATGCGAGCGACGCCGGACAAGTATTTCTTCCTCCCGCCGGCGAAATTCCGTGAGAACTTTGCAGCGGACGTCTCGCCATCGGACGCGCAATTCCTGGCGGACTCGCAGGATCAACTCGCCGAGAAAGCGTTGGGCGCACCGGTCTCTGTGGCGGCATGGCGAACCAAGCCCAGCTACGCCATCCTGACTACCCAGGATCATATGGTGAGCCCCCAGCTTCAGCGCTGGATGTATCAACGCTCGGGTGCCAAGGTGACCGAAGTGAGCGCAAGCCACGCTGTCTTTATCTCTCAGCCGGCCGCGGTCGCGCGAGTGATTGAGGTTGCCGCGAAGTCGACGAACTGACCGGTAATCGTCTCGATGGGGCACCTGTCGGCTTGGCGCCGACGGCCGACACCGTCGCCAGTCGGCCCGCCCCCATCGCAGATACCCACGTGGGTTGTCAAATCGCGGCAATCGCGGGTGGATGTCGCTCAGCTCGGTACATACCCCTAACCCTTCACGGATGTCGCCACCATGCTCTTACTGATCCTTGCCTACCTCGGCGGTGCACTGACCATCCTCAGTCCGTGCATCCTGCCGGTGCTGCCTTTCGTATTTTCGCGAGCAGACCGCCCGTTCGCGCGCAATGGACTGCCGATGCTGGTGGGCATGGCGCTGACTTTCGCCGTGGTCGCCACGCTGGCCGCTGTTGGCGGCGGCTGGGCCGTCCGCGCCAACCAGTACGGCCGCTTCGTCGCCTTGGCGGTGCTTGCCGTGCTTGGCCTGACGTTGCTCTCGGAGCGCGTCGCGGAATGGATCACCCGTCCGTTCGTGGCGCTCGGCAACAAGCTCACCGAGCACACCGGGAGCCAGGACGATTCGGTGCTCTCGGCGGCCGGGCTGGGCGTGGCCACAGGGCTGCTGTGGGCGCCCTGCGCCGGCCCGGTCCTGGGCCTGCTACTCACGGGCGCCGCTCTCAAGGGCGCCAGCGTCCAGACGACGCTGTTGCTGCTCACCTACGCGGCGGGCGCGGCGACCTCGCTCGCGCTGGCGCTGCTGATTGGCGGACGCGTCTTCGCCTTGATGAAGCGCTCGCTGGGCGCTGGCGAATGGGTGCGCCGCGCCTTGGGCGTGCTGGTGCTGGCAGGTGTGGCCGCCATCGCGCTGGGGCTGGATACCGGGCTGCTGACACGCGTGTCGCTGGCCAGCACGGGCGGCATCGAACAGAAGCTGATCGACGCGGTGCGTCCTCCGCCTCTCGTGCAGATCGCTGTGAAGGCCGGCGACACGCTGCCGGTGGAAGGCGATCTGCCCACGCTCGATGGCGCCACCCAGTGGCTCAACAGCCCGCCGCTCACGGCGCAGTCGCTGCGGGGCAAGGTGGTGCTGGTCGATTTCTGGACCTACTCCTGCATCAACTGCATCCGCGCGCTGCCCTACGTGCGGGGCTGGGCTGACAAGTACAAGGATTACGGCCTGGTGGTGATCGGCGTGCACGCACCCGAGTTCGCGTTCGAGAAGGATCCGGTCAACGTCATCCACGCCGTGAGGGACCTGGGCGTGGACTACCCGGTCGCAATCGACAACGGTTACGCCATCTGGAAGGCCTTCGGCAACGAGTACTGGCCCGCGCATTACTTCATCGACCCGCAGGGGCATATTCGTCACCACCACTTTGGCGAAGGCGACTACCAGCAAAGCGAGGACGTGATCCGCCGGCTGCTCACCGAGGGCGGCCAGAAGGACCTGCCGGGTGGCTACGTGCAACCGAACGCGCAGGGCGCACAGGCCGCCGCCGGCTCAGGCGATGCCAGTCGCTCGCCGGAAACCTACGTCGGCTACGCACGCGCGCAGAACTTCGCCGGCGGCCAGATGACGCAGGACACGACCTCGACGTATCATGCGCCCCCGACATTGATGGCCAACCAGTGGGCGCTCGACGGGCGCTGGTCGGTGAGCGACGAAAATGCGCGGCTCGACAGCCCCAACGGACGTATCGTCTATCGCTTCCGTGGCCGCGACTTGCACCTGGTGCTGGGCCCCGGTCGCGATGGCAAGCCCGTGCGCTTTCGCGTGCTGATCGACGGCAAGGCGCCGGGCGCCGACCGCGGCACGGACATCGATGTGTATGGCAACGGCACGGTCACCGGGCAGCGCCTCTACCAGCTCGTGCGGCAGGCCAACGGCAGCGGCGAACGCACCTTCGAGATCACCTTCCTGGCGTCTGGCGTGTTGGCTTACGCGTTCACGTTCGGCTGAGTCCCACCGTTGCCCAATGCCCGTCTCTATGCACCAACGCCGTCACGCATGCGACTGCAGGCCGAATGGCCGTATTCTGAGTCGAGCCGATGATTGATCGTCCGGGCCAACCCGCCAGCCCGTGACCGTTCATGGCCGCACACGGTCCGATCCTGAACCGACGACGGCGGCTGTCAATCGGCCCGACCGCACTCGACAGAAGACGACCGATCCCGGGGTTCCGGCTAGAAGCGCACGGTGCATCGCGCGACAGGATGTAGGGCATTAGGCCGATTGAGCGCACCTGCTGCTTTGTCACAATCCTTTGGAATTTCTCTGAATCTCAGCGTTGCAGCGCCTGGCGTAGACGAATGTCAGATCCGAAGTGTCTCGATCCAGGGCTTCGAAAGTACCCCAATCCTCGCTTGGTTCACTGAGGCGGTCACATAACAGTTCGATAACTGCATCCGGAGCGGGTGCACAGTTCATGTGCGGCTTGTGCGACATCAGAAACGTCTGCATCGTCTCGGGTTGTTCCAGGTTGAGCGGAACGTGCCACGGTAGCCGGCCAGATGTTCCATCAAACTGGACATACAAGACCGGCGGAGCTTTGAAGTGCGTGTGGAACAGCCCATGGACATGGATCGCGAAACGCTCGAAATAGTCCTCTACGCGCGACTGCAAGCTTGCGTGGGTATAAAGGAGGGTCGCGCTAGTGGTGGCTTCCAGACGAAATGTAACGAACCTCGCTTCCCCTTCTTGCGAAACCACCCCAACTCCGTACTGCCCTATCGCCTGAAACGTGGTCGCGCGAGGCGGAGTATAAAAGTATCGATCGACATAAGAGACGGGTTCCCAATCGTCATCATCATCGCGGAAGTTGCCCGCGCGAGAACTCGCGTACGCTGGATTGTTGGGATTCAATTGATTGGATCTGTTGTCCCTATCGCTTTTGCTCGACATAGTGTGCCTCCGCATCCGGTTCTGGGAGAAACAGCATATGCGTCCAACCCGGCGAGCTCAGTCTTGCGTCTGGCTTGCGAAAATCACCCTTTCGGATCCTTACGCATCAGGGAGTTGTGCAGTCCGTGAGTCGTCCGTCTCCAGGCCTCGTCGGCCATTTGCTGAGCCGATTTCACGGTATGTTCGATCCGATGCTTACTCTTCGGCGCTTGCGCAATCGCTGAAGTCAGACCGGAAAGTGTCCGTCGGACAGTCCTGGTGACCATAACTCACTCCGCGTTCTTGTCCACGTGTTAAGTCTAGGCCGTTAGGTGAAGCGCGCGCTACTGTACGTTTGAACAGTACCTTGGTGAGCCCATCATGGACATCCGGAAGCGCCACAGGCGACACGTCAAGAGCATCATTCGTCGTCTTCATCGTCTCGTTTCATCGGAGTAATGAGCCCCTGGCCTGTATCGATCCCGAGCCGTTCCAGCGCCTTGGCAAGGTCGTCAATTTCGCTGGCGAAATCCATCTGCCACTCCTCGCCTTCACTGCGCACAGTCAGCGAGTGATGCGCAACAAACGCTAACGCGCGCGGTGGATCCGCCTGCACGACGACCGAGGTGTTCCTCAACTGTTTCATGAAGTGATCTGCGCCCGTATGTCCGCACCGAGCCCAACAACTCCTTGGCAGTGTAGGTGGGCTAGCCGAGGTTACATGTTGGCGATCGTGGCACCTGTCCGGACGAGCGCTCATGACCGACTACTGCCCGATGCCGAAGGCCGTGATCGACCCACTGCGGCCGGTCGCCCGTGCTTCAACCGTACGGCCGTTGTCTGTGCAAAAGCGACGGAGAGTGATGAGTATGTGCTGCTACAGCTAGTTCTCTCCGTCTTCCCTAGGGAGGTCGCCGACACGCGACCTGGCCTGCCGTGGCAAGTCCGCAGCCCGCTGCAGTCGTGCGACAATCCGTCATCGCGTTCCAGCTTTGGCCGGCATTGCCGCGTTCTTTCGAACGAATGTCCATCTCAACGCCCTTGTCGTCGTTTGCGCGCATCTCCGCAGCACACCTCGATGAACTCATCGCGCTGCTTGAGATCCGCGTCCTAGGCCTGTCCGAGTGTCTCGTCAGCGAGGGGTTCGTGCTCGAACTCGACGGCAACGACGCGCCCGGCATCCACTACATTCTTTCCGGCAGCGGGCTTCTACACATCGGAGGCGCCGATTCGGTACCCCTTACACCGCACACGCTGCTGATCGTCCCACCGCGACATCCGCTGAAGCTCGAGGTGCCCGCAAACCAGGCGGGCATCGCACCGGTCGTCGTATCCGGCCGCGAGCATAAGCGTGTCGTCGATTCCATCAACCGGTTCCGCGCCGGATCGACTGAGCCCATGACCGTGATGATCTGCGGTTACTTCACCGCAGCTTTCGGCGCCTCGATTAATCTCTTCGAAATGCTCTCGATGCCGATCGTCGAGCAATTCGATCCGTCCGACCGGCTCGACGTCTATCTGCGCACTGCCTTCGAGGAGCTGATGGCACAGGAAATCGGCGCCGGTGCGATGTCGGGCGCGCTGCTCAAGCAGGTGATCGTTGCGCTCGTGCGCCGCTCGCTTAAAACCAGCGCGCTGTGGATGGAACGTTTCGCACTGCTCGGTGACCCCCAGATCGCGCGCGCGTTCGCCGACATGACCGCGAGGCCTTCCGCGCCGCACACTGTCGAAAGTCTTGCCCAGATCGCCTGTCTGAGCCGCTCCGCGTTCATGGCGCGCTTCTCGGCGGCCTTCGGCCAGCCGCCGATGCAGGTGCTTCGCGACATCCGAATGCGCCAGGCCGCCGCCCAACTGCGCGCCGGGGATCTCGCGCTCGACCAGGTGGCGCACAACGCCGGCTACGCGAGCCGCGGAGCTTTCATACGCGCCTTCCGCGAAATTTATGGCGCGGCGCCCGCCGAGTATCGAGCAACACCATCCTCATCCTGATCCGCACCGCGCGGATTGACTCGCCCGCTCGACGCCCGAAGCGCCGAGTGGCGACCCACGAGCCGGACTTTTGCGCACATTTGCCGGATCCTGTGCGCGGTGATCGCTCCTAGACTGCTTCTCAATGCAGGAACACCTGTTCCCGCAGCCATCATCCGCAGTTCGAACCGAACCCAAGGAGCAGTACTATGAGCCGCATCGCTATTCCGCAGAATATTCCCGCCGAGTCCAAGGCCGTCGTCGACGCCGTGTCGCGGCAACTCAAGCTCACGCCGAACCTGTTCCGCATCATGGCACAAAGCCCCCAGGCGCTGAACGGGTGGGCCGGCCTGCAGAGCGCTCTCTCCAAAACACTCGACATCAAGACGCGCGACGGCATTGCACTGGCCGTGTCGCAGGTCAACGGCTGCCAGTACTGCCTCAGCGCCCACACCTACGCAGCCACCCAGTTTGCCGGCCTTTCCAGCGATGAGATTCGCCGCAACAGACTCGGGGACTCGGACGTGCCCCGCGTGACGGCCGCGGTGGCGTTCGCGCGCAAGCTGATGCAAACGCGCGGCAAAGTAGCGACGGGGGACCTCGACGTGATGCGAGCCGCCGGGTACAGCGATGCCAATATCGTCGAGATCATCGCGCTGAGTGCGCAGTTCATGTTGACGAATTTCGTCAATAATGTGTTCGACACGGAGATCGACTTCCCGGTGGTCGAAACGGAAATCGCCTGAACGCGTTCGGAAGCCCGCAAGGGCTTCCCCCTCTTCTGGGAGTTCTGCCATGCCACGCACCACTGCCGAAAAGCGCGCCACATTCCGGGCGCTACACGAATCCGGTTGTTTCACGCTGCCGAACCCTTGGGACGCCGGCAGCGCACGTTATCTCGCGAGCCTCGGCTTCCAGGCTATCGCGACCACGAGTTCCGGCTATGCGTGGTCGACCGGCCGCGCCGACAACCAGGCGAGCCGCGACGACATCCTCGCGCACTTGCGCGCGATGGTCGAGGCCACCGATCTGCCGGTCAATGCAGATTTCGAAAGCGGCTTTGCCGACGATGCGGCCGGCGTTGCCGAGAGCGTGAAACTCGCGGTCGCCACCGGCGTGGCTGGCCTGTCGATCGAAGATGCGACCGGCGATGCCGCCGCGCCTCTGTTGCCGATAGAGATCGCCGTGGCGCGGCTCGCAGCGGCGCGGCAAGCGATCGACGATAGCGGTGGCGATACGCTGCTGATCGGCCGCGCGGAGAATTTTTTCGTTGGTGTGCCCGACCTGAACGACACGCTCGAGCGTCTGAAGGCTTACGCAGCGGCCGGCGCGGACTGCCTGTACGCGCCGGGTATCCGGACGCGCGAAGAGATCGAGGCCGTCGTCGCGGCGGTCTCGCCCAAACCGGTGAACGTACTGATTGGCGCGAACCCGGTCCTGACATTGCCAGAACTGGCAGCGCTGGGCGTGCGGCGCGTCAGCGTGGGCGGTGCACTCGCGCGGAGCGCCTGGGGCGGCCTCATGCGCTCCGCCCAGGCGCTTTCGGACGGACGCTTCGACGGCTTCGCAGATGCCCCACCGGCTTCGGATCTCCATGCACTGTTCGCTGCCGACGCTTGACGCGCGCCATTAACATCGATCCCGTCACTCAAGGAGAAACAGATGGCTCGCGAAATCATCCGTGTCGAACCATTGTCCAACTGGCTCGAGCGTTGGAAGGCACCCACCTCCATTGCCACGCGTCACGGCGACACGCTTTACGTGTCGGGCTTGCCGCCATTCGATCCGCAGACCGGCGAAGTGCTGGATGCGCCGATCGAACAGCAAACTCGACGCGTGCTGGAGCAACTGAAGCTCTGCGTCGAGACCGGCGGATCGTCGCTCGACCAGGTGCTCAAGTGCAACGTCTACTGCACATCCGTCGAGATGTTCCCGATCGTCAATGAAATCTATGCACGATTTTTTGGCCCCCGGCCACCGGCACGGATCTTCGTGAACGTGCCCGCATGGCCCGGACGTTTCGATATCGAGATAGATTGCATTGCAGCGGTTTGAGCCGTGTTGCGCACGACCATGGCACGCTCGACCGACGCACAGATCGAAGCGGCACTCACCGATAACACACGGCCTCACCGCGATCGCGCCCGCGACGGGCGAGATCGCGTCGCCGATGTGCTTCGCTTCATCGACATCGGGCCAGGCGATCTTTCTGCCGTATCGCGGATATTTCACTCGCTTGTTCGCGTCACTGGCCGGAGACCACGGACGCGTATTCGCCGCGATTCCCGCCGAGCTGACAAAGATCGAGCGCATCGAGGCGGGACAGTCGGAGGTCGAACAGTTCGCGCGGTAGCGGCACAATGCCGTGCTGCTGACAGGGATTGCCGGAAAAGCGGGCGCCCGACGGAACAGATCTACGCGTTTTGCATCGCGCGGAACTACCACGATCTCCACACGCCAAAGATGGTCCCCGTCGACGTTCATGCATTCAACGACGCCGTTTTTCGCGTGTTGATGCCGGGCGGCCATTACGTAATCGTCGATCATCGGGCGCAGCCGGGTTCGAATACGCGGGTGAGCACGACGTGCTGCATAGTCACCGCGATCCGCGGACGTCCTGCATCTTCGCGCGTGGAATCCGATACGACACCGATGGGTTTATCGTGAAATTCGGAGGCCTGCTGAGCTTACGTGTCGTGTTCGTCAATGACCGTTATCTGAATGGAACCGCCGTCTGAATGTCTTCGCGACGCTTAGGAAGAAGGTCTCTTCCTGGCCGATCTTTGTCCGACGTCGATCAACGGCACGCGAGCCACTTCTGCCCTTCGACGTGGAAAGACCGCAACAGCAACTTCCAAAGTACAGCGGCCGTTCACGCGGATGTCTATGCGCCACACGAGCCGCGCGCGACGGTCAAAAGGAGAGCTTTGACGGCCTGCCTCGAAGTACTCAGCTTCAACGTCCGATACAAAGACTACGAGCGTCATAACCACACGGGCGCTAGCTGGAGCGCAAACACGCGCCAGTTGAGGCGTTCAGCGTTCCTTGCCATGTGTATTGGAGTCGGGCGCCTCCGTGCAGCGCGTTGAGGCGTAACCTTTCAGCATGCTGGTCGTGCACGTGGTGAGGTGGCTTCCAATGCGTCACGCGTTCGGATCTGCGGTGAAGCCTCGCCAACGATACTGCGGCTGCTCATTCGCAAACTCGCCCGATGATCGGCCTGCCAGCGGGCGCGCGTCTGGATCCGGGCTTTTCCTTAATCGTGCAAGCAGCTTTGTTAGAAGCGGAATGTTGGCTATCTTTGACTCACCATCTGCCAGGCCGAACGAGAGAGGCAATCATGAAAGCATGGAACGTCGTGAATCTGCTCGTCGTCGTGGGATGCGTGACGTTGACGTCGAACGTCTACGCGCAAGCCAGCAACGCTATGCCGATGGGCTCGAGTCCGGCTGCAAGTTCAGGCAAGGCGACGCCAGCGGACAAGAAGCTGGCTCGGGATGTACGCAAGGCGTTGTCGAAAGCGCCCAACTTCAACGTGTCGAACGTATTCGTCAAGGCGCGCGGCGGTGTCGTGACATTATCCGGCAGCGTGTCGGACGGTCCTCAGATCCAGCAGGCCGCGGAAGTGGCGAAGGGCGTGCCGGGTGTAACGTCGGTGAGTAACCATCTGACGCTCTATACGAAAGGCTATTGACGCTTCGAGGCGGCGCCGGGAAGTACTGGCCGTTTTCAGCCGTGAAAAGAGGAGCCGACGCTCTCGCAGGACAAGATGTTCACCGTGCCGGTGGACTATCTCTCCTGGTGCGTGGGCCACGAACGCTCGGACCTGAAGTATCTGAAGGATTCGGTGCGCGCGATGTACCGATGAAACGTTGTTCCAAGAGCGCGAAAGGCACTTGACGACCCGATACTCGGTCGTTCAAGTCCAGTTCGAATGTTCCTTGCGCAGCTTATCCGGCCTCGGGTTGGATTTAGAAATGTTGGCGTGGATGCGAAGGAACGCGAGATAGTTCTCGTCTTCGGCCAGCATCAGGGTCGGCGTAGACGATGTAGCCGCGTTCGTTGACGAGAAGAATGTCGTTAGGCATGGCGGTGTCTCCTCGAAGATTAACAGTACTTGAAAAGCAGGGGCCGAACAACCCGTGCTACGAGCATGACTAGGTCGGTAAGGCCAGTCTTCGTGGTCAGGGTGCTGAGCCCTCGCGAATTCCGACTCGATGGGGGGAAGGATTGCGTTCGCCGTCCCAGCTCCGGCCATTCGCCGCGCGCGATACCCGTCGCGCGGTGCGCCGTACGCCCGGTTCAATGCGATCGGCCGTGGCCGCCGCCACCCCAGTAACGGCCGCCGCCCCAGCCGCCACCGCCGCCACCGCCGCCGCCGCCGCCGCCCCAGCCGCCACCGCCGCCGCCACCGCCGCCGCCACCGCCGCCGCCACCGCCGCCGCCACCGCCGCCGCCACCGCCGCCGCCGCCCCAGTTCGCGTGACCGGCGCCCGAAGCGCTGCTGCCGTAGCTACCACCTCCCCAGCTGGCGTGACTGCCGCTCCACGCACCCTGTCCATTTCCCGAGTAAGCGTGGCTGTAGTAGCCGTGTCCATAGTACCCATGGCCCGAGTAGCCGTGGCCGGCCCAGTACGTGTGATGGCCATAGTGGTAGTGGCTGTAACCGCCGCAACACCCGCCCCAGAAGGCGAACGACACCGACGGCCACCAGTAGTAGCCCGGCCAGTACCCGTAGTACGGGTATGGATACGCGTAGGGGTAGACCGGTGGATAGGCGATTGGATAGTACGCCGGCGCGCCATAGGCGGGCGCGGGGGCGAAATCGTACGTCGATGGCGGCCCGTCGGGCGACGTGCCGTCGGGCATGTTGAAGTCCTCTGGCGCCGGAGCCTGCTGCGTCGGGTCCCCGGGCGCGACGGGCACGCCATGCTGCGTGGCCGCCGTCGGCACGGCGGGATAGCCATTCGGATAGGCAGTGGAATAGGTAGCAGGATAGCCCGGGTAATACCCGTAGCCCGGATAGTAGCCGTACGGTACGTAGTAACAACCAGACAGCGCGCCGGACAACGCAAGAACTGCAACGGCGCTGCCGGCGCGCAACGCTGCATCGAGCGGGTTCATGACATGCTCCCTCGTTATTCGCGCGGCGACATGCGCCTCACACTTTCCATTCAGCTTATGTCAGGGTTCCATGTTGCACGTTATAAATTGGTAACGGCGTATTTCAGGTAGTGACCCTCCCGTAGATTGAACTGAACATCGCGAGGTCGTATCCGCCTTCAGCTTTTCGCAGATCGCCCAGATTTCCTTGAGCTTCAGCGGAGGCTTCTGATCAGTGAGCTTTGCGCTGGGCCGCGTGCAAGGCACCGTGAGGCCCGGACTAGCCTTTTTGCATCCAGTACTCGCCCTCGCATTTACTCTCATTTAGGTTCTGTGAGACGTCCGTGTTGGTCACAAAGTGAAGGATGCCGCAAATGCCACGCAGCTTCCCCGTGCCGCCAGTGAGCACCGTGCTTCCTATGACGGTGCGGACATCGGCGGACTGGCCGGTTGCAGACTGTGAGATCCCGTCAAACTTGCCGAAAATCTTGTCGCCGTCTTCCAGGTTGTAAAACCCATAGCCGATGACGGTGCCGTTGCCATCGACGGTGTCAACGGTGCCGCGCATCCATTGCTCCGTGACGCTTACGCCAGCAAACATCAACGCGCCCTTGGGAAAGGTGCGATGCAGTTCATAGAGTGCGAGCGAATGCCCCGGTATGTCTTCAACGTCCAGCAGGTGAAGCAGCGTGTATTTCGAATTTTCGCCTGACACCTCGTAGGATATTTTCTCCCGCCTTTGAGCGGAACTTGACTGGTTCATAGTCAGCCTCCATTGCGTAGTCCGTTCACCTTGCCGATGACTTTGCCACTAACTTCGGTAGCGGGCACCCGCAAAGCACTTTCAGTATCGGACGCGCCGTGGCACCCGCAAGGGATTTTCACATCCGTTTCGGCGTTCCGCCTTAACACGGTTCGGAGACCGTAGACGACCCACAAGGGACGTTAGCGTTGCTCTGAAGCAGCCCTTCACGCATGAACAACAGCAAAGTTACGGTCTCGCGATGAGTTGGTGGTGCGCCGTTACGCCAATTTCGCCGCGCTGCTTGCCGTGTGATTTTCCGTCGGAGTGATAGACCACGAGTACAGCGTTGTCGTGCGTCAGCGGCACTGGTGCGATCGTGGTGAGCGCCGCGTTGCCCTCGGCGTCTGCTACCAGGTCGTTGTCCTGACCGCTACCATCAAGCGGCGTGAAGCCGATCGGCTTCTCATTGAAGTGATTTTCGAAAAGGCTGTAGTGTCCGTTGGGCTTAAGACCAGAAAGCACGACAGTTACCTTCTCACGCCCGTCCGGCTGCGGCGTCAGGATCGCTTCCCCTCTGGCACCAAGCCAGGCGCCCAAGGTCAGATTCATCCGCTGGCCGGTAGCGGTCTTCAAAGGCAGCGTCGGCGTGTCAGCGATTAGCGCATTGCGAAGGCCAGCGCTTCGCTTAATCCCTTGCGGCCCGGTAGCGGCGGGGGCACCCGGTTGCTCGACGAAAACCTGTGGGTCCAATGGTGTCTTTTGCTGTGTCTCCCTAGAGAAGAACGCGGCATGAGTTTCAAACGGCAGCACTTTGGCTTCGTCGGCTGCATGCGCACCGAGCGCCGAGAGACCGACCGTTGCGATAAGAATCCTGATCGTGTGCGAGAGTTTCATATTTGTCGTTCGCATGTGTTCTCCGTTGTACTAGCACGAGGCTCGAGACGCCCAACGGCATTACCTGCCGAAGTCGTTGGCGTCGGTCAATCCGTCGCTTGCCAACACGAGGGTTCTCTGGGCTCGGCCAGCTTGCTGCCGAGATTGTCAGCGATCTGGCCCATGATGTCGAACGTCTCAAACTGGCCGAAAGTCGCCCAAAAGCACGACTGGTGCATGAGCAGCAAGGAAAGTTGTTTGGGTGTGCCAGAAACGCGAGCGACTGCTCGCGCATCGCTGACATATAATTCGAAAGTTGGTTAATTAGGATTTATATGATGGCGGATGAGCGACACATGGAGACCGCGCGGCCGGAGCTGCCAGCCGAGCGCGGCGTTGCGCAATATCACCGGCTGGCGTCCCTGCTGCGGCACCGAATTGCGAAGGGCGAGTACCCGCTCGGCACGCAGCTGCCGCCGATCACGCAACTCGCGGACGACCTGAGCGTCGCCGTCATCACCGTTCGGCAAGCATACGAGCTGCTTTCCAAGGAAGGGCTTATCCGCAGCCAGCGGGGCGTCGGGACCCACGTTGCAGCGCTGCCCGCCGTCACGGGCGACCTCGAACAGGTGATCAACAACCCCTTCGCCGCACCGCAGGCGCTTGCCTTCGAGATACTCGAAGTCCGGCGCCGCACCCTTGTGCCACAAGAACTGCTCGGACCGGATGGCCGGTCGGCCGACGAATACGTCTGTGTCCGCAAGCTGCACTCCTATTCCGGCGAGCCGTTCTGCTACGCCGAAATCTATGTGCCGACGCCGGTTTTCGAATCGTTGCCCAAGGACATCGCCATGCAGCGGAAACTGCTCGCCGCGGTGCTCGACAAACTTGGCGCGCGCTGCAAACGCTTGCGACAACGCGTGACCGTGATACCCGCCGATTTTCCTCTGTGCGATATGCTGAAGATCCCGTTTGCCTCGCCCGTCGCGAAGATGTCGCGACGCCTGGTTGACGGCAAAGGCAACGTGCTGTACGCCGGTGCGACCTGGTATCGGGGCGACCGCTACGTTTCCGAGATCGACCTCCCCGCGTCCGCCCTGAAAACCGTGCCTGGGATCACCGAGCCGCAGCGGCGGGCTGTCGGGTAAGCCCGGACTTGACGCCGCTTTGCGCATGCCTAAACTACTAACATTAGGCATTTAGGTTTAAGTCCCTGAAGTTGAGTCCTGATTGGAGCTCGATGCGCATGCGGAACCTTCTCTTCCTCCTGGCTACCCCCGTCCTTGAGCCGCAAGCGATGGCGGTGGCCCCTTATCCGGCCAAGCCCATCAAGATCATCGTTCCCTTTCCGGTCGGAAGCGGACGGGACGCCGGGGCGCGCGTGCTCGACCAATCGCTGCCCGCCAGCAAGGGCCAGCCCGTCATCGTGGAAAACCATCCCAATGCCTCCGGCTTCATGGCGGCGCAGGCCGCCGCCCCGGCGGTCAAGATCGCATGGAGCCAGCCCGAATGAAGCCCGTACCTACCGTGGTCAGGGCGGCCGATCTTGCCGCCTACGCGCCGGCGAACCATACCGGCACCTCTAACGTGCGCGTGATCGGCCCCGAGACTGTCGGCGCGACGGCGCTCGAAGTACTGGTCGGCACGATCGTGAAATCGCACGGCGCGCGGGCGCACGCGCACCCCCACCTGGAGCAATGCGCCTACATGATCGAGGGAACCGGCGAGTCGGGGGCGGCGGGCAGCGTGGAAGCGATGGCGCCCGGGACCTGGGCCTACGTGCCGGCCGGCGTATTCCATTCGTTTCGCGTGACCAGCGACCAGCCCGGGCGTGTGCTGGTCGTCTATACGCCGCCGTATGGCGAGAACCCGGCGCACACGATCACGGAACCCGACGACGCTGCCGCCGCGCCCGCTCACGGCAAGGTGCGCGTGCTTGCCGCCGGCGACGCCGCCACCGGCACGGTTCCCCTCATCGACCGCGAGACCGCTGGCGCGCGCTGGGTCGACATTGCGGCGCTGCGCATGCCTACCGGCAGCCCATCGGTCTGCACCGCGGAGCCTGACGCCGAGCAGGTTCTCTACGTCGAAGAAGGACGGATCGACGCACGTGTCGACGGGCAGGACTTCGGTCTCGCCCCGGGCGACTTCCTGTTTCTTCCGCGCGGGGTCGCCGCCTCCCTGCGCTGTTTGCCGGAGCAGCCTGCATCCGGCTTCCTTATCAGGGGGCGGCTTCCATCCACTGCTTCAAATCCAGTAACAACGGGAGACAATTCATGAACGCAAGAATGCTCGCGCAGCCCACCACGTCCACCGGCGCCCCGCTGCCGCTGCCCGCTCTGCCACAGGACAAGCTCCTGACCGTCAACATCGAGCAGATCCCGCTGATCAGGGATGTCTTTCCGGGTATCCACATCAAGCCGCTGCGCCTTGACCTGGAGCGCGGCGAGTGGGTCTTCATGGCCATCCTGGAACCCGGTTGCTCGCTGCCGATTCACTACCACACCGGTACGGCGCAGGTGTGGACGATCCAGGGCTGCTGGGCGTATCGCGAGTACCCCGAGCAGCGGCAGACGGCAGGCTCCTACCTGTACGAGCCCGGCGGCTCGGTGCACACCTTCTACACCCCCGAGGACAACACCGAGGACACCATCACCATCGCCTGGATCGAAGGCGCGCAAGTGAGCTTCAACGAGGACGGCACGTTCCACTCGCTCAATGACGCGGTCTCGATCCGATACGCGATCGAGGCCCTCGCGGCAGCGCGCGACATCGGACCGGTGCCCTACATCCGCGGCAATGGCGCCGACGTAGCCGGTTCCTGACCGGAAAGAGGAGCACGGACAGAATGAGCAACGACTCGAACCAGGGTGGGCCGCTGGCCGGCCTGCGCATCATCGACATCACCGAAGTCGTCATGGGACCTTCGGCCACGCAGATGCTGGCCGACCTGGGGGCCGACGTGATCAAGGTGGAGCCGCCCGGCGGCGACATGCTGCGCGCCGTCGGACCCGGCGGGCGCTCGGGCGCCGGCCCGCTGTTCCTCAACCTGAACCGCAACAAGCGCAGCGTCATGCTGGACCTGAAGCGCCCTGCCGGCAAGGAAGCGCTGCTGAAGCTGGCGCAGACGGCCGACGCGCTGGTCTACAACGTGCGGCCGCAGGCGATGCAGCGCCTCGGGCTGGATTACGAGGCGCTGCGGCTGGTGAACCCGCGCATCGTCTACGTCGGCACCTTCGGCTTCAGCCAGCGCGGCCGCTATGCGGACTCGCGCGCCTTCGACGACCTGATCCAGGCGGCCGTCGCGATCCCCGAGGCCAGCGTGCGGGCCGGTTCCGACGTGCCGCGCTATGCCCCGCTCAACCTCTCGGACCGGGCCACGGGCCTGTACGCGTTCGGCGTGATCTGCGCGGCCCTGCTCGCGCGCGAGCGCACGGGTTGCGGGCAGGCGGTGGACGTGCCGATGTTCGAGACCACCGCGCAGATGATGCTGGGTGATCATCTGTACGGCCACACGTTCATCCCGCCGCGCGGCGGCTTCGGCTATCCGCGGCTGCTCAACCCGCAGCGGCGGCCGTACGCAACGCAGGACGGCCTGGTGTGCCTCGTCGTCTACACCGACGAACAGTGGCAGGCCTTCATGCGCGTGGTCGGCGAGGCCGAGCGGTTCAACAGCGACCCGCGGTTTGCCGACGGCGAATCGCGCACGCAGCATGTCGAGGCGCTGTACGAGATCCTCGCCGACAAGCTGAAAGCGCAGACCACGCAGCAATGGCGCGAGCTGCTGGAGCCGCTCGGCATCCCGGTGTTGCCGGTGCACACCTTCGAGTCGCTGATGGACGATCCGCACCTGCAGGACATCGGGTTCTTCCAGCAGTTCGAGCATCCCACCGAAGGCATGCTGCGAACCATGGCGGTGCCCAGCGAATGGCCGCAAACCCCGCTGCCGCCGCTGCGCCCGCCGCCGCTGCTGGGTGAGCACAGCGCGCAAGTGCTGGCCGAGGCCGGCTACTCGCCGCAGCAGATCCGCGAGATGGCGCAGGCGGGCGTGACGCAAGTGGCGGCGTGCAGCGAGTCAACGGGAGTCGAAGCATGACCGAGGTCGTGCACGCCAGCCGGCAGGACGGGCGGCTGATTCTCACCATCGACCGTCCGGAGCGCCGGAATGCGCTCAACGCGGAAGTGATCGGCACCTTGCAGAAAGCGCTGGATCGCGCCCGGTCTGACGAGACGATTCGCGCGGTGGTGCTCACCGGTGCGGGCGACGAGGCGTTCTGCGCCGGCGCCGACCTGGGCGGGGATGCCTTCGCGTTCGACTACGCCACGCCGACCAGCGCCTACGCCGACCTGCTGCGCACGGCCCGCACGCTGAACGTGCCGCTCGTCGCGCGGGTCAACGGCGCCTGCATGGCCGGCGGCATGGGCCTGCTCGCGATGTGCGATCTCGCCATCACGGCCCGGCACGCGAGCTTCGGCCTGCCCGAGGTGAAGGTGGGCGTGTTCCCGATGCAGGTGCTCGCCGTGCTGCAGGCCCAGTTGCCGCTGCGCTGCCTGGCGCAGCTGTGCCTGACGGGCGAGGCCATCGACGCGGCGCGGGCACGCGAGATCGGTCTGGTGAACGAGGTGGCTGACGACCTCGACGCTGCGCTCGAGCGCCTGCTGTCACGGCTGCTCGCCAACTCACCTACCGCGCTGCGGCGCGGCATGTATGCGATGAAGGCGATGCGCTCGATGTCCTTCGAAGAGGCGATCGCCTTCGGCGAAGGGCAGATCGGCCTGCTGGCCCTGACCCAGGACGCGCGCGAGGGCCTGACCGCATTCAAGGAAAAAAGGAAACCGCAATGGACGGGCAACTGACATCGTCGACGCCGGGCAAGGTTGTGCGCATAGGTGGCGCCTCAGGCTTCTGGGGCGACAGCAGCCTCGGACCGCTGCAGCTGGTGCGCTGCGGCGCCATCGATTACCTCGTGTTCGACTATCTCGCCGAGCTCACCATGTCGATCCTCGCGGGCGCGCGCATGAAGCGGCCGGAGGAAGGCTACGCCATCGACTTCGTCACGGTGGCGCTGCGCTCGGTGCTGAAGCAGACCGTCGAGCAGGGCATCCGCATCGTCAGCAACGCCGGCGGCGTGAATCCGAGGGGCTGCGCCGCGGCGGTGCGGGCTCTGGCCGACGAACTCGGCGTACCGGTGCGGGTCGCGATCGTCGAAGGCGACGACGTGCTCCCGCTTGCCGCCGCGATGCGAGCGGCCGGCACGGTCGAAATGACCAGCGGCGAGCCCATGCCGGAGCGCCTGGTGACGGCCAATGCCTATCTCGGTGCACTGCCCATCGCGCGGGCCCTGGCCGCGGGCGCCGACATCGTCATCACCGGCCGCTGCGTCGACAGTGCGGTCACCCTCGGCGTGCTGATGCACGAGTTCGGCTGGGCGGCCGACGACTTCCACCGGCTCGCCGCCGGCAGCCTGGCCGGCCACATCATCGAATGCGGCTGCCAGGCGACAGGCGGCCTGCACACCGACTGGGCCAGCGTGCCGGACTGGGCGAACATCGGCTATCCGATCGTCGAGTGCCGCGAAGACGGTAGCTTTGTGGTCACCAAGCCCGCGGACACCGGCGGCCTCGTCACGCCCGCAACCGTCGGGGAGCAACTGCTGTACGAGATAGGCGATCCGGCCAACTATCTGCTGCCGGACGTGACCTGCGACTTCCGCCAGGTGCGCATGGAGCAGGCCGGGCCGCATCGCGTGCTCGTGACCGGCGCGCGCGGCCGCCCGCCAACCGGCACCTACAAGGTCAGCGCCACCGCGCCGGCAGGCTTCAAGGTGTCCGGGCAGCTCACCATCGTCGGGATCGACGCCGCAGCGAAGGCCAAACGCACGGGCGAGGCGCTGCTCGAGCGCGGCCGCCGGCTGCTGCATGAGAGCGGGTTCGTGGATTTCCTGGCCACCCATATCGAGCTGCTCGGCACGGAGTCGGCTTACGGGCCGCATGCGCGACCGTTGCCGACGCGCGAAGTCGTGTTGCGCCTGACGGTGACGCATGCCGACCGGCGCGCACTGGAGATGTTCAGCCGCGAGTTAGCCGCACCAGGCACATCCTGGTCACCCGGTACGACCGGTGCCGGTGGCCGTCCCTCGGTGTCGCCGGTGCTGCGGCAGTTCGCCTGGCTCATTCCGAAGGCGCGGGTGACGCCGACGGTCACGCTCGACGAGACGACGTACACCGTGACGCTGCCGTCACCGCAACCGCAGGTCGCGCCTGGACCGCTGGCGCCCATCGAGGGCGCGCTGCCCCCCGGCCCACGCCAGACCGTGCCGCTCGTGAGAATCGCGCTCGGACGCAGCGGCGACAAGGGGGACACCTCCAACATCGGCCTCATCGCGCGGCATCCGGCCCTGCTGCCGGTGCTGAAAGACCAGGTGACGTCAGAACGCGTCGCGGAGTACCTCCGCCATCTGATGCAGGGGCCGGTCCACCGTTACGAGCTGCCCGGCATCCATGCCATCAACCTCGTCTGCGAGCGGGCGCTGGGCGGCGGCGGCATGGCGTCGCTGCGCAACGACCCGCTCGGCAAGGGCATGGCGCAGATGCTGCTCGACATGCCGGTCGACGTCCCCGCAGACCTGCTGCAAAAGCGCCCCGCATGAATTTCGACTTCTCCGACGACCAGCTTGCAATCCGCGACGCCGTCGAGGCCCGCTGCGCCGACTTCGGCGCCGATTACTGGCTTGAGCGGGACCGCGATGGACGCTGGCCCAGCGAGTTCTGTGACGCCGTCGCTCGCGGCGGGTGGTTCGGCGTGACCATGCCCAAGGAACACGGCGGCGCCGGCCTCGGCATCTCCGCGGCTGCGATGGTGATGCGCACGATCGGCAAGCTCGGCTCGGCGGCGGTGTCGTCGG
Source organism: Paraburkholderia sp. Clong3 (assembly GCF_050436485.1). Taxonomy (NCBI): domain Bacteria; kingdom Pseudomonadati; phylum Pseudomonadota; class Betaproteobacteria; order Burkholderiales; family Burkholderiaceae; genus Paraburkholderia; species Paraburkholderia sp. Clong3. Next base: position 2,993,765 of record NZ_JBNDMH010000003.1, on the reverse strand, counting down.
TCCACCTGAACCTGTTCGGCCCGCAGCCGGTGGTCGTGTTCGGCAGCGAGGCGCAAAAGCGCCGCATGCTGCCGCCGTTGATCGACGGTTCGGATCGCGCCTGCTTCGGCGTGACCGAGCCCAGCGTCGGTTCCGACACCACACGCATCAGAACCTTCGCCCGCCGCGCGGGCGACCGCTACATCGTCCACGGCCAGAAGGTCTGGACCTCGACCGCGCAGCACGCCAACAAGATCCTGCTGGTGGCCCGCACGACGGCGATCGAGGCATGCGCGCGGCCGATGGAGGGCGTCACGCTGTTCTACACCGACCTCGATCGATCGCGCGTGCGCATCAGCGAGATCGACAAGATGGCGCGCAAGGCAGTGGACTCGAACGAACTGTTCATCGACGGGCTGGAGATCCCCGTCGAGGATCGCATCGGCGACGAAGGCCAGGGCTTCAGGTACCTGCTGCACGGCCTGAATCCGGAGCGCATCCTCGTCGCGGCTGCGGCGCTCGGCGCCGCTGAGACAGCGCTGGCGCGGGCAACCGACTACGCCAGGGAACGCGTCGTGTTCGGCCGGCCGATCGGCAAGAACCAGGCGATCCAGCATCCGCTGGCGGAATGCTGGATGCACCTGCAGTCGGCCGAACTGCTGATGTGGAAGGCGGCGGCGCTCTACGACGCCGGCAAGCCCTGCGGTGTCGAGGCTACGGCGGCCAAGTACCTGGCGGCGGAGGCCAGTTTCGAGACGTCGTTGCGTGCGGTGCGCACGCACGGCGGCTACGGCTACGCGAAGGAGTACCACGTCGAGCGCGGCCTGCGCGAAAGCGTGCTTTCGTTGCTCGCACCGGTGACGCAGGAGCTCGCGCTGTGCTACGTCGCCGAGCAGGCGCTCGGATTGCCGAAGTCGTACTGACCCGCGCAGCGCGAGACAAATCGCATCCAGGGCGCGGCAAAGGCAGGTCCGACGACACCAACCGGATCAATCAGCAACGGTCCATAAACCCGAGCCTGGAGACTGCGAAATGACGATGAACCTTGCGGGAGGACAGTTTCATGAAGAGGTTTGAGGGTAAGGTCGTAATCGTCGTCGGCGCCGCTGGCCACGGCAACATGGGGCAGTGCATTGCCCGACGCTTCGCCGGCGAAGGCGCCAGCGTGATTGTGGCTGGACGACGCGCGGAGCCGTTGGATCACCTGGCAAGCGAAATCGGAGGCGCCAGCCGGCTTTGCGATTTCACGCGCAAGGAAGACGTCGAAGCCCTCGTCGCCTTCGCGCAGAGCGCTACGGCCACGTCGATGTCGGCATCAACGCCACGGGCTGGGGACTTCTCCGGCCGTTCGAAGACACGGGTGAGGAAGCACTGCAGGCGATGATGGATCTCCAGTTCAAGGGGCCCTTTCAGTTCATGCAGGCGCTCGTGAAAGCGATGAGGCAAAATCCGACGCCGGGGGGCTCGATCATCATGATTTCGTCGGCGACCGCGACGATCATGCTTGAGAACCACGCCGCCTATATGGGCACCAAGGCTGGCACCGACCACGTCGTGCGCTGTGTCGCCAACGACTTTGGCCATCTCGGAATCCGCGCCAATTCGATCTCTCCTGGCATCACTCGCACGCCGATGTCGGGTGACGCCCTGAACATCCCCGAAATATTGGGGGCCTTCGAGGCCGGCTATCCGCTCGGACGTATTGGCACTGTGGACGACGTCGCCGAAGCGCCTCTGTGGTTGGCAAGCGACGTGTGCTTCATGACGGGACAGAACCTGCAGGTCAATGGCGGTCTGACGCTGCGCCGCAATCCGACAGCGACGGAAATGGGCGCCGCCTATGCCCGGGTTATCGCGGACCTGTCCGCATGACGGAATCAATGGGGCAGACACGATTGAATATTCGTCCGCCGCCGAACGTGTCGTGCGAGGGGAGGCCGTGACGCAGCTGGAGGAAGCGGCGCCATGACAAATAAGTGCATCGGTTCTGGGGCGCATCCAGGCGATGCAGCTTCCTTGGTTCTCAAATCCAGTAAATCAAAGGAAATGGCGTGAGCATCCTCACACTGATATCGCCTGAATTCAGGGATCAGGACCGGCTGCAACTGGTGCATGAGTTCAATGGCTTCGACGGAACCGGCCAGAACCGTTCGCCCGCGCTGCAATGGCACGGCGCGCCGGCAGGCACCAGGAGCTTCGCCCTGACGCTGTACGACCCGGACGCACCCACCGGCAGCGGCTTCTGGCACTGGATCCTGTTCGATATCGATTCGTCCGTCACCCAGCTCGCCGCAGGCGTAGGCTCACCCGACGCCACTGACCTGGGCGCCAGCGGCACTCAGGCCACCAACGATTACGGCGCCACCGGCTACGGCGGTCCCTGCCCGCCCAAGGGCTTGCCGGCGCACCGCTATATTTTCACCCTGCACGCGCTGGGTGTGCCCAAGCTGGAGCTGCCGGCCAACCCGCCGAACGCGGTGGCGCGCTTCGTGATCTACCAGAACACGCTCGCCATGGCCACCCTGACTGGCCTCTACAACCGCTGAGGGTGCGCCTTGCTGTCACTGTTTGAACCGCTCGCCAGCAGCCCCAGGGCCATCTGCCCGAATCGAGGAGCACGATCTAAGCATGGGGACTGCTTCCTGCCCACTCGATGCCGGTAGAAACGCCCGGCCCAGTTTCATTCCAGCACTAGCCGTACGCCTGCCGGAAGTGTCCCGAGATTGCAACACAACTAGGAGACCGAAATGAAATCGAAGTGGGGTGGCGCCGCAGCGCTTGTCGTGTTCGCGAGCGCAGCACACGCGCAATCGTCGGTGACGCTGTACGGCATACTCGATACCGGGTTCCTGTATCAGAGCGCGAACGCGAGCAACTTTCAGTCGAAGGTGAACCTCGGGCATGTCTACGAGCTCAAGGACGGTGGCATCTATGCGAGCCTCTGGGGCCTGAAGGGCACCGAGGACATCGGCGGCGGCTACAAGGTCAACTTCAAGCTGCAGGGGTCGTTCGACACGCCCACCGGGAGGGCCGGATTGGCCGACACACCGACCGCCACCGCGATGTTCAACCAGCAGACGACGGTGGGCGTGTCGAGTCCATACGGCACGCTCGACCTGGGCCGGCAGATCCTGCCGATGATCTATGCGATGGCGGACACCGACGTACGGAACGCCCAATACTTCGGCAGCATCCTGACCGCGTGGCTCGGCCTGAACCAGGCCGCGGGCTGGCCGGGCACCAGCACGAACGGCTCGATCGGCGCGCTGTATGACGACAATGCGATCGTCTACCAGTCGCCGAAATTCTACGGCGCATCGCTTGCGCTCGAGTACGCGCCGGGCGGCGTCGCCGGGAAGTTTCAAGGCGGCACGCGCGAGTCGGCCGTGCTCAAGTATTCGAACTACGGCCTCAACGTGGCGGGGGTGTACTACAACGGACACGATGCCAACCCGTTTGCGCCCAACGGTGCCGTGACCCCGGCGACAGGCCTGAACAACAACCGGTTCTGGTACGTTGGCGCGCAATACACGTTTTACAATGTTTCCGTGTCGACGTCGTACGGCATGGGCAAGAACCCGGCGAAAAGCAGTCAAGACAGCTTCGAGATGATCTCCGCTGGCCTCGGCTACCAGTTCACCCCATTCTTCAAGGTCACGTCGGGCTTCTATTACTTGAGGGACCGAAATTTTTCCTCCAACCAGTCGAATCTGTTCGCGGTGGGCGCCGAATATAACCTGTCCAGGACCACCCTCGCCTACGCACAGGTCGGGTACGTCAACAACCGGGGCAACATGAGCCAGACGATCGTATACGCTGCGCCGGTTCCGGAAGGAACGTCGAGCACCGCAGCAATGATCGGCATCCGTCACGCTTTCTGACCCCGTGAACCACGACAATCGGAGCATCGAATGAGCACAAGCAACATGGCACTCAGGATGGCCGGCGGCATATTGCTCGCGCTGGCATCGGTTCACGTCTCGGCGCAGTCAGGCGCAGCGAGCGCGGCGTCGAATGGTGCCGCGACGGCGGCGTCGGCCGCACCGGCGGCCAAATCGGACCGGGCGGCCAGTCGCGCACTGCGCCGCAAGGTCTATTCGGCCATCGTGAAGCACAAGGAGATCAACGCCGGGAACATCAGTGTCGTCGCGAAGGGTGGTGCAGTCACCCTCTACGGGACGGTCGTCGACCCATCGCAGATCGACAAGGTGGCCGAAATCACCAAGGGCGTCCCGGGCGTCATCTCCGTGACCACCAAGCTGACGGTCGAGAAACCGTTCGGCGGCCAGTAAGCTATGGCGGTTCTGTTGCAGTAAGGCCGGTCCGCTATGATGTGCGGAACGACATGAACGACTGAAAGCTCGATGAAGACGATGAATCCGGTGGTGGCCCGAGTGCTCAAACGCCTGCATTATCCGCTGGACGTGATTCTGACTTGCGTGCGCTGGTAAGTGGTCTATCCGCTGAGCCTACGGCACCTTGAAGACATGATGGCTGAGCGCGGCGTTTGGATCGATCATTCGACTGAGCACCGCTGGGCCATCGAGCGCTGTTGCCGGTGCTGGAGAAAGCGTTTCGCCGCCGCAAGCGTCCGGTGGGTAAGAGCTGGCGGATGGACTAGACGTACATCCGCGTCAAGGGGGAATGGCGGTATCTTTACCGGGCCGTTGCTCGATGCGCAGGCACAGATGATCCATATTGCGCCCCGCACCTGGCGCACCGCTCTCTGGGCGATCGATCTTTCCGCCGACCTTCAGCAGATCGATCAGCGAGTGCCCGGCGTGTAACTGGATGAGCCCGAGATCCGCCTGTTCCTTTTCCACACTGCAACCAAGCACATCGCAGTAAAACCGGGTCTCGAATCGAGATCGGCGGCCCTGATCACGACGTGGTCGATCTCACGGATTTGAAACTCCATGGAAAAGCCTCCTCCTTCGTCCGGTTCTTCGTGCCGCTCGCGGGAACTTTCCGAGTGTAGGAGAAGGACGAGCCGGGCGTTAGCCTAGTCGCTTCGCCGAAGGTGAATCCGCTTGCTCATCGCCATGCGGATCGCACGTTGTCGGTATTTGCAGAGACGACCTGACCGTCGGTGATGTTTTTGAATGCCCCGGTGTACGCGCACGGGGCGATCAGGATTTCCAGCGGCATCATCGCGCGCGGGCCAGATCTCCGCGCTGTCCAACAGACGGCTGCTGCCCAATAGAAAGTGCGCACGAAAATCGCGTCGCGTTTGAGCGACGTTGCGTCCGGTGCAGTTCCAGTCGGCGGGCAGTCACTTTGAGTGACCGTTGTAGCTCGCGCAGCCGACGTTCGAATGTCCGCGTGACAGCGCGAGCCAACGGCCGTAGATGGCCACCCTTTGCCGACGTTCACCGCCGCTTAAGTCGAACGACCGGTTCCCGAGGTGGAGCAGCCAACGGGCTCCTCGACGCCGCGATGGCGAACGGCGGGAAGCAGTCAAAACGTCCCTCGGACCTATCCCGGTCTGGAATGAGCCGTATTCCTTTCCGCCAGTTCCCGCGCTGGTTGCGAATGGATACATTGCACAGCAACGATCTCGATCGCCGCGAGGCGGTCCATGCGATTCTCCCTCACTCAGTTGGCGGCAATCAGTTCATCCGCTCTCGACAGAAACATCTTAAGCACAGGCGATGCATTCGAACGACTGTAGCCGATCGCGAGATCGACGGTCGGCGCTTCGCCTTCCAGCGGCCGGCTCACCACCGACCACGGCAACAGGTTAATCGCATACTCGGGCATCAGCGACAGCCCGCGCGTCGAAGCGACGAGCGACATGGCCATCGCCAGGTTGTCGACGCCGTGCTCCGGCTTGGGGTCGAGCCCGTTCTCGTGCAGATAGCCCGCGACCACATCGTGCAGCACGCGCGCCTTGTTCGACGCCATCACAAACGTCTCGCCTTGCAGGTCCGACGGATGAATGGCTTGCTTCGCCGTCAGCCGATGATCGCTCGGCATCAGCACGACAAGTTTCTCGCGATAGACAACGCGATAGTCGAGATCCAGCCCCGGCTCCATGCGCACGAATGCAAGATCGAGCTTGCCGCGCGCCACGGCGTCGGCGAGATCGGGCGAATAGCCGCTCGACACCGTCACGTCGATGTTCGGCAACTCGTCGCGCAGCACCTGCATCGCGCGCGGCAGCCAGGTCATTTCCTGGCCTGTCAGAAAGCCGAGTGCGAAAACCTGCTTCGCGGGACGCGCAGCACGGCGCGCCGCTTCGATCGCGGCGTCGACCTGCGCTAGCGCAAGCCGTGCATGGTCGAGAAAAGCCTTGCCGGACGCGGTCAACTCGACGCCGCGCGCGCTGCGGCTGAACAGTTCCGCACGAACTTCGTCCTCGAGATCGCGGATCTGTCGGCTCAGCGAAGGCTGCGACGTGTACAACCGCTGTTCTGCGGCGACGGTGAGGCTGCCCGTTTCCGCAACGGCAACGAAATAGCGCAGATGACGTAGCTCCATGCGTTCTCCTGTTTTGCTCCGTTCTATCGCTCCACTTCGGGCCATGCTTCCAAGGCATGCCGGCAAGCCTACAAAGTCTTTTTCCGTTACGCAAGCAATGGCTAGATTATCTGCGAGCAGTCGCATCGAGCAGCGCGGAAGCCGGCGGCCCAGTTTCGCAGCCATACCTGCCTGTTATCGCTGACGGCCCGCCGATCAACCAGACGGAGCTTCGCCATGAATGACCTCGCAGGAAAAACCGCGCTTGTCACGGGCGCATCTCGCGGCATCGGCCGCGCCATCGCACTCTCACTCGGCCGCGCCGGCGCGCAGGTGCTCGTGCACTACAGCAGCAACGAAGCGGCGGCCGATTCGGCCGTCGCCGACATCGTCGCAAGCGGCGGCCACGCGCAGAAAATCGCCGCCGATCTGCGCACCGCCGACGGCCCGCATACGCTTGCCCGACGCGTGCGCGCCGTCGTCGGCGGACGGCTGGACGTGCTCGTCGCCAACGCGGGCATCGCCAGCGCCGCGAGCATCGAAGACACGACGGTCGAAAGCTTCGACGACCTCTTCGCCGTCAACGTGCGCGCGCCCTATTTCCTCGTCCAGCAGCTTCTGCCGATGTTGTGCAAAGGCAGCAGCGTCGTGCTGCTTTCGTCGCTGGCATCGCGTGCATCGGTTGGCGAACTGGCTGCGTACGCCGCAACCAAAGGCGCAGTCGATACGCTCGTGCGCCACTTCGCTTCCGCGCTCGGCGAGCGCGGCGTGCGCGTGAACGCCGTCGCGCCCGGCGTCGTCGCGACCGATATGTCCAGCTTCGTGACAACCGACCAAGGCCGCGATTATGCGCTGAGCCTGCAGGCCTTGAAGCGCGTCGCTCAGCCTGACGACATCGCCGGCGCGGTGAGCTTTCTTGCTTCAGACAGGGCGAAGTGGATCACGGGCGACACGCTGCGCGTCGACGGCGGATCGAAGCTCTGAGTCACGTTAGAACCGCAATGGACCCGATCCATTTCAATCGATAAGGCATCCGGAATGACTGATACAAACTTAAAACTGTTCTCGTCCACCACAGTAGGACGACTGCAACTGTCACATCGCGTCGCACACGCACCGATGACGCGCCTGCGTTCCGACTCCGACGACAGCCCGAGCGCGATGATGGTCGAGTACTACCGGCAGCGCGCGTCGCAAGGCGGTCTGCTGATTACCGAGAGCGCGCATCCTTCATACGACAGCCGTGGCTATGTCGGCGCGCCGGGCATTTACATGGACCAGCACGTCAAAGCGTGGAAAAAGATCACCGGCGCCGTTCACGCGAAAGGCGCGCATATCTTCATGCAGATCGCACACGACGGCCGTCAGTCGCACGTCGATCTGAGCCGGGGCAATGCGCCCGTTGCGCCCTCTGTCGTTCCGTACGAAACCACCGTGTTCACGCGGAACGGCTGGGTGCCAAACTCGCCGCACCGTGCGCTGGAGATCGACGAAATTCCGGCCATCGTCGAGTCGTTTCGTCGCGCGGCGGAACGCGCGAAAGCCGCGGGTTTCGACGGCGTCGAGTTGCACAACACGAACGGCTATCTCGCCGACACGTTCCTGTAGGACGGCACGAACAAACGCACCGACGCCTATGGCGGCACGATCGAAAAGCGCGCGCGTTTTTCGCTGGAACTGGTGGACGCGTTCGCGTCCGTGTGGGGCGCGGATCGTGTGGGTGTGCGTGTCTCGCCGAGCGGCCGCTGGTTCTCGTCGAACCCTGATTTGCCCGAGCGCCTGCGCCGCAATTTGCCGCTCACGCCGTATCAGCGCGACGCGTTCTGGGGCGGCGACGAACGCGCCTACACCGACTTTTCCGCGTACGACGCAGCCCGCAGCGACGCTGCCGCCGAAGCGTCGACAGACGAAACCACCTGATTCAAGGAGTCACAACATGTCGACCAGTAACACCTCCAACACAGCAAAAACCGTCAAGATTCCCGGCCCCGATCATCCGATCACGATCGAGCGCAATCCTTCGCGCGTCGTGGTCAAGGTCGCCGGCCACACGGTCGCCGACACGCGCGACGCGCTGACGCTGCGTGAGGCGCACTATCCGCGCGTGCTCTATATCCCGAGAAAAGATGTCGACATGACGTTGCTCGAACGCACCGGCCATTCGACGTACTGCCCGTACAAGGGCGATGCCGCGTACTTCTCGATCCCGTCGGGCGGCGAGCGCGCCGTCAATGCGATCTGGACTTACGAGTCGCCTTATCCCGCCGTCGAGCCGATCCGTGATCGCCTCGCGTTCTACACCGACCGTGTCGATTCGATCGAAGAACACGCATAAGGAACCGACATGAACGATCAGACAGTGGTGCTCGTCACGGGCGCATTGAGCGGCATTGGCCGCGCGACCGCTCTCGCCTTCGCGCGCTCGAAAGCACGCGTCGTGATCTCAGGCCGGCGAGCAGACGAAGGTCAGGCGCTCGCCGATACGCTCCGCTCGCTCGGTGCTCAGGCGGAGTTCATTGAAGCCGACGTGCGCGTCGAAGACGACGTGCAGGCGCTCGTCGAGCGCACGGTCGCGCGCTTCGGCAGGCTCGATATCGCGGTGAACGCGGCCGGCACGGAAGGCGAATCCGCGCCCGTCGTCGAACAGACGACCGCGCGCTATGCAGCCGTGTTCGACGCGAACGTGCTCGGCACCTTGCTCGCGATGAAGCACGAGCTGCGCGCGATGTCGGCGCAGCGCGCCGGCAGCATCGTCAACGTGTCCTCGACGATGGGCGCGCGCGGCCCGGCGGGCGCGTCGCTGTATGTCGCGAGCAAGCACGCCGTCGAAGGGCTGACGAAGTCGGCCGCGCTCGAAGCCGCTGCATCCGGCGTGCGCGTCAACGCGGTCGCGCCGGGGCCCGTGCAAACGCCGATGCTCGACAGGCTCACGCAGACGTCCGAGCGCAAGACAGCGTTTCTCGACACCGTGCCGCTCAAACGCGCCGGCACGCCTGACGAAATCGCCGAAGCAATCGTGTACCTGGCGTCGGCCGGCTTCATGACTGGCGAAGTGCTGCGCGTGAACGGCGGCCGCACCGCGTCGTGAGCCAGCCCCCGTGTCATGCCTTTCAGGCATGCCACACAGCTTATAAAGTCTTTTTCTTCGTGGTTCGACGCGCCTACATTACCTGTCAATACGGCGCGATAAGAAGCGCAGACGGCCAGCCCCCCGCAACAAGCCCGACGCACCCATACGTTTCAGCTATACCGCGCCGCATCGACTTCAACCGGTTCTGAAAGGACAACTGCCATGACCCGCCATACTCACCAGACCGCGCCGACCCAGTTCGTCGAGGCCAACGGCATCCGTTTCGCGTATCGCCGCTTCGGCAATCCCGGTGCCGTGCCGCTCGTGATGAACATCCACTTCACGGGCACGATGGATCATTGGGATCCCGCCGTCACCGACGGTCTCGCGCAAAACCGCGAAGTGATCCTGTTCAACAACGCCGGCATTTCGAGCAGCTCGGGCACGGTGCCGGAGTCGATCGAAGAGATGGCCGCCAATGCCGGCGCGTTCATCGAAGCGCTCGGACTGAAGCAGGTCGACGTGCTCGGCTTTTCGATGGGCGGACTGATCGCGCAGGAACTCGCGATCGCGAAGCCTCTGCCCGTGCGCCGCGTCATTCTCGTCGGCACGGGCCCACGCAGCGGCGAAGGCATGGCGACGCTCACACCGGAAGCACAGGAGATATTCGGCGCCTCGTATGCGAATCCCGACGACCTGTGGCTGCGCGTGCACTTTTCGCATTCGGAAGCGAGCCAGGCGGCAGGCCGTGGCTTTGTCGGACGGTTCCGTCTGCGCGCCGACAACCGCGATCCCGAAGCCAGCGACAAGGTCGCGCCCGCGCAACTCGCCGCGCTCGCGAAGTGGGGCGCGCCGCGCGAGAACCCGTACGACTATCTGGACGCGCTGAAACAGCCGACGCTCGTCGTCAACGGCGACAACGACGTGATCATCTACTCGATCAACTCGTGGCACTTGCAGCAGCACATCCCCAACGCGCAGCTGATCCTCTATCCGGACGCCAATCACGGCTCGCTGTACCAGTACCCGGAGCGCTTCGCCGCGCACGTCGATCAGTTCCTCTCGGAAGCGGACGCGCCGCAGGCGTAACGCCCTCTCACACGACATCGAACGGAATTTCATCATGACCAACCTGACAGGCAAAACCGCCCTCGTGACGGGCGCATCCCGCGGCATCGGCCGCGCCACGGCGATCGCGCTCGCCAAAGCAGGCGCGCGCGTGCTGGTCCACTACAGCAGCGCCGAGCAGGCCGCCGACTCGGTCGTCGCGGCGATTCGCGCGGCAGGCGGACAGGCCGACAAGGTCGCCGCCGATCTGCGCGACGCGCACGGGCCACATGAACTCGCGAAGCGCGTGCGCTCGCTGACGGGCGAACGGCTCGACATTCTCGTCGCGAACGCGGGCATCTCGAAGGCCGCGCCGATCGAAGAAACGACCGTCGAAGATTTCGACAACCTGTTCGCCGTCAACGTGCGCGCGCCGTTCTTCCTCGTGCAGCAGTTGCTGCCCGTGCTGGGCGACGGCAGCAGCGTCGTGTTGCTGTCGTCGCTCGCGGCGCGCGCCTCCGTGAACAATCTGTCGGCATATGCAGCGACCAAAGGCGCTGTCGACACGCTCGTGCGCCACTTTGCGTCCGCACTCGGCGAACGTGGCATTCGTGTCAACGCGATCGCGCCGGGCGTCGTCGAAACAGACATGTCGAACTTCGCGAAAACGGACGCGGGCCGCGATTTCACGCTGGGCATGCAGGCGCTCAAACGCGTCGCGCAGCCTGACGATATCGCGGGCGCCGCCGTGTTCCTCGCCTCCGACGACGCGCGCTGGGTAACGGGCGACACCTTGCGCGTCGACGGCGGATCGAAGCTCTGAGGTGCTCGCAGCCGCGCGCCGTTCTGAATCGCGGCGCGTGCGATCGTTCAGACGTTGTGGACGAGCGCCGCGCCCGCGATGAGCGACGCCTGGCGTGCGCGCCTGGCACGCGAGCAACGCGACGATCTCCGCGATTGTCTGGGGCATGACCAACCTTCTTTTCAAACGCCTGTGTTACGGAGCAATTCGTGCAGGCGATTGCGCGGCAGCCGTATCGATGCTGTTGCTCGCACTCGCCGCGCGCATTCATTCGCTGCCGCTGCTGATCGTCTCCGTCCTCGTGGCGCGCATCGGGTACGCGCTTCTCTTCATGGGCGGCCTCGCGTTCGCGATTACGGCGTCCCACGCAGGCCTGAGCGATGCCGTCACGAATTGCGCATCGCGATAGCTGTAGCGTGCGTGCTGACGGCAGCAAGCTCGGGAAGGTTCGGGACATCTTGTAGTAATCCGTGATGGGCAAGCTGTCTGAGCGAACGGTTGCCCGCTTCGAAAGTACGCACGAGTGCGTGCGCAACACGTGTTTCCGGCAATATGCCGAGGTGCTGAAAGACGTGCGGCGCCCTGATCCGTTCGACATGCCTACCAGGCATGCCCTCCAGCCTGGAAAGTCTTTTTCACGGCCGCAAGAGACGCCTAAAGTTAGCTCCGTCATGCTCACCGAGCAGCGCGATACGACCGACGTGTCGTGAAACCCACTGACAGGAGCCTCAAATGAACCAACCCGTCGTTCTCATCACTGGCGCCCTGACGGGCATCGGCCGCGCAACCGCTTTTGCGTTCGCCCGTTCAGGTGCGCGGCTCGTCGTATCCGGTCGACGCGCTGCGGAAGGCGCAGCGCTTGAAGCAGAGCTTCGCGTAGCTGGCGCCGAAGCACACTTCGTACAGGCGGACGTGCGCCGCGACGACGAAGTCCGCAACCTCGTGGATCAAACCGTCGCCCGCTACGGCCGGCTGGACGTGGCCGTCAACAACGCCGGCACCGAAGGTCGGCCTGGGCCCGTCGTCGAGCAGACCGCCGACAGTTATGCCGACACGTTCGACACCAACGTCCTCGGAACGCTGCTGAGTCTCAAGCACGAACTGCGCGTGATGACCGCGCAAAAGGCCGGCAGCATCGTCAACATCTCGTCGACTTACGGTCACGAAGGCGCTGCGTTCGCATCGGTCTATGCAGGCAGCAAGCATGCCGTCGAAGGCATCACGAAATCGGCCGCGCTTGAAGTTGCATCGACGGGTGTTCGCGTCAACGCAGTCGCGCCGGGGCCAACCGACACGGGAATGCTCGACCGCTTTACCAGCACGGCCGAAAACAAGGCAGCGCTCGCCGCCACGGTGCCGCTCGCGCGCATCGGCAAGCCCGACGACATCGCCACAGCGGTGCTCTATCTCGCTGCCGACGGCGCCGCGTTCGTCACCGGTCAGATCCTGACGGTCGACGGCGGCAAGACGGCAGGCTAAGCGACCTGACATGCTACGCCTGCGTAGCGACTGCTTTGCGGGCGAGTCAACTCTTCTCATCGAACTGGACCACTACATGAATACCGATCTCACGCTTTACGAATCCAAGGCTTCTCCCAACGCTCGTCGAGTCCGCATTTTTCTTGCCGAGAAAGGCATTGAGATTCCGACGAAAGCTGTGGACCTTGGTGCGAAAGAGCAATTCTCCGATGCGTACGTCGCAATCAATCCTCGCCGACAGGTCCCGACGCTTGTACTCGAAGACGGCACGGCGATTGGCGAAGTCCCTGCAATCTGGCGCTACATCGAGGACGCGTATCCCACGAAGGCCGCATTGCTAGGCACGGCGCCGCAAGAGAAGGCGCTGATCGCCATGTGGGAGCGGCGCGCCGAACTCGACGGATTTGCGGCCGTGATGGAAGGCGTGCGAAACGCGGTCGCCGGATTGAAGGGGCGTGCATTGTCGGGCCCGCATGCTTATGAACAGATTCCTGAGATCGTCGAGCGCAGCAAGCTGCGCGTAGCCAACTTCTTCGCCGACTTCAACGAGCGTCTAAAGACGGTTCCTTTCGTGGCAGGCGACAAGTTTTCCGCCGCTGACATCACAACGCTGGCTACCGTCGATTTTGCGGCGGGCGCCATGAAGATGAGCATTCCCGCCGAATTCGATGCCCTACAGACCTGGTACGACAAGATGTCGGACCGCCCTTCTGCGAAGGCATAAAGGACCGGACACGGAAGGCGATGCCCGATGTTTGGGCATCGCTACGTTGGCTAAAGAGTTCGTTTCAATCCTGGAAGGTGAAAGTCGCGCTATCGCGGTTCGGAACACCGTGACTGGTGGGGATCCGATGTTCGTCGTGCCCCGTCGCCATCCCGGAGGCCCGGCTCCCGAAGTGAAACAGCCAATCGAGTGTCCTGGCGGTGCCCCGGTGAACGGCCGAAAGGGGCCGGGTGCCGACTCATGCCATTGGCATACATGCTTCGCCCTTGCAGGGGTGCGTTCGGCAGCCGGGACCCGTTTGAGACACTCAATGTCGCCGAAAGCAGCCGCTCGACGGCTCGACCACGTCGCCGCGCTACCGCAGAGAAAGCTAGCGGCGCGGAGAATCATTGGAGCTGCTAGCGCCACCCCATTTGCGCTCCCGACCCGGCAACTCCTGCAGCATAGTCATGAACGCTCGCACCTTCGCGCTCAGAAGCCGGCGCGAATTGTAAAGGGCCCAGATTTCCACGGGCGAGCCCGCCTTTCCCCAACAGGCGAGTCTTCCTGTCGACACATCATGCTCAACCAGCAAGCTGGGCAAGAGCGCCGCGCCTACGCCCTCGAGCACCGCGTCACGCACCATCAGCAACGATGACAGCCGCAACACGGGCATCGGCCTGATCGCTATCGCACCACCGTCTTCCGTTCGCATGTGCCATAACGCGCCTGATGGTGCCGCGGCCGACATAACGGCCGGCACCTCCAACCCGGTTGCATCGGGTGCCGGTCTCGAAGGTATCGACATGCCCGGCGCCGCGACCACGAGGCGCTCGTCACCGAGGATGCGCCGTCCCACGAGCTGCTCGCCATGCGCCGGGTCGATACGGATAACGAGGTCGTAGCCGTCCTCCACCGGATCCACGATGCGGTCTTCTGCAATGACCTCAAGTTCGACCTGCGGATAGGCGAGCGCAAAGCGCGCAGCGATCCGGCACAGCACGACATGCGCGAAAACGACAGGCGCGCTGATGCGCAGCCGCCCGCGCGCCACCGGGGCGCGTGAGGCGAGCGCTTCACCCGCCTCCTGAATCTCAGCCATGAGCCCCCGCGTGCGTTCATGGAGTGCAACGCCCTCTTCTGTCAGACGCAGCCTGCGTGAGCCTCGCTCGATCAGCCTGACGCCGAGGCTTTCCTCGAGCTCGGCCACGCGCCGCGAGAGGGTGGCCTTGGGGCGGTCGAGCGCCCGGCTGGCGGGCCCAAAGCCACCGTGCAGTGCAACTGCATTGAAATCGCCGAGCGACGTCAAATCCATGATCGTTCCGTTTACGAGACGAAGTGTATGAATTCTGGCACTTTCGACTATTGAGCGAAACGACTATTGTTTGTCTCACGGGCGGACCCAGCCCATCCACTTCAAGGAGATACCCATGGCAGTCCTCGTTACAGGCAGCACGGGCGTGATCGGTAAGCAGGTTATCGAGCATCTGGGCGGCAGCGGTGCCGAGGTACGCGCGCTGACCCGCACACCGGAGAAAGCGCAATTTACTGGTGGCGTCACCGCAGTGAAGGGCGACCTGTCCGACGTCGACGCGGTGCGGCAGGCGATGACCGGCGTCAGCACGTTGTTCCTGCTTGCGCCCAACGTCGCGGACGAGCTGACTCAGGCGGTGCAGACCCTGAGCGTCGCACGGGAAGCGGGTGTGAAAGGCGTGGTTTATCTGTCGGTGTTCAAGGGCGCCGAATACGTCGACGTGCCGCACTTCACCAGCAAACATACGGTCGAGCGCATGATCGAACACCTCGACCTGCCGGTGACAGTGCTGCGCCCCGCGTATTTCATCCAGAACGACGTCCGGCAGAAAGACCCGCTGCTTTCGCACGGCGTCTACGGCATGCCAATTGGCGCGAAAGGCATTTCCATGGTCGACGTCCGTGATATCGGCGAGGCTGCCGCGCGCGAACTGCTGCGCCGCGAGCGTGGCTCAAACCCGCTGCCGGGCGAGACGTACGAACTCGTCGGTCCTGACGTGATCAATGCGCAGACCGTGGTTTCGATCTGGGCCGAGGCGCTGGGACGTCCCGTCCGCTACGGTGGCGACGATCTCAACGTCCTTGAGCAGCGCCTCAAGTCGGTTGCTCCTGCCTGGCTCGCATACGACATGCGGCTCATGATGGGCCGGTATCAGCAGGACGGCGCGGTCGCGTCCAGCGCGCACGTCGAGCGTCTGGCGACGCTGCTGGGACGGCAACCGAGATCCTATCGGGACTTTGCCGTCGCCATGGCTGCGGCGTGGGCTAAGGACTGACCTGCCAGGATACGCGATCGCGACTTTCAGAGGCTGGCACGCGCGACGGGGGGCTTGACGGGGCCGACCCCTGCTCGCGGGTGTATTCCGCTGCTTATGAAGGCCGCGCGGATATCGACCCAGCGTGACACTCGTGGCTTCAGGGAGCGGACGTCCGTAAATCGTCTCCAGAAGCACGAACGATTCAACGCGTTTCCCGCCGACTTCAGTCAGGGCCTCGCATCCTCTGGCTTGGGGCTCCTGGCATCAGCAAAGCGGCTTTGTACCGCGACGAGTTGGTCATCAGTGGTCGCCACCAGCCACAACCGTGCGTGCTCCGCGATTTGGCGGTTGTGGTCCTTCAACGGGCCCATTGCCGCGGCGGACTTCCAGACCACGGGGCCAATTCGGCTGCTCCTGCCCGACGGCGCACCCACCAGCAGGCAGTATGGCCCAAGAGGAAGCGAGACAAACGGAAGGGCCGGACTAGCGCGCACGCGCCAGTCGATGAACGGCGCCTCGCTGATGAGCAGGGGCGTGGGCAAGCCGTAAAGCACACTGAAATCGTACAGCGCCAATTGCTCGCGCATGCCCGCGTAGATACGTCGGATATCGTCGACAACCGCAGCGCGGATTTCATCCTCGAACATGGGTTCTTGCGCATAGCGTGCGGCGGCCTGCTGGGCGCTCAACTGATATGCGCTGAACAGGCCGAGTTCCATGCAGTCCTGCACTGCGCGCTGGACCTCCACGATAGTGCCGGCCTCCTCGGGCCTGCCTAACTGCGCTGCCCTCAAAAACCGGGCGAGTCCCGCTTCCTGGATCGCAGGACCTTCCACAGGCGCATCGTCGTCAGCATCCTTGTCGAGCGGCACGTGAATGTATTCTTCGGCCGCGAAGCGCGACTTCTTGCCTTCGTCAAACTTGATTTCGCCATCGGTGCAGTCCAGATATCGGGTACCGATTCGGCCATGCTCCCAAACCCAATTCTTCAGGAGCGGACGTAGCGGATGCAGTCTGTCTTGATTAGCCATCGAAGCCTCCAGGTACCCCAGTATAGATCCACATGACCGCTTGCTACGTTGGGGAGGGACATGGCATCAAATCTAACCAGTGGATCGACCTTTTCAAATCAGGCTTTGGGTCTCGCTGGCCAAGCACAGACTGGCCAGATCGGCCGCCCTCGAAATACTTGACGGGGACGGACTCAGGGCTTGTGGCAGCCGCTCAGCGACCTCGCAGAGCCGTTCGCGACGGTCTCAAATTGGCCGAACCGAGACGGCCGGTGACCGTCTCAGGCCGA
This sequence comes from Paraburkholderia sp. Clong3, assembly GCF_050436485.1. Classification (NCBI taxonomy): domain Bacteria; kingdom Pseudomonadati; phylum Pseudomonadota; class Betaproteobacteria; order Burkholderiales; family Burkholderiaceae; genus Paraburkholderia; species Paraburkholderia sp. Clong3. The sequence goes on along the minus strand of NZ_JBNDMH010000003.1, from coordinate 2,976,635 downwards.
CCCGTTGCAGTCCTTGAAGCCGTACTGTGTCAAAGGCCGGTGTCAAGTACGCAGCGGACGCCGCCTGACAATTACCACAACCGCAGGCGGCGCATCGCGTTCGATCATTCTCTGCTGGACTTTGCCGCGGCTTGCTCGATCAGCTTTGCGACTTCGGCCGCATGCGAAATATAGGCGACGTGGCTCGAGTTGATTTCGACCGTGGTGCTCCCGGCGCGCTTGGTCATGAAACGTTCGAGATCGGGATTGATTGCGCGGTCTGCCGTCGCGACGACTGCCCAGCTCGGCTTCGTTTTCCATGCCGGGCTTGTGATCGGCACGCCAAACGACTGGGCGGCCGGCATCACCTGTGAAATCGCCATGAACTTCGCTTCGGCGGTGGGTACGTCGGCGGCAAAATCCGTATGGAACTGGGCCTGGTCGAGATACAGGTAGCCGTCTGCGGTTGCTTTGATTGCCTTGGTCGCGGGCGGCATTTTTTTTGTCAGATCCATCGGGCTTTCGCCGGCATCCGGCTGGAATGCAGCCACGTAGACCAGGCCCGCCACCTTCGCGTCGTTGCCAGCCTCCGTCACCACCGCACCGCCGTAGCTGTGGCCGACGAGGATGCTCGGACCATCCTGTGCATCGATTACCCGCGTGGTTGCCTTCACATCATCTGCGAAGGAGGTTTCCGGCTCTTGCACGACAGACACGTTGTAGCCGTCGCGCGTCAGGATTTTCGACACTGCCTGCCAGCCCGAGCCGTCGGCGAAAAAGCCATGGACCAGCACGATGTTCTTGACCGGCGCGGCCACCGCGGCCTGGGAACCCAGGGCGGCGAAGGAGAGAGCGAGTGCGGTGGCGATACGTGTTACACGTAAGGCTGCTTTCATTTTCAGGCTCCAAAAAGATCAGGTGATGAGAAGGTGTCGATGGGCATTCCCGATCGACCAAACCATCCTACTGGTAGGATGGTTTGGTCGCAAGTACTTTTTTAGAAATTGGAAATTTTCGCGCTCCGAATGTAGACTTACACTTAATTCAACCGACTCGATGGTAGAGGGAAATGACAGCGACCGGCGAAACCACCGCGGCGAAAATCGTCGAGGCAGGGCGACAGCTCATCATGCGTCGCGGCTACTGCGGGTTTAGCTATGCCGACGTTGCCGACGCGATCGACATTCGCAAGGCGAGCATTCACCACCACTTTCCCGCCAAGGCAGATCTGGTAATCGCCGTGGTGAAGCAGTGGCGCGAAAAGTTCGACTCCGACATGGCGTCACTGGAGGCGAGTGGTGCCGACGCTCTGGCGCAGTTACGGGCCTATATCGGCTTTTGGGAACGCTGCATTGCGGACGACAGCACGCCATTCTGCGTAGCCGGCATGCTTGGCGCGGAACGCCCGGCTTTGCCCGACGAAGTGGCGCAAGAGGTCAGAGCGTATTTCGAGAACCTCGCGGCGTGGCTCGAACATGTGCTCGAGTCGGGCGCGAGAGCCAACCAGTTCAAACTGAGTACGTCGGTTCAGGCTGAGGCCGCAACGCTCGTGTCGTTGGTCTACGGTGCGATGCTGGCCGCGCGGGCCTATGGCAACGCCGCACTCTTCAAGGACGTCACAGACGGCGCCGTCGAAAGGATTGTCAAGCCACGCAAAAGAACCCGAATCGCCTGACGGTTGGCACGCCAGGTCTCTCGGCGTAGACGACGAATCCGGCGTCGGGGTACCTCGCGACTCGCGCTCGGGATGGTCTTGGACCGCGTGAATTTCGAGTCGTGATCACAGGGCGTGGGCGTTCGGACTGGCGCGGGCAGTGCTCAGCGGATAATCGCAACAACCGACAATGCAAAGTGAGTGTCGCGGGCGACTGGCGGCTTGTTGGGGCGGACCGGACGCCCGAGTGTCCAGCTAGAGCGGCAGACGAGCCCCATTGCCGCCAGTCGCATATGCGAAAAGCAGACGTTCACAGCGCGGAGTCGGCGGCTATCTCAGCGCGCTGGCAGCGTGAATCCGGGGGGCGCCCATTTCCTGGGCCTTGTCGTCCAGCAATCAACGTTCGTGAGCAGCAAAGGTGCGATGACAATAATAGGAAAGCTCGTATCCCTGGTAAGCCGTCGGACCTTGCGGGCTGAAGGTCATGTCTTCGCCATAACGCCCGAGCGCATCGGGATTGCGGAAGGGATACACGCTGCGCTTGCGATGGCGCCGATGCTCTGTGCCGCGGCGATTCTCGGTCGTTCGGATATCGCTTTCGGAGCCGTCGCGGCGTTCTGGAACTGTCTCTGCGATCCGCAAGGGTCCAGGTCACAGCGCCTGAAGGCGATGGCCATCTTCACGGCCATGGGCGTTGTCGTCATGCCGCTGGCGTCCTATGCCGCGCATTGGGGCTATGCCGTCAGCATTGTCACCCTGTTTGTCCTGGTCTTCCTTTGTGGACTGACACGGTCCTACAAGCCCTCGCTCGGGCCTATGCCGGCGCAGGCGGGGTTGATTGCCTCGCTCGCGGTCGTGATCGGAATTGCGTCGCCCGAGCCGCTTGCCGCTGCACTCGCTCACGGTGGCTATTTTCTGCTCGGGTCAGCCTGGACCATGCTGTTTTGCATCTTCCTCTGGCCCGTCCCGTTCCCACAGTCCGCGGGCTTCACGCTCGCGACGATCTTCGGCAGGCTCGAGGACATGGCTGGTTTTTTGGAGTCGCTGGATTCGCGGCCTGGAATGGATGTGCAGGGCTGGACCGAGTTCGATACCGTTTATCGCCGCGGGGTGCGCATGTCGATCGAGCGCGGCAGGGCATTGGCGGCGCATGATGTTCGCAACGGCCCTGATCTCGGGCCGGGCGTCGATGCCGCGGGCAGGGTGTTTTCCACGCTGATCGCAATCGGTCATGCCCGACGCAACGCAGCGATTGGCGACGACGATGGATCGCGGCAATCGCTCCAGGGCCTGCGACAGTTGCTGCAAAGCGTGGCCGCGCAGGCACAGCAAGAACTGCACATTCCCGATACGCTGATAGCGCAAGCACACGCATTGTTGCGGCAGACGGCTGAACGGACGGACCAAACGGCAAGCGCCGTTGCCTTTGCGGCAAGGGCCATCGCTCGGCTCGCGGACGGGCGACACGCGCTCGCAATGGACCCCGAGACGCCCACGCCTGCCGCCGCTCGCGCGGTCAAGATTGAAAGGCTGGTCTGGGACCATGCGCTGAGGGTGGCTGTCGCATCGGTGCTCGCTTTCATGATCGGCACATCGCTGAGTGTCACGTTTGCATACTGGGGCGTGATCGCTGCAATCGTCGTGACCCAACCGGTTTCCGCCAATACATGGTTGCGCGTGCTGGAGCGTGCATGCGGCAGCCTCATCGGCGGAACGATCGCCGCTGTTCTTCTGACGAGTCTGTCCGGTCCGGTTGCGGTGACATTGGCAATCTTGCCGCTCGCCGCGGTGACCGTCGCATTGAGGTTGGTGAACTACGGTCTGTTCGTTGTCTTCCTGACGCCGATGTTCATGCTGATGTCGGATTTCATCCATCCGGCGGAGGGACTGATTGTCGCTCGTCTTACCAATGAATTCGTCGGTGCCTGCGTAGGCGTGGCGGCGAGCTTTCTTCTCTGGCCGCAGAAGGAGAGTAACGCGCTGAATGCCGTGATCTCAGCCGCGATTTCGGCCAACATGGCATTCGCGTCCGCCGCGCTTCGGATGGCTGGAGGATCGACCGCCACCCTCGATCGCCTCCAACGCGAAGCCGGTCTGGCCAGCTCACGGCTTGAAGTTGCGAGAGAACGTATGCTCCTGGAGGGCCAGCGGCGATCTGCGCGGCTCGAACAACTGCGGAACCTGACCGTCGCGGTGCGGGTGGTTTGCGGCGCCGCCGCGGTGATCGAAGTCCTTCGGAGCGGGGAACCGGACGCACATGACCGGGAAAGGGCCAATCGCTACGATGAGATGACCGCCACACTGCTGGAAGCCCTGACGTCGAGGGAAGCGATGCCACTGAATCAGTCTTTTGAAACGCCGGCAGATGACCTCGAACAGGCGATCCAGCATCTCGTGACCGCATTTGATAGCTACGTGGGAACCGTATAAGAACGCCAGCGAGCCCCTGTTTGACCGCGGCCTTGCGTCGGGGAATTTCCGCGTTTTCGTGACCGTATTCTTTCAAGCGAAATGACGGCAAGTCCGCTCGTCTACGCAATGCCGACGCTGCACAACCCTCTTGGCTGGGTAATGAGCGCGCGGCGGCGCCGCGAGCTTGTCAGTATCGCTCGACAGCATGGACTGATCCTCATCGAGGACGGGGCCTACGCATACCTCGCAGAAGATGCTCCGCCGCTGTTGGCATCGATTGCTCCGGAGACGACGATCTATGTCTCGAGCTTGTCGAAGAGTGTCGCGACAGGTCTGCGCGTCGGTTTCGTCTGCGCACCACGCGAATGGATTCCCAGGCTTGAACGGGTAATCCGGGCCACGACGTGGAACACTCCCGCAACCATGACGGCAATCGCCTGCAACTGGATAAACGACGGCACGGTGGCCCGGCTCGAAGACGAGAAGCGGCGGGATGCGAAGACGCGCCAAATCCTTGCCGCCGAAGCGCTCGGCAAGCTTAAGACGATGAGCCATCCAGCGTCGTACTTCATCTGGATCCCCCTGACGCAGGAAGTCCGCGCCGACGCGATTGCGATGGCGCTGATGCGTGAGCGCATTTCAGTGTCGACGGCCCTGCCGTTCGCGACATCGACGCATGTCCCTCACGCCATCCGCCTCGCGATTGGGTCCGTCGATCTGGCCACGCTGCGCCGGTCGCTGGAAACAGTGGCCCGGGTTATTACCGAACAGAGCTACTGACCGGCAAGCGCGAGGGCGCGGTCTGTCCACCAGGATTGTCCGGCCAGGACCTGTCGTCTCACTACGACGTACTTTCTGTTGCGATGCAATCGTAGAACACGCCGCGACATACCCTTTCCCGACGACATCGCACGAAACGACCCTCGAAACGGAATGCGTCGCTTTCGAGTTGCCAGCACAAGCATAAGACCGCTTCGTTCCTGCACAAACCGGTGCAAAACGGAAGGGAGAAATGTGCTGACTGGTGCGCAGCGCCCGCGCACGTCCGCAGCCACCCTGGATGGATAGCATCGCGTTGTAAAGCGTCGAGGTCCCATCCCCGGACTGCGACGTGTGTGGTAGTGCCCGCACCTTCGTGTGCGGGTTTTTTTCTGCCTTTTGGAGGCAGGGAAATGAGGCTGGGTGCAAATGTCTCCAGTGTGCGTGAGTACCTCGGATGGACGCGAACTGAGTTCACGTATCGTTTCGCGCCCGCCACGTTCGACCATAACAACAGGAAGCGCTGCTACGACAATCTTCGTTCGCTCGAAGTGCGAAAGCAGCATTCGTCAGAATTGCTTGCGTGGATGGAACCCGTGCTGAGAATCAGCGTCGCCGTGTTGCAGACCGACGATCTGACCCAACTCACGCATGATGCGATGTCATCGTTGCGTGCCCGGTATGTCGGCCCGCCGATGGATGCGCTTACGGTGGTGGTGAACCGGTGCTGTGATGGTGTCGAGTCGACGCCTGATGAATACCGGGCCGCTATGGAACAGGCGGATAAAGCCGGCAACCGCGAAGAGGTGTTGCAGTTGCTGGAGAAAATCGCAACAGAACGGCGCAAGTGGCATCGTGGTGGATCGCCCCTGGCCCAATCGCTGGAATCAGGCGTAACGGCAAAAGGCCCGCGCAGTAGCGGGCCTCTTCGCAGGAAAAGTCGCATTGAAGCGGGACTTATTCGACGGGCATGTTAGCAATGTTTGCCGACGTTGATACACCGATGTCTACTACCATCACGACAGCCATGCCGGAAAACCGCGCTTAGGGACGTGCTCGCTTCACTTTCCGTCGCAGCAGTTATTAGGACAACCGGGGGACAGTTCAATCTCCACACGTCTGACCTTTTCAGGCGGCTCGACGAAATGCTCAAGGGGCTTGTATATTCCAGCGCGGACGTCGTATGGAACTTGAGTAAGACCAAACTGTATCAGCATTGCCTTTGCTGTGTCCGCACGTTGCATTGCCAATTGCTTAGGCTCTTTTTCGCTTGCCTCAGCCACTCCACCAATGGACAGTACCTCTTGAATAGGATACTTAAGGCGCATGTCGATGGCCCAATTTGCCAATTTTAAAATTTGATCCGCCGATACCTGCGTCGAGTTTCTTTCAAAATACAAATCGATATTTTGACCCGGAAGGTTCTGAGATGTATTGCATGCTTGTGCGCTGATAGACAGCAGCCCAAATGCCACGGCACCCAATTTAATATTCATATACGACGTATCCCGCCAGGCTATCTGCATTATTAATTGCTTGCTGCGGATTTTCTTGTCCCCAGGTTGCCAAGAATCTTGTGATCGTATATTTCCAATCTTTGCTCCCAAAAGTGTCCGTAAAGTGCGTGCACTCATGAATGATCGTTGACAGCTTCGAATCCCCTCCTGACGTGAAATCACGGGTTTCGCAAAAGACCTCGTGAATACTAATGGTATGCGTGGCTGTATCAGGGGCGCAAACGTGCGCGGCAGAACCACTGCTGACCGGATGGGGCAAACACCCAAGAACACGGTCAAGCTCAGGAGACTGCCGAACAAAATTCTTGGGTTGGAGACCACGCATAACTCTATTGACTGCGGTAAATCCTTGAATCAGAAGATCGCGCGTTGCATTGTCCTTCGTGCCAAACCAATTGGCGACGCGCGCTTGCTCTGAAGGACTCCATGTCTTCAATGCAGCTATTCGCTTGTCAACCAAAACAACCGCATCGTCGCGCAACTTCATGACCTTGGCGCGAAATTCGGCGTCCGTCATGTTTGGGCATATTGGTGTAGTGTCAATTGTCACATAAACCATTGAGCCTGGATTCGTGTTCGTCACGGCGCCAGAATGAACCTCGAACCATTCTTCATTTTCGTTCGCCTTGAAACCGTACTTATTGCGTTCACCAGATTCGTTCATTCCGGATTTCTCCTGTAATGTAAAGTGTCAAGCTTGATACTGCATTCGTCTTGATGCGTTCGGTCTTTCCATGCGTCTCGATCCCTCACTACAGGAATCCCCATCAGACGCCCGCGCTGATTTCGAGTATTAGCCGCCGCGCGTCTTTGGTGCTGATTCGCTGTGTGCGACCTGCGGCGTCCGTGACGCCACTTGCTACTACGTTCAGACCAACACGCGCTCGATAGCGCGCGTTCGCGAATGGTCGGCCTTTACGATCTCTCAGTACGAACTGTTCATCGAAACGATTCCGGGAGCGTTCCCGGCAATCGCACGCCCATGCGTAACCGAGGGCTTCAGCCATCTCGTAACCATTTGAATACGACTTCAGCCTATCGAACGGAAACCATTCGCCGGTTTCTGCGTTCAGCGCCATTGCGGACGGCATTGGCGGGAAGTTTGAGTAGATTGAATAGGTGATACGGCAAAGCTGGCATTCTTCCTTGCCCCCGGTTTCATCCTGTTTCTGTTGTTCCATCTGACCTCTGCTGATTTTCCAGAACACACCCGACGAATAAACCATCCAAACCGCGACACGGTCAATGACTTTAAATTGAGATAAAACTGTTGTGACAGATATTCACAATTGCTCTGCCCATCTCATTTTCAGGTGCATTTTTCCAGTATCACCGTCCAACAAAAAAAAGCGGCATTGAGCCGCTTTTTTTCCGTAAGTGATCGACGCCGGTTAGTGCTTTGTCCACGAAGCGTCCATAGCCGCCAGTTTCCCGTTCGCGCCCTGCGCAGCGTCAGCGAGAATCGCTGCGGCGTCCTGCGGTGTCAGTTGGCGGTTAGGAAGCCCCCTGGCGTCGAGCGCAAGCACCGTGAACAGTTCCTGATCGCAGCGATTGGCGGCGTGGTAGTCCTCGCCGAGCTGGATCATCACCTCCAGCAGGTTCCGGTGTTCGTGCCTTTCCTCTGCAGTCACAGCAGGACTCCTGAACATCGAGGTCGCAAGTGTAATCAGATGTCGGAGTTGCTGCCCCTGCCGGTCGCAAAGATGGAAGGCGGCCAGCGCGAGCCGTTCATACTGGAGAGCGTCTACAGGGGGACGGTAGGGAGATTGCTGCTTCCTGGTGGGTTTGGTCATGCGCGGTCCCGGTTATCGTGAAAGATCGCCCGGACACATAGGGAGGTCCCGCGCGCGCTGGAAACCGACGAGATCGCCGGCGTGGTTGCGGCCTACCGCCACGGCGCTGAAAACGCCAGAAAGGCAGGGTTCGACGGCGTGGAAGTCCACTGCGCCAACGGTTATCTGCTTGACCAGTTCCTGCAGGACTCCACCAATCAGCGCACTGACGCATATGGTAGGTCGATCGAGAACCGTGCGAGACTGCTGCTCGAAGTCACGGACGCGTGCGTCGCCATATGGGGCGCCAACCGGGTCGGCGTGCATCTGTCTGCGCGCGGTGACGTGAAGTCGATGGGCGATTCGGACCCTGCGGCCACCTTCGGCTATGTCGCAGGCGAGCTCGGCAAACGCCGCATTGCCTTCATCTGCGCGCGTGAAGCGCTGGGAGACGACCGGCTCGGACCCGCGCTGAAGGCAGCATTCGGTGGCATCTATATCGCCAACGAAAAGATGACCAAGCACATCGCCGAACGTTTGCTTGCGGTCGGCGACGCCGACGCGGTTGCTTTCGGGCAGATGTTCATCGCCAACCCGGACCTGCCGCGCCGACTTAGATTGGACGCATCGCTCAATGAGCCGCGGCCCGAGATGTTCTATCACCCAGGGGCAGAAGGGTACACGGATTACCCGGCGCTTGCCTGACCGTACAAATAGCCACCCCCGGGCCTCGCACCGGCGAGGCTTTCTTTGGGACGATCAGCCCAGACAACGGAGAAGCCCGCCAGGTCGACGTACGCTTGCACCTGGAGATGCCGCTTCGGACCTCATCCGCATAGCCAGCCAGGTGCCCATGGGTCAACGCCGTTCTTACCGTATGTTTCACAACTCAAGGCGAACATGGAAGCAGCGATCGTCCCTAGGGTCTGTTTACATATGGAACGCACGTGCGTTGCCGCGAGAAGGGCCGCTCGCAAGGATTGCGACGCCGCGAATACTCCGACGTATTCGCAAGGAGCATGACGCAGCGAGCGGCCCTTCTCGCGGCAACCCCCGTTCTGAATTTCATTCCAGGGGAATGCCCGCTATCGGCCGCATGGCGGCGTCGTGCGTCGCTCACGTGGCGCGGCCACGCAGCGCTCCTTACTCCTTTTGCCCTGCGCCCCGAAGGAAGTCCCCTTGGGGGACGGCCGATAGCGGGTATTCGCACGTGTGTTCCATATGTAAACAGACCCTAGGCATGCACCGGCATCGCAGACGAAAGCGAACGAATCGACAAGCCGTTTTTGGAGCCGGAGCTCTGGTCCCCCAGCGGTCAGTCGATGGCTGGCGAACAAACTTCGCCGTCCATCGCACCGGGAGCGCGGCCCATCCCGAAAGAGTCCGGGTGGGCTGCATCAGCTTGCAGGCATGCCCGGAATGCTGACGCCGAACGACTGAAGCAATAGCACCGCATTCAGCGCGAGGATGACGACCGTCGCGGCAATCGCTGCAATGTCCGTTAGCCGTCTATTGACGAACTCGCCCATGATGTCTTTGCGGCGGGTGAAGAGCACCAGCGCCACCATTGGGATCGGCAACGCAAACGAAAGTACGACCTGACTGATCACCAGCGCCTGGGTGGCATTCACGCCGAGGCCGACCACCACGAACGCCGGCACCATGGTCACCAGACGTCGCACCCAGACGGGAATCCGGAAACCGACGAAGCCCTGCATGATCATCTGGCCAGCCATGGTGCCGACAACGGAACTGGAGATACCCGAGCTGATGAGCGAAATCAGGAAAACCGCCGCCGCGCCCGCACCGAGCAACGGCGTGAGCGTATGGTAAGCAGTTTCGATTTCCGCGACGTCGCGGTGGCCGGCATGGAATGCCGCGCTGGCCATGATTACCATGGCCATGTTGACGAGACCTGCGAAGAAAAGCGCAACGATGACTTCCCGGTTCGAAAAACGCAGCAGTGCGCGGTGCTCGTTCGCGTTGCTCGCCGGAGTCCGGCCCTGAGTCAGCCCGGAATGGAGATAGATCGCATGTGGCATCACGGTGGCGCCCACGATACCGACCGAAACGGTCAGCGCTTCCCGGTTTGGCATTGAGGGCAAGATCGAGTGCAATCCGGCCTGTCCCCATGCGACGGGCGCAATGAACAATTCCACCAGGTAACACAGACCGATCACAGCAACGAGCGCGCCGATGATGATCTCCATTGGCCGGTAGCCGCTTTTTTCAAACACCAGGATGCCGTATGTCACCACGGCGGTCACCGCCATGCCGGCCATCAACGGCATTTTGAGCAGCAACGCGAGGCCGATTGCGCCACCGAGGAATTCGGCCAGGTCGGTTGCCATCGCAGCCACTTCGCTGACACACCACATGACGAAGACGGCCTTGCGCGGCAGTTGCTCGCGACACATTTCCGCCAGATTACGGCCCGTCACGATGCCGAGTTTGGCAGAGAGCGCCTGGAACAGCATGGCGATCAGGTTGGCCATCAGTACCACCCACAGCAGCGTGTACCCAAACTGGGAACCGGCCTGGATGTTGGTCGCGCAAATTGCCTGGGTCCATGTAGGCGATCGAGGCAATCACTGCGGGCCCGGCGAACAGCAGCGCAGAGCGCAAGCCGGTTCGTTTGCCGGCCAGCACATCGCGAATCGCAACAGTCGTGCGATCTGTGAGCGTATTTTTGCCGGCAGTGCTGTTCATGGACACTTCCCGACTTCTCTGGACAAACGTGGCACTGCTATTACTCCAGGTTCTTTAGCGCGTGATGGCAATATACAACGGCCAAACTCCGCGGATGAACGGGGCGGGTGCTGCGCAAAGCGCGCCCGGGGCCGCGGGAAGCTCGGTCAAATACGGCGAAATCGCATGCGCATCGTCAGCTTCGCCTGAAATTTGTTAGGCTACTGACAGGAAGCGGTTGAGCATCGCTCCATATCAGCGCCATTCGCAATTCGTCCTTGCGTGACGGTGAATCCATCCAGCAGAATGAGTGGTTAATTCTCTCATGCACGCCCTCCATGAAGCTTTCACGTCGCGAAGTACTTGGCCGTAGTCTGGCCATTCCCCTGAGTCTCGGCCTGTCGCCTTTCCTCGCCCTTCGTTCAGGTATCGCCAGCGCGGCGCCCCCCAATCTCGCTATCGTAATGAATTCCGGCGAAGCCAGCGTTTCGGTCATCGACATGGCGTCGCACAAGATCGTCCGGACATTGCCGACGTTGCGCGAACCCAGTCACTGGGCGCTTTCGCGCGACAGAAGCAAGCTCTATATTGCCGACGCCAGCGGCAATGCACTGTTCATTGTCGACCCGCACACCGGTTTGGCGCTTGGCCATAAGGTGATCGCCGATCCGTACCAGCTTGGCTTCACGCCGGATTTCCGCTACCTCGTCGTCAATGCACTGCGGCTCAACTATGTCGACATCTACCGCCCCGACGACCTGACGCTCGTCAAGCGCTTCTCGCCCGGCGGCATGCCGAGCCACCTCGACTTCTCGCCGGACTCGCGCTGGAGCTTCAATTCGATGCAGGAGTCCGGCACGCTCGTTTCATTCGACCTGACGAACCTGACGATCCGCTGGAAGTCGAACGTCGGATCGACCCCCGCCGGCGTGCTCTGGCACAACGGCAAGGTACTGGTCTGCGTGATGGGCAGCGACCATGTGGCGGAAGTCGATCCAGTGACGGGTAACGTGCTGCGGCGGGTGAAAACCGGCGTCGGCCCGCACAATGTCTTTCTTACGCCCGACGGCGCGACGCTCTACGTGAGCAACCGGATCGGCGGCTCGCTGGTGGCGCTCGATCCAACCACCCTCGAGCTTCGTCGTACCTATCCGTTCCACGCTGCGGGGCCAGATGATATTGCTGTCGGCCCCGACGGCAAGCTATGGGTGACGCTGCGTTTCCGGGAGCAGGTCGCCGTACTCGATCCAGCCAGCGGTAACTATGAGACCATTAATGTCGGACGCTCGCCGCACGGCATCTTCCTCACCACCGAAATGAGCCGCCCAGGTCTCGTTACCGCCGAAACGCTCTAACGCCCATCATGCTGATATTTCTCGACAGATTCTTCAATATGCTGGCCGGTGAAATCGACCAGTATCTCGTTCTGCCGTTGCTGTATCACTTCGGCTGGATGCAATGGGAAGAGCTTTCCTTCGACTGGGCGCTAATCTGCGTCTATGGCCTCTTCGCGGTTATCGTCACGTATGCGGTTTGCTGGCCGCTCGAAGCACTCTTTCCGATCGAACGCTGGGATGACCGCAAAGCCGTCGTAACCGACGCGTTCTATACGATCCTCAACCGCGTCGGGGTGTTGCCTGTCGTCAGTTTCCTGCTGTTCTACCAGGTGCAGGTGTGGGTGAACGGCTTCGTGGTCGATCACGGCTACATACCGCCAACGCTTGAGACGTTGATACCGCCGCTTCTCGGACATCCGGTCATTACCTTCATCGCGTACGCGCTGATTCTGGACTGTGCCGATTACTGGCGTCACCGCCTGTCGCACTCATACCGTAGCTGGTACGCACTGCATGCGTTGCATCATGCGCAGCGACAGATGAGTTTCTGGTCGGACGACCGCAACCATCTGCTTGACGACCTGGTCGCCGCAATCTGGTTCGGCATCGTCGGCCTCGCGATCGGTATTCCGCCGCTGCAGTTTCCGCTGCTGTTCCTGTTCATGCGCTTCATCGAAAGCCTGAGCCACGCCAATATCAAGCTTTCGTTCGGCTGGCTCGGGGACCGGTTGATCGTCTCGCCACGCTTTCACCGGTTGCATCATGGCCTGCGCGCGGCCGGCCGCAATTCCTGTAACTACGGCGCCGTCTTCCCGATCTGGGACGTCGTGTTTGGTACAGCGGACTTCTCCGCCGAGTACCCGCCTACAGGCGACCGGCGCGCACCGGAATCGATGGCCACGGGCGGCTACATCGCACAGCAACTGGGCGGCTTGCAGTTTTTCCATGAACAGTGGCGGCAACCGGCAAAGGCTCGTCGCAGTTCCTCCTGAGAACATCCCTGCATTGCGCCAATGCCCAAACGGGCCGGTTCATGTGCGCCTGGATTTGGTCCGGACCGGCTGGTGCAAAGAACCTGTCAGCAGACGTAAAGCATCTGCTCTGTGCCTTTGAACCTGAGGTGCGATAATTGCAGTTGCCGGTTTCAGAATGCCCGGATGCCGGCATTTACCCGCGCTCTATCCAGCTATCCTCAGTTCAAAGAGTTCGAAGTGGTAAAGACTCTCAAGCAAAGATCAGGGCACATACACGTCGCGATACGGCCTGCGCTCCGGCAACATAGGGGGCTGTCTCTCCCCGACGCGATGCGCCCGTCAAGGCGCCCATGGAGTGAATGATGTTGCGCAGAACCAGTTCCTGGTTTGTGCGTTACACGCCCCGCGCGCGCGTTCGCACGCTCGCGCGTAAAGCGATCGGGCTGGCAATCTTTGTCAGCGGTTCCGCAGTGATTGTCGTGTATCTGCTACGACGCGTCTCCGAAGGCTAAACGTCAAAGACAGGCGTGGCGCATTTGATTTCCAGGCAGTCCCGCGATGCAAACGTCGGGCGTCTGGAGCTACAGAGCAGCGCCCTCGCGGCTGGCAGCCCGACGCTTCGACTTCCTTTCCCTGGCGTTCAGGCGCGATCACCGGAGGCACAAGGCAGCCGTAGTGTTAGAACGGGCAGCGCAGGTGACGCAGTGACGTACCTGCTAAATCTGGTTGGCGATGACAGTTACGGTATGGCCGTGAGTGCCGCAATCTCGATGACAACGTCTGTCACTTGAATGGCCGCGTTCGCGGAGTCAGCGGTCGCTCGCGTAATGCCGTTAGACGTCTCAAACTAGCCGACACCCGTCCGACGCGATCGGCCGCGCCCGGACCCGTTTCTGCCACTGCGGTAAGTTTCCCATGATGGACACCTCCTGTTCCAAAGGATAGGTGTGCACGAAAGCGGGTCAACTCCACAGCACGAAAAACGCATCCATACATGGGCCGGAGACCGGCCTCTAATTAAACTCGTCATCAATATCTACTGCGTGATTCGTATGAAGGTCAAATTGGAAAGGCAATGACGAAGACGATTCGCTGCCAGTGGGACAGTGGAGAGATCGCGCTGGACGTGGATGAGGCCGGTAGCGGCGCTTCGGTCGTCCTCCTGCCGGCCCTGAGTACGATTTCCACGCGCCTGGAGATGCGCCCGCTGCTCGACTTGCTCGCGCCTCAGTTTCACGTGACGACGGTTGATTGGCCGGGGTTCGGCGATCAGGCGCGGCCAAAGGAAGAATGGTCGCCGGAGCTTCTCTCGGAGTTTCTTAACTGGTTTCTAAGCGACATCGTGGCACCACCGCACGCCATTGTGGCGGCCGGACATGCAGCCACCTATGCGCTTTACCAGGCCGTCTTGCGCTCAGATACGGTTGATCGCCTGGTCCTCATCGCACCGACGTGGCGCGGCCCGTTGCCGACGATGATGGGTGGCCAGCGGGCCTGGTTCTCCCGTGTGCGCTCTGCCATTGATCACCCCCTCGCTGGCCCGCTTCTCTACCGGCTCAACGTCAGCCGCCATGTCATCACCATGATGGCGAGAGAACACGTTTACAGCGATCCTGACTGGCTTGGCGGCGATCGTCTCGCGGCCAAACTCGCCGTCACCCGTGCACCCGGAGCCCGGCACAGTTCGGTACGCTTTGTGACCGGTGCGCTAGACCGGGTCGCCAACCGTGCGGCGTTCCTTGATCTTGCGCGCCGAGCCAACATTCCGATCCTCGTGATCTACGGCGATCAGACGCCGCCGAAATCGCGTGTCGAAATGGAGGCGTTAGGACAATTGCCAAATGTTCAGGTTGAATGGGTCATGAAGGGCAAGCTCGCGATTCACGAAGAGTTTCCAGAAATCGTCTCCATTGCCATCAGGCGGTTTTTGACGAAGGAATCGCCGCTTTAGACGATCAACGACAGACGGTCATAGCCAGACGCTCTGGAATGCTTCCTCTATCAACTGTCAGGCACAGGACGATGCCTGGAACTCCATCGGGCTGCACACCTCGCCAGGCATCCCGGAGCGCGTGTCGCCGCTCGCGAAAGTACTTGCAGCCGCAGTGTGCACGGATCTCTTCGCAGCGCATTTCGAAACCCGCAGGGATGGGGAGCGCGCTGTCGAGCGCGGTGCGCACCTCATGGATGACGCGCATCGCGATCCGGCCGGGCATCAATCATCCGCATTACAGACAGCGGGTTATCCGGGCGACGCATAGCCAAATATGGCCGCATTACGAATCGATGTGCACCGACACGCCGGTGGACGAATAGACCGGCGTCGCCTTGTGGCCGTCGACCGTGATCGTCGTGAACTGCTTCGTCGCCCCGTTGCCATCGATCAGATCGATGGTGTCGCCGACCTTGGGCGCATAGCCGCTCACGAACTTCACGTGTAGCGTGCCGCCGGCGATGGTCAGCTGATTCCCAACGTACAGTTGGCCGGCGCCTTTACCGTCAATGTCGAGTTCGAGTGTCGTGCCGGCGAGCTGCGTGTACTTGCCGACGATGGACACGGGCGACGCCGCCGCGATGGTGATGCCACCCGCACCCACATACACGTCGCCCGTGCCGAACGCATTCGGAGAATCGGCCTCGAGCACGCCGCCGCTTACCTGGGAGCCGCCCGACCAGGTGTTGTTGCCGCCGAGCTTCAATGTTCCGCTACCCTGCAGCGTCAACTTCCCTGCGCCGGCAATGTCGTTGCGCCACAAATCCGACGCGTTGAATCCGCCTTGGGACGCATCCATCGAAACGATGACGCTGCCATGGAACGCACCATATCCGTCCCCGGCTGCAAACATGTTGAGGCGGCCCCACCCTTCCGCATCGTCCATGACCGGATAGCCGGAAGGAAGCTCGGTCGTTTTGAGCACCACGCGGCGCTGCTCAGCGCTCAGATACGGAAAGCGCGTCTCCAGTAACACCTCCGCACCCTTCGGCACAACGGGAGGCGCATTGGTCGATTCGATCGGAGCAAAGCCGAACGTCATACGGCGAGCGAAGTCCGCTTTGTTCGTCGCGTAGTCGGCGAAGCGGTCCGTCGCTGCCGTGCCGGAGTGGGCGAAAGCGGCGAAGCTCGTCGAATTGGTATTCGTCGACTGCATCAGGGCCGCGTGCGCCTGGCTAAATGCGGCGCTCTTCAATGTGGCGTTGCTCGGATCGGAAAGATTCGCAGCAGTCGCCGCAAGTGCAAACATTCGACCAGCAATGACGTCGAGCGGCGAGTGCATACCGGCGAAAATGCGGTTTTCGCCAAGTTCGAGGCCGCGGCTCGCCATCTCCTGGAACCGCTCCGGCAGCACGTAGGCCATCGTCATCGCGTCGCGCATGGCCTCCGCCTCGTGACCGCTGATAAATCCGCCATCGGTCGAAGGCGTGGTGCTCTCGGCAGGCACCAGAGTCGGATCTACCACGACACTCGTGCTCCAGCGGTATGGCCGGGCGTATTTGTAGAAGCGCTTGGCCGGCTCGGTGGACGCGTTGTTGCCCATGATGTTGAGCAGGTCGACAACCTGGCCGAAACTGGTGTTGCCGCCACTGCTGCCGACGCCGATGTTGTTGCCGTTGTCGTTGTACAGAACGGTCGTCGCATCCGCCGGAATCGACGTGATGGTCGTTACCTGCTGCGCCGCCGCGCGCCACGCATTGGTGAGCGGTCCCATGCCATCGGTCACGCTATAACCTTTGCCGCGCCGGTCGTCGTAGTAGGCTGCGTCGGCCTGTGCCGGAGTTCGGTTGGTCGTCTCGGCGACCACGAATTGAATGTTTGCGGCATGGACGGCACTGTTCACGACAGCCCCACCCGGCGTACCGTCATTGGGTAGTCCTGTCCACGTGGACTGCACGACAGCCGGAAAGGAACCATTGGCGGGCGCGGAGACACCCGCATCGACGATCTCGGTCAACGGTTGCCAGATGTCGAGGAATCGCGAGACGACACGCACGCCCGCATTCGTGGCGAGCGTCGCATATCGCGCATCGCCGCGCTGGTTAGTCGCAATCGTGTCGACGAACGCGGGCACGTCGGGGATTGCGGCGTTGTCGACAAAACCGGGGTCGGCAGGGGGCGCCGGGATCGAGGCCGTCGCCGTCGTCGTCGAAGTGTTCGAGGCGCTCGGCGTAGAAGAATCATTGCTACCACCGCACGCGGCTAGTATCGCCACGCTTGCGAGCACCGTGAGGCGCAGCGGGAGAGGGACGCGAAAATGTGGCATCACGAGACTTTCTTGTGGTTGTTGGTGGCGTCGGATTGTGCGGGTGAATTATTACGGCATTGTTGCGACTGATTACGCGGTATCGGATATCGTGGCGCGATTCGCAGGTATCCCGGAAGACCTGGTGGTCGAAGCTGCACATGCGTCGCAGACGTGTGAACGCAGAACTCCTTAGTATTTGATTGCGGCTCATCCGCATTCGCGAAGCATGCGAAAGGTTTCATTCCGCGAGGTATTGGTGCAATGTCGATTCGGAACGCCAACCACAGGGCGATCCTTTAACGGACAACCGTTTCGCGTGAGCCTAAAACCACCCCTTTACCGTCGCCACTCGCCAGACGACAAACATGACG
Source organism: Paraburkholderia sp. Clong3 (assembly GCF_050436485.1). Classification (NCBI taxonomy): domain Bacteria; kingdom Pseudomonadati; phylum Pseudomonadota; class Betaproteobacteria; order Burkholderiales; family Burkholderiaceae; genus Paraburkholderia; species Paraburkholderia sp. Clong3. The sequence goes on along the minus strand of NZ_JBNDMH010000003.1, from coordinate 2,958,931 downwards.
AGGCCCACCGACGCGGCGGTCAACAGAATGAAATCAATCGAGCGCACTAGCTTTTTCATATCGACGTTGGATCGGACGCGCGACGTCCGCATGAGAACCGGAAGTTAGGCGTGTGGAAGTACCGAAACGCTCGTATGGAATGTCGAACGCTCACCAGCACTTCAGTGATGCGAGAAAAGCGCGTTATCTGAGGGCGTTGCGTAGGAAAGGCGATGTCCGGATTGCGAATTCACAACCGGCCCTGAACCGTAGTCGTTATTCGCGTGTGCCTGCCGCGGGCTGCTCTCGTCCGGATAGTGCACTTTCGACTGATGGAGCGTGCCGTTCTGTTCCGCCTGTATGACGTTCGCTTCCACCTCGGAGCGAGTGAGGGGCTGCGCCGACGAGAGCGCTGGAATGGCGATCGTGGTTGCAAGGATCGCATGAGCGATAAGTGCTTTCATAAGTTGGCTCCTTGGTGAATAGGCAAATTTCGATGGATCGAATGGACCACGCTAACTGCATTGAAAGCGAGTCGTTCTTCACGCAGAGGCGGACCGCGAACAGATAGCGATCGACGGGGCGCCCGGGATTCAGTGCGTGGATATGAAGGTACGCCCTGCAACCTTAAAAGCCGCTTATCCCGTCTCCGAAAAATGCGCGGCATCCGCCAGCCATGTTCCGACCGTTTATCAATGAAAAGGCGATCTGGCAGTCGTCTTTGACGAACCGGGTTCGCCTGACTCGCCAGGCACTGCGGACTGACCCGCCGCAACCGCGAATATCCGCACTTCGCCGCCAAACCGGGCCATCATGGCGAGCATTCAGCAGATGTTTTTCGAGCGGACGGAGGCTGCGTTTGTTGCAGGCGCTTCAGTACCGCACGCTCCGACGCGCCTCGCGCTTGCTCGCATGGCGTGGACGACGAGACGGCCACGCCGGGCACCACGCGTTAGCGCCCGGCATTGGACGACCGAACGGTCTGATCAAATGAGGGTCGGTAAATCTGTGCGCTATCGAACACACGCCGGCGAGTCGAATGTCCATGATTTACCGGGAAACGTCATTCCCCTAAGCCGTTTCGAAGTGGCCAGCCGGACTGACTTCGATGGGTGTCAGCATGGCTTGTGCGTAACGCGCTATATTTGAAACCTCACTGCGCGATGCGGCAATGCTCGTATTCGCCCGACAGGCGACGATCTCGAGCTTCTTCTGCACGGCGACGCCCTACTTGCTGCGCGTGTATGCGCCGCGAAAGCTTCGTCTATCGTTGTGAGCGTTGGTGATTTTCAATCCCCGAGATTAACCGGGCTCGTGTTGGACCGTTGCAGACAGGCCTGGCTCGGGTCTTCCGCTTAACCACGACTTCACAGGACGGCAATATGTCACTTCGTATCAATGACACCGCGCCCAACTTCACCGCGCGGACCACGCAGGGCACCATCGATTTCCACGACTGGATCGGCGACCAATGGGCGGTCCTGTTCTCTCATCCGAAAGACTTCACGCCGGTTTGCACGACTGAACTGGGCTACATGGCGAAGATCGAGCCGGAGTTCACCAGGCGCAACGCGAAGCTGATCGGGTTGTCGGTCGATCCGGTCGAAGACCACGAAAAATGGGCCGCGGACATCGAGGAAACGCAGGGCGCCGCCGTCAAATACCCGATGATCGGCGACACCGACCTCGCGATCGCCAAGCTGTACAACATGCTGCCGGCCGACGCGGGCGATACCAGCGAGGGCCGTACCGCCGCGACCAACGCGACCGTGCGCTCGGTCTTCATCATCGGTCCCGACAAGAAGATCAAGCTGACGCTGACCTACCCGATGAGCACCGGCCGCAACTTCGACGAAATCCTGCGCGTGCTCGATTCGATCCAACTGACCGCCAAACACAAGGTCGCGACGCCGGTCAACTGGAAGCAGGGCGAAGACGTGATCATCACGTCCGCGGTCAGCAACGACGAGGCGCAGCAGATTTTCCCTGGTTTCAAGACCATCAAACCGTATCTGCGCACCACCAGGCAACCGGGTTGACAGATGTGGCACGGCGGCCGCGTGCGGCCGCCTCGCCGACCTTCCTAAGGGATACAGATGATTTTTCGTCAGCTGTTCGATCCTGCTTCGTCGACCTACACATACTTACTCGGCGACAGCGGCGAGGCGGTGCTCATCGACCCCGTCTACGAGCAGGTGCCGCGCGATCAGGCGCTGCTGCGCGAGCTGGGCCTATGGCTGCTCACGACGCTCGATACCCACGTGCACGCTGATCACGTAACCGGCGCATGGCGCATGCGTTTGCGTTGCGGCAGCGAGATCGGGCTTGCCGGGGTCGTCGAGGCGAAAGGCGTCACGCGAGCGCTCGCGCATGGCGATCGGATCGACTTCGGCACGCGTCATCTGACCGTGCGCGCGACGCCTGGCCATACGAACGGCTGCCTGACCTACGTGCTCGACGATCTGAGCATGGCCTTTACCGGCGACAGCCTGCTGATTCGCGGCTGTGGCCGCACCGATTTCCAGCAGGGCAGTCCGCAGCAGTTGTTCGCGTCCGTGCGCGAGCAGATCCTGTCACTGCCGGACGACTGCCTCCTCTATCCCGCGCACGATTATCGCGGCATCACGGTGACGAGCGTGATCGAGGAGCGGCGCTTCAATCCGCGTCTGGGTGGCGACGTCGACGTCGGCGATTTCGCCGGGTACATGAACAACCTGAATTTGCCGCATCCGAAGCAGATGGCGGTCGCGGTGCCCGCAAACATGCGTTGCGGGCAACCGGAAGGCGGCGCCGAAGTTGCGACCGAAACGCCGGATTGGGCACCGTTGACGCTGCGCTTTAGCGGCGTGTGGGAAATCGAGCCGATGGCGCTGCTCGAACATGGCGCCGCGTTTCAGATCGTCGATGTGCGCGAGGCGCCCGAGTTCATCGATCGTTTGGGTCATCTGCCGGGCGCGAAGCTGGTGCCGCTGTCGCAATTGACAGGGCGGCTCGATGAACTGGAGCGCGAGCGGCCGGTGGTCGCGGTGTGCCGGTCCGGCGTGCGCTCGGCGCAGGCAAGCGTGTTGCTGACGAAGGCGGGGTTCGGCAAGGTGGCGAATCTTGCCGGTGGGATGCTGCGGTGGAGGACGGAGGGGTTGCCGGTTGCGTCGGATAGTGTTTGAGGGGGAGTCGGCGCTTCGGAACCCCCACAAGCTCAGCCTTGGCCTTGGCGACAGCCTCGACCTTGCCCCAAAGCCGCGCCAGCCTTCGAATAGCCAGCGCTCCGTTGCGCCGGCCGCGTGACCAGCCAGATCCCCCGCATACGAGCACCAGGAAATTGAAAACGGTAACTTTGCCAACGTCGTTATATTTCAGCAGAAGACTCCACAAGGTGAAGGCCACTGCGGACAGCAAAGCGAGATAGGCCAGCAATGCCATCGATCCCAGCGTGAACGCGTGCAGCGAACCACCGGTCGCGTAGCCCGCCGCAAGCAGAACGGCGCCGCCAAACCCGAGTTGATAACCCGTCATGACCATGACGTCCATGCTCTGCGAAATGTGCTTTCCGGGCGGTTTCAAGGGTGAAGCGCAACGGGGTTAATGAAACGCAGGCGGATGCGGCTGCTTCGCGTCTTGCCACGCGTCGCACGGGCACGCCAAATACGGCCGCTGAGACCCATCGGCCATCGAACGAAATGCCACGGGCGACCGGACGTTACGCCGGCTGCTATGTCCGCATCACTGTGTCGGGCGATCTTCCGACCATGCGCTGGCGAGTGGTGCGCACCTTCACACCTGCGGCGCAGGCACCCGTGGGTCCAGTCATTGTGCGCCGACCGCGCGATGCTCGCTCGCGCGGCTTCACCCGGTGCGGACGTCGATTGTCGATCCGCACGCGACTCGTTCGTCGTATAGATGGAACCGATCAGGTTCATCGCCCAGGAGCGCATCATGCGCAAGCACATCGTTTCCATGTTCCTCAGCCTGGATGGCGTCGCTCAATCCCCCGGCGCGCCCGAGGAGGATGCCAGTGGTGATTTTCGTTTGGGTGGCTGGATCGTCCCTTACGCCGACGAAGCGGTCGGCGCAAGTGTGCATCATCTGCTCGCGCAGCCGTTCGAGTTGCTGCTAGGGCGTTGCACGTACGACATATTCGCGCCTTATTGGCCATATGTACCGGCCGATTCACGCAACCGCGACATGGCCGACCAGTTCAATCAGGTCCGCAAGCACGTGGCCACGCATCGATCAGATACGCTCGGTTGGCACAACAGTCATGCGCTGAAGGGCGACCTTGCCGACGCGATACGCGCGCTGAAACTTCAGGACGGTGCCGATCTATTGACGTTCGGCAGCGGCGACATGGTGCGCCAACTGCTGGCGGCGGGCCTCGTGGATGAACTCCAACTCCTGATTTATCCCGTCATGCTCGGGCACGGCAAACGCCTGTTCGGCAACGACGCGCAAGCGTCCGCCTTCACGCTGGCACACGCGACGAGCACCCCCGGCGGCGTGCTGATCACGCGCTACACCCGCAACGGCGAAGTCCGAACCGGAACGTTCGAGTAAGCGCGAAGCTTCCGATCGACGCTTACAAACGAAGGCCTATTTCTTCCTCACGTCCCGCGCTCGCCTGCCACGCGCCACGGTATCGGCGAACAGGTCGATCACGACCTCGCGCAGCCAGCGATTGCCTTCATCCTGATGGACGCGCTCGTGCCACAACAAATGGATCGGCGCGGCGGGCAGCGTCATCGGCAGCGCGCGCAGGCTGAGCGAGAAGGGCGTGGCCAACTCCAGAGCGAGGCGCTCGGGCACCGTGGCGATCAGGTCGGTACGTTGCAGGATGTAGCCGACGCTCATGAAGTGCGGCACCGTCAGTCGCACCTGACGCCGCACGCCGCGCCGTTTCAGCCACTCGTCCACTTGACCGTGGCCGGTGCCGGCCGACACCACCACCAGATGCTCAGCTTCGCGCCACGCGGAAAGCGTGAGCGGCGCGTCCTCGAGTGGGTGAGTGCGCCTGAACAGACAGACGTAGCGCTGATCGAACAGACGCCGCTGATAGAAACCACCCTTCAACTGCGGCAACAGACCGATCGCCAGGTCGACCCGGCCGTCGGCCATTTCGTTGCTCAGATTGACGCTCGTATTGCGCACCGTATTCATCGCGATGCCTGGCGCGACGCGCGACAATCGTTCCAGCAATGCGGGCAAAAACACGACTTCGCCAATGTCGGTCATACCGATCGTCATCGTACGGATCTCGCGCAGCGGATCGAAGCCCGTCACCGGATTGAGCGCGGCGTGCAAGGTGGCGAGCGCCTGCGAGACCGGTTCCGCGAGACGCAGCGCGAACGGGGTAGGCACCACGCCGCCCGGCGCCCGCACGAACAGCGGATCACCGAGCAGGCGGCGCAGCTTCGCGAGCGCATTGCTGACGCCCGGCTGGCTCATGTTCATTTGCTCGGCGACGCTCGCCACGCGCCGCTCCTGCATCAGCCGCTGGAACAGCAGCAGCAGGTTGAGATCGAGATCGCTCAGTTCCATGGTCTCGGCATGACCTAAGGTCATTCATTTCAGTGATGAAGTAGATTCATTTCATCTTATTGAGTAATGATCGTCTAGTGCTGAAAATACCAACACGGTATCCGCATGCGACGCGCCGGGCGCGCGTTCCAGAGTGGCCCGAATCGATAAACCCGCATATCGGAGACACAATCATGAACCGGATGGATCTGAGCATCGCGATCGTCGGCGCCGGCATCGGCGGCCTTACGCTGGCGCTCGCACTACGCGAACATGGCATCGATGCGCAACTCTACGAGCAGACCGATGAGTTGCGCGAAGTGGGCGCGGCCGTCGCACTGTCGGCCAACGCGACGCGCTTTTACGAGCGCATGGGGCTACGCTCCGCGTTCGAATACGTGTGCGCCGAAGTACCCGGGCTCATTTATCGTGATGGCCGCAGCGGCAGCGTCATTGGACATCATCGCGGCATGCCCAGCTATCGCGAGCAGTTCGGTGGCTCGTACTGGGGCGTTCATCGCGCCGATCTGCAGGCGGTGCTGTCGAAGGCAGTTGGTCTCGAGTACATCGAGCTCAGCCATCGCCTGGTCGATCTCGTGCAGCATCCCGATCGCGTGAGTCTCGCGTTCGACAACGGTCGGCGCATCGATGCCGATCTCGTGATCGGCGCCGACGGCGCACGCTCGATTACGCGACGCTGGATGCTCGGCTACGACGACGTGCTGTATTCCGGTTGCTCGGGCTTTCGTGGCATCGTGCCGGCCGAGCGCATGGACCTGTTGCCCGATCCGGAGACGATCCAGTTCTGGGTCGGGCCCGGCGGCCATCTGCTGCATTATCCGATCGGCGACAAGGGCGATCAGAACTTCCTGCTGGTCGAGCGTCATCCGTCGCCGTGGCCGTCGCGCGACTGGGTCATGCCGTCGACCGAAGGCGAGCAGTTGCGCCTGTTCAAGGACTGGCATCCGGCCGTCGTGCAGATGATCACGGCCGTGCCGATCAGTCAGCGCTGGGGCCTGTTTCACCGTCCGCCGCTCGGCCGCTGGAGCAAGGGCCGCGTGACGCTGATCGGCGATGCCGCGCATGCGCTCGTGCCGCATCACGGCCAGGGCGCCAACCAGTCGATCGAGGATGCCGTGGTGCTGGCCGCGCAACTCGCCAAGGCGGGCCCGGGTAAGTGGCGGGAAGCGCAGGAAGCCTACGAGCGTCTGCGCCGGGGCCGCACGCGCAAGGTGCAGTACGCGTCGATCAGCACCGCGGACGTGTTGCATCTGCCGGACGGCCCCGCCGCGCAGGAACGCAACGCGCGGCTAGGGGCGCGCGACAGCATGCTGCATCACCTCGACTGGATTCACGATTTCGATGCGCTTGCGCAAGAGCCGAGCGCGCGACAAGGCGGCACGTGGCTTTGAGCCTCTCCATGAGGCTTCAATAGGGAGGCGGTGGGCCGCATGCTCATGCCAGGCGCCTCTCTCCAGCCACTACGCGTCACATGCAACCCATTGACCGAGTGGCGCGTCAACCTGATCACGTTACCTATATTGCCGCTCGTCTACTATCCGGGAAACTGCGCGCCGGTCGCAATTGCACCTATGTCGCTGCGATCGCAGCCCTTTGTGCTTGCGCTGATTCGCGGCTGACGGTTATTTCTACCAGCTGTCAATGGCCGGTAGCGGCTGGCGACACCACGCTCGGGGTCGCCAGCGTGTCGTTGCTCTTGGGAGCGGCGGTGGTGTCAGACGTCGAGCTGCTATTGCTGCTCGGCAGGCCCGAGTTCGGTGCCTTGGCGCCCATGCCGCTGTCCGAGTTGGTGGTGCCCGGCATGCCGTAGCCGCCCGTCGTTGCGCCGTTCATCTGGTTCGACGGACTAGCCGTGCTGCCGGCTGTACCGGTCGAACCGCTGCCACTCTGACCTCCGGCCGCCTGCGCATAAGCGCCGCCCGACAGCGAGAGTGCGGCGACGGCCGCGACTAGTGTGATGGTTGCCTTGCTCATGATCCGCCCTTCCTTAATTGGACTGGAAGATAGACGCAGACGGTTCCCGCCCGCGCTACAGCAATGTCGCAAACAGCGTGCCGCGTGCTTTTGTAGGCAGCGAAGCGATCGGCGGCGCACGAAGTGGCGGTCGTGGGGCGACTCCAGCCGTTGGATCGCACGAGATCTGCCGCGAAATAAGCCCCTCTCCGCTGGAATAAACCCCGCGCCGTTCTCGTTCATTGACCGTTAAGTCCTTTGGGCAGAACAAGGAGTGCGGTCATGAAGTCTCTACTCGCTCTATTCGGCGTCGTTGCATGCGGCGCGGCCGTCGCGACTCTGATGTCATGCGGCGGCGGTGGCGGTGGCGGTGGCGGCGGTGGCGGTGGCGCGAGTTCGAGCAGCGCGAGCCCACCCGTCCAGTCGTCATTCGCAGCGACGGCCCTCGTATCCGATGGCGCGGTGCCCGCAGCACACACCGACGCTAATCTGAAAAACCCTTGGGGCGTCGCATTCAATCCCAAAGGTTTCGTCTGGGTCGCGGACAACGGCACCAACGTCGCGACGCTCTATGACGGCAATGGCGTGCCGCAATCGCTGGTCGTCACGATACCCGACGGCAAGAACGGCTCCGCATCGCCCACGGGCATCGTTTTCAATGGAACACAAAGCTTCGGCGTCACGGAAAACGGCAAGTCTGGAGTCGCTGCGTTCATCTTCACGGGCGAAGGCGGCACCATCACCGCGTGGGCGCCCGCCGTAGGGCCGACCAATGCGTTCGTCATGTACGACGACGGTACGGGCGGCGCCGTCTACAAGGGTCTCGCGCTCGCCGCGATGAACAACGGCAACTTCCTTTACGCGACGGACTTCCATAACAACAAGATCGACGTCTTCGATACCTCGTTCACGAAGGTCGCGATGCCCGGCGCCTTCACGGACCCGGCGATTCCAGCCGGCTTCGCGCCGTTCGGCATTCAGGCGATCGGCTCGAATCTGTTCGTCACCTACGCGATGCAAGACGCGGCCAAACACGACGATGTCCCGGGCGCGGGGCTCGGCATGGTCGATGTGTACGATACCGCGGGCAACCTGAAGCAACGCTTCGCGACAGGCGGTCCGTTGAACGCGCCGTGGGGCATTGCGCAAGCGCCCGGTAACTTCGGCTCGATGAGCGGCGCAATTCTGATCGGCAATTTCGGCGATGGCATGATCAATGCCTTCAACGCGTCGAGCGGTCAGTCGATGGGACAGATCAGTGGACCGAACGGCAGTCCGATCGTCGAGCAGGGCGTGTGGGGCATCGCGTTCGGCAACGATCTCAGCAATCAGCCTTCCAGCACGCTCTTCTTCGCGGCGGGGCCGAATGACGAAGCCGATGGCGTCTACGGAAGAATCGATCTGAATACGGCGTCGAGCTCAGGTACGAACACGGGCACGAACACGGGTACGAACACCGGCACAAGCGCGGGCGGCGGGATGAGCATTGGAATGTAGCGCTAAGCGCGCAATTGAGAAGCGCCGCTCTCGATGCGAGAACGGCGGTATTGCTTATGCGAGACGATGTGTGCTTGAGCAGTGCGTGTGATGATCATCACATCCACGCGTGGTTGAGCACCAGCGATGTCAGGTCCTGGCTGCCCTGACTCACATCTGATTCTGACGCCGGCATGTCCGCAATATCTGCTGAACTGCAAATGCCCCTCGCACGGTTTGCACATTCTGCAGCGGGCAATCGTAGCATTTTGCGGTTCGGTGCAGCACTTGGCCGACGCCCGTCTTATACTCGACCCGCGAGAGCGGGATCGATCTCGTTGTTCGTCAGGCCGAATTCCGCCATGCGAGCACGATGATCTGGCGAGCCCAGATATGAACGAAGGGCTGTGTTTACCGCCTGGATCAGATCGCTGTTACTTCTATTGAACGAGAATGCCCCGAGCGGAGGCTTCTGCTGCTTGCCCTTCGTTCCCGGTTCGTGCTCGATAGCCTCGAGCATTGAGCCTCCGATCCGGTTCGCAATGTTCCGATTCCCCAAGGCCGTGCTCGCATACGCATCGACGGCGCCAGAGAGAACCGCTTCGACAGCGTCGGCCTGATGCTCGAAGACGACTATTTGGTCCTCGCTTACGCCAGACGCTTTCGCTGAGTCGTGCTGCACCTGTCCGGCTATGATGCCAAGGCGCGCATCAGCGCGTTTGGCAAGCGACACGTAGCTGTCGAGCGCTTTCGGGTTTCCAGTCCGAACCAGAAAACCGTCTGCGATCCCCCATACCGGGACGCTGAACGCGACCATATTGGTGCGTTCGCGTGTGACGAACAGCGGAACGTTCATATCCCACCTGCCTGCTTCAACGCCGGGCAGAAGTTCACTAAACGACGTCAGATGATGCTCGATCCGGGCTACGCCGATCCCTCGAAGAACCGCGTCGGCCAGATCGATGTCAGCGCCCGTGGCGGTACCATCTGCTTCCGTCCAACCGAACGGGGGTTCTTCGATGTACGCAATCGTTACCTTCATCGCTGTGTCTCGCCAATTGGGAACGGCCATCAAATGCCGGGCCGAATGTTGACGATTCTACTTACATGCGCGGTTGTCGTTGCGGCGGCTCTCTCTGAAACGAACGCGGTTATGCCTGGATCGGGTGTCGGTCTTATGAACGTTGGTTGGATTGCGCGGCATCGCTACGGAAACGCACCCACGTCTTCCGGTCAATCAATGGTCACAACCCTGTCACGCACTGCCTCAAGCGAACCGGCAGTTGCTCAAGGAAAGATTTTTCGCGCTCACCACAATATTCGCGCGCCTGAAACGTCTTCAGGCGCATGGAACCGCCACCCACCTCGCACCCGATGACCGACCGAGACAGCGACATCACCGCGACCGTGGTGCGTGAGCGCACGAGGCTCGTCAATTTTATCCGGCGTCGAATACGCGACCCGGATGATGCCGAGGACATCCTGCAGGATGTGTTCCACGAATTCGTGCAGGCTTACCGGCTTCCCGCTCCGATCGAACAGGCGAGCGCGTGGCTTTTCCGTGCCGCGCGCAATCGCATCATCGATGGTTTTCGCAAGAAGAAGGAGCAGCCGCTGACCGATCTGTCTGAGGCCGACGACGACGCCAGCGGTGAGTATCGCCTCGACCTCGCCCTGCCGGCGCACGATGCAGGCCCCGAAGCGCTTTACGCTCGCGCTGTATTGCTCAAGGCCTTGCAGGATGCGCTCGATGAGTTGCCGCCGAATCAACGTGAGGTATTTATCGCGCACGAGCTGGAGGGGCGGTCCTTCAAAGACATGGCGGCGGAAAGCGGCGTCGCGCTCAATACGCTGCTTGCGCGCAAACGCTACGCGGTCTTGCATCTGCGCGCCCGACTGCAGGCCATTTATGACGAACTGGATATATAGAGGAGTCGAGGGATGAAGTTTCGAATCAGATGTGTGGGCAAAGCGCTGCTGGTGGTGGTCGCCATAGCCGTGCTCGGATGGGTGGTCATGACGCTATGGAATTGGGTGATTCCGGCGCTATTCGTTGGCGCCCGTGCGATCGACTTCGCGCATGCGTTGGGCTTGCTGGTTTTGAGCCGCATCCTGTTTGGCGGATTCCGCGGACACGGCGGCTGGCGCGAACGGCGTCACTGGCGCAAATGGGAAGCGATGACGCCCGAAGAACGGGAGCATTTCCAGACGGCATGGCGATCGGGCCGCGACCGGCGCGCGGGAGATTGACCATGCGCGAGACATCAACGGGCGACTGCAAACAGAAGCCGGGCGTGATTGCGCCAGTCGTCGACCTGAAACGTTGCGAAGGCAAGGGCGATTGCCTGGAGGTCTGCCCTGAGAATGTGTTTGAGATCCGGCGCATCGATGAGGTCGATTATCTCAGCCTCGATTTGATGCACCGCCTCAAGCTACGCGTGCATGGAATGAAAGTCGCCTACACACCGAACGCGTACGCCTGCCGGTCGTGCGGTCTTTGTGTGACGGCGTGCCCTGAACGCGCGATCAAGCTCGCCAGAACGGCATAGCGTTACGCGTTTTAAGAGCAGCGCAGGCCGCCTGGCGCAGTGGTCAGTATTATCGATCTCCTCAAGGAGCGCACATGGCTTCATCAACCACGGATCTTCTGCGACAGCTTCACGAACAGAGCCAGACAGAAGTGATAGCCCGCGCACAGGCGCAATTTCAGGGATCGAGCGAGGAGTTTCTGACTCTCGCGGAGGAATACGAAACGCTCGTACCTCGACTCCGTGGACGGTTTCTCGAAACGCTCGGGCTATCGAGCGAAGATTTCGAATCCTCGCAAGGTGCTCCTCTATCGTTAGCCGTGTCAGCGGAAACGGGACGGTTCTTACGCAACATGGTGCTTTCGCACAGACCAGCTCGAATCCTCGAGCTCGGCAGTTCCTGCGGTGTGTCCACGCTGTATTTCGCCGAGGCCCTTCGCACGTTAGGCAGTGGCACGGTTGTCGCGACTGAACTCGATGCTGTTAAGTGCGCACATCTTCGGGCCCACGTCAGAACGGCGGGCGTAGACGCTTATGTTGACCTGCGGGAGGGCGACGTCTTCCAGACCGTTTCCGAACTGGACGGCACTATCGACATGGTGTTTATCGACGTCTGGGCCAACACCTATCTGAATCTGTTCAAGCAGATTGAGCGCCTGCTACGCCCGGGATCCATCGTTCTCGCCGACAACATGTACACCGCCGAGGACGCCGTTCGGCCATACAAGCACTACCTCGACGACGATCCGCGCTTTTCGACCACGACGCTGGACTTTGAATCAGGGGTCGAATTTACAGTCGTCGTGTCATAGGCTGACGAAGAGTGGACGCCGTCCAGAATCCGGTTCATGTGCCATTCAATCTGGAAGGTTCGGCGATGCGATGTCTTGTCGACCATCCGGGGCGGATGCGCTAAATGTCATAGCAACTCCTCGTTAAGTCCGGACAGCACGATGGCGGAATGGCCTGCGCTGCGCCTGTGGACAGACTGCGCGCAAGTCGTGCTGCCCCCGCCGACCTACGCATTCCCACGCCGGGCCCCCGGGGCCGCAGGCGGCGTATCAGCCATCCGACCTGCTGCGGCGCCCGCTGTCCGGCGTGACCGGGTCGTCGAGCGCGTCGACGAGCGTGCGCCGCCCCGCGTCGAGGAGTTCGTCGGCGAAGGCCGGATCGGCGCCTGCGATCGCACGCGACAGCACGAGCGCCCCGACCATCTGACTGAACGCTGCAATTGCATCGCGACGGGTTTGTTCCGTCGTCGCGCCTTCCGTGGCGATCATGGCTGCAAGCCGGTCGAGATACGCGGCGAGGCCGCGCGCGTAGGACGCACGCGCCGCGTCGGTCATCCGCGGAGCGTCGCCAGCGAAGCCGGACAGCGGGCACCCTGCTTCGACGTTGTCGCGGTGCGAGGCGGACAGGTAGCGTGCCGCCTGCTTCCCCAGGCTGCCGCCATTTGGCGAATCCGCGTAGTCTTGCATCGCCTTTTCCATGACCGCGGTGACCAGCGCATCCTTCGACTTGAAGTGGTTGTAGAAGCCGCCCTGGCTAAAACCGGCTTCCTTCATCAACTCCGTCAGCCCCACGGCATCGACTCCGCGTACCCGGAAAAGCCGCTCGGCGGCCGCGACAATCGCGCTGCGGTTCTCGGCGGCCTGCTGTCGTGACACCCCCATCGATCTCTCCCTTATACAAGCGATCGCGTCGATTGAAAAACACAATGTCGATCATCATTGACATGCCGTAATTACGTCGACACAATGCGCCGTAAGACGATGGTGATCGACATTGTCACGAGTGTAGCCGACTTTCGCGCACAACGCGAAGCAACGCCGGCGTGGCACGGATGGCAGTCCAGGTTCGTCGCGGTTCTTTGATGCCGGCGGGCGGCGGGCGGCGGGCGACCGACGTTGGCGCCGTTCGGCGGCGCAACGGTTCGGTACGCAAGGGCAGGTTTGTTTTCTCCGGATTTCACGCGCGCTGCGAACCGGCGCACATGCGATTCATCATGCGAAAGGATGAGATATGAAGATCGAAGGTGCTGTTGTTTTCGTGACGGGTGCGAACCGCGGGCTTGGCCTCGAGTTCGCGAAGCAGGCGCTCGAAAGAGGAGCGCGCAAGGTCTATGCGGGCGCGCGCGATCCGGCCAGCGTAACGCTGCCGGGCGTCGTGCCCGTGAAGCTTGACGTGACCGATCCGGCGGCCGTGGCCGCTGCCGCCGACGTGGCGGGCGACGTCACGCTTCTGATCAACAACGCGGGCATCGCGCGGCTCGGCAGTCTGACGGACGACGGCGCGCTCGACGCGTTACGCGATCACTTCGACACCAACGTGTTCGGGATGCTGTCGATGTCGCGGGCGTTCGCGGGCCACCTTGCCGGCAACGGCGGCGGCGCGATCCTGAACGTTCTGTCTGTTGCGAGCTGGATAAACCGGCCGATCCTCGCGGCTTATGGCGTGTCGAAGTCGGCCGCGTGGGCGGTGACCAACGGCCTGCGTCACTCGCTGCGCGAGCAGCACACGCAGGTGGTCGGGCTGCATGCCGGTTTTATCGATACGGATCTGACGCGCGGGCTGGAAGTGCCGAAGGCGACGCCGGCCGACGTCGTGCGTCAGGCATACGACGCGATCGAGGCAGGGGCGGAGGAAGTGTCCACCGACGAGTTCACGCGGCAGGTGAAGGCCGGGTTGTCGGCAGGCGTCTATCTCGACGCTCCGGCGCCGCACTGAAGGCGCTGGAGCGCCCGCTCGTCGCGCGCGGGCATCTGGACGGAAAAGCAGGTCGCGGGCTGGAAGGAGGTGACCTCTGCGGTTCACGCAGCCGGCGGTCTGATCGTCTCCCAGCTCTGGCACGTCGGGCGAGTCTCCGATCCCATCTTCCACGCCGGCGATATGCGCCACGAATGGCCGGTAGTGGCGTGCGCTGCCCCATGCATGAGGGACCGTTTCCCGTGGCACGTAAAGCGGCGATCTGCGGCAGGCGACCCGGAGCGCCCAGCCATCGCTACAAAAAGCGGACGCATGACGCACGTGATCAAACTGGAGTTGCTCCAATGCAGCTATCCGTGTGCGTATTTCAAGTACCTGCAACACGGATTGCCCGCACGGCCTGTTAGCGTCCCGGGCTCACTCGCCTGGTGGCAAGGAAGCCTCAACCGCGGACCGCCGCAGTAACCACAATGAGAGCCGAGAAGATCAGCGCCGGGGCGAGATGCCGGAACGGTTCCCGATTTCGTAGCAACGTGAAGAGCGCACCGATCATGATCGCACCGGCCAGCGTTAGGCCTAAGACTCTGGTTTGTCGTCCAGCAAGAAGTGCCGCACTCAACAACTCGAGAGCGCCACAGAGCCACTGAAACCATGCCGGATAACCCCAGCGCGCGAAGTCGCGCTTCACCGCGCCGGGTCTTGCGAGATTGACCACCCCAGCAACCGCGAACAGAACCGCTACGATCGTCGCGAGGATCGATTCTAAAGACGCACTGTTCCACGCCATCGTCATGCTCCGTTGATTTGCTGAAAGTGTTTTTGTGCAGAGAGGTCCGCAATCAGGCCGGGGCCATGGGGCTCCCACGCAAGAACTCGGCGGGCATGCTGGCCGCTTACTGTCTGGTCGAGCGCCAGTGCGTCAGCGAACAGTCCAAGCGATTTGCGAGCATCGTCGAGCGACCAGAGTTCGACGCGATCGGCGCCGACCGAGGCCCGAATCGCTTCACCCATTTCGGCAACGGCAACGGCATCTTCCGCGACCACGTTGAAGATCTGTCCCGTAACCCGACCGTCCCCGCTTGCCGCCTGCTCCACCGCGCTCAGGTAAGCCGTGGCGAGATCGTCGACGTGAACGGCAGGCCAGTGATCGCGACCATCGCCGACGACCCTCACACTGCCGGTCTGACGGACCATCCCGGCAAGCATGCCGAAGACGCCACCGCCGTAGCCGTGCACCATCCCCGGCCTGAGAATCACTGCGGCAATCGAGCGGCTCGCCGCTAGCGCCCGCACATGTTGCTCCACTGCGGGCCGCCAGGCGATGAGTGGTGTCGGGTTCAGCGCCGAAGCTTCAGTCGCGGGCTCCCCCTCCGTATTGCCGTAGACCCAGGTGCCCGACGTATAGACAAACGCCGCGCCCGGCTGCAAATGCGAAAGCATCGCTACAGCCGCAGCCTCATCAACGGCACCGGCGGAAGCATCATTGGTCGACGCCATGTGCACCACGCCCTCGGCGGCCCCGGCGGTCGCAGCGAAAGACTGTGGCTCACGCAGGTCGCCGGAATGCAGTTTCACGCCGAGATCTGCTAGCGCGCTGGCAGCAGCCGACCTGTCCTGGCGCACCAGCGCCGTCACCTGATGGCCGCGGCTGATTGCCTTGCGCGCGACCGCTTGCCCGATGTAGCCAGTACCACCTGTCATGAACAGTTCCATAGCGTTCTCCTCGATGATTGCCTGCGAAGTTGATAAGTCACACGAACGAGACTTGCCGGTCTCGTTTTGACAAATCTAAACGAGACTGACCAGTCTTGTCAACTACTCGGCGATCTGTTATTTATCTGGGATGAACACTCCCTCTCTCCCCGACCTGAGCCCGCTGCAACGCCGTAAGCGGTCCGCCATCCTCGAAGGCGCGAGAACCGTTTTTTTAAGCCAAGGTTTCGGCCTGGCAACAATGGACGATGTCGCCGCGGCCGCTGGCGTCGGCAAACAGACGGTCTACCGCCACTTCAAGTCGAAGGAGGCGCTCTTCGTTGGTCTGGTGAGCTCGATGTGCGCTCAGGTGGGTGGACTTCTTGCCGGGGCTCAGGACGAGCAATCCGATGGATCACCCGAAGTCGAGTTGCACGAGTTGGGGTGGTTGGTGGCACGAAGCCTTATCGTGCCGGATCACCTGCGGCTTTACCGGGCCATCGTCGCTGAGGCCGAGCGTCTTCCGGAACTCGGCCAGGTGTTTTACGAAAATGGCGCAAAGGTCGTGCGTGCCTTCGCGGCAAAAATTCTGCGAAAGCGATTTGACGAATCGACTGCTGTATTGCGGGCAGCGACATTCGTTCAGTTGGTGCTAGGCGACGCGTATCTGGAACTGTCAATTGGCTACACGGTGCCCGATGTTGAAGCGCGCTTTGCGCTGCAGATTGACGAGGCGGTGTCGGCTGCACTTCGCTAAAATGGGCCAACCCTGGCAGTTTTCCGCGTAGCGACACTCCACATCAGTTCATTTTGACGCCGCAACCAGACTAAGCGCGTATGCTGGGAATACCACCTTGTCACGCAACGCATCAGGAGCAACACCATGGCCAAGAGTCAATTGCGCAGCACTCGCGAAGCGAAAAAGCCCAAGCAACCCGCGAAGCCGTCAGTGCCGGCGAAGCCGTTCAGCACGGTTCGTTCGCGGGTTGCGAACGAAGCTGTCGCCAAGAAGAAGACGTAAATCGGTTGGCCGCGGACACGCGGCACAGCGATCACATGCAAGTTGTAACGTTCACCGCAGTAAATTGATATCTCCACATTGAAGGCGCAAACCGCTTCGGGAGGCGCATCATGATCCATCACCACTCGGACCCCACTTTTCGTGGGCTTCCGCTCACGGCCGAGCAAGACTCGGAAATTCGTCACTACCTGAACAGGAAGGCCAAGCTGGGCAAGCCATGGAATACTCCCGAGCTGCGCGGGATGCTTGAGGACATGCTGCTGCCGCCAAGTACCGACGACGACAGCGAGAGCGATATCCCGGGCGACGCGTCGAGCGCCGCTGAGCGCGCAGCCGCGTTCGTCGATCAGGACATGGAACCAATCGAGGCGTATGAGGAATTGCATGCCGCGATGGAAGCCGAAAGCATGAAAGGCGATCCGCACTAGCGGGAGCGCGCCGCGCAGGTAGTGAGCGTGCAACCCGGTCCATCTGAGGCGTAGAACGAAGGACGACACATGGCACTCAGTTTTTCCAACCCCAGCCGCAGCTATGATGGGATCAGGCATGGCGTGTGGTTCTGGGGATACGACAAAGCACGCGAGATTACCTTCTTTGTGGAAGACCGCGTACTGAAGCATTTCGACTCCGCCCTCGGTACTGACGAAGCCGAGGTGCTGGCCTCCTTCGACCGGAATCGCAATGAGATCCTGAAGGTCGCCATGACCCTGTATGCCGAGGGGCCGCAGACTCTCTACACGCTGCACTAAAGCTTCATCCGGTCACCCATGCTGAATGAGTTGATCCAGTTCAGGCGATCAACGCGTTTTCATGCAGGCTCGATCCGCTGCTGCCGGTCGACGGCTTCCGCATCCTGAGGCTGTTTTTGATGCACTTCGGCCAGTCGCCGGGGCGATCGCTGACGACTTCTCGACCGAAGTCGACTCTTGATATCAGGACTGGCAAGGCAGTTATAAGTCTCCTTTGCCTGCCTACATTTGTGCATCCACGACCTGGAAGGTCGGGATGCAGGACACCTTGCACGTCTGGAGGCCCTACCATTGATAGCGCACGCCGAGATCGCCCGCGACGCCACCACGGCGGACATTGCTGTCTCCACTCACGGCGAACTGGTAGCCGAACTGTCCGTAAAGGTTCAGCCGCTCCTTGAGCCTGGCGGTGACACCGCCGGCGAGCTCCAGTCGCGTGGCCTGCACATTCAGCGGCACCCGGTCATTGGCGAAGGTCGTGGTGGCCTGGGCATTGAAATCCCGCCACAGATTGGCACGCACATACGGCTGCCACACCGCTCCCTGGCTGCCTTCGATGGTCCACTTCCCGCGCACGCCGAGGCGGCCACTCGCGCCCGAAGTGGAGCCGAGGGAGACTTCACCCAGACCATCGTTCGCGTCGGAGAACGACACGTGCTGCCAGATGATCTGCGCCTGCGGCTCCAGCTCGAAACCCGGGCCGAGCGGCAGGGGGATCGGATAGCCCCCCTCGAGTGATGTCGCGAAGCCCGTACCCCGGACCGGCAGATTCGCAAACTGAGTGGTCGCGGCGCCGTCGTAGTGCGTACCCTGCACAACCGCATCGACATACCAGCCGCTGGGGCCGTAGTCCGTCCAGTAGCCTCCGCCTGTATATGCATTCAGATGCATTGAGCCGGTGTGCTCCAGCGTGTATCCGGTTGCCGCTGCGTTGGTGACCAGGCCATCGACATCTGCACTGCCGTAGCCGTATGCAAAGTAGACGCCTGCAGCGTCGCGATGACCGGGCCAGACGCTTCCACGCCATAGGTCGAGACCGGTCTGCACGCCTCCGACTCCGCCGCTCACGCGCGGATCGGCGTAAGCCTCGTAGCGGTTGTCGATCTGGCCGCCGAACACGCGTCCCCAGGCGGAGCTTGCCCAGCCCGAGCCGCCCGCGCCGCCGCTCTCCGTCGTGAGCGTGTCGCCGATGCGCTCATGGAGCGTCCCGAGCATCTCGACACCCATCTGCCGGGCGACCGGTTGAACTACGCCATAGGTGGCCAGTTCCGGCCCGATGATCGGGTAGACGCCTGGCGGCAGCGGATCCGGTGGGGGCTCGGTGCCAGGTCCAGTTTCCGGTTCCTCTTCGCTTCCCCCCGGTGGGGGCGGCACGACGAACGACGAGCGCAGAAACCAGTCCTCGGGATTGCTGCTGTTGAGGCCACCGCGAAACAAACGATAGTCTTCGGCGCCACCGCGCGCCTCGCCGACGAGCGAAAAGGCGTCCGACGCCGTGGTGCCACCGTTGGTTGTCTCGACGACGAGAATGCCGTTCCCCGTCGTCAATCCACCGGAGCCGCCCGCGTTCGTGATACGTACGGCTGAAGGGTCGGCGCTGCCGCCGTTGATGATGAGTCTGTCCGACGGCGAGCCATCCAGACCGAGGAACGTGCGCAGCGCGAGCGTGCCGCCGGCACCCACGAAATTTTTGACAGTCATCGCACCGAATTGCCCTGCCGGGAGCCCGAAGCCCGGCTCAACCGTTCCGGCATTGGTGACGGTGTTCAAGTCCGTTCCTGTACCGCCTAGGGTCCCGTTCGCCTCCACATTGACCGGCGACTGCAACGAGCCGGTCAGATTGAGCACGCCATTGCGAACGTTGGTCGGACCAGTAAAGGTGTTCTGGCCGGATAACGTGAGCACGCCGTTGCCGGCCTTGGCCAGTGCCCCGCTTCCGGAGAGCACGCCGGACCAAGTCGCACCCATGCCGTTGGTGTCGATGGTCGACGTCGTGCCTCCGACCAGCGTTGCGTTGACGCCTGCGCTCAGCGCCGAACCCACCACCTGTATCGTTCCTCCACCGAGATTGAATGCATAGGTGCCACCCAGATTGTTGAAGTCGCCGAACAGCGAACTTCCGCCAATCTGCAGTGTGCCGCCCGACAGGTTATACGTGCCGTTGCCGGCCGCCGCGAGGAACAGTCTCGACGCGCTGCCGATTGCAAGGGTACCGCCGGTCTGGTTGATCGTACCGGTGCCCTGGCTACCCGTGGACGTGACGTTCGAGCCGATGAACAGCGTCCCGTTAGCCACGTTGAAGGTGCCGCCGCTCAGGTTGAGCGTGCCGCTGCTCGGGTTGCCTTGCGTATTGCGGCCGAGCGTCATGAAGTCGGTGGTGCTGTTGCCGAATGTGACCGTTCCGCCCGCCAGGTTGTAGGTGCCCGTACCGCCCTGGTTGCCGATGTTCAGCGACACCGGCGTGCCCGGCATACCGAAGACGACGTTGCCCGCGGTCTGCGTAACCGTGCCCGTGCCGCCGAAGTCGCCGACCTGGAGCGCGGAGTTGAACGTTAGCGTGCCGCCGCTCACGTTCAACGTGCCAGACGGCGTCGATCCGGGAAGAGTTGGGGCATTGCCCAGGCCCAGCGAAAGATAGTCGATGGCGGCGTCGCTGCTCGTCGCCGCCAGTCCACCGCCAATCACGAATGCGGAGCCCCCCGGATCCTTGCGCCGTCGATCGTCAGTGTTCCGCCCCCCGTTTTGACAAACTGGCCTTGTTGCGACGTTGGATCGCTCGCAACGCCAGCATTGTTGATCGTGCCGGAGAAACTGGTGCTCGTGTTATCGGTGCCAACAAACAGAACGTTGTTGGCGGGGGTGTCGATCGTTTCGCTCCCGGAGAGATTGGGCCGTTCAGTCACCGTCTGCTGCGCCAATGCCGGCACGGGTGACAGGCCCATGAGCCATATGGCATGGAGGATGCAAAAAGGGTTGAGTCGCTGGTGCCGCGTCGTCAGCGGAATCGTCAATCGACCGCGCGCGCCGCCGGCCAACGTGCTTAACGATGCGCGATGAATCGCTCTTGCCGTCACGATGACCCTCCGTTACCTGCCGGTGGAAGTTTGCCAAGTCAAGCGAGCTTGACTTCCGGAGACCGACCCATCGACGTTGACTTTGGAAAGCATCTCCCCGAACAGTCGTTGCCTTACTGGTTGTGCGCACGCGATTGAGTTGTTGCCAAGTTCTGCTAAGAGTAGGTAGGCAGATTGAATTGTCAAGAATTAGCCCGGAAGGCTTCGATTGCGGTCCTGTCATGCGAGTTACCAACGGCTCGCCGCCCAAGAAAAGCGCCTAAGCATATCGTCGTGTCCCGATTGGATCTCCGCTTTCCAGATTGCCACTGACGTTTGACTGTCCCGGCGATGCTTCCGGTGAGCGGCTCCTCGCGGCCGAGCGCAGCCGTTTACCAACCGCGCAACAACCCGGTGATACTTCGGCATCCACTCAGTCAGATCGCGCCTGCCTCAGTTAGAGATGCCTCGGACCCGCCGCGATGCCTCCCGCATCCGTTGGGACTTCTGCTTTCCCAACCATTGCAGCGATTCCCGCACGACCTCGGGCGGAACCTCATTGAATGACGCGCTGCGAATCAGCGCCTCGCTTGCGGCAATGTCGTTGAACTGCCCCAGCTTGTTCTGCACGGATGTCAATTCCTTGATGGTGCGACCGTGTCCGCTTTTGATAACGGGTTGAAAAAACTCCAGCAGGTACCTCAGTTTTTTGCCTGCCTTTCGAACGTCGTGAAGATCCTCCTCGTGAGTGTCCTCGCTGCGTGCAGCGCGTCTGCTTCGCTTTTGAAGTGCACGCCGTGCTAGACGGACACGCTTCTCGGCGAACGCCTGAACGGGTAGATTGTCGCAACGCGACAGCAGTGTGGTTTGCGCGCGAAGCAGGACATCGTTCAGAAACGCCTCGACATCGTCGCTTTTGATCATCGTCCGGCTATGCACCACCGCCTGCGCGCGCTTCTCGCGCGCCGCGGCCACCAGCAGTTCGATCGAGGCGCCGGACTCCTGGGCGGCTCTCAGCAGATCGCCTGCTATGTCCCAGTCACGGGTTCCGCCTGCCACGGCCGCAAGACGCTTGAATTCTTCGGTGGCTTGCGCGGTCGATTCCTCTCCGAGGTATGGAGAGTACGCCCAGTACAAAGCCCGAAGCTTTCTGAAAGCCACGCGAAGCTGATGAAACCCTTCTGCATCGCTCTGCGTGGATAGCTCTCTTGCCCTTTGCACGGCTTCGGCCACCACCGGCGCCGCCAGCGACGAGAAGGTACTAGCGATGGAACTCGTTTTTGAAAGTGATGAACCTGCCGTCCGGCGGTTGACTTTGAAGAGAGTGTTTGGCCGTGGCAAGGACCAGTCACCATCCATATTCATTGCAGCCTCGAGTCGAATAGAAAATCCATTTGCCGAGACCTTACCATAGCGACCCTCTAGCGCCGAGATTGTGACGCGTTGATGACGCACTTTAAGCTGCCGCGCGTCCGCTGTCCTCGCTTCGAAACATTACCGGCTTCTGCTGTTCTGTATTAGGATGCTCAACTATGTCTGGCAACGCCCGATACGCCGCCGTGTGGTGCGCGTCTTGAGAGTATCTGGGGCATAAGTGGGAGTTCGGTTTGAAAAAACGCGCCACCGTGATCTGTCGCAGAGGTAAGCGAATCCTTCTGGTCGCACGTAGTCAAGCAAAGTGGGCTTTACCGGGCGGGATCCTCAAGCGTGGAGAACATCGCACGGACGCCGCACTTCGGGAACTCAAGGAAGAAACTCAACTATCCGGCAAGTCGGCCAAGCATCTCTTCGACTTCCGTGGCAAGCAGAAGCACCATCACGTGTTTTCCTGCGAAATCCCGAATCGGGCCAAAGCTCGCCCGAGTAACGAAATAGCCAGGTGTCGCTGGGTTCACATGGACGAGATCCGTCGCCTCATGACCAGCGGGCCGACGACCGATATCGTGAAGCTCATGTATCAGCGGCGCAGGAAGTAGCCCAGACCTTCAACTGATACCCCGGCGTCCGATTGCACTGCCAGGAACTAAACAAGCGAGGCCGGCGCACCAGCCTCGCTCAGAATTTCGAAAGCCCGAAAAACTACGCCGCGAACTTGAGCGCCTGTGCGAAATCCGCAATCAGGTCGTCGATATCCTCGATGCCCGCGGACAGCCGCAGCATGCCGTCGGAAATGCCCATCGCCTTGCGCGTTTCCGGCCCGGCTTCGAAAAAGATCGTCGGCGCGACGGGAATGATCAGCGTGCGCGTGTCGCCGAGACCGGTCGCCTTGACCGGCAGCTTGAGCGCGTTGACGACTTCGACCATGCGATCCACGTTGAGTAATTCGAACGACAACAGCCAGGATGCGCCCTTGAACAGCGTCTGTGCGATCTCGTATTGCGGATGGCTCTTCAGGCCGGGATAGAACACGTTGCCGATCGCTTCGTGCCCTTCGAGAAACTGCGCGAGCGCGAGCGCATTGTCGCTGCTTTGCTTCACGCGCAAGGCGAGCGTTTCCGCGCCCATCGCGATCGAGTGCGCCTGCTCGGACGACAATGCCGCGCCCATGTCTCGCAGGCCTTTCTTGCGGATCTGCAGCAGCCCCTGATCCTTCGCCGCCGAGCGCCGATAGTCGTCGGCGATGTTCGGATACGCGCTCCAGTCGAACAGACCGGTATCCGTCACCGCGCCGCCGAGGGCCGCGCCATGACCCGCGATAGTCTTCGTCAGCGAGTTGATGACGAGGCTCGCGCCGACCGCCTTTGGCTTGAACAATGCGGGCGAGGTAATCGTGTTATCGACGAAGTACACGATGCCGCGCTCACGGCACACGTCACCGATACCTTGCAGGTCGGGAATCTGCGTGCCCGGATTCGCGATGGTTTCGACGAACACCATGCGCGTATTCGGCCGGATTGCGTTCTTCACGTCGTCGACGTTGCACGCGTCGACGGTCGTGACTTCGATGCCGAGCGCCCGCAACGTGCCGAACAGACTGTTGGTGTTGCCGAACACGTAGCGGCTCGATACGAGATGATCGCCCGCGCGCAGCAGCGTGAGGAACGTCGCGGTGATGCCGGCCATGCCTGTGCTGAAGCAGATGGTGCCGACGCCTTCTTCGAGGCTGGTGATCTTGCGCTCGAGCGCGGCGGTGGTGGGCGTGCCCTGCCGTGCGTAATTGAAGCCGCCTTTCTTCGTGCCCTGGAACACGCCGATCAGGTCCTCGACGCGCTCGAAACCATATTGCACGGACGTATGAACTGGCTGACGCAAGGCACCGTGCTCGGTGCCCGCAATTCTGTCGCCGTGAACGATGCCAGTGGTGAAACCTTGCTTGTCCATTCCTTCTCCGCTTTTTTAGATCGATTGCTTCCAACCGATTATCGCCTGTAACCGCTCGCCGGCGAAGTCCTTGGCGTCCCGTCCGGCGGCGCGGGACACCCCGAATGGGCAAAACCCGCTCCGCGATGTTGCGCTGCGGGGTTGACTAGCCTCGGTGGCACGAACAGGCTCTAGGTCTTCATCGACCAGCACGGGAGCGAACGTGGCCGACCCTGATCATCCTGGTAGCAAGCCGAGGACGGCGCACATCATCGCCGCGCAGGCGAGCCCATGCGACGAGCTCGTCATCCGCACGCAGCCCATCACGACCGGCCGCCCATGCCAGCGCAAGCGCCTCGCGCTGGCCGCGACGATCGGTGGTTCGAGCATGGCGTTCATCGATGGCTCCGTCGTCAACGTCGCGCTGCCGGCCATTCAGAGCGAACTCGGCGCGAGCGTCGCGGCGATGCAGTGGGTCGTCAACGCGTATCTGCTGTTTCTCGGCTCCCTCGTGCTGATCGGCGGATCGATGGGCGACAAGCTCGGCCGGCGCACGGTGTTCATCGCGGGCGTCGCGCTTTTCACGCTGGCGTCGGCCGCTTGCGGGTTTGCACCGAATGCGTTTGCGCTGGTCGCCGCGCGCGCGGTTCAAGGCATCGGCGCATCACTGCTCGTACCCAGCAGTCTCGCGATCATCGGCGCGGTGTTCGACGACGCAGCGCGCGGACGGGCAATCGGCACCTGGGCGGGCGTCGGCGCGATCACGTCGGCCGTGGGGCCGGTGGCGGGCGGCTGGCTCGTCGACGCATGGTCGTGGCGCGCGATCTTCTTCCTGAACGTCCCGCTCGCGGCGCTGACGATCGCGCTCGCCATATCGGCGGTGCCCAACAGCCACGGGGCCGATGCGCCTGGACAGCTCGACTGGTCCGGCGCACTGAGCGCGGCCACGGGCCCTCGCCGCGCTGACGTTCGGCCTGACCGAAGCATCGGCGCGTGGCTTCGCGCATCCGCTCGTATTCTGTGCGATTGGCGCCGGCGTGCTGATGCTCGCCGCATTCGTGACAATTGAGGCGCGCAGCCCCAACCCGATGATGCCGCTCGACCTGTTTCGCTCGCGCGACTTCGCCGGCGCCAACCTCGTCACACTGCTGCTTTACTTCGGCCTTGGCGGCACGTTCTTCTTCCTGCCGTTCACGTTGATCCGCGCGCATGGCTACACCGCGACCGAAGCGGGGGCGGCGCTGTTGCCGGTGCCTTTCATCATCGGTTTGCTATCGCGCTTCACTGGCGGTCTGACTAGCCGCTTCGGTTCGCGCACGCTGCTGACCGTTGGCCCGGGCGTCGCCGGAGTCGGGTTCACGTTGCTGGCGCTGCCGTTCGTGCGCGGCAGCTATTGGGCTGAATTCTTCCCTGCGCTCGTCGTGCTCGGGCTCGGCATGACGATCACCGTCGCGCCGCTTACCACGACCGTGATGGGCGCGGTGCCGAGCGACCGCACAGGCGTGGCGTCCGGCATCAATAACGCCGTTGCGCGCGTGGCGGGCCTGCTGGCGATTGCGGTGCTCGGCATCGTATTCGTGTGGTCGCACCACGCGGCGCTATCGGCGCGCCTCGACGAACTGCATGTGCCGCGAGATACGCGCCAGATCGGGCAATTGCTGGCGCCGGTCGAGCAAGCGGGAGGGGCGGTGGGCGACTCGCATACGCCGCGCGAGACATCCGTGGCGCGCGCGCAAGCCGATGCGATGACCGACGCGCTGCGGGCCGTCGCGCTCGTCTGCGCCGCGTGTGCGTTCGCCGGAGCGGGGCTTGCGATGGCCACCATCCAGCCGCTGCAACGGCCGGCGGTGGCGCGCCCGGAGTGAGAAACGAAACTCAGTGGTGAACAGGCCGCACCGGGGACCCCGTCGGCCGGATCACCGCGGCCGCTCGCGCCTCGATTCTTGCCGCCGACGAAGTCGGTTGATGTGGCGCGCTGTCGTACCCGTTCATTTGTTCATCGATGATGAAATCCGCGACTCTCATCGCGTCCATCGAGTTGCCGTCCACGTCGTTCCACTCGCGAATCGCGCGATTGACCTTGGTTAGCGCGGTGACAGCAAGCAGTATGGCGTCGGTCTCGGTGATCTTGCCTTCGAGATCATCTACGAGGTAGTCCGCAACACGTAGAGCCGCGCCGATCAGATTGCTGTCGTCGCTCAAGTCCGTCAGTACCGCATGAACCACTGCGAGGCAAGCATCTTTGCGTGCAAGTGCGATGTCTGTCATGAGGTTCTCCATAGTCCAGGTGCAAACACAATTTATTCCGGGTGCTCCCTGCATGTCGAATGCGCCCACCTCGAAGCCGCCACCGCGCTGCCTTTACCAGCGCTGGTGGACGTGCGGCGCGATATGGCGCTGATAGACATCCCGGACCCGTTGCATTACCTCGTCGGACAGCGGCGCGAGGCTCGCGGCCGAGACGTTCGACGCCGCCTGGGCCGCGTTTTTGCTGCCCGGGATGATGACGGAGACGGCATCCTCCATCAGGATCCAGCGCAGAGCCAGCTGCGCCATGGAGGCGTTCACGGGTACCAGGCCGCGCAGTTCGTCGACCGCTTGCAACGCGACGTCGTAGGGCACGCCGGAGAACGTTTCGCCGACGTCGAACGCCTCGCCATGCCGATTGAATGCACGATGGTCGTCTGATGCAAAAGTCGAATCCGCGGACATCTTGCCCGTGAGCATGCCGCTGGCCAGAGGTACTCGCGCGATGACTGCAACGTCTTTCTTTTGCGCTTGCCTGAAGAACAGATCGGATGGACGCTGACGGAACATGTTGTAGATGATCTGCACCGAAACCACGTTCGGATATTCGATCGCCTTCAGCGCTTCTTCCACCTTTTCGACCGACACGCCGTAGTAGCGGATCTTGCCCGCGGCGACGAAGTCGTCCATTGCGTCGAACACCTCGGGACGGTAGTAAACCTCCGTCGGCGGGCAATGCAGCTGGACCAGGTCGAGCGTGTCGACGCCGAGATTCGAGCGACTCCGGTCGATGAAAGCTTCGAGCTCGCGCTTGTTCAGATAGCCGCTGGTCACATGCGGGTCGAGTCGGCGCCCGAGCTTGGTGGCGACAATCGGACGTTCGCCGCCTCGTTGCCGCAGCACGTCGCGGATGATCCGTTCGGAGCGACCGTCGCCGTAGACATCGGCCGTGTCGATGAACGTGACACCGTTATCGAGCGCGGCATTTAGCGCGGCCTTGGCGTCATCTTCCGCAACACTGCCCCACGAGCCGCCGATCGCCCATGCCCCAAAACCGATTTCCGACACATTCCAGCCGGTACGACCAAATTTTCTCGTCGAAAGCGTCATTTCGATGCTCATCCTCTGTTTTTTTGCGAAGTTGCGTTGCAGGCGGTTCATGACCCTTGCGGGAGCGCCGGCGACCTTTGTACATAGTGTAGCAAGCGGGCAGGGCCGTTGAAGTGGGGTATGCGTCCGGACGGAATCGATGATCGCCCGCGCGATGCGATGAAGTATGATTTCCACGGCATCGAAGCGGCTGCTCCGACAACAGGACGTGGAACCCGGAAGAAGGTGGCGTAATGACAACCAACGCAGGTTCTGAAGGCATCGCGAAGGACGGGCTCGGCGTCACGCGCACGAGTGCACGGATTCCGGCCATCGCACCATCGCGAACCGCGCTTGTCGTCATGCACTACCAGACCGACATTCTCGGACTCTTTCCATCGGTCGCGCCCGCCTTGCTCGTCAATACGCGCAGCTTATGCGACGCGGCCCGGGCCAAGGGCGTCAGCGTCTATTTCGCCAACCTCAGGTTCAGTCCGGGCTATCCGGAAGTCAGCCCGTTGAACAGGAATGGGCAGGGAATCAAAAGTCTTGGCCTCTTCCTCGCAGACCGGACCGCGCCGGAGTTGGGCCAGCAGGCCAACGAACCGCTCGTCATCGCGCATCGTGCGAGCGTGTTCTTCGGCACCGATCTGGAGGCGAAGCTTTCGGGGCAAGGTATCGATTCGCTGATCATGGTCGGCATCGCGTCGACCGGAGTCGTGCTCTCCTCGGTCGCGTACGCCAGCGACGCGGACTTCCGCCTGTATACGGTGAAGGATTGCTGTTACGACCCGGACCAGGTGGTCCACGAGCGTCTGTTTTCTACCGCATTCGATTCACGCACAACGGTGCTGTCACTGGCGGATGCGCTACTGCTGCTCGCGTAGACCAATATCGCCAGCTCGATTACGTCTTTCCCCGGCGTTCCGTTGGTTTCGCTACGAACAAACCCCGCTATCGCACCAGCGCTTTCGGGCCGCCCGGCGTGACCGAGTAACCGTCGTTCAACGTCTGCAGGAATGCGATGACGTCGCGAATCTCGGCCTCGTTCAGCGCGGGCTTGCCGCCGAGCTTCCGATCCATCGGCGCATCCGCGAAGTCGACGTTGTTGCGATAGCGGCGCGGCAGATCGTCGAATTTGTCGACCTTGCCGTTGGCCCCCTTCGGATACCACTTTGCCGGATTGGTATCGCGCTCGACATAGAAGCGCATCACGTCCTCGAGCTTATGAAAGCGGCCGTTGTGGAAAAACACCGAGCGCGTCGCAACGTTGCGCAGCGTCGGTGACTTGAACATGCCGCAGAAGCCGGTTTCCTTTGCCAGATCCGAGCGATAGGGGCCGCACAGCCCAAGGTCGAAATACGTCGGATCGCGATTGGCCGGAATTTCAGGGTTGCGCGGCACCCCGAGCGCAATGAACGAAAAGTCGGCGAATTGCGCCGGCCGTCCACCGGGCCCGGGCGCGTCCAGATGGCATTTTGCGCAATTGCCCTTGTCGGGGTTGTTGAACAGCGCGTAGCCGCGCAGTTCCTGCGCCGTGAAGTCCGCATTGCCCGACATCGCCGCATCGAACTTGCTCGTGTACGGATGGAAGCTCATGTCTTCGGTCTGAAACGCTTCGAGTGCTTCGCCGATGTGCGCGAATGCCTTGTCCGTCTGCGAGAAGACCTGGGCGCCGAAGACCTTTCTGAAGGTGTCGGCATAAGCGCTGCGCCGCAGCTTCGCGACGACTTCGGCCGCGCTGCGGTTGGCCATCTCGTTCGGATTGAGCAGCGGCATCGACGCCTGATCGTGCAACGATGCGGCGGCGCCGTCGCGCATGAAGCCGCCCGTCGGTCCTTCGTCCTCGGTATCTTCCGAGGCGGGCGTATAGAAGTGCCGGCTGAACAACGGCGTGAAGCTCAGATAGCGCAGCGACGGCACCGAACGCGTACCCGGCTGGCGCATGTCGGCGCCGCCCAGTTGCACGGCAAGGCCGTTCGGTGGACCGTAGGCGTGCTCGGGACTATGGCAGCTCGCGCATGACATCTTTCCCGAGGCCGATAGCGACGCGTCGAAGAATATCTGTTTGCCAAGTTCGGCCCGCTGGCTCAACGCGGCCGCGCTCGCGGGGTAGCGAACCCATCTTTGCACCGAGACTTTGGCGGCCGCCTTGGGCACCGCTTTCGATGCCGCGGCAAAGCCGCCCGCGGCGGCCGTCAGTCCATTGCCCGACGGTGCTTGTGCCGTGGCTGAAAAGCTCGCACCCAGCGTGAAGGCGGCGAACGCGGCAATCGTTACAGCGCCCAATCCACTCGCCACTTTGAAGCAATCTCGAATCATCTGCATGCGTGCGTCGTTTCAACGGAAGACGGTGGAGCGAAGGCCCCACCGTTTTTTCGATGCTCTCGTCGATCAGAAATTGAACATCGCCATCAGGTCGCCGATCGAAGTCGTGTTGATCGGCAGATACGGGCTTTGCGTCGAGGTGACCGGATTCGGCAGACGGTCGCGGCTACGCGTCGACAGCGGCTGCAGGCGCCAGTTGCGTTCGATGAATTTGAGCACCGACGCATGATCGTAGTACGTGTGGTCGACCATCCCCTTGCGGGCATACGGCGACACCACGAGCATCGGAATGCGCGGACCGTCGCCGAAGAAATCGAGGTTCTGGATCGCGCCGGTGTCGAAGTGGCCGCCGCCTTCGTCGGTGGTGATCAGGATCGCCGTATGCGCCCACAGCGTCGGATTGGCCTGGACGTTGGCGATCACGGTCTTCAGGAACGCCTCATAGGTGGCCGGTGCCGAATAGCCGGGGTGACCGCTGTCGAGGTTCTTCGGCACGACGAACGACACCGCGGGCAGCGTGCTGTTCTTGATGTCGTTGGCGAACGTCGTCAGATCGGTCAGGTTCGCCTTCAGCGCGGGCGTGCCCATCACCTTGCTCGACGCGACCAGCGGGTCGCCGATCACGTTGTACTGCGCCGACTGTGCAAGCGCCGCCGCCTGCGCCGCCGGCAACCCGTCCGCGAGTTCCAGCAGCTGGGTTTCAGCTGCAAGGTCGCTGGTGGTGCGCCCGCCCGTATACCACTTCCACGACACGCCCTTGGCGGCCAGCGCCTCGGCGATGGTGGGCACGGTCTGCGGCGGGTAGTTGTAGTTGTTCGGACCGATCGGCTGGACGTTGCCGTTCAGGTCATAACCGGGGTTGTAGTTGTTGACGAGATAGTACTTGCCCGCGTCGCAATTGCTTGCGACCTTCTTCGCGGCGAGGAAATTGAGAATGGCTGACACGCCGGCCTGGCTCGCATCGGAACAGTTCACGTAGGAGCCGCCTTCGTAGCCGTCCTGGGTGTAGAAGTTCGCCGTTTGCGCCATCGGGTCAGGATTTTCGATCTGGTTGGCCGGCGGCGTTGCGACGGTGCCGGCCGTGTTGAAGTACGGCTCGTCGGCCGTCGCGATCGAGAAGAAGTTCGCGCCGGTGCCGCCCATGATCGACTGGTGATAGTTGTCGCTGACCGCGTAGGTTTGCGCGAGTGACTGGAAATACGGCGCATCGCCGGTCGACATGTTCATGAAGCCCATCAGTTCGCCGCCCTGCGACGGATTCTGCGGCGTGATGCCGGTCGTATCGCCGCCCTGGCCGACCGTGGTGGCCACCCACGTGAACATGTCGTGCTTGCTGTTGTCGCCGCCGGTTTGCTGCCACATCTGGAAGAAGCGATGGACCGGGTCGCCGGTCATCGCGTAGAGCGTCAGCAAGGGCGCGACGGCCGTGACCTGCTGCGCGTACGGTACGTACCTGGTGATCTGGAACGGGCCGTTAGGCAGCGTGGCCGGGAAGCGCGTGTCGGCCGTGCCGCCGCCGGTCGTGAAGGTCTGGAGGTTTTCGATGCCGATCTGTTCCGGCTGCGGCAGAGTCGCATACGCCGCGCCGCGCGTCGGGTTGATCGTGTAGGCCGTTTGCGTCGTGCCCTGGTTCTGGGCAGCCTGCGCGAAGTTCGGACCCGGCGTGCCGTCCGCGTTGATGATGCCTTCCGACAGCAGGTTCTTGACCGTCTGGCCGTCCGGCGCGACGTAGCCGCCGAACAGGCCGTCGAAAGTCTGGTTCTCGCCGACCACGACGATGACGTGCTGAATCGGCGTCGTGGTCGCGCTGTTGCTCAACGCGAGCGCCGAGCTCACGGCGGCGGCCGGCATCGCGCCGGAGACCGCGCCCGTGGGCGGGATCGAAACCTGCGCGCGGCTGGCGTCGACACCGGCGGCGACCGTGCCGGCGTGCACCGTGAAGCGCGCGATATCGAACAGGTTATCGAGCGGGTTACTCGCATTCGCCTGATAGGGCGTGCCGATCGGGTCCGCGACGGTATTGACCGGCACGTTGAACGCGCTGAACAGCGGCTGCAACGCGCCCGCGACGGCCGCGTCGGCCTGGGCGATGCTGCTCGCGGAGATCTTCGCCGACGCGATCTGCGCGCTGGTCGGCGCGCCATTGGGCACGATCCCCAGCACGCGCTGCGTGAGCAGCGACGTCAGCGGATTCAGATTGGCGACCACGGACACGGCCGCACCCGACGACGCGGGCGCGGGATCGATGACCGCGGACAGGCTGGCCGGCGTGCCGTCCGCATCGTTGAATGGCGCGGTCAGAACGAACGGCGCCTTGCCCGTCATCGACACGGTGAACTTGCCGGTCGCGTCGGTGAGGCTCGACTGCGTGCTCTTTCCGTCGCTGTCCGTCACCGTGACGGTGACGCCGACGATGGGCGCGCCGGCGGCGGCGATGCCCGTCGCGGTGACGCTGGTGCTGGTATTCGCGCTGGCACTCGAGCCGGTGGCGGGCGAGCTGACATTGTCGGGGCCGCAAGCGGCGAGCGAAAGCATGACTCCCAAACCGGCGAGTGTCGAGGCGCTTCTTTTCATGGTCGTTGGGTCGTGGGGGTTGTCGGTCGTCGTTTTTTTTCTGTGCCGCAAGACTCAAGACCGCTCGACGTCGCGGGCCTCACTGGCGCCGCGATCTTCCCAACGCCATATGACAAGGCCGTGATGACGTCCCGCGGCTCGATCGACGGTTCTCTCTAATTTGCTACGACGGCGCGGTCGATATGGCTCGACCGGCGACGCCCTGCTTGTGCAAGCGGGCCGACTTCCTGCATGCGAGCATGATTCACGCCTCGCGCATGCCATACTCGGCGATCACGATGAGTTACTCGCCACATCGGCATGTGATTTGCTGGCTGATACTGGAAGAGAAACCAACCGGATGACAAAACGTGGCGTCGAAAACAACGGGCATCGCCCCGCTCCAGATGTTCGAAAGCGTCGTCATCCGGTTGTACGACGGCGGCGTCCTGTCGCCGGCCGTGCTCGAACGTGTGATCGGCGCCTTCGCGCAAGCGGATGTCGACTGGCATGACACGGTGGAGGGCCGCTCCGTCGACGGTCGTTCACTGCACGAAATCGTCGCGCTGACGATGCTGCCGGGACAACCTGTCCGATCGGCATCGGCATCGTTCATGACTGTGATCGAACACATCGCGGGCGTCGCGCCGGATACGGACGAGAAAGCAGCGCAGCCAAAAACCGCGCGACGCAAAAAAACCGCGCCGCCGGTGGATGAAACGGACGCGGAGTCGGAGTCCGAATCGCGAGAACTGCTTGCGCAATTGTCGGGCGACGGACGATCCAGCAAGCGCCGCCGCGCGACCGAACAGGATCGGCCGGCGGGTTCGCGCGGTTATAACCCGTTCGTCAACGCACGGCCGCCGCGTTCGAAGAAGCCGTGACGCCGGTTGCCTTCGTCGACAGAAACGGTCGTTGGCATCGTCGTTCTGGTCGGCGACGAGCGGGGTGAGTTGCACTGACATCGTGAGGACGTCTCGCCGACGGGGGCGTTGGCCCGACCCGGTTCCCCCGCTGCCGTACACTGTCCGCTGGCCGCATTGCCCGCTGCCCGCCAGCTCCAACCCATGCCCACTTCACTCAGTCCCGCCAACTGGCTAATCGCCCGCCGCGATGCCGAAACCGGCATCGAGAGCCTGCGCGCGCATTTCGGCGGCCACGCCTACGATCCGCACGATCACGACGACATGTTGATCGGCTATACGGAGCAGGGCGTGCAACGCTTCCAGTGTCATCGGTCGTTGCACACGAGCGTGCCGGGCCGCGCGATCCTGGTCGAGCCCGGCGCGCTGCACGACGGTCACGCGCCAGAGGCGGCCGGCTTCACCTACGCGATGCTGTATCTGCCGCAAGCCTGGGTCGAGCGCGCGGCGCGGCGGCTCGATCTGCCGGGACTGGCCGGCGTCGAGGCGGCGTTCGGCCATACGCTGGTCGACGACCGTGCGCTCGTCGATGCGATCGGCCGGGCCTTCGCCGCGATCTACGGCAACGAGGGCCGGCTCGCGCGCGACCAGACGCTCGATCGTCTGCTGCTGCAACTCGGCGCCCAGCTACGCGATGCGCCGCTGACCGGCGACCCCGCTGCGTCACCTGCGATCACGCGGGTGCGCGATCTGTTGCACGAACACATGGACGGCAATCTCGGGCTCGACGAACTCGCCGAAGTTGCCGGCATCGACCGGTTCAGGTTGACGCGTCTGTTTCAGCGCGCGTTCGGCACCTCGCCGCATGCGTATCTGGTGCGCTTGCGCCTGCGCGCCGCGCGGCGCCTGCTCGCGACCGGCCGCACGCCAGCGCAGGTCGCCGCCGAAGTCGGCTTCGCGGATCAGAGCCATCTCGGCCGCTGGTTTCGTCGGGCGTACCGCATGACGCCGGCGGCGTACCGGCAGATGTGCACAAACGTTCCAGACCGATCGCGCGGCATCGTCGATCATGAGCGGCTCAACGAGGAGTCATCATGTTCGATACCAAAGTGGCGCTGATCGTGCGCAGCGATCTCGCGGTCTGGCAGAAGCTCAATGTGGTCGCGTTTCTCGCGACCGGTGTCGCGGCCGCGGCGCCCGATGCGCTGGGCGAGCCCTACGAGGATGCCGCCGGGCACCGCTACGGCCGCATGCTCGGCCAGCCGATGATGGTGTTCGCCGCCGACCGGTTCGGTCTGCAGGGCGCGCATCGGCAGGCGCTGTCGCGCGAGCTCGGAATCGTGCCGTATGTGCACGCGATGTTTTCGACGGGGCATGACGCGGCGAATCGCGCAGTCTTTCGCGCCGAGGACGCGGCGAATCTCGATCTCGTCGGTCTCGCACTGCACGGACCGAAGAGAGCCGTCGATAAGGCCGTGAAAGGTTTGGCGTTGCACGAATGAGTCAACGAGTGCGCGAGTCGCTCGATTGTCGACGGTACTCGCGCCGAACTCTAAAAGAAAAACGTTTGCCGCGCCGGACGCGAATTGCGTTAAAACAAAAAAGGCTTATTCGGCGAATGCACGGGGCATATCCAAAGGGCATAGATCAGAAAGGCACAAGTAACGCACCCCCTCAATAGCGGATCGTGCCGCCATCGTGGCAATGCGATTGCAAGTCTTTGTCGAGAAACGAATTGTCGGCGATTGCACCCGCGCGCTCGCCAACTCGTTTCAAATGGCTCTTTGCAACAACGGCTTTCTACAGCACGGACATGCTCGCAAGAAATCCTTGCATATACGTTTCCTCCTGAATTTGACCTCAGTCAGAATTGAACGTGTTGATGTTACACTGCAAGCCGCTGGAGCCATTCTGGCAAAGGGCTTTGGTGTTTCCAGCTCAAAGTGGTTTGAAACGCGTCCACGACTTGTCGCCGGTGTCGTGCGTGCGGCAGCCATTCACTGGACTTCTCCAACACCCTGCTGCGTTCCCGGATTCCTCAGGTACTAATACCGTGTACTCTCAAACGCAAATCGACCCGGTGATCAGCTTCCGCAACTCGCAGCGCGAGCACGTGCGTGGGACGATCATTAACCTCCAGAGAAAGTCTTTGGTCATGGAGGTCTATAACCCCTATTCCATCGTGCAGGTCAGCGAGGTGTTAAGCGAGCTGAGCGTGCGCATGGGCACCAAGAATGCCTATCTCGGCAAGGCGGTGGTGGTGAGTCTGGTGAACACCGGTCTGACCGCGGTGGTTTCGCTGGCACTCATCGACGAATGGCGCGAGCTTAGCGTTCTGCCCAATGAAGCGAAGTCGGTCGGCCGGGAAGCAGAACTCTTTATCAGCGACTGGGACGCGCGCTTCAATATCCGGCGCGACTATCAGATCGTCGTGAACGAGATGCGCGCGTTCCTGTCGGAAGTGTCGCGCTGGGTCGAGCAGGTCGACCTGACCGAGAGCTTGCCGAAGACCGAAGAAGGCAGGCTACGCGAGGACCTGTTCTACGAGCTCGCCACGCCGATCATGCTCAAGATCAAGTTCTTCCTCGACCGCCTGGAGGAAGAGGCCGAGCGCGTCGACGCCGAGACCGCACCCGTGCATCGCACGTATGCGCAAGCGGCACTGCATCCGTTGCTGCTGCGCGCGCCATTCGTCTACCGCACGTTCACCAAGCCGCTCGGCTATGCCGGCGACTACGAGATGGTCAACCAGATCCTCAGCGATCCGCAGCAGGGACCGACCACATACTTCCAGATCGTCAATACCGCGTTCCTGCACGCGGCGGTCGCGACCGCGCACCGCAACCGCATCACGCTGCTGATCGACTTTCTGACGCGTCAGGCCGAAGCGGCGCGCGCTGCCGGCAGGCCGTTCCGCATCCTCAACGTCGGTTGCGGGCCCGCTTTCGAGATCCAGCGCTTCGTGCGCGAATATCCGCATCCGGAGCTGCTGTCCTTCGAGCTGGTCGACTTCAGCGAGGAAACGCTGGCGTTTACGAAGGACGCGATCGAAAGCTCGGCGAATGCCGCGGGCCATAAAGCCTCGGTGCAAATGGTGCATCAGTCGGTGCACGATCTGCTCAAGCGTAAAATTTCAACGGACCCCTCCGCGCGCGAATTCGACGCGGTGTACTGCGCGGGTCTGTTCGACTATCTGTCGGACAAGGTCTGCGCGCGTCTCCTGAGTTACTTCGCCGCTCGCACGCGAGCTGGCGGTCAGTTGCTGGTCACCAACGTCCATTCGGCGAATCCGGAGAAGTACGGGATGGAGCATCTGCTCGAGTGGTATCTGATTTATCGGAACGAAAGCGGCATGAGCTCGCTGCTTCCCGCCAACTCCACTGACCAGAAGCTCTACGTCGACAAGACCGGGGTGAATGTGTTCGCGGAAGCCACGATCCTCTGAAACCGTGTCGACATCCCTGTTCATGACTACCAGTCCCCTGCAGAGCGGCTATCAAACCGAGCTGGCCGACTTTCGCGTCACGTTCAGCCGGGGCGGCGCGTGCACAGCGATTGCGCTCGTGCTGCTCGGCGTGGGGCTGGATTACGCGCAGTATCCGCAGTATCAGACGTCGTTCGCGCTCGCGCGCCTGCTCGTGTCGTTGATGATCGGCGGTATCATCGCCTTGCTCGACACCAGCATGGGGCGGCGGCTTACTCCATGGCTGACGTTGTCCTGGCTGCTGCTGCCGCAGGCGATGATTTCATGGATGATCTGGCGCACCGATGGTGTTCTGTCGCCCTACTACATGGGCCTGAATCTGGCCATCTTCGCGTCCGGCATTGCGTTGCCATTCGGTCTGTGGCAAAACCTCGTGTTCGGCGTGCTGTCCTGCTTTCTGTATCTGCTGGCCTGCCTGTTGCCTCCGCATGAGGGCGTGCCGCTCGGCACGATGACCGTCAATGTTCTGCTCCTTCTGTTCGCCGCTGCCGCAAGTGCCGTCTACACGTTTTTCAACGAACGCGTGCGCTTCATGCTGTTTCGCCTGAAGGCCGAGGTGTCCGAGAAAAACGCGGAGGTCTCCGCGAAGAACGCCGAACTCGAAGTGATCAATCGGCAGTTGCTCGACATCAAGGGCCAACTGCTGCAGCAGGAAAAAATGGCGGCGATCGGTACGCTCGCGGCCGGCCTGCTGCATGAAGTGAACAATCCGGTGAACTTCTGTCTGATGGCAATCGAGGTTGCGCTGGAAGAGCCGATCTCGAAGAAGGAGCCGACGCTGCAGGAATGTCTGGTCGATGCGCGGCAGGGCATGCAGCGGATCCAGCACATCGTGTCGGACCTGAAGACGTTCGCGTATCGCAAGCCCGGCGCCGAGGCGGAGCTGGGCACGCCGTTCCTGTTCGAAAAGGCGCTCGATTCGGCGATCCGGCTCGTCGGCCATGAATTGCGGGGCGTCACCGTCACGCGCGAGCTGCCCGCGGATACGCTGGTGCAGGGCGACGAGGCGGCCATCATCGGCGTGCTGATCAACCTGCTGTCGAATGCGGTGCTGGCGATGCGCAAGGCGGCCACGCCCGCGCCGGCGATTCACGTCAACGTCAGATGGACCGAAGACCGCCTGCATGTGACGGTAAAAGACAACGGGCCGGGCATCGCGCCGGAGCATCTCGCGCGCGTGTTCGAGCCATTTTTTACCACCCGCGAAGTGGGACAGGGCCTGGGCCTCGGGCTGTCGATCAGCTATGCGGTGATCGAGCGTCACGGCGGCCTGCTGTTTGCTGAGAGCGAGCAGGGAAGTTGGGCGTCATTCAGTTTCGATCTGTCGCCCGCACCCTGAGAAACACCATGAATGACATCCGACAGACACAGCCCACTCTTCTCTACGTCGATGACGAAGAGTTGGCCTGCAAATACTTCGCGCGCACCGTAGGTGCCGATTACGAGGTCCTGCTCGCGACGAGCAGCGACGAGGCGATCGCTATCCTCGAGCAGGACAACGCCCGCATCGCGGTGCTGGTCACGGACTTCCGCATGCCGGGGCGTGACGGTGGCGACCTGCTGCGCCAGGTGGCGCTGGAATATCCGCACATCGTGCGGATTTTGGTTACTGCTTATGCAGACGTCGAGATGTTATTGCAGACGGTCAACACCGGCGAGGTGTTCCGCATCCTCGAAAAGCCGCTGAAGCCGGCGGCAGTGCGCGATACGCTGCAACTGGCGTTTGATCGTTACCACGAACGCGCGATGCAGAATCAGCGCCTGATCGCCATCGACGAAACCCTGGCGTTCATCGCGCACGAACTGAACACGCCGCTCGCGGCGATCGCGTTGAACGCGCACAGCATCGAAGATCGCATCGACGCGGAGCGCGATGCGGAAGGCGAAATTCTCGGCGCCGCGAAATCGATGCGCGAGAGCGCGCAGTACTGCATGGCGGTGGTGTCGTCCTTCTGGCGCTCGGTACACAACGGGCGGCGCCGGCAACTGGAGGGCGACGAGGCGCGCATCGAGAGTACCGCGCATGGGCTGATCTCGGCATTGCTCGATACGTATCCGTTTACGACCGCGCAGCGCTCGTGGGTGCAGGTCGACGTCGACAGCGACTTTGCCGTGCTCACGCAGCCGAATTGCGTGGCGCTCGTGCTGTCGTCGCTGTTGTCCAACGCGTTGCGCGCGCTCGCGGATGTGCCGTCGCCGTCGGTGCGCTTTACCGTGACAACGGAACCCCACCCGAGCATCGGCATCTGCGACAACGGGCCGGGAATTCCGCCCGAAATCAAAGACCGCCTGTTGACGGACCCAATTACAACGCACGCGAAATCCGGGGGGAACGGCTTGGGCCTGATTCTATGCAACCGTGTCATGCAGTCCTGTGGCGGCGGACTCAGGATCGAGTCCACGTCGGAGGGAGGCACCACCGTAGTGCTGGATTTCCCCCATATCAAAGGTCAAACGCACAGGAGCTGTTGATGAACGAAGCAAAAGCCACAGAGGAGTTGGCGCCGGCGATCATCTTCGTCGATGACGAAGCTACCGCCGTAAAGTACTTCCAGCGTGCCATCGGAAGCCTGGCGCCGGTCCTGACTGGCGGCTCGGTGGAAGAGGGCAAGGCGCTGCTCGACGAGCACGGCGACAGGGTGGGGGTGCTGGTCTCCGACCAGCGTATGCCGGGCGAGTTCGGCAACGAGCTGCTGCGCTATGCGAGCGAGCGCTTTCCGCATGTCGTGCGGATTCTGACCACCGCGTATTCGGAAATCGATCAGACCGTCGCGGCCGTCAACCTCGGTCATATCCATCGCTACATCAAGAAGCCTTGGGACATCACGGCGCTGCGCATGGAACTGAAGCAGGCGCTCGAGCTGGCCGAGCTGCGCAAGGAGCGCGACACGCTGGTGCGCGAGAAGCTGGGCGTGCTGCAAAAGCAGGTGGTCGCCACTCGCATCGGTCTGGTGCGTTCGCTGTCGGCCACGCTGATCGGGCCCGAGCGCTTTCAGCCGGTCGAGACGTATCTCGCCGCAGCGGTACTCGCCGACGTGCCGAACTCCGAGCCGGACTGGCTGCTGCAGGACTACTCCGATCTGATCGCGGCCGAGAGTGCCCGCAGCGGCGCGTTCGGTCATACGGTGGCCGCGCACCTCGCCACGCTGCGTAACCGTCACGGCAGCGCGAGCGTGACTGCGAGCGACGCACTGACGACGCTGGCCGGGGTATTTTCCGAGGCTGGCATCAATGTGCGCCGCGAAGGCGATGGTCTCGTGTGCGACCAGCCGGCCACACTCGCGGAGTTTCTCGCGGAGCCGGGCAACAACGCGGTGTCGAGCGGGCACGCGGTATGGCTGGCGAGCCTTCTGTGGCTCGACGGCAATGACGGTGCACTGCAGCCGGCACGAGAAGGCGATGCGATCGCGTTCCGGCCGGCGCAGCGCGGTAGCGAGTTCGCCGCCGATCGCCTCGCCACGTGGATCGAGCAGTTCTGATTACCTTGCTTCGAGGGCGCGGCGTCTGACGCGCCACTACTCGCACTGGCTTCGCGCTGCAACCCGCCTCGGCTAGCAGCGCGAAGCTGACAACGGCTCGCGCGAGTCGTTCGAATGTTTTTCCACGCGCGCGGACAGACAGCACGCTCTTTTCACCTCGACAAGCGTTGCCTGTCAGGCCTGACTTCTCAAGCCTGAACGCGCGGCGCGAAGCGCCGCGTCCGAATCCACTTGGTCGCCACCCACTTGTCGCCCGTGCGCAGCGGCGTGCTCGCGTGCAGCGAGCTCGGATCGCACAGCCCGTAGCGGTTGCCGTATTCGAAGTAGAGCGCGTGCCCGCGCTGCGGCGCGACCGACCAGCCAAGCTGCGGAAACACCGTCTCACCGCCGCCTTCCACATCTTTCAGATACATCAGCAGCGTGCCCATGCGCTGGCCGCTGCGCGCGATCGACTCGCGATTCGTTTCGTTGCTCGTCATCAGATAGTCGACGTGCGGCGTTGACTCCGCGCCTTCCTCATAGTGCAGCATTTGCAGGCCTTCGCCGTTCTCGACCGGGGTTGCCGTGAGTTCCGCGATGCGCGCCTCGATGCGCGAGATCAACGGCGTCTCGCCCAAACGGAAAAACATCCCGTGACTGCTGCGATGACCGGCGATCACATCGCGGCCGGTCACTGGATCGACGACGGCCGACCGGTCGAGCCGCGGCTGTGCGAGCGCGATCAGCTGCTCGCATTCATCGGCACTCAGGAAATTGGCGATGTGCACGGCGGCCGGTCGTTGCAGCCGCGACAGCACGCGCACCTTGCGCTCGCCGAGTTGGATCAGCGGAGCGTCGGGCACGCGCAGCGGCTCGGGCTGGTAGCTGAGCGGCGCGCTGCCGACTTCGAGCTTGTCGCCGGGCAGCGCCATACCGTACAGGAACGCCGATGCGACCGCATCGACCATCGCCGACGCGAGCTCGGCCGCGTTGTCGCGGCTCACCAGTTCGTTGACGATCGCTTGGGGCGCGACGCCGCGCGAAAGGTTGGCGGCGATCCAGTCGCGGACTTCGGCTGGGAAATTGACGGTGATGGACATCGGGGCGAGGTTGTGGGGTGTCGTGACAGTCGCGGCGCGCGCGACGCTGGCTCGCGATCGTAGCGGACGATTGTGACGATTCTGGACGCACGGCCCGGTTGTCAGTTGGCTGTCGTCTGTTACCGCATGTTGCGATGTCCCGCCGGGCCCATAACTCTGCCCATGCGGGTGTCCGCCCCCACGTGCCGCCCGATCGATGCCCCGGACTCTTCCACCGGCCAACATGTTGCACCCCTGTAACTCAAGGCCGGCGCAAGCCGGTTACATTCACGCATGCCCGTATTCAAGCCCTCGCCCCACTTCCTTACGTTTTCATAACAATACGTCCGAAGGCGTTCGACTGATGACAACGCGCGTGAACCATGGCACTTTTGCGCAGTCCCGTCAGCGGACGAGCTTCCAACCGAGTATCAACACCCATATCCGTTCCCGGAGATCAACATGAGCGAAACCGTGTCCCCGCCGCCAAAGCGCTCCCGACGCGGGCTCATCATCTTCGCGGTTGTCGTGCTCGTGCTGGTCGCGCTCGTCGTGGTTCATCTGCTGACGCGCAAGAAGCCGGTGCGCGAGAACGCGGCGATCGTCGTCACCGTCGCGCAGGCGACGCTCGGTTCGATGCCGGTCACACTGAGCGAGCTCGGCACCGTCACGCCGATCGCAACCGTGACCGTGCTGCCGCAGCTGAGCGGCTATCTGACCGAAGTCGGCTATCACGAAGGCCAGGAGGTGCAAAAAGGCCAGTTCCTCGCGCAGATCGATCCGCGCCAGTATCAGATCAGCAAGCAGCAGGCGGAAGCGACGCTCGCGAAAGACCGCGCGTCGCTCGCGCAGGCGCGCGCCGATCTCGAGCGCTATACGCAGTTGAACGAACGCAAGTCGATCGCGCAGCAAACCTTCGCGGATCAGCAATTCCTCGTGCAGCAGGACGAAGCGGCGGTGAAGGTCGACCTCGCCAACATCGCCCAATTCGATCTCGACCTCGCCTATTGCCGCATCACCGCGCCGATCGCGGGCAAGGTCGGCTTGCGGCTCGTCGATCCGGGCAACTACGTGACCGCGTCGTCGTCGACGGGCATCGTCGTCATCACGACCGAGAAGCCGACCACGGTGCAGTTCACGGTGCCGCAGGATTCGCTCGCGTCGATCCTGCAGCGTCTGGCCACCGGCGCGAAGCTGCCGGTCACCGCGTATTCAAGCGATAACTCGCGCGAGATCGCGACCGGCACGCTGTACGCGGTCAGCAACCAGATGGCCACCGCGACCGGCACCGTCACCTTGCGCGCGACCTTCGCGAACGACGACGAAACGCTGTTCCCGAACGAGTTCGTCAACGTGAAGCTGCTCGTCGACACGATGCAGAACGCGGTGCTCGTGCCGACCGCCGCGGTACAGTCCGGCGCGCCGGGCGACTTCGTCTATCTGGTCAATCCAGACAGCACGGTGTCCGTGCACAAGGTCAAGCTCGGACCGGGCGACGGCAAGAACACGGTGATCGTGTCGGGACTCGCGGCCGGCAACCAGGTCGTGACGGACGGCATGGATCGTCTGAACGACGGCGCGAAGATCCAGCCGGCGCATCCGAAGTCCGCCGCCGCGGCGAGCGGCACGTCCGCAACCGGCACGTCCGCAACCGGCACGTCCGCCACCGGCACGTCCGCCACCGGCCCGAAGGCGCCCGCCGCCGCGTCCGAAGCCGCGCCGGCGTCGAGCGCGGCGGCATCGCCTGCGCCGGCCGCGTCCGAAGCCGCCTCGTCGTAACGGACCCCCGCGCCGATGAACATTTCCCGCCTGTTCATTCTTCGCCCGGTCGCGACGCTGCTGCTGATGATCGCGCTCGTGCTCGTCGGTCTGATCGCGATGCGCGTGCTGCCGGTGTCGTCGCTGCCGAACGTCGACTATCCGACGATTCAGGTGCAGACCTTTTATCCGGGCGCGAGCCCGACGGTGATGGCGACCATCGTGACCGCGCCGCTCGAGGTGCAGCTCGGCGAGATTCCGGGCCTGCAGCAGATGACCTCGTACAGTTCGGACGGGGCGTCGGTGATCACGCTGCAGTTCGATCTGTCGCTGAACCTCGACATCGCCGAGCAGAACGTGCAGCAGGCGATCAACGCGGCGAACAGCTATCTGCCGTCGGGCTTGCCGGCGCCGCCGACCTACGCAAAGGTCAATCCCGCCGACCAGCCCATTCTGACGCTCGCGGTGACCTCGAAGTCGATCTCGCTGACGCAACTGGAGGACGTCGCGAACAACCGCCTCGGCACGAAGATCTCGGAAGTGGCGGGCGTCGGCGTCGTGACGACGAGCGGCGGCAACGTGCCCGCGATCCGCGTCGAAGCCGACCCGCACAAGCTCGCCGCCTACGGTCTGAACATCGACGATCTGCGCACGCTGCTGAGCTATGTGAACGTGAGCCAGCCGAAGGGCAATTTCGACGGCCCCGATCTCGACTACACGATCAACGGCAATGATCAGATCACCGATCCGAAGGACTACCTCGACACCGTAATCGCCTACCAGAACGGCTCGCCCGTATTCATGCGCGACGTCGCGCGCGTGAG
Source organism: Paraburkholderia sp. Clong3 (assembly GCF_050436485.1). Classification (NCBI taxonomy): domain Bacteria; kingdom Pseudomonadati; phylum Pseudomonadota; class Betaproteobacteria; order Burkholderiales; family Burkholderiaceae; genus Paraburkholderia; species Paraburkholderia sp. Clong3. The sequence continues at coordinate 2,915,259 of NZ_JBNDMH010000003.1, read as the reverse complement.
CCAGGCTGCGCAGGACGTCGAGCGCGGCGCCTGGTACAACGGCTCGCCCGCGATCGTGCTGAACGTGCAGCGCCAGCCGGGCGCGAACGTGATCCAGACGGTCAACCAGATCATGAAGGAGCTGCCGCAGCTCGAATCGACGCTGCCGGCCGGCATGAAAGTGACCGTGGTGTCGGACAGCACCGGCGTGATCCGCGCGTCGGTCGCGGACGCCGCGTTCGAACTGATTCTCGCGATCGTGCTGGTGGTCGCGGTGATCTTCGTGTTCCTGCGCAACGTGCCCGCCACGCTGATTCCGAGCATCTCGGTGCCGGTCTCGCTGATCGGCACGCTCGCGGTGTTGTACCAGCTCAACTACTCGATCGACAACCTGTCGCTGATGGCGTTGATCATCGCAACCGGCTTCGTGGTCGACGACTCGATCGTGATGATCGAGAACATCGTGCGCTATCTGGAAGAGGGCATGTCGCCGCTCGAAGCCGCTCTCGAAGGCGCGGGGCAGATCGGCTTCACGATCCTGTCGCTGACTATTTCGCTGATCGCGGTGCTGATTCCGCTGCTGTTCATGGGCGGCGTGATCGGGCGGCTGTTCAGCGAGTTCGCGGTGACGCTCGCGGTCACGATCGTGATTTCGGCGGTCGTGTCGCTGACGGTGGTGCCGATGCTGTGCGCGCGGATGCTGCGCGCGCAGGCCGAGCGCCATCCGAGCCGCTTCGAGCGCATCAGCGAGGGCCTGTTCGACAAGACGCTCGCCGCCTACGAGCGCGGCCTGCGCTGGGTGCTCGATCATCAGACGCTGACGCTGATGGTCGCGATCGCCACCGTGGTGCTGACCGGCATCCTGTATGTGGTGATTCCGAAGGGACTGTTTCCGGTGCAGGACGTCGGCGTGATCCAGGGCATCAGCGTCGCCGACAACTCGGTGTCGTACGCGGCGATGGTGCAGCGCCAGAGCGCGCTCGCCGAGGCGATCCTGAAAGACCCGGACGTGGTCTCGCTGACGTCGTACGTGGGCATCGACGGCACCAATGCGACGCTGAACAACGGCCGCTTCCTGATCAATCTGCGCGAGCGCGACCAGCGCTCGGATACCGCCCAGGAAATCGCGCGCCGGCTCGCGCAGGAAGTCGCGCACGTGCCCGGCGTGAAGCTGTTCATGCAGCCCGAGCAGGACCTGACGCTCGACACGACCGTGTCGCCGAACCAGTACAGCTTCGTGTTGCGCGGACCGAGCCAGCAGGCGTTCCAGAAGTACGTGCCGGAACTCGTCGCGCGCCTGAAGCAGATTCCGTCGCTGTCGGACGTGCAGAGCGATCTCAATAGCGACGGCCTCAGCGTGAACGTCGAAGTGAACCGGCAACTGGCCGCGCGCTTCGGCATCACGCCCGCGACGATCGACAACGCGTTGTACGACGCGCTCGGCCAGCGCATCGTGTCGACGATCTTCGAGCAGTCGGCCCAGTACCGCGTAATTATGGTCGCGAAGCCGGAAACGATGCCGACCGTGCAGTCGATCGGCAATCTGTATCTGCCGAGCCAGACCAGCAGCACGGGTCAGGTGCCGCTTTCCGGCATTGCGAAGATCCAGATCGGGAAGGCGCCGCTCGTGATCAGCCATCTGGCGCAGTTTCCGTCGGTGACGGTGTCGTTCAATCTCGCGAAGGGCGCATCGTTGAGCACCGCGGTCAAGGAGATTCACCGGGCCGAGCAGTCGATCGACCTGCCGCCGTCGATCACGTCGTCGCTGCAAGGCGCGACCGCGGCGTTCGAGGATTCGCTCTCCAGCGAGGTCTACCTGCTGATCGCGGCGCTCGTTGCCGTGTATATCGTGCTCGGCGTGCTGTACGAGAGCTTCATCCATCCGGTCACGATCCTGTCGACGCTGCCGTCGGCGGGTATCGGCGCGCTGCTCTCGCTGATGCTCGCGGGTATGGATCTCGACGTGATCGGTATCATCGGCATCGTGCTCCTGATCGGCATCGTCAAGAAGAACGCGATCATGATGGTCGACTTCGCGCTCGATGCCGAACGCAATCATGGCAAGGCGCCGCGCGATGCGATCTTCGAAGCGTCGCTGCTGCGTTTCCGGCCGATCCTGATGACGACGTTCGCCGCGATGCTCGGCGCACTGCCGATGCTGCTCGGCACCGGCACCGGTTCGGAACTGCGCCGGCCGCTCGGTCTCGCGATCATCGGCGGTCTGACGCTGAGCCAGGTGCTGACGCTGTTCACGACGCCGGTGATCTATCTGTTCTTCGACCGTATGGCCACGCGCGTGAACCGCTGGCGCGCCGAGCGCGCCAGGCGCAACGGCGGCGACGAGCCGGGCGGGCGTCCGCCGGAAGGCGGCGCGGAGGGCACGCGGTGAACATCCCGGCGATCTTCATCCGGCGGCCGGTCGCGACGACGCTGCTCGCGATCGCGATCCTGATCTCCGGCACGCTCGCGTATTTCCGCATGCCGGTCGCGCCGCTGCCGAACATCGCGTTTCCGGTGATCGTCGTGCAGGCCAACATGGCCGGCGCGAGCCCGAACATCATGGCGTCGACGGTGGCCGAGCCGCTCGAGCGGCGGCTCGCGACGATCGCCGACGTCGCGGAGCTGACCTCGATCAGCTATGTCGGCTCGTCGTTGATCATCGTCGAGTTCGGCCTGAAGCGCGACATCAACGGCGCCGCGCGTGACGTCGAGGCGGCGATCCAGGCCGCGCGCGCCGATCTGCCCACCACCTTGCGCAGCAATCCGAGCTACCGCCAGTACAACCCGGCCGACGCGCCGATCATGGTGCTGTCGCTGACCTCGGACACGCTGACCAAAGCGCAGCTCTACGACTCCGCCGATTCGGTGATCCAGCAGCAACTGTCGCAGGTGCAGGGCGTCGGCCAGATCACGCTCGGCGGCGGCGCGTTGCCGAGCGTGCGCGTCGAGTTGCAGCCGGGCAAGCTCAATAGCTACGGGATCGGCATGGAAGACGTGCGCGCGGCGATCAGTGCGGCCAATGCCGACAGCGCGAAGGGGCATATCGACGTCGGCGATCAGCGCTACGTGGTCACGTCGAACGATCAGATCACGCACGCGGCGCCGTATCGCGATCTGGTGGTCGCGTATCGCGACGGCGCGCCGGTGCTGTTGCGCGACGTCGCCCAGGTGCGCGACTCGAACGAAAACATCCGCAACGCGGGGCTCTTCAACGGCAAGTCGGCGATTCTCGTGATCGTCTATCCGATGCCGGGCAGCAACGTGGTCAGCACGGTGCAGCAGATACGCAACGTGCTGCCGGCGATCGAAGCGACGTTGCCGAGCAGCGTGCATGTCGATGTCGCCATCGATCGCTCGCAGTCGGTCACCTCGTCGGTCAGCGATACCGAGCGCACGCTGTTCATCGCGATGCTGCTGGTGGTCGGCGTCGTGTTCATCTTTCTGCAGTCGCCGCGCGCGACGCTCATACCGGCGGTCGCGTTGCCGCTGTCGATCGTCGGCACCTTCGGGCCGATGTATCTGCTCGGCTATAGCATCGACAATCTGTCGCTGATGGCGCTGACCATCGGCACCGGCTTCGTCGTCGACGACGCGGTCGTCGTGCTCGAAAACGTCGTGCGGTACATGGAGCAGGGGTTGGGTCCGAAAGAGGCCGCGCTGAAGGGCGCGGGCGAAGTCGGCTTCACGGTGATCTCGATGAGCCTGTCGCTGATCGCGGTGTTTCTGCCGATCATCCTGTTTCCGGGCATCGTCGGACTGATGTTCCATGAGTTCGCGATCACGCTGTCGATCGCGATCCTGATTTCGCTGGTGATCTCGTTGACGGTCACGCCCGCGATGTGCGCGTACGTGCTGAGCCGCGACAACGCAGGTCATTCGAAAGCGCGTTGGGCGCGGTGGATCGAGCGGCAGTTCGATCGCTTCAAGGACGTCTACGCACGCACGCTGACGGCCGTGCTCGATCATTCGCTGCTGGTGATCCTGCTGCTGTTCGCGCTGCTGGTCGGCAACGTGTTCTTGCTGAAGCTGGTGCCGGCCACCTTCTTCCCCGAGCAGGACACCGGCATCGTGATCGGGCAGATCATCGCCGACCAGAGCATTTCGTTCACGGCGATGCAGAAGAAGCTCGCGCAGTTGCAGTCGATCGTGCAAAGGGATCCGGCGGTGCAGTCCGTCGCGGGCTTTACCGGCGGGCGCGCGCTCAATACCGCCAATGTGTTCATCGAGCTGAAGCCGCTGTCGCAGCGGCACGCAACGGCCACCCAGGTCGTCAACCGGCTGCGGCCGAAGCTCGACGAAGTGTCGGGCGCGCGGCTCTTTCTGCAGGCGCAGCAGGATTTGCGCATCGGCGGGCGGCAATCGGCGGCCGAGTACCAGTACACGCTGACGAGCGACGATTCCGCCGCGCTGTTTGCGTGGACGCCGAAGCTCGTCGCCGCGTTGTCGAAGGAGCGCGGGCGGCTGCTCGACGTGAACTCCGACTTGCAGCAGAACGGCCTGCAGACCTACCTGACGATCAATCGCGCGACCGCCGCGCGCTACGGCTTTGCGCCGAATCAGATCGACAACGTGCTGTACGACGCGTTCGGCCAGCGCACCGTGTCGACGATCTACAACCCGCTGAACCAGTACTTCGTCGTGATGGAGGTCGCGCCTGAGTACTGGCAGTATCCAGAGACGCTGAACCGGATCTATCTGAGCACGTCCGCCGGCAATCCGACCGGCACGGCCGCGACACGGATGCCGCGCGGCACGGTGTCGGCGACGACGACTACCGCGACCACGACCACGACCGGCACGTCGTCGAACACGAACTCGCGCAACTCGGACGCGCAGTCGAACGCGACCAACAACAGCATCGCCAACAGCAAGGGCGGCAGTTCGACCGGTAGCGCGGACAGCACGGCTGCCGAAACGATGGTGCCGCTGTCGGTGCTGACCTCGTATAGGAACAGCCATACGTCGACGCAGGTGAACCACCAGAGCGGGCTCGTCGCCGCGACGATCTCGTTCAACCTGCCGGCCGGCGGGTCGCTGAGCCAGGCGGGCGAGGCGATCAACGAAACGATCCGCGAGATCGGCATGCCCGCGAGCATCCACGGCTCGTTCGCGGGCGCGGCGGCGGCCTATTCGCAGTCGATGGGCGTGGTGCCGCTGCTGATTCTCGCGGCGCTCGGCGTCGTCTACATCGTGCTCGGCGTGCTGTACGAGAGCTCGATCCACCCGCTGACGATTCTGTCGACGCTGCCGTCCGCGGGCATCGGCGCGACGCTCGCGCTGCTGATCTTCGGCACGCCGTTCTCGGTGATCGCGATGATCGGCATCATCCTGCTGATCGGTATCGTCAAAAAGAACGGCATCATGATGGTCGACGTCGCGATCCAGTTGCAGCGCCAGCAACAGATGCCCGCGCGCGACGCAATCCACGCGGCCGCGCTGATCCGTCTGCGGCCGATCATGATGACGACGTTCGCGGCCGTGCTCGGCGCGGTGCCGCTTGCGGTCGGCATGGGCCAGGGCGGCTCGCTGCGTCAGCCGCTCGGTATCACGGTGATGGGCGGGCTGATCCTGAGCCAGATGTTTACGCTCTATACGACGCCGGTGATTTATCTGTATCTCGACCGTCTGCGTGCACGGCTGGTCAGATGGTCCGCGGGGCTGCGCTGGAACCGCGACGCGAAGCCGGGACAAGCGGATACGAAGGCATGACGATGAAGATTTCGACTGAACGAATGACAGGGTCTCGCGCCGGGTTGCCGAGCATCGCGACGCTCGCCGTCGCGATGCTGGCGCTGTTCAACGCCGGCTGCGTGGTCGGCCCGGACTATCACCGGCCGCAGGTCAGCGTGCCCGCCACGTACTCGGAACTGCCGGGCTGGACCCAGGCCGAGCCGAACGCGACCGGCCCGAAGGGCACATGGTGGAGCGCGTTCAACGATCCGTTGATCGACGAACTCGAACCGCTCGTCGCGGTGTCGAACCAGACCGTGCGCGTGGACTACGCGAACTACCAGCAAGCGCTCGCCGAAGTGCGCGCCGCGCACGCGGCCCTGTTTCCGACCATCGGCGCTACCGGTTCGGCGACGCGCGAACGCGCGAGCAGCGGTTCGGTCAGTGCCTCGGGAAGCTTCGTCAATGGTACGGCGACGCGCATCGTCAATTCGGGCTCGCTGGAAGGCAACGTGAGCTGGGCGCCGGACCTGTGGGGCCAGGTGCGCCGCACCGTCGAGGAAAACGCCGCGAGTGCGCAGTCGAGCGAAGCGACACTCGCGAATGCGACGCTCTCCGAGCAGGTCGCGCTCGCGACCGCGATCATCGAGCTGCGCACCAGCGACGCGAACATCGACCTGCTGCAGCAAACGGTCGTCGCGTATCAGCACTATCTCGACGTCGTCACCGAGCAGGATCGCGCGGGCACGATTCCGCCGAGCGACGTGATCACCGCGCGCAGCCAGTTGAATACCGCGAAGTCCGATCTGATCGCGCTCGGCGTCGCGCGCGCGCAGAACGCGCATGCGATCGCGGTGCTGGTCGGCAAGAACCCGGAAGAGCTGTCGATCACGCATAGCACCGCGATGCCGGCGCTGCCGTCGGCGCCGGTCGGCGTGCCGTCGACGCTGCTCGAACGCCGCCCCGACATCGCCGCCGCCGAGCGCAAGATGGCCGCGCAGAATGCGGCGATCGGCGTCGAGGTGGCCGCGTATTACCCGGACATCTCGCTGTCGGCCGTGGCCGGATTCACGCAGTCGCCGCTGTCCGGTCTGCTGAAGGCCGCGAACTACGTGTGGTCGCTCGGCGGCAGCGCGACCGAGACGCTGTTCGACGGCGGCCTGCGCAGCGCGGATGTCGACGCGGCGAAGGCGGCCTACGACGCGGCCGTTGCCAACTATCGCGGCACGGTGCTGGGCGCGTTCCAGAACGTCGAGGACGATCTGTCCGGCCTGCGCATTCTCGCCGAGCAGGCGCTCGTGCTCGAAACGGCGGTGCGCGACGCGGACCGTGGCGCGGAGATCGCGTTCAACGAATACCAGGCGGGCACCGTCGATTACACGACGGTCGCGATTGCGCAAGCGACGCAATTGACGACGCGGCAGACCGCGCTGAACGTGCAGGAATCGCGCTTGCTGCACGCGGCGTCGTTGTTTGGCGATCTGGGCGGCGGGTGGTCGACCGATGAGCTGCATGATCCGCGGCATCCGGCGGCGGCTTCATCGCCTTCGGCTGCGTCTGCTTCATCGGCGACGTCTGCGGCTATCATGCCGGGCGCGCGGCAAGTGCGGCACGATCAAAACGACTAAGGACGAGCATTGGCCAAAGGCACCCATGGGCAAGACGTCAGCGACCCGGTATCGACACCCGAAGACGACGCGCCACACCACGCACCGCCGCCGCGCGAAGTGACCTCGCTCGGCCTCTTTCTGATCTTCGCCCGCATCGGTCTGACGAGTTTCGGCGGCGGACTGAGCGGCTGGTTCATGCGCGAGTTCGTGCACGACCGCCACTGGATGAGCGAAGACGAATTTCTCAACGGCCTCGCGTTGTCGCAGGCGCTGCCCGGTGTCAACGTGAAGAATCTGGCGATCTGGATCGGCTACCGGCTGCTCGGCTGGCGCGGCGCTGTTGCGGGATTCTGCGGCATCATCTTTCCGGCGGCCGTCGTGATCATTCTGCTCGGCGCGTTCTTCTCGGCGATCGCATCGTTTCCGCTCACGCATATCGCGCTCGCTGGCGCCGCGGCCGGCGCGATCGGGCTGTCGCTGTCGATGGCGATCACCGCCGCACGCCGGCTGCCGCGTCGCGTGTTTCCGTATCTGGTGCTGCTCGCGACGTTCGCGGCTGCGGCGGTGTTTCGCGTATCGCTGGTGTGGACCGTGCTGATCGCCGGCGCGTTGAGCGTCGGCTATGAATACGTGCGCGAGGCGCGCCAGCCCTGATCGGCTTTTATCGCCGCTAGTCAAACTCCACAAAAGCTTCTGCCGTGTTCAGAACTCTTATCGCCCTGTTTTCGGTGTTCGCGCCGCTGTCGATCGTCACCGTCGGTGGCGGGCAGGGGATCATCCCCGAAGTGCAGCGCCAGGTCGTCGACGTGCATCACTGGATGACCCATGCGCAATTTCTCAGCGACTTCGCGATCGCGCGGCTCGCGCCCGGTCCTGGCTCGCTGCTCGCGACGCTGATTGGCTATCAGGTCGGCGGACTCGGTGGCGCGCTCGTCGCGACCGTCGCGCTATTTGGGCCGACTGCGTTTCTGATGTATGGCGTCGTGCACGTATGGAACCGGCACGAAGGCGCGCGCTGGCTGAATGCGTTGCAGGCCGGGTTGCGGCCGGTGGCTGCCGGGTTGATTCTCGCGGCCGTCTATGTGCTGATCAAGGAGCTCGAAGGCGGGTGGATTGCGTGGCTCACCGCGGCCATCGCGACCGTGCTCGTGATGACGACGCGTATCAATGCATTGGTGCTGATCGCGGGCGGCGCGGTTGTGTTTGTGGTGGCGCATTTTGCGGGGTTGCTGTAGCGCGCCACCGATACTTCTTCCTAGTTGTGTGTAATTCGCCTGATCGTACTGGTCACGAGATCCACGTAGAACAGGTCGCCATTCTGGCCCGCCTTCAGATCCACCGGTCCTCCCTGCAGACCCCTTGCGAAAGTCTGGGGCACATTGTTCGGAGGTTGCATGGTCCAGATGCATTGCCGCAGAAGATCACCAAAGTACAGTGCGTTTTTGAATTGAGCAGGGTAGGTTGTGCTCGTATCGTCGGTAAACCCGATCGCAGAGATGACACTCCCGTTCTGGTCCGGCCCTCCGCCGTTCCGCTTGCCGCCGCAGGTTCTTCCACGACTGTCATCGGCTGAAATGTAGCTCGTGTGAGCGTACGCATAAAACGGCGCCGTGGCACCCACGAACTTTCCGCAGTAGCCCGTATTTTGATAGTCGGGCTCGGGAGCCGCAGCGAAGTTGGCGCCAGGGCTCCATCCTTCGTAGCACGGCCAGCCGAAGTCTTGGCCGTCGACAGTGACATGATCGATTGCCTCCCAACTGTTCCAGCCCACATTGCCGATATACAGCTCGTCCGTACTACCAGGCAGGCGGGCGAACCGGAACGGATTGCGTAAGCCTTGCGCAACCAGGGCAACGCTTTGAGTTGTCGAACCCGGGTTCGTGATCCGGAGAACAGCGCCGTCGCTATATGGAGACACGCCTTGACTGCGAAACGCGCCCTGCGGCAGATTCGTGCCATCGCCGCACGCAGTATCCAACTGTCCGTAGTCCACCTGATCGAAGCTCGCGCCGTCGCCAGCGCTAACGTACAGCGTTCTGTTGTCAACTCCGAAGACTAGTCCGCCAATACTGTGAGACGTGTAGAAAAAACACCACGTTTGATTGCCTGACCCTGCGGGAGGGAGGATCTTCGTTTCGGTCGTGCCCGCTCCCGCCGTTGTCAGCAGCGAAAGCTGGCCGTGAGTCAGAACGTTTCCGCTACAGGCGCCTGTAGCTGGAGGCGTCGTGTAAAGCACGTAAATTTTGCCGTCGTTCCGAGGATCGACCGCAATCCCGAGAAGTCCCCGGTCGACATCGTTGCAGACTTCATTGCTGAGGTCGGCAATCAACGTACAGGTAGGCGTCGCCAGGTCGCAATTCCAAACCCTGCCGCCTTTTTCGGCGATGAAGACCCTGGTCTGGCTTGCGTTGAAACTGATTGCCGTCGGCTGATTGAGACAACCGCTGTACAAAATCCGCTCTGTAAATCCCTTTGGAAGCACCGGCTGCGGCCGGGTCGTGGAGACGGGCTGACATGTGACCGATTGCCCAATGGCGACGGAGGTCGGTACACCAGGGTTCCTGGGAGGATCGGCGTGCGCCGGATCGGCGAAACATGCCAACCCCAGCAGCGCTGCCAGTATGACGATCACGCGGGTCTGAGTTGCCCGCCAGAAAACACGGGGCGACACCTTATCCTCCTGTTCGCGAGTTGAATACAAAAACACCAGCAGACGTACGACCGGAGCATTGACCGCTGTATGTGCATCGCGATTCGCGAATTGTGAATGGTTGAATGATAGGACTCACACCCGTGAATGGTGGCCAATTCTCTGCCGCCGCACGCCACCTCGCGCAAGCCGCATAACGTCCACTCACGCGTTTTCCATGTTGAACTGGCGACGCTGGAATAGGTGGCCTCGTTCAATCGTCATCCTTGGATGGCGCCGCTTGGCGAGATCCTGCCCCACATTTCTTCGCGTTAAATGCCCTAGGACATTAATTTCCTCCCCCGTTTCTGCCGCACTATGGGAGATCAGGCGAGACGACGCCGACTCCTCACGGAGCCAGCATCCACCACAACATAGGAGCAGCGGTGATCGAGCAGTGGCGCGAGGCCGTGCGCGCGGTGCACGGCGTGGAATCGAAATACAAGCGACTGGTCAAGGCGATTGCCGGCGACATCGAGAGCACGTCGCTGCCGCCGGGCGCGCGCCTGCCGCCGCAGCGCGACGTCGCCGCCGAACTCGCGATCAGCGTGCAGACCGTGACCAACGCGTACAAGGAACTGGAGCGGCAAGGCCTGATCCGCTGCGAGGTCGGGCGCGGCAGCTTCGTCGCGGCTCGCGTCACCGAAACGATGTCGAGCTACATGCTCGATACGGCCGAGCGTTCGGTGGTCGACTTTTCGATCGCGCGCATCATTCACACGTCCGAGCATGACGCGATGTGGCGCAAGGTCTGCGCGACGCTGTCGACGCTCGACGATCAGCCGTGGATTCGCGCGTTCCGGCCGATCGCGGGCTTCGAGCATCATCGCCAGGCGGGTATTGCATGGCTCGCGTCGCTCGGCATGCCGGCTTCGGCCGATACGCTGCTCGTCACGAACGGCGCCGCCCACGGCATTTTTCTCGCGCTCGCTTCGCTGGTGGGGCCGGGCGACACCGTGCTGTGCGAAAGCCTGACGGATCACGGCGTGATAGGTTCGGCCAACGTGCTCGGCTTCACGCTGAAGGGCCTCGAGATCGACGAGTACGGCATTCACCCCGAGCATTTCGAGGAGATGTGCGACAGCGAGCGCATCTCGGCGCTCGTCTGCACACCGACGCTGAACAATCCGACCGTCGCGTTGATGCCCGATTCGCGGCGTCGCGCGATTGCGAAAATCGCCGAACGCTATGGCGTATACGTGATCGAGGACGACGTGTACGGGCCGTTGCCGGCCAAACATTGCACGCCCATTTCGAGCCTGATTCCGGATCTTTCGTTCTACTGCACGAGTTTTACGAAGTCGGTGATGGCCGGCTTGCGCATCGGTTACATGACGACGCCGCGCCGGCTCGCGCTGCGCGCCGAGAGCGTGCTGCGCGTGAGCAGTTGGATGGCGACGCCGCCGATGGCCGAGGTCGCCACGCGCTGGATCGTCGACGGCACGGCCGCGCGGCTCGTCGAAATTCAGCGCGAGCGGCTCGGGCGGCGTCAGTCGCAATTGCAGCAGACGCTCGGTAAATATGTCCTGGGCGCGCATCCGCAGGCGCTATCGGCGTGGCTGCGGGTGCCCGATCACTGGCGCACCGATCGGCTGGTGCGCGAACTGCGCAACCGCGACATCGCAGTCACGTCGCCCGATCCGTTTCTCGTGCGCGACGCCGACCGGCCCAACGCGGTGCGGGTTTGCGTCGGCGCCGAGGTCAGCGAAGACGCCTATAAAGCCGCGCTCGAAACGATGCGCGACGTGTTCGAGCAGTACCCGCAGGTGCACGATTTCACCTGATCGCGCCGGTGCGCGAATTGCGTAACGCTGACCGAAATGAACTAGGACAATAAAAATCCTTTTTTAGAACACTAGACTGGGCTGCATGGAAAGCGATGCGGTCGCGAGTCACTGCGGTTATCTGCGATAGCCGTGCCCGCATCGAATAGCGAATCGACCTCTTTGATGCAGGGCCTCGTGCATGTCCGTTCCATCGTTAGCCGATCTTTCGTTAGCCGACATTTACCGCGCGCGCAGCCGTATCGACGCTCGCGTATGCCGTACGCCGCTCGTCGAATCGCCGAGCCTGTCGGCGCACGCGGGCACACCGGTTTATCTGAAGCTCGAAACCGTGCAGCCGACCGGCAGCTTCAAGCTGCGCGGCGCGACCAATGCGCTCGCGCAGTTGGCCGAGCAGGGCTGCACTCGCGTGGTGACCGCATCGACCGGTAATCATGGCCGCGCGCTCGCGCATGCGGCGCGCGCGCTCGGTATGGACGCGACCGTGTGTCTGTCGCGCCTCGTGCCCGCCAACAAGGTCGACGCGGTACGGGCGCTCGGCGCGCACGTGCGCATTACCGGCCAAAGTCAGGACGAGGCCGAGCACGAAGCATTGCGGCTCGCGCGCGAAGAAGGCTATGCATACGTGCCGCCATTCGACGATCCGCGCGTGATCGCCGGACAGGGCACGATCGGACTCGAAATCGTCGAGGCCTTGCCCGATGTCGCGAACATCGTCGTGCCGTTGTCGGGCGGCGGGCTGTTTGCCGGCATCGCGCTCGTGGCGAAAAGCACCAATCCCACGATTGGCCTGACAGGCGTCACGATGGCGCGCGGCGCCGCGATGCATGCGAGTCTCGCGGTCGGACGGCCGGTGCTGGTCGAGGAAGTCGACACGCTCGCCGATTCGCTCGGCGGCGGCATCGGACTCGAAAACCGCTATACGTATGCGCTGACGCGCGATCTGATCGACGAGACCGTGCTGCTCGACGAGGCGTCGATCGCGCGCGGCATCGCGCATGCGTATCGGCAGGAACGGCTCGTCGTCGAAGGCGCGGCGGCGGTGGGGATTGCCGCGGTGCTCGATCACGCGCTGCCCGCTGAACGCATCGCGCGCGGGCCGCTCGTGCTCGTCGTGACGGGCGCGAACATCGATATGAATCTGCATCGGCGGATCATCGGCAACGAAACCTCGCAAGCCGCGCCGTCACCGAACTCACACACCCCATCATGACCTCGATCACGCTCCTTGGCGAAGCCGAGCTTCGCAAACTCGTGCCGCTCGATCTCGCGACCATCGATCAGATCGAAGCCGCCTTTGTCGCGCTCGCGACCGAGGCGGTCGCGATGCCGCCGATCCTGCGGCTCGATCTGCCCGCGCATAACGGCGAAGTCGACGTGAAGACCGCGTGGCTGCCGCGCCTCGACAGCTTCGCGATCAAGGTCAGTCCGGGCTTCTTCGACAACCCGTCGCTCGGTCTGCCGAGCCTGAATGGTCTGATGCTGGTGTTGTCGGCGAAGACCGGGCTGACCGAGGCGGTGCTGCTCGACAACGGCTATCTGACCGCGATACGCACGGCGGCCGCCGGCGCGGTCGCGGCGCGCTGGCTCGCGAAAGCGCACACGCCGCAGGTCGCGGTGATCGGCGCGGGCGAGCAGGCGCGTCTGCAACTGCGGGCCCTGATGCTGGTGCGCCGCGTCGAACACGTGCGCGTCTGGGCGCGCGACGCGGCGAGCGCGCTGCGTTTCTCTGCGGAAGTGAACGACACGCCCGGCGTGCGATGCGATGTCGCGGCCAGCGTTCATGACGCGCTCGCCGAAGCGGACGCCGCGATTACCACCACGCCGAGCCGCACGCCGCTGATCGAAGCCGCCGATCTGCATCCGGGCCTGCACATCACCGCGATGGGTTCGGACGCCGAGCACAAGAACGAAATCGCGCCGGCCGTGCTGGCGGCGGCGCGCTACGTGTGCGACCGCGCGCAGCAAACGCGCGTGCTCGGCGAACTGCATCACGCGCTCGCCGCGGGCACGATGCGCGACGATGCGGCGATCGTCGAATTGGGCCAGGTGATCGCGAAACAGGCCGCGGGCCGCACGAGCGACGCCGACGTGACGATCTGCGATCTGACCGGAACCGGCGCGCAGGACACCGCTATCGCCGCGCTCGCATTGCAGCGCGCGCGTGCCGCGAAGGCGGGAACGACATTTGGCAACGATGCGCCGCCTAAATGACGCGCGATGAACGGCAATACGCCGCGCCAGCGGCTCACGAAGGAGTAGCACAGATGCGGGCATCCCCGATTCAACCGACGGTCGATTTCTACGCCGATGGTGAACAACATGGTTTCCTGAAGCTGCCTCATTCGCACGACGTCTCCGCATGGGGCGCGGAGATGATCCCCATCACCGTGATCAGCAACGGCGAGGGACCGACCGCGCTGCTAACGGGCGGCAATCACGGTGACGAATACGAAGGGCCGATTGCGCTGTCGAAGCTCGCCGCCACGTTGAAGGCGAGTGACGTACGCGGGCGAGTGATCATCGTGCCGTTCATGAATTTTCCGGCGTTTCGCGCGGGCACGCGCACGTCGCCGATCGATCGCGGCAATCTGAATCGCAGCTTTCCGGGCAAGCCGGACGGCACCGTGACCGAGAAGATCGCCGATTATTTTCAGCGCTATCTGCTGCCGCTCGCCGACTATGTGCTCGATCTGCACGCGGGTGGCCGCACGCTCGACTTCGTGCCGTTCGCCGCGATTCACGTGCTGCCCGACGCGACGCAGCAGGCGCGCTGCGAGGCAGGGATGCGCGCATTCGGCGCGCCGTACTCGATGCGGATGCTCGAACTCGACAGCGTCGGCCTTTACGACACGGCCGTCGAGGAAGCGGGCAAGGTGTTCGTGTCGACCGAACTCGGGGGTGGTGGCACGGCGACCGTGCAGAGCGTGGCGATTACGGAGCGCGGTGTGCGCGGCTTTCTGCAACATGCTGGAATCATCAGGCAAGACGAAGCAATGGGTCACTCAAGGGCGAGCGCGCCGCGCACGACGACGCTGCTCGATATGCCCGACGGCACCTGCTACACGACGAGCGAGCACGAGGGCCTGCTCGAACTGTGCAAGGACCTCGGCGACATGGTCGACGGCGGCGAGGTGATCGCGCGGATTTACGACGCGAAGCGCACCGGCGCCGCGCCGATCGAATATCGCGCGCGACGCGGCGGCATGCTGGCCGCGCGGCATTTTCCGGGGCTCGTGCAGAGCGGCGACACGGTCGCGGTGGTCGCCGACGTGCTCGAACGAGGCATACCGGTAACGGTCTGAACGCGCGATGAAATTCGACCGCTACGATCTCGCGATTTTGCGCATTCTCGCGAGCGATGGACGCATCACGAAGTCGCGCCTCGCCGAAGAAATCAATCTGTCGATTTCGCCGGCATGGGAGCGCGTGAAGCGCCTCGAAGAAGAGGGCGTGATTCGCGGGTATCGCGCGGATATCGATTGGGTGCGCGGGTTCAAGGGCAGCCGCGTGGTGGTCGAGGTCACGCTCGCGCGTCATACGGCGCCGGACATGAGGCGCTTCGAGGAGCGCATCGCGGCCGCGCCCGAAGTCGTGCAATGCCTCGCGACGGGTGGCGGTGTCGACTATGTGATGCAGGTGCTGTCGCGCGATATCGACCACTATCAGCGCTTCATCGATACGTTGCTCACCGACGAATTGGGCATCGAAAAGTACTTCACCTATATCGTCACGAAGGTGGTGAAAAGCGGGGCCGAAGGCTTGCCCGAATGGGCGGAACAATCGTTTGGCGAAAACGGCTGAGTGGCGCGCTACTTGCGATCGACTTACGACGAAAAGCCCCACCCGAAAAAACGATAACCATGTGGCGAATTGCAGAAAAAACGTAGCCTTCGAGAAGCGGCAACAAAAAAAACCGCAGTGCCGCCGGACCTACAGTGATAGCAGACATCGCACACAGGAGGTCGTCATGTTGCTGGGTCATCCGGTCTTATTCAAATCGCTGTGCTACGTGGATGGACGCTGGGTTCATAGCGCGAGCGCCGCGAGCGTCGCGGTGCAGAATCCCGCGAATCAGGAAGTGCTCGGCCATGTGCCGATGCTCGAGGCGGCGCAGATCACCGCCGCGGTCGATGCCGCGCAGCGCGCGTTCGACACGTGGCGCTGGGTGCCGGTCGCCAAACGTTCGGCGCTGCTGTTGCGCTGGCATGAACTGATTCTGCGTCATCAGGAGGATCTCGCCGCGATTCTGTCGCTCGAACAGGGCAAGCCGCTTGCTGAAGCGCGCGGCGAAATTGCGTATGGCGCGAGCTTCGTCGAATGGTTCGCGCATGAGGTGCGCCGCCTGAATGGGCGCACGATTCCGACCCATATCGATGGCGCTCATCTGGGCACGATCATCGAGCCGGTCGGCGTGGCCGCGCTGATCACGCCGTGGAATTTCCCGTGCGCGATGCTCACCCGCAAGGCCGCCGCCGCGCTCGCCGCCGGTTGCACGGTGGTCGCGAAGCCCGCGCACGAGACGCCGTTCTCCGCGCTCGCGCTCGCGCAACTCGCCGAAGAAGCGGGCTTTCCGGCCGGCGTGTTCAACGTCGTGCTCGGCGAGCCGCAAATGGCGATGGAAACGCTGGTTTCAGATAGCCGCGTGCGCTCGGTCAGCTTCACCGGCTCGACGCGTGTCGGCGCGCTAGTGATGCAAACGGCCGCACGGGCGGGCATCAAGAAGACCGCGCTCGAACTGGGCGGCAACGCGCCTTTCATCGTGACCGAAGATGCGAACCTCGAACACGCCGTGCGCGTCGCGGTCGCGGCGAAGTTCCAGACCTCGGGCCAGGACTGCTGCGCGGCAAACCGGATCTTCGTCGCGCGTTCGTTGTATGAAGCGTTCGTCGCGCGATATAGCGATGCCGTGAAGGCGTTGAAAGTGGGCGGCGCCTTCGACCCGAACGTGGACGTCGGCCCGCTGATGCACCAGGCCGCGTTCGACACGACCGTGCAGCGCGTCGCCGACGCGCGTGAGAAGGGTGCGCGCGTCACGGTAGGCGGCGCGGCGCACGAGCGCGGCGGCTGGTTCTTCGAGCCGACCGTGGTCGCCGATGCGGCGCCCGGCATGCGCATTTACGACGAAGAAAATTTCGCGCCGATCTCGGCGGTCACGCCGTTCGATTCGCTCGACGAAGTGGTCGAACGCGCGAACGACACCGAGTATGGACTCGCCGCCTACGTGTGCGCGAAAGATCTGAACACCGTGTTTCAACTGATCCGCCGACTCGACTTCGCGATGGTGTCCATCAACGGCGCGAAGTTCACCGGCGCACCGATTCCGTTCGGCGGCATCAAGTCGTCGGGGCTTGGACGCGAAGGCGGCGTCGAAGGCTTCGAGCCGTTCGTCGAGACACGTTATTTCTGCCTTGGCCAGCTTGGCTTGCCGGTCAGCGACAGCGCCCCCGCTCGTGCCGCTGCACATGCGATGGCGACGGACGCAACGGCCTGAACCTACCGATTCATTCATCCAGACATCACACGAAGGAGCGACCCATGACTCAATTCGATCAACTGCTGAGCGCCGATCGCGCGCACTTCATGCATCCGTCGACGCACGCGCACGATCACGCGAGCGGCGCGCTGCCGGGCCGGATCGTGACCGGCGCGAAAGGCATCCGTATCGAAGACCATCAAGGCAAGTCTTTTATCGATGCATTTGCCGGTCTTTACTGCGTGAACATCGGCTACGGCCGCACCGAAGTGGCCGAAGCGATTTACGAGCAGGCGAAGAAGCTCGCGTATTACCACACATATGTCGGCCACTCGACCGATACGATCATCGAGCTGTCGTCGCGCATCATCGACTGGTCGCCGCAGGGCATGAAGAAGGTGTACTACGGCATGTCCGGTTCGGACGCGAACGAAACGCAGATCAAGCTCGTCTGGTACTACAACAATGTGAAGGGCCGCCCGAACAAGAAGAAGATCATTTCGCGCGAGCGCGGCTATCACGGCTCGGGCATCGTCACCGGCAGTCTCACGGGATTGCCGAGCTTCCACCAGTTCTTCGATCTGCCGATCGAGCGCGTCAAGCATACCGTGTGTCCGCACTGGTATCGTCGCGCGCCGGCCGGTATGAATGAAACGCAGTTCGTCGCGTACTGCGTCGACGAACTCGAAAAACTGATCGCGCGCGAAGGCGCCGACACGATCGCGGCCTTCATCGGCGAACCGGTGATGGGCACGGGCGGCATCGTACCGCCGCCGGCCGGTTACTGGCCCGCGATCCGGCAGGTGCTGAAGAAGCACGACATCCTGTTGATCTGCGACGAAGTGGTGTGCGGTTTCGGCCGGCTCGGCTCGAAGATGGGTGCGCAGCACTACGGCATTCAACCCGATCTGATCACTGTCGCGAAGGGTTTGACGAGTGCTTACGCGCCGCTGTCCGGCGTGATCGTCAGCGAAGGCGTATGGGACGTGATCGATAAGGCATCGCAGGAATCGGGTGCGTTGGGGCATGGCTGGACCTATTCGGGCCATCCGATTTGCGCGGCGGCGGCGCTCGCCAACCTCGAGATTCTCGAACGCGAGAACCTCACGCAGAATGCGGCGCAAACCGGCGCTTATCTGCTGGAGCAATTGCATGCGGCGTTCGACTCGCATCCGCTCGTCGGCGAAGTGCGCGGCGTGGGCATGCTGGCCGCGCTGGAGTTCATGGCCGACAAGGATGTCCGCACGCCGTTCGATGCGGCGCTGAAGGTCGGGCCGCGTGTGTCGGCTGCCGCGATGCAGCGTGGACTGATCGCGCGGGCGATGCCGCACGGCGACATTCTCGGCTTTGCGCCGCCGCTGGTGACGTCGCGCGGCGACGTGGACGAGATCGTGAAGCTGACGCGCGAGGCGGTGGATGAGGTGGCGTCGCAGGTGTTTGCGCCGGCTGCTTCGCTTTGATGAAATGAGGTGAACGAGAGCCCCGGCCGCTGCGATGCGGTTCATGGTCGGGGCTTTCATTTAGTTCGTGCGGTAGTGCCGCCATAGCTTCATGATGGCACATAGGCAAGCGCTGCCACGAACAATTCAATAGTCACCCACACTACGAAATATAGAATCCGAAGCACGCCACCATGCGAGCGCCTCGCTTTCCGTCCACGGATAGGTGTATGGGTGGACATAATGGATCGACAGAACGAAAAGGCCGAAAAATAGCGCGACCTGAGATCGCAAGAACAGCTACTTTGGCGCTGAAAGATTCAGTCGCGCGGCCAGATCCGGATGCGCTTCGCCTAGACATCGAAGTGCCAGCGCTCCAAGCTTGCGGGCCGATTCGTCATCCAATGGAGTTTCCGGTGCTTCAGGAATATCGAGGAACATCGCCCGATCCAGGGTTGATTGAATAGCACGACGCGACACGTTGCTCATTTTGAGCGTATTCGTGTCGTCGTCGTAGATAAAGACGACAGCAAGGTCTCGGACCATCAATAGCCTCTGCACTGGTTGTATGTTTCAAAAGCACGTTGCTCGCACGCAAAGCGAGTTCTCAAATCGCCGCCGTATGTTTTTGACAGCATCTTGCACGCGATCATATTGCGCTCATATTCCATCTCGCACTCGATCTCTTGTCGTTCGCTCACACCGCGTGCACCAAGAATCGTCACGTCTCCGCCTGTCGAAGTGTCAGAATACTCGAACGGCTGGGCATTGCCCAGATTCTGCGGTATGGGCGGGCTGCTGCCATATTGCGAGCGTGCCATGCTAACGTCGTCCGCTTGTTGCGCGCGCCCGCGACAATCGCACGCCCATGCGTAACCCAGGGCTTTGGCCATTGCGTAACCGGTCGAATACGACCGAAGCCTATCCTGCGGAAACCATTCGCCGGTTTCGACGTTCAGCGCCATTGCGGATGGCATTGGCGGAAAGTTTGAGTATACCGAATAGATGATACGGCAAAGCAAGCACTCTTCCTTGCCACCGGTGCCGTCCTGTTTCTGTTGTCCCATTTGACCTCTTCTTATTTTGCAGAAAACACCCGACGAATTAACCATCCAAATGAGTCGTCGTCAACAGAATTAATTTGGGATAGAGCCGTTTTGACAAACATTGACAATAAGCATTGTCCAACGGCAAATGAACCTGAGGCCCACAGGGTTCGTATCGACGATTCGCCGATAGGCGGCGAGTCCGTCACAGGAGGCGATTATCGACGGATGATCGTCGATTTGAACGAAACCACGATCCGCACCCGACTTGGAAAATTCTGATTGCCACGGCCGAAAAAAAGCCCGCCTTGCTGGGCGGGCTCGCATATTCCTATTGCACCGAGAGTTACCGAAAGCTAATGCGCGGCTTCGCCGCCATAATGCCGATCCGGAATCCTTCCTTGCCCTTGCTGACCACCGCATACGGAATCGCGCCGCGCGCGCGGCATAGCTGGATGATGGCCGAGCCGACACCGCCGGACGCGCCGGTAATCAGCACCGTTTCGCCGTGCTTGACGGCCGCGCGCTCGATCATCTGCTCGCCGGTGTGATAAGCGCACCAGAGCGTGGCGAGTTCGGCGTCGGAACAGGTGCAGTCGACCCGATGCGCGTTTTCCGCGGGCACGGCCGTGTATTCGGCGTAGCCGCCGTCGCGGCCGTGGCCGATGTAGTCGATGTCGGCGAGGCTGTCGTCGTCGCGGTTGTAGATCGACGCGTCGACGATCACGCGCTCGCCGATACGCGCGTCGCTGACGCCGCGACCCACCGCGACCACGCGTCCGACGATATCCGCGCCCTGAATGCGCGGACACGTCAGCGTCGAGCGGCCGCGTCGCCACGTCGACACCGCTTGCGGATCGTCGTCGGTGCCGTAGGCGCCCTGGCGGACCCACACGTCGGTATTGTTGAGACCGCATGCGGTGACGTCGATCAGTACCTCGCCAGCCGCGCACGAGGGCACCGGCACGTCGTCGCGCTAGACCAGTTTGTCGAGGCCGCCGTGCGCGGTCAGCACGACGGCCTTCATCGTTTTCGGAAGCATGTTTCCCCTTTCGTTGAAACGGGCGTCGTGCTTAGCGAGTACATGCGGGCACGACGCCCGCGCAATCACGGTTTGACGAACAGCTTGCGTGGCGTCCTGCAAAAGGTCTCGACGCCGGTCCGCGTAATCAGAATGCTCTCGGTGATTTCGAGGCCCCAGTCGTCGAGCCACAGGCCCGGCATGAAGTGAAACGTCATGCCGGGTTCGAGGACCGTCTTGTCCCCAGGGCGCAGGCTCATCGTGCGCTCGCCCCAGTCCGGCGGATAGCTCGCGCCGATCGGATAGCCGCAGCGGCTGTTCTTCTCGATGCCGTATTTATGCAGCACCGCGAAAAATGCATTGGCGATGTCCTCGCAGGTATTGCCCGGTTTCGCCGCGGCGAGCCCGGCTTCGATCCCTTCGACCACCGCGCGTTCGCCTTCGATGAAATGCTTCGGCGGCTTGCCGAGGTAGACGGTGCGCGACTGCGGGCAGTGATAACGCTTGAAGCAGCCGGCAATTTCGAAGAACGTGCCGGCGTCCTTCGCGAACGGCGTGTCGTCCCAGGTCAGATGCGGGGCGGCCGCGTCGGCGCCGGTCGGCAGCAGCGGCACGATCGCCGGATAGTCGCCGCCATAACCGTCGATGCCGGTAATGCCTGCCGAGTAGATCTCCGCGACGAGGTCATTCTTGCGCATGCCCGGCTCGATTCGCTCGACGATGTGCGCGTGCATCTTCTCGACGATGCGCGCGGCCACGCGCATGTACTCGATCTCGCGCGGCGATTTGACCGCGCGTTGCCAGTTGACGAGGCCGGTTGCGTCCTGCCACTTCGCTTCGGCCAAATGCGCGACGAGCGAGCGATAAGCGGCGGCGCTGAAATAGTAGTTGTCCATTTCGACGCCGATCTTCGCGTTGGCCCAGCCGCGCGCCGCGATCACGTCGCGCGCGAGGTAGTCCATCGGATGACGCGCAGTGGATTGCACGAAATGATCCGGATAGCCGACGATCTGATCGTGCTGCATAAAGACGGTGCGCTTGGCACCGTTCGCGTCCTGACCGCGGCCGAACCAGACCGGCTCGCCATCCAGCGCGAGCAGCACGCACTGATGCACGTAAAACGACCAACCGTCATAGCCGGTGAGCCAGGCCATATTGGTCGGGTCCGACACGATCAATAGTTCGATGCCGGCCGCCTGCATGGCCTTGCGCGTCTTGGCAAGACGCGCGGCGTACTCGTCGCGTTCGAACGGCAGGCGCACGACGGGCGCCGCGATTCGCGATTCGTGTTGCGTCGTAGCTGACATCTTCCCCTCTCTCTCCGAGCGTGACGTCGTTGCGGAAAGTGGCGCCCGGTGCCAGTGAACGGGGCGTCCACGCGTATCTCTCGCCGCAGTCTAATGCCGCGAAAAAACGCCGCTGAATGTGCTAGTTCAATGTTCGCGACGTTATCGACGGACGCTGGCTCTTTGTTGCAGTGCACGCTGCGCCGCCCTCGTCCGCGCGTAAAAAGAATTGTTCTAGAGCAATCTGGATCGCAAATATGGCTGCGTATTCTGGTTCGCACCACACGTACGACGAACGGGACCGAATCGATATGAACACCGCGCGAGTCACCGATCTGTTGAGCGCTTCAGGCATCGCCCCGGCAAGTCTTTCCTCCGAGGAGCGCGCGGTCGCCCCCGCAAGCACACCGGCGCGCCGACACGAAAGCCCGGCGAGCAAGCCATTGATCCGGCTCGACCGGATCACGAAACGATATGGCGCGCTGACCGTGCTCGACGAACTGTCGCTCGGCGTGATGCCCGGCGAGAAGCTCGCGCTAATCGGTCCGTCGGGATCAGGCAAGACGACGATCCTGCGCATCCTGATGACGCTGGAGACGATCGATGGCGGCCATATCGAAGTGGACGGCGAACAGCTGTTCCATATGCCGCGCGGCGGCCAGATGGTGCCTGCGAACGAACGGCATCTGCAGAAGATGCGCGAGAAGATCGGCATGGTGTTTCAGCACTTCAATCTGTTTCCGCACAAGAGCGTGCTCGACAACGTGACGCTCGCGCCGATGCTGACGAAGGGCGAGAGCCGTGAATCGGCCGAGAGGCGCGCGCTCGACCTTTGCGGCGAGAACGAGGCGAGGCCACAGCAGGGTCATTTGATGACGCTGCCGTCGCTGATGCGCTGAGAGCGCTGCGCGACGCCAATCATGTTGTTTTTCCCGAACGCGCGCGACGCGTCGCCGACGCACGCGTACGGATTACCGCATCCGTTGCAGGCTTTATGGAAAACCCCGATGCCTGCATCGTCCTAGAACATCGTTGCAGGCGCGGGTCGCCGGTATCGTGGATTCGGGCGACGTTGCCTGTGTCGCATAGAGACACCCCAGGAGAAGACATGCACTACGTACATTCATGGACCGCGCAGAGCCCGCAACCGCAGGCGCGCAGCTTGCTGCGACGCGCAATCGCGGCGTCGGCACTCGGAAACGCGACCGAGTGGTTCGACTACGGTATTTACGCCTACGGCCTGAGCTATATTTCGGCCGCGTTGTTTCCCGGCAGCACCGCGCAGGCCACGTTGTTCGCGCTCGCGACGTTCGCCATTTCGTTTCTCGTGCGTCCGCTAGGAGGATTGTTCTGGGGGCCGCTCGGCGATCGCCTCGGCCGCAAGCACGTACTCGCGTTGACGATCATCCTGATGTCGGTCGCAACGCTGCTGGTCGGACTCGTGCCGACTTACGCGAGCATCGGCTGGTGGGCACCGGTTATCCTCGTCGTTCTGCGGATGATCCAGGGCTTTTCGACGGGCGGCGAATATGGCGGCGCGGCGACTTTCATGGCCGAATACGCGCCGGACAATAAGCGCGGCTTTTGTGGCAGCTTCCTCGAATTCGCGACGCTGTCGGGCTTCTCGCTCGGCGCGTTTCTGATGCTCGGTTGCTCCGTCGTGCTCGGCAACACGGCAATGCATGCGTGGGGATGGCGTCTGCCGTTTCTGATTGCAGCGCCGCTCGGCCTGATCGGTTTCTATCTGCGCTCCAGGCTCGAAGACACGCCGGTCTTTCGCGAGCTCGAACAAACGATGCACAAGGAGCAGCATAGCTGCGTCACGCTGAAGGCATTGCTGCGCGACTATTGGAAACCGCTGATCCAACTCGGTGGACTCGTGGTTGCTTTGAATGTCGTCAACTACGTGCTGCTCGCCTATATGCCGACTTTCATGCAGAAGCAGCTCGGCATGAGCGACAACATGTCCCTGCTCGTGCCGCTGATCGGCATGCTCGCGATGATGGTGTTTCTGCCGTTCGCGGGCACGTTCTCGGATCGCGTGGGACGCAAGAACGTCTGGTGGTTTTCGCTGATTGGCCTATTCGTCGCGGCGATTCCGATGTTCCTGCTGATGAAGCTCGGCGTGGCGGGCGCGTTCATCGGCTTTGCGGTGCTCGGGCTGTTGTACGTGCCGCAACTGGCCAGCATCTCGGCGATGTTCCCCGCGATGTTTCCGACCCAGGTCCGTTACGCGGGGATGGCGATTGCGTATAACGTGTCGACGTCGATTTTCGGCGGCACGGCGCCGATGGCGAACGAATGGCTGGTCGCGCATACGGGCAATGCGCTGGTGCCCGCTTATTACATGATGGCCGCGTGCGTCGTGGGGGCGATTGCGTTGATCTACGTGCCTGAAACGCGCGGGTGTTCGTTGCGCGGGCAAGGCATTCCGGGGAAGCAGGAAGTGATTGGTTGAAGTGACATGGCGTGGCCAACCGCGTATCGATGCAGTTCGGCCACGCGTGTTTGATTGAGCGTTTATTTCAGCTGGCTTTGCGCGAGCCTCGACTTCAGCAGTTCGTATTTCTCCCGCGACGTATCAGCGAACGCCGCCTCACGACTCGAACGCGTATCGTCGAATGGAATCGGCTCGGCAAACTGGCTGACCGTCAGATCCCATCTGCTGCCGTCGATCAGATTGTAGAAGTGCGTGCCCCCCGACGTACGCGTCGTCAGAATCTCGCCACCGAAATAGTCCTGCATGATCAGAGACGTCACGCTGCAATGATTCTGCGCGGGATTCGTCGACGACCACGCGTGCGCGGGGCTCGACGTATCGCCGGCCCATACGCGTGCAAGCACGCGGTATAGATCGATGGGCGTCGCAAAGGGCTTCGATACGGCAGGCGGCTGTGCTTCCTGTGTCATGGCGGCAATCCTTCGTTCGATGAGCGGATAAGGTCGTGGAAAACAAAAAGCCCCGTCGTTGCCGGCGGGGCTTTCTGGCGCATGTCGCTGCGACTGATGTCTAGCGGCGTATGCGTATGCGAGTCCCCACAGGCAGTCCCACGCGGGCATGCGCATGATGATGCTTTGCAGTCGGGCGGTACGTGAGGGCTTGCATGGTGAGCGAGTGTGCATTCGATTGCGCGACGCGTCAACGAATCATCGATGACTGCGTCGCGCTGACCGTGCTTACGACTTCGCGCCGCTCAGGATCGCGAGGCTCGGGCAGTAGTGCGTCGCGCTCAGATACGCGGCCTGCTGCGAGCGCACGCCTGCGCTGCTCGACGTCGGCGGATCGATGAATACCTGCGCGTTGTTCGATCCCGCCGGTGCCGTCAGCGTCATCGTCACTTTCCACCAGTTGCCGGATTTCACCGCGCTCAGCGCCGTCGCTTGCCCCGCGCCCCACGTGCCGCGCACGATCGCGCCGGTGTTGGTGTTCAGCACCCAGCCGAACTCGGTGCCGCTCGGGTCGTCGGTCTGGATCGAGCCGCCGGGGAACACCGTCGCGTTGGTGGTGGCGAGCACGTAGTCGGTGAACGTGTACGACTGGCCGCCCTGCACACGGATCACTTCGTGAATGTTCGACACGGCCGAACCGTTCGTGCTCGTGACCGTCGCGGCGCCGCGATCGACGCCGGAGATGTCGGTGGCGGGCACGGCGGTGCCGCCGCTCGACTGGAACCACGCATCCGGCGTCGCGAGACTGAGCGGCGAGTTGATGAGGTTGTTCGCGTAACAGGCCGACGCGGCCGCGTTGGTCGGCGGCCCGTAGAAGCTTGCGATGCTCGCCTGGATCGCGTTGTCGGTCGTATCGGACGTCGCCTTCGTGATGATCGCGCCTTCGAAGAACTGGATCGGCGCGGCGCTGCCGTCGCCGCCTTCGCCGAGCGACAGACCGCCTTGCCATTGGCCGTTGAATGCGTGACCGGCGTCGTTGCCGAAGTTTAGCGCTTCAGGCGGCGTCTGATCGTATAGCGACGTCAACACGCTTTGGGAAGCGGAGCCGCCTTTGACCGCGAACAGATTCGACGCGGTGACCGGCGAATACTTCGACAGCACCGTCACGAACTTCTCCTTCGCCGGCTGCTGCGGACCATACAGATAGACGCCGGCTTCGGCATCGACGCCCGGCCAGTTGGTATCGAGCGCATTGCACACCGGGTCCTTCACGTTGGACGGCTGGATCGAGTCGCCGTCGCAATAGCCGAACACGGCCGCGTTGCCGTTCGAGAACGCGAGTGCGAACATTTCGCCTTCCACTTCGCCGTGAGAATAGGTGCTCGGATTCGCGCTGTTCTCCATGTTGCCGTAGGTGCCGCAGCAGGTCGACGACTGGCTGTAGTGCGCGCCGGCCACCATGTACTCGGCGATTTCGCTATCGCCGATCGACTGGTTCACCGTGCCGAAACGTTTGCGATAGGCCTGGCCGGCCAAGGTGCCGAGAGCAGGAATCTGCACGCCGTTCGTCGTAACGAGAGCGAGTTTGGCCGGCGTGCCGGTAAGCGCGGGCAAGTCGTTGCCGATCGTCAGTTGCTGCGTCGGCGCCTGCGCGGTCAAGGCGGTCGGCGGTTGCGCCAACTGAACGGTCAAGGCGCCGGAGGTGCCGGGCAGTGTGATGGTCGCGAAGCCGTTGAGGACCGGTACGGTGGTCGTTGTGCTGCCGTTCTGTACGGTGAGCGATTCCGTGCCGTCCTGGTTCAGCGTCAGCGTCGCGGGGACATTACCGAACGCGCCGTTTTTCAGCGGCGCGACCAGATCGATCTGATCGTAGATGTAGGTGACCGAGCAGGTGGTGTTGTTACAGAAGGATTGCGTGCTCTGCACATTCGCCGAGCCGACCAGCGAGCGGTCGCCGCCCTTCAGCGTGCTGTTGGTGTACGGATAGACGTCGAGGGTCGTGTTGTCGGACGCGCGTTGAATCTGGAACAGCGGGCCCGTGTAGTTCTTCGTCAGCAGTCGGGTCACGCTGTGCGCGGCGGAGCAGGGCGTGTTGGCCGTGGCGGCAACGTCGCAGGGCAGTGGAATAGCCGTCGTCGCGTTGTTGTCCGCCGATGCATTCGAATTCGATTGCGATGCATTGCTGATCGGCGCCGCGTTCGAGGTGGCCGCGTTCGCCACCGGCGATGTCGACGCGCCGCTATTGTCGCCATTGCATGCGGCGAGTCCGACGGCCATCGCCAGCCAGACCGCCACTAATCCCATTCTTCTGGACATCATGACCCCTCCTGTTGAACCGCTGATCGGTTGAAAACACTTAGTTGATCTGGATAAAGAATCGAGACAGCCGGCAGGCCGGCGCCGAACGTCCGGCAGGTAATAATATTAGTCAATAATATTGATTTGACGGCATGGGGTAATCCCCATGCGAACTGAATGAAAATGAAAGAATCCGAACTGCTCGCGGCATGCGCCTTCCGCATAAGCTAGAGTCTTGGTTGGATTATTACTAATATTTTGTGCAGCGCGGCATGCTGCATGCCGGTCTGCGCGAGGGTGTGAAGCGAAGGGGATAGAAATGAACGCGGCGCGCGTTGAATCAGGCGTTCGACCGCGGATGGCTTGCGCCGATGTGCTTCAACGCAATTCAACCGCCGGACAGAACCGTGTCCTCGACTTCGTAGCGCTCATTGCCAACTGAAATCAGATTGATGCCGGCATGCTTGCGCGTCAGCGTGTCGCCGGGCATCGGCCGATCGCTCGCGGACGCGGCCGTGCCGACTACCCGGCCGTCGACGCCGAAGAAAATCGCCCGTGTGGCGCCATCGGGCCAGTAGACCACGACCGTAGTCGATCGATCGCTGTGATGCACGACGCCGAACTTGCACATCGTTTTGGTCTGTCCGTTGCCACGCTCGCACGGCAAAGTGCCGCTCGCGCTGATAGGCGATTCCTTCACGGGCCCGTGGCCGTTATGCGAGCCGGCCTGAGCGCTTTCAGTCGAAATCGAAATCAGCGTTACGCCATCCGCTTCGCCGACCACGCGCGCGTGCCGCTGATGCCTGGCGATCGCGCGCACGGCGGCGCCGTCGCGCGAGCCCGGACAGCCGACCAGCATCGCCATATGGTCGAGATAGTTCACGGTCGCGGCCGACTCGCCGAGCCGCCGGCATGCATCGCCCGAGTGCGGATAGCCATCGCCGAGCACGACGAACGACGCGGGCCATTCGAACGGTTTCTCGATGCCAGCGGCCTGCGCGGAAGTCGAAGCGCCGGCGGCACCGAAAGCCATCGCCGCAATCGCCGCGTACGGCGCCGAAGCAAAAGACCGGGTCGTGCGTCGCATCGAAGTTCTCCTCGGCTTGCTCACGTTCGAGCCGCGCCGGCCGCCAACGCGGCCTGCGCCCGTTGCAGCCACTCGCGATTATGCTCGCGCGCGTGGCGCGGCCAATGTTTGGCGTCCTGCACGATTTCCGCATAGAGCGCGCCGGCGCGGCGGCGGTCCGCATCTTCCGGTTGCGCGGCGAGCCAGTCGGCGAACAGGCAGCGCGGCGCGACGTCGGTCGCGCAGGTCAGCGCCTGTTCGAATGCCGCGCGTGCGCCCGGCGCATTCCGCGCGGCCAGCGTGCGCGCGTTCAGCAGCGCCGGCTCGCCCTGGTTGCGTGCCCGCGGATTGACCGAGAACAGATCCGCCAACGTCGCATCCGCGGCCGTGTAGTCGCCGAGCGCGAACTGCGAGCGCGCGAGACCGAGCAGCAGCGCAGGATCGTTTGCAAATGGGCCGTTCGCCGCGGTCTGGAAATGTTCGAGCGCTTCGCGCGGATTGCCGGCCGCGAGCAAGGCCTCGCCGAGCCGCATCCGATGCTGCACGGTCGGCGCGCGGTCGAAATCGGCGCGCGCTTCACGCAGCGCGCGATTCGGATCGACGAATTGCGTGATCGCCTGCGTGGCCACCCGCGCGCCACGCGAGTGGCGCAGATCCGGCAGATAGATCGCGAAGAAGTACACGACGCTGCCGAGCAGCGGAAAAGCAAACAGAATGAATAGCCAGTAGATGCCCTGGTTATTGCGCATCGCGTGGACGGCGAAAAAGATCGCGATGAAAACGTGAAGACCAATTCCAAAAAAGTAGGGCATATCGATTCAACCTTCGAGCATGAGGAAAAGCGCGCCGCGAGCCCGTCTTTGGCGTAACCGGGCCCTAATGCAGCGAACCGACCCGCAGATACGCGAATAGAAGCGACAACGCCACGACGATCACGCCGGTGGCAACGACGAGACGGTTGGCCAACAGTCGGCGCATCGCAAGTCTCCTAGACGAAACTGTAGCGTTCGGAATGGTAGCGGATGCGCGGCACTTTCATTTCGCCGAGCGCCGTTTCGATCGCATCCATCATGGAGTCCGGGCCGCAGATGAAATACTCGTGATCGGCGAACTCGGGCGGTAGATGTCGCCGGAACATCGCGGCGTCGATGCGCCCGACTTCCCCGCTCCAGCCTTCGGGCGGGTCCGACAGCACATAGACGATGCGCAGATCGAGCCGCGCTTTCAGCGCATCGAGCTCCTCGCGGAAAGTCAGCGAGTCCCAAGTCTTGCCGCTGTACAGTAGCACGAGCGGACGTTGGTCGCCGCGATCGGCGAGCGTGCGGATCATGCTCATCATCGGCGTGATGCCGATACCGCCCGCGATCAGCACGTGCATGTCGGTCGGATGCCCGATCGTGAACGCGCCATACGGTCCGTCCAGATACACACGCCGACCTGTTTCGATCGTCTTCACCTGGCTCGTGAAATCGCCGAGATTGCGGATCGTCATTTCGACGCGGCCGTTCGCGGCCTCGGCACTCGACGAGAACGAAAAAGGATGTCCGGTGATCCTGAACGGGCTGCCCCACACGTTGAGCCAGCCGAACTGGCCGGGCTTGAAGCGAAAGCCAGCGTGGCCGTCGGGCTGCATCACGAGCGTCGTCGTGTCGCCGCGTTCGGCGCGCACTTCCGCGATCCGGTACGGACGTCTGATCATGAAGAGCGGCTTGAACAGACGCACGTACAGCAGCAGCGCTACCCAGAATGCTGTCATGCAGATCCACAGCGTGCGCTTGAACGGATCGGTCAGGTAGAAGCCCCAGCCGATCATATGCAGCACGCCGCCGAAGATCGCGACGAGCGCGAGCCCGATATGCGACAGATGCCACAGCTCGTAACGAATCTTCAATTGCTTGCGCCATAACGCGGTGATCACCAGCACGATCACCGAGCCGATCGACAGGAACGCGAACCACGCACCCCACGGTACCTCGAGCAGCGAGTCGGGCATCGCGACCTTGTCCGAGCGGATCGCGAACAGGATCAGCGGATGCACGACGACCAGGCTGACCGCGAGCAGCGACACGCGTCGATGGAAATGATAGATAACGTCCTCGCCCCACGGCTCGGTCACGTGACGAAAGCGCGCGGTGAGGCCGAATTGCAGGCCCATCATCGCGAGTCCGGAATAGCCGAGCGCCACCGAGAATTCGGTGCCGAAGTTGCGCGCGGGCGGGAGCGTACCGGTCAGCAGCGCAAACAGCGGTGCGAGAATGAACAGTAGATAGATGACCGACCAGACGGCCTTGTGCACGAGATCTCGAAACTGCATCGGTGCTTCTCCATGCCGGGTGCGGCGGTCCCGCTCGCGCTCAGTCCGCGTTCAGACGCAGGTGGTGAGCAGCAGCGCGGGCCCGAACGTGATCACGGTCGCGACCAGCGCCGCGATCAGGGTCCAGACGACGACGGTATGCATGAACGAGCTGATGCGTTCGGGACCAGGGTCGCGGGTCGCGGCGCGATAGCGCCATAGCCAGCCGATCGCGATCAGATGCAGCAGCAGAATGATCGCGAGACTCGCGCGCAGCGGGCCGGTGGGCCACGCGAACGCGCAGCCGATCGCGTGCAGCGCATACAGGATCACGAACGCGAGACACCAGATCGTGAAGCCGACGGCGAGCCACCACAACCGCCGCGGCGAAAGCGGACGCGCATTCATGGTCTGGCTCCCAGCACGGCGACGAGGCTCGGCAGCGCGAGCACGAGTCCAAGCGCGATGATGCCCGTCGCCAGCGTGTAATCGACCCACAGGCGGGTAAGACGCAGATCGGTCAGGCGTCGCGCGGAAACGAAGCCAGCGCCGACGCGCAGCACGTTGCTGACGAGGAACAACAACCCGACGCCCGCGTGAATTGCGATGTACGTGAGCAGCGCCGCGGCCGTCGCGCCGAGCGCATGTTCGCGCGGATTCGGTGTCACACCGTTGATCAGCATTACGCAGGCGATGAGCGCGACGATCAGCGCGATCGCGCTCAGCCCGATCGTGCCGTGCGGTTTGCGCTCGGCGGCGGCCGCGCGCAACGAGCCACGCGTGGCGGCCGCGGCCACCGCGAGCGCGACGGCCGCGACCAGCGCGAGCCCGCGGTTCGGATGCGGCGTCACGGCTGCCGGCCAGTTCGGCGCGGCAATCCACAGATAGAACGTGCCGAAGATCAGCGAGGTGAACAGCGTGCCGTTCGCGACCAGCGCGCAGATCATCGAAAGCCATGACGGCGAACCGGCGACCTCGGTATGTGGCGGCACGCTGACGCCTCGGCCGACCGGCAGCGCGCCATAGTCGCGCGCGTGCCCCGCGCTCTGGCCCGCGTAGATGAAGAGGCCAAACGTCACGAATGCGAATGCGACCGACAGCAGATAGAACTTGAACAGCATCGCGAGCACCGCGGCGGCGGTCATGAGCGCGGTGACGAGCGGCAGATACGTCGAGTTCGGCAGCACGATCAGCTGTTCGGGCTCGCCCGATGTCATATGCACGCCTAGCGTCTCCTGCCAGCCGTTGCGCGTGAAACCGAGGTAACCCTCGCCGCGCGCTAGAGAGGTCGCTAGCTTGCCCGGGGGCACCTTTTCGGTTTCGGCGTCCATGTGCGGGATCGACGCGAATGCGTACGGCGCGGGCGGAATCGGCATCGCCCATTCGAGCGTGGTCGAGTCCCACGGATTGCGTCGCACGCGCTGGCCGAAACGCAGCTGCGCGACGATGTCGATCACGACGAGCGCGAAGCCGATCGTCATCACGAAGCTGCCCACCGACGACAGCAGATTGAGCCAGTTCCAGCCTTCGTCGCCGCTATAGGTGAAGACGCGCCGCGGCATGCCTAGCAGGCCGGTCAGGTGCATCAGGAAGAACGTCATGTTGAAGCCGATGAACACGAGCCAGAACGCCGGCACCGAAAGGTTATGCACGGCGGTGCGCCCGGTCAGCAGCGGCAGCCAGTAATAGAACGCCGCGAGCATCGGAAACGCGAGCGCGCCGGGCCACCACGTAGTGCAGGTGCGCGACGACGAAGTAGGTGTCGTGCGCCTGCCAGTCGAACGGCACGATCGCGAGCATCACGCCGGTCAGCCCGCCGCACGTGAACACGAAGAAGAAGCCGAAGATGTACAGCATCGGCACGTCCCAGCGCGGGCGGCCGTGCGACAGCGTGGCGAGCCACGCGAAGAACTGGATCGCGGTGGGCACCGCGACGATCGCCGAGCCCGCCGAGAAGAACGCGAGGGCCAGATGCGGAATGCCCACCGTAAACATGTGGTGCACCCAGATGCCGAAGCTCAGGAACGCGAGCGCGATGATCGCGACGACGATCGTGCGATAGCCGACGAGCTTGCGGCGCGCGAACACGGGGATCATCGTCGACAGCACGCCGGCCATCGGCAGGAAGATGATGTACACGTCCGGGTGGCCGAACAGCCAGAACAGATGCTGCCACAGCAGCGGATCGCCGCCGCGCGTCGGATCGAAGAACGGCAGGTTGAACGCGCGCTCCACCTCGAGCAGCATCGAGGCGAGAATCAGCGGCGGAAACGCGACGATCATCATCATCGCGGTGACGAGGATGTACCACGCGAAGATCGGCATGCGATCGATCGACATGCCCGGCGCGCGTATCTTGAGGATCGAGACGGTGAGTTCCACCGCGAGCGAAAGCGCTGAAATCTCCACGAACGTGATGCCAAGCAGCCACACGTCGGCGTTCAGTCCGGGCGTGTACACGTTCGAGCTGAGCGGCGTGTACATGAACCAGCCGCCGTCCGGCGCGGAGTGCAGGATCAGCGACACGGTCAGGATCGTGCCGCCGAACAGATAGCACCAGTACCCGTACGCGGTCAGCCGTGGAAACGCGAGGTCGCGCGCGCCGATCAACTTCGGCACCAGGTAGACCGCGAAGCTTTCCACCATCGGGATCGCAAACAGGAACAGCATCATCGACCCATGCATCGTGAAGACCTGGTTGTAGGTTTCCACGTCCATGAAGGCCGCATGCGGCGTCGCAAGCTGCACGCGCGTGAGCATGCCGAGAATCCCCGCGATCGCGAAGAACACGAAAGACGTGATCATGATGCGCAAGCCGAGGACGGTATGGTTGACCGAGGTAAGTCTCTGCACGCCTGGCCCGGTGGCCCAGATCGCGGCAAGCTGGCGATGCAGCCGCAGCGCGGTGATGCCCTGTGATGGCGGCTCGACGGGCACACTCATTTCTTCACCTCCCCGTTGGCGGCGGCGTTTTTGACAGCAGCCGGAAAATCTTCCGGACGATCGACGATCACGGTGAAGTGCATCCCCGCATGACCGATGCCGCAAAACTGGTTGCATTGTCCGGCGTACTCGCCGGGCTGATCGGCCTGGATACGCAGCAGGTTGTGGTGGCCAGGGACCGCGTCGATCTTGCCCGCGAAGCGCGGAATCCAGAACGCGTGCACGACGTCCATGCTGGTCACGACGATATCGACCGGCGTACCCGCTGGCAGATGCAGCACGTTCCCGGTTTCGACGTTGCCGAGTTCCGGATAGCGGAAGGTCCAGCGCCATTGCTGCGCGATCGCCTCGATGCGCGCGGGCGCATGCGCGCGCAGCGGCAGCAGCAATTCGCCCGCGTACAGCGCGTAGCAGATCAACGGGATCAGGATCACTGCCGGCAGCACGAGACCGCCGAGCACGATCCAGCGCGCGGGCGACACGTGCGAGCCCCAGCCGGGCCGGAAGACCGTCATCAGAAACAGTACGAGCACCATCGCGAACAGGATCGCGGCGCCCGCCAGCATCACCCACCACAGCCCGGCGATCGATGCGGCGGCCGGACCCGATGGCTCGAGCGTCGAGAGCGGCCCGGTGCAGCCGGACAACGCGGCGAGCGATCCGGCTTGGACGGCCAGGCGCAAGCAGCTATGATGGTTTGCACCACCAGGCATCCGATGCGAGGACACACCATCATGGCAAACAAAGGCAATGCTGGAAACGAGACGCGAAGCGAAGTGATGCTCGAGCTGTTGCGGCTCGACAAGGGGTCGGTGGTGGCGCTCGTCGGTCATCCGATTCACGTGATGATGGTGCATTTCCCGATCGCGTTCGTCGTCGCGACGTTGGGCGTCGACGTAATCTACTGGTGGACGGGCGACCCGTTCTGGATTCGCGCCGGCTTGTGGGCCGCCGGCTTCGCGTTCTGGAGCGGCGTGGCTGCGAGCGTGGTCGGTACCGCCGAGCTGCTGCTGGTGCGCGGTATCCGCCTGAAGGAAGCGAGCTGGTCGCATGCCGTCGCCGCGATGACGCTCGTCGCGCTCGCGGGTGCGAACTGGGGCGTGCGCCTTTATTACCCCGATGAGATCCTGCCGCATGGGCTCGTGCTGTCGGTGCTCAGCTCGGTGATGACGGGCTTCGCCGGCTGGCATGGGGGCAAGCTCGTGTTCGATCATGGCGTCGGAATTCTCGTTTCGCCGAAGGAGTGATGCAGCCAGCGGCCAAGTCCGCCGGGCTCGAACAGATGCGGTGCCAGCAGGTTCGAGTCGATGTGAGGCTTGGCCAGCACGATCCAGATGATCGCGACGATCACGATCAGATAAGCGATGGTCAGCGCGATC
Source organism: Paraburkholderia sp. Clong3 (assembly GCF_050436485.1). Taxonomy (NCBI): domain Bacteria; kingdom Pseudomonadati; phylum Pseudomonadota; class Betaproteobacteria; order Burkholderiales; family Burkholderiaceae; genus Paraburkholderia; species Paraburkholderia sp. Clong3. Next base: position 2,880,391 of record NZ_JBNDMH010000003.1, on the reverse strand, counting down.
GCCGAGGCACGGCTGAAGCTGCCGTCGGGCAGATACAGATCGTGCAGTACGAGGCCGGCCAGCACATGCAGCATCGCCATGATGCCGACGAACACCATCTTCGCGGTGAACCATTCGACGAAGGTGGCCTGCAGAAAAATCAGCGCGCTGCCGCTCGCAATCGCGACGAAAGCGGCGGGCGAGGTCAACTCCACGAACACGAGACGCGTGATGCGGTGCAGCCGGTCGAGTTCGGTGCCCGCCGCGAGCCCGCGGCGCTGCCAGAACAGATACGGCAGCACGATCAAACCGCCCGACCAGACGGCGATCGCGGCCAGATGAATGAACTTCAGCAGGGTCGTCACAGCGCGGGCTCTCTGACGCGCAGGCTTGACCAGACGAGCGAAAGTCCTGCCGCGAGATAAGGGATCATCGCCAGTACCCACATCAACAGTCCGGCGAGTTGCTGGTCGGCGAGCGGGGTGAGCCCCCACGCGGCGGTGGTCGCGAAGTGCGCGACGTAGAGCGGCACCGGCGCGAACACGATCAACGCGCCGAGCAATCCCATATGGCCGATCGTCGCGACGAGCGCCATCAGCGCGGGGCCGGTCGGCAGCGACGGCGAGAAGATGCTGCGCCACATGAGCCATGCACTGCCAAGCAAAGTGATCTGCATCAGCCAGTAGCCGGGTACGGTCGACAGTCCCCATGCATACGGCCCCGGCGCATGCCACAGCCAGATGATCACCGCATGCGCGGCGACTACCGGCACGAGCGGCGGATGCGCGAGGCGCGGCAGCGGAAACGCGAGTGCGAGCAGCGGCGCGACGGCGGCGATCAGAATGATGTGATGGGTGACGCGTGCGGAGAACAATGCCGAGGATAACGCGCAGAGCGGCGACACGAACACGAGGGCCATCAATGCGACGGCGCCCCATCCCGCCCGTGCATTCGCCGAGCGGTTGCTGGCCACGAACCATGCGAGCGCCGCGAGCGCGACGAGCAATGGCGGATCCGTATTCCAGCGCAGCCACAAGCTTTCAGGGACAGCCGCGGGACCACAGTAGGCGACAGGAAAATATGGCATGGGCGATGTCTTCAACGAGTCCAGGTGCTTCTTCAATACACGCAAGCAAACGCGTGACAGATAACGCCTTCGAATTGTCGGGACGGCTCACGATCCAACTGATCGCTCGTGTACTCTAGCGCAAATAAACTGTTTAGGGACGGCTATCTGAATCCTGTAAGTTTTTGCGTGACAGAATGTTTTCAATTTGTCACTCGAGGCGTTTGCCGGCGGAATAAAAGCCGGTGTAATGGCGGCGGTAAGATTGCAATGGTGCGGCGCAATACTTCAGGCTGACCTGCCCGGCGTACTATGATGAAATCATGTGACGGAGGCCCGCCATGTTTCATGATCCCATCCGAATTCCCGCAATGATCGAATTGACATTGCTTGCGATCGTGCTGATCGTTGTCAGCATCGTACGCGCGAGGCGGCAAAGGGAGCGGGCGCGGAATCGGGCCATGGCGGAGCAGCGAAGCTCTGATAAAACGCGAATGTAATATTCGCGTTTACTGCATCTTTTAAGACTTTCGTATTCAGCTATTTTGCTGGTCTTTGTTACTTCTATCGATGGCTTTTCGGCGTGGCGACAGCCGCGCCGGTCGACTTTATAGCGGTGGACGCTCCAGTTGGACCCACTGCTGCACGCTGGCGCGTTGCCATTGTTGCGTGGCGTACTCCTTGAGCTTGTGCGGAACGGAATCGCCATTCAGCACGAGGCGATTGAGCATCAATGCGAGGTCCGTATCGGCGATGCACCACTTGCCGAACAGATTTGGCGAATTGGCCGGAAGCAATGCATCGGCGGCGGCGAAGAGTTTTTGTGCCGCTTCTTGTGCGCTGGCGGAAAGCGGGCCGCCGCGCGATCCGTAGAAAATGACTTCGGTGGAGCGCTCCTCGCGAACCGGCAGCAGATCGCTGCGCAGCCAGGCCTGCAGCTGGCGCGCTCGCGCGCGCAGACGCCGATCTTGAGGATAGACCGGGGTGTCCGGAAAAGTCTCTTCGAGGTACTCGGTGATCGCCGACGACTCGGATAACGCAAAGTCTTCGTGTATCAGGGTCGGCACGCGCCGCGTCAATGAGCGGGCCGCATAGTCGGTGGCGTGATTCGCCTTGTTCGCGAGATCGACGGTCGAAAGGTCGAACGGCAAGCGCTTCTCGCGAAGCGTCACGAAGACGGACATCGCGTAGGGGCTGGCGAATTGGGCGTCGGTGTAGAGGTGGAAGGGCGGGTGTGCCACAGGGGCTCCGTTTTCGTTAGTCATCGATGTCGAGCTTCGAATACTAGCTGCTCGTCGCGCGCCGTGCAGCCTTTCACCAGTGCGGATTGGCCATCTCGCAGGCGAGCAGGCAGCCTAACGCCGACACGGTGCCGACCGCGCCGAGACCAAATCCTACGGCAAGGTTCTCCGCCGTCGTTGCGCAACCCTGCAGCAGCGTTATCGACGTCAGCAGCGACGCGAGAAAAAGACGATACCGAACTCGCGAAGAAGATGTGCGTCGTGGTGACATGATATGTTCGCCGTGAAGGGCGCTCTTTCAGCGCATCAGCGTACGAGCATAGCGGCCCATCATTCGTCGCATTCACCCGAGTAGCGGGCGACGAGCGTCAGACCTTACGAGCTCTTGCGAGGCGCCGGGCCGCGCTCGAATCGGTCGCCGGGCAGCGATACGGGGAGAACGCCTCGTCGGTTTTTCGACCGGTATTGCAACTGCAGAACAAAATCACGCGAGGGGCTTCAAAAAAATAATCAGGCTGATACAATGGCGCCCCTCTGCCCAGGTGGCGAAATTGGTAGACGCACTATCTTGAGGGGGTAGCGCCGAAAGGCGTGTGGGTTCAAATCCCGCCCTGGGCACCATTTCGAGTCGTCGATTCGAATCTTCAAGCGCTTCGCGCTTTCTTCAGGCAACGGCGGCCGTATCAGACCATCGCGTTGTCTCCGCTTCTGCGCTCAGAACTCGTTCCGATAGGCAAATAGCCCCGGAAGCCCGCCGCTCATCACGAATAGAATTTTCTGTCCGGCACTGTACTTCCCGTTGCTCACGTTTTCCACAAGACCCGCAAATGCTTTGCCGCTATACACGGGATCGAGCAACAGACCTTCCGTCGATGCCATCAGCCGAACAGCCGCGCGCATGTTATCGGTTGGAATGCCATAGCCGGGTCCGAGCTGCGCTTCGTCGATCGAGATGGCGTCATCACTCACGCTTAGGCCCGGATCGATCAGCCTGACCGTCTGATTCGCCTTATCCAAAGTAACCGTGCGCGCGTGGCCAGCATTCCCATACACCGTGAATGCGGCAACACGCGACGGATCCAGGCCCAGCGCAACAAAACCCGCGACCAGCCCCGCATGCATGCCGCCGCTTCCATTCGGCACCACGACGCGATCGAAGGCCACGTTTTGCGCTTGCGATTGCGCGACGATTTCAGCTGCGCAGTCCGCGTAGCCGAGACAACCGACCGGGCTCGAACCGCCCAACGGACACACATAGACGTTACGGCCCTGCGCTCGCAACTCGTTCGCGCGTTCCTCGGCGAATTGCAATGCGTTGGCCGTGCCGGGAAGATCATGCACGCGTGCATCGAATAGCGCATCGAGCAGCACGTTGCCGTTCTCCATGTAGTCGTGGTCGAAACGTGGCACGGTTCTCGTCAGCACCAGCTCGCATCGAAGTCCGACGCGAGCCGCCGCGGCCGCCGTGAGGCGCGCATGATTCGATTGCCGCGCGCCGACGGTAACGATGGTGTCCGCGCCGCGCGCGAGCGCTTCGCCAATCAGGAATTCGAGCTTGCGCAGCTTGTTGCCGCCGCCACCTAGTCCCGTCAGATCTTCTCTTTTGACGTAGATGTCCGCCCCGCCGAGGCGAGCGCTCAGACGCGCAAGGTGCTGAATTGGCGTCGGGCCTTCGAGAAGCGCATGGCGCGGAAACTTTGATAAATCGAGGCGGTGCGATGAGGCGGAGTTCATGGTCGTGTGCGCGCGATTGAGTTGAAAGAGCCGTTTCCATTCATTTGACTGACGCAAAGTTCTCTTTGACTCGAGTGCTCAATGCGTCAACGTCCGTATCCCAGCCAGTAATTTATCAACTTCGGCGTCGGTGGTCAGATAGCTGACCGATGCGCGCGCGATCTGTGTCAGCCCTCTGCTGTTCATATCGAACGGCGTGTACGCGACGCCATTCGAGCCGATCGTGATGCCCTGTGCCGCCAACGCGCCTCGCACCGACAAGGCATCGAGTCCGGCGACGTTGAACGACACCAGACCGGATCGCTCGACACCCTGGTCGAGCACCCACACGCCCTCCATCGCGGCCAACCGCTCGCGCAATGTCTGCGCGGTCCGATCGATCTGCGCGCGGATGTTGTCGATGCCGATTTCCAGCGCTTCGTCCAATGCATTCGCCAATCCGCAATGCAGTGCAAGCGACGCTTCCGACGATTCGAAACGCACGGCATCGTCGCGCAGTACAGGGTCGCCGTTGGCGTCGAGCGGCGCGGAATACGTGTCGACGAAGGCCGGCGTCAAGCGGGGCAAAAAATCCCGCCGGACATATAGCAGCCCGGTGCCGCGCGGTCCACGCAGTGCCTTGCGGCCCGCGCCGGCCAGCACATCGCAGCCGACTTCGACGACGTCGATCGGAAGCTGTCCGACGGCTTGCGCCGCATCGATGAAATACGGAATGCCGTGACGGCGTGCTATCTGCCCAATCGCGGCGGCCGGATTGATCAGTCCGCCATTGGCCGGCAGCCACGTCAGCGCAATCAGTCGGACCCGGTCGTCGAGCAGCGCTTCGAGCGCGCGAGGATCGACCCTGCCGCTCTCATCGGAAGGAATCGTCTCTATCGATGCGCCCGCGCGCTGCGCCAGAAGACGCATCGTCGCGAGATTGCCGCCCCATTCGTGCCGCGCAACGAGGATGCGTTGCCCCTCGCGCCACGGACCCAATGCCGCGAAAGCAGCGCCCCAGCCCGGCGAGTTGCCCGTCGTCAACGCGATCTCGGCGGGCTGAGCGTTCAGCAGTCGCGCGGCGAGCGTGCGCGCCCGTTCGGTCTGTTCGCGGGCAGCCGCGCCCGCTTCCATGGGTCCCATCGAGGCTTCGCGCAACAGATGCGCGTGAATCGCTTCGAGCGTGGCGGCCGACGGCAGCGACGCGCCCGCATGATTGAAGTGCGTGGTACTGCGCACACCGGGTGTGCGGGCACGTATTGCGTCGATGACAGCGGGCGACAGCGGAGAAGACATGGCGGCTCCGAGTGTATGAGTTGAATTCAGACGTTCTTCAAGGCGACAACCGCTTCGACTTCGACGGCGACCCCTGCCGGCAGCGACGCAACACCCACCGCGCTGCGCGCGCGTGACGGCCGGCGTCACCGAAGATCTGCACGATCACGTCCGACGCGCCATTGGCAACCGTGCTTTGAGCACTGAATGCCGGCGTGCTCGCGATGAACACGTTCAGGCGCACGATGCGTGCCACGCGCTCGAGCCGGTCGCCCGTCGCCGCGACGATCTGCGCGACGACACCAACCCTTACCCTCCAGCATCATTCCTGCCACGCTTCTCCTTCCGGATACCAGTACCTGTCCAGCGTCCCTTCCAGCATCTCGATGCTATACCCGGCCCTTTGCGGCGGCATATAGTGCCCGTTGCGGATCGCGACGGGATCCACAAAATGCTCGTGCAAATGATCGACGTATTCGAGCACGCGATTCTCGAGCGACGCCGACACGCAGATATAGTCGAACAGCGAAATATGCTGCACGTACTCGCACAAGCCGACGCCACCCGCATGCGGGCACACCGGCACACCGAACTTCGCGGCCATCAGCAGTACGACGATCACTTCGTTGAGTCCGCCGAGCCGGCAACTGTCGATCTGGCAGAAGTCGATGGCTTGCGCCTGCAGCAGTTGCTTGAACATCACGCGATTGTGGCAATGCTCGCCGGTTGCGACGCCAATCGAACCGAGCCGCCGGCGAATCGCCGCATGACCGAGGATGTCGTCGGGACTCGTGGGCTCCTCGATCCACCACGGGTCGAACTCGGCGAGACGGCGCATGTTCGCGATCGCCTCATCGACGTCCCACACCTGGTTCGCGTCCATCATCAGCTTCCGGTTCTCGCCGATCTCTTCGCGCAGAATGCGCGCGCGCCGTACGTCTTCCTCCAGATCGCCGCCGACCTTCTGCTTGAAATGCGTCCATCCCTGCGCGACGCCTTCGCGCGTGAGACGGCGAATCTTGTCGTCGTCGTAACCGAGCCAGCCCGCCGATGTCGTATAGGCCGGATAGCCGTGCGCGAGCATTTCCTTTTCACGCTCGCCCTTGGTCTTCGCATGACGATGCAGCATCGCGAGCGCTTCGTGCGGCGTGAGTGCGTCAGTCACGTAGCGAAAGTCGAGGCAGCGCACGAGTTCTTCCGGGCTCATGTCGACCAGCAGCTTCCAGACCGGCTTGCCGACGGATTTCGCCCACAGGTCCCACACCGCGTTGACGACCGCCGCGGTGGCAAGATGAATCGCACCTTTGTCCGGGCCGATCCAGCGCAGTTGGCTATCCGAAGTAAATGCGCGCCAGAAAGGGCCCATATTCGCGGCAATATCTTCGAGCTTCTTGCCGACGATCAACGGCGTGAGTGCATTCACGGCGGTCACGCAGATTTCATTGCCGCGGCCAATCGTGAACGTGAGGCCGTGGCCGGTGAGATTCGGCGTGTCGGTTTCGAGCGTGACGTAAGTGGCGGAGTAGTCCGGCGCGGCATTCATCGCGTCGGAGCCGTCCAGCGAACGTGAGGTGGGGAACCGGATGTCCCGAACGGACAGCCTTGTGATCGTTGTCATCTGCGCACCCTCCGGGGCTGTGGCTATCGGCTTGTCGTCTGCGGACGCAGACGGATCGGTTTCGTGCGCACGTTCTCTGTGTGCGCGTTCCTGCTGCGCATACGGGTAAGCCCGGAGTTGCCAGATACCAGGCATCCCCAGGTATTTCCAGGAATTTGTACGCGTTGACAACACGGCATTCACTTTCTAGCATGCTAGCATGTCTTCTCGAAATCAAGGCCTTCGTGAATTCCTCGACCGAACTTGAGAATGCCGCCGGGGACCCGTATGTCGCACTGCAAAAAGTCGGCGGCGGCGAGCGCGGCAGCTTGACCGACGCGGTCGAGGCGGCGTTGCGAGAAGCGATCGTTACGTTGGCGTTGGAACCCGGCATGATGATCGACAAGATGGCCGTGTGCAAACGGATGGGGGTGTCGCGCTTTCCGGTGTCATCCGCGTTGGCGAGGCTTGCGCATGCGGGTCTCGTCGAGGTTTTGCCGCAACGCGGCACGCGCGTCAAACCGATCGCGCTGGACGACATCCGCCAGCATCTGTTCATCCGCAGCGCACTGGAAGTCGAGACGGTGCGTGGGGTCGCGCTGATGCACGACACGGCGACGCTCGACGCATTGGCACGCAATCTCGATCAGCAGCGCAGTCTGGCTGGAAGTGGCGAACGTCTGGCGTTTCACGCGCTCGATCTGGCTTTCCATGAAATCCTGCTCGACGCGGTGAAGCTGCCGCGCGTGAAGGAGATCGTCGCGGTGTCGCGCAATGCGCTGGACCGCGCGAGACAATTGCTCGCGAGTCCAGAACGGCTCACGCATACGCTGGAAGAGCACGAGAGCATCTTCAAGGCCCTTTGCGCCGGCGACGGCGATGCGGCCGCGAAAGCGATGCACGATCATCTCGACCAGGTCGTCGCCGAATTGCACCGGTCCGCAAAAGAGCGGCCCGACCTGTTCGCGCCCTGAATGAAAGCTGGAATGAAAGCCGTTGTTCAAGCCGTAAAAAGCTCCACCGTAAAAACGTTGGTGATATAGGCAGCCGTCAACAGATCAGCACATGAACCCACTCATTTCCGTCAGCAATCTTTGCAAGAGCTTTCCGGGCGTAAGAGCGCTTCATGACGTCCGGTTCGAACTCATGGCCGGCGAGGTCCATGCGCTGATGGGCGAGAACGGCGCGGGCAAGTCGACGCTGATGAAAATTCTCGCCGGCGTCTATACGCGCGATTCCGGCGAGATTCTCTTCGACGGCAAGCCGGTCGATTTTCAAGGTCCGCGCGACGCGCAAGCTGTCGGCATCGGCATCATTCATCAGGAACTGCAACTGATGAATCATCTGAGCATCGCGCAGAACATCTTTATCGGCCGTGAGCCGCGCAAGGGTCTGGGTCTCTTTCTCGATGAAGACAAACTGAATGCACAGGCAAGCGAGATCCTCGCCCGCATGCACGTGAAACTCGATCCGCGCACGATGGTCGGCACGTTGACCGTCGCGAGTCAGCAGATGGTCGAGATCGCGAAAGCACTGTCTTTCGATTCGCGCGTGCTGATCATGGACGAACCCACGTCCGCGCTCAACGATGCCGAGATCGCCGAGCTGTTCCGGATCATCCGTCAATTGAGAGAGCGCGGCGTCGGCGTCGTCTATATCTCGCACAAGATGGACGAGTTGAAGCAGATCACCGATCGCGTGACCGTGATGCGCGACGGTGAGTATGTGGCCACCGTGCCGACCGAGGGCACCGGCGTCGAGACGATCATCGGCATGATGGTCGGACGCACGCTGGGCGACGTGACGCCGGTCGAGAGCGTGCCGGTGAAAGGCGAACTCGCGCTCGAAGTGAGAAATCTCGTCGCAGGTCCGCTCGTGCGCGACGTCAGTTTCGAATTGCGCAAGGGCGAAATACTCGGTTTCGCAGGCTTGATGGGGGCGGGCCGCACGGAGGTGGCGCGCGCGGTGTTCGGCGCCGATCCGGTCGAATCGGGGGAGATACTCGTGAAAGGCGTGAAGGCGTCGATCAAGAGGCCCAGTGATGCGGTCAAGCGCGGCATCGGCTACCTGTCCGAAGATCGCAAGCGCTTCGGTCTCGCTACGGGAATGGACGTCGAATCGAACATCGTGATGGCCGATCTCGGCAAGTTCCTGTCAATCAATATGTTTCTGCGCCGCGGGCAGATTCGCAAAAGAGCGCAGCACTTCATCAAGCTGCTTGCGATTCGCACGCCTTCGGCGACGCAGCAGGTGCGGCTCCTGTCGGGCGGCAATCAACAGAAGATCGTGATCGCGAAATGGCTCGAGCGCGATTGCGACGTACTGTTCTTCGATGAACCGACGCGCGGCATCGACGTCGGCGCGAAAAGCGAAATCTACAAGCTGCTGCGCTTGCTGGCGGCGCAAGGCAAGGCGATCGTGATGATCTCCTCCGAGCTGCCGGAAGTTCTGCGCATGAGCGACCGCATCGTCGTGATGTGCGAAGGCCGCATTACCGGCGAGCTGTCCGCCAGCGAAGCGACGCAGGAGCGCATCATGCATCTCGCGACGCTGCGCGAAACCCCGAAAACGGTACAAGCCTGAAGAGGTCTACGACATGACATTGCGAACGAATGCCGCGGCGCTGGACAACGAAAGGCGCACTTCCGGGCTGAAAGCGCGAATTTTCGCGCCGACCGCCGTGCAAAAGATGCTCGCGTTCGCGAGCCTCATCCTGCTGCTGGTGTTCTTCAGTTTCGCGTCGCCGTCCTTCATGCAGATGGACAACATCCTCGGCATTTTTCAGGCGACAGCTGTGAACGGCGTGCTGGCGATTGCCGCCACGTTCGTGATCATTACGGGCGGCATCGATCTGTCGGTCGGTACGTTGATGACATTTACCGCCGTGATTTGCGGAGTGTTTCTCACGTACTGGCATCTGCCGATGTGGATGGGCGTGCTCGCGGCACTCGCGACGGGCGCGGTATGCGGCACGGTATCGGGCACGCTGACCGCCAAAATGAAGATACCGCCATTCATCGCGACGCTCGGCATGATGATGCTGCTCAAAGGTCTTTCACTCGTCGTGTCGGCGGACAAGCCGATCTATTTCACCGATACCGAGAACTTCTACCGTATTTCCCAGGATTCGCTGATCGGCTATTTCCTGCCGAGCGTGCCGATTCCGAATGCGGTACTGATCCTGTTCGTTCTCGCGATCGTCAGTTCTATTACGCTCAATCGCACCGCGCTCGGCCGCTATACGTTCGCACTCGGCAGCAATGAAGAAGCGGTGCGGCTCTCGGGCGTCAATGTCGATCGCTGGAAGATCGCGATTTACGGCGTGGGCGGCGCTATCTGCGGCATCGCGGGTCTGCTGATCGCGTCGCGGCTCAATTCGGCGCAGCCGGCGCTCGGTCAAGGCTACGAGCTCGATGCGATCGCGGCGGTCGTGATCGGCGGCACGTCGTTGAGCGGCGGTTCGGGAACGATACTCGGCACCATCATCGGCGCTTTCATCATGAGCGTGCTGACCAACGGACTGCGCATCATGTCGGTCGCGCAGGAGTGGCAGATCGTCGTGACCGGTTTGATCATCATTCTGGCGGTGTATGCGGACATCCTGCGGCGCAGCCGGAGAAGTTGACGCAGGAGCAAGGCAGCAGCAAATAAGCAGGGAACGCAGGAGCACGAGAGAGAGGGCACGTGAAGGCTTTCTCGAAAGCTCGATAGCGGCTTGATAGCCCAACCATTGGAGGAGGCCCCATGTTGAAGAGAAGACTGATCGGTATTGTGGTCGGTGTCGGTGCGCTCGTCGGCGGAAGTAGTCTCGCGTATGCGGACGAGCCGTATATTCCGCTTATTTCGAAAGGCTTCCAGCATCAGTTCTGGCAAGCCGTCAAATCGGGCGCCGAGCAGTCCGCGAAAGCGAACAACGTCAGGATCACGTTCGAGGGACCGGAAACGGAAGCGATGGTCGATAAGCAGATCGACATGCTGTCGGCCGCGCTCGCGAAGAAGCCGCAGGCGCTCGGCATCGCGGCGCTCGACAGTAAGGCGGCCATCCCCTTGCTCAAGCGCGCCCAGAACGACAAGATTCCGGTGATTGCATTCGACTCGGGCGTCGACAGCGATATTCCGTTGACGACCTGCTCGACGGACAACGTCGCCGCCGCCGCGCTCGCCGCCGACAAGATGGCCGCGCTGATCGGCAATTCCGGCGAAGTCGGCGTGATCGTGCACGACCAGACGAGCCGCACCGGTGTCGATCGCCGCGACGGTTTCGTCAATCAGATCAAGTCGAAGCATCCGAACATCAAGATCGTGTCCGTGCAATACGGCGCCGGCGACCACCTGAAGTCCGCGGAAATCGCCAAGACCATGATCCAGGCGAATCCGAACCTGAAAGGTATCTTCGGTGCAAACGAAGGTTCCGCGGAAGGCGCGGCGATCGGCGTCAAGGAATCGGGCAAGAAACTCGTGCTGATCGGCTTCGACTCCGGCAAGGAGCAGAAGGAGAACATCATGTCGGGCTTGATGGCCGGCGCGATTACGCAGAATCCGGTCGGTATCGGCAAATGCACGGTCGACTCGGCGGTCAAGGCGCTGCACGGCGAGAAGCTGCCGAAGAAGATCGACACCGGTTTTTACTGGTACGACAAGACCAACATGAACGATCCGAAGATCGCAGCCGTGCTGTACGACTAAGCGAGGCCGGCGATCGCGACTCGGGAAGCCGAGGCTGCGACAATCATCAAAGAGGGAGAGCCACGCTCTTCCTCTTTTTATTGCCGTTCCGCAACTTCGGAACCGCGCTATATCGAGCGGTCCGTTGCGCCGCAACAACATGTAATCCGAACGCTCGTACTCCGTCGAGCAAGTTGGGATTCGCGCTCATGCAGTGCTTTTGATCCACGGCTGCCGGTCATTTCACGCCATTGCATGCATTAATCTGATACTTTATGTTTATGTAATCGCTGCACGAGCCGTCCATTCGCATGCCGATTCGGACCCACCCACCGTCGAATGCGCAGGTCATGGCTTTTACCGAACCAAGGTCTCCATTTTTCAAGTGGGTCGCGTCCTCGGCTCAGAACCTGAGTCCGGACAACCGGCAGATCCTGCTTGCCAACCTGTTCACGCGAACCGCATCGATCGTTTTCGCGTCGATTTGCGAAATCAGCGTTTGCGCAACCGCGTATTATCTTTATCCGATTCCTCTATATGCCGCGTGGGGTATTGCGGTCGTCGCATTGCTGATCGCGCGGCTTACGCTGATCTGGTTATGCCGCACGCGGGCAGCCCTTGGGCTGCCCACGCCGACTTCCGCGTTTATTTTCGCGAGTCTGTTGTGGAGCGCGTTATTCGGGTTTGGCACATTCCTGTGCAATATCAGCGGAAGTCCCACGCTTTTTCTGCTTGGAAACGTTTGTGCGGTCGGTGTGATCGGCGGATTGGCCGGACGCAATGCGGGCACGCCGCGGCTTGCGTTATTGCAGATCGTTTTTATTCTCAGCTTTCTGAGTGTCGGCGCGGCGATGTCGCCGGGCAATGGCAAGCTCGTGCTGCTATTTCAGGCTCCGTTTTGCGCGGCCGGCTTCTTCACGGTCGCGCTGCGCAGTAATCGCGACACCGTTGCGTTGCTGCTCGCACGGGAAAACAGTCATCGCCTCGCGCGCCAGGATAGCCTGACCGGTTTGCCGAATCGCGCGCGTATCAACGAGCTGCTGATCGAACGCACCGGCGAGAGTTCGACGCGGCAGGGCGAGGCGTTCGCGGTGCTGCTGATCGACCTCGACGGCTTCAAGGCGATCAACGACAGTCTCGGTCATGCCGCCGGCGACCAGATTCTGCAGGAAGCGGCCTCCCGTTTGTGCGATCTGCTGCCGAGCGGCGACCACGTTGGCCGCCTGGCAGGCGACGAGTTCGTCGCGATTTCGGACGACGCCGGGCAGCTTCGCGACGTGCGCGTGCTGGCCGATCGCATCGTCAGAACGCTGGCGCGGCCGTTCGTGTTGAGCGAAGCGCTCGTGCATATCGGCGCGAGCGTCGGCATCGCGCTCTATCCCGAACATGCGAAAACGGGTCCGCAATTGCTGATCTGCGCGGACCGCGCGTTGTACGGCGTCAAGCGCAGCGGCAAAAGCGCGTTCGCGATTTTCGATGCCGAGAAGCACGTATCCGACGAAAGCCTGAGCCTGCTGCGCAGCGACCTCGAAGGCGCGCTGAAGTCGTTCAATGGTTTGCGCATGGAGTATCAGCCGATCATCGATCTGCATACCGGCGCGGTAGCGGGCCGCGAGGCGCTGATTCGCTGGGCCCATCCGACGCGCGGCGAGTTGTCGCCGTCCGCGTTCATTCCGACCGCCGAGCGCACCGGCCTGATCCTCGCATTGGGTGAATGGGTGCTGCTGCAATCGTGCATGGCGGCGTCGGCGTGGCGCGACAAGGTGATCGTCGCGGTCAATGTATCGCCGGTGCAATTGCGCGAGGAATCGTTCGCATCGACGGTGACGGCAATACTTCGGAAAACGAGGCTGCCGCCGACGCGGCTCAATCTCGAGGTCACGGAAACGGCACTGCTGAACGACGACGAAGTGACTCGCCGCAATATCACCAGATTGCGCGCATTGGGTATCGGGCGGGCGCTCGACGACTTCGGCACCGGCTTTTCGACGATGTCCACGCTCGTGCGCTTCTCCTTCGACAAGCTGAAGATCGACAGTTCGTTCGTCCGCGAGTCCGTGCATGGGCGCGAATCGGCGGCCGTGGTGCGCGGCATCGTCGCGCTGGCGCGCGAGATCGGCATGCCGACCACGGCCGAGGGCATCGAAACCCAGGAGCAGCTCAATTTCGTGCGCGTTTGCGGTTGCACCCATGCGCAGGGTTATCTGCTCGGCAAGCCAATGTGCAACGAAGAAATCGAGCAGTGCGAAGCGGTGCTCGACGCGCGTGTCGCCGACAAGGCCGCGCCTGCGGACTTTTGATATCCGTTACCGATGCGATCGAGGTCGTGATGTCGTCTCCCTTGCAATTTCAACTGCGAATCACCGCGTCGATGGAACTCGCCAACTCGCTGCGCGCGGACCCTTCGTGCGCCGCGCATCCAGCGCTACGTGCCATTTTGCAGACGCATCACGCAACGCTCAAATGCCAGTTCGATGCATTCGCCGACTACGTGAGCGAAGCGGAGAGAATGGGCATCGAGAACTACCCGCTTTATCAATGGACACGGCAAACCATCGAGAACCCGGAGAAGAAAGCGAAGTACCTGCAGTCGTTCACGCTCCATGTGAATGGCGACGAAGTGTATGACAAGGACGTCGCCGATGCTCTCGAGGCCGGCTTGTCGAAGCTGATCGACGCGAACGGTATTCTTCGCGTTTCGAGGCACGACACGAATCCCGGGAACAATCCGCAGCCGCCCGCGCGCGTGTGAGGCAGCCGTTCAAATTTCACTCCGAAAGCTTCGTCGTTAAGCGATGTAACATTTGACGACATGCCATAAAGTTCGTGAGACGATGCAGCTTCACTTATTTTTGTGGGAGTACGACATGGGACTTCTGGACGAAGTGGGCAAGATTGCCGGTGCGGTTGCCGCCGTTGAAGCCGCTGAGAAAGTCGATCCACAAGCGGGTCTGCTGACCAAAGGCGTGGCCGCTATCGCCGGTTTCGAAGGCGCTGGAAAGCTGGAATCGCTGGTGGAAAAGAGAGAAGAAGAGAAGCAGGACGACGCCGACCACGCTCAGGCCGCGGACGATACAAGCTCCCAGACCTGAACGGACGTCAAGCGGATTGCCGGTTGCATGCGCGCGATCGAATCACGCGCTGCACCGGCAATTTGTTTTTATAAACCTTTCGATATCGAACCCTCCTTCCGCTATTCGCCCGATGTTTCATCGGGCTGTCATCGCCGTCCGGCTACGATCGTCCGTCACTTTCCGTCCGCGCTCGCCCCGCGGGGCGTTGTTTTGCGCTGGCATTCTTCCACCTGAACAACCATACCGGACATGTCGAACAGAAAAATCGTCAAGACAACGCCTGCCGATGAGCACGCCGCATCGATCGTCTCGCGTCGCGGCTTTCTGAAGTTCGCCGGCGCATCGAGTCTCGCGACGGCGGCGGGCGCGCTCGCATCGACCGCGCGCGGCGCCAATAGCGGCACACCCGATGGCACGCCCGAACAGATCCATCTGACCTGGGGCAGCGACCCGACGAGCGAAATTACCGTGTCGTGGTCGTCGCTCGCGCCCGCGGTCAATCCGCAGGTGCGCATAAGCGGCGCCAATAACGGGGACCACGCGAAACATACGGTGCACGCGGTGCAAAGTACTTACACCGACGGCATCAACGGCGAGGTCGTATTCAACTATCACGCGCGCGTGCGCGAGTTGAAGGCCGACACGAGCTATCAGTACGAAGTGACGGCCGATAACGACGGCAATGCAGCGCAACCCTTCACCGCGAGTTTTCGTACCGCGCCGCGCGGCCGCGCGCCGTTTCGCTGGACGAGCTACGGCGATCTCGCGACGCCGAATACGAAATGGGTGCTGTCGTCGCCGCAAAGCCGCTTCGCGGTGGCGGCCGTCGAGCGCTTTCAGCCGCTCTTCCATCTGCTCAACGGTGACCTCTGCTATGCGAATCTGAATCCGACGCAGCAGCCCGAGGTGTGGCGCGACTTCGGCAACAACGCGCAGACGTCGGCGTCGAACCGGCCGTGGATGCCGTGTCCCGGCAATCACGAGCTCGAATTCAACAACGGCGAGCAGGGCCTTGCGTCGTATCTGTCGCGCTACGTGCTGCCCGATAATCACACGCGATTTCCGGGCCGCTGGTACAGCTTCCGCGTCGGCTCGGTGCTGTTCATTTCGCTCGATGCGGACGACGTCGTCTATCAGGATGCCGCCGCTTTCGTCGCCGGGCCCGCGCCGCTGACGCCGGTCGCGAGTACCGGCAATCCGCCGATTCCGGCGGGCACGTCGCTGTACGTACGCGGCTATAGCAATGGCGAGCAGACACGCTGGCTCGAAAAAGTGCTGCAGCATGCATCGCACGATAACGACGTGGACTGGATCATCGTGCAGATGCATCAGGACGCACTCAGCTCGTCGAAGACCGGCAACGGTTCCGACAAGGGCATTCGCGAAGCGTGGCTGCCGCTGTTCGATCGCTATGGCGTGGATCTCGTGCTGTGCGGTCACGATCACGACTACGAGCGCAGCTATCCGGTGCGCGGTTGCAATCACAACAAGGGCACCGACATCGCGACGGGGCACCCGGTCGATACGTTGCAGCCCAAGCCGATCATGTCGGCGGTATCGGCGGGTGCATCGACGTTCGATACGAGCCACGGCACGATCCACCTGATTCTCGGCGGAGGCGGCACGAGCGCGCCGCTCGACGTGTATGGCGTCGATGCTGGCACAGGCCTGCCGCAGGCGCGCATCTTCACGAAGCCGAATCGCCCGGTGCCGTCGACGACCGCGGGCACGTTCGTGCGCGCGAGCGCCGACGCGGTCGAAGACGCAATCTGGTCCGCCCAACGCGACACCGGCACCGGCTACGGCATCGCGGTGTTCGACTACGATCCGGGGCAGCCCGGCGGCGACACCACGATCACGATGAACTACTACCACGCGCCGGGCGCGGATCAGATGCCGACACCGGAATACGATCTGTTCGAGACGATCGAATTGAAGAAGAAGCGGCGCGGGTAGAAGGATAGATTTGATTCACTGATCGGCATTCAATTTTCAGGGGCCGCTCATCACGAGCGGCCCTTGTTTTTTCACGATCACCGCAAAAACAACGCCCCATTCATTTTGTTACACGTCTTACCGCCACGGACTGTCGAGGTTACAAAGCCCTTTCCGAAGCCCCGCTATACTCGGCGCCGTCTCACTAAAACAAAGACCCGATATGTCGAAGAAAATCATCCAGATGGTTGCCGTGGCTGCATTGAGCGCCGCGGCGTCGTTGCCGGCACTCGCCGGTGATATGAACAACATGCTCGGTGGCGCGCTCGGCGGCGTCGCTGGCGCGGCAGTCGGCGGCGCGGTGGGCGGCAGCACCGGCGCGGTGATCGGCGGCGCGGTGGGCGGCGGGGCGGGCGGCGCGGTCACGTCGAATCGTCGCGAACGTACCGGCGCGATCATTGGCGGCGCGCTCGGTGGCGGGGCGGGCACCGCGGCCGGCAACGCGATGGGCGGCCGCACCGGCGGCCTGGTCGGCGCCGCGCTCGGCGGCGGCGCGGGTTCGGCGCTCGGCGGCAACATCTCGCGCTCGAACTCGTATGCCAACGACTACTCGCGCGGCCACCAATCGGGCAAGCACCATCACAAGCATCGTCGTTACGACTGAGACGGCTTGACATCGACAGGGCCGGTCCGCGTCCGCATCACGGACGAACGCGGCGGCCCTCGTCCATCACGCATGCAGAACCAGTTTCTGAATACGCCAGTTCAGCAACTCGGCAACGAATAATACGTTTTCCGAAGGACACGCCATCTCGTGAATCCAGCCGAACTGCTTCGGCTGTTTGCCCGCTTTTCCAAGCACACCGAGCACTTTGCCGTCGAGCGTCATCTTGTAGATGCGGCCCGGAAACGCGTCGGCGCTATAGAGCACCTGATTCGGTCCCGGCGAGATGCAGATCGCCCAAGGCGAGCCCGGCGCGAACGTGCCCGCCGCGAGGTCCGCTTCGCTCGGCATGTTGCCGATCGCGGGGCGCGCGTCCGGCGGCACCGGTACGTCGATCGTGAACTGGCGCAGGAACGTGCCCTCGGTATCGAACACCTGGATGCGCCGGTTGCTGCGATCGGCCACATAAACGTGGTCGTGCGCATCCACCGCGATGCTATGCGGCGTATGGAACTGCCCCGGTCCCGTGCCGCGATCGCCCCATGACTTCAGCCAGTTGCCGTCGCGATCGACCTTCGCGACGCGCGAGTTGATGTATCCGTCGCTGATATAGGTGTTGCCCGCCTTGTCCCACGCGACGTCGGTCACCTGGCGAAAGCGTCCGGGTTCGGAGGGCAGCGGCGGATTCGGATGCTTGAGCGGCGCGGTCTCCTCGTCCGATGCTTCCTGCTTGCGGCCGAACACCATCGCGACGCGTCCGTCCGGCGTGAACTTGATCACCATGTCCGAGCCCTTGTCGGTGACCCAGATGTTGTCGTGCCGGTCCACCTTCACCGTGTGCGCGAACGACCACGCATACAGGTTGTGGCCGATCTCGCGCACGAAGCGTCCATCGGGCGCGAACTCGAGCAGTTGCGCGGCGGCCGCGCCATATGCGGGGCCGGTGGTGTTGCCGCGCGACAGCACGAAGATATGGCCATGCGAATTGAGCGCGACGCCCGAGCATTCGCCGAAGTACCTGTCGTTCGGCAAACGTACGGGGTTGGCAATCGAGTCATAAGCAATCGTGGGCACGGCCGGTGTGTCCGCGGCGAACGCCGGCGGCATGGCGAGTCCGGCGGCGCTACCCGCAAGCAGGCTCATGAAAGTCCGTCGGCTCATCGCCCGGTGGTCGGGACCGCCGCAGCATGCACAAAACGACTCGTATCGCTCGCTCATTCGTTGTCTCCTTTGGTCCATCGCTTGAAGTGTGCAAAGGCAAGCCTAGTGCACAAAACGTTTAATGGCTAAATCGTTTTGGCGATGCTGAAAGAGACGCTTCCCGTTATGCGCGATCATGTGCTAGTGGTGGCAGATGCTGTCCAGGTCGCGGCGCGCGGCGGCGCGGTACCGCTCGGCATCGCGAGCCAGCCCGCTTTGCTACTATGTAAGACCGCGACTGCTTAGGTCCGCTTTAGTCCCGCGTTGGTCCATCACACAAGGAGATTCGAATGAGCAAAGGTTATTGGGTGTCGTCGTACCGCAAGACGAACGATCCGCAGAAACTGGCCGCATACGCGCAACTGGCCCCGGCCGCGGTGGCGGCGGCGGGCGGCAAGTTCCTCGTGCGAGGCGTGGCGGACGAGGCGCGCGAGCAGGGCCTCAAGGAGCGCACGGTCGTAATCGAGTTCCCGACGTACGAGGCGGCCGTCGCCGCTTACGAAAGCGAGGAGTACAAGAAGGCGCTGGCCGCATTGGGCGATGGCGTCGAACGCGATCTGCGCATCGTGCGCGGCACCGACTGACGCGCGACCCGCAAGCGAACACTGCGCGGCACGCGCCGCGCAGTCACTCACTTCACCGCGCCGAGCGCGAGCCCCTTCACCATATAACGCTGCAACCACGCAAACACGATCGAAACCGGCAACGTCGCGCACAAGGTCGCGGCCATCACCAGATGCCATTCGACCACGTACTTGCCCGCGACCATATCGGTCACCTGCACGGTCAGCGTCTTGTTTTCCGGCGAGCGGATCAGCGTATAGACGATCGCGAACTCGTTCCACGCATTGATGAACGTGAAGATGGCGGTCACGACGATCGCCGGCACCGCGAGCGGCAGAAACACCTTGAACACCGCGCGCGCGCGGCTGCAGCCTTCGAGCCACGCGGATTCCTCGAGATCCTGCGGCACGGTCTGAAAGTACGACGACAGCATCCACACCGCGAACGCGATATTGAACGCCGCGTACGACACGATCACGCCGATCCTCGAATCGACCAGGTTACCGTCGCCCCACGGAATCATCGCCGCGAGCCGGAATAGGCCGACCACCAGCAGGATCGGCGACAGCATCTGCGTGACGAGCAGGAACTGCCGATACAGGCCGCGTCCGCGAAACGGGAAGCGCGCGAGCGCGTAAGCGGCGGGCAGGCTCACCGCGAGTGCGAGCGCGGTGGACAGGAAACTGATGATCGTGCTGTTGCGCAGCGCGACGCCGAAGTTGGCCGCGTCCCACATGTCGATGAAATTGCGCCACTGCCACTGCACCGGCAGCCAGCGCGCCGGATAGACGAAGATCTCCGAGGCCGGTTTGACCGCGGTGAAGAACATCACCGCGAACGGAAACAGGATGACGATCACGAGCGGCGTCAGCGCGATCCAGCACCACAGCGAGCGTTTCGTTTTCGCGCTCAGACTCATGATGGCACTCCTTCTTTCGCGCGTTGCAGACGTAGATAAGCGATCGAGAACACGAACAGCATCACGAGCATGATCAGCGAAACGGCGGCCGCTTCGCCGGGACGTCCGAGTCGGAAGCCGAGTTCGTACAGGTAGGTGACGAGGATGTGCGTGCTGTTGTCGGGGCCGCCTTGCGTCATCACCCAGATGATCGGAAACGAGTTGAACACGTAGATCACGTTCAGCAGGATCGCCATGTTGATGAACGGGCGCAGCAGCGGCATCGTCAATTGACGGAACTGCTGCCAGGCGCTCGCGCCGTCGATACGCGCGGCTTCGTAGATATCGCTTGGCACCGAAGACAGGCCGCCAAGAAAAATCGTCACCGTGAACGGAATCGACACCAGAATGCCGACCGCGATTTCGACGGGGAACGCGAACTCGGGCGTCGCGAGCCAGTGAATCGGCCCGCCGATCAGGCCGAGCCGCTGCAGCGTGACATTGACCATGCCGTAGTCGTCGTTGAAGGCCCAGCGCCAGACGACGGCGGTCATCGTCAAAGAGACGGACCACGGCAGCATCACGATCGTGCGCGCCACGCCGCGGCCGTGAAACTCCTGGTTCAGAATCAGTGCGACAGGTACCGAGATCAGCACCGTGCCGCCCACCACGCACACGGTCCAGATGATCGTGCGGCGTACCGAAGCGAGAAACACCGGGTCCTCAAACACGTTGACGAAGTTCTGCGCGCCGGTGAAGTCGCGGATCGCGCCGAAGCGCGATACCTCATGCAGCGATTGCCACACGATGTTGAAAATCGGATAGCTGATGATGAACAGCGCGAGCACGAGGCTCGGCGCAATCAGCAACCAGGGCGCCTGCGCGCGCGAAGAAACGGAACGGCTCATGCGTGCTCGATCGTAAGACGCGCCCGCTCTCTGGCGGCGGGCACGACGGAATGGGCCGGAGGGTGCATCGTGCTGCATAGGCTCGAATGTGGGAGTGGCGCGGCGCAACGCGCGGCGCTTGAGCTACGGCGCCGCGCGTCCCCTGTTCGTCTCGTTACTGTCAAAAGCCGCGTATCAGTGACCGAGCGACTTGTTCGCCTGCGCAGCGGCCGCATTCAACGCTTCCGCCGGTTGCGCCTTGTTCAGGTAGATCGCCTGCATCGCGTCGGTCACGGCCTTCGCGGTGTCTTCCCAGCCGGTCACGGTCGGCGCGAAGTGAGCGGTGGGCAGCAACGCGATGAATGCCTTGACGTCCGGATCGTTGAACGCCGGGTCGGTCGCTTCGGCCTTCGTGGTCGGCAGGAAGCCTTCGGTCGTCGTGAACTCGACGCGCGGTTCCTTCGTGAACAGATAGTCGAGGAACTTCCACGCGGTCTTCTTTACCTTCGAGTTCTTGAACATCACGATCGAGTCGGTGACCGCGTAGGTGGCGTGCGTCGTGCCCATCGGCAGCGGATCGATGCCGTACTTCAGGTTCGGCGCTTCCTTCTTGATCTGCTTGGCGAGGAACGGCGCGGAGATCACCATCGCGACGCGGCCCTGCTTGAACAGGTTCTGCACGTCTTCGCGGCTATAGCCGGTGACGCCCGGTTGCGTGAGGCCCTGGTCGATCATCTGCTTGTACATCGTCGCGGCCTTCACGCCCGCCGGCGAATTGAACGCGGCCTTGCCGTCCTTGCCGACCACGTCGCCGCCCATCGTCCACAGCGCGTAGTAAAAGTAGACGTCGGTTTCGATTTCCTTGCCTTGCAGACCGAAGCCGGCGATGCCTTGCGCCTTCAGCTTCTTCGATGCATCGATCACTTCATTCCAGGTCTTCGGGCCGTCGGGGTAGCCGACCTTCGCGAGCAGATCCTTGTTGTAGTACAGCGCGCGCGCGGAAGCGGCGATCGGCAGGCCGTAGGTCTTGCCGTTGATCTGGCCAGGCGCGAGGAACGGACCGATGAAGCGGGCCTTGAAGTTCGCGTCCATATAACCGTCGAGCGGCTCGGCGACGTCGTCCTTCACGAAGTCGAGCAGCCAGCGCGTGCCGACGATCGCGAGGTCCGCGTTGGCGCCGCCGGAGATGTCCGTTTGCAGCTTCTGTTGCAGCGTGTCCCAGTTCACGTCTTCGATCTTGATGGTCGTGCCGGGGTTGGCCTTCTCGAAGTTGCGGGCCATTTTCTCGAAGTACGGCGCGGTCGCGTCGCTGTAGTGAGCGACCGTCACGCGGACCGTCTCGGCATGGGCCGAGACGGCGATACCTGCAAACGCGAGCGCCACGGCGACTTTGCCTAGCGCGAGGGAAGCACGGGCATGCAACGACATTTTTCTCTCTCCTGTGGGTGGTTTGCCGCCGTCGCCGGCCGCCTTGGGTAAATTGTTTGAAAAAATCCTACATGACGCAAAATAGCTTGTCACGTAGGGTCTGCGATATTTTTTCTCGGGCTGTTTTGTGCCTAAGATACTGTAAAACATGGGGTATTCTGCACTGCGCGACGGGATTGGAAACCCACTCTTCGGGATGACAGCAGTCGTCGCGAGCCGGATATGTAGGAAATTTACAGCGTTGCGCGTAGCGCGAGCCGGGTGGCGGACGGCGCCGGCAAGACGGCCGAAACGGCCAGGCCAACGAGCGAGGAACACATGGATCGTGTCGTATTGGTAACGGGCGCATGCGGCGGTATCGGCAGCGTGTTATGCGAGCGCTTCGTCGAGGCGGGTGACACCGTGCTCGCGCTCGACATCGACGCGACCGCGCTCCAATCATTGAGCGCGCGACTCGGCGCGCAACGGGGCGCGCAACGGGGCGCGCAACAGGGCGCGGACCAGGTCGTGCCGGTCGCGGTCGATCTCGGCGACGCCGCTGCGGTGCAGCACGCGGTGGCCGCGGCGGTCGCGCAGCGTGGACCGGTCGACGTACTGGTCGCGAACGCGGGCGCGGCGCTCGGCGCGTCGCTCGCGACCACCGACGCCGCAAGCTGGCAGCGCGACATCCATCTGAATCTGAACGGCACGTATCACACGGTGGAGGCGGTGCGCGCGTCGATGATCGAACGGCAGCGCGGCGCGCTCGTGCTGATCGGCTCGGTGAACGGTCTCGCCGCGCTCGGTCATCCGGCATATAGCGCCGCGAAGGCCGGCCTGATCAGCTACACGAAGGCGCTCGCGATCGAGCTGGGCCGCTTTGGCATTCGCGCGAACATCGTGTGTCCGGGCACTGTGAAGACGCAGGCGTGGCAGGCGCGTGTCGAGAAGAATCCGCAGGTGTTCGAGGAACTGAAGAAGTGGTACCCGTTGCGCGACTTCGCGACGCCCGACGACATCGCCGATGCGGTGCTGTTCCTCGCATCGCCGCAAGCGCGCGTGATCACCGGCGTCGCGTTGCCGGTCGACGGCGGCTTGATGGCGGGCAACCGCCTGATGGCGCAGGAGCTGACGCTCGAGTCGTTCTGAGCTGCGCGCGGCGCGTGCACTACGATACCGGCAATACAACATCGGCAATACAACACACAGCAAGACAATGAGGACAGCATGGCAGCAGTGCAACTGAGCGGCATCTTCAAACGCTATGGCGACACCCAGGTCGTGCACGGCATCGATCTCGACATCGACGACGGCGAGTTCGTCGTGCTGGTCGGTCCGTCGGGCTGCGGCAAGAGCACGCTGATGCGGATGGTGGCCGGGCTCGAGGAAATCAGCGGCGGCGATCTGATGATCGGCGGCACGCGCGCGAATACGCTCGCGCCGCAGCAGCGCAACATCTCGATGGTGTTCCAGAGCTACGCGCTGTATCCGCATCTGTCGGTGTATGAAAACATCGCGTTCGGTCCGAGAATCCGCAAAGAATCCTCGGAGAAATTCAAGCCGCGCATCGATGCGGCCGCGAAGATGCTGAACCTCAGTGACTATCTGGACCGCTTGCCGCGCGCACTGTCGGGCGGTCAGCGGCAACGCGTGGCGATGGGCCGCGCGGTGGTGCGCGAGCCGTCGCTGTTCCTGTTCGACGAACCTCTGTCGAATCTCGACGCAAAGCTGCGCGTGCAGATGCGCACCGAAATCAAGGCCCTGCATCAGCGCTTGAAGAACACGGTGATCTACGTCACCCACGACCAGATCGAAGCGATGACGATGGCCGATCGCATCGTCGTGATGAACGCGGGACGTATCGAGCAGATCGGCCGTCCGCTCGAACTCTATGACCGGCCGGCGAATCTGTTCGTCGCGAGCTTCCTCGGCTCGCCGTCGATGAATTTCGCCGAGGGCGTGATCGTCAATCGCACGCAGGGTGCGGGCCTCGCGTTGAAGCTCGCGGACGGCAGCGAGGTCGCGCTCGAACGCACGCCTGCGTCGGCTGTGGTCGGTGCGAAGGCCACGCTCGGCGTGCGGCCCGAGCACGTCGAGATCACGACGCAGATACCGGATGCCGCGCTCGACGTCGAAGTGATCGAGCCAACTGGCGCCGAAACGCACTTGTACGGGAAAATAGGCGGCGCTTCGTGGTGCGTGACCACGCGCGAGCGCTCGAAGATCGAGCCCGGTCAGCGTGTCGCGCTGCGTCTGCCGGCCGAACACATCCATCTGTTCGATACGGAGAGTGGACGCAGGCTGGTCTGAACCGCGTGCGGCTTGAACTTTGATCAGGCCGATTGAGCCGAACAAGCTGCGAGCGACGCGGATCCATATGAAACAGCCCCTAAGGAACACCGGGTGTCCGCACCGAACTTGATTCCCCACATCCGCAGCGCACTCGCGAGTCTGCGGCCCGCCGAGCGCAAGGTCGCCGACATGGTGCTCGCCGACGTCGACTTCGCGATGCGCGCGAGCATCACCGAACTCGCGCAGCGCGCCGACGTGTCCGAGCCTTCCGTCACGCGTTTTTGCCGCGCGATCGGTGCGCACGGTCTGCGCGACTTCAAGATGCAGCTCGCGCAGAGCGTCGCGGGCGGGCTGCCGTATGCATCGACCGCGGTCGCGCGCGACGACGACGTGCAGACCTTGATGGACAAGGTCGGCGAAGCGGCGATCGACGGCATCACGCATGCGCGCGGCGCGCTCGATCCTGCCGTGCTCGAAAGCGCGATCGCGGCGCTTTCGAGCGCCCGGCGCGTGTTTTTCTTCGGCGTGGGCTCAGGCTCGGGGCTCGTCGCGCAGGACGCGGCGCTGCGTTTTTTGCGCATCGACATCGCGGCGGCCGCGTTTACCGATGGTCATTTGCAGCGTCTATACGCGGGTCTGATGGAGCCGGGCGACGTCGCGTTTGCGATCTCGCATTCGGGGCGCAGCGTCGAAGTGAATGAAAGCATCCAGATCGCGAAGGAGCGCGGCGCGACGACGATCGCGCTGACCAACGTCGGCTCGCGACTCGCATGGCTCGTCGATATTCCGCTGCTGCTGCGCGTGGCGAGCCCGATCGATCCGAACACGCCGGGCGTGTCGCGGCTCGTGCATCTGTGCATCATGGATGCGCTCGCGATCGGCGTCGCGCTGAAGGCCGGGCCCGAGACGCTGGAAAAGATGCGCCACGCAAAGGCGCGGCTCGCGCCGCATGAGCCGGAAGGGGCGGGCGGGTAAGGCGCGCACATTCCGCGACTTTCGTCGTCGCTCCAGCTAGAATCGGCTCGCAGCGTTCCCGTTTACGTCCGTCCGCCCATGTCCTCCCGTTCTGCCGACACCGCATCGCACGCGCCATCAACGACCACCGCCGAACGTGTGCCGACCCTGCTGCTGGCCGCCGCGCTATCGCTCGGCAGCGCGACAGCGCTCGGCTTCGCGCGCTTCGCGTACGCGCTGCTGTTGCCGTCGATGAAACTCGACCTCGGCTGGAGCTTCGCGCAGGCCGGCGCGATGAACACCGCCAACGCGCTCGGCTATCTGCTCGGCGCGCTCGTGTTTCCGCGCCTCGCGCGCCGCTGGTCGGCCGGCGCGCTGTTCGCGGCCGGTTGCGTGCTGACCGCGCTGCTGATGGCCGGCAGCGGCCTCACCGCCGCCACGCATGCGCTGCTGACGCTGCGCGTGATCACCGGTGCGAGCAGCGCGGCGATCTTCATCGGCGGCGGCGTGCTTGCGGCGCGGCTCGCGTCGGCGCGACCGCGCGACGCGGGACTCGTGCTCGGTCTGTATTACGGCGGTACCGGCTGGGGGATCGTCGCGTCGTCGGTGCTGGTGCCGGTGACGATCCTTGATGCCGCCCACGGCTGGCAATTCGCGTGGTTCGCGCTCGCGGCGGCCTGCGCGCTGTTCGCCGCGGTCGCGATCGGCGCGTCGCGCAGAATCGAGCGCGCGTACACGAGCGCGGCGGCTGCGGCGCATGCGGCCGGCGCCACCCCTGCCCCGGGCTGGCCGCACTTCGCGGCCGCGCTCGCGGGCTACGGACTGTTCGGCGTCGGCTATATCGGCTACATGACGTTCATCGTCGCGCTGCTGCGCAACGCCGGCATGAGCGCGGCGGTCGTCACCGGTTTCTATCTACTGCTCGGCGCGGCGACCGTGGTGTCGGCGCGGATCTGGTCGACGCTGCTCGATCGCATGCGCGGGGGCCAGGCGCTCGCCCTGCTCAACGCGCTGCTGGCGATCGCGACGCTGCTGCCCGCGCTCTTCACGCAGCCGTGGGTCGCGTTCGTTTCGGGCGCGCTGTTCGGTGCGACGTTCCTGTCGGCGGTCGCGTCGACGACCGCGTTCGTGCGCCACAATCTCCCCGCGAGCCACTGGGCGAAGGGCATCAGCGCCTTCACGATCGTGTTCGCGTTCGGGCAGATCGTCGGGCCGGTCGTGATCGGCTGGGTGTCGGATGGCGCCGGGCTCGCGCGCGGGCTCGTGTATTCGGCGCTGCTGCTGGCGGCCGGCGCGGTACTCGCGGCGTGTCAGAAGGCGTTGCGCGCGACGTGAGTCGCCTTGTGCGTGCTTCGTATTCAGCGATACGTCCAGCACCGATGCGCGACGAACGTGAGCGGCGGCACCACGCACACGACGAGCGCGATACCGAGCGCGGGCGGCCCGCCCGCAAGCTCCGTCAGGTGCGATACGAGCGCGGTCGACGTCAGGCCGCCCAGCGACACGACCACGAACCGCCCAGCGTTCAGCAACGCAGGCAGCGCAGAAAAACTCCAGAACGTGTTCAACAGATAAGAGGCCGCCGTCGCCCAGGTGAACGCGATCGCGTTGGCCCACGGCGGCGACATGCCGGCGTCCGCGATCAGCGTCAGCGCAATGCATACATGCAGGCCGGTCGCAATGACGCCGCTCGCGCCAAAGCGCATCAGCCTGACCCGTTCGACCGGCGTCATCGCGACCCTCTGTCGCGCTTGCGCAGGATCGCGAACAGCGATACGCCATAAGGCAGCGGCGCATGCGCGAGCCAGTGGCGCTCGGCGCTGAAGATGCGGTACAGCGCCGCGTTGAGCAGCCACGGCGGAATCGCGTCGCCGCTCGAATGTTTGCGACGCAGCAGCCGGTCGGCCCAGCGCGCGGCCACCGCGACCGGATACAGCAGCGTGTTGAAATAGCTGATGCGTTCGACTTCGTAGCCGGCCACGACCGCGCAGCGCATCAGCGAGCCGCGGCTATAGCGGCGGTAGTGGTGGAGGAAAACATCGTGAGCACTCCAGAGACTTTGTCCGGCCGGCACCGTCACGATGATGCGGCCTCCCGGCGTCAGCAGGTCGCGCATGCGCGCGAGCGAGCCGGCGTCGTCGGCGATATGTTCGAGGCAGTCGAAGAAACAGATCAGGTCGAAGCGTTCGCCGTGGAACGGCACGTCGTCGGGGCAGTGGCCCGCGCGGATGTCGAACTGGTTGCCGGTCTTGCGCGCGCTCAGCGCCCGAGCGGTCGGGTCCATCTCGAGGCCGCTGACGGCGCCGAAGCCGGCCAGCATGTCGAGGTTGCCGCCGGTGCCGGAGCCCACTTCGAGCACGCGTGCGCGACGCGGTAACGCGAGCCGTTCGAGCAGCGTGCGCAGCACGTCGCGCCGCGCGCGAAACCACCAGTGCCCGGCTTCGGTCTTGGCCATTTCGAGGTAGGCATCGGGAGACATGGTGGACTCCTCCGATTTCAGTGGCCGACTACGCGAAACCGCGGCGCGGCACGCCTGCGTGTCAGTTCGACGCGCGCCACGTGCGCCGCGCGCGCATCCTGACGCACGCCCGGCAACATGCTGACCTTGCTCTTCGCCTGATAGCGACGCCGCACCAGATAAACGGGCCGTTCCTTCGACTCGTAGTAAATGCGCCCGACGTATTCGCCGATCACGCCGATGCCGATCAGCTCGATGCCGCCCATGAACAGCATCACCGAGATCGTGGACGCGTAACCGGGCACCGGATTGCCCGACCACAGCGTGCGGCCGATCACGAACCCGCCGTAGACGAACGCGAGTGTCGCGATCGACAGTCCGATATAAGTCCAGCTGCGCAACGGTACCGTGCTGAAGCTCGTGATGCCTTCGAGGGCGAAGTTCCACAGCCGCCAGCCGGAGAACTTCGAGTGACCGGCACTGCGCGGCTCGCGTTCGTATTCGACGATCACGGTGCGGTAGCCGACCCACGCGAACAGGCCTTTCATGAAGCGACGGCGCTCCGGCAGGCTGCGCAGCGCGTTGACGACCTGCCGATCGATCAGCCTGAAGTCGCCGACATTCTCCGGCAGCTTCACTTCGGACAGCGCGTTGTGCACGCGATAGTAGAGCGCGGCCGCCGTGCGTTTGGCGAACGTATCGCACAGGCGGTTCGTGCGTTTGGCCGCAACCACTTCGGCGCCCGCGAGCCAATGCTCGACCATCACCGGGATCAGGCTCGGCGGGTCCTGCAGGTCCGCGTCGATCGGAATCACCGCATCGCCGAACGCTTCGTCGATGCCGGCGGTCAGCGCCGCTTCCTTGCCGAAGTTGCGCGTCAGGTCGATCACGCGGATGCGCCGGTCGCGGCCGCTCTGCGCGATCAGCCGATCGAGCGTCGCGTCGCTGCTGCCATCGTTGATGCAGACGATCTCGAAGCGCGTGCCGTCGATCGATTCCAGCACCGGCACGACCGCCGCGAAGAAGCGTTCCACCGCGTCCTGCTCGTTGTAGAACGGCACGACGAGTGAGATCAGCGGCGTGGTTGTATGAGTTGGCATGACGCTTCCCCGTTTATCGAATGATTCGAACCGCGTGCGAATAGGCGAGGGTGGTGCGCTCGCCGCGTTCTTCGTCCATCACGCGCACGCGGCGCACGACGATCAGCAGCACCAGCAGCAGAACGATCGGGCCGATCTGCGGCAACTCGGCCGTGCGGTTGAAAAGTTCATAGACCGGCAGCAGCCACGCGAGCGCAATCACACTCTGCTCGCCGCGCAGCCAGCCTTCGCCGATGCCGAGCGCGGTCAGGCAGGCCGTCGCGATGCCGAGCCACGCCAGTTCGTAGTGCCACACGTAGGGGTTCGTCAGCAGCGTGGCGACGACGAGACTCGCCGCGCGCAGCCGCGTGTCGCGCGTGTTTCGCCACACCTGCCATGCGGCTGCCGCGGCGATGAGCCCGACGCAGGCCTGGGCCGCAAAGGCCGCGGCGATCGGCGCACCGCCCTCGCGCAGCACCGCGAACGCGGTCGGCGACGCGAGCCAGTAGCCGCGGCATTGCTCGAGCAGCGTCTCACGCGCAATGCCGGTGTTGACGAAGAAGAGCCGCACCGATTGCACGCCGCATATCAGCACGCTGAACGCGCCGAACAGCGCCGCGCTGAACGCGGCGGCCGCCAGCGTGCGCCATGCGCGTGCGGCAATCAGCACGAGCGGAAACAGCACGGCCATCTGCGGCTTGATCGCGAGCAGACCGAGGCACAGCCCCGTGCGTACCGGATGCCGCCGGAGCCAATGCAGCGTGAGCGCGGCGATGCCGGCGGTCAGCAGCGAGTTCTGGCCGAAGATGGCTGGCACGAACACGCACGGCGAGGCCGCGACGACCAACCATGCGAAGCGCGAGCCCCTGAAGCTGTCGGCAAGGCCCGACACGCGCAGCGTGCCCGCGCTGAGCAGCGCGATGCCGCCGCCGACGAACACGAAGTACATGACGAGCTGCGGTAACAGCGCGAGCGGCGCGATCAGCAGGAGGAACGTCGGCGGATAAAGCCAGGGCATCACGCTGTCGTGGCTCACGTTCGTGAATAGCGCGCGCTGTAGCTTGTCGAACGACGCATGGTCATAGACCTGCATGGCCGAACCGTGCAGCAGTCCATACGAGGCCGACCAGAAAATCGAAAAATCCTCACCGGGACGCGTGAGCCGCGGGTCGGTGAAGCCGTGGCTCGCATAGGCCCACAACGCGATGATCCCCACGTACAGTACGCACATCCCACAGCAGTAGAAGACGATACGCTCGGGCGTAAGCCAGCCGTGAATCTCGCTGTCGCCGCTGCGCATGCGTAGTTGTGATGCGTACATGATCCCCGCCCCCCGCGTGATCCGGATCGGGTCTATCGACCCGCCGTTCGTTCTGTTTATAGGTTCCGTCTTGTATGTGTCGGCGCGCGACATCGAATTAAAAACCGTGTCGTTGCGCTGAACCGGTCAGCTCATTGTTGGCGGAAATTGATGCGACTTTCAAGCTCGCGTTTTCCTGGCCGCGAGCCGCGCACTGCCGACTCCGCCAAATAGCGGGCCAAACGGCCAGTCTTATGTGCGCCAACGCACCAAGCCGTCTCGCCGATGAGACGCTTTGGACCGGCGCGCCCTTCGGGAACGGCGATTTTTCGATGGAATTTCATTTTTACCGGACTAGGGAAAGTCCTGGGAAAAAAATGCCGAGCCTTGCCCGGCGGGGCATTACGCGATCCGCGAAGTGTTCGGCGGGTCAGGCAAAACGTTGCGCATTCGGACATTTCGGACGCGAATACGGCGGGAGGCTGGAGGCCAGTCGGCTCGAACCCGCGTCATTACGCTGTTTTCGCAAAGCTGGTCCCGTCCTTGCGATAGGGAGTGCGCGGAAGTCGACGGCACGATGCTGCGGACCTGAACAGGCAGCACACCATGGCGAGAGAGAGGGAGCCAACGTCGACTGACTAGCGGGTGCCGGCCTCGAGCCGACGCCAAGAAAAAAATCACGAAAGACGGGGGATGTATGCACAACAAGATCACGCGACTGCGCGGCGATACCAGGCCCGTGTGCCGCGCACATCGTGCGGCCATGCTGCGCCAGCGGCACGCGGCCGCGATGCTGCGGCTCGCCCGGCAGCTGCCGCTTCACTTTCCCCGTTTCCTCCAGTTCGTGTCGCCCAGCGTTGCGACCATGCGGATCAAACACCGCGCGACGCTGATCGGGCGGCGAAACTAGCCAGCAGCTTCCCGCATTTCCCTGCAGTACCCGCAGTCCCATCGCCCACGCCAATCCTGGTAACGGGTTCCATTAGTTAGTCTTCCAGAGGAGTCGAATCATGAAGAACATCATCGCTGCCGCAGCCCGTTTCGTTCGTGACGAAGACGGCGTGACCGCCATCGAATATGGGCTGCTCGCCGGCCTGATCGCGCTGTTGATCATCACCGGCGTGACCACGCTCGGCCAGCATCTGCAGACGATTTTCAACAACCTCGCTGACTCGGTCTGAGTCAGCGAGTCGACGGACGAACCTCGCGATTCGTCCGTCCCCTTCCCACTGGAAAAAGGAGGTCTGTCATGAAGAACCTGATTGCTCGCGCAGCACGTTTCATTCACGACGAGGACGGTGTGACCGCCATCGAATACGGCCTGCTCGCCGGCCTGATTGCACTGCTGATCATCGGCGGCGTGACCACGCTCGGCACCAACCTCAGCGCGATCTTCAACAATCTCGCTGACTCGGTCTGACGCGGCTCAATCATCCTTGACGAGGTCATCATGACGCTGCCACCTCTGCCGCCACATCCTGTACCGCTGTGCGTGATCGTGCTGGCGATCGTGGCCGCGAGCACGGACATAAGCGCGCGGCGCATTCCGAATCGCCTGATCTCACTCGGACTCGCCGTCGCGCTTGCCGTGCAGATGTCGATTCAGGGGCCGCTCGCCGGCGCGCTCGACTGGTTGATCGGGGCGGCGTGCGGCCTCGCTTTGCTGTTGCCGTTCTATCTGCTGGGCGGCATGGCCGCCGGCGACGTGAAGCTGCTGATGATGATCGGCGCGTGGGTCGGACCCGCGCTGACCTGGCGGATCGCGGTTGCCACTTTTCTGCTCGGCGGGCTCTGGTCTCTGCTGATCGTGCTGCGCCGCGGCCGCTTCGCGCGCGTGCTCGCGAATCTGCGGCAACTGCTCGGCGGCCTCGTCGTCGCGCCGCTCGGACAGCCAAACCTGATCGATGCGCGGTCCGGATCGGTCGGGTCGATTCCCTACGGCGTCGCGATCGCGGCCGGAACCCTCGGAATGCTGTTCGCGGCCGCGCTATAGCCGGACGTTTCCACTGAACGATGCGGGAGTGTTGCCATGAAAAACAGTCGGGCTTTAGTGATGCTGACGATCGCCGTGCTGGCGGGCCTCGCGGCCGTGAGTTTCGCGTCGCGCTGGCTGCTGCAGACGTCGTCGGGCGCGGTGACGTCGGTTGCGGTGGCGTCGTCGGAAATCAGCCTCGGCCAGCCGCTGAACCAGAACCTGGTCCACCTGGTCAGTTGGCCGACTTCGAGCGTGCCGCCCGGTGCGTTCGCCGACGGCAAGGCGCTCGAAGGGCGCGTGCTGCTGACGAGTCTCGCGCCCGGCGAGCCGGTGCTCGAATCGAAGCTCGCGCCGCAGGGCACGAAGGGTGGCTTGTCAGCGGTGATTGGTGAAGGCAATCGCGCGATCACCGTGCGCGTGAACGACGTGGTCGGCGTCGCGGGCTTCGCGCTGCCGGGCAACTACGTCGACGTGATCGTCAATACGCAGCAGACGAACAAGACCGACACGCCGCAAAGCATCTCGAAGATCGTGCTCGAAAAGATCCTCGTGCTAGCGGTCGCGCAGCAGGTCAGCCGCGATGACACCGCGCCGAAAGTGGTCAACGCGGTGACGCTCGAGGTGACGCCCGAGCAGGCCGAGAAGCTCGACCTCGCGCGCAGCGTCGGCACGCTGTCGCTGGTGCTGCGCAATCAGGTGGACAAGCAGACCCCGAGCACCGGCGGCGCGACCAAGCTGACCTTGCTCGACGTGCCGGCTTCGGCGCCGGCGGCGCCCGAGGTGCATCCGGTGCGCACCCACTATGCGGCGCGTCCGGCGCCCAGGCGCGATTGCGTTGGCGTGCTGTCGGGGGTGACGGGCAGCGTCGAATGTTTCTAGCGCGGTCGCGGCGCGCGGGTTTGCGCGAGTTCACGTCAGGCGCCACGATCTGAATCAGAAGGCCATTAAAAGACGTCTCGGTTCACACCTATCGAGCGACGGGGGCAGCAACATGAAAACACAACAACGGTTCTCATCCGGTGGCGGCAAGCATTGCCGCTCGCTCGGCGGCACGGTGCTCGCCGCCGCGCTATGCGCCGGATTGACGGCCGCACACGACAGCGCGGCACAAACGATGGCCGCCGCGCAAATGCCGCCGGGCTGGGGTGCGCAGACAGCGCCGCTACCGGTCGGCCGGGGCGCCGTGCCGATGCTGGTCAGCAACACGCCGATGCCGACCGGCGCGACGAGCGGCAGGGGGGTCGCCCCCGCGCAGCTGACCGGGCCGAACTGCACCGGCGAGATTCGCGACGAATCGAGCGTGTCGGTGGCAGTCGGCAAGTCGATTCTGGTGCCGCTCGTCGAGGCCGCGCGCAACCGCACGCTCGGCAATCCGGTCGTCGCGCAGGCGACGCTCGTGTCGCAGCGCACGCTGTACGTGGTCGGCATGAGCGTCGGCACCACGAACATGATCGTGCAGGGCCGCAGCGGCGCATGCCAGATCATCGACGTGAGCGTCGGCGTCGATGCCGAAGGGCTGCAACGCACACTCGCGCAATTGCTGCCGAACGAGCGCGGCATTCGCGTGTCGAGCGCGGCCGGCAATCTCGTGCTCGCGGGCCGCGTGTCGAGCGGGCAGGCTGCGCAGCAGGCGATGACCATCGCCGGCGCTTACGCGGGCGCGCAGCCCACCCAGCAAGACCAGGCGAGCACCGCGAGCTTTGGTAACGGCGGCACGATCTCGCAGCAAAGCTCGAGTGTTAGCAAGGGTTCCGAAGTCATCAACATGATGACGGTCGATTCGCCGCAGCAAGTGATGCTCGAAGTAAAGGTCGCCGAGGTGTCGAAGACGTTGCTCAATCAGTTGGGCGCGGCGGTCAACATCCAGGGCGGCTTCGGTTCGTGGACCGGTGCGCTCGTGAGCAGCCTGCTCGCCGGTGTCAGCAGTGGTATCGCGGTGAGCAAGGCGAACAACAGGCCGTTCAATATCGCCGTCGACGCGCAGAAGAGCGACAGCCTCAGCAAGATTCTCGCGGAGCCGAACCTCGTCACGCTGAGCGGCCAGGAAGCGTCGTTCCTCGCGGGCGGCCGGGTCTTCATTCCGGTGTCGCAAAGCAACGGCTCGGGCGGCTCGACGATCACGCTGCAGGAAGAAGAGTTCGGCGTCGGCCTCAAATTCACGCCGACCGTGCTCGCGGGTAGTCGCGTGAATCTGAAGGTCGCGCCGGAAGTATCGGAACTGTCGCCGACCGGCGTCACCGTGTCGGCGAGCGGCACGAGCAACACCTCGGTGCTGCCGCTGATCACGACGCGGCGCGCGTCGACGACGGTGCAGATGAACGACGGCGAGAGCTTCGCGATCGGCGGGTTGATCCAGAACAACATCACCGGCTCGCTGAAGGCGCTGCCCGGCATCGGCGAAGTGCCGGTGCTCGGTGCGCTGTTTCGCAGCACGTCGTTCCAGCAGGATCGCACGGAGCTGATCTTCATCGTCACCGTGCATCTGGTGAAGCCGCTGCCGGCGGGCGACTATCCGCTGCCGACCGATAGCTTCACCGGTGTATCCGACGGCACGGTCTACGCGACCGGCAACATGGAAGGCCGCCGGCCCGCAGCGCAGGCAGCGGGCGCCGCGAACCCGAATGCGCCGCAGATGCCCGCGCAACCGCAAACGCAACCCGCGTTGCCCGCACCGGTTCCGACGCCGGCACCGACCGAAGGCTCGACCGCGCCCGCCGCGCTGCTGCCGCGTGACACCCAGGCGGACCGGCCGGCACCGTCGGCGGCGGTGCCGCCACCGGACAAGACGACAGCAACGGCAGCGTCGGCAGCGCAAGCGCACACCAACGCCGAACCCGCACTCGCCAAAGCCGACGCCGTGAGCCCGGGCTATTCGACGATCAAGGCCGCCCAGCCCAACCCATAACGCGCCGCGAAGGAGACTCTCATGAAACCCGAACATCTTCTGATCCCGCGCCGCGCGGCGTTGCTGCTGATGCTGGGCGGCTCGTTGAGCGGCTGCATGTCGAGCTCGCCGATCTGGGACGCACACGTGGGCGACGCCGTGCGCACCGTGACGCAGATGCAGATCATCGATCCGCATGCGGGCGAGCACACGCCATCCACACCGGGCGTCGACGGCAAGGCCGCGGTCGCCGCCCAGCAGCAGTACGACAAGTCGTTCCAGACGCCGGTCACGACGTTCAATCCGTTCGTGATGGGTATCGGCAGCAGCGGCGGCAGTCAGTGATGGCGAACGCGGCGCATGGGGCGGACGCGCCGTCCGCCGGTTAATTCGACAGCTCGGTTGGGAACATCATGATCAACATCCTGGCTCTCTCTGAAGACGGCGCACGGCTCGCGCAGATCGCGCATCTGAGCGGCGAAGCCGGCGACTACCGGATCACGCGCGCGATGGGCACGCCGTCGCTGCTCGGCGAACGCGGCGACACGCTCGACGCGTTCGACGTGCTGATCGTCGACGCCGCGTCGCTAAAGGATGCGGAGCTCGCGGTGGTGGAGCGCCTGCATCGCGAGCATGGACGGCTCACCTGCATCCTGCTGATTCCCGACGCATCGCCGCAGACGCTGATCGCCGCGATGCGCGCGGGCTTTCGCGACGTGCTGAACTGGCCGCTCGATTCGCGCCAGTTCGGCGACGCGCTGCAGCGCGCGCAGGCGCAGAGCCTGCAAGGCGGCACGCGCGATACGCGGATTCTGTCGTTCGTGTCGTGCAAGGGCGGCGCCGGCACCAGCTTCATCGCCGCGAACGTCGCGCATGCGATCGCGACTCTGCCGCAGAAAAAGCGCGTTTTGCTGATCGATCTGAACCAGCAGTTCGCCGATGCCGCGTTTCTGGTCTCCGACCAGACGCCGCCGTCGACACTGCCGCAAATCTGCGCGCAGATCGAACGCATGGATGCCGCATTCTTCGACACGAGCCTCGTGCACGTGAGCGACAGCTTCCATATTCTCGCCGGCGCGGGCGACCCGGTGAAGGCGGCCGAGATCAAGGAAGACCGACTCGAGTGGCTGCTCGGCGTCGCCGCGCCGCATTACGACTTCGTGCTGTTCGATCTCGGCCAGACGCTGAACCAGCTGTCGATGCTCGCGCTCGATCGCAGCGACCAGATTCATCTCGTGCTGCAGGCGAGCATGCCGCACGTGCGGGCCGGCCGCCGGCTGCAGGAGATTCTCTGCTCGCTCGGCTACGCGCAGGAGCAGATGCGGCTGATCCTGAACCGCTATACACGGCACGGCGAGCGGCCGCGCGCGGCGCTCGAATCCGTGCTCGGCATGAGCGCGTATCAGGTGATCCCCGAGGATGCCGAAACGGTGACCGATGCGATGAACCAGGGACTGCCGGTGTCGAAGACCGCGCGCGGCAGCGGGGTTGCGCGCAGCCTGCAGGCGCTCGCCGAAAACATCGCGGCACGCGCGACCCAACCGGGGCGTTCGCGCGCGAAGGGCGAGTCGCTGTTCGGGCGGCTGCTGGGCCGCCAGCCGTCGCCGAAACTCGAAACGCTTTAACCGTGCTGCAACGCTACACGATCAGAACAGGGGAACGTCATGTCGCTTCGTGAGCAGATTTCCGCGCAACGCGTGCAGCCGCTGGGCGAACGCCAGGACCCGGCGGGCGCCGGCATGTTGCGCAGCGCCTACCAGAAACTGAAACGCGAGATTCATCAGGCGGTGCTCGAACGCGTCGAGCTCGAACGGCTGTCGCGCCTGCCGCCCGAGCAGGTCCGCCAGGAGATCGCGACGCTGATCGGGCGCATTCTCGAAGATCAGAAGGCGCCCGCCAACGATCTCGAACGCCGGCAACTCGTCGGCGACGTGCACGACGAAATGTTCGGCTTCGGTCCGCTCGAAGTGCTGCTGCGCGACCCGACCGTGTCCGACATTCTGGTGAATACGCATCGTCATACGTACGTCGAGCGCCGTGGCCGTCTCGAAGCGACCGATGTGACCTTCTACGACGACGCGCATCTGATGAAGGTCATCGAGAAGATCGTCTCCGGCGTCGGCCGCCATATCGACGAATCGAGCCCGATGGTCGACGCGCGCTTGCCGGACGGCTCGCGCGTGAACGCGATCATCCGGCCCTGTGCGATCGATGGTCCGTTGCTGTCGATCCGCCGTTTCGCCGCCAATCCGTTGCAGGTTGCCGACCTGATCGAATTGCAGAGCCTGACGCCGCCGATGGCCGAAGTGCTCGATGCGCTCGCGCGCGCGAAGGTGAACATCCTCGTGTCGGGCGGCACGGGCAGCGGCAAGACCACGCTGCTGAACGTGCTGTCGGGCTTCATTCCGGGCGACGAGCGCATCGTCACGATCGAGGACGCGGCCGAGCTGCAACTGCGCCAGCAACACGTGCTGCGGCTGGAGACGCGTTCGCCGAACATCGAGGGACGCGGCGAGATCACGCAGCGCACGCTGGTGCGCAACGCGCTGCGGATGCGGCCCGACCGCATCATTCTCGGCGAGGTGCGCGGCGCCGAAGCGCTCGACATGCTGAACGCGATGAACACCGGCCACGAAGGCTCGCTGTCGACGATCCACGCGAACACACCGCGCGATGCGCTGACGCGCCTCGAAAACATGATGACGCTCGGCGGCCTGGCGCTGCCGACGCGCACGATGCGCCAGCAGATTTCGTCGGCGATTTCGGTGGTCGTGCAAGCCACCCGTCTGACCGATGGCCGCCGCAAGATCGTCAGCATTTCGGAGCTGACCGGCATGGAGGGCGACATGATCAACATGCAGGAGATCTTCGTGTTCCGCCGCTCCGGCGTCGACACGAAGGGCAACGTGCGCGGCCATTATTGCGCGACCGGCGTGCGGCCCAAATTCGCCGAGCGCTTGCAGGCATTCGGCGTGGCGCCCTCGGAGCAGGTCTACGATCCGGCGCGTCGCTTCGAAACGACATGACAGGTATGGGCAACGCGCACCAACCGCTCGCCCGGTGTTTCAGGAGACTTGCATGAGCCCGATTTTCTACGCGTCGATCATTCTGCTGTTCGCGGCCGTGGTGCTCGCGACGAGCGGCGTCTACGAGTATTGGAACAGCCGGCACGGCCCGGTCGCGCGCCGCGTCGATTCGCGGATTCGCGCGGTATCCGCCGGCGGCGCGTTGAGCAGGCAGCGTCTTTCGATTCTGAAGACGCGCACGATGGCCGACTCGGCGGTGCTCACGCGGCTGCTGCTGCGCATGCCGCGCGTGCATGCGCTCGATCTGTTTCTGCAGCAGTCGGGGCTATCGTGGTCGGTCGGGCGACTCGTCGGCACCTGCGCGGTGTGGCCGCCGTTCGTGCTGATGGCGGGCGCGAGCCTCGCGATGCCGTGGGTCTTCATCGCGGGCGCCGCGGCGCTGTCCGGATTGCTGCCGATCGCCTACGTGCAGCGGCGGCGCAACCGGCGCATCCGTCAACTCGAACGGCAACTGCCGGACGTTTGCGACATGCTGTCGCGCGCGTTGCGTTCGGGCCATGCGTTCACCGGCGCGATCGATATGGTCGGCACCGAGTTCGCCGAGCCGATGAGCGGCGAGTTCCGCATCGTGTTCGACGAGATCAACTACGGCGTGTCGATCAGCGAGGCGCTGACGAATCTCGCGACGCGCGTGCCGATTCGCGATCTGCGTTACTTCGTGATCGCCGTCGTGATCCAGCGCGAGACGGGCGGCAATCTCGCCGAAGTGCTCGACGGCATCACCGCGCTGATCCGCGACCGCTTCAAGCTATTCGACAAGGTTCGCGTGCTCGCCGCCGAAGGCAAGATGTCCGCGTGGGTGCTCGGCCTGCTGCCGTTCGGCGTCGGCGCCGCGATGATGGCGATCAACCCCGGGTTCCTGAACGTTCTGTGGCAGGACCCGGCGGGCGTCAAGATGATCGCGGTGGCGAGCGTGGCCATGCTGTTCGGCATTCTGTGGATGCGGCACATCGTGAAGATTCGCGTCTGAGCGGGCGAGAGGTCATCGGGGAAGGACCATGCAAACACTGAACATCACGCAGATTCTGTTGCTTGCCGGCGTATTCGCGATCGTTTTCGCGGCCGCGTTCGGCGCGATGCATCTAAGCACGCCGCGCGACATGAGCCGCCGTATCGAGCAGGCGGGCGGCGCGAATGCCGTCCCGGCGCCGGAGCAACTCGACGCCGCCGCGCAGACGCCGTGGTACGAAAAGCTCGTCGAGATTTCGCAGCCGATCTCGAAGCTGTCGGTGCCGAAGGACGGCTGGGAGCAATCCGCACTGCGCCTGCAATTGATGACCGCCGGCTGGCGCTCGGCCAACGCCGCGCCGATCTATCTGGCCGCGAAGACCGCGCTCGCGCTGACGTTGCCGCTCGTGGCGATGCTCGCGCTGTACGGCTCGTCGTTCGCGAATTCGCTGCTCGAACGCGCGATCGTGCTGGTCGTGCTGGCCGCGCTCGGCTACTACCTGCCGAACGTCGTGCTGTCGCGCCGCATCGCAGCGCGCAAGCGCAGCATCGTCGAGGACTTTCCCGATGCGCTCGATCTGCTGACCGTGTGTGTCGAAGCGGGTCTGGGCCTCGATGCGTCGCTGATGAAAGTCGGCGAGGAAATCCGCCTTCGCAGCGCGGTGGTCGCGAGCGAGCTCGAACTGATGCTGCTCGAAATGCGGTCAGGTTTCTCGAAGGAAAAGGCGCTGCGCAATTTTTCGCTGCGCACCGGTGTGGAAGACATCGACTCGTTCAGCGCGATGCTGATCCAGGCCGAGCGCTTCGGCACCAGCATCGGCGCGTCGCTGCGTGTGCTGTCCGATACGCTGCGCACGCGGCGCCGGATGCGCGCCGAGGAGCGGGCCGCGAAGATCGCGCTGAAGTTGCTGTTTCCGTTGATGTTCTGCATTTTTCCGGCGCTGCTCGTCGTGCTGATGGGGCCCGCGATGATTCATATCTATCGCGATCTGCTGCCGAGCATGGCGGGTGGTGCATGACCACGCACTTCGTCGCGGGTGGACCGACATGTGGAACGAACGGAGGGAGCCGGTGAAACGCACGAGACAACGTGGCGCGGCGGCGGTGCTGATTGCGCAAACCGCGAGCTGAAGCGCGCAGGACCTGTTATGGATTGTCGCGCGTCTCGGCCGTGCGTCTGCCCTGGAAGACCGGCAGCCGCCAGCCGTAGCGCAGCGACGCGAGCCGCACCAACACGCAAGCCAACGTCGCGAACCACGGCGTCCACCAGTCCGTCCAGCCCGCGTACGAAAAACCGACCTGCACCGCCGCACCGAACAGCGCGGCCGACGCATAGATCTCGCGCTCGAGAATCGCGGGCACGCGCGAGAGCACGACGTCGCGCATCACTCCGCCGCCCACCGCGCTGACGACGCCGAGCAGAATCGCGAGTTCGGCATTGTGGCCGTACGTGAGCGCTTTCTGCGCGCCCGACACCGCGAACAGACCGAGCCCGATCGCGTCGAAGAACAGCACCGGCTGACGCAGCCGGCGCACCTGCGGATACGCGAGAATCGTCACCGCCGACGCGGCGAGCGCGGTGGCCAGATAGCGCCAGTTCGACAGCCCGGCCGGTGGGATCGCGCCGATGCACACGTCGCGCACGATGCCGCCGCCGCACGCGACCATGAAGGCGATCACGACGATGCCGAACAGGTCGAGCCGTCGTTGACGCGCGGCGACCGCGCCGCTGATCGCGAACACGAAGGTGCCGATCAGATCGAGAACGGTATAGACGGCGTGTGAATTCACTGAGTCGTTTCGTGTTGGTCGAGCCACGCACCGGCCGCGCACAACATGGCTTCGAGACCCGTGCGCAGGGTCGGGTCGAGCACCGGTGCGAACTTCGGAGAGTGATTGCTCGGAATCTCGTTGAGTTTTTTCGCGGCGAGCGCTTTGCGGAACACCTCGGGGTCCGTGCCGCCGACGAACCAGAACGAGTACGGCACGTTCCATTCGCGGCCGAACACGCTGAAGTCTTCGCTCGCGGCGGCCGGCGGCGATTCGTACGCGCGCTCGCCGAACTGCGCCTCGAACGCGTTGCGCACACGCTCGGTGGTCGCGGCGTCGTTGATCGTCAGCGGATAGCTCGATAGCGTCGTGAATTCGGGTTCGCGCGGCGCGTTCGACGCCACGCATTCGGCGCAGCAGATGCGGCGGATCGCGCCGAGCATGTACTCGCGCACGTCATCGTCGTAAGTGCGCATGTTGAGCTTCAGCGTCGCGTCGTCGGGGATGATGTTTTCTTTCGTGCCGGCCTGCAGAGAGCCGATGGTCAGCACGGCGCTGTCGCTCGGCGCGATTTCGCGCGACACGATGGTTTGCAGACGCAAGGTCGTCGAGGCCGCCATGATGACCGGATCAATCGACGTCTGCGGTTGCGAGCCGTGCGCGCCGCGGCCGAACAGCTTCACCTTGACGCTGTCACCGGCCGACAGGATCGTGCCGCTGCGATAGCCGACCGTGCCCGCCGCGCCGACCATCACGTGCTGGCCGAGAATCACGTCGGGCTTCGGAAAGCGCGTGGTCATGCCGTCGTCGAGCATGCTGCGCGCGCCGCGGCCGACTTCCTCACCGGGCTGGAACACGGCCATCAGCGTGCCGCGCCATGCGTCGCGATGCCCTGCCATCAGACGCGCGACGCCGAGCAGCCACGTGACGTGCATGTCGTGGCCGCACGAATGCGCGACGCCGACTTCGAGCCCGTCTTCGTCTTTCGCCCTCACCGTGCTCGCATAGGGCAGGCCGGTCGCTTCGGCCATCGGCAGCGCGTCCATGTCGGCGCGCAGCATCACGGTGGGACCGTCGCCGTTGCGCAGCAACGCAACGACGCCCGTCACGCCGACGTTGCGCGTCACCTCGTAACCGAGCTTTTCCACGTAGTCCGCGACGATGCCCGCGGTGCGCACCTCCTGCATTGACAGCTCGGGGTGCGCGTGCAGATCTTTGTAGATCACTTCGAGTTCAGGCAGCAACGCGTCGATCGCGGTCGCCATCGTTTCGATCAGCTTCGACATGGAGGGCTCCTTGTTAGCGTGAGCGCAAGGGAAAGCGGCGCAATGCGGATCGTCCGTCAGGATCTCGCAGGCGGCGCGCTTGCGGACTCGCTTTCGAGCAGGCTGTGCGAAAGCTTGCGGAGCAGACGCTCGAGCGTCTTGCGCTCGTTCTCGCTGAGCGCCTTCGCGAGCTCGACCTCGAGTTCGGTGCCGACCGTTTCGGATGCCTGCGCAACTTCGAGGCCTTGCGCCGTGGCGCGCAACGCGATGCTACGGCGGTCAGACGCATGCATGCCGCGCGCGATCAGTCCGCGCGTTTCAAGCTCGGCGAGGACCTTGGAAAGCAGCGTCTTTTCGATCAGCGCGCGTTGCGAAACGGACTTGGGGGTGATGTCGGGCTCCGCGCAGACGAGGCGCAGCACGCGCAGCGCACGCACGTCGAGATCCCAGCGCTCGCGGTAGACCAGGTTCGCGCGGTTGATCAGCAACGCGCTGGTCAGGTCGAGCCTGAAAGTCAGGAAGTCCGAATACAAGAATTTGCTCCGCTGTCCGCGTCATACGCAGTGCAGGCATTATAGGCAAGTAGTTGAAATTTTCAAATACTTGCGCGGAGCGGACGGTTTGCGCAGTCAAAGTTGCTTGCAATAGAACGTCGTGGCGCACAACGCCCCGTCGGGCATCAGCGCGTAATTCGGCACGCTGCCGACGCGTTGCCATCCGGCGCGCTGATAAAGCCGTTCGGCATCGCCGCCGGTCACGGTGTCGAGCACGAGAACCGATTTCTTCTCTTCCCGCGCGATGCGATCGAGTTCGCTCATCAGAGCGTGCGCGACGCCGCGCCGGCGTGCTTTTCTGTGCACGAGCATCTTCGCTACGTCGGCCCGATGTGGCTGATTTTCGGGTTGCGCGGTAATCAGCTGCACGGTGCCCACGATATCGCCGCTGTGATCTTCGGCGATCAGCAATACGCGCTCGCCACGCGCGACGCTCTCCACGACGTTGCGCCAGAACGCGAGCGCCGTGTTACGCGAGATCGGCAGCATGAAGCTGACCGATGCTCCGCCTTCCACGCAGTCGATCAGCACGTCGGCGAGCGCTTCGACGCAGGCCGAAGCTTCGCTCGCGCCCACGCGCCGTATGGTCACGTTATCGCTCATCCGTTTCTCCGTTCGTTGACTGGCGATGTGGTCAGCGCGACGAGATAGCGCGCGCGTTTGCGAGTGGGGTTACGGAACACGATCGGGCTGTCGAGCCGCATCGCCAGGCAGTCGCCGGTCTTGAGCCGCCAGCTGGTGTCGCCGACCGTGATTTCCATCGACCCGTCGAGCATCCACACCTGTTGATGAATGTCCGCGTCGCGCGCGCCGGTTTCGTAACTGACGCGCTGACCGGCGGGAAAGTTGACCTCGACCAACTGGATCGCCGAGCGCGTGGTCGGCGACAGATGACGTCGCACATACCCCGAGCTCGGATCGGTCCACACCGCCTGCTCGGTTGCGCGACTGACCGGCGATGGCTCGGCAGCCGGCGCGCCATCCTGCTCGAATAGCGACGCGAGCGGCACGTTCAACGCGGTCGCGAGTTTGTCGAGCACGGTCGCGGTAGGGCTGCTCTGGCCGCGCTCGATCAGCGAGATATTCGAGCGGCTGACTTTGCTGCGCTCGGCCAGTGCATCGAGCGACCAATTTTGAGCTTCGCGCAGTTCTTTGATCCGGCGCGCGATCTGGGCGTTGATGTTCATGTAATCCAGTTTAAGGGATGCGGTCTCCATTAAACTAGACGGCGGCTTTTTTGTTGTCAATGCGCAAATGCCCACTCACCAATTTGAATAAAAACCCGCACAAAATTGCCGACTCTTTATTCGCTTTGATTCGCTAACTTTCAATTAGCCTGTGTCGGAAAAGCCTTACGCCCCATTACGCATAAAATTACACGTATTGGTATAAATACCGATGCTGTAGTCAGACTACATTCCTACATTACTCACCACGAAGAGTCGCTACAGCCCATCCAGTTGCGCCGATTCTTCTTCCCACAGGCAAACGTTTGCAGTCATCGCTGCATGCCTGTTTTCGCGTCCGTTTTCCATCCCCCGACGCGCTCCGTTGCCCCAGAAAAGCACAATTTCGGAGAGACACCTATGCAGAAGAAACTATGGCCGGCCGTCGCGATAGCGGCGGCCGTGAGCGCCGCTGCGCCCGCCGCTGCGCACGCGGACATCCCCACTCCTGGTCTCGACTTCGCGCCCATGTCGACGGTGCTGAACGCGTTCGCGTCGGCCGCGGCGCATCGGC
Organism: Paraburkholderia sp. Clong3; assembly: GCF_050436485.1. Lineage (NCBI taxonomy): Bacteria > Pseudomonadati > Pseudomonadota > Betaproteobacteria > Burkholderiales > Burkholderiaceae > Paraburkholderia > Paraburkholderia sp. Clong3. The sequence goes on along the minus strand of NZ_JBNDMH010000003.1, from coordinate 2,835,921 downwards.
GCGCGGAAACGCTCGTCAACAAGATGACGATCGACGAAAAGCTGCAGTTCATTCACTCGCAGTACGCGATGTCCGCCGTGCCGGGCGGCGGCGCGGGCTACATTCAGGGCGTGCCGCGTCTCGGCATTCCCGACCTGAACATGGTCGACTCGGCCACGGGTTCGGGCAGCACCAACCAGCCATCGACGACCTTCCCGGCGACGCTCGCGGTAGCGGCGAGCTGGGACCGCGCGCTGTCGTGGAACTTCGGCAAGCAGATCGCGATCCAGTTGCGTCAGCAGGGCTTCGGCATGGGGCTCGGCGGTGGCACCAACCTCGCGCGTGAGCCACGCGGTGGCCGGCTCTTCGAGTATCTCGGCGAAGATCCGGTGCTTGCCGGCGAGATGCTCGCCGAGCGCACCGACGGCACGCAAAGCCAGAAGGTCATCGCGACGATCAAGCACTACATGGGCAACGAGCAGGAACATAACCGCGGCGGCGGCAATAGCCAGATCGACGAGCGCACGATGCGCGAACTCTATCTGCTGCCGTTCGAAATCGCCGCGCGCCGCGCGCAGCCCGGCAGCGTGATGTGCAGCTACAACGAGGTCAACGGCATCCAGGCCTGCGAGAACCCGCACATTCTCAACGACGTGCTGAAGAACGACTGGCACTTCGAAGGTCAGGTGCAGTCGGACTGGGGCGCGACGCATAGCACGGCACCGGCGATCAATGCCGGTCTCGACGAGGAGGAAGACGTCGGTTCGACCGTCTATCTGACGCCCACGCTGGTCAAACAGGCGATCGCGAACGGCTCGGTGTCGACCGCGCGCCTCGACGACATGGTCGAGCGCAAGCTGTATGTGATGATCCGCACGGGCGTGATGGACGATCCGCCGAAGGGTGGCGCGACCATCGACTTCTCGGCCGCGAGAGCCTTCACGCAGTCGGTCGAAGAGCAGTCGATGGTACTGCTGAAGAACGCCAGCAATCAGTTGCCGCTCGCCGCTGGTTCGCTGTCGCGTATCGCGGTGATCGGCGGCCATGCCGACGCGGCGGTGCTGACGGGCGGCGGTTCAGGCAACACGCGCGATCCGGTGACGGGCGCGTTCGCCGGTTGCGGCGGCTTGACGTTCGGCACGGAGACGGGCTGCAGCTGGTGGACCAACCCGTGGCTGAAGCTGAACACGCCGATCGTGTCGGCGATCAAGGCGCTCGCGCCGCAGGCCACCGTGACCTTCGCCGGCAACAGCGATCAGCAGTCGCCGTTTGCCGCCTACACGCAGCAGCAGATCACCCAGGCGGCCACGCTGGCGGCCAACTCCGACGTCGCGATCGTCGTGGTCGCGCAGCCGGCCGGTGAGGATATCGGCGATCTGCCGAGCCTCGGCCTCGCGAATCCGACCAACCAGGATGCACTCGTCGAAGCGGTTGCGGCGGCCAATCCGCACACGATCGTCGTCGTCGAAAGCGGCAACCCGGTGCTGATGCCGTGGAAGGATAGCGTGTCGGCGATCATCGAAGCATGGTATCCGGGCGAAGGCGGCGGCAATGCGATTGCGAACGTGCTGTTCGGCAAGGTCAATCCTTCCGGCAAGCTGCCCGTCACGTTCCCGGTGCGCGACCAGGATACGCCGACGTGGGGCACGAATGGCGCGTTTGCGGCGAACCCGGTGTACGCCGAGAAGCTCGATATGGGCTATCGCTGGTACGACTCGCAGAACATCACGCCGATGTTCGAGTTTGGCTATGGCCTGTCGTACACGCACTTCGCATACTCGGGTCTGTCGGTTCAGCATCTGCCGGGCGGCCTGATCGACGTGTCGTTCAACGTGCGTAACGATGGTCGCGTCGCCGGTGCGGAAGTGCCGCAGGTGTACCTCGGCGTGCCGTATCAGGGTGAACCGCCGCGGCGTCTCGTCGGCTGGGACAAGGTGGGTCTGAACCCGGGCGAATCGCGTCGTGTGCACGTCGTCGTGACGCAGCGCATGCAGAGCGTGTGGGATACGACGAGCAACCGTTGGCTCTATGTGCCGGGCAGCTCGGTGTACGTCGGCGCATCGTCGCGCGACATCCGTCTGCAGGGGCAGGGCTAAATAGTGTGACGGTGTAGCGAATGCGGGCGCGCCAGGTTGCGCGCCCGCCTGTATTGTTGTTTACGCTTTCAGCGTGTTCTTGTAGAACTTTCCATCCTTCATCACGATGCGCAGGTTCTGCTCCGGCTTCGCGATCAGGTCGAGATTCTCGAGCGGATTGCCGTCGACGAGCAGCAGATCGGCGTACGCACCTTCCTCGAGTACACCGAGCTTGCGCGGGTACGGATTGCGGTGCCCGGACAGCGCGAGTAGCTGGCCATTGGTGCCCGTTGCGATGCCCAATGCTTCGGCTGCGCTATACCACGCCTTCATATGCGTGAGCATCGTGCCTTGCCGTGCGGCCACGGCCTGCGAAAAGATCAGGTCCGTGCCGAACGCGACCTTGATGCCATGCTTGCGCGCGAGCTTGAAAACCCTGTCGGTGCCCGCGATCACCTGAAGAAATTTTTCGCGGATCGGTGGGGCGAGCGGACCCGCGTCGTCTTCGTTGACGAACGGCTGCGTGCTCAACCACGTGCCGTTCTTCGCCATCAACGCCGCAGTCCTGTCGTCCATCAGATGACCGTGCTCGATGCACTGCACGCCTGCCGCAACGGAGCGCTGAACCGCTTCGGACGTGTACGCATGCGAGAGGATATAGGTGCCCCAGTCGGCCGCTGTTTCGACGGCCGCGCGCAACTGCTTTTCGGTAAACGTGAGCATGTCGAGCGGGCTGCGCGGCGTCGATACCCCACCGGCTCCGACCAGCTTGATCTGCGTCGCGCCCTGAATGAACTGCTCGCGCACCCGCAAGCGGACTTCGTCTTCGCTGTCGGCGATCGCGAAGCCACCGTCCCGTTCCAGTTGGGTGACCTGGTTGCCGGCGCGCGGCAGATCGCTCAGCGCACGAAAATCGCCGTGACCCCCGGTGGTCGTGATCATCGCGCCGGACGGATAGATTCGCGGCCCGGAAATCATGCCGCTATCGATTGCCTGCTTCAGCGCGAATGACGGGCCGCCCGCGTCGCGTATCGTTGTGAAGCCGCGCAGTAGCGTACGTTCGGCTTCAGCGCTTGCCGCAAGATGGACGAATGCAATGTCGGATTGAAGGATGACCTGAATCGGCACTGCCGCGAGCAGCGCGTGCCAGTGCATGTCGATCATGCCGGGCATCATCACCTTGCCACCGCAATCGACGAGCGTTTTGCCGTCGATCGAAGCCGGTTGACCCCGACCCAACTGGCTGATGCTGTCACCCTCGACAACCATATAGAGGCCGTCACGCAACGTCGACGATTTGCCGTCGAACAAGCGGAAGTTCGTGAACAGCACCGGCTTGTCCGGCGGTGCTGGCGGTTGGGTGGTTTGAGCATTGACAAGACCGGGCAGAACCAGGCTCAGCATCGAAGCGGCGAGACCGGTGACGAAGCCGCGCCGCGACAGATCGGCACTGATACGGCGGTTGGCATACTGCGCTTGAGACTTGTCACAAAGACATGAAAACGACGGACCGACTGTTTTATCGCCGATGTACTTTCCTGAAGGCATAGCTCACCCGTAACGTAGATCACCGCGCATCGAAAGCCGCCATCTGACTACATTTCACACCTGGCGACGCGAAAGTCAAGCCCGCACAGATTATCGCCTACGAACGAGGATGGCAAATTCGCGTCGCTTGATACAAGCATTGAAATTGCATCTATTTCTCGATTACGCGGTTGCCGCATGTAATTAGAAAAATATGCTTGCGACGGGCGAAAGGAACGGGCTATGCTCACGCCACGTATTCTGTATGTGAATCCCCCGAAATAAGGCACGATTCCCTACCCTGCTTGGGGGGGGAGATGTGCCAAACAAACGTCCCAATAAAGCGGATGCATCGGCTATTACAAACGTATTTTCTATCATCGCGATTATCGAGCGAGGCGATCGGTCATTCTTTTAACGCCGCTGCAATTAGAAACTCAACTATTTCACAATTTCGCCGCCACTCCATGAATGCCGGAATCGGAAAAATCGCATTCAGTCTTTTTTAATCTTTTTCACGGAAAAACAGAAATGATCGATGTGTCAAAGCCGCGTATGCTCAAGGTGCTGGCGGGGGCTGGCTTGTCGCTGTTTGCCGTCACGGCGATGGCCGACGATACGCTCGGTTTGTCGGAAAGCCTGTTCTCCATCGGCGCGCCGGAAGTGACGCAGGCGCCTGGCGCGAGCGCGAGCCCGTGGCGCTTTGCGGTTGGCGCAGGGGTCGTGAACATGCCGAAATTTCCGGGCGCGAGTGGCACGAAATGGGAGGTGGTGCCGTCGGTGAGCGTGAATTACGACCGCTTCTTTATCGGCGCGAATCCAGACGCGGGCTCGGTGCTATCGCTGGGCGCATATCTGTATCGTGATAGTAACTGGCGCGTCGGCGCGGCGTTGACCTACGATTTCATCGAACCGCGCAGCGAGTCCGACGACTCGCGGCTACACGGACTCGGCGACGTCAAACGCACCGCGCACGCGGAGCTGTTCGGTGTTTATACGTGGGAGTTCGTCACGGCACGCGCGAGCGTTTTGACCGATGTTGCCGGCAACGATCGCGGCACCGTCGCGACTTTCGATCTGTTGGGACGCTATCAACCCATTGCGCAACTGACGCTCAGCGCAGGCCCGGGCCTGACGTGGGGAAGCGACAAGTACAACGAAACCTATTTTGGCGTGAATTCCGAGCAGAGCGCGCGCTCGGGATTGCCGACCTACTCGGCCAGTTCCGGTTTGAACCAGTTGCGCTTCTCAGTCAACGGGGTTTACCGGATCGCGACGCGTTGGAACGTCGGCGCGAGCGTGTCGTTCGCGTGGCTGCGCGGCGACGCGACCGACAGCCCCATCACCGAAAAGACGAGTCAGATTACGTACGGCCTTTTCGCCAATTACCTCTTTTAGTCGTCCGCCAAAAACGAAGGCCCGCTGCACCCGATCGCGTGGGTGCAGCGGGCTTTCCCGTTCTACGAGTCAGCAAACGCTTCGTCAATTCTTCTGCGCGAGCAGCGCCTGAATCCTGGCTTCGGTCTGCGCATAGGCGCCTTCTCCAAAGTGCGTGTAGACGATATGACCTTGCTTGTCGATCAGATAGAACGCGGGCCAGTACTGATTGTTATAGGCATTCCAGGTCGCGTACTGGTTGTCCTGCGCAACCGGATAGCTGATACCGAACCGTTTCAGCGCGGTCTTCACGTTGCCGGTGTCGCGTTCGAACGGATATTCCGGCGTATGCACGCCGATCACCGTGAGCCCCTGATCCTTGTACTTCTGGTTCCAGCTTTTTACGTAAGGCAGCGTGTTGGCGCAATTGATGCAGCTATAGGTCCAGAAGTCGACGAGTACCACTTTGCCGCGCAATTGCTGCAATTTGAGCGGCTCGCTATTGAGCCATTGCGTGATGCCTGTGAGCTCGGGTGCGGGCGAGCCGCTTTCCTGCGGCGCGGCGATGGCGACCGTACTCGTCGCGATCAACGCGCAGGCGGCAAACGCGGTGGACAGTGCGAAGGTTTTCAAGCGGGTAGTCATGTCAAAGTCCTTTGAGTGAGGGGAAAAGACCGGCGAGCCGCGCGTACAGCAGCACGTCGTACTGCAAATAGATGGCGAGGGCGGTCAGCATCACCAGTACGCCGAATACCTGTTGCAGGCGCTCCGCGTGACGTGAGACCACACGTACATGACGCGTCACGTAATGGCCGCCGTAGATGATCGCGAGCATCGGAATCGCTGCGCCGATCGCATACAGCGTGAGCAGCAGAGCCGACCAACCGAGATCCTGAGCCTTCACGACGAGCACCAGAATCGACGCGAGCACGGGGCCGGCGCAGGGCGTCCATACCGCGCCGAGCGACATGCCGAGCACGAAGCCGCCCGCGTTGCCGCTGCCGGGTTGCGTCCCTGGCGCAATGGCCGCGCCGATGCGCTCGAGCGGCCCTTGCAGTTGCGCGACGAGCCAGTCGTAAGGGCGCGGCCAGATACGCAGAAGCCCGGACAGCGCGAGCAACGCAATGCCGGTATTGCGCAGTACCTGTTGCGCGACGTGCACGGTGCTCGACACCGCGCCCAATAGCAGCGCGAAAGACGCGAAAGTCAGAATGAAGCCGGCGACGATGAACAGTGGCCGCGTGCGGCTCGGTCGTTCGACGGAAGTGCCGAGCAGGATCGGCATCACCGGCAGCACGCAGGGAGAGGCAATCGTCAGCAGCCCGGCGAGCAGGGCGAGCGGAGTTTCGAGCGTACTGTGCATGTTGGGCGTTCCGTTGGCTGGGATGGCCGTATTGGAACGCCCGCACGTATCTGGTTTATGTCGGGGTCAGGCGCGCTTGCAATGTAGTGTGTCTGCGTATGGCGCGGATACATTGCGACACAAATCGGTTGAGCAACCGATGCGCGCGGGGGGGCGAGGCGGCGGTAGCCGAACGCTGGCTCAGCGCGCCCTGCGCTTACGCACCGCGGTTCCGGTCGCGGCTGCGACGCTATTTGCGCTGGACGTGGAGAACATCGGCATACGCTCCTCGATCCAGCGCAGCAATTCGAGAGGTCCCGGTGCGAGCGGCCGGCCGGTCTTGACGAGCACACGCGCCTGCGCGCCGGAAAACAGCGGATGCGCGATCGGTATCGTCGTCAATTCGCCGCTCGCGATTTCGCGGTAGGCAGCGAATTCGCCGATCAGCGTCATGAAGTTGTCGACCGTGACGAAGCGCTTCAATGCGCTCAGTGAGTTGGTGGTCAGCGTCGCGGGAATCGACACGTTTTCGGCGAGTTCCGTCATCTTGACGACATGACCGATCCCAAAGGTGGGTGGCATCAACGCGAGCGGCCACGCGCGCAGGTCGTCGAGCGTCGCGGGTCGCTTGCGCTTCGCGAGCGGATGGTCGCTTCTTAGCAACAACACGACCGGCTGCGGCGAACTCGCGCGATGCGCGAGGCGCGCATGAGGCGGCGGATTGTACGCAAGCCCGATATGCGCACGACTTTCGGCGACTTCTTCCTGGATCGCGTCGACCGCGAGCATATCGAGGCCGATTTCGAGTTCTGGATATTGGACGCAGAATGGCGCGAGCACATCGTCGACCAGCGTATCGACGAAGCCTTCGCTGACCGCGAGCCGGATCTGCCCTCGCTGCAGGCCTTTCAACGCATGCAATTGATCTTCGAGCTTCTCCTGCTGCGAACGGTAGCCGCGCCAGAATTCGAGCAGATGCGTGGCCGCTTCGGTCGGCCTGACTCCGCGCGGCTGCCGCTCGAACAGCACCGCGCCGAGTTCGTCCTCGAGCAGCTTGATCTGCCGCGTGATCACGGAGGGTGACGTATTGATGCTTTCGGCGGCGCCGCGGATGGTGCCGTGCGTGAGCACCTCGTTGAAGTAGCGAAGGCGTTGCTGGTTGATCTCGCGCATGTGATTTGTCGATTGCGATTAATGTGTTGCTCACAAGGCAACGATTTGTGAACTTAGTTGCTCTTGCTGATGAAGGCTTGCGCTGTCACTATGTATCTCAAGCGGTGCGACAGCGGTAAGCCAGTGGTTCAGTCGTCAAGGCATCTCGTCTCGTTCGATTCGTTTCAGATTGCCATTGAAGTCTGCTCTGCCTGCACGGTGCCCGCATGCGGCTGTGTGATATCGCGCGCGAGCGGACCCGATCAATTCCGTATCAAAGCCTTTGCTTGAAGGAGAACAACCATGTCGGATCAGATCAATAGTCGCCGCCGCCGCTTTCTCGGAACGGCGGTTGCCGGTATCAGCCTGCTCGAATTGGGACTGGGCGGACTCGCGCATGCGCAATCGGCCGACGCGGCCGGCAATGCGAAAGCGGGCGCGCGCGTGGCGTCGTTCGAGAACATTCGCTCGATCAATGCGGGCACGCTGAATGTCAGCTACGCGGAAGCGGGCCCGCAGAACGGACCGGTGGTCATTCTGCTGCATGGCTGGCCTTACGACATCTACAGCTTCGCCGAAGTGACGCCGTTGCTGACGGCGGCCGGTTATCGCGTGATCGTGCCTTACCTGCGCGGCTACGGCGGCACGCGTTTTCTGTCGGCGGATACGCCGCGCAATGGTCAGCAGGCGGTGGTCGCGGTCGACATCATCAACCTGATGGACGCGCTGAAAATCGACAAGGCCGTGCTCGGCGGCTTCGACTGGGGCGCGCGCACGGTGAACATCGTCGCCGCGCTGTGGCCGCAACGCGTGAAGGCGATGGTGTCGGTGAGCGGCTATCTGATCGGCAGCCAGGACGCGAACCGCGCGCCGTTGCCGCCGAAGGCCGAGCTCGCGTGGTGGTATCAGTTCTATTTCGCCACGGAGCGCGGCCGCGCGGGCTATGAAGCGAACCGTCATGACTTCAACAAGCTGATCTGGCATACCGCCTCGCCGAAATGGAACTTCGACGACGCCACGTTCGAGCGCTCCGCCGAATCGTTCAATAACCCGGACCATGTTGCCGTGGTGATTCACAACTATCGCTGGCGTCTGGGACTCGCGCAGGGCGAGCCGCAATACGACGAACTCGAAAAGCGCCTCGCCTCCGGACCGACGATCGCGGTGCCGACCATCACACTCGAAGGCGATGCGAACGGCGCCGCGCATCCCGAGCCCGCAGCATACGCGAAGAAGTTTACCGGCAAGTATCAGCACCGCAATATCAGCGGCGGCATCGGCCATAACCTGCCGCAGGAAGCGCCGAAAGCCTTTGCGGATGCGATTCTCGACGTCACCCGCCTTTGATGGAGCCGGCGCGCGCCGGCTTCTTCTGAACGGAACCCCAGCAGTCGAACGTACGGCTGCTGGGGTTTTTTCATGAGCGGGCCATTTGCAACCCACCTGCGACCCGCACGACGCATGCGACGCCGGCCCTGCACGGCAGGTTCGGAAGTGGGTCTTTGTATCGCAATGTATCAACGGCATACGCAGACAAACACGCTTGCAGAAATGGGGGGTGACGAAAACATTGCAGATACGTTGGAGCGTTCTAATGTCTTCACGCAAGGTTGATTCACAACGTTGCGTGTGAATCAGGCGGGACGTCACAGTGTATCTACGTCGATGGCTTCGCGTCCCGCTCAATCCTTATCCCTGATGGTTCGATACCCGGAGAAGACTCATGAAACTCGTTCAATCGCTGATCGTCGCCGCACTCGTCGCCGTTCCCGTCGTTTCGTTCGCGCAATCGCAGCCGCAACAGGCACTCACACGTGCCGAAGTCCGCGCGCAACTGGTCCAGTTGGAAAAGGCCGGCTACAACCCGGCCAGCGACAACACGCAATACCCGCGGAACATCGAAGCGGCAGAAGCGCGCGTCAGCGCCGGCAACGGCGCTACCGCCTACGGCGGTGTCGCGAATGGCAGCTCGGCTTCCAGCTCGCATGTGCCGATGAAGCATGCGGCCGCGAATGGCGCCAACGACGGCTCGAACGTCGTTGGCCTCGGCGCGATCTACGCGCACTCCTGATTCGTTGATCCCTGAATGTTTTGATACCCGGAGAAGACTCATGAAACTCGTTCAATCGCTGATCGTCGCCGCACTCGTCGCCGTTCCCGTCGTTTCGTTCGCGCAATCGCAGCCGCAACAGGCACTCACACGTGCCGAAGTCCGCGCGGAACTGGTCCAGTTGGAAAAGGCCGGCTACAACCCGGCCAGCGACAACACGCAATACCCGCAGAACATCGAAGCGGCCGAGGCGCGCATCAGTGCGGGCCATGACGCGGCCGCCTACGGTGGCGTCGCGAACGGCAGTTCCGCTTCGGGCTCGCACGTGCCGATGAAGCATGCGGCGGCGGATCGCGTGTACGACGGCTCCCACATCGTCGGCCTCGGTTCCATCTACGCGCATTCGTGATCGATGCAAATGAGCAGGCCGTCCGCGTGCATCGGCTCACGTCGACGCGCGGACTCCTTGTTTAACTCAACCTGTCGAGACAAAAACGATGACGACGCTGCTGAAAAAAATTCTGGGCTCCGTTCTGTTGCTGGGCGGACTGTTCGCGTTGCAGGCCACGGAGTCCGCGCAGGCGGCGCCGTCCGATGACCTGAAGGGCAAGAACGTCGTTCTCGTACACGGCGCTTTCGCTGACGGGTCCAGCTGGGACAAAGTGATCCCATTGCTCGAAGCGCGCGGCCTGCACGTGGTGGCCGTGCAGAATCCGCTGAGCTCGCTCGCCGACGACGTGGCGGCAACCCGGCGCGTGATCGCGCAGCAGAACGGGCCTGTGATTCTGGTCGGCCATTCATGGGGCGGCGTGGTGGTCAGCGAGGCCGGCAACGACGACAAGGTGAAGAGCCTCGTGTACGTCGCGGCATTTGCGCCGGACAACAGTCAGTCCATTGCCGACATCACGAAGGACCAACCCGCGCCAGTCTGGGCGAGCGAATTGCGCAAGGACTCGGCGGGTTATCTGACGCTATCGACCCAGGCGGTGCTGGACGACTTCGCGCAGGATCTGCCGCTGTCGCAGAAGCGCCTGATCGCGGCGACCCAGCAGCCTTGGGCCGCCGGCTGTATCGACGACAAGGTGACGAACGCCGCGTGGCATGGCAAGCCGTCGTACTTCGTGGTGTCGGGCCGCGACCGCATGATCGATCCGTCCTTGCAACTGGAGATGGCGAAACACATCGACGCGAAGATCACGCGCGTCGCGACGAGCCACGTCGCGATGCTGAGCCAGCCGCAGGCCGTGGCCGACGCGATCATCGCCGCCTCGCGGGCCGCGCATTGAAGCGCGCGCAGTCTTGTCAATCAGATTGCGATTGACGGAATGCTCTTCATGCAGTGCAGCGCGAACATCGAGCGGCTATGGCGAATGCCTGCGATCTTGTTTTTGCTGATCGAGCAATGCGACATAGCCGCGGATATACCCTTCGTTTTCGAGGCTTCAGACAATGGAGATACGGCACGTTTGCGGCTTCACCGGTTCTGTCCCATCAGTACCTCGTCGAATGAAGCGCCTTGGTCGGCCAATCATCAGCACTTTTTGCTGGGCAGTACTTTTGCGCTGATATTCGCGTTGGGCGTGGCATCGGCGGCAATCTTCCCGCACCGTCTGCGTACGGTTCTACAGCGGCCGACGCGGCTGCGCATCGCGAACCGTCTGATGGGGAGCTTGCTGGTAGGGATGGGCACGCTGATGGCGGCGGTACGCTGACCATGAAACGATCCGCATACCGCCGCCGCAGGAACAACGTCATCCTTATCGTCTGTACCGCGCGATATCAATGGAAAATGAGGTACAGGATGATCAGTACGATCACTGGAACGCCGAGCAGCCAGCCAAGTAGGTAAGGCATGATGTCATCTCCTTTCGTATTGAAGTTCGAATACGCAGGAGTTTCAGCAGGTAGCGTGCCTGGCTCGAAGATGTCGATCTATTCGGGCAATCGAACGACGGCAACCCCGATGGTCCGCGTATCGGGCTTTAGCCATTGTTCGAAAAGCCGAGCGTCATGTCGGCGAATTTGCCGTCCTTCTGTAGCCTTGCATTCGCGAGCACGATATCGATGCCATAGCCGATTCCCGAACTTGCGCCGTAACCAGCGCGACCTGATTGGCCAGTAACTTTTCCATCGAGTGCTTCGGCAACGACGAAAAAGCGAAGCCGCCACCTATCGGCACGCGACATCGCGCGGATAGACGGCGGCCCGCCTCATGTTCCAGTCCACTACGCGTGGTCTATATCACACCGGCAACCAGCAGAACGATCACCACGATCAGTACGATGCCGAGTCCACCGGTCGGACCATAGCCCCACGATCGGCTGTGTGGCCACGCTGGAAATGCGCCGATCAGCAGCAGAATCAGCACGATTAGAAGAATGGTTCCTAGCATGTTATGACCTCCGCCTGGTTGAGAGACCTGCTTTATCTACGTTGGCCACAAGGCCGCAGGGTAATCCCTAGGGAGCAAACCTTGTGCCCAAGGTCGATCCTTTAATCAGATCACCGGGACGGCGCGCGGCGCGTGCGGAGATTCTCGAGCCAATTGAAACGGCACCCGTCGCGCTCAAAACCTGAGCCGGGTGCCGTTTTTCCAATTGCGGACACGTCGCGCGTCCTATAGATAGGTTCCGCTGATGCGGCCTTCGAAGATCGCGGTGTTGATGTCCCAATCGTCGACGGTACCCGTGCCGCCACCGTCCACCTTGACGACTACCGAGCGGCCGCCGCGCAGCGTCTTCATCTGTTCGGCGCTCAGCGTTTTCTCGTCGGATGGCTCGCCCGCGCCGGGCGGCAGGTCTTTGATGATCACAGTGGCTTTCATGGCATTTCTCCTTGACGTGGAAAGGCGAGCACAGTGCGGCGCCCGCATCGATTTCTGCAAGGCCTATGCCAATGTGAGGGAACGTGCGCCGCAACATGGAGCGGGGGCCGCGATGCGAAGCCTGGCAAGGTTCCGCGCGATAGCCGCGTTGAATCGCACTGAACACGATCGCGATTGCGCGTCGATGTGTTTGCGCGCGTCCCACGAGTCACGAGCGAATGGTTGGGGCGCAGCGCAGCGTCGCGCGTGGCGAACTCAGGCGTCCAACACTCAATCGCAAGCGCAAACAGAAACGGCACGCGCCATATGCGCGTGCCGTGATGGTGAAACGCCCCGGCGAGGAATGCTAGCGGCGCTGGCGTCTACGCGGCGAGGCTGCTTCCGCGATACGCAGATGCGCGGCCGGAAAGCCCGGCGGGTACTCGACGACTCGCATCGCGGCCGGCACCAGCGGCGCGGCGAGACTCGAGCGCGCGCCGACACGGGCGCCGCCGACGATCGCGGCCATCGCCTCGCGGTCCAGTTCGACGCTTTCGGTCAGATCCTTGATGCTCAGCTTGGCCATGATGGCTCCAGAAAGACGCTCCGGCGGCCAGACCCGTTCGGGTGCCGGCCGCCGTGCTCGGAATGTGTTCGGCGTGTCATTCGTTGTATTGAGGTCTCAACGCACTATCAGTATAGGAAATCCATTCGCGGCGCGGATGGCCGTGGTGTTGCCGCGGCAGTGAAGGAACCCCCAGTCCCCCGCTGCTGCCCCGGCTTACACGGCGGAGTAATTGGCGCCCGACAGGATAGGGTCGACTTTCAGCTTCAGCGGCAGCACGACGCCTGGGCCGATCGAACCGATGTCATTGAGCGCTGCGACGTTGACGATTTGCTGCTGATCCAGTTTCTGAGTGACGTTGACGTTGACGTTGACGTTGGCGATGCCGGCAAGGCTGCCGAGACCACCAAGGCCCGAGGGCATGGGCACGTTGCTGCCGGTGCCGCCGGCGATCCCGGACATGGCCCGGCGGTCGAGTTCGCGCGTGCCGGACAGATCGCGAATCATGAGGGATGACATGGCGTTTCTCCAAAGACGTACGGAAAGCGGACATGAATGGCTCGCGGCGAAGCGGCCCGCGGCTGCGGGCGCCTCGCCGCACCACGCACTATTAGCGGTTGCTGTTGCTCGAATTGATATACGGCGAGAAGTCCGACGTGATGCCGCTGGCGAGCGCAACATCGTTGCCGTTGGCGTTCTGGAAGTTCAGTTCGTTACTGATCAGTTGCGTGGTGGTGCTGTTCTTGACGCTGGTCGGCGCATAGACCGGGGCGAAGCTGTAGTACTTGCTCGGGCCGAAGCCGCCGCGTACGGCTTGCATGGCTTTGCTGTCGAGTTGTTCGGTGACGGACAGGTCTTTGATCATCAGCGTTTTCATGGTGAGTCTCCTGAAAGAAGTTTTCGCAGTGTTGCGAGTGGTTTCGAGCAATTCGTTTGCTCGGACATCACTAACGCACAGGCTGTGCCAGTATTAATCAAGGATCCTGAGGAAATCGGCGAAGCCTTGTCGTATCAGGGTTTTGCGCGTGGATGGACCACCGTGCCGGTCAGCTCGAAGCACGCTGACGCGCTCGGAGCGGTGGCCGCCGTCCGACATCGCGGCGGACCCTGTTGGATGGCGCACGACATTGCGCGAGCCAGCACGCGGCGCGGCGCGCGGCTCATGCCTGGTTTGCGAAAGCGCGGACCGGGAGCTAGTATCGAAACGGCACATGTAACTGGATACGACAGGTTTTCTATCGACCCGCGTGGCGTCGGTCGCATGCGACACGGTCCAGCGGCAACGGTGGTGCTTCGCACAAATGGCTAGCCTTGCGCGTGTGATTCTCGACTTCCAGAGCGGCGAGCTGTCGCGTGACGAGTTCGTCGCGCAGCTCGACAGCGCGTTGGCGACCGAGCAACTCGGTCCGACGCGGCTGCTGGAGATGCTGTACGCCGCGCATCATCGGTCGCCGTTGCCCGACGATCTCTACCTGGAAGTGCGGCGGCGCATCGAGCTGCTGCGCGTGTCGAACGTCGCGGCGGGTGGCGAGGAAACCGGCATCCAGACCACGGTCGATCTACCGTCGCTGCGTTCGTCGAGCGCTGGCAGTGCGGGCGCCGCGAGTACTGCCGGCAGCGCCGCGCACGAGACCATCAAAGGCATCGGCGATACGCTGAACAACCGCTTCGTGCTCGAGGAGTGCCTCGGCGTGGGCGGCATGGGCACCGTGTACAAGGCGCTCGATCTGCGCAAGCTCGAAGCGTCGGATCGCAAGCCCTATCTCGCGATCAAGGTGCTGAACGTCCAGTTTCGCGGCAATCCGAATTCGCTGGTCGCGCTGCAGCGCGAGGCGCGCAAGGCGCAGGTACTCGCGCATCGCAACATCATCACCGTCTACGACTTCGACCGCGACGGGCCGATCGTCTATCTGACGATGGAGTACCTGAGCGGCAAACCCTTGAGCCAGCTGCTGCGCACGCCGGGCTATCAGGGCATGCCGGTGCGGGCCGCGCTGCCGATCGTGCGCGGCATGTGCGCGGCGCTCGCGTACGCGCACGAACGCGGCTTCGTCCATTGCGATTTCAAACCCGCGAACGTGTTTTTGACCACGAATGCCGAAGTGAAAGTGATCGACTTCGGCATCGCGCGCGTATTCCAGCGGCCTGAAGAGGAGAGCGACGCGACGGTGTTCGATCCCGGCAGTCTCGGCGCGTTGACGCCGGCCTATGCGAGCCCGGAGATGATCGAGCATCGCGAGCCGGACCCGCGCGACGATATCTACGCGCTTGGCTGCATCACGTACGAGCTGTTGACGGGACATCATCCGTTCGATCGCCTGTCGGCCACGCAGGCGCGCAATGCCGATTTCAAGCCGCAGCGTCCGGCGAATCTCGATGCGCGACAGTGGCGCGCGTTGCGTGCCGCGTTGTCGTTCGATCGCAATACGCGGATACCGAGCGTCGTGCGCTTTATCGCCGAGTTCGACAATGAAGCGCGCGCGGAGAAGTCCGGGACGCTCGCGTGGGTCGGGCTCGCTGGCCTCGCCATCGTGTGCGCGGTCACCGTGGGCGTGTTCGCTTTTCGCTCGGGGTCCAGCCGGCAGCACGCCGCACAAACCGAGGCGGCGCGATCGCAGGGCGATCAGGTCGATCGGGCGGCTGGGGCGTCCGCTGTCGCGCCTGCAACGAATGTCGCGCAGACAACGCCTCCTCCGGCGCCCGCGCCGAAGCCCGCGTTGACGCTCGCCGCGATCACGCCCACGCTTGCCCAGGTGCCGTGTTCGGCTTTATCGGGCGCGGTGCAGGACCACGCACTGACGGTACGCGGTTTCCTGTCGCAGCGATACGGTGCCGCGCATCTGAAGGAGACGTTGGCGGCGCTGCCTGGCGTCGATACGGTTTCGCTAGACGTGCGGCCGCTCGCCGACGATAAATGCGACTTCGTCAAAACGCTCGCGCCGTTTCTGGTGCGCAACTGGCAGGCGGGGCGCGTGGCGTCGCTGCAGATGCGTCCGCCAAGCGGTTTTCTCACCGAGAACGACTCGCTGGTGGTCGACCTGAAAGCCCCGCCGTTCGATTCCTTTGCGACCGTCGACTACTACCAGCTAGATGGCCACGTCGTGCACATGGTGCCCAGTCGTCTGTGGCCGGACAATCAGATGCAGGCGAACGGCGGTCCGTACACGATCGGCAGCAATGCGGGCGATTGGACCGTATCGAAGCCGTTCGGCTCGGAAATGGTGGTGCTGGTGGTGACGCCGGTGCCGCTGTTCGACAAGCTGCGCCCGGAAAGCGAAGCGCGCGCCGATTATCTGCGCGCGCTCGAGACCCGGCTCAAGCAGATTGGCGGTCAATACGGGCAGGATCGCCTGTTGGCGGACTTCGCCCCGCTTACGACCAGACCCGCGACGCGATGATCCGTCAGGAAGCCAATCGACACGGCTTTTAGTGCAGATCCTTGACGACGCGAAAACCGTTCTGCGATTGGCGCACGCCCGCGCTGTATTTGAAGCGCGTCGCGCTGAGCATGTAGTCGCCGCCTTCGCGCCATGAGCCGCCGCGAATCGCGCGCATCTCGCAGCCGGGCGAGTCCCACGCGTGGCCATCGACGGGCGCGCCCTGATAGGTGTTGTGCCAGCAGTCGGCGGTCCACTCCCAGACACCGCCGTTCATGTCGTACAGACCCAGCGGATTCGCGGCGAACGTGCCGACGTTTTCCGGGCCTTCCTTGTGCCACGGGTCGCCGCAGTCCTTGCAATTGGCGTTGCCCTTGCGCATCTGCTCGCCCCACCAGTACGCGGTCGTGGTGCCGGCGCGGTCCGCGTATTCCCATTCGGCTTCGGTCGGCAGACGGTACGGTTTGCCGGTCGTTTTGGCGAGCCACTTGACGTACTGCTGCGCGTCGTCCCAACTGAGATCACGCGCGGGTGCGGTCTTGATGCTATTGCTCTGCGGCGTCAGCTTCTGGCAGGCGCCGGCGGCGACGCACGCATTCCATTGCTCGACCGTCACGGGGAATTTACCGATCGCGAAGGGCGCGCCAATGCTCACGTGATGCACGGGCTTTTCCGACGGATCGTCGGTATTGCTGCCCATTGCGAACGAGCCGGCGGGTACCGCGACCATGACCGGACAAGCCGCGCAGTCGCGGATTTCACCGGCCGTCGGGGGATGGGCGACGGTCTTTTCGGCGAATGGCGCCGCGGCGGCCGTGGCGGGCGGCGTTGGCGATGGCGCGGCGGCGGGGCGCGGTGGCGGCGCGGCTGCGCTGGCTTGCGTCGCGGGATGCATGACGTGGGCAGGCGGCGTGGGTGGCGCGACGTGACCGCTCTGCGTCGCGGGCGCGGCTGGCGGTGCAGCCGGCGCGGCGCTCACCGCGGGAGCCGATGCCGCCGCGCGCAATCGATCGATACGCGCATGCGCGAGTGTGGCGAAGCGGCCATTCGGATAGGCCTTCAGATAAGCCTCGTAATCGGCTGGGTAGTTGCTGTCCTTGATCGAATCCCAGAACGTGATTTCGTATTGTTCGCCGCTTTCCTTGGGCATGATGCCGCGACTGCGCGGCGTGATGGCGCGACGCTCTGACGTATTCGACGACTCGATAGCGCCTTCGCCACTTGTGGGAATGGATGAACGCGCGACAGAGAGCCACGGTTGCTGCGTTCCGCGTGTAGCGGCGCGTACTTCGGCGCCGACCTGTCGGAACAGCGCGGCGAGCGATCGGGACGATGCGTCGGCGTCGTTGAGCGCTTGCAGCAAGGCATCGGTATAGACGCCATGGCGCGGACCGTCCGCCGCGAAACCGCCCGGTGCGGTTGCATAGGCAATCACGGTGTTGGCAGCGATCCTCGGTTTATCGATCGCAACCGCGGCGGGGGCAAATGGATTGTCGAGGCACGTATCGAGAATCACGAGATTGAGCCGGCCGGCACGGGCGGATTGCATCGCATGCAAAACGGTATTCAGATCGACGCCGTTATTCAGTAGCGACACCGGCGCGCGGATGTCGGCTCGCGCATCGAGTCCCGCCGGCAAAAGCAGCGTTTGTGCGCCTACCTGCATGCCGTGTCCGGCGAAATAGAACACTCCGATATCGCCTGTTTGCAATCGTCGTTGAAATTCGTCGATGGCCGCGCGCATTTGCGGCGGCGTAGCATTCGTGCGCGTGATGACTTCGAAGCCACGCGCACGGAGCGCAGCGCCGATCGATTCGGCGTCGCGCGGCGCGTTGGCGCGGATCGGGTTAGTGGCGTCACCGTAGTCGCCATTTCCGATCACGAGCGCGACACGCCGCGAATGCGTGTCGTCGCGTGACGAAGCAAAGGGTGAAGGGAGCAAAGCGGTGTCCGCCGGCCGCGCCGGATGACTCGCTACCCAAGCCGGGCTCGGCTCGATGCTTTCACGTTGCGTCGCGGCATCGGCACTGTCCCACTGCGCCTGGATTGCCCCAACCATGCACACCAGCAGGAATTGTCGCCACATCTTTATATCCTGTTTGTACCGGACAGAGTTCAGGCATTCGTGCACCACGCTCGCGCTGCCTGCGCTCTTGATTAACGATAGCACGCGCTTTGCGTCACAACTGTCCGGGAGTCCTTAACGCGTCATACGGTTAACGAGCATTGCGTATCTTTTTGGCAAGATACGTCCTAAGCTGATTCACAAAGTCACGTCACACGGTCGTTTTAACTAGGTGGCTGCCTGCCGGATTCAACCCGCGACGTGCCGCTCGAACACCCGGAAGGTCATCGATAGCCGGGCCCAAGCCATGACTCCTGTTCGGGAGAGTGCGCTATGCGAAGAACCCGTGTTTCCTTTCTTTTCGGCAGTCGTGATCCGGCGCAAGCGCGTCGCGGCGGATTACGCGCGGCGGTGTGCGCGACGCTCGTCGCGGTCTGCCTCGGTATCGGCACTGGCGGCGTTGCGCGCGCCGAGCGGACACCGTCTCCGCCGGGGGCCGAGGAGTACATCATCTGGCCGTCGGATGGCGCGGTGATTCACGGCGGAAAGTTGTGGGTGCGCATGGGGCTGCGCAATATGGGCGTGTGTCCGAAGGGCGTCGCGTTTCCGAATACCGGCCACCATCATCTTCTGATCGACACGGATTTGCCCGCGCTCGATCAGGAGATTCCATCGGATCGCCAGCACCTGCATTTCGGCGCGGGCGAAACCGACGCGCGCATCGAGTTGCCGCCCGGCAAGCACACGCTGCAGCTGATTCTCGGCGACCATAATCACGTGCCGCACGTGCCGCCCGTGTATTCGAAGAAGATCACCATCACCGTGCTAAAGAACTAACGCGGTCCGTTCGTTCGAACTGGTCAAGCCGGAACGGAGAGTCCTGATGAAGAAGATCATTGCGGCCGCGGCATTCGTCGCAGCGGCGCTGACGGTATCGACCGCGCCGCAGGGCGCGTGGGCAGCGACGCCGTCGCCGCCCGGCGCCTACGCGTATATCGGCTATCCGAACGATGGCCAGGTGGTGCCCGCCAATAAACCGTTTCGCGTGTGGTTCGGTCTGCGTTTCATGGGGGTCGCGCCGAAAGGCGTGAAGTACCCGAACACCGGCCACCATCATCTTCTGATCGATACCGATCTGCCGCCGATGGATCAGGAGATACCCTCAGATCGCCATCATCTGCATTTCGGCGCCGGCGAAACGGAAACGATGATTTCATTGCCGCCAGGCAAGCATACGCTGCAGCTGTTGATGGGCGACGACATGCATATGCCGCACAACCCGCCGGTGTATTCGAAGAAGATCACGGTGATCGCGCGCTGACTGTCATCGAGCAGCCAACAATGGCGCGCGCGCTGTCGGCTGCGATCCACCATTCACCGGTCTCGCTCTGCCGCTCGTCAGCGTCGGGACAGCGGGTGCGATCTTCCTGGCCTTTGCTACAAGGCGTTCAGGACGCGAATGACGAAAGCAAGGCACTCCTGGCATAGCCCATGCATCAGTAGCGCCCGAGCAGACAAGTTGCTCGAACCCGACGCACCACGATGCGCTTTCCCATTCCCAGGAGATTTGCCATGAACACGCTGATGATCAAGGACCTGTCCAACACCGAACAACTCGACAGCAAGGCGATGAGCGCCGTGCGCGGTGGCAACGGCTACTATTCGATGCCGTCGTACCTCAGCTACGCGCCCGTCTATGCGCCGAGCAGCATCAAGAACGTCTCCACGACGCAGATGATCAACACGGAAATGAACATCCAGAGCGCGAACGGCAACGACTCGGCGCTGGTCAGCGGTACGACCACCTACATCCAACCGACCATTTACTCGAGCAACGTCAACAACGGGTAGTGAGCGGCGCACGCGCGGCCCGGGCGGCCGCGTGTGCGTGCCCCAACAGGCGCATCGCTCAAAAAGACCGCTAATCCAATCGTCCTTTCCACGCATCCTTCGCGTATCCGCCGCTCCCCGCATCGACTTTTCCGCCGCTTCATTGCCGAAGCCGCGCGGAAGCGGCTCGGGCTGAAAAACCGGGCATCTCGCGCGAAACAGGCGGGTGCAACTGGAGACCACCGTGTCAGCATTGCCGGAGTCATCGTTCGATTCGTCGTGTGATTCGCTGGACCTTCAGCGGGTTCCTGCTGAAGCCAGGACGCCTCGCCGCATAGCCCGTGTACTGCGCGGGATCTGCGCGGCAACGATGTGCGCTTTGGCAGTGAGCGCGTGCGTCGACGTCAGCATGCCGGCTTATCAACGCCCGGACACGCCGGCCAAGACATCGTGGTCGGATCGCAAGGGCGCGCCGGTATCGGCCGCACAGACGATCGAGCGCGACTGGTGGAAGGGCTTCCAGGACCCGTACCTCGATACGCTGATCGACAAGGCGATCGACGGCAACTTCGATATCCGGGTGCTGGCCGCACGCATCGAAGTCGCGCACACGCAGATCAGCGAGACAGGCGCGGCCGCATTGCCGACGGTGGACCTCGGTGCCGGCGCCGACTATACGAAGACGACTGGCCAGCCTTTGACGAAGACGTACAACCTCGCGCTGCAGGTGAACTGGGACATCGACATCTGGGGCAAGGTCGAAAAAGGCGTGCAGGCGCAAAAGGCCGAATTCCACGCGAGCGAGGCGGATTGGCGCGCGGGGTATCTCGAACTCGTCGCGAATGTGGCCAGTACCTATTTCCAGATCCTGCAATTCGACGACCAGATCGCACAGCAGCAAAAGACCATCGCCACGAACAAGCAAATCCTGACGATCTACGAAGGCCAGGCGCGCAATGGGCTCGTGCCGCAAACGCAGGTGTTGCGCCAGCAGGCGGAGATCAACCGGCTCACCAACGATCTCTATGATCTGCGCCGATCGCGGGCGGTCTCCGACAACGCGTTATGCACGTTGCTCGGCGTGCCGGCCGGCGAATTCCATGTGCCGCAGGGCCATTTACAGGAGCGCGTGAAATTGCCGGGCGTGCCCGATGGTTTGCCCGCGCAATTGCTGTCGCGCCGCCCCGACGTGGTGGCGGCCGAATTCAGGGTGCTCGAGGCCTATGACCTCGTCGGTCAGTCGAAGCTCGCGCAATTGCCGAGCATCGGCCTCACCGCGCAAGGCGGCACGGCAAGTTACGCGCTTAACCAGTTGCTGAAGTCGTTCACGTTCGGCCTGATGCCGAGCATCAATTTTCCGCTGTTCGATCCGGGCGTGCGCGCACATGTGAAGGTGACCGAGGCGCAATCGAAAGTCGCCGAGCAGCAATATCGCGTGGCCGTGATGGGCGCATTCGAGGAAGTGGAGAACGCGCTCGTCAATCTGAGTGCCCATAAGGCGCAGCACGCGGAATTGCAGCAGCAGGTGTCGCGCCTGCAGATCGTCGCTGATCAGATCCAGTCGCAACTGCGCCTTGGCGTCGTGTCGCAACTCGAAGTATTCGAAGACGAGCGGACCTTGCTGGAGGCGCAACAGGCGTTGCTGGAAAACCACCAATTGATTCTGTCCGACACGGTAACGCTTTATAAGGCGCTCGGCGGCGGATGGCCAGGTGTCGACGTGCAAGCGCAGGTCAAAGAGAAGTAACGAAACATTGAGCTAATCCACGAGTTGGCGTACCGCGCGGGTATTTCGTCGGCTGACGGCTTATCCGCGGTCTTCTCATCCGGCGATATCCAAATTGACACTCTCGATGCGTGACTTACAATCCTTTAGGGGTCAGCGTTTGCGTGGCTCTTCACGACAATATCGTTGCGCCGTTGTTCTTCGTCCAGTTCGCCCCGCGTTCCCGCCGCGGCAGGTAAACGCTTAGCGATCCAGATAAAATGGCCACCGGCGAAGCTCCGATTGCTGAAATGCGCGTGACAGTGGACGCTGCCTTCGACGTGGTGTTGTCACCGGTTGCCTGCGCGCAGCGCCCCGCGCTCGACGCCATTCGCATCGTCGACAACCTGTTCGCCATCGGCCGCAGCGAAGCGCCGTTCAGCGACTATCCCGCACCATGGACCGCCGCTCTCTCGCGCCGACATGCGCGCGTTTTCATCGAGCATGGCGCGATTTATGTTGCCGATCTCGGCAGCAAGAACGGCACGACGGTCAACGGCATCGCGGTGCGACAAACCCCCGCGCGTGTACGCGCCGGCGATGAACTCTGCTTTGGCGGCGAACTGCGCTATCGCGTCGGCATCGAGCCGCGCGCGCGCGTCGTCACGGGTGGAAGCGCTTCTCCCCTCATTCATCTATTGCTGGTGCCGCAGCGCGATGACCTGGGTCTGCAGCCGGTCGACGTGCTGGCTTTTCCATTTCTGATCAGTAAAACGGACGAGGTTTTCTCGCGCTACAAAGACCGTTATCCGCACCAGGTCAATTACATTTCCCGGCGCCATGCGCACCTGTTTCTGAAGGGCGGCGAGCTGTATGTCGAGGATCTCGGCAGCACCAACGGCACGTTCGTGAATGGACAGCGGATCGGCGAATCGGCGCTTGCACTAGCGGACGGCGATGTCGTTGCATTTGGCGGCGACCACTTCGTCTACAGGGTGTCGCTACGGAACTCCGCCGACGGCGAACCCACCGTGACCCAGCTCTCTCTTCAGCCCGCTGTCGACAGTGCCGCCGATGCCGACAAGACGACCTTCGTCGGCGCTGCGCATTCGTTTCTCGACATCTTTTGCGTCGATCCGGCGCTGCAACGCGAAGACGAAGTGAATGACGCGGCGCAGCCGGGCTCCGCGCGCGCGAAGCGAGACGGAGTGGGGACGGCAAATGGCGCGCAGGGCGCCAAAGGTGCGCAAGCGGGGCATCCCGCCGATACGAGAGACGGCGCGAACGAAAGAAGCGGCAAAGCTAAAAGCGCGGCAAGAGGTAAGCCGCGTCGCTGGAAGATGATCGCCGGCGAACTCCACAAGGCGTTAGCGGACGGCGAGCGCACCAATGTGCGGCGCGCGGCGGCATGGGGCGCAGCGGGTATCGCGATCGTGGTTGCGCTTGGCGTGGGCCTTTATCTGCACGGTTCATCGGAACGGGAGTTGAAGAGCCTGCTCGCGAGCGGTGATTACTCGAGCGCTCTCACGATGGCGCGCGGCTATCTGGCCACGCATCCGGCGGACACGAAAATCAGCTCGCTCGCGAGCGAGGCGTTGTTGAAAGCGAACTTGCCGGGCTGGATCGAAGCCGTGCAAAAAGCGCAGTTCGACCAGGCCGACACGCTGCTGAAGAACATGAGGGCGTTGAGCGGAAATGACGCCGATGCCGCGTCGCTGGTCGG
The DNA here is from genome assembly GCF_050436485.1 of Paraburkholderia sp. Clong3. NCBI lineage: Bacteria > Pseudomonadati > Pseudomonadota > Betaproteobacteria > Burkholderiales > Burkholderiaceae > Paraburkholderia > Paraburkholderia sp. Clong3. Next base: position 2,812,351 of record NZ_JBNDMH010000003.1, on the reverse strand, counting down.
CGAATTGCAATGGGTCGGCGATCTCGAACGCTTCGTCGCGGCGCGTGGCGGCGTCGACGCGCCAATCCGCATGTATACGGACGAAGCGACGATCAACGGTCTGCTGCACCGCTGGGACGATGACGCGGCGAGTCACCAGCGCGCGCTCGATCGGATTGCGAGTTACGTGCCGGTCTTCGCGGAGCCCTACGCACACACGCTCAGCCATCTGCGCAAGCTCGAAAGCGACGATTCGGTGTACGTCGCCGCGATCGATCGGCTCAATGGCGTAATTCATACCGAACTTTCGCGCGACAAACCCGAGGCGCTGCCGCCGGTACTCGACGATTACGCGCAGCGTTATCCTCGGCTCGCGGGGCTCGATAGAGTGCGCGACGATTTGCGCCAATACACCGGGTTGCTGAATGCCGCGTTGAGCCGTCAATTGACGTCATTGTTGGCGATGATGAAAACGGTGCGCTTCAGTACGCCGCCTTTTCAGGCGCAATTCCAGCAGCTTGCGGCGACGCGCTTGCCGTCGCCGGACATCGTTCAACGGCAGGACGCGGTCGATGCCGCGTGGCAGCGCGGCGACGCGCAGCAGGCGCTGAACGATTTGCAGTCGATGCCGGCGAGCCCGTGGTCCGATGTGCTCGCGGCCGAAGCGACGCACAAGAAGGCGTTGTCCGATCAATACAACGATCTGCGGAAAACGCGTGACGGGAAAGATTACGACCAGCGTCTGCTGTCGTTCTACGCGAGCCTCGATCCGCGGACCGACGCATGGTTCGTGCAGGCGCTCCAGAAAGACGTGGCCGCATTGCATGACAAGGCACTCGCGCATGCGCAAGATCTGCTGGTGCGCGCGCAAAGCCTGTGGAAAGAGTACCGCGCGAACGGCCCGATCGGCGGCACGCAGCGGCTCGAAGCCGGCATCTCGCCGGGCTTTCGCAACGAGGCGCGTCTGCTGAGCGAGGCGCAGACGGCGGCACGCCAGGGCATGCGCATCTATACGCAGTTGAAGGCCGATCATCCCGCCGACTTCGATCGCCTGCTCGCGGATATCGAAGCCGAAGCGAGTTTGCAGCGCCGCTCGTTGACCGAGTTGCGCATGGTGCTGGACCCTGGGCTGCTGAAAGCGAAGCTCGCGTTGATTGGAGGCGATCAGAGTGAAACGCGATCCTCACCCTAGACCGTTGTCGGAGGCGCTCGAAGATCATAGCGTCGAAGGCATTGCGATTCTGACATCCGAGCCGGTGCGGCTTGCGCGCGCGCTGATCTGGGCGATGGTCGCGCTCGTCGTGTCGGGTTTGCTGTGGTCGTTCGTCGGCCGCGCGGATGTGATCGTCAGCGCGCCCGGCACGTTGTCGCCGGAATCGGAGGTGCGGCGCATCTATACGCCAATCGACGGCGAACTCGCGGATCTGTATATCGCCGAGGGGCAGCCGGTGTCGAAAGGCGACGTGCTCGCGCGGCTCAATGCGCGCGGCGCGATCGAGGCAGCGAGCAACGCGTTACAGGCACAAGTGAAGCTCGAAGACGCCGAACGCGAATGGAAGCAGTTCCCGGAGAAGAAGGCGTTGATGGAACGCAAGGCCGCGTCGTTGAAGGCGCAACTCGAAGTCGAGGAGCGCTTGCACGAGAATCGCGTTTCAGAAGGCACGACGAAGCTTGCCGAAGGGCAGAAGGCCGAACTCGACGAAGCGCGCAGCTCGCTCGACAACGCGCGCCGCACGCGCGAAGCGGCGAATCAGGAACTCGATCGCTATTCGCGGCTGTTCGCGCAGCCGGGCGGCGGTGGCATTGCCGAATTACAGGTCGAGCAGAAACGCACGGCCGCGCTCGAAGCGGATAACGCTTACCGTGTCGCGCAGTCGAAGCTGGCCGAGCTCGACTTTCGTCTGAGCCATGAATACGCGCAGGCCAATGCGCAACTCGCGACGAGCGGCCAGCAAAGCACCGATCTGCAGCTGCAATACGATCAGGCGGTGCGCGACATCACCGATGCGGAAGACAAACTGCGCGTGCAACTGCAAAGCGCGCGCCTCGAAGCCGATGCCGCCGCGCGCGTGCGTTTCGAGAACATCGATAAAGACAATTTTCTGCTGATTCTCGCGCCGGTTTCAGGCGTGATCACCGACGTCACGTCGACGCAGCGCGGCGACAAGATTCAGGCGAATGCACCGCTCGGCGGCATTGCGCCAAAAGACGCGCGGCCCGTGCTGAAGATCGAAATCTCCGAACACGACCGCGCCTTTCTGCACGTGGGCCTGCCTGTCAAATTGAAGTTCAACGCGTTTCCTTACCAGCGCTACGGGTTGATCAGCGGCACGCTCGCATATATCTCGCCGGCCACGAAGCCATCCGCGCAGGACAAGCAGCCGGTCTACGAAGGCCGTGTCACGCTGGACAAGGACTACTACCAGGTGGCCGGCACGCGTTATCCGCTGCGTTACGGCATGACCGCCAATGCGGAAATCGTCGTGCGCGAGCGGCGCCTGATCGACCTCGGTCTCGATCCGTTCAGAGAGGTGGCGGGTTGAGCGCGCGAATCAAACATCCACGAAAGGAGCCGAGCAAATGACCGCGATAGTGCGTATCGATGACGAAGTCGTGGACGTGGACGAGTTCATTCGTCTTCTGAAACTGACCGGCCAGTTCGAGAGCCTGGTCGAGCAGATCGTGCGCGACAAGCTTACCGTCCATGCGGCGAAGAAGCAGGGCGTCGCCGTCAGCGCCGACGAAATCCAGCAGCGCGCGGACCAGTTTCGCCGCGTGCGCGGGCTGCATCGCGCGGCGGACATGAATCATTATCTCGACGCGCTGCACGTGAGCCTCGACGAATTCGAGGCGTTCATTACCGACGGGCTCTATCAGGAGAAGATGCTCGACGACATCGGTAACGACGCGGCGATCCATGATTACTTCGCGCTGAATTCACCGAAGTTCGACGCGATCGAAGTCAGCCATATCGTGCTCGATAGCGAAGGCAAGGCGAAGGAAATGATCTCGTACCTGCACGACGACCCCGACGCCTTCGGCGAGATGGCGCGCGAGCATTCGATTGCCGATACGCGCGAGTCGGGCGGCGTGATCGGCAAGGTACTGCGCGGTTCGCTGAAGCCCGATATCGAGGCGAAGATCTTCAATGCGGCGGTCGGCGATCTGCTTGGGCCGTTTCCGTCGGCCGACCGTTCGTGTTTCGAGATCTTCGCGGTCACGGCCAAATATCCGGCCACGCTCGATGCCGACGTGGCCACCGAAATCCGCCGTTTGCTGCGCGAGAGCTGGCTCATTGCCCGCGCCCAGGAACACGTGATCGAAGCGCGCTAGTGCCCGACTAGCGCCCGATAAAGCGAGGCTCACCGATACATGGACGCCCTCCAGACCGCGCCATCCGCGCCTTCCACCGCCGATTTTCTCGCTTCGGTGGAGATCCTGTCGCCGTTCTCGCGCGACGAAATCGAGCGGCTTGCCGAGTACGCGCAGGCAAAGTTCTATTCGTTCGGCGAAACGGTGTGCTCGGCCGGTGAAGTGGCCGAAGGTCTCTACGTGATCCGCTCGGGCACGGTACGAATCTTCACCGAGGAGCACGGCAAGGAATCCAGCATGGGCGTGCGCAAGTCGGGCGAGATCTTTGCCGACATTGCGATGTTGCGCTCGTACGTTCACGAAGCGTCGGTACGTTCGTCGGGCAAGACCGAAGTGCTGTTCATTCCGCGCAGCGCGATCGAACCGGTGATGGCGGGCAACGCCGCCGCGTTGGCGTTCGTCGCCAGCTATGTGGCGATCAATTCGGCCGGGGGCTTCGTCGCGCAATTGTTCGATCTGCGCGGCAAGCTGAACAAGGCGGAACTCGAAGAGTACGTGCGCAGCGTCGGCGCAAAACGGGTCGCTGCCGGCAAGGAGATTCTGAAACAGGAGGGCCGCGACGACAGGCGGCTCTATGTGGTGCGGCAAGGCCAGGTGCGCATCGTGCGGCAGGAGGAGGGCCACGACTATACGCTCGCGACGCTCGGCAAAGGGGAGATATTCGGCGAGAAGGCGTGCCTGATGCGCCAGGAACAGATGGCATCGGTCGTTGCAACCACCGACACGCGGCTGCTGGTCATCCCCGAGCGCACCGTTCATTTCATTCTCGAGCGCAATCCGAAACTGCGAGAAGTGCTCGACGAGCGCATCCGCTATGGCGACCGCGAATTACAGCGGCAAAAGCGGCTCGAGCAGCGGCGCAAGCTGCCGTTGATGCTCGACCTGCAGAGCAAACCGGAACTCGGCGAGAAGATCATCCGGCGTTTCGCGCTCGTCGAGCAGGCCGAGGAGATGGATTGCGGCGCCGCGTGTCTCGCGATGATCTGCCGCCATTACGGCATTCCGATGACGCTCGGCAAATTGCGCGAACTCGCGAACGTGACGACGCAGGGTGCGACGCTCGACAGCCTCGCGCGCGCGGGCGAGTCGCTCGGCTTCACGACGCGCGGCGTGCAATGCACGTTCGATTCGCTGCGCGGCTTCGATCTGCCGTTCATCGTGCATTGGGAGGGCTATCACTATGTGGTCGTGTACGGGCTGTCGAAAGACCATGTCTGGGTGGCGGACCCGGCACTCGGTTTCAGAAAGCTGAGCGTCGAAGATTTCGAACGCGGGTGGAGCGGCACCTGCCTATTGTTTACCGGCGGATCGCAGCTGCTGCAGATGTCGGCCGAGCGCTCGCCGTGGATTCGCTTTGTCGGCTATCTGAAGCCGTACCGCAAGATACTCGGCTATCTGTTTCTGGCGACCTTCGTGATTCAGGTGCTCGGCGTGATTCCACCCCTGATCATTCAGAACATTCTGGACGGCGTGATCGTGCATCAGAACGTCAGTCTGCTGCATATGCTGATCGGCGGGCTCATCATCTCCAATGTCTTCACGCAGCTGATGTCGACGATTCGCGCGTACCTGGCGAACTTCATGGTTCGCAACATGGACTTCGCGATGATGTCGCAGTTCTTCAAGCATACGTTGTCGCTGCCGTTCTCGTTCTTCGCGAAGCGCAAGACCGGCGATATCTTCGCGCGCTTTCAGGAAAACCAGACGATCCGCGCGTTCCTGACCGAATCCACCGTGACGACCGCGCTGAATCTGCTGATGATCTTCATCTACTTCACGATCATGTTCGTGTACAACGTGAAGATGACCCTGGTGTTGATCGCGTTCGTCATTCCGATCATGGGGCTCACGGTGATCGCGACGCCGAAGATCAAGGGCTACGCACGCGAGGTGTTCACGGCGTCGACCGAGGCGAAGTCGTTCCTGATGGAAGCTCTGGCCGGCGTCGAGACCGTCAAGGGCATGGGCATCGAGCGGCCGGTACGGTTGCGCTGGGAGAAGAAATACGCAAAGGCGCTCGAATTGCAGTATCGCGCTCACGCATTCAATATTCTGGTCGGCTTTGGCAGTCAATTGCTGAATGCGGCAACGACGATTGCGATTCTTTGGGTCGGCGCGAATCTGGTACTCGCGCGTGAATTGACGATCGGTCAGCTGATCGCGTTCAATGCATTCATGGGCAGCGTATTGAGTCCGCTGATGGGTCTCGTCGGCTTGTGGAGCATGCTCAACGATGCGGGTGTCGCGATGGAACGGCTCGGCGATGTGCTCGATATCGAGCCCGAACAGAAGCCGCAGGATTTGCCCTCGCGCGTGATGCTGCCGGAGCTGCAAGGCGAAATCAGCCTGCAAGGCGTGTACTTCCGCTATGGCGAGGAGGATTCCGCTTATGTGCTGGAGAACATCAGCTTCGATATCAAGCCGGGTGAACTGGTCGCGATCGTCGGGCGCAGCGGGTCGGGAAAAACCACGCTCGCGAAGCTGCTGGTTGGCTTCTATCAGCCGAGCGAAGGGAAAATGATGATCGACGGCTATGACTCCGGCGTGATCGACAAGACTTATTTCCGCGCGCAAATCGGCTACGTGATGCAAAGCAATCTGCTGTTCTCGGGCACGATCGCCGAGAACATCGCAAGCGGGGACGACGCGCCGGAGCGCCGCCGCATCGAGGAAGTCGCGAAAATGGCCGACGCGCATGGCTTCATCAGCAAGATGCCGCTCGGTTATGAGCAGATCGTCGGCGAGCGCGGCATCGGTTTGTCGGGCGGTCAAATCCAGCGGCTTTGCATTGCGCGTGCGTTGTATCACGATCCGCGTCTGCTCGTGTTCGACGAGGCGACGTCGGCGCTCGACTCGCAATCGGAAAGCAATATTCTCGGCAACATGCACGACATCCTGAAGGGCCGCACGGCGGTGATCATCGCGCATCGGCTCAGCACGATCATGCGCGCGGACAAGATTCTCGTGCTGTATGAAGGCGCGATCGTCGAACAGGGCCGTCACGAGGAGCTGATCCAGCGCGGCGGCATGTACTATCAGCTCGTGCAGAAACAGTTGAGTGCATCATGATGAAGATACTCGACCAGATTGAAGAGGCGAGTCCCGCGATATCGTACGCGGGACTGATCGAGCGGATCGAGATCCTGCGCTCCACGTTGCGCTGGTCGTCGCGGCTCGAACGCGCCGATATCGACAAGCTGCTGAGGCAGGCCACGTCGTTGCGCGACGAAGTGATGCAGCTTTCGCACAAGGAGCGCTTCGTGCAGGCGGCCACCGCGGGCGAGCCGCAGACGAGCGCGGAGCAATCGCGCGGTGCGCGCCGCAAGGCACTACTCGAACGCAGCTTCATTTTCGAGGGCACGTTCGGCGACAACCCGCGTTTGCTCGAATCGCTCGAAATCGCGGAAAAAGCGGCGCCAACCGATTTGCCGGTGTTGATCGATGGAGAAAGCGGCACCGGCAAGGAGCTGATGGCGAAAGTGATTCACGCGAACGGCTCGCGTGCGGACAAGCCGTTCATTTCGGTGAACTGCGGCGCGATTCCGGACAATCTGCTCGAATCCGAACTATTCGGGCATCGCAAGGGCGCATTCACCGGCGCGTCGAACGACCGCAAGGGCAAATTCGAAAGCGCGCATACGGGTACGATCTTTCTCGACGAAATCGGCGAGTTGCCGCTCGCGGGCCAGGTCAAGCTGCTGCGTGTGCTCGAGGCGCACGAGATTCAACGCGTCGGCTCCGACGAAACGATCGCGGTCGATACGCGCATCGTCGCGGCGACCAATCGCAATCTGCGCAAGCTCAGCGAGGAAGGCCGGTTTCGCGAGGATCTGTTCTACCGGCTCAGCGTGATTCACGTGACGTTGCCGCCGCTGCGCGAACGGCGCGACGAAATTCCGTTGCTGATTGCGTGGTTCGGCGACGAAGCGGCGGGCACGCTGAAACGCCGGCCAGTCAGGTTGACGCCGCGTTTGCGGGACTTTCTATTGAGCTACGCGTATCCGGGCAACATTCGCGAATTGCGCAACGTGATGTACCGCATCTCATGTCTGGCTGCAGACATGGCCGACGTCGAGCATTTGCCGCTCGATATGCGACCCGCCGCACCCGGTTCGGCGGCGGCGCAGGCGGAGGGCGGACAGGCGAGCGGCGAGCAGCCGATCAGCGTCGCGAATCTGATGTCGTTGAGCGACGCGAAGCGGGCGGCCAGCGACGACGCCGAGAAAGCGTTCCTCGAACGCGGACTGCGTGAAGTCAGCGGGACCGTCGCCGAACTGGCGCGGCGCATCGATATGAATCGCTCGCACTTGCAGATGCTGCTGAAAAAGCACGGCCTGCACTCGAAGGATTTCCGCAATCGCAATGCGCCGTCCACGAAGAACGGCGCGAACGAGCGCGACGAGGAAGACGACGAAGGCTGAGTGAAGGACCACTGAACGCTCGGTGAAACGCGCGCCTGAAGATCATCAAGGCGCCGGGTTCAGCAAGGTCTTGTCCGCCGCATTCGGGTCCTGCGCTTCGACGACCACTGCGGTGATGTTGTCGCGCCCGCCGCGCGCGAGCGCGAGGTCGACGAGTTGGCAACATGCGTTTTCGCGCTCCGCCGTGGTCAGCACGTCGGCGATCTCGTCGTCGCTCAGTTCGTTGCTGAGACCGTCGCTGCACAACAGGAACACGTCGCCGTCGGCGACTTCGATCGCGTCGTCGTCGAGTTCGAGCGAATCCGTTGCCCCGACCGCGCGCGTGATCATGTGCTGCGCGGGATGATGGCGCGCCTCTTCGTCGGTGATGACGCCGAGCGAGCGCAGCTCCTCGACCTGGCTGTGATCGCGCGTCAGTTGCCGCAATTGCCCCGCGCGGTACAGGTAGATGCGGCTGTCGCCGGCCCACACGTAGCCGCAGAAGCGATCGCATGCAAGCAGCACGACCACGGTGCTGCCGATGCGCTGCACCTGGCGGCGCGCGGCTTCGTCGCGCAATTGACGGTTCGCGGTTTGCAGACGCGCGCGCACATCGGCGATCAGCATTCTGAGGCCGTGCGGCGCGGCCAGTTGAGTCAACGCGTCGATCACGGTGCGGCTCGCAACGTCGCCGACCGCGTGACCGCCCATCCCATCGGCGACAGCCCAGCGTCCCGCTTCGGGCTCGTCGAGGCAGGCATCTTCGTTGATTTCGCGGACCCGTCCCGGGTCGGAACGCGCGGACGACGTCCAGCGAAATTGGCTCTCGCATGTCACAACGGCTACACCATATCGTTTCGGTTGCGTGCGTCCGGAGACACGGTGAGGTTTGCGTTCGCGCCGGTGTTGCGTACGTCGACCGACTGGAACTGGTTGATCATCTGGTTAGCATAGAAGTTGTTGGAGACCTCGTACAGATTGACCACCGGCCCAATGCTCGGCGTTTGCGGCACGTACGGCTGAATCCAGCCATAGATCCATGGCGCGCCGCCGCCACCGCGAATCGCCGCCATCGCTTTGCGATCGAGCGCGAGGTTCAGCGAGAGGTCGTTCAATTTGATGCAGGACATGTCGTTCTCCGGTTGGTCGCGTGCGCAATGCGCGCGGCTGAATGGACTCTGCACCAGATGGTGCAAAGGCCATGCCAATCGGGGGCGGATTCGACGCGAAGCCCGCGGCGCATTGACTGGCGCGGCTTGCGCGGCCTTACCACGAACGCGGTCGACGCGATCGGTCGGCTCGCGGCCAACAAGCCCACATTCGAACAGGTGTGAGACCCAACACATTCGGCGGGGTCCCACGGGTTCTCCATGCAGTTGAAATCAACCCGCGACACGGCTCGCAAATGAGCGTCGCACACCAACAGAGCAGCGCGATTTCTGTTGGTCCCGTCCTGACATCTACCTCTTCAGAAAACCGCTCGATCGGCCGTCAACCCTGTAAACAGGGGTTTTCCGGCGCCTGGCCCGGATGATGCAAAAGCTGTCGCAACAGTGTTGGAATGCGAACGAGGCCAGCCATGAACACCCAAACGCTCGATACACGCGACGACGACCCGCAATCCGCAGCCGCTTGCGACACCGCATCATCGACGATCGATCTGCCGATCGGCGCGCACCTGGTCACGCAACGCAACGGCTACGAACATCACGGCATCTATGTCGGCAACGGCCGCGTCGTGCACTACTCGGGCTTTGCGGCCTCCGCCCATCCCGGACCGGTCGAGGAAGTCGAACTCGCGCGCTTCGCCGCCGGCCATTCGCTGTCGGTTCGCGCGACGCCGAGCGCGATCTACGTCGGCGCCGATGCGGTGCGCCGCGCGCGCTCCCGCCTCGGCGAAAACCGCTATCGCCTGCTGACCAACAACTGCGAACACTTCTGCGCGTGGTGTCTGCTCGGCGAAAGCCGCAGCGAACAGGTGCATTGCTGCTTGCGCCATCCGGGCACGGGCATGCGCGCACTGCTGTGCCTCGTGAAGGCGTTTGTCGAGAGCGGGGCGAGGAACGAACACCGCGTGGCGCAACTCGCGCAACTCGCGTGAACGCAGCGCGTCAGGAACGGGACGATTCGAGGAGAACATCATGGTTGCCGCAGAAAAAAGCTTGCACTGGGCCGTCGACAAATGGCTCGCACCCACGCCGTCGATGCCCGCGCGCGTGGTGCGGTTCTGCCATCGCGCGTCGCAACAGCAACGCTATGTATGTGTGCAGGCGTTGAAGCCGGAAGGATTGCTGTCGATTTTCTTCTTCCGCCACGGCGACGGTTCGTGGAACGTGTTCCCGCCGCAAGCCGAGCGGCCCGCGATGAACGGGTATTGCCGCACGGCCGCGTAGGAACTCATGCGTGACCCGCCGTGGCCGCTTCCTTGGCGAGCCACTGACTGAACAGCAACATCGCCGGCGTCATCGGCTTGCCCTTCAGGCAGGTCAGCCAGTAACTGCCCGCCTTGACCTCGACGTCGAACGGGCGCACCAGACGCCCGGTATTGATTTCCCGTTCGAACATCAACGCAGGCACGAGCGCGATGCCCGCGCCCTGTATCGCCGCTTCCACCATCAACCGCGACGAATCGAACACCGGTCCGCGCACCGGCCGCGGCGCGATGCCCGCGGCCGCGAACCAGTTCATCCAGTCGTCCATGCGGTACGAGCGCAGCAGCGTTTCGTTGGCGAGATCGTCGGGCCGTGCGAGGCGCGCGGCGATCTCGGGCGTGCAGAGCAGCGCGAGCGGCGCGTCGAGCAGTTTGGTGGCGAGCGAGCCGGGCCACGTGCCGTCGCCGAAACGGATCGCGAAATCGAGGCCCTCGGTCGCGAGGTCGACGAGGTTGTTATTGGTCAGCAGCCGCAGCTCGACGAACGGATGCGCGTCGCGAAACGACTTCAGGCGCGGCATCAGCCAGCCGACCGCGAACGTGCCGACCACACCGACCGTCAGCACCTCGTGAAAATGCCCGCCGTCGAACTGCTTGAGCACCGCCTCGATACGATCGAACGCGTCGGACAGCACGGGGCGCAGCGCGAGCCCTTCGTCGGTCATCGCGAGGCCGCGCGGCAAACGCTTGAATAGCGCGGTGCCGAGCCGCTCCTCCAGCGAGCGCACCTGCTGGCTGACCGCGGCTTGGGTCACGTTCAGCTCTTGCGCCGCGCGCGTGAAGCTCAGATGCCGCGCGGACGATTCGAACGCGCGCAGCGCGTTGAGCGGAAGATACGGTCTCATGGTGCAGATACAAGATTTTCTTGTGAGTGGGCTAACTTATCACCATCGGCCCACTTCGCCGACTCCCTGTCTGTTATTCGCCAGTCGAATTGTGCGACACTAGGGCCACATCGACGGGGGCCATCGCATGCGCGGCGCCGCGCCAGACGCGCGGTGGCGAGTCGGCAATGAAGAGCCGGCAATTGTGAGCAACGGTGAACGGCCGCCACGGATTGCCTCGATGTAGGTGGTGAGAAGTTGACTGTCCAGATGGAATGCTCGACATGTTCTGCCGACGTTCGTCCAGGTAAGCCGTCGGCTCGTGCAACCTTGCATCATTGCCCTCGATCGGGAGTCCGCTATGTCCGTGTATGTTCTGGCCTTGCTGATTGGCGTCGTCGCCGGCCTTCGCTCGATGATCGCCCCCACCGCCGTCAGCTGGGCCGCGCGTCTGGGATGGCTGCCGCTGCAAGGCACGTCGCTTGCCTTCCTCGGCTTCGCGGCCACGCCGTATATCTTCACCGTGCTGGCGGTCATCGAACTGATCACGGATCAATTGCCCGAAACGCCGAGCCGCAAGGTGCCGCTGCAGTTCGGCGCGCGAATCGTGCTCGGTGCGCTGAGCGGCGCGGCGATCAGCGGCGCGCATGGCGGCCTGGCGGGCGGCATGATCGTCGGGGTGGTGGGCGCGGTGGTCGGCGCGGTAGGCGCGGTGATCGGCACGCTCGGCGGCGCGAAGGTGCGCAGTTCGCTCGCCAGCATGTTCGGGCGCGATGCGCCCGCGGCGTTGATCGAGGACGTGGTCGCGATCGTCGCGGCTGCGTTGATCGTCGTGTCGTTGCACGGGTTCTGACACGAACGCAAAAACGCGGCGGGACGCTTTGCGCGTCGCCGCCGCGTTCGGTCGCTGCCCGCAGCTTATCGAACCCGGGCGATCCGCGCGGCGGTCGTGACTTGCGTGACCGGCGCCGCCGCCGTAGAACTCGCCGCCACGGGCGGCATCAGCTTGCCTTGCACGAGCAGCTGAAGCGTCTTCACGACCAGAATCGCGATGATCGCGTTCGCCACCACGAACAGAACCGGTGCCGCGAATTCGATCGGACCCGTCGCGCCGCGTTCGACGAGACGCAGGGCCATCGTCGGCAACGCCGCTACGCCGAAGCTGAACGCCCAGTAGCCGGGCACGAATGCCTGTTGGCGGATCCACGGCAGCAAACGCAGCAGCATCAGCGCCTGATAGAGACCGTAGCCGAGCAGCGCGTAGGCGAACAGATCGGGCGTGCCGCTGGTGAGGCTCAAATACGCGACACCACCGACGACTGGCGGCGCGAGTTGCACGCCGAGGGTCGGGCGCAGCGCTTCGGGCAGCGGTTCATGCACGGCGGCGCGATGCAGGATCATCGATTCGAGCGCGAGCCACGCCAGCATGCCGCCGCCGAAAAACAGCTCGCCCAGTTGATGGAAGCCGAATGCGGCCGAGCTCGCCGCCGCGACGAAGCCCGCTCCGACCGTCGGCAGATAGATCGCCGGCGTGGTCAGTTCGGGCTTGCGGCCGCCTTGCCACAGCTTGCCCTGTAGATAGACGCCGAGCCCAAGTTGCGCGATCGCCGCGATGCCGTACAGCGTCAGCGCGAGGGTATGCGCGTACGGCTGCAGCAGTTGCGCGGCAAGCAGCGTCGAGATCGGCGCGAGCGCGACGAACGAAGACTGCACCGGATGGTCCAGTTCGGCGCGTGCGTCGGCGGTCCGTGCGAACCACTTGTGCGCGTAGGCGGACAGAATGATGACCCAGACGGCGAGCGCCGCGATCGTCACCACGCTGCCGGCGACGGCCGGCAAATGCCACAGGCGGATTGCGACGCGCCACAGGTTGGCCAGCGCCAACGAGCCCACCGCGATGCCGAGGAAGCTAGCGGGAACCGCACCACGATTGCTGTTCATGACGACCTCCGAAAGTTGCGTCGCGCTGCGGGTTGCTGGCCATGCGCGTTCGATGGCCTACTGTAAAAGGCCACGGAGAATCGCAGAACGCTGCAAACGCTCGACAAATGGCGCGAGCGTCTCAAGCTGTGTTTTAGCGGGGGAAAGGGGCAGAGAAGGCGGGGGGAGGAAGGGCGGCCGTCAACCACCCATGCGCACCAGCATTGCCAGCAGCCGGTCGAATGAAAGCGGCTTGCGCGCGTAGGCAATATGCGGATTCGGCTGCACCGGAATGTCCGATGCGGCACTGCACAGGATGATCGGAATGTCGCGCAGCTCTGGGTCCTCATACAGTGCCGCGCACAACTGGAGGCCCGACATGACCGGCATCATGCAATCGGACACGACGATACCGGGCCGGCTCGAGCGGACCAGTTCGAGCGCGACGGCGCCGTTCGACGCCGTCCGTACCGCATAGCCGTGTCGTTCCAGCAGCAGCCGCCACACCGTGAGGATGTCGAACTCGTCGTCCACCACCAGAATGGTTTTCATGAGCGGCTAGGTTTTTCGCCGCGATTGCAGCGTAACCGACAGGCCCGGCGTCGATTGGATGCCCGCGGCGCCGGGCGAGCCGTCGATCACGTCGAGTCCTTGCGACGAAATCGACAGTTCGCGCAGTGACGTGTCGTGCGCGCTTTCGCGTTGCTTCACCACCGAAATCACGCGCCGCAGTCCGCCTTCGGTCTCGGCGTAGCGCAGCAGCACGAGGTTTTCGGTCAGCGCCGACACGCGCACGGCCTTCGCGTGACCCGGATCGCTGTACAGCGGCAGCTCCTCGGTGACGAGCGTCGTGATGGCCGCTTCGCGCAACTGATGCAGCAGTGCGTTCAGGAACAGGCCGAAGCGCTCGGTACGCAACGCCGAATCGCGAAAGCCCTCGACGCCGTCGATCACGATGCGCGTCGCGCCGGTCTGCTTGACGGTGGCGAGCGCTTTCGACGCGATTTCATCGACCGCGAGTTCGATCGCCGGCTGCCAAAGCACCATCAGACTACCGTCCTGCCACGCATCGGCAAGCGCGATCGACACCGCTTCGGCCTTGCCGATGAGTCTCTGCGGACCCTCGTAGAAGCCGAGATACACGCAACGCTCGCCGCGTGCGAGACCGGCCGCGAGGAACTGCAGGCACAGCAGCGTCTTGCCGACGCCCGACGGGCCGATCAGCGTGGTCGTCGAGCCTTGCGCGAAGCCGCCGCCGAGCAGGTTGTCCAGATGCGGCAAGCCGAAGCCGAGCCGGGCTTTCAGATCGACGGGGCCCGCTTGCTTCGCGCATTGCGCTTCGAGGCGCGGGAACATCAGCAGCCCGCTGCCGGCGATGCGGAAGAAGTGCTTGCCCATCAGATGATCGCGCGCGCGCATCTTGTGCACTTCGATTTCGCGCGCGCGCCGCATGCCGTCGTGATAGCGGTTCAGCTCGATCAGACCGTCCACCAGCGTGTGCTCGGGATGCGACTCGTTGCCCGACAGCGGCGCGAGCAGCAGTGTCGTGCAGTCCATCGCGGCGACCAGCGCGTTCAGCTCGTGGATGAACTTCGACAGCGACAGCTCGGTTTCGCTGAATTCGCGCGCACTGCGAAAGCCGTCGATGATCATCAGGCTCGGCCGGTAGTCGTAGATGCTCGACGCGATCAGCTTCAGGAAACCGTCGAGTCCGTCCTGCATCAGCTCGTGATAGCCGGACACGAACAGCATCTGCTGCGCGACCGCGGCTTCGTCGAAAAAGCTCAGGCCTTTCAGGTGAGCGAGCAGCTTGTCGTGCGATTCGGCGATCAGCGTCATGTACAGCACTTTCTCGCCTTGCCGCACCCGATGAAAACCGATCTGGCTCGACAGGATCGTCTTGCCGGCGCCGGCCATCCCCTCCAGTAGATAGACGCCACCGCTCACCAGACCGCCGCCGAGGATCTCGTCGAAACCGGGCACGCCGGTTTCGACATTGCGTCGCGCCGCGTCAGGCCGGGCCGCGTTAGGTCGCGCCGCGTCGGACGGGCGAGACGTGTTGGATGCGTCGGTAGTCATTGTCGATGTGTCGTTCAAAGTGCAAGCGACGGCCTGGTCGTAACCGTCCTGTGCTCAACCCCGTGGTGGCAGCAATCCCCATTCCCGATCGCGAGCGACAGTGTCCCGCGGCGTGAAATGCGGGGAGTCTATCCGGCAACGCGTGCCCGGCGAACGGCGTGTGCTCGACGGGGCGGCGTGAGAGGGCGAAAAAGGCCGGCGGCGAGGAGCCCGGTGCATGCGGTATGAGTGGGGAGTGAAGTGCGGTGGCCGGTCGAATTTGCAAACCGATGCAATGAAACGGAAAGGCGAGCGCTTCGCTCATACGGCGCCGCAGGCTGCGCTCGAGGCTGCCGATCACATAGGTCAGGTGCAGGTTCGAACGGCGGCTGCGAGCGGCGCCGGCTTCGGCGGACGGCTTCTGATGCTGGTTCATGGTGTACCGGGTGACGCGCCTCGCCGTATACAATTCGGCAGCGCCTGATCCCAGCGGGCTTTCACCCGCCTATTTGCCAACCGATCCAACCCATGCCGAATCCGACCCGGGCCTTTCTTCTCGGCCCGCTCCTGAAAGGCGTTTCACGCTCCTTCTATCTGACGCTGCGCGTGCTGCCCATCGGCATGCGCGATCCGATCGGCCTTGCATATCTGCTCGCGCGCGCGGCCGATACGATTGCGGACACCTCGCTGATCGCGCCGGGCCAACGCCTCGAATTGCTGCTCGCGTTGCGCGATCAGGTCAATGGCGTGGCCGTCGACAGCGCGCCGTTCCAGCGCATCGCCGCGGAAGTCGCGGGTCAGCAGGCGCAGTCGGATGAAAAGCTGCTGCTCGAATCGTTGAGCCCCGCGCTCGACGTGCTCGCGCAACTGAGCGAGTCCGACCGCCACGCGGTGCGCGCGATCGTCACGACGCTGACCGAGGGCATGGAATTCGATCTGCGCACGTTCCCCGACGAACGCTCCGGCCAGATCGCGGCGCTGCGCGAATACGACGAACTCGATCGCTATACGTATCTGGTCGCGGGCTGCGTCGGCGAGTTCTGGACCACGATGACTTACGCGCACATGCCGGCCACGCTGAAAGAACAGCCCGACACGATGAAGCAGCGTGGCGTGCGTTTCGGCAAGGCATTGCAGATGACCAACGTGCTGCGCGATTGCGGAAAGGACTTGCGCATCGGCCGCTGCTATCTGCCGCAGAGCATGCTCGAGCGCCACGGTCTGAGCGCGCGCGATCTGCTGCAACCGGCCAATTCGATGCGCGCGCGGCCGCTGCTCGTCGAACTGCTGCGCAAGACGCTCGATCATTTCCGCGCGGCGCTCGACTATACGCTCGCGATTCCGGTGAGCGCGGTGCGCTTGCGGCTCGCCTGCCTGTGGCCGATCCTCATCGGCCTCGACACCTTACTGCTGCTCGCGGATAACGACGCGTGGCTGGATCCGGCGAAAGTGTCGAAGGTGACGCGCCATGACGTGTATCGGATCATCGCGTCATCGCTGCTGCTGGTGCCGTCGAATGCGCTGGTCCGCCATGCGATCAATAGCCGCATCGCGCGGATTGAAACTCGGCTGTAGGCGTAAACGCCTACGGTTGCGCGCACAGTCACGCGCATCGAATAAAACTGAATCGCTTCAATGCACTACGAATCGCCCGCAGTAGCCGCGATTTATTCTGGATCATTGAATTTTCAACAATCGGGAAAGCCCCAGGCCACTGCATTCGCGCTTCACGTTAGTCTCTTCGAAAAGGAGGCGACCCATGCGACAAGCGTTCAATATTGCGTTGGTGCTTTTGCTTGGCTATCTGATGGCGGATCGGGCGTTGATGCGTGCGCAGGCGGGCGAGGTCGGCACGATTACGTGTCACCAGGGCGCGGCGCTCGTCAAATCGGACGCGTTGAAAAAGGGCTTTGGTGACGCTGGCGCGAGCGCGCAGAGCGAGAGCTTCCTGTCGAGTTGCCTAGTGACCGGGCGCGGCCAGGTCGGCAATCTGATCGCACGCGACTGAGCGCGGGCAGCTGAGAATTCATCGCGGCGCACGCAGAGCGTCGCGAAAAAGCGCCCAGACCGTGAAGGCCTGGGCGAAGTCATCGGGAGCCCGATGACGGAGGTAACCACATACGAACTGGCCCGCGCTCGGAGATACCCGAGTCGCGGGCCAGTTCATTTGAATCGGGGGGCGCGTCGCAAGGACGCGCTATCTGGAAGTGCTCGCGGTTCGTTTCGCCGTACGGCTTCGTGGCCACACAGCTGCGCTTGACGAACCGCCTGCCACCTACCGCTTACTGACCGAAGTAGACCGACTTCGGGCCACTCGTCGGAGCCGCATGGCTCGTTTGCGACGTACCGCTTACCACACCACCGAAGCCGGTAGCGGCTTGACCGACGCCGTTTTGCGCGTCGACGCGGGCTTGCGCAGCCTGGATGTCAGCCGGGTAGTGCGGGTCGGCGTGACCAGGTTGATAGCCTGCCTTTTCCAGTTGGATCAGCTCGGCGCGCACTTGAGCGCGGGTCACGGGCTGGTTGGCTTGCGCGAACGCGGCGACCGGAGCGGCGACAGCGACGGCGATGACAACGGCTTGAATCAGCGATTTCATGATACTTACCTCCAGTTCAGGGTTTTATCTTGCTGCGAACTTGCTTGTTCGTAGTCAGTGATTGCATTGTAATTTGGCGAACTTGACAGAGTAAGTCGTGAGATAGGTAATGTTTGTTGCGAAAATTGATATAAAGCGACGGAACTTTTAGGGTTAACGCGTAGACGTGTGTCCGGTGTCACAGGAAATGAAAACTATGCGAGGTCGGTGACGTCTGAGCCGCTCCCCTCGTATCGGCGACTTCCCGTCATGCCGGCGAGATTCGGGCTCCCTTTAGTTAAAGTATCTGCGTCTGTTGCCGATATGCCGTGTGAGTGCCGACCCGTCAAGAGTTCCAGGCAGCCCTGTTTTATAAACATTCATTCAGGTGCCGATCGATAGGCGTCGTCGATGACAAAAGATCGGCCGGCAGCGAGAAAGATTTGTGATGAAATGCGCAGCAGCATGCCGGTCTTCGTCACAACTTACCGCTGCAGGGACGCCGCCATGGTTATGCAAGTGATTCGACCGCGATGAAAGTTTCACCGGTTTGCCATCGAATGCGCCCATAGCCTCTGCCGAGGGCCGCCCAATCCATGCCGAACCTGAAAAAGTGAACCCCACGTGCGACAAACTGAGTTTGGCTCCTTGCTGTCGGTCTTGGCCTGTTTCATTCTTTTCTCGTTGTGCGGTTGCCATCAGCGAGACCACGATTCTTCGAGCACGAGCGGGCCGGCCAGTACCACCATCACCGCCTTGGTCTGGGCTCCTGACTGGCCGGAAGAAATGCTTCAGATTGCTGCCGAATTCAGCAAGCTGAATCCGGACATACACGTGGATGTGCAGTTCATGATTGGCAATTCGGTGGAAGAAAATATCAAGCCGCGGATCGCCTCCGGCAACTTGCCCGATCTGGTGAGTATCAACCCGAATGCCTACGCGGCCGACCTGGCCGATCAAGGGCTCCTCGCCGACGTTAGCAAGACATCCGCCTGGAACAACATGCTCGATCCTCTCAAAAAGGACTGGACCAGTCGCCAATCCAGGCACTTTGGAATAGCGGGGGGAATGGCTACGACTTTGATCTATTACAACCAGGACATGTTTGCGAAGGCGGGGATCAGGGAGCTGCCGACCAATTTCAACGAATTCCTGGCGGTTTGCGAACAGCTCAAACGTGCGGGCTATACGCCAATAATGTGGAACGGCGGCTTCCCAAATATGCTTGGCAACGGCCCCTTCAGTTCAGGCTTTGCTAACAATGTGGTTGCGCGCGAGCCAGACTGGAAGGACAAAATCAGCGATGGCACACTGGATTTGAACACCCCCCAGGTAGCGGATATTTTCGCCAGGATCAGGCTGATGCCGGAACGGGGTTTCGTACAGGAATCGTTCATGACAACTGGCTACGATGATGGCATACGGCTATTCAAGGAGGGCAAAGTCGCGATGGCTTTTCACGGTAGCTGGGCAGCCGGTCTGTTGCTGCACGGCAATCCCTTTGAAGTTGGCGTGCTCATCCCGCCCTGGAACGCGCCAGGCGAGCAGGTGGTGCCCGTGATCGGCAGCGAAACCGGGTTTGCGGTGTCGGAAACGCCCAACAAGGCCGCGGCAATGCGTTTTCTCGAGTTCGTCGCTGGGCAGGGGTTTTCCATCCTCCAGACTAAGCGCCAGAACATTTCTCCATTCAAGCAGTTCCCGGGGACGGTGGTGAGCGATCAGAAGATTGTCGACTACACAAACATGGTCAGTCGCTATGCTGTGACCGGCAGCCCGTACTATTCGTTTCTACCTTCCAATTCCATCGAGCGCTTGCATCGATTGATACAGGATGTGCTGTTCAGGAAAATCACGCCAATGCAGGCTGCAAAACTCCTGGACGAGTCTGTTAAGAATGAAGCGAAGATGCACTACAAATGAGCCCATTGATCGCCTGGCTGCGAAGCGCATTCGCCTACTTCTCGTTGGATCTGCTGCGCCGGGTCGAAATTCGCTACCGGCTGATAACCGCGTTTATCCTGCTTTCGCTGATACCGATACTTGTCTCCAGCTACATATCGTATGTGGAGTCAACAGCAGAGTTCAAGCACAAAGCGGAGATATTTTCCAAAGAGGTAGTCAAACAGGTATCCAAAAACATCTCGTTACGGATGGAGCAGATCGAGACGGAGAGCAGCCTTCTGGTGCTCTCCGATCAGGTTCAAGACGCGCTGACCCGCATCGCACACGGCAATGAAAAGGAGCAGAGCGAAGCTCGCCAGGATCTGACCCGACTGCTCCTGGAGCACTACGGCGCGGTTGATTTCATCAACCAGAAATATTTTCTCGACAAGGACAACCGGATCACGGACACCCAGGCGTTCGCGCAATTGACGCGGAGTGTGGTGCATCTGGTCCAGCAGGCTCCCGATCGAAATGGCCGGCCTTACTGGGGCAGCTATGACAACGGGGCCGGTCAGCAAGATCTCGGGATGGTGCGCGCCATCATCGGCAAGAGCGACAATCGGCAGATCGGTAATCTGGTTCTAGTGATTCGCCCCGAGTATTTCTCAGCGATTTTCAATGACGTCGCCGTGGGCAGTGGAACGGAGATCTATGTACTTGACGCCAGCAGCGACAAGCTGATTGTTCGTGCCGACGGCTCTTCAATGAGCACCGACGGAAAGGCTGAACCGGGTCTGCTCGAAAGAATCACAAACGCCGATCCGCACGGCGAGCCAAATGGCTTCGTCGACTTCCATGGCAAGAATGGCGACCGATATCTCGCTGCATACACGGGTATCGCCGGCACAAAATGGTTTGTGGTCAGTACGATCCCGGAGAAGAAGTTGACGGCGGAGGCACAGTCCGTACGCGATCAGATCATACTGGTGGGCATTTCGGGGTTTCTGCTTTCGATCTTCCTCGCCAACTTCATTTCACACAGCATCTCTGTACCGCTCAAAGATCTGGTGCGAAGGATGGACGACACCGGTAGCGATGCAGGCGCAGAGGCGGAGGCATCGGTGGACGCGCGCAGTGAGATTGGCGTAAAGGATGAATTGGGCAGATTGGCGCACAGGTTCGAACGAATGAGTGCGGCGATCGGGCAGAAGATCCAGAAGATCAACGAGATCAACGCTACCCTGGAGCAGACGGTCATCGAGCGAACGGCCGAGCTCGTCGCCAAAGAGCAGGAGTCGCGCACGTTGATCGAGAATTCACCTGACACGATCACGCGCTACGACCGGGAGCTGCGCCGCACCTACGCCAATCCGGCTTTCTGTGTCTCGGCGGCCCGCAGCCTTCGCGAATCGCTCGGCAAACGGCCCTCAGAGATACCGGGCGGTGCTAACGCGCTGGCTTACGAGAAGAAGATCAGCGAAACCATTACAACCGGGAAAAGTCGCCAATTCGAACTGAGATGGCTCAGTAAGGACGGACAGGAACAGTGCAGCCATATCAGGCTCACTCCAGAGATCGACGCGTCGGGCGAGGTGAACTCCGTGTTGGCGGTCGGTCGTGATTTGTCGGACCGGATGGCATTCGAGGCAACGATATGGAAACAGGCTAATTACGATGCGCTGACCCATCTCCCGAACCGCCAGATGTTTCATGCCCGTCTCGAGCATGAAGCCGGCGTGTCCCATCGCTCCGGGCGGCCGATGGCCTTGATGCTGATCGATCTCGACCGCTTCAAGGAGGTCAACGACTCGCTCGGACACGATATGGGCGACATCCTGCTGATCGAGGCCGCGGGGCGCATTACCTCGTGTGTGCGTGAATTCGACACGGTCGCTCGACTTGGCGGTGACGAGTTCACGGTGATTCTGCCCGAGTTGGACGACACCGGGAGCATCGAACAGATCGCGAAGACGATCATCGCCACGCTGGCCCAACCCTTCAAGCTTGGTCCGGACGAGGCTTTCATTTCTGCGAGTGTCGGAGTCACGCTTTATCCTGACGACGGGACAGAACTGGATGTTCTCTTCAAGAATGCCGACCAGGCCATGTACGCGGCCAAAGCCGCGGGGCGCAACCGTTTCCATTACTTTACGCCCGAGTTGCAAGTGGCGGCAGAAAAGCGCCGGCGTCTCACGAGCGATCTACGTACCGCCCTGCAAGCCGAACAGTTCCGTGTTTATTACCAGCCTATCGTCAATCTGGCGACTGGCGAAATTTACAAAGCTGAAGCGCTAATTCGCTGGCTGCACCCTGTGCGCGGCACGATCAGTCCAGTGGATTTCATCGCATTGGCCGAAGACACGGGGCTCATCGTTCCGATCGGCGATTGGGTGTTCAAACAGGCCGTGCGCCAGGCGCGTCAATGGCGCCGACGATTCCATCCATCGTTTCAGATCAGTGTCAACATTTCACCGGTGCAGATTCGCCAGGACAATCTGGTGTGTATCCAATGGTCGGAATACCTCATTCGGCAAGGCATGCCTAGACAGAGCGTGGCAATTGAAATAACCGAAGGGCTGTTACTGGACGCCGAACTGAACGAGAAGTTGCTGAGTTTCCGCGAGGCAGGAATCGGGATTTCGATCGACGACTTCGGGACCGGTTACTCGTCCTTAGCCTATCTGAAGCGCTTCGACATCGATTATCTCAAGATCGACCGTTCATTCGTACAGAACCTCGGTTTCGACGGCGGCAATCAGGCGCTCTGCGAAGCAATGGTCATGCTCGCTCACAAGTTGGGATTGCAGGTTATTGCCGAGGGGGTCGAGACGACGGATCAACGTGATTTTCTCGCCGCCGTGGGTTGTGACTTTGCGCAAGGCTTTTTGTATTCGGAGCCGGTTCCATCTGATCAATTTGAGGAGCGGGTGTGGCCGACAGCCAGGCAGGCGGCTCACCAGGAGGTGCGCGACGAATCGTGAGCTATCGCCGAACGAGTGTATGCCAGGTATCGAGAAACGAGCCCCGGTTACGGTAGTCTCGAACGGTCGAAAAAAGTTCGACCGCAGTCCTCCGAGTTTTCGGGAGCAAGTCGAACGGCCATTCGCTCACAATGGGTCATCCGCCTTATTTTGGTGTAAGCGGTTCACTCCGGCCGCCCGGTATCATGTTTACCTCACGCGCGGACTCGGACCAAATGAACACTGCCAGCAACACCGACAATGAACAGACAAGTGCCATGGGGCTCGCACGGTATGCTTACGAGTACATCGAGGCGGCACACGTCGTGGACGAACAGATCGGCTCGCAGAACGGCTACGAGTTGGTCTCTCCGATACCGGCGTACTTCCTCGCAATGCACGGCATCGAATTGACGCTGAAGGCGTTTCTCCGTCATCAAGGCATAGGTGTGCACGCTCTGTCAAACCCGCGAGAGTACGGGCATGACCTTCACGGCTGCTTCCGGAAAGCAAAGGAACTAGGGTTGCTCGACGTATTCACGATGCGAGTTGGAGACGCTGACGCAATGGATATGCTGGTTGCACTGAACCATAGACAGGGGCTGCGATACATTCGCACTGGAAAGAAACACTTCCCGCTGTGGTCTATCGTTGAAAGGCTAGCGGTCCGCCTTCACCAGGCGGTCGCTCCAATCGTTGGATGTAAAACGTTCGACGTGACGTTCGGCCAGCCGCCTCAAGATTCAGTCGGCTGAATTTCGCGGCGCAATCTTGCGCTGTGAGCGACATTGTTACACTGGCGTCAAGATAACAACGGCGGCCGACCTTGGCGACGGCCGCACACGTTTTTCAGACCACACTGACGGCTGCGCTGACGTACTCACATCCGCCTTTAATCTCGAGCGGCCGCCAACTGCATTCACACCTTTTTTCGAGTGCGAACTAACATGAGCATCCTTCCTGACTGGAATTCGATAGAAAGTACCGCCCGTTTTAGCAATTTCCTTTTTTGGGTCAGCATCATTGCCTTGCTTGCTCTGGGTGCAGCGGAAGTAGGTACGCACATCTACGGAAATCGGTCGAGTTTCTTGGCTAGTCGGGATGCCGAAGCCAAACTAGTGCAATATCAGGATAGAAGCCTAAGCCTTGAGCAAATCAACGAGATTGGCAAAGAGCTTGGCCCCTTTGCGGGACGCAGTATTTATGTGGGATCGTTTGAAGGGCATGCCGAAAGCGCACGGGTAGGAACGATTATAGTTACCGCTCTTAACAAGGCTGGCATCCATGTCATAAATCGGTTAGGACTTGTGGTCCCAAACTTGGCTAGCAAAGGAATGGAGTTCGGAATTCGGATTGTGGGAGCAAACCTTGACCGTCCGTTCACTGATGCGCTGGAGAAGTCGTTTGGCGCGCCCGGACGTTTAGTAACCAATTCCACGGTGCTAGATGCGACCATGAGTGTTGATGGCGCGGTAGTGGGAATGATGATCCTGATGAAGGCTCCAATGCCTACCGGCTTAGAGGCTCAAACAAGTTCTCATTAACTGGCACGGACTGTCGACCGGCGCTCCCCCCAAAAAACGAAATGAAACGACTCCGACGCCAAATGACTGCGGAAGTCGATTATGCGACGTGTATCGTTGAGCCGCGAACGGTCGATAACTGAGGCGGATTCAACCGGTCGATGCAATAGTTCGATCGAATCGTTCAGCCGGTGTTTCGTAATCCAGGGTCTTTCGTGGTCGCTCGTTCAGCCTTCGTCCCACTCGTGTAGACTGCGCGGTTGTCCCAACAGATCGACCACCTCGACCCGGCTCTTCCTCCTGGGTCCGGCGTGTGTCAATGCCCGCGTTCGACGCGCCCCCGACAATGCTTGATGGTTTTGACCAGCTGGTAGCAGACCCGAGCGAGTACTCGATCGAGCCGCCAGCGGAAGAACAAATAAAACGGATGCATTTCTGGAACACCCCCTGATTGAAGCGGAAATCGAATTGCTGGTTGATTGCCTGATCGGCGACGCCGCGCCGGACGAGGCAATCGATGTCGCGTCGAATTCCCGATCCAGCGAATTCGACATCGCGACACGCGCGCTCGCCGTCGACGGCTGGTGTGTCGTGTCGAACTTTTTGTCACAGAGCCAGACGCAGGCCTTATCGACCGAATGCATGGCCATGCACGACGCGCAGCTGCTGACACCAGCCCGTGTGGGGGCCAATCGCGCTGCCACACTTTTGCGCGGCGATAGCACGCACTGGTTCCAACCCGACGCGCTGAGCAAGCGGCAGCAGGCGTTCGCCGATCGCATCGACGCGCTACGGAACGCGCTCAACCGCGACCTGTTTCTCGGTCTGGTCGATAGCGAATCACACTACGCGGTATATCCGCCAGGTGCCGGATACGCACGCCACCTCGACTGCCTGCGTAACAGCGACAGCCGCGTGATTTCCGCTGTGTTCTAACCTCAACGAAGCGTGGCAGGACGCCGAGGGCGGCGCACTGCGGCTATACCTTGCCGATCAGTCTTATCACGACGTCTTTCCGCGCGCCGGAACGCTGCTCTTGTTTCTCTCGGCGGAGTTTGAACACGAGGTGCTGCCCGCCACGCGCGACCGCATGAGCATTGCATGCTGGATGAGGCAGAGGGTGTAAGCCGAACCGCGTGCGCATCTATGGTTAACGATCCAGGATCGCGCCCTTTCGGATCAGCTTGACAATCAATTGCCGGATTTCGTTAGTGTCCAGTTCGGCATGGTGCCGATAGCATACGCGCGAAGCCAACGCCGAGTCACGACAATGTGGCCGAGCTCGGAAGCTCAATCAAGCCGTGAGCCCTCCTTTCGCCCCCGTCACGCCGGGTGCAGCAGACGCGGGAACAGAGCCCCCAAAAAATAGCTCAGTGTCGGAGATTTTCCTCGCAATCTTCCCAGTACCGAAGCGGGTCGCGATGTTGTGGATAGTGTAAGTTGAGCCACTCTGACAACCTGGCCCAATCGGGATGGTTGGTACCAGTTTGAGCCGACCAGATCGACGACCTCTCAAGTACTTGACCGTTCACGCGATCACGGACGAGCAAGCTGCCCAGTCCGCTTGAACTGTCCGTCTGTGACTCAACCAGATACCGCGGCAGAATCCTGAGCTCAGCATCCTCGGCCCACCCGTATAAGGCGCGGACCACGCCGGACGGATCGCGCAACTCTATGGGTCCGCTTTCCGGGCGAACGGCTGTCCAACCTTCAGGAAACTCAGTGACAACCTCGTTTTTACCTTCCCTTACCCACTTCGCGCGCCCCCGAGCACACTCCCATTCGAGCGGCGTATAGCTGTTGACGTACTCCACCGACAGGCAACTGCCATCGCGCACGGCAGCAATGGCCTGCATTTCTTCAATCGTTAGCGGCTTCGGCCCACCATGATATTTTCGCTGTCCCATGAGCGCGCTACGCCTGATCGCTGTAGGACACCAGGCTCCAGTCCGCATTGGTGCGGTGCTTGCGCATGCCAAGCAGCGAATCGAGAAACGGAACGGGACGACGATCGTCCATGACGAGTTCCGGCATCACTTCACCTTTCCTGAAATGTCGTGTCGCCTCATAGCTGACCGACGCCCAATGCTTGTCGCACCACACACCACTCTCCGGGCAGACTTCACCCGTGCGCGCGACCGTACCCAAAGGCACGCGCTCGGCCTTCGCACTTTTGACCGGTGCAAGCGGCAGGCCCGTGGCGGGATCGAGATTCTTTTCCTTCGCCAGGCGCGCGACCAGACTCTCTTCGGGTTTCTGCGGCGGCTTCACGGCGTCCTGCTCCTTCTGCCACTGGAACGTGCCATCCCACTCCGGCAGCTTCGCGGGAGGCAGCGGCACGATCTGGTCGATGTCCGGCACCTTGGGATTCAGGCCGTCGTTGGCGTCGAGGAATTGGCCGATCAGTTTGTAGCGGCGCGAGCGCTCAGGATCATTCGGAAGGGCAAGGTAGTCGATGCGATCGTCCGGTGATGGTTTTTCGAAACCATTTTGCAGAGCATACGCAGCCAGGCTGTTGCCTGCCATAACGCCCTGCTGGAAAGCCTTGACTGCTTCTGCATAGTACTTCTCTCCCGCACGGCCCATAGCCAGGGAGGTCGCGGCCTTGCCATGTCCTTGATCCGCTGCACACCGGTACATTTGCAGTGCAATCTCAGGGGCGGCGTCAATGGGGTCCAGTTTCTCCGCGAGGTAATACTGCGCGTCCGGACTGCCCAGGTCCGCCGCCTTGCGGAAATAGCGCAAGGCTGTCACGCTATCCTGCTTCAGGCCGTAGCCGAGTTCTAGGTAATGGGCGATGTCGTAATAGCCACCGGGCACGTCCTGTTTCACCAGTTGGATTGCCAGATCGACCGACTCCTTCGATGCATTTGGCGAGTCGGCCAGCCCCGTCGATACCAGTTGCTGAAGATTGCTATTGGCCTTGTAGTGACCGTGGGCCGCCGCGATCCGGTAATACCGTGCGATATCGTCAAAGTCCTTCGGGCCGTCCTGCTTCTGCAGCCATCGACCGTATTTGAACAACCGCTCGGTGTCGGGATCGAGCGGCGGCAGGTGGTCAGCCTCATGCACACACGTAAACGCGAGGTTCGCGCGCACGGCGCTCAGGTCAGGTAGTGAAGTCAATGGATTCTCCTTGGTGCAGGCGCAGGCGAGGGTCGCCAGCAGGGCGATCAGCATGCCTTGTCTCATGGGTCAGTCCTCGTAAGTACGCGCAGGCGAGGTGCGCAGGAAGCCCACGAGCGATGCCATAGGGGCCATCTTTCTATTCTGGTTCTTGGTGTTCATGGAAATAATGTAGCTCCACCGCTTGTACGCCTCCGACACGTCATCCGTCGCCCCCTTTTCGTCCGTATGAAGCTGTCCTCGCCAGTTCCGGCAGACCGTTGCAGCGCACCGATTGCCGCCAGTGAACCCATATGCTTTACTTCGACTTGCTCCACCGCACTGCCTAACCACGGCGGCGCTAAAGAGCGCTCGACCACCTTAGCTTGCCGAAGCGCCACGTGCGACGCCGAGACCTGGAGGCACTTGCGCCGCGCCTTATCGGCACGTCGCGTTCGCCGCTCACAAGGCGCCTGGATCGGAGCGATCGCGGAACACTTTAGTCAGCGACGTGGGGCCGCGTGGGCGATTGACCGAAATGTGACGGCGTTCGGCTGTATCTCATCGTCGGGCGAGCGTCGCTTCATGGCCGCACGGAGCCAAACGATCGGACATTGACTACCTGACGGCTGCGGCCGCCAGGCAAAGCGCATGCTGGCGACTATCGCCCGGCAACAGCGTGATCCTGACGGCACCCGATGTCCGCCCAACTGATGCTTTCGCGCACGCGCTCCAGCGTTAGCTTGGGAGGCGTATCGTGCCCGTGGCGGTCTCGGCGGCCGACGACGAGCGCACGACCGCAGATCCAGTCGTTACGCAGCAGGCTAGTCAGGAACCAGGGCGGGCGTTCCCGGCGCAGCTTGCCGATGTCATCCACATACATCTCGTCAATGTTCACATCCAGCGCCAGCGCCTCGGTTATGTCGCACCCGATAAGCGTGCTCGCGCTCGCGGCATCCGGGCCTTCGCGTTCGCCGTTGTAGTCAACCTCCGTCACCGTGCGAGTGTGCGGATCAATCAGGATCGCTCTCATGTCATAACTCCTCTTTCGCCGCGAAGGCGTGGCCCGTGGTTACAGGTTCTTCATAACTCATTTCCAGTTGGAGTACTAATAGATTTCTCTGCGAATGCAGGACGCCCGGAAAACTGAGAATGCGGGATCGACAGCTCCGCCAGTCCTTGGTCACAGGGACACCGACCCAATATTCGTGCAAGCTTGCTGGCCTCAAGCCGGGTATGTACGCGATGATAGTGCGCAATTCAAGCGACTCCGCCCTCTCTCGCCCGGAGCTGAACAACGCTGCGCAGAACTTCGCTATCCTTCGGCGGATTGCAATGAATCTGTTACGGCAGGACAGGACTACAAACGTTGGAGTGAAAACCCGCCGCCTGAAGGCCGCGATCA
The DNA here is from genome assembly GCF_050436485.1 of Paraburkholderia sp. Clong3. Taxonomy (NCBI): domain Bacteria; kingdom Pseudomonadati; phylum Pseudomonadota; class Betaproteobacteria; order Burkholderiales; family Burkholderiaceae; genus Paraburkholderia; species Paraburkholderia sp. Clong3. The sequence goes on along the minus strand of NZ_JBNDMH010000003.1, from coordinate 2,783,914 downwards.
GCGATCGCCTATCTCGAAAAATTGTGGGCTGGCATTCAAATTAACAATTGACCAATCACCCTGTCAAACAGACAGATTTAACGAAATTTGATATTTAAAATGCGGCCAGCATATCGTTGTGCACGCAATAAGCGAAAAACCACTTGTCACCTCCAAGAAAAATCCATACGATCCAACCCACGCAATGCCGCAAGATATCAAAAAAACGGCAAAACCATTCTCTTAGGTAAGACTCCTAACTTTGAGATGACAACCAAAACGCCCAAAGAAAATTTTCGTCGGCGGGCACAACCGCGGGGCTGTCAAATCGCGGAGCGATACAAGGACTCACGGACAATCATTGACAAGGTCACATCAGTCAGTGAGCAAGAAATCAGAAGGATGGACAGTAGCGTTGACTGAAGCTGACACTTGCCGTGAATACGTCACGCCTGCGTTGCAGAAGGCAGGCTGGGGTGACGCTCCCTGCTCCATCGGCGAGCAGCGACCGATTACAGACGGTCGCATTTTCCTGATCGGTGGCAAGGCGCGGCGAGCGAAGGTGCGCAAGCCCGACTACATCCTCTACTACCGCCGCGATTTCCCGATTGCCGTGGTCGAGGCCAAGGAAACCGGGCTGCCTGCGGAAAATGGGGTGCAGCAGGCTCGCGAGTATGCTCAGACGTTGAATCTGCGGTTCGCCTATGCCACCAATGGCCTGCGCATCATCGAGATCGACTACACCAGTGGTACCGAGCGCGAAGTGAAACGGTACCCTGCGCCAGAAGAACTATGGGCGCGCCTGAACCAGTCGGTCAGCCTGACGAAAGCCGCACTGCAAACCCTGCTGGAGCCGTACAACCTCGTCTCCGGCAAGACGCCGCGCTACTACCAGGACGCGACCATCCGCGCCGTGGTCGAGGCAATTCTTTCCCGCAGGAAGCGCGTGCTCGCGACGCTTGCCACTGGCACGGGTAAAACCAGTGTGGCCTTTCAGGTGTGCTGGAAACTCTGGAACAGCCGATGGAACCGCAATGGCGAGTACCGTCGTCCGAAAATCCTGTTCCTCGCCGACCGTAACCTTCTGGTGGACGATCCGAAGGACAGGGACTTCATCCATTTCGGCGATGCGAGGCACAAGATCAGCAGCGGCGACGCCAGCCAGGCGCGCGACATGTATTTCGGCATCTATCAGGCGCTCGTCACGACCAGCGAAGATGTTTTCCGGCAGTACCGGCCAGACTTCTTCGACCTCGTCATCATCGATGAATGCCATCGTGGCGCGGCACGCGACGACAGCAGCTGGCGCAAGGTACTGGACTACTTCTCCGGGGCGGTCCACTTCGGCATGACCGCCACGCCGTTGCGCGACGAATCGCGCGATACGTACGATTATTTCGGCAATCCGGTTTACCTTTACACCCTGAAGCAGGGTATCGAGGACGGCTTTCTCGCGCCGTATCGCGTGCATCGCGTCATCACCAGTGCCGACGCTGCAGGCTGGCGACCGAGCCGTGGCGAGGTGGACCGCTACGGGAGGGCCATTCCGGACGACGAGTACCAGACCAGGGATTTCGAACGCGTTGTCGCCTTGCGCGCCCGCACCAAGGCTATTGCCAGGCACCTGACCGGCTTCATGCGTGGCAGCGACCGCTTTGCCAAGACCATCGTGTTCTGCGTCGATCAGGAGCACGCATCCGAGATGCGGCAGGAACTGGTGAACCTCAATGCCGACCTGACGAAGGAATATCCGGACTATGTGTGCCGCGTCACCGGAGACGAGGGCGACATTGGCCTTGCCCACCTCGCCCACTTCCAGGACCTCGACAAGCCGACGCCAACCATCGTGACCAGTTCGCAGATGCTCACAACCGGTGTGGACGCGCCCACTGTCAAGAACGTGGTGCTCGCCCGTGTCGTCGGTTCGCAATCCGAATTCAAGCAGATCATTGGGCGGGGCACGCGTTTGCGCGTTGACTACGGCAAGGAGTTTTTCAACATCCTCGACTACACGGGCACGGCAACCCGGCACTTCGCCGATCCAGATTTTGACGGCTTCCCGGTGCTCGTGGAGGAACAGACGGTAGACGATGACGGCACCGTTACCGCGACCGAAATCAGCGAGCCGGAGCAACCGGACATTCCCCAGGCCGACAGCGCTGACGAGGAACCACAGCCCGGTGAGGGCGGTGGCGAGATTGTCGGCGGTGACGAGCCGAATGAACCGCGCAAGTATTACGTCGATAGCGGCGAGGTTGAAGTCATCGGGCATCTGGTTTATGACCTTGATGCGGACGGCAAGAAACTGCAAGTCGTGCGCTACACCGAATACACAGCGCGATCGGTGCGTTCACTGTTCCCGGCCCGCGAGGAACTGGAAAACGCCTGGGCAAAGCCAGACACGCGAGCTGAAGTGCTGCGCGAACTGGCCGAGCGGCACATCAGCTTCGATGAGCTCATCGCCGCCACGGGCCAGCCCGATGCCGATCCGCTGGATCTGCTGTGTCATCTGGCATGGAATGCGCCGCTGTTGACCCGCCGTGAACGGGCCGAACGCGCGAAGAAGCTGCATCCCGATCTGTTCGCGCGATACAGCGGTCTTGCGCGCGACATCCTCGGCCTGCTGATTGACCGCTATATCGAGCGCGGTCTCGCCAAGTTCGACAAGCCCTCCGAATTGCTGACGGTCGAACCCTTCGACCGTTTTGGCAGACCTTCTGAAATCGCCGCCTACTTCGGTGGCCCGAAAGCACTGCGCGCGGCCTTTGGCGGCCTGCAGCAGGCGTTGTATCAGTAAACGAAAGAAATCATGGTTCGAAAAGCAAAAACCGGAAAAGCCGTGCAGACCACGGCACAGCAGCTCTCCGCCCTCATCAAGTCCGTGCGCCAGATTCTGCGCAAGGACAAGGGCCTGAACGGCGATGCCGACCGCCTGCCGCTGCTGACGTGGGTGATGTTCCTGAAGTTCCTCGATGACCTTGAGCAGAGCCGCGAAGATGCAGCCGCACTCGATGGCGAAGACTACGAACCGCTCATCGAAGCGCCGTACCGCTGGCGCGACTGGGCGGCGAGGCCCGATGGCATCAATGGTGAAGAACTGCTGGCGTTCCTGAGCAGTGACAAAGCCGTGCGCCCGGACGGTAAACGCGGACAGGGCCTGTTCGCCTATCTGCGCGCGCAGGGCGACCGTGACGACCGCAACGGCCAGCGCCGGGTCATCGCCAACGTGTTCAGGGGCGTGCAGAACCGCATGGTCAGCGGCTACCTGCTGCGTGACGTGGTGAACAGGATCAACGCCATCCATTTCACTTCAAGCGAGGAAATCCACACGCTCTCTCACCTGTACGAATCCATGCTGCGCGAAATGCGCGATGCGGCAGGTGATTCCGGCGAGTTTTACACGCCGCGCCCGGTGGTCCGCTTCATGGTGCAGGTGACCGATCCGCGTCTGGGAGAAGCCGTGCTCGACCCGGCGTGCGGCACGGGCGGCTTTCTGGTCGAAGCCTACGAACATCTGCGCAAAAAGGTGGGCAAGGACCTGAAGCTGCGGGCTATGTTGCAGAACCACACCCTGTACGGCCAGGAAGCCAAGCCGTTGCCGTACATGCTGGCGGAAATGAACCTGCTGCTGCACGGTCTGGAAACGCCCCAGATCAGCTACGGCAACACGCTGGACGTCAAGCTCAACGACATCGGCCACACCGAGCGCGTGGACGTGATCCTGACCAACCCGCCGTTCGGCGGCGAGGAAGAAGCGGGTATCAAGGCGAACTTCCCGCCGACCATGCAGACCGGAGAGACCGCGCTGCTGTTCCTCCAGTACATCATGCGCAAGCTGCGCTTCAAGGACGCGATAGTGCCAAAGAATGGGGACATCAAGGCGCATCGTGCCAGACGTGGCGGGCGGGCGGCTGTGGTGGTTCCCAATGGCACGCTGTTCGCCGACGGCGTGGCAGCAGTCATCAAGGAGCAGCTTCTCAGGGATCTCAACCTGCACACCATCCTGCGCCTGCCGCAGGGTGTGTTCGCGCCATACACCGACATCCCGGCCAACCTGCTGTTCTTCGAACGCAGCGGACCGACGCAGGACATCTGGTATTACGAGATTGCTCAGCCGGAAGGCCGCAAAAAATACTCCAAGACCGCCCCCATGCAGTTCGATGAGTTCGCCGACTGCCTGGCGTGGTGGCCAGACCGGAAGGAGACGCCGCAGGCGTGGAAAGTCAGCGCCAGCGACATCGCCGCGCGCGGCTACAACCTCGACGTGAAGAATCCGAACGTGAAGCATGAGTTGGAGCACATCGCGCCTGCGGAACTGGTGGCACGCATGCGGGGACACGAAGGCGAGGTTTTGCGGCTGCTGGGAGAACTCGAAGCGCTGGTCGGCGAGGTGGCAGCGTGAGTAATTGGCCGATGGTTTCGCTTTACGAAATTGTCTCGCAAATTGATCGCGCTGAGCCCGTGAAGACGGACAGCAAGTACCGTTTGCTCGGTGTACGCCTGGAAGGAAATGGTGCATTTCACCGCGAAACGCTTTCTGGAAATGAAACATCAGCAACGCGCCTGAGCCGTGTTGAAGTCGGCGACTTCATTTACAGTCGTCTGTTCGCATGGCGGGGCGCTTTCGGCATCATCGGGCCGGAACTCGACGGCGCATTTGTGTCCAACGAATTTCCGCTATTCCGCGTAGATGATTCGCAGCTCGATTCCAGGTTTCTAAATCGCTGGTTCCAACTTCCGGCAACGTGGAAGCGCGTCGAGGAAGATTGCACTGGCAGCACGCCAACAACACGTAACCGTTTCAAGGAAGCATTTTTCTTGAAACTGGAAATCCCGCTTCCGCCGCTGCCCGAACAACGCGTTATCGTCGCCAAGCTGGACGATCTGAGCGACAAGACCACCCGAATCAACGCTCATCTGGATGCCGTTGAGTCCGAAGCCGACCGCTTGCTGGCGCTGAGTTTCCGTGATGCCATCGCCAGTGTGCCGTATCGCCCGATGAGTGAAGTTGCGCCGCTGGTGCGGCGTGAAGTCGAGATTGATGCGGAAGCCAGATATCCAGAACTCGGCATCCGTTCCTTTGGTAAAGGCACCTTCCACAAGCCTGCGGTGTCGGGAATGGAACTCGGTACGAAACGGTTGTTCCGCATCGAACCGGGCGATCTGCTGTTTTCCAACGTCTTCGCATGGGAAGGCGCAATCACTATTGCGCGACCAGAGGATGCCTGGCGCTTCGGTTCGCACCGATTTATGACCTGCGTGGTTGACTCGCAGAAAATCGAAGCCTCGTTTTTGCTTTATTACCTGCTCGGCAATGAGGGCTTGGAGAAAGTGCGCGAAGCATCGCCCGGTGGAGCGGGAAGAAATCGAACGCTTGGCGTCGAGAAGTTAGCCAGAATCGAGGTGCCGGTTCCACCGATGGCAGCGCAACGCGATTTCACCACGCTGCAAACCGCCGTCACTGAGCTCAAGGCGAAGCATGCCGCCATTCGCCAGTCCAGCAGCGCCGTGGTGCCAGCGGCTTTGGAACGTCTTTTTGGTGCGCACCGCACGCCCGCAGCGCAGTATCGCCGACCGGAACATCCGCCAGGTTGCGCCGCCATTCAGGCCTCTTTGTGTAACGACGACCTTGTCGTCGAAGCTGAGTGACTACTGATACGCCATGAGCACCATTGCACCGCATTACCGAAGCGTACAGCGGTTGCTGCAAAGCCAGTCGTTCTCCATCGACGAGTACCAGCGTGAGTACAAATGGAAAAAGGAAAACATCGACGAATTGCTGTCGGATCTGCAGGCGAAGTTCTTCAGTCACTACAAGCTGGGCGATGAGACCCCTGCGGTCAGTGGCTACAGTGAGTACTTTCTCGGCCCTCGCCATCGACTCGCGCATGCGAGATACCGACTCGTAGGCAGCAGGCAACTCGATCGCCATCGGAAGAGTAATGAGGTTGTCTTTCCAGAGTTTGGCTTCGTCGTCGACGCGCTCGACCTCGTCGAACACCCCTGCATCGAATGGGTTCTCTGGCCGGCTCGATACTTTCACGTTCCCATTAGGCAGACCCTCGAAAAGGCGCTCGGCATCATGGCGGGTACGTTTCGTCTTTCCTTTCTTCATTGGGCTCTCTGCAACGAGGTTGTCGCTAACGCGTAGGCCATAACGACCGAAATCGGGCGCCACTTCCTCTCACGCGCGTTTGAAGATGCTCACGATCCTATTCTGCGCTATTCGCATGTTACCGGCTTGCGCGGCGGCAATGGCGCGGCTTATGCCGCCGCTCCTGCCGCCGGACATCAGACGGGTCGATCCTCGCACAGGATCAGAGGATGAGCGGACGGGCGTCTATCGACTTCTCGCGAAGTCTCCTTCTACCACAGCGGTTATCGAATGGAAGGAGGTGGCAGAATCCGGGCAACTGAACTGCCGTACCCGACCCTGAGCAGCCCCTCGCCTCTGCCAACAACGGACGTTCGGAAATCAAGCACTGTTCGGAGGCGCAACTGCTTGTGTCTCCTCGAGAGATTCGAGCGCTGGACTTTCAGGTTCCAGTTCAGGGCGGGTCTTAAGCCAAAGTCCAAAGTCGCGCATGACGTCGACGACAGGCTTTAGCCGCTGCCCATCCTCGGTGAGTTGGTACTCCACCTTTACCGGCACTTCGGCGAACACTGTCCGTTGGACCAGGCCGACCTGTTCGAGTGCACGCAAATCAAGCGTCAACATGCGCTGCGATATTCCCGGGACATCCCTGCGCAGATCGTTGAACCGCTTTGGCCCATTCAGCAAATATGACACCAGCAGCAGGCGCCAGCGACCACCCAGCAAGCGCATTGCCTCTTCAACTGAACACCCTGTTGCGCTTATCTTCATTGCTTTTTCCCGCTTAAGTATATTTTTTGTACCTATACTGAATATTCCACGCCAAAGTGAACAGGGATTCCACGGCAAAAAGAACACGAATTCCACGGCAAAGTTAATGCCGATTCCACGGCAAAAAGAACAGGGTTTCCACGCCATCGCGAACACGGTTTCGGGGTGGCGGCGACGCGGGTCAACGGTGGCACGATCGACAGTTTTGTCGGGAGTGCCGAATGGCAAATGTCAGGTTGACCATGCGCAAAATCAGGGAAGTGCTGCGGCTGCATTTCGAGTGTGACCGCAACCAGAGGGAGATCGCCGACGCGGTCGGTGCCTCGACAACGACGGTGTGGCATTACCTGCGCCGCACGCGGCTGGCGGGGCTGGGCTGGCCCCTGCCACCGGAACTGCTGACGGACGACGCGGCGCTCGAGGCGAGACTGTATCCGCCGCCGGCACGGCGCGAGCCAACGCGCGGCATGCCGGACTGGCCGGCGGTGCATCGCGAGATCGGCAGGAAAGGCGTCACGCTCGATCTGCTGTGGCAGGAATACAAGGCGCAGCATCCGGACGGCTGCGGCTATAGCTGGTTCTGCAAGGCTTACCAGGAATGGGCGCAGCGGCTTCCTGTCACGATGCGGCAAACGCACGTGCCGGGCCAGAAGCTGTTCGTCGACTACTCGGGCAAGAAGCTCGGCATCATCAATCCGGACACCGGTGAAGTCCGCGAGGCTGAACTGTTCGTCGCCGCGCTCGGCGTGTCCGGTTTTACCTTCGCTGAGCTCACCTGGACCCAGCAGTTGCCCGACTGGATCGGCTCGCACGTGCGCGCCTTCGCGTTCTATGACGGCCTGGTCGAGATCCTGGTGCCCGACAATCTAAAATCGGGCGTCCACAAGCCGGGGTTCTACGATCCGGACATCAATCCAACCTACCAGGAAATGGCCAGGCATTACTCCGTGGCTGTGATCCCGGCTCGCAGTAAAAAGCCGAGGGACAAGCCGAAAGCAGAGCTGTCGGTCCTCCTGGTGCAGAGATGGGTCCTCGCCCGCCTGCGCAACCAGCGCTTCTTCAGCCTGGGCGAGGCCAACCGGGCGGTCGCCGCGTTACTGGGCGATCTGAACAACCGGCCCTTCAAGAAACTGCCCGGCTCCCGCCGTAGCGTCTTCGACGAAATCGATCGTCCGGCACTCAGGCCCTTGCCCGAGCAGCCCTATCAGTACGCTGAGTGGAAGGTCGCGCGTATCGGCCCTGACTATCACGTTGAACTTGATCAGCACTATTACTCGGTCCCATATCGCTACGCGCGCGAACAGGTCGACGTGCGCCACACGATCAACACCGTCGAGATCTTCCATCGCGGCCAACGCATTGCCGCTCACGGCAAAAGCGCTCGCCGTCGCTACCACACCACGATCGACGCGCACATGCCGCCGGAGCACCTGGCGGTCGCCAAGGGCTGGGACCCGGAGCGGCTGCGCAACTGGGCCGCCGACATCGGCCCGCATACGGCGGCTGTCATCCAGCACCTGCTGGGTGCCCGCAAGCACCCCCAGCAGTCGTATCGCACCTGCCTGGGTGTGCTGCGCATGGGCAAGGATTACGGACGCGACCGGCTCGAAGCTGCCTGCCGCCGCGCGATCGATCTGAAAGCGCCGAACTACAGGTTCATTGACTCGACGCTGAAGAACGGCCTGGACCGGGAGCCCGAACCTGCCACCGGGCAGGCCGACCTGCCGCTTGTGCATGCCAACGTGCGCGGGCCTTCGTACTACCACTGAAGCTGAAAGGGAGTCTATATGCTGCATCATCCCACTGTCGACAAACTGCACGCGCTGCGCCTGCCCGGCATGGCGGCGGCGCTTGCCGAGCAACAGTCCCAGGACGGCATTGACCGACTGGGCTTTGAAGAACGTCTGGGGCTGCTGGTCGAGCGTGAATCCAGTGAACGTGACTCGCGACAAACGGCGGCCCGGCTGCGCCGGGCCAGACTGAAGGTCCCCGACGCTTCGCCCGAGGACATCGACTATCGCACCGCCCGCGGCCTGGACCGGGCGCTCACCGCCCGACTGCTGACCGGTGAGTGGCTTCGGGAGAGGCAGAACCTGATCCTGGTTGGCCCGACCGGGCTCGGCAAGAGTTGGTTGGGTTGCGCCTTCGCCATCCAGGCGTGCCGCCAGGGGTTCTCCGCCTGCTATCTGCGCGTGCCGAAACTGAACGAGGAACTGGCGATCGCACACGGCAGCGGGCGCTACGCGCGATGGCTCGCCCAACTTGCCAAGACGGATCTCGTGATTCTCGACGATCTGGCAATGGCGCCGCTGACTGATTCCGCGCGGCGCGATCTGCTTGAGGTTCTTGACGACCGTCGCGGGCACCGCTCCACGCTCGCTACCTCCCAGATCCCGGTGGACCACTGGCATGAGGCGATCGGCGAACCCACTGTCGCCGACGCGATCCTTGACCGGCTGGTGCACAACGCTCATCGCATCACGCTCGCGGGCGAATCGCTGCGCAAGACGCGCAGTCGATTGACCGCAAAGCCGCAGTCCGAGTAAAAAGGTAAAGGTCCCGCGTCGCTGCGCTCCGTTTGTTCGCGATGGCGTGGAATCCTTGTTCACTTTGCCGTGGAATCACGATTCACTTTGCCGTCGAATGGCTGTTCTCTTTGCGTGGAATACGCACCTATACCACAAAATTCTGCCTTCTTCTCTTTTTATCCTCGATGGGCGATATTAGTTTCCACCCCACACACGTGGCGGTACATGTTTTCGGTCATGAGGAAAAACGCATGAAGCTATATCACGCACCCGGTAGTTGCTCACAAGCGATTTGCATCGTCTTGCAGGAAACCGGGTTGAATACGGAAATCATCAAGGTCAATGCCCGCAAGCATTTATTGGATGACGGAACTAGCTACTACGATCTTGCCGAACTGGGATACGTACCGCTCTTGCAGCTAGACGATGGTACGTTTCTGCGTGAAGGACCTGTCATCGCGCAGTATCTTGCCGATCAGCGCCCCGAGTCGGGATTGGCACCCGCCCACGGCACGAGAGAACGCTACCGGATGCTTGAATGGCTCAATTTTCTGACTTCTGAAGTTCATAAAGGCTTCATCCCATTGCTCTATGCTGTCGCGGCGGGCAGATGGGTCGATACCGCCAGGCCAAAGCTCGAAAGCAGGTACGAGTGGATTAATCAGCAGCTCGCTGGGAAGCAGTTTCTAATGGGAGACGTTTTCACCATCGCCGACGCCTATCTGTTCGCGCTAACGGGCTGGGGTAAGGCTACATGGATGCAGTCCGTGTACAACGCGAACGTTGATTTCAGTTTGCACCGTCACCTGCAGGCTTGGTACGAACGTGTCAGGGATAGGTCAACGGTCCAGCGCGTCCTGAGTGAAGAGGGATTTCTAGACAATTGAAGCGTGATGCCGGATGAGTTCTCGGTCGACCCCTTCTTTCGGCAGACGCAGGTCGTAAATTGTCAGCGATCTTACCGAGGGCGTCGACCGTCCGTTCCTGGCCGACTGCTGCCTGCTGGCGTTCAAGGCTGGATTGCGTCGCCGCCGAGGATCTGCATCAGAGTCTTCGCGTTACGCTGCCCTTGGTCCTCGTAATTGTTGTTCTCTACACCGACAACCGTTACAGGCGACGACGGAGGACAGTGAACGACCCCACAACGGCCGTCCGGACTTATCGAAAGTGGCCGTTCGAAACATAGACCGCGCTAGCGGCTGGCCGGGGCTTTACGGTCAGCCTCGATTAACATCGAAGCGGGATCAACGATTTGGTCGGTCCCGCTCCGCTCGCTCTGCCGAAACTACCACCCCGCTCGAGCGCTACCTATCATCGTCGCCACGATATATCCCGCAATGCGCGGATTCTCCTTGATTCGCCGGGTGCTGTAGCCATACCAGTCATGACCGTATGGCACATAGACGCGCACGTTGAAACCTTGCGCAAGCAGACCGTCGCGCAGCGGTTCGCATACCCCTAGTAGCATCTGGAACTCGAATCGTGACCTGTCAATCCGCTCGCGTTGCAGCCAATCGATCAGCGCATCTATCAATTGGGCATCGTGCGTTGCAATACCTACGAATGCCCCCGCCTGTATTGCGCTCGAAACGTGCCGAACGAAGTGGGTATTGATCGCAGCACGGTCTCTCGATGCGCCGTCAACGAGATGCTCGTTTGCCTCTGCATAAATTCCCTTGCAAATGCGCATTGAGCTTTTGCGTGCCTGCAGCGAGACAATGTCCGTGTTCGTCCGCGTCAAATATGCCTGTAGTGCGATACCGACTGGATACCCCTCGGCTTCGAGCCTGCAGAAAGCGTCGAGCGTTTTCTGGGTGCAACTGACGTCCTCCATGTCGATGCACGCGCTGATTCCGTGCGGCGCCGCCGCCCGCAAAATCTTCGAGACACGCGTCAGGCACGCGTTTTCGTCGAGATGCAGCCCCAGCGCGGTCAACTTTATCGACAACTCGGTGCGCATATTTTCCGCACCGAGCGCCTGAACGAGATCGAGATAATCGCGAGTCATCGACTCTGCCTGATCCAAAGAGGACGCAGTCTCGCCCAGGACGTCGATGGTTGTTCGGAAGCCTTTTGCGTCGAGCGCGTGGATGCGCGCGAGGGCGTCGACTAGCGTTTCGCCGGCAATGTAGCGGCGAGAAATCTTACGGATCAGTGCACGAGGAACGAGCGGGATGGCGCGAGCCGCCATCGTATTGAAAATACGCATGTTGTGGTCTCATGAAAATGCAATCGCACGAATCTAGAGGCAAGAAATTCGATTCGAGCGACATCACCGGACTGTTGTTCACAGGCCCGGGACGAACGCCAGCGTCGATGCAATTACCGCATCGACACAGGCTTTCAGTGCATTTTCGAGGGAGGCCAGGCAGCTGCGTGCATTGTTCGAATGGAGGTTTATACGGTTAACCGTGGGGCGGATCAAGGCCTGCTTTCGTTACTTCAGTCAGGCTCCGTGATCGTAGCACGAGCGAAGGAGCGCTGGTCGTGAACCGGTGAACGATCTTGGCCGACCTCTGCTTGACGACTATCGGCAGAAACCGACCCACAGTACACCCTCAGCTTTCTCGATAACAGACATTCACGAGGATCACGTCGACAGCTGCTAGGCTACCGGGTGCACACAGTCTCCACAGACTGGCATCTCGTTGCGCCCGCTGAGAAGCCGATGGGACCGGTCCGGATCGTACCCACAGTAGAGCTCTGGACGCGTTGTCTTTAGAACCTGTGTGGCGCCGGACGAAAGCGCTGTGAACGGCGTCTGCACGCGTATGCCCGGATCCTGGCGCCTCTGGCTCACACTCTCCTACAAACGAAGACCGGACGCGCATTTCAGCGCTTCCTCCCAGAGCCGCTGTGTTAAAAGCCCGGCATCCTCCTCGCGCGCCAATGCTGCCGCTTCGCCCGCCCAGAGAAGCGAAAAATCGCTGTATCCACTTTTCTCGAACGCGACGCGAAGCGGATCCACTGCACCGGTTGCCAGCGGAAATGTCGGTGCGACCGCGCTCATCGGTCCTTGTTCGCGCATGAAGCGGGTCATCAATCCACGTGCCGGCCGACCCGTGTAAAGATTAGTCAGCCGTGTCATGTCGTCACGCGCGGTTCGCAAGGCTGCGCGGTGAATGCCGGACCTGCCAGCCTGAGGCGTCATCAAGTAGGCCGTTCCCAACTGCACGGCACTCGCGCCAAGAGCAAAGGCTGCTGCAATCCCCCTTCCGTCGGCAATCGCGCCCGCTGCGATAACAGGTACGCTCACCGCGTCCACGATCTGCGGTAAAAGCGCAAATAAGCCGGGTTGCGCAGTGATATCTGTGGTGAGGAACATGCCCCGATGGCCGCCGGCCTCTGCGCCCTGCGCGATGATGGCGTCGACACCGCGACTCTCAAGCCAGCGCGCCTCGTCGACCGTCGTCGCAGAAGACACAATCATCGCACCGGTACATCTCACCCGCGCAAGCAGGCCCTCGTCAGGCAGCCCGAAGTGGAAGCTGATCACAGGTGGCCTGGTCTCTTCGATTACATCGCACATGGACTCATTGAAAGGCGCTCTGCCCGGTCCTCTTTGGGCAGCGGACAAATCAAGGCCGACTTCCCTGTAATAGGGGGCGAGTAATTCGAGCCATATCGCTTCAGCTTCCTCATCCAGGCTCGGCGAGACGTGACAGAAGAAATTCACATTGAACGGAGCTGACGTTTCCGCGCGAATTGCGCCGATCTGTTCGCGTAGCTGCGCAGGAGTGAGCGCTGCACAAGCAAGCGAACCTAGGCCACCTGCCTGGCTGACCGCAATTGCAAGGGGGCTCAGAGAACCGACCATCGGAGCTTGAACAAGAGGAATGCGGGAAGGGAGTGTCATTGTCTCGTCTGCAAGAAGGCTAATATTTTCCGAGGCGGACTTCGGAGATATTGGAGGTGGGATGCCCGCGCTGTTGGTGCAATCCTAGCTTGGGCGGTGAAGAGAGGCGATGTCACCTGCATTGCTGGCGAGCCGATTGTCGGCAATCCAGCCATTGACGGTGACTGACCGCAGTTGGCCGACTGCTGCCTGCTGGCGTTCAAGGCTGAATTGCGTCGCCGCCGAGGATCTGCATCAGAGTCTTCGCGTTACGCTGCCCTTGGTCCTCGTAATTGTTGTTCGCTACACCGACAACCGTTACCGGCGACGACGGAGGACCGTGAACGACCCGGAAGCGTCGTTCGGATTCGGGCTTTGGCAATGACCGCTCTCAAGTATAGCTGTCGATTGCCCCATGAAGTTGATCGGGGCGTTAATCGGTCCCAGTAGGCGCGCGCTCAAGATGAACACCCCTGTCCGACCTCATATTGAGCGCGCCATAACGCTATCCGAATCTTGTCCAACTTTTTGGCTCACTGCTACTCGCTTGCTATTGCACATACATCCACATCCCGTATCACTAAAAATACCATGCTCATCATTGCATTCCACTATGACAGAATGGATCACTCACCGGCCGTCCGGATTACCGGAGAAGTCGAACAGTGAAACGTTCTCCATCCTCGATCAGTTCTGGTTCGGTCCTATTGTGTTCTCGCATACATTTCACAATTTTGCGCGGAACACCCATGCCGGAATGTTCAAGGTATCCGTAGTCGCGCATAATGTCTTTGAGAAGTTGATTTCGCGCGGCGCGGCAGCCAGTAAGCATTCGTGCGGGTGTAATGCCGTTAGGCAAGCGGCCGGGAGAAGTGACTTCTAGCCGATCCTCATAGATCGAAAGCTCAATATCGGTGCTGGAAAGCAAATAGTCTCGATGCACCAGGGCGTTAACGATCGCCTCGCGAACAGCCTCGACGGGATAGGTCGGGCGGCTTTCGCGCCGCGCGCCGCCTTCCTCGAGTTGCCCGCCAATCGGCGTATTGCGTTGGACGAATGCAATGGCTTGCTCCACAAGACCGGCATCAACGATCTCGTCGGCATTGTTTAGCAAAGGAGACATAGGTCCCCGCAAAGCAGCTCTTTCACGGGCCGCGTAGTCTTTTTCTACGCCCGGATAAGCGACGGCATCGATGCCGGCTTGTGGCAGGAATCGATTTGGTGTCCGGCCGAACAGAAGAACGCCAGAAACAGTAATACCGTCCTCGACCATGATCTCCGTATTAAAGAGTAAGGTCTTCCACGCAGATTCATCATTGATATCCGGCGCATCTTGCCCTCTCACGTATACGAAATAATTCGATAGACGCCGCATGTCCAAATCGTCCAAGGTTGCGCCGGATACGGGTCGCAGTTCGGCACGGAAGCTGCCACGCTGCTGGAAAAGCCGGCCGAGTTCCTCCGGAGTTGGCTCGCGACTCTGGGTTCCAACTCGAATAAAATACGCATTCTTGTTGTTGTGCCAAAGGGTATGAACATCAAATCCGCGTGAAACACGCACAATCGCAACGTCCTTTCCCGGCTCAACGTCTTTGATCTGCTCGTAGAACGGAATCAGCCCTGGTCGTATTTTGTCTCGGCAGGCTGTCATAACCCACTCTTCTAGGCGTTGCCGCGTGATGCCGCTGATGCTTCCGTCATCCTCAACCCCCAACAAGACGATCCCGCCCTCAAGGTTGGAGAAGGCGACGAGTTCTTTCGCCAAGTCATGGTTTTGAATATCGTCACGCTTGAATTCGACGCCTGAGCTTTCGCCATTGCGGATGATTTCAAGCAATTCGGTGTGGGTCATGGTCATATCTAGAATCCATATTTCTGGCGGCGCATCTCAAAAGCGGCCTTACCGCCTTCAAGGATTTCTTCCACCATCTCGCGCACGGGCGCCATATCAATCGAGCCCACGTGCCGTTCGTTGATGCGCCCTTGAACAGCCTCATTTTGAACGCCGGTCGAAAGGCCGATAATTAGCTCGGCGTCGCCAAGCACTGGGATATTGGCATTGTGCGTCGAAAAGACGAATTGTCGCTTACGCTTTTCGTCCTTCATTGTCGGCACAACGCCTTCCGTGATGAAGCGATTGTCGAGATCGTCCTCGGGCTGATCTACGACGAGAGGGGCTTCCGACTCCAACAGCAGAAGCAGGAGAACGGCCGTTGCCTTTTGGCCGGTCGAGAGGGCCTCAATCGTTTGCCACGTTTCCGGGCCGCCTTCGGAGGAGGTGTTTAGCTCCATCTTGGTAGTCGCGGGCAACTCCAGCTCTTCCAGCCGCATGAAAATATCAGGCCCTGCCTGGGCAAGGCGCTCAGCAGCGGCGGGCGGAATGCTGTAGTTACTGACGAGCGAATCTTTACCCTCACGGCAGCGTTGCGCGAAGTCCAACAGCGACAGGGTATCGCGGCTTTTTAAGCGTTCCAGCAGTGCTGCAAGATTTCCGCCAATTTCATCACGCAAAAGCTTTTCTAGCGGCTCACGATTGCCGCCCATCGTAACCGCGGCCCGCACCCGGCCACACAGCATTTTGGAGACACGCTTGGCTGCCTTCTCCAAGGCGCGATACTCGCCGGACTGAAGGTTGACCCACTCATCGAGCAAGTTGCGCCGATTCTGCTCGTACGCGACCAAGTCACGAGTGAGCGCTTCCCTTTTTTCCCGAAGCGGCCTTAATTCCTCGATCTGCCGGCGCAGACGGATGAACTCCTCGCCGTCAATCTTGGACTTCTGAAGTTCGCGCAAGAGGGCTTGGTAAGTGGCTTCTGCTGTTTGCTTGCGTTCGTCCCAACGGCTACGCAGGGCCGACAGGTTAATATCGGAGGTGGAAAGCGCCTGTTCGATCTGTCCGGCAATCGTTTGAAGTTGCACGGTCACCTGGTCGAGAATCGCTGCACCCTCTAGCAGCATCTCACGGTTCGGGAGGCCTTCCAACGCCTTGGCGGATAGGAAAGCAGTATCGATCGGCAGAAGTCCGGCCAGTTCCTCGCGCAACGTCGAAACTGGAGACAGCCTTTCTTTGATGGTCCCCAAAATTCGCTCCTCCCGTACTAGGAGACTCTTCTCCTTCAATCGCTCTTCCAAACCAGCGTCCTGAAATCGCTTTTGCGTTTCTTCCAGGCTCGGCAAAAGGCTAAGGCGCTCCTCGATCAGCTTGATTTCCCGTTGCACATCATCGATCCGGCCGCGTGACCGTTCGAGTTCCAGGCGCAATTTCGCTTTTTGGGCGCCGGCATTCGGATCACGCTCGACAAATCGCTCCAACAGGAGCGTAAGCTTCTGTCGGCTCTTGGTTAGTTCAGAGATTTCGTGTTGGCCGAATATCTCAACGCCCGGTGCCACATCAAGAGGCGACAGGTTTAGAACCTTACCAAGCTCGTCCTTGACCACAGGCGGGTTGGGTATCGTCCGCTCGATCGTGTAATCATGCCTGGCGGGATGATGTGACCGCACGAGCAACGAGATCTTGGTACCACTTTTCAGGACGTGCTTCAGAACGCCTTGGTGGGTCTTGTTTGCCTCTTCTCCAATGGGATCGATGGCAAGTGCGTAGCGAAGGCTCTCGATGACCGTCGATTTCCCCGTGCCCCGCCCCCCCACCAGCACATTCAGGTTGCCGTTGAAATGCAGGCGCGTTCCGTCAAGGAATCCGCCTTCCCAAGTCATGGCGATGAACTCGGCATGGGGCTCGGGGTGGGGAGCGCTGTGCAGGCGTATCCGAGAGTCTGGATCAAGAAACGCTTGACGTAGGCCCTCCACCGACAGAGCCGACATTTTGATAAAGCAGCTTGATCGTGGCTCAGCCAATTCCTCTGGGCTGTTCACATCGGATGCATTGATAATGGCGACGCGTCGTTCTCGCCTATGCGCCGTATCCTTGTTCTCCAAGATGGCGCGCACGTTTTGCGGAGCGTCGTCAACTGCTCCAGGCAGGGCGCAGGCGTAGAGATCAGCGGATTTCCACGCATTCATGCGCGGCTGCCCCTCAAGGGTAGCCAACAGGCCGTTGTCTGCGGCGACGTGGGCGGCGATTGCGATGCCACCCTGATGGTGTACGCGGGCCAGTAGATCAAGGCAGTTCTTGTCGCCTAGTGGTGAGAGCGCTGCGTGATCGCGCACGCCCATTTCGCCAATAAAACGTTCCAGGAGATTGTCTTTGTCAGGATCATAGAGGCATAGAAAATGAACGCCATCACTGGTTGCCGCCTCGAAGCCGCCAAACGCGAAAATGCCAGCCGCCCGAACCGCATTGATTAGGCCAAAGGAATCACTAACGCGGTAGTGATCAGTGATGGCAATCGCTTCGATGCCATTGTTATGACAAGCCTCGATGATCGCGGCGTTATAGTCCGCCTCGTTTTGAAACGCGGACCGCTTGGCATGGCGACCGTGGTAAGCAAACGGGTTAACCTGAAGAGCGCAGCGATAAAAACGCGCGCCATTCGGCTGCTTCAGCGCTTGATTGAGCGCCTGAGATCGTGTCATATCGTTTTGCATCATCCCCATGTCCTGCTTGCAATTCAAGCTTATTCGCTCTGGTTCAGCATTAACCCGCATTCGGCAATTGATCGGAGACGTACTTTTCGGCAGCATCGCGGATAACCCAAGCGATGGAGACCTTCTTCTGCAAGGCGATGTGTTCGAGAAGACGATACAACTCGGGCGGGAAGCTCACCGAGGCACGAACCGCCGCATCGCCCCTCGCTCTTGCCCCTTCCTTATTCCTGCCGATTGTCATCATGAGTTCCGTTGGCTAAGTTGCACCACTTTACACCATTATGATGCAATTCTCAGTGTGCTGCCGACGTTCGCAAGTATGGACCATGACAGCGGCACTCCGCGCCGGCGGGGCGTGAAGAAGGCTGGACGTAGCTAGCGTGGTGGATGTTGCGGGCAAAGTGGGGCATGTGTGCAGCCGCACTACCTCGGTGTGTCGGCCCAAGTCCCGTAGTTGCCTTGTCACAGGCCGTACATGCCCCAAACGGGTGATGATGCGACCTTCGTCTTTGCATGCCGAATGGCTGCTTGCTGAGGCGGATTCAACCGGTGGATGCAATAGTTTGCTGGAATCGTTCGGCGGGCGTCTCGTAGTCCAGTGTCTTTCTTGGACGCTCGTTCAGTCGTCTTGCCACAGCGTTGAGTTTGGCCTGCGAATACACTGACAGATCGGTACCTTTCGGGAAGTACTGCCTCAATAGTCCATTCGTGTTCTCATTCGACCCACGCTGCCAGGGATGTTGCGGGTCGCAGAAGTAGACGGCAATGTCGGTGGCGACGGTGAAGCGCTTGTGCCCGGCCATCTCCGTCCCCCGATCCCAGGTGAGCGACTTGTAGAGTTCCTGCGGTAACTTGCTGGCATGTTTGATGAGCGCATTGATGACCGTTTCGCTGTCCTTGCTGGCTATCTTCACCAGCATGACATAGCGTGTCTGGCGCTCGACGAGCGTCGCAATCTGGCTGCTGCCGCTACCGCACAGCAGATCACCTTCCCAGTGGCCCGGTACCGCGCGGTCTTCAACGCTAGCCGGGCGTTCGCTGATCGATACGGTGTCACGAATCCTGCCGTGATCCTCCGTCTTTAGCGTGTGATGGCGCGAACGGCGCATGGCCCGGGTGCGCCGCAGGTGCTCCAGCAACTCCTTCTTCAGGGCCCCACGGGCCTGTATGAAGAGAGAACGATAGATTGTCTCGTGGGACACGTGGTAGTCCTCGTTGTCTGGGTACGCGCGTCTGAGCCATCCGGCGATCTGCTGCGGTGACCACTGCAGTTGTAGCTTGGCTGCCACGATGTGCGCCAACATCCGGTGCTCAACCAGTTTACAGGCTTTGGGTCGCTGCGCGCGATCCCACGCGAGCTGATCGGCGTGGCTTGCCCGATAGCCGTCCGGGCCGCTGTTACGTTTGATCTCACGACAGATGGTGGAGGGAGCTCGCGAAAGTCGCATGGCGATTGACTGGATCGAATCGTCGGCCGCAAGTGCCCGTGAGATCTCTTCGCGCTCCTCCAGCGTCAATGCCAATCCCGATCGATGCCTTTGTGGTGGCTGGATTCCACCTGTCTCAGCCAGAATCCCCTGTACAGACGAGTGGTTCCGCTCAAAAAGCTGGGCGATCTTCTGGAGAGACTCTCCCTTCCGCCAACGTTCCCACATCAGCGCTTTCTGCTTCTCGCTGTAGTAAATCCGGCGTCGCTGTTTCATCTGCAACACTCCCACTGCTTGCGCAGTCTTCAGTGTGTTGCATCCACCGGTTGAATCCGCCGAGAGGAACAGACGTCTGAACGTCAGAGCGACGGCATAAGCGAACGACGCGTCTTGGCCGCACTGTGCCTGTCACGTCGCGGCGATTGTCGCCCCCCACGTTATCCGCAGCAGCCGACCTATTCTGCCAAGAATCGCTTGATCGCTGCTGAAAATTCGACATCGTTGTCGAGCATCATTAGATGGCCGCTATTGGCAATCGTGTAATCTCCAGCGCATTTTTTCGATGCCCAGTCCGGTACGTTCCAGCCTTTGCGGGAGTGCTCACCGGACAGCAAATACACCGGATGCCGATCGAAGACCTGCTCGAGCAATCTTAGGTAATCATCTTTTCCCGTTGTTGTGACTACAGATTGACCCATTGCGCGGAGAGTGGATGCTGGTTGATGAGCAAGCCACCGGGCGGCGATCTCGCCAACATACGGCGCAGATGTAGTAACGGAACCGCTGATCCAGGCTAGTGGGTCAGCACGAAAATCTGCCAGCATGGCGTCAGCCTCGCTCTGGTTCATCCGTCCTACCGACGCGGACCAGAACGCATCCTCCAACGTGAAATTCCCTTCGACATTGACGATCCTGCGGATGTACTCAGGGTAGGTCCGAGCGAACAACATAGCGATCGCACCACCAACGGAATGACCAACCACGTCAACGGGTTTGCTTCCAAAACGGGCATCCACGAACGCTCGCAGATGCTCGACTTGGCCCGGTAGGGATATGGCATTGAACGGAACGGTTTGGTGCTCGCCGTACCCAAGCAGATCGGGCGCGGCATGCGGCAACTCGTAGCCGGTGACGTCGAGCGTACCGATGAAGCCGTGAACGAAAACGACAGGAGGAACGTTGCTCATGCTTGTTAGATGGGAACTGTTTGAAGTCGTTGGGCCGGCATCTCGATGCGACGAGTGGCGAGCCGTTGAGGAAATTGTCAACGGTTTTGATCACCGTGTCGACTGTCTGTTTGTGGCCGTTGTCCGCGCGATAACGCTTGTCGCCGGGAAAATAGCCGGCGGCGCTGCGCTGCGGCGGTCCCGCACCGAAACTCCCGGTTTCTGTGGCACGATTCACCGTCGGCTTCACTGATACCGTCACTGCCAACCGGCCACTGCGTCAAAACGATTGAAATAGTCGAAGAAATCCAAGGTCCCCGATTTCACGAACTCTGGCATCCGGCAACGTTCCGCACTACCACCGCTTTGCGGCGTGCTATTTCTGCGAGACCGGATTGACGGACGAGGCCGTTTCTTCCGCATCGTCTCGCGCGATGCCCGGCGTCGCCTCACGGACCGATTGCCGCAAGCGCGTGAACGCCTGGCTCGTGCGTGCATTGCGTTGGTCGCGTGCGTCGTAGAAGTCCTTGCTGAGCCACTGGCCGAGACTCATCATCAGCGAGCCCAACGCGCTCTTGAAGCGCACCCATGCGTTACCAGTGCGCGCCAGTTGCGCGGCCGCCTCGACCGCCTCGGCGGCGAGCCGGTCCAGTTCCGCGTGCAGATAGTCGGCGAAATGATGCAGGCCATGCTGATTGCCATTCGACGATTTGCGCTCCAGTTCGACGTGCTGCGCAATCAGCGATTGATTGGGCACGCGAATAAACGGCGGCGTATTGGTGCGCGCGCCGCCGCCACGGCGAATTGCCACACCGAGGTTCGCGGACGCCTCGGTGCGCTTGCCGAGCGGTGGCATTTGCCACTTGTCGCACAGGTACTTCAGCAGGCTGCAATGATCGAATCGTTCGTTGCACACGCCGGCTTCGCACCACGGTGACACCAGGATGGCGGGAACACGCACGCCGAGTCGTTTGAAATCGAAGCTCGCGGTGTGGTCGTCGGGCGCGAGCGCGTCGGCCGGCGGCGATACGTGGTCGTAGAAACCGCCGTGCTCATCGTAGAGGACCACCAGTAACGTGCGCTCCCACAGCGCCTGATTCGAGCGCAGCGCATTGTAGGTATCCGCGATCAGCTTCTCTGCCTTCATGATGTTGTGCGGCGGATGATCGTCGTTCTGCGCTTCGCCGAAGTACTTCGGCTCGATCAGTACGAATTGCGGAAACTGACCGGCGGGTCCCGCTGCGTCCTCGAAGAATTTATCGAAAGAGCGGTAATTCGCGAGGTTTTCCGCGCGTCGCTGGTTCTTCAGCAGCAACGAGGCGGGGAAGTCGTAGAAATAGACGCTCCACGTTTTGGGCGCGGCGTTCAGCCGATCGAAAATCGTGTCCTGATCCTGCTCGGTGTACCAGCGCGGATTGAGCCCGTCGAGTCCCGAAGGCATTCCGATCTCGCCTTTCGACGTACCCGTCAGCGCGAAAAAACGGTTGGGCCACGTCGGCCCCGGCAATGACGAGAACCACCGGTCGCACACGGTGAATTGCGAACCGAGCGTGTGCAGCGCGGGCAGAAAGCCGAGCGGGTAATAGCCCATCACGTCTTGCCGCGCGGCGAGGCTGCTCTTCGGGTAGTCGTTCACGAACGTACGCACGAAACCGCTGTTGTCGGCGGCGATCTGTTCCATCACGGCCTTGTGCTCGTGATTCGGATCGTGCTTCATCTGCCGCTCGCGCGTTTCACGCGGATAGAAGGTGTGGCCTTGACCGTCGGCGTTCGATTTGCCGGCCGCGTTGCGCACGCCGTCCAGTTTGTCGTGCACGGCGTCGAGGCAGCCGAGCATCTGGTCGAACGAGTGATTCTCCATCAACAGTAGCACGACGTGTTCGATCGGATCGTTCCGCGCGTTCTGCTCGACGTCACTCATCTTTTATCGCTCCACTCGGGACGGGATGGACTTCGCGTTGCCAACTTAGCGCAAAACGCGCGCTGGCGAAAGAGCCCTGCTTTGAGGCGGACATGCACGCGACGGTCAATGTACTTCGTCGCGTGCATGATTCGCTTAACGTAGCATCGACTCAACTGCCGCCCGAGAAGATCGGACCTTGCCCGCCCGGCGCGAACGATGGGAAGTGGTCGCCGGACGGCGCGGCCGCCGCCGGCGCGTGCGCTCCCGACTGCGACGCCGGTTCGCGCAACGTCAACGCGCTATCGGCCGTGATCGGCACGCTCGGCTTCGCGAGCAGCTCGGTCTTGCGCATCGAGCCGACCGACGTGCCGAAGTAATAGCCGATGATGCTGATCCACGCGGTTCCCAACGCGCCGACGATCACGTTGACGAGATCCTTGTTGCTACCCGGCAAAGGCTGGAACGCCATCAGCAGCAAAATGCCGAAGAAGCCGGTGGTGACGGCCATCGCGAGCACCTTCGGGACCCAGTCGCGATTGGCGACACCCATCGCGCGTGCATTCGCAGTATCGCTCGTGGCGATGCGGGCCATGTCGGCGTCGTGCGCGAGGCTCGACTGCGCGGCCGTCACCATCAACTGCTGCAATTGCAGCGAATTCGCGCTTTCGGCCTGGCGAAGTTTTTCGAGTGCGCCGGGGTCGTTCAACGCGGGTTCCACGAAGGCCGGGTCGCCCGGCGTGCCGAGCGCGTGCGAGATGATCGCGGCGGCAGCGGTCACGCCGAGGCCGACCGGACCACCCACGAGCCCGGCGAGAAGCGGGGCGGTGCTATTGATATTCTTCGCAACTTTAGACCAGTCCATCATGCTGCTCCCAGGAGAAGATTGGCTGCCATGCGTTCGGTCCAGCCGCGGCTGAAATTCGGCCACGAATGCAGGTTCCGCAGGTACCGCAGACGATACGCGGCGAAGCGCATCACGAACTTCATCGGATCGGCGTTCTTGACCGCATCGAGCGTGTCGGGGCCGAACTTGCCGTCTTCCTTGGCGCCGGACGCTTTCTGCATCCACAGCACGACGAGGCCGCCGTTGTAGTTCGCATCGAAAATCTGGAAAGCCACGCGCGGATCGAGTTCGTCGAGATGCAACGGGTCCCAGTACCTGCGCTTGGCGATCTGATGGGCGGTATCGAGCGGCAGGTCTTTCATCGGGCCGTTATAGCCCTCACTGCGCGCGACGCGCGCTGTCACACCCCACATCGTTTCGCCGCCTGGATCGGCCGGATTGAAGCTGTACCCGCCTTCGTTTCCGATCAAGGCTTTGAACGCATCTTCGAAGCTGTCCATCGAACTGTCTCCTGTTCGGCTGTGTTGCCAACTCAAATGGCGAATGCGCGCGGCTCAGGCCGCTTGCATCGCCCGTCCTACGGCGTCGCGTACCGTATCGAGCGATGCCCGAAGCGGGTACGACGTCATGGGATTCGAAACGGGCTTGACGCGCAGGTCAGGCCTCGATGTCCGGGTGTCGGCTTCGTCGGGCGATGCGTCCGTCGAGAGCGCCAGCTCGCGTTCGCGCGCCGACAACGTGCCGGCGTCGAGCTGCAATGCCTGTGCATACTTGCGCGCGGCCTCGCGCAGCGCGCCTTTGTGTTCCAGCGCGTGGCCCCATTCCACATAGGACGGCGCGAGATCGGGACGCAACGCGACGGCGTGCGACAGCTTGTCGATTGCTTCGTCGTCGTGGCCGGTTTTGACGAGCGCCTCGGCCCAGTCGTGCAGCGTGTCGACGGAGTTGGGGTTCATCTTGGCAGCCTGCCTGAATGCTTCGAGTGCTTCGCGATCGTGCTTCTTCGAATGCAACAGCACGTCGCCGAGCAGTCGCAGGTTTTCAGCGGTGCGCGACTTTTCCTTCGCGCCGGCCCGCAGTTCCTTTAGCGCATCGTCGATGCGGTTCTGCTGTTCGAGCGCAATGCCGAGACCCGCGCGCAGCACCGCCGAGTGCTTGTATTGGGTCAATGCTTCACGGATCTGCTGCTCGGCTTCTGTCGAGCGCTGCTGACTGTCGAGCAACCACGCCTTGCCCGCGACTGCCCATTGGGCTTGCTCGGATGAGGGCAACGCGAGGACTTCGTCATAGATCCCGACGATCTCGCGATAGTCGCATTGCGCGAGCGAGCACTTGGTCTTTTGCACCTGCGTGTACAGATGACTGGCGAGGATGTTAGGTTCGGCGAGGCGCATCGCCGTGACTGCGATGTCGTGCACGAGCTTTTCGAGGTCGCGCCCTTCGAACGGCACCGTGCTTTCGCGGCCGTTGAACGGTCCGTGTTCTATCTGCACGTGCGCGACGTATGAATCCGCGCTGCTATTTGTCTTCGTGATGCCGATGTGCACGGCGACATCGTCGCGTTGGAGCACGCCTTTGATGAAGCGCACCGTCGTCGCATACGACATTTCCTGACCCGGAATCTGGATGTCCTGTTGCGCGTCGTTGCTGGTCATCGTGTCGTGCGGAATCGATTCGGCATCCTGGCCGATTTCCTTCATCGCCGACATGATCCGCTCGGCGAGAAAGTTCGCCGTATAGCCGCGCTCGGTCAGCGTTTGCGGTGTCTCCACCGGCGGTACCAGCAATTGACGCGTGAGCACGCCGCGCACGACGAGGCAGATGGAACCGATCGTCAGTAGGATGAACAACCAGGGCAAGACATACGGCCAGAGGCGTTTCGGTCCGCGGCCGATCACACCGGCGGTGTGCAAGCCGAACAGCACGAATCCGCTCGAATGATGACGATCGCGGCGATTCGCGGTGTTGGCGCGCATGAACGGGCCGCCGTACCCGTTGGTTGACCGGCGTTGACTCTGTGCACTCGACATGACTCACCTCGCTTCGATCCGCGATCGATGTTGGCAATCGCCTGACTTGCGCGGTGGGTATGCATCGAGCGTGCCATAGCGCATGGAACGGGCTGGCAGCCGGATGTTGGCTTCTGGTGGGGGATTGAAAGAGAAAAGTGTTGCGAGGTGGCCAACGTATTGCGAAAAACAGTTTGCTGGCGGGAGACAGGATGTGCGTTAGCAAATAAAAATGCCGCTCAGTCCAGAAGACTGAGCGGCATCGGTGAAGCGAACTACTGTTTGTGGACTCTGCGCTGCCGTGGCTTAAACCGAACTCGGCCGCCACTTCAACAATCGACTCTCCACCGCGGTCAGCAGGTAGTCGGCGGCAAGCGCGACCACCGCCAGCACGATCATCGCCGCGAACACGCCGGCCGCATTGAACGCGCCCTGTGCGGTGGAGATCAGCAAGCCGATGCCCTGCTTCGAGCCAAGAAACTCGCCGACCACCGCACCGACCAGCGCGAAGCCGAAGCTCACGTGCAGGCTCGCGAGAATCCAGCTCAGCGCCGACGGAATCACGACCGAGGTCGTCACCTGACGGCGCGACGCGCCGAGAATCTGCGCATTCGCGATCATGTAGCGATCCGCTTCGCGCACGCCCTGGAACGCGTTGGCGAACACGACGAAAAACACCATCACGACCGCGAGCGCGACTTTCGACGCCATGCCGAGCCCGAGCGCGATCACGAACACCGAGCCGAGCACGACGCGCGGGATCGAGTTGGCGATCTTGATGTAGAGGCTGAACACGTCGGAGAGCAGCTTGTTGCGGCCGAGCACGATGCCGCAGAAGATGCCCCCGATCGAACCGATGATGAAGCCGAGCCCCGTTTCCTCGAGCGTGACCCACACCTGCGTGAGCAGCGGCCCTTGCGAGGTACCGTTCACGAACCAGTCGACGATCTGAGCGAAGATCTCGGTCGGCATCGAGAAGAAGAAAGGGTCGATCCACTTCAGGCGCGCGGACAGTTCCCAGCCGCCGAGCACGACCACGAGCAGGAGAATGCGCAGCGAAATCACCAGAACCTGGCGCTGGCGGATCTTCTTCTGCGCAATACGCTCGACGTGAGCGAGCGACGCGGCGTCGATGCCCGAGGGCATCATCTGTTGAGAGGGTGTAGACATGTTTGCCGTTCCTTGATTAACCGATCTGCACTTCTTCGCGCAGGTCATGCCAGATATCGCGCGAAATTTCGATGAAGCGTGAGTCGTAGCGGATCTCCGATGTGACGCGCGGTCGCGGCAGATCGATTTCGTAGACTTTCTTCAGCGTGGCGGGGCGGGCAGTTAGCACGAACACGCGGTCGGCGAGCGCGATCGCTTCTTCGAGGTCGTGCGTGACGAACACGACCGAGCCGGCGCCGCCCCACAATTGCAGCAACTCGTCCTGCATCAATGTGCGCGTCTGCATGTCGAGCGCCGAGAACGGCTCGTCCATCAGCAGGATTTCCGGCTTGTTGATGAAGGTCTGCGCAAGCGCGACGCGCTTGCGCATGCCGCCGGACAGTTGATGCGGATAGTGCTTGCCGAACTTGTCGAGGCCCACGCGGCGCAGCCATTCGTTCGCTTCGTCGTAAGCGGCCGATTTCGAGCGGCCGCGATACAGCGGACCCGCCGCGACGTTGTCGAGCACCGAGCGCCACGGAAACACCGCATCGGCCTGAAACACGAAACCGATGCGCGGATCGATGCCGTCCACCGGCGCGCCCATCACGCGCACTTCGCCGGTGGTCGGCTTCAGCAAGCCGGTGATCATGCTGAGCGTGGTGGACTTGCCGCAGCCGGTCGGGCCGACCACCGCGACGAATTCGCCGCGTGCCACCGACATGCTGAAGTCGCGCAGCGCGATCGTGGCCTTGCCGTCCGGGGAAATGAAACGGCACGACACGTTGCGCATTTCGATCGCTGGCGTCTCGCGTGACATAGGTTGATTCATCGGCGGGTGCCTCGCAGTTCTGTGAATATGAAGGAAGCGTTACTTCGACGCGGTCTTGACCGGCACCGACACGTAGTCGTTGGTGTAGGTCTTGGCGAGATCGATATGCTTGCCCTTTACCGACGGATTGAATGCGGACAGCACCTTCAGCACGGTATCCGGGCCGTCGGCGGGCATCTTGCCGTCCTTCGTGAACATCGGCAGCGACGCCTTCAGCGCGTTCACGTACAGGTCCTTGTTGTTGCCGTAGTAGTCTTTCGGCATCTGCGCGGCGATGTCCTCGGCGCTATGCGTCGCGATGTAGTTCAGCGTCTTCACGAACGCATGCGAGAGCTTCGCGGCCTCGTCCTTGTGCGCTTCGGCCCACGCGCGCTGCACGTAGAAGCTCGAAGCGGGGTAGGTGCCGCCGAGCGCGGCGCGCGTGCCGTCCACGTTGCGCATGTCGACCAGCACCTTCGCGTCGCCGGTCTTGAGCAGTTGCGAGACGGTCGGCTCGGTGGTCATGCCGGCGTCGATGCGGCCTTGCTTGACGGCGGCGATGAAGCTGTTGTCCGCGCCGACCGGCAACATCGTGTATTGCGTCGACGGCACGCCCGCGCGCTGCGCGAGGTACTGCGTGAGGAAGCTGGTCGACGAACCGAGGCCGGTCACGCCGAGTGTCTTGCCTTTGACGTCGGCCATGCTCTTCAGCGAATCGGCCGCCTTCGTCGAGACCATTTCTACTTCGCCCGGCACCTGGCCGAAGACGACGAGCGCCTGCACTTCCTTGCCCTTGCTCTGCAGGTCGATCGTATGATCGTAGAAGCCGACCACGCCTTGCACCGCACCCGCGAGCAGTTCGTTCTCCGCATCGACGCCGGCCGGCTGCGACAGGATCTCGACGTCGAGGCCTTCGTCCTTGAAGTAACCGAGCTGCTCGGTGAGCTTGGCCGGCAGATAGATGATCTTGGTGGCGCCGCCGACCATGATCGTGATTTTCTCGGCGTGAGCGGCGGCCGATGCGGCGGCAAGGGCGAACGCAACTCCTGATACAGCGGCAATCTGGCGCAAGGTACGCATGAAGCAGTCTCCTTAGGTGGGTCGCCGCGAGCGTGGTGCGCGGCGCTTTTCTGGGTCAATGGGGGCGATTATAGAAACGCGAAACCTTCTGGCAGCTTTCGGGGTTTGGCGCAAAACATGGGTGTTAACCCGAAAATGCGCCGAAAATGCGCCGAAATTCCGCGCGAATCGGCACTGCGCTCGCGGCGGGCACTGGACGTATGCGGCAAACCACACGGTATGCGCGCAGCCCCCTTGTTTTAATGCACAATCGACGACCTGACTTTTGCCGTTGCCGCCATGAAGCTGCTGCTGATCGAAGACAACCCCACGCTTGCGCACTGGCTCGCGAAGATGCTGGAGCAGGAGGCCTTCGCGCTCGACGCCGTGCAGGACGGCGATGAAGCCGACCGCCTGCTGCGCACCAATCACTACGACGTGATCCTGCTCGACCTGAACCTGCCGAAGCTGTCGGGCAAGAACGTGCTGCGCCGGCTGCGTCAGCGTGGCGACGCGACGCCGGTGCTGATCCTCACCGCGAGCGGCTCGATCGACGAGAAGGTGGAGCTGCTCGGCGCCGGCGCCGACGACTATCTGGTGAAGCCGTTCGAGGTGCGCGAGCTGATCGCGCGCATCAAGGTGGCGATTCGGCGGCAGTCGCCGTCGAAAGCGGGCGAGGTGGTGTGCGGCGATCTGTCGTTCGACATCGACACGCGCCAGTTCACGCTGAAGGGCGCGCCGCTGAATGTGACGCCGCGCGAGCGTTCGGTGCTCGAAGCGCTGATCTTGCGCCTCGGCAAGACGGTGACGAAGCCGGCGCTCGTCGATGCGATCTTCACGCTCGCCGACGAGCCGAGCGAGGATGCGGTCGAGATCTACATTTCGCGTCTGCGCAAGAAGCTCGATGGCAGCTCGGCCGCGATCGTCACGCTGCGCGGGCTCGGCTATCTGCTGCGCAAGCGGGAAGACGACCAGTAACGATGGCCAATAGCCTACGCATACGCCTGCTGTGGTGGCTGCTCGTACCGCTCGCGCTTTATGTGTTCGTGACCGGCAAGACCGAGTACGACAACGCGCGGCACACCGCGAATCTGGTGCAGGACAATCAGCTGGTCGCGTCGGCGCGGATGATCGCGGGCGAGGTCGAATGGAGCGACGGCTTTCTGCGTGTCGATGTGCCGCCCGCCGCGCTCGAGATCTTCGCATCGCCATATCGCGACCAGGTGTTCTATAGCGTGCGTGTCGACGATGGGCGGCTGCTCGCGGGTACGCCTGATTTCCCGCCGCGTCCGCTGCGGGCGCCCGACGTGCCGGATTCGTACTACACGCAGTTGCACGGCCAGCAGGTGCGCGCTGTCGACATCGTGCGGCTCATGTACGACAACGGCGCGACGCGTCCCGTGCGCGTGACGGTCGGCAAGACCGTGCGCTCGCGCGATGCGATGACGCAACAGCTGTGGCGGCCGCAACTCGTGCGCCAGCTCGAAATGATCGCGCTGGCGGTGGCGCTCGTTTGCATCGGGCTCACGTTCGAGTTGCGGCCGTTGATGAAGGTGAAAGACGAGGTGGCCGACCGCGATCCGATGCAGCTCGAACCGATTCGCGTCGAGCGTCTGCATACGGAGCTGCGGCCCATCGTCGATGCGATCAATCAGTGCATCGCGCGGCTCGGCGTGCAGGTGGCGGCGCAGCGGCGCTTTATCGCCGACGCCGCGCATCAGTTGCGCACGCCGCTCACGCTGCTCGGCACGCAACTGCAATTCGCGCGGCAGCAGGAAGGCCTCAATCCCGCGCTCGACGAAGCGCTTGCCGCGATGCATCGCAGCAACCGCTCGATGGTCGGGCTCACCAACAAGCTGCTTTTGCTCGCGCAGGCCGAGGCCGCCGACAACTCGCAGCTCGCAATGGAACGCGTCGATCTGGTGCCGCTCGCGATGGAGGTCGTCGAAGATCTCGGCCTGCTCGCGCAGGCACGTGAAATCGATCTGGGCGCGGAATTGCACGGCGCGGCGCCGGTGCTCGGACATCGCGGCTTGTTGCAGGCACTGATCGCGAATCTCGCCGAGAACGCGATTCGCTATACGGGCAGCGGTGGTCACGTGACGGTCGCCGTGAACGCTGATACCGCGGCCAATGCGGTGACGGTCAGCGTGACCGACAACGGCCCCGGCATTCCGGCCGAATCGCGCAGCCGCGTGTTCGAGCCGTTCTTTCGTGCGTCGACGGATACCGAGGGCACGGGCCTCGGTCTTGCGATCGTGCGCGAAATCGCGGACGCCCATCACGGCGAGATCACGCTGAAGGCGGGCGAGGGCGGCAAGGGTGTGCATATCGCCGTGACGTTTCCGCGCGCAACGCCGAAGTGATCGGGATAAACCCGAGGTTCGCGCAACATGCACAGCCGTGAAAGCATCGGGAAGGGTTCGCACCTTCGAAATCACGGGCAGGCGACCCGCGCGGCGCCCAGACACAAGATAACGGAGACACCCCCAATGAAGCTTTCCTTGACGCGTTTCTCGCGCGCGGCCTATGCCGCCGTCGCGGCGTCGCTCGCGCTGTGCGCGCTCGCGAGACTCGCGACGTCTGCGCAAGCCGCCGCGCCGGAGAAACTCGCGATCATGGTGGGCGGTACCAACAAGCTCATCTATCTGCCGGCGCGTCTTGCCGAACGGCTCGGCTATTTCAAGGCCGAAGGGCTCGACGTCGAACTGCTGTCGCAGCCGACTGGAATAGACGGCGAAAACGAAATGCTCGCGGGCGCGGTGCAGGGCGTGGTCGGCTTCTACGATCACACGATCGATCTGCAGACACGCGGCAAGGAAGTGAAGACGATCGTCGTGTTCAGCCAGGTGCCCGGCGAAGTGCAACTGGTCGCGGCGAAATCGGCCGATTCGATCCGGAGCATGGCCGACGTGCGCGGTAAAACGCTCGGCGTGACGGGGCTCGGTTCCTCGACGAGTTTTCTCACGCAGTACCTCGCACAGCGCGCGGGCGTGCGGTCCACGCAATACACGCTGCTGCCGGTCGGCGCGGACAGCAGTTTCATCGCGGCGATGCGGCAAGGACGCATTCACGCGGGTATGACGACCGAGCCGACCGTCACTCAACTATTGAAAGCGGGCGACGCCAAAGTACTCGTCGATATGCGCAGTGTCGATGGCACGCGCGCTGCGCTCGGCGGCATGTATCCGGCGTCGAGCCTCTACGTGCAAAACACGTGGCTCGACGCGCATGCCGACGAAGCCGCGAAACTCGCGCGCGCATTCGTCAAGACGCTGCGCTATATGCGCACCCACAGCGCGGAACAAATCGCCGCGCAGATGCCAAAAGAAGACATCGGCAACGACAGGGCGCTGTATATCAGCGCATTGCAGGCCTCGCTGCCGATGTACACCGTCGACGGCAAGATGCCAGCCGACGGTCCGCAGACGGTGCTGAAGGTACTGTCGAGCTTCAATCCGGCGGTGAAGGGGCGGCATATCGATCTGTCGCGCACGTTTACCGATCAGTTCGTCGATGACGTGAAGCCTTGAAAGCGGGCTGACCGCGGGGGGCGCTTCGAGCACAAGAGGATCGGCACATCGTGTTTTCAGGCAGTTTGCGCGGACGCTTGTTGTGGTGGCTGCTGTTGCCGTTGGCGGCATTCGTTTCCATTTCTGTCGTCATTTCATACCGGTTCGCGCAGAACACCGCGGACCTGGTTCAGGACAATGCGTTGCTGTCGTCGATGCGGATCATCGGCGAGGATATCGACTGGGACAACTGACGCGCGGTCTGACGCGCGTGCAGTCCGGTGTCGTACAGATGATGTTCAACATCGGCGGCGGCATCGGCGCGATCGTGATCGCCGGCATGATGGACCGGATGGGGCGGCGCCGCACGGTCGCGGGCATGTATGTCGGCATCGTCGTTGCGCTTGGCGCGTTGCTGAGCGCGAATGGCGGCACGTCGATGGCGTGGGGCGGTCTGCTCGCGGGGCTGTTCCTGGTCGGCGGCCAGTCGGTGTTGTATGCGCTGGCAAGCAGCCTGTACCCGACCGAAGTGCGTGGCACCGGCGTCGGCGCGGCCGTGGCGGTGGGCCGTCTCGGCTCGATCCTCGGACCGTTGATCGCGGGGCAACTGCTCGCGATCGGTCAGGGTGCGAGCGTGCTGCTCGGCGCGAGCATTCCGCTGATCGCGGTCGCCGCGATTGGCGCGTGGCTCGTCGTGAATCGCTCGACACTTCGTTATACCCCGGTGGCCGCGCAATAGCTTTGCAGCCCGAAATACCGCGCGGGTCCGCCGTCAACGGCGACTCGCGGTCACTTAATCCGTGAAACAAAGGAATTCGACATGAGCAACACCAACACGCAAGCAGCGGCGATCACCGAGGAAGCGACCAGCCGATTCGTCCGCATCACCGAAGACGGCCGCGAGATGCAGCTCCACTACAACGACGTGGGGCAGGGTGCGAAAACGGTCGTGATGCTGCACGGCTCGGGACCGGGCGCGACCGGCTGGGCCAACTTCAATCGGAACGTCGAGCCGCTCGTCGCGGCGGGCTATCGCGTGATCCTGATGGACTGCCTCGGTTGGGGCAAGAGCGACCCGATCGTCTGCAAGGGCTCGCGCTCGGAACTGAACGCGCGCTGCCTGAAGGCGCTGCTCGATGCGCTCGATATCGAACGCGCGCATATCATCGGCAACTCGATGGGTGGGCATAGCGCGGTTGCGTTCGCGCTCGCCGAGCCGCAACGCGTCGGCAAGCTCGTGCTGATGGGCGGCGGTACCGGCGGCCCGAGCCAGTTCGTGCCGATGCCGACCGAAGGCATCAAGCTTCTGCAAGGGCTGTACCGCAACCCGACCATCGAGAACCTGCAGCGCATGATGAGCGTCTTCGTGTTCGACACGAAGGCGTTGACCGAAGACCTGATGCAAGCGCGCCTCGCGAACATGCTGGCGCGCCGCGATCACCTCGAGAACTTCGTCGCCAGCCTCGCCGCGAATCCGAAGCAGTTCAACGACTACGGGCCGCGCCTTGGCGAAGTAACCGCGCCGACGCTCGTGATTTGGGGTCGCGACGATCGTTTCGTGCCGATGGACATCGGCCTGCGGCTCGTTGCCGGGATGCCGAACGCCGATCTGCATGTGTTCGGCCGCTGCGGGCATTGGGCGCAGTGGGAGCATGCGGACAAGTTCAACCGGATGGTGGGGGAGTTCCTGGGACGCGGGCAATAAGCAGGGTTGTCGTTGTGGGCGACTGGTGCGTCGTTGCGGCGGCGGGCTGGTTGCCTCGTTTAGGTTTGGGTTCTTTTCTTCGCCGACTAATAGGCGATTTCAAGATCCAAATGTAGAGTCAATGTAGATACGGGCGACTTGCCGTTTTCGCTGTGAGTATCTACAATGGATATACATTTGGAGCTGGGATATGAAACTCAAGATTCAGAAGTGGGGCAACAGCGCTGCAGTACGGTTGCCGGCCGTGTTGTTGGAGCAAATTCATGCGTCGGTGGGCAGTTCGCTGAACGCGGACGTGCGCCCCGAGGGGGTGTTG
Organism: Paraburkholderia sp. Clong3; assembly: GCF_050436485.1. Classification (NCBI taxonomy): domain Bacteria; kingdom Pseudomonadati; phylum Pseudomonadota; class Betaproteobacteria; order Burkholderiales; family Burkholderiaceae; genus Paraburkholderia; species Paraburkholderia sp. Clong3. Next base: position 2,750,261 of record NZ_JBNDMH010000003.1, on the reverse strand, counting down.
CTTACGCCTGCGCGTCGCAAGTATTCACTGGATGAACTCGTCGCGCAGTGCGATCCGAAGGCGCCACCGCCAGCCGATCTCGACGTCTGGAGTGAAGTCAAGCCGGCGGGGCGCGAAGCATGGTAAGGCGCATCAAGTTTGAGCGCGGCGATATCGTGCGCGTGAGCCTGAATCCGACGCTTGGCAAGGAGCAGCAAGGCGATTTCCGTCCCGCGCTGGTTTTGTCGCCTGCCGCATTCAATGCTCTTGGGGTCGCGCTCGTTGCGCCGATCACGCAGGGGGGGGAGTTCGCTCGATACGCTGGGTTCGCGGTACCGCTCTCGGGTTCGGGAACAGAGACTCAGGGGGTGGCTCTGGTGAATATGGTGCGCACTCTGGACCTCGAGGCCAGCGGCGCACGCAAAGTCGAGCGCGCTCCGGCCGAGGTAGTCGAGGACGCGCTCGCCCGCCTTCAAACGATTCTGGAATGACGGGAAAGACGATACGAACTAAACCAGCCCGCGGCGAGCGACCCCATCACTCCGCCGCCGGCATCCGGGTCACACTCTTCGGCACCCGCCCATCACTACCCGCGGCGTCGTCCGCTGCCTCTCCCAACTCCCGCCTAACCGTCGACTCCCGCACCACCAGATGCGGATCAAGCATCGAATAACCCGCGCTTTCTTCGCCCTTACCGTGCAGTTCGTCGATCAGCTTCATCATCGCGAGCTCACCCATCTTCTCGCTCTGAAAGTCTACCGAGGTCAGCGCCGGCGACGCGTACTCGCCATACGTCACGTTGTCGAATCCAGCGATGGAAACGTCGCGCGGCAACGAGAAGCCCAGCTCGCGCGCTTCCTTGATGAAGCCGAGCGCGATCAGATCGTTGTAGCAGATCACGGCGTCCGGTCGTTTCGGGCCGAGCATCAGGCCCGAGCAGGCGCGCTCGCCGGCCGTCGACGACGCCGGCGCAGGACGTCGTGACGCGCGAAGCGCGGGCGTGAGGAGGCGGCGGCGGCGCAGGCGTATCTTCGAGGCGCCCAATCGTCGGCAAGTGGAGGGCAGCAGTCACGGCTCGGTGGCGGCATTTGCGGCTCGTCAATGCGACCAATTCGCATTCATCCAAAAATAATATTCCGCAAGTCATCTATAAGATATCTGTCTTAAGACCGGGGTGATCGGCCGCAAACCCTTGCCAGTCATGGCTCGACCCCTTTGGGTAGGGTCTCGCGACCTGTTTGTCTGGTCACATTTAGTGGAAAACGCGCATATACTCTCGGTCGTATCGCAAAACGAAGGTCGCGGGGTTGCGTCGTGCCGAACTGACGCCGTCAGCCGTCGCGCCACGATTTGCGCTGGCTTCGACTGCCAACGCTCTGTCTATCACTTCCTAGCAAAGCATTAATCATGTCCACACCGCCGAAGATCATCTACACCCTGACCGACGAAGCGCCCGCACTGGCGACGTACTCGCTGCTGCCGATCGTCAAGGCGTTCACGCGCTCGTCCGACGTGCTCGTCGAAACGCGTGACATCTCGCTCGCCGGCCGGATCATTGCCGCATTTCCGGACTACCTGAGCGCGGAGCAGAAGGCTTCCGACGATCTGGCGGAGCTCGGTGGACTCACCATGCGCCCGGAAGCGAACATCATCAAGCTGCCGAACATCAGCGCGTCGGTGCCGCAGTTGAAGGCAGCGATCGCCGAGCTGCGCGACCAGGGCTATAAGCTGCCGTCGTACCCGGACGTCGCGACGACCGACGCCGAGAAGGACGTCAAGGCCCGCTACGACAAGATCAAGGGCAGCGCGGTGAACCCGGTGCTGCGCGAAGGCAATTCGGACCGCCGCGCGCCGTTGTCGGTGAAGAACTACGCGCGCAAGCATCCGCACAAGATGGGCGCATGGAGCGCGGACTCGAAGTCGCACGTCTCGCACATGAGCGATGGCGATTTCTACGGCAGCGAGAAGTCGGCGCTGGTCGCGCAGGCCGGTAGCGTGAAGATCGAACTGGCCGCCGCCGACGGCGCGATCACGGTCCTGAAGGCGAAGACGCCGGTGCAGGCAGGCGAAATCATCGACGCGTCGGTGCTGAGCAAGAACGCGCTGCGCAGCTTCATCGAAGCGCAGATCGCCGAGGCGAAGGCGAACGGCGTGCTGTTCTCGGTGCACCTGAAGGCCACGATGATGAAGGTCTCGGACCCGATCATCTTCGGTCACGTGGTGTCGGTGTTCTACAAGGACGTGCTCGCGAAGCATGCGCAAGCACTGGCCAAGGTCGGCTTCAACCCGAACAACGGTATCGGCGACCTGTACGCGCGTCTGAAGGATCTGCCGGCTGAAACAGCCGCGACGATCGAAGCCGACATCAAGGCGCAGTACGAACAGCGTCCGCCGCTCGCGATGGTCAACTCGGACAAGGGCATCACGAGCCTGCACGTGCCGAGCGACGTGATCGTCGACGCATCGATGCCGGCGATGATCCGCGAGTCGGGCAAGATGTGGGGCGCCGATGGCGCGCTGCACGACGCGAAGGCGGTGATTCCGGACCGTTGCTACGCCGGTGTGTACCAGGCGGTGATCGAAGACTGCAAGAAGCACGGTGCGTTCGACCCGGTCACGATGGGCACGGTGCCGAACGTCGGGCTGATGGCACAAGCCGCCGAAGAATACGGTTCACACGACAAGACGTTCCAGATCCCGGCGAACGGCGTGGTCCGCGTCACCGACGAAGCCGGCGCGGTGCTGCTCGAGCAGCCGGTGGAACAGGGCGACATCTTCCGTATGTGCCAGACCAAGGACGCGCCGGTCCGCGACTGGGTCAAACTCGCGGTGAACCGCGCCCGCGCTTCCAACACGCCGGCCGTATTCTGGCTCGACGCGGCGCGCGCGCACGATGCGCAGATCATCAGGAAGGTCGAGCAGTACCTGAAGGATCACGACACGAACGGTCTCGACATCCGCGTGATGACGCCGGTCGAAGCGACGAAGTTCTCGGTCGAGCGCATCCGCGCCGGCAAGGACACGATCTCGGTCACCGGCAACGTGCTGCGCGACTACCTGACCGACCTGTTCCCGATCATGGAACTGGGCACCAGCGCGAAGATGCTGTCGATCGTTCCGCTGATGGCCGGTGGCGGGATGTTCGAAACCGGCGCGGGCGGTTCGGCGCCGAAGCACGTGCAGCAGCTGGTCGAGGAAGGCTTCCTGCGCTGGGATTCGCTCGGTGAATTCCTCGCGCTGGCGGCATCGCTCGAGCATCTGGGCACCGCGTATCACAACCCGAAGGCGCAGATTCTTGCGAAGACGCTCGATCAGGCGACCGGCAAGTTCCTCGACAACGACAAGTCGCCGGCGCGCAAGGTCGGCGGCATCGACAATCGCGGCAGCCACTTCTACCTCGCGATGTACTGGGCTGAAGCACTGGCCGCGCAAACCGACGATGCCGCGCTGCAGGCGCAGTTCGCGGGCGTCGCGCAGGCGATGGCCGACAACGAGGCGAAGATCGTCGCGGAACTCGGCGCGGCGCAGGGCAAGCCGGTGGATATCGGTGGCTACTACCGTCCGAACGTCGAGCTGACTAGCAAGGCGATGCGCCCGAGCGCGACGCTGAACGCAATCGTCGATTCGGTGGCTTGAGCTCGCGCGGGCGACTGATGCGGTAAGCACGCAGCACACCGCGGACAAAGCCGCAAGCAGGACCGCAAATACGACAATGGCGCCTTCGGGCGCCATTGTCGTTTCTACTGTCACTGCTACGTCGCCGTCGGTCATGCCCGTCCTTATACGTGAACGATTTCCCAATCGGCGAGCTTCTCCGGAATTTCGAGCGTCGACGTGTCGAGCTCCGACAGATGCTCGCAGCTCAGACCGCGCGCGAGGTCGTCGGCGGCCTGTTGCGGGCTCGAGAATTCTCCGAGCGTTTCGTTGCCGTAGGTGGCTTCCCAGCCGTCCTGACCCGGCAGAATGTAGAACGCTCCCTGCGTCGAACCAAAGCGAAAGCCTTTCATTTTTACTCTCCCAGTTGCCAATAAAAAAAGCCGCGATTCGTGACGGCTTCTGCGCAATCTGCGGGATTTGGGTGGCCGTGTCGTGAGGCCCCTCGAATCCGACTGCGTGAAGCGCGTGCTCTTGTGAAAGAGTCTACGTCAGCGAATCGGCGGGCAATTGGGCGTCGAGCCGGTCTTTATATTAAAAATATTCGTGTAAAAACAAAGGCTTGCGCGATCCTTTTTGCGATGTGCAACGCCGCCGGGCATCGTGAAATGGCCGCTTTGTGCTCCGCACCATGATTTTTTACGACGCGCGGCATCGTTTCGTATCGTGAAAATTAGGGCTGCGCGCGACGCGCAAAACGACGCTGTGCGGCCCTATGACACGCCGAGCCGTTCGATCAGCATCGCGACGAAGGTCTCGGTCACCGGCGGCAAGGTTCGGCCGCGCTTTTTGATCAGCGCGATGCGCCGCGTGAACGTGGCTTCGTCGATCGGTCGCGCGACTAGCTCGGGCTCCGCGCGCACCTCGCGCGCTGACGCCGGCAGGATCGTGATGCCGAGCCCGGCGCGCGCCATCGCGACCGCGCTCATCATGTAGGTCGGTTCGCAGGCGATGCGCGGCTCACATTGCGCGTCGTTATCTGCAGCCCGACGTGGTCGCCGATTTCTCGCAGGTGCGCGTCGAGCAGGAAGCCGTGGACCGTGTGCGCGTCACCGGCGGTGGCGGCACGGAGCGCACCGCGACGTTGAAAGTGTCGGTTGCGTATTTCGACGGCTATATCGGCGAGGGGCAGATTTCGTACGGCGGACCCGGCGCGCTCGCGCGGGCGCGGCTCGCGCTCGATATCGTGCGCGAGCGTCTCGCGCTGACCGACGTGCAGACGCGCGAGTTGCGCTTCGATCTGATCGGCGTGAACGCACTGCATGGTGACGCGGTGGCGGCCGGTCATGGCGAGCCGTACGAAGTGCGCGCCCGGGTGGCGGGACGCACGGCGTCGCTCGCGCAGGCGCTGCGCATCGGCAACGAGGTCGAGACGCTGTACACGAACGGACCGGCGGGCGGCGGCGGCGTGACGAAGGCGGCGCGCGAGGTAGTTGCGGTGCAGTCGGTGCTGCTGCCGCGCGAGTATGCGACGCCGGCTTTCTCGCTGATGGAGGCTTGAGATGAAACTACGAGAACTGGCCCACTCGCGCACCGGCGACAAGGGCAATACGCTCAATATCTCGGTGATCTGCTACGACGCGCTGCATTACGAGCGGTTGCGCGATGTGCTGACGCCCGAGCGCGTCAAGACGCATCTGCGCGATGTGGTGCGCGGCGAGGTGGTGCGCCATGAGTTGCCGGGCCTTGCCGCATTCAACTTCGTGCTCGGCGACGCGCTCGGCGGCGGCGTTACGCGTTCGCTCACGCTCGACGCGCATGGCAAATCGCTGAGCTCGGCGTTAATGGATCTCAACGTGGGGCAGTGAGGGCATTGCCGGCGGCGCGTCGTGTTGCGGGGCGGCCGCTCAGCCCCGCATGTGATCACACGCCAGCCTTCGTCAGGTCATGCGCGCGGCGCAGTCGCTCGCGGCTGTTGCTCAGATGCATGCGCATCGCGGCGCGCGCGTCGTCGGCATCCTGACGCTCGATCGCGCGATAGATCATCAGATGCTCGCCGAGCACGCTGCGCAACACCTCGATATGGTCTAGCTCCGCGATCTCGGCCGAACCGAGCCGGGTGCGCGGGCTGACCGAGCGGCCGAGCTGGCTCAGCACGTCGAAGAAATAGCGGTTACCGCTCGCGCGCGCGATCTGCAAATGGAACTCGATGTCGTGTGCGAGCGTGTCGGTGCTGCCGCGCTCGAGCTCCGACTCGAATCGATCGAGCGCAGTGCGGATCTGCTTCAGGTTCTGCTCGGTGCGCCGCGATGCCGCGAGCGCGGCCGCGGCCGCTTCGACGTCGATCCGGAACTCGATGATCGCCATCACGTCGAGCATGCTGGTGAGATCGGCGGCGGGAAGCTGCATCGGCTTTTCGGCGGCGGGCGCGAGCACGAACGTGCCAATGCCATGGCGCGTCTCGACGATCCTCTCTGCCTGCAGACGCGAAATCGCCTCGCGGACCACGGAGCGGCTCACGGACAACTGCTTCATCATCGCGACTTCGGTGGGGATGCGGTCGCCTGGCCTCAGCGCGCCGCGGCGAATCTCATCGGAAAGGGTGGCCACCACCTTTTCAGTTAGGCTGCTCATTTTTGTGGCTGGTTGACTGATCCTGCAAAGTATCGCACAGGACTGTACTCGATTCTGCCGCGTTCGGCGGCATCGGCGCGGGCTATTTTTTGCGTGCAGATGCGCGGTGGGGGCGGGGATGAGGCGGACATTTGCGCAAACGCATGGGCTGCTGACGACAGTCTGCCAATCGTAGACATCGGACGTCTTAGTTCGAGGCGGATTCCGGGTTGGTCAACAGGGTTATGAACCTTTGAATCTGCCGTTATTTCAAGGCGATCCCTCTGGAATCACAGGGTAAACACCCCACTGGATTTGACCAAAGTTACGCGGTAGACTGTCGTCAGACAACATGTCAGGCGTAGAGCAGGGTCTTGCACCCACCGGGTGCGCCGCGCTGCGTTCCATCAGGCCTCGTGGCCGACAGGGAGACACAACTTGACATCAGTTCTGACCACCGCGCTCGACCCGCTGGAATCGGCGGTCGCGAAGGTGAAGCGCAACGTGTTGCCGCTTTTCCTGATCATGTTCATCGCGAACTATATCGACCGCGTGAACATCGGCTTCGTCAACGCGCACATGAAGGCCGATCTCGGCATCGGCGCGGCCGCCTACGGGCTCGGCAGCGGGCTGTTCTTCATCGGCTACGCGCTGTTCGAAGTGCCGTCGAACGTGCTGATGCAGAAGTTCGGCGCGCGCGCCTGGCTCACGCGCATCATGGGCACGTGGGGGCTGGTGGCGGGCGCAATGGCGTTCGTCTGGAACGACACGTCGTTTTACGTGCTGCGGTTCCTGCTCGGCGTCGCCGAGGCGGGCTTCTTTCCCGGCGTCGTCTTTTACTTCACGCAGTGGCTGCCGCAAAAGGAACGCGGCAAGGCGATGGCGATCTTTCTGTCGGGCTCGGCGCTCGCGTCGGTGCTGTCCGGTCCCATCACCGGCTCGCTGCTGTCGATTCGCGGCCTCGGCCTGCAAGGCTGGCAGTGGATGTTCCTGATCGAAGGCGCATTCTCGATCGCGCTGTGCGTCGTCAGCTGGTTGCTGTTGAAGTCGCGCATCCGTGACGCGCATTGGCTCACGGCCGAAGAACAGCGTGTGCTCGAACAATCGATCGCGGCCGAACAGGGCGAGCGCGAAGCGCAAGGCGGCGCGCATCTGCCGACGGTGAAGCTGCTGAAGGACCCGCAAATCGCGCTGTTCTGCTTCCTGTACTTCGCGATCCAGCTGACCATCTACGCGGCCACTTTCTGGCTGCCGACCATCATCCGCAAGATGGGCGGCCTTTCCGACTTCGAGGTCGGCATGTTCAACGCGATTCCGTGGCTGATCTCGATGGTCGCGATGTACGGGTTCGCGGTCGTATCGGCGAAGTGGCGACATCAGCAGGGCTGGCTCGCGGTCGCGCTCGTCATCGCGGCGGTCGGTCTGTTCGCGTCGACGTCGGGCAACCCGGTGTTCTCGTTCGTCGCGATCTGCTTCTCGGCGATCGGCTTCAAGGCGGCGTCGTCGCTGTTCTGGCCGATTCCGCAGGGCTACCTCGATGCGCGCGTCGTCGCCGGCGTGCTCGCGCTGATCAACTCGCTCGGCAACCTCGGCGGCTTCTTCGCGCCGGCCACCTTCGGCTATTTGCAGCAACACACGGGCTCGATCACGGGCGGGTTGTACGGTCTCGGCGTCGCGTCGCTGCTCGCGGCGGCGGCCGGCTTCCTGACGCGCAACAAGCCCGGCAATCGCGAGCCGTTGCCCGATTCGTTGCGCGGCAACGCGCATTGACTACACTGACGGCTCGCATGCGGCCGTCGATTTTTCTGTATTCGAGTTCTCATCCGGTCCGGTCGAACACGCACGCAGCGCGCGGCGGCTTCCGCCGGCCGGCCTACTTCATCACACAGGTGCTTTTCCCATGTCCACCAAACCTACCGAATCGAACGCCACGCCGGTCGTCACCGAACTGCGCGTCGTGCCCGTCGCCGGTCGCGACAGCATGCTGATGAATCTGAGCGGCGCGCATGGTCCGTTCTTCACGCGCAACATCGTGATTCTGCGCGACAGCGCGGGCCATACCGGCGTGGGCGAAGTGCCGGGCGGCGAGAACATCCGCAAGACGATCGACGACGCGCGGCCGTTCGTGGTCGGTCAGTCGATCGGCAATCTGCAGGCGATCCTGAACAAGGTGCGCACGCAGTTCGCCGATCGCGACGCTGGGGGGCGTGGCCTGCAGACCTTCGACCTGCGCACGACGATTCACGCGGTGACCGCGCTCGAAGCCGCGCTGCTCGACCTGCTCGGGCAGCATCTCGGCGTGCCGGTCGCGGCACTGCTCGGCGAAGGCCAGCAGCGCGACGAGGTGGAAATGCTTGGTTACCTGTTCTATATCGGCGATCGCAACAAGACCGATCTGCCGTACGCGAACAACGCCGGCGCGCGTGACGACTGGGAGCGCGTGCGCACCGAGAAAGCGCTGACGCCGGAGACGGTCGTGCGTCTTGCCGAGGCCGCGAAGGCGCGCTATGGCTTCAACGACTTCAAGCTGAAGGGCGGCGTGCTGCCAGGGGACGCCGAGATCGAAGCGGTCACGGCACTCGCCGAGCGCTTCCCCGAAGCGCGCGTGACGCTCGACCCGAACGGCGCATGGTCGCTCGCGGAAGCGGTGCGCCTGTGCCGTGACAAGCACGATGTTCTCGCCTACGCGGAAGATCCATGCGGCGCGGAGAACGGCTATTCGGGCCGCGAAGTGATGGCCGAGTTCCGTCGCGCAACCGGCCTGCCGACGGCGACCAACATGATCGCGACCGACTGGCGTCAGATGGGTCACGCCATCCAGCTGCAATCCGTCGATATTCCGCTCGCCGATCCGCATTTCTGGACCATGCAGGGCTCGGTGCGCGTCGCGCAGATGTGCAACGATTGGGGCCTCACGTGGGGTTCGCATTCGAACAACCACTTCGACATTTCGCTCGCGATGTTCACGCACGTCGCGGCCGCGGCGCCGGGCAAGATCACCGCGATCGATACGCACTGGATCTGGCAGGATGGTCAGTTCCTGACGCGAGATCCGCTGCAGATCGTCGGCGGTAAGGTCAAGGTGCCGCGGAAGCCGGGGCTCGGCATCGAACTCGATATGGATGCGCTCGAGAAGGCGCACGCGATGTATCAGCAGCACGGCCTCGGCGCGCGCGACGACGGCGTTGCCATGCAATATCTGATTCCGAACTGGAAGTTCGACAACAAGCGGCCGTGTCTCGTGCGTTAAGGACGATTTAACTCAATCAAAAAGCCTGGCGGGCTGCACGAAAGATGCAGTTCACCAGGCTTTTTTGTTTCCTTTTGCATTGCACGGTGCGAGCTAGCCGCACCGCGGATGTCGGCGGCCATCATCGGGCCACTTGTCAGCTCTTGCGAAACACCACATGCGAAATCCGCTGCACCAGCAGCGCGGCCGCGAGCGATGCCACCGCCGTCAGCCACACACCGATATGAATCGACTGCACCAGCGCGTCGCGTGCGCTATCGATCAGCGCGAGCGTATCGAGTCCCGACTTCTTCATATCCGCAATCAGCTGTGTGCGCGACGCGTCGTCGATCAGGATGCGCAGATCGACGAAACGCGGCCGCCATTGCGATGCGGCCGGCTCTCCGAGCGCGCTCATCGTGCGCGTGACGACATTGCGATAGTGATGCTGCACGACAGTCGCGACGATGCTCGTGCCGAGCATGCCGCCGACCATGCGCGTCGATTGCAATAGCGCGGTCGTGATGCCGAAGCGCTCGCGTCCGGCGATCTCCTGGCCGAACACGTTCAGGTTGTTCAGGATGAAGCCGAGGCCGATGCCGACCGCGCCCATCGGCAGCACGATGCGCCAGTGCGGCGTGTCCGGATTGGCGAACGCGAGCGCGATCGACGCGAATATCAGCAGCCCGAAACCGATCGTCAGAATGCGCGTGGGCTTCTTCATGTGAATCACGATGCGCGTGTTCAGCACACTGCCGAGCGCGATGCACGCGGCGATCGGCGTCGCGAGCAGGCCGGCCTGCTGCGGCGAAAGACCGAAGCCGCCTTGCAGCAGCAAAGGCGCGAAGAAGATCAGCGAGAACATCACGAACCCGGACAGCATGCCGAGCGTGAATAGCGTGACGAGCTGCGCGTCCTTGAACAGATCGAGCGGAACGATCGGATGCGTGGCGCGCTTTTCGCACGTGAAGAGTGCGATCGCGCCGGCGATCACGCACGCGCCGAGCACGAGATTGCCCACGGTGAGGCCGTGCTTCGGCACCGCTTCGATAAACGCCTGCAAGCCGCCGAGCACGCCCGCGACGAGCCCCGCGCCGAGCCAGTCGATCTTTACTTCGCCGTCATGCGGCCGCCGGAAATTCGGCAGATGCATCCAGATGAAATAGAGCGCCGCCGCGCCAACCGGCAGATTGACGAGAAACGTCGAGCGCCAGCCGAGGTGCTCGCTCATCCAGCCGCCGAGCGACGGGCCGGCCGCCGTACCGATGCCGTAGGCCGCGGCCAGCACGACCTGCCAGCGCACGCGGGTGCGCGGGTCGGGGAACAGATCGGGAATCGACGCGAACGCGGTGCCGACCATCATGCCGCCGCCAACGCCTTGCAGTCCGCGCGCGATCGCGAGAAACAGCATGCTGTTGGCGAGGCCGCACAACACGGACGCGACCGTGAACGTGATCACCGCGGCGATCACGAAGCGCTTGCGGCCGAAGTAGTCGCCGAGCCGCCCGAACACCGGCACCGTGACGACCGAGGCGAGCAGGTACGCGCTTGCGATCCACGCAAAATATTCGAAGCCGTGCAGCTCGGCGACGATCGACGGCAGCGCGGTGCTGACGACGGTCTGGTCGAGCGCGACCAGCATGTTGACGAGGCCGATGCCGAGCATCGCGTAAAGCGCGTGGCGAAACGGCAGGGCGGGGGCGGCGGCGGCGGCGGAACTGGCGGGGGCGGTGGAATTCACGGATCGGGCAGAAGGCGGTTCGGGGTGGACGCTGCACGGCGGATCGCGGTCAGGCTGCCGGCGATTGTACGCAAGTTGTCTGACGTCTTGAGGATTATATGGGTTTTCCCTGGTCAAAAGCATTCGTCGCGTGAAAAACCACACGGCGCGGGAAAAAAGGTGGTGTCCCCGGGCACGACGTCGCACACGGGCCGCGGCGACTCCTGCATCGCCGTCCTCCAGTCGCGGACGCTGGCGCGCGCTTGCATCGTTGGAATGTGCGCGAGCGTACTGGACGGCCCGCACGGGTTCGCCCGAACGTGGTAAGTTCGCTCGCGGTATATCCGATCGATGTGTTCGAGGAGGAACTCATCCTGCGTCACGCCATGGCTTGCCTGCTGAACACAGTCCGCGAAGCCTTGACGATCAGCGTCGGCGTGAGAGCGGCTTGGGGAGGTGGCGCGCTTCTGCTCTATGCGCACGGCGCAGCCGCCGTCACCGACATCGATACCGGCACCGGCGCCGCCTCAGGGATCAACACCGGCTTCGTCTCGCTGTATGGCGTGATCGATACGAGCGTCGAAATCACCGACCCCGGTTCGGGCTGGGTCGCGCGCATGGACTCGGGCGCGTATCGCGGCTCGCGGGTCGGGCTGCATGGCGCGGAGCCGCTCGGGGGCGGCAACGCGATCGTGTTCACGCTCGAAAACGGCTTCAGCTCGACCGACGGCAGCTTGCAGGTGCCCGGCTCGATCTTCAATCGCCAGGCATGGATCGGCGCGAGCGGCAGTTGGGGCGAACTGCGCGTCGGCCGTCAGTATTCGCCGATCTATATCCCGTTCAAGGGCGATCTCGACGCGTTCGGCGCCGGCACGATCGCCTCGGGGCTCAACAATCTGTCGAAGATCACGCCGTATGCGAACAACGCGGTTGCGTATCTGTCGCCGCGCATCGCCGGCCTCAGTGCGACGCTGATGATGGCGATGCGCGATCCGTCCGAGGCCGACGGCAACGGCATCGACGGGTATTACGTGACCGCGTCGTATCGGCTCGACCACCTGCATCTGCTGTACGCGCACCAGCAGACGCACGGTGCCGGCGCGCTGCGCGCGAACCTCGGCGGCGCGAACTACGCCTTCGGCAAGCTGCGCGTGTGGCTGTCCTTTTTCAACGGCGATGGCGGCACACCGGTCTATCACGGCGCGGGCGGCTCGCTGTCGGCGCAGTACAGTTTTTCGACCAATGCGCGTGCCTCGCTCGGCTATGCGCACGTGCGCGACTACACGACGCCTGGCGGCAGCGCGGACCAGTTCAGCGCGGCATTCGAATACAGCATGTCGCCGACGCTGCTGCTGTATTTCAGCGCCGCCTATCTCGCGAATCACGACGACTCGCGCTTCACGCTGCGCGGCGTCAACGTGACCGGGCTGCCCGTTGCCTATCCGGGCGCGCCGGTCGCGGGCGTCCAATTCGGTGTGATAGAGCGGTTCTAGCGCGCATCGCAATACGTCAAGCTTTCAGTCGAATCATTCACCCATTGGATAAAAGCGCTTGAATGCGTGCGCGAAATCACATGTCGCGCGGGCCTGATTTCTGCGTCGCGTTTTACGCCAGCTTTCAACACGAAACGGCTGAGGGCGTGTTTCGCGTCGACGAATCAATTAACGAATTTTGCTTATGCTGATCCTCATATCGTTCGATTCACATAACGCGCAGATTCCGCGTGATCACGCTTGCGCGTTGGCACGATTCCGATTGAACAGAAAACGGGGTAGCGGCGCTATGCTAGCGGCTTCGTCTACTCGAGGAGCGACCGATGACCCAACACGCAGGTTCGATGATCACGTTCAACCGTCCCGACGGCAAGCAGCTACAGGGCTATCTCGCGAAGCCTGAAAAAACCGCGGGTGCGCCCGCGGTCGTCGTGATCCAGGAATGGTGGGGCTTGAACGACCAGATTCGCGGCGTCGCCGATCGCCTCGCGAAAGCCGGCTACTTCGCGCTGGTGCCCGATCTGTATCGCGGCAAGTCGACGGTCGAAGAGGATGAGGCGCATCACTTGATGAGCGGCCTCGATTTCGGCGATGCCGCAACGCAGGACGTGCGCGGCGCGGTCCAGTATCTGCAGCAGCACGCGGCGAAGGTTGGCTTGACCGGCTATTGCATGGGCGGCGCGCTGACGTTCCTCGCGCTGTGCAACGTGCCTGAAGTGGCGGCTGGCGTCGTCTGGTATGGCTTCCCGCCGCTCGACTATATCGACGCGTCGAAGATCAAGGTTCCGGTGATGGGCCACTGGGGTCTGCAGGACGAGTTCTTCGCCGCCGACACCGTCGACGCGCTCGAAAAGAAACTCACCGACGCGAAAGTCGACGTCGAGTTTCATCGCTATCTGGCGCGTCACGCGTTCGCGAACGAAACGGCGGTCGGGTCGGGCCGCATCGCGAGGACGCAATACGACCCGGTCTGGGCGCAACAGGCGTGGGATCGTACGTTGACGTTCTTTGGCCGCACGCTGTGGAAATGAGTTGGTGAATGGCGGAAGCGGACGGTTCGTCCGCTTCGTGAGAGTGCCCGCGGTCGTGGCGCTTTCTTGATTCGGCCGCGCTGTTTTGCAGCGCGGCCGTTTTCTTATGCAGCCCATTCCGGGTTTACGCGGCGCGCTTCGTTGCTCGCGAACGGCAGCTCACAGCTTCGAAGCGCCATCGACATGCAGCGTCTCGACGGTGATCCAGCGCGCGGCGTCCGCAGCCAGGAAAGCCGTCGCGCCGGCATCGACGCGCTGGCAACAGGCCCATGACGTTTTCGCCGACCACGGCTATCATGCAGGCGCACACGACAAAACCGGCGGGGACACCTTGACGACCGATCAGGCAGCCAACCGCACCGCAACCGCGGCCGCAGCAATGCCAGCGGCTTTCGACTACACCCACTTCGACACCTTCGGCACTGTGCCGCGCGAGCAGCTGCCTGTGTGGCGCGAGCGCGTCGGCCATTTTCTCGATGTGCCGATTTCGCGCCGGCAACTCGCCGACGGCTTTCGCGGCACCATCGATACCTATCGCGCCGGCGGCATGGCCTTTACGGATTGCTGCACCGATCCGGTCGCGCAATCGCGGTCGATCGCGCGCATTTCGACCGACAACGTGCGCCAGATCGTGTTTCATATAGCCGTCGAAGGGACCTTCGAAACGACCACGGGCCTCTATCCGAAGCGCGTCGCGCTGCAAACGCGGCCGGGCATTCTCGCGCTCGACATGAACCAGCCGATGCGGATGACGCGCGGCCCGTGCCGTCTGCTCGCGCTGTTCCTGCCGCGCGCCATCATCGATCCGGTGCTGCCGGAGGCGGAGTCGATACATGGCCGCGTAATCGAATATCAGACGCCTCTGGCGCGGCTGATTCCCGCGCATCTGTCCGAACTGTGCCGCATGTTGCCCACGATGGACGCGTCCGCGGCTCAGGAAGCGCTCCACACCTGCGCGCTGTTGATGGCGGCGGCGTTCGGCAAGGAAACAGGCTTGACCGGCAGTGCGCGGGCGGTGGCACGCAGCGCGATGTTCACGGCAGCGCGCCGCTATATCGACGCAAATCTCGGCCAACCTGATCTGACGGTCGACAGCGTGCTGGCCATGTCGCAGCTGTCGCGGCCCACGCTGTATCGATTGTTCGAGCCGGAGGGTGGGCTTCACGCGTATATCCGCAACCGGCGCCTGCGCGAAGCGGCCGATGAACTGCATCGCCACCCGCGCAGGCCGGTGATCGAGGTCGCGTACGGCTGGGGCTTCAATAGCGCGTCGGATTTCAATCGCGCGTTCAAGCGTGCCTACGATATGTCGCCGGGTGATTTTCGCGCGGCGGCATCCGCAATCAATGCATGGAGATGACAACGTGGTGAAGATCGATCCTGACCGGCTGATGGCCGACCTCAATCGGCTGCGCGGTTTCGGCGCGACCGGTCCCGGCGTGGTCCGGCTCGCGCTGTCGCCGGTCGATCTGGCGGCGCGCGAATGGCTGGTCGGCAGGATGACTGAGGCGGGGCTCGACGCGCGCATCGACGGCGTCGGCACCGTGTTCGGACGCTCGCGCAATAGTGGTCCCGCGCTCGTGATCGGCTCGCATACCGACACGCAGCCGACCGGCGGCTGGCTCGATGGCGCAATGGGCGTGATGTACGGGCTCGAAATCGCCCGCGCACTAGCGGAGCATGAGGCGACGCGGCACCTCGCCGTCGACGTCGCGTCGTGGATCGACGAGGAGGGCACGTTCTCGGGCCTGCTCGGCAGCCGCAGCTTCGTCGGCGAGGTGGTCGACGACTCGATTCGCGGCGCGACGAATCGGCAGGGCGAACGCCTCGCCGACGTACTCGAGGCCGCTGGACTGGCGGGCCGGCCGCGTGCTCGTTTCGAGGCAGGGCGCCAGGTCGCGTATCTGGAGCCGCATATCGAGCAGGGCGGACGTCTCGAAGCGATCGGCAAAGCGATCGGCGTCGTCACGACGATCGTCGGGCTGCGCGAATCGCGGCTGCGCTTCACGGGTCAGCGCAATCACGCGGGCACGACGCCAAGGGCGATCCGCCGCGACGCGGGCGCGGCGCTCGTCGCGTTCATCGCGCGGATGAACGACGCGTTCGGGCAACTGGCGGACGCGGATACCGTCTGGACCGTGGGCCGCATCGATCTCGATCCGGGCTCGATGAGCGTCGTGCCCGGCGCGGCCGACATGTACCTGCAATTCCGCGATGCGAACCCGGCACGGCTTCAGGCCATGGAACGCGCGCTCGCGGAACTGGTACGCGATTTCAACGCGCACGACGCGGTGAGCGTCGAATTGCAGACGCTCGACGAGCCGATCGAACCCGTCAGCATGGACGCCACGCTCGCGGAGCACATCGCGCGAGCCGCCGAAGCACTCGCGCCGGGCCAGTGGTTGCGCATGCCGAGCGGCGCCGCGCACGACGCGCAGGTGATCGCGCGTTGCATGCCGGCGTGCATGATGTTCGTGCCGAGCATCGGCGGCGTGAGTCACGACTTTATCGAGGACACGGCCGAGGCGCATATCGTGCTCGGCTGCCAGGTCGCGGCGACGGCCGCGGCTTCGATGCTGCTGCAGCTATCCGCCAGGCATTCCTGAGGGCCGCATTACTTCCACTTGTCGCCGAGCGCGTCGAGCCCGGCTTTCATCAGATCCTCGGGCAGCATCGCGATGCGCAGCTCGCAGTCGGCGTCGAGCGTCAGGAACCACGGTTCGGCAAGCGCGGGGATCGCCGATGCATCGGCGACCTCGACGACCGCCACCGCGCCGCGTTTGCCCTGCTGCTCGGTGAAGTAGATGGCTTCTGGTTTCATGTCCTCGAGGATCTTTCTCATCAGGTCGCCGATTCGGCCTTCGCGCACGAGTGTGCTGAACGGTTCGTTCGGTATTTGTATGTTGAGAAGCATGCGCATGTCATCCTCCTGTTCGATACCCCAAAGGGCATCTTAAGGATAGGTGTTGCATGCGCGGGCGATGGTGCTGATCGCGGACGAAGCATCGGCGATTACGGCCGGTGGGTGGCGCATCGTGCCGGGTATGGGCTGCTTTAGCTACCGAACAGCGAACCCTGCGTTCCCCGGCTCGGCTGACGATGCGCCGGTTTCGCGGGCGCATCGTCCTTGACAGCTTGCGCCGCTCCCCGGTCAGGCGCCTGCCTTTGCGCGTGGTCCGCCGCTGCTTCGAGCGAGGTCTGCCCCGCCTCCAGCGAAAGCAGCAGCATCTTGTTGGCGAGGCCGCCGGCGAATCCCGTCAGCTCGCCCGACGCGCCGATCACGCGATGACACGGCGCGACGATCGAAATCGGATTCCGGCCGTTTGCCGCGCCCACCGCGCGCACCGCATTGACGTTGCCGATCTGCTGCGCGATCTCCGAGTAGCTGCGGGTCTGGCCGAACGGAATGGTCAGCAGCGCGCGCCAGACCTGCTTCTGGAACTCGGTGCCGTGAAAGTCGAGCGGCAGATCGAAGGCCTGGCGCGTGCCCGCGAAGTACTCGTGCAATTGCCGCGCGGTTTCGACGAGCACCGCGAGTTCGTTCGCTTCGCTCATCTCGCCGAGTCGCACGCGGTCAGGCTTGTCGTGCTCCCACAGAATCGCGGCGAGGCATTCGCCTTTCGCCACCAGCTTCAACTGACCGACCGGCGAATCGATCAACTTGTATGCATACGTCACTTTCTCAGGCTCCTGACAGGGTGGCGGCGCAAGGACTTGCGAGGCGGCGGCGTTCGACGACCGGACGCGCAAAACTGTATGAAGGCTGCGCCGTTATCCGATAGTGTGTCGCTTGCGTGGCCCGAACGCGCTCCAGATATTGCTGTCTCATTCGCATTCGACATGGCCGCGACGACCGTCACCCCAGCGACGCTCGCATCACTGTACCGCAGAGAACCCCAGATGACCTTCGACTCAGTAAAATCGACAGCTTCGGTACGACGCGCTGCGGGCGCCACCCGATCTTCTTTCCCACGACTGTGACCACGACTTTAGAACAACTGCGGGCCGGGCGACTGGCGGGTGCGCGCGAACTCAAACTCGCGTGCGGCCTGAGCGAATTTCCGCGCGAGATTTTCGATCTCGCCGATACGCTTGAAGTGCTCGACCTGTCGAACAACGCATTGACGACGCTGCCGGACGATCTGCCGCGTCTGCGCAAACTGCGCATCCTGTTCGCGTCCAACAACCCGTTCACCGAATTGCCCGGCGTGCTCGGCGAATGCGCGCAACTGAGCATGATCGGCTTCAAGTCGAATCGCATCCGCGAGGTGCCGGCGCGCGCGCTGCCGCCGCTGCTGCGTTGGCTGATTCTGACCGACAACGATCTCGAACGCTTGCCCGCGGAGCTCGGCCGCTGCACGCAACTGCAGAAGCTGATGCTTGCCGGCAACCGGCTGCGCGCGCTGCCCGAGGAGTTGCTCGCATGCACGCGGCTCGAACTGCTGAGGGTCGCGGCGAATCGTTTCGATGCATTGCCGCGTTGGTTGCTGCGTCTGCCGCGGCTTGCGTGGCTCGCGTATGCGGGCAATCCGTTCAACGCGGCGCTCGAACAGGCGGCGCTCATCGACACACCCATCAGCGGCATTCGTTGGGATGCGTTGCAGCTCGAACGGCCGTTGGGCGAGGGCGCATCGGGCGTCATCTATCGCGCGGCGCTGCACGCGGACAACGAGCCCGCGCCGCATGCGGTCGCCGTCAAGCTGTTCAAGGGCGCGGTGACGAGCGACGGTTTGCCCGACTGCGAGATGGCTGCTTGCATTCGCGGCGGCGAACATGCGAACCTGATCCCCGTGCTCGGCAAGGTGATCGGGCATCCGTCGGATACGCATGGCCTCGTGATGGGATTGATCGATACGCGCTTCGCCAATCTCGCCGGCCCGCCGAGCCTCGCATCGTGTACGCGCGACATCTATCGCGACGACGCGCGCTTCGACCTTGCGACGGTGCTCGGTATCGCGAGCGGCATCGCGAAGGTCGCGAGTCATCTGCATCGGGGCGGCGTGATGCATGGCGATCTGTACGCGCACAATATCCTGCACGGCGGCGCGGGGCGCGC
This sequence comes from Paraburkholderia sp. Clong3, assembly GCF_050436485.1. NCBI lineage: Bacteria > Pseudomonadati > Pseudomonadota > Betaproteobacteria > Burkholderiales > Burkholderiaceae > Paraburkholderia > Paraburkholderia sp. Clong3. The sequence continues at coordinate 2,731,546 of NZ_JBNDMH010000003.1, read as the reverse complement.
GCTGCTCGGCGATTTCGGGGCGGCGTCGTTTTTTGACGCCGGCAATCGCGAGCTCGCTATCGCGTTGCAGCGGCTCGAAGTGAGGGCGTACGGCTGTCTGCTCGAAGAGCTGCTCGAGCGTTGCGACGTACCCGATGGACTCGCCGCGCAACTCGCCGCCTTGAAGACGCATTGTCTGAGCGAAGATATCGACAGCCGGCCGCTCTTCGACGAAATTGCCGCCAGCGTCGCGTCGTTCGATCGGCACCTCCGCAACCGGCACCTCCGCAACCGGCACCTCCGCGAAGGAGTCAAGCCATGACGCAGAACATGCGCCGCCGCGTGCTGCTCGCGGGCGCGCTGGCCGCAACCGGTCTCACTGGCATCGCGCTGTTCGCGGACGATGCCGGCGCCGAAGTGCTGCCCGGCACGAAGCCGAAGATCGCGCTCGTACTCAAATCGATGTCTGACCCGTTCACGGTTGCGATGGTCGACGCTGCGCGCAATTACCATGACCACTTCTCGTCGCAATTCAGCCTGACGATTCGCGGCACGGCCAAACAGACCGACACCGCCGCGCAGATCCGCATGGTCGACGAGGCGATCAGGGCGAAGGTGAACGCGATCGTGATCGCGCCGACCGACTCGAAGGCGCTGATCCCGGTGATCGCGCGCGCGATCAAGGCCGGCATCATCACGATCACGATCGACAACCCGCTCGACGATGCGGCGCAAGCGGCCGCCGGCATCTCGGTGCCGTTCGTCGGGCCGAACAATCGCAACGGCGCGAAGCAGGTCGGCCAATATCTGGCCGCGCGGCTGAAGCCCGGCGATCAGGTTGGCATCATCGAAGGCATTTCGGCGAGCAGCAATGCGCAGCAGCGCACGGCCGGCAGCCGCGATGCGATGGATGCCGCGAGCGTGCAGGTCGTCGCGGTCGAGTCGGGTGACTGGGAGTACGGCAAGGCCCGCGACGTGGCCGCGAAAATGCTGGCCGAGCACCCGCAGCTGCGCGCGCTGTTATGCGGCAACGACAACATGGCGATGGGCGCGGTCGACGCGGTTCGCGACGCGGGTCGCGGCGGCGGCGTCTATGTCACCGGCTACGACGCGATCGATGCGATCAAGCCGCTACTCGCCGACGGCCGCGTGCTCGCGACGATGAACCAGTTCGCCGGCCGCCAGACCGTGTTCGGCATCGACTTCGCGTTGAAGGCGGTGACCGAGCGGCGCAAGCAGCGCGAGTTGTCGAAGGTGATCGAGACGCCGCTGCAACTGGTGACGGCCTCGATACGTTGAAGCGGCGTAGCGATTAGCGCGCAGCGACGGCGGCAGCGATTTTTTCCGTGGCATGATGATGTCCGGTGTATTGGTATTCAACCACAACGAACCGCTGGGCCTGCCATGTCCTTCCATACCTGGTTGCTTTTCGCCGGTGCCTATCTGCTCACCACCATTTCGCCGGGACCGAACGTCCTGCTCGTGATCCGCAATTCGGTCCGCTATGGAAACCGCGGCGCGGCGGCGAGCGTCGCCGGTAATCTGCTCGCGCAAGGCGTCGTCGTCGCGCTCGTGGCGCTAGGTGTCGGCGCGGTATTGACGACGCTGCCGCCGCTCTTCGTCGCGATGAAAGTGCTCGGCGCGGGTTATTTGATGTATCTCGGCATCAGGCAACTGCGCGGCGGCAACAAAGAGGCATCGCGGGCCGCGCAGCAGGCGGGCGTCGCATCGTCCGCTTATACGTTCGAGCGCAAGAAGGTATTCCGTGAAGCGTTGCTCGTGTCGGGCAGCAATCCGAAGACGATGATCTTTCTATCGGCGTTCATGCCGCAATTCATCGACCACGAGCGCGGCCTGGCGGAGCAGTTCATCGTGATGTATATGACGATCGCGGTCACCGTCGCGCTCGTGCACACCATTTATTCGCTCGGCGTGCGCGGTATCCATACGCGCGTCGGAGCCAGCCGGTGGGTCGCGGCCCTCAAACGCGGCAGCGGGCTCGTCTTCGTCGCGCTCGGCATCAAGCTGCTGACCGCGCGACGCGGCTAGTCCGTCATGATGCCGGCAAGAAAATGAGCCGAATGCAAAGCATCGTCGATGTGAACGTGCTGTTCCTGAATGGGCAGGGCGAGTGCCTTTTCATCCGGCGCGCGAATACCGGTTTCAGGGACGGCCAGTACGCGTTGATTGCCGGCCATCTCGAACCGGGCGAATCGATCGAGGCATGCGCGATTCGCGAATCGAAAGAAGAAGCGGGTGTGACGATCGCGCCCGGCGCGCTCGAATTCAAACTCGTGATGCGGCGCGACTCGGACACGAACCGCATCAGCTTCTTTCTCGTGTGCCGTTCATGGCAAGGCGAACTGGCGAACATGGAGCCGCACAAGTGCTCGGGCTTCGTGTGGGCGAAGCCCGACCATCCGCCGGCACCGGTCGTCGACTACGTGGCGGCCGCTCTCGCGCATATCCGCGACGGTGTGATGCTGGCCGATTTCAAGCCGTGATTCGCAGAGTTCCTGCTTATCTCGTCACTTTTGCTGACGATGTCCTGAACGAATCAAACCCGCAAAATCCCGCTGAATCGAGCGACGAAACGACCGCCAATTGACGCGGCTCCAATCGCGACGTTCGACGCGAAGGGCGACCTTCAGCACGGCGTGATCTCGCTGTACGACTACAAGGACGGCAAAAAGACGCTGCTGGACGTCGTCAAGATGTAACAGCGAGCGGTACGCCGCAAAAGCACAAAGGGCCGATCAAGCATTGCTTCATCGGCCCTTTGTATTGACGGTAGCGAGATCGTTCGACTCAGGTCATTGTGGTTACGGCACGAGCCACAACGCCACCGCGTAAATCACCAGCGACACCGCGAACGTCACCGCCGTATAGCCCATGACGCGCTGAATCCGGATACCCGCGATCGCGACGATCGGCACGGCCCAGAACGGCTGCAGCATGTTCGATACATTCTCGGCCATCGCGACGCCCATTGCGGTGCGCGGCACCGACGCATGCAGGCTGAGCGCCGCGGGCAGCACGAACGGACCCTGCACCGCCCAGTGGCCACCGGCGCTCGGCACCAGCAGCGTGATGATCAGCGAGCTCAGATAGCTCCACAGCGGCAGCGTGACCGGTGACGCGATCGTCACGAACGCTTTCGCGATCATCGACGCGAGACCCGTGCCCTTCATGATGCCCATGATCCCGCCGTACATCGGATATTGCAGCAGCATCGAGCCGGTCTGACGCGCGGCGCGGCGAATCGAATTCGCGTACGCGATCGGCGTGCGTTGCAGCGCGAGACCGATCATCAGGAAGATCAGGATCGTGTTGTTGATGTCGAGATCGAATCCTTCCTTGTGCCACGTCAGCGCCAGATAGCCGATGCCGAGCGCGAGCATCAGCAGTGTGCCGAGCATCGACTGTTCGAGGCGCGCCGCGAGCGATGTCTCGCTGCTCGCGCGGGCATGCGGGTCGTCGCTCGGCGCGTCGGCGGCCGCTTCGCCGCTCTGACGAAACGCGACGACGTTCTCCGCCTTCGGATGCATCTTGATGAAGATCGCGGTCATCACGACGACGACCAGCACGGTCGGAATGAACACGAACGGCGCGAAGATGGTTTCGCTGAGCGGCACCACGTGGCCGGTCGCTTTCTCGACGAGATTCAGCGCATTGCCGTGCGATGCCTGTGATAGCGCGATCGAACTTGACAGCCCGCTGTTGCAGATCGACCAGGCCGAATAGCTGCCCGCGACAAGCCATGCGAAGTCGACGTCGACGCGCCGCGCGATTTCCCGCGACAGCAACGCGCCGACGATGAGCCCGAGCCCCCAATTGAGCCACGCGGCAACCGCGACGACCGGAAACACGAGCAGCGCGGCACGCGTCGGCGAGTTCGCATGCGACGCGAGCGCGCGCAGACCGCGTTGCACGATCGGCGCTTCCGCGATCGCGTAGCCGGTCGCGAGGATCAGGATCATCTGCAGCGCGAAGCCCAGAATGCCGAACGTGCCGGTGTACCAGGAATCGAGCAGCGTCGGCAGTGTGCCGTTCGGTGCGATCAGCATCGCCAGCACGGCGACGAAGAACGTCAGGCAGATCGACAGGACGAACGGGTCGGGCATGACCTGCTCGAAAACATAAACCAGCCCTTCGACGATGCCGCGCGAAGCGGCCGGTCGGCCGGCGGCGTGAGGGGGAGTGTCTCGCTTCATGTGTGTGACTCTGTGTAGTGCCGGGCCCTGTGCTGGGCGGAGGGGCGGGTACGGCGCGCCGGCGCGGGGTGCTGGCGCGTATTGGCGGCAAACTTGCCTTACCTGATCTTGATCACAGCGGACAGATTGGCGCGAATCCAGGAGGGTGGGCCCAGGCTTGGGCGCGCCTGGCCTCGAACCCGGTGTTGCGCTCGAAAAGACCTCTGTTTCCGTTTCAATGTTCTTATGGTGAACACGGTTTCGTTAAACGAACGCTGCATTATTCGCGGTGGGAGCGGGCAATGTCAAGAAAAGGTGAAATCGGCTGAGCGGTCGCGGCATCGTTTAATACTTTCCCCGACCTAATTACGCAGAAAAAATATATTGGACGTCTTACTGGCGTTCTTGCACTATTCGTTCCCGACGCAAAGTCCGCGCTGCGATCCCCACGCCCGCGCGGGCGCTCATCAAAACCGATAACAGCAATACCTGAGGATACAGATGCCTAACTATCGCTCACGCACTTCGACTCATGGCCGCAACATGGCCGGCGCCCGCGCGCTGTGGCGCGCCACCGGCATGAAGGACGACGATTTCGGCAAGCCGATCATCGCGGTCGTGAACTCGTTCACGCAGTTCGTGCCGGGCCACGTGCATCTGCGCGACCTGGGCGCGCTGGTCGCGAAGCAGATCGAAGCGGCCGGCGGCGTGGCGAAGGAATTCAACACGATCGCCGTCGACGACGGCATCGCGATGGGCCACGGCGGCATGCTGTATTCGCTGCCGTCGCGCGAACTGATCGCGGACTCGGTCGAGTACATGGTCAACGCGCACTGCGCGGACGCGATGGTCTGCATCTCGAACTGCGACAAGATCACCCCGGGCATGCTGATGGCCGCGATGCGCCTGAACATTCCGGTCGTGTTCGTGTCGGGCGGGCCGATGGAAGCGGGCAAGGTCAAGTCGCCGACCGACGGCCAGGTGATCGCAAAGATCGACCTGATCGACGCGATGATCAAGGCCGCCGATCCGAAGATCAGCGACGCCGAAGTCGCCGAAGTCGAGCGCAGCGCGTGCCCGACCTGCGGTTCGTGCTCGGGCATGTTCACCGCGAACTCGATGAACTGCCTGACCGAGGCGATCGGCCTCGCGTTGCCGGGCAACGGCACCATCGTCGCGACGCACGCATGGCGCAAGGGCCTGTTCGAGCAGGCGGGCAGCCTGGTCGTCGATCTGTGCCGCCGCTACTATCAGGAGGAGGACGCCTCGGTCCTGCCGCGCAGCATCGCCACCAGGCAGGCGTTCGAAAACGCGATGACGCTCGACGTCGCGATGGGCGGCTCGACCAACACCGTGCTGCACCTGCTGGCCGCCGCGCAGGAAGCGGGCGTCGATTTCACGATGTCGGACATCGACCGTATCTCGCGCAAGGTGCCGTGCCTGTGCAAGGCCGCGCCCATGACCGACAAGTATCACATCGAGGACGTGCATCGCGCGGGCGGCATCATCGGTATTCTCGGTGAGCTCGCGCGCGCGGAGCTGCTCGATCTGTCGTGCGGCAACGTGCATAGCGGCACCCTCGGCAACGCGATCGCGAAGTGGGACATCGCCGGCGGCGCGGGCGAGGAAGCGCAGAAATTCTTCCGCGCGGCGCCGGGCGGCATTCCGACCACGGTCGCCTTCAGCCAGGAAGCGACCTACGCGACGCTCGACACGGACCGCAAGAGCGGCTGTATCCGCAGCAAGGAAAACGCGTACTCGAAGGACGGCGGCCTCGCGGTGCTGTACGGCAATCTCGCGGAGAAGGGCTGTATCGTGAAGACCGCGGGTGTCGACGAATCGCAGTGGCTGTTCTCGGGTCGCGCGCGCGTGTTCGAAAGCCAGGACGACGCGGTCGACGCGATTCTCGGTGACAAGGTCGTGCCGGGCGACGTCGTGGTGATCCGCTATGAAGGTCCGAAAGGCGGTCCGGGCATGCAGGAAATGCTGTACCCGACTTCGTATCTGAAGTCGAAGGGCCTCGGCAAGAGCTGTGCGCTGTTTACCGATGGCCGTTTCTCGGGCGGCTCGTCGGGCCTCGTGATCGGCCATGCGTCGCCGGAAGCGGCGGAAGGCGGCACGATCGGTCTGGTCGAAGACGGCGACGTGATCGAGATCGACATTCCGCAGCGCAAGATGCATCTCGCGGTGTCGAACGAAGAGCTCGCACGCCGTCGCGCGGCGATGGAAGCGCGCGGCGACGACGCATGGCAGCCGACCAATCGCGAGCGTGTCGTGTCGCAGGCATTGCAGGCGTACGCGGCGCTCGCGACTTCGGCCGATCGCGGCGCGGTGCGCGATATTTCGCAATTGAAGCGCAAATAAAGCGCCAATAAAGCGCGGACTGGCGCGGATCAGCGCGGCGGCCGTTTTCGCGGTGACGCGACTGGGGCTCCAATAGAGACCGGTATGCGGGCGACTGCATGCCGGTTTTTTTTGCGGTGGCAGTGCGAATGGACGATCGACCAGGCGTCTCCTGCGCAGCCCTGCGCGGAGCCTTTCCTAAGCCGGAAAACTGGAAACGATGTCATCGGCACGCTGCGACGACCCCGCCAGCATCACGCAGTTTCTGCCGTTGGCTTTCGCGGCATAGAGCGCTGTATCGGCTCTCGCCATCACCGAGGCAACGGTGTCGCCGTCACCGAATTCGTCGACGCCAGTGCTGAGTGTGCATGCGACGTCGCCGGTCGGAGCGCGCGCAACAGACGCCGCGACGAGTGCGCGCAACATGGCAGCGTAACAATGGGTGTGATCCATGAAGGCTCCTGGCGCAACACCAGGTCGCGCCAGTTACATCCGCTGCCTCCGCACGAAGCGCATATCGTACCGGAAGAATTTTTCGCGCCAGATCAAATTTCAACGATTTTCGCCCGACGATTTCCTTTCGAATCGCTGGACAGACTGATCTGGCGTCGACGTAACGGGGCGGTCGCCACGCATAGCCGGATTTCGGCCTCATGCAACCTTCGCGTTACGGCCTGCTTGCGTCTATGCTTGACTCACTTGTTTGGCTGCCAACAACGCCGACGAGGTCTTCTGCAGTCTTCAATAATCGCCCGCTCACCAAGGGCAAACCCAACAGGAGAAAACCAGATGTCACGATCCATCACGCGGCGCGCTTTCATGGTGTTCGGTGGTTTGGCCTTCGCGGGTACGCTGACCTTGGCGCAAGCGGCGCCCGTCTCGTTTGAGGTGCCTTTGACGGGCGCCCAACAGGTTCCGCCGGTGCAGACGCCTGGCAGCGGCAGCGCCAAGCTCACGTACGACCCCAGCACGCGGGTCGTCACCTGGAACATCAGCTTCAGCGGATTGACGAGTCCGACCACGATGGCGCATTTCCACGGACCCGCCCCGGCCGGTAAAAACGCTGGCGTAAAGGTCTGGCTGTCGCAGAAGGGCACCATGGAGGTGACGAGCCCGATCACCGGTCAGGCCACGCTATCTCCGGACGAAGCCAAGATGTTCGAAGCCGGTGACATGTACATCAACGTTCACACGAAGAACAATCCGGATGGCGAGATTCGCGGCCAGGTGAAGCCGCCGAAGGGCAGCTGATGCAGGCACGGTAGCCGCGCCCGGAGAGCGGGTTTGCGGCAGGCTCACAGATAAGCCGCGAGCAGCATCACCACGGCAACGCCGACGCCGAATGGCAGCAGCGCCAGCAGCGCTGGCGCCTGCCGCGGCGCGTCCACTGACGAGGGCAGCAGTTTGTAGCCGGTCAGCATCGGGCGCAGCAGGTTGTGTCCCTTCGCTACCGCGTAGAGGGCGATCACGAGCACGTGCAGCACCACCGCGGCGAGCAGCACGTACCAGACAAGGCCGTGCAACGCCGAGATTGCGTTGGCGAGCCACGCGGGCACCAGTTCGCTAAACGGCCCTTCGTCGGCGATGTCGTTGTTGACGTAGAGCCCGCTCAGCGTCTCGGTCAGCAGCAAGACGAGCAGAAATAGAACCATCCAGCCGCCGGCCGCATTGTGGCCTACCTGCACATCGGGCTCGCGATGAAACAGGCGGCGCAAATGGTGAAGCGCAGCCGCGGGTGATGCCACGAAACTGCGAAAGCGGGCGGTCTCACTGCCAAAGCAGCCCCACAGCAGCCGGAAAATAACAAGGGCGAGCAGCGTCTCGCCGACGCGCACGTGCCAGTCGATCCAGTTCAGCTTCAACGTGACATACGCGGCCGTGACCAGCACGACCACCAGCCAGTGAAACAACCGCACCGGCGCGTCCCAGACAAGGACAGGGCGGGTTACGGGCTGGGTCGGCCGCGTGTCGGGTTCGTGAGCATCCATGTGTCGTACCTGCGTGCGCAATCGCGCTCGGACGAAAATCCGCGTGGCTCCTCGGCCACGCGGAAAATCGACGGAGCCGTGCTGGCAAACGAATTCAGTGTTTCGAGCGGGACCGGAAATTTCCCTACACTCTATCTGGCGGGAGCTTGAATCCGATTGCCACTCGAAGATCAGCTGGCGGCGGCGAGCGCGGTCGTTGGCGTCTGTTCAAGCCGATTGCCGCCCAGCGACTTGGCTCGATACAACGCCTGGTCGGCGGCTGAGAGCAGGTCGGTGAGGCAAGCCGTTTCCGCGACTTGACTCGGCGAGTCCAATGCTGACAGTGGCGCGAATCCGGTCGCCGTCGGCGCCATGGGACATTGCGGCGAACCGGCTGAGAACGTTCTCGCCTGGCTTTCTTGCGCGGTCGCTGTCGTAGCCCGGCAGCAGGGCGGCAAATTCTTCGCCGCCGATGCGTGCAAGAATCGCGTCCGTACCCGTCACGGCTCGAACGGTTTGCGCGAATGACCTCAAAACCTCGTCGCCGGTCTTGTGCCCAAAGTGGTCGTTGATTCTCTTGAAGTGATCGAGGTCGAACGCAAGAAGTGTGACGGGTAGTCGATTTATGCCGTGGTCGCTGATAACCCGCTCCCCCTCTTCGAAAAACAACTTTCGATTCCCGAGGCGAGTCAGGTAATCCGTGCGGGACTCCTGCAAAAGCTCACGATGAATTTCTTCCCGGGTCAGCCGGAGCAAGGTCATCGGCAAAATGACCGAGTAGAGAACCCCTTCGTACATCGTGATTTCGCTGGAGACAGCCAGCACGCGCGGCCCGAAGATCGGCACCAGCCATGGCAGCACGAAAGCCCGGGCGACGTAAAACAGCGCGTGGATGCCCGTTACCGCCACGGCGACGCGCCGGGATTGAACCGCCGGCATGCCGTCGCCTCGCAGCAGTTCGAGCGACGTCATGGCGGAAGCCAGCGCGATCGGGATGGCGCTGACGTACATCCAGACGGCAGCCTGCCAACGCACGCCAGCCACGGCCCACGTGAGCCCCATCAGCAGAAGCAACCCGATCGAGCTCGCGAGATATCGTCGGCCGTTGAACATTGCCACACCGTCCAGGACGAGCAGATAGCCGGTGAGAATCATGAGATCACTCACTGCGGGGCCAGTTGCACCGAGCAGTTGAACCCGAAATGTAGCCGCCGCGCAACCGATTCCGAGGGTCGCATATCCGGCCGCCAGCATTCGTAATTCCTTGTCTAGCTTCCGCTGATTAGTTACCCCCTGACAAATGAAGCAAAAGGCGGTCAAATTATCGCGGCCAGCGCACGAGCTGGTCAGTTGGGTCAGGCCCGCCCGCTCAACCCTCGCATCCGCCGGGCGAAATGGGCGCGCTCCGCATCGTCCATCAGCATGAGGAACTGATCCGCTTCCATATGAATCAGTTCTTCGTGATCGCCCGCCTCGAAGTAGACGTCGGGCTGGCCTGCCAGGCTGGATTCCAGGTAGGTTTTCATGCCATACGCCATACAAATTGGCGGCAGCGCACCCACATCGCAGTCCTTGAATAATTCGCGCAGTTCGACTTCCGTGGCCAAGGCGAGCCGGCGCCCTGTCTTGTTCCAGAGTTCGGAGAGCTGCACGGCGTAAGTTGAGGGCAGCACGGCGGCCACGTAGCCGTGTTCGTCTTCGAGGAGCACGGTCTTGGCGAGGCGGTCGCCCGGAATGTGCGCCGCAGCAGCCGTTTCGATACTCGAGTGGCTGTATGGGTGACGCACGACTTCGTAGCGGGAACCCTTGCTGCGCAGGCAGTCCTGCAAGGTTGGCGACATCGACATGGCACACCTCCTGTCGAATACCTGAAAAGGAATGAACAATTGCGATCTTTTCAGAATAGTTCACGCACCGGCAATACGCACGCCAGCTGAACGATTCCATCGAGCGATCGAATCCACCGGTTGAATCCGCCGTTCCTCGGCTGACGTTGGTCGGCCGGTCCGGCGAACGACACCTTTGGTCCGTGCGAGGCATCGCGCCGCCGCGGACCGAAAAAGTTCGCAAGCTGTTGATCGTTAAGGAACTGCGTTCTACCGTTCTCGCAGGTGCAGCCGATTTACGAGTAGCCTGCATTCGTCAACTTGACAACGCCCATCGTGAACCTCGAACGCAGCCATACCTTCTCCTTTAGCCCCGACGGCGAACATTTCCTGCTCGACGGCCTGCCGTTCCAGATTCGCAGCGGCGAGATGCATCCAGCCCGCATCCCGCGCGAGTACTGGCGACACCGGATCCGCATGGCAAGGGCGATGGGGATGAACTGCATCGCGTTGTACATCATGTGGAATTACCACGAGACGCATAGAGGCGTGTTCGACTTCCGCAGCGGGAATCGCGATATCGAGGCCTTCATCCGCCTGTGCCAAGCCGAGCAGATGTGGGTGCTGTTGCGCCCCGGGCCTTACGTGTGCGCGGAGTGGGATCTGGGCGGCCTCCCTTCCTGGCTGTTGCGCGATCGGGACATCCAGTTGCGGACCGACTCGGCCACCGATCCTCGCTACATGGCGGCGGTGGCTCGCTATATCGACGAACTGGTTCCACGTATCAAGCCATTGATGAGCGAGCACGGCGGACCGATCCTGATGATCCAGATCGAGAACGAATTCGGTTCGTATGCGAGCAATCCGGCTTACCTCGAAGAGCTCAGGCAGCTTTGGCTAGCAGGAGGCATAACCGGGCCGTTCTACACCGAAGACGGTCTCCCGCAACTCGAACGCAATCGCACCACGGTAACGGGCGGCGCGATCGCGCTGAGCAACGGCGACGCAGCGCAGATCGCAACCGTGCGCCGCGATTTCCCCTCGGTGCCCGCGATGGCTGGCGAGGTGTACCCAGGGTGGCTCACGCATTGGGGCGAAGCGGGGTTCGCGGGCGTGGACTACGACCTCTCCAGTACCTTGGCCACGTTCATGGAGGCGCGGCTGTCGTTCAACCTGTATGTCATTCACGGCGGCACGAGCTTTGGCTTTTTTGCCGGCGCGAACGTGGACGCTTCAGGCAACTATCAGCCCGACATCACGAGCTACGACTACTGCGCCCCGATCAGCGAGCAAGGCATGGCGACGCCGAAGTACATGAAGTATCGAGACCTGATCGCCGGCTATCTGCCCGAACCCTTGCCAGCCATACCCGAGGTCATCGCCACGCTTGACTGCGCAGGCGCTGAGGCCTTGATGCCAACGCTGATGCCAACGCTCTACGCCTCGATCTGGGACAACCTGCCCGCGGCACTGCCACGCGAGCGTGGCGTCGAGCCGCAGTCGTTTGAACGCTACGGTCAGGCGTTTGGCTTCGTGCTGTATCGCAAGTCTTTGCCGGAGCACGCGCGCGGTGTGCTGGATATCAGCGCCGTTCACGACTACGCAACGGTTTTCCTTGGTGAACGGTACGCGGGCGGCGTATCGAGAGCGCAACTGCCGCAGAAGTACGCGCAGTCGCTCCACATGATGCATCGCGCGCCGCTTGCCCTGCCTTCGGCGCGGCACAACCACGGGTCGAGCCCGGACGGCCAGGTAGCGCTGGAGATACTCGTCGAGGCCATGGGGCGCGTCAACTTCGGACCCGCGATCGTTGACCGTAAAGGTCTGCTCGAGCCGGTCACGATGAAACACGTCGACGGCTCGCTCGCGTTGCTCGAGGAATGGGACATCTACCTGCTGCCGATGGATGAAACGTTGATCGCCAACCTCAACGAAGACTGCACGAACCCACGAAAACCCGGTCTCTTTTATAAGGCGAACGTGCTGCTGACTGAAGTCGGCGACACCTGGCTCGACATGAACAACTGGACCAAGGGTATCGTCTGGGTCAATGGCCACAATCTCGGACGCTACTGGAACATCGGCCCGCAAAGGCGCCTGTATTGTCCCGCGCCGTGGCTCGTGCAAGGTAACAACGAGGTGCTGGTCTTCGACCTCCATCAGATCGAGACAAAGCCGATTCAACTGGCCGACAGGTTGTACTAGGGCCTGTTCACGCTAATAACGGGCTTGCGCTGGCCGCCAGAAGGGCCGAGCGCAAGGATTGCGACGCAACGAATACTCGACGTATTCGCAAGGAGCATGACGCGGCGATCGGCCCTTCTGGCGGCCAGCCCCTGGAAGGTTTTTTTTAAACAGGGGAACGTGCCTTTCCGCCCGTATTGCGGCGTCGGTCGTCGCTTGTTTGGCTAGGCCAAACGGCGCTCCTCTCTCCTTGCACTACGCGCGCAAAGGCACGTTCGCAAGCCCGTTATTAGCGTGAACAGGCCCTAGCGCCTACGCCTCGTCCCCCCTTCACCGCTTCGCGGCGGCAACCGGCAGCAGTTCGAGCGTGAGCACTTCGAACGGCGCCAGTTGCACTGCTTGCGACAGATCAGCGTCCAGTTGAGCAGGAATACCGGAATCCCCCGCACGCCCAAGGCTGCGCGATTCGAATCGTGCCGTCGCGTTATCCGGCAGTTCCAGTTGGCGCCGCAGCTCGAGTGTGAAGCGTTGCGTGCGACTGTGAGGATTGCGCAGCGTCACGATCGCCTTGTGCGGCGCCCACGCTGCCCAACCGTAGGCCGCCTGTTCGTCCGGCGCTCCGCCGATCCAATGACTGTCGCGAAGAATGTCGCCGTTTTCTCGCGCCCATTGGGCGGCGCGCGCAAGCACATCCCAGTCGTGCTCGCGCAGTAGCGCCGGCGTAATGTAGAGCTCCTGCAATTGCGTGCCGGTCCCGAAGAACGACCACACTTCGTTGGAGAATGCGTCGCCCGCCGACGCATTGAGGCGTGGATTGCACTGCGCGTAGAGGATGCCGTGCAGCATCAGCGAATTGAGCGGAAAGAGCGGACTGCGCTCCACGACGTTGCGATACGTCTGCGTGTCGCGGTATGTGATCCAGCGCTCGCGGTTCGCGCCGCTGCCCGCCAGGCCATCGTCGCTGCCGCCGCGCCAGATGGAGTCGACGTGGCGCAGCCAGAACGGCGACGGATGCGTACCTGTGGTGAGATTGATGAAGGTTTCGGGTTTGGCCGCGCGGATGTCCTCGATCAGTTGAATCGCCGCGTCCCAATCGCTGTCGAACAGGCTGCCGGGGAACACCCTGTCGGCATTGCCTGTGCCGTCGAACTTGAAATGGTTGACGCCGCCCTTGTCGAGCAAGTCCATCACGACTTCATGAAAGCGCCGGTAATACGTCGGCCCCGATAATGCGAGACCGTTGTCGATGACCTCATAACCAGCGGCACGTCCTCGCGTCACGCGTTCCTGTTTCGGCATACCGTAGCCGCCCCACGGGGAAAGCCATATGCCGGGAGCGGCGCCGAATCGCGCGGCAGCGTCGCGCAGCGGAACGAAGCCATGTGGAAATGCCTTGCTGAAATGCCAGCCGCCGCCAAGGTCGTCCCAGCCATCGTCGAACAGAAGCGAATCGATCTGCACCCCGCGCGCTGTGTGCAACTCGTGGCCGATCGTTGCGATGCGCTCGAGCGCCTGCTCCTGCGTGTACGGCGTGAGGTAGCCGATGTCGCCCCAGCTGTTGTAGTGCAGAAACGGGCGATACGGGCGAGCCCGTTCCCGCTCCAGATAGATGCCGAAGTCGCGCCGAACCTGGCCGTCGCTGGCTACACCTGCTACAGCGGAGTAGACCAGCGTCCTGTTTTTCTCCAGCGGCAACGCGCGATGCAGCATGAAGCTGAGGCTGTCGCCCTTCACCTGACTTGTCGCCAGCGGGTGCTCGAAGCCCAGATAGAAGTTGCCCGCAATGACCGGCGTGCCCTTGCGCTCACTACTGGCCCTGGCGCCCGGAGCGCGCGTCTTCAGCAATGAGACGGCAGCGATCGCTTCGTCCTGAAGAAGCGCCGTAATCGCCAGCTGGACGCGCAGATATCGTGACCCTTCGCGCTGCTCCACGCTCCATTGCACCTTTAGGCGTCCATGTGTATCTACCAGGGAGACGCTCGCGCGTCGCCCTGCGATTCGTTCGCCCAAGCGGGACGCATGCGGGTTGGGTTCGAGCGCCGCGTCGCTCACGGGCGCAACGACCCTCAGCTCGGCCAGGCCCATGGTGGTTCCGTCAGCGAGCGTGAGCGTGAGCGGCGCGACGATGCGTAACGTGCGTTTGCGCTCGCAATCGATCAGTGAGAAACCGGCGAGACGTTCGTCCTCGTTCGTCCAGCGCAATGCAATCGCGTCGTTGCCGAACGAGGAGATATGGCCCGTCGTCTGGAGCACGGGCATGCCAGTTTGCGTAGGCGAAGCATGGTTGGCGCGCATGGAGAAACCTGTCTCGGGCCAGAGGAAGAGATTTTCGCCGCCCCCGCGAATGGCGTCAGATAACGAACTGCGCCGTGGTGGAGGGCGCGAACAGTTCGTCGATAGTCATTATCCGTTCGGAAAGCCCCTGCGTATGGTGGTAGCGCAAGAACGCGTTGAGCACCGCTTCGTTGCCGGGCACACCGTAGCGCTCGCCCGAGGCGGCTCCGGAGCGGCGACTCTCAAATCCGCCAACGCGTACTTACGACCCACTGCCGCCCTTCGGCCCGGTGCGAAACCAACGGCTGCTTGCGTGTACAACGGCCGTTGGTCGATGTTTATCGGGAGACGGCTGGTCAGCCGGCGTCGCAACGTTACTGTCCCGATGAGGGCGAGCCTTAGACAGGATTCGAGGCGGGCCGTCCTTCCAGCACGGCGGCGATATTGTCCAGCGCCGTAAAGCCCATCTGGTCGCGGGTCTCGATCGTTGCGCTGGCCATATGGGGCGTCAGGAACACGTTGTCGAGCTCAGCAAACCGCTTGTCGACGTTGGGCTCGTTCCGGTACACATCCAGAGCCGCGCTGAACAGATGACCCGACGTCAGGGCGTCATAAAGCGCATCTTCGTCCACCAGGCCGCCACGCGCCGCGTTAACAAAAATCGCGCCTGCGGGAAGGAGTCCAAACTCTCTTTTCGTCATGAGCGGGACGCTTCCACCCGGCACGTGCAGCGTGAGGACCTGGCAGTGCGGCAGCATTTCGTCGAGAGCGGCATAGAAGGTCGCGCCATTTTCCAGCGACGGGGCCGCACGGCGCATGTCCGTGTAGATCACGCGCATGCCGAATCCCTGCGCACGCTTAGCGACCGCCCGTCCAATACGCCCAAATCCGACGATGCCGAGCGTCTTGCCATTCACTCGCATACCCAGCATCTCGGTCATGCCGAACGATTTGCCCCATCCGTTGCGCATGATCCGTTCGTATTCTGACGCGCGACGGCACGCAGCCAGCAAGAGCAGCATGGAAAAATCGGCTGTGCACTCGGTCAACGCATCGGGCGCGTTCGTCACGACGATTCCCCTTTCACGGGCCGCCGCTACGTCCATGTGATCGAAGCCCGCGCTCGCGTTCGCAATAATCTTGACCGTCGAAGGCAGCGCGGCAATGTGTTCCGCTTGCAGGCCGGATTTTTTCCCGATGAGTACGGCCGGCACGTCGTGCTTCTTGCAGAAGTCGACGACAGACCACGAGTTCATATCGGACTCGGTCACGAAGGCATGGAATTCGGCCGCAGCGCGATTAGCCACGGCGGTGGGAACCGTTCGCGCAAT
The DNA here is from genome assembly GCF_050436485.1 of Paraburkholderia sp. Clong3. NCBI lineage: Bacteria > Pseudomonadati > Pseudomonadota > Betaproteobacteria > Burkholderiales > Burkholderiaceae > Paraburkholderia > Paraburkholderia sp. Clong3. The sequence goes on along the minus strand of NZ_JBNDMH010000003.1, from coordinate 2,715,449 downwards.
CAACAGGCTGGTGCGTTTATCTTCCGACATGGTTTTTCCTTTGGTAGGCAGACGTCGAGAGACTACGAAATCGCTGACCGGGCCGTCAATGTTGATTGGATGAATCAACTTCTCGGTGATGACTCGCTCCTATTGTTCGCGGCGCCTGCGCGTTGCGATTTGTTTCCGTTTTGTCCCTCTTCAATCTTGCTTGCGGCCACACGCGCATCAGGAAAACCCTGATGCGATCCCCATCCGCAAGGCCCGCGGATGTTGATTCAATGAATCAAGATTGCTCAACCCCTGATGCGAATGCAACTCTGTTTCCCATGTCCAATTGACTTGACGAGAGGAAAGGAAATGTCTGCATCGAAGAAGTTCGCAGCCGTTACGGGCGCCGGCTCCGGCATCGGCCGAACCGCCGCCGTCGCACTTGCTAACGCAGGATTCGCCGTCGCGCTGATCGGGCGCAGAGCCGAGCCGCTGCTGGAAACAAAGGAAGCAATCGGCAGGGCGGGGGGAGAAGCGGATGTATTCCAGGCCGACGTTGGCGACGCAGCATCGGTCGAGCACGCGTTTTCGGGAATTGCCGAGGCATTCGGTCGGCTCGACGTGCTGTTCAACAACGCGGGGCGCAATGCTGGGGCTGTCCCTCTGGAAGACTACGAAGTCGACTTCTGGAACGACGTCGTGGCCACCAATCTGACCGGCGTTTTCCTCTGCGCTCGCGCCGCTTATCGTTTGATGAAGGCACAGTCCCCGCAAGGCGGACGAATCATCAACAACGGATCGATCTCCGCCCACTCGCCAAGGCCGCACACCATTGCCTATACGGCAACAAAACATGCTGTGACTGGCATCACCAGATCGATCGCGCTGGACGGACGCGCATTCAACATCGCCTGCAGCCAGATCGACATCGGCAACGCCGCCACATCGCTCACTGAACGGATGAACCGCGGCGTACTGCAAGCGGACGGACGCCTGGCACCCGAAGCAAGAATGGATGTGACGCACGTGGCGAATGCAGTCGTGCACATGGCCAGTCTTCCGCTCGAAGCCAATGTTCTCAACATGACCATCATGGCGACCGCCATGCCGTTCGTCGGCCGCGGATAAATCGCCCTTAAGCCAACTAAAAAAACAACAGGCTAATGTTACGGAGACACCGATGAAAATCGCAGAGGAACAAACATTGCCGGTGGGAACCCCGGCTTACGCGGATACCACGAATCGCTCCAGAGTCCGCTACGTCGTGCTCTCGATGTTGCTCATGGCCACCATTCTGAATTACGTAGACCGGTCGGCGCTGGGCATCGTTGCGCCGGGCCTCTCGAAGGGGCTGGCGCTCAACAAGATGCAGATGGGCGAGCTGTTTGCGGCATTTGGTCTTGCCTATTCCATCGCGCTGGTGCCCGGCGGGGTGCTGACCGACATTCTCGGCTCACGCCTCGCCTATGCGCTGTCTCTGGTCGGTTGGTCATTCGCCACGCTGACGCAGGGTTTCGCGACCGGCTATCAGATGCTGCTCGGGTCGCGGTTCGCCATCGGCGCACTGGAAGCGCCGGCCTTCCCTTCAAACGCACGCGCCGTGACCTTGTGGTTTCCCGCCCGGGAACGCGGCTTCGCGACCAGCGTCTATGTAATGGGGCAATACATCGGGACGCCCTTGTTCACCGGATTGTTGCTGTGGATCTTCGCCGCGTACGGTTGGCGGACGGTTTTTTATGTGACCGGTGGCTTCGGCATTCTGTTCAGTCTGCTCTGGTACCGGGTTTACCGCGATCCGCATCAGCACCCGCGCGTGAATGCCACCGAGCTGCAATACATCAATGAAGGTGCCGCGGCGACGCGCAAGCCCCGCGAGAAGTTCGACTGGCGCATGGCGCTCAAGCTGCTCAGCTACCGCCAGGTTCTCGCCATCTGTCTCGGCAAGTTCTGTAACAACACGCTGCTGGTCTTCTTCACCACGTGGTTCATGACCTATCTGATCGAAGCGCGTCACATGTCGATGATCAAGGTTGGGATCTTCCAGGCACTGCCTTTTATCGGTGCCACGGTCGGCATTCTCGCGGCCGGCTCCCTTTCGGACTTTTTTATTCGGCGCGGAGTGGCGCTTTCGACAGCGCGCAAGGCTCCGCTCATCATCGGCACGATGCTCGGCGCGTCTATCGTGCTTGTCAATTTCGTCGAGTCGAACGAGTTGGTGATCGCCATCCTGACGATCGCGTTCTTCGCGCAGGGCGTCGGGTCGATGTCGTGGGCCGCCGTTTCCGAAATCGCGCCTCGACAGTACGTGGGACTGACCAGCAGCATCACGAGCCTCGCAGCCAACATCGCGGCCGTCACCACGCCGCTCATGATCGGCTACATCACCCAGCACACCGGCCACTTCTACTGGGCCCTCAACCTGATGGGCGCGATCTGCCTGCTCGGAACGTTTTCGTATTCCGTGCTGCTGGGCAAGCTTTCCCGCATCGAACTGTGATGCTTTCAACTATACGGTGAAATCGGATGATTGAATTCAAGTGGGATCATCTGCAACTGTGCTCGGCGGACGCCGAAGCCACTGCGGCATGGTTTGCGCGCTGCCTGAACGCCGAGATCGTGCGTCGTCCTGGGCGAGTGGATTTGCGCATCGGCAGCATCAACCTTTTCATCACCTCGCTGGCGAGCGCCCAAGCCGGCCACCCTCTCTGCGAGCGGCAGCAGGGCATAGATCATTTCGGCGTGGTCGTGGACGATATCGACGCGGCGTTCGTGCATCTGTTGCTCTGCGACGCGGAAATCGTCGAACCGATCAAGCAGGTTCGCCCCGGCGTCAGAGCCTGCTTCGTGCGGTCGCCCGGTGACGTTCTCGTTGAGATACTGGAGCGGCGACCCGCCGAGATGACTTTTACCTGAAAAAACGTCAATATTGGCGCTGGATCGGTCGTGCTCGAGTGCAAGGCGCGATCTGCGTCGTCACTCCCCCGTTGCCCCGTTGCGCTGCATCACCTTGCTTGCCATCCCATGCGAAACTGGATCACTCTGACTGAAGCGGCTCGACAACTCGGAGTGCAGGCGCAGACTGTCTATGCGTATGTAAGTCGAGGTACCATCGCCGTCATGCCGGATCCGCTCGACCCACGCAAGAGCCTCTATCGCGCGGAGGACGTCGCCGGTCTGTGCCGAAAAAAGCAGGTGGGACGCAAGCGCGAAGCGCTCGCCGCCGGGACCATATTCGGTGCGGAACCCTGCATTTACAGCAGCATTACCACCTTCTCAAAAGGCCGGCCCTACTACCGGGGGCGGGATAGCATCCGGCTTTCGGACGCGGCGACGCTTGAAGACGTGGCGGCCATTCTCTGGAACGCGCGCGCCCCCGTTTCCTTCGAAAGCGGCGAGTTGCCGCTACAGGGCGATGAGCGCGGCAGGCAATGCGCGTTCACATCGCTGGCAGCGCTCGCGGCCTGTGGACACTCGACCCTCGGACGCACGGACAGCGCACTGCATGTCGAGGCCGGCCGGCTCGTGGCGCTCATCGCACAAGCGTTTGGTGCGCGACGCGGCGCGAACGCACAAATGACGCATGAGCGGCTCGCGCTTGGTTGGGGCCAGGACCGCGATGGCGCCGAACTTATCCGCCGTGCCTTAGTCCTCGTGGCCGACCATGAGATTACGAGTTCCGCGTTCGCCGCCAGGATTACCGCCTCCACCGGCGCGTCGCTGCCCGGATGCCTGCTCACGGGACTCGCGACATTCTCCGGCCCACTGCATGGCGACGCGTCAGGCCGCGTGCGGGCCGTGTTCGACGACGTCGGAAGACTCGGTGCGCAGCACGTGGTTGCCCATCACTTGCAGTCGGCCATTCCAATCCCCGGGTTTGGACATCATCTGTATCCGGACGGCGATCCGAGGGCGGCCGCAGTGCTCGAAGTGCTGAATCCGCCTCAAGAGATCATGTCGTTCATCAACAAGGTGGTTGAGCTGACCGGGCTCAAGCCAAATATCGACGTTGCGCTTGCGGCCCTGACGGCTCAACTGGCGTTGCCGCGCGATGCGTCGTTCGCGTTGTTCGCAACAGCCCGGAGCGTGGGTTTGCTCGCGCACTGCATTGAGCAACTCCGGGTGAGCAAGGTCATACGGCCACGAGGCCGCTATACCGGGCCGGCGCTGGAAGACGCCGCCCCCGAGTCGCCTGCGGAAGGCAGCGAGAATACGCTCGATCCAGCCACGCTCGACAAGAATCGCTTATTCAGGCCGGTTGGGCGCTGAGAGACGCGTCACCTGGATCTTTGCCGAAACAAAAAACCTCGACGCCGATCGGCTCTTGCCGAGAGGGCCGGCTTGTTCCAATGGACGTAAGCGTTTTGAGCGAAGCGGCGTCGGTAGCTTCGCAGACGTTGCCACCATGCTTATGGCGACGGATGGGGCATGCGACGCCAGACCATGGCCAGATTGCGGACAGAAGGTCTGGAGTCTGGGCGGGAGCCGACATTCCAAGGGTTGCATCAAAGTGCGTCCGAGCGGTTGAATCCGCCCGTCACAACGCAGTACGTGCGATACTTCTCGGCCATCGCCATGCTATGCCACCAGGATCTCGAATTTTGTTACACATCCGTAAGTATTCGTATTTTTCCGTGTCGCGATGAGTGATTCTCGCGAGCGGGGGAGGTTCTTGGGGCGATTAGGCTATGTCTTGATTGTAGTGCTGCTGCGCGTCTTCGCAGTCCTTCCCTATACGCTCGTCGCAAGGTTCGGCAGCGCGCTTGGGGCAATGTTATATGCACTTCCAAGCTCCCGAAAACATATCGCTCTCGTCAATCTGCGTCTCTGTTTTCCGGGCAAGAGCGAGTGCGAGTACGACGACCTTGCCAGAAACCATTTTCGCCACGTCGTTCGAAGCTATCTCGAACGAGGGATTCAATGGTTCGGCAGCGCGCAGAGGATACGAGAGCTGGTCCACATCGAAAGTCGAATCGATCTGGAAGACAGGAACGCTCCGCCGACCATCTTTCTTGGCTTCCATTTCGTGAGCATCGAGGTCGGCTGCATACTCTACTCAACGCGCGTGCCCGCCGCCTCACTATATACACGCATGTCGAACGCGCGCCTTTGCAGTCTAGCCAAGCGGCAACGCGGCAGATTTGGCGCCGAGATGATTGAACGTTCGACAAGCGCCAGAAAGATCGTCGGCTTACTTCGTTCAGGCAAACCAGTCATGCTGGCTGCTGACATGGATCACGGCATACACAACTCCGTTTTTGTGCCGTTTTTTGGCGTCCCCGCGTGCACACTCACTTCGGTTTCGCGCCTTGCTCGACTGGCCCATGCGCGGGTTGTACCATTCGTGACTGAAGTATTGCCCGACTACCGCGGGTATAAGCTGACCATCTTCGAGCCGCTCAGCGACTTTCCCTCAGAAAGTGAGACGATCGACGCGCGCCGAATGAATGAATTTCTTGAAACGCAGATCAATCGGTGCCCAGAGCAATATTACTGGGTGCATCGACGCTTCAAGAATCGTCCACCGGGCGTGCCAGGTGTGTACTGAGCACACCGTCCGTAAGGCATGCGACCGTTCCTGGTTGTGTGCTTCCGTGAGGTAACGCAATGAGCTCGACTGACAGGCATAGGTCCGCTATCTGAGTGGACCGGACGTTTGAGTGTCTGTCCGAATGCTCGAGCGTATGGCCGTTCGTGGCCGGATGGCGACCGTCTCAGTTCGCCCCACTCCGGGCCAAACTCCAGCCGCGAAATGAAACTACTTTCCGCAGCGAGACGACGCGCACATGCTCCCAGATACGAGCGGCCGCGGCCCTGCGCCTGCATCAAATGCGCTCGCCAACACGAGCAGGGCACCGCCGGGAACCCGATCCGCTTACACGCCGGCACCCGTCTCATCGAAGAATGAGGTTTTGTCCGTCCCGTTCGCTTTGGCGCGATACATCGCGCTATCGGCCTGGCGCATCAGGGCGTGTACATCAAGACGTCCGTCCGCGCTATTGGTACCGAGCATGCGCACGCCAATGCTGGCCGATACGGCGACCGGATGACCGCCGATCTCTCGAAGCCCATGAAGGATGTCGTGAATACCGTCGGCAATCGCGCGCGCGCCGGCGTCGCCATGCACGTGGCGGGCGAGCACCGCGAACTCGTCGCCTCCCAGGCGGGCAACCGTATCGCCGCGGCGAATGCGTGTCTGCAGACCGTTGGCGAAGCACTGCAACAGTTCATCACCCACCGCATGCCCATAAGCGTCATTGACGTACTTGAAGCCGTCGAGATCGATGAACAGCAAGACAGACTGTCCTTTATCGGCGTCTCGCGCCGCAGTCGCTTTAGCGATCGCCTGCTCGAGGCGAGTGCGGTTGCTGAGTCCTGTCAGAGGGTCCGTCGCAGCCTGCCGTTCGAGCCGATGCACGAGGGCCATCAAGTACACGGAAGTCGCCGCGATGCTGAGCATGATGCCCAATCCCACCGCGAGGTTTTCTCTCCACCACGGCTCGACGTGCATCAAAATCACGACACCTGCAAGCGCAACTGCACATGAAAGTAGCAACGGCCGCTTGCCGTGGCGGCAACCGGCACCCACAAGAAACCAGAACACGACCCAGAGCAAGGGCAGCGCCACGCGCCCGCCGAGCGCCAAGGCAGTCATGACAAGCGCCTGGTCTGCAATGGTGGTGACCGTCAATCGAAGGCGCGGCCGACCAGTCGCGGCGGTCGCGGCTACGTATGTCGCCACGCCGAATACAACGTATGCGAAAACCACGCCCAGAGTGTCATACGCGGCGGCCGTGCGTTGGAGCGCGGCGACGGCGATATAGCCGATCAACACGACCGTGCCCAGGCATATCCGGAGGAACGCCTGCTCCTTCTCAGGTTGTCCGCGAAAGACACCTAGAAACGTTTGCTCATGCCAACGCTGCGCGCCCGGCCGCTCCATGCCGTCTACCCCGTCAATATTGTCTTTTGCAGAGTGGGCATTCTATCGCTATTTGCCGGCGACCAATGCTTCTTGCCGCTCTCTCCGTCCGCTTCCGAGGGTTGAACCGCCATTCCTGCCGCCGCGGCGACCGACACACATCCACGCTTGAAGCGGTACCAGCAAGCACCGGGTGCATGCCCAAATACCAGTGGGTCTTTTGAAACGCGCTGCTACCATTAGGCTGTGTTGTGCGGTATGGCGGCTTTCGCGCCTTGCCTGGTCGCAACAATCTGCGTTCCGCGACGACGACTTTCCACGAACCACGTTTCGGGAGGGATCATGTCGCGTCATTCATCCAGACTGGCGATCCAGTCGCCCCCAATCCCGCGCAATGGGTTGTCCTTTTCGCTGGCGTATGCCGGCGCGGCACTCATCGCGCCTCGGTCGCGGCCTTCCGCGTGGAACCGTGTTCTGCGCCCGCTGACGCTGGCCCGCTTGCAAGTGTCGAGCGAGTGCATGCGAGCAGCTCGCCGTTGCAGTTCGAGCCGGATCGATTCTTTGGGAGACGGTGCGGAAGCAGGAAGGATATCGTCCCTTGATATCAACTCCATATGGTCTATATACAAGCAGAGTGATTGTTGAAACCGGCAAGGAATTGGGAATGGACGACGCTACTTTCGGGGAGCAATTAGCTCCAAATGGAGACGCCGGGCTGCCTTGGTCAAGCAGCATCACGGTGGCGATGCGTGTGAACGGCCAGCCGCGGGCCGCTACGGTGAACCCGCGCGTCACGCTGCTGGACTGGTTGCGCGAAGACTCGGGTCTCAGCGGCGCCAAGAAGGGCTGTAACGAAGGCGCATGCGGCACCTGCACCGTGCTGGTCGACGGCAAGCGGATGAACAGCTGTCTGACGCTCGTCGTGCAATGTGAAGGCTGCGAGGTCACGACTGTCGAAGGTCTGGCCGCCTCCGACGGGACGCTGCATCCGGTACAGCAGGCATTTATCGAGCACGATGCCTTTCAGTGCGGCTATTGCACACCCGGGCAAATCGTCTCCGCGGTCGCCTGCATCGCTGAAGGGCACGCGACCGATGAGGCGAGCGTTCGCGAATGGATGAGCGGCAATCTGTGCCGCTGCTCTTGCTATCCGCAGATCGCGGCGGCCGTGCTCGATGCCGCCGGCGCGGCCGGGCACGAACGATGAAAAACTTCGAATACGCGCGTGGCGCAACCGCGCAACAGGTAGTCGCGTCGTTGGCGGCGGGCAGCGTGGCGATCATCGCGGGCGGTACGGAGCTGCTCAACTGGATGCGGCTCGGCATCGCAGCGCCCGATCGCGTCATCGATGTCGGTGGACTCACAGGTCTCGTTCGTATTGTGCGCGAGCGTGACGATCTGGTGATCGGCGCGCTGACGGACCTGAACGTGATCGGTGAAGACGCGCTCGTCGGCGCCCACGCGAGCGCGCTGGCTCAAGCCTGTCTGCTCGCCGCTTCGGCGCAGGTGCGCAACCGCGCGACGCTCGGCGGCAATGTGATGCAAAAGACGCGATGCGCTTATTTTCGTTCGGAAGCGCCGTTGCCATGGGGCTGCAACAAGCGCAATCCCGGGTCGGGCTGCCCCGCGCGCAATGGCATCAACGAACGGCATGCAATTTTTGGCTGGACCGACGCATGCGTCGCGGTTCAACCGTCCGATCCGGCTGTGGCACTGGCTTGTCTGGATGCGACAGCTGAGGTCATCGGGCCGAACGGCGGTCGAATGATCAAGATGACGGAGTTCCACCTGACGCAGCAGGAAGCGGCCGGCATGGGCGGCGATGCCGCCCGGCTCGAGACGAGACTGGCTGCCGACGAAGTGATCGTCTCCTTTCACATACCCATCCGCGCGGACGCACGATCGGCCTACGTAAAAGTCCGCGAGCGCGCCAGCTACGAATATGCGCTGGTCTCGGCAGCCGCATCCGTGGAGCTCGATCGGGATCGCATTGTGTCGGCGCGCATCGCACTTGGCTCGGTGGCGCAACGTCCGTGGCGCCTTCCAGCCGCCGAGGCGTCGCTGGCCGGGCAGGCGCCGACCAAGGAAGTGGTCACGCCGATTGTCGACGCGGCAATGAGCGACGCCCGGCCGCTCGCTCACAATGGCTACAAGGTGACGATGGCGCGCAATGCCGCGGTGCGTGCGTTACTGACGGCAGCAGGGCGATCATGAGCATCGGCACGGCGGTCTCCCGCGTGGAAGGCCAGGCGAAGGTCACGGGACAGGCGAAATTCGCAGCTGACAACACGCCGCCCGGCACGCTTCATGCTGCGTTGGTCGGCGCGCCCGTCGCGTCGGGCCGGCTGATCGACGTGGATGCCAACGCGGCACTTACCTTACCGGGTGTGGTGCGGGTGCTTACCGCGCACGATATGCCGCGATTCGGTGCGGTTCAGCCGCCAGCGGCGGTGCTCGCGCTGCCGTTGCAAAACGACGCGATTCGGTACGAAGGCGAGCCGGTCGCAATCGTGCTTGCGGAATCCATCGAGGCGGCGGAAGCCGGCCGCGATGCCGTGCTTGTCCGTTGCGAGCGCGACGACCCCGTCCTTCCCGGCGCCGCGACGCGCGAGCCGCCGCCCGAGCCACGCATGCTCGGCGACGATCTGGAGATGGGCGACGTCGATGCGATTTTCGGAACCGCACACGCAAGCGTGGCGGCGACGTATATTCAAGCCGCGCGTCACCACAATGCGATGGAGACATCGGGCACCGTTGCGCGATTCGAGCACGGCAAGCTCACGCTGTGGGATGCGGTTCAGGCGAGCGAGAATGTGCCGCTTGTCGTAGCCGCGGCACTCGGCATGAGGCCGGACGACATTCACGTGATCGCACCGCACACGGGCGGCGGGTTCGGCTCGAAGGGATATGTGTGGCCGCACCAGATTCTTGCCGCCGCCGCGGCACGCGTCGCGGGGCGGCCCGTGAAGCTTCATCTGCGGCGTCACGATCAGTTCGTCTGCGTCGGCTATCAGCCGTGGGTGAAACAGGACATCAAGCTTGCGGCAACGGCGGACGGCCGGCTCAGCGCCATCGATCACGAAGTCGTCAATTCGAGCGCGATTGCGGACACGCATCTGGAGCCCGCAAGCGAAGCAAGCAAGACGCTTTATGCGTCGCCCGCCATTCGCACCAAGCAGTGGCTGGAGCGGCGCAACATCAACGTGCCCACGCCAATGCGCGCGCCGGTGGAAGGTCCGGGGCTATGGGCGCTCGAAAGCGCGATGGACGAACTCGCCGTGGCGCTGAAGATCGATCCGCTCGATCTACGACTGGCGAACTACGCCGAGGTCGATCCGCATACGAACAAGCCCTGGTCGTCAAAAAAGCTTCGCGACGCATATGAGGAAGGTGCGCGCCTTTATGGCTGGCGCACGCGCGGCGAGACGCCACGACGAGACGGAGCGTGGCGCATCGGACATGGGATGGCGACGAGCTCAATGGGCAATTTCCGCTTTCCCGGCGGGGCGCGCGTGCGCCTGAGGTCCGACGGCACGGCGCTGATCGAGGCGAACACGCACGATATCGGCACCTGGCACGCAGACGGTCTTTTGCCAGATCGCGGCCGAAGAGCTGGGCTTGCCGATCGAGAACGTGTCGATTGTGTGGGGCGATACCAACCTTCACCCGGCGAGTCCCGTCTATGGATCGAGCGCCACGGGCAGCACGGGAAGCGCGATCGCACTGGCTTGCCGGGAAATCAACGCGAAGCTCGATGCGCTCGGCGGGAAAGACGTTCGCGCGAGCCTGCGGCGGGCTAATCTACCGGAGATGGTCGCGGACGGTGCGTTCACGCTTCCGGGTGGCGCCAGCTTCAGCGCGGACGGCGACGGTACGCCATACGCGATGCGGACGTGGGGTGCGATCTTTGTCGAAGTAGGCGTCGATCCCGAGCTTGGCCTCGTGCGCTTGCGCCGGGCGGTGGGTGCCTATTCCGCGGGCCGGATTATCAATCCGAAAACGGCGCGAAGCCAGATGACGGGCGCGATCATCTGGGGTTGGGGCAAGGCGACGATGGAAGAAAGCGTGCAGGAGCCCAATACCGGTGGCTGGCTCGCGAAGAATCTGTCGAACGTGGCGGTCCCGGTGAATGCGGACATTCCGCTCGATATCAAGATCCACTTCGTCAGTGAGTATGATCCGCATGCAAGTGCGATCGGTACCCGCGGCATCGGAGAACTCGGCGCGACCGGCGTGGATGCCGCAGTGGCCGCAGCCGTCTACGACGCCATTGGCTTGCGTGTGCGCGACCTGCCCATTTTGCCGGGCAAGATACTGGCAGGCCTTTCGAGTCAGCACGCCGCTGCGGGATAGCAATGCGGCTCGGTCGTGAGTTGAGTGCTCAGGACGGACGGCACCGCAGTTTTGCGCGGATATTTTCAGTTAAGCGAAAGATGATCATCGAGTCATTTTTTGCTTAACTTGTCACAACCCCTGTCGAATAAAGCAAAAGGCGGAAAAATTTAAAGGGAAAGCTGAACGGTAAGTTGGGGCCGATGTTGGGCGTTTGCGCGGATCGTTAAACCAGACGTTGCATGACGGATAGTTAAGCAGAATCTGAAACGCGAGGCCAGCAAGCGTGGACAGGGCCAGTGGTTTTGGCGTCTGATGTTCGGCCTGATGCGAAGCTTTCCATAAGAACGAGGAACCGACCATCCTATAAATGTGGTGATCATCGGTGTTCCGCTGGCGAACGGTTCGGCTGGGGCCAGCGTTGCTGCTACGGCATTTCAGATGCTCGTTCACTCAAGAATTCATCGTTGAATGCCGACATTCAGGAGCCGCCTTCCACCTTGAGAATCGTGAGCCAATGGATTTACAGTCGAGACGCAAAGCTATGATGCGATCTGTCCAGCCTGGCTCGCACCCATCGCTGCACCGCTGGCGGGTTGTGACGAGAATGAAGCAGATATTGCATTGCTGCTGACCGGTCCCTATGAATGTGCTCCATTTTGCGCGCAACCATATATGAACATTTGAACTTGGATATCGATCGCGGCATTCGTGCTTTCTCTGGTCGCCGTCTACTTCACTTTCAAGAAAGCAAGTCTGGTTATCAACTGGATCGAACGGTGTAAACTGAGTCATTCTGTCGATGCAGCGGCAGCGGCAGTGGATAGGCGATCAGGACCGTGACAGCGGCACTGGACACACAAAACGTGCCGCCTGTCCCGCACAACATGCCATCCGATGAGGGCGCCACCACCATGCCACTGGCTGTGAATAATGGTGACGAGTATTGAGAGAACGGGGTATGGCAGGTTTGCGTCATGAAGGTAAAGGTTCTGTTTGCCATGCTGCTGCTTGGCGCGATAGATTGCGCTGCGGAGCCAGGTTATTACAACACGTGCGCGGCGTATCCGAGTTATCCATGCGAGTTCTATGCCGGGTGTCCGTCTCGCGGCCAGCCATGCGTATTCCTTGGCGGCGGTTTCCACCGCTTCCACGACTTTGACCATGACGACGGCTTTCACCATGGGTTCCACGGTGGCAGCACTCACTTCGAGCAGGGCGGGGGCCAAAGCGGCGGTCATGGCGGAGGCCACTAGGCACCGGCACAGGCTCGCACGTGCAGTCGCGATATGAAATGCAATATCCTCATCAAGGTCCGGACGGCGCTCTTCGAATGCTTCCACCATGCGTTTTCGTGCACCTTCGATTTTTCCGTATTCTTGCTGTGAACCGCGGCGCTTGCCAGGATCGCCGCACTTTCGGTCTCGATCGTCATGCGGAGCATCAAAACATCACGCACGTCCGTGATGCCGGTCAACGAGCCGTGTGCGATAGCGGGCGGCGCCGCGCGCATGCGCTGGACATAATGCCCCGATCTCAATGATCGAGGGGGACCGGGAAAGGTTCTCCGGTAAACGGTGTGCCCGTGACCGTGCTGAGCTCGAGCGACGTGAAGCCCGATCCGGCGCTGGCGGCGAAGGGGCGCACATGGACGCTTCCGCCGGTGTCGACCAGGAAGGAGAATGGCGCGATAACGACATACTCCTGCTCGTAGCTTGCACCCGATGGCGGCGTGTACTGTCTTGGTATGTTCGTGTCGAGCGGCGTGACATAGTGTCGGCGAGGATCTTCAGAGCGAAGTTTCTGCCCCTTGGCGGCGATCTCGCTGGGCGTGAGCAACTCGAACGTGTGGTACATCACCGCAGCGCCGGGTACGGTCGCGGCTTCGTCGAGGACATTTCCAAAGGCTGGCAAGAGCTTCTCGATCGCCGCCGTGAAGGCGGGCAGGTTCTTCTGGGTCACAGGGTACTTACCGAAATGCAGACTCGGACCGAACTTGGTTTCCTTGAAACTGCCGCCGAGGGTTGTCGCGGCGGCCGCTTTTTCTTGCCTCTCGAAATCGCTCGCGTGCTTCAGCACCTGCTCAGGAGGCCGCTCATTGCCTTCCCAATCCACCAGCAGGGCCTTTTTATCCACCACGATGTGGCCGTGGAAGAAGTCCAGAACATTGATTCCCTCGGTTCCAGACGGCGAAAGATTCGGACCCGGAACGAATCGCAGCGTGTTCAGGAGATTCACCTGTAGCTTCGCGGGAAACCAACTACTGAACCGCCCCGGGAATCGTGGAGGCTGGTTGGTTTAAGTTGATGCGGGTTCTGCGGCAGCTGTTTCAAGTTGCCGATAGTAGTTTGCCTCAGCTTCGGCGGGCGGGATATAGCCGAGGGGTTCCATCAATCGATGATGATTGAACCAGGCCACCCACTCCAGCGTTGCTAGTTCAACGGATTCCCGCGTTTTCCAGGTGCGGCGATGAATCAGTTCAGCCTTGTACAAACCGTTGATCGTTTCAGCCAAGGCGTTGTCATAGCTGTCGCCCCGGCTGCCGACCGACGGTTCGATGCCCGCTTCGGCCAGCCGTTCGCTGTAGCGAATGCTGACGTATTGGGACCCTCTGTCCGAATGGTGTATCAAGGTTCCGTCGTCGCCCGGGCGCCGCGCGTAAAGCGCCTGTTCAAGTGCATCCAGAACGAAGTCCGTGGTCATCGAGCTGCTGACTCGCCAGCCGACGATACGGCGAGCGAACACATCGATCACGAAAGCCACATACAGCCAGCCCTGCCACGTCGAAACGTAGGTGAAATCCGAAACCCAGAGCTGGTTCGGCCGTGCCGCCTTGAACTGGCGATTGACCCGATCCAGCGGGCGCGGGGCTATGGCATCAGGAACAGTCGTGCGAACACGCTTGCCTCGCATCACGCCGCGCAAACCCAGTTGCTTCATCAACCGTTCGACCGTGCAGCGCGCCACCGCGATACGCTCCCGGTTCATCTGCTTCCAGACTTTATCCGCGCCGTAGACCTGCATGTTGGCCTGCCACACACGCTTGATCTCCGGCCGCAGACGTTCATCGCGGATTGCGCGAACACAGCGCCGCGACGGATCACGAAGCTGCGCGGCATGGCGTCGGTAACCCGACGGGGCAATCCGCAAGACCTTGCAGATCGGCTCGACCCCGAAGGTGTCGCGATGCTGATCGATGAAGGCCTTCAGGACTTGAAACGGCGGTCGAGCTCCGCCTGGGCGAAAAACGCGCTCGCGACCTTGAGAATCTCGTTGGCACGACGCAACTCCTTGACTTCGCGCTCCAAGGCCTTGAGGCGCTCGCGCTCGTCTGTGGTCACGCCATCGCGCTCACCGTGGTCGACCTGGTCGCGCTTGATCCACTCGTGCAGTGTCTGCGGTGTGCAGCCGATCATGGGCGCAATCGATTCGACCGCCGCCCACATCGACGGATGTTCGCTACGCTGCTCGCGCACCAGCCGCACTGCGCGCTCCCGGACTTCCGGGGAAAACTTGGTTACCTTCTTGTTCATGGCTCCATTCTCTCAAGAGTTGGAGCCTCCACAAAATCCCTCAGGATTACCCACAAGTAATGTGATGGTGCTATTCGTTTTGCCTGAATATTCGGTACATCATCGTGATTTCGTGCAGGACAAGAAATCCACGCCAGATGACGGTAGGACCAGGCGGACGATCATGCTTTCGAGCGAGATACCCGCCGAGTCTGGCGATCCACAAGATGACCTGCGCCAGTGATGGCGGTTTATCAGGTATTTCAGTACTGCCATGCGTACGACAGTAGAGGGCTCGCCACTCGATTGGCTGCAGCAATACTTCGCATGGCAGGTTGCCATCAAGCCTTGCGAGCAACATGGAGTACAGGATCCTCCAGCTTACTACGGCGAACAATGCGGTGGCGCGGACGAATCGATCGAGATTGCCAAATTGGCGGGCTTCAATGCGACAGCCACTTTTAAGCACACGATGCCACGATTCAATCGTCCATCGGCGCGCATACCATGCCAGACGCTCAAGGGCCTGAGCGTGCGTTTGCGTAGGCACCGAAGTCAGTAGAAGCCATTCCAATGGCTCTGCTCCTTCGTCCAAGTTCGTTTCCTGTGCATGAATTGCAAACACTTCAATTTCGGGAAGCTTCTCGCGACGACGATTTTGCGGCGGACGAAGGCGTACGGGCATGCAGCGCACAACCAGCCGTGCGGTGCGTGCCGGGCGGTTTTCGCGTGCAGGCACCTGCAGTTGGGCCTCTCCAAGCACTGGCGAGGCCAGCACGGTTTCCCACAAATATCGATCGGGGTGAGCAACGCGTCGGTTCCACGACGCGCGCACCAACCAGTCGACGCCGGCAGGCCGCTGCGCCAGGAACACATCATAGACATCGCCTTCACGGTCGCTCACGCCGATGACATGCGTGCACGGACAGTGCGCCTTGAGTACGCCCAGTTGCTCGATGCCTTCGAGCCATTTCGCGCTCTCTTTTTGTTGTACGGTTCGTTGCCCGCGCAGATGTTTCTTGCCCAACTCCTCGTGCCTACGTTTCCAGGTCTTCATCCCGATCACCCCGAGTGGCAGCCCCTCTGGCGTGAGCGCAAGCAGACTGTGTATCAGGAAACCACGCACGTGTGGATCGGAGCCATATCCCAGACCTTCGGTTGCCCGCAGATGAGACAAATTGAACTCGGTGGTGTCCTGAACAGCAAGGACGACTGGCACCTGTTGCATACGACACAGCGTTTGACCGATGTGCCCACCCAGCACGCCATCGACATCCACGTGCGGGTTGTCGAAAAAACGATATGCCGCCTTCAGCTCCGAACCATTGAACGACTGCGGAAAAGAGCAATGTGGGCCCAACGAAAGCTTGCGTGCCAACGTCACGAGCCGTCTGGTCAGGCGAGCGTCGCCGAGCTCGGCGGCGCCAAACTCTTCATTTGCCCAATCATCAAGGTCAGAGGTGTCCGACAATGCCCGGCATCACAGATCACGAACCGGATCAAAGTTAACATCGGTCGTCACCGTTTACAAGCCATCGCCCTTCAATCGCATAGTCACGAGCGACTTATGGGTAATCCTGAGACAAAATCCGGGGCGGTTCACTACTGTCCTGTGCAATGGTGAGATCCTTGCCGGCGCCCTTCAGATTCTGAAGATCCGATGGCGTGAAGTTCCAGCCGGGTATCGGTGCTCGCTGAAGCAGGGGGCGGGACATGCCCTGCTGAGTGACATGGGCGAGCTCGTGAGCGAGAAGCCGCCGTCCGGCATCGCCACGCGGGTTCCACTGTCCCTGGCCGAACACGAGATCGCGCCCGACTGTGTAGGCAAGCGCATGCACCGCGCGCGCCGATGCTGCGGCTCGCGCGTCGTGATGAATGCGCACCTGACCGAAATCGCGTTCAAAGCGCGGCTCGAAAGCGGCTCGCGTAGCGGAGTCCAAAGGCTGCCCCGGTGATCGAATCACGTCGTGCACCGCAGCTGGAGCTTCAGCGGATCGTTCGGTCGAAGCAGCGGCGGGCCTGGTTTGAAGCGTCCGCATGTTCTCTTGATCGCAAACTCCGCATTTTTTCGAAGCGCGCGAATTCGCCGACGCGACGGAAACATCGGGGGCCGGCTTCCGCATCACCTGATCGGCGACCCGCTCGGCTGCACGCTCCAGCGGATCGTCGACCCGCCCGATCGCGAGTTTTGGCAGCAAGACGCCTGCGGGTGGTGCCGTCGCACTCTCAAGTGCAGAGGTGGGAATGCTGCCGAAATTGCGCGAGACACCGCCGGTTTTAGAACTGGCTCGGGAGGCTTTCCGTTCGTCTTCGTCATAAAGCTTGCTGGCCGTCAGGCGCGAACCCTGTCGGGGCCGAAGACGCAGAGTTGCCCGAGATGCCCGCGTGCCAGCGAAGCTCTCTGCTACTTTCATCTGACGCGTGACGATTTTAGAAGCAAACATGGCCGCCTCACGAAACGTAAGTTACGACGAGCCAGTGTGCCATGCTTTGAGCCGCTGTGCGTCAACCTGAAGCCCGCTTTTGCATATGCGACGGATCGGTTCGCGCGCTTTGGACCGACGTAACCCGCTCTGCCGACAGTGCTGTACGCGATCAAGCGGCGCCAGCGTAGCAGCCCACCCGCGGGCCGGTTACTGGCCGTTCTTTATGGCAAGCGCGATCGAGCATCAATAGACGGGCGCTAAAAGCTCGGGCCTCGGTTCCCCAACGTTCCTTTCGACACTTTGCCTGTCGCAGTTCAATGCGCCGGTGCGGCTTTTTTCCGGCGGCCGCCGGATATTCTTGAGCTGATTTCCCGCTTTTTGCTCTATCGTCAGTTCTTCGGCTGAGAGGCACCCTTTCGTTTCGAGGATCGTACCTGCCAGTTTGGAGTTGCCGCATAGAGAATCAGCTTCGTGGGCGTCCTCCAATGTCGCAATGACGGATTGCAATTGCCTCCCCGTTATCTGGAGACCGCTGCTGATCTTCAGGTTTGCGCGCTTTTCAAAATAGTCTGCACGCCTCACCTGTGGAGAATCGGCAAGCAGAACGGCGTCGAAGGCATCGGTAGCCTCCTGCTTATCGCCAAGCGTTAGAAGAACCTTCGCGAGGTTCACATAGGCTTCGGCGTAAGCCGGATTGATATAGGTAGCCGTCGTCAGGTAGCTCGACGCGAAGTTGAGATAGTTTCTCTGCAGCTTCGGGTCGACGCCATCATTTTCAACCGCGAGGATGAGCGCCTGTCTGCCCGCTGCGTTGTTGACAAAGTCGGACGTCGGTCGATAGCGCAGCGCAGCGTTGAATGCCGCGAGCGCCTGCGAATCGCATCCTTGCTCGCTAAGCCCTATCCCCCAGTTGTAGTAAGCCCAGAACAACGTCCGGTCTTGACGGATTGCCAGCAACGCTTTTGTGACCTCGCCAGCGAAGTCGTGCCGATCCTCGTCCACTTTCGAAAGGGCGAGCCAAGTCCACTTGTGGTAGCGAACGTAAGTGTCATCCTTCAAGACTTCATGCAACGCCTTGATCGATTCCGTGTAATCGCAGTTTCCGTGCTCGTAGCAGGCGGTTCTGTCGTTGGTTGCTAGCGCTGAAGCGTAGGCGAATTTATCGTAATTCTGCATGACAAGCCTTGCTGCCCCGGAAAGTGCTTCCATCGGTGTCTTCTCAGGAGGGCTGGTTTCTTGATCCAGGGCAAGGGAAGGGCCCGTGACATAGACGTGAACCGTGTAGCCCTTTGTGTCTGAAATCAGGACGCTGCGGATCACCACGTCGTCGATGCCAAGCAACTGTTTCGTGTATTGGACGAAGCTCTGCAGGGAGATGCCAGTACCCGGCATATCCACCACGGGTAGCGGCACATCCGCCTGAAACTCGTCTTTGATGTCGCCCGGCATGGTCTGTTTCGCGTCGCTGATCAGTTGGTCGAGTCGGGTGATGAGTGCCTGCTGCAACGCCAGGTCCGTCACGCCTGTACCGCTCAACGCCGTCGGCACGGAAACAGGCTCGACCAGCGTGCGGGACTTCATATTGAGCCCGATGAAGAGAAGTGACCACACCAGCAGGATCGGAATAAGCGCCTTCGTCACGATATCGAGTAGCGCGACAAAGCGGCCAGGTTTGCGCTCTGCTGGCTTCGACTCGAGGCGGACGCAGGAGCAGGACAAACAGGGCGCCCGGCGACGAAAGCGGCTTGTGTACTTCATTGGACTCGATCCACCCAGCGAACTTCCGCGACGGTGAGGAACCGCGTGATCGCATTCGCCGGAAAATGGTTTCTTTACGTCGACGGTCAGAACTAGTTTCGTGTGCAGATCTTCTACGGCGGGCGTCTGGAGTATCCGTTATTAAAAATAGGATGCCTACGTAGCTTTGCAAAAAAGATCTTGCAGGCAACGTTCTTTCGATTTCCAAACCTTGGCCATATCGCTGTGCAAACTTCGTGGGAAGAGTTCGATGCTTTGGAAACCCTAACCGAGATGCATCAACGGAGCTTTCTCGCCGGTATTGTGGCGGACTTCGGATCGGAAAAGGCGTCTCCATGCTAGCCGTTCCACTGAATTCGATCGACGCTGTACTAATATGATTAACCATAAGCTGCGGGCGCGCGTGTCGGCGCCGCGCAAGCTCGCCAGGACGTGATCCCGCAGACCCCGAATGGCGGCATCCTTCCGGAGTTCGTCCGGATTGCTGGCGTTGGCTAGACCGAGCGGTCACTCGCTACCGCTGTCGGCGCGCAATGCGCGACTGCGCCTCACGGCGTCGATCCGGGCGTCCGATTCGCCACCCGTCAGGGAATGCCTATGAGCCCGACTTCGCCTTCGGCCACCCCCACGCACGCGTTGTATCTGTCTAACTGGCGAGATCTCGTTGGCGTCTGGAAGGCCGCAAAGCTCAGCCAGATCGACACTTCATGGACAGGCCCATGCCTGAGCGAACTCCATTACCTGCGCGGCTCTCTAGCGCGCCGGACGGTGAACCAGATCGTCGACTACACAGGGTTCTTCCGCGACGAAACCAACGGAATCTCCTACAGCCACGCCGAGAAGTTCGACTCCGAAGCGTGGTTTGAAAGCGGCGGAGATGACGCAGGCGTACTGACGGCGCGCTACCTAAACTATCAGGGCGCGTCGTTGCCATCGCGCCTCGACCTGACCCGCAGCTTTGTGGCGCCCCCCGATCAGCCGTTCTTCATCGTTCGCTACACGCTGACCAATCCGACCGCCGAGCGTGTCACGTTCAACGTGCTCGATCAGGTCCATCTCAACAATCTTGATGCGAGCAAACTGGTGCACGCGTGGTACGACGCTGGACAAAACGCGTTCATCGCGGACATGACGGCGTCCGGTCAGTTGTTCGTGCTCCTAGGCGCGCTGCAGCCGGCCGACGGCTATCAGGCTGGCAACAACGCCGACGCGTCGACGCAAAGCGCCACCGTGTCCGCCTGGTACAGCTTCGACGCCGACGGCACGCTGAAGAACAACGCCGACATCAGTGCGCCCGATGTATCGCTCGCGTTCAGCAAGCGCGTGGAGGTCGCGCCAGGTGCATCCGCGACGCTCTACTTCTATCTCGGTGTGTGCGAGACGCAGGCTGATGCCACCGCCGCGATCGCCGCTGCCCGCGCGGACGTCGTCTGTGTTGCGAAGGAACATCGCCTCGACAGGTCGCAAGTGGCGCAAGGGGACGTAGCCAGCCTCGCGCCCGGCCGGCAGGGCGGGTTATGGCGGAAGGAGAACGCGCAAGCCATCGAAAGCGACAACGCTTGCGTGGCGCAGCAGGGGCTTCTCCTCGACGGGTACTGGAAGTCCTGACGGGGCAATGCTGCCGTCCCGGCGGTCCACCCGGACGGAGGCATTTGCCGGGGGGCGCAGGCGATCGCAGCGCAGGTTCGGGACCTCGACCCGATGCGCGTCCGCGCAACTGCGGCACCGGATGACAAGATCACAAGGAAAGGCGAATGCTTCGAATCACCATTGAATTGCTGCCCGGTGGACGGGAAGACCGAAAGCGGATCATCGCGACGGCGGACATCGCGCGCGTGAGTGGCGGCGCACTCGCGGACTACAGGGTGGCCCTGGACGATGCGGCGCTCCGGCAGGTCGGCGCGCGGGCCACGGTGCGCGGCTATCCGAGATGGGCGGGCAGCGTATGGGATCTCGTTGCGCGCTGTGTTGCGGCCGCACTGAACCAGGGCCGCGAAGCATTACCGCCGCGACCCGCGCCACCGCAGGTGACGGTTCACGTGAATGCCGCAGGCTACCGTTACGTACGTCTCGATGAGATTCCTGAACCGGCCAGAACGTACTTCGACGAGACGCTGGCCGGTTCGGGCATTCCTGACCACGGCTGTGCCTCTGCGCACGACTGGTTCGACTTTCTCAACGGCCAGCGCTGATGCCGCAGCGGTGCGCCGTGCCTTGTAGCAAGTTGCAGCCTCGCGCACAACATGTCGATCAGATCGAACCAGCCGTCGCCGCACTCGAAACCCCACAGGGAGAAAACCGTTGGGATGGCATCCAGATCATCAGCGACTGTCGGGTTGACGTCGAAGATGAGCGGGTATTTTGCCCGCAGGATGCCTGACAGCTCTCACGCACCGTTCTCTCGCTCCCATTCCTGTACCGCCATTGCAGCAACGGGATCGATTGTCCCATAGTGAAAGGCTCTCCGGAACCCGAGTGCGGTGCACGGTCGGTGATGAGCGATGATGGCGTTCTGGAATGCGCTGTAAATTTTATAAGCGTCAAGCAGCGCGGCCGCTCGGCCAACCTGCTTCTCGCCATACACCCTATACGCCGGGCATCGGAGATTGCGACAATGGCGCTCCCCGGAGCCTGTTGCGGTTATCGACTCGAGTCTGTCATGGCCGCATTCAGATCGGCTGCTCCATCGGGAAGAAGGGATAAGGCCGGAGCACCTCGCGAACATTTCTGGCCAACCGGGATCGCATGATGAACAGCGAAATGAGAGGCGGCGCCGCGGACCGCATCCAGTATCTGCAGCGATTGGCCGCCGACAATCAGGGCATCGGCTAAACGCTCGCAAAAGGGACAGGGATTCACGAGTACCAGGAACCACATCAGGTATCAGGCGAAAGAGGGTGATCAGCCCGGCTGGGATCTCTACACCGAGATTCTTGAGCCGGACGACGTCGTGTATCTGGAGCTCGACGGTGTAGCCGCTGAAGTCACGATGCTCGGGAACATGGAGCGCGGCCCGCGCACGGTGCTGTTGCGCCTGCCGGTCGACACTGCGAAGCAGCTTGGTCTCGTGCCGCCGGACTGGGAAAACTCGGACTGGGGAAAGGGGTAGGTCATGCGCAAATACCGGGGCGGGACCGTGCTGTAGGTCGCGGCCTGCACATGCGACCGCTGCGGCCGGCGCATGACGCCGATGACGACCAGTGGGAGTGGTGCAAAACGTGTCGCTCGACTGGCGTGGCGGCTTTGGCTCGATTTTCGGCGACAGCGCCCATATGAGCGTTGACGTTTGCCAGCAGTGCGCCCGCAATACGCCGGGGCCATGGCTGCGTGTCGATCCGCCGTCCGCACCGGATGGCTCAATGCAAGCCCTGAAGGCTGTCGTGCCCGGACTCGAAGCGCCAATATCTGTCGACAGGATAAATCTCTGCGGTTTCCACGGGAGCGACTCCCGTTGCGGGTCCGCGCGTCGCTCAGACTGCCGATCATGGCTCGGCGTATGTCGCGCCGCATCCCGAACTCACCGTAGACACACTGGGGTGGCTGCCTTCGGTTCAACAAGTTTTCGTTATCGCTGAATGGGTCTTCCAGACCGCATTGCCGCCGGTCGCGCAGTTGGGAGTTCAAGCGCAGATAACAAGATGGTCCGATCGTTCATGACGGCGCCTCAGAGACAGCAGTTCGGCCACAGCTGTCGTTCGTGTGTCGACGCGGACGTGCCTGCTTACCGCTGCTCACCGGTCGTTCATCGAGGAGCGGCGGCGAACAGCCGCTACCGAGTTCAACGAACGCGTACTTTCGACCCACTCCGGCCGTTGAGCCTCAAGCAACCTCAATGGCCGCTCTCGAGGTCAAAAGGGGCATCCGTGCGTGACTGCCATCCGGCAAATCGTTGGCCATTTTCGCCGTTCGCGTTTACCAACAGCAGTTCACCGCGTCCGCTTCAGTGATTCGCAACAAGTCATTACCATGCGGTCCGCAACGGAGGATTGATGACTACGCTCCCCTGAACCTGAAAGGCACTTCAAGAGAACAGCGCCGGCTTTTACCGCGCGCGAAAGGCGAGGCGCGCAGCAAGCCGCTCAGCCAGCGCGCGGTCAATGACTTCGAATGAGCGGCTTGCCCGCTCATAGGCATACATGTCGCCGGTCGCGATGTCGAACCACCAGCCGCTCAATACCAGCGCCTTGGCCGTGACCTGCTGGCGGACGATCGGGTAGCTCATCAGATGCTCGAGTTGCACGAGGACATTGAGTTGCGACAATTGGTCGTGCGGCTTCAGCCTGTCGTCGAGCGGGCCTTCGTGTTCGAGGCGAAACGCCGCGTTGATGGCGTGGTAAAGCCATTTATCGAGGTTCGGCGTTTTCAGCTTCGGGTTGTGTGCATATACGGCTTTCATCGCACCGCATTCGGAATGCCCACACACGACAATATTCGCGACTTTCAGCACCAACACTGCGTACTCGATCGCGCCTGCCTCGGCGAGGTCGCCGGTCGACGCCCCCTCTGCGGTCGCCGGCGGAATCAGGTTACCGACGTTGCGCATCGTGAATAGATCGCCCGGATGAGTAGATACGAGCAGGTCTGGCGCAACCCGGCTGTCCGAGCATGTGATGAAGAGAGTGCATCAGGTGTCTGGGCGAGCGCAAGCTTACTGAACTGTTCGGCATACTGCGGCAGCATTTTCTCGCGGAATTCGACAATGCCCATTATGAGTTTGCGCATGGCGTGCCTCCGAAACAGATAGTTGTGCACCGTCGGTGCCTGATGATTCTCCCACTTCTCGCGTGTCCGCGGTACAGGCGAGCCTCGGTCCTCCGCAAGCAGATGCCTTGAGCGGGGCGTGCGATCGATAAATGGCTCTCTCCCGGGGTCCCAAAGAATGCAAAATAACTGTCTCAGGTTATCAAAGCACTATCCCAGTATCGGATAGACGCACGACAGTACTGCCAGATGCGAATGCCCCTTTGTGCCTTTGTGGGCGAGCCTTGACGATCGTCGTACGATCGACTTTTGCCTTGCCACGACTGGCAGCACGCGACCATGGCAATCGCGGCTACCGCCTTTCGGAAGCCGGGTTGCGCGCGCAGGCAGACTCATTGACCGCCTACGGCGCTCTGTCGTCGATGTAACTCTCTCGCGGCGGATACACCCCCGCCAGGCGGGCGATGAGTATCGCGACGAACAAAGCTCCGGTTATCTGCTCGATCATGCATATGCCGCGCGCCGGGCGCGTGAGCGGCGTTATGTCTCCGAAGCCCGTACTGGTGAGCACGGTTATGCTCAGGTAAAGGGCATCGGCATAGACCAGTCGCCCCGGTTGCCCGACGATCATGTACGACTGCGGATAGACGAATCCGATGATCGCGTAAAGGTACGCCCAGAGCACACCGATCAGGAGATAAGCCGCCGCAGCGCCAAACAGCTTGTCCTGCGTCATGATCCTCGGCTGGAAAACGTAGCGGAGTAGATACGCGGTGGTCATGAAATAAAGTGCGGCGCTGAACATCCACGACCATGCCAGATCCGTGTCGCTGTCGCGCCAGAGACCAAGATACTGGAACCACACCGCGGGAACGGCGAGTAACAGCGCGATGAGGAACGACAGTGTCGTGCGCCCGACAGCTGCGACCGTCGCGATGAGGAGGAACATGTTGACACCATTCACAATCAGGCGACCGTGGTCGCTCGCGGGGACGAACGACACCGCGCCGATGAGAACGAGCAGCACGACAAACAGCCAGAAGCAGCGCTGGAAAAAAATATGCGACAGGGAGTCGCGCGTGGCACCGATACCCATATTGATCTCTCGCTCGGTTCGTAATGCTGGTGACTTGTAAGGTCGCACGCGCGCCATTGAAAGCGCAATGGCTTTGTTTCAATCGCGCATCGTTTGAGCCCATGTGCCAACGCGAGGCCGCCAAAAGGCAGTGGCGCCGAAAGGCGGACCCTGCAACGAGCCGCCGCTGGGGGGAAGCGGGAGCCCACGGTGATGGATCGGGTGCTGTTTCGAGATATCACTTGCGCACCCAACGTGCAAGTCGAGCCGCAGATCGAGGCTCACCGAGGGATCTCGGCTCGGACGCCTGGTTAGGCTGGGATGGCCGCTTCCGCATGCGAACGCGCCGTTCGAAAGTGCACATGACGGCACGGGCCAACGGCCGGAGATGGCCGAACCCGGTCCGATAGCTGAGTTGAGAACCGCTTGCCGGCCCGCAACGGATGATCGTCGCAAGTCGACCCTGAAGAGCCCTTCGGGTTTCTCCGAAACGGACGTTCGCGCTCAACTAGCAGACTCCGGACTGTCGCAACGATCGCCCCCCGACCGTGGGCCGGTTACCGTGTCGATGCACGGCCATCATAGCGCCGCGGCTTATTCGACGCACTCCGGGCATGGAGTCGGGGATCATCGCGGCATCCCGGCAGGCCGATCACTCACAAAACACTACGCCTTAACGTGGGTTTACGGCTGTGGATCTCGTCAAAATGACCTATCTAATTAGCTAGGTACCTCTCGCCCTCCGCAGTTGACTATTCTTCAGCCGCGGCAGGAACGCGAGCAACGCTGCGTGAACTCCGCTCGCCGTGTCGTCAATGCCGCTCACCGTATGTTCACAATTTCTTTAGCGAGAATGCGATGCCCAACGTAAGCAGAAACGCGAAACTTATCGGTGATGCGAACACCGACCAGATGTCCGCCGCGCTCATCATTCAGACGTACGCAAATAGCGTGCTAGAGCAACCACAGGTGGACTTCTCAAAGATCCCTGGCCTTCAGTCTTACCAAGACCAGATCAATAGCGGCCTGGCCACCGCGCAAGGGCACGCAAACAACTATCTGAATGTCCTCCAGCCGCAGGTGATCCAAAACATGGCGGACATCGGCAACTACTATCAGTTGAACAAGGCGCTTCCAGCAACCCTTCCCGCGGGCTCGTCGGTCGACCAGTGGACTGCATTGCTCCAGAGTGTTCTCGATAAGTCCACAACCTACCGTACGTCTGCCCTGAAGACGGTGAACGACCTTCAGGTCTTCCGCGGGCAACTGCAGACCGATTCCCAATCCTTCGCGACCACCGTGACGAACCTGAACAGTGCGGTCAACGGCGACAACGGAGTGCTCGCGCAAATCAATGACGAACTGGGTACGCTCCAGTCGACGATCGATGGCGCCATTGCTGGCATCGTCGCAAGTACGCTCACAATTGCGGGCGGCGTTTTTGTGATTTGCGTAGGCGCAATCGCCGACTTTGTTACTGCCGGCACGTCGACTGGAGCCGTCGTCGGTGGCGTCGGGATGGTGGCAGCCGGCGTCGGCGGCGAAGCAGGTTCGGTCGTTGCTCTGGTCACCGCAAACGAGAGCAAAGGGAAGCTCCTCGGCGAAGAAAGCCGCCTGAAGGATGAAGTGAAGCTCGCGACTGCGGTAAGCGGGGGGTACACCACACTTTCGAATAAGGTCGGTGACGCCATCACAGCCGCGACGGCCATGGCGAACGCGTGGAATAGCGTCGCCTCGGATCTCACTGACATCATTGGCGACCTGCAGAGCGGAGTGATGAGCACTGACGATGTGCGGACTCTCTTTGTTACGGCCGCTAATGGCGAGATCGGAACGCTTCTGCAGGACATCCAGACGGTCAAGGCCCAAATGGCTGGCGTGACCGTTCAAGTCGCCGCACCTAATCAGACCGTTAGCCAGCTCATCGCGGCGGCCGCAAATGACGGGGTCAAACAGGCGGCCTGATTATCTCAGGCAAAACCACATAATCGGGTGGCTATCGCCACGCCACCCGATCGGGCCAATCCAACCAATCAAGGACTAAAATGGGCTCATTCACACAGGCCTTGACGGCCTTAAAGACCAGCGTTGCTGACGTTCAGGCAATCCAGCAACTTCCCGCGCAGGCGGCCTCGGTGCAGACCTCTGTCTGTCAGTCTCTCCACACCATTCTGACCGAAGCCCCTGTATTCCAAACCAACCTGCTTGCCTCGATCGGCCCAGCAAAGGCGGCCCTAGATACCGCGATTGCGGAGCTTGAAAAAAACGCTGACGCTACCAGCAAGATCGCTTCGATCATTTCTGGCATTACCGACACGATCTCGAATTATAGGAGTCAGGCCACTTCACTCGTGGCGATGCTCAGCTCTGCTACAAACGAGGTATCTGGTTCGTTTACGACGTTGAGCAACGCAGAGGGGACTATGCAGTCTCAAATTGCGACGCTGCAAGGACAGGTCAACGCTGCCAAAGGCCAAATGGAAGCGGCGCAGAAACGATACTACTATCTTCTCGCGCTCGGCCCACTCGGCCTCGCAGGTTTGGCCATAGCGCTAGGTCTTTACTTCCACTGGAAGTCACAGGTGGACGACTTGCAAAACCAAGTCAATGCGCTGAATAATCAGATACGCCCGCTGCAGGCCATGATCGCCGCCTGCAAATCTCTCGCAAGCAGCGAAGGTATCGCGTTGCAGCGCATGACGAGTCTTAAAAACACGATCGATACTACCATTGCAGATCTTACCGACGCGCTGAAGGACCTCAACTCGAATGTAGCCCCGGCCACTCTTGAGTTGTTTCTCCGCGCGTGTCAGGGGATCCTAATAACGCTCGGGGAAGATGCGTCCTGAGCGGGGCGGGCCGATCACGGATGAAACAGGACCGGACTGCGATCGATTGCATCGTTGGTCCGGTTGATAGTTCCTCCACCACTTGACCACTTTCTCTCTACGACCGGATCGCGACACTCCGGCTGAGCGTACTCCTTTGCTAAACCGCGCTCAGGCTAGTGGCGCTGAGGTGAGATCAGATGCATCTGTCCATGACTGCGCCGCTGCGCGAAGCACCGATCTGAATGAGTTTATCGAAAGCGAAACCGTTTAAGCGGCGATGCGCCGCCAGACAATTATGCGTTCTCCGACCTTGTAGATCGGGCAACAGTCGTGGGCGTACTTTCCGTACTTGCTGGCTCTTGAGCCGCGACGAGTCTTGTCAGGCAGCCAAGCAACAATGCGGCATAACAAGACTGCCTCGCAAACATTGACAGGTGTGGCGTCGCGACGATGGTCTTCACGGGTACACCTCCTGACCGGAACAACACACGAATACCCGGGAACGGCGTCGCCTCATAGAGGGTAGGCCAAGCGCCAAGAAATGTTCCCTCGAACGTCGGCGCGGCTTGGTGCGCTGCCGCACGTATTCAAATTGTTCGCGAACTAGACCTGGCTTGTGACCAAGCTAGCCTCCCTTGTCGACCGTCCGTTCATGGCCGACCGCTGCCCGACGCGGAAGACCGTGATCGACCCACTACGGACATAGAGCCTGCCGCCACCTGTATGGCCGCTTTCCGAATCCGCAAAGTCCTCCAGCCGTTCGCCCATCAGGTCAGGCGGTGGGTGTCGGGTGACGGGCGAAAACCGCCACTTTCGAGGCAACGCCACATAGGTCAGTCGCCACCGTCCGTGACATAGGGGCCCTGCGTGTACTATTCGTGTTGAACATGGCGGACGACTGCTACGGAGGTAGCATCATCAGCTGTGTAATTGCAGCTCGCTTCGAAAGCGGTCCTGGGAGACGATGAGATGCGCGTACTGATCGTCGACGATCACGAGCTGTTCAGAGCCGGATTGGCGCTGCTGCTGAGAGAGTTCTTTCCGAACATCGAGTTGCTGCACGCGAGTACGTTGTCTCAAGGCGTAAAGCATGCGCTTGGCGAGCTCCTGAACATCGCATTTCTCGATCTCGATCTTCCCGACGGCCACGGTTGCGGCGCGCTTGCCACACTGAAGGAGTCGCGCCCGTCGTTACCGGTGATCGTGATATCCGCCGATGAGAGCGTGGAAACCATCAGTCGGTGCATCGAACTTCGCGCGATGGGATATGTACCCAAGTCGTCACCTCCTGAAGCCCTTCATGCAGCGATAAGCGCAGTGCTTGCCGGGGGCGTGTTCCTGCCCGCCGCCAGCATCGCGAGGCTCAGGCGTGACATGGGCACGGAGGGGGCTCCGGTAAGTGGGCCTGGGAAGGCACAGCCGAGCGGTAATTCGGAAATGAGCAGCGCATCCGAGCTGGGACTCACTCCGAGAGAGTTCGAAACGTTGGCGTGGCTGGTGCGCGGGCTCCCGTCCAAGGCGATTGCGCTGAGAATGGGGCTCGAAGACATTACGGTACGAAAGTACGTCAGTCATTTGCTCGCGCATTTCAATCTGCGGCGCCGTACGGAACTCATCGTCATGCTGGCGGATAAAGGGATCAAACTTGGCGTCCCGCCAGTCACGGATCCCGTACATGATCGAAGCCCGTCGGCCGTTGGGCAGCAACGAACCGACTGACTTCAGCGAGCGTGCTTTCCGGCGTGGAAGACTTCCGCAACAGCACGAACGGCTCGGTGAAATCGCGAAGTGCGTGCGGAGACACCAGTTCGCCAGTGATGAATGCGACGGGAAGCACGCCCGCCCAGGCGAAATGCTGCCTGATCCGTTCGGCAACCTCAATGCCAGTCGGCCCGTCGCGCAACCGGATATCGGTGACAATGATGTCGGGTGCGCGGCCATCGTCGGTGAGAATCGCTTCGAATCCCGCCATTGATCCGGCGGTATCCACCAGTGCGCCAGCACTGAGGAATAGTCGGCGCAGACCTTCGAGAACGGTCGGTTCGTCGTCGCAAAGCAGGATGTATCTGCCGTTAAGGATGGACGTGCATGCTGCGTTCGCTTGATCTTCCATCACGATCACGGGTGCTAATTGCGATATCGGAGCGTACAGGGAGAAGCGTGACCCGCGCCCTTCGACCGACCAGAAACGCATGCTGTGCTTCGGCAGAATTCCGACAACCCGATTGACGATAGACAACCCAAGTCCAAGGCCTTTCGACCGGTCGCGGCCGGGGTTGTTAATCTGATAGTACTCGGCGAATATCGCATCCCGATGCGCGGGCGAGATGCCGATGCCCGTGTCCCATACGTCAATGCGAAGCCGTTCCCCAATCAGCACCCAGCCGATTACGACTCCCCCAGCGGAGGTGTTCTTGATCGCATTCGATACAAGATTGGCCAATGCTCGTTTGAACAAGGAGCGGTCGCTTTCAATGGGTGGAGGGTGGCGCCGACGCTCGCTGATTCTGAATTCGATATCTCGCGATCTCGCCGGTTCAAGGTATTGCTCGAAGACCTCCATAAGCACGGTCTGCGTATCGAGTGGCGCCAGGTGCGGAACGTATGAACCCAGTTCGCTATAGTCCTGAATGTCCTTGAACATATCGAGAAGGTCGCACGCGGTCTCCTCGATGACATCCAGGTCGCGATCCACGGCGTGTCCGTCCCTGGCCTTCGTCCGGGCGCTTCGAATGAAGAGATTGATTGCGGCGAGAGGTTGCTGGATGTCGTGATACGCCGATGAGAAGAACCGCTCTTTCTCCCTGACGAGGTCTTGCATGCGTAGGTTCTGTTCGTTGACTGCGCGCGACGCCGCTTCGACGCGCGCCTTGGACGCGCGCAAGGTGCGCCGATACATGAATTCGCGCCTCGCGGCACGTTCCAGCGGAATGCTGACTAGCAAACCGACGATATACATCATTGGCACCATCGTGGCATGCGCAATCACCGACTCCACGCGCGCGTCGACGCTCTGGCCACTGGGCTTGAGATAGAGCATGACAAGGTAACTGACGACGCATAGCCCGATCACCCACGCCGCCGTGATGACGCGAAGCCGGAAGGCCATGAATATCATGAAAAGGGCAAACGTCAGGATCGGGTAAGCTTCCCGCCAGGCTAGGTCGCCCGGATAGAGCTGTACCATTCTCAGGACCGCGAACCAGCAACCGAGCGTCCAGACACTGAGCAGCCCGACGGCCCAGCGCTCGTCGGTGGCGTGTGGGCTCCACAACAGCACGGGCACCGTCATGCCGATCGTCCCGGCGATTCTCAGGAGAATGAGTTCATTGTGGTGCAGATGGGAGGGATCGAGTACGTCTAACCGCCCGAGGTCGTGGATGGAAAACACGACCCACAACGCGGTGAAGATTGTGATGGCGAGCCTCCGCTGTCCGAAGAAGCGCCTCGCATAGTCCATCCGGAACGCGTGTTCCTGAGCCGCCGAACTGAACCTGCGTACTACGAAGCCTGACAATCTCATAAGGCTGCTTGAACCGGGAAAGCCACCGTGGGCGGATTGTGCGCGACGTCGAGAGGCTGTATCGGCGCACCACGGGTTAGACAGATCCCCACCGAAAGTGGCTAACGGAGTAAGACGGCACACTCCAGCGAACGGGGCGCCGGTGGTCATGGGCGCACAACACCATCGTGCGTAACCACATAAAAACAGAATAACAGGTCGCGGTTTCTACGATCAGCCACAAATGTATCAACTACGGGATGTGTCCTTGCCTGCACTGGAAGGTTCAGCAAGGCGCTCCGCAATCATTGAAGGCGAATAGCTGATACGTCCCCGGGATGAGCCAGCGGGACTGCATACCTCTTTCGTCTGCGTTGCTGGTCCGTCGCCTACGCATGTGCGTTGTGACGGCGTTTCGCCTGACCAACAATGAATATGACAGCAACGCTGGAAAGGCATTCGTCGAGTGCATCCAGATCGGTTGATCGTCGCAACGAGCCGAACCTGCCTCTGTTCGTGCGAAGACTGCTGTCGGTCGGCGAAAGATGCACAGGCCGATCTCTTAAACTCCGAGGGAGTACTCGGAAATTTTCAAGCTAGTTGTCGCCTCAACGAATAAATTTCAGGCGGCCTTTCGCTCCAGATTGCGGCGTTGTTGATGGATGCCCTGGTCATCGATGCGATCAGGGTTCAGATGCACAGCATCGACGCGCTGCCAGTTGCGCGTGCGGCCCTTCCATCGAAGCGGATTGCGCTGCCGAGCACTCGCGTAAAGCGCCGTGCGTCGTTCCAGAATATCCTGATCGAGGTTGGCATGACGCTGCGCGGGCGTCACAAACCGGATTGCGCTGTGACGATGCTCATCGTTGTACCAGCGCACCAGTGCGCCGACCCAGGTACGTGCGGCCAGCAGGGTATCGAACGCTTTGAGCGGGTAAGCGGGCCGGTACTTCAGGGTCTTGAACAGCGACTCGGAATAAGGGTTGTCGTTGCTCACGCCCGGGCGACTCAACGACGGCATGACGCCCAGCGCCTGGAGGGTGGCGAGCATCGTCGCGCCTTTCATCGGGCCGCCGTTATCCGAATGCAGAATCACCTGGTTGGGCCGTATCGCTTCGCGCGCGCAGAGGTCCCTGAGGACTTCGCTGGCCAGTACGCTGCTTTCCTCGGCATAGACCTGCCAGCCGACGATCTTGCGACTGAAGACATCCAGAAACAGGTAGAGATAAAAATACTGTCCACGGATCGTCGTCGGCAAATACGTGATGTCCCAGGAATACAGCTGGTTCGGCGCGTCGGCGCAAACTGAACGGGGTTTGCTGCGAGCGTGGGCCGGCCGTTCGCTGCGCCGGTGGGCGAGTTGCTTCTCGGCCTTCAGTACCCGGTAGAACGTCGATTCGGAGGCAATATAGCGTTGCTGGTCTGCCAGTCGCGGCACGATCTGGCTTGGCGGCAGATGACCGAATTCGGCCGAGTTCGCGACTGCCAGAAGCTCGGCGCGTTCCTCGGCAGAGAGCTTGTGGCGCGGCTCGTGGTGCCGTAACGAGCGCCCGTCCATCGCGTCAGGCTCGCCCCGCTGCCAGCGCTGAACTGTGCGCGCGCTGAGCCCCAGAATCTCGCACGCGTGCGCCTGCCGAGCCCCGGCCAGGGTCGCCTCGTTGATGAGGCCGATCAATGCCTTGCGCTCTTCAGGGGCCGTCATTCGGCCTCGTCCCCGAGGAGCGCGCGGTACTTTTTTTGCAGCACCAGTAGCGCCGCAGCTTCGGCCAGCGCCTGCTCCTTGCGCTTCAGTTCGCGCCGCAGTTGAACATTGGCCTGCTTCAGATCCCGTACTTCCTGGGCGCTCTCACGTCGGCTACCGGCTGCGCCAACGGCGCAAAAATCCGCTCGCCACTGCGCGAGATGATGCAAAAACAGGCCGCGCTCCCGACACCAGCCGTTCAATGCTTCGTCCGCCAGGCCGTGGCTCTCCTGCAAGGCAATCAGGCGTTCTTCCAGCGACCAGTCTTCCGGACGCCTTGTGTGCCCAGAACTCGAGCTCCGGTTCGCGGCGGCGGTGCCTCTCATCCAATTCCTTAATGTCAGTACGTTCACGTTCAATTCGTCAGCCACGGCGCCAACCGTTCGGCTCCCGCGCTGCAGAACCTTCGACAGCGCCTGCTCCTTGAACTCAACAGAATACGTTTGTTTCGTCTTCAACTTGTACCTCTGACTCTTCTTGATAAGAAAGTTCAGAGGCGACAACTACTATGACGCCGGGGGTACTCCCATGAAACTTTATGAATCGATCACCGTCTGTCTGGCCCTGATAGCTGGAGTCACAGCAGACGGATGCTTCGCCCAAACGGCGATCAACCAGCAGGGGGCGGTAACGGATGGCAACGCCCCGCAGGTTTCAGAGGTCGCGGTTCCGGCCGTCACACCGGCACCCCCCGTGCCCGTTGGAAAAACACGCGCGCAAGTGATGCGTGAGCTGGAAGATTTTCAGAAAAATGGCGGCCCAGCACTGATGCTTGATATTTACCGAGGCGGCAGCTAATGAAGCGTTGTGAGCCAGAAGGGCTTTCCGATCATCGAATGATTGTCGGCGTGTTCCGACACCGCCGATCGTAGGACTACGCACGGGCCAATTGCTAAAATCTACCTCGTGGGCTGGACGCGACCAACGTCGGCGGTCCTCTGACAGTCGACCTCCGCTGCGGATTGACATCGACCCGTTCAACATTCCAGTAAGAAGACTGCCGACACCGGAAGCTTCGCCGATTGCCTGATGGACCGGGATGGTCGATGAATTGCTGGATCCAGTCCGCACCTCAATGTCCGCCATCAGGGGGATTGCGACGTTTGAATGTCCATGTGAATGCACAGACGAACGACCCCAGATGGCCGATAGCACCAGTTCAATGAACGTTCCGAAGAACTGCCGTTGAAAACTTCAACGGCGGCTTAGGGGCGGCCTCTGTGAGCGAGTACAGTCGGCCATGAAGCGTCGTTCGCCCACACTCGCGATCGGTCATTTGGGCGACCGCTTCACGCAATAAACTGCCTCTCGACCGGTGACAACGCGTGTCGCCCGCATTGGCCAATATAACGAACGGTAGCTAGGCGGCATGCAGTTGTAGCCGCCGCAATGTAACCGTTGCGATAAAGCGATGGACACCCGCCTTCATTCAAGTTCTCTCATAAGGGGCGAGCTTGTGAGCAAGGTAAAGCCGGTTCATTAAGCGCAACTCGTCAGGCCCGCCGGGGCTCGACGGGGCAGATTGGTCCAGCGTCATGGCGGCAATCGTCTTCATATTGTTGAGCAAGACGACAGCGATATCCCCGGCACTGTCTTCCGGCAGGGTAGGCGCCCTGAGTTGTAGGGTATGGGCGATACGTTTGAGCGTTTTCTTGCGATATTCAAGGCGCTTGCCTGCCCATTCCGAACGAGCGTCCAGCAAGGCGACCAGCGCCCTGGTTTCGTCATAAATCTCCGCGATGGAGTTCACCAGCCGATCTGCCAGTTCGTGGAGCGGCATGACGCTGGCGCGTGCATCGATTTCTGCACACTGTGCTTCGCGCAGTTCGTCGTAGCGCTGCATCAACGCGTCGGCGAGAAGCTCCTTGTTCGGGAAGAAACGATAGAGCGAACCTACTTTCGTGTCGGCGCGTTCCGCTATCTCGGCCATCGTTGCGGCTTCGTAGCCGCGCTCCTGGATTACCCTGGATGCGGCTGCCATAACTGCTGCAACGCGCTCTCGGCCGACGCTGCGCTGGGGCGCGAGTGCTGGGCGATCAAGGTTCGAACGCGCGTCGGCAGATCGGTGAGTTTTTTTCTCGGGGCGTGAAGACATGCCTGAAGTTTGCCAGTTCGGGCCACTGTCGGCCAGATAACGTTATTTGAGTATAGACTCAAATAACGTTATGCTTGCCCCTGTTTGCTAGTCAAGTTCCCCGTCCATCCAAGCTTTTACTGCGGAAAAAACATGACCAACCCCCTTCTTGTCGACCCCAGCAAATCTGCCCTGCTGGTGATGGATTACCAGATAGACACCCTTGGAAAGTTCATGGCGCCCACCGATTCCAGTGAGGTCCTGTCGCTTATGCCGAAATTGCTCGCTGCCGCGCGGTCTGCTGGCATGCTGGTCATTTATGTCGTTGTTTCTTTTCGTCCTGGCTATCCCGAAGTCAGCCCGCGCAACTCGATATTTTCTTTCATTGCCAAAAATGGGCTTTGCCAAGCTGGCAGTCCGGGGGCGCAAATCCACCCCGCTGTTGCTCCGGTCGAAGGTGAGGCAGTTGTTATCAAACATCGTATCGGGGCTTTCAGCGGAACCGATCTCCAGACCATTTTGCAATCGCAAGCGATTGAAACCCTTGTGGTCGCAGGTGTACATACCAGTGGTGTTGTCCTTTCGACCCTTCGTCAAGCATTTGACCTCGATTACCAGATCGTCGTAGCGGGCGATTGCTGCGCCGATCCCGACCGAGAGGCGCACGATATGCGTCTGAACCGGGTATTCCCCAAACAGGCGACCGTCACCTCGGCTGCTTCGCTCTGCGACGCAATACGGACTTGACCTTGCCGATTCGAGGTGGCCGTGTGAACGGCCGCTGTGCTTTTGGAGGCGGCCGATGGCGAGGAACTGGCTCGACCGACCGGTCAGGGTCGACAAGACTCATTCGCCAATAACGAATGCTGACATTCGCCGGTACCGGGTCGCGAATGTCGGCTAAGCGATCTCGACCTGCCGCACGTTCTTCGGCGGCCACCGTCCGCAATGGCCGAATGGACTAAACCGCTCGCGCGGTAGGGGGCTGCGGCCCGTCTCTGGCGGCGAATGGGAGGCCAGTGGCGCCGGCGCTTATGTTGGTGGTTGAGGCAATCCGCCTCGTCCTCCAGCAGGAGCCCCATCATGACCTCCTCCGATCCGGGCATCAGCCCGCTGCGCCGCCGTATGCTTGAGGACTTGCGCATGCGCAAGTTCGCACCCAAGACCCAGGCCGCCTACCTACGTGCCGTACGTCAGTTCGCCCGATACCTCGGGCGTTTACCCGATACCGCCACTGTCGAGGACCTCCGGGACTACCAGCTGCATCTGGTCGATCACGGCGCGTCGCCGGTGTCGCTGAACGCCGCGATCAGCGGTCTGAAGTTCTTCTTCGAAGTCACGCTCGGCCGGCCTGAGCTGATGGCGCGGATGCAGCCGGTACGCGTGCCTCGCACGCTCCCGGTTGTGCTCAGCCCCGAGGAGGTGCGCCGGCTCATCGCGGCAGCCGGAAACCTCAAGCATCAGACCGCGCTGTCGGTCGCCTATGGCGCCGGGCTGCGTGCGAGCGAAGTGGTCGCCCTCAGGGTCAGCGACATCGACAGCCAGCGCATGACCCTGCGCATCGAGCAGGGCAAGGGCCGCCGTGACCGCTACGCGATGCTCTCGCCGGTCCTGCTCGAACGTCTGCGCGTCTGGTGGCGCGTTGCCCGTGCCCAGGGCTGCATGCTCGATGGCGGGTGGCTCTTTCCGGGCCTCGATCCGATCGACCCGCTCAGCACGCGGCAACTGACCCGCGCCATCCATGCGGCCGCCGAGACCGCAAACATCGACAAGCGCGTATCCATGCACACGCTGAGGCATTCCTTTGCCACGCACCTGCTGGAACAGAAGGAGGATATCCGCGTGATCCAGGTGCTCCTTGGACACAGGCAGATCGAGACCACCACGCTCTATACCCAGGTTGCCACTGACCTCCTGCGCAAGGTGGTCAGTCCGCTGGACCGCCTGCCCGCCGGCTAGCCCGGCCGCACGCGGAGCACCCCGTGCTGGAGGTCGCGGATATCTTCCGCGCCTGCGGGCCGGCGTGGCGGCGCACGGTAGCGCTGAGCCTGGGGCAGCTGAAGGTCATGTCGGCCATCGAACAGTGCCGCAGTGCGGCACTCGGGGGGCATGTGCTGCGCTGCGCCGGCTGCGACCGCATCGAGGTTGCCTACAACTCCTGCCGCAACCGTCATTGCCCGAAGTGCCAGGGCAGTGCTGCGCATCGCTGGCTCCAGGCACGCCAGGCCGATCTGCTTCCGGTCGGGTACTACCATGTCGTCTTCACGCTGCCCGCGCCCATCAGTGCCATCGCCTGGTACAACAAGGCCGTCATCTACGGGCTGCTGTTCGATATCGCCGCCGAAACGCTACGCACCATTGCCGCTGATCCGAAGCACCTCGGCGCCCAGATCGGCGCGACGCTCGTGCTGCACACCTGGGGCTCGGCACTCACGCATCATCCGCACGTACACGGTATCGTCCCCGGTGGTGGGCTGTCGCCCGATGGTCAGCGGTGGATCGGATGCCGGCCCGGCTTCTTCCTGCCGGTACGTGTGCTATCGCGCCTGTTCCGCAGGCGCTTGCTCGAAGCGCTCACGGACGCGCACCGGCACGGCCACCTGCAGTTCTTCGGCCAGTACGCTGAACTTGCCGACCCAGCTGTCTTTGACGTGTGGCTTGCGCCGCTGCGTGCCTGCGAATGGGTCGTCTACGCAAAGCGTCCCTTTGCAGGACCCGAAGCAGTGCTCGCGTACCTGTCGCGCTATACGCACCGCGTCGCGATCTCCAGCCAGCGCCTGCTTGCATTCGATGAACGCGGCGTGACCTTCCGCTGGAAGGACTACCGTGCGAAGGGGCACACCCGCTACAAGACCATGACCCTCGAAGCCGGCGAGTTCATGCGCCGCTTCCTGCTCCATGTGCTGCCCGGTGGCTTCCATCGTATCCGTCACTACGGACTGCTCGCCAACCCGGTGCGCCGCGCCAGTCTCGCGAAGGTCCGCGAACTGCTGCACGTCGCGACCGACGTCAACACATCAGCTCACGAAACCGTCATCGAAACGCGCCCCGCCTTCATCTGCCGGCACTGCGGCGCGCCGATGATCGTCATCGATATCCTTGCGCGCATTGCACCGATCCGCGCACCACCCACGCGCCGGGGCGAGATATGAGCGCCACTGTTCCAGGACGAACAACCCGACCCTCGGCTTTGCGGCAACGCGGCCCACGAGCAGACCTTTGCGTCTGTCGCTTCGCACAGGCCCTTGCACGTCCGTTCCGCCATCACGATGGCGCCACTGCACCGCTTCGGCACAACCTCAGCCCTCAACCGGCCTCCCGCCTGACCACGCATCCCGCAACACCGCTCGCCATCCCGGGCAATCAATCGCCATAGCCCCGAAGACTCCATTGCATCAGAGCACTCCGCGGTTTCCTCCCTTCAGGTTTATTCAACGCCTGCCCGCACGCGCCGGCGCGCACCCCGAGTCCACGGACATGGGCAGGCATCGAACAAACCTCAAGAATTGTGCGCGTAGCTCGTCGGTCAGGTAGCGGAGTAATGCGGCCGTTCCAACGGCAGGTTCGCCCGCTCGCTGAAGGGCAGGTTGTGGCCGGTTGGAGACAATCAATTTACTATGAACTGCGAAGCGAGCCGGGAAAAGAGCGACCGTGTCTTACACGCGGATCCGCTCCACCTCGTCGAGGCTGATGTCGTCGTGGCGCCGGTCATACAGCTGCGTGGTGCGGGTCGATGCGTGATTGGGCATCGCCGCCGCGTTCTCGAGCGTACCGCCGTCGTTCAGATAGGCGGTGATACCGGTCGCACGGAACGTGTGGTTGCCGATCTTCGTGCCGATACCCGCCGCGAGCGCACGGCGCCGCACCATCGCGTACGCGTTGGCCTGCGGTAACGGCGTCGCGCTGAGCCGCGCTGTCCCGCGCGCGATCGTGCGGAACAGCGGCCCTTTTGCGTCGTCGGCGATCCCGGTGCCGTCCAGGTACGCGTGCAGATAGGCCTCGAGCGTGTGGTGACAAGGAATCTCGTGCCGCTTGCCGCCCTTTTCGCGCAGACGGACCCACAGGCGCCGGTGCTGCACATAGACATCGTCGACCCGCATCGCCAGCGCCGCGCCGACCCGCGCGAACGAAAACACCATCAGCGCGATCAGCGCGCGGTCGCGCAGGCCGATCGGCGTCGTCACATCGATGCTGTCGAGCAGCTGCCGCGCCTCAGTCGCATCGAGCACCGGTGTTTTCCCTTTCTTTGCGGTATGACTGGGGCCGGCCGCGATCGACGTCACGCCGGCGCCGGCACACCAGGTCAGGAATTCGCTGGCCGCACGCGCATACGCGCGACGCGTGTGCGGGTTGCGGATCGCCGATGCGAAGAACTCCAGAAATCGGACCCCGGCACGATCGCCGGCCGCCATCACCAATGTCGGTGTGGCTGTGCCATTGAGCGTCACCAGTGTGCTCACAGGATCCCCTTGCGCGTCGCCATGGCTTCGATGCGCCGGTTCGATTCCGCGACGAACACTGCCGTCTCGTCGAGTGCCGCGCCCGCCTGCCTTGTCGAGGCTTTGACACGATCGAGCAACCCCGCGATGTCTTCCGGGTCACGGGCTGGCACGAGCGACTTCGCAGCCTGCCGCATCAGCTCACTGACGGACAGCCCGAGCCGTTGGGCGTTTTTCCGGATCGCGCGCTTCTGGTTTTCTGTTACCTGAACGACGATGCGCCTGTCACGTCTCATGGCCCGGCTCCTTCTGACTGGCCAGCAAGCCAGTCCAGGTAGCTGTCGTCAGAAGCCAGACCACCGGACTGAGTGAAACCACAACTGGGACGGGACTACACCCCGAGGATCTTGCCGACCGTCTCACTGAATTCGCTGGTTGCGTTGTCGACCGCTTCGTCAGCCTCGTCGTCCAGGTTGTCGACGTTTTCATCGAGGACCTCCTGCAGCCTCAGGTATGCGGCAACAATGCCGTCCAGCTGGTCACTGCCCACGCGCGCATACACGGCTTCTCCCAGCGCTTCCATGAAGTCGCCGCGGCTGCCGCCGATCAGGCCGTCCGCGCTGTTTTCCAGGTCGTCCTTGAACTGCTCGATATCGGCCATGCTTGCGCTCCAGAAAGTTAGGTCCGGCGTGGCCGGATATGACGGGCGACCGCAGGGCGCGGCCGCTCGTGAAAGTGTGCCTGCTCCGGCGTCCCCTGCACATCCGGCCGGACAATTCTTCTATATCTGATAAAGGACATTAGAATTTTTAGCGAAGCACAGCCGGCTCCTGCGTCGTGCCAATGCGGGCCTGTTGCGCCGTCTGCGCTTCGCTAAAAATCCTCTGCCTTATCATATATAGATAACGTCCGGACAGATCCCAGTTTCTGGCGCATGCGCCCGATGCAGTCGTGTGTCCGGGCCGAGCGATTCAAAGCGTCCGGCCACCCGGCTGATGGGTCAATCAACTTCCTTTGTAGATCGAATGATCCGAGGCCCACTGGGTCGGTGCCCCCGACGCGGCCGAACCCGATTGCACGCCACCGTAGCCACTGAACGCCTGCTGCTGAGCCGCCACGCTCTTCAGCGCAGCCTGGACGCCCGCCGGATAGTGCGCGTCACTGTGGTGGCGGTTGTTGCTCGCCTGCTGCAGCTGGACGAGTTCCGCACGCACCTGCTCACGCGTGAGGGGACCGTTGCTGTTAGCGGACGCAATCGTGGGCAACGCGAGGACCGACACCAGCGCGATAACCGGAATGAATGTTTTAGCCATGGTTAATTCTCCAATTTAAAAGTCAGAAACAGAAAAGACTGGGTTAGCGAAACAACAACCGCCGGGGCGGAAGCCTGTGTGCCAAGTCATTGAAGCCAGTTTATCGGTTTAACGAATGATTACAATAACCTTTCGACCAACAGATACTTGTCGCGTCTGCAACGTCACCACGCGTTATTAACGCGAAGCAATTACAAACGACAAAACGCCGGAGCGAATGACGAATTCGCCCCGGCGCAAAATGTAATGACACTGACTGATACTGGAAGGGGATGAAAGGCCGGCTCGGTTGCAGGCGATCAAGCGGCGACGATGCCGCTCGCCGGAGGTCACCGGGCCGGGCAGCGGAAAGCGCCCGGCCATCCGGCTGATAGCTCATCAACTTCCTTTGTAGACCGAATGATCCGAGGCCACCTGGGTCGGTGCGCCGGAAGCGGCCGAGCCCGATTTCACGCCACCGTGGCCACTGAGTGCCTGCTGAGCCGCCACGCTTTTCAGCGCGCCCTGGAGGTGCGCCGGGTAGTGCGCGTCACCGTGGTTGCGGTCGTAGCCCGCCTGCTGCAACTGGACCAGTTCCGCGCGCACCTGCTCACGGGTGAGGGGGCCGTTGCTGCTAGCGGATGCCATCGTGGGCAGCGCGAGGACCGACACGAGCGCGAGAATGGGGATAAACGTTTTAGCCATGATTAATTCTCCAATTTAAATTTCAGAAACAGAAAATACTGGGTTAGCGAAACAACGACCGCCGGGGGCGGAAGCCTGTGTGCTTAGTCGTTGAAGCCAGTTTATCGGTTTAACGCACCATTACAATCACCTTTCACCCAACAGATACTTTCCGCATCTGCAACGTCACCGGGCATCCAGTTGCACAAGGCAATTACAAACGACAAAACGCCGGAGCGAATCACGAATTCGCCCCGGCGCCAAAATGCAATGAAACTGTCGCTAATACTGGAAGGATGATGGAATGCAGGTCGGCGCGGCTGAATGCAGGCTCGTTTGCAGATAATCCGGGTTCGCGCGCGCCGTCAGTTGCAGTTAATGCTGGCCGGAAATCGTGTCGAATGCAGGTCCGACCGACTTCAAATGCAGGTCACTACAGCTAACGGTGGCCTGTCATAAACGACTCGAAGTCGCGCAAGCCCGGCAAATGGGACACCGGCCGTTCTTGACATAACACCTGACCTCATCCGCCTGTCGCGAGCGGCAAAAATCGACCCACAACAGCCCTTCGTTGCTTCGGAAAACCAATGGCGGCTTGCGAAGGCAAGGCGGTCAGGTGCGCCGCATCACTCGTCCGCCAGCGGATCGATGCGGCTCGCCTTAAGAATTCGCGAATCTGCCATGGTCGAAGAGCCATTCGCTCAAAATCGCGCCGGCCGCTGCGCGACGGAATCCGCCCATTATTTTCGGCGTCCCGGGCAAAACATCTGGACGCCCGGTCATTCCTCCACGCGACTGACGTGCTGATACTGGCACTCACGCGATTCCGCAACAAAGGTCACATTCTGAAAGCCCGAAGCGCTGGACGTCACACATCGTGCCAGCGCCACCTCGGCATTTCCGACAGGCCGAATTTCGGATCCCGTGTGGTTTGCCCGATCGTCGCGCGGGCACGCTCAAATCAAGATTTCGCGGCGCCAATTGAGGCGCGGGAACCACGCATTTTCGAATGCGTCGCGCCCGTCTTTCAGGAGATATTTATGTCCGCTGGTGATTCCGCTTTCGCACCCGTTGCAGACTTCGCCGCCGTCAAGATCCGTCAACAGGCAGCCTGGTCGACTGGCGACTACGCCGTCGTTGGCACCACTCTGCAAATCGTCGGGGAGAACCTGTGCGAGGCGCTTGATCTGCGCGCCGGCAGTCGCGTGCTTGACGTCGCCGCAGGCAACGGCAACGCGACGCTTGCTGCCGCGCGCCGCTGGTGCGACGTCACGTCGACTGACTACGTCGCCTCGCTGCTCGATTCGGGTCGTGCGCGCGCACAGGCTGAAGGACTCCGGGTGCAGTTCCAGGAAGCTGATGCTGAAGCGCTGCCCTACGCGGATGCTTCATTTGACATCGTGATGTCGACTTTCGGCGTGATGTTCAGCCCCGATCAGGAAAAGGCGGCGGCCGAACTCGCACGTGTTTGCAAGTCTGGAGGATGGATTGGCCTCGCCAACTGGACGCCA
Source organism: Paraburkholderia sp. Clong3 (assembly GCF_050436485.1). Classification (NCBI taxonomy): domain Bacteria; kingdom Pseudomonadati; phylum Pseudomonadota; class Betaproteobacteria; order Burkholderiales; family Burkholderiaceae; genus Paraburkholderia; species Paraburkholderia sp. Clong3. The sequence goes on along the minus strand of NZ_JBNDMH010000003.1, from coordinate 2,672,682 downwards.
GATAGCTTCATTGGGAAGCTATTCAAGACGATTGGCAAGTACATTCCACCGCCGGCCGGCGTGAATTCGCCAGCGCTCTGGGGCACAAAGACGCGCCTCGACGAGTTGTTCGACGGCACCTCCCGGAAAATCACTGCGATCAGCCGCGATTTTACGTTCCGCTACCGTTCGTCGGCGCATTTCATCGAGGTGTTCCGCACGTTCTATGGGCCGATGAACAAGGCGTTCTCCTCACTCGAAGGGGAACGGCAGGCGGCATTCCTCGCCGATCTGATCACACTGATCGAGGACGGGAACCGGTCGAACGATGCAACACTTGTCCTGCCGAGCGAGTATCTCGAAGTCGTGGTGGAACGAATGTAAATCCTGAGTGAGAGGCAGGATTGCCGCATCAGTAGATTGATCTGCGCGTCGTATTGTCGGGAGTTGATCGTGCCGTTTCGATGCCGTGTTTCGTCACTGCTGACTTCGCTGCAGCCGCACCCAGCGAAGTCAGCCCATCGACGTTTGTCCTCGTGGGACTGGCGCACGTGACGACAATGGCGCTGTCGCATTAAGACAATCTGCTATCGTGGCGCTGGGAAAACGAAAGACGTGATCTACGATGACGAGCTTGAATGCGGGTAGGAACAAGGTGCTCAAACGGCTGCACTATCCGCTGGATGTGATATTGACTTGTGTGCGCTGGTACGTGGCCTATCCGCTGAGCCTGCGTCATCTGGAAGATATGATGGCCGAGCGGGGCGTTTCGGTCGATCATTCGACCGTGCATCGCCGGGCCATCAAACTTCTGCCGGCGCTGGAAAAGACGTTTCGGCGACAAAAACGCGCAGTCGGTAGAAGCTGGCGAATGGACGAAACCTACGACAAGGTCAACGGTGAATGGAAGTACTTGTACCGGGCCGTTGATAAAGCGGGCGATACGGTTGACTTTCCGTTGCGAGCCAAGCGGGACAAGGTGGCCGCCCGGCGTTATTTCGAGAAGGCCATCGATCAAAACGGTGTCCCGGAGACGGTGACGATCGACAAGAGCGGCGCCAATCTCGCAGGGCTGCATGCGATCAACGCCGAACGCGATACGTCAATCAAGATTCGTCAGGCCAAATATCTGAACAACGTCGTCGAGCAGGACCATCGGGCTATCAAGCGCCGTATTCGTCCCATGCTGGGGTTCAAGAATTTTCGTTTCACCCGCATCTTACTGGGTGGCATCGAAGTCATGCACATGATTAAAAAAGGGCAGATGATGTGTCGCCACCGCACCACGCGTTCTGCAGCCCAGCAGTTCTATGCGTTGGCGGCATAAGTCGTACTAAAGATATCGCTTATGCTTGACCTCACCTCCTTATTGCGACAAAACCCCACCGGTTGCGCACCGGAACGCCGCGTTGAAGCCGCATTGAAAGTCAATGCCGAGCTCGCGCTTGGAAATGGACCAGATAAAGCCATGTAGTGAAGATCTTCACTACTCCGTTCTTTATGTTCAGCGGCCATCGCTTCGTTCGCCCGCGATCGATGTTTTTGGTTTGTGTCTGGCAAGCAAACTCAATAAGGTCTCCTCGGAAACCGGTTTCGCCAGAAGCTTCAAGCCGCTGGTGGCTACCTTCTTGAGCACCGCTGACGAAGTGTCGCCCGACCACAGGATCGCAGGAAGCGAAGCGTCGGTAACAGCGCGGACCGCCGCAATTGCAGCAATACCGTCTTCGTTTCTTAGCCGGTAATCGGAGAGGATGACGTGAGGACCGCTTGCCAACGCTTCAGTGCGCAACTGCTCGATGACATCGAAGGATGATTCTCCCGCCACCACGTAGCAGCCATGCTCGATCAGGCGCATCGATATTTCGATTCTCAGGTCGCTGTTGTCCTCGATAATCACCACGACCAGATTGGTCAGATCCGGGGCGTCGTTTTCACCCGTTTGAACCTCGGGCAAGTCCGTCGGTATGCGCACGACGAAGGGGACCGTGACTGAAAAGCGCGAGCCCCGACCGGGTGCCGACTTCACGTCCAGTGTGTGTCCCAGAAGATTCGCGAGCCCCTGGACAATCGACAAACCCAGGCCGAACCCCTTTTCACGATCGCGCTCGGGATTGTCGACCTGGACATAGCTCCTGAAGATATCCCGCTGTCTATCCTCCGGGATACCGATTCCGTTGTCCCAGACGCTGATCCTGACGACGTCACCGCGTCTTTGGCAGCTCACCAGAATATGCCCCTTCTTTCCCCTCTGTTCGGAAGGCGTATAACGCACCGCATTGAGCACCATATTCCGGACGATCCTGTCCAGCGCATGCCGATCCGTCCGGATCAGATAAGGCCGGCTATGGAGTCTCAACGTCAGCCCCTTCGCCAGGGCGATCGGTCGCACGTCCACAACGATCGCGTCTAAAAGCGAAGCCAGCATGATCTCTTGAATCTCTACATGCCAGGTACCCGATTCGAGGCGGCAGATATCCAGTGCGCCATTAATCATGTGTTCCATCGCATCGACTTGCCGTTGCGCAATCGAGAGATCTCCGCCCAAGGTGGTTGATCTAATGTTCCGGTCGATATAGTTCAGCTTCAGGCCAAGCGTGGTGAGCGGCTGGCGCAAGTCATGGCTGATCGCCGCAATAAACTGGTTCTTCTCCGCCGTCGCCGCTTCAGCCTGCAAGTGGGCCTCGACGAGAATGACCTCTTTTACATATGCGCGCTTGAGGTTGTAACAGAGAAAAAATGCAATAAAACAATAGCCGATCAGCTTACCCGTATACCACTCGAGCATGGCAGGTACGTTAATCAATAGAATCGGTCCCATGCCAAACGCGAATGGGATGGCGCCTAGCACGAGTGAACCTAAAGTTGCACGAAGACTCGGCGCCAGCAGCAGCAAGGTAAAAGTATCACTGACCAGCGTCATCTCGGAGAAGCTATACCTGGCCAGAATCCTCAACACGGGGCCGTGGAAACTAGCTGGGATTAACCCCAGGCTGATATGACTTCTCGTGTCAATATGATCGGTTCTGTGTTTTCGGTGTTTGAATTTCCTGAGGGCGACGTAGCAGTAAATCTCGACGGTGGATCAAGCTGATATCCGCGGATTGGCTACCGCATTACAGATGTCCGCCCAATGAGCCTTCCGCTACCTACCACCGCAAGTCGGATGAGATCCGTTGCCTACCCTGGTCGCGGGTTACTCGTGTGCCGGGCTACGCCGCCTTCAGGAAACTCCTGCACGTGTGGTTACGGTGGATGCAGACGCAGGGCATTGCTGTACATCATGGCATCTGTGTCTCGCGCGGTATGGCCAGCGACAAGGAAAGCCGGCAGATGTCCCAGATGAATCCGCTGAGTTCACGGGCAACTGCGACTACGGCGATATTCTTCTGCTTGCCGCGCGCGACGAGTTTGCGATAGCGTCGGCACAAGCGCACCTGTGCGTCCCATGCTCGATCTACAATCGGTTTAGGCAGACCTTCGTGGCGACGCTGAATATCGGGGCTCACACGCGCAGGGTGGCGATAGCTCCATGCAGCTTCAACTAGCAGCTTTCTTGCATAACTGTTGCCGCTTTTAGTGATGCTGCCCTGACGACGCTTGCCGCCAGATGAGTGCTCGGAGGGCGTCACCCCGAGCCACGCCATCAACTGGCGTGGGTGCACGAAGCGTGAGAGATCGCCCAGCTCGGCGAGCATGCCCACTGCCGTGGTGAACTGGACACCGCGCATTGCCTGCAGGCCCAGGACGGCGGGATAGAAGCGCCAGTTGACGACTGCCTCACGCAGCGCAGACTCCAGCCGGTCACATTGGGCGAGCCGGTCTTCGATCGCGCGACGTAGCTCTTCAAACGCAAACTGCTGCCACGCACTGTCGAAGCTGTGTGCGCTCAGCCAGCGTCGGTGCGCCGGCCCCCAGTCGGCAGAGCGGGTGTAGCGCACGCCGTGCGACAGCAGAAAGGCTTTTACCCTTTGCCGTGCACGCTTGAGGTCGTCCTTGGCAATCACCCATGCGCGGGCCAGATCCCGGAATGCTTCATCGTCGACGCTGGGGACGTATACGGCCGACAGGTCGCCGGCACGCAGCGATCGGACGAGCTTGACGGCATCACGTCTGTCAGTCTTGATGTGCTCACCTGGCTTGCGGGGAATCAGCGAGGGCGCGCAGACCATGCACTGGAATTCTTTCTGGACAAGCTGCCGGTAAAGCCCATATCCGCACGGACCGGCTTCGTAGACGATGCTGACGCATCGCGCTTTAGATTGCAGTCGCTTGCACAACCGTTCCACGTCGGCCTGCGTAGTACCGATCTTGCCGAGCAGTTCAACCTCGCCCGTACCAATGGCATAGGCGACCGTGATCGAATCCTTATGAACATCAAGACCCACGTAAAGAGTGCTATCGTGCTCCATGCTGGCCTCCGCGTCGGAAATCGCCGGGTGCGGCACGTCCGCACCGTGCGGCTCTGACAGCAATGCTAACCCGCGTTTGATTCCGTTGCGGCAGGCCAGCCTCTGTCCCGCAGGAAGTCATACTGCCTACCCGCCGCCCACCACAACGATGTCAGCATGATCAATACGGCCCATGCCCAGTGCAATTGCTCGACCGCGTTGGCGTCCACATCCTTTGGAAGCGCCATCGTCTTTCTTAACAGGAAGATTGCCATGGGAGTAGCCATTCCCCACAATCCGAAGATCCAGACGAAACGGAACAGAAGATAAATATCCGGCGTCCTGATCCATGTCCCAAATACGAACACGAGCGCGCTTCCGAGCAACAGTAGCGCTATCCAATACACGGCTCGACGGGACAGTGACTCCACTAACCTGCGTTTGACGAAAAGATTCTGCCCGGCACTGAGTGCCGCCACGCGCCCCAGAAAGAGATTCACAAATTCAGCAAACCGGTGCCGTCCGATTTTCTGGATCGTCTCGCCCGCGCCAGGTGATGTTCCGGCCTCGGTCTTGGTGCCCCCGCCCGAATCACCTCGTGTCTGAGCACACGCGCCTTCGACCGATGTTTTTGGTTTGTGTCTGGCAATCAAACTCAATAAGGTCTCCTCGGAAACCGGTTTCGCCAGAAGCTTCAAGCCGCTGGTGGCTACCTTCTTGAGCACCGCTGACGAAGTGTCGCCCGACCACAGGATCGCAGGAAGCGAAGCGTCGGTAACAGCGCGGACCGCCGCAATTGCAGCAATACCGTCTTCGTTTCTTAGCCGGGTAATCGGAGAGGATGACGTGAGGACCGCTTGCCAACGCTTCAGTGCGCAACTGCTCGATGACATCGAAGGATGATTCTCCCGCCACCACGTAGCAGCCATGCTCGATCAGGCGCATCGATATTTCGATTCTCAGGTCGCTGTTGTCCTCGATAATCACCACGACCAGATTGGTCAGATCCGGGGCGTCGTTTTCACCCGTTTGAACCTCGGGCAAGTCCGTCGGTATGCGCACGACGAAGGGGACCGTGACTGAAAAGCGCGAGCCCCGACCGGGTGCCGACTTCACGTCCAGTGTGTGTCCCAGAAGATTCGCGAGCCCCTGGACAATCGACAAACCCAGGCCGAACCCCTTTTCACGATCGCGCTCGGGATTGTCGACCTGGACATAGCTCCTGAAGATATCCCGCTGTCTATCCTCCGGGATACCGATTCCGTTGTCCCAGACGCTGATCCTGACGAGGTCGCCGCGTCTTTGGCAGCTCACCAGAATATGCCCCTTCTTTCCCCTCTGTTCGGAAGGCGTATAACGCACCGCATTGAGCACCATATTCCGGACGATCCTGTCCAGCGCATGCCGATCCGTCCGGATCAGATAAGGCCGGCTATGGAGTCTCAACGTCAGCCCCTTCGCCCGGGCGATCGGTCGCACGTCCACAACGATCGCGTCTAAAAGCGAAGCCAGCATGATCTCTTGAATCTCTACATGCCAGGTACCCGATTCGAGGCGGCAGATATCCAGTGCACCGTTGATCATATCCACCATCGCATCCACCTGTCTCTGTGCAATCGAGAGGTCACCAACCAGATTGGTTGATCCAATGTTCCGGAAGATATAGTTCAGCTTCAAGCCGAGCGTGGTGAGCGGCTGGCGCAAGTCATGGCTGATCGCCGCAATAAACTGGTTCTTCTCCGCCGTCGCCGCTTCAGCCAGCGATCGGGCTTCGACGAGAATAAGCTCTCTAACACCTGCGCGCTTCTGATCGTCACAGATAAACCATGCGATAAAACAAAGGCCAATCAATTGAGCCGCCAGCCAGTCAAGCGTAATCGGCCGGTAAATGAACATCAGATTTCCCATGCTTAGCCCAAATGGAATCGCGCCGAGCAGAAGTGAACATAAAGTCGCACGAAGACTAGGAGCCAGTAGCAAAATAGTAACTACATGGCTAATCAGCGTCAGTTCGACAAAAGTCATCCTCACCAATCTGACGTAATGACTATGGCCGCGCGGCCATGAAGGTGGCAGTAAGCCAAAACTAGCCGCCGCCCACCACAACGATGTCAGCATGATCAACACGGCCCAGGCCCAGTGCAGTTGCTCGACCGTGGTGACGCCAGCGTGCTTTGGAAGCGCGATGGTCTTTCTCAGCAGGAAAAAAGCCATGGGGGCGGCGATCCCCCACAGTCCAGACATCCAGACGATGCGGAACACAGGGTCAAAACCCGCTGTACTGATCCATTTTCCAAATACGAACGTGCCTGCGCTGCCGAGCAACAGAAGCGCCATCCAATATAGCGCTCGACGGGACAGCGATTCCAATAACTTGCGTTTGACGAGCAGATCCTGCTCGGCAGTGAGCACTGCAACCGGTCCCAGAAAAAGCTTCACCGATTCAGCGAATCGGCGGAGCCCGATTCTTTTAACCTTTCCACCCGCGCCCATCGATGTTCTGGCCCCGGGCTTGTTGCCCGCGTGCGAATCACCGCGTGTTTGAGTACGGGACGCCATAATAGGCCTCTGGGATTCAGTGCAGCATACGCCCCATTTTGATAGCGGTTCCGCAGCACGTCGATGGGAACAAGTGCTCTGCTGGATACAGAACAAAAGTGCGTCGTCAACGCAGGCGGATCCCATTGAGATTTGTGACCAATGCGCCGGGCATGGGGTTGAAGACCGTCAAAAGATACAGATCGAGGGCAAGTATGAAGCCGTTCCTCGGCGTCACGCAGCACTGCAACTCCCGGACATCCAGGCCAAGCACTGCTTGTCAATCGCGATAGTCTGGGCTCGGAACGCGTAAGTCGCTTCGACATGCATCCACAACCCGGCGTGCGTGTCGTACTTCAAAAAACTAATCCTAACGAATGCACGCAAATCGATACCGAACATTTATTCGCCCAAAGGGGAGCATTTAATACCGAACATCAGATGGCCAACCTAACTACAACTGAGATGGCCAAACGTCGGAATGAATCAGCATAATCTGACACAGGGAGGGAGTAATTCACCGCGGCCCCCGCGAGTTTCTGCACACCGTACTTCGGCAACTGATCAGCATCGTGCCGCCGTAATGCCATGTTCCCATTCAACCGATTCAAGGAGCTCCAACATGAAGATCCTTGCATGCGTCGTACTCGCCATCGGTGGGCTTGCCAGCCCGGTCCTCAGCTTCGCTCAGAGCACCGAGCCCGTCACGCGCGCACAGGTTCGCGCAAACCTGATCCGTCTAGAGGAGGCCGGCTATCGAGTCGGCGACGGCGACAGTACGACGTATCCCGCGCAAATCCAGGCGGCTGAACTGAAGATCAGTGCACAGGACAGCCAGCAGGTGGCCAACACCGCCGTTGGCGGCACGACGATGAATGGCACCTCGGCTGCCGGCAGTGCCCCGCATTTGTCGAACCTCTCGCCATCGTCGTGCGCCGGCCCCGCAAGTTACTGCAACATTTTCTTCGGTAACTGACCGCGGGGTTTTGTCGCAATAAGGAGGTGAGGTCAAGCATAAGCGATATCTTTAGTACGACTTATGCCGCCAACGCATAGAACTGCTGGGCTGCAGAACGCGTGGTGCGGTGGCGACACATCATCTGCCCTTTTTTAATCATGTGCATGACTTCGATGCCACCCAGTAAGATGCGGGTGAAACGAAAATTCTTGAACCCCAGCATGGGACGAATACGGCGCTTGATAGCCCGATGGTCCTGCTCGACGACGTTGTTCAGATATTTGGCCTGACGAATCTTGATTGACGTATCGCGTTCGGCGTTGATCGCATGCAGCCCTGCGAGATTGGCGCCGCTCTTGTCGATCGTCACCGTCTCCGGGACACCGTTTTGATCGATGGCCTTCTCGAAATAACGCCGGGCGGCCACCTTGTCCCGCTTGGCTCGCAACGGAAAGTCAACCGTATCGCCCGCTTTATCAACGGCCCGGTACAAGTACTTCCATTCACCGTTGACCTTGTCGTAGGTTTCGTCCATTCGCCAGCTTCTACCGACTGCGCGTTTTTGTCGCCGAAACGTCTTTTCCAGCGCCGGCAGAAGTTTAATGGCCCAGCGATGCACGGTCGAATGATCGACCGAAACGCCCCGCTCGGCCATCATATCTTCCAGATGACGCAGGCTCAGCGGATAGGCCACGTACCAGCGCACACAAGTCAATATCACATCCAGCGGATAGTGCAGCCGTTTGAGCACCTTGTTCCTACCCGCATTCAAGCTCGTCATCGTAGATCACGTCTTTCGTTTTCCCAGCGCCACGATCGCAGATTGTCTTAATGCGACAGCGCCAACTTGCCTCGTTTATTGTATTACGCGCTTCGGTGAGCCAGAAGCCCCAGACGAGATGGCATTGTTGCTCTATCTGCATCGATGCAGGCCAACGTCCTGAGCAAACGGAGGGCGCACAGAATGCCCGCGGTGCGAAAAAAGCCTACCCTTGATGGAAACTCTCGTTGACCCGGCCGACGGAGCCGGGCTGTCGAATCCCCACACGCTGTTGACGGCGGCGTAAATCCGCACATAAATGGCGGCACAAGGTTCACCAGGACCGTCAACAATGAAGCGCCGTTGACGGCCTCGGTCGGGGTGGCCGGTCCCAATCAGAATGGATCGCCGATGTCGTTGAGATTGGGATCCTCGGGAGGGGAATGCTGTTCGTGCAGCAGGTCATGCAGGGCGAGGTCATAGTGCATGCAGATCCGGGCACGCAGATCCCCGATGAGTTCGACGACGGCGAGCGCCTGTTCCGGCGACCAGTTGTCCGGTATCAGGAAGTCGAGCCCACGGGTGATGCCCGAAGGCAGGTGTGCCAGGCGCTTCATGATTTCTTCTCCGCACGCGCGCTACTGCGTCTGCTGGCGCGTTGCTCGGCCCTCTCGCGCGCTTCCTTGACCCGGTAGGACTCGCCCTCGATGGCAATGACTTCGGCGCGATGGACCAGCCGGTCAACGAGCGAGACGACACAGGCGGCGTTCGGGAACACCTCGTGCCATTCGGAGAACGGTCTGTTGGTTGTGACCACGGTACTTGCCGATCCGTACCTGCGGCTGACCAGTTCGAACAGCAGATCGGCGTGGCGGTTTGAGTACGAGAGGTAACCGACCTCATCAATCACCAGGACGTCAGGGGATGCATAGCGGCGCAGGCGTCGACGCAGCGCCGAATCGCTGTCCAGTGCGGCCAGTTCGCCGAGCATCTGACCGGCGGTAGTGAACAGCGCGGTGTGACCGTGCACGAGCGCCTGATAGGCGAGATTGAGCGCGAGGGTTGACTTGCCGACACCATTCGGGCCGATCAACACGACGTTGGCGGTATCCCTGACGAACCCGAGCGACATCAACTCTTCAACGGCAAGCCGGTCGCAGCGCGTGGGCCAGCTCCAGTCGAAGTCGCACAGCGGCTTGAAGTTGCCCAGGCGGGCATCGCGGATACGTCGCTCCAGTGATCGGCGGGCGCGCTCATCCTCTTCCCACTGCAACAGCGGCGCGACCCACTGTTCGGCGGCCACATCGGTCCAATGCGCGAGCAGTCCGTACAGACGCAGGGCGTTCGCGCGCCCATGAAGGTTCTCAGGCGTGTTCATCGGCGCCTCCCGCAAGCTGGTCGTAGATGTCGAGCCGGTGTGGTGTCACCAGCGTGTCCTTGTTGCGCACGTGTTCGGGCAGGATGAGGGTGACTGGCGGCGGGGCCTGCCGTGCCTCGCGCCGGCGCTCAAGCGCCAGACGTACCGGATTGGGATGAGGCGCCGCGTCGCTGGCAAGGGTTTCCTCGATCGCGGCCTGCAGTTCGGCCGGGCCATAGCGGTCGAGCAGTCGCAGCAGGTGCGTGGTGATATTGCCCAGATTGCCGCCACGCTCAGCGGCGTGCAGCATCAGGGTCCGGCTGGCCGGCGCAGCCCGGGCCAGATGATCAAGACCGCGATGGTGACGGGCCTCGTGCTTCCTTGCGACGAGCGCATCGATGTGTGCGGCAATCTCGATCTGCGCGCCGCGATCGTAACTGCGTTCATGGGTGGCGAGCAGATCGGCGCCGTCGAGAATGCGTACGCGCCGGGGATCAGCTCGTACCGTGAGCGTGCGTCGCACATGGGTATACGGGATCGTATAGTCGTTCAGGTCGAAGCGCACGTAGGGCGTCTTGCCGACCTTCACGGCGAGAAGCAGCTCACACGGGTACGGATTCTCCGGCAACGTGAGCAGGCTGGGCTGTTCGCGCCCGAAGGCCTCGCGCACGGTGATCATGGGTTCTTCGCGGCAGGGCCGCTCAGCAGCGGGTCCCGCGCACCAGATTGCCGCCTGGGCGTTGAGATCGTCGAGGTCCGTGAATCTGCGAGCGGCAAAGAAGCTCTCGCGTACAAAGCGGATTGCCCGTTCAACGCGCCCCTTCTCGTTGCCCCGTGCGACAGCCACCGGACGAGGCTCATAACGATGATGCGCGGCGAACGCGAGCAATGTCGGGTGGAAGCGGATCGCATCGCCCTGACGCTCAAGCACGGCGCTACGCAGGTTATCGTAAAGCAGAACCCTGGGGACCCCGGACCATGCTTCGAAGGCGCCGGCATGTCCTGCCAGGAAACTGTCCATACGGGCATCGAGGAAGAAGCGCAGATAGATCTGCCGTGACCACGACAGCACCATCACGAAGGCCATCAGCGGTCGTCGTGCCCGACCGATCTGCAGGTGACCGAAGCTGGCCCAATCGACCTGCGCCTGTTCCCCGGGCAGCGTGCGCAGGCGCAGGTAAGCCTCAGGTACCGGGCGTGGCCGGTGCAGCGAGATCAGGTGCCGGAAGTGGTGGTGACTGCCCCGGTAGCCGCGCTCATACACCATCGCATACAGGCGACTGGCCGTGAGCGAGGGAAACTTCTTTAGCGTCTCGTGGATGAACGGCAGGTAAGCATCGATCTGTGAGGCTCGCTGCACGGCGCCAATCCTGGGCAGGCCGGCCTGGGCCAGCACGCGCTGGACGGTGCCGCGGTGCACGCGCAACTGGCGCGCGATGGTGCCGCAACGCCACTTCTCCACGTGGTAATAGCGCAGGATCTGCGCCTCGAGTTCAGCTCCAATGGTCATGGGTCGTTTCCTGTTCTGTCAGTAGTAGTACGAACATCACGGAAGACCCGACGGCGCAGTGGCCCGATGCGTACAAGGCCCGAACAGATGCGGCGACAGAAGCAGCAAGGCGTCGATCCGGGCGCGGCGACAGTGGATGTCGATGCGGTGGCCGTCGTCGTCGAAGTCAGTGGCAGTAGAGCATTGGCGACGGGTGTCGGGGAACGCTGATGCGTCACTTTATTGAGGCGCTGACGATAGCGACGCATCCGTTCGGCATGTGCAAAGCGGCCACGACGACTGAGTTGATAGCGTTGGCCAGCCTCGCGCAGGCGGGCGCGGCGCGAGGCCTGTGAGCAGTCGCCACCGCAGTAAATCTGGCCGCGATCGCAACGGCGGCACACGACGACCTGCGCCCGGCAGCGGGCGCACAGAAAGAGGCGGCCAGTGGCCGGCATCGGCAGTCCCCGTCAATGCCGAAGCGGAATCGACGAGGCGGATCAGCCGTGCCATACTGGCCCGGCACCCGTACCCCGTTGTGCGCGTGTGGGGCTCGACACTGGAATGAACTTGGCGGTTAGGACCGGTGTCGGGCCTGTTTCTTCGGCGGTCAGTTGTAGTCGTTCTTCTACCGCATCCCGATTCCCGCGTCATCCCCCTGCCGAACCGAACATCCCCGGTGCGTCTGCGCTCGCCCTACGGGCTCCCTCCGACGCACCCGAATGTGAGCCTCATGAAACGTCCCAGAGTCGCCGGGCTGAACAGCAATCGCGTCGCCCGGCTGTCCGACGCCGCCATCCAATGTCGGATTCCGACCGCCATTCACACACGCGTGCGATGACGGAGAAAGTCATGAACAAAACCCTCGGGACAATGGCTGGCGCCGCGATATTGTTTGTCGCGATCTGCCTCACCGAACAACAGGCTCTCGCGCAGTCAGCAGGCGACATCGTGGGTTCGTGGACCTTGGTGTCGCTGACGGTTTCGCGGAGTGGCACCCAGACAGAGTTACTCGGTCCGCGTCCGGAGGGCCAGTTGATATTTGGGAGCGACGGCCGCTACGTTCTGGTTGGGGTTCGTACCGACCTGCCGAAGTTCGCATCCGGTGACCGCCTCTCAGGATCCGCTGAGGAGAACAGAGTAGTTGCGCAGGGCAATGTGGCACATTTCGGCACATATACGGTGGACCAGGCGGCACACACCATTGTATTTCGCATTCAGCGGGGTACATTTCCGAACTGGGATGGAGAGGTCCAACAAAGACCGTTCACCCTTGTTGGCAATCGGCTAACTTACGTTACTCCAGGAAGCTTCGGGTACGGGGCACAAATGGTAGTGTGGCAACGTGCGAAATAGGCGAGAAAGTGTGCGTATGAGGGGTTTGGGAAGCCACCGCCCACGCTACGTCCGGGTCTCGCCGACGATGCTGACGAAAGCGTTGCACCACTCGCCGTTCTGCGTGTTCCTCTCATTTGGCGACCCTCGACCGTTTGCAGCAGAAATCCGCGACGCGGGCGCCGCGCTGATCTGCCAGGTGCAGTTCTTGTCGCAGATCGACGTGGCCCTGGAAGCTGGCGCCGCAGCGATCGTAGTAGAGGACACCGAGGCAGGGGGGCACGGAGGAAACCGTTCAACATTTCCGTTTGTGCCGGAAGCTGCCGACTACTTGAAACAACGCTCGCCCGGAACTTTGCTGATTGCGGCCGGAGGCATAGCGGACGGGAGAGGATTGGCGGCAGCCCTGATGCTTGGCGCAGATGCGGTAGTAGTGGGCACTCGTCTGTGGGCGTCGGCCGAAGCGCGTACCGGAGCCATTCTTTGTCGAACTGGGCGCGGCAATCAGGTGGCGTCGACTGCCGATCCAGCCTTGAGCATCAGGCCTTTCTCCGTCAGGATTTCATTGACCAGCGCCAGCATTTGCACCGCCAGTCCGTGCGTTTCCAGCAGATGGCGGAACCGGAGAATCGTGCTTTCATCCGGCAAGCGAACCATCCCGCCGTCGAGACCCGCGAACTCGCGATACAGCGGAACGTCATAGAGTGCCTCTTCCATGGCAGGGTCTGACAGACCGAACCATTGCTGCATGAAATGAATCTGCAACATCGTTGCAATCGGGAACGGCGGCCGACCGGTTTTGCCCGTGGGATAGTGCGGCTCAATCAGCGCAATCAGCTTCAACCAGGGCACAACACGTCGCATCTCATCGAGAAATTCCCGTTTGCGCGTGCGCTTCGTTGACAGATCCAGACCAAGACCAAGTTGCGTCATCACACTGCTCCTCAACTAATTCGCTCTGTTTCCAGGATAGCTCAGCAGCAACGCAATGCCAGGACTTTTGCAGACCTTCCTTAACATTTTGGCACGATCCGATGCAGAGATCCGCCTGTTCCATTTCGTGCGAGACTATTTTTAGTGCATGACGAAGCTAAGCGTCGTCGTGAGGATAAATTAAAGCGTTTGCTGAAACAATAAAGCATTTCGTGAAAAAATTTGCATTAAAGCGGAAGCTGGATTTTGTCTTCATCTTCTGCTTTATTCCTCAACCCCGCACACACCGAAACCCGGCATACACATACTGATAATGCGGCTGAAACCAGTTGCGAAATTCCGGCCGCAGCATGCACAGCGCGGTACGCGCCGAGCCGCCCTTCAGCACGTAGTGCTGCCCATCGAAGAAGTTGGCCGAATAGCCGGGATAGAACGGAAACGCTTCGAAGCCCGGCAGCGCTTCGAACAGCGTCGAGGTCCATTCCCAGCCGTTGCCGAACTGACCTTCCGCGCCGAACGTGCTGACGTTGTCCGGATGCGCGTCGACGGGCCGTGGATCCCAACTGCGGAAATCGAAGTTCCCCGATGCCGCTTGAGGCGCACCGTGCGCCGCGCGTTGCCATTGCGCCTCGGTCGGCAGGGTTTTGCCGGCCCAGCGCGCGTAGGCGCTCGCTTCGGCGTGGCTCACGTAGACGGGCCAGTCGAGCGGCAAGGGCACGTCGTCGAACATCGTGCGCAGCGCCCATGCGGGGCGACCGTCTTGCGCCGTGCGTTGCGACCAGCCAGCGGGATGCTCGATGCGCTCCGCTTCCTTCCACGCCCAGTCCTTCGGCGACCACCACTTCGGCTCGCGATAACCGCCGTCTTCGATGAACTCGAGGAACGCACCGTTCGTGACCATGTATCGATCGATCTCGAACGCGGGCACGTCCACGCTCATTTCGCCGAACTCATTATCCCAGCCGAAGCGGCCGGCCTCGCGCGGCATGCCGAGCACGGCCGTGCCGGCCGGCACGCTGACCATCGACGACAACGCGTCGCGCTGCTCATCGCTCGTCACCACCGGCTCGCGCAACGCGGTGTTCTTCTGCGCGAGAGGCAACTGATGGAGCATGTACGCGAGCGTTTCCGCATGCATCAACCGATGCTCGATCGCGACGTTCAGCAGCTGCACGGCCGCCTCGTCGTGCGCCGCGCTGCCGAGTTCGTCGAGCGCGGTGTCGATCTGCCGGCGCGCGCGCGTCGCATACTCGCGCACGGCGGCGAGCGACGGCCAATCGCCGGGTTGATCGGTGGGAAAGCCGCCGTCTACCGGATCGATGCCGAAGGCGAACAACTGGTCGAGTTCCGGCGCGAAAGCCGGCAGATCGAACAGACGCTGGTCGAGCAGATTGCGATCGAACGCTTCGAGATGGCCGATGTAGAACACGACGCGGTGACGCTCGCGGATCGGCCGTTCATAGAGGTAGTCGGGTTTGACGATCGCAAACAGGTCGTCGGTGACTTGACGCGCGTCGAGCAGGCGCTGCACGAGCGGATGATGCGGGACAGGGTCGCGATTCATTGGGGCCGGGTCTCCATGCAACACGGTTGCCGTGGGGGGGACGGTCTGAAAACTCTACCCGCTCGCAGGCGGCGTGCCAAGACTAACAACGCGACCGTCCGGGCCACTCTGGCCGCTAGATCTGCCGCAAGCCTTCGAGATCGACGATGTGAATGTGCTTGCCTCGCGTGTCGATCAGGCCGCGTTTTTGAAATCTTGACAGGGTACGGCTGACCGTTTCGAGCGTCATGCCGAGGTAGCTGCCCATGTCCTCGCGCGTCATTCGCAGATTGAATTCCGACCACGAGTAGCCGCGCTGCGCATTGCGCTGTGACACGTCCAGCAGGAAGGCGGCGACGCGTTCGTCGGCGGACAGCGAGCCGAGCACCATCATCTGCGCGGCTTCGCTGACGATCTGCGCGCCCAGTAGCTTGTGCATGCGCTCCTGGATCGAACTGATTTCGCGACACAGCAGCTTCAGCGCGCTATATGGAACGATGCACACCGTGCTGTCTTCCAGCGCGACGGCGCTGCACGCATGGACGTCCGCGCTGATGCCGTCGAGCCCGAGCGGCTCGCCGGCCAGACGCAGCCCGGTGACCTGCTCGCGGCCGACGCGGTGGACCATCACAGTCTTCATCGAGCCGGAGCGCACCGCGTAGATATTGTCGAAGCGGTCGCCGCTGCGATACAGCGCTTCGCCGCGCGGCACCGAGCGCGCCGAACAGATCAGCGTTTCGAGCTTCGGCAGTTCCTCCGCCGACAGCCCCTGCGGCATGCAGATCTCACGCATCGAACAGCTGGAGCAGCGCGCGGCGGTACGTGCGGCTGCGCGTGCCGCCACGGCCTCGCGGTTGCCGGCGGAGCGGGTCGAGGAACGGGTCACAGCAGTAGGATTGAGCATGTTCGATTATTGGTAGTGGTGAAATTGTCCCACCCGCTATGACCCGCAACTGGCGGCAAAGTGACACGTTCGCTGCTCGGCAGTCCGAGCAACGGCGGTGCTCTGACGAAGGTGAGAAGGTGAGCCGCCGCGGCCTATATCGACGTCGCCCCGTCGACGGGTAGCGTGGCTCGATTCCGGCAAGGCAGGGCGTGGCGTGCCGCCCTGCGCCTGATGAAAGAGTCAGGCGGGTTCCTTGTCGGTGCCCGCGGCGGACGGTACCAGCAGAACCGGAAGAGTGGCCTGGCGCACGCAGCGTTCAGCGACGCTGCCGAGAATCAGCCGCTGAAAGCCACGCCGGCCGTGCGTGCCCATCACGAGCAGGTCGGCGTTGAATTCGGCGGCGGCCTGCAGCACGATCTCGGCGACATCGCCGAGCGACGAAGCCTCGGAGACCGCCGGGTTGCCCTTCACACCTTGCTCGGCCATCACTTTCGAAAACTCGGCACGCAGCTCCTGGCCTTCCTCGATCAGGCGGTTGCGCAGGATCGACGGATCGTAGCCGGGCGCCTCGAAGTACATCGGCGTGTTTTCGACGACATAAAATGGCCGCAACACCGCGCCATTCGATTTGGCGAGATCGAGCGCCGCTTCGAACGCACGGCGCGAGGTATTGCTGCCGTCGACCGCTACAAGGATGCGTGTGTACATATCGGCTCCGCGTCAAAAATGCGTCTGCCACATTGCTAGCCGCGGCAGGTTTATTGATCTTTTATACCAATGAAGCTTAGATGATCGCCGGAAAAGATGCACCGGACCAGGATGTAAATCAAACATTTGCCAAATAATCCGGCGCGGCGCGGACAAAATGGCGGGCGCGGCGGCGTGCGCGAAGCGGCCTAGCATGCTTACAACCCGTAAAACTTTGCTGAAGCCGAAACAGGGTTGGCCTTACAATCAAGCCATATTCAGACAAGCTGGCCAGTCCGCTGATGAACGATCGAAAAACCAAGGGCTTACCCGAGCAGATCTACGGCGACATTCTCAACCGCATCCTCGAAGGCGAGTACAAGGAAGGCGAGCGATTGCCGACCGAGCACGCGCTGGCGGAGCGTTTCGCCACGTCCCGACCGACCGTGCGCGAAGCGCTCGCGCGATTGCGGGCCGACGGCATCATCTCGACGCGGCACGGCTCTGGCACGACCGTCGCGCGGCGCCCCGATCCGGACGTACGCCGCTTCGCGCCGCTCGAAACGCTGTCCGATATCCGCCGCTGCTATGAGTTTCGCATCGTGACCGAGGCGGGCGCGGCCGCGCAGGCAGCGTTGAAGGCCGACGCCGACGACATCGCCGCGATCCAGCACGCGTGGGACGAGCTCGAGCGCATCATCGAGGCGCAGGGGATCGGCGCGAAGGATGACTTCCTGTTTCATCAGGCGGTCGCGCGCGCGTCGAAGAATCCGTTTTTCATCACGGTGATGTCGTTCATCGAGGAGCAGATCCTGTTCAGCATGAACCTGTCGCGCAATCTGTCGCTCGTCAAGACGGTGGAGCGGCAGCGGCTGGTGCAGGCCGAACACATGGCGGTGCTCGACGCAATCCGCCGCAAGGACGCGGCGGGCGCGGGGGCCGCAATGCGCGCGCATCTCGAGAACGCGCTGGAACGGATGTTCGGTTCCTGAGTCCGCGCGCGGGTGAAGGCGTCGCGACTTTTGTCAGGCCGCGCTTCGGCGCGGCTCAAGCAGCGACGGCGACCGGCCCGAACAGCGAGGTCAGCGTTTTCGCGCTCACCGCGACGTCGAGCGCGACGGCCCGCTCGATGCCAATCTGCAGCGGCGGCCCGAGCCGGCTGATGTCGAGGCCGGCTCGGCGCAGCATCCTCTCGATCGGCGTGGTGGTCACCGTGACGTAATGCGTGATGCCCATGCGCTGCGCGAAGCGCATCACTTCCTGAATTGCGCGGATTGTCATATCCGTGAAACCAAACGACTGTTCCTCACCGCCGGTTTCGATCGCCCAGCGGCTCAGTTCCCAGATATGTCGCCCGACCGGCGCGGCCGCGCCATGCAGTAGCTGCGGGAAGGTGTCTTTCAGCATGTTCGGACCTTCGGTCGGCATCAGGCGCCAACAGCCGCGCAACCGTTCGTCTTCGCCCTGAATCAGCATGTAGTACGGCCCGAGCGCGTCGTAGCCGTCTATCTCCATTCCCGCGATGGTCGGAATTTCCCAGCCGAGCCGGCCGTGAAAGACACGGGCGCGCAAGCGGTACATCTCGTTGATCAGTTCGTTGTCGAATTCCTGCCGGAGTCCAATTCGGATCGTGGTTTGCATGACGTTCTCCTGTACGCGTTGGGGGGCTGCCAGATACGCAGGAAAACTTATGCATTCTGAATCTTTGCGCCACCTACCTACCTGGATAGGTGTGGATGCTTATCGGGTATATCAGAATTCAGACTCGTCTCCGCCCCCAACCTACAAGGGTCCAAAATGGAACTCCTCGACAATCACTGGCAACCGCAAACCCACCTCCAGGCGCGTCCTTCGGAGGTCTCTTCGGCAGTGGATCGGGTTCTGATCATTGCCTATCGGAAGAAGAAAAAAGAGAGCCAGCGCCGTTTCTGGGCTCGCTTCGGCGTCACGCAATCGCGCGGCAGCCGCTTCGAGTCGGGCGCGGAGATCCCGGCGCCGGTGTCGATCCTGCTGGGTCTGTACTTCATGAAGACCGTGTCGGACGCCGATCTGGGTCGCGCCGAGCGTGTGATGTACAGCCGCGACGCGGCCGCGCTGCTCAACCCGGGTCAATAAGCCCAAGCTGCGCCGCGATCACGGCTGCCGCACGCCGCGAATTCACGCCGAATTTCGCCCTGATGTTTTTCATATGGAAGTTCACCACCGCTTCCGAGCAACTCAGGATGTGAGATATCTCCCGCGTGGATTTGCCGCGTGCGGTCCATTTCAGACATTCTCGCTCGCGCGGCGTGAGCTTCGGCATCAAGGTCTGCGCATGTGAATTCAGATGCTGTTTGCTGGTGTCGATCACCAGGTCGCGCAACAGCACGAGGTTCGGCAACGCGGCGTTCACATGGCGCCTGAACCCGTCTGACGGCTTGTCGTCATTGACGAAGCACATCATGCCGGCTTCCAGATTCGGCCCATGAATTGGCAGCGTCACGCCCGCGCCGAGGCCGTACGAGCGAGCTTCCTCATACAGGGATTGCTGCGCCGGGCTGGCGAAAATCTCGGGCGTCCAGACCAGCGGCGATGAGCGTGACAGGCAGTGTGCGACCGTCGGATCGATATGCGCCATGCCTTGCTCGTCGTACGTCTGGCGCCATGCCGGTGCGTAAGTGCTGCGCAGGTAAGCGTCCTCGAGACGCATGGTTGGCCGCGGCAGCATCGCGACCAGAATCTTGTCGAAGCCCCACGTTTCGGCAAAGCCCGTAATCACGCCGAACCATTCCGCCTCGTCGGCGGCGTCCAGTAGCGGTGCCATCTGCTCGATAAAGTGTAGCGACAATTTTTTGGCTCTCTCAGGCTCGCAAACATCCCGTTCGCGGTTATTGGCAGACAAACTTCGGTCCGCTCTTTTGGTCCGCATAATCTATCACTAAAAACTCGAACGCAATGCGCCGGTGCTCCGCGGGGTAAACGATAGCCGCCACGTGATAGCAACGCCGGCGTCGCCTATTATTATGCTGATTGAAATAAATCTTTAACCCGGCCGGGCTTCTCGGGTGCGCGGCGCGGCTAATCGGCATCCGGCGACAGATTTTAATATGTTTCGTTGACAGCATTATTTCGTCGCGCTTTAAAATAAATCGTATTTACTCGATTATCCGGGAAAGCGGGTTATTGCTCGCCGTGTCCTTGTTGCCAAAAAAAGCCTGCGCCGATTCCGCTGGCTGCGGGCCCGCTTCATTGTTATACAAAAGGAAATTTCGTGATCGGCTCCCGCGCAATTCGCCGCCGACGGCATGCCGGGCGATCGTCACGCGCAGGTTGTTTGACAACATTGCGATGCCGATGCTACCGTGAAACCTCCGCCTGGCGCGTTTCCGCGTCAACCATCATGAACGAATCACCGCTGAGCGACGGCGAGTTCGCCGCGTCGGTCATGGCCGTGCCGCCGCTCGCGCGCCGGACCGACTACACGCTCGACCCTGCCCAGAATCTCGCGCTGATCCGCCATATCGAAGCGGGCGGCGTACGCACGCTACTGTATGGCGGCAATGCGAACCTTTATCACGTCGCGGTCAGCGAATACCGCGAGCTGCTGGACCTGCTCGCCGAGGCCGCGGGTCCCGGGACACGGGTGATTCCGGCGCTGGGTCCCGACTACGGCAAGATGCTCGATCAGGCGCGCATCCTCGCGCAGACGCGTTACCGCACGGCGATGGTGCTGCCGCTCGGCGGCTTCACGACGCCCGAGGGCGTCGAGACGGGCCTCACGCGGATCGCCGACACGGCCGGCATGCCGCTCACGCTGTATATCAAGAGCGAAAACTACGTCGCTGTCGATACGCTCGCGCGGCTCGTCGAGCGTGGGACGCTGAGCGCGGTCAAGTATGCGATCCCGCGCGACAACCCCGCTGACGATCCGTATCTGCGCCGGCTGTTGCAACGCGTGCCGGCCGCGAAGATCGTATCGGGCATGGGCGAGTGGCCGGCGCTCGTGCATCTGCGCGAGTTCGGGCTCGCAGCGTGGACGACCGGAAGCGGCTGTATCGCGCCGAGCATGGTGATGGCGCTGCTGCGCGCGGTGCAAAGCGGCCGGAGCGCCGATAGCGCCGATAGCGCCGATAGCGACACCGCCCAACGTCTGCACGATGCGTTCATGCCGCTCGAAACGCTGCGCAACGACATCTCGCTGATCCGCGTGCTGCACGATGCAATCACGTTCACGGGCCTCGCCGACATGGGGCCGCTGCAGCCGCTGCTCAGTTCGACACCGCGCGAGCATCATGCGAAGATCGCGCAGACCGCGCGCACGCTGCTCGCTCTCGAGCGCGAGTTCGCGGCCACCCAATCGAACCGCTCCGACACGCAGACAACCCCATGACCGATCACAGCCGACGCTATCCCGATCCCTCCATCCGTGTGTTCGATCCGCGCTTCAAGTCGTTGATCATCGCGTCGGCGTCGGTCGAATGCTTGCATCAGGGCACGCGCTGGTCGGAGGGGCCGGTGTGGTTCGGCGATGGCCGCTATCTCCTGTGGAGCGACATTCCGAACGACCGCATCCTGCGCTGGGACGAAACGACGGGCGCGGTCAGCACGTTCCGTCAATCGTCGAACAATGCGAACGGCCATACGCGCGATCGCGAAGGGCGTCTCGTCAGTTGCGAGCACCTGACGCGGCGTGTGACGCGCACCGAGTACGACGGCTCGATCACCGTGCTCGCCGATCGCTATCAGGGCAAGCGCTTCAATTCGCCGAACGACGTAGTCGTCAAATCGGACGGCTCGATCTGGTTTACCGACCCGACCTTCGGCATCGAAGGTTTCTACGAGGGCGAGCAGCAGCAGTCCGAGCTGAAGGCGTGCGTGTATCGGATCGACGGCCAGTCGGGCGAGGTGTCGATGGTCATCGACGACGTGCTCGCCCCGAACGGTCTCGCGTTCTCGCCGGACGAATCGCTGCTGTACGTGGTCCAATCGCGCGGCGAGCCGCGCAAGATCCGCGTATTCGATGTCGAGGCCAATGGCAAAGGCACGACGCTGTCGAACAACCGCGTGCTGATCGACGCGGGTCCGGGCACTCCGGACGGTTTTCGTGTCGACACGCATGGCAACTTGTGGTGCGGGTGGGGCATGGGCACCGACGAGCTCGACGGCGTGCGCGTGTTCAGCCCGCAAGGCGAGCCGCTCGGCCACATCGCATTGCCAGAGCGTTGCGCGAACGTTTGCTTCGGCGGACGGCATCGCAACCGTCTGTTCATGGCGGCGAGCCACGGGTTGTATTCGCTGTTCGTCAATACGCAGGGCGTGCGCGGAGGTTGAGCAGTTGTCCGCTAACCAGACAACATGTATTGCTATCGCGGCGAGGGCTCGGGTTTGCCCTTAACCCGCGGTGCCGGGCATTGAACGACAAGGATTTCAGGTTAAACGAGCCATTTTCTCGCCCGACTCACACTCTCGACTATTTGCTTGACATCGGCTGTTGCGCTTCGCTATGTTCCCTTGGTAGAAAGACACCGCCCGCAACGCATCGACCAGCGGGCTTCCATACCAAGAAGCGAGGAGACGCAATGACTGTTTCGCACAGGTTGTCGTTCAAGCTGGTATCCGTCTGTATCGCCGCGAGCGCGGCGTTCACCCTTGCCGCGCACGCGGCCGATCCGGTCACGATCAATATCGTCGACGTGGCCGGCGATCTTCAACTCACGCAGAAGGGCTTCGAGGCGTTCAAGGCGAAGAATCCGAATCTCGTCGCGAACATCACGTTCACGAACGCGCCCGCGCCGCAATTGCCCGGCAAGATCAAGGCGATGCAAGCCGCGGGCCGCTCCGACATCGACCTCGTTTTGACCGGCACCGACGCGCTCGCGGCCGGCATCGAACAGAACCTGTGGATCAAGCTGCTGCCCGACAACGCGGCGCAGTTCCCCGGCGTGCTCGACAAGTACGCGCCGGGCCCGCGCAAGATGCAGGATCTCGCGCAAGGCTACGGGCTCGAGGTCGCGTATATGCCGGCTGGTCCGCTGCTCGAATACAACCCGGCCAAGGTCAGCGAGCCGCCGAAGACACCCGAGCAACTGCTGCAATGGTGCAAGGCCCACCCCGACAAGCTGATCTACGCGCGGCCGGCCAATTCCGGTCCTGGCCGCACGTTCCTGATGGGCTTGCCCTACGTGCTCGGCGACAAGGACCCGCAGGACCCGGTGCACGGCTGGGACAAGACGTGGGCGTTCCTGAAGCAGTTGAACGACTGCATACCGTACTATCCGGGCGGCACCTCGGCGGTGATGAAGGAACTGGGCGAAGGCACGCGCGACATGACCGTGACCGTGACCGGCTGGGACATCAATCCGCGCGCGCTCGGCATCGTGCCGGCCGAATTCCGCGTACAGCCGTTCGACAACATGACGTGGGTCAACGACGCGCACTACATGGTGGTCCCGAAGGGCGTGCCGAAGGAAAAGCTCGACGTGCTGTACAAAATGATGAACTTCATGCTGGAGCCCGCGCAGCAGGCGCTGACCTACGACGACGGCTACTTCTATCCCGGCCCCGCGATCAAGGGCGTCTCCGTCGAGCAGGCGCCCGCGCATAGCCAGGAGGTACTGCAAAAGTATGGCCGGCCCGAATACGCGAAGTTGTTGGCCGATCGTCCGCATGCTTTGCCACTGAATGCAGCAGCGATGGTCGCCGCCTTCAGGAAGTGGGATAGCGACATCGGCGCGCAGAAGACCCGTTAGGCCTTCTCCATTGCGACGGAAAACGAGGCGAAACGCAGCGCGGCGTGAGGTACCGCCGCGCTGCATGTTTTCAGCGATCACGCGCCTCGGCTTAACTGCCTGATGCGCCGCGCCCACCGCACGCGCGGCACTCGCGACATCCGTCGCCTCACGCGGATCAGGAAACCGCCATGAAGCATCACTTTGAGCAGTTGCGGCTCGATTCGGTGAGCCGCAGTTTCACCAACGCGCAAGGCCACGCGATCGCCGCGCTGCAGGGTCTCGATCTGACGATCCGGCGCGGCGAGTTCATCGCGCTGCTGGGGCCGTCGGGTTGTGGCAAATCGACGGCGCTGAACTGCATCGCCGGATTGCAGCCGCTCACCGGCGGCGGCATCTGGCTCGACGAGCGGCGCATCGACGTGCTGCCGCCGGAAAAGCGCGGCTTCGGCATGGTGTTCCAGAACTACGCGCTGTTCCCGCATATGAGCGTGCTGGAGAACGTCGGCTTCGGGCTGAAAATGCGCGGCGTCGGCAGAAGCGAGATCGCGCGCCGCGCACGCGAGGCCTTGAAACTGGTGCAACTGACGGGGCATGAGCACAAGCTGCCCGGCCAATTGTCCGGTGGCCAGCAGCAGCGTGTCGCGATCGCGCGTGCGATCGTGATCGAGCCGCCGCTGATCCTGATGGACGAGCCGCTGTCGAATCTCGATACGAAGCTGCGCATCGAAATGCGCGCGGAAATTCGCCGCATCCATACGCAGCTCGAACGCGCGACGCTGTACGTGACGCATGATCAGGACGAAGCGCTGTCGATGGCCGATCGCATCGTCGTGATGAGGGAGGGTGTCGTGCAGCAGGTCGCGAGGCCGAAGGAGGTCTATACGCGGCCGCGCAATCTGCATGTCGCGCGCTTCATGGGTTATCGCAATGTCGCCGAGTTCACGCTGGAGGGCATGCAAGGCGATGGCGTCGTGGTCAGTGCCAACGGCGTGCGGCTCATCGGTACGCCGATGGCCGGCTTCGACGGCAAACGCGTGAGTGTCGCGCTGCGCCCCGAAGACATGGAGCGCGCCGAGCCCGGCGCCGCCAACGCGTTCGAGGCGCTGATCGACGCGGTCGAGTACGGCGGCCACGATTCGCTGCTGCGCGTGAAGACCGCGTTCGGCGACGTGTGGGCGCGCGTGACCGGTGAATGCGCGGAGGGCGAGCGCATCACGCTGCGCGTGCGGCCGTCGTGCGTGCTCGTCTACGACGCCGAGGCCGCATGAACACGCCGACGCTTGTCCCCCCGCTTACGTCCCGCGCGCCGCGCGATGCCAAGGCCTGGCTCGTCGCGCCCGCGCTGCTCTTTATCGTCGCGCTGTTCATCTATCCGTTCGGGTATGGTCTCGCGCTGTCGTTCCGGCCGATGAACGGCGGCGGCGTGTGGGCCAACTATCTGACGTTCTTCACCGACACGTCGATGTGGCCGACGATTCTCGTTACGCTGAAGCTGTCGGTGCCGGCCACGCTGATCAACGTCGGCGTGTCGGTGCCAGTCGCGTTCGCGCTGCGCCGCTACTCGCGGTATCAGAAGATCGTCACGACGCTGTTGGTGATCCCGGTGACGCTCGGCACCGTGCTGATCGCCGACGGCATGCTCACGTACTTCGGTCCGCACGGCTGGCTGCCGCAGGCGTTGCAGGCGCTGCATCTGTACACCCAAGAGGTGCGGCTCACGCACAACTTCACGGGCGTGTTGCTGTCGCTGATCGTGTCGGGCTTTCCGTTCGCGTTTCTGCTGACGCTGTCGTACGTGACCGGCATCGACCCGACGCTCGCAAGCGCGGCCGCGACGCTCGGCGCGAGTCCGTGGCAGCAGTTTCGCCGCATCTATCTGCCGCTGCTCGTGCCGGGGCTCACGATGGCCGCGTGTCTGTCGTTTGTGCAGGCGTTCTCGGTGTTTCCGTCGGCGGTGCTGCTCGGCGCGCCCGCGGGTCCGACGCGCGTGATGTCGATTGCCGCGGCCGAAGCCGCGTTCGAGAGCTACGACTATTCGCTCGCATCGGCGATCGCGATGGTGATGGGCTTCGTGCAACTGCTGGTGGTCGCCGCGCTGCTCGGCGCGCGCCGCTGGTTCTATCGTGGTCCCGTAACGGGAGGCAAAGGCTGATGACGACCGATCGTCGCGCGACGCAGCCCGACTGGTCCGCGTCCACCTCCGCTTCCGCGGCGCCTCAGCCGGGCGACGGCGCCCGCGAGCCAGCGCAACGTGCGCGTCAGCGCGCGAATCTGCCGGGCCGCATCTGGCAGGTGCTGGTGTGGGCCGTGATGGCGTTCTTCCTGATCAACGTCGTGCTGCTGATTGCGACCGTCGCGGTGAATTCGATCGCGACGCGCTGGTTCGGCACCGCGTTGCCGCAAGGCTTCACGCTGCACTGGTATGCGCAGGCCTGGAGCGACTTCCAGCTCGCGAGCGTGCTGTGGGTGACCGTGCAGGTGGTCGGCGCGGTCGTGCTGCTGTCGGTGCTGCTCGGCGTGCCGGCTGCGTATGCGCTCGCGCGCGTGCAATTCCGCGGCAAGCGCCTTGCGATGCTGATCTTTCTGCTGCCGTTGATGGTGCCGCCCGTCACCTACGGCATTCCGATGGCGACCGCGATGTACAAGGTCGGACTCGCCGGCACGCTATGGGGCGTGATTCTTGCGAATCTCGTACCGGCGCTGCCGTTCGTGATTCTCGTGATGACGCCGTTCATCGAGCAGATCGATCCGAATCTCGAAGCGGCCGCGCGTATTTTCGGCGCGAACACGTTCCGCTATTTCCGTTACGTGCTGCTGCCGCTGCTCGTGCCGGGCATGCTGGCGGCGGGGCTGCTCGTGCTGGTGCGCACGATCGGCATGTTCGAGCTGACGTTTTTTACGGCCGGTCCGGCCACGCAAACGCTGGTGGTCGCGTTGTACTACGCTGTGTTTTCGACCGGCGTGCGCGCGCCGCAATCGATCGATGCGATGGCGATGATCTATATGGCGATCACCTTGGTCTGGGTGCTGATCGCACTACAATTCGTGAGCCCGACGCAGATCGTGTCCCGCGTGAAAGAACAGAGGCGCTGACGCATGGTCGGCGCCAATCGTGGAGTAGACGTTGACGAAGAGAAAGACCCCCGAGGAATTGCGTAGTCATCGCTGGTACGGCGCGAACGATCTGCGTTCGTTCGGCCACCGCTCGCGCACCGCGCAGATGGGCTACAACCGCGACGAATACGCGGGCAAGCCGGTCATCGCGATTCTGAACACGTGGAGCGAGATCAATCCGTGCCACACGCATTTCAAGCAGCGCGTCGAGGAAGTGAAGCGCGGCATCTGGCAGGCCGGCGGCTTTCCGATCGAGCTGCCTGTGCAGACGCTGTCCGAGCCGTTTCAGAAGCCCACCACGATGCTGTACCGCAATTTCCTCGCGATGGAAGCCGAGGAGATGCTGCGCTCGTATCCCGCCGACGGCGTCGTGTTGATGGGCGGCTGCGACAAGACCACGCCCGCTTTGTTGATGGGCACGATCTCGATGGATCTGCCCGCCATCTTTCTGCCTGCCGGCCCGATGCTGCGCGGCAACTGGAACGGCGTGACGCTCGGCTCGGGTTCCGACTCGTGGCGCTACTGGGCCGAACTGCGCGCGGGCACGCTGACGCCGGACGACTGGCAGGGCGTCGAGGGTGGCATCGCGCGCTCGCCCGGTCACTGCATGACGATGGGCACCGCATCGACGATGACGAGCGCGGCCGAAGCGCTGGGCTTCACGCTGCCCGGCTTCGCGTCGATTCCCGCGCCCGATTCGCGGCATGCGCAGATGGCCGCGAAAACCGGCATGCGTATCGTCGAGATGGTGTGGGAGGATCTGAAGCCGTCGGACCTGATCACGGCGGCATCGGTCGATAACGCGGTGACGACTTGTGTCGCGCTGTCCGGGTCGACCAATTCGGTCGTGCATATGATCGCGCTTGCACGGCGCGCGGGCATCGAGTTGACGCTCGACCGCTTCGACGAGATCGCGCGCCGCACGCCCGTGCTCGCGAACATCAGACCGACCGGCGCCTATCTGATGGAGGACTTTTTCTACGCGGGCGGTTTGCGCGCGCTGCT
The DNA here is from genome assembly GCF_050436485.1 of Paraburkholderia sp. Clong3. NCBI lineage: Bacteria > Pseudomonadati > Pseudomonadota > Betaproteobacteria > Burkholderiales > Burkholderiaceae > Paraburkholderia > Paraburkholderia sp. Clong3. The sequence continues at coordinate 2,645,000 of NZ_JBNDMH010000003.1, read as the reverse complement.
CGCGGAACTGGGCGAACTGATCGACGGCTCGCAGAAAACCGTGAACGGCCGCACGCTCGGCGAGAACCTTGCCGGCGCGCGCATTTTCAACGACGACGTGATCCGCCGCCGCACGAATCCGCTACTGCGCGACAGCAGCCTCGCGGTGCTGCGCGGCAATCTCGCGCCCGACGGCGCCGTGATCAAGCCGGGCGCGGCCGAGCCGCATCTGCTCGTGCATACGGGCCGTGCGGTCGTGTTCAGCGACTACGACGACATGGCCGCGCGCATCGACGACGACGCGCTCGACATCGACGAAAGCTGCGTGCTCGTGCTGCAGCACGCGGGGCCGGTCGGCGCGGGCATGCCCGAATGGGGTCAACTGCCGATTCCGCGCAAGCTGCTGCAAAAGGGCGTGCGCGACATGGTGCGCATCTCTGACGCGCGGATGAGCGGCACGAGCTATGGCGCGTGCGTGCTGCACGCGGCGCCCGAGGCATTCGTCGGCGGGCCGCTGGCGTTGGTGCGAAGCGGCGATCTGATCGAGCTCGATGTGCCGCGCCGCAGGCTGAATCTGCTGGTATCGGACGAAGAACTCGCGCGCCGCAAGGCCGCGTGGGTCAAACCCGCTGCGCGCTTCGAGCGCGGCTATGGCGCCCTGCATCAGGCGCACGTGATGCAGGCGGATCAAGGCTGCGATTTCGACTTCCTGCAGCGCGGCGGCGTGAGTCCCGATAGCTCGGGCGAGCCGGAGATTCACTGAGGTTCAATACCCCACGCGATACACGCGCCCCGTCTGCGCCCCTTCCACACTGCGCAGATAAGCAAGCGCCGCGCGTTGCGCGCTGACGGGCTCGAAGCCGCGAAAGAACGGCGCGTAAGCTTCCATCGACTCGGTCAGCACGGTCGGACTCACCACGTTGATGCGCAGCCCGCGCGGCAGTTCGATCGCGGCGCCGCGCACGAAGCCCTCGAGCGCGAGATTGACGGTCGTCGCGCTCGCTCCCTGCGGGATCGGCTCGTCGCCCAGAATGCCGCTCGTCAGCGTGAACGATCCGCCGTCGTTCACATACGGCAGCGCCGCGAATACGACGTTGATCTGGCCCATCAGCTTGTCGCGCAGCCCGACCCGGAACTGCTCGATGCTCATCTGCTCCAGCGGACCGAAATGCACCTTGCCGGTCGCGGTGACGACGCCGTCCACCTTGCCGATGTCGCGAAACAGCCGCTCGACGCTCGCCGGGTCCGTGCTATCGACCTGATATTGCCCGCGCGTCGCGCCCACTTCGATCACTTCGTGACGCGCCTTCAGCTCCGCGCGGATTGCCTGGCCCAGCGTGCCCGTGGCACCGATGACGACGATTCTTTTCATCCGCAACTCCGTTAAACGAACCCACGTTAAACCAAGCAAAGCACGCACCAGAATAAAACGGTGCGTGCTGCGTGATTGCCTGATAAATCGGAATAAACCCGGTAATTCAAACGCGCGCGTATAAAGGGATGATACGCGCGCGCCTATTTCACCCGATGTAATTCGATTACGCGCGCAGGCCGCAAATGATTGAGCGCATAGTGAATGCGGCCACGATCGTGGCGCTGTCCGACCGGACGCGGGTCGTCGTACTGATGGTCGGCCGAGTAGACGTCGAGCGGCTCGGCCATGCCCTTGTCGATCACCGAGTAGCCCGGCTCGAGCGCGAGCAGCAGGTGGTTGCCGCCGACCCTGCTGTCGAAGCCGGCCATGCCATCGAGCGACTCGGGCACGCTGTTGTCGAGCGTCGCATTGCTGGTCGTGACCGCGTCGGGCGAGATCGCGCCGTGGCCCGCCAGACGGGCCGCTTCGCGGTTCTTGCCGTCGGTGTCGACCGTGCTGTCGTGCGTGCGGTCGTTGTGCAGGTCCGTGCTTCGTGGGTCCTTCGGGTCCGGTTTCGTACCGGCGTTTTCGGGTTTGCTGATCGCGCTGTTCATCGTGCATTCTCCTGAAGCGGACATTCGAAGAAAAGAGCAAAAGCCGTTCCGACTGACACGGCGCCGCGGTGCGCGAGAGTCGCGATGCGTTGTCCGCCATCCTTCGATGCGAGTGGCGTTGCCTCGCGATTGAATGGCGATGACGTCCGCGATTCATTTGGTTTTTTTCAATGGACGCGTATTTTCTACAGAGTATGATCTTACTCCTGCGACCGACGCGCGGATAAATTGGCGGCATGCTCCGGCTGTTCCAGCATGGTCGGAAAAACTAACAAACAAATGGCCGCGCGACTGAGAAAATGTTACGGGGCTTCAGGGGCGGGTGACTCATGCACTTCGATGCTGCATTCACACATCGCGGCTATCTTTTGAATTGCGAACCGGCGCGCTCGGGCGACGGCTCCTGGCAACCGTATGTGGTGATCTCGCGCTCGAGCGACGGCGAACTGGTCGCTAACCGTTTCTTTCCCACGGAACTGCGCTTCTCCGACGAAGCCGCTGCCATCGCGCACGCGCGCGATTGGGCAGTGCGCTGGATCGACGCGAGCAGTCTGACTATCTGAAGTCAGGAAACGATGCGTGCGGGCCAGTGCACGTCGACGCAATGAATCCGAGCCGACCTGCGCGCTGCCGGGCGGGCACCGTTAAAACGCGGTAATCTCTGCTCGATAACCACTTCGAACCGTGCACGCCGCACGGCGCCGTCCCTTATGCCCAACGAGCCTTCCCATAACTGGGGCCTTGAACAGATCGTCGCCGACCTGCGCGCCTCGCGCGAGCAATTGCATCGCACGCGGCATCCGCTCGGCATTCGCGAATTGCCATCGCGCGAAGCGGTGGTCAATATCGTGGCCGGTCTGCGCGCCGCGATGTTTCCGACGCATTACGGCGCGCCCGATCTAACCGACGAAACGGTCGACTACTACGTCGGCCACACGCTCGAAAGCACGTTGCGGCTGCTCGCCGAACAGATTCGCCGCGCGCTGCGCTTCCTGCCCGAGTTCGGCGAGACGCCGGACGCCGAGTTGCGGGAGCGCGCGTTCGCGGTGGCGCGCGAGTTCGCGACGCAGCTGGCGGGCATACGCGCGCTGCTCGTCAGCGACATCCAGGCTGCGTACACCGGCGACCCCGCCGCGCAGCACATCACCGAAATCCTGCTGTGCTATCCGGGCGTGTGGGCGATGACGCATCATCGGCTCGCGCATGCGCTGCATCGGCTCGGCGTGCCGCTGCTCGCGCGCTTCATCAACGAGATCGCGCACTCGGCGACCGGCATCGACATTCACCCGGGCGCGACGATCGGGCCGAGCTTCTTCATCGATCACGGCACCGGCGTGGTGATCGGCGAGACAGCGATCATCGGCGAGCGCGTGCGCGTGTACCAGGCGGTCACGCTCGGCGCGAAGAGCTTCGCGGCCGATGAGGACGGCACGCTGATCAAGGGCAACGCCCGGCATCCGATCGTCGAGGACGATGTCGTGATCTACGCGGGCGCGACGATTCTCGGACGCGTGACGATCGGGCGCGGGTCGGTGATCGGCGGCAACGTGTGGCTCACGCATAGCGTGCCGCCGGGCAGCAGCGTATCGCAAGGCAAGGTCCGCGAAGGAGAGCGCACCGACAACGGACGGCAATGATGCACGGCTAGCCGCCGCGCCCGCACGCCGGGCCGATAGCATCGCGCTGCGCCTAGCCGATCGGCCAATGGCGCAACCACGGCAACGCATGCATGCCATGCAGCCACACATGCTCGCCGATAAACCACGCGGCCGCCCAGGACGCCGCGACGACGATCAGATCGCAGTGCCCGCTATTCCATAGATTCAACGAATGTCGCCCGGCGATCCACGGCACGCCGAGCGGATTCGGCCAGTCGGCGAGCAGATGCATCAGGCCGCCGCACGCGAAGCCGAACGCGGGCGCCGCGAAGATCGAATGTCCGAGCGTGTGATACGACACCGCGAGCAGCGCGAGCCAGCCGATGCCCCAATGCGTCAACGTGCGATGCGTGATCCACAGCCGCCGCGCGCGCGACCACCATGCGACTTCGAGCCAGTCCGGCGCGGTGCTGCCGGCCACGCCGGCGATGAAGCTCAGCAGCACGCCAGCATGAAACGGACTGCCGCCGCTGCGCGCGACGATCGCCGCCGCGATGATGCCGGCTGCGAAACCGGTCGCATGATGCGCTTTGCTGGATGCCATCGAAACTCGCGGCACACGTGCCGCGCGAAAAACAAAGGGCGGCTATGTTCGCAGATGGGCGCGTAAAAAAATAGCCGATGCGCGAGATAAAAATTCGCGCACCGGCCTTCCGTGCATGACGCGCACGGCGTTCAAGCGCGCCGCGCCGCTCAGGTCGCGCAGCGCGCGATATCGAAGCGCATCTCCTCTTCGGGCGGATCGTCGGGCGCATTGGCCGGATGCACGACCTTGATGACCGTGGTGCCGTTGAGCGGGGTCAGCGTGACGAAGTACGAGTTGTGCGAATCGGCACCGACCGCAAGTTCGGTCGCCGCGCCGGCGTGCGAGGTGCGCACGCGCGGCAGACGTTCTTCGAGGCAGGCGGCGATGGACGCAGGCGTGCGTGACGACGACACGTACACGAGCGGTGCGGACGCATCGCGCGCGGGGCCGCCCGATGAACCGCAAGCGGCGAGGGTGGCGGTGAGGGCGACAACTGGGGCAAGCAGGAGAAGTCTTTTCATGATCCGATCGTCGGCATTCCCGGTCATGCATGGGAAGGTGAGGCGCGGGCGAAGCGCGATGCGCTGACGTACAGCGCGATGCTTCGCGACGAAGCTGCCGTGCAGGCGGCGAGGTTTCGCGGCGTCGCACGGCGGCCGGGGCAGTATACCGAGCATGTGTCGACGTCGTCACTAGCGCGGCCATGCGTTTATTGGTCTGACGGCAAACCGTAAGGCCCATGAAAATACCCGAACGTGATCGTGTCGCGTGGGTTCGACCGCGCCACGCGGGGATGGCCGCGCGGCGCAATGCCTGCATGAAAAGCGTGGTGAGAAGCGCCGTCAGAAGCGATGCCGCAGACCGACTGCCGCGGCGACCTGGTTGCCGGTCGACGACGGCGCAAGCGTATTGATCGCCGCGACGTTCGCGCCGAATCGGCATTCGAGCGAAAGTTGCTGCTTGCGCGCCGGTGACTGTCGATTCGCAGCGAAGTGTAATTGCCGCTATGCGGATATTTAATTGCGCGCCTTACAACGGTCTATTTTCGAATCCGGGATTATGTGAATTAATCGCGTAAGTGCAGGTCTGCAAAAGGAAATTATTTTTAACGATGAATGGCGGGACGCGCTGTCAAGTCACGGGCTGTTGTCGGGCGGTAACGGCTCAAGGCCTCGCGGCGAGCACGAGGGGAAAGCGGACGAGGCCGTTTGCGCTGATTCCCACGGTTTTGCGCAATGCAGTCTTTCGAAGAAAGCCTGAAATCGATGGGGGATGCCACTTATAATTTTGATAGACCCCTTCGACCAAAGGGTGTCTTTTTCATTTTTACACGCGGCTTTCGGGCCGCGTTTTTTTATCTGACATTTAAAGCGGATTTATAAATCGTCGCGTAGGTAAATATAACTTTTTGCGCGTTGAGCGGCGGCGCCGTTCCGAACGCGCCTTGTCCGTTCGTCAGAGCAAGCAGGGCCAAGCGGCTGGGCAGGTAGAATCGCGGGTTCGAAATCTGTTTGTGCGCCCCGCGAAGTGAGTGAACCTGTGATGACCGACACGCCCTTTCCCTCGACCGACACGAATGCCGAGTTCCTCGGACCGGACGACAGCGTGCATGAAGACCGTCTGTGGCGCGACAACGGCTGGACCGCGCGCATCATCAAGAACGAAGACGACGAAGGCTGGGCCGTCGAAATGATCAAGGACGGCGAGGCGGAGCCTGCGCTCGTCGGACCGTGGACCATGGGCCGCAACAAGAAGGATCCGAAGCCGCTCGACGTACCGGCGTTCAACACGCTCGTGAAAACCGCGGCGGAAGTGCTGCGTCGTCACGAGCAGCAGCTGCGCGCGCAACTCCACAAGACGGTGCGCGTGCCGAGCGCGGACGGCAACGACGAACTCGACATCACGCTCGACATCGTTCCCGACGAAGACGAGCCGTACGCACTGTTGAGCGCGCTCGATATTTTCGGCGAGCAGATCGCGCAAGTGCAGGTTGCGCCGACGTTCAAGCTCAGCAAGGCGAGCGCCGCGGCGTGGGTGGCAAACGAGTTTCGTCGGCCGGGGTAAGTGGCGGTTGTAGGCGCGGTTGCGTCGTGATCGGATCCGCTGGTCGCTGACACTGCCGGCGATCATGGCGCAGCTGGCAGAGCGGCGCTGCTATGTCACTGGCCACTCGAACTGGCTCGTGGTCGAAGATATCGACGATCGTGGCGAAACGGTCGAATACGACGTCTCGCCAAACCCTAGCTGCGCTTGCAGAAAATCGCCGTGATGAGCGGCGCGACGTGATGCACGATCGCCGTGCTGCCGGCGTTTTCAAGCGCGCTTTTAACATTGTCGTCGCTGCCGAACACGACCGCGCCATACGCGGACTGGGCGACCGGTTCGCCGTCGCCGACCCGGAACATCGGGTCGTCCTTTTCGAAGCCTACCACCGCGAATACGCGGAAACCGAACGCGGTCAGATGCACATCGGGCATCGGCGAAAACGCGTTGATCGAGTTGCTTTCGACGTGACTTGGCTTCGGTTTGATCAGCTGCTGCTGCATCAGATCGGCAATGAACTGGTGGCCGCTCTCATTGCATGTCAGCGGCGCGTCGAGCTCCACGGCGAACGAGGAAAGGGGCAGCGCGGCGGCGGCGGCAAACAGCAGAGGGACAAGGAGACGGTTCATGAGCGTAGGCGGGCGTCAACAGTCGATGTCGTGGATTAGCAACCACTGCGCCATCCCCCGGAGGGCACGAGCGGTGCTGCACATCGAACAGATTCCGCGTGACTGGCACAACTGGATTCGCACTGTACAGCGATTCGGTGAATTCCGCTTTGTGACGGACACACGAACGGCATTTGCAAATTGCAGAGAAACGTATGACATAACAGCAAGCTTTCAGAATCCCGTATATATTTCCGCCTTATGACTTCGCAACCCCGACCTCCAATCAACGTTCCGCCGCCACGTACGTGGGACGCCCGGCTCGCCCGCCGGCTCGTGACACCGTTAGTCGACACCTGGGTCACCCCGAACCATTTGACCACGCTGCGCCTGCTGATCGGCGTCGCAGGCGCGCTGTGCCTTGCGCACGGGGGATTCGAGTGGGCCAATGCGGGCGCACTGCTGATCGTCCTGTCGAATTTCGTCGATCACACGGACGGCGAACTCGCGCGAGTGGGCGGCAAGTCGAGCCGCATCGGTCATTTTTACGACCTCGCCTGTGATGCGCTCGTGACCGTGATGCTGTTCGTCGGCATGGGTATCGGTGTCGGCGGCGCGCAGATCGACGCTTTGAAGCTCGCTCCCGGCGTGCTCGGCGCGGTGGCTGGTGTCGCGCGGTCGCCCTGATCTTCTTTTTGCGCATGCGGATCGAGGAAATGGTCGGCAAGGCCGGCACGAAGCAGGCGTCGATGGGGGGCTTCGAAACCGAGGACGTGCTGTACCTGCTGCCCATCGTCACGCTGACGAATGTCATCGCGCCGTTCGTGGTGGTCGCGTCGATCGGCGCGCCGCTGTTCGCCGTATGGGTGGTGATCGACTACTGGCGCGTCGCGCGCCGTAGCGCTCGTCCGACGGCCAAGGCCGCCAGCGCGTCTGAATCCCGTCAACAGTGGGCCAGCAAATGAATCTGCACGCCGAAGACGACGTGATCGCGCCCGTGTCGTCAGGCACGCCCGTGGCGGCGCTCACGCCCACGCCCGATGCCGACCGCGCGGTCGCGAGCCGTACCCGCACGTTCGACAACGCGCGTCTGCGTAAAGACTTCGCCGCGCAGGGCGCGTTTCTGTATCTGGACGAGTTCCTCGCGCCGGAAGTGACCGCGCAGCTGGTACACAGCGCGCGCGCGCTGCTCGACGAAGTGAACCGCAACTATCTGCCGGGTCACAAGCAGGGCGGCAGTGTCAGCCGCCATACGATCGACCGTCTCGCGCCGTTCATCGCCGAGCTGTATCGCTCGAAGGAGTTGATCGGCTGGCTCGAGCAGCTGAGCGGCGACCAGTTGCAGGTGTCGCCCGCCGACGATCCGCACGCCTACGCGCTCTACTACTACACGCGCCCCGGCGACCATATCGGCTGGCACTACGATACTTCGTATTACGACGGACGCCGCTACACGCTGCTGCTCGGCGTGATCGACGAATCGTCGTGCCGGCTCGACTACGAACTGCATACGCGCAATCCGGAGGTGCCGGACCAGCCGGGCTCGGTGCAGATTCCGCCGGGCGGCCTCGTGTTTTTCGATGGCGACAAGCTGCGTCATCGCATCACGCCGGCCGGGCCGAACGAGATGCGTGTGTCGCTGACGTTCGAATACGTCACCGATCCCAACATGCGGCCGTGGCGCCGCTTCGTTTCCAACATGAAGGACGCGATCGCGTACTTCGGTTTCCGCCAGGTGTTCCGTCAGATGGCCTCGCGCGGCAAGGACGCCGCGTGAGTCGGGCGGCCCTGCTTCTGCTGTCGATCGGCTCGGCGCTGTTCGTCGGCCTGCTCGCCTGGCAGGGCTTCGGCTCGGTGGCGTCGACCTTGCTCGCAGCCGGCTGGGGGCTCGCGGTCGTCGCCGCGTTCCACGTGGTGCCGCTCGTGCTCGATGCGGCTGCGATCGCCGTGCTGTTCAGGCGCGACCACCCTTCGCGTGACGGTGCGCATGAAGGTCCGGCAAGCGGTGCAACCAGCGGCGCGACGAGCGCGGCGCGAGCCGAACCCTCGCTGCGCGATGCGTTGTCCGCGCGCTGGATCGGCGAGTCGGTGAATAGCCTGCTGCCCGCTGGGCAGATCGGCGGCCCGGTGGTGATGGTGCGTCAACTGTCGCAGCGCGGCATGCTGCTGCGCGACGCGGCCGCCGCGATCACCGTCAGCACGACCTGGCAGGCGCTCGCGCAAATCGTGTTCGCGCTCGGTGGCCTCGCGATGTTCGGCGCGTACGCCGCGCACGGCACGCTGCACGACCTGCGCACCGCAACGCTGATTGCGACCGGCGTGCTCGGCGCGCTGATCGCCGCGTTCTACTTCGCGCAGCGGCGCGGTCTGTTCGGCCGGCTGCTGGGCGTGGTGTCGAAGGTGTTCGGCAAGCGCGACTGGTCGTCGCTGATGACGCGCGCGGAAGCCGTCGATGCCGCCGTGCAGTCGCTGTACCGCGAGCGCGGCCGGGTGGCGGCGAGCTTTGCGCTGAGCCTCGTGGGATGGCTCGTCGGCACGGCCGAGGTATGGCTCGCGCTGCGTTTTCTCGGTCATCCGGTCGGCTGGATCGACGCGCTGCTGCTGGAAAGCATCGGCCAGGCGATTCGCGGCGCGGCCTTCATGATTCCGGGCTCGCTCGGCGTGCAGGAGGGCGGCTATCTGCTGCTCGCGCCGCTGGTGGGTTTGCCGCCCGACGCGACGCTGGCGTTGTCGCTCGCCAAGCGTGCGCGTGAACTCCTGCTGGGCCTGCCGGGCCTGCTTGTATTGCACTTCAGCGAACGAAGCTGGCAACGACGGCGCGCTCCACGGCGCGTGCCGGTTGCCGATTGACCTCCGTACTTTTTTCAAAGGACCGCGCATGCGCGCAATCATTCTCGCAGCGGGCCTCGGCCTGCGTCTCCAGCAGCCGCCGCAAGCCCAGTTTCCGAAATGCCTGTTGCAGTTCGACGGCATGAGCCTGCTCGAACGGCATCTGCAGATGCTCAAAACCGCTGGCGTGACCGACGTCGTGCTGGCGCTCGGTTTCCAGCCGGAATCCGTGCAGGCGGAACTCGCGCGCATCGACTGGCCGCACGAGGTCGAGACCGTGCTCAATCCGCGCTTCGATCTTGGCAGCGTGCTGACCGTGCATACCGTTGCCGACGCGTTGACGCGCGGCGGCGACGTGCTGCTGATGGACGCCGACGTGCTGTACGACGAGCGCATCCTGAGCGCGCTGGTGGCGGGCGAGTCGGTCAACCGTCTGCTGATCGACCGCGATTTCGAAGCGGGCGACGAGCCCGTCAAGCTGTGCCTGAAGGACGGCGTGCCGGTCGAGTTGCGCAAGCAGCTCGCGGTCAATCTGGAGTACGACACGATCGGCGAGTCGGTCGGCTTCTTCCGCTTCCGCGAGGAAACCGCGCGACGCTTCACGCAGATCGTCGCGGGCTATATCGACAGCGGCCGCGCGAACATGCCGCACGAAGAGGCGGTGCGTGACCTGCTGCTCGAGCGCAGCCAGGTGTTCGACACGGCCGAGGTGAGCGGCGCGCCGTGGATCGAGATCGACTTTCCGAACGACGTCGCGCGCGCCGCCAACGAGATCCTGCCGCAGTTGCAGCCGCTCGTCAGCGCATCGCGCTGAGGCGTCCGTGCCGCGCGCGAAGATGCACGGCAGCGCGCGATGGCACACGGCAAAATCCCCTCGCGCGACAACATTTGTTGTCGCCGCGATGCCATAATCGACGCTTTCCATTGATGGCTGGCCGCCCGTCGCCATGACAATGCTGCTCGCTTTAGGCGCTTTCATCGTTCCGCTGATCGTCGCGTGCGCGATGTTCATGGAAAACGTGGACGGCACGGTCATCGTGACGTCGCTGCCGGTTCTGGCACGCGACCTCGGTCATGATCCGATCACGCTGAAGCTTGCGGTCACCGCGTATGTGATCGGCCTTGGCGTCTTTATCCCGATCTGCGGCTGGGTCGCCGACCGCTTCGGTTCGCGCACCGTGTTCCGCACCGCGATCGGCATCTTCATGGCGGGCTCGCTGCTGTGCGCGGCCTCCACTTCGCTCGTTACCTTCGTGCTCGCGCGCTTCGTGCAGGGCATCGGCGGCGCGCTGATGGTGCCGGTGGGCCGCATCATCATCTTCCGGTCGCTGCCGAAGTCGGAGTTCATTCGCGCGATGAACTATCTGACGGTGCCGGCGTTGCTCGGTCCGGTGGTCGGGCCGCCGCTCGGCGGCTTTATCACGACCTATCTGCACTGGCGTCTGATCTTCGTGATCAACGTGCCGATCGGCCTGCTCGGCATCTGGCTCACCAACAAGTACATCGCCAATACGCGCGAGCCGCATCCGGGCCGGCTTGACTGGCTCGGCTTCGTGCTGTCGGCTAGCGGGGCTTCGCTGTTCATGCTCGGGCTCTCGCTGGTCGGCGGCGAACTGGTGTCGACGGGACAATCGGTCGGCATGTGCGTGACCGGCATCGTGTTGCTGCTGCTTTATGTGCTGTACGCGAGCCGCGTCGCGCTGCCGGTGCTCGATCTGCGTTTGCTGCGCATTCCAAGTTTTCATGCGAGCGTGATCGGCGGTTCGCTGTTTCGGATCGGTCTTGGCGCCGTGCCGTTCCTGTTGCCGCTCGCGTTGCAGGAAGGGCTCGGCATGACCGCGTTCAGAGCCGGCGCGATCACGTGCGCATCCGCGTTCGGTTCGATTTTCATGAAGACGGTGGCGTCGCGCATTCTCGAACGCTTCGGCTTTCGTACCGTGCTGATGGTCAACGCCGCGTGCGCGGGTCTCGCGATCGCCGTGTACGGGTTGTTCTTTCCCGGCACGCCGCATTGGGTGATCTGGTGCATCGTGCTGGTGGGCGGCTTCTTTCCTTCTCTGCAATTCACGTCGCTCAATACGCTGGCCTATGCGGATATTCCGGGCAGCGACGTCGGCCGCGCGACGAGTGTCGCGAGCGTCATCCAGCAGATGTCGCTCGGCCTCGGCGTGACGATCTCGGGCATCGTGCTGCAGATTTCGCATCGTGTGCAAGGGCATCCGAACATCGTGTTCTCCGATTTCTGGCCGGCGTTTCTCGTCGTCGGTCTGTTCTCGTGCCTGTCGATTCCGATTACGCGGCGGCTGCCGCGAGACGCGGGCGATGAGATCTCGCGCGGCCGTCGCGGGCGCGCGTAAGCCATCATGCGGATGTCGTCGTCGATGAGGAGGTCATGAACTTGTTTCGCAACGTCAAAGCTTCAACCAGTGCTTCGATCAGCGGTCTTGCCCTGATTGCAATCCTCTGCGTTTCAACCGGGTTTCTCGAGGCGGCGCCTGCTGTCGCGAAAGCGCCCGCGAAGACGCAACCGGCCGTGCTTGCCGGTTCGGCGATTGCGGTGCCGGACTCATACAGCGCCGATGCCGCCGAGCAGATCTTCAACGAAGGCGGCAATGCGGTCGATGCGGCCGCCGCGATCGCCTTCACCCTTGCGGTCACGTTCCCGGATGCGGGCAACATCGGCGGGGGCGGGTTCATGACGCTGTACGTCGACAACAAGCCGTATTTCCTCGACTATCGCGAGCGCGCGCCGCTCGCCGCGACGAAGAACATGTATCTCGACGACAAGGGCGAGATCATCAAAGGCATGAGCCTGGTCGGCTATCGCGCGGTGGGCGTGCCAGGCACCGTCGAGGGCATGTGGCAAGCGCAGCGCCGTTTCGGCAAGCTGAAATGGCAGCAGGTGCTCGCGCCGGCTATTCACTATGCGCGCGACGGCTTCATGGTCGCCCCGCAACTTCAGAAACTGCGCGACGATGCGGCAAAGAACTTCGCGGGCAAGACCAATTTCGACACCTACTTCGGCAATCTGAAGCAGGGTGTCATCTTCAGGCAGCCTGACCTTGCCGCGGTCCTGCAGCGTATTTCCGATCAGGGCCCGAAAGATTTCTACACGGGCAAGACTGCGGATCTGATCACCGCTTCGATGCGCGGCCACGGCCTGATTACGAAGGCCGATCTCGCGCAGTACAAGGCGGTTTGGCGCGAGCCGGTGCAGGCGAACTGGAACGGCTACCGCGTGATCACCGCGCCGCCGCCGAGTTCGGGCGGCGTCGGGCTCGTGCAACTGCTGAAGATGAAGGCCGATATCGCGCCCGAGTTCAAGAACGTGCCGCTCAATTCCGTGCAATACGTGCATCTGATCGCGGAGCTCGAGAAGCGCGTGTTCGCGGATCGCGCGCAGTACCTCGGCGACCCGGATTTCTACAAGGTGCCGGTCGCGCAACTGATCGACGACCCGTATCTGGCCAAGCGCGCGGCCGAGGTCGATCCGAATATGCTGTCGGACACGAAGAGCATTCAGCCGGGACTAGGGACCTCGATGCCGGAGAAGGCGGAGACCACGCATTTTTCGGTGGTCGACAAATGGGGCAACGCGGTGTCGAACACGTACACGCTGAACGGCGCGTTCGGCTCGGGCGTCGTGGTGGATCGGGCAGGCATCGCGCTGAACGACGAGATGGACGACTTCTCCGCGAAGCCGGGCGCCGCCAACATGTTCGATGTGGTCGGCAGCGACGTGAATGCGATCGAGCCGAAGAAGCGCCCGTTGTCGTCGATGGCGCCGACGATTCTGACGAAGGACGGCAAGGTCGCGCTCGTGATCGGCACGCCGGGCGGATCGCGGATCTTCACGACGATCTTCCAGGTGATCAACGACATCTACGACTTCGACATGCCGTTGCCGGATGCGCTCGCCGCGATGCGTTTCCATCACCAGCTATTGCCGCCGAATACGATCTATTCGGAGCCGTACAAGCCGATCGAGGGCGAACTCGCCCAGCAGCTCGAGGCGAAGGGCTACAAGCTGGAAGGGCAGGAATTCACCGGCGATGTTCAGGTGATCAGGATCGATGGGGACGAGCCGGAGGCGGCGGCCGATCCGCGCGGGCGAGGGGTGACGCGGGTGGTTCGGTAGGGAGGAGAGCCGGTTGCAGCCATTCTCTTCGACGATCAGCCTAGGGTCTGTTTACATATGGAACGCACGTGCGTTGCCGCGAGAAGGGCCGCTCGCAAGGATTGCGACGCCGCGAATACTCGACGTATTCGCAAGGAGCATGACGCAGCGAGCGGCCCTTCTCGCGGCAACCCCAGTTCTGAATTCCATTCCAGGGGAATGCCCGCTATCGGCCGCATGGCGGCGTCGTGCGTCGCTCACGTGGCGCGGCCACGCAGCGCTCCTTACTCCTTGCCCTGCGCCCCGAAGGAAGTCCCCTTGGGGGACGGCCGATAGCGGGCATTCGCACGTGCGTTCCATATGTAAACAGACCCTAGTCCTGATCGACTTCGGGCCATAGTCTCGGGAATAGAAATCGAAGACTTTTCAATGGGAGTCCGAACGAGAGATTGCCGCGATGGGAAGGCGAGTCGAGCAGTCCAATATCAAGTAGAGAGCGCGTAATCCGGCGAGCCAGAACATCAGTAACGCCAAGTATCTGATTGAATTCGGCGCGGCTGACTGCACGCCGCGTCGCCACAAACTCCATCGCCAGTGCCGAGGCCTCCGGTTTGATCACCGATTTTTCGGAGCCGATCATCCACGGATTCGAATCGAGGTAACGCAATAGATCGAGCAGGCGATCTGCAATGCCATCGAACTCGGTCATGCGAACCATAAAGCTGACCTGGTCCAGGCAGCAATCGAGAAAGAACCGCGCGAAACGCACCAGGCCTTCCTGGGATAGATTGCCTCGGCCATCGAGGTCATTGCGGCGCGTCTGGTCGGCTTCGCTCAATCTTGCGTAGTACAGCTCATGTTCGCGTGCGAGACCGCGAAGCGGAGACCATAGGCCATGCGTCAAGTCGGCCGATCGTAAAGCGAGATGTGAATGCAGACGTGCCACCCGGCCATTGCCGTCTGCGAACGGGTGAGTCCATGCCAACCGATGATGCGAGCAGGCGATGCCGATCAACTGATGGTCCTTGATCCGTAGGCGCGCATATCGCTTGGCCCATGCATCGAGCAATGGCGCGATCATTTCAGGTTCTGGCGCGAGATGCCGGCCCACGGTGACGTCCGATTTGCGAAGTTCGCCCGGCACGATTGGTTCGCCCTCGCTGGTAAATCTCTCAGCGACCGGTAAATAGGAAAAAAATCGCTCATGAATGGCCGTAAGTCGTGCGGGCTCGAACAGGGCGGGCGTCGCAAGCAAATCCCACTCTTCTTCGAGCGAGGATTCCGTTGCAATATGCGCCATCGCAAGGCGCTGCTTTTTGCGCTCGGCGACGTCAGCTGAATAGTCGCGCTTGAGAGCGGCCTCGATCCTGGCGGGCGTGGTGTGCTGGCCTTCGATCTTATTTGTGTAGTACGAATTCATCGCACGCAATTGCGGGACGAGCGCCGCGGCCAATGGCGTCCCGCTTACGGCAAGGAGCTTTTGCGATGAGTCGACGAGTTCGGTCGTGCGCTCGATCAGCGGATCCAATGCACGGTCCTCAGGAAACAAGGGTTCGAACGATACGACGGTCGTCATGGCGGATTGTAGGGTTTAATGTAGAGTTACATGTTGTTGATTATATCGTTCAATAAATTGATTTATAAGGATTTTAATTATTTCTTGTAGAGTCTAATGTAGGGTTTGCGGTAGGATGGCGCCTGACTGTTCACCCCGCAGTCTCCGGCAATCCCCCATCACCCTGCCTGCTCCACCGGCGTCACCGTCAACTCCACCCGCTGCGCGCCGCGCAACACCGTCACGTTGACCGGCTTGTCGATACGCGAAGCATCGAGCGTGCGTTGCAGTGCATCCACATCCTGCACCGGCTGCGCGTCGATCGCGACGATCGTGTCGTCGGTGCGCAAGCCGCCGAGCGCCGCCGGACTGCCTTTGACGATCTCCATCACGCGCACGCCGCTTTGCGTGCCGAGTCCGAAGTAGCGCTGCACGCGCCGCGACAGCGGCGTCGTCGTGCCGGCCACGCCGATATACGCGCGTCGCACGCGACCGTGCGCGAAGATCTGCATGATGACCCACTTCGCGGTATCGATCGCGGTCGCAAAACAGATGGCCTGTGCGCCAGGAATGATCGCGGTATTCACGCCGATCACCTGACCCGCCGAATTGATCAGCGGTCCGCCCGAGTTGCCCGGATTCAACGCCGCGTCGGTCTGGATCACGTCGTAGATCATGCGGCCGGAGTTCGAGCGCAGCGACCGGCCGAGCGCCGAAACGACGCCGGTCGTCACGGTCTGTTGCAGCCCGAGCGGGTTGCCGACCGCAATGGCGATCTGCCCGACGCGCAGCTTCGATGATTCGCCGAGTTCGACATGCGGCAGCGGTTCCGGCGAACCGATGCGCAGCACCGCGAGATCGCTGCCGGGATCGTCGCCGACCAGATCGGCGTCGAACTTCGCGCCGTCGGCCAGCGTCACCTGGATATGCGTCGCGCCATGCACGACGTGGCTATTGGTCAGCAGGTAGCCGTCGGGCGTGAACAGGAAGCCCGAGCCGGTGCCGCCGCGCGCGCCGCGCCCATGCGCGGACGCGTCGCCGGGCAGCCGGCGTTCGACGGCGATAAACGCGACCGCCTGCTGCACGCGCTCCAGTGCACCGATCACGGTGCGGGAGTAGGCGTCGAGCAGCGCGTCGTCGTCGTGGGTCAAAAGGTCGGTGGATTGGGGCCCGGGGGCGTCGGATGCGGCGCTCGACAGGTCATCGATGAAGCGTGGGCGGCTTCCCATAACGATGCTCCGGATAGACGGGCTCCGAGATGCGGGGCGCTGCGCGAGTTTTCAAGTGCATCCCGGGGGCGTGGGCGGTGTCCCGGCCGCGCCGCCAGACCGGTGGCCACTGCCCGTGAGACACTTTCCCGGGCGGGCCGTCGCTCGCCGCTCGCTCGCGCCACGGAGACCCTGTTCATGTCCGCATCTAACGCTTCAGCGCCGCAATCCCCGCAGCCGGGTCCACGCATCGAGTCGCTCTGTGCGATCACGCTCGCCACCAGCGACATGCAGCGCGCCGTCGCGTTCTACGAAGCGCTCGGCTTCCCGCTCAAGTTCGGCGGTCCGCGCGAGGCCTTCACGTCGTTCGCGTTCGGCAGTTCGTATTTGAACCTGATCGCCGATGCGCGCGCGCCGGTCAACTGGTGGGGGCGCGTGATCATCTACGTGTCGGACGTCGACGCGTTCCATGCCAGGGCGGTGGCGGCAGGCTTGCAGCCGACGTTCGCGCCGTCGGATGCGCCGTGGGGCGAGCGCTATTTTCATATCACCGATCCGGACGGCCACGAACTGAGCTTCGCGCGGCCGCTGCCCTAGCGGCGGAAGTCGGGGCAAAACTCGCTATCATGGGGTTACGACGCATGTGCAGCGGCCGCCCACGCGGTAACACGGCTGACACCTCGCGCTTCGATAATCGAACGCGACCGCGTCGCGCTAGCCGCCGCGCACCATCCCATTCCTGTTGCGAGGAGAGCCGCAATGAAAGAGCCGGACCCGAGACCCGATATCGAACTGATGGCGGAGCGGCAACGCCGTTTCGAGGAAGACCTCATCGATGCCTACGACGAAGAACTCGAAATGGAGGTCGACGACCGCATCATCGACGGCCCGGCCGGCCTTACGCCCGAGCATCGCGAGGCGCGCAAGCAATACTTCCGCGAACTGTTCCGGCTGCAGGGAGAACTGGTCAAGCTGCAGGACTGGATCGTCACGACCGGGCACCGGCTCGTCGTGATCTTCGAGGGGCGCGACGCGGCCGGCAAGGGCGGCGCGATCAAGCGCATCACACAGCGCCTCAATCCGCGCGTGTGCCGCGTGGCCGCATTGCCCGCGCCGAACAATCGCGAGCGCACGCAATGGTATTTCCAGCGCTATGTATCGCATCTGCCGGCGGGCGGCGAGATGGTGCTATTCGATCGCAGCTGGTACAACCGCGCGGGCGTCGAGCGCGTGATGAACTTCTGCACCGACGAGGAATACGAAGAGTTTTTCCGCTCGGTGCCGGAGTTCGAAAAGATGCTGGCGCGCAGCGGCGTGCAGATCCTCAAGTACTGGTTTTCGATCACCGACGAAGAGCAGGAAATCCGCTTCCAGAACCGCATTCACGATCCGCTCAAGCAGTGGAAGCTGAGTCCGATGGATCTGGAAAGCCGGCGCCGCTGGGAAGCCTATACGCTGGCGAAGGAGGTGATGCTGCAGCGCTCGCATATCCCCGAGGCGCCGTGGTGGGTCGTGCAGGCCGTCGACAAGAAACGCGCGCGCCTGAACTGCATTCAGCATCTGCTGAGCCAGGTGCCGTATCACGAGATCGAGCATCCGCAGATCGACTTGCCGTCGCGTGTCTATCACGAAGACTATAGCCGTCAGCCGGTGCCTCAGTCGATGATCGTGCCCGAGGTGTATTAAAAGCGGATCGTATGAAATAGCCGGCCAACGAAAAAGCGCGGTACGTATATCAGCGTACCGCGCTTTTCTTCTTGCTTCGCCCCGCCAGATCGGCGAACTCAGAACACCGAACGGAACACCCAGAACAGCCCGCCCGCGAGCGCGATCGACGCGGGCAACGTCAGCACCCATGCGAGGATCAGACTGCGCACCGTGGCCCATTGCAGACCCGAGCCGTTGGCCGCCATCGTGCCGGCCACGCCGGAAGAGAGCACATGGGTCGTCGACACCGGCAGACCGTAGACGTCGGCGGCACCGATCGTGACCATCGCGACGAGTTCAGCCGACGCGCCCTGGCCGTACGTCAGATGCTGTTTGCCGATCTTCTCGCCCACCGTAACGACGATGCGCTTCCAGCCGACCATCGTGCCGAGACCCAGCGCGATCGCGACTGCCACCTTGACCCACGGCGGAATGAACTTGGTCGCGTGGTCGATCTGCGTTCTGAAGTTGGCGATGATCTTCGCGTCCTCGGGCGAGAACTGCGGCTGATTGGTCTTCTGCATCAGACGGATCGCCTCGGAGGTGACATACATGTTGTTGCGCACGTTATCGACGATGCCTTGCGGCACCGCGGCCATCGAGCCCGACTCGCCGACCTGGCGACCGATCTGCTCGGTCAGCTGCTGCAGCGCCGGCAGCGTGGCGGGCGTCAGCTGACGGGTGCGCACGAAGGCCTCGACGTCGGCGCGCGGATCCGCGGAAGGCACCGCGCCCTGCGTGTAGCGCGACAGCGTCGCCGCGGTTTGATGCGCGACCGCGACGAAGTTCTGCGTTTGCGCCGGCGTGACCGCCTTGTTCAGCGCGTAGGCGGTGGGCACGGTACCGATCAGGATCAGCATGATCAGCCCCATGCCCTTCTGGCCGTCGTTCGAGCCATGCGCGAACGACACGCCCGTGCAAGTCAGAATCAGCAGGCAGCGAATCCAGAACGGCGGCGGCTCCTTGCCCTTCGGCTCGGCATACAACGCGGGCACGCGCACGACGGCCTTCAGGATCAGCAGCAGCAGGCCCGCAAGCAGAAAGCCCACGATCGGCGAAAACAGCAGCGACTTGCCGACGCCGAGCGCCTGGTTCCAGTCCACGCCACTGGTGCCGTTCGCACCATGCAGCATCTGATTCATCAGACCTACGCCGATGATCGAGCCGATCAGCGTGTGCGAACTCGAAGACGGCAGGCCCAAAGACCACGTGCCCAGATTCCAGATGATCGCGGCGATCAGCAGCGCGAATACCATCGCGAAGCCGGCGGCGCTGCCAACTTGCAGAATCAACTCGACGGGCAGCAGTTGCAGCACGCCGAAGGCGACCGCCCCGCTCGACGTCAGCACGCCCAGAAAATTCCACGCGCCGGACCAGACGACCGCGATATTCGGCGTCAGCGCGTGGGTATAGATGACGGTGGCGACCGCGTTGGCCGTATCGTGAAAGCCATTGACGAACTCGAAGCCGAGCGCGATCAGCAGCGCGACACCGAGCAGCAGATACGGCAGTACCGAGCTTTCGCGTACCGGCTGCAGATCGTCTATCAGATGAACGCCGCAGTACACGACGCCCGCGATGAGCAGGGCAACGAAAATAACCAGGCCCGCGTTACGGCCTTTGCCGCTGGCGGCGCCTGGTTGCGGATACGAAAGTTCCGGCATGACGTGAGCCCCAAAAAGTGGTCGCAGAGTGTTTGATGCTGCTTTGGCGGTGTGTCGCAAGGATGACAACTACGTGACGGCATTGGGGGTGCTGGAAAAACAGGCGCGGCGCGGCCTATGCTACGCCGCTCACGCCGGTAAATACTACGCAGGCTGGCGGACGGGAATAGTAAGATGTCCGAACCGGACTAAGCAAGTGATGAATGGCACGAGCGGCGAGTGGGCTTCGGTTGAGCTTACGATGCGCTGATTACTTCGCCGCTTGCGCTGCCACCGAGGGTGCGTTTATAAGCTTGCGCGACGATTTCCGCTGGTACCCCTTGCGACGGATCGCGGCCCATCGATTCGAGCGTTTCGGCGACCCACCCCGGGCTCACCACATTGACGCGGGCCTTGCCCCGCAACTCGAGCGCGGCCGAGCGCGCGAACGCTTCGACACCCGCATTGACGATGCTGACCGCGGCGCTGCCTTCCATCGGCTGTTGCGCGAGCACGCCGCTTGTCAGTGTGAACGAGCCGCCTTGCGACACATGGTCCACGCCGCAGCGCACCAGATTGACCTGCCCCATCAGTTTATTGGCAAGACTAAAAGAAAAGTCTTCGTCGCCAAGCGCCGCGAGCGGCGCGAATTTCGCGGAGCCGGCCGCGCAGATGATCGCGTCGAAGCTGCTGGCTTGCGCATACATCGCTTCGATGCTGCGTTTGTCCGACAGGTCGACGTGCAGTTCGGAGCCTTTGCGGCTCGCGCCGACCACGTCATGCTCCGTGGCGAGCAGCCTCACGATGTGCGAACCGAGCAGGCCGGTCGCACCGACAACGAGTATTCGCATACATCCTCCTAAGGTCTGTTTGCGGCATTTGCCGCGCGCTGCACACTGCATCGTCGCCGGAGCACTCGCCGAGCCGTGCAACGCGCGATCCTATCGGTCGAGGATAGACGCTGCCGGCGCGACGCGCCAACGCGTGAGGGAAGAGCCGGCTGACACGCGCCGCGATCCTCCTGAGCATCATTTTTGCTACGCTGGAAGTAAGGTCATGTTTCCCGGGAGCGTCGATGAAGCAAGACAGCGAGACAGTCAACGAGCCGGTAGAGGACGAACCGGCACAGCGTGCCTTCACTTCCTATGCCGCGCCGCTCGTCGATGAGGCAATCCGGCTCGCCAACAGGGTGCACGGCCGGGGTGCACGGCGACGCGTCACCCGAAGCGCTGCACAAACTGCGCGTTTCACTGCGGCGTTTGCGTTCGTTATGGTGGGCTTTCGCACCGCTGCTCGACAAGGGCGAAAATTCCCGGCAACGCGCGGTCTACAAGTTTCTCGCCACCGCGGCGGGTAAAACGCGCGATTGGGACATCCTGATCGCGTTGCTCAAGCAGCAAGACAGCGGCGCGCAAGCATTGATGCCGAAGCTCGAGCAGGCGCGCCGCGACACGCTGGCGACCAGCCGCGAGACGTTGTTGAACGCCGACGTCAAACACCTGCTGCGCGATGCGTTGGCCACCACTTCCGCGCAACTGCACGCCACGCACGATTCGGCTAGTGCGCTGCGCAAATTTGCCGCTCGACGCATAGGGGCGTCGGAGCGCTCATTGAAAAAGCGCATCAAAGGCGCGCGCCATGCGAAACGCTCGAATTACGCAGCCTTTCACGATGTCAGAAAAGCGGGCAAGAAACTGCGCTATCTGTTCGAGTTTTTCGGGCCGGTGCTTAAAACCAGCCATAAGCGCACGCTCAAGCGCCTGAAAAAAATCCAGAAGCGCTTCGGCATGCTCAACGATACCGTCGCCAGCGAAACGCTGTTGCGCGACAATGCCGCGTCGCTTGCCGACGCGGACCACATCGAAGCCGCGTTGGGTTGGCTCGACAGGAAACGCAAACGCCGCTTGCGCGCGGCGTCGGAGCTACTGGGCTGAGAGAGCGCGTTCGGTCCTCGCTAGCGCGGAGGATCCGCAGCCCAAAATGCACGGCGCACCGCGCTGCGGTCCGAAAGAATAGTCCGCGAAGGAGGCGAGGAGCGTGGCACCGCATGGGCTTTCGCTGCGTCATCGGCTGCGCCTGACGTTGCGCGCCGTTCGAGCCGGGATGACCCGCTATGTGGGCAGCCGCCCGTGGGTGGCCGGCGTCGCCGGCACGCTCGTCGCGTTGGCGATGTCGATCCTGACGGCGGCGGAGGTCGGCGAAGGCCGCCGCGAAATGCTCGATCATGCGCGCCAGACGTCGCAAAACCTCGTGTCGATCATTTCCGCCGATCTCGCGCGCAACGTCGAAATTTATAGTCTGTCGCTGCAATCGATGGTGGATGCCGCGGGCGATCCGCTCACCTGGACGCTGCCGGTCCCGGTGCGCCAGGCGAGGCTGTTCGATCGCGCGACCACCGCCGCGTTTCTCGGCGGCGCGTATATAGTCGGCGCCGACGGTGAAGTGGCCGCCGCGCAGTACGCCGACGCCAACACCACCGTCCATCTCGACGATCGCGAATACTTTCAGGTGCATCAGCGCAATCCGGCGGCGGGCCTGTATTTCTCGCATCCGTTCATGTCGCGGCTGCGTGGCGGCGAGCTGTCGATCGCGCTGACGCGGCGCATCGACGATGCGCAAGGCCGCTTCGCCGGCATCGCGCTGCTCGCGATCCGCATCGAGTACTTCCAGCACCTGCTGGACCGGATCGACACCGGCGAGCACGGCTCGGTTTTCATCGTGATGGCGGACGGCACGCTGCTCGCGCGCAAGCCGTTCGACGCGCGCGCTATCGGCACCAGCGTCGCCAAGTCACCGACCTTCGCACCGATGACGGTGCACGACTCCGGCAGCTACGTATCGGTCTCGCGGGTCGACGGTGTGCGTCGCATCTTCACCTACACGCACGTACCGGGCACGCCGCTGATCGTGGCGATCGCGCCCGCTGTCGATGACGTGCTCGCGCCGTGGCAGCGTCGCAGCCACGTGGCCGCTGCGCTGACCATCTCGTTCGGCTCGGTGTTCGTGCTCGTGTCGTGGCTGCTCGCGTTCGCGCTGCGCGACAAACAGCGCGCGCAGGCCGCGCTGCTGCGTCTTGCCGCGACCGATCCGCTGACCGGGCTCAGCAATCGCCGCGTGCTCGACAAGCGGCTCGACGACGAATGGAAGCGGGCGCGACGCGACAACAAGCCGCTGTCGGTGCTGTTCATCGATATCGATCACTTCAAGCGTTTCAACGATACCTACGGCCATGAGAGCGGCGACGAGGTATTGGTCGCGGTGGCTGATTGCATCGCGTCCGTGGCGCGGCGCTCGGCCGATCTGGTCGCGCGCTACGGCGGCGAAGAGTTCGCGGTGGTGCTGCCGGATACGACCGCGCAGGGCGCGTTCGCGGTCGCGGAGCAGATTCGTCGCAAGGTGGAAAACCAGGTCATCGTGCGCGGACACGATGCGCCGCGAGCGGTGACGGTGAGCGTCGGCTGCGCAACGGCGCTGCCGAGCGCCACGGATGTCGCGAACGGACTCGAACTGATGGCGGTCGCTGATGGACAGTTGTATGTGGCGAAGAACGAAGGGCGCAATCGCACCCGGTCGGCGCAGTGGGACGAGTATTCGGCGACGCAGGGGGCCTCGCGCACGGGGGCGGCGCCTTAACGCCAGGTGTTCGTTCGCGTGAGCGTGAGCGCCTTCCCGCGCCCAGATTGTCGCGACGCAGCGCAATTCAGGCGTGCTCCGCACTGCGCGGCGCGAAGCCGCGCAACGTCACCGCCGCTGGTGTTTCGTCCAGCAACGCCGAGCGCGGCCGATCGGCGGCCGCACCATCCGCGTGAGCCAGCAAGCCCACCGGGAAGCCACGCCGCTGCCATGCATCGAGCCCGCCGGGCAGTGCGCGAATCCGCGTGTAGCCATTGCTGCGCATAAGTTGCGAGACTTCGAGCGCGGTCGCGCTGTCCGGGCAGATGCAATAGATGACCATGTCGTGCGTGCGCAGCGCGCCGTCGATCTGCTCAGGCGAATGCGGATCGAGCGCGCGCGCGTCGGGAATCTGGCGTCGCAGATCGAGCAGCGCAGCGCCGGGCCGCGCATCGAGCACGCGGGACGGCGCCATGCGGCGCAGGCGGCCGGAGCGCCGCCAGCGCCACGGCATGCTCGACGCGGCGGCACTCGCCGATGAAGCCTGCGTCGGCGCGGCCAGCATCGGCGCGGCTTGGGCCGCCGTGGCTCGCGTGAACCGGCGCCGTTCGTAATATCGCAGATACAGCCGGTAGAGCAGATAGACGAGCGCCACCGCAAGAAGAATGTCGGCGATCGTGCCGCCGCGCTGCTCGACGAACGCGCGCAGCATATGCACCTCGCGTTCCACGGCCGCGCCGCCGAGCAGCCAGAACGTCGCCCACGCGATCACGCTCGCCAGATCCCATAGTGCGTAGATGCGGATGTCGACGGCGGTCGTACCCATCAGCGGCGGCGTGATCAGGCCGAGGCCGGGCACGAACTTCGAAACCGACACGAGCGGCACGCCATAGCGTTCGAATAGCGCGCGCGCGGTTTCCAGCCTCGTATCGACGGCGGGCGACAAGCGGCCGAGCCACGCGAGCAGTTTGCGTCCATACAGCCGGCCCGCTGTGAACCAGGTGCCGTCGCCGATCAATGCGCCCAGCACCGCCGCGCCGAGGGTCGGCCAGAACGCCAGGGTGCCCGCGGCGATCGCCGAGCCCGCGAACAGCAGCATCGGCACGGCCGGAATCGGTACGCCGAGGCGCGTCAGCAGGACGTTGACGAACACGATAGCGCTGCCCCAGGTTGAAACCGCCGACAACGGAAACTCGACCAATTGAGGCGCTCCTGTTGCTGCTGTTGGGCTGCCATGCGTGGACGGCCGGTGTCGACCATCGGCCTCAATCGTCAATACGCAACTAACTGTCAACCCCGCGTGCCCACCGCAAGGTGGCCGGCGTGCTTGAAGAGAGTGCGCGCGGGCGCGCACGCTGGATTCGCAGGGGCGGGGGCTGCATCGTCAACGAACCACAAGCGGCCCCCGGATCCACCTCATCAGGCATTCGGCATCGCCACCACGCCCGGATTCCCGACGATCGCCAGAAACTCCCGCCGTGTCGACGGATCGGTGCGGAACGTGCCGAGCATGCGCGACGTGACCATCGTGACGCCCGCCTTGTGCACGCCACGCGTCGACATGCACTGATGCGCGGCTTCGAGAATCACGCCCACGCCGGCCGGCTGCAGCACGTCGTTCAGCGTATCGGCGATCTGCACCGTCATCTTTTCCTGGATCTGCAGCCGTTTCGCGAACGCATCGACGAGGCGCGCGAGCTTCGAAATGCCGACCACGCGATGGTTCGGCAGATACGCGACGTGCGCGCGTCCGATGATCGGCACCATATGGTGCTCGCAGTAGCTTTCGAAGCGGATATCCTTCAGCACGATCATTTCGTCGTAGCCGTCCACTTCGGAGAAGGTACGCGCGAGGATGTCGCGCGGATCGACCTGGTAGCCGACGAAAAACTCGTCGTAAGCGCGCGTCACGCGTGCCGGCGTGTCGATCAGGCCTTCGCGCTGCGGATCGTCGCCGGCCCAACGCAGCAGCACGCGCACGGCTGCCTCGGCTTCTTCGCGGCTCGGGCGTTCGGCGGCTGCTACGGGTTTGGTCTTCTTTGCCTTGCTGCTGGTCATGCGTCGCTCTCCTGGATCGCGCGTCGACGCTGCGCGGCGCGCGGGGTCAGTAACTGAGGTCATTGTTCCATGTTTTGCGCTGAAGGTGCCGATGCCCCTTTCGCGGCCGGGGCAGTCGCGGGCGTGCTGCGCACGGCTACTTCGGCCATTCGTCCATCGCATCGTTGAACAGCTCGGCGACCACGCCGCGCAGCCAGCTGCCGCGCGGATCGTTATGAAACTTGCGATGCCAGTGCTGCCGCAGGTCGAAGCGCGGCAGCGGCAGCGGCGGCTCGACGAGCATGATCGACGCATGCTCCGACACGTACGCGAAGCCGATCGCGTGCGGCACGGTCGCGAGCAGATCGGTGCGCGCGAGGATGAAAGGCAGGCTCATGAAGTGCGGCGTTTCGAGCACCGCGCGTCGCTTGACGCGCTTCTTTTCGAGGTACTGCTCGAGCACTTCCTGGCTGCGTCCCTCGGCGCGCACGACCGCATGCCCGGACGCCACGTATTGCTCGATCGTGAGCGGCCCCTTCGACAGCGGATGTCCGCTGCGCATCAGGCAGATGAAGCGATGCGTGAAGAGCCGCTGCTGAAAGAAGTTGTTGCCCGCCAGGTCCGGAAAATAGCCGACGGCGAGATCGACATCGCCCGATTCGAGCCCGCGTTCCACTTGCGACGGCGACAGCGTGACCGAGCGCAGATTCGCGGACGGCGCGCGCTCGGCGAACAGCTGCAAAAGACGCGGCAGAAACACGATTTCGCCGACGTCGGACAGCGCGATCGAAAACGTGTGCGTGCTCGTCGCCGGATCGAAATCCTGCACGTCGAGCATGCCTTTCTCGATGCGCAGCAACGCGTCGCGCGCGGCGGGCAGGATCGCGAGCGCGCGCGGTGTCGGCTCCATGCCTTTCGATGTGCGCACGAACAGCGGATCGTCGAAGTATTCGCGCAGGCGC
Organism: Paraburkholderia sp. Clong3; assembly: GCF_050436485.1. Lineage (NCBI taxonomy): Bacteria > Pseudomonadati > Pseudomonadota > Betaproteobacteria > Burkholderiales > Burkholderiaceae > Paraburkholderia > Paraburkholderia sp. Clong3. The sequence continues at coordinate 2,618,548 of NZ_JBNDMH010000003.1, read as the reverse complement.
CCAAGCGCGGTGCTCACGCGCGGCTGGCTCACACCGAGTTGCTCGGCGGCGCGGCTCACGTTGCGCGTGTCTTCCATCGCGACCAGATAGGGGATCAGGTTCAGATCCAGATGTGTCTCGGACATGCTTGTTATGGCTCGCGGGGCGGGCGGGGCAAGGGAATGCTTATGCCGTATCGCTATAGAGCCTAGTTGAAAAATCGCCCGTAAGCATAGTGGGATTTTGCGCGGCCGGCATTTTCGCGCGCAGGGCGAGCGCTGGACGAGGGCATCCCGGACCTTCGCCGCCGCGCGCGGCGACCTATGATGAAGGGGGTTTCCCTGCCTTGACAACCCGCCCGCAGGACAACCATAATCGCCGAAGCGTTCGCTAAACGAATCACTGTTCACGCAACGAACAATTCAGCGGCGAAGCAATCGAAGGCGCCAGCCCGCTCTCCCCCTCGCGAGCCGTCGCCAGCATGCCCGGAGACTGTTTCCGCGCGAGCCTTGCCGGTTACGGCTGTCAGCCCAGCGGCACGTAGCGCCCCCAAAGGAAATTCGACATGATCAACAAGATTTTCGAGACACTTCAATCGGCGGTCGCCGATGTCCACGACGGCGCGACCGTCATGATCGGCGGCTTCGGCACGGCCGGCATGCCGTCCGAGTTGATCGACGCGCTGATCGAGCAGGGCGCGCGCAATCTCACCATCGTCAACAACAACGCAGGTAACGGCGATATCGGCCTCGCGGCGCTGCTGAAGGCCAAGCGCGTGCGCAAGATCATCTGCTCGTTCCCGCGCCAGACCGACTCGTATGTGTTCGACGCGCTCTATCGCGCCGGCGAAATCGAACTCGAACTCGTGCCGCAAGGCAACCTCGCCGAGCGCATCCGCGCCGCGGGGGCGGGCATCGGCGGCTTCTTCACGCCGACCGCGTACGGCACCAAGCTCGCCGAAGGCAAGGAAACCCGTCTGATCGACGGCCGTCACTACGTTCTCGAAGCGCCGCTGCACGCGGACTTCGCGCTGATCAAGGCGTACAAGGGCGATCGCTGGGGCAACCTGATCTATCGCAAGACCGCGCGTAACTTCGGACCGATCATGGCGAGCGCCGCGAAGACCGCGATCGTGCAGGTGTCGGAAGTGGTGCCGCTCGGCGGCCTCGATCCGGAAGAAATCGTCACGCCCGGCATTTTCGTGCAACGCGTGATCGCGGTGCCGCAAGCGGCGCATGCCCCCACGCCCAATCCTCACGACGCTGCTGCCTGACCCGGAGACCGACATGAAGAAACTGACTCGCGATGAAATGGCCAGGCGCGTTGCCCAGGACATCCCTGAAGGCGCTTACGTGAACCTCGGCATCGGCGTGCCGACGCTGGTGGCGAACCACCTCGCCGCAGACAAGGAAATCTTCCTGCACAGCGAAAACGGTCTGCTCGGCATGGGCCCGGCACCGGCGAAGGGCCAGGAAGACGACGAACTGATCAACGCCGGCAAGCAGCACGTCACGCTGCTGACAGGCGGCGCCTACTTCCATCACGCGGACTCGTTCGCGATGATGCGGGGCGGCCATCTGGACTTCTGCGTGCTCGGCGCGTTCCAGGTGTCGGCGAAGGGCGATCTCGCGAACTGGCACACCGGCGCACCCGACGCGATTCCGGCGGTCGGCGGCGCGATGGACCTCGCGATCGGCGCGAAGCAGGTCTACGTGATGATGGAGCATCTGACCAAGCAGGGCGAGAGCAAGATCACCGCCGAGTGCTCGTACCCGGTCACTGGTATCGGTTGCGTGACCCGTATCTATACGGACCTCGCAATGATCGACGTCACGAAGGAAGGCCTCGTCGTGCGCGAGATTTTCACGGACATCGGCTTCGACGAACTGCGGAAGCTGACCGGTGTGCCGATGACCGACGGCACGCAGGCCGCGCGCGCGGCCTGATGGTTGGCTGAGGCGTCGCGGCGGCGGTCTGCTTTGCGGCCGCGTCGATGGCGTCTCGTCTGAAAGCGGCATTGCGCGAACGGGCCAGCGCTGACGGGGCGAACTCCTCGTCAGCACTGGCCTGGCAACTTCAGCGACGGGCTGACCGCGTTTGGCGCACAATACGCAGCACATACCGCGGCATACGCACGGCACGAGCGCTTGCTCCGCCACGGCGTCTGCTTCGAACCGCCGCGCGCCGTGCCGCTTCTTCGCTTCCGATTCCCTCAAACATCGTCGTCACCATGCTCGACTCCAGCGCCCGTCTGACTGGCCTTCTTTGCGGCACACAGCCGATGAACGACATCTGGGCGCCGCGTGCCACGCTGCAGCGGATGCTCGACGTCGAAGCCGCGCTCGCGCGTGCCTCTGCCGCGCACAAAGTCATTCCCGGATCCGCCGTCCCCGCGATCGAAGCGGCCTGCCAGGCCGACCAGCTCGACGCCGACGCGCTCGCACGCGACGCCGCGCTCGGCGGCAACCTCGCGATTCCGCTCGTCAAGCAACTGACTGCACGCGTCAAAGCCGCCGATGCCGAAGCTGGCAAATACGTGCATTGGGGCGCGACGAGCCAGGACATCATCGACACCGCGACGGTACTGCAACTGCGCGACACTTTCGACCTGCTCGACAGCGACCTGCAAGCCACCTGCGACGCGGTCGCGAAACTCGCGGCCACCCATCGCGCGACACCGATGATCGGCCGCACGTGGCTGCAACAGGCGCTGCCGATCACGCTGGGTCTGAAGTTCGCGCAATGGCTCGACGCGCTGTTGCGTCATCGCGAGCGGCTCGACGCGTTGCGCGAACGTGTGCTGGTGCTGCAATTCGGCGGCGCGGCCGGCACCCTCGCGAGTCTGCGCGAGGCGGCGCCGCAGGTCACGCAGTCGCTCGCCAAGGAACTCGGCCTCGCGGTACCGACCTTGCCGTGGCACACGCAACGCGATCGCATCGCCGAGACGGCGTCGCTGTTCGGCATGCTGATCGGCACGCTCGGCAAGATCGCGCGCGACGTGTCGCTGCAGATGCAAACCGAAATCGACGAACTCGCCGAACCGGCTGCGGCCGGCAAGGGCGGTTCGTCGACGATGCCGCACAAACGCAACCCGGTCGGTTGCGCGGCGGTACTGACGGCCGCGACGCGCGCGCCCGGCCTCGTGGCGACCGTGTTCGCCGGCATGGTGCAGGAGCACGAACGCGCGCTCGGCGGCTGGCAGGCCGAATGGGACGCGCTGCCGGATCTCGCGCGCCTCGCGGGCGGCGCGCTCGCGAACATCGAACAGATCGCGTCCGGCCTGAGCGTGAACAAACCGCGCCTCGCCGCGAATCTCGACGTCACGCACGGCCTGATCCTCGGCGAAGCGGTGATGCTCGCGCTCGGCGATTCCATCGGCCGGCTCGACGCGCATCATCTGGTCGAGCGCGCGTCGAAGGCGGCGATCCGCGACGGCAAGACGCTGTATGACGTGCTCGCCGCCGACGCGGCCGTCACCGAACATCTTTCGTTCGAGCGCCTGAAGCAGCTGCTCGATCCCGCTCAATACGTCGGCCAGGCGCACGCATATGTCGACGCCGCCCTGACGCTTCACACCACGCGCGCGCAGCGCGCCCATTCCAAGGAGTAACCGGCATGCCCTACGCCGCAGTCAACGGCACCGAGCTTCACTATCGTATCGACGGTGATCGTCACGGCCACGCGCCGTGGCTCGTGCTGTCGAATTCGCTCGGCTGCGATATGTCCATGTGGACGCCGCAGGTCGCGGCGTTGTCGAAGCATTTCCGCGTGCTGCGCTACGACACACGCGGCCACGGTCATTCGGAAGCGCCGAAGGGTCCGTACACGATCGAGCAGCTGAGCGGCGATGTGCTCAGCCTGATGGATACGCTGAAGATCGCGCGCGCGAATTTCTGCGGCATATCGATGGGCGGCCTGACCGGCGTCGCACTCGCCGCGCGTCACGGCGACCGCTTCGAGCGCGTCGTGCTGTGCAACACGGCCGCGCGCATCGGCTCGCCGGAAGTGTGGGTGCCGCGTGCCGCGAAGGCGCGCAGCGAAGGCATGTTCGCGCTCGCCGACGCGGTGCTGCCGCGCTGGTTCACGGCAGACTTCATCGAGCGCGAGCCGGTCGTGCTGGCGATGATCCGCGACGTGTTCGTGCATACCGACAAGGAAGGCTACGCATCGAACTGCGACGCAATCGACGCGGCCGACCTGCGGCCCGAAACGCCGGGCATCAAGCTGCCGACGCTCGTGATCAGCGGCACGCACGATCTGGCCGCCACGGCCGCGCAAGGCCGCGAACTTGCGCAGTCGATTCCGGGCGCGCGCTACGTCGAACTCAATGCCTCGCATATCTCCAACATCGAAAAGGCCGGTGAGTTCACGAAGACCGTGCTCGACTTCCTGACGGAGGCAAAATGAACGACGAAGACCGTTACGAAGCCGGTATGGAGGTGCGTCGCGCGGTGCTGGGCAACGCGCACGTCGACCGTTCGCTCGCGAACCGCACCGAGCTGACCGAGGAGTTCCAGAACCTGATCACGCGTTACGCATGGGGCGAGATCTGGACGCGTGAAGGTCTGCCGCGTCATACGCGCAGCCTGCTGACGATCGCGATGATGGTGGCGTTGAATCGCAGCGAAGAACTCGCGCTGCACCTGCGTGCCGCCAAAAACAACGGCGTGACGCGCGAGCAGATCAAGGAAGTGCTGCTGCAGACCGCGATCTACTGCGGCGTGCCGGCGGCCAACTCCGCATTCCATCTGGCCGACAAGCTGTTTCGCGAGGATGATGCGGCGGCCGCGGCGGCGAAGTCGTAAAGACTGAGCACACGTAACTGGCCCTGCGCATCGCGCAGCGCGGCGATAAAGGCCGGGTGTCGAGCAGCGCATTGAGGTACTGGCGGTAGGAAGGGTTGCGGTAGCGGCCGGCCATTTCAGTTCGTCCATTCCGACCGGCCGCGACAGGTCAGGACTGCCTTGCGTTCAATGCAGGCCAGCGGGCCAGGGCAATGAACCACAGCAGAATGACGTTCACCACCGGAATGAAGGTGAGCAGCGACCAGGCGCCCGCATATCCCGCCTTCTTCAGGATCAGCCATAGCGGGATAATCTCCGCGATGACGACGACAAGAACAAACACCAGCCAGTGCCATATGGAAAGAGCGCCCACGCATACCTCCATTTTTTAAAATTGACGGGCAGAGCTGAGGATAACGACGCACGGGCGACTCCTTTCTCAATATTTCCGGCTGCCATCGATGCCGCACACCCGCTGCGCTTCACGTGCGTAGTCCTGCAACGCGGTCAGTTTCCGTATGGTCGCATCCCCGTCGCTGGTGATACCGAGAAGATCGTCAGCAGCCGCTGCGTCAAGTCCGGCTGTACCGGCTCCATCAGCTCCAACCATCCGTTCGCATCCGACCGTGCGGGAGGCGGCCAGACACTTCCGCGCCACGCAGCAGGCCGTACTCGACGCGTGCGAAGACTGGGAGGGCGATGGTTACATGCGGCCCGCAACGGGCTTTCGCGCCGGAAGCGGTATCGGATCGATTGCCCGCCTTGGCGACTATCTCGTGGAAGCCTACAGATAGACCCGAACCAGACATACAGGCCGCGCGGGCAAGGGGTGTAATGACTGAAACAGAGCGAGGCAGGGGCCTTATGACGCGCCGCTCGCAGGCAAAAAAAGACCCGCGCGATGCGGGTCCGGGTCTGAACTGGCGCGGTTCACTCGATATGCCTGTACCGAGTGTCCCCGCCGCCACGCTGCAACTGTTTCGAAACGATAAGAAACTGCTCGTCACTAATCGTACACTCCAGTTCGCCTATTTCGTACACAGCAATCAGCTTGATCTTATTTCCGTTTCGCTCCTCAAAGGTAATCTGATAGACCCCGCGCCACATTGGTTCGCCATCCTCATATTTACCGATCTTCTCGGACGCCAGTCGCACGGCCCTTGTTTTCGTAGCATCGAAATCCAGGGAGAGGATGTCAGTTTTTCTTAGCGCCATCTGGGCCACATAGGCCGGAAACCGGTCGCCGCATGGCGGGTATGGTCCGGGTTCCGCCAGGCATAGCGCGGGAAGGGATAGCAGCAGGACTGCAAAAGCGTGTTTCATGGATTCAAAGGATCTCACTCTATCTGCTTGAACATTCTGTCAGCCTCGACTCTTGACAGCAAATGCTTCGAAACGACAAAAACCTCTACGGCACTCATCGAGCATTCGAATTCGCCAGCGTCGTTCACAGCAATCACCTTGACCTTGTTTCCGTTTTTTTCGTGGAAGGTGATGTGATAGACCTCACGCCACAACTGTTCGCCATCCTCATCTTTTCCTATTTTCTCGGACGCCAGTTGCACGGCTTGGGTTTTCGTATAGTCGATATTGCCAAGCATGCCAGCCTTTTTTAGTCTCCCCTCGGCTATGTTGGTCGGCCACCTATCGCATTGGGGTTCTGGTTTAGATTCCGCGAGGCATAACGCGGGAAGGGATAGCAGCAGGACTACAAGAGTGCGTTTCATGGATGTACCACCCTAAGCATTCTGTCGCCACTGTTCCAGATTTGCTTGCGGTATGGCAAGTGCAGAACGATACATCCATTTGATGCGTTGCCGGGGTCAGTCTTGCTGTCGCCGTGGATCATGAAGCCGTCGCGCCCGCCCAAACTCGTTCCCGCAACAGGGTTGAGCCGCATCGAGAACGGTCCAGTTTTAGGGTGCGGAAACGGTGCCGTAATTTCATACAGACCGACGGGGATCGGTCCCAGGTCGCGGACATACTGGCTACCGTGTTTATTTTTGTGTACGCCCTTGCCTGCATATCCGTCATCGGTAATGAATTTGTCATCGTGATACAGCTCGCCGCTCGCATGTTTGTAAATCCACACCATTGTTTTTTTCCTCATTGGTTGTACGAACCAACGATTACACCAGATCATCTGGCTGCACACAATTTTTAAGATATACGTCAGTTTGATCTGCATCCCCGTATCGAGCCGACAGAGGCAAGTGCAATTGATCGCGAAAGATCACGGCTAATATGAGTATGGGGCCGATTCGTGGGGAAAACAAAACCACGCCGCAACGATTGCCGGCGCAACACAATGTAAAGAATGCGAATCAAAGCAACAAAAAAGAACGCGAAGATGCAGCCGCGACGAACGTTCAAAACGCAGATGTGCAAAAGCCGGACGTTACGAAGGTCGGCGAAGTGAAGCCTCAAGCCACGAAAACCGCAGCATACGAAAGCCGCAAAACGAAAGCGCCTGTTACCGTTGTGAAGGAATGCGCGCCGTTCAGGACTGGTATCGAAGGAATCCGCACGGCATTCGCGGATTCGGCGCGCGTCGATATTTTTTATGCGGTAGTAGTCGCTACAACGCTCACCGGCGCCTGCACGCACACCGCGCGCAACACCGTCTCCTTGATCACCTCGCGCCAATGCACGAGCGCCGCCTCGTCCATCAGCGACTCGCCGAGAAACGCGCCGAGCGTGTACTGATTGGCGTTATAGAAATAGCCGAGCGACGCGATCATCAGATACACGTCGCGCGCCGCGATATCGGCGCGAAACACGTGCTGCGCGCGGCCCGCCTCCAATAGCCTCTGCACGACCGAAATCGCGTAGCCCGAAATCTCCTTGAGCTTCTGCGATTTTTTCGCATGCTTGCCCTGGTGCAGATTTTCGCTCGACAGCAGTGTCACGAACTCCGGGTGATCGAGGTAGTACTGCCAGACGAACTCGACCATCTGTTCGAGGCCATGCACCGGATCGCGCAGATCGAGATCGAGTTTGCTTTCCGCTTCGTTGAACTGCGTGTAGATCGTCTCCAGCACTTCGATGAACAGCTGCTCCTTGCTGCCGAAGTAGTAATAGATCATCCGGTCGTGCGAACGCGCGGCCTTCGAAATACTTTCGATGCGGCCGCTCGCATAACCCTGCTTCGCGAACACCCTGATGGCCGCCTTCAGGATCTTGGCGCGCGTGTCCTGCGCCTGTTTCGCGCGGATACCGATGGCGCCCGGCTTGCGGGCGGCGGTGGGGCTCATGACGGTCTCGGATCTCTTTGTCAGCGTAGGTTTGAACGGCGGGCGCACAGACTCAGCACGCCGATGCCGCATTGCACCATGATCCCGCGTGACGGAAAACACGTTGCACAGTCGATTTTGATCGAGTAGATTTCAATCGAGTTTGGTGTAGAAGATACTACATGAACGGTGAGTGACCGCAACATGAAAATGGGCGGCCCACGCGGAAATGCCCTGAAACCGGGACGATTCGCGCACCACGCAGCACCGCCAGCCATGTCGCGCCTGTGATGTCGTAGGGAACCCCACGATGACAGAACATACGAAGGTCGATTTCGGTGCAGAGAGTGTCGATCGCGATACCGCGTCGACGCCGGGGCCGACCGTGCTCGCAAAGTCGGCGCCGCGCAGCGAGCGCATGGCCTCGAACAAGATCGAATGCAATGCGTGTCCGGTGCTGTGCCAGATCTCGGAAGGGCGCACCGGCGCGTGCGACCGTTATGCGAATGCGGATGGGCGGTTGATTCGCGTCGATCCGGTGGTGTTTCTGTCGCGTGCGAACGATGCCGACGCCGATCCGGCAAATGCGGCGATCGAATTCGGCACAGCCCCCGCCGCGGACCCAGGCACCACCGAACCCGCCCTCTTCGTCACCGGCGTCGGTGCCTCCTCGACCTATCCCGACTACAAGCCCGCGCCGTTCATCGTCGCGTCGAAGCTCGACGACGTCGACATGGTCACCGTCGTCACCGAAGGCATCTTCAGCTATTGCAGCTTCAAGGTGAAGATCGACACCGACCGCTTTCTCGGCCCCGAACAGGCCAACGTGCGCTGCGACGGCGAGATCGTCGGTCACGTGAGCACGGCCGAATACGGCTCGCAGATGCTGAGCCTCGGCGGCGTCCATCATCTGACCGGCGGCAGCAAGAAAGAAGGCCGCGTGACCTGCGACATGATGCTCGCGCTCGGCAACAAGGAGGCGGTCGAGCTTGGTATCGACGGCGGCGCGAGTCTCGTGATTCGCGCCGGCGTCGCGCCGATCGTCGACGGTGTCGAGGAGCAGCGCATGCGCGTCGGCTGCGGCTCCGCGACGATCGGTATCTTCGCGAAGCAATGGTTCGGCCACGTCGATGAGGTGGTGGTCGTCGACGATCACATTACGGGCGTGCTGACCGAGCACCAGGCGGGCCGCTGCCTCGGCATGACGCGCTCGGGACTCAAGATACGCGGCCGCAAATCGACGCCGGGCCGCTATTTCCAGGTTGCCAATCCTGGCACCGGTTGGGGGGGCACCGACATTCAGGACCCGCTCGCGATCGTCGAAGGATTCGATCCGTCGGTCGCGAAGCCGGGCATGCGCGTGCTGATGGTCTCGACGACCGGCGAACACGCGCAATGGTACGAACTCGACGCACAGCTCGTGCCGCGCATCGCGCCGATGCCCGACGCGGTGCGCCGCACGGTCGAGCGGATCGGCGAGAACTGCGAGCCGTCGCTCGCGACGGTACTGTTTCTCGGCGGCGCGGGCGGCAGTCTGCGCGCCGGCGCGACCGAGAATCCGGTGCTGCTCACGCGCGCGATCAAGCGCAAGCTCGTCAACGTCACGTGCGGCGGCGCGCCGGCTTATGTGTGGCCGGGCGGCGGCATCACCGTGATGGTCGATGTGACGCGCATGCCGGACCGCTCGTTCGGCACGGTGCCGACACCGGCGCTCGTCGCGCCGATCGAATTCACGATGACCTACGACACGTACCGCGATCTCGGCGGCCACGTCGAGGCGGTGCGCTCGTTGCAGAGCGTGCTCGCGAGCGGGCCGACGCATACGGAAGGCGCGCCGCTCGCGCGGCGGACGCTGGCTCGCGATCCGGACAATCCGTGGCCGCCTGCAATGCCCGGTTAAGCACCCTGACCAAAAAATCACACGATGACCCCCACCCGAACCCGCCTCGACGAACACCGCTGGCATTGGCAGCACGGGCCGATCGACCTGATCCTCGGCGCCGACGGCGAGCCCGACGCGGTGCGTGCCGCATATGACGCATGCTGGGAGCGCTTCAGTCCTGTGCTGGAAGAGCTGGTCCGCGAATTGAACGTGCTTCGGCAACCAGTGCAGGCTGTGGCGGCACGACATGATTGCCCGCTTCGAGGGCCGGTCGCGACGCGTATGTGGCATGCGTGTCATCCGCATCGTTCGAGCTTCATCACGCCGATGGCCGCAGTCGCGGGCAGCGTCGCCGACGAACTGATCGCCGCGTTCGCGCGCGACGGCATCGCGCGTGCGTTCATCAACAACGGCGGCGACATCGCGCTGCACCTGGCGGCGGGGCAGCAGTATCGGGTGGGCGTGTTGGCGGACCTCGCGCAAATTTCGGGCACGCGTTTCGCGCACGACCCCGCGCTCGACGCGCATCTGACGCTCGACGCTCGGCAGCCGATTCGCGGCGTCGCGACGAGCGGCTGGCGCGGCCGCAGCTTCAGTCTCGGCATCGCCGACAGCGTGACCGTGCTCGCGCGCGATGCCGCGAGCGCCGACGCCGCCGCGACGATGATCGCGAACGCGGTCGATCTCGACCATGCGGGAATCGTGCGGCGTCCGGCGTCGTCGCTGAAGGACGATAGCGATCTCGGCGATCTGCTGGTGACCGTCGACGTGCCGCGTCTGCCGCAGCCGCTGATCGATTTCGCGCTCGCGCGCGGCGTCGATGTCGCGAAGCGGTTGCGCGGCCAGGGTTTGATCGAAGGCGCCGCGCTGTTCCTGCAAGGACGGGCGCGGGTCACCGGCATCGACGATTCACGCGCGTTGTCCGCCACGCGCGTTTCACTGACAACGGAGGCTCCGTGTTCGAAATACGCCGCGTGCTGACGCACGTCGAAGCCATCTTTCACGAGTTCGGCCCCGCGCCCGCGCAGCCGCTCAAACGAGGCGCGATCGCCGCGGTGATGACGAATCCGTTCGCGGGCCGCTACGAGCCGAAAATCGAACATGCGATGGAAGCGCTGAAGCCGATCGGCTTCGAGATGGCGCAACGGCTGCTGACGGCGATGGCGGTGCCGCATGCGTCGATCGAAAGCTATGGGAAGGGCGCGATCGTCGGCGCGCGCGGGGAACTCGAGCACGGCGCGCTATGGCATGTGCCCGGCGGCTACGCGATGCGCGAGCTGCTCGAAAAGCACGGCGTGCCGACCCACGCGATCGTGCCGTCGACGAAGAAGGTCGGCGCGCCGTCCACCGCGCTCGACGTGCCGCTCACGCATGTCAACGCGAGCTACGTGCGCAGCCACTTCGATGCGATCGAAGTACGCGTGCCCGGCGCGCCCGCCGCCGACGAGATCGTCTACATCCTCGTGATGAGCACGGGGCAGCGCGTGCATGCGCGGGTGGGCGGCCTCGCGAAAGAGGCGATCGTCGGCAAGGATGGCTTGCGCTGAAGCGGCGCGCGGCAACCATACTGCAAGGCAACGAAACTCGGAGAGCGCAAATGGCAATCAGGCTTCGCAAGCTGATCGTGCAGGTCGACGAAACACGCATCGAAATGGGCCAGACCGTCGAGCCGCCCGCGCGCCGCGCGGTCGCGATCGCGGTGATCGATAATCCGTATGCGGGCCGCTATGAGGCGAAGCTCGACGCGCTGATCGAAGCTGGCGAGGAACTCGGCGCGCTGCTCGGCAAGCGCTGCGTCGAGGCGTTGGGCATCGCGCCCGGGGCGGCGCAAAGCTACGGCAAGGCGGCAATCGTCGGCGAGGCGGGCGAACTCGAACATGCGGCCGCGATCCTGCATCCGAAGCTCGGCGCGCCGCTGCGCGCGGCGGTCGAAAAGGGCGCGGCGCTGGTGCCGTCGGCGAAGAAGATCGGCACCCTGGGCACCGCGATCGACGTGCCGCTCGGCCACAAGGACGCCGCCTACGTGCGCAGCCATTTCGACGCGATCGAGGCGCGCGTGGCCGATGCGCCGCGCGCGAACGAAATCGTCGTGGCGGTCGCGGTGACCGCGTCGGGCCGGCCGCTGCCGCGCATCGGCGGCTTGCAGGCGAACGAGATCAAAGGCGAGGACGGCCTGCGCTGAGCGATCGTTTTTTTCGGCCGCCTGTTTGCCGTCGCTTGTTTTGCGGGTTGTTTCGCTGGTAGTGTCCTGCCGTTGACGCGGGCGCGCATGGTGCCGCCCGCGCTGCAACGTCCGCCGATCGGGCCGCTGCGCATGTTGCGCGCGCGCCGTTCGGCGAGCCGACGAGGGTCGCGATGCTTTCGAATCTGCTGGTACAACTGGTCAATGGACTCGCCGACGCGTCGACGCTGTTTCTGGTCGCCGCCGGTTTGTCGTTGATCTTCGGCGTGACGCGCATCGTCAACTTTGCGCACGGCTCGTTCTATATGTTCGGCATTTACGTCGCGTATAGCATCGCGAGCCGCTTTGGCCACACGGCGGGCGGCTTCTGGCTGTCGGTGCTCGCCGCCGCGCTCGCGGTCGCGGTGTTGGGCGCGCTCGTCGAAATCGTCGTGTTGCGGCGGATCTATCAGGCGCCGGAGTTATTCCATCTGCTCGCCACGTTTGCGCTCGTGCTGATCTTTCGCGACGCCGCGCTATGGCTTTGGGGCCCGGAGGATCTGTTCGGCCCGCGCGCGCCGCATCTCGCGGGCGCGGTCGACTTTCTCGGCCATCCGCTGCCCACGTACGACATCGCGCTGATCGTGATCGGTCCGGTCGTCTTGCTGCTGCTGTGGTACGCGTTGACGCGCACGCGTTGGGGCACGCTCGTGCGCGCCGCGACGCAGGATCGCGAGATGCTCGGCGCGCTCGGCATCAATCAGGCGTGGCTGTTTACCGGCGTGTTCTTCGTCGGCGCGTTTCTCGCGGGACTCGGCGGCGCGCTGCAAGGGCCGCGCATGTCGGCGAACCTGTCGCTCGACCTCGAGACGATCGGCAATGCGTTCGTGGTCGTCGTGGTCGGTGGCATGGGTTCGATTCCGGGCGCATTCGTCGCGGCGCTGCTGATCGCCGAGATCAAGGCGCTGTGCATCGGTATCGGGCACGTGACGATCTTCGGCATCGGTTTATCGCTGAGCCGCTTCACGCTGGTGGCCGAATTCGTCGTGATGGCGGTCGTGCTGGTGGTGCGGCCTTGGGGTTTGCTCGGCCGCGCGAGCGCCGCGGTGCGCGCGATGGGTACGCCGGAAACGCCATTGCGTCCGGCGGGCAGGCGTCTGAAGGGGCTGGCCGCCTTCGTGTTGCTGGTGCTGGTTCTGGCGCCGCTCGCGGCCAACGCGTTTCCGTATATGCCGGTGCTGCTGGTTGAAATCCTGATCGCGGTGCTGTTCGCGGCGAGTCTGCATTTCATCATGGGTCCGGGCGGCCTGCATTCGTTCGGCCATGCCGCGTACTTTGGACTTGGCGCTTACGGCGCGGCGCTGTTTCTGAAGGTGCTGAATCTGCCGATGGAAGCCGCGTTGCTGCTCGGGCCACTGCTCGCGGTGGCGGGCGCGCTCGTGTTCGGCTGGTTCTGCGTGCGACTGTCTGGTGTCTATCTGGCGATGCTGACGCTCGCGTTCGCGCAGATCGTCTGGTCGGTCGTGTTCCAGTGGGACGACGTGACGGGCGGCAGCAACGGCATTCTCGGTCTATGGCCGTCGAACTGGCTGTCTTCGCCGGTCGCGTTCTACTACCTGACGCTCGCGTGCGCCGTGCTCGGCGTGTGGCTGCTGCGCCGCATGCTGTTCTCGCCGCTCGGCTATGCGATGCGCGCGTCGCGCGATTCCGCGCTACGCGCCGAGGCGATCGGCATCGACGTGAAGCGGGTTCAGTGGGCGTCGTTCGTGATCGCGGCGTTGTTCTGCGGACTCGCCGGATCGCTGTACGCGTTTTCGAAGGGCAACATCTCGCCCGAAGTGATCAGCGTGAGCCGCTCGGTCGATGGCCTCGTGATGGTGCTGCTCGGCGGCTTGCAGACGTTGAGCGGGCCGATCGTCGGCGCGGCCGTGTTTACGTGGCTGCAGGACACGGTCGCGCGCCAGACCGACTACTGGCAGGCGCTGCTCGGCCTCGCGATCCTGCTGCTGGTGATCGCGTTTCCACAGGGTATCGTCGGCTTCATTCGCGAGCGTTTCGGCGACGCGAACGGCGATCAGGCCGACAAGACCAACGGCGGCGCCGCGTCGCCGTCGCAACGGGCCGCCGCGGTCAAGGAGGGGCTATGAGCCTGCTGCGCGTAAGCGGTCTGTCGAGATCGTTCGGAGGACTGAAGGCGGTCGATAACGTTTCATTCGATCTCGAGGCGGGTCAACTGCTGGCGCTGCTCGGCCCCAACGGCGCGGGCAAATCGACTTGTTTCAACATGGTCAACGGCCAGTTGCAGCCGTCGTCGGGTTCGATTCTGCTCGACGGTCACGAACTCGTCGGCATGCGGCCGCGCGATATCTGGCGGCGCGGCGTCGGCCGCACGTTCCAGATCGCCGCGACGTTCAGCTCGATGACGGTGCTCGAAAACGTGCAAATGGCGCTGGTGTCGCGCGAGAAAAAGACCTTCGGCCTCTGGAAGCCAGCGGGCTCGCACCATGCCGACGAAGCGTTCGCGCTGCTCGAACAGGTCGGCATGGGCGCGCACGCGAAGCGCGCGTGCGGCGTGCTCGCGTATGGCGACGTGAAGCGCGTCGAGCTTGCGATCGCGCTCGCGAACCGGCCAAAGCTGCTGTTGATGGACGAACCGACCGCCGGCATGGCGCCGAAGGAGCGCAACGAATTGATGGCGTTGACCAGGCGTCTGGTGACCGAACACGAGATCGGCGTGCTGTTCACCGAACACAGCATGGACGTCGTATTCGCGTACGCCGACCGGATGATCGTACTCGCGCGCGGCAAGCTGATCGCCGAAGGCGACGCCGACACGATCCGCAACGACGCGCGCGTGCAGGAGGTCTATTTCGGCACCGGCAAGACGTTCCGGCCGCACGCGCCACTGCAAGACGCGTCAGGCAGCGCGCGGGATCGTGGAGCATTGCAATGAGCGAACCGATGCTGAAAGTCTCCGGCCTCAATGCGTTCTACGGTCGCGCCCACATCCTGTTCGACGTCGGCCTCGAAGTCGGCCGCGGCGAGGTGGTCGCGCTGATGGGCCGCAACGGCGCCGGCAAATCGACGACGATGAAAGCGGTGATGGGACTGCTGCCGCGCCGCCACGGCGAAGTGACGTTTCGCGGCCAGAACATCAGCGCGCTCGCGCCGTACAAGATCGCGCGCATGGGCGTCGGTTTCGTGCCCGAGGACCGCCGCGTGTTCGCGGACCTGACGGTGATGGAAAACCTCGACACGGGCCGCCAGCCGCCGCGCGCAGGCGCGCCGCAATGGACGCCCGACAAGCTGTTCCACCTGTTTCCGAATCTCGGCGAAATGCCGAAGCGCCCCGGCGGCCAGATGAGCGGCGGCGAGCAGCAGATGCTGACCGTGTCGCGCACGCTAATGGGCAATCCGTATCTGGTGCTGCTCGACGAACCGTCCGAAGGCGTGGCGCCGGTGATCGTCGAGCAGATGGCGAACATGATTCTCGAACTGAAACGCGAAGGGCTATCCATTCTGTTATCCGAACAGAATCTGCACTTCGCCGAGCTGGTCAGCGACCGCGCGTATGTGCTCGAGAAAGGGCAGATCCGTTTCAGCGGGACGATCGGCGAACTCGCACGGAACGAAACAGTGAGGCGCGCTTATCTGAGCGTGTGAATTCATCGGGTAGTGTCGGCGAAAGGAGAGGCAGATGGCGGCAGAGACGTTGACAGGCTTGTCGGGCAAGGTCGCGGTAACGAACATCGGGCTGCTGCTGTCGGGCGATATCGATCAGCCGATTCTCGACGCGGACACGCTGGTGATCGACGACGGCGCGATCGTCGCGCTCGGCCGCGAGAAAGACTGCGATCTCGAAGGCGCGCGCACGACGGTCGACTGCAAGGGCACGACGGTCGCGCCGGGCCTGATCGACTCGCACGTGCATCCGGTGTTCGGCGACTGGACGCCGCGCCAGAATCAGCTCGGCTGGATCGAGTCGAATCTGAACGGCGGCGTGACGACGATGATCTCGGCCGGCGAAGTGCATTTGCCTGGCCGTCCGAAAGACGTGCTCGGCGTGAAGGCGCTCGCGATCACCGCGCAGCGCTCGTTCGACGGCATGCGCGCGGCCGGCGTCGGTGGCGGCGTCAAGGTGCTGGCGGGCGCGCCGGTGATCGAGAAGGGCATGGTCGAGCAGGACTTCAAGGAGCTGTCCGAAGCCGGTGTGAAGCTGCTCGGCGAAGTCGGCCTCGGCAGCGTGAAGGGCGGCGAGGAAGCGCAACAGATGGTCGCGTGGGCGCGCAAGTACGGTATCCAGAGCACGATTCACACGGGTGGTCCGTCGATTCCGGGCTCCGGCCTGATCGATCGGGACGTGGTGCTCGCCGCCGATGCCGATGTGATCGGCCACGTCAACGGCGGCCATACGTCGCTGTCGTACCGGCACGTGTGCGATCTGTGCGAGCAGTCGAGCCGCGCGCTCGAAATCGTCCACAACGGCAACGAGCGGATCGCGTTGCTGACCGCGCGCCACGCGATCGAACTGAAATGCCCGCATCGGATCATTCTCGGCACCGATAGCCCGGCCGGCTCCGGCGTGCAACCGCTCGGCATTCTGCGCATGATCGCGCTGATCTCGAGCCTCGCCGACGTCCCCGCCGAAATCGCGTTCTGCTTTGCGACCGGCAATACCGCGCGGCAGCGCCACCTGCGCCAGGGGCTGATCGAGGTGGGCCGTCCCGCCGATCTCGTGTTCATGGACCGCGCGCAGCATACGGCCGCCGACACGCTGCTCGAAAGCGTGCAGCTCGGCGATATTCCGGGTGTGGGGATGGTGATGATCGATGGTCTGATCCGTTGCCGGCGCAGCCGCAATACGCCGCCCGCGACCGAAGTGCCGGTGGTGCTGTGAACGCGCGGCGCGACAGGGTGCTCGCATCATGATGAACCGCGCCGCGCAGCTCGTGCTGAAGGTGAACGGCGCGACGCATGTGGTCAGCGCGGCGGCGCAGACACCGCTGCTCTACTTGCTGCGCAACGATCTCGCGCTGAACGGGCCGAAGTTCGGTTGCGGTCTCGGCGAATGCGGCGCCTGCACCGTGCTGCTCGACGGCATGCCGACGCGCGCCTGCGTGACGACCGCCGAAGTCGCGCTGGGCCGCGAGATCACGACGCTCGAAGGGCTCGGCACGCGCACCGCGTTGCATCCGGTGCAGCAGGCGTTCATCGACGAACAGGCCGCGCAATGCGGCTACTGCCTGAACGGCATGATCATGACCGCGAAGGCGCTGCTCGATCGCGATCCGCATCCGAGCGTCGCGACGATCCAGCGCGAGCTGTCGCGCAACCTGTGTCGCTGCGGCACGCATGTCGAGATCGTGCGCGCGGTGCAGCGCGCGGCGCAATTGCTCGACGCGCAGACGGACGCGCACGACGGAGCGCGTGTATGACCGGGCCCGACTTCAGCGTCGATCGTCGTAGCGCGCCGCCGTCGCGCAAGCAGCTGTACGACGCGCACAGCGTGCTGATCGTCGCGCGGCCGCCGCATGCACCGGTCAAGGCCGCGCTCGGCCAGCCGGGTTCGCGTTCTTCGTTCGTGCCGACCGAGGCGGATCTGTTTCTGGTCGTGCGCGACGATGGCAGCGTGGTCGCGTTCAACGGTCACGTGGACCTGGGCACCGGCATCGGCACCGCGCTCGCGCAGATCGTCGCGGAAGAACTCGATGTGCCGTTGACGCGTGTATCGATCGTGCTCGGCCATACCGGCGAAACGCCGAACCAGGGGCCGACGATCGCCAGCGCGACGATCCAGATTTCGGCGGTGCCGCTGCGGCAGGCGGCGGCGCAAGCGCGTCAGTATCTGGTCGCGCAAGCGGCCGCGCGCCTGAATGTAGATGCGAACGATCTCGACGTGCAGGACAGCCGCGTGTTTCCACGCGATGGCGACCCGGCGCAGGGCATTCACTATGGCGAGCTGATCAAAGGCCAGCGTGTCGAACTGCTGCTGTCGAACGATGCGCCTTTGAAACCGCCGCACGCGTATCGCGTCGTCGGTAAAAGCGCGCCGCGTGTCGACATTCCCGCGAAGGCGACCGGTGAGCTGAGCTTCGTGCACGACGTGCGCGTGCCCGGCATGCTGCATGGACGCGTGGTGCGGCCGCCTTATGCGGGCGTCGCGCAGGGTGAGTTCATCGGGCATAGCCTGCTGGAAGTGAACGAAGCGGCGATTCGCGATTTGCCTGGCATCGTCAAGGTGGTCGTGATTCGCGATTTCGTCGGTATCGTCGCCGAGCGTGAGGAGATTGCGCAACAGGCGGCGCAGCGGCTCGACGTGCGATGGAAAACGGTCGATGGCCTGCCGCCGCTCGACACGAGCGAGCAGGTCGAAGCGGCGTTGCGCGCGAATCCGGCGACGCGGCGCGATCTGGTGATCGAAGGCGACGTGGATGCGGCGCTCGCGCAAGACCCATCGCGCACGTTGGAACGCACTTACGTGTGGCCGTTCCAGATGCACGCATCGATCGGCCCGTCGTGCGCGGTCGCGGACTATCGCAACGGAGACGGCGACGACACGCAGCTGAAAATCTGGTCCGGCACGCAGAACCCGCATTCGCTGCGCGCCGACCTCGCGTTATTGCTGACACTCGACGAAGCGCGCATCGACATCGTGCGGATGGATGCGGCGGGCTGCTACGGACGAAATTGCGCTGACGACGTCGCCGCCGACGCCGCGCTGCTGTCGCGCGCGGTCGGCGCGCCGGTGCGCGTGCAGCTATCGCGCGAGGACGAACACGCGTGGGAACCGAAGGGCGCCGCGCAACTGATGGACGTACGCGGCGCGCTCACCGCCGAAGGCGAACTGGCCGCCTACGACTTTGCGACGCGCTATCCGTCGAACGACGCCCCCACGCTCGCGCTGCTGCTGACCGGCACGATTTCCGCGCAGCCGCAGGTGTTCGAGATGGGCGACCGCACGGCCGTGCCGCCGTACGACTATCGCAGCATGCGCATCGTCTGCGACGACACGCCGCCGATCGTGCGCGCCGCGTGGCTGCGCGGTGTGTCCGCGTTGCCGAACACGTTCGCGCACGAGTCGTTCATCGACGAACTGGCCGAGCAGGCCGGCGTCGATCCGGTCGAATTCCGCCTCACGCATCTGACCGATCCGCGCGCGATCGACCTCGTCAAGGCGGTCGCGGCGAAAGCCGGGTGGGAACCGCGCGAACCCGCGTTCAGAACGCGCGGCGAGGACGACGAAGACGGCAACATCGCGCGCGGCCGCGGCATCGCGTACGCGCGCTACGTGCACAGCAAATTCCCGGGGTTCGGCGCGGCATGGTCCGCGTGGGTCGCCGACGTCGAAGTCAATCGCAACAGCGGCGAACTGGCGGTCACGCGCGTCGTGGTCGGCCAGGACACCGGCACGATGGTCAATCCGGATGGCGTGCGTCACCAGATTCACGGCAACGTGATCCAGACGACGAGCCGCGCCCTGAAGGAGCAGGTCAGGTTCGGCGACAACGCGGTGACGAGCCAGGAGTGGGGCGCGTATCCGATCCTGACGTTCCGCGAAGTGCCGGTGATCGACGTCGTGATGATGCCGCGCCACGGCGAGCCGCCGATGGGCGCGGGCGAGTCGGCGTCGCTGCCCGGCGCGGCCGCCATCGCCAATGCGCTGTACGACGCGACGGGGGTGCGTTTCCGTCGCCCGCCGTTCACGCCGGAAAAGATCCGCGCCGCGCTCGCCGACGCGCAGGCGGAAGACGCGGCGGCGGCGCGCAGGAAAAAGCGCTGGCGGCGCGGCTTTTTCGGCTGGTTGGCCGCGGGCGCGGTCGGCTGGCTTGGCGCGCTGTCGTTTGCCTCGGTTTCCAGCGCGCCGCTTGCGCCGATCACGCCGCCGCTTGCAAGCGCGTTTGCGCCGGAACTGGTCGCGCGCGGCAAGCTGCTCGCGTCGCTCGGTAATTGCGCGGTTTGCCATACCGCCCACAACGGCGTGCCGAACGCCGGCGGCAAGCCGCTCGCGACCCCGTTCGGCATCGTCTACAGCACCAACCTCACGCCCGACGGCCAGACCGGGATCGGCCACTGGTCGCTCGAAGCGTTCGTGCGCGCGATGCGGCACGGCATCAGCCGTGACGGTCATCGGCTGTATCCGGCGTTTCCGTACACGTCTTTCCAGAACATTTCCGATGACGATCTGCATGCGCTCTACGCGTATCTGATGTCGCAAACGCCGGTGCGCAGCCGGCCGCCCGCAACGAAGCTCGCGTTTCCTTTCAGCGTGCGTCCGCTGATGGCTGCATGGAACGGCCTGTTTCTCGGCCGCACCGCGTTTACCGCCAACCCCGCGCAGAGCGCGCAATGGAATCGCGGCGCGTATCTGGTGAATGGCCTTGGCCATTGCAGCGCGTGCCACACGCCGCGCAACGCGTTCGGCGCCGAGAAAACCGGCGCGGCGTTCATGGGCGGAGGCAGCGCCGAGGGCTGGGAAGCGCCCGCGCTGTCGGCGTTGTCGAATGCGCCGGTGCCGTGGAGCGAGGACGAACTGTTCCGCTATCTGCGCGACGGTCACGCGCCGTTGCACGGCGTCGCGGCCGGGCCGATGGCGCCGGTGATCGGCGATCTGGCGGCGCTGCCCGACAGCGATATCCGCGCGATGGCCGTCTATCTCGCGTCGCTCAATCCGCTGGAGCCGAACGCCGATCCGGCCGCGACCGCGCGCGAATACGAACAGGCCAGCGCGATGACGGGCGCGCCGGTCACGGCGGGTGCGCGGCTTTTCGACGGCGCGTGCGCCGCGTGCCATCACGCTGGCAGCGGACCTCAGTTGTTCGGCGCACATCCGTCGCTGGCGCTGAACACGAACCTGCACGGCGCGACGCCGGACAACCTGATTCGCGTGATTCTCGACGGCATCGGCTCGCCTGCGCGGCCCGAACTCGGTACGATGCCGGCTTACCGCGACAGTTTCAACGACGCCCAGGTCGCCGAGCTCGTGTCGTTCCTGCGCGCGCAGTTCGCGGGCGGCAAGCCGGCATGGCAGGACGTCGCCGCGAACGTGGCCAGAATCCGCGCGGAACCGCGCGAGCAATGAGCCGCCAGCCGTCGTCCGAAGGTGCGCAGGTCCACGCGCTTGCACGTCCTCACGTTCGCATGTCTGACTAAAACCACCATTCCTTCTGATAACGGAGAAACGCATGACCACGCGCGCAGGATGGATCTCTCGCCTCATGGTGTCGACCGTGTGCTCGTTTGCCGCGGCCGGCGCGAGCGCACAGCAGACCATCAAGATCGGTGAGATCAATAGCTACAAGGCGCAGCCTGCCTTTCTCGGGCCTTACAAGCAAGGCTGGAATCTCGCACTCGAGCAGGTGAACGCGGCGGGTGGCGTGCTCGGCAAGCAGCTCGAAGTTATTTCGCGCGACGACAACGGCAACCCCGGCGACACGATCCGCGTCGCCCAGGAGCTGATCGCGCGCGAGCAGGTGCAGGTGCTGTTCGGCGGCTTCCTGTCGAACACGGGCCTCGCGCTCGCCGACTTCGCGAAGCAGAAGAAGATCTTCTTCCTCGCGGCCGAACCGCTGACCGACAAGATCGTCTGGGCCGATGGCAACAAATACACGTACCGTCTGCGTCCTTCGACCTACATGCAGGTCGCGATGCTGGTGCCCGAGGCCGCGAAGCTGAAGAAGAAGCGCTGGGCGATCGTGTATCCGAACTACGAGTACGGGCAATCGGCGGTGGCGACCTTCAAGAAGCTGCTGACGGCCGCGCAGCCGGACGTGCAGTTCGTCGTCGAACAGGCGACGCCGCTCGGCAACGTCGACGCGGGCGCCGTGACCCAGGCGATCGCCGACGCGAAGCCCGACGCGATCTTCAACGTGCTGTTCGGCGCCGACCTCGGCAAGTTCGTGCGCGAGGGCAATACGCGCGGGCTCTTCAAGGATCGCGCGGTGGTGTCGCTCCTGACCGGCGAGCCCGACTACCTCGATCCGCTCGGCGCCGAAGCGCCGACCGGCTGGATCGTGACCGGCTACCCGTGGTATTCGATCGATACGGCCGCGAACAAGCAGTTCGTCGACACGTATCAGGCGAAATATCACGACTATCCGCGGCTGGGCTCGGTGGTCGGCTATTCAGCGCTGATGTCGATCGCGGACGGCATCAAGAAGGCGGGTTCGACCGATCCGGACAAACTCGCCGCCGCGTTCAAGGGGCTCAACGTGCAGACGCCCTTCGGCCCGATCATGTACCGCGCGCAGGACAATCAGTCGACGATGGGCGCGTATGTCGGCGTGACCGGCGTGAAGGACGGCAAGGGTGTGATGACGTCGTACCGCTATGTGGATGGCGCGAGCGTGCAGCCATCGGACGCCGAGGTGAAGAAACTGCGCCCGGCGGATTGAGGACGTGGCGCGCGGCGGTCCGTCGTGACTGCCGCGCAATGGCCGCGCGAGTGTTGGTGAATGCACGTCCGCAGCGGCTTTTGCCACGTGCGGGCGGCTTTGAAAGCGGCGGTTGCCGTCGGCGAAACCTACTCTTCCGCGTCGTGCTCCGTGACGAAGCGCTTCAGATAAGCGAGCACGGCCGCTTCCATCGCGCGATGATCGGCGGTGTTTTTCGAGCCCGCGTTTTCTTCATCGCCGAACAGTGTGGACGGCGCGTTGTGCACGTCCACTTCCTGCCCCTCGCGGAACACGCGAATTTCGTGGACGTCCTCGACGTACTCGGCGATCCAGTGCACGCCCTCGATATGCGTGCCAGCGCGAACCGTAACTATCTTCATGGCTGTCTCCATGCAAGGCGGTCGATTTGAGTTTGCGCTTCGGCGCTTACTCCCGTCCCATGTCCACCACCATACGCCGTCCCGCCGACGCACGCGAGTCCCGCCGCGCAACCGCCGCCGGACCATGGCGCGGATGGGCGCTCCGGCACGCTCGTTGCTGAACGATAGAGACTCACCCATAACCGGAGAACCGTCATGCCAGAGCAGAAAACCTTGAAGCGTGCCGAGGCCGATAAACGCGCCGGCAAATCAGCGAGTACTCAAGCGGGAGAGTTCGTCAAGGAACAGGTGGACAAGGTCCGCGCCGGCAAGCACGGCGTGCGCTCGCCGAAGCAGGCGATCGCGATCGGGTTGTCCGAGGCGCGGCGCGCGGGCGTCGACGTAAAGCCGCCGAAGAAGGGCGCCACGAGCGAGGCGACCCGCAAGAAAGCGCAGAAGGACAGCGCGGCGGGCAAGCACGAAGGCGCCGCGAAGAAGAGTGCGAGCAAGGAGTCGAGCGCGAAACGCTCGCGTGTGTCGGAGAGCGTGCTCGAGCGCGAGAGCAAGGCCGGGGCGTCGTCGGCGGCGATGTCGAAGCAGGCGAAGTCGGCGGCGGCCAAGCGGCCAGCCGCGAGCCGCTCGGCCGCAGCCAAAAAGGCCGCTGCGACGAAGGGCGCGGCTGGACGCTCCGCTGCCGCGAAAAAGGCCGCGCAAACGCGGGCGTCGCGCGCGCATCACTGAGCTTGCGGCTCGCAAAGCGGCAGCAATAAAAAAGAGCGGCGCACGCATGCGCGTGCCGCCGCTCTTTCGTCGTCGCCTGGTGGCGCGCTGGCGGGCCTTCTTACTGCACCGTCGCCAGCACCTCGCCAACGGTGCGGAAGAGCCGCGCGATCTGCTCTTCGTCGATGATCAGCGGCGGCGAGAACGCGAGGATGTCGCCGGTGAAACGGATCAGCACGCCTGCCTCGAAGCATTTGACGAACGCCTCGTAGGCGCGCGCGCCCGGCGCTCCGTCGCGCGATTCGAGCTCGATGCCCGCGACGAGGCCGAGATTGCGCACGTCCTTCACGTGCTTCGCGCCGCGCAGCCCATGCGCGGCGGCTTCGAACGTCGGCGCGAGGCTGGCCGCGCGCTCGAACAGCTGGTCGCGCTGGTACAGATCGAGCGTCGCGATCGCGGCCGCGGCAGCCGCCGGATGCGCCGAGTACGTGTAGCCGTGGAACAGTTCGATCGCGCCCGCCGCGCCGCTGCCGACGACCGTGTCGTGGATCGTGCGGCTCGCCGCGACCGCGCCCATCGGAATCGACGCGTTGTTGATCGCCTTCGCCAGCGTGATCAGGTCCGGCGTGACGCCGAAGTGTTCGCTCGCGGTCGCCTTGCCGAGGCGGCCAAAGCCCGTGATCACCTCGTCGAAGATGAGCAGGATGCCGTGCTTCGTGCAGATCTCGCGCAGCTTCTGCAGATAGCCTTGCGGCGGAACCAGCACGCCGGTCGAGCCGGCCACCGGTTCGACGATCACCGCGGCGATCGTCGAAGCGTCGTGCAGCGCGACGATGCGCTCCAGCTCCTCGGCCAGATGCGCGCCCCATGCGGGCTGGCCTTTCGAGAACGCGTTGTGTTCGAGGTGGTGCGTGTGCGGCAGATGATCGACCGCCGGCAACAGCGCCCCCGAAAACGTCTTGCGATTCGGCGCGATACCGCCGACCGAAATCCCGCCGAAACCGACGCCGTGATAGCCGCGCTCGCGGCCGATCAGACGCGTGCGCTGGCCTTCGCCGCGTGCGCGATGGTAGGCGAGCGCGATTTTCAGCGCGGTGTCGACCGATTCGGAGCCCGAGTTCGTGAAGAAGATGCGATCGAGCCCTTCCGGCATCAGCTCGGCAACCTTCTTCGCCGCTTCGAACGCGAGCGGGTGGCCCATCTGGAAGGTCGGCGCGAAGTCGAGCGTCGACAGCTGCTGCGTGATCGCGGCGATGATTTCATCGCGGCCATGGCCGGCGTTCACGCACCACAGCCCGGCGCAACCGTCGAGAATCTCGCGCCCGTCGGTGCTTCGGTAGTACATGCCCTTCGCCGATTCCAGCAGGCGCGGCGCGGCCTTGAACTGGCGGTTGGCGGTGAAGGGCATCCAGAAGGACGACAGATCGTCGATGACGGGGCGCGAAGTCATGGCATCTCCTCGAAGTGGCGCGGTTGGGGCTTTAAGCGTAGCCAAACTGTAGCCCTCGCGGTTTAATGGCGGCATAAACAGTTGACCAAGTGTGGTGTCAACTGTGCTGGTGGATTCGCGCGAACCGTTCCGGTAAGCGGGCGGTCCGCGGTCCGTCTTTTTGCCCCTCGTTTTTCGCCCGAAACATGATCGAACTGGACCTTCAACGCGACCGGCGCGCGGCGCCGACGCTCGTCGAACAGGTCGTGCAGAGCTTCGCGCGCGCGATCGACTCGCAATCGCTGCGCGCCGGCGCACTGCTGCCGTCGGTGCGGCAGCTTGCCCAAAGCCAC
The DNA here is from genome assembly GCF_050436485.1 of Paraburkholderia sp. Clong3. Classification (NCBI taxonomy): domain Bacteria; kingdom Pseudomonadati; phylum Pseudomonadota; class Betaproteobacteria; order Burkholderiales; family Burkholderiaceae; genus Paraburkholderia; species Paraburkholderia sp. Clong3. The sequence continues at coordinate 2,593,257 of NZ_JBNDMH010000003.1, read as the reverse complement.
GCGCTGAGCACCTTCACCGTGACCGAGGCGTACAACCGGCTGGTGTCGATGGGGCTCGTGGTCGCGCGGCGCGGCTCCGGCTATCGGGTGGCGGCGCGCTCGCCGTCCACGCGCGCGGCCGTCGCCGACTGGACGCCGCCGAGCCTGACCGCGACGTGGCTGCTGTCCGACGTGTTCGCCGATCACTCGGTGCCGATCAAGGCGGGCTGCGGCTGGCTGCCGAGCGAATGGACCAACGAGAGCGGCCTGCAGCACTCGCTGCGCGCGCTGAGCCGGGTGCCGGCCGCGCGGCTCGGCGACTATGGCCATCCGTACGGCTTCGCGCCGCTGCGCGAGCGCATCGCCGAACAACTCGACCGGCGCGGGCTGCCCGTCGACGTCGCGAACGTGCTGCTCACGCAGGGCGCGACGCAGGGGCTCGATCTGATCGTGCGCACGCTGCTGCGCGCGGGCGATGCGGTGATCGTCGAAGATCCCGGCTACTGCAATCTGCTGCAGATCCTGAAGCTCGCCGGGCTGGTCGTGCATGGCGTGCCGCGCACGCCGGCCGGCGTCGATACGGACGTTCTCGCAACGCTGGTCGCGCGGCACAAGCCGAAGGCGATCTTCGTCAACACCACGCTCCAGAATCCGACCGGCGCGACCTTCGGCATGTCGGCCGCGTTCCGCTTGCTGCAGATCGCCGAGCGCGAGCGCATCTGGGTGATCGAGGACGACGTGAGCCGCGAACTCGCGCCGGCCGGCGCGCCGCTACTGGCGGCGATGGAAGGCTTGCAGCGCGTGTTGCACGTCGGCGGCTTTTCGAAGACGGTGACGCCGTCGCTGCGCTGCGGCTATGTGGTGGCCGAGCAGGCGGTGCTGCGCGAACTCGCGCGCACGAAGATGGCGGTGGGGCTGACGTCGTCGGAAACGATCGAGCGGATCGTCGACAAGGTGCTGGTGGAAGGGCGTTACGCGCGCCACGTCGAGATGGTCAACGAACGGCTGAAACTCGCGCACGTGGCACTCGAAGAACGGCTGGACGCGCTCGGGCTCGAGGTGTTTCACCGGCCGCGCGCGGGGCTCTTCATGCTGGCGCGTCTGCCGATCGAAGCGGAGCGCGCCGCCGAGGTCGCGACCGCCGCGCTCGCGCACGGCATCTGGCTCGCACCGGGCTCCTACTTCCGTCCCGACGACGCGCCGAGCGCGTGGTTCCGCTTCAACGCGCCGTATTCGAGCGACGACGCGTTGTGGCGCTTCATCGAGCGGGTCGGGCAGGGGGCGTGGTAGACGCGGCGGCGCGCGCCGAAAGCTCAGCCGCCGTGCCCGATCAGCTTCAGCGCGATCGGATACAGCGACGCGACCAGCAGCAGCGCCATCGCGATGTTGAAGACGCGCAGCCGCTTCGGGTTCGACAGCACCTCGCGCATCGCGGTGCCGAAACCGGCCCACACGCAGATGCACGGAAAGCCGATCACATAGAACACCGCAGCCATCGCGACGGCGTTCATGCCGAAGCTGTTGCTCAGGTGAATCGTCGTCGCGGCGGTCAGCACCATCATCCACGCCTTCGGATTGACCCACTGAAACGCGATCGCCTCGTGAAAGCGCATCGGGCGACGCTCGCCGTTCCTGAGCTTCAGTTCGCCCGACGTGCCGATTTTCCACGCCAGATACAGCAGATAAGCGACGCTGACGACTTCGAGCACCGTGTACAGCACGGGGAAATGCACGAACGCCTCGCCGAGGCCGATGCCGACCGACAGCATCAACAGCACCACGCCGACGCTGATGCCGGACAGATGGGGCAGCGTGCGGCGAAAGCCGAAATTGACGCCCGACGCGAGCAGCATCGTGTTGTTCGGACCGGGCGTGATCGAGGTGACGAGCGCGAACAGGATGCCGGCGGGCAGCGCGCTGAGAGTGACGAAAGACATGGGGGCTCCGGTGTCGCCAACAGAAAACGGTGAGGCTCATTCTAGCGACAGGGGCCGGTACAGTACCTGTACGGTTTTGAAAATGATGTCCGGTACGGATCGATGATGACTTGATTGGCCGGAAAGCGTCGCCACGCGGCGTTTCAACACTCGGTAGTTAACATATGTTGCATTTATTTTTTTAATGGCAACATATGTAGACGGCTGGCGCAGCAGCCCGCCATCCATCAGGAACCTGCTGCACGATTGGAGATACCCATGAAAGTGATGAATTGGTCCACTGTTGCCATGCTCGTGGCGGCAACGTTGGCGAGTCCGGGCGCGTTTGCGCAGGACGCGACGTCCACGCTCGCGAAGATCCAGCGAAGCGGCGTGATCGCGATTGGCCATCGCGAGACGTCGGTGCCGTTCTCGTACGTCGACGCGAACAACGAGGTGGTCGGCTTTTCGCAGGACCTGTGCAACAAGGTCATCGATGCGGTCAAGGCGAAAACGAAGCGTCCGGACCTCAAGGTGCGCTTCATCCCGGTCACCTCGCAGAATCGCATTCCGCTCGTGCAGAACGGCACGGTCGATCTCGAATGCGGCGTGACGACCAATCTCGTCGCGCGCCAAAGCCAGGTGGCGTTCGCCGACACGTTCTTCGTCGCGACGACGCGTCTTCTGACGCGCAAGGACTCGGGCATCAAGGACTTTCCGGATCTCGCGGGCAAGACGGTCGTGACGAATCAGGGCACGACGTCCGAGCGCATCCTGCGCAAGATGAACGAGGACAAGAAGATGAACATGCAGATCATCAGCGCGAAAGATTACGGCGAAGGGCGTCTCACGCTCGAAAGCGGCCGCGCCGTCGCGTACATGATGGATGACGTGTTGCTGGCCGGCACGCGCACGCTGACCGCGAAGCCGTCGGACTGGATCATCACCGGCACGCCGCAATCGTCGGAAGCGTATGGCTTCATGTTGCGACGCGACGATCCGGAGTTCAGAAAGCTCGTCGACGACACGCTCGAACAGGTGATGAAAGGACCGGAAATCCACACGATGTACGACCGATGGTTCATCAAGCCGGTGCCGCCGAAAAACATCAGCTTCGACTTTCCGATGAGCGATTCGCTGAAGCAGCTGTACGCGCAGCCGAACGACAAGGCGCTCGAATAACGGCTTTGGCCGCTATTGCGCGTAGGAATGGTTTCTAGTGGCAGTCTTTTGCTCTTTCCTCTATACCTGGCTATAGGCGGCGGGTTTCGGTTGAACGTCACCTATAGCGGGAACGGAGGTGCAAAGTGAAGAGGCCGATGGAATCTTCGCGGCGCGGACGGATTTTCCCCAGTGGAATTCTTCGTGCTGCGCTGGCGTTGGCAAGCGGCGTATTCATGGTGTCCGCAAACGCCGACGCACAAATGCGCGCGATTACGATCGTATCGGGCACTTATGGCGAGAATTGCGGCGCGCCGCGCGGCAACCTGACTCGTGAGCTCGAGCGTCATTGCAACGGACGGGAAACTTGCGATTACGCGCTGCCCGGCCTGCACAAAGGTGGCACGACGATGGCATGCCCACGCGACTTCCACGCCGAATGGCAATGCGACCACGCGGACTTCCACACTGCGGCGCTGGGTCCCGGCGCGAAATCGGGCGACACGCTCGTGCTGGGTTGCGTCGAGTCGCGTGGCGCGGGCAAATAGCTCCGTGCGCGAATAAAAAGGCCGAGACCCTAACGGGGGCTCGGCCTTTGATTTTTGCGGCGGTCTTTTTAGCTGGCTTTACGAACCGGCGCGAACCGGCGCGAACCGGCGCTTGCTGAGCGACGGCCCGATACGACGGAACCGTTCCCGTTTGTGTTCTTCTTCGAAGTGCGCGAGCGACGGCTTGACCAGATCGCTGCGCGACAGGATCCCCACCAGACGCATGCTGTTGCGATCGGCGACCACCGGCAGGCGTTCGAGCCCCAGCACGGCGAGCCGCGTCGCCACCAGCCGGCAGGTTTCGGATGACAGAGCAAACGCGGTGTTGTGTTGCGCGAACACGTCGGCGAGCGTCATCGCGCGCTTGCGTTCCGTGTCCTCGGCGCAGAAGCGTTCGAGCAACATGCGGCCGGCCACGCCGATCACCGCGCCGTCGCGTACCACCGGTTACGCGCGGCACAGCTGGTTCGCGCCGAACAGCGTCTGCAGCGTTGCGCCGAGCGTCGTGACGCCGTACTCGCGATAGATGTGATAGCCGCGTCGCGCGATTTTCTCGGTCATGATCGAGCGCCGCATCACGACCGTGGAGAAGCCGTGCGCGATCAGCGTTGCCGTCAGGAGCGGCAACAGCGCGTTGGCGTCGTGCCTGAGGCCGAACGCGAACACGATGGCCGTCAGCGGCGCGCCGAGCGTGGCACCAAGCGTCGCGGCCATGCCGGCCGCCGCGCCCGCCACGAGCAGCGTCTTGCATTCCGCCGACGTGACCTTCACGCACTGCGCGATCAGCGAGCCGAGCGCGCCGCCGGTCATGATGATCGGGCCTTCCGCGCCGAACGGCCCGCCGCTGCCGATCACGATGCCCGACGACAACGGCTTGAGCACCGCCACTTTCGGCGACATCTTGCTCTTGCCGAACAGGATCGCCTCGATCGCCTCGGGAATGCCGTGGCCGCGAATCTTTTCGGAGCCGAAGCGCGCCATCAGCCCGACGATCAAACCACCGATCACCGGCACGCCGATCACCCAAATGCCAAGCGTATGGGTGGCGGGCGAACGGTCGACGAACGACAGCGTGCCGAAGAAAAACAGATTGGTGAACAGGCGAATCAGGTTCAGCAGAACAAAGGCGGCAATCGTGCTGACGAAGCCGATGCCCGCGGCGAGCGCGAAGATGCCGGGCAGCCGTGCATTCGCCGCGAAGTCGCGTATGTGGGAATCCATGCTCATGGTTAGTCGAGGTCGATCCGTGGAACCTGGAAGGAGCCTTCGAGCGATCTCAATTCGGCGCGATGCAGTGCCGCAAGCCGTTCGAGTACCCGTTCTCCCGCTCTTTCGAGGTGTACTTCAACCTGGCGGCGATCGGTCTCGCTGACCTGGCGGCGCACGAGATTCAGTGCCTCGCAGCGCGATACCAGCGCGACGACGCCGTGATGTTGCGCCTGCAGACGCTCCGCGAGTTCGCCGACGGTCGCCCAGTCGCGCTCCGGATAGCCCTTGATGTGCAGCAACAACAGGTATTGCAACGGCGTGATGCCCTCGCTTTGCGCGGCCTGCTCCGAGAAGCGCTCGAAGCGCCGCATCTGATAGCGAAACTGCGACAACTGCTCGAAATCGCTCTTAACGAGCTTGCGAGTCCGTACTTTCATGGCAAGTCCGCCAATGTGAAGAAAACCGAAAATATATCACGTGATGATGTATTTAAGCGAATTGCGGCCGTCGCAACGGCATCGCGCGGCAGGTCTGCTCGGTCTTTTAGTTGAAAATCAGGCCGCCTCGCGGGCTCGGGTGGCGGTTTGCCGATACAGGCCGGAGATCAGGTCCACCTGCGTGATCATGCCGACCACGCGGCCCGCGCGATCGAGCACCGGGATGTGGTGATGGCCGAAGTTCGCGAACATCGGCACCAGTTCCGTGATCGGATCGGTGGGGGCGACGGTGCAGACGTCGACGGTCATCACGCTGCCGACGTTCGACGTGCGAAGCGCATCGCCGCGCAGCCAGCCGTCGAAGTAGTTCAGGATCGGACCGAGCGCGCCGAAGCTTCTTCTGTCGACGAAATCGGCGCGCGTGCCCGGCGACACCGACACGACGTGGCGCGACATCACGTCTTCGCAGCGCAGTTCGTTGAAGCTGCGCGAGAACGCCTGAAGCTGCGTTTCGCGCAGCAGCGAATAGAGATCGTCGGTGTCGATGTCGAGCAGTGCGTCACGGCGCCCGAGCACGGCTTTGACGTCTTCGCGCGTGAAGCCGACGCGCGCGGCTTCGTCGGCGGCCTGGCTCGGCGTCGCGCGGTCCTGGCGTCCCGCATGCGGATAACGGTGGCCGGTTGCCGCGTGATAGACGAGCGCCGCGAACAGCAGCGCGGCCGACTGGATCGCGATCGGTTCGAGCACGAAGCGGTAGCCGAGCGCATGAATGACCGGGCCGCCCAGCACCGCGGTCAACGCGACCGCGCCCGACGGCGGGTGCACGCAGCGCAGCGCGAACATGTCGGAGATCGACAGCGCCACCGCGAGGGCGGCCGCCAGCGTCGGATCGCCGATCAGCATCGCGCAGGTTACGCCGACCGTCGCGGACACGAGGCTACCGCCGATGATCGACCACGGCTGCGCCAGCGGGCTCGCGGGCACCGCGAACAGCAACACGGCGGAAGCGCCCATCGGCGCGACGAGCAGCGGAATATTTGCGACGGGACCGAGCAGCAGATACATCAGACCGCCGGTGAACGCGATGCCGAGCAGCGCGCCGAGGCACGAACGAGCACGCTCGTGCCATTTCACGGTGACCGGTGCAGGGAGAAAGCTGGCAAGCCAGCCGAGAGCAGGAGAGCGGGACAAGCTAGGAGCAGAAAGTAGTCGATGATGCCGGGCCCGAGATTACCGGGAAAACCTGGCAACGCGAATACAGTCTGGTCATGATTATATGTCAATATGATATAAAAGTTCTCCGCCCCCCCGCGCGGCGCGCGGAATCTGTCGCATCTCGCAGACAGTCGAGAACACAGCCGACGTGCTTCAGCATGGCCCTTAAATCACCCCTCGGCGCGTTCTTTTTTGTCACGTCGTGATATAAAATGAGAGCAGACGGATTGAGAGGACTGGTTGGCCGTTGCCTGATAGACCGATAAAGGAGCCATCATGATGATCACGTTTCAATCGACGGCGTCGCCGGATGTCGTCATGCTCAGGGATCTCGCACAATATCTGCTTGGTCTGATCGGCAAGCGGCTCGGCGCGCGGGGCGTTATCAGCCACGACGAGCTGCCCCGGGCGATCGATCGGCTCGAAACCGCCATCACCGAAGACGCGGCCGCGGAAACGACCCTCGAAGCATTGCACTGCTCAACCAGTAATCAACGCGAGTCGCGCAACCGGCTGTCGCAGCGCGCGTGGCCGTTTCTGGACATGATGCGTGCGGCGCGCGACTCGGACGCGGACATCATCTGGGGGCTGTAGTTCGTCGAGGGAATCGCGATGAAACAACTTGCGTCGTGTCGACGTTTCGCAATCGTCCTTATTTCGGTTTGCGCCGTTCCGCTTGCCTATGCGTTCTCACCCTCGCAGCAGACCGGCCGGTACCCGCAGCCGGTGTGCGGCTCTTGCACCGCATCGTGCGGCACGGGGGTGCGAAGCAGTGTGATCGGCGTGTATGGCGGCACCGTTGTCGACCAGTTGTCCAGCGGAGCGGTGGTGCTCGTGAGATGGCCGAACGGTTCGCCGCACGAGGCATGGACCGCTCGGTCGCATGGCTATGGTTTGCCCGTCGATCCCGCGGCAAACGCTGCTCATGTTTTCTTTCTGTGGCCTGAGTCGTAGCGCGGTGTTCCTGATCGCCGTGCCGAGCAACCGCTATTCCAGGGCAGGGATTCGGTGGCCGCCGAAACTGGCGAATAGTGCCTGTTTGACGGCGTTTCTGTAGGTATTTGCATGGATCGGTGTCGCGCGGTATATATCACGAACTGACATATAATTAATTGATCACGTGCCGCACGGCGCAAGGAGGTTCTCATGTCGAGCTTCAAGCGCATTCTTCTCTGCTACGACGGAACTCGCGAAGGACAACACGCGTTGAAGGACGGTGCCGCTCTCGCGCAAGACCTGAACGCTGAAGTGCACCTGCTTTCCGTGCTCAACAATACGGCGTGGATGCAGGGCGCGGACATCACGTCCACGGTGCCGATCGATTTCATCAACGAATCCGCCAAAACGCTGCTCGACGAGGGCCTACAGAAGCTCGCCGCACGCGGAATTCGCGCGACCGGTCATCTCGCGATCGGCGAACCACTCGATGAGATTCCGTTTTTCGCTAACGATCTGAAGGCCGATCTGGTCGTCGTCGGTCATCGTCGCAGTCACGGACTCGCGCGATGGTGGGGTGGCCGGCACGACGGGCTGCTGCTCGATCGCGTGACGTGCAGCGTGCTGGTCACGATGGGCGCGGCAACCGATGCGCCAGCCGCAGCCGCAGGCACGGGCGAGACCGCGCGGTCCGCCGAACATTCATGAGCGTTGTGTTGTGTGTTGAGTTGCGTTGGCACGGAGGCACACCATGAAAGACGTCGACGAACAGTTCAATCATCCTCAGCCCGTCAGGCACAGCGATAACGAAAAGAGCAAGCTGCCGCAGCGCGCCGCCGATGCGCAGCGGCCGAAGAAAAAACCCGAAGGCGAGCCGCCGGTCGAGTGACGAGGGGCGGCGCCACGCCGTTCAGTTCGCGCGGAAACACTAAAACGCTGCCAGCCCGAAAGGCTGGCAGCGTTTTAGTCATGCATGCAAACCGCTGGCACAGGCGACCGACGTCACGTCAGACAATCAGAAGTCGGTGCTGACCGACAACAGGAACGTACGCGGTGCGCCCTGGGTCAGGTACGTCGTCGCGCCGTAGGCCGACACGGCTGACCAGTACGCCTTGTTCGTCACGTTCTGCACGGTGGCGCGCAACGTCGTCCTCTTGCCGTAGATGGACGTCTCGTAACGCGCCCCCAGGTCGAAGCGGTTCCACGACGGGATCGACAGCGTGTTGGCCGCGTTCGCTTCCTGCGCGCCGGTATGGATCCAGCGCGCGTTGACCGCGAGCCCCGGCACCATCGGAATGTCGTAATCGGCGCCCAGATTGAACAGGAAAGTCGGCACGCCCACCGGACGGTTGCCGTCGTAGGTTCCGCCTGGTGTGTTCTCGAGCGTCGCGTCCATCAGCGAAGCGCCGGCCAGCAGACGCAGGCCCTTGAGCGGCTCGCCGTGCACTTCGGCTTCGAGACCGCGATGGCGTTCGTTGCCGTTCAGGCCATAGATATGCGTGGCCGGGTCGGTGAACGCCGACGGCTGTTCGATCTGGAAAGCGGCAAACGACGCGCCGAGCCTTTCGGTGTCGTACTTGACACCCATTTCCCACTGCTTCGTGCGGACCGGCGCCAGTTGTTGACCGTAGTTCAGCGTGCCCGCCGGCGCGATGCTGCCCGCTGCCAGCGCTTCGCTGCGGTTCGCGAAGATCGACACGTTCTGCGTCGGGCGCAGAACGAGGCCGAACAGCGGCGTCGTGATGCCGTCGCTGTAGTTGCCGCTGCCGATGCCCGTGTTGTCGTAGTTGGCCGTCGCGATCTGCTGGCGACGCGCGCCGACCGTGAACAGCACCCGGTCATGCAGGAAGCCGAGCGTATCGGACGCGGACACGCTGCGGATCACCGTGGTGGCCGTCATGCCCGGATCGGCCAGGTTGCCGCCTGACATCGCCGTAGCCGTATGCGGTTCGCACCGACGGGTCGTTTTCGACCACATCGGCGAGCGTGCGCGCCTGCTGATCCTTGATCAGCTTGGCCGTGTAGGTCGTCATGCTGAACGGCATGTCGATGTTGCGCTGCTTGCCGAGCACACCGTAGTCGGCGCCGCGCGCGACCTGGCCGCCCGCGTATGTCGGCGACAGGTCGCCGGGCAACTCTTCGACGGCGGCCGCCTGAACCTTGATGGCGGGCAGCGTGCCGTCGGCGGCGGGGGCGGAGTCGGTGGATTGAGCGAACGCGCTGGCCGGGACACTGAAAGCGACGGCGATGGCGGCGAGGATGGTGGCGCGATGCAGAGTGGCTTGAGCAGGCATGGCCTGCGGGCGATTCCAGCGTGAAACGGACATGAATTGGAAAGTAGGCGTGGTCGTCGATCTTCCGTCCCGGGGCGCTAGTTGGAATCCGAGCGGCATTTCTCCTGGTTGCACGCGCGGACGATGTCATTTATGCAAGCGGTCCGAGCGCGAAACGAAAGGTTCGGCGGAAGCATAGTGCAAATAGGAATCATTCCCACTATAGAAGCGCAACGATTTACAGAACTGATGGCAAAAGTGGAGGTTTTGATGACGTCAAGCCGCCGCGACGCGCGGGTTTGACGCCGCCGCAGCCGCGGTACAGCGCTTGCTACCCACCCAAAGGTTTACTCGCAGGCCGCCATACATGCCACGAAATCCGACAACCTGCCAGAGGTGGAGCGCCCGAGAGGTCCAGCTATTGCACGGCGTGCCGCGCGTGCTCGTCATCGACGACAACGAGAACGCCGCCGAAGCGCTTGCCACCTGGCTTTCCTACGAGGGCGTCGAGGCGCGCGCCGCGACCGGCTGCACGGCGGCGCTGCACTGCGTGCGCAACTGGGTGCCCGACGTCGTCGTGCTCGACATCATGATGCCGGAGCGCGACGGCTACGAAACGGCGAGCGCGCTGCGCCGCTATCTGCCGACGCACAGCCTCGGCATCGTCGCGTTTACGTCACTAGACGAGGACCACGTGAGGCAAACCGGCCGCGAGCGCCACAACTTCGACGGTTATTGCCAGAAGGGCACGGCGCCGGCCGCGTTGCTCGCACTGCTGCGAGGGTTGTGGCGCGGCTAGCGACGGGGCGCGCGTCGATAAAAAAACGCGGCGGCGTGGACATCGCTCCACACCGCCGCGCTTTTCAACCGCGCTTTTTTGTCGGACCCGCAACCCGCCGCGCTCAACCGCTCAGCTCTTTCGCGCGGTCTGCATCCAGCCGGCTTGCACGCCGAACTGCGCGATCTGTTTCGCGACTGCATCGGCGAGGCGCTTTGCTTCGTCCGACACGCCCGCGCGCTTCGTTTCGGTCACGCCGTGCAGGCCCGCGCCGGCCGCTGCCGCGGTCGCGACGGTGCCGGCCGCCGCGCCGACCCCGGCGGTTTCGACCATGCCGGGCATCTTGCCGCTGTCCGCGTTGGCCGTGAAGCTCTGCACGACACGCGGCGTGCCGCCCGCGGGCTGGTAGACGATCCGCACCGCGCTGCTCACCTCGCTCTTGCCCGCGCCCAAGCCGATCAGCGTGCGGCGGCGGCGATTGCCGGCGTCGATCGTCTCGAAGCTGCCTTGCACGAGCAGCACGTTCTGGCCGGCGGGCACCGGCGCGTCGGTGCGCACCGCGTGCAGACCCATCGCCTGCAACTGATGGACGATCTCGTCGGCGACCTGCTCGCGCACCTGGGCGGCATCGGCAACCTGCTGCTGCGCGTCCGACGAGCCCGACATCTGCATCTTCAGTTTTTGCAGCATGCCGCCGTTGTCGAGCTTTACCTGCTGCGGATCGGCATCGAACGTGTAGACGTAGATCGTGTCCGGATGCATCGTCGATTGCGTGCCTGCGTCGGCCGTCGCGGACGTGCTCGTCGCGCTCAGATTCGTGACGCTGGCGCCGGCGCAGCCGCTCAGCAGCGCGCCGCCGCACACGAATGCCATGCAGGTGAAACGAGCGGCGTTCTTTTTGATGAAGTTCACTGAAGTCAACATGATGATCCTGTGGTCGGCACGCGGTGCCAGTCTGTTCGAGTCCATCGCCGATGATCGGGCAACCGGGGGATCGTCGATCATCGGCGAAGGGATTCGCACGTGAAGCCTTTCGATCTCATGCGTCTGTGATTCGTCACGCACCGGCAGCGAACGAAGTATGGGTGAGCGGCTCGCCGAACTCCATTCAACAATTATTTCGAGCGATGTCACGGCGAAACGAAGAAGAGCGCGCGGACGTCGAGCCGCCGATCAGCTCAAAGCGAGCTTGACGATGCAGCACAGGACGAAAACTAGCAGGGCGGCGGCAATGGCCATGTCCAGCGGATAGCGCATTCCTTCACCCTGCCCTGACGTTGCGGAGCTCCTATCGTAATCACCTGACGGAAGATGAAAAGCATCAGTGAAGCGCCAATGTGGGACAGGCAACGTAGTCCCGGAAAGCCGCGCGGGGCGGGGCTGCGGGAGCGCACGGACGAGATGCGGCGATGGAGCGGTCGCTCGAACGCGCTCGCATGCTCCGGCGCAAAGAAAAAGCGCCACGTGGCGCGGCGCTTTATTCGCAATTCGCGATGAAAATTTATTGCGGTTGTGCCGCTGGCTGACCCGGCGGCGTGCCATGCGGCGCCTTGTTCGCCGCCACGAGATCTTCGGCGAGACTCGTGCGTAGCGTCGCGATCGCCTGCTCGGGATTGGCGGGCTTCAGCTGCTCGCGTGCGAGCGAGTCGTACACGTAGTGACGCAGCATCCGATCCTGGGTCTTGTTCAGAACCTCGTGGTAGACGGCGACGATCTCGCCTTCATGACCGTTTAGCGCGTATAGACGGCGCAGTTGTTCGAGATCATTGATCACCGCGAAAGCTGGGCTCGGGTGCCCCATCATCGGACCATGCCCCGGCGGCCCGTCGCCGCGCGGGCCGCCGTCGTGCATAGCGGCGGGCGGGGACGGCGGCATGCCGTCGTCGGCGAGCGCGGCCGTCGCGATGATGCCAAGAACCGCGGCCACGGCCGCGCCGAAGAATGCGTTTCTCATGATGTCGCTCCCATCGAAAACAGCGCCGGCGCCACGATGGACCGGCTCCTCGCAACGATAGTCGACCCGCTGATTCGTCGGGTTACGAAAGCCATTCAGTAACTTTCCGAGCCTTTCGCGGCGCGCGGCCAAGCGGCGCGCGGCTCTGCGGCGCAGACCCCGAAGCGACGCACGTTGCCGTGAACCGGTTTTCGCCAGGGTGAGTCCGCTGGCGCAACCCAGCCGGATAGCGCATGATTGCTCCGATGTGCCGTGCGACCCCAAAAGCACCTTGCTGTGGCGGCACGCGCGGCACACGCAGCCGCCGGCATCGGCGTCGCGCCTGGTGCGGGCGACGCCGAGGCGATGAGTCTTCAACCGCAAGGAGGATTTCGCATGGACCGACCCGATGCAGCCAATCCGTTTGGCGATCTAACCAAAATGCTGGAGCAGTTCAAGCTCCCCGGATTCGACGTGCCCGCCATCATGGAAGCGCGCCGAAAGGACATGGAAGCGCTGGTTCAGGCGAATCAGACAGCATTCCAGGGGATGCAGTCGCTCGCGCAGAAACAGGCCGACATGCTGCGCACCACGCTGGGCGAGCTACAGGCGCTGACTGCGCAGCTCACGGCGGCCGGCACCGCGCCGTCGACCAAAACCGCGGAGCTGATCCAGCAGAGCCTGCACAAATCGCTCGCCGACATGCAACAGCTCGCACAAGCCGCGTATCAGACGCAGGCGGAGTCGTATGGGGTGATCGCGAAACGCGTCGAGGAGAACGTGCAGGAGTTGAAGTCGCTTCTTCAGCAACCGAAGAAGTAGCGCACGCCGCGTGTTCCGGACGATCTATGAAGCGGAGGGCCGCCAGGCCCTCCGCTTTTTTTTTTGCCCCGTCGGGATCTGTGCCGCAAGCCTCATGTAGTCAGAGGAATGCGGACTCCGCCCGCTCGTTATTCGGCAGACGCTTACATCGAAGAACAAACGCTGCTCACGTTCGCAACTTTTACGCGTGGCGGCCGCAATTTTCGCAGTCGGTCAGTTCTAAATGTCAGACGGAAACCGAATAAGCGTCAAAGCATTGTCGCCAAAAGGCTTTGCCCACGCTGATCAAACTTGATCGATCGATTCAGGAACTCCGAACAGTTTCGATCGCGCCGCAAACGATTGCCGCGCGCCATTCCCCTGACTAAAGTTTCGCCTCGCCTTTCCGTAGACGCATTCACGCAGCCCAACCGGCGTGAAGGCAACCGGCTTTGCCGGTCAGGTGTGCGCCCCTAGTCTCGCGTTTGTGATCGGCTACATGCAGGTCGCGGCGTTTCACCTCGAAGGAAATCTCTTGAAACCGATGCTTCTCACCCGCATTGCCTGCGCAATGCTCGGGGCGAGCTGCGCGTTGCCGTTCGGCGCGCACGCGACGGTCGGCCAGAACGCCAGCACCGTCGACAGCGATCAGACGCGCCTGCATGCGGTTGCTCGCGCGGCCAGCGCACAGGGCGCGTATTCAGTGCATGCGCTGACGCTGCCGTCCGGCACCCAGGTGCGCGAATACGTGGCGGCCAACGGCATCGTGTTCGGCGTTGCGTGGGATGGCCCGACGCTGCCCGATCTGAAGGCGATGCTCGGCGCGTCCTTCGATGCCTACGTCGCCGCCAGCGCGGCGCGGCGCGGCGCGCCGCTCGCGGTCTCGAACAGTGATCTCGTGGTGTTCTCGAGCGGCCATCTGCGCGCGTTCACCGGCTACGCCTATCTGCCGCAGGCGGTGCCCGCGGGCGTCGACGTCAGCGTTATTCAATAACGGAGCGAATCATGCGATCCAGGTCTTCGTGGATGACTCTGCTGGGCGCGGCGCCCATCGTGGTTCTGGCGCTGCTGTTGAGCGCGTGCGGCGGCGGGGGCGGCAGCGCGAGCACCACGGCCGATTCGAGCACCTCCAGCAACTCGAACGGTTCGGGCAGCTCGACCAGCTCCTCGGGTTCGACCGTGACCAACACGTCGCCGTCGCCGCAGGTGCTGGCCGCCAACGCGGTGCGCGTGACGGTCGACTCGGGCGTCAGCAACGTGCCGAACATGCCGTTCGTCAGCATCACGATCTGCGCGCCCGGCACCAGCAACTGCCAGACGATCGATCACGTGCTCGTCGATACCGGCTTGTGGGGCGTGCGCGTGTTCGCGTCGCAATTGCCCGCGTCGATGAGCCTGCCGCAGCAGAAGGACGGCTCGGGCAACCTGGTTGCCGAATGCATGCAGTTCTTCGACGGCTACACGTGGGGCGCGGTGAAGCTCGCCGATGTGCAGATCGCCGGCGAGAAAGCCGCTGCGCTGCCGATCCAGGTGATCGATCCGGGCTACGCGTCGCTGCCGGGCGATTGCGCGGCCGTCGGCGCGGCGCGCAACACGCCGGCCGCCTTGCAGGCGAACGGCATTCTCGGCATCGGCGTGTTCAAGCACGACTGCGGCGCGAACTGCGTGCAGCAGGCGATCCCCGCGACCTACTATGGTTGCGGCGGCACCAGCTGCACGTCGATACCGCTCGCGCAGATGTACCAGGTCGCCAATCCGGTGCCGTACTTCGCGACCGACAACAACGGCTCGATGCTCAGTCTGCCGACCGTGTCGGTCGGCGCGCCATCGGTGTCGGGGCAACTCGTGTTCGGCATCGGCACGCAGAGCAACAATGCGCTCGGCGGGGCGCAGGTGGTCGGTGTGAGCCCGTCGAACGGCACGTTCACGACGGTGCAGAACGGCACCACGTATACGCGCAGCATGATGGACAGCGGCTCGACGGGACTCTTCTTCCAGACCACCTTGATGCCGGCCTGCGCGAGCCCGAACAGCGCTTATTACTGCCCGAGCTCGACGCAGCAGTTGAGCGCGATGATCGAAGGCGTGAATGGCACGACGAGCGCGGTGACGTTCAGCGTCGGCAATGCGATGTCGATCGCGCAGACTTATAGCGGCGACTCGGCATTGCCGCTGCTCGCGGGCCCGGCATTCGTCACGTCGACGGTGTTCGACTGGGGGCTGCCGTTCTTCTACGGTCGCAATGTCTATGCGGCGATCGAGCAGCAGTCGACGCCGGGTGGGACGGGGCCTTATGTGGCGTACTGAAGTGGCGTACTGAAGTCGCGTATTGAAGTGGCGAGCCGAGCGCGTGTAGCCGGTTGCTCGCGGCTCGATGATGAGCGTCATATGCGCCCGCTGCCGGCTGGTCCGGCGGCGGGCTTTTTTATGCGCTGGTTGGCTCGCGGTCGCCCCGCTTGTCGCGCTTGTCACCCGCTGCCGCGATCACGCGATGCACAAAGCGCAGCTTGTCGACCACCGGCGCGGCGAGCGTGAACGGATAGCCGTCGGGCATGCCGAGACTGCGATTCAGACTGTTCAGCGCATAGGTGAGCGGAAACCAGCGCTTCATCAGATTGCCGAAGCTCGCGTCCTCGACCGGCGTGCGGTCGGTCAGCGTCGGCTCGCTCGGATCGTCGGGCAGCAGCGCGAGGCCGTAAGACGTCGACGTGTCGAGCACGTCGACGATCAGCAGATAGTGCGCCCATGTCTCCGCCCAGTCTTCCCACGGATGCATCGTCGCGTAAGCGCTGATGTACGACGCCTGCCAGTCGGCCGGCGCGCCGTCGCGATAGTAGGCGTCCAGCGCTTCGCCGTAGTCGGCCTGCTCGTCGCCGAACAGCTTGCGAAACGGTTCGAGCCAGCGCGGCTCGGTTTCGATCAGGTGGCGGAAAAAGTAGTGGCCCGTCTCGTGGCGGAAGTGGCCGAGCAGCGTGCGGTACGGCTCGCCCATCGCGGTGCGCACTTTCTCGCGATGCGCGTCGTCGGCCTCGGCGATGTTCAGCGTGATCAGCCCGTTGTCGTGACCGGTCATCACGGGTTTGCCGTCGCCGCCGTCGGCGAGAAACTCGAAGGCGAGACCGCGCTCGGGGTCCGCGTCGCGCGATCGCACGTCGAGGCCAAGCTCGGCCAGCGTGTACAGCAGACGCCGCTTCGCGACTTCGAGCCGGTACCAGTAGAGCCGGTTTTCCGGTTCGCTCAGGTTCGGAATCGTGCTGGTCAACTGGCAGGCGTGGCACAGCGTGTCGGGCGAATCGGCCGGGATCATCCAGTTGCAGACGTTTTCGACCGCGTAGTTGTGGCATTGTCGGAACAGCGCGCCATTCGCCTCGGGATGCAGGCTGCGCCAGCGGCCGTCGCCGGCGTCCCCGAACGCGCTGATTTCCCGCAGTTCAGGCAGATAGCCGAGCAGCGACTCGCAGCGCTCGCAGCGGACGTTCTCGTAGAACACGAGGTGCGCGCAGCGATTACAGTGGAAGGTTTTCATCGGGCGGGCCTCGTGATCGGTGCTATGTCGTTTGCGATGATGAGCCATGGTAAGCGGCATCATCAACGCGATAGCGGACGAAAGCCGGTCGCAATCTTCATGCCGCGATTGCAAGACGTCACCGCTTTAACGCACAGTACGGTCATGATCGTGCATCGGCGCTGCGCCGCTTTGGTGCACGGTCCGAGGCGAGCCCGCGGCAGGGCGCAAGGTACGCAATGCAAACGCAGTTCAGACAACACCAAACGATTCATACGGGTTTGTCCAGCAACGGCATAGAGCTTGCTTTTTTGGCGGGCTGCCCCCCCTTCGTCGAGGAGTCCGGAGTGTCCATACGCGTCGCGTTGCATCACGTTACTCATTACCGCTACGACAGGCTGGTCACGCTGTCACCCCAGGTCGTGCGGCTGCGGCCCGCGCCGCATTGTCGTACGCCGATCCTGTCGTACTCGATGCGCGTCGAACCCGCGGGGCACTTCATCAACTGGCAGCAGGACGCGTTCGCCAACTATCAGGCGCGGCTCGTGTTTCCCGAGCAGACCCGTGAGTTCAAGGTGAGCGTCGATCTGGTCGCCGAAATGGCCGTCTACAACCCGTTCGACTTCTTTCTCGAACCGTCGGCCGAGCAGTTTCCATTCGACTACGCGCCGGAGCTGGCGGCCGAACTCGCGCCCTACTGCGTGAAGCGGCCGATGACGCCGCGCTTCGCCGAGTTCGTCGCGAGCATCGACCGCACGCCGGCCGGCACCGCGAACTTCCTGGTGGCGCTGAACCAGCGGCTGCAACGCGAGATCCGCTACCTGATCCGGATGGAGCCGGGCGTGCAGACGCCGGAGGAAACCTTGACCAATGCGGCGGGCTCGTGCCGCGATTCGGGCTGGCTGCTCGTCGAGACGCTGCGGCAGCTGGGCTTCGCGGCGCGCTTCGTGTCGGGCTATCTGCTGCAGCTCGCGCCCGACGTCAGATCGATCGACGGCCCGAGCGGCACCGAGGTCGACTTCACCGACCTGCACGCGTGGTGCGAGGTCTATCTGCCAGGGGCGGGCTGGATCGGGCTCGATCCGACCTCGGGGCTGCTCGCGGGGGAAGGGCACATACCGGTCGCGTGCACGCCGGAGCCGGGCAGCGCGGCGCCGATCTCGGGTGCGGTCGACGAAAGCGAGGTCGAGTTCGGACACACGATGTCGATCGAACGCGTGCTCGAGTCGCCGCGCGTCACGAAGCCGTATAGCGAAGCCGCGTGGCGCGACGTGCTGAAGATGGGCGCGCGGGTCGACTACGAACTCGCCGACATGGACGTGCGACTGACGATGGGCGGCGAGCCGACCTTCGTATCGGTGCGCGATCGCGACGCCGCCGAATGGAACACCGACGCGCTTGGACCCACCAAGCGCGGCTACGCGGTCGCGCTGATGGACCGGCTGCGCGACCGCTACGGCGCGAACGGCTTCCTGCATATCGGCCAGGGCAAGTGGTATCCGGGCGAGCAACTGCCGCGCTGGGCGATGTCGCTGTACTGGCGCGCCGACGGCGAGCCGTGCTGGCACAACCCGGCCCTGTTCGCCGACGAACGCGAGCCGGGCCGCTACACGGCCGCCGACGCGCAACGCTTCATCGCGCATCTGGCCGCGAAGTTGTCGCTCGACGCCGACTGCATCCAGCCAGGCTACGAAGACACCTTGTACTACCTGTGGCGCGAGCGTCGCCTGCCGGTCAACGTCGATCCGTTCGACGCGCGGCTCGACGACGAGCTCGAACGCGCGCGACTGCGGCGCGTGTTCGACGCCGGGCTCGCGAGCCCGGCGGGCTACGTGCTGCCGATCGGCCGCGAGCGCGGCGCGCCGGGCATCACGCCGACGTGGATCACGGGCCGCTGGTTCTTCCGCGACGAACGCATGTATCTGATTCCCGGCGATTCGCCGATGGGCTACCGATTGCCGCTCGAATCGCTGCCGTGGGTGTCGAAGACCGACTATCCGTATCAGCACGCGCACGATCCGTTCGCACCGCCGCAGCCGCTGCGCACGGCCGCGCAGTTGCGCGTGCAGTACGAAGGCGGGCGCGAGGGCCGGCAGGTCGCCGAGGAACAGACCAGCGCGCGGCAGGCGGCCGCGCTGTCGCTGCCGGCGGCCGATCTGCTGAGCGGCATGCCGCACGGCGGCGTGCTTGCGTATGCGCCGCAGCGCCATGACGAATCGCTGCCCGCGCGTGGCGAATCGTCGAAGGACACGCTGCGTACCGCGCTGTGCGTCGAGGTGCGCGACCCGAAACGCGCGGCCGGCCCGGAAGCCGAAGCCGATTCGTTCGGCAGCGGCCGTACGCTGCTGCACGTATTCATGCCGCCGCTGACCGATCTCGACGACTATCTCGACCTGCTCGCCGCAGTCGAAGCGACGGCCGCGGAGCTGAAGATGCAGATCGTGCTCGAAGGCTATCCGCCGCCGCGCGATCCGCGTCTGAAAGTGCTGCAGGTGACACCGGACCCCGGCGTGATCGAAGTCAACATTCATCCGGCCGCGAACTGGGACGAGCTCGTCGATCACACCGAGTACCTTTATCAGTCGGCCGCTCACAGCTATCTGAGCAGCGAGAAGTTCATGCTCGACGGGCGCCACACTGGCACCGGCGGCGGCAATCACTTCGTGCTCGGCGGCGCGACGCCGGCCGACAGCCCGTTCCTGCGCCGGCCCGATCTGCTCGCGAGCCTGATCGCGTACTGGCACAACCATCCGTCGCTGTCGTATCTGTTCTCGGGGCTGTTCATCGGACCGACGAGCCAGGCACCGCGCGTCGACGAAGCGCGCAACGATCAGGTCTACGAACTCGAGATCGCGTTCTCCGAACTGCAACGCCAGGTCGATCTGCTCGGCGGCCGCGACAGCGGCAACCCGCCGCCGTGGATGATCGACCGCGCGCTGCGCAACATCCTGATCGACGTGACCGGCAACACGCACCGCGCCGAGTTCTGCATCGACAAGCTGTATTCGCCCGACGGCCCGACCGGCCGCCTCGGCCTGCTGGAGCTGCGCGGCTTCGAGATGCCGCCGCACGCGCGCATGAGTCTCGTGCAGCAACTGCTGCTGCGCGCACTGGTCGCGCGATTCTGGCGCATGCCGTACACGCAGCGGCTCACCCGCTGGGGCACCGAGTTGCACGATCGCTTCCTGCTCGGCACCTTCGTGAAGATGGATTTCGACGACGTGCTCGCCGAGCTCGGCGAAGCCGGCTTCGCCTTCGATAGCGCGTGGTTCGCGCCGCACTTCGAGTTCCGCTTCCCGCTCGTCGGCGAGATGACGCTGAGCGGCATCGACCTGACGATCCGTAATGCGCTCGAACCATGGCACGTGATGGGCGAGGAGGGCGCCAGCGGCGGCACGGTGCGCTATGTCGATTCGTCGGTCGAGCGGCTCGAGGTGCGCGCGCTCGGGTTGAACGGCAATCGTCACGTGCTGAGCGTCAACGGCGTGCCGGTGCCTTTGCAGCCGACCGGCCGCGTCAGCGAATACGTGGCCGGCGTGCGTTTTCGCGCGTGGTCGCAGCCCTCGGCGCTGCATCCGACGATCGGCGTACACGCGCCGCTCACGTTCGACCTCGTCGACACATGGAGCGGCCGCTCGCTCGGCGGATGCCAGTATCATGTCGCTCATCCGGGCGGGCGCAACTATCAGACCTTCCCGGTCAACGCCTACGAGGCGGAAAGCCGGCGACGCGCGCGCTTCTTCGCGTCGGGTCATACGCCCGGGCCGCTCGCCGTGGGCAGACCGCAGCGCAGCCGCGAATTTCCGTTCACGCTCGATCTGCGCCACAGTTGAAAAACACGCATCACTGACAGCAAACGACCTTGGCCTTTCAATCGACTTTGCCCTTCGAAGCGTCCGCCATGCCGGCGGACGCTTCGTCCCTGTTGCGATTGCTGCCGGGTCATGACGGACATTGGGACGAGCTGCGCGACGCGTCGGGCGCGCTGCGCGAGCCGTGGCGGCAGTTCTTCGCACTGCTCGACGAGGACGGCGTGGCGCGGCTCGCGGACCATCACGCGTCGATCGCGCAGCAGATCCGCGACAACGACATCAGCTACAACGTCTACGCGGACAACGGCAAGTCACGGCCATGGGCGCTCGACCTCCTGCCGTTCCTGATCAGCGAGGCCGAGTGGGCGCACCTCGAGCGCGGCGTCGCGCAGCGCGCGCATCTGCTCAACGCGATCGTTGCCGACATCTACGGACCGCGGACGCTGCTCGAAGATGGCCGACTGCCGCCCGCGCTGGTATTCGGCCATCCGGGCTATCTGCGTTCGGTGAAGGGCTTTACGCCGCCCGGCGGTCAGTATCTGCAGGTCGTCGCGCTCGATCTCGCGCGTACGCCGGGCGGCGAGTGGAGCGTGATCGCGCATCGCACCGAGGCGCCGTCCGGTCTCGGCTACGCGCTCGAAAACCGCCTGATCGTGTCGACGCTCCTCGCGGAGCCGTTCCGCTCGCTGCGCGTGAGCCGGCTCGCGCCGCTCTATTCGCAACTGATCGCGACGCTCGTGCAGGCCGCGCAAGCGACGATGCGCAACGAGGAAAGCGCCGACGCGTCACCGCATATCGCGCTGCTCACGCCTGGGCCTTACAGCGAAACCTATTTCGAGCATGTGTTTCTGGCGCGCTATCTCGGCGTCACGCTGGTCGAAGGCAAGGATCTGACCGTGCGCGGCGACCGGCTCTATCTGAAGACCCTGGCCGGCCTCGAACGCGTGCACGTCGTGCTGCGCCGTCTCGACGACGCATTCTGCGACCCGATCGAACTGCGCGCCGATTCGACGATCGGCGTGCCGGGGCTGTTGCAGGTGATGCGCGCGGGCAATGTGATCGTGTCGAACGTGCCCGGCTCGGGGTTCGCCGAGTCGCCGGCGTTGCACGGTTTCATGCCGGGTATCGCCGAAGCGTTGCTCGGCGAAGAGCTGCTGCTGCCCGGCGTGCCGACCTGGTGGTGCGGCGAACGGGCCGCGCGCGAGCATGCGTTCGCGCATCTCGACGACGCGTTCATCGTGCCGACCTGGCCGCTCACGGGACGCGACACGCCGCCCGGCATCGAAGGGGGCAGGCAGCCGCTCGCGACATGGCGCGAGCGCATCGACGCGTTGCCCGACGCGTTCACGATCCAGCAGGAGCAGCGCTTTTCCTGCACGCCGCGCTTCGAGGAGGGCACGATCGGCGGAAGGCCGTCGGTGCTGCGCGTCTATGCGATTGCCGACGTCAACGGCGGCTGGCACGTGATGCCGGGCGGTTTTACGCGCATGGCCGCGGAGCGTCAGACCACGGTATCGATGCAGCACGGCGGCAGCAGCGTCGATACCTGGGTGCTGTCGAGCCAGCCGAGCTCGACCTTCACACTGCTGCCTTCGCCGATGCAGCCCGCCGATCTCACGCGCAAGCATCGTACGGTATCGAGCCGTGCCGCGGAGAACCTGTTCTGGGCGGGCCGTTACGGCGAGCGGGCGGAAAACAACGTGCGTCTGCTGCGGCTGATTCTCGGCTCGCTCGAAGGCAACGACGCCGATTCGATGTTCGCGACGCTGGTCGAACTCGCGACATGGTGCGGCCTCGTGCAGTCGGGCGACCTGGCGTCGCCGCACGGGCTGCCGTCGCCGCAGACGTTCGAGCGCGCGCTCGTCGCGAATCTCGGCGAGAGCGCGGGCAGCGTCAGCATCAGCCAGAACCTCAATTGCCAGGCGCGCGCGAACGGCGAGGTGCGCGGGCGTTTGTCGAATGATCATTGGCGCATGATCCTCGCGGCGCGCAACGACTTTCAGGACGCGTTGCAGGTGTTGCTGCCGGCCGTGGACGCGGGCAACGGCGGTGCGGGCGCCGCGAGTAGCGGTAGTGCGTTCGATCGCTACGACCGCGTGACGCTCGCAAATGCGCTCGAGCGTCTGTCGGTGCAACTATCGGCGATCAGCGGCGCGCAAGGCGACCGCATGACGCGCGATGAAGCGTGGCGGCTGCTGTTCGTCGGGCGTCATATCGAACGCGTCGCGACGATGGCCGCGTTCATGCGCGGCGTCGCCGTGAACGGCCAGCTCGCGACGCCGGCCGGCTTCGATCTGCTGCTGCAAATGTTCGACAGCACGCTCACGTATCGCTCGCTGTATCCGGGACGTTTCGAAGTACCGGCGCTGCTCGATCTGCTCGTGATCGAACCGCATAATCCGCGTGGCATTTATGGCGTGTACGAGCGCCTGCGCAACAAACTCGACGAGATCGCCATCGCGGCGGGCAGCGTGCGGCATCGGCCGTTCGCGGAGCTGCTGCCGCCCGTCGAATCGCTGCCGACGCTCGAATCGCTGTGCGAGGTCGACGAACAGGGCTCGTATGGCAAGCTGATTGCGCTGTGTGATCAGATCGGCGGCTTCGCCAACGCGGCCGCGCATGAGATCAGCGCGCGCTATTTCAGTCACGCGACCACGGTTGCCTCGCAGGTGTGGGCATGAAGAACGCGTCGACGGTGCTGTCTGTTTCGCATCGCACTGTTTACCATTACTCGACGTATGTCGAAACCGCGCAGCATCTGGCGACGATCCGGCCGCTCGCGTGTCCGTGGCAGCGTGTGATCTCGCGCAGCGAGCGCATCGAGCCGCAGCCGTCGTATCAGCATAGCCGCATCGACGCGTTCGGCAACGACGTGCTGTACTTCGCGCTCGATACACCGCACGAGCGCCTGCAGCTCGTCAGCGAAACCACGGTCGCGCTGACGCCGCGCTGGACCGACCTCGACGCCGAGGCCACCCCGCCCTGGGAGACGGTGGCCGAGGCGCTGCGGTTTCGCGTGGGCGGCGCGTTCCGTGCCGAGGCGGAGTACTGCTTCGCTTCGCCGAATATTGCGCTACGGCCGTCGCTGCGCGCGTATGCGTTGCCGAGCTTCACGCCCGGCCGGCCGCTCGTCGCGGGCGCGATCGATCTGATGCATCGGATTCACGAGGACTTCGCGTACAAGCCGTCGGCGACGCTGTTCGATACGCCGGCCGAACGCGCGTTTGAGCTGAAGAGCGGCGTGTGTCAGGATTTCGCGCAGGTGATGATCGGCTGTCTGCGCTCGCTTGGCTTGCCCGCACGCTATGTCAGCGGCTATCTGCGCAACGATCCGCCGCCGGGACACCCGCGCCTGATTGGCGCGGATGCTTCGCACGCCTGGGTGTCGGTGCATTGTCCGGCTAGCGGCTGGATCGATCTCGATCCGACCAATGACGTGCTCGCCGATCTGGATCATGTAACGCTTGCGATCGGGCGCGATTACAGCGATGTGTCGTTACTGCGCGGGACGATTCTCGGCGGCGGAGCGCATCGGATGGAAGTGGGGGTGACGGTGCTGGAGTTGTGATTGCGGGCGCGGTTCGGTGCCGGTATTGGACCGAGGTCGGCCAACTATTCGCCCCGCAACTCATTGTCGAGCAGAACGCGAATAAAGCCGAATCGCGTTGACTGTCTGTGGCCCGGAACGCTGATCGACCAGCCACGATTATTGGCCTTCTCACGCAATTCAGGCTCCGCTAGAAGTCCTGCTGTGACTGTCGAGGAAAGACACGAACGCCGCAACCTGCTGGAGTTCATGATCCAGATCGGCGGACAGCATCGTTGGCTACATAGCGACATTCGATGGAGTAAATATCGCACCATGAGTAGACAACCGATTTTGCGCGGTGGCCTTCTCGCGGCATTGCTTGCCGTGTGGTTTTGCTTGGGACGCCCGGTTATTGCTTGTACTATCGGAGAGGTAGCGGCTATTGAGTTGCCATTCAACACGGTTGAACTTTCAAAGGAAAATCGGCGCGCAATCGCAGAGGCGGTGGAAGAGGCAAAGAAGTGGCCTGACGTGCAGATTCAGGCGATTGTGATGGCCGGTGCATATATTGGCGAGCACGATCTTGACGTTTTGCAGGAGCGCCGCGGGGAAAACGTGCAAGCGTATTTGAGGAAGCTCGGTATCAGAAGTGAGAATATCTATATCGTGCCGAAAACTCTTACGGATGGGTTCGTGGTGAAGCGGGCTGACGGTGAACTAGCTGTCCGCCAGATCGAAGTGGAGTTGCATCCGATCTGTAAAGGTAGCTGCGCATGGATGTGCAACGATCCAAGAGTGACCCCACGCACCAGGGTTATCAACCCGTAAGCACACGAATAGGGTCCGGCCTCGGCGGGGCCTTTTCATTCCAGCGTGAAACAGAATCACAGATCGCGCGCCGAGGCATGCAGCGACCGGGCACCACCACGACCGAGCATAGGCGATATCACCGATGAACTCGATGTCGGTCAGCACGAAGCCGTTAGGACCCATCCAGCTCAGTTCAACATCCTGCAGCGGCGGCAGCGGTTGCGTATCTGCCGAGCCGGATTGCTGGAAGCTCGCCACCTTGCTGGTGCGCTTGTATTGCGCGGACTGTTCGTGATTGATGGTTACGTCGCCGCTTACGGGCTCGGCAGCTTCGATATCGCGTTTGTGCCGGTCTTCGCCGCGCTTGCGCATCGGTGTGGCAAGTACTCTCATGGGCTTCGTAATGGCTATCAGGATCAGGAATTCTCGGCACGGGGACAGCGCGAACAATTCCGGCGCCTTTACCGCGTGACTTGCAGAACCCCCATCATTGTCACAGCGTTTCGCCGCGCGATATCGCGATAGCAGTTGTTGAACAGGACGTGTGTGCGCGCCGTGCGCCCCGCAATGTCCTCAATCGGTGGCGCGAGTTCGCGAAGCTCGTCGTCGCTATAGTCATGGTTGAACCGTTCCGCCGCCGACTCGGCGCCGCTCAATGTCGACGCGTTGCGGCCATGCAGCCGTACGATCGCGAGTTCGGGCGACGTCGCTTCCCAAACTGAGTGCGCGCGCTTCGTCACGCCTTCCGGCGCACCGACAATCACGTGAACGAACCCGCGTTCACGCTCCATCGCAAGGGTTGACTCGCGGTGCTTATCGCTGAACCGGCTCTCGTGCCGAAATTCGAACGCGGTCACAAACGGGTGCATGCGCTCGGCGCAGTGCTCGACGTGCCTCATCGCTTTCGGTACTGCGGTTATCCAGTTCGGAAACTGGAATAGCACCGCGCCGAGTTTGCCCGCCACACGTGCAGTGGCTGCAGGGCCGCAAAGAAGCGCGCCCACAGTTCCTCGATAACTGGCGGCGGTACATCCTTGTAATAGAGATTCTTCTTGCCTGCTAGGCCATGCTGCCCCCGTTCATGCCGCAGGAAAAAGGAATTCGCTGGATGAGTGCCAGGGTTTGCTGAACTCGAAGGCGTGGAATTCACTGGATTGCAGGGCATGCCCATCGTGACCAAACCCGCCAGAAAGCAGCAATCTCCCTCCCGTCTCGCTGTAGACGCTCTCCAGTATGAACGCCTCGCGCTTGCCGCCTTCCATCTTTGCGACCGGCAGGGGCAGCAACTCCGACATCTGATTACACTTGCGACCTCGATGTTCAGGAGTCTTGCTGTGACTGTCGAGGAAAGACACGAACACCGCAACCTGCTAGAGCTGATGATCCAGATCGGCGAGAACTACCACGCGACCAACCGCTGCGATCAGGAACTGTTCACGGTGCTTGCGCTCGACGCCAAGGTGCTTCCTAACCGCCAACTGACACCGGCGGACGCGGCAGCGATTCTCGCTGACGCTGCGCAGGGCGCGAACGGGAAACTGGCGGCTATGGACGCCTCATGGACAAAGCACTAACCGGCGTCGATGACTTACGGAAAAAGCGGCTCAATGCCGCTTTTTTTGTTGACGGTGATATTGGAAAACTGCACCTGAAAATGAGATAGGCAGAGCAATTGTGAAATTCCGTCAAAACGGTTTTATCTCGAATTAAAGTAATTGACCGTGTCACGTTTTGGACGGTTAATTCGTCGGGTGTGTTCCGGAAAATCAGCAGAGGTCAGATGGAACAACAGAAACAGGATGAAACCGGGGGCAAGGAAGAGTGCCAGCTTTGCCGTATCACCTATTCAATCTACTCTAACTTTCCGCGAATGCCATCCGCGATGGCGCTCAACGCCAAAACCGGCGAATGGTTTCCGTTCGATAGGCTGAAGTCGTATTCGAACGGTTACGACATGGCTGAAGCCCTGGGTTACGCATGGGCGTGCGATTGTCGCGAGCGTGCCCCCAAGCGGTTCAATGAGCAGTTGGAGCTAAGAGACTCCACCGGCAAGCGACAGACGGGGGTGCGTTACCGGATACACGTCGGTTCGAGGGTCATCGCGAAAGGTGTCACCGATTCTCAGGGGCGTACCCAGCGTGTTTCGACAGATAACGCAAAGCAGGTGTCTATCGAAGTTGCCGGGCCATAGCGGTGGACACCAGGTAAGTCTCTTATCACGGGAGAGCAGATGACAAATGAATTCTTGAACAAAAATAGCCAATACCTCAAGACCGACGAGAATGAAGAATGGACCGAGATCGGCACAGCCATTACCAATACAACTCCTGGGTCAATATCCAATGTCGTAATCAATACGACGCCTATCTGTCCAAACATGAGCAACAAGGAATTCCGAAAGGAGGTCATGCGTGCCCGCGATATTGGTGTGGAGTTGGTCAAGCGACGCATCGAGGGTCTGGCGCGTTGGGACGAGAAGGAGCGGGCGCGCGTGACAACTTTCTTTGCCCGCGCAGACGACGCTACAAAAAAGGTACTGAGCGATGGACTGCCGCGATTGCTCGCGGCCATGCAGCAGTTAGTGCCAGAAAAGATTGTACGATTTGACAGTGAAACGAATAGGATGCTGTCGTGTGTACCCAAGCCGGATTCGGGTAAGAATCACGCCGCGGTCTGTAAGCCAGATTCGGAAAAGCGGGTTATTGCTATCTGTTCCGCGTTTTGCAGCAGTCCATTTGGCCAATTGTGGAAACCGTGCAAAATAAAAACAATAATCCACGAATGTACGCACTTCACGGATACGTTTAATTCGCGAGACGAGATCTATGTCGATACGGAATCCGGGGCGCGAATATGGGCGGAAAATCATCGAGAAGAGGCGATTCGAAACGCGGATAGCATAACCGGATATATAGCAACTTTCGATAAAGACGTAGAGGAAAAGAAATGAGCTTTCGCTACCGCACACTTGTCGCTGTGCTTAGCTTATGCGCTGGTCTTTGCGGACCAGTTTTCGCAGAACAATCAATCAACGCCGTGGCGAAGCATAGGCCATCCAGCACTGGATGTCGCTTCGTGGAGCACGTTGAACTGCAATTGCCGTTCAACACCATTGCGCTCTCGAAGGATAACCGGCTGTCAATCGAAAAGGCTGTGAAAGAGGCGCAGAAATGGCCGGACGTGAGGATTCAGGCAATTGTAATCGCTGGCGCATATATCGGCGAGCGCGATCTGGATATCTTGCAGGATCGCCGTGGCGAGGTGGTGAAAGGATATCTGAGGAAACTTGGAATCCCGAGTGGAGACATATATGTAGAGCCTAAAACTCTGACCGATGTGTTTGCGCAAAAACTTCCCGATGGTAGCACTCGTGTTAATCAAATCGAAATCGAATTAAGTCCGATTTGCAAGGGTAGCTGCGAATGGATGTGCGACGATCCACGGCTTTGGCCACCTACCACGCCTACCAACCCGTAAGCACACGAACAGGGCCCCGCCTCGGCGGGGCCATTTGAAGGTAGATCACGCAGGCAAGCGGCACCACCACGACTGGGCATAGGCGACGTCACCGATGAACTAGATGCCGGTGAGCACAAAGCCGTTTGGCCGCGAGTGTCGCAAAATGGCCGAACTTAGCCGGACCATCAGACATCGTCTGCCCGACCAAGTCCAGACTTCTACACCTGAAGAACTCATTGGCTGTTCGCTTGGGTTGCGAAGACTTCCATGGGGAATTCAGGCAATGGCGCTTCGTTCACCGCGCAGCGAACGCCTGCATCCATTCCAGTCTTCAGCCGAATGCCGCAGCAGCAGATGACCAAACATCACTACTTTCGGCGCGTAAACCGCATTGGGCGCAGCGGTAAAAGCTTCGGCCGTCAGGGGAGCTTCCCAGTAACACCTGGCCAAGACATGATTGGCAGCAATGTGCCGGTGGGCGACATCCGCGTCAGTCTAGCGATTTCGCGCCGGCAATCAGGCCATCAAGTATCTTCGCCGTGGCTTTGCGGTCCGGATAGGCCCTGCGATTGCTGCTCCCACCGGGTGACTACATCGAGGCGGCGAAAACCATAACGCTGTTCAAGTGCGTCGAGCGTGGCGCAGCGGCGCAGGTCGTCAAAAAGCAGCGAGGACTCACGGAGATTCGATGCACGCGAGCGCCGGCAGGTGGCGGCGCCAGTGCTTCTGTTTTCTTCCGATCACGTGCACGAGTCGTAGTCACGCACTCAGACGGTTCGGTCCATTGGGTAGCTCGTCCGGATACATCTGTTCGGCTGCCAGCCTTGGGACGATCCTCGGCGGCGGCGCGCATCGGATGGCACTGGGGATAACGGTGTTGAATTTGCGATGGCGGGTTCAGTTCGTCGCCGGTATTCAAGTCAGTTCAGACATAATGTAGAAAACGTCGCCGGAGTTCACCCGCTCATGAAGTCTCGTTGCTTGGCAGCAGTTCTCGTCGTTCTCGCTACCGGCTGCACATCGACTCCGGCGAACAATCAGCCGGCGGTCGATACGAACGCCTACATCCTGCACGTTCCAGACGGCGCACCGTCCACTGACTCCACGTCAAGACCACCGAGACTCACTGTCGGCACCAGCTATTCCGACACGCAACTTATTCTGCCTTGGTTCCTCAACGACATCATCAACTTCGTCAACTATCGCTAGTCCGGTGCGCGGGGGCACTCGGGTGACGAGATCACTTTCGGGGTTCCTTCGCCTATCCTTACACTGAGAAATCCTTCAGGCACGCTTTGCGGGAACGGGCGCAGCACCCGATTTCATTTGGCGAACGTGGATGGACACGCGATACTTATAGGCCGTAGTACCCTTCGCAGACTCGGTCAATGGCGGCCGGGCCTGCGTTCGAGCTCTTTCTTCAACTCGCAGCCAGGATCAAAGCCGACGGAATACCAGGCTGGCATTGACGCCCCCAAAAACCAAAGCCATTGGAGATCGCATATTCCGTCGATATCTTGCGGGCCGATCCGCTGACAATGTCGATGCCTTCCGCTGTCGGAACAGGCCGTGTCAAGTTGAGTGTAGGAGGCGCAAGCTGGTCACGCAGCGCAAGCACGGTGAAGATTGCTTCCACGCCGCCAGCCGTCCCAAGCAGATGTCCTGTCGAGGACTTGGTGGCTGACACGGCGGGACCTCGACCTATTCCAAATATAGCCTTTATGGCAGCCAGCTCACTAATGTCGCCTACCGGCGTGGACGTCGCATGGGCGTTCAAACGCCCGATCAGCTTTGGTTCAAGGTTCGCCTGCTGGATCGCCAGTTCCATCGCTCGTCATCCGCCGGCACCGTCTTCGGGCGGAGACGTCATATGGTGTGCGTCGGCGCTCGTGCCATAACCGAGCACTTCCGCAATCGGAGCGGCGCCTCGCCGCAATGCGTGCTCCAGTTCTTCTATGACGAGCATGCCGGCACCTTCTCCCATGACAAAGCCATCTCGTCCAGCGTCGAACGGGCGGGATGCCTGTCTGGGATGGTCATTAAAGCCCGTGGACATGGTTCTTGCGGCGGCGAATGCCCCCAGGCTGACTCGATCGATGCAGGCCTCCGCTCCGTCACACACGGCAATATCGGCTTCGTCAGCACGAATCAGGCGTGCTGCGTCGCCAATGGCCTGTGCGCTGGCAGCACATGCAGTAACCGGCGCGCCGAGGGGACCACGAAAGCCGTGGCGGATGGATATTTGGCCAGCTGCCATATTGGCCAAACTGGGAACGGTGAAAGGTGAACGCGGAATTTTCCTCGGTATGCCCGCTTGTGTGCACCGCCAGCGGCAACAAAAGGCGCGCGGGGCGATCCTGCGGTTAGCGTGGCTAGAAACAGCGGGCGGGTGTGACAGTAGTGCTGGCGTGACAGCGCGTATGACTCAAATCGGCCAGGTGAACTATCATGGTAGAAGCTGCATTCATCAGCGCAGGAGCACATCATGACCTCCAATCCATCCGCTGAGCCGACCGGCACCTCTCTCGACCCCGCGCAAACTTCCGCCGGCAAGACTCGCCAGCCCGATCCGAAGGGCCTGAAAAATCCGACCCCAGACGACCTTCCTAACGCCGACGCGGCAGAGCCCGAGCCTCACGAGCACCTCCCGTCCAGAAGCGACGACAACTGATTCAACACAGCCGGTGCCGACGTCGTCCGCATGACAATCCACGCGGCAGGTTCGCGAGTGGATCGCGCATGCTTTCGCGCCGACGCCTTGAAGTCGGGGAGCGCTCGCGGTTCACGCAAATGGCTCGATGCATTTCGTCCAACAAAGTCACGGCCCAGTTTGAACCGCACAGGAGCAAATCATGCAGAACGTGCTGGTAGGTTATGACGGGTCGGCGTCCGCGCAACATGCCGTTGCTTTCGCGGTCGATCTCGCGAAGCGTTTCGACGCGCGCTTGCATGTGCTCGTCGTCGCGCGCACGCCGGACTGGGGTGCGATAGAAGTTGAGCGAAAAAATCTGATCGATCTGGAAGTGCGCCATGCCACCGCGATCCTCGACGACATGAAGGCGAAGCTCGCCGCTTCGATCGGGGCCGTGGAGTTCGATCTCGTGGTCGGCCCGCCGGCAAAGGAGATCGTGCTGTACGCGGAGCGGCATGCTATCGACCATCTCGTGGTGGGGCATCGCGGACATACGCCGTTCGATCGCTGGCTGATCGGTTCGGTCGCCCGCCAGGTGCTCGCCTACGCGCCGTGCGCGGTCACCATCGTGCGCGATCCGGCGACGATGAAAAAATCGCGGCATGAGAGCGAAGCACCATCGGCATAAAATCCGCAAACTGCTGCAGATGATGGGCTCAGGACAAACGCGACCGATTTCGCAAGCTGGAAGCAGCTTGAGCGTAGAGACGCAGAGAACGCTTGCGTTAACGAACAAAAGCTCGCATGGCCGCGCCTATCAGCTCGTTGCCGAAACGCCGGAGCTCATGATTCGCATGCTGATCGTGGGTTACTGCTTCGGTGTCCGGTCCGAGCGACGGCTATGCGAAGACCTTTGAGCTTCCCCGACGACATCATCAACTTCGTCAACTGTCGCCAGGCATCGAGCGCGTCGCGCGGCTCTTCACATGATCGATGAACGCACGCAGCTTCGGCATGATCTGGCGGCGGCTCGGATAGTAGAGAAACACGCCCGGGACCATCGGCGCGTACGCCTTCAGAACGTGCACCAGCTTTCCCGTTCGCAACCCCTCGGCGGCCATCGGCTCGGGTAGCTGGGCAAGGCCAACGCCTTCGATCGCCGCGCCCAGCACGCTCGGAAAATCGCTGGCGATGAAAGGACCGGAGACGGCGATCTCGATCGGCTGGCCGTTATCGTTGAACGACCACAACGCGAGCGCGCCGCTGGAGCGCCGCCAGCGAATGCATGCATGCTCGCGCAGATCGTCCATTTGCTCGGGGCGGCCGCGCGCCGCGAAATAGGCAGGACTTCCCACGACGACAAAACGGAACGGTGCCGTGAGCGGCACCGCGACCATGTCGGCGGCGACGAACTGGCCGAGCCGGATGCCGGCGTCGAAGCCTTCCGTCGCGAGATCGATCAGCTCCTTGCTGGCCGCTATTTCCACCTCGACCTCGGGATTGGCCTTGCAGAATGACGCGATCAGCGGCTCCAGCAGGATCGGCACGACTGCACGCGGCACGGAAAGACGCAACAGGCCGGACGGTCGCTCGCCGAGTCCGCGCGCCACCTCGCTGGCGGCGACGAGTTCCTCGAAGGCGGGCTTGGCCCGAGCGAGAAAGCGCTCGCCGGCTTCGGTCAAGCCGACGCTGCGCGTGGTGCGGATGAAGAGCGTCGCACCGAGGCGGGCTTCGAGCACACGCACCGCCTGACTGACGGCCGACGGCGTCACGCCCAGTTGCGCGGCGGCCCCGCGAAAACTGCGATGCTCGGCAACGCTGAGGAAGACTTCGACGCCGTCGAGCGCGCCCTGCCTGACTGTGAAGTTCTGCTTCATAGCCTGTCAACATTGTGAGGAATAGTCACCCGCGCGAGACGATGGTACACCTAACACCTGCGCGTCCACCTTTCGACAGGAGGCATCATGGCACCGCGGCTTCTCTTTCAGTTGCATCTCGTTCTGGGCTATGTCGCCTGGCTATTGTGCTTCGGCACCTACGTCTGGCCGAAGCTCAAGTCGATGGCTCCATTCGACGCGCAACGCGCGATCGCCACGTTGCACAGCTTCCGCTTCTTCGGGCTCGCCTTTCTGTTGCCTGGTGTCGTCAGTCCGCAACTGTCCGCGAGCTTCGCCGTGTTCGCCGCCTATGGGGATTTCGCCACGGGGGTGCTGGCGATGCTGGCGTTGCTGACGGCCCGGATACGTCCGCTTTTCTGGTCGTTCGTCGTCGCTTTCAATCTGGTTGGTATGGCCGACCTGATCATCGACTACTACCACGCAACCGCGGCCGATCTGCCCGCGCATGCAGGCGAGCTGGGCGCCTTGTACGCGATTCCGATCATCTATGTGCCGACGCTGGCGATCACGCATGTTGCCGCCTTCTATCTGATGTTGCGCCCTCGGCTGAAGCGGCGTCACGCCCGTCCTTCCGTCGGCCGTGACATTTCCCAGGCGTAGCCTGCCGCACTGGCCGCAGTTCGGCCACGTAACGAGGAATCCGATCAGCATCGAGCGACGTTTTTACGCCTTCCACCTGCGTTATGCTGTCGGTCGTCGAGTCGATGCTCGCGGCCTGAAAGAAGCAGGTGCGCAAACCCGGCCTGATGCGGCCGGGTGGTACCCTTCACCGGCACTTCCGGCTTTCGTGCATGCGACCTGCTTCTCGCGTCCCTTGGCCCGACGACGCGAGCAAACGCCCGGAACGACCACTGAACTCAGCGAGGTGCCGACGTGAAATACTGCATGCTATTTCTGCCGCTCGTTCTCGCCGCCTGCGCACAGGCACCGGAAGTGACAGCGCCGGCGCCATCGGCAACCACTGCGGCCGCCAACCCGGCGTCGCCGACCGGCACCGATCTGTTGACCCGATACCACTGGCAACTGAACAACGCGATCGATCGCAATGGCACGCACATCGATGCCCTGTTCGTCCGCCCAGACAGGCCAGTGCAGCTCGACTTCAGTCCGTACCGGATCACCGTCGTCAATAGCTGCAACAGCATGGGAGCGGGTTACACCGTCAGGAAAGGGTATTTGCAGATCGGCCCGATGGTCAGCACGATGATGGCCTGCCACGATGCCGCGCTTGCCGCACTCGACGATGCGATCTCGCAGCGTGTGCGCGGCAGCGTCAACGTGACCCTGCTCGCGCGGGACAACGCGCCGAGCCTGCAACTGGTCACCGATAGCGGCGACACGCTGAGCTTTAGCGGTGTGCCCACGGCCGAGACGCGCTACGGCGGCCCCGGTCAAATAGCGTTCCTTGAAGTGGCGGCGCAGTCCGTGCCGTGTAACCATCCGTTGATGCCGAACGCGCAATGTCTGCTCGTGCGCGATCGCTTCTTCGACGAGCAGGGCCTGGCGACCGGCACGCCTGGTCCGTGGCACCCGTTGAATCAGGATATCGAAGGCTATACGCACACGCCGGGCATCCGTAACGTCGTGCGCGTGAAGCGTTTCACAGTCAGGAACCCGCCTGCCGATGGGCCGTCGGTCGCTTATGTGCTGGACCTGGTCGTCGAATCGGAGAAGGTCGGGCAGTAATGCTTCTTCAAACGTGCCGCCAGGCACATTGGCGGCACGGCTCCCCACCAGCGTGACTTCACCCTTTCTGAATCAGCCGTCCCAGCGGCGCGAGCGGTCCCACCGGCAGGTATTCATACTTCATCAGCCCGTCAGCCACGAGCGGCAACGCGTTGAGTATTGCCTTGGCCTCGTCGACCGACCCGACGTTCATCAGGAAAATCGGTCCGGCCTTGTCGCGGAACCAGAACTGCTCGACCTTGCCGTCGAGATAAAGCTGGAGCGTGGCCGGCACCTCGTGGGGCATGTGCTGCTGGAGCTTGTCCGGCGTGAGGGTCGGTTGTGCGGTTGCGATGGCGAAAACTTTCATCAGTGACCTCCTGGGTCGACGTTGGTTGCGATGTACAACGGGGCTCACTGTAGCCCTCGGCCGGGAAAAGCTGTATCGTCGCAAATGACAACTTTAGGGTCATTTACGCCATGCGCATCGCCGTGCTCGCCTTGCAGGGGCTGTTCGACACCGGTCTCACCGTCATGCTCGACGCGTTCTCGCTCGCCAACCGGTTCGCGGCCGCGAAGATGGGCGGTCGGCCGCACTTCGAACTGTCGGTCGTCGGTGTGCGCAAGAAGGTTCGCTCAGGGCAGGGGCTGACCATCCCCGTGCAAGCGATCACCGCGGACCTGAAGCCGGACTGGGTGATCATTCCCGCGCTCAGTACCGGTACGCCGGAGCAGCTGGTACCCGCGCTCGAGCGGCCGGACGTGCGCGACGCCAGGGTGCAAATGCTGGCATGGCATGCACAGGGCACGTTGATCGCCGCGTCGTGCATCGGCACGTTCCTCGTCGCGGAAACCGGACTCCTCGATCATCGCGAAGCGACCACGACCTGGTGGCTGGGTCCATTGTTCCGGCAACGCTATCCGGCCGTGTTGCTCGACGAGTCGCGCATGCTGGTGCCATCGGACGTCGGTGTGACTGCGGGCGCGGCGATGGGGCATCTCGATCTCGCGCTGTGGTTGATCCGCCGCGCGAGCCCCGAGCTGGCTACGCTCGTGTCGCGCTACCTGCTCGCCGACCTGCGCTCATCGCAGGCGCCGTACATCATCCCGAACCATCTGGCTCAGGCCGATCCGCTGATTCAGCGTTTCGAGCGATGGGCGCGCGATCATCTGAAGGAAGGGTTCTCGCTGCAGCATGCTGCGGCCGCACTGGCGACGAGCGCGCGTACGCTGCAGCGTCGTTGCCAGGACGTGCTCGGCAAATCGCCATTGGCTTACTTTCAGGATCTGCGTGTCGAGTATGCGCAGTCGCTGCTGCATGGCAGCGGCCTCGGCATCGACGCGATTGCGGCCGAGGTCGGCTATGTCGACGGTGCCACGTTGCGCACGCTGTTGCGCCAACGGCTCGGCAAAGGCGTGCGCGATCTTCGTGCGGATCTGCGTTGAAGGCTATAGCGAGCGCGGCAGCGAAGCCGATTGCAAAGTCGACTCTTACGCGCTTTCCGGATCGCAACCGACGATTGAATGTGCTGGCCGCCTGGCTGCAATGCATGCCGTGGCCCGCCGGCGGCTCGCGGCACGCCGCTTGCTATGCACCGCATTGCCGTATACCTTCGCGCCTCACATCCACCAGCGCAGACACGGCGTGCGAGATGAAGCCGACTCGTGCGACCGCGTCTCCAAACCAAGATGGAGACAGTCATGCCCATGCAGCGCGCCGTTCCGTCATCCTTCTCTTTTGTTCCCGTCATTTCCGTCGCGTCATTGCTCGCGGTTCTATCGTTGAGCGGCTGTGGGGGCAGTGACAACATTCAGTCGACCGCCGCCGCGCCGCTTAGCTGCGCGCAGCTGACCGGCAAGAACGTGCCGGCGTCAGCAATCGGTTTGCCGACCACCGGCGCGACCGTGACCGCAGCGACCGTGATGCCCGCGTCCGGCTCGGGCGCGCAAGCGACCGGCGAGTATTGCCTCGTCAGCGGCGCGATCAGTCCCGTCGATCCCGCGGCGCCGCAAATCAAATTCCAGATCGCGATGCCGACCAACTGGAACAGCAAGATCATGATGTTCGGCGGCGGCGGCTACGACGGCACGATTCCCGCGCCGACAGGCAACGTGCCGGCCGGCCCGACCGCGCAACTGACTCCGCTTGGCCGCGGCTACGCGGTGTTCGCGAGTGACTCGGGACACGAGGCCAATGCGCTCGGCAGCGAGGACGCGTCGTTCGGCGTGAACGACGAAGCGATGCAGAACTTCAACGGCGACGCACTGAAGAAAACCCGCGACGCGGCCGTCTATCTGATCGACGCGCGCTATGCGGTGAAGGCGCCGAAGCGGGCGTATTTCGCGGGCGGCTCGTCGGGCGGACGCGAGGCGCTGGCAGTGGTGCAACGCTGGCCGCAGGATTGGGACGGCTCGATCGTGCTGTATCCGGCATGGGCGGCCGCGAGCCTCGATCTGCAGTTCGGCCGCATCACGCGCGCACTGGCGGCGCCGGGTGCCTATCTCGACCAGGCGAAGCGCAAGGTGCTGCTCGACACGGTGCTCGCGAGTTGCGACGCGCTCGACGGCGTTGCCGACGGTCTGATCAGCAACGTCGCCGCGTGCAACGCAACCTTCAATCCTGCGACGGCGACGCTGAACGGCGCGCCGCTGCGTTGCGCGGGCGGCGCCGATACCGGCGACACCTGTCTGTCCGACGCGCAGATCGCGGCGCTGAACGTGTACAACACGGCGATCACGTTCGGCTACACGCTCGCGAGCGGCGAGACGCAGTATCCGGGCTTCAACGTGTACGGCGCCGATCTCGGCATCGCGAATCCTTCGGCGTTGCAGCCGACAGTGACCACGCTCGCGCTCGGCATGTCACAGCCCGCATCGCCGATGCCCACGACCGCGCCGTATCTGAGCGTGTTCTGGGACCAGTGGATCCGCTACTTCGTCACGCGCGACCCGAACTACAACTCGCTCGCCGTCGATCCGCAGAATCCGGGCAGTCTGCAGGCGCGCATCAGTCAGCTGACGGGCCTGCAGGACGTCAACAAGACGGATCTGTCGGCCTTCAATGCGAAGGGCGGCAAGATCCTGATGGCGCACGGCATGGCCGACGCGCTCGTCAGCACGCGTTCGACCGAGCAGTACTATCAGCGTCTGCAAGCGACGATGGGCGTGTCCACCGTGGCGAACTTCGTGCGCTTCTACGAGATTCCCGGCTATGGCCATGCGGTCAGTACCGTGTTCAACGCGTCGTGGGATTCGCTGACGACGCTCGAAAACTGGGTCGAAAACGGCGTGGTGCCGCCCGCGCAGATCGTCGCCGATACGGCGGGCGTGCCCGGACGCACACGGCCGCTGTGCCAATATCCGACCTTTCCGCGCTATAACGGCTCGGGCGACGTGAACGTCGCGGCGAATTTCACCTGCGCAAGCCAGTAGGCGCCGTTCAACTGACGTTGAAATGCACGCGGATGTTTTGCGTGCTTTCGACGGGCCGGCCATCGCGCAGCGCGGGAAAAAAGCGCCAGCGCCGCAACGTGTCGAGCAGCAGCTGATTGAGACGCGGGTTCGGCGTCGCGTGAATGAGCTCGACATCGACCGAGCCGTCGGCGTGGATCGTGAAGCGGGCTGTCGCGATCGTCTGATAGGCCTGCTCGCGCAAGTCGTCGGGCAGCGTCGGTAGCGGTTGCGAGATGGAGCGGGCGGCGGTGTTGGAGCTTGCCGAGGCGGCTGGAGCGGCGTCGCGCTGTGCGGATGATTGCTGCGATCCCGCG
Source organism: Paraburkholderia sp. Clong3 (assembly GCF_050436485.1). Lineage (NCBI taxonomy): Bacteria > Pseudomonadati > Pseudomonadota > Betaproteobacteria > Burkholderiales > Burkholderiaceae > Paraburkholderia > Paraburkholderia sp. Clong3. The sequence continues at coordinate 2,554,994 of NZ_JBNDMH010000003.1, read as the reverse complement.
GCGGCCGTTTGTTCCGGCTGATCATCTTGCGACGGGCGTTGTGCCTGACTAGCAACCGGTACCGACGGCGCTGCGGCAGCGGGCGTCGTCAGCGTCTGCGGCCTGGTTGGCACAGGCGGCACCGCGCGATGCGCTGAGGTACGCGATTGCGTCTGCGCGTGCCGTGGCGCCTGTTCCGCTGGAACCGCAACCGGAGTTTGCGACGGACGGGATTCAGGCGGCGCAGGCTCGTCGAGCACGACCACGCGCATATCCAGTGGAGCAGGCGGTGGGGCTGGCTGACTCGACTTCAGCAACCCGGACGACAGCGCAGCCAGCACCAGAAGCCAGATACCCAGCGAGATCAGACAAGCGACGGCGGTACGCAGCGGTCCCACAACGTGCCCCCCGAACGTCTCGCGGCAAGCTTTAATCACGATGCACGGCGATCAGAAAGTGTTCGGCGCCCGCGCGTCGCGCCGCAAGCATGGCCTGCACGACCGCGCCGTGACCCGCGTGATCGTCGGCCGCGATGACGACGTTGCCGTCCGCGCGCAGCAGGCGCTTCACTTCAGGCTCGATCTGATCCGCGCGAACGACGTGGCGATTGACCGAGACCTCGTCGTTGCCGTTCACCGATATCGTCAGCGGCTCGCTCGTGCTGATCGGCTGCGCGCGTCCCGAAGGCAGATTGATCCGCACCGCGTCGAGACGTTGCATCGCCAGCGAGGCGAGCATGAAGGTCGCGAGCAGAAAGAACATCACGTCGATCATCGGAATGATTTCGATGCGGCCGCGCCGCGAGGCGCGCGAGCGTTTGAGTTTCATCAGCGCTCGCCTCGCGCCTCTTGTTGCAGGCGCAGCGCGCTGAGTCGCGCGTTGGCGAACAGTTCGAGTTCATCCATCAGACGCTCGAGCCGCCGTGAAAAATAGTTGAACGCGAACAGTGCGAAGACCGCGACGATGAGTCCGATCGCGGTCGCCACCAGCGACTGCGCCACCCCGCCCGTGACACCGCCCGGATCGACGAGCCCATTGCCGCCGAACAGCTGGAATGACTTCATCATCCCGACGATCGTGCCGAGCAAGCCGAGCAGCGGCGCCGCCGTGACGATCGTCTCCAGTAGCCACAGACCGCGGCCCATGTCGCGCTCGATCTGCGATGCGATCGATTGCGCCGACGCCTCGCGCAGCCACAGCGGCGAGTCGGATTCCGACAGCCACGGCGCGGCCATGCGCCGAAACGCGTGGTGCGGGGCGAGACGGTCGAGACGGTTGTCATCGGCTGACGACGTGGGTTGCAAAACACGCGCTGGTGCGCTTGCGAAGCGGGCAAACACATACGCCCGCTCGATGATGATGGTCAATGCGAGCACGCCGAGCACGCTGAGCGGATACATGATCCACCCGCCGGTGCGCATCGCCGCGATAAAGCCTGTCCATTCCTGCATGATGGTTCTCCCTGCCGTCGATCAGAAGTACTTGGTCACGCCCGCATAGACCGCGAAATGCGGACCGTACTGCGGCGCGCCGACGCCGATGCCCGAGCCGTCACGCAACTCGTACACGCGGTTGAATGCGTTGATCACCACCAGACGCGCGTCGAACTTGCCGATCATCGGCTCGTTGAAGTGCTGGATTACGCCGAGGTTGAACTGCGCATAGACGGGCAGGCGGTCGGTGTTCGCAAAGCCGCTGCGCAGGCCGGAGCCGACGATTCCGTCGAACGTGAAGGTGGTCTGGTGGAAGTCGTATGCCGCGCCGAACGATGCGGTCACGCGCTGGTCGTGATCGAGGTACACCCAGTTGTTCGAGATGTACGCCAGTTCGTCCGCACCGAAATTGAACTGCGCGGAGTTGATGTTCTTGCCTTGCGCGCGGCTATACGCGAGGTTCAGATACGCGGAGAGATTGTCCTGTTTGTAGTTGGCGGTGAATTCGACGCCATACGTTCTGCCGTACTGGTAGTTGAACGGCGTGTAGATCAGCGCAGAGCCGAACTGTCCTTCGTCGAGCAGGTCGGTCGATTTCTTGTAGTACGCGTCGAGTCCGAGCGTGACGGCAGGGCCGAGTTTCTGCGTGATGCCGAGATCGAAATAGTGGCTGCGTTCCGGCTGTACAGGATCGTTCTGTGTTACCGAACTCTGATTCGTCGTGCCGTCGAACTTCGATATCGTCGAGCCGGACACGAGTTCGAACGGCGGCGGCGTGAAGTAGCGCGCGTAGCCGGCGTGCAGCGTCGTCGACGACGTGAGCGTGTAGACGAGGCCGACGCGTGGACTCAACTGGCTCGCGCTCGTGTACTCGTCCATGCGGTCGTAGCGCAAGCCATAGTTCAGCGTGAGCCGGTCGGTCAGCTTCCATTCGTCCTGCGCGTACAGGCTGTACAGATAGCCGGTCTTGCTGCTGCTGTCCTGGATGTTGAAGGGCACGTCGGAGAGCTGGTTGCCGTCCGCGTCGGCGGGGAACACAGACACGTTATTGTCGAATATCGCGTGTTCCTGCTGGAAGAAGACGCCCGTGCGAACCGTGTGACTGTCGTTGATGCGCCAAGTCGTATCGACCTGCACGCCGTTGGCTGTGTTGCTATGGAAGTCCTCCGATGCCACGCCGTTGAACATCAGGTCGCCGATCGGATCGGGGTTGAACTTCGTGCGCGTATAGCGCGTAAAGAAGGCGACCTGGTAATCGAGCGCGCCGCCGTTGGTGCCTTGAAGCGCGAGCGCCGCGAAATTGTTCAGCTCCGATTGCGTTTCGTTCAGTTGCGACGAATCGAACGTGCTGTGGCCGTTGAGCGCGAAGTTCGGCGTGAGCCCCGGCGTGTTCGGAATCTCGAACTGGTTGCTGGTCGCGCCGAACAACAGACTCACACGCGTGAGCGGATTGATCAGATACGACAGATAGCCGAATGCATTGCCCTGGCGCGTGTGATCGTGAATCGCATTGGCGCTCGCCGTCGGATTCTCGATGCCGAGATTGTTCATGCCGAGCGAGCCGCTCAGGTAGTAGCTGAACGGTCCCTCGCTGCCGAACACGTCGGCACTCGTTTTGACGGTCTGATGGCTGCCGCCGAATACGTCGATCGAGCCGCCGCTGCCCATGTCGCCCGATTTGGTGCGGATGTCGACGATACCGGCCGTGCGGTAGCCGTACTGCGCGGGCAGGGCGCCAGTGAGCAGGTTCATTTGATCGATGATGCGCGTATCGAGCGACTGGCCGAAGCCGCTGATCGGCTCCGGAATGATGATGCCGTTGATCCGGTATTGCAAATTGGCGTGCTCGCCGCGCACGTGCAGCTGGCCGTACGAGTCGTTGGCGACGCCGGGCGCTTGCAGCAGCACCTGATTGAGCGGCGTGTTCGCGCCCGCCGGCATCGTGTCGATGTCCGCCTGCGTGAAGCGATAGACGCTGCTGCCCGTTTCGGGCAGCAAGCCGTTGCGGGCAGCGTTCAGACGTTGTGCGTTGACCTGCACGTCGAGTGTATCGCTCTTTTGCAGTTGTACGCTGACGCTCGCCGGGGCGCCGGACTGGGCGGTCGCGATGCTGCTGCCGCTTGCAAAACCGGCCGCCGTGACGACGACCGCATACGTGCCGGGCGCCACGCCGTCGATCGAGAAGTGCCCCGACGTGTCCGTGTTCGACGCGCCGATGGAGGCGCCGCTCGCGTCCTGTACCTCCACTTTCGCGTGAGCGACGGGTCGGCCCGCGGGATCGGAGATCGTGCCCGTCAATATGGCGTTGCTCGGCGCGCCCCATGCGTTCGAGACGGCGGTACAGAACACGATCGCCGCCTGTGCGGTCAGTGTGCGTTTTTTCATTGTTGTTGCTCGCGCTATGGACGATGCGTTGATGAACAGAAGCGTTCGGCAAAAGCTCGCCCACCTCGCCCCTGGCCGGCAGGGGAAGGACAGGCGAACCGGAGGTTGACGACGCGCGATAGCAGGCCCGTCGATCAGGACTACTTTTCGATGAGAACGGTAATGGCGATGACGGTCATAAGTGGTCGTTGAGCATGGACTGTCCGCTCATAGGTCGGACGGATTTTGTCGGACGTCGCAGTGGGCCGGTGTGACAAACGGCAGGGCTGGAGCGCCAATTTTTGGCCATGTTATAACATAACAATTGCAGCTGGCAAGTCGCAAGATGAAGGCCGCCGTAGCGCAACGGGTGAGGCATTTGCCCGTTGCCATTCGAAAAACTTGACACAGTGCATATGCACACATAAACTTCGCTCCATGAACCGTCCTCTCTCCTACGACGAATGCAACTGCTTCGCGCTGCGCCAGGCGGCGCGGCACGTCACGCAGATGTACGAGCGCCATCTCGGCAGCGTCGGGCTGACCGCTGCGCAGTTCACGATCCTCGCGAAGCTCGCGCGCACACCGAACCTGCCTATGGCGGAGCTCGCGGACGCGATGGTGATGGAGCGCACCACGCTGGTCCGCGCGATGAAGCCCCTGCAGCGCGACGGCCTCGTGCTGGCCGAGGCGGCGGACCACGACAACCGCACGTTGCTGTTCAGCCTGACGGAAAAAGGCAAGACGACGTTCGATCAGGCCTCCGTCGCATGGCGCGCCGCACAGGACGAATTCGAAAAGAAGTTCGGCCGCGCCCGCGCAAAGACGCTGCGTACCGAGCTGTTCAGCATCACCGGTTAGATCGCGCGTAGGAACCCGCTTCGGCGGGTTTTATGACGCCGCTTAATGTGCATATGCACTAACGAGCAAAGGAAGTGAAGCGAATGGAAGCGCTTTTCGACGACGACTGCTTTGCGATCCGCCAGGCCGCGCGTCACGTATCGCAGATCTACGACCGGCACCTGTCGAATGTCGGGCTGACCATCACGCAGTTTTCGCTGCTGGGGCGCCTGAAGCGCACCGGTCCGATGACGATGAAGCAGATCGCCGAGGCCATGCGCATGCAGCGCACCACGCTGGTCCGTACGATTCAACCGCTGCGACGCGACGGGCTGGTGTCGAGCGAGGCGATGGGCGCGGATGCGCGCGCGCTGCTGATCTCGCTGACCGCCGCGGGCGAAGAGCGGCAAGACGCAGGCCGCGCTCATTGGTATGCCGCCCAGGCCGAGTTCGAGCACCGCTTCGGCGAGGAGCGCGCGGCTGCACTGCGCACCGAGTTGTTTGCGATCACCCGGGATACGCTTTGACATAAACGCTGAAGATAGCGGAGGCCGGCGCACTGCGCCGTTTTTTTCAATCTGAAGAGTGCATACGCACATATCGACACCATGTCCACAACTCCTTCGACCGTCGCGCCGCCAAGCGCGGTACAACCCGCCAGACAGGCGCGGCGTATCCCGTGGATGCTGCTCGCGATCCTCTCCGTTCTCGTCGTGTTGGCGCTTGCCACTTCGTACTGGTTCTTCGTCGGCCGCTTCGTCGAGAGCACCGACGATGCGTACGTCGGCGGCGACGTCACGGTGATGGCGCCGAAGGTCAACGGCTTCGTCACCGACGTGCTCGTGCACGACAACGAGTTCGTGCACGCCAACCAGGTGCTCGTGCGTCTCGATGCCCGCGACTACGACGCGCGCCTCGCCCAAGCGAGCGCTGAAGTGGAGAGCGCGCAGGCCGCCGTCACCGAACTCGAAGCGAAGAAATCACTGCAACTCGCGGCGATCAACGAGCAGGCCGCCGAGGTCCGCGCGTCGGGCGCCGAGCTCACACGCAGCGCCGCCGACCAGACGCGCTACCGCGAGCTCGTGAAAGACGACGCGGTGTCGAACCAGGTCGTCGAGAAGGCCGACGCCGATCTGGCCAAAGCGCGCGCGGCGGTCGATCGCAGCAGCGCGGCGCTGCTCGCGGCGCAACGCCAGATCGCGGTGCTCGACGCTCAGATCGGCGACGCGAAAGCGCGCATCGCGACCGCGCAGGCCGCGCAGCGCGTCGCCGCGTTGAACGTCGAGTACACGACGATCCGCTCGCCGATCGATGGCTATGTCGGCAATCGCACCGCTCGCGTTGGGCTGCTCGCCAACACGGGCGTGTCGCTGCTGACCGTCGTGCCGGCGAGCGGTTTATGGATCGACGCGAACTTCAAGGAAGATCAGCTGCGCAAAATGCATTCGGGCGACAGCGTCGACGTCGAACTCGATGCGTCGAGCACAACGCTGCACGGCGTGGTCGACAGTCTTGCACCGGCGACCGGTGCGACCTTCAGCGTCTTGCCGGCGGAAAACGCGACCGGCAACTTCACGAAGATCGTGCAGCGCGTGCCGGTGCGCGTGCGCCTCGACGTGCCGAAGGACATGCAGGGCGTGCTGCGTCCGGGCCTGTCCGCGACCGTGAAAGTGCACCTCGATGCGGGCCATCCGGCCGCGCAGGGATGAACCGATCATGACTCACGCTTTTGACAACCCCGCCGACCAGCCGACCCGCACCAAGGTCTTCGCATTCGCGCTGATGTGCCTCGGTTTTTTCATGGCGACGCTCGATATCCAGATCGTCGCATCGTCGCTGCGCGATATCGGCGGCGGACTGTCCGCCAGTCAGGATGAACTCTCCTGGGTGCAGACCTCGTATCTGATCGCGGAGATCATCGTGATTCCGATGTCGGGGTGGCTCACGCGCGTGTTCTCGACGCGCTGGGTCTTCACCTTCTCCGCGTTCGGCTTCACGGTCACCAGCATGCTGTGCGGTCTCGCGTGGGACATCAACTCGATGATCCTGTTTCGCGGTCTGCAAGGCGCGCTCGGTGCCGCAATGATCCCGACCGTGTTCACGACCGCGTTCGTGCTGTTTCCCGGCAAGCAGCGTTTGATCGCGTCGACGACGATCGGCGCGCTTGCGTCGCTTGCGCCGACGATCGGCCCGGTGATCGGCGGCTGGATCACGTCGCAATGGTCGTGGCACTGGCTGTTCTATCTGAACCTGGTACCGGGCGTCGCCGTCACGCTGTTGGTGCCGAAGTACGTGCATATCGACAAGGTCGATCTGTCCTTGCTGAAAAAGGGCGACTACTTCGGCATCCTGCTGATGTCGGGTTTTCTCGGTTGCCTCGAATACGTGCTCGAAGAGGGACCGCGCAAAAACTGGTTCGGCGACGACGTGATCGTGCTGTGCGCGTGGGTCGCGGCCATCTGCGGGTTTCTGTTCTTCGTGCATGCGTTCACCGCGAAGGAACCGATCGTCGATCTGCGCGCACTGGCGTTGCGCAATTTCGGTATCGGCAGTCTGCTGTCGTTCATTACCGGGATCGGAATCTTCTGCACCGTGTTTCTGACGCCGGTGTTTCTTGCGCGCGTGCGCGGCTTCGATTCGTTGCAGATTGGTCTCGCGTTGCTGTCCGTTGGCTGTTTTCAGCTGCTCGCGCTGGCCGCCTACTCGACGCTCGCGCGCTTCGTCGATATGCGCATGCTGATGGTGTTCGGACTCGCGCTGTTTGGCATCGGCTGCTATCTGTACGTGCCGTTGACGAACCAATGGGGCTGGCAGCAGTTGCTGATTCCGCAAGCGTTGCGCGGAATTGGCCAGCAATTCTGTATTCCGCCGATCGTGACGATGGCGCTGGGTGCGTTGCCGCCGTCGCGGCTGCGCTCCGCGAGCGGGCTGTTCAATCTGATGCGCAATCTCGGCGGTGCGATCGGCATCGCGGTCAGCAGCACGATGTTGAACGACCGTCTCAACCTGCACTACGAACGACTCGACGAACATCTGAATGCGGGCCGTCCGGTCGTCGAATCGATCTTGCAGAAGCAGGCCGAGTATCTGTCGGCCGTTGGTGGTGATGTCTTGAACGCCGCGAGTGCGGGGCTCGCCGAATTGCACGCGGCATTGATGCGCGAAGCGCTGGTGCTCGCATTCTCGGACGCCTTTTTGGCGGTTGCGCTGTGCTTCGTGGTCGGCTTGCTGAGCGTGCTGTTTTCGCGCCCGTTCGGCAACACCGCGCCCCCGCCCGATGCCCATTAAGAGACCAACATGAAACGAATCGTGATGAAGTTACTGGCGAGCGCGGCGTTCCTGACGCTCGCGGCCTGCGCGGTGCAACCCGCGACGCACGCGGATTTGCCGCGTACGGTGCAGACGCTCGCGCCGGCCGCGTGGAGCGTCGACGCGCCGCAAGACAGCGTGAACACCGATGCCTGGTGGGCGCAATTCGGCGACCCGGTGATGCATCAGCTGATCGAATCGGTGTTGACCGGCAACCTCGACGTGCAGGCCGCGGCCGAACGCGTGAAGCAGGCGCAGGACCTGGTGACGCAGAATCGCGCGGCGCTGCTGCCGGAGCTGAATGCGAACGCGGGCGCGTCGACCGAGCGGCAGAACACGCCGCCGCCGCTCGGCTATGTGCGCCAGGCCGGCTTCGGCCTCGCCGCGAGCTGGACGCCGGACGTGTTCGGCGGCGAACGTCTCGCGGTGCTCGCCTCGCAGGCGCAGGTGTCGGGTAGCGTTGCGGCGCTGAACCAGTTGCGGCTCGCGCTCGCCGCGAACACGGCGGCTGCGTATATCGATCTACGCTGGGCGCAGGCGCAATTGCAGATCCTCGACGACAACGAGCAGATTCGCAGCCGCGCGCTGAAGCTCACGCAGGAGCGTCTGCATTACGGCCTCTCGACGCAGCTCGACGTCGCCCGCGCGCAGAATCAGTTGCAGGACTTGCAGGCGCAGATTCCGCGTATGCAATCGGCGGTGCAGCATCAACTGAGTCTGATCGCCGTGTATTCGGGGCGTACGCCGGAAAGCCTCGATACGCTGCTGCTTTCCAACGCGCGCGAGATTCCGGTGCCTGCGCAAAGCGCGCCGCAGGTGTTGCCGTCCGACGCGTTGCTGCATCGACCCGACGTGCGCACCGCCTATGCGCTCGTCGAACAGCGTGCGGCGGAAGTGGGGGTATCGAAGGCGCAGCGCTATCCGCAGTTCAAGATCAACCTGACGAATGGGCTGCTCGCATCGTCGTACCTTGGCTTGCCGACGCTGACCGACAATCTGTTCAGCGCTGCGTTGAATGCGACGAGCCCGATCTTCAACGCCGGGCGCATCACCGCGAACATCGACGCGAGCGAGAGCCGCATGCGCGAATCGCAGCTCGGCTTGCAACAGACGATGTTGCAGGCGCTGAAGGAAGTCGAGGACAATCGCAGCGATCTCGTCAGCGGCGCGGTGCAGGTGCAGCGCCTGGCCGGTGCCCTCGATGCGTCGAATCACGCGCTGCGCTTGTCGACCGAGCTGTATAAGGGCGGTGCGTCGAGCTTCCTCGATGTGCTCGACGCGCAGGAAGCGTATCTGCGCGACTCGGAGTCGCTCAACCAGGCCCGTCGCGAGCACGCGCTTTCGGCGATCGCGCTGTACCGGTCGCTGGGGGGCGGGTGGGAGCAGGGGGAAACGGTGGCGGCGCAGTGACGGCAGCGACATGAAAGCGTATGGGAGGGTTGAAGTCCGATCAAGCGTTTCGCAATCGTGCCTCGCACGCACCATCTGGCCGACACCACCCGCCTGCTGGCAACACTCCCGGAACCGATCCCCCAATCTTTGCTACATTCCTGCACAAGCACCGAATACGCGGCACGCATGAAGATGCGTCCGCCAGCGACGCGCATGATCGGCAAATCGAAATCTTTCAAGAGGCTCAAGATGCGAATTCTGGTAGTAGGAGCGGGCGCGGTAGGCGGTTATTTCGGCGGACGTCTGGCCGCGGCGGGGCAGGATGTGACCTTCCTCGTACGCGCCGGTCGCGCGGAAAAGCTACGGAGCGACGGCCTCGTCATCAACAGCCCGCGCGGCAATCTCCAGTTGCCCGACGTGAAGACGATACTGGCCGGTGTCGCCGCCGAGCCGTTCGACCTCGTGCTGCTGAGCTGCAAGGCCTACAGTCTCGACGACGCGATCGATTCGTTCACGCCGTTCGTCGGCGAAGACACGCTGATCCTGCCGATGCTCAACGGCATGCGCCATATCGACGTGCTGACCGCGAGCTTCGGCAAGGAGCGCGTGCTCGGCGGTCAGTGCGTGATCGCCGCGACGCTCGATGCCGAGCAGCACATCGTGCATCTGAACGACATGCACGCGATCACGTTCGGCGAACTCGTGGGCGGCACCTCGGAGCGCACCGAGGCGATTGCCGATGCAATGTCCGGGGCGAACTTCGACGTCGCAATCAGCGACAACATCCTGCTGCGCATGTGGGAAAAATGGGTGTTCCTCGCCACCTTGGCCGCGAGTACGTGCTTGATGCGCGGTTCGGTCGGCGATATCCTGGCTGCGCCGGACGGCAAGCGCGTGATTGAGAATCTGCTCGGCGAATGCCGCGCGGCGGCCGAGCACAACGGCTTCACGATGGCCGCGGACTTCGACGTGCGCGCTACCCAGGTGCTGCTGACGCCGTCGCCGCTGACCGCGTCGATGCTGCGCGACGTCGAAAACCGCTCGCACACCGAGGCGGATCATATCCTCGGCGACCTGATCTCGCGCGGCGGCGACGCGCAACAGGGCGAACACGGCGTGTCGCTGCTGCGCATCGCCTATAGTCATCTGAAGACGTACGAAGCTCGCCAAACCCGCACTTCCTGACGGCTCGCCGCGGCCGACGCGAACGCGGATCGGGCGGATGGCGCGACGCACGCGAGCGCCGCCGCAACCTGACGATCGGAGGTCAAGCATGCCGGCTCCAACTGGATCGGTGCCCGCGCTCAGCGCCGCTTCCGCGACCGTGTTCTCGATCGGCATCGTGTTTCTCGGCTACTGGGGTATGTATGAGCCAACTGCCTGGCACAAGGCCGACGTCGTGGTCTTTGTGCTCGCGCTGGCCGGCTTCGCGTGCCTGGGCCTCGTGCCATGGATGGCGACGAGTCCCGTCGAGCCGGAGAACAGCGACTCACGCGTGCGTATCGCGCGGCATCTGTTTCTCGCGGGCGTGACCGCGATATGGCTCGCGGTGGCGGTCTCCGTGATCTTCTGAAGCTCCGCGAAGACGAGCCGCTGCTTACTCCGGCATCTTCCTGAACGAGACCGCAATGCGGTTCCAGCCGTTGATCGCAACGATCAGCGGCGTCAGGTCGCTGATTTCCTGCTCGCTGAAATGCGGCTTCATCGCGTCCCATACCGTATCCGGCACGCGCGTTTGCGCGCGTCGGGCGTCCGTGGCGGTAAGCTTGCGTTCGCCACTGGTCGGTCGAAATAACCATTTCGCCGATATTTGAGGTAACCACCCGAATGGACATTCACATCGCGGTCGAAGGCCATCACGATCTGTCCGGACAGATTTATCGGCAGTTGCGCGCGGGCATTCTCGAAGGGCGCCTTGCCGGCGGCACGCGTCTGCCGTCCACGCGCGATCTCGCGACGCAGCTCGGTGTGTCGCGCAAGACCACGCTCGACGTATTCGAGCGGCTGCTGTCAGAAGGTTATCTGAGCGCCCGCGCCGGTTCGGGCACCTTCGTCGCCCTGATCGTCGGCAAGCTGCCGGACAAGGCACGGCTCGTCTACGTGACGCCTTCGCATCTTCGGCTATGGCAGTATCGCGGCCGAACATATCGACACGGCGCTGACGACGCTCGCCGACATCCTGGAGCGCATCGCACGCTGAAACGGAGCTCGCCGCAAGCGAGGCGTGGGCATCGTCGAAACGTTGGGGGGTGCGTTGCTTGACGCGTCAAACGAAGAAAATGCCCTGTTTCAAGGGGCGAAAACACCGGCTCGCCCCGACGCAACCGCCTCGAAACCACGGCCGAAACGAACTGTAACGAGCGTTACTCCTGCATGTCAAAGAGCTCGCCACGCGCGTTTTAGCCGCTAAAACAGGGACTAAAACGTGTTGCACCGTCGGCGCCGCGCAAAAAACTTCATCGCAATACATAAAAGAGTCGCGCAAATCGCTTTAGCGCTTGTAGAATCCCGCGTTGAAGCGTGCACATACGGTGTGCGCTTCGAGCAATTCACTGACCACAACAGGTAGGAGAAACATGCCGACTTCCGCAAAAAAGGTGGCCAAGAAGGCTGCTGCCCCGGTACCGACCAAGAAGGTTGCTGCAAAGAAAGTTCCTGCGAAGAAAGCCGTCGCAGCCAAGAAGGTCGCCGTGAAGGCGTCTGGCGCACCGTCGCCGATCAAGGACACCTTCACGAAGGCCTCGTTGGCAGCTCACATCGCTGAACGCGCTGCAGTGGAACCGAAGACCGCCAAGGCCGTGCTGGCCGCGCTCGAAGACACGATCCTCGGCACGGTGCACAAGAAGGGCGCTGGCGAATTCACGCTGTCGGGTCTGCTGAAGATCGTCGTGCAGGCTGTGCCGGCGAAGAAGAAGCGCTTCGGCAAGGACCCGTTCACGGGTGAAGAGCGCTGGTTCCCGGCCAAGCCGGCCAGCGTGCGCATCAAGACACGCGCGCTGAAGAAGCTGAAAGACGCAGCGGCAGCCTGAACGCGTTGCTCGCACGACTCAGGCGTCGGCATGGCGCTGTTGTGTTTAACCATGCCTGACGTTTGAGTGCGTGAAAAAGCGCCTGCATGCAGGTGATCGAAGTCCCCGTGGATGAAGATTCACGGGGACTTTCTTATGCGCTCGCTTCGTAGTGCGCGTCGAGTCCATTGGCGAAACGGCAAGCGCGCCCTCTCATAGTGTGCTCCCTGATGGCGCACACGCACCTGACTGGCGCATCATGATCCACGACAGTACGATCAACGCAATCCGACGCCCTGCGGATGCGCCATTAGCGGGCACGGCAACGCGCTCTATCCCGACACATTCAATGGCATAACGCTTGCTTGATCGAAGGTCGAATACCGAATGCGCAGCGCATTCGCCTTCTATTTGACAACAAGACTGGGGCTGACATGCGATGCTATGACGAGATGCGCCATCACGCCGATGGCGTACGGCCGCATTACGCGCGCTTTGAGCGATGGTTGGACAGTCAGGGCGATGAAGCGATCGCGCGCAAACGCGCGGAAGCGGACCTGCTGTTCCGGCGCGTCGGCATCACGTTCGCAGTAAACGGCGACCTGTCAGGCACCGAGCGGCTGATTCCCTTCGATCTGATTCCGCGCATCATCCCGCGCGGCGAATGGCAGACGCTCGAAGCGGGTTTGCGACAGCGCGTGCAGGCTCTCAATCTGTTTATCCACGACGTCTATCACGATCGCAACATCGTGCGCGCGGGCATCGTGCCGGCCGACCAGGTCTATACCAACGCGCAGTATCGTCCCGAGATGCAGGGCGTCGATGTGCCGCTCGGTGTTTACGCGCATATCGCGGGCGTCGACGTGGTGCGCGCCGGCGATGAAGGCGAATTCTACGTACTCGAAGACAATCTGCGTGTGCCGTCGGGCGTGTCGTACATGCTCGAAAACCGCAAGATGATGATGCGGCTCTTCCCCGAACTGTTCGTGCAGAACCGCATCGCACCGGTCGCGCATTATCCCGACCTGCTGCTCGATACGCTGCGCTCGGTCGCGCCCGCGGGCGTCGACGATCCGGTCGTCGTCGTGCTGACGCCGGGCATGTACAACTCCGCGTATTTCGAGCATACGTTCCTCGCGCAGCAGATGGGCGTCGAGCTCGTCGAAGGCAAGGATCTGTTCGTCGACGACAACTACGTGTTCATGCGCACCACGCAAGGACCGAAGCGCGTCGACGTGATCTACCGGCGCGTCGACGACGATTTTCTCGATCCGCTTGCGTTTCGCCCCGACTCCGCGCTCGGCGTACCGGGTCTGCTCACCGCCTATCGCGCCGGCCGCGTCGCGCTCGCGAACGCGATGGGCACCGGCATCGCCGACGACAAATCGATCTACCCGTACGTGCCCGACATGATCGCGTTTTATCTTGGTGAGAAGCCGATTCTGAACAACGTACCGACCTATCAGTGCCGTAAGCCCGAGGATCTCGCCTATACGCTCGCGCATCTGCCGGAGCTGGTGGTCAAGGAAGTGCACGGCGCGGGCGGCTACGGGATGCTGGTCGGCCCCGCCTCGACGAAGGCCGAAGTCGAGGCCTTCCGCGAGCGGCTGATCGCGCGTCCGGCCGGTTATATCGCACAGCCCACGCTGGCGCTGTCCGCGTGTCCGACTTTCGTCGAATCGGGCATCGCGCCGCGCCATATCGACCTGCGGCCGTTCGTGCTGTCGGGCAAGACCACCACGATGGTGGCGGGTGGCCTCACGCGGGTCGCGTTGCAGGAGGGCTCGCTCGTCGTCAATTCATCGCAGGGAGGCGGGACCAAGGACACCTGGATGGTCGACTGACGCGGTTGCCGCCGCGCTTTTCGCCTCGCTCGCAACAGAGCAGAGCAGGGCGCGACACTCGCAACCTGATGCGCGCTGGCGCTCAACGGATAACCAGCGCGGACCTTCGTCGCTGACGAAGGCCTCGCGCGTTCAGATCACAGACATGGAACGTCGTCATGCTTAGCCGAACCGCCGATCACCTCTTCTGGATGGCCCGCTATATGGAGCGTGCGGAGAACACCGCCCGCATGCTCGACATCAACCTGAAGGCGCAACTGCTGCCGCAGACGGCCGAACAGGAGGCTCGCGCGCAGCGCTCGGTGCTGCGCATCTCCGAGCTCGAAAGCGCCTTCGCGCAGCGCTACGACGAACCGACGCGCGACCACATGCTCGACTTCATGATCGCCGACGCAAGTAATCCGTCGAGCATTCATTCGTGCCTGCAGGCCGCGCGTGAAAACGCTCGCGCGGTGCGCGGCACGCTGACGACCGAGTGGTGGGAAACCATCAACGACACGTGGCTCGAATTCAACGAGCGGCTCGCGAGCGGGCAGGCCGCGAGCAATCCGGGCTCGTTGTTCGAGTGGGTCAAGTTCCGCTCGCATCTGTCGCGCGGCGTGACGATCGGCACCGCGCTGCAGGACGACGCGTTCTTCTTCACGCAGCTAGGCACGTATCTGGAGCGCGCCGACAACACCGCGCGGATTCTCGATGTGCGTTTCGCGAACGTCGAGCCGAATTCGCGCGACGCGGCGCGCCAGCTCGAGGACTTCTATTACTGGACCTCGATCCTGAGTTCGGTGTCGGCGCTCGAGATCTACCGCAGGGTATATCGCGACGTCGTGACGCCCGCGCGCGTCGTCGAGCTGATGATCCTCAATCAGCAGATGCCGCGCTCGCTGCTCGCCTCGCTCGACGGCGTGTGCAGCAATCTCGCGATGCTGCGCACATCGGGCTCGAACCAGTGCGAGCGCTTCGCCGGCAAGCTGCGCGCCGAGCTGTTGTATGCCGACATCCGGCAGATTTTCGAAAGCGGTCTGCACGCCTATCTGACGCAGTTCCTCGCTCGCGTGTTCGATCTGGGCAATCTGGTGGCGCGTACTTATCTGATGCTGCCAGTGGCCTGACGGAGTTTTCTCATGTACCTGACGATCCGCCACGACACCTCTTACCGCTACGAAGCGACGGTTCACTATTCGATCCAGCAGTTGCGCCTGACGCCCGCGAGCGGCGCCGGACAGACCGTGCGGCGCTGGAACATCGACGCGCCGGGCAAGCTCGACGCGACGCTCGACGCCTACGGCAACGTGCTGCACACGCTCGTCATGAACAAGCCGCACGACGAGATTCATCTGCGCGTGTCGGGCGAGGTGGACACGATGCCGCTCGTCGACGGCGTGCTGGGTGATCCGCCCGGCCCGATTCCGCTCGAGCATTTCACCTGCGCGACGCGTCTGACCGAAGCCGACGGCGCGATCCGCGAACTGGCGGAGTCGGTGGCGAATCTGGCGAGCCCGGCAAGCCTGCTCACGCTGTCCGAGCAGATCGTGCAGCGCGTGCAGTACCGGCCCGGCGTGACCGAGGTTACGAGCACGGCCGCCGAGGCGCTCGCGCTCGGCAACGGCGTTTGCCAGGACCATGCGCATCTGATGCTCGCGTGCTGCCGCGCGCGCGGCGTGCCGGCGCGCTACGTGAGCGGATATATCGAACCCGGCGACGTGCCGCATGGCGCGAGTCACGCGTGGGTCGACGTATGGCTCGAAGGCAAAGGGTGGATTTCGATCGACGTCACGCATGCCGGGTTTGCCAGCGAGATCTACTGCCGGCTCGCGGTCGCCCGTGACTATGAGGCCGCGGCACCGGTGCGCGGCCGACGCATCGGCGGACTCGAAGAGGAGCTTCACGTGGCGGTGGCGGTCAGCGCGCAGATGTCGCAGTAGCCGCGTTGCAACGCCAACGCGCGCGACGGCATTTAACATGCCTGCCACGTGTTCGGAATCAGCTGCCGAAAGGCTGCAAAAAAGGCTGCAAAAGAGGCCGTAAACACGGATAAAAGGCGCCTGTGCGCCGCATTACAATAGCCCCGTTCCTTTGCCTTCCGCGGATTCCTTATGACTTACTGCGTAGCGATGGCCGTCAACGACGGCCTCGTATTTTTGTCCGACACGCGTACCAATGCGGGCGTCGATCACATCAGTACCGCGCGCAAGATGTCGGTGTTCGAGCAACCCGGCGAACGCATGCTGGTGCTGCTCGGCGCCGGCAATCTGTCGATCACGCAGGCGGTGCTGCACGAGCTGTCCGAGCCCGCCGATGCCAGCGAGCCCACGCTGTGGAGCGTGCCGACCATGGCGGACGCCGCGCGCGTGGTCGGCAGCGCGGTGCGTCGCGTGCATGAGCGCGAGGCCGAGGCGATGCAGAAGTTCGGTGTCGACTTCAATTGCAGCTTCATTCTCGGCGGCCAGATCGCGGGCAACCGGATGCGCCTTTTCATGATCTACGCGGCGGGCAATTTCATCGAGGCGTCGGCCGTGAATCCGTATTTCCAGATCGGCGAGGCGAAGTATGGCAAGCCGATCATCGACCGGGTTCTGACGCCGTCCACACCGCTCGACGAGGCCGCGAAGTCCGCGCTGATCTCGATGGACTCGACGCTGCGATCGAACCTGTCAGTGGGCTTGCCGCTCGATCTGCTCGTGTACGAGAAGGATGCGCTGCGCGTCACGCGGTTCGTGTCGCTCGATCGCGACAACGCGTACTTCGACATGCTTCACCGCACGTGGGGCGAGCGTCTGCGCCAGGTGTTCGCCGAGATTCCCGATCCGGACTGGCAGCAGTCGCTGGATGCGCCGTCGCCGCAGTCGGAGCGGGCGCTGGTGCTATATCGCGCGCCGGTCGGTGCCGATGGCGTCGAGCATGAGCAGGATGTCTCGCCCGCGCAGATTCTCGCGCAGGCCGACAAGGGCAAGGCGCAGCGGCGCTAGCTGCGTTGGGTTCGGAGCGCGCGTCAGGCTCGCTCGGGCCCGCACCAAAACCTCAGGACGAAAAAAAACCAGCCGTCGGCATCGCCTCTGGCTGGTTTCTGGTCTCTGGCTACGCAGCTCGTCAGCTGCGTAGCAGGTCCGATTCGAAGTCCGATTAGAACTTGTGACGGATACCGAGGCTGACCATGACCTGGTTGTTGGTGCTCGACTGGTTGCCATACGAACCGATCGAAGCCGTGGACGAAACGAGTGCGCCCGTAGCCGGATCACGCTGTTGGCCGCTTGCATGCTGCCATGCGGCGACCGTGTACACGTCGGTGCGCTTCGACAGCGAGTAGTCGCCGCCCAGCGAAACCTGGTTGTACGTTGCCTTCGCGTCGCCCGTACCGCGGGTGTACGCGTAGCCGATACCCAGCAGGGCTGCCGGCGTGATCTGGTAGCCGACGTACACGCGGCCGACGTTGAAGATCTGCGTCGACGTGAACGCCGATTGTGCGTCCGGCTTGTAGCGCGCGTTGCTGTACGACAGGTTAGCCGTCAACGGGCCCGTCACGTACTGAGCAGCTGCCGAAGCGATACTGATCGACTTCGCCGTGGTGTAAGCCTGGTTGATGCCTGCGTTGTCCGGGAAGTTCGTGTCGAACGTAGCGCCGGGGACCGTCGTGCTGTTCCAGCCCGTGCGGACAGGAAGGTTGGTGCTTGCGTTGTCAGTCCTCAGGTAGCCACCCGCGACGCTGAACGGACCCGTTGCGTACGTTGCTGCGCCGGCCCACGTTTGACCCGAACCCGTCGCGCCTGCGACGCCGCCCAGAGCGTACATGCCTTCGACCTGGAAGCCCGACCACACCGGCGACACATACTTCAGCGAGTTGTTCACGCGGAAGCTGTTGTCGTTGTTGTCGACGTCACCCGGCGTAGCGAACGTGCTGCCGAAGTAGTTGTCGCCCGTCAGCGGCTGGATCATGTCGACCAGCGGGTCGTATTGACGACCAGCTGTGAAGGTGCCCCAAGAGTCGCCCGTCAGACCGACGTAAGCCTGACGACCGAACATCAGGCCGCCTTGACCGAGCTTGCCGGTGTTGATGTCAAAGCCGTTTTCCAACTGGAAAATTGCCTTCAGGCCGCCGCCGAGGTCTTCCGTGCCCTTCAGGCCGAAACGGTTACCTTGCAGGTTGCCGCCAAACATTTGTACGAGGCTACCGCCGTGGGGCGTAGCGTTGTTCACGTACTGGACCGATTCATCCAGCACGCCATACAGGGTCACGCTGCTTTGCGCGTGAGCGATGCCGGCGACGCCGAGGAGCGCCAGCGAGAGGGTAGACAGTGCGATTCGTTTCATCCATTTCTCCACGCAGATGATTGTTCGTTGTTGCGGAAAGCAGAATAGCTCAGCGGCTCGGCGGGGTAGAAACGGAAAAAAAAGAGTGTCGCCAAAAACTGACAATCGATGCAAACCCTTGTATTTAAAGCTCTCGACGATTGTTTCCATTTGCGCAACATTTATTGGTCTGATGTGCATTATTGTTGATTTGTTGATAGTGACTGGGTGAACGAACGCACGATGAGCATCGATTTGCATGCTAAATGTAATCTAGTCGTGTACGCGTCCACTCGTCCTTGTACTGAAATATAAAAGAGACGGCTGACGAAAGGACTAGACAGGCTGGACAGAAGGGGCGCGTTGTGTGTCCAGGCGCAATTGACTGGATTGACGGCGCAACACGTGCATCTATAAGGGTATGGACGGTAGCGTGGTGTGAAGCGCCCGCTTCAGCGCCGGTCGGCGCCACGGCGCGCCATGGCCGCGGCCGTGAGCCCCGCGGCGGCCGCGAGCAGCACCGAGGTCCACGGGTTGCGTCGCACGTAGCGGTCGGCGGCCGTCGCCTGGCGGCGCGCTTCGACGAGGGCGGACGCCGCGAAACGGGTGGCTTGCGCTTCGGCGTCGAGCACCTTGCGCGTAACGTCCACCGCGGTCTCATGCGCGGAGCGCCTTTGCGCCGCCGCGTTGATTCCCGCGGGCAGCGGCGTAGCCGTTTGGCTGGCAACACCCACAGCAGCGCGAGCAGACGGCGCGGCATTTGCCGCGACGGTCGATGCCGCCAGTACCGACGCGAGCTTCGCGCGGCTGCCCGGCGGCGACTCGCCCTGCATGCCCCAGCCGCCACGCGGATCGTGCAGCCGGCCGCGCGCCGCCGAGAACTCCGCGCCGAGCAGCAGCACCAGCGCCGAGAAGTACAGCCACATCAGCAGCACCGCGAGCGAGCCGGCCGCGCCGAACGCGCTGGCCATTCCCGCATGCGCGAGATACAGCGCGAACAGCTTCTTGCCAGCCGTAAACAACACGGCCGCGACGATGCCGCCCACCACCGCATCGCGCCACAGCACCCGAGCGTCGGGCAGAAACTTGAGCAGTCCGGCGAACGCGAAGATCAGCACGAACAGCCCGACGCCGAGCTGCAGCAGATTGCCGATCACGACATACGGCGAGTCGCCCCACAGCCAGTTGCCGATAAAGACGATCACCGTATCGAGCACCAGCGACACGATCAGCAGGAACGCGACGCCGAGCACGAGCCCGAACGAAATCAGTCGCACCCGCACCAGCGCGAGCCAGCTGGAAGTGCGCGGCCCGCTGTACGGCCACACTATATTGAGCGCGCTGTTCAGCGACGAGAACGTCGCCGACGCGCCGATCGCCAGCAGCGAGAACGAGATGATCGTCGCGACGCCGCCTTTGGCGCCCGCGTGATGCGCGTTCTCGACGATCGTCTGCACGCCGGCCGCGGCCTGGTCGCCGATCAGCCCGTTGATGTGGCCGAACAGCTCGCCGCGCGCGGCCGCCGGGCCGAAGAACCAGCCGGCCACCGCGATCACCATCACGAGCGTCGGCGCGAGCGAAAACGCCGCATAGAACGCGATGCTCGCCGCCAACGCAGGACAGCGGTTCTCCGCGAACTGCCGCAGTGCGCCCATCGCCCAATTGGCCTGATGACGCGCGGCCTGCTGGAGGTTCTCGCGAGAGAGCGTGTCGATGTCCATGATCGTGTCTGAATCGTGAGGGCGCCTTCAGGGTGTTTGCTTCATTGCCTTTCGCAAACCTCGTGCCCGTCACTATACAAGTTAAGCGGCGCGCTGAATGGCCTGCTTTCATGGCCTGTTTCGCGGCCTGTTTTGCGGCCTGTTTTGCGGCCCGTTTCGCGGCCGCCCGCGCGTACCGCTAGAATGCAGCGGGTTAATGTCACCTTTCCGCTCATCATGCATTCGCACGAACTCGTACAGCCACTGGACGTCATCGAGCGCGACCAGTGGAGCGCGCATCTGCCCGCGCACGTCATCGAACAATTGCCGGCGCGCGGGATCACGGTGTTCGCCGTCACCGACGACGCCTCCGACACCGCCGCATTCAGCGCTCGCTACGGCTTCGGTCTCGAAGACTGCGCGAACACGATCGTGATCCGCTACAGGAAAGAGGGTGGCGAGCACTTTGCGGCGCTCGTGTCGCTCGGCTCGCGGCGGCTCGACATCAACGGCGCGGTGAAGGCCGCGCTTGGCGCACAGCGGCTGTCATTCGCGAAGCGCGAGGCGGCGGTCGAGCATAGCCAGATGGAGTTCGGCGGAATTACCGCGTTCGGTCTGCCGGCCGACTGGCGCATCCTCGTCGATGCCGCCGTGATGGAGCGTGCGCAGATCGTGATGGGCGCCGGCGTGCGCGCGGCCAAGCTGCTGATGTCGCCCGACGTGCTGCGGCAATGGCCGCGCTGCGAGGTGGCGGCGCTGACGCTGCCCGCGGACGGAAACCCGCAACCTTGAAGCCGCACTGAAGTTTTCTTCCGTCGCGCCGTTAATCCCGACAACGACATGAAACGTTTGCGGCGTCCGTTCGCGAGGACAGCCGCCGACCACGACGAGGGATACGGAAGATGGAACGGTTTCGCCTGAAAGTGCGGCTGTGGCTCGCGCTCGCGGTGATGTGCATGGGCATTCTGGCGATCGGCCTGTGGGGGGCGTTCAAGACACGAGACACGATGATCGCCGATCGCGAGGGCGAGCTGAAAAACGTGGTCAGCATCGCGTACAGCGTGCTCGATCGCTACAACGCGCTCGTCGCGGCCGGCACGATGCCGCTCGCCGATGCGCAGCGCGCCGCGATGGACGACCTGCGCGCAATGCGCTACGACGGTGCCGGCGGCTATCTCGTGCTCGAAGACAGCCAGGCGCACGTGCTGATGCATGCCACGCGCGCCGACCTCGTCGGCAAGGACATGACCAACGTCACCGATCCGGACGGCCGCCGCGTGTTCAAGGAAGGTTCCGAGCAAACGCAGCGCGAAGGCGAGGCCTTCGTTCATCTGCAGTTCCCGAAGCCCGGCACCGACAAGCTTGCGCCGAAGATCAACTACATGCGGCTTTACAAGCCGTGGGACTGGACCATCGTCACCGGCGTCTTCACGGACGACATCGACGGCGTGTTCTACCGCACCCTCGTGCAATACGTGATCGCGGCGGTGGTGCTTTGCGCGCTCGTGTCGCTGGTGATCGGCGTGATTCTGCGCAGCATTCTGCGTCAGCTTGGCGGCGAACCGGCGTACGCGCTGCAGATTGCATCGCGTATCGCGGACGGCGACCTCGACGTGGTCGTCGACGCGAAGGCCGGCGACAGCACGAGCCTGCTCGCCGCGATGAAACGGATGCAGCAGCGTCTCGCGCAGGCGATCGAGCAGATTCGCGGCGGCGCGACGCTGATTTCGTCGGTATCGAACGAGATCGCCGCGGGCAATTCGGACCTGTCGCGCCGCACCGAGCAGCAGGCGGCCGCGCTCGGCGAGACCGCGTCGAGCATGGAGCAGATCACCGCGACCGTGCGTCAGAACGCCGACAACGCGAAGCAGGCGAGCCAGCTCTCGCACAACGCGTCGGAGACCGCGGCGCGCGGCGGCGCGGTGGTCGGTCAGGTAATCGACACGATGCGCGGGATTTCACAGTCGTCGCACCGGATCGGCGACATCATCGGCGTGATCGAAGGGATTGCGTTCCAAACCAATATTCTCGCGTTGAACGCGGCCGTCGAGGCGGCGCGCGCGGGCGAGGAGGGCCGCGGTTTCGCGGTGGTCGCGGGCGAAGTGCGCACGCTCGCGCAACGCAGCGCGGCGGCCGCGAAGGAGATCAAGGCGCTGATCGAGGAATCGGCCGCGCAGATCGCGGGCGGTTCGGAGCACGTCGGACGCGCGGGTGACACGATGCAGGAAGTCGTGCAGGCGGTACGTCGTGTCAACGACATCATGGGCGAGATCAGCGCTGCGTCGGCCGAGCAGACCTCGGGCATCGAGCAGGTCAACATCGCGGTCGCGAGCATGGATCAGACGACGCAGCAGAATGCGGCGCTCGTCGAGGAGGCGAGCGCGGCGGCCGATGTGCTGAAGACGCAGACCGGGCAGTTGTCGGCGGCGATCGCGGTGTTCCGGTTGCCCGAGCAGCGCTAAAGCACCAGGCCGCGTTGTCGACGCGCGCGAGAATTCACCGCGCGCGGGCTCGCAACGCGGTGCGTGTCTCACGCCAAGCCGATCCCCGCGCGGCTCAACAATTGGCGGTTGCGCTCCGACAGATTCTTCATGCGCAATTGCTTGCCTGCCTTGCGATAGCGCTCGGCCAGACCCTGCAACGCGGCGAGCGCCGAATGATCGGCGAGCAGCAGGTGACTGCAATCGACGGTCACGCTCGCCGGGTCGCGCGCCGGATCGAACAGCTCGTGAAAGCGCGTCGTCGACGCGAAAAACAGCGTGCCGCGCGGCACATAGGTCTTATGGCCCGCTCGATCCTCGGCATGCGTGTGAATTTCGCGCGCGTGCTGCCACGCGAAGTTGAGCGCGGCGATCACGATGCCGCACATCACCGCGATCGCGAGATCGGCAAACACCGTGATGACCGTGACCGCGACGATCACGACGGCCATCGAGCCCGCCGCGCCCGAAATCATGCCGGGACGTCCGCCAAATAGCGCGGTGACGGTGCAGATAAAGAATGCGCCGTACAGACCCATCAACGGATTCAGATGGGCGACGAGCGCAAAGGCGATGCATTCGGGCACCAGCGCGAACGACGAGGTCAAGCCTGCGAGCACGTTGCTGCGAATGCCGGACAGCCTGGCGGGCCGACCGGAAGCGTGACTAGCGGTGTTCATGTTCTACGAGGTGGCGCGCGAGCGCAATGCTGAGGCTTGTATGGGCTGCGCTGGACTGGCGTGGCAACGCGCGGCTGCGCGAAGGATTGCGTCCGCTGGGCGCGGACGGTTTACGAAAGGCGTGAATTCTACCGTCGCGCGATGAACGGCGCCGGCGAAGCGGGCGGGAACGCTATGGCCCGAACGCGCGGCGCGGATCTGTCGTGCAATCGCGCGGTGCGCTCGCGCCACAAATCCGCAAGAGAGAAAGCTCCGCTCAGATACTCAGATAATCAGCCGCGACACCTTCGTGCCCTCGAGCGACACGCCGGCCATCAGGCCGCCGTTGGTCAGCACGAAAGCCTGCACCGGGCTCGTCGCGGTCGACGAATCGACCGCGCCGTTCGCGCCGACTTTCAGCACGGCGACGGTCGCATTCGCGCCGACTGCCCAGCCCTGGCTGTGCATGAATTCGTCGAGCGCTTCCTGCGTCATGAACAGAAACACGAGCGCCTTCGACTGCGCGCCGATCTGCAACCCGAACGAGCCCGCGACCGTGCTGTAGTAGCCGACCGTGCGGCCGCCGATGCGCATCGCCCCTTCACCATACTGTCCGCCGACCCAGAAGCCGGCCGAGATCACCGATGGAAACACCAGCACGCCGCGCGCTTTCGCGACGAGCTCACGCGCGCCGTCGACGTTTTCGTAGAGACGCGCGAGCGTCGAGTCGACGCCGGCGTTGATCGTGTCGCGCTTGCCGGCGTTGGCGGACGGCGATGCGTTCGAGGACGGCGAAGTCGTCGTGCAACCGGTGAGGCTCAGGCCTGCGACGGCCAATGCAGCGCTGCCGGTCATGATGAATTGTCGTCTGCGCATGACGGTTTTCCTTTGCGTTTCTCACGCGTGTTGTACGTTTTGGAAGAGTGCGGCGAGTCGCCTGCTTTGCTTTGTTCTCATATGCACGCGGGAGGTTCCGTGCGCGCGGTCATCGCAGCCAGGCGGCGGCGTGCCGCGACGTTCGCATCGCGGAGGTCCACCGCTCAAACAGCAGATAGCGTGCCCAAGGGCCGCGCCGCCTTGCGCGAGAGCGGCGCGGCCATTGCAGTTCGGGTTTTTGCGCCGCTTTCCGTCACGCGTCGTCGCTACGCCGTTGGGCGAATGTTCTGGTTATGGCGGAACAGGTTGCGCGGATCGTAGCGGTTCTTCACGGCGACGAGCCGCTCATAGTTGGGCCCATAGGCATCCGCGATACGGCCGCCTTCCTCCTGCGTCATGAAGTTGACGTACACGCTGCCGAGCGCAAAGGGGCGCGACGCGTCGAAAAAGTCGCGCGCCCATTTGACACAGCGCTCGTCGTCGCGCGCATCGTCCCAGCGGCCGTGCACGTTCATCGCGTATTGCGTCTCGCGACTTGGGTAAGCGGTCGCGTCGACCGCCACGCGCTGCGTTTGCGCGCCGATCAACCCGAAGAAAATTTCGCATTGCGCGGACGGCAGTGTGTCGATCGCGCGGATCAGCGCGTCGATCAGTCCATCGTCGATGGTGGCGAGGTTGTGCGACTTCCAGTAGTTGCGCGCGCCCGGCGTGAGCAGCGGATCGAAGGCCTGTTGCCAAACTTCATAAGGCATCGGACCGAGATGTTCGCCGAGCGGCTTGCCGAAGCCGCGCACGGCTTCCACCGCGGCTGGGCCTTTTTCGACCGGCCCGTTGTAGCACATCGCGAACACGAGCACGGGTTGGCCGTGCACGTCGGGCGGCAGGAACGGCAGCGGTGGCGCGAGCCGCGCGACGGCCCAGACGGCCAGCTCGTCGGGCATCGCGGGCACGGCATCGCGGTATTTGATCAGCGCTTCCTTCGCGTCGGCGAGCGGCAGCACGACGAGGCCGCCATACACGAGCGGGCCGACCTCATGCAGCGCGAACTCGAATAGCGTAACGACGCCGAAATTGCCGCCGCCGCCGCGAATCGCCCAGAACAGATCGTCGTGCGAAGTGGCGCTCAGGCGGCGCAATTCACCGTCCGCGGTGACGATGTCGGCCGCGACGAGGTTGTCGATCGTCATGCCGTAGCGGCGGCTCAACCAGCCGAAGCCGCCGCCGAGCGTCAGACCCGCGACGCCGGTCGTCGAGTTGATACCGAGCGGCGTCGCGAGTCCGAATGCCTGCGCTTCGTGATCGAGATCGTGCAGCGTCGCGCCCGGTTCGACATAGGCGCGCCGCGCTTGCGGGTCGATGCGCACCGATTTCATCGTGGACAGATCGAGCACGAGGCCGTCGTCGCACACAGCGCTACCGCCGATGTTGTGGCCGCCGCCGCGAATCGCGAGCGGCAGGCCGTTGTCACGCGCGAAGGCGACGCCGCGGCGCACGTCGGCAACACCCGCGCAGCGCAGGATCATCGCGGGAGAACGGTCGATCATTGCGTTCCAGATGCTGCGCGCCGTATCGAAGCCCGGCGTGTCGGGCAGCAGAAGCTGACCGCGAAGTCCGGATTTGAATTCGTCGACCGCACTGCTGGAGATAGTAACCATGTTGTACCTCGTCGAAGAGGGGAAGGCGCTCGCAGAACACTGCTCCGCAGACCAACCAAAAATGCGGGCGGTGAATGAAAGCGGATTGAGAGGTTCGGCTGCGTGCAGTAAACGGGGCGACGCGTCGAAGTCAAACAAAGGTTTACCCGCGTTCGTGGGCGATTCCGCGCGGTGGCTCGCGGGGACAGGCTTTTGCGGGCAGGGCAACGACGATACGCGGCGGTACCGCCGAAGATGGTGGGAATGCTCCGGGAAAAGCGTGCGCGCTGATGTGTTGGTTATCCGACGCGCTGGTGGTTGTGCCACGACACTTTGCATATGGGCGTGGCTCGTGATCGCGTGCGACCGAGGCACACGTTCGACGACTGTGCGAGGTAGCGCACATCGCGACAGCGATTTTCGCGACGCACGCGCATTGCCCGACGACGCGTAATGTTTCGCACGCGCGTTTCGGTGATTTTCATTGCGTTGTCTATTGGATTGCTCTCATTCGGTCTTTCCTATTTTTATTTTTATGTGCGAATGGCCACATGAATAAAACGAATGATGTGTAAATGGTCCATATTTGTCCGATAAAACCAAAGGCTAATTTTCTTTTTGCTGATCCGATTGCATTGAGCGCGATAGTTATTAACTTCCTGTCTGAAGAATATGGAGTAGCGGATTTGGCGGGCGGAACGCCGTTGAACGCCGCCTGACGGGCCGCATCGGCAATATCGCATTGCGTGGTCTAGCGCACGGTCGAGCGGTTGCGCTGCGAATAACTTCAACGTCCATCAAGCCTCGCTGTGCGGCTCTCACGATCATGTGCGCGCACGGCCAGCCGATTCTCTCGAAGCACGCCAAATCGGACCGGGGATTTTCCGTGAGAGAAGTTTTTAGTGCGAACGCATTTTTAATTCGCATAAAGCGAAGCTGCGCAGAGGCTTTGACTTTTCGTTTTGTTGGCGAGCGGAGATTCACTCGTTAATTGGACCGGTCTTTTTGGTGAAATAATTCGGAGAGTGAAATGAAGAAGCAAAACGGGGACGCGTGGATATTGGGAACGCGACGGGCGGCTTTGGCGGTCGCGGTCAGTCTTTATGCGGCGATGGCGGGTGCGCAGACGAATTCGGGGAGCACCGCCGCGCCGGCAACGAATCCCGCAGTGATGGTGCTCGCCGAGGCTAGCGTGCACGGCGGATGTCCGTCGGGCGGCGGGCCGGGTTGCACGTCGCAGGGATTCGGGCAGCTCGGGGCGGGCGCCTTCGGCGTCGCGGCGGCGGGGCTCGGCCCGACATCGCCCACCGGCTCGCCGGCGGGCAACGGGACGTCCTCGACGGGCACGGGCGCGGGAAGCGGTGGCGGGAATAGCTCGGCTAATTCCGGCCCGGGCGGGGTGGGCCCGGGAAATACCGGCGGCAACAACGGCAATGGCGGTGCCGGCGACAACGGTAACGGCGGCGCGGGTAGCGGTGGTGGCGGGAACGGCTCGGGGAATGGCGGCACGGGCGGCGATGGCGGCGGTACCGGAGGCGGTGATAACGGCGGGGACGGTGGTGGGGATGGTGGTCATGGGCATGGGCATGGGCACGGCGGCGATGGTGACGGCGATGGGGGCCACGGACATGGCCACGGTGGTGATGGTGACGGCGATGGCGGCCATGGACATGGCCACGGTGGTGATGGTGACGGCGATGGCGGTCACGGCCATGGCCACGGTGGTGATGGTGACGGCGATGGCGGTCACGGCCATGGCCACGGTGGTGATGGTGATGGCGGCCATGGTCATGGCCACGGCGGCGATGGTGACGGCGATGGCGGCCATGGACATGGCCACGGTGGTGACGGTGACGGCGATGGCGGTCACGGTCATGGGCACGGTGGTGACGGTGACGGCGATGGCGGCCATGGCCACGGTGGTGATGGTGACGGCGATGGCGGTCACGGTCATGGGCACGGTGGTGATGGTGACGGCGATGGCGGCCATGGCCATGGCCACGGTGGTGATGGTGACGGCGATGGCGGTCATGGCCATGGGCACGGCGGTGATGGTGCCGGCGATGGCGGTCATGGCCATGGCCAAGGTGGTGATGGTGATGGCGGTCGTGGCCACGGTGACGGCGGCCGCGGCGATGGCGGCCACGGCGCCAGCGGTCACGGCGACGGCGGTCATGGCGACGGCGGCCACGGTGACGGCGGTCACGGTGACGGTGGTCACGGTGACGGCGGTCATGGTGACGGCGGCCACGGCGACGGCGGCCACGGCAGCAGTGGTGGCGAAGGCAAAGGCGGTTCCGGCAACGGTGGCCATGGCGGTGAAGGCGATGGTGGCCAGGGCAACGGCGGCTACGGCCACGGCGGCCATGGTGGTGAAGGCGGCGGCCAGGGCAACGGCGGCTACGGCCACGGCGGCCATGGCGGTGAAGGCGGCGGCCAGGGTAACGGCGGCTCCGGCAACGGTGGCCATGGCGGTGAAGGCGGTGGCGGCCAGGGCAACGGCGGCTACGGCCACGGCGGCCATGGTGGTGAAGGCGGTGGCGGCCAGGGTAACGGCGGTTCCGGCCACGGCGGCCATGGTGGTGAAGGCGGCGGCCAGGGCAACGGCGGTTCCGGCCACGGTGGCCATGGCGGAGAAGGCGGTGGCGGCCAGGGCAACGGCGGTTCCGGCAACGGTGGCCATGGCGGAGAAGGCGGTGGCGGCCAGGGTAACGGCGGTTCCGGCAACGGTGGCCATGGCGGTGAAGGCGGTGGCGGCCAGGGCAACGGCGGTTCCGGCCACGGCGGCCATGGTGGTGAAGGCGGCGGCCAGGGTAACGGCGGTTCCGGCAACGGTGGCCATGGCGGTGAAGGCGGTGGCGGCCAGGGCAACGGCGGCTACGGCCACGGCGGCCATGGTGGTGAAGGCGGCGGCCAGGGTAACGGTGGTTCCGGCAACGGTGGCCATGGCGGTGAAGGCGGTGGCGGCCAGAGCAACGGCGGCTCCGGCCACGGCGGCCATGGTGGTGAAGGCGGTGGCGGCCAGGGCAACGGCGGTTCCGGCAACGGTGGCCATGGCGGTGAAGGCGGTGGCGGCCAGGGCAACGGCGGCTCCGGCAACGGAGGCCACGGTGGCCGTGGCGGCAACGGCGGCAACGGCAGCAACGGCGGCGGTCAAGGCAGCGGCGGCCACGGTGGCGGCTACGGCGGCGGTGGCTCCGGCAATGGTGGCCACGGCGGCGGCAACCACTAACCAGTGGCAGGAGTCCCGCGAACCTTGCGGGGCTCCTGAGGGTGGAGGCCGGCGCCGCCCGGCCTCCACACCGACCGCGCTCGCGCGCAGCGGGGAGTTTTCAGCGAAAGAGCCAGCAAAAAACCCAGCCAGCGAACCGGCAAACCAATCCGCAAACAAAAAACCAACCAGGCGACAAAGTGGACGGCCCCCGCCGTCCACTCAACTCCTCAACTCGATCACTCTCTGCTGTACCACCAGAAAGACCCTCTCCCCCAGAACGCGCCCCGTCTCACGCGCGCCTCCGGTAAAACTACCGAACGCCGGCAGCACCCCCCGATCGATCCCAAAGCGAAAGCACGGCACGCGCACTGAATCGGTCCGCGTCGCGATCCGATAGACCGGATGCACATGCCCCGCGAGCACATACGCGTGATCGACCGCATGCGGGTGATGGCACAGCGCCCACGCCCCGATATGCCACGGCTCGCGCACAGACTCGACATCCAACGTAAGCGGCAACGCACCGGCATGCCGATCGTGATTGCCCTCGACGAGCACCACGCGCCTCGACGCATGCCGCGCGCGCCACGCATGCAACGCATCGAGCGTGGGCGTCGACAGCGACTCGCGAGCATGCAGCAGATCGCCGAGAAACACCAGCGTCGCCGGCTCGAACTCGGTGATCAGACGATCGATGCGCAGCAGATTCTCCGCGGTCGAACCAGTCGGCACTGGAATGCCGCGCGCGCGAAACACCGCATCCTTGACGAAATGCGCATCGGCGATAAAAAGCGCGCGCAGCACCGGATCGAAACACGCGCGCAAGCTTGACAGCACGAGAGGTCGTCCGCCGACGTCGATCGCGAGCGAGGTCGGCTTCATCGTTGCGCCGCCCGTTCGAGTTCGGCCAGCATTCGCTCGACGCGATCGGCGAGCTTCTCGGTGCTGACTTTTTCGCGCAGGCGTCCGACGATCAACGGAAACGCGAACGGGGTCGGCTTCTTGGGCCGCGTGAGCACGACGCGGTTCGCGTTCATTCGCTCGAGCGCAAAACGAATGCGCCGCACGTCGAGTTCCTGCAGCAGTACTTCGGTATCGGCCTGGCACAGCAGCAGATTGCCGCGATCGTGCCGACGAAAGATCTCGTAGAAAAGCCCGCTCGATGCCTGCAATTGCCGCGCGCTCTTCTGCTGTCCCGGATGCGCCTGAAACACGAGTCCCGACACTCGCGCAATCTCGCGAAAACGTCGCAAGGAGAGTTCGGATGAATTGAGGCTCGCAAGAATGCCGTGATCGAGTTCGTCAGGTGAAAGCAGGCCATTCTCTATTTGCGCGGCCCAATCGAAAGCCTGCGCGCACAGCAATTCGAAACCGTAGTCGTTGATCGAAATCGAAAACGTGCCGGGCTTGTCGCGCGCGACTCGCCACGCGAGCAGAGCGCCAAGTCCGATATGCGCAATGCGTCCCGTGAACGGATAGTAGAAGAAGTGGTGACCCTCGCGCGATTCGAGCAGCTCGACGACGAGTACGCCCGGCTCGGGCAACGCCGACCACTTCCGCTGCAATTCGAGCAGCGGCCGCACCGCGCGCAATTCCGGTTCGTCGTAGATGCCGTCGGCGGCGCGCGCGAGCATCGTCAATGTGGCGTCGGCGAGCTCGGACGATAGCGGCTGCGGCTGCCGGCCCATTGCGGAATTGCGCCACGCGATGAGCTCGCGCGCCGCACCCACGCCGTCATGTCCTGAACGCGGATCAGTTCGAGCGCGCGGCCGCCGAACGTGAACACATCGCCGGGTTTGAGCCGCGAAATTAACGATTCCTCGATTGCACCGATGCGCCCGCCCGATAGATACGCAACGTTCAACGTGCTATTCGCGACGATCGTGCCGATGTTGTTGCGATGCCGGCGCGCGAGATCGTTGCGCGGAACGCGGTACAGACCGTCGCTATCGCGCGCGACGCGATGGTAGTCGGGATATGCGCGCAGCGTCGCGCCGCCGCCTTCGACGAAACCCAGCGTCCAGTCGAACTCCTGCTGCGTCAGATCACGATATGCATAGGTATGCAGAAGTTCATCGTACAGCTCGAGCGCGTCGAAGCCACCGCCGAGCGCAACGGTGACGAGGTGCTGCACCAGCACGTCGAACGGCTTTCGCGGCGTATCGCGGCTTTCGATCTGCCGCTTGTCGACGGCTTCACGCGTGGCCGCCGCTTCGATCAATTCGAGCGCATGCGTCGGCACGATGGTCACGCGAGACGGCAAACCGGGCGCATGTCCCCAGCGGCCCGCACGCTGCATCAAGCGCGCGACGCCTTTTGGCGAGCCGATCTGGAACACGCGTTCCACCGGCAGAAAATCGACGCCGAGGTCGAGACTAGACGTACACACGACAACCTTTAGCAAGCCGCTCTTCAACCCACGTTCGACCCACTCGCGTACCTGCTGATCGAGCGAGCCGTGATGCAGCGCGATCACTCCGGCCCACTCGGGGCGCGCCTCGAGCAGCGCCTGGTACCACACCTCGCATTGCGAGCGCGTGTTCGTGAAGACGAGCGACGTGTGTGCTTCGTCGATCGCGCGCGCGACTGCATCGACCTGCCGCATGCCCATATGACCGCCCCACGGAAAGCGCTCGATCGTGTCGGGAATGATCGTGTCGACGATCAGTGCTTTCGGCAGCGCGCCGTGCACGCTGACGCGCGGCGTCGCGACCGGCGCGAGCAGTACCTCGGTCGCGAACGACAGATTGCCGAGCGTCGCCGACAGCCCCACACCTGCAAGCCGGGCCGCCAATGGGTGAGACGCGCGAGCGCGAGTTGGGTCTGCGTGCCGCGTTTGTTGCCGAGCAATTCATGCCATTCGTCGACGATCACGAGCCGAACCTGAGCCAGTACTTCGCGCGCATCGGCGCGCGTCGTCAGGTGAATACGAGGGGAACGGTAGCGGTTCGAACGCGGGTTCGCGCGCATCGAGCCGCGCCTGTTGCGCGCGGCTGCGTGGAATCCGGCGCGGCCTTGGCGCGCGAACGCGCTCGTCGGAGGGGGCCGGCGCTGCGCAGGGATCGCAAGCGGGGTCGTCGGAATGGGCCGGCTCGGTCATCGAAAGCGCTCTCAACAAGTGTGGCGGATTCGCTTGCCGGCGACTCGCGCCGGACGTTCATGCGGACCGAGGGGTCGCGCGACGGTTCAGCGAGGTTCCTGATGGGCGCGCAACGATCCGCGGCATCGGGCAATATGTGGGAGCCTCGGCCGACACCCGATCCGTTACAATCAAACGGACTACCCCACTGGAGATTCGCTTTGAAATCACTCGTTGCTTTGCTGGCCGCAGCCGTTCTGTCCTCGACCGCGATGGCTGCCGCGCCGACCACGGAGAAGTTGCCGTCCGGCGTCATCGTCGAACATCTGACGCAAGGCACGGGCCCGCAACCGTCCGCGACCGACGTGGTAAAGGTCAACTATCGCGGCACGCTGCCCAATGGCACCGAATTCGATAGCTCGGCCAAGCATGGCGGGCCGGCCACGTTCCCGCTCAATCGCGTGATTCCGTGCTGGACGCAAGGCGTGCAGAAGATGAAAGTCGGCGGCAAGGCGCGACTCACGTGCCCGGCGGCGACCGCATACGGCGATCGCGGCGTCGGCCCGATTCCGCCGAATACCGATCTGACCTTCGAAGTCGAACTGGTCGACATCGTCAAATAAAGCACGCGAGCGGCGCTAAAGATGCACTGACACCCGAGCCTCGCTGCGCCAATCGCAGCGAGGCTTTTTTATGGGCGCCGAATGGCCTGCCAGGGGATTCACCATGAAACGTGACAAAAGTAGCGTGCAGGTGGCCAGCATTGGTTTTACCGGCAAGAGCGCCCAGAAATTCTTCAGTTTGCTGAAGGACGCCCATGTGCGCACGGTGCTCGACGTTCGCCTCAACAACACGTCGCAACTCGCGGGCTTTGCGAAAAAACAAGATCTGCCTTACTTTCTCGACCAGTTGTGCAATGCGGCGTACGTGGAAATACCGGAACTGGCTCCCGAGCCGGACCTGCTCAAACGCTACCAGGGCAAGCAATTGAGCTGGGAGAACTTTCGGGAGGAATATTTCGACCTCGTCGCGCGCCGCCGCGTGGAAAGTAATCTGGATATCGCGCTATTCGAATCGGGTTGCCTGCTTTGCAGTGAACATTTACCACATCATTGCCACCGGATGTTTGCGCTCGAATATCTGAACCAGCACTGGAATAGTCGTCTTTCCGTTACACATTTGACCTGACCGGCGCCGATCGGGCCAGGTTACGTTTATCCGCCTCATTGGCCGGCGGCTTTCCGTGCCGGCAGGTTACATCTCGCCGGCCGCGCCCGCGTTTCCTTCAGTAGCCCGAATGGTTGCGTGGCGCGAAACGTGAAAAAGCGCGTCCAGTACGCATGTTTTTTT
Organism: Paraburkholderia sp. Clong3; assembly: GCF_050436485.1. Taxonomy (NCBI): domain Bacteria; kingdom Pseudomonadati; phylum Pseudomonadota; class Betaproteobacteria; order Burkholderiales; family Burkholderiaceae; genus Paraburkholderia; species Paraburkholderia sp. Clong3. The sequence goes on along the minus strand of NZ_JBNDMH010000003.1, from coordinate 2,521,549 downwards.
CAATGCGTGTGCCGCTCGCTCGTCTACTATCTACTCACGCGCAGCTCCCTGTATTCGTCTCGCCCTATCGCCGGCCACGAACCGGCCGTGATTATGCGCGCCAGGAGCGCTTGCCATGAACATCGACTTTCATTACGGCGTGGTCTACATTGCCGCGCGCGTCGGCGGCATGACGGCCGGCGATGCGCAAACCGTCGCGCATGCCTGCCAATATGTCGACGACGCAACGACGAGCGGAATACTGCGGTTCAAAGGCGGCGAGACATTCGAGCGATTCGCGACCGCGCACAAGTTATTCGATTACGCCAATACCGAGAACGACCAGAACCGGCTCGTGTGGACGCCGTTCCATTTTCTGCCGGCTGGCGAGGGTGAAAGTCTCGAGGAAAAGGCGATTTGCCGGCCCGACAGTGAAGTTGCGCGCGAAGTCGTGCGGCGCGCGATCCGGCAGCGCGATTCGGAGACCGCGTTGCACCGGCTCGGCGTGACGCTTCATACCTATGTCGATACGTGGGCGCACCAGGGATTCGCGGGCATCGAAAGCCCGTGGAATCGCGTGCATCTTCTCGAGGCACAGGATTGCACGCGCAAAGGCTGGCTCGCGAGCCTCGAACTAGCGGTCGCGCATCTGATCGAGCATGTCGAGGAGGACGTTCTGACGATCGCGTTGCCGGTCGGCCACGGCGCCGCGTTGCATTATCCCGACCAGCCATGGGCGCGCTGGCATTACATCGACGGTCGCAATCACTTCATCTCACGACATAATTTGCCGGATTTCGTGCAGGCGGCCGACATGAGTTGTCGTGTCGTGCGAGCTTATCTGGCCGGACGCGAAGATTTCGAAAACCAGCCAGGCATGCCGGACGACGTTAAAGACGCACTGACCCGGCTGCTCGATACGAACCGCGAACCCGACGACAACCTGCGTCTGAGAACCGTTTGCGAATGGGTGAATGCAGGCCGTATTCCAGGTTTGAAAGAACCCGTGCCCGGCTATATTGCCAAAGGACAAGGTTCGTGGAAGTACCAGGCCACCGGTTTGTTGTGCGATGACGACACCGGGGACAGACCGGAGTGGACGACCGCCTTCGAGAAGAGCGACTACCGGCTCTTTCACGACGCGGTCAAACAGCACCGTTTCGTGACCACTCAGGAGATCTTGCCCGCGCGCGGATTACGCATTGCCTAAGTGATCGGAGCAGGGCGCGTCGCCGCGAACGGAGATTCGAAGATCATTGCCGCGTCGCTCGTGCGAACGTTTGCGGCGGCGCCCGTATTCTCCAGTCACTGCATTCGGGCTTGCTGATGCGGCGCAGCCTGAGTCGCCGCCTGCTGTTCTTCGGCGTGCTTTTTGGCCATATGCCGTCCGACGATACAGCCGCCGACCGCGCCGACCACCGCATGATGTCCCGCGTAGTGCCCGGCGACACCGCCCACTACCGCTCCTTTCAGGCAACCGGCCGCGTTCGCGGTGCCGGCCATTGCCAACGAGACTGCCATTGCCCCGAGGGCGGTCCGAATAAAACCAGCTTTCATTGCAACTATCATCGTGTTTGAGTGGATCGGAATTAGGGTGGCCCGGCGTCCATTTCAATAGCCGCCGCGAGCATGGCGGCTGACAAAGGACTCTCTATTGGCCATACGTCTGCCGCTGGGCACGGATACGAAGTGTAAATGGACTTGGCCGGTACAGGGGCAACAGATGCTGCAAGATCGGTAACGGCACGTTACCGGAGCCCGGGCGGTGTCTTTGCACGCGTCGTCAGTGGCGTTTCGCGCATGCTTGAATCCGTTCGCTATAGCGGGCCACGAAAAAAGACCGTTTTCAAATAAAAAGTGGACTACTCTCCTTTGAATATCCAAAGGCCTGGCTATAGTAGAAGCGACTAATGCCAGAAAGCACGGCGGCGCCCCTTTCTGTTGCCGATGCGGATGACGGGGAAACACAAATGACGCCATCGAATGCAGCGATCTATCAGACCAGGACTTGCACGCCAGAGTCGTTGCGCACGCTCGCGAGCTTTCTCGAATTGGCGCTCGACGAGGGAAAAAGCGTGGTCGTGATGCGGATCGGCAAGCAGGCGCGCAGCGTTTATGTCGGAAATCCATCGGGGGCATTGGAGGATTTAACGGATTCCGGCGTCGTCGACGCTTTCCAGGCAGATGAAATGCTGGTACTGACCCGCCTGGGCCTGAACCGGATAACGGCGGACGGTCAACACTACCGCTTCATACGGAGTGTGAGGTACATTGCCGATCGCCAGGTCGTCGTTTTTACACCTATCTGAGTGGTGGTGGAACCGAAATGAAAAAGAAGAATCAGGAGGGAAGGAAAAGGAAGAAAGCTTCGATGACCCGGTAGAAAACCTGAAAGCTTCGTTATTTGACCGCCGCATCGGTGCTCGTATCGGTGTATTGAAGCTCGGGATTGGTCAATACACTGCCTTTCTTCCGTCATTCATGGCATAGTTCGACGATTACCACATAAGGAGCAATCAAATGCCTTCGTTAGAGCAAATCCAAGCCAAGCTTAAGAAGCTCCAGGAGCAAGCTGACGTTCTCATTGCCAGAAAAGCACAAGCCGCGGTCGACCAGATTCGCGAATTGATGCTCAAGCACGGTCTCACGACTGCCGATATCGAAGCACAGGCGAAGGCACGACGTGCCGCGCGAGGTCTGAATGGCAATCCGGCGGGTCGCGGAAGACCTGCGGGCGCGAGCAAAGCCGCCAGGTCGGTAACCCCGGCGAAGTATCGCGACCACAAAACCGGCGCGACCTGGACGGGGCACGGCCGCGCGCCTGGCTGGATCGCCGGCGTGAAGGACCGCACGGTGTTCCTGATCGACGCTGCGAGCGCAAGCAAGCCCGCGGCTGCTCCCGCCGCGAAGCGCGTCAAAGGGCAGCCGAAAGGCGCCCAGCCGCCGAAGTACCTGAATCCGAAAACCGGCGCGACCTGGAGCGGCCGCGGTCCGGCGCCGGCATGGCTCGCGGCCGTCAAGGACCGCAGCAAATTCCTGATCGATGGCGCGAGCATGGCTGCCGCTCCGAAAGCGGCGAAAACGGCGGCAAAGAGCAACCAGGCGAAAGCGACCGCGAGTGCGGTAGGCAAGAAGACCGCGGCGAAAAAAGCAACGCGCAAGACGGCCGTGAAAAAGACCGCAGCCAGAAAGGCCACTCCGGCAAGCCGGAAAGCCGCGGTGAAGAAGTCCACCGGCCGCAAAAGCGTTGTGAAGGCGGCAAGAAAAGCGCCGGCGCGCAAGGCTGCTGCAAAGAGTACGGCCGCACCCGTCGCGGCGGCTCCCCAAACGCCAGAGACGCAAGCAAGCGCGTAATAGCCGTGGAGTCGTGAAGTAGATGGTTAGCACGTTCGATGCACCCCGGCAGGAAGATCAGGTCTTCCTGCTGGACTCCGCTCCTCATCCGGCAGCCGATGCCGCCGAACCATTCATCGTCGCCAGCGATCGCCGCGTGATCCTCACTTATCCGATCGCGGAGTCGGACTTTGAACGGTTCGGGCCATTCGATCCCGACGACGATCCTTTTTGCGCGGTGCTGTTCGCCGACGCCATCTTTCACCGTCTCGGGCCGCCGGGCGATGACGATCTCGCCATTCATCCGCTCGCGGCGCAAGGCCTCGTCGGCTGCGCGGTGCATGAAGTCGTCAATTCGTCGTTGTGCGCCGAGATTGCCGCCGTGGCGACAGACTCCGTCGCCATTGCTCCCGAGGCACCGGCGCGGCGGCATTTCGTCATTACGTTTCAGGCATCGACGTTCGAATGCGTGGCGTCGGACTATACGGTCATCGGCGTATTCGGCGCGGGCGAAATCGCAAGCCGCGAGGCGTTTGCATTGGTCAGATAAAGCATTGGAACCAGAAAGCAAGGCGCGGTCCTGATCCGGGCACGCGCCGTGCATGACGTGCTGATAGTGAAAGCCAGGCACGAGTGCGGCATTCTCCCGTCGGATGCGGGACTCGTATACCGTGACCCGCCGCCTGCCATCGAGGCCACGCATGCTGACCATTTCTATTACCGCGTTCGTCACGCTCGTGATCGTTCTGCTGATCGCCAATCTGTCGAGCGGCGAGAAGAAAATAGAACACAGAATCGAGCGGCTTTATAAGAGCGAAGATCCGCAATTCCTTCGGTCGATGGGTTTATTGCTCGGTCCACCCGTGGTGCCGGGTAATCGCTTCGAGATGCTGCTCAACGGCGACCAGATCTTTCCGTCGATGCTCGAGGGCATTCGGTCGGCGCGCGAAACCATCACATTTGAAACGTTCATTTACTGGTCTGGCGAGATCGGCGGACAGATTGCGCGTGCGCTTGCCGATAAGGCGCGCGAAGGTGTCGCCGTGCATGTACTGCTCGACTGGGTCGGTTCGTCGAAAATGGATCGGCACTATCTGCAACTGCTGCGGGAGGCCGGCGCCGAAGTGGTCAAGTATCACAAGCCGCATTGGACCGGACTCGGTCGCATGAACGACCGTACGCACCGCAAACTATTGGTGGTCGACGGCCGGATCGGTTTTACCGGCGGGGTCGGCATAGCGCCGGAGTGGACTGGCAATGCGCAGGACGAAAAGCATTGGCGCGATACGCATTTTCGCGTGACGGGTCCAGTGGTCGGCCATATGCAGGCCGTGTTCATGGACAACTGGATCAAGGCGACCAGCAGCGTATTGCACGGTCCCGAGTATTTTCCGCACATCGATGCCGAGCCGAAAGGAGCGGGCCAGGGTCTCGCGCATATGTTCAGCAGTTCGCCGTCGGGCGGCAGTGACGACATGCAGTTGATGTATCTGATGGCCATCACCGCCGCCACGCGCAGTTTGCAGCTTGCGAGCGCGTACTTCGTGCCCGACAAGCTCACCATCAACGCGATCGTCGAAGCCGCGAAACGCGGCGTGAAAGTACAGATCGTCACGCCGGGCAAACGCATCGACACGCACACGGTGCGCGAAGCGTCGCGTGCGTGTTGGGGCGATCTACTGAAAGCGGGCGTCGAGATCTACGAGTACCAACCGACCATGTTCCATTGCAAGTTGCTGGTAGTCGACGAGTACATGGTGTCGGTCGGCTCGACGAACTTCGATAGCCGCTCGTTCAAGCTGAACGACGAAGCGAACCTGAACATCTACGACCGCGATTTCGCCACGCAGCAGACTGCCGCGTTCGACGACGACATCGCGAAGTCGAAGCGCGTCACGCTCGAAGCATGGACGCGGCGTTCGTTCACCGAGAAGCTCGTCGAGAAATTCGTGCGGCTACTGGACACGCAGCTTTGAATGCCGGTGCGAACGAGACGAAGCGCCGATCAGCGCCAACTGGCTGTCGATATAGTCGATGCACAGCTCGCGGCAGCGCGAGGATACCGCCGCGCTCGCCGTACTGATGGAAGGCGCGGCAAACGCGGCGGCAAATGCGACCGCCGCGATCGCGGCGTATGCGCCATACAGCGCCACGCCGCCTTTGAGCTGGCGGTTTCAAGAGTGAAGCGCAACGGCGGGATTAATGTTTAGAGCTTTGAGGTTGACTTGCTGATGCGAGGGTCGCGGCGAAGACCTCGAATGGTGAATGGAAGTTGTGAGTTGCACGAGGCCGGCTGTTCAGGCTGTCGGCGATGGCGTCGAGTTCATCCTGACTGTAGACCGAAAGGTCGGTGCCTTTTGGCAGATACTGTCGCAGCAGCCCGTTGGTGTTTTCGCAGGTGCCGCGCTGCCAGGGACTGTGCGGGTCGCAAAAATACACGTTCACGCCGGTTGCGGCAGTGAGCTCTTTGTGGCGCGACATTTCTTTGCCCTGGTCATAAGTGAAGCTCTGCCGCAGTGGCGCGACAATCGAATTGAGTTTGGCGGAGAAGCCCGCCAGCGCCGAAGCTGCGGTGGCGTCTTCCATCTTTGCGAGCAGCACCAGGCGGCTGGTCCGTTCAACCAGAACGCCGACCGAGGACTGATTGCCCGCGCCCTTGTCGGGTAAGAACGTACCGTTACCGGCACGTTCTCCCCTAAGAACCGGACGGGCGAGTCACCTCGCATCCGGCTCAAGCCATTCTTCAGCACCATGGGGTGGCACCGGACAAGCCGACGGGATGTTTCGCGGCGCGACGACGGGCAAAGTAGGACGTCCATGCCGGATCAAACGGATTAGCGGGCCCACGGATCTTGACGTGACGCATGATTGCGACCGTCATTGCGCGGAATAGCCGCAGACTGCCGATGCTGCCGTCAGCCCGGGTTTCTTCCGTCGCAAAGTCCCATGACCGCTGTCCGTCTGTCCGGAAGTATCGCCTCCTCACCCATCGTGCTCCTTTCGTGGGGTGCCTGCGCACAGCCCACTTCCAGAGCAGTTGCCAGATGTGCGAGTCTATCAATGAGAAGGTTGCTTTCGCCACGACGTGGCGGTGATACATGGCCCAGCCCCGGATGAGCGGGTTGAGTTGCCGTATCAGCGCTTCCTGGGTGGCGCCCGCGTTGCCCTTGATGACCTCCCGGACCTTGTCAAGCAACGATTTGATGCTCTTCTTCGCTGGCTTGATCAGCAGTTTGCCGCCGTACTTGCGTACGTTCTGGCCAAGGAAATCGAGACCCTCCGTTATGTTCGTGATCCGGGTTTTCTCCTCCGACAGTTCCAGACCACGGTCCGCCATGAAACGACGGATCGCCGGAAGAACGCTGGATTCGAGCACTTCTTTCGAAGCACCGGTCACCACGAAATCATCGGCATACCGGATAACGTTGAGCTTGGCCGTGCGGCGTGCGAGTTTCGAGACACCGATACTCGCGTGTACTGCTGCCTCAAGTCCATCCAGCGCCATATTCGCGATCACGGGCGAGATGATACCGCCCTGGGGCGTGCCCGCCCGCGATTGGAACAGGGTTCCCTCATCAATATAGCCAGCCTCAAGCCACTTGCGCAGGACCGTCTTGTCCATCGGTATGTGCTCCAGGAACCAGAGGTGACTGAAGTTATCGAAACAACCCCGTATGTCACCTTCCAGAACCCACTCTGGCGATACACGCCTTGCCAGAGTGATGAAGCACTGTTCGATGGCGTCGGCAGTCGAGCGTTCGGGCCGAAAGCCGTAGGAATTCAGGTCCGCCAGGGTCTCCGCAATGGGTTCCAGAGCGAGCTTCCATAAAGCCTGCATCGCCCGACACCGCATACATGGGATTCCTAAAGGACGCTTCTTTCCATTACTCTTGGGAATGTAAACACGCCGCAACGGCATCGCACGATAACCCCGATGACGCAGCGACAACACGCCTTTACATCTGGCCGCCGAGGATGACCAGATCCTGCCGTCCACCCCCGGCGTTCTCTTGCCGCGATTTTCCGTCACCCGCTTCACGGCCAGCATCTTGCCGCTATGCGAGCGGGTCAGCAGACGTTGCAAGGATTGCACCTTGCCCCACCGGCCTTCCCGGACCGCCTTGGCGATACGCAACTGAAGTCGTCTCACCTCTGCCTCGATGGATGCCCAGTTTGCCTGGTCCCACATCCGGGCAGCGTGCGAGGGCGCACCAGCGCCCGACACTTCCGTGTCGTGCGCCGTCATCTGCTTTCCCTCGTATAACGATTGATCAAGTTTCTCTCGCCATGAATGACCGCGCGGAAGTCTGCCCGCTTTCGCGTCGGGCAATGTTTCAGCCCGTATCCCGTCCGTTACAGCCGGGCATTCGCTTTCTCCGCATTCCTTTACCCGCACCGCCAACAGCTCGCCTTGCGGTTCGCCTGCCCATTGGGCAGCGATACGGGCTTACCCTGTTCCACATGATTCTCCGGATGGTTCGGACCCGTCCTATGCGCCGGCGGCGTACTGTCCATGATGGCCCATTCATCAGAAGCCATTCCTTGCCGCATACCGTTTTTTGGTTCAAGCCTGTCAGCACGTTTGGCTTGTTAGGCGTAACGGCGCGTTTCGGACGTTCACATGTGTTGGTCGTACCCACCCATCCCTTGCGCCTCTCCGCCTTTGTGCTGGCAGATTCCGCCTTACCTCACGGCTAGGCGTACCGGGTATCCGGCGGCTACGTTGTCCCCGAGGCTTCACACAGAACTGTTACCGGTTCTGCATGCCCGGGTAGGGAACAGCTGATGGAACAGCTGGTTTCATCAGGTCATACCTGCCCCCGTGAAACAGAGAAACATGCGACTTGCAGGTCGCACGATGAAGTCGCCTTCCCAGTGTCCGGGCAGCAGTCGGTCCTCGATTTCGGGCGGCCGCACATGAATACTGACCATGTCGGGAATCTGTCCGCGTCGGTCTGTGCCGCGTGTACGCGGCATGCGGGTGCTGTGACCATGGCGCAGGCAGGCGATGAGTTGACGGCGCAGTTCGCCGCGCGGCTGGGCGTAGATGGCCGTGTAGATGGTTTCATGCGAAACCTGCTGGGTCGGGTCGGTCGGATACATACGTTTCAGTGTGCCCGATATCTGCTGGGGTGACCATTTCCACTCGAGCAGGGTGAGAACGATACGCCAGCAGACGCTTTGCAGGCAAAGCTTTGTGGGGCGGCGCCCCGCGCTGCGGCGTGAGGCGCTGAGCGCTTCAGCTGGTGCCGATGCGTAGCCTGCGGGAGAGCTGTTTCGCGTCAGTTCACGGCTAACGGTGGCCGGCGAGCGCCCGAGTATCCGGGCCATGGCCCGGATACTCGAACCCTGCAGATGCAGGCTTGCAATGGTCAGGCGCTCTTCAGGTTGAAGTTGCTGGTACTTTCTTTCGTGCATCGCAACACCTTATACGAAACGGTGTTGCACTTCAGATTTGAGGCCGCCGCTTGAATGAAAACGCCCTTGTGTGCTCAGTAGTAGCCGCGCGGACGCAACGGCTCGACGCCGCCGATGCTGGTCATGTAGTCGTTCCACTGCTGCACGAGACTATCGATGATCGACTGGTTCTGCGCCGACACGTCCTGCGTTTCGCCGCGATCGGCGCTCAGGTCGTACAACTGCCAGCGACCGTCGACGGGGCCGAGCGGCGGTTCGGTCCACAGGGCGACCGCGAGGAACGTCGCGGTGTTGTCCGTCACGTGTGTGAATTCACGCAGCGTCGGCTTCTGCGAAGTCTGGCCCGGCCCCGGCCATGTACGTGTGATAGCCGCCGTCTTTCAGCAACTGCGCAACCGATAGCGCGCGATCGTTCAGATAGCCTTCGTATCCCGGCAGTCCTTTGCGCTCGTCGGTCGGCACACCCATCGTGCCTTCGCCGACCAGATGGTGATCGGTGCCCGAGATCAGCATCGAACGCGTGATCGCGCAGACGGTGCCCGTGTGGTGATTCGTCAGGATGCGGCCGCTTTGCACCAGCGCATCGAGATTGGGCGTGTTGATTTCGCCCCCGAACGCGTGGATGTCGGAGTAGCCGAGACTACCGCGCTAATTGCCCGGATCGAGCACGGGCTTGTCCGGTTCCGCCTGGGTGCGGTAAGGCAACTGCGCGGCGTGAGGATCGGTGATCGTGTTGTCGATCACGCGCTCGACGTCCGCCGTTTTGGCGAGTTCGGTGAGGAAAGTCTTCTTGTCGAAGCCCGGCGCGACGCAGCCTTCGACGTAGATAAAGCGGCGTTGCAGCGTGAGCCATAGCGTCGATTGCTCGCGCCAGTGCGTCGCGACGTTCAGATTCGCGAGACGCCGTTGCACGCTCTCGGCGATTTCCGCGTCGTACAGATACGCGTTCGGCAAACGGCAACGGCCTTCGATCCAGCAGCTATTGCCGCGTTCGATTCTGTAATGGCTATCGTCGAGCCATTCCTTTTCGGTTTCGAATGGGCCAAGCGGAGTTGGGCAATCGGCGATCGCTTTGGATATCTGCAGGAATGGATCGTGGCCGCGATTGACGCGCGCCGGTTCGCCATCAACGCGAGCCGTGGCCACGCAAATCATCAGACCGGCAAGACTCAGTTCGAACACGCGCTTCATGCCGTGGTCGCTCCAGGTGTGGACCGCTCATTATCGCGCGCCCGCGAACCTCAACGCTTGTTGCGCCGGTTCTCGACCGCGAACTTGATCAACTCGGCCTGCCCTTCAATATCGAGCTTGCGCTTCAGATTCAGCCGATGCGTCTCCACGGTTCGCACCGACAGATCGTTGCGCTGCGCGATCTGCTTGCTCGACAGTCCCTCGGCAAGCGCATCGAGAATGTCGCGCTCGCGCGGCGTCAAGCGTTCGACCGGCGATTGCGTTGCCGACGCCTGGATCAGTCGAGCACCGATCTCCGCGCTAAAGAACGTCTTGCCGTCGAGTACCGCGCCGATCGCCTGAACGATTTCGAGCGCCGGCGAATCCTTCAGAACGTAGCCGCTCGCGCCCGCGCGCACCGCCTGCGTCACGTATTCGAGGTTGTCGTGCATCGACAGCATCAGCACACGAATCGCCGGAAAGCGCTCGTGAAAGAGGCCCGCCAACGCAATGCCGTTCATGCCGCTTTTCATGCCGACATCCATCAGCGCCAGATGCGGCGCCTGTCGTTCGGCCAGCGCGAGCGCTTGCTGCGCGTCGCCCGCTTCGCCGACCACTTCGAAGTGGCGCACTGCTTCGAGCCGTGCGCGCAGACCGTCGCGCACGAGCGGATGATCGTCGACGAGCAGCAGACGCGCGATGGAAGGAGAGGCCGTGTCGTTCATGATGAGAGTTCCTGCAGGGACGGCACCGTTGCATGCGTCGTGGGCAGCGGCACGCGCGCGGCGACGACGGTGTGCCCCGGCTGCGAGTTCAGCGACAGCGTGCCGCCGAGCGCTTCGAGCCGTTCGCGCATGTTGCGCAGGCCGACACCTTCACGTCCGCCGACGAATGCTTCGGTCACGTTGAAGCCGCGGCCGTTGTCGGAGATCGTCAGCGTGACCGCATCGCGCGAAACCTCGAGCGCAAGCGCCGCGCTCGACGCCTGCGCATGTCGCACGATGTTCGTCAGCGCTTCCTGGGCGATGCGAAACAGCACGGTGTTGACCGTGTCGGGCAACGTGGCGGCATGCGTGTGCGCGATCTGCGTGAAGCCAATCGCGATGCCGGACTCGTCGCCGAGTTCGCGCGTCAGTTGTTCGAGGGCGGCCGCGACGCCGAGATCGTCGAGCATCGACGGACGCAGCGCATGAGAAATGCGCCGGACTTCGCGCAGCGTATCGCCGAGCCGCGTGAGTCCGGTGGACAATGCGGCCTCGGCGGCAGGCACGCGCGCGTCACCGCGTTCGAGCCGCGCGAGCGCCGATTCGAGCAGCAGCTTCACGGACACCATCATCTGGCTGATGCCGTCGTGCAATTCGCGCGACAGGCGCGCGCGCTCGTTTTCCTGCGACTCGACGACCTGCTGCGCGAGCCGCTTCAGCTTCGCGTCGGCACTTCGATATTCGGTCACGTTCAGCACGAGTGCGCACAGCGCAATGACCGCGAGGCCAGCCACCGCGATCGCGTCGATCCACTTCATCGTGCGATCGATATTGGCCGCGGCCTCCCCGTCGATGTGCGCGAGCGTCGTGTCGACGTCGTCGAGATAGATGCCGGTGCCGAGCATCCAGCCCCAGCGTTCGAGCGGCACCACGTAGCCGAGTTTCGACTCCTCCTTGCCGGTCGACGGCCGATGCCACAGATAGCGCACATAGCCGCCGCCGCGCGCGGCCGCGGCGAGTAGCTGCTGGATCGTCGGCGTGCCATGGCTATCGCGCAACGACCACAGATCCCGACCCACCAGGTCCGGCTCGCGCGGATGCATCAGCGTGCGGCCGTGCAGGTCGTACACGAAGAAGTAGCCGTCCTCGCCGAAATTCATCTTTTCGAGCACCGCGAGCGCACGCGTGCGCAGCAGCGCGTCGTCGCGTGCGTTGTCGCCGCCGGCCTCGTAGAGCGGCGCGATCGCAGTCGTCGCGAGTTCGACGTAGTGCTTGAGCTCGATCTGCTTACTCGCCATGTACGCGGCCTGGGTGGTCGCGTGCTGCCGCTCGGCGAGTGCGGTCGCTTCGCGGCGGACGCCCGTCTCGATGCTGGCGATCGCCGCCAGAAAGGGCACGATCGCGAGCAGCACTATCTTTGCTTTGAGTTTCATCGTTGAATAAAGCCAGTCAACGGGCTACGTAATATTACGTAGACGGCTTACGTAGTTGCGCGCTTGAAAGCAAGCGCGCGAAGGCGAATACTACATGCCCGTCGCATACCGCGCCGCGCGAGGCCTGGCGCTCGAGTGTGCGACGTTCCCCGGTCTTCCGCCTGACCTCAGGCAACCGGGCATTTGCGCGTCGGGCCACGAGCCATCGCGCGCGCTGTCGATAATACTCAGGAGACGTTCGTGGAGACCTCCCCCTCGGCCGGCCGTTCATGGCTCTGGCTCATTTTGCTGATCCCTTATATCGCGCTGCTGTGGCTGCCGTTCTATAACGACACGCATCCGCCGCTCGCGGGCTTTCCGTTCTTCTACTGGTATCAGTTTCTGTGGGTGCCGTTGACCTCGCTGCTGATTTACATCGTGTATCGAGGTCTCAAATGAGCGATCTGAATCCTGTGAACCCGGTTGCGATGACGGTCTTCATCGCGTTCTTCGTGCTCGTCACGGTGATCGGCTTTTTCGCGGCGCGCTGGAAACGCGGCGATCTGACGCAGTTGCACGAGTGGGGTCTCGGCGGACGGCAGTTCGGCACGGTCATTTCGTGGTTCCTCGTCGGCGGCGATTTCTATACCGCCTATACGGTGATCGCGGTGCCCGCGCTCGTTTATTCGGTGGGCGCGTATGGCTTCTTCGCGCTGCCGTACACGATCATCGTTTATCCGTTCGTGTTCGCCGTGATGCCGAAGCTGTGGAAGATTGCGCACGCGAAGAACCACATCACCGCGGCCGACTACGTGCACGGCGAGTACGGCGGCAAGTGGTTCCCGGCGGCCATCGCGCTGACCGGCATCGTCGCGACGATGCCGTATATCGCGCTGCAGCTGGTGGGCATGCAGGTCGTGATCAAGGGGCTCGGCGTCAGCGGCGAATTGCCGTTGATCGTCGCGTTCGTGATCCTCGCGCTCTATACGTATGCAAGCGGCCTGCGCGCGCCGGCGATGATCGCGTTCGTCAAGGACATCATGATCTATATCGTCGTGATCGCGGCGGTATGGCTGATTCCGGCGAAGCTCGGCGGCTATGGGCAAGTGTTCGCACTGGCCGATGCGCACTTCCAGGCGAAGGGCGGCGCGACCGGTATCCTGCTGAAGCCGAATCAGTACACGGCGTTCGCATCGCTCGCGCTCGGCTCGGCGCTCGCCGCGTTCATGTATCCGCATACGATGACGGCGGTGCTGTCGTCGGCGTCGGCAAAGACGGTGCGCAAGAACGCGATCTTCCTGCCTGCGTACACGGTGCTGCTCGGCCTGATCGCGCTGCTCGGCTATATGGCGATCGCCGCCGGCGTGAACGTGAAGTCGGCAAGCGACGTGGTGCCGACCCTGTTCCGCACGCTGTTCCCGTCGTGGTTCGTCGGTTTCGCGGCCGCCGCGATTGCGATCAGCGCGCTGGTGCCGGCCGCGATCATGTCGATCGGCGCGGCGAATCTGTTCACGCGTAATCTGTGGCGTCCGCTGGTGTCGCCGAACATCTCGCCCGAGGCGGAGGCAGCCAATGCGAAGATCGTTTCGCTGGTCGTCAAGTTCGGCGCGCTGCTGTTCATCGTGTTCCTGCCGACGCAGTATGCGATCGATCTGCAACTGCTCGGCGGCGTGTGGATTCTGCAAATTTTCCCGGCCATCGTGTTCACGCTGTACACGCGCCGTCTGAACACGCCGGGTCTGTTCGTCGGCTGGCTCGTCGGTATCGTGCTCGGCACGGGCCTCGCGATTTCGCAAGGGCTCAAGCCGGTGTATGGCCTGCATTTCGGCCACGAGAACTATCCGCTGTATATCGGCCTGATCGCGCTCGTCGCGAATATCGTCGTGAGCTTCGCGGTGTCGGCAGTGTCGCCGCGACGGGCTGCCGTGACGGCCTGATCGACGGTTGTCCGGCTCGATGAAGAACGCCGCGGGGCCGTTGGCCCGCGGCGTTCTTTTTATTGCTTCGACGGCTGGTGGCTTGGTCGGAGACGTGCCGTGAGGGTGGCTTTAGCGTGAGATGGCGATAATTGCGCGATGAAGGCGGAGATTTCGAGCAGGCCTCAGACCATCCGGCTAAAACCGCTCGACTCGAAACGGCCGCGGATCGACCAGCGTCTGCTCGCCGGTCATCATCTCGGCGATCAGCCGCCCCGTCACCGGTCCGAGCGTCAGACCATGATGCGCATGGCCGAACGCGAACCACAGTCCCTGATGTTTCGTCGCGGGCCCGATGATCGGCATCATGTCCGGCGTGCACGGGCGGCGTCCCATCCACGGTTCGGCATCCAGACGTTCGCCGAGCGGAAACAGCGTGCGCGCGATCGGCTCGACCGCGTCGAGTTGCACCGGCGTCTTGGCCGCCTCGGGTCGCGCGATTTCGGCGCCCGTGGTCAAACGGATGCCGCGCGCCATCGGGGCGAGCACATAGCCGTGTTCGACGTCGAGAATCGGATGGTTGAGCCGCGCGCTCCGACGCGGCGCGTAGTGCATGTGATAGCCGCGCTTGACCGCGAGCGGCAGCCGATACCCGAGCCGCGTGCTCGCGCGATCCGACCACGGTCCGAGCGCGATCACCGCCGACTCGGCCGTGATCGCCCCGTCCCGCGTCTCGACCTGCCAGCCTTCACGCAGCGTATCGGCATCGCCGAAGAAGAACCGTCCGCCGAGCGCTTCGAAGTACCGCGCGTATGCGGTGACGAGCGCGTTCGGATCGCTGACCGAATCGGATTGCGGATAGCGCAGCCCGCCTTGCAGACGCTTGTCGAGATCGGGTTCGAGCTGTTGCAGGCGCGGCGCGTCGAGCGTTTCGAACTCGACGCCGTACTCGCGATGCCACTGTTCGGCGAGGGTGGTTTCGGCGTCGCGCGCGGCGGCATGGCGAAACACCTTGATCCAGCCGATCGGCCGCAGCAGCGCGCTGGCACCGGCATCCGCGGCAAGCGCGCGATGTTCGCTGACACAATGCTCGATCAGCGTCGCGTACGATTTCGCGATTTCCGCGTGCTTCGCCGGATGCGAGTTGCGCCAGTAGCGCCACAGGAACGGCGCAACCTGCAGCATCGCGTCGGCGTGATAGCGCACGTCGGGCGACTGGTTGCGCGCGTAGCGCAGCAGGGTGCCGAGCCCGCGCGGAAACGCGTACGGATAGACGCCTTCGCGCTGGATCAGCCCGGCGTTGCCGAACGAGGTCTCGTTGCCCGGCTGCTTACGGTCGATCAGCGCAACCGCGCGGCCGCGTTTCTGCAGATGCACGGCGACGCACACCCCGACAATGCCGGCGCCGAGCACCACGGTATCGAATTTCATGCTCCCTGTCCGCCTTGCGTGTGTTCTGTGTGTTGTCGACGCTTCGCCGTGTTCCAGTGCGCAGCGAGGCGTCAGCTTTCATCTTATACAGGGATAGGTGCGCTTCGCTATTGGCAAAAAAGCCGCGCTCGGGAAAACGCCCGAATGCCAGGTTCGATCGGGCAAAACCGTGTCTTTCGACGCACGATCGAGCGGGCGACTTCGGACTCGCTGGCGTCAGCGTGTAAACTGCTGACTTTTTTGCGACCGGTGGTATGTTGCAAGCCCCTCAGCGCAGCGCCCTCACTGGGCCTGCACTCGTTCGCTTACTGGCCCGTCTCGCCGAGGCCGACGTCGCCGAATCGCGACAATCGCTGGCGGATCGGCTGAGCCAGTGGCTCGGCTGGACCGACGCGATCGCGTTGTCGTCGGCGCTGGATGGCAAGCCGCCGTCCGTCGCTGGTGGCGCGCGCGCGTTCGGCCGTGCGGAAGAGGAAGAGTGCACGCGCGTACGCCGCTCGCTGGTGAGCGCAATCGTGAGCGATAGCGTGCTCGCCGGCTCACGGCGGCGTGGCCCGTCGCCGTCGTCCGCCCGGATGTCGGCGCCGCGCGTGGCGGTCGACACGCAGGCCGACTACGCGGTGTTCCGACAGCGCTATCTCGCGCTTCAGCAGTCGATGGAAACGGCGATCGGCACGTTGCGTCGCCGGCTGCGCGCGCTGCTGGCGACGCAGGCGCCGTCGCTCGCGCGGCTCGCGGTCGTCGATGCGGTGATGGAGCGTGCGCTCGGCGAGCGCGAGCGGAGTTTGCTCGGCGCGGTGCCCGGGTTGCTCGGCGGGCACTTCGAGCGCTTGCGCGAGGGTGAGAAGCGGAGGATGGCGGAGGCGGAAGCAGCGGCCGAAGTTGCCGCCGATGCCGATCCCACGCGGCAGCAGTCGGCCGAAGTCGAAGCCGGCGCTGCAGCCATGCAGCTGGAAGCAGCCTTGGCTCACGTCAAAGCAAGCACCGCAGCCACGCGGCTCGCCAGGTCGACCGATGGCGGCAACGCTGCCGTGCCGCTCGCGTCCGAGGCGTGGCTCGACGTCTTCCGCAAGGACATGCAGAGCGTTTTGCTGGCCGAGCTGGATGTTCGTTTTCAACCGGTCGAAGGGCTGCTCGCGGCTCTTCGCGCCTGCTAACTGGGACCCCATGTCCAGATATCGTATCGATCTCGTTGTATTTCTCGCGGGGCTCTCCGCGGCGTGCTGGATCGCCGTCGGTTATGCCGTTTCCAATCCGCTCGCGTTCGTCGTCACGCTGCTGATCGGCGTCTTCTACGTGCTAGGCGCGCTCGAATTGCGCCGCTATGGTCAGGCGACCGCCACGCTGACGGGCGCGCTCGCCGCGTTGTCCGGACCACCGCCGAGCCTCGCCGCGTTTCTCGAAGCTGTCCATCCGAGTCTGCGCAATAGCGTGCGGCTGCGCGTCGAAGGCGAGCGCGTCGCGTTGCCGGGACCCGCGCTGACGCCGTATCTGGTCGGTCTGCTGGTGCTGCTCGGCATGCTCGGCACGCTGCTCGGCATGGTGATGACGCTGCGCGGCACCGGCCTTGCGCTGGAGAGCGCGAGCGACCTGCAGGCGATCCGCGCATCGCTGGCCGCGCCGGTCAAGGGGCTGGGCTTCGCGTTCGGCACGTCGATCGCGGGTGTCGCGACGTCCGCTATGCTCGGGCTGCTGTCCGCGCTGTCCCGCCGCGAGCGGCTCGAAGCGGCGCAACAGCTCGACGCGAAGATCGCGACGACTTTGCGCGTCTACTCGCAGAGCCATCAGCGCGAAGAAAGCTTCCGGCTGCTGCAACGCCAGGCCGAAGCGACGCCGCTGCTGGTCGAACGTCTGCAGACGATGATGAGCGCGCTCGAACAGCAGAGCGCCGCGTCGAACGAGCGGCAGATCGCGAGCCTCGACGCGTTTTACGGCCGCACCGAAGCCGCCTATCTGCGTCTCGCCGGTGTGATCGAGCAGTCGCTGAAGGACAGCGTGGCCGGCAGCGCGCAGGCCGCCGGCAAGGCCCTGCAGCCGGTCGTCGAAGCGACGATGGCCGGTCTCTCGCGCGAAACCGCCGCGTTGCACGGCGCGGTGACCCAGGCCGTGCAGCGCCAGCTCGACGGCATGTCGAGCGGCTTCGCGGCGACCAGCGCGAACGTCGCCGAAATTTGCCACAGCGCGCTCGCCGGACATCGGCAGGCGAGCGACGAGTTGGCTGCGCAACAGTGCGCTTCGGTCGAACGCGTTGCCGAAGCGTTCGAACAGCGCTCGCTCGCGCTGCTCGACGGCGTGTCCGCGCGGCTCGAAGCGACGGCGAGCGGCATCTCGCAGGCCTGGGGCGACGCGTTGGCTCAGCAGCAAAGCGCGGGCGACAAACTCGCCGCCAACAACGAACAGGCGTTGGCGCGCGCCGCCGCGACGTTCGAGCAGCATGCCGCGGCGTTGCTGAGCGCGGTCGGTAGCTCGCATGCGAACTTGCAGACCGAACTGAGCGCGCGCGACGAGCAGCGTTTGGGCGCGTGGGCCGAGGCGCTCGACGCGATGGGTGCGAAGCTCAGCGAACAATGGCAGCAGAGGGGTGCGCAAGCCGCCAGCCATCAGCAGCAGATCTGCGACGCGCTTGCGCAAACGGCACGCGATATCTCCATGCAGACGCAAACGCATGCCAGCGCGACGATCGCGGAAATCGATCGACTGGTTCAAGCCGCGGCTGAAGCACCGAAGGCGGCGACAAACCTGCAAGCCGAACTCGCCGCGCGCGACGAACAGCGCTTCGCGGCATGGACCGAAGCGCTCGCCGCGATGACCGCAAAGCTCGACCAACAATGGCAGCAAACGGGTTTGCAAACCGCGACCCGTCAGCAGCAAATCTGCGACGCACTCGCGCAAACCGCACGCGATATCTCCGCGCAGACGCGAACGCATGCCAGCGCGACGATCGCCGAAATCGGGCGCCTCGTGCAAGCGGCGTCGGAAGCGCCGAAGGCCGCTGCCGAAGTCGTCGCGGAGCTGCGCCAGAAGCTCTCCGACAGCATGGTCCGGGACACCGCGATGCTCGAAGAGCGCAGTCGTCTGCTCGCCACGCTGGAGACGCTGCTCGACGCAGTCACCCACGCGTCGACCGAGCAACGCACGGCCGTCGATGCCTTGGTCTCGACGTCGGCGGGTCTGCTCGAACGCGTCGGCAATCGCTTCACCGAACACCTCGAGCACGAGACCGGCAAGCTCGGCACGGTCGCCGCGCAGGTCACCGGCAGCGCGGTCGAAGTCGCGAGCCTCGGCGAAGCATTCGGCGCGGCCGTGCACACCTTCGGCGAAGCGAACGACAAGCTCGTCGCACATCTCGAACGCATCGAAGCAGCGCTCGACAAATCGCTCGCGCGCAGCGACGAACAGCTCGCCTACTACGTCGCGCAGGCGCGTGACGTGGTCGACCTCAGCGTGATGTCGCAGAAGCAGATCGTCGAAGACCTGCAGTTGCTGGCCGCGCAGCGCGCGACCGCCGGAGCCGACGCGGTATGAGCGAGGACATCGACGGCGGCGTGGAAACCTCCGCGCCGATCTGGGCCTCGTTCGGCGATCTGATGTCGGTGCTGGTCGGCGCGTTCGTGCTGATTCTGGTCAGCGTGATCGGCGTGCAGCTCGAACTGTCGAGCAAGCTCGAGCAGGAGGTCAAGCAGCGCCAGGCCGAAACGCAGCGCCGCAAGACGCTCGAACAGGCGCTCGCGGGACCGCTCGCGGCGGGGCGCGTGACGCTCGTCAATGGGCGCGTCGGCATTAGCGGCAACGTGCTGTTCGCGCTGAACTCCGCCCAGCTGCAGCCTGAGGGTCGCGCGCTGCTGAAGAGTCTCGCCGGGCCGCTGTCCGCGTATCTGCGCGCGAGCGATCAGATTCTGATGGTCAGCGGCTTCACCGACGATCAACGCCTGCGCGAAGGCAATCGACGCTTCGCCGATAACTGGGAGCTGTCGGCGCAGCGCGCGTTGACGGTCACGCGCACGCTGATCGACGAGGGCGTGTCGGCGTCGTCGGTGTTTGCGGCGGCGTTCGGCTCGGAGCAGCCGGTCAGTTCGAATGCCGACGAACCCGGCCGCGCGAAAAACCGCCGCGTCGAAATCGCGCCGGTGCCGCGGCCGTCGAGTGCGGCGGCGGCGGAGAAGTCCGGTGCTTGACGACGCGATCCACGCGGCTCGCGCGAGGCTCGATGCATGGCGCGCGAGCGGCGCGGCTCGGCTCGATCCGGTGCGCTTTCATCTGCTCGACGCGCTTACGCGGCGCGCCGCACAGCACAGCGGCGAGCCGCGACGAGTGCTCGAGCAACGACTGGCAGGACTGCTGGCCGACTATACGGCCGAGGTCGAGCGTGCCGCTGCGCACGAGAGCGCGTCGCAAGCCACGTCCGGTGAAGCCGACGCGGCCGACGACGCCACGCTCGCGGCGCTGATCGAACGCCTCGCCCGCCACCACGCGCGCGCCGATGCGCCGCACGCTGCCGCCTATCCCGATCTGCCCGCAGTCGACTACTTCCGCGAAGTTTGGTCCAAACTGCGCACCGAAAAGCAGTTGCGCCAGTCGCTCGCGCAGGTGCCAGGCAACGCGGGGCCGCTCAATTCGAGCAGCCTCGTACATCGCGCGCTGTCGTTGATGCGCGAGCTGTCGCCGGAATATCTGAAGCAGTTTCTGTCGTATGTCGATACGCTGTCGTGGCTCGAGCAGATGAACGGCGGCGCACCGCTCGAGAAGGAAGCGCCGCGCGCCGCGACGACCGGCAAGGGCGCTCGCAAGAAGGCGCGCTGATGCGCTAACGGCGGCTGGAATTTGCGTGCGCCAAGCCGCCGAAGCGTTCAGTCGAAGTCGAACACATCGAAAATCGAGCGCTTCTTTTGATACCCGCGATGTTCGTCGCGACGCTCCTCGTAACGCTGCCGCTCGCTTTCCAGGGCACGCTCGCCGCGCCGCGAGCCGTCGCCGTCATCCTGCGCAATCAACTTGTCCAGTTCGCCGCGATCGAGCCATACGCCTCGGCAAGTCCGGACAGTAATCGATTTCGATCGAGCGGCGCTCGGTCATCAGCAAACCGGTCGTTTTGCAGACTGGGCATTTCATCACGGCATCACTCCTCGCTGCTTGCCAGACGTTTCGTTTTCGCGCGCCGCGCGAGCATGTTCATCGCCTCGACGAACGCGGAAAACGCCATCGCCGCATAGATATACGCCTTCGGAACGTGCGAGCCGAAACCATCGGCGATCAGTGTCATGCCGATCACGAGCAGGAAGCTCAGCGCCAGCATCACGATGGTCGGATTGCGATCGATGAAGCGCGCGAGCGGCTGCGCCGCGAACAGCATCACCATGATCGACACGATCACCGCGATGAACATGATCGGCAGGTGCTCGGTCATGCCGACCGCGGTGATGATGCTGTCGACGGAAAACACGAGGTCGAGCACGATGATCTGGCCGATCGCGGCCGCCAAGGTCAACTGCACGGTCGAGCTGGTTTTCGCGGCGAGTTCGTCATCGGGGATCATGTGCTGACGGATTTCGGTGGTTGCCTTCCACACGAGGAACAGGCCGCCGCCGACGAGGATCAGATCGCGCCACGAAAAGCCATGATCGAACAGCGTGAACGCGACCGCGGTCAGCTTCGTGATCCACGCGATGGTGCTGAGCAGAAGCAGCCGCATCACCAGCGCGAGCAGCAGCCCGATGCGCTGCGCGCGCGCGCGTTGCGCTTCCGGCAAGCGGTTGCTGAGGATCGAAATGAAGATCAGGTTATCGATGCCGAGCACGATCTCCATCACGATCAGCGTGACGAGCGCGGCCCACGCGGCGGGATCGGCAACGAGTGCGAACAGGGAGTCCATGAGGTGGCGTAATCGAGTGCGCCGCGAGCGGCGGAACAGCCATCATGGGCCTATTCGCGGTTCGAATGAACCAGTCGTTTCGGATTTTTCGAAGTATCGGATCAGCATGCTCAACTATCGTCACCTGTACTACTTCTTGATCGTCGTGAAGGAGGGCGGCTTTGCGCGCGCGGCCGGGCGCGGCGTCGCGATGACCGAGGCCGGCGAGCAGGCGTTCGATCGCGCGGAGCAAATCTTCCAGCTGGGCGAGGCGTTGCTCGACGAGATGCGCGAAGCGAGCGGCGCGGACTCGGTGCGGCTCGCGGTTGGGCTGTCGGATGGGATTTCGAAGCTCGCCGCGCACGCGTTGCTCGCGCCGGTGCTGGCCACGCCGTCGCTCAGGCTGCTGTGTCACGAGGGGGAGCCCGCGCAGCTGCTGTCGGAGCTTGCGCTGGCTCGGCCGCGCGGACGGCGTGATCGAGGAGATTCACGCAATCCGCTCGCGACGCGGCCAGCATCATGCGCTCGCGTCGCAGGTGATCGCGGCGGCGCAGTCGTGAGGGCATCGCACTGTCGCGGCGCGCCACGCCTGCGCCGCGCGAGATCAGAACGCGTGACGCATGCCCACCGTGACCGCCACCCGCGTATTCGTCGACGACGGCGGCAGCGTGTTGAGAGTCGCGTGCGACAACACCGAATCGCCCGGCGGGCCCTGCGCGTACGAAAGGCCGAAGCCGTACGAGCGGTTGTTCGCGAAGTTGCCGGCCTTTGCTGAACGAGTTCATCGTCTCGAACGTGAGACCGTGGTAAAGCGAAATCGGGGCAAATACGCGCCCATCTGTGGGAATTTGCGCACATCGTGTAGAGACCGTGAGCGTCGTCAAGGGCGACGAGCCGCCCTGGCCGTTTCATCGACACATGGCATAGTGATTGAACCCATCATCACCGGAGGCCGGCATGCGCATCCAGACATCCTTTCTTTTCGACCTCGACGGCACGCTCGTCGACAGCGTCTATCAGCACGTGCTGGCGTGGAAAGAGGCGCTCGACAGCGAAGGTATCCCGCTGTCCGTCTGGCGCATCCATCGCAAGATCGGCATGAGCGGTGGGCTGTTCACGGACCAGTTGCTGCGTGAGACACACGGCGAGATCAGCGTCGAACGCGCCGAACGGCTGCGGCACGCGCATGCGGCCGCCTATCAGCGGATGCGCGCCCAGGTCTGTCCGCTGCCGGGCGCGCGCGAACTGCTCGACGCGCTGACCCAGGCCGGCACGCCGTGGGCCGTCGCGACGAGCGGGCGGATGGAAACCGCCGCGCTGAATCTGGCGGCGCTCGGCGTCGATCCGGCAAAGGCGGTCGTCGTCACGCGCGACGACGTCAAATACGCGAAGCCCGATCCCGACCTGTTCCTCGCCGCGGCCGAGCGGCTCGGCGTGTCGATCGAGCACACGGTCGTGGTCGGCGACAGCATCTGGGACATGCTTGCGGCCCGCCGCTGCCGCTCGCTCGGTGTCGGCCTGCTGTCGGGTGGCTATGGCACCGAGGAACTGGAGCGCGCGGGGGCGTTGCGCGTCTACGACGATCCGGCCGATCTGCTCGCGCACCTCGACGAGGTGGCGTCGCGGCCGTGAGCCCCGCGTCGCTCAGGGTTTGATGATGGGCGGCTCCGCGGCGGGCTGCGTCGGTCCCACCTTCGACGATTCGCGGACGAGCCGATCGGTCATCGCCGACGCGACCGGATTCGTGCCGCGGCCGCTACCCGCGCCAGCCCCCGGGGGATTGGCAGACTGCAACGGCACGGTGACGCCGGACGGCATCGGTAGCGACGGGTCGGGTTTCGCCGATTCCTTGACCAGTTGGTCCGTCAGCATCGCGGCGACCGGGTTGGCGCCATTCGGGTGCGTGTCGTCGCGCCGGCGGGCATGGGTCTGGTCGATGCGCGGCCCGTACTGCGGCCTCGGTTGAGCTTTTTCCTGTGCGTACGACTGCGACTTCGAGGGGGCGTGCGTGCCTGCGGCCGGATTGGCCGCGGGCGGCGCCGCGTTATCGATGCGGCCGCTCGCGGTCTGGCTCGACTGGGGCGTGACGCCCGGCACGGGCGCGGCCGCTGTGGCGGGCAGGGACGGGGCGGGGGCGGGCGCCGCAGCAGGTGCCGCAGCAGGTGCCTGAGCGGCTCCCGGAGCCGGAGTGGCCGACTCCATCTGCGGCAGCGCCGATTGCGGCGCGGGCGGACTCACGGGTTGCGCAGGCCTCACGCTGGCGCCAGCGGCACGCGTCGCATCGGTCTGCGGTTCCGATTCCACCGCACCGGTGACGCTGCGGGTCACCGCGCCGGTCATGGCCGGCGCCTGATCGTCCCTGGGGTACAGCAGATAACCGGCGACGCCCGCATCGACCACGAGCAGCCCGACTATCATCATCTTGCCGGTATTCGTCATATCTAAGCAACAACCATTAAGCAACTGCGATTGACTGATGATAAACGACCATTTCGACATCGACGCTTCTTGTCGGCATATTGCGGCGCGCCACGATGATTGATGTCCGAACGGACCTGGCACGAACGGCGCGCGCTTGCCGCTAAAGCCATTCGCCGGCACGACGGAAGCGGACATTTTTTCCGCGTGCCGCGATTTTCTTTTTCGACCAGTTAGTCCCCCGCAATTGCGCGGCCGGCGCCTGCAGGAATGCGATTTAAGTTGTGCCGCCAATGCGCGGAGCCTGTACTATACGAACCATTGCAGACGACCGGCAGCCACGGTTCGATTATCCGGCGTGTGAAAGCGACTTGCAGCAACTGGCTCGCAGCGCACATGCCGGCAGGCCCGCGCCAGGCTGCGCCACCCGAGACGCGCGAACAGCGCCGATAGCGGCGCGAACAGCGACGGCAGGCGGTCACCGGTAGTAGCGACAAGAACCCATTGATCATGCGGACCCGCGGGCGAGGCATCGCCCGGCATTCCTTGGGCAGTCGCCTGGCGAAACGTCAGATCGACCGACCGGTCGGTCGGGGACCTTCGCGGCGGCGTGAGAAACACGTGAAGATATGAACAACTTTATTCGACCTCCCGTTTTTTATCCGTCCACAGTGGTTTTCGTCGACGACAACGACAGCTACCTCGACGCGCTCCGCCGTTTCTTCCCGGGCACCTACACGAACCTGTTTTTCACGCGTCCGCAAGCGGCCCTCAACTATATCCGCCAGCACGCACGCGAGAATTCGCTCGAATTCGCGGCCGCGTCGGCGTGTCTGAGCGAACCGGGCGTCGAGCGCTTCGTCGAGACCTCGGCGGAGCGCGACATCGTCGCGCAGCCGTCGCGCTTCGAGGAAGTGGCGGCGGTCGTCGTCGACTACGACATGCCGGGCATCGACGGCGTCGAGTTTTTGTCGTCGATCTCGCATCTGCGTTGCGCGAAGGTATTGCTCACCGGCGTCGCCGATGAAACCGTCGCGGTGAAGGCCTTCAACGCCGGCATCGTCGACCTGTACCTGCGCAAGACCGACGCGGATTCCGCCAATCGCCTCACGCACTTTCTGAAGGACGCCAAAAGCCGCCATTGCGCGGAGTCGGGCTGGCTCGCGCTCGGCGAAAACGGCATGACCTACTGCGATCCGCGCACGCGCAAGATGATCGACGAAGTGGTGGCCGCTCAGGGCATCGTCGAGTATTACTGGCGGCCCGAGCAGAACGTGATCCTGATGTTCGACGCCGCGGGCAACCCGAGCGTGTTCGTCGCGTGGGCCGAGAACGACTGGATCTCGCAGGGCGAGATCGTCGCCGACGAGGGTGGCCCGTCCGACCTGCTGCGCCAGCTCGCCACGCGCGAGGTGATGCCGCTGTTCTGGCCGGACCTCGCGTATCGTGGCGGCATGAAGTTCCGGTCGCTGACGCCCCAAAGCATTCCTGGCTGGGACGATGCGTTCTTCGGCTGGACCCGCATAGAGCCGGCTGAAGTCGGCCTCGATCTCGTCACGTTCGCGCAGTGGCGCGGCGACCGCAATCGCTGAGCCGCGATAACGCGCCGGGCGCGGCGGTGCATATCGCCGCGCTAATGGCGTGCGTTTTCGCGGAGAAATTCGCATACAGCCCTGTGCATGGCCTGCACGCCGGGGCTTGTTTCAAGCGCGCGCCAGCATCCATGCACGAGCCCCGTGCCGACCAGCAGCCGGGCATCTCCACCAGCTTCGCGAATTCGCTCGACGAACTCGCGCGCGTCGTCGCGTAGGGGGTCGTGCTCGGCGCCGATGGCAAGCGTCGGCGGCAGCCCGTCGAAGCGGGTTGCGGCGAGCGGGATCGTCCACGCGGGGCCGGGCGCTGGGTCGGCTTCCTCTCCTTTTCCCCAGTAAGCGTCGCGAAACTTAAGCACGTCCGCGAGCGTCAGCATCGGCGCATCGGACTCGGTGTCTCGCGCGGGCAATTGCGGCTCGGTGCCGAGCATCGGATAGACGAGCGCGATGCCGCGCACCCCGCTCGCACATTCGTCACGCAGGCGTAGCGCGACGCTTGCCGCGAGCGTGCCGCCGGCGCTATCGCCCGCGAGTTGCAATGCGGCGCGCTCTGGGAGGTCGAACGGCAGGCGGTGGTTCAACGCGGCACGCGTGATCTCGAGGCAGTCGTCGTGTGCGGCCGGCACGCGATGCTCAGGCGCGAGCCGGTAGTCGACCGCGATCACGTCGAGGCCGGTGTCGGCGGCGAGGCGCGCCGTCACCATCTGATGACTGTTCAGCGAGCCGAGCACGAAGCCGCCGCCATGAAAATACAGCACCGTGCCGCGGATCATGCTGTGTTCGCTTGCCTTCGCTGGATGCCGGTAGAGCCGTAGCGGGATCGCATGGCCCGCGTCGGTGCGAAAGCTTGCGTCCCGTGTGGTGAGTTCGCTGGGCAGTGGCGGCGTCAACGTCGCGGCGTAGCGGTCATACAGCTCGCGCTGCTCGCGCGGCGTCATCGCCGCGTGATGCGACGGATAGAGCGCGCTCGCTCGTTCGATAAAGGCGGCGATTTCCGGCTCGAGCATGGTCACTCCGTTTGAGTAGTGTTTCCCGTTTGCACTGCGCATGGCAAAGCGATCACACGTCCCGCGAAACGCGCCGGCGGCAATGCCGCATGGGCTTGCGCGAGTTCGTGTACGCGCGCTTTGACGTCCGGATCGAAAGCAACGCCGCGCGGTCCGCTGGTATCGACGTGCAGCAGCATCTGCTCGCCCGCGGCGACGGGGCCGGTGCGTTGGCTTTGCGTCGTGTCCAGCGCAAACATTTCGAAGTACACGTGAATACGTTTCGCGTCGCAGCCGAGCACGCGCATGTCGACACGCACCTGCGTGCCTTGTTTGATTTCATGCAGATAGTTGAGATGCGCCTCGAGCGTGTAGATCGATCGATGCCGCTCTTTGCGCACCGCATCGGGCAGGCCGATCAGATCGATCAGCCCGTCGACCGCGAGACTGAAGATCAGCAGGTAGAACGCGTCGCGCATGTGGCCGTTGTAGTCGACCCATTCGGCGCGCACGCCGTCGCGGTAAGAGGGCAGGGCAACGGGGTGCGACATGAGCGTCTATCTCCTCGATCGAATGCGATGTCTGCGGCGCGTCGTTGGGCGTTATCAGTGTAGTGCATCGCGTTGAGGCTGCGCCGGAACGTGGTGGCCTCGAATTGTGGCCGCTATGGCAACAGTGAATTCATGGTTCAGGGCTTACTACGTGGCTCGACCGGCTTCTAAACTGCGTTAACCGCTGCGGATGGCCGATGGTCGCACCAGGCTCCGCGGCAATCGCATGAAGCCATCTCGGGAGGTTGGAAATCATGAAGTCCATC
Source organism: Paraburkholderia sp. Clong3 (assembly GCF_050436485.1). Classification (NCBI taxonomy): domain Bacteria; kingdom Pseudomonadati; phylum Pseudomonadota; class Betaproteobacteria; order Burkholderiales; family Burkholderiaceae; genus Paraburkholderia; species Paraburkholderia sp. Clong3. Next base: position 2,494,525 of record NZ_JBNDMH010000003.1, on the reverse strand, counting down.
AGGTCGCTGATCGAAGCAGGGGCTATCGCCGCTCTCGTTGCCGCGCCGCTCGTGGCGTTTGCCCAGTCGAATCCGGCCGATCAGCCGCTCGCGCGCGCCCAGGTCCGCGCCGAGCTGATTCAGCTCGAAAAGGCGGGTTACGATCCGTCCAATGCGAACGTGATCGACTATCCGGCCGATATCCAGGCGGCCGAAGCAAAGGTCGCGGCGCAAAACCAGGCTGCGCAGAATAGCGGCTACGGTGCGCCGTCGAATGGCTCGTCGCAGCGCAGTGGCCGCACCGATTTCGCGCCGACTTCGTATTCCGTGCCGGTGGTGAATTACACGCGTTGATTGCAGCGTGTACAACTAACGTCACTTCCGAAGCGCAGCAACGCGACGCCGTCGAATCTGACGAGCGGCGCGGTCGACAGCACGGGCTGAGGCTTCAGTTCACCGTTCGTCGTGAGCCCGACGGGCGCGGGCACCGACCAGCAGCGCATCCTCGGTGCGGGCCACGTGGCCAGCGCCGGCAGCGGCAGCAAGAAGGCCGGAATGGCGGAGTGGATGATCGAAGCGAAGGGGCTTTGTGCGGTGGAAAGCGGCGGTATGAGGCGCGGAAGAAGTGTTGGCATTGCCCGGTGATCGAGATCACCCCCCTGCAGCACCGAGTGCAGGTGACGCGGAAAAAAACGGGCGGAGCGGCAGTGCGCTTCGCCCGTGCTGTCAGTTTTGAATCCGGCTGCTCAGTGCCGCGCGCGCGAACGCGCGCCATCCTCAGATCACCCGTTCACGCAGCCACGCCGAGCCGAGATCGATCACCGTCACGACGACGATCACCATGATCATCACCGCGGCCGTCTGCGCATAGTTGAACGAGCGGATCGCTTCGTACAGCACGACGCCGATGCCGCCCGCGCCGACCATGCCGACCACCATCGCCGAGCGCACGTTCGACTCGAAGCGATACAGCGCGTACGAGATCCACAGCGGCAGCACTTGCGGCAGCACTGCATAGACAATTTCGTCGAGGCGCGTCGCGCCGGTTGCGCGCACGCCTTCGGCCGGACGCGGATCGATCGCCTCGGCCGCTTCTGCGAACAGTTTGGCGAGCACGCCCGTCGTATGCACCCACAGCGCGAGCACGCCGGCGAATGGCCCGAGGCCGACCGCGACGATGAACAGCATCGCGAAGACCATTTCGTTGATCGCGCGGCACGCGTCCATCAGGCGGCGCATCGGCTGCACGACCCACTGCGGCGCGAGATTGTGCGCTGACATCAGGCCGAAAGGCACCGCGCAGACGAGGGAGAGCGCGGTACCCCAGATTGCGACCGCCAGCGTCACGTACATCTCGTGCACGTAGCTGCGCCACTCGGTGAAGTCGGGCGGGAAGAAGTCCGCGGCGAACTGGCCCATGTTGGCCGAGTCGCTCAGCAGATCGAGCGGCCGCATGTCGGCGCCGTGCCACGCGCCGCCGAGTACCGCGAGCACCGCGATCCAGCCGAGCAACGACCACCAGGTGCGCTTGCCGGCACGATCTTTCGCTTGCGCCGTCCGCGCGGCGGCCGCTTCGCTCGCGCGCGCGGGCGACGTGCTCAGATCGGCGGAGTTCATTGCTTCGACTGTGCGTTGCTGAGCGCGCTCAGCTTCGCGTCGAGAGCGGCCAATTGCGTCTTGCGGTCGCTATCGGACAGATGTGCATCGTTCTCGATCTTCTGCTTTTGCTGGAACAGCACGATCTCGCGAATCGGCAGCAGTTGCCGATCCGACGATGCCTCGAAGCCGCTGTACTCGGTGATGCCGGCCATCACCGCTTTTTCGTGCAAATCGGTTTTCGCGTAGTTCAGGAAAAACTTGCGCAGCTTGTCCTTCGTCGCTTCCGGCAGATCCTTGCGCCACACGAGCGGGTCCGAAGGAATCAGCGGCGAGGTCCACAGCACGCGCACCTGCGCGAACTTGTCCGGATGCTCGCGCTTGAGCGTTTCCATCATCATGCTGTTGTTGGTCGCGATGTCGATCTTGTTGTTGACGACGGCCAGCAGATTCGCTTCGTGGCTCGACGGCAGCACGCTCTTGAACGACGTGTAGACCGGCGCGTTGTGCTTCGCGAACAGGTAGTAGCCAGGCACCAGCGTGCCCGACGTCGAGTTCGGATCGCCGAACCCGAGCGTCACGCTCTTCGTGTCCTTGAACACGTCGTCGAGCGTCTTGAAGCGGCTGTTCACGTTGGTGATCAGCAGCGAGTAGTAGCCGCTGTCGCCGTTCGCGTGCTGCGCTTTCGCGAATACTTCGCCATTCGAACGATCGACGGCTTCGATCGCCGACGCGTTGCCGAAATAGCCGACCTGCACCTTGTTGAAGCGCATGCCTTCGATGATGCCCGCGTAATCGGTCGCGAAGAATGCCTTCACGTTCAGGCCGGTCTGTTTCTTCATGTCATCGATCAGCGGTTCCCAGCGTTGCTTGAGCACCGCCGACGAATCGGTCGAGATGATCCCGAGGTTGATGTCCTCGGCGTGGGCCGCGGCGATGCAGGCGAAAGCGGCAGCGCCGGCCGCGAGCGTGATCAGGGAGCGCAGGAATTTCATCGGTTGAGATCCGGTTGAGTGGACGGAGAGAATCAAAAGCGCGCGATAGCGTGCGTGGTTCAGTTCGACGGCGCGGCGTTCAACGCGAACGCGTAGCGCGCGGCGGCGGTGTCGGGGGCGTCAGGCTCGTCGTGAGTTTCGTCTGCGTCGTGCGTCGCGTCGTCGAGCAGTTCGCGCGCATCGCCGCCGTAGAGTTTCTTTAGCAGCGCCGGTGTCAGCGCACAGGAAGGGCCGTCGTAGACCACCTTGCCGCGACGCAGCGCGACCGTGCGCGGGCAGTACTGCATCGCGATGTCGACCTGATGCAGCGACACCAGCACCGTGATCCGGTGCTCGACGTTCAGCGCTTGCAGCATGTCCATCACGCGGCGCGACGACTCGGGATCGAGCGAGGCAATCGGCTCGTCGGCGAGCACGATTTGCGCACGTTGCACGAGCGCCCGTGCGAGCGCGGCACGTTGCTGTTGACCGCCCGACAGGTTCGCGGCCCGCTCGCGCGCATGTTCGCCGATCCCGACCTCGTGCAGCGCGGCCCGCGACAGCGCGCGTTCCGCGCGCGGGAAGCGGCCGGAGAGACGCCGCCACCACGGCAGGCGCGCGAGCGCGCCGATCAGCACGTTGGTTTCGACCGACAGCCGGTTCACCAGATTGAACTGCTGGAACACGAAGCCGATGTCGCGGCGAATGCTGCGCACCTCGCGCACGATGCGGCCGTTTTGCTGGATCGGCCGGCCGAGAATCTCGATTTGCGACGGCTGCGCGTCCGACGCGGTAAAGCCCGCGATAAGCCGCAGCAACGTCGATTTTCCCGAGCCGGACGCGCCGATCAGCGCGACCATTTCACCGGGCGCGACGCGCAGATCGATTTCGTCGAGCGCTTTGCGGCCGTTACCGAACGTCTTGCTCAAACGCTCGATTCGAATAGCTTCATGGATCGCTTCCATCTGTATTCCCTCTTGCATCCGGCCACTGCCGGCAGGTGTGGGCACATTCTAGGAAGCGACTGTGACGGTTGAGTGAAGGCATCGCAACGTCTAGACGACTACATCTTTATGCGTCGCGTTTTCCGCTGTGTCATGTGTCGTCAGGATGGCAAAACGAAGTCATTGCGAAGTCAGCGCCAAGTCAGTGATGCGAACGGACAGTGACATACGGATGACAGGATTCGCATGCAAACGTACGACGCGACAATCGTAGCGATCAGGAACTGTTCACCGGTTTTGCGCTTGACGCCAAGGGGCTCCCCAACCGACGGCTGACACAGGCGGACGCGGCAGCGCTTCTCGCTGACGCTGCGCAAGGTGCGAACGACAAACTGACGGCCATGAACGCTTTCTCAACGAAGCACTGACCGGCGTCGATCATTTACCGCAAAGGCGGCTCAATGCCGCATCTTTTGTGGAGTCGCAATATCGGAAAGATGCACCCTGAAAATGAGATGCCTGGAACCACCGTAAATAATTGTCAAATTGTTTAAATCTCAAATTAAAAGCGTTGACGATAACTCATCTAGATGTTTAATTTGTCGGGTGGGTTTTGGAAAATCAGAGGAGGTCAAATGGAGCAACAGAAACAGGAAGGCGCCGGGGACAAGGAAGAATGTCTGCTTTGCCGTGTCACCTATTCAATATACTCAAACTTCCCGCCAATGCCGTCTGCAATGGCGCTGAACGTTGAAACCGGAGAATGGTTTCCGTTAGATAGGCTGAAGTCGCATTCAAACGGTTACGACATGGCCGAAGCCCTTGGTTACGCATGGGCTTGCAACTGTCGCGAGCGTGCCCCCAAACGGTTCAATGAACAGTTCACGCTCAGAGACTCTACGGGCAAGCGACTGGTGGGTGTGCGTTACCGGGTGAGCGCTGGTTCGAGGGTCATTGCGAGTGGCGTAACGGATTCTCAGGGGCGCACGCAGCGCATTCCGACAGATAAGCCGCAGCAGCTTTCCATTGACGCTGCTGTATAGCGATAGAGCGACAGCCTCATTTTTCAATTTCGGAGAATTAGCACAATGTCAGATTATGAATTCGTAACCGTTCACAATTCAGCAGTTACGAATGCCGACCCAAATTCAATGGTTACAGTTACCGTGGATATCAGCGGGCCGCCAATCTGCTACAACATGAGCGATGCCGAATTTAGAAAGGTTGTGTTGACGTTGCGCGACGATGCAGTCAGGGTGATCGAACTCAGAGTTCAGGAGTTATCCAACTGGCATGCCGCCGCTCAAACGAGAGTAAAACAATGGTTTGGAAATTCAGACGAAGATACCCGTACCAAACTTATGAGTGGCCTGAAGGCACTTATACCCGTTATGAATGGGCTGACCGCAAGAAACTTCGTACGTGTCGATTCACAGCAAGACAGGGCTACGGGTTGTGTGCCTGGTAGGAAAAATCTCGAGGGACAGGTTGCGCACGTATGCGCTCCCGATACGGCTACACATACCATTGCAATCAATCGGGATTTCTGCGCATTACCTCAGAAATCTGCGTCCAGATTGTCTTCAATGCAACTGACGATTGTTCACGAATGCACACATTTCATAGACACATTTGGCTCCGGGGATCATCCGGGAGGGTATGGGTACACAGCCTGTACGTGGTTAGCGCGCGATCACGCTTATCGTGCAATAACCAACGCAGACAGTATTGCCTGGTACGTTTTGGCACTCCACTAACGATATGAACATGAAATCTATCCGTTGCGCTTTGGGTTCAGTCGCCGTGGCGATATCGTTGCAATCGCATGCCTGCTCAGTCTTTCTTCAGGACAACATGCAATTGCCGCTTAACACTGCTGATGTAGGCAATAGTGACCGTCTTTCTCTGACTCGCCACTATCTGACAGCAAGGGATTGGACAACGGAAGGCGCGAGCGTGGAGGTCGATGCGGCAGCTTTTGAAACCGAGCGGAATCCAAAAGAGCTTGCTGCCTTGCGAGGAAAGAATGTCAAGGCGTTCCTGGTTCAACTAGGTTTGGACAAGGAAAAAATACACGTCTATGAACGGGTCATCGAACTGAGCAGGGGCAAGGTCGATCCAGATAACAAATGGCAGATCGGTGTCAAGTTCGTTCCAAACTGTCCGTCTTCGGGATGTCAGAACCTATGTAATAGCCCAAAGCTACAGGGAGTCGCCAGCTATGCGGTAACGGCTGATACACCGGGTCCAGCACCCGGAAGCAACCGCTTTACGTGTGGAGACAATCGCGAACCGACGAAAGTCCGTATTCTCGAAACTGAGGTGTGGACCGCGCGAACTGAAGAAAAATCGTTGACTCTGATCGGGAACGACGGCTCCGGCAATCGGAAACCTCTAGCAGATACTTGTTACCGCGTGACAACCAGCGTGCAGGAGTACATTGGGGTGACTGACGATCAGGGGCGTACCGAGCGTATGCAGTTGCTTGGTCCCGAACGCACGAAGATCGAGATGAAGGTCGATGCGGACCGGTATCCCGTGAGGGACGATGACTGATCGACAACTATGGTCAGTCTTTCTTTTGTCGCAAGGTGAGATAGCCTGAAATGACACCCCGCTTCGGCGGGAATCCGCAGTGCCGTCTGTCCGCCGCACCCGACTTGTAAAAAAGCCGCAATCTTCGTCATTCGCCCGCACCTCTCCGACCGGCTGTGAGTTATGGTCAGACACCGGTAATGGGCTTGGCACTTGCTACATCCCGACTACCGATTTTTCCCGCGCTCGCGCATGGGTATGGCGAGCCTCTGTGCATCAGCCAACGTTGGACCTGCGCAACTGTCACAGCAGACGGATATATTAGGGGCGGTGCGGCGCACCGGGTTCCGGACTCCGTCCCTCCAACGTTCCGATTGACCTTCCATGCCGGCTATAAGCTTCCTACCTGATAGCTTCGAAGAATACGAAGACCTCAAGTCGATCCTGGACCAGGGCAGCGGGAGCTTCGAAATCCGTGTCATCTGCGAGACGGAGGTGCGCGGCCGGCGCTTTTCCGTCTACACCGCGAGCATCGGTTCATCCGATTCGCGCGCGCCCGCTATTGGTTTTATCGGCGGCATTCACGGACTCGAGCGAATCGGCTCGCAACTCGTGCTCGACTATATGCGGGCGCTACTCGCGCGGCTCGAATGGGACGAATTGCTGGTCCGGCAATTGCAATCCATCAGGCTATATTTCTGCCCTATTGTTAATCCCGGCGGCATGTGGGCAGCGACGCGCGCGAATCCGCGCGGCGTCGACCTGATGCGCAACGCACCGCAAGACGCCGACGCGCGCGTGCCGCTGCTGGCGGGCGGCCAGCGCGTCGGCGCCTGGCTGCCCTGGTATCGCGGCCGCGCGGGCGAGCCGATGGAGGTCGAGGCGGCCGCGCTGCTGCATGTAGTCGAGACGCAACTCGCCGCGCGGCCGTTGAGCATCGCGCTCGATTGCCATTCCGGCTACGGCTGGAGCGACAGCATCTGGTTTCCGTACGCCCGAACCCGCCGGCAGATGCGGCATCTGCCCGAAATGTACGTGTTGAAGAGCATGTTCGAACACGCGCATCCGCATCACGGCTACACGTTCGAGCCGCAAAGCCATCAGTATCTGGTGCACGGCGATCTGTGGGACTACGCGTATGACCGCACGCCGGCGCCGAACGTCTTTCTGCCGATGACGCTCGAACTCGGCTCGTGGCTGTGGATCAAGAAAAACCCGCGGCAGTTGTTTTCGCGGCAGGGCATGTTCAATCCGGTCATGGAGCATCGCACCGCGCGCGTGCTGCGGCGCCATGCGAACCTGTTCGACTTCCTCGCGCGCGCGGCGTTTTCGGCGCAGCGCTGGCTGCCGCAAGGCAACCGTCGCGAGCAGTTGCTGCAAAGCGCGCTCGATCACTGGTACAGGCCGGATCGCGTATGAGCACATGGATTCTGTTGCGCGGACTGACGCGGGAAACGCGGCATTGGGGGAGCTTGCCGGCGGCGTTGCGCGAAACCCTGGGTCAAATTTCGGGCGATCGCTTGCGCGATGCAACCCCAGCCGCAACGAGCACGACCGGCTTGCGTTTGCTGCTGCTCGATCTGCCTGGCAACGGTGAATACGTGCGGCGGCGCGCGCCCGCGAGCGTCGCGGGCATGGTCGCATTCGTGCGGCAGGCGGCGCTCGAAACGGGGGTGCCGGGCCCCTACAACGTGCTCGCGATGTCGCTCGGCGGCATGGTCGCGACCCACTGGGCACAGCGTCATCCCGGCGAGATCGAACGGCTCGTGCTGATCAATACGAGCATGCGGCCGTTCAGCCGCATGCACGAGCGGCTGCGGCCGTCGGCGTGGCCTGGTCTGCTCGGCGTCGCGGCGCATTGGAGCGATGCCGCCGATGCCGAGAGCGGCATCCATCGACTCACGTGCAATAACCTCCACACCTTGGGCGCGGATCTCGCTGCCTGGACTGCGATTCGCCGCAGCGCGCCGGTGAGCCGCGCGAATGCGCTGCGGCAATTGTGGGCGGCCGCGTGCTTTAGCGCGGCGCCCGCCGCGCCGGAGTGTGCACTGCTGATTCTGTCGTCGGAAGCCGATGGGCTCGTCAACCCGGTCTGTTCGGCGAAGCTCGCGGCGGCGTGGGGCGCGCCGCATCGCAAGCATCCGTGGGCCGGCCACGATCTACCCCATGACGATCCCGCATGGACGGCCGCGCAGATTCGCGCGTGGCTCACCCAGCGCGCCGAGAATAGCGATGCGGCCGCGCCGGCACCGGCGCCCGCAAAGCCCGCGCGTTGAGCCGCGCACGGCGTTGCCGCGCCGCAGCGATGCCAGAGCCTGGCGATTCTTCGACGACCGGTCAGCGGGTATTACCTGACTGCGCGAAACGGCCGTATCGCGTACGGCAGGCGCATAATTCCAAGTCAGACGTTGCCTGCGAATCACGCGATACTCACCATTGCCGCCAGCCAGGGGAGTCGATCATGCAAGCAAAGAACGAAGAAGCCGTCACACACCTGCTGAACGATGTTGTCGAATTTGCGCGGGGGCGGTTGCCGGAGCCGACCTTCAATATCGTCGAACCCTTCCTGCGGCATTACTACGATTTCGTCGACGCGGGCGATCTGCAAAGCCGCTCGATCGCCGATCTGTACGGCGCGGCGCTGGCCCACTGGCAGACCGCGCAGCGCTTCGTGCCGGGCGAGCAGCGGCTGCGCGTGTATAACCCGATCCTCGAACAGCATGGCTGGCATTCCGATCACACGGTGATCGAAATCGTCAACGACGACATGCCGTTCCTCGTCGATTCGGTCTCGATGTCGGTCAACCGGCATCGGCTCGCGCTGCATTCGGTCGTCCATCCGGTATTTCGGGTCTGGCGCGCGCCGGACGGCAGCATCGCGCGCGTGAGCCAAGGTGCCGAAGAAGCCGGCGATACGCGCTCGCATCTGACCTCGTGCATCCATTTCGAGGTCGATCGTTGTGGCGATGCCGCAAAACTCGACGCGTTGCGCGACGACATCGCGCGCGTGCTCGGCGACGTGCGCGCGGCGGTCGAGGATTGGCCGAAGATCATCGAACGCGCGAAGCAGACCATTCAAGATATGAAGGTGCGCGAAACCGGTCCCGAGGGCGTCGAAGCGCGCGCGTTCGTCGAATGGATGGTCGCCGATCATTTCACGTTCCTCGGCCACCGTGATTACGAACTGGTGCAGCACGACGGCGGCTTCGGTTTGCGGGCGGTCGCGGGCTCCGGTCTCGGCATTCTGCGCGAGGCGCTGCAGCCGGGCGGCGCGGCGGAAGTCACGCCGTTGCCGCCGGCGGCCGCGGAGATCATCTCCGGGTCGTCGCCGATCTTTCTGACTAAGGCCAATTCGCGCGCCACGGTGCACCGGCCCGGCTATCTCGACTATGTCGGCATCAAGCTGAGCGGCGCCGATGGCAAGGTGACAGGCGAGCGGCGCTTCATCGGCCTGTATACGTCGACCGCTTATTTCGTGTCGGCCGCGGAGATTCCGATCGTGAGGCGCAAATGCGCAAATATCGTCAGACGCGCCGCATTCCTGCCGAAAGGTCATCTGGCGAAATCGCTGGTGACGGTGCTCGAGACCTATCCGCGCGACGAATTGTTCCAGGCCGACGAGGACCAGCTGTACGACACCGCCCTCGGCGTGCTGCGTTTGCAGGAGCATCAGCGCACGCGGCTGTTCGTGCGGCGCGATCGCTTCGATCGCTTCGTATCGTGCCTCGTGTTCGTGTCGCGCGACAAGTACAACACCGATCTGCGGCAGCGCATCGCGAACCTGCTCGCCGACGCATTCAATGGTGAGAACGTCGAATTCACGCCGCTGCTGTCGGAGTCGACGCTCGCGCGAATTCATTTCGTCGTCCATGCCAAAGCGGGCGGCATGCCGAGCGTCGACACGCGCGAGCTCGAAGCGCGCCTCGTGCAGGTCGCGCGACGCTGGCAGGACGATCTGGCCGACGCATTGCTCGACGCGTACGGAGAAGAGCAGGGCAACCGTTTGCTGCAGCACTACGCCGATTCGTTCCCGGCCGGCTATCGCGACGACTATCCGGCGCGCACGGCCGTGCGCGATATCGAACTGATCGAGCGCGTGCAGGGCAGCGAGCGGCTCGCGATGAACCTGTACAGGCCGATCGAATCGGGACCGCGCGCGTTCCGTTTCAAGGTGTATCGCACGGGGCTGCCGATCGCACTGTCGCGCAGCTTGCCGATGCTCGAACATCTGGGCGTGCGCGTCGACGAAGAGCGGCCTCATCTGATCGAGGCGCCCGGTGCGATGCCCGCGTGGATCCACGACTTCGGCCTCGAACTCGCGGACGATACCGAGTTCGACATCGAGCGGGTCAAGGATCTGTTCGAACAGGCGTTCGAGCAGGTGTGGACCGGCACGATCGAAAGCGACGACTTCAACCGCCTCGTGCTGCGCGCGCAGCTCAATGCACGCGAGGTGACGATTCTGCGCGCTTACGCGAAGTATTTGCGGCAAGTCGGTTCGACGTTCAGCGACGCGTATATCGAACGCGCGGTGACCGGCAATCCGGCAATTGCGCGCATGCTCGTCGACCTGTTCATCGCGCGCTTCGATCCGGCGCTCGGCGCGGTACGCGAGGCCCGCGTCAACGTTTGTCTGGAGACGATCGACAGCGCGCTCGACCAGGTGCCTAATCTCGACGAAGACCGCATCCTGCGGCAGTTCCTCGGCGTGATCAAGGCGACCAAGCGCACTAACTACTACCGCCATGACGCTCTGGGCCAACCGAAGCCGTATCTGTCGTTCAAGTTCGATCCCGCCCAGGTGCCCGGCTTGCCCGAGCCGAAACCGATGTTCGAGATCTGGGTCTATTCGCCGCGCGTCGAGGGCGTCCATCTGCGAGGCGGGCGCGTCGCGCGCGGCGGCCTGCGCTGGTCTGATCGGCGCGAGGATTTCCGCACGGAAGTGCTCGGCCTGATGAAGGCGCAGATGGTGAAGAACGTGGTGATCGTGCCGGTCGGCTCGAAGGGCGGCTTCGTCGTCAAGAATCCGCCGCCGCAGAGCGAGCGCGATGCGTGGATGCGCGAAGGCGTCGCGTGCTATCAGACCTTCCTGCGCGGCTTGCTCGACGTGACCGACAATCTGGCGAGCACCGACGTCGTGCCACCGCCTGACGTGGTGCGCCACGACCCCGACGACCCGTATCTGGTCGTCGCCGCCGACAAGGGCACGGCCACGTTTTCCGACTACGCGAATGCGATCTCGCAGGAATACGGTTTCTGGCTCGACGACGCGTTCGCGTCGGGCGGCTCGGTCGGCTATGACCACAAGAAGATGGGTATCACCGCGCGCGGCGCGTGGGAGTCGGTCAAGCGGCACTTCCGCGAAATCGGCGTCGACACGCAGAGCGAGGACTTCACGGTGGTCGGTGTCGGCGACATGTCGGGCGACGTGTTCGGCAACGGCATGCTGCTGTCGCCGCATATCAAGCTGCTCGCCGCGTTCGATCACCGCCATATCTTTCTCGATCCGAATCCCGATCCCGCGGCGAGCATGGCGGAGCGCGCGCGGCTCTTCATGCTCGACCGTTCGAGCTGGGCCGATTACGATCCGTCGCTGATCTCGGCCGGCGGCGGCGTGTTCCCGCGCAGCGCGAAGACGATTCCGCTGTCGACGGCGGTGCAGGCGGCGCTCGGGATCAGCGCGGCGGCGCTCTCGCCGGCCGAGCTGATGCGCGTGATTCTGCAGGCGCCGGTCGATCTGCTTTACAACGGCGGCATCGGCACCTATGCGAAGGCGAGCCGCGAGACCAATCAGCAGGCGGGCGATCGCGCGAACGACGCGATCCGCGTGAACGGCGCGGATCTGCGCTGCAAGGTCGTGGCCGAAGGGGGCAATCTCGGCTTGACGCAACTCGGGCGCATCGAGTTCGCGCAGCGCGGCGGCCGCATCAATACCGATGCGATCGATAATTCGGCCGGTGTCGATTGCTCGGATCACGAGGTCAACATCAAGATTCTGCTGGGCCTCGTCGTCGCCGACGGCGAGATGACGGAGAAGCAGCGCAATGCGTTGCTTGCCGAAATGACCGATGAAGTCGGTCTGCTCGTGCTGACGGACAACTACTATCAGACCCAGGCTTTGTCGATCGCGGGCCGTTTTGGCGTGGAGCTGCTCGATGCCGAAGCGCGCCTGATGCGCTATCTGGAGAAGGCGGGGCGGCTCAATCGCGTGATCGAGTTTCTGCCCACCGACGAGGACATCGCCGAGCGCGCGGCCGCGAAGCAGGGACTGACGACACCCGAGCGCGCGGTGCTGCTCGCGTACAGCAAGATGTGGCTCTATGACGCGCTGCTCGAATCGTCGATGCCGGAAGATCCGCTCGTCAGCGATATGTTGATCGAGTACTTTCCGAAACCTCTGCGGCAGCGTTTCCGCGAACCGATGCAGCGCCATCCGCTGCGCCGTGAAATCCTCGCGACGCATCTGACGAATGCGCTCGTGAATCGCGTCGGCTGCGAGTTCGTGCATCGGCTGATGGAGGAGACCGATGCACAGCCCGGCGACATCGTGCGCGCGTGCATCATGGCGCGCGACGTGTTCGATCTCGATCAGATCTGGCGCAGCATCGACGCGCTCGACAACCGCGTTCCCGACGACGTGCAGGCACGCATGTTCGCGGAGGTCGCGCGGCTCGTCGAACGTTCGGCGCTGTGGTTCCTGCGGCATCTGCAAACGGGCGCGGCCGGCGACGACGTGACCGGCCTGCTCGCGCGCTGTCGCGACGCCGCGCAGCGTCTCGCGCCACAATGGCCGGCGCTGTTGCCTGGCGCGGACCTCGAAGCGTTGTCGGAGCGGCAACGGGTGTTCGTCGATGCGGGTGTCGATAGCGATCTCGCGGTGCGGATCGCGAGCGGCGAGGTGTCGGCCGCTCTGCTCGATATCGCCGAAGTCGCGTCGACGTGCGGGCGCAATCTCGAACAGGTCGCGGGCGTCTACTTCGCGCTCGGCACGCTGCTGAATTACAGCTGGATCAGCGAGCGCGCCGCCTCGTTGCCGGCGCCGACGCATTGGGACATGCTCGCGCGCGCATCTGCGCTCGCCGAACTCGCGCGGCTCAAGCGCGCGCTGACCACGAGCGCATTGGCCGGCGCGACCGATGCGTCGACGCCCGATTCGCTGGTGCAAGCGTGGCGCGACAAACGCGCGGCACAGCTCGAGCGTTATACGCGTCTGCTCACCGATCTGCGCGCGACGGGCGGCGCGAGTCTTTCGGTGCTGCTGGTTGTCGTGCGGGAGATGGCGGCGCTAGAGAGGGCGTGAGCCGCACGAATGGTGCAAAGGACGCCTGGGGAACTGGCGGCACGACGGCACATCAGGTCCGATTCCTGCGACCGGGTGTGTCGTTGTCATCCATAATATCGAGTACTTGCCGATCACTGCGCTCGTGCAATACCCAACAATACCCAGCCCACTCACCGACCCCCGCCAGCAGATGAAAGAAGAATCGCCGAAAGCCATTTTCTACGCACTCGCCGCCAACTTCGGCATCGCCGTCTGCAAGTTCGCCGCGGCGGCGTTCACCGGCTCCGGATCGATGTTCGCCGAAGCGATTCACTCCACCGCCGACTGCGGCAATCAACTGCTGCTGCTATTCGGACTGCGCGAAGCGCGCAAGCCGGTGAGCCCTTTGCATCCGATGGGCAGCGGCCGCGAAATCAACTTCTATTCGCTGCTGGTTGCGTTGCTGCTGTTTTTCGTCGGCGGTGCGTTTTCGGTGTATGAGGGCGTGCATCGACTGATTGCGCGCGAGCCGTTGCAATATGCGTTCGTCGCGTTGGCGGTGCTCGGTGTGTCGGTGGTGCTCGAATCGCTATCGTTGTGGGGCGCGGTCAAGGAGATTCGCAAGACGCATCCGGATAAAAATCTGTGGCACTGGTTTCGCGAGACGCGCGAATCGGATCTGCTGGTCGTGGCCGGCGAAGATATCGCCGCGCTATTCGGTCTCGCGATCGCCTTCGTCGCGGTGCTATCGACGATGGTGACCGGCAGCCCCGTGTATGACGCGCTCGGCTCGGTGGGGATCGGTTTTCTGCTGATGACGATCGCGTGGCTCGTCGCGCGTGAAGTGAAGTCGATGCTCGTCGGCGAATCGGCGAGCCCGGAAGTGCGCAGCGCCATCGACGCGCATCTGCGCGCGCGTCCCGAGATTCGCGGCATCATCAACATGATCACGCTGCAGTGGGGGCGTCACGTGGTGGTGGCGGTGCAGGCGGAAATGATCGACTACGCGAGCGGCCGCGCGATGGTCGATGCGATCAACGTCATCGAGGCCGATCTGCAGGCCACGTTTCCTCAGGTGCACTGGGTGTTCTTCGAACCGGATGTGCCGCGCAATTAAAGAAGACTTCTCCACTCGGGCATGAATCGGGTCCATGAACCCCGCGGACGAGAGGAGGCGAGAGGAGGCGAGATGAGGCGAAGCGACGCGCGCTGCAATCGCGGGTCATTCCGCCCGTCCCGACTGGATGCCAGTACGCTTCACAGCGTTTATTTGAACCCCGCCACCGCATGCGGCACGTACAGTTCTTCGAGCCGGCGAACTTCGTCGTCACTGAGCTTCAACGAGAGCGCCGCAACCGCATCGTCGAGATGATGCAGTTTGGTAGCACCGACAATCGGCGCGGTAATCGGCTTCTTCTGCAGCACCCACGCTAGCGCAATCTGCGCGCGCGGCACGCCGCGCTCTTTCGCGATCTCGCTGACCCGCTCGACGATACGCCGATCTGCTTCCTGCGTGTGCGCGTACAGCGTGCGGCCGAATTCATCGGTTTCCGAGCGCGCGCTTTCGGTGTCCCAGTCGCGCGTCAAGCGTCCGCGGGCAAGCGGACTCCACGGAATCACGCCGATGCCTTCGCTTTCGCACAGCGGCAGCATTTCGCGCTCTTCCTCGCGGTACAGCAGATTCACGTAGTTCTGCATCGTCACGAAGCGCGTCCAGCCATTGCGCTCGGCCACCTGCAGCGCCTTGGCAAACTGCCATGCGTACATCGACGACGCGCCGAGATAGCGCGCCTTGCCGGCTTTCACGACATCGTGCAGCGCTTCCATCGTTTCTTCGATTGGCGTGCCGTAGTCCCAGCGATGGATCTGATACAGGTCGACATAGTCGGTACCGAGCCGCCGCAGGCTGTTATCGATCTCCGCCATGATCGCCTTGCGCGACAGCCCCGCGCCGTTCGGGCCCGGATGCATGCGGCTATTGACCTTGGTGGCGAGCACGATCTCATCGCGCTTCGCAAAGTCCTTCAGCGCACGGCCGACGATTTCCTCGCTGGTGCCGTCCGAATAGACGTTGGCCGTGTCGAAGAAGTTGATGCCGTGATCGAGCGCCTGCTTGATGAAGGGCCGCGCGGCTTCGTCGTCGAGCGACCAAGGGTGCGTGCCGCGCGAGGGTACGCCATAACTCATACAGCCGAGACAGAGACGCGATACATCGAGGCCGGTGCGGCCGAGTTTCACATAATCCATCGTGTTGCTCCTATAGTGAAGCGCACAAACCCGCTGCGAGGGAAGGATGTTCGATTATAGGGAAACGACGGCAATCGCGTCGTCACGGGCCGCACCGCTTTCGATCGCTTCAATGCAAATGCGCCCGCGAAGCCACTTCGCGGGCGCATGACGCCGAGTGCCGTGAACGACAGCCAACGCTCAATGCCGTACCGGGCGATACGGTGTCCACACGGGCGTGTCGGTATTCCAGTTGTCGAGTTCCGATGGTGTCATGATGTGCTCCTTGATGAAGAGGCGCGCAGTTTTGCGCCGCAAGCGCGCCGGGTTCTGAATCAACTTCTTCTAACTCGTTACTGGCCCTTCGCAACTCGCGTCACTTCGCCGTTCGTTCCTTCCTGCAACGCGATGCGCGCGGCTTGCGTCTGGCCGATCAGGCCTTTGTCCGGATACGAGGTGCGATTCAGTGAGGGCAGCGAGCCGTCGCGATACGCGGCGACCAGTTCGGCCTTGACCTCGGCGCGTGTCTTCGTGCTCGCGGTCGGCGCCGGTTGCGTGTCATACGTTCCCGCGCGGCCGATACCGCCGCCGCCTTGCGCAAATGCCGGAACGCTGACGAGCAGCGACAGAGCGAGGCCTGCCAACAGATTGCGTTTCATGATTCACTCCTGTCGATTCATTGGCAGCGCGATGGCGCTGCGACAGCGTGAAATGTAGACGTCGACGCGGTGTGGATAAATCGCGGGTTTGCGAAATGAATTGTCGCGATTCAGGAACAATCGCGAGCGAGGCTTCACCGGGGCCGTGCGATTGCACGGTTGCCGCGGCATTGGCGCCGCGGCTGGAATTCACTGTTTCACTTCCCGTACTTCATGCGACCCATTCGGTCATCACCGGCGTGTCGAGTGCCGGCGCGGACTCGCGCTGCTCGAATGTGCGCTTCGTGCAGGTGGCGTCGAGAGTGCCGCGTCCGCTCAGCAATGGGCAACGATCGAACAGCTCCGCGATCCAGTCTACGAAAACGCGGACTTTCGGCGACAGATGACGACTGTGCGGATAGACTGCCGAAATCGGCATCGGCAAGGGTTTCAAGTCCGGCAGTACTTCGACGAGCTGACCCGAGCCCAGATGCGGCAGCACCATGAAGCGCGCCGGCTGAATCAGGCCGAAGCCTTCGAGTCCGCAGGTCACGTAGGCATCCGCGTCGTTGACCGACACGATGCTTTTCATCTTCACTTCCACTTCGTTGCCGTTCACCAGGAACGCCCAGTCGAGCGTGCGTCCCGTGCGGCTCGAGAAGTAGTTGACGGCTTTGTGATTGTCGAGATCTTCGAGCGAAGCGGGCACGCCCGCGCGCTTGATGTAGTCGGGCGACGCGCAGGTCACGCCCTCGAACAGACCGATGCGGCGCGCGACCAGCGACGAATCCTGCAACGCGCCGACACGCACCACGCAATCGACACCTTCTTGCAGCAGATCGACGGGCCGGTCGGTCAGGCCCAGTTGCAGATCGATGTCCGGATAGCGCGTGTGGAATTCGCACAGCGACGGAATGACGAGCAGACGGCCAATCGAGCCTGGCATGTCGATGCGTAGCTTGCCGTGCGGCTTCTTGTTGCCGCTCTGGAAACTCGCCTCGGTCTCTTCGACATCCGCGAGGATGCGCACGCAGCGTTCGTAGTACGCGGCGCCATCGGGCGTCAGCGACAGACGGCGGGTGGTCCGGTGCATCAGCCGCGTGCCGAGAAACGCTTCGAGGTTCTGAATAATCGTAGTAACCGATGCGCGCGGCAGGTCGAGCGTTTCCGCTGCGCGGGTAAAGCTGTTGGTGTCGACGACGCGCGTGAACACTTGCATGGCCTGAAGCCGGTCCATTGCAAACCTCCAGAAGGGGCAGGTGCACAGGCGGGAATGGAGTCCGCGAAAACAATCACAACGGGATTGTTCAAAGGCACCGAATTGTGTTGCCGGATTATAGGCATTTATTTGCGAGTCTGCCGAACCCACAATTCGGACCATTGAAGTTCTATGCGCATTTGCGCGGCTCGACATGGATGCATTCAAATCGCCGTACCCGCCTTTTTCCACCGGCGTTTCCGCCGAAGACACTGGCGCTGAGGCCAATGACGCAACGCTTGAAGTCACCGACGTGGGTATCGATGGGTACGCTCAACCCATTACGTTGCGCCTGTATCGGCTGACGAAAAAAACCGCATTGCCGGTGCTGCTTTATTTTCACGGCGGCGGTTTTACGAAGGGTTCGATCGAGTGCGCGGATTTCGCCGCGCGGTATTTCGCAGAACACTTACCGGCGCTCGTGGTGTCGGTCGGCTATTCGCTCGCGCCGCGGTTTCCGTTTCCGGCCGCGCCGGAAGACGCGCATCGCGCGGCGCTGTGGGTGCAGACGCGAGCGCGGGCGTTTGGTGGCAATAGCAGAAAGATCGGTGTGGCGGGCCATGACGCGGGCGGCCAACTCGCCAATTGTCTCGCGTTCATCGCGCGAGATCGTGGCGACGTGCCGATCAGCGCGCAGGCGCTGTTCGGCCCGATGCTGGATCCGAGCCTGACGCGGCTCGGCGACGAGCGGCGGCTCGGTTCGGATATCACCGCGCGCGAGTGCGCCGCGTGTTATCGCGCGTATCTGCCGCAAGCGTCTCAGCGCATGCATCCGTATGCGGCGCCGCTCGAATCGTCGCGGCTCGCCGGCTTGCCGGCCACGCTGATCGCGACCGCGCAGAACGACGTGCTGCACGTCGAGGCCGAGAAGTATGCAAGCAATCTGATCGACGCGGGCGTGCAGACCCAGGTGGTGCGCTTTCCGAGCGTGTCGCACGCAGCGCTCGCCGATCATCCGCCCGCTTTGCAGGAAGCGGTGCGCTTTTTCCAGTGGCGCTTCGACGCGCGCGCTCATCGATAAACAGAAATTCAATCAACGATACCGGGAGCTACACATGACTATCCTTCCTCTTTCCCGCCGCCGCGTGGCGTTAGCCGCCGTGGTCGTCGTCGTTCTTGCCGGGCTTGGCACGTTCGGCGCGATTCGTGTCGATGCGAGCTCGCCGGCCGCACCCACCATCGTGCCGGAAGTAGACGTGGCGACCGTCGTGCAGAAGACGATCACCGACTGGCAGTCGTATTCGGGCCGTCTCGAAGCCGTGCAGAAAGTGGACGTGCGTTCGCAGGTGCCGGGCACGATCGTGTCAGTCAACTTCAAGGACGGCGCGCTCGTGAAGCAGGGCGACACGCTGTTCGTGATCGATCCGCGTCCGTACGCGGCCGAAGTCGATCGCGCGCAAGCGCAGCTCGCGGCCGCGCAGGCACGCACCGGCTACACGCAAAGCGACTGGGAACGCGCGCAACGGCTGATCGTCGACAACGCGATCGCCAAACGCGACTACGACGAGAAGCAGAACGCCGCGCGCGAGGCGAGCGCGAACCTGAAGGCCGCGCAAGCCGCACTGGAAACCGCGCGCATCAATCTCGGCTACACGAAGATCGTCGCGCCGGTGTCGGGCCGCGTGTCGCGCGCGGAGATCACGGTCGGCAACGTGGTGGCGGCGGGCGCGAGTTCGGTGCCGCTGACGACGCTCGTGTCGGTGTCGCCGATCTACGCGTCGTTCGACGCGGACGAGCAGACCTACCTGCAATACCTGAGCCGCGCGAAGGACGGCAGCAAGGTGCCGGTCGAACTCGGTCTCGCCGATGAATCCGGCTACTCGCGCAGCGGCACGATCGAGTCGGTCGACAACCGGCTCGACACGTCGTCGGGCACGATCCGCGTGCGCGCGAAGTTCGACAACGCGGACGGCGCGCTGATTCCGGGCCTCTACGCGCGCATCAAGGTCGGGGGCAGCGCACCGCATCCGGCGCTGTTGATCGACGATGCCGCGGTCGGCACCGACCAGGACAAGAAGTTCGTGCTGGTCGTCGATCAGGGCAACCACGTCGTTTATCGCGGGATCACGACGGGTTCGATGCAAGGCAATCTGCGCGTCGTCAAGGATGGCTTGAAGCCGGGCGATCGGATCGTCGTCAACGGCGTTCAGCGCGTGCGTCCCGGCGATACGGTCCGAGCGCACATGGTGCCGATGACGACCGACGACGACCCGAACAGCGCAGCGCTCGCGCAGTCGCGTGCCAAGGCCGAGGCCGGCGCGAAAGGCAATTCGTGAGCCGCATGCTCCAACGCGCATGCTCCAACGTTAAGAGCTTCCAATGAACATATCCAAATTCTTCATCGATCGCCCGATCTTCGCAGGCGTGCTATCGGTATTGATCCTGCTCGGGGGCATCATCTCGCTGTTCAAGCTGCCCATTTCCGAGTATCCGGAAGTGGTGCCGCCTTCGGTGGTGGTGCACGCGCAGTATCCGGGCGCGAATCCGAAGGTGATCGCCGAGGCGGTCGCCGCGCCGCTCGAAGAGCAGATCAATGGTGTCGAGAACATGTTGTACATGCAGTCGCAGGCCAATAGCGACGGCAATCTGACACTGACCGTCACGTTCAAGCTCGGCACCAATCCCGACCTCGCGACGCAGCTCGTGCAGAACCGCGTCAACCAGGCGCTGCCGCGTCTGCCGGAAGACGTGCAGCGGCTCGGCGTGACGACGATCAAGAGTTCGCCGACGCTGACGATGGTCGTGCACCTGATCTCGCCGAACGATCGCTACGACATGACGTATCTGCGCAATTACGCGCTGCTCAACGTGAAGGATCGGCTCGCGCGGATTCAGGGCGTCGGCGAAGTGCAGCTGTGGGGCTCGGGCGATTACGCAATGCGTATCTGGCTCGATCCGCAGAAAGTCGCGCAGCGCGGTCTCACGGCGACCGAAGTCGTCAACGCGATCCGCGAGCAGAACATCCAGGTCGCGGCCGGTGTGATCGGTGCATCGCCGTCGGTGCCGGGCACGCAGTTGCAGTTGTCGGTGAATGCGCGCGGCCGTTTGAAGACCGAGGGCGAATTCGGCGACATCATCGTGAAGACCACGCCCGACGGCGGCGTGACCTATCTGCGCGATATCGCCCGGATCGAGCTCGCGGCGTCGGAATATGGCCTGCGTTCGCTGCTCGACAATAAGCCCGCGGTTGCGCTCGCGATCAATCAGGCGCCGGGTGCGAACTCGCTCGCGATTTCAGAGCAGGTGCGCGCGGCGATGAAGGAACTCGCCGAAGACATGCCGGCCGGCGTCGAATACCGGATCGTCTACGACCCGACGCAGTTCGTGCGTTCGAGTATCGAGGCGGTGATCCATACGCTGCTCGAAGCGATCGCGCTGGTCGTGATCGTCGTGATCGTGTTCCTGCAGACGTGGCGCGCGTCGATCATTCCGTTGATCGCGGTGCCGGTGTCGATCGTCGGTACGTTCTCGCTGCTGCTTGCGTTCGGCTTCTCGATCAACGCGTTGTCGCTGTTCGGCATGGTGCTCGCGATCGGCATCGTGGTCGACGATGCGATCGTCGTGGTGGAGAACGTCGAGCGCAACATCGAGAGCGGGCTCAGTGCGCGCGATGCGACCTACAAGGCGATGCGCGAAGTGAGCGGGCCGATCATCGCGATTGCACTGACGCTCGTCGCCGTGTTCGTGCCGCTCGCGTTCATGACGGGTCTCACGGGCCAGTTCTACAAGCAGTTCGCGATGACCATCGCGATCTCGACGGTGATCTCGGCGTTCAATTCGCTGACCCTGTCGCCGGCGTTGTCCGCGCTGCTGCTGCGCAGCCACGGCGAGAAGGAAGACTGGCTGACGCGTGTGATGAACCGTGTGCTCGGCGGCTTCTTCAAGCGTTTCAACAAGGTCTTTCATCGTGGTTCGGAAGCCTACGGCCGCGGCGTGACCGGCGTGCTGAGCCGCAAGGGCGCGATGCTCGCGGTGTACGCGATCCTCGTCGGTGCAACCGTATTGGTGGCGCGGGTCGTGCCGGGCGGCTTCGTGCCCGCGCAGGACAAGGAGTATCTGATCGCGTTCGCGCAGTTGCCGAACGGTGCCTCGCTCGATCGCACGGAGAAGGTGATCCGCGATATGAGCGCGATCGCGCTGAAGCAGCCGGGCGTCGAAAGCGCGGTGGCCTTCCCTGGTCTGTCGGTGAATGGCTTCACGAATAGTTCGAGCGCGGGCATCGTGTTCGTCACGCTGAAGCCGTTCAAGGAGCGCGGCAACAGGAAGCTCTCGGCAGGCGCGATTGCCGGTGCGCTGAATCGGCAGTACGGCGCGATCAAGGACTCGTTCGTCGCGGTGTTCCCGCCGCCGCCGGTGCTCGGGCTCGGCACGCTCGGAGGCTTCAAGATGCAGCTCGAAGATCACGGCGCGCTCGGTTACGCGGAACTCAACAAGGCTGCCGAAGCATTCGTGAAGCGCGCGGCGCAAACGCCCGAACTTGGGCCGACCTTCTCCAGCTATCAGATCAACGTGCCGCAGCTGAACGTCGATCTCGATCGCGTGAAGGCGAAGCAGCTCGGCGTGCCGGTCACGGACGTGTTCGACACGATGCAGATCTATCTGGGCTCTCTGTACGTGAACGACTTCAACCGCTTCGGTCGCGTGTATCAGGTGCGCGTGCAGGCGGATGCGCCGTTCCGTCAACGCGCCGACGACATCCTGCAACTGAAGACGCGCAACGCGGCGGGCGAGATGGTGCCGTTGTCGTCGCTCGTCACGGTGACGCCGACCTACGGACCGGAGATGGTGGTGCGCTACAACGGCTACACGGCGGCCGACATCAACGGCGGCCCAGCGCCCGGCTTTTCGTCGGGACAGGCGCAGGCCGCGGCCGAACGCGTGGCCGCCGAGGTGCTGCCGCGCGGCGTGAAGCTCGAGTGGACCGATCTCACGTATCAGCAGATCCTCGCCGGCAATGCGGGCATGTGGGTGTTCCCGATCAGCGTGCTGCTCGTGTTCCTCGTGCTCGCCGCGCTGTACGAAAGCCTGACGCTGCCGCTCGCCGTGATCCTGATCGTGCCGATGAGCGTGCTGTCAGCGCTGACCGGCGTGTGGCTCACCGGCGGCGACAACAACATCTTCACGCAGATCGGTTTGATGGTACTGGTGGGCTTGTCCGCGAAGAACGCGATCCTGATCGTCGAGTTTGCGCGTGAGCTCGAACACGACGGACGCAGTCCGCTGCAGGCCGCGATCGAAGCGAGCCGTCTGCGTCTGCGGCCGATTCTGATGACGTCGATCGCCTTCATCATGGGCGTGGTGCCGCTGGTGTTGTCGAGCGGCGCGGGCTCGGAGATGCGTCACGCGATGGGCGTCGCGGTGTTCTTCGGCATGCTCGGCGTCACGCTGTTCGGCCTGATGCTGACGCCGGTGTTCTATGTGGTGCTGCGTTCGCTCGCGGGCGGGACGATTCACGTCGCGCAGAAGGATGCGCCGCGCTACGGCGCGCCCGTTACGGACGCCTGAGGAGAAAACAACAATGAAACGCTTTGAATCTCGCTTTGTATCTTTGCGCGGATGGGGCCGCGCGGCCGCGAGCGGTTTGCTGATCGCCCTGCTGGCCGCTTGTTCGGTCGAGCCGACGTACAAGCGTCCCGACGTCGATACGCCGGCGGCGTTCAAGGAAGCGCCGGCGATGGCGACGTCGGCTGCGGCTGCGTCGGGCGTGGCGGCTGGTTCGGCCGCGTCGGCGCAAAACACCGGCACGTGGAAGCCGGCCCAGCCCGCCGACGACGCCCTGCGTGGCGAATGGTGGAAGGTGTTCGGCGACCCGCAGCTCGACGCGCTCGAAGAGCAGGCCGCCGCCGCGAACCAGGACCTGAAGGCCGCAGCAGCGCGCGTGCAGCAGGCGCGCGCGGTCACGCAGGCGGCGAAGTCCGACTGGTTCCCGAAGTTCGACGCGGGCTTCGGCCCGACCCGCGAGCGTGCGTCGGCGGCGTCGCAATTCCTGCCGGACAGCGCGGGCGGCACGACGGGCACGATCTGGCGCGCGCAGGTCGGCGCGTCGTATGAGGCGGATCTGTTCGGGCGGGTCAGCTCGAACGTGAACGCGTCGCGCTCGGACGAGCAGCAGAGCGAAGCGCTGTTTCGCTCGGTGCAGCTGTCGTTGCAGGCCGATGTCGCGCAGAACTACTTCCAGTTGCGCGAGCTCGACACCGACCAGGATCTGTATCGCCGCACCGTCGCGTTGCGCGAGGACACGCTGAAGCTCGTCGAGCGGCGCTTCAAGGAAGGCGATATCAGCGAGCTGGATCTGTCGCGCTCGCGTAACGAGCTCGCGAGCGCGCGTGCCGATGCGGTCGGCGTCGCGCGGCAACGGGCGGCCTCGGAGCATAGCCTCGCGATTCTGCTCGGCAAGCCGCCCGCGGATTTCTCGTTCGCGGAACAACCGCTCGCGCCGGTGGCGGTGCGCGTGCCGCCGGGTTTGCCGTCGGCGCTGCTCGAACGCAGGCCGGACATCGCGGCAGCCGAACGCGCGATGCAGGCAGCGAACGCGCGCGTCGGGCTCGCGAAGTCGGCGTTCTTCCCGAAGCTCGACATCACGGGCGCGTTCGGCTTTGAATCGGCGACGCTCGGCGATCTGTTCATGTGGTCGAGCCGCGCGTTCATCCTCGGTCCGTTCGCGGGTACCGCGCTGACGGTGCCGATCTTCGACGGCGGCCGTCGCAAGGCCAATCTCGCGCAGGCCCGTTCGAAGTACGACGAGGACGTCGCGCAATATCGCCAGCAGGTGCTCGTGGCGTTCCGTGAAGTCGAGGACAATCTTGCCGATCTGCGCTTGCTCGACGATCAGATGCGCGAGCAGAACGACGCGGTCGATGCGTCGCAGCGCGCCGCGCATCTGTCACGCACGCAGTACACGGAGGGCGCGGTCAGCTATCTCGACGTGATCGATGGCGAGCGGCAGGTGCTGCAGTCGCAATTGCAGGCGAGCCATCTGGCGGGCACGCAGGCGGTCGCGACCGTGAATCTGATTCGCGCGCTCGGTGGCGGTTGGGGCGATGTGACGGCGGGGGATACGGCGGTGGGGGCGGCGCCGGTGCCGGTTGGTGCTTCCGGCGGCGCGGCGGCTTCGCTGGCTGCGGCTTCCGGCTCTGCG
This sequence comes from Paraburkholderia sp. Clong3, assembly GCF_050436485.1. Classification (NCBI taxonomy): domain Bacteria; kingdom Pseudomonadati; phylum Pseudomonadota; class Betaproteobacteria; order Burkholderiales; family Burkholderiaceae; genus Paraburkholderia; species Paraburkholderia sp. Clong3. The sequence goes on along the minus strand of NZ_JBNDMH010000003.1, from coordinate 2,469,976 downwards.
GCCGGTGCCGCATCGGTTTCAGCGCAGCAGCAGGTGGCGAAGCGCTGAATTCCTAAGCCTGTTGGCAAGCGCTTCATCGACCTCATCAACGACGCTTGGCATTCTCGGCGCGACGGTGATGCCGCATAACCTGTATCTGCACTCGTCGATCGTGCAGACCCGCGCGGTGAAGCGCGATCCGGCCAGCATCCGCTCGGCGATCGGCATGTCACGCATCGACACGATCGCATCGCTCGTGATCGCGGCGCTGATCAACATGGCGATCCTGATTCTCGCGGCCGCCGCGTTTTACGCGACGGGCCACGACCAGGTCACGCAGATCGAGGACGCCTACCGGCTGCTAGCGCCGATCGTCGGCACCGGCTTCGCCGCCTTCCTGTTCGCGATCACGCTGCTCGCGTCGGGACAAAGCTCGACGTTCACCGGTACGGTGGCGGGGCAGGTCATCATGGAAGGCTTCCTGAAAATGAAGATTCCGTGCTGGCAGCGGCGCTTCATCACGCGAGCGCTCGCGCTGTATCCGCTGATCCGCATGACTAGCGACCGCTCGCTGATAGGCGAATTCGCCAACACGCTGCCGACGCGCCTGCTCGTGTGGACGCTGTTTGTTGCGATCAGTGCGGCGAATCTGTGGCTCGTTGCCCAGACGGTGGGGCTGGCCGGTTGATCTGAACGACCGGTATTCGGCACGCCGGTCTGCCCGGCGCGAAGGCGAAAAAAATCCGCGCAGTTCAATCACTGCGCGGAATCATGTGAGCTTCGGTTTGAATCGGGTCGAGCGCGTCTCGCGACGGCGAATCGATCGGTCAAGCGGCCTGCGCAACCTGCGCCGCGTCGAGCGCTTCCCGGCGCGCGGCTGCTGCCTTCTTCGTCTTGCCGGCACGCGACGGCGGCTGGCAGGCGCCGCACACGACGTTGTGCTGCAGGTCGTGCTTGTGCGCGACGAACTTGCCGGTACAGCGGCAGCATCTGGTCAACTGCAGGATGTCGGCGTCGAAGAAACGCACGAGCGTCCACGCGCGCGTCAGATCGAGCACCGGCTCGGTTTCGCTGTGCTGACAGTGTTCGAGATACAGCCGATAGCCCTTGGTCAGCGCATCCAGATGCGAGCAGCGCGCTTCGTTCTTGAGGAACAGGTACGTGTTGTAGAACAGCGACGCGTGAATGTTCGCGAGCCACGTCATGTACCAGTCCGCCGAGAACGGCAGCATGCCCTTGGGCGGCGATACGCCCTTGACCTCGCGATACAGGCGGATCATACGGTCGCGCGACAGCGTCAGCTCGCTCTCGAGCACCTGCATGCGGGCGCCGAGTTCGATCAGTGCGATCGCGCGAAATACTTCCTGTGCATCTTCGGTCAGGCTTCGCTTGAGCATTGCAGTCACCTCGATCAGGCAAATTGCTCGGCGGGCTGGCCTGCAAGCAGGATCGCCGTGTGGGTCGGTGCAACTGCGGTGTGCTTCGTCGTTTGCGTCAACGCCGACAGCATCGCGTGGTCGTTGAAGCGGAAGAAGCACAAAAGCTGGTCGGAAGCGGCCAGCTTGACGATTTGCGCGAGCGACAGCCCGGCAAGCAAGTCAGCCAGTTCCGACGACAGTCCCAGCCGGAACATTCCGACCGGCTTGTCCTCGCGCAACATGCGTTGCGCGAGCATGATGTAAGACAAGTTGATCTCGCGGATTGAATCCAGCGTCTCGCTGCTACGGTCCATTTTGTCTGTTTCCGAAGCCCCGAATTACTATGTCGGCTTTGCGCCGTTATGTCTTTTCTGCCTCGCCGGCAACGCGGCCTCCGGCTACATGTTGCTACTTGCTACAGACAGCGAACATTTGATACAAGACGTTACATTTCGTAACAGCTCGGGACGAATTGTATGAAGGCTAAAAGCAGAAATCAATCCCTTCTCAAAAAAATATCTCAAAAAACTACATCATTTTTCGGTAAGTTTTTCACGCCATTGTAATGAATGATGCCAAGTGAATTTATAGCTCTTTCGACACTGGCCTCTATTCCATGAAAACCCTTGCTGGATGGGCATCCTACGCGACTGTCCGAGACGTGCGTCCGCACCGCGCGGCGATCGGTAAATTTGTTTTGGATTAGAAAGGAACAGAAAGCGATGGAATGGACGGTAATAAATACTCGCGCTGGGTGGCGCGTGAGGGGCGGATGGAGCCTGTAACCGTATGAAGCGTCCCCCGTTACAAACTACGCAAACGAGGGCCGGATTTGTAACGGCTCGATGAGGATGGGCAGCCGGTCTGGCGCACGCGTGCGACCCCGAGACCGAACAGCGGTCGCAGACGCGTACCGATCACGTTGCGGACGGAGGCTGCGAGAAGCCAGTGCCGTGCAGGCTGCCTGACATGATGTCGGTGCAATAGGACGACATTACAACGTTGACGAGGCGCCGGGAATGGCCGCAAGGAAGCGTTGTCAATGATTCCGAGGGCGCTATGCGAGGAATCGCGCCATCAGATCCTCGTCATGAAACACCCCGTCGACGTTCAAGGCGCCGACTTCGCACCCATATTTGCGAAAGCCGAGCGATTCGTACAGCCTGCGCGCCGCGTCGTTGCGGCTACCCACGGTCAGCTGCACCTGTCGCAAACCGTGGACGCGCGCCGCGCGCGTCAGCAACTCGCCGAGCAGCGCGCGCCCGACCCCACGACCAGCCGCTTCCTGTGCGACATACATGCCGACCACGTTCGCCTTGTGCCGCTCCTTGTGGGCTTTATTGCGCAGCAGACCGACGACGCCGATCAGCGGAGCGTCGGCCGACGCATACGCGCCAAGCAGAAACGTGCCTTCCGTCTCCGAGCCCTGCAGTGTCACGTCATGCTGCCCGGCGCCTTTCGCCAGCGCTTCGTCGTGGCTTTGTCCGAACGAAGCGGGGTGCGCCTTCAGCCCGCGCAGACGAAGCTGGAAATAGGCGTCCCGGTCGGCGGGTCCGAGTTGGCGGATCAGCAGGGTGTCGACGTTGACGGACATCTCACTTATTCGTGGTGAGTGGAGTGGAGGTACGCGAGCGGCTAGCCGCGCTGGTGTTCGGCAAATTCGCGCAGCGCCGACGCGGTTTGCTGATCCGCCGGAAAGAACGCCTCGATGGCGAGTTCCGACAGCGTAACGTCCACGGGCGTGCCGAACACCGTGGTGGTGCTGAAAAACGACAGCACGCCAAGCGGCGTACGCAGCCGCAATGGCACGGCGATCTGGTTGAGGACTGCATCGTCCAGCGTCGAGGCGTCTGCATCCGGCGGCGCGGGGTAGCCGGCCAGTTCGTCGCGTAGTGCGCTCAGCGTGTCGTCGCCGCTGACGTCGATCTGCCGTTGCAGGCGGCCCAGCACATGCTCGCGCCACGCATGCCAGTTGACGATCGACGCCGCAATGCCATGCGGATGCAGACTCAGGCGCAGTGCGTTGACCGGTGGCTTCAACAGTTCGGGACTCGCGCCGCTCAACAACGGCGCAATCGCATTGTTGGTCGCGACGATGGTCCAGTGCCGGTCGATCGCGAGGGCCGGGTAGGGCTCATGTCCTTTGAGCACCAGTTCGACGGCTTCGCGTGCGGCGGCGAGCTGCGGGTCGGAGAGGGGACGTTCGCGAAACAGCGGCGCGTAACCGGCCGCGACGAGCAGAGCATTGCGCGCGCGCAACGGCACGTCGAGGCGCTCGGCGAGATGCATGACCATTTCCCGGCTCGGTAGCGCGCGCCCCGATTCGACAAAGCTCAGATGGCGGGTCGAAATGTCAGCCTCCGTGGCGAGCAGCAACTGACTCATGCGCCGCCGCTGCCGCCATTCGCGGAGAAGTTCGCCGACCGCCCGAGTGCCGATCGGCGCGGATGATGGAGCCGCTTGTGCAATAGAGAGTGTGTTCATGCCACCGATCATAGTCAAAGCGTGCAAGCAATCGATTACCTGAGAGGTAATGCCCCGCCAATTTCAGTCAACGAGACGCGTGCCCGGCTCAGGCGGCAGCCAGGCGCAACGGCACGGCAGTGAATTTGACGCCGATCGCACTCGCCAGTTTGAGGACCGTGTCCATGCGTGGCTTGGAGCCGGGCGCGAGTGTCTTGTAGAGGCTTTCGCGGCCCAGGCCCGCTGCCGCGGCGATCTTCGTGATGCCACGTGCCTTGGCGATATCCGCGATGGCGGCGAGCAGCAGATCGGAGTCGCCTTCGTCGAGGGCGGCGTTCAGATAGGCCGCGACCATTTCGTCGTTGTCGAGGTACTTCGATGCATCGAAGCGTGCCGTTTTGATCTTGCTCATGACCGTTCCTTTCTGATGGTTGTCCACATTGCTCCGGCATGCCTGATATCCGCCTGCTGCGTGGACTTGTTACCCCCGCAGAGCAGCAGATACATCATGCGTTCCTCGCGCGCGTAGTAGACCCGGTAACCCGGCCCGCAATCGATGCGCATCTCGAACACGCCGTTTTCCAGCAACTTCGCGTCACCGAAAAGCCCGCGTTCCGCGCGGCGGAGCCGCACGAGAATTTGCGCCTTCGCCTTGAGGTCGGTGAGGCCGTGAAGCCAACGGTCGAACTCTTCGGTGCAGTTGATCGTGTACACGCGCGGTGTTTCGATCTGCGGATGATTGTATCTCCGGGGATACGGTCGTGCAAGCGAGAAAAGCGTCTCGATAAAGCGGTCCAAGCGGTCCTCCTGTTCATTGCATTGCCCGCCTCGCGATGTCGTCGGCGGGCTTCGATGAGTCACTTGAGGTTAGCGGTGCGAAGGTTTTTTGACGACTCGGCCGAATGACCTATTTGGCGAGAAAAACAGTGAAAAGCGCTGCGTGACAGCGAAGGCTGCATCCGCTTGATTACCTCTCACGTAATCGACGCAATGCGCGCGAGTCGTCAATCTTCATTCCGAGCCCGCCGCATGCGATGCGTATGCCGCGCGAAGTGCTCAGTCCTGTCAATCGAGGAGTTTGAGATGAATGCGCATACCGATTTGATCGACCGTTATTTCGATACCTGGAACGAGACCGATGGCGCGCGTCGTCGCGAGTTGATCGCGGCAACGTGGAGCGCCGATGCCGACTATCGCGACCCGCTGCTGGCGGGCGCGGGCCACGATGGCATCGACGCCATGATCCGCGCGGTGCATGAGCGTTTTCCGCATCACACGTTTCGCCGTACGACCGACGTCGACGGCTTCGCGAATCGCCTGCGCTTCTCGTGGGCACTGACGACCCCCGCGGGCGAGGCGATCGTGAAGGGCTCGGACTTCGGCGTGGTGGACGCGCATGGGCGTCTGCAAGCGGTCACCGGTTTTCTCGACGAAACCCCCGGCGCCGCCTGAGGCGTTTTTCACGGAGACGATCATGCATCAGCCCGCCGCTGCCAAGCCCGCACAAGTCCATCTCGCGTTGCTGCGCGTCGCGGCCGCGCTCGATGCGTTATCGAGTGCGATCGCCGGTTTCGCGCTGCTCGGCGGCGCGCGGGCGTTCATGTTCATCGCACTGCTCGGTTGGCGCGAGCCGGTGCTCGGCGGCGCGGGGCTCGTGTTGCTCGCTTTGGTCGGATGGCTGCGCTGGCAATGCGGTGCGTGCGCAGCGCCGCAAGACGTCCGGCGCGCTTGCTACAATCGATCGTCGTGCGGATGAAGCGTGACACCCCCGCAGCATGTTCCCAACCGAACGACCTGGAGAGCCCGTGCTGAAAAATCTGGACCCGCTACTGAACGCCGATATCCTGCACGCGCTGCGCTCGATGGGCCACGGCGACGAGCTCGTGATCTGCGACGCCAACTTCCCGGCCGACGCCGTCGCGCGCGATACCGTGCTCGGCAAGCCGCTGCGTCTCGACGGCGTCAGTTCGCCGCGCGCGATCCGCGCGGTGTTGTCGGTGCTGCCGCTCGACACCTTTATCGAGCATCCCGCGTCGCGCATGGAAGTGGTTGGCGAGCCGCACACGATTCCCGCGGTGCAGCGCGAAGCGCAAGCCGAGGTCAACGCGGGCGAGGGGCGCGAGGTGCCCTTCGTGTCGATCGAGCGGTTCGCGTTTTACGAGCGTGCGCGTCAGGCATACTGTGTGATCGCGACGGGCGAGGAGCGCGGCTACGGCTGCTTCGTATTCACGAAGGGCGTGTTGCTCGCGCCGGACGCGCCACGCGTATAGTCGCTACCACCTTTCTCGATTCATCACGACAAACCCATGAGCTTCCAGCTAGCCAGTCTCGATCATCTCGTTCTGAACGTCGCCGACGTCGAAGTGAGCGCGGCGTGGTACGCGCGGATGCTCGGCATGCGACGCACCGAGTTCGCGTCGCGCACCGGCACGCGCGTGGCGATGAACTATGGTAATCAGAAGATCAATCTGCGTCCCGCGTCGGCCGATACCGTCGCCTGGTTCACGTCGCGCGAGGCGGTGCCGGGCACGGCGGACCTGTGCTTCGTGACCACCGCAAGCCCGGACGACGTCAAGGCGCATTGGCTCGCGCAAGGCGTTGCTATCGAGGCGGGGCCGGTGGAGCGCGACGGCGCGCGCGGCAAGATGACCTCGGTGTATTGCCGCGACCCGGACGGCAACCTGATCGAGGTCGCCACGTATCCGTCAGCTTGAGCGGGCTTGGAAATCGCGGCCATTGCTCATATGCTCAGGGGCGAGGCGGGGAACTGAGCCCGTCCATTCGGGTCTGCTGCTTATTCAATACAGGAGTCCCCCCATGTCGCGTCCCGTCGATTTCGGCATTATTTTCATCGCCCGTCTTGCGCTTTCCGTGCTGTTCCTGTGGAGCGGGGTGATGAAACTGCTGGGCTATGCGGGCTTCGTCGGCTACCTGCATTCGAAAGGCGTGCCGTTCGTGCAGATCGCCGCGCCGATCGCAACCGCGGTCGAGGTGCTCGGCGGCCTGCTGCTCGTGGTCGGCTTCAAGGTACGACCGCTCGCGCTGGTCATGGCGGTGTATACGGTCGCGACGGCGGTGCTCGGCCACGACTTCTGGAATATCACCGACCCGGCCTTGCAGCACGACATGGTGATTCATTTCTGGAAGAACATCGGAATCGCGGGCGGTTTCCTGCTGCTGTTCGTTACCGGCGCGGGGCGACTGAGCATCGACAACGCGCGCGCGCCGCGCGGCGGACTCGGCGGCCTGTAAAGCGGGCTGTCAAGCGCGAGCGCGCGCAGTCGGCGCGGCCCGCATCCTGCTACACAGCAGGATTTCCAATCCGCGCCAATCATGGGAGCAGATGATGATTCAGAACTTCGAGCAAATGATCGGCGGCAAGCTCACGCAACTGTGCGCGAGTCTCGGCGAAGGGCCGACGCCGCATCGTGTGATCATCAGCCTCGCCGAGTCGGCGAAGACGCTGGTGGTTCTGGATGCGTCCGGATTCATCGGCACGCTGAAGGCGGACATCGAGGACCCGGAAAAGCTGGTCGCGGATGCGATCGCCAAAGCGCGCAACGAAGGCCTGATCGAGCGCGCAATCGCTACCGGCACGATTCAGGAGACGTCGCTGTAGGCGCCTGCATTACACACCGCTTACTTGCTCGCGGCGCTCGCGCCGCGCGCAGACGATGCCGCCGCGTGCGGCTCCGGATGCACGAAACACGCGAGCACGAGACCCAGCACCAGCAGTCCCACCGAAATAGCCGTCGCCGCTTGCATCCCCGGCACGATCTGCGTCGCGGCCGCACCGCCCGCGAGCGCGCCGAAGGCCGCCACACCCACCGCGCCGCCGGCCTGGCGCGCCGTGTTCAATACCGCCGACGCCGTGCCCGCGCGTCGCGCTTCGGTCGATGCGAGCACCGCCGTGGTCATCGCCGGCACTGCGAGTCCCATGCCCGACGGAATCAGCAAAAACGGCAGCAGCAGGCCAATCAGCGGCGTCTCGGCGTCGACGAGATGCAGCAGGCCATAGCCGAGACCAGCCGTGATCGCGCCGAGGATCATCGGCACGCGCACTCCCAGGCGGCCGATCACCCAGCCGCTCGCGACGTTCGAGATCAGGAAGCCGCCCGTCAGCGGCAGGAACGCGAGGCCCGCCTGCAACGGCGTGTAGCCGCGCACGCGCTGCAGGTAAAGGCTCAGCACGAACACCATGCCGTAATACGTCAGATTCACGCAGATGCCGAACAGCACCGCCGCGCTGAACGTGCGCGTGCCGAACAGCGACAGCGGCAGCATCGGGCGCGCGACGCGCGCTTCGACGAACACGAACGCACCCGCCGCCAGCAGCGCCAGCACGAAGCCGCCGGCGACCAGCGGATGCGCGAGCCCGAGCGGCCGCCATTCGATCACTGCGGCGACGAACGCGGTTAGCGCGACGATCGCGAGACACTGGCCGCCGAGATCGATGCCGCGTGGCGTCGCGCCGGTGTTGCCGCGAGCGGCGGCCGGCACGCCGCGTTGCGAGGTTTGCGGACGCGGAATCCACAGCAATGTCGCGAGCAGGCCGGCCGCGCAGATCGGTAGATTGACGAGAAAGATGCTGCGCCAGCCGAACGCGGCGATCAGCAGACCGCCAGCCACCGGCCCGGCCGCGATCGAAATCGCGCCGGAGGCGGTCCACAGGCCGACCGCGCGTGCCCGCAGCTTCGGTTCGTGGCCGAACGACTGATTGAGCAGCGCGAGCGAATTCGGCAGCATCGCGGCCGCGCCGATGCCCTGCACCGCGCGCGCGGCGATCAGCATCGGGGCGTCGAGCGCGAGCCCGCAGGCCAGCGACGCGAGCGCGAACAGCACGATTCCGCACGCATACATGCGCCGCGCGCCGAAGCGGTCGCCGAGCGCGCCGGCCGACAGCATCAGCACCGCAAACGCGAGCGTGTATGCATCGACGACCCATTGCAGGCCCGCGACGTTCGCGTGCAGGTCCGCGCCGATTCGTGGCAACGCGATGTTGACGATGGTCACGTCGAGTTGCGTGACCACGAAGCCGACGCTGACGGTCGCGAGAACGCGACCGAGGGCGGGCGAAAAGGAGGGTGTGGATGAGTTCATGACTGCATCGTAAGCCCGATGCAGCGCGCCACGTTTCGGCGTGGCGTGAAGTATGGATGTCGCCGGATCAACGCCCCCGCGGCGCATCCTTGATGAACAGCGTGGTCAGCGCGCCCAGCACGCAGATCGCCGCGACGTACAGCGGCGCGGCCAGCGGGTTCGACTTCATCATCAGCGATACGGCGATCGGCGTCAGACCGCCGAACACCGCATACGCGACGTTGTACGAGAACGAGATGCCCGAGAAGCGCACCACCGGCGGGAATCCGCGGACCATCACGAGCGGAATCGCGCCGATCACGCCGACGAAAAGTCCGGCCAGTGCATACAGCGGCACGAGCAGGGACGTATCGACGGCCAACTGGCGAAACATCACGTAGTACGTGATCGCAAGCGCAATGCCGCCGACGAAAATCGTGCGACCCGCGCCAATGCGTCCGGCGATCGAACCCGCCACCACGCAGCCGATCGTCAGGCACAGCGTCGCGACACAGTTCGCGAGCAGCGCGGTGGCCGGCTCGATGTGAAATTGCTTTTGCAGCAGCGTCGGCGTCATCAGGATCACGACGACGATCGCCGCCGACAGCATCCAGGTGAGCAGCATCGACACGATCACCGCGCGGCCGTGATCGCGCAGTACGGCCTTCAGCGGCACTTCCGCGGCGATCGCCTTGCGTTGCTTCAGTTCGGCGAACACCGGCGTCTCGTGCAGCCAGCGGCGCAGATAGACCGAGAACATACCGAACACGCCGCCGATGAGGAACGGAACACGCCACGCATATTCGGAAATATCGGCCGGCGTGAAATGGCGATTGACCGCCGACGCAATCAGCGAGCCGAGCAGAATGCCCGCCGTGAGGCCGGCCGTCAGCGTGCCGCACGCATAGCCGACGTGCCGCCCGGGCACATGCTCCGAGACGAACACCCATGCGCCCGGGACTTCGCCGCCGACCGCCGCGCCCTGCATTACGCGGAACAGCAATAGCAGCACCGGCGCGAGCACGCCGATGCTCGCGTAGGTGGGCATCAGGCCCATCAGCAGCGTCGGCACCGACATCAGCAGCACGCTCAGCGTGAACATGCGCTTGCGGCCGAACAGGTCGCCGAAGTGCGCCATGATGATGCCGCCGAGCGGCCGCGCCAGATAACCGGCCGCGAAAATGCCGAAGGTCTGCACCTGACGCAGCCAGTCCGGCATCGCCGCCGGGAAAAACAGCTGGCCGATCGCCGGCGCGAAGAAAACGAAGATGATGAAGTCGTAGAACTCGAGCGCTCCGCCGAGCGCGGCGAGACCGAGTGTCTTGTAATCGCTGTGCCCAAGCGGGCGGGGGGTGACAGCCTGCGCTCCACCCAGATTTGTCGCTTGCATTGCCATGTCTTTTGATGAATTGTGAGCCACGCGGGAGACGCGTGGACATACGGCGGTTGTCGGGCGAGAAGTGTGGCAGGCGCTGGGTAGAGCACGGGACACGGGCGCGCTGTCCGGATAGGGCGGGCGCGCTGACGACGGAGGCCGGCGCGGATTTTACAGGATGAAAGCGGAAGTCCTGCGGAAGCGCCCAGTTGGGCGAAGAAAGCGGCGGAAAATCGGAATGCTCCGAAGGGAGGGACCGGGGTGCGGCTCGGAGAATGGCCTGCATGTTCCTTGTCGAGAGTCCATCCCATGCGCGTTGCAGTCCTTCAGCGTGACCCGGTCATGCGTCAGTCCATTGAATCAAGTCTGGTGAGAGCCGGCCATTTCTGCGCGGCCTATGACGACGGCGTTGCGATGTCGAGGTCGCTCGTGCGCTCCACGATGGATCTGCTGGTGCTCGACTGGCAGGAGATGCGGCCCGCCGGCGCGGACCTGTTGCACTCGGTGCGCCGCGTGGCAGGCGAGCACGTGCCGATCATGTTCGTGTCGAACGACGGCTCGGAGGAAAGCATGGTGCGCGCGCTCGCCGGCGGTGCCGACGATTACCTCGCGTTGCCGCTGCGGGACGCCGAGTTTCGCGCGCGAGTTGCGGCGCTTCTGCGGCGCGCGTATCCGGAGCGTTTCAGCGCCGCGACCTGTTTCGAGATCGGCCCCTATTGCTTCGACACGATCCGCCGGGCGGTCACGCTGCGCGGCGAGCCGGTGCCGCTGTCGCCCACCCAGTACCGGATCGCGGCGCTGTTCTTTTCCAACGTCGATCGCGTGATGTCGCGCGACCATATCTTCGCGACGGTGTGGGGCCGCGAACTGCGCGAGTTCACGCGGACCATCGACAGTCACGTGTCACGGCTGCGTGTGCTGCTCGCGATCGAGCCGCACAATGGTTTCCGGCTGCAGCCGGTATACAGAAGCGGCTACCGGTTGCTGCGGCTTCACGACCATGTGCTCAGGGAGTGAAGATTGGCAGTCGGCGCGCACGGCATGAGGTCGCCACGGCCAGGTATATGCTGAAATCCGCGTTGCAGCCCGTCGCGCTCGCCAGCGGTGTTCATTCTCCTTACGTGTCCGTATCGGTTAGCCGGGTTGCCGCGTTTGCGCCGAGGGTCATCGACGCCGATACCGAATAGCGGGACGTTTCGCGCGCCGCGCGCGCGGCGGCTCACGCATCGCGCCGCTATGCCGAAATCGTCTCAATCCGCGCGTACGCGCACCAAGACCCACCGGCCCGCGATTCCTACCATGGGCGACATGAAAACCCTCAACATTATCGACTCGCACACCGGCGGTGAGCCCACCCGCCTCGTGGTGTCGGGTGGCCCGGATCTGGGCGGCGGCACGCTCGCGCAACGGCTCGAGGTTTTCCGCACCCGCTTCGACGACTGGCGCGCCGGCATCGTCACCGAACCGCGGGGCTCGGACGTGGTGGTCGGCGCGTTGCTTTGCGAGCCCGACGATCCGACTTGCGCGGCCGGTGTGATCTTCTTCAACAACGTCGGCTATCTCGGCATGTGCGGGCACGGCACCATCGGGCTCGTCGTGTCGCTCGCGCACATGGGGCGGATCGGGCCGGGACGACACCGCATCGAAACGCCGGTCGGCATGGTCGAGGCGACGCTGAACGAAGACGGCGGCGTCGCGGTGCGCAACGTGCCCGCGTATCGCCACCGCAAGGCGGTGCAGGTCGACGTGCCAGGCTATGGCGCACTGACCGGCGACATCGGCTGGGGCGGCAACTGGTTTTTCCTCGTCGCCGAGCATGGGCACGAGCTCGAAGCCGCGAACATCGCGAGCCTGACGGCTTTCAGCTCGGCGATTCGCGACGCGCTGATCGCACAGAACATCACCGGCGCGAACAGCGCGCTGATCGACCATATCGAGCTGTTCGGACCGGGTTCGCGCGAGGGCCTCGACAGCCGCAGCTTCGTGCTGTGTCCCGGCAATGCGTACGACCGCTCGCCGTGTGGCACCGGCACGAGCGCGAAGGTCGCGTGTCTCGCGGCCGACGGCAAGCTCGCCGAAGGCGCGGTGTGGCGCCAGGAGAGCATCATCGGCAGCGTGTTCGAGGCGAGCTATCGCACGGCGGGCGACGGCGTCCACGTGATTCCGACCATCACCGGTCACGCGCACATCATGGCCGAAGGGCGTCTGTGTTTCGACGAGCGCGATCCGTTCGCGTGGGGTATCCGGACCGCATGAGCCCGGACGCGCTGATCATCGGAGCGGGTATCGTCGGTGCCGCGTGCGCGGCGGAACTGGCCGCGCTCGGCATGCGCGTCGACGTGCTCGATGCGCAGCGCATCGGCGGCGGCGCGACGGCGGCCGGCATGGGCCATATCGTCGTGATGAACGACTCGCCCGCCGAATTCGCGCTGAGCCGCTATTCGCGCGAGCTATGGCTCGAGCTCGCGCCGCAGCTGCGCGCGCGCGACGCGTTCGCGCGCTGCGGCACGCTGTGGGTCGCAGCCGACGACGAAGAACGGCAAGCCGCCCGCGCAATGCAGGCGGCGTTTGAGAGCCAAGGCGTCGCCGCGCAATTGCTGGACTCGGCCGAACTGCGCGCCTGTGAACCAGCGCTCGCACCATCGATGGCGGGTGGCTTGCGCATCGAGCACGACAGCATCGTTTATGCGCCGACCGCCGCCGAATGGCTGCTCACGCAGTCGCCGCATGCGGCGAATATCAGCGTGCGACCTGGAGCGCCGGTCGCGTCGGTCGGTGCGGGCGGCGTGACCCTGGCGTGCGGCGAGCGCACCAGCGCGACGCACGTGGTCGTCGCGAACGGCCTCGGGGCGGCGCAATTGTTGCCGCGGCTGCCGTTGCAGCCGAAGAAAGGCCATCTGCTGATCACCGACCGCTACCCGGGGCTGATCCGTCATCAACTGCTCGAACTTGGCTATATCAAGAGCGCTCATCACGCGACCGGCACGTCGGTCGCGTTCAACGTACAGCCGCGTCCGACCGGGCAACTGCTGATCGGCTCGTCGCGCCAGTTCGAAACAACCGATCCGGCCGTCGAGATGCCGGTGCTCGCCCGGATGCTGCAACGCGCCGCGCAGTATCTGCCGGGGTTGCCGGCGCTCAGCGGCATCCGCGCGTGGACGGGGTTTCGCGCGGCGTCGCCGGACGGCCTGCCGCTGATCGGACCGGCCGGCGAGTTCGCGCCCGACGTCGGCTCTGGCTCCGCATCCCGCCTATGGCTCGCGGTCGGCCACGAAGGGCTTGGCGTGACGACCTCGCTCGCGAGCGCGAAACTACTCGCGGCGCAGATCGCGGGCCATGCCGCGCCGATTCCGTGCGAACCTTATCTACCGGTGCGTTTTGCAGAGCAGGTGGCCCATGACCGACACTGACGCGGCCCGCATCCGTTTGAGCGTCGACGGCCGCAGCATCGAAGTGAAACCCGGCACGACCATCGCCGCGGCGCTCGCGATCGCGGGTGTGCGCGGCTCGCGGCTGTCGGTCAAGGGCGAGCCGCGCGAAGCCTTGTGCGGGATGGGCGTGTGCCAGGAGTGCCGCGTGACGATCGACGGTCGCGCGCACGCGCTCGCGTGCCAGACGCTATGCCGCGACGGTCAGCGCGTGCAGACACGAAACGGGACAGTACACGTATGACGCAGCACTTCGACATCGTGGTGATCGGCGGTGGTCCGGCCGGGCTCAATGCCGCGCGAGCGGCGGCGCAGGCGGGCGCGACGGTCGCGCAGATCGATGACAATCCGCGCGCCGGCGGCCAGGTCTGGCGCCAGGGGTCCGCCTATCCGCCTAAAGCAGCGTTGCAGGCGTTGCTCGCGGCGTTGCAATCGCAGCAAAACTTCACTTACTGGCCATCGACGCGCGTGATCGCGCCGCTCGGCGCGCAAGGCTTGCTGCTCGAATCCGCCGAACACGGCGGCGTGTCGATCACCTATGACAGACTGATTCTTGCGACCGGCGCGCGCGAGCGTCTTCTGCCGTTTCCCGGCTGGACCTTGCCCGGTGTGACCGGCGCGGGCGCATTGCAGGCGCTGATCAAAGGCGGCATGCCGGTGCGCGACGAACGGATCGTGATCGCCGGCAGCGGCCCGCTGCTGATGGCCGCGCTCGCCACCGCGCGAGAGGCCGGCGCGCGCGTGATCGCGGTGGTCGAGCAGGCATCGGCGGCCGAGGTCGCGCGTTTCGGCGTGTCGCTGCTGCGCGAGCCCGCGAAGCTGCGTCAGGCGATCAGCCTCACGCGCGGCTTCGCGGGACTGCGCTACTGGACCGGCAGCATCGTGAGCGAAGCCCGTGGCGCGCAGCGTGTGCAACAGGTGACGATCCGGCGCGGTGAACGCGAGGTGACGCTCGATTGCGACCGCGTCGCGTGCGGCTTCGGACTGCTGCCGAACGTCACGCTTGCCCAGGCGCTCGGCTGCGCGATCAACGACGCGGGCGAAATCGTCATCGACGACGGACAGCGCACCTCGCTCGAACGCGTTTATGCAGCGGGCGAGTGCACGGGCGTCGGCGGCGCTGAGCTCGCTGGCGCGGAAGGCGAGATCGCCGGTCTCGTGGCGAGCGGCGCGGCGAGCACGCAACGCGCCGCGCTGGCGGCGCTCGTCGCGCAACGCGCTCGCTGGCGGGGCTTTGGCGGGCGCGTCGCGGCGTCGTTCGCATTGGGCGAGGCCGCGCGCACGCCGCCCGCCGACGCGACGCTGTTGTGCCGTTGCGAGGACGTGAGCGTCGGCGAGGTGCGCCGCTGCGCCGACTGGCGTGACGCGAAACTGCAGACGCGCTGCGGTATGGGCCCTTGCCAAGGGCGCATCTGCGGGGCGGCCGCGAGCCTGTACTTCGGCTGGCCGACCGCCGCGGCGCGTCCGCCGTTCAGTCCGGCGCAAATCGGCACGCTGATGAGCGCCGCCGAACCGCCGACGGCGGCGCCATGACGGCTCCGCGCTTACCCTCGGTAGATATTGGCGGGCGACGCGCGGCTCTATAATCGACCGCAATCAACCGAACGAGCGGGCTGCCCGGCCGCACCGGCGCAGCGATCCGCGAACGCAACCTAACGCAATCAACCAGGCACGCACCCACGGAACCGCACGATGAACACGCTGGCGCATCCGCTCGAAACTGACGATACGACGCTGTCCGGCATGCTGTCGCATTTCAGGTTGCTCGAGCCGGTATTCGATGCAATGCCGGACGTCGTGTTCTTCGTCAAGGACGCGGACGCGCGGTATGCGCTCGTCAACCGCACGCTCGCTTCGCGTTGCGGCTTCAAGGAAAAGGCCGCGCTGCTCGGCAAGACCGCGGAAGACGTGTTTCCGCGCCGCTTCGGGCGCATCTATACCGCGCAGGACAAGGCGATCATCGGCGTCGGCAACCAGATGCTCGATCAGCTCGAACTGCATCTGTATCCGGGCCGTCAACCGGGCTGGTGCCTGACCTGCAAACAGCCGTTGCGCGATGCGACCGGCAAGGTGGTCGGCCTCGCCGGCATCTCCCGCGATCTGAAAGCCGACGAAAGCAGCCATCCGGCCTACAGCCGGCTTGCCGCCGTCGTGCAGTCGATCCAGCAGAATTACGTGCAGCCGCTGAACCTGAAGCAGCTTGCGGCGATGGCGGACATGTCGGTCGCGCAGTTGGAGCGGTACTTTCACAAGGTGTTTCATCTGACGCCGCGCCAGGTGCTCCTGAAAACGCGACTCGATGCGGCGACCGCGCTGCTGGTGTCGCACGACAAGGTCACCGACGTCGCCGCGCGTTGCGGCTACACCGATCACAGCGCGTTCACACGGCAATTCAAGGCGACCGTCGGCGTCACACCGACCGAATACCGGATGTTGCTGCACGGTACGCTGCGCGGCTGAACGGCGTCGCACGTGTCATGGCGGGTCGCGCGCATCACTACTACGTGTACGTCGTCGCGCTCGACGACAAGGTGTGGAACGAGGCGCGCTTTCGTCGCGCGAATCCTGGTTACCGTTTCGACAAGCCGTGCGTGTACGTCGGCATGACGGGGCTCGACCCGGACGTGCGCTTCGATCGGCACAAGGCGGGCATTCAGGCGAATCGCTATGTGCGCGACTACGGCCTGCGTCTGATGCCCGAACTGTACGACGTGTTCAACCCGATGCCTTACCGCGGCGCGCAGGATATGGAAGTGGAATTGGCGATCGGGCTGCGTGAGGCGGGGTATGGGGTATGGCAGGCTTGAAAGGCTCGACGCGGCCGAATTCCATTGTGACGAGCGTGCTCAATGTGCTCGCCGCCATGCGATGACGCTGGCCGGCACTACCAATGCGATGGCGACGATATATCCCGAAACGATCAGCACAAAGTTGCCCCAAGCCTCGACATCGTAGGCGTCGGGCTCCCAGTTGGGATATAGGCAACGCAGTAGCCATCGAACGGAACCGGCGAACCATAACGGTATCTGGAACGATAGTTGTTGCGTGCCCCATGCGAGTGCAGTGCCTAATGCGACCCATATCCCAAGTGCACTGATGCACCATCGAAGCAATCGGGCGTCTCTCATCGCACTTCTACTCGCCCGTAAGCTCGCATGTTAGTTCCTGCCTCGACCGCGCCAAAGCCTGAACAGACGAATCGTGAAGTCTCTTTCCGATTGAGCTCGAAGGTACAGCTTACAGTCATTGGTTTTTGCTCCAGAATTCCCTGAGGTAACGGAGCAATGACTATTGCGTGTACGTCGGTGCCAGACAATCGGAGCGTTCTTAAAGATGCCTCGCATGTCTACGAAACTGATGCAGAAGCGCGGCGGTCTGATCTATCGCCAAAAACGTAGGCCACGCTCAATGGCTGTGCCTGAATAGAAAAAAGCCGCGTCAACGCAAAGCGCTGACGCGGCCTCAGATGACCGGGTCGCGAGCCGATCTGCTTACTTCACCCCAAGCCCTCGCAACACCGCATTACCCTCGGACGTCAGACGGATATGCGGCGTGCCCGCATCGTTCGAAACGGTCTCGACGAGACCTGCTTCGTAAAGCTGCGGAATTTCGGGTTTTGCGGATGCATCGATCGGCGCGTGCAGCAGCAGCAGCAGCGTCGCGAGCTCGTGATGGCTCAACAGACGGCGCAGGATAGTAGGCCGTTTGGCCGGTGTTTCGTTGGTGTTGATTTCGGGCTGATTCATGGAGCGCACCTCGTGCGGGGACATGTCCGGGGGATCTTGCGGACGAAGTCTTAAACGATTCTTAAGACTCCATTGTCCTGTAACACCGTGACATGAACGTTGCAATGGATCAGATTCCGGCGCCCGCAACTTCGCCTTTATGCGCCACAAGGCCTTATGGCGCGCAGGTTTTGCTTGCCGATTCGATCCACAGGTTGCTTACATGACGCTTGCCCGCATAGAAACGGTAAGTTGTCGCGCCGTTGTCGCTGCGTACCTTGACGACGTTCGAGTCGCCGAAGTCGAGCATCTGACCCTGCGGGATCCCGGTCGACTTGAACGCGGCGTTGTGATGATTGGCCATCTGCGTCAGACAGGCGACCACGTCGTCGACGGAACGCTGTGTCGTCGTGTCCGTGACGGGTTCGCCGGAATCCGGGTCTTTCTGGAAATACGCGCAAGCGCTGAGCAGTAGCGAAAGGGACAGGACTGCAGCGAACTTCTTCATATCTCTCCTGGCGTTGATTCGGCGATTCGGCTGAGCAGGCGCCATTATATCGAGACGGCGAGCCTGCCCCGATCGGGGACGCAGGTCGCGTGCCTGAAAAGACGAAATCCGTATCGACGCGGCGACTTCGAATGACGAAGCCGCCGTCGTGCCTCCGGTGTCCGCCCGTTACTTGCGCCGCTGCGCCTGCGCCGCGAGCCGCACCGCCGCATTGGTCGCGCCGTAGCCGTCATAGCCGCCGCGCCGCTCGACGATCTCGAGGAAGAAGCGCTGGTCCAGTTGCTCCGTATAAGCGTGGAAAAACTCGCCGCCGCGTTCGTCGCGGTCGTACAGGATATTGTTCGCGCGCATCGCTTCGAGCAGCGTGTCGGACAGCGCGTAGCGGGCCGCGAGGTCGTCGTAGTAATTGCGCGGAATGCGCAGGATCGGCACGCCGTCGGCGACGAACTCGGGGAGAGCGCTGAAGATGTCGCCGGTACTGAACGCGACGTGGTTCAGTCCGGAGCCGTGATACGTGTGCAGCGCCTCGGCCACCGCCGTATGGCGATCCACCGATGCATTCAGCGCGATCCGCACCGAGCCGTCGGGGCTGCGCAGCGCGCGGCTGCGCACGAGGCCGTACGGATCGGGAACGAGCACCCCCGGCTCGGCCAGGAAGCCGAACGCGGTGCGCAGAAACAGCACCCACGTATCGAGCGCATTCGCCGGCACCGACAGACACACGTGATCGATGCGCTCGAGCGGTCCCACCTCGGTCGGGCCGTTGACGTCGGTCAGCACGAAATCGGCCTCGAACAGCGTGGGCTGATCGGGCGTTTCGTCGACGAAGTAGTTGAGACTACCGTCCGGCGCCTGCACGGCCGGCAGCACGCGCTCGTTCGGCCCGATCTGGCCGGAGAACGGCGCGTAGCCAAAGCCGGCCGCGCGCTCGAATGCGTGGCTCGCGTCATCGACACGAAACGCCGATGCGCACAGCGACAAACCATGCTGCTGAAAAAACGCGTTCGCGAACGAATCGGGCTCGGCGTTCAGCACGATCGAGGCCGCGCCGTGCTGATACAGCGTGACGTCCTTCGAGCGATGCTGGCCGGCCTGGCGAAAGCGCAGCTTGCCGAGCCAGTCGGCTAGCTGCGTGCGCGTGGTGTGATCGACCGCGAATTCGAGGAACTGATAGCCGACGTGCGCGGGCGCGGCGGGCGAGCGGTACAGGCCGCCTGTCGTTTTGCGCGGCTGCTGTTGCTCTTCGAGCAGCGCGCGAGTTTGCTCTTCGAGGAACAACAACGAGCGATGGCCATCGGCGGCCGTGATCGTGGTGGGGGCGGCGCGAAAGCCGTCGTTGAAGATTTCCAGCGAAAGCGGGCCCTTGTAGCCAGCTTTGACGACCTGCGCGGTGAAGTTCGCGAGATCGAAGTCGCCCTGGCCGGGGAAGCAGCGGTAGTGGCGGCTCCATTCGAGCACGTCCATCGCAAGCTTCGGCGCGTCCGCGATCTGCACGAACGCGATGCGCTCGCCAGGAATGTCGGCGATCGCGTCGGGCGTGTCGTTCAGCGACAGCGTATGAAAGCTGTCGAGCACGAGCCCGAGATTCGGATGATTCACGGCGTCGACAAGCTTCCACGCGTGGCGATAGGTCTTTACGTGCCTGCCCCAGGCGAGCGCTTCGTAACCGGCGACCACGCCAGCCGCTTCGGCCGCGCGGGCGAGCGCGCCCAACTGGTCGATCATCAGCGAGTCGTCGCAGATCGTGTCCGGCGACACGTTGCTGCACACGAGGATGCGGTCCGTGCCTAGCTCGTGCATTACGTCGAACTTGCGCTTCGCGCGGTCGAGATTACGCTCGAGCCGTTCGGGACTGACACCGTCGAAATCGCGAAACGGCTGGAACAGCATGATCTTCAGGCCGAGGTCGTCGGCGATGCGGCGCACGTCGGCGGGCGAGCCGTCGAAATACAGCAGGTCGTTCTCGAAGATTTCGACACCTTCGAAACCCGCCGCACGGATCGCGCTCAGCTTCTCGACGAGGGTGCCGCTAATCGACACGGTGGCAATCGAACGTTGCATGAACGGCTCCTGCAAAAACGGACAAACGAGGGGGAAACTCAGAGAAAAACCGCGGCGGCGCGCCTGGAGGCGCGGCCTGCCGGGCTTGCTGCAATGCGCAAAAATGAGCGAGTTCGTTACGCACTGAAGCAGGACGCAGGCCGGAATACCCCACACTACCCGGGAGTTTCGATAGTCTATACAAACTAACTAGATGGTACAAATTCGTAGAAACCCCGAATGACGACGACGGCCGATGCGCGCACACTTCGCCATGCGTCGAAGAACCGCCGCGGGTGCCGCGGTTCGAGTCGCGCCTTATTTTGCGGGAGTCGTTGTCATGAGCTTTGCCTCCGTACTGGTCCTGAACGGACCGAACCTCAATCTGCTCGGCACGCGCGAGCCGGCCATCTATGGCGCGCAAACGCTCGACGACGTCGCGAAGCTGTGCCGCGACGCGGGCGAGCGCCTCGACCTCGCGATCGACTTCTGCCAGTCGAACGCCGAGCATCAGCTGATCGACTGGCTGCACGCGGCGCGCACCAAGGTCGACGGCATCGTGATCAATCCGGCCGCTTACACCCATACGTCGGTCGCGATCGCCGACGCATTGAGCGCGATCGAAAAGCCCGTCATCGAGGTGCATATCTCGAACGTGCATCGGCGCGAGGCGTTCCGGCATCACTCGTACGTGTCGGCGGTGGCGGACGCGATCATCGTCGGCTGTGGCACGCAGGGCTATGTGCTCGCGCTGGAACGGATGGCGACGATTCTTAAGAATAGGGCGGCGAAATGAACACTCAAGCGAACACCCGGGGAAATTCCCGGACCGACGCGCAGATCGCCGCGTTGGCCAATGCGCAGGCGAGCTTGCGGGCCACTCCCCGCTCCTTTCTGGTCGGCCTGATCGGCTCGGGCATCGGCGGTTCGCTCACGCCCGCGATGCACGAGGAAGAGGGCAGCAAGCTCGGACTGCACTATGTCTATCGACGCATCGATCTCGATGCGCAGAAGCTCGACACCGCCGCGCTGCCGGAGCTGCTGACGGCGGCCGAACGGATGGGTTACAACGGCCTGAACATCACGTATCCGTGCAAGCAGGCGGTGATTCCGCTGCTCGACGAACTGTCCGACGACGCCCGCGCGCTCGGCGCGGTCAACACCGTGCTGTTCAAGGACGGCAAGCGCATCGGTCACAACACCGACTGGTCCGGCTTCGCGCGTGCGTTCCAGCGCGGCTTGCCGGACGTGTCGCTGGAACGCGTCGTGCAGCTTGGCGCCGGCGGCGCCGGCGCGGCGGTCGCGCATGCGGCGCTGAACATGGGCGCGCAGTCGCTGACGCTGTTCGACGTCGATGCCGCCCGCGCGCAGTCGCTCGCCGACGAGTTGCAGGCGCGTTTCCCGAAAGCCAAGGTCAGCGCGGGCACGTCGCTCGAAGAATCGCTCTGCGCCGCGCAAGGCCTGATTCACGCTACGCCGACCGGTATGGCTAAAATGCCGGGCCTGCCGCTGCCGGCCGAATTGCTGCACCGCGACCTGTGGGTCGCCGACATCGTCTATTTCCCGATTCGCACCGCGCTGCTGCAGGCGGCCGAGGCGCTTGGCTGCCGCACGCTGAGTGGCGGCGGCATGGCGGTCTACCAGGCGGTCGACGCCATGCGTATTTTCACGGGCCTCGAGCCGGACGCCGAGCGCGTCTACACCCACTTTCAATCGTTGTTGCAACGCTAACCGGCCGCGTAGAGACCGGCACCCAAGCTGATCGAGGAGACAAGCACGCCATGACGCAATCGTTCCAATCCAGCTCCGCGGGCTCGCCCGCGCAGAACAAGGCGGCGAGCCCCGCGCGCCGTTCGAAAGCCCGTTACAAGATCCTCGCGCTGCTCGCGGTCGGCACGATGATCAACTATCTCGACCGCACCGTGCTCGGCATCGCGGCACCGCAGCTGACGAAGGAGCTTGGCATCAACGCCGCGCTGATGGGCCTGCTGTTCTCCGTGTTTTCGTGGAGCTACGTGGCCTCGCAGATTCCGGGCGGTCTGTTTCTCGACCGCTTCGGCAGCAAGCTCACATACTTCCTGTCGATGACGTTCTGGTCGCTCTGCACGCTCGCGCAAGGGCTCGTGGGGAGCATCGGCGGCCTGTTCGCCTTCCGTCTCGGCCTTGGCGTTTCGGAGGCGCCATGCTTTCCGACCAATAGCCGCGTGGTCGCCACGTGGTTTCCGCAAAGCGAGCGCGCGATGGCGACCGGCACCTACACGGTCGGCGAATATATCGGCCTCGCGTTTTTCAGCCCGTTCCTGTTCATGCTGATGGGCGCATTCGGCTGGCGCTCGCTGTTCCTCGTGGTCGGCGGCGTCGGTATCGCGTTCGGCGTGGTGTGGTGGCTGCTGTATCGCGAGCCGCGCGATCATCCGTCGGCGAATCAGGAAGAGCTCGACTATATCGAGGCGGGCGGCGGTCTCACGCAACGCAACAAGGATGTCGCGGGTGCGGCCGCGGGTGCAGCCGCGGGTGCAGCCGATACGGCGGCATCGAAGAAGAGCGGCTTCCAATGGGGCACGATTGGCCAGCTGCTCAAGCATCGCCAGTTGACCGGCATCTGCCTCGGCCAGTTCGCGGGCAATTCGACGCTGGTGTTCTTCCTCACGTGGTTCCCGACGTATCTCGCCACCGAACGTCATATGGCCTGGCTGAAGATCGGCTTCTTCGCGATCATGCCGTTCATCGCGGCTTCGATCGGCGTGATGTTCGGCGGCGTGTTCTCCGACTGGCTGCTGCGCCGTGGCAAATCGCCGAACGTCGCGCGCAAGCTGCCGATCATCGCGGGTCTGCTGCTCGCGTCGACGATCATTCTCGCCAACTATGTCGAGAGCAACGTCGTGGTGATCGCGATTCTGTCGGTGGCGTTCTTCGCGCAGGGCATGGCCGCGCTCGGCTGGACGCTGGTGTCGGATATAGCGCCCGAGGGCTTGCTCGGCGTGACCGGCGGCATCTTCAACTTCGCCGCGAACCTGGCGGGTATCGTGACGCCGCTCGTGGTGGGCCTGATCGTCGCGGCGACCGGTTCGTTCGTGGGCGCGCTGGTGTTTATCGGTGTCATCGCGTTGATCGGCGCGCTGTCGTATATCTTCGTCGTCGGCGATATCAAGCGGATCGTGCTGGTGGATTGAGTCTTCCCGCCGAGCCGTCGCTTCATGTGACGGTCGTGGTTCCCTTCGAATCCCCGGTTGTCGTCGCGGTGCGGCGGCAACCACGTCGACTGCCGTCACCGGTTTGCCGGGGCAGTAAGCCGCTGAACGCGCTGCGTTTCTCGAAGCGATAAAAAACGGGATGTGGCTTTCACCACATCCCGTTTCCATTTCAGCCGGTCGCCGCGCAACCGGCGTCAATCGTCCTTCTTCACGAACCGCAAGATCGCATCGACGATCATCGCCCGATGCCGCGCCCGCAGCCGCGGATGCGACGGATCGCGCCCAAACGCGGTGCCGAACGTATGCCGGTTGCCCACGCGATGGAAACACAGCGAGCTGATCATCAGATGCAGATCGATCGGATCGATGTCGCTGCGGAACTGACCCGCCGCGATGCCGCGCGCGAGCAGATCCTCGATCGTGTGAATCACGGTGACGTTGCGTCCTTTGAACGTCTTGACCTGCTCGACGTACTTCGCGCCGTGAATGTTTTCGATCGTCACGAGGCGCACGAAATCGCGCTGACGGTCGTGGTAGTCGAACGTGAATTCGACCAGCGCGCGCATGCCTTCGACCGGATCGAGTTCGCTGATGTGCAGGTCCTGTTCGAGCGCGCGAATGTCTCCATATACCTTTTCCAGCACCGCCTGGTACAACCCTTCCTTGCTGCCGAAGTAGTAGTACAGCATGCGCTTGGTGGTGTTCGTGCGTTCCGCGATCGCGTCGACGCGGGCACCCGTCAGCCCCATCGCGGAGAACTCCTGGGTCGCGACGTCGAGGATGTTGCGCTTAGTCTGCTCGGGATCGTATTTGCGTGGGGCGTCCACACGCGGGGCGTCGGTACGCCTGGCGCCGGTACGTCGCGCGTCGGCGTGCGGCGTGCCAGACACGATGCCGTTGGTATCAGGCTCGGCGGCCTTGCTTCCCTTTTTCATTGTGGTTTCGAGCGGCAGTGACGGCGCATTCTAGCATGGCGAAACGGGCCTCTGGCGTGGGTCCCGGGCATCGACGAAGGCATCTCGAAGGGGCTTGCGTGGCGCTTACGCGACCGGGCGCGTGGGCCGGCGGCGCGCGGCGAGTGCGTCGCGTGTTTGCATCGCGGTGTACGTGAGCTGCGCGGCCGCGAGGCCGAGCGCGCCGTACGTGCGCGCGAGGCCGAAGGTCGCGAACGCGTCGGGCACCGGCCGTTCACCGGAGATAGCCGCGGCCAGCAGTTCGCCCGACACCGTGGTCGGCGCCATGCCGTGTCCGCCGAAACCGACCGCGTACCAGACGCCGTCCGTGCTTTGGCCGATCTGCGGCATCTTGTGTCGCGCGTAGCTCATCAGGCCGCCCCATGCGTGCTCGATGCGCACGTCGCGCAGCTGCGGATAGACCTTCAGCAGGTCCTGTCGCAACAGACGCACGATCGCCTCGGGCTCGCGGTCGCGCACGGAGATGCGGCCGCCCCACAGGATGCGCGTGTCGGGCAACGGGCGGTAGTAGTCGAACGCGAAGCGGGTGTCATAGATCGCGGCGCGTGTGGCGATTGCGTCGTGCAAGCGTTCGCCGAGCGGCTCCGTTGCCATCACGTAGGTGGCGATAGGCAGCACTGCGCGCTCGACGCGCGCGTACACGTTGCGTGCATAGCCGCCGCCCGCCATCACGACGTGACGCGCGTCGAGCGCACCTTGCGGCGTCTCGACGACGAAGCCAGCGCCGTCGCGCCGCAAGCTGACGACCGGCGAGCGCTCGTGTATCGTCACGCCCGTTTGCGCGGCCGCCGCGGCGACGCCGACAACGTACTTGAGCGGATGAAAATGGAACGCGTTGCGCTCGAACAGGCCGCCGTGATAGCGGCTCGTTTTCAGTTGCGCGGCGAGTTGGTTGGCAGCGATCGGTTCCCAGTCGATGCCGAACGAATCGCGCATCAGACGCCGTTGGGCTTCGAGACGCGCCGGTTCGTCGAACCAGTTCGCGAGGATCACGCCGGCATCGGTCGCGTCGCAATCGATCCGATAGCGCGCAATTCGCTTGCGCATCAGCTCGACCGCGTCGGTGGTCAGCGCATAGAGTTCGCGCGCGCGAGTCGGCCCGAGCGTCTTCAGCAGGTCGGCGCAATCGAGGCTGTAGCCGCCGAACACGAAGCCGCCGTTGCGTCCCGATGCGCCGAAGCCGACCTGCTGCGCCTCGAGCACGACGACGTCTTCGACGCCGCGTTCGGCGAGTCCCAGCGCGGTGGAGAGTCCCGCAAGACCGCCGCCGACGATGCAGACGTGCGCGCTGCGTCGGCCGTTGAGCGGCGCGTAGGCGGAGGAGCGGGTGACGGTGGCTTCGTAGAAACTTTGCATGAGGCGCGAGCTTGTGGACACGCCCTAGGTTAGCGGCAATCGCGTGTGCCCGTCCAGCCCGCGTGAGCCCGCACGTCGACAGGCGCCCCGCCGCGCTTCGTTCTGCGTTATCGACCCCAGCGCAACACCAGCGGATCGAGCCGGCGTGCGATCTTCAACAGTCCTTCGCGCGTCGCCGGATGCATCTGCGGCAGCGGGTGACGCACCGCGTCCGAACCGATCACGCCGCCTTCCTTCATCAGCGCCTTGCACGATGCGAGGCCGCCCTGGCGATTCTCGTAGTTGATCAGCGGCAGCCACTGCTGATAGTGCGCGGCGGCGGCCTCGGTATCACCGGCCGCATAGGCATCGACGATCAGGCGGATGCCATCGGCATAACCGCCGCCCGTCATCGAGCCGGTCGCGCCCGCATCGAGGTCGGCCATCAGCGTGATTGCTTCCTCGCCGTCCCACGGACCGACGATCGCGTCGCCGCCCAGTTCGATCAGCTCGCGCAGCTTGTTCGCGGCCTGCGGCGTTTCGATCTTGAAGTACGACACGTTGTCGATCTCGCGCGCCATGCGAGCGAGGAACGGCGCGGACAACGGCGTGCCGCTGACCGGCGCGTCCTGGATCATGATCGGAATCTGGATGGCATCGGACACCGTACGATAGAACTCGTAGATGCCGCGCTCGCCGATGCGGATCGTCGCGCCGTGATACGGCGGCATGACCATCACCATCGCGGCGCCCGCGGCCTGCGCTGCGCGGCTACGCTCCGCGCACTGGTACGAGCTGAAGTGCGTGGTCGTGACGATCACCGGCACGCGGCCCGCGACGTGTTCGAGCGCGAGATGCATCAGTGTGTTGCGCTCGTCGTCGGACAGCGCGAACTGCTCGGAGAAGTTCGCGAGAATGCACAGGCCATTCGAGCCGGCGTCGATCATGAAATCGAGGCAGCGCTTCTGACCTTCGAGGTCGAGACGCCCGGCATCGTCGAAGATCGTCGGCACGACGGGGAAGACGCCGCGTAGGGCGGGAGAGTGTGACGCTTGGCTCATGGCGATGTGGTCCGTACGGGGATGGAAGGATTGCGCTCGAGCCCGCGAACGGGCGGCGCAACTGGATGAATGTCTCCTTCGGCGACTATACGGCGCTGGGCCTCGCGGGTATATTGAATTGTTTCCATATCGTGATCGCTTTTGCGACTCACCCCACCGATGAAAGACACGCTCAGCGTCCTGCTGTCGAAGCTGCGCATGAAGCAACTGCATCTGCTGATCGCGCTCGACGATCACAAATCGCTGCACAAAGCGGCCGGCGTGATGTCGATGACGCAATCGGCGGCGAGCAAGGCGCTGCAGGAGCTCGAATCGATGCTCGACGCGCCGCTTTTCGAGCGCTCGAAAAGCGGCATGATCCCGAACCAGCTCGGTCATTGCGTGATCCGATATGCGCGCGTCGTGACGTCGGACCTCACCGCGCTCTGCCAGGACGTCGCCGAAATTCGTTCGGGGCGCGGCGGGCGGCTCGCGCTCGGCGCGATCATGGGCGCGATTCCCGACTGCGTGGTGCCCGCGCTGAATCAATTGCATGCGGCGCAACCGGGTCTGGCGATCGAAGTGGTCGAGGACACCAGCGCACGAATGCTCGCGCAGCTCGACGACGGGCGGCTCGATCTGGTGGTCGGCCGAGCGGCGGTCGCGGCCGATCCGTCGAAGTATCAGTATCGTCCGCTCGGCGACGAGCCGTTGGCGGTGGTGGTCGGTTATCAGCATGCGCCGTTGCCGCGCCGCGAGATGATGTTGCGCGATCTCGCCGGGCATCGCTGGGTCATGTATCCGTCACACATGCCGCTGCATGCGCTGCTCGAACGCGAGATGGATCTCGCCGGCCTCGACATGCCCGACAATCCGATTTCGACGGCTTCCACATTCGTGACAGTTGCACTGCTGCAAAGCAGCGCCGAACTCGTTTCGCTGCTGCCGAGTGCAATTGCTGGGCCGTTCGTGCGGCACAAGATGCTGCGCGTCGTGCCGGTCAGGCTCAAATCGCCATCGCAGACGTTCGGCATCGTCACGCGCAAAGGCGGCGTGCTGTCGCCGCCGGCGGAACGGTTTATCGCGCTGTTGCGTGCACAGACGAAAGCGCGAATTTAGGCGCGGCGCAAACAGGTTGCTCAGCTGTCCGCCCGGTTGCCGGTAAGAATGCCAGCCAAAAAGCGACTTTCTTTCGGCAAGGGCCGCCAGAAACGGCAAAACCGCCCGAACAGGCGGTTTGTTATTCGTGTGAAAAGAGCTTCAATATCTCATGCCGGTTCGCGTTTTGTCATCCGACGCCAGCAGGTGTTGTAGCCGCGACACTGTCGCATCAATCCGAACCGATGAGGGTTTCTCGTTCCGAGCTACACTGGTTTGAATGAACTGAGCCAGGCTTGACGCCCTGGCCATCGCTCGGGGAGAGCAGCCATGAATCGGCCACCGCTTCGGTTTCCGCTTCGCGTGACCAGCACCGTGCCCGTGCGGAGTTGGCGTTGGCTCAAATGGGGGCTTGGCGCGTTTTTGCTGCTCGCGGTGGCGCTGATTGCGCGGCTCGTGCAGATCGAGATCGAGACCTCGCGACTGCAGGCGCGGTACCTTTCCGAGCTGACCCGCGACGTCGCTTTTTCGGTCACCGACGGTCCCAGTCATTCCATCCGCTTTCCGCAAGCCGACAAGGGCCCGTACGACGCGCGCCTCGGCTACGCGCTGTTGCCGGCTATCCAGCAGCGTCTGTTGCAACATGGCTTCGAAATCAGCTCGCAGGCGCGCGATTCAGAACGCATGCTTTCGCTAGCCGATGACGGCCTGTTCCTGCCTTACGACGAAAAAGACACGGCCGGCCTGCAATTGTTCGACGGCACCGGCGTGCCGCTATACAGCGCTCAGTTTCCCGGTCGCGTGTACGACAGCTTCGGCGCGATTCCGCCGCTCGTGGTGAACTCGCTGCTGTTCATCGAAGACCGCTATCTGCTCGATCCGGATCAGCCGAACCGCAATCCGGCGATCGACTGGGGGCGCTTCAGTCGCGCGCTCGTCGACCAGGGCGCGCGCGTGTTCAATCGTCATCAGCAGACGCCCGGCGGCAGCACGCTCGCGACGCAGATCGAGAAATTCCGTCACTCGGCGGGGGGCCGCACCGCGACGCCGCCGGAAAAGCTGCGGCAAATCGCGTCGGCGTCGGTGCGCGCTTATCTGAACGGACCGCAAACGCTGCCGGCGCGCGAACAGATCGTGGTCCATTATCTGAACTCGGTGCCGCTTGCCGCGCAGCCCGGCGTCGGCGAAATCAACGGTATCGGCGATGGGCTCGCCGCCTGGTATGGGCGCGATTTCCGCGAGACCAACCGGCTGCTGAAGGCGCCGTCGACCGATGCAAATCTGCCCGACCAGGGTCTGGCGTTTCGCGAAGTGCTGTCGCTGATGATCGCGCAGCGCGCGCCGTCGTTTTTTCTGCAGCGCGGCTATCCCGAGCTCGAACGGCTGACCGACAGCTACATGCGGCTGCTCGCGAGTGGCGGCGTGATCACCGGGCAGTTGCGCGACGCGGCGCTGGCGGCGCACGTCGAACTGCATCGCGCGCCGCGCAGCACACCGGATCTCGGTTCGTTCGTGTCGCGCAAGGCCGTCACGTCGATGCGCTCGCATCTGCTCGCCGCGCTCGGCGTGCGTAGTTTCTATGAACTGGACCGCCTCGATGTGCAGGCGACAGGCACGCTGAACAATGACGTGCAACAAGCCGTTGCCGAGCGCCTCGCCGCCGCCGCGACGAAAGACGGCGCGAAGGCCGCGGGCCTCGTCGGCTACGAAATGTTGCGCGGGTCCGACGATCCGTCGCATATCGCCTACAGCTTCACGCTGTTCGAGCGGCACGGCGACGCGAACCTCGTGCGCGTGCAGACCGATAGCGTGAACCAGCCGTTCGACATCAATTCCGGCGCGCGCCTGAACCTCGGCTCGACCGCGAAACTGCGCACCGTCATCACGTATCTGCAGATCGTCACCGATTTGCACACACGGTACGCATCGCTGAGCAATGCCGAGCTGAAGGCGATCACGCCCGATCCGAACGATCGGCTGACGCGCTGGGCGATCGACTATCTGCTGCACACGCGCGACCATTCGCTGCAGCCTATGCTCGACGCCGCCGTCGAGCGTAAATACTCGGCGAGCCCGGGCGAAACGTTCTTTACGGGCGGCGGCGCGCAGACCTTCACGAACTTCGAGTCCGACGACAACAGCCGCATCCTGACCGTGCATCGCGCGTTCCAGCATTCGGTGAACCTCGTGTTCGTGCGGCTGATGCGCGATATCGTGCACTATGAAATGGTGCAGACCACCGGGCCGTCGTCGCAATGGCTCGGCGATCCGGCGACCCGCAAGATGTATCTGACACGTTTCGCCGATCAGGAAAGCCGCGTGTACATGAAGCGTTTCTACACGAAGTACCACGGCAAGACGCCTGATCAGCAGATCACGCTATTGCTGCTCGGAGTGCGCAAGTCGCCCCCGAAAGTGGCGACCGCGTTGCGCAGCGTCGCACCGGATCAATCGAACGCGTGGTTCAACAAGATGATGTACGCGGCGCTGAAGAACACGCCGGCGGCTTCGATGCTCGACGACGAAGATCTCGCGAATCTGTACGACAAGTACGGCATCAACCGCTTCAACCTGAACGACCGCGGCTATATTTCGAGTGTGCATCCGCTCGAACTATGGACGCTGAACTACCTGCGCTCGCATCCGGATGCGACGCTTGCGCAGATCGAAGCCGCGAGCCAGGACGTGCGCCTGTCGACTTACTCGTGGCTCTTCAAAACGCGCTATCACGTGACCCAGGATCACCGCATCAAGCGCATGGTCGAGCTGCGCGCCTACGACGCGATCGGCAAATCGTGGCAGGCGCTCGGCTATCCGTTCGCGACGCTGACGCCGTCGTATGCGGCGGCGATCGGCGCGTCGGGCGATCGTCCGGCGGCGCTCGCGCAACTGATCGGCGTGATCACGAACGGCGGCAACAAGGTGCCGACCGAAACGCTGACGCAAATCGACTTCGCGAAGGACACGCCGTACGAAACGCATTTCAGGCGCGCGGTGGTCGCGCCGCAGCAGCAGGTGTCGCCGGAGATTGCCGGGGAGGTGCGGATGCTGTTGCGCGACGTCGTGACGGGCGGCACCGCGAGGCGTCTCGCGCAAGGCATGACGTTCCCGGACGGCGAAACGCTCGAAGTCTATGGCAAGACCGGCACCGGCGATCAGCGCTTGAACGTGTACGCGAAGGGCGCGCGGTTGATCGAGTCGCGCAAGGTGAATCGCAGCGCGACCTTCGTGTTCGCGCTCGGCGACCGCTTCTACGGCACGTTGACCGCGTGGGTGCACGAGCCGTATGCCGCGCGTTACGACTTCACGAGTGCGCTGGCGGTGCAGTTGCTGAAGTCGATGGCACCGGCGTTGCAGCCGTTGCTCGATAAGCCGGTTGAGAAAACGGTGACGGCGGCGCCGGCGGGATCGACGCCTGCGGCGACGAAAGTTGCCGCGCAGTGAATCGCTCACCGCTCGTCATAACCTGCCTCCGACGCCGCCGGCTTCAGGAACAGCTCATGC
This sequence comes from Paraburkholderia sp. Clong3, assembly GCF_050436485.1. Lineage (NCBI taxonomy): Bacteria > Pseudomonadati > Pseudomonadota > Betaproteobacteria > Burkholderiales > Burkholderiaceae > Paraburkholderia > Paraburkholderia sp. Clong3. Next base: position 2,438,816 of record NZ_JBNDMH010000003.1, on the reverse strand, counting down.
ACCGGCGCGAAATGCGCATATAGCGGCAGAATCGCACCGCCCATCGCGCGGGCATCGGCGCCGATCGCGCCTTCGAGCAATTGCGGCCGCACCATCCCTTCCCATTCGAAACGATCGAGCACGCGCTCGGTGCGGCGAATGATCTCGCGCAGCAGTAGCCGGTCGAACTCGCCGTCGATCACGACGGCTTCGAGATCGAGCAACGCGGCCGCATTGGTTAGCGCGTTCGCGATCGCCGGGCACGCGCTGTCGAGCCATCGCTCGGTATGCCGCCACAACTCGGGCGACAACGCGCGATGATCATGCGCCGCGGCCGCCGGCGCGCCCGCATCGCTGAACAGTCGTTCGAGCACGAAGCCCGATGCCGCGTGCAGCAACTGCCGCGCGGGTTTGCGTGCGCCGCCTTCGCGCAGCGGGATCGAACCGACCGCGCCCGCGTTGTCGTGCGGACCGCCATGCAGACGTCCGTCGATCACGAGACCCCCGCCGATGAAGGTGCCGACGAACAGATACAGGAAGTTGTGGATGCCGCGGCCCTGGCCCATCACGAGTTCGGCCGCGCAGGCGGCCGTGGTGTCTTTGGCGAACTCGACGGGCAGGCCGGTTATCGTCGCGATGCGCGCGCGCAGATCGATGTCGTTCCAGGCGTCGAGCGCGTCGGGCGGCGCGCCGAGAAAGTCGCGCCAGCCGCCGAGCCACAACGGCGCCGCGACACCGACGCCGACCACCTTGCCCGCCTTCGCGCCGAGCGTCTGGTTCACGCGCGCGAGTTTGTTTTCGAGCGCGGGGAACAGCGCGCGCGGATCGGGATACGCATACTCGAATACGTCGCGGCATACGATGCGCCCGGCGAAGTCCATCGCGAGCACGTCGAGACTGCGGCGTCCGACCTTGATACCGATCGTGTACGCGCCGTCCGCGCACAACGCGATCGGCACCGACGGCTGGCCGATCTTGCCGCGCACGCGCGCGTGCTTTTCGAGCAGGCCGTCGGCGATCAACCGGTCGACGATCATCGACACCGTCTGCATCGAAAGACGCGTGAGGCGGCCGACCTCGGCCTTCGGCAGTGGTCCATGCAAGCGGATCGTTTGCAGCACGATGCGCTCGTTGAATTGCCGCATGCCGACCTGATTCGAACCGACCGTGCGTTTGACCGGCGAACGCCTGCTGGTGCTGGGGGTGTCCATTGTCGTGTACCGGCCTCGTGGCTCAGCGGATTGGGCGGCGCGTTATGCGATCGCCTTCACGTCGGCTTCCTTCGCGCCGGTCATGATCGCGACCGCTTCCGACATGTGCACATCCTTCGTATTGACGAGCGCCGCGCGCCGGCCGAGCCTCTGGATATGGATGCGGTCCGCGATCTCGAACACGTGCGGCATGTTGTGGCTGATCAGAATCACCGGCAGGCCACGCTCGCGCACGCGCCGGATCAGTTCGAGCACCATGTTGCCTTCCTTCACGCCGAGCGCGGCGGTGGGCTCGTCCAGAATCACCACGTGGCGCGCGAATGCCGCGCTGCGTGCAACGGCGACGCCCTGGCGCTGGCCGCCGGACAGCGTTTCGACCGCCTGGCGCATCGAGCGGATGCCGATTTGCAGATCCTTCATGGCGGCGGTCGCTTCGTCGAGCATGCGGCGCTTGTCGATCATCTTGAACAGCGAGCCGCGCCAGCCGGGCTTCAGCAACTCGCGGGCGAGAAACAGGTTTTCGGCGATGCTCATCGCCGGCGCGACGGCGAGTTCCTGGTACACGGTCTCGATGCCTTGTGCGCGCGCATCGAGCGGACTGCGGAACTTGACCGGTTTGCCGTCGAGCAGAATCTCGCCTTCGTCGGGCACCGTGGCGCCCGAGAGCGCCTTGATCAGCGACGATTTGCCCGCGCCGTTGTCGCCGATCACCGCGAGGATCTCGCCGGGCAGCACTTCGAAATCGCAACCGTCGAGCGCGGTCACGTTGCCATAACGTTTGACGAGCCCGCGTGCCTGCAGAACCGGCATCGCAGCGGACATGGAAGAGGAGGTGGAGGTCGACATGACAGGGCTCCTGTGCGGGATCAACGGCCGCGGTGCGAGAGTTTATCGGCGGCGACCGCGAGAATCACGAGGATGCCGGTGATCAATACCTGGTACACCGAGGAAACACCGATCAGCGTCAGGCCGTTACGGAATACGCCGACAATCAGCGCTCCAAGCAAGGTGCCGACGATCGAGCCGCGTCCACCGAACAGACTTGTGCCGCCGAGCACGACCGCGGTGATGCTGTCGAGGTTCTCGGTTTGCCCGGCCTGCGGATCGCCGACACCGGTGCGCGCTACCGACAGCAGCGCGGCGATGCCGTAGATCGCGCCGGCAAGCGTGTAGACGGTCAGCAGAATCCGCTGCGACGACAGGCCCATCAGTCGCGCGGCCTCGGCGTTGTTGCCGAGCGCGTACAGATGCCGGCCGGGCACCGTGTCGCGCAGCACGAACCACGTGGCCAGATACATCAGCAGCGTCAGCACGGTGCCGTACGTGACTTCCGCCGGTCCGAGCCTGAACGTGCTGCCGAGGAACATGATCGCATCGGGCAGGTTCGACACGCTTTCCGCGTTCGAGTAGATCTGCGTGAGCGCAAACGCGATGTTCAGCGTACCCAGCGTGACGATGAACGCCGGCAACTTGATGCGCGTGATCAACAGACCGTTCAGTAAGCCGAACAAGGTGCTGGCGCCGATGCCGCACAGAATCGCGAGGATCGGCGGCACGCCGAGCACGACCGCGAACTTCGTCATGATGATCGAGCCGAAGGCCATTACCATGCCGCAGGACAGATCGATGCCACCGGTCAGCACGATCAGTGTCTGGCCGATCGCGATGACCGCGACGACCATCGTCTGTTGCAGGATCAGCGACAGGTTCTGGAACGATAGAAAGCGGCTGCTCTGCGAGACAAAGAATGCGCAGGCCAGCACCAGCGCGATCAGCGGTCCGATTTCGGACAGCGACGGCAGGTGCTCGGTGAAAGACGGGCGCGGGCGGCCGGCGGGCGCGGAAGGTGTCGACATGATGGCAGTCCTCGGTACATGAGCGTGACATGTAGGTCACGCTGCAAATCAATTGGCGGCCCGGTGCGACGCGCAACGGGCCGCTGTGCAATGCGCGTTACTTGTTGCCCCAGCAGTTGTCGAGGCCGAACTTCGTATCCTTGCTGTCGATGCCGGACATCGGCTTGTCGGTGATCAGCGTGACGCCGGTGTCCTGATAACCGGACACCTTCTTGCCGGTTTTCGCGTAGTCGACGCCGGCGGTGACGCCGAGCGCGGCCATCTTCAGCGGATACTGCTGCGAGGTCGCCGCGATCGCGCCGGCCTTCACGTTGCGCACGCCTTCGCAACCGCCGTCGATCGACACGATCATCACGCCCTTGTCCTTACCCGCCGCCTTCAGCGCGCGATACGCGCCGGCCGCGGCCGGTTCGTTGATCGTGTAGACCACGTTGATGTCGGGCGCTTTCTGCAGGCAGTTTTCCATCGCCGTCTGACCTTTCGCCTGATCGCCGCGCGTGTCCTGGCTGCAGACGATCGACGGATCGCCTTCCTTGATGCCGAAGCCTTCGAGGAAGCCGTTGTGGCGCAGCACGCCAACCGACACGCCCGGCGCGAGATCGAGCGTGGCGATCTTCGCGGGCTTGCCGTTCAGCGCGGCCTTCGCATATTTGCCGATCAGCACGCCGGCCTTGAAGTTGTCGGTGGCGAACAGGGCGTCGGTTGCGTCCTGCGGATCGGTCGGCGTATCGAGGGCGATGACCATCACACCGGCCGCGCGTGCCTTCTTGATGCTCGGCACGATCGCCTTGGTGTCGCTCGGCGTGATCAGGATTGCTTTCGCGCCGGCCGTCATCATGTTTTCGATCGCGGTGACCTGACTCGCATTGTCGCCGTCGAACTTGCCGGCGGCCGTGATCAGTTTCGCGCCGTCTTTCGACGCGGCCGCGTCCGCGCCCTGACGCATCTTGACGAAGAACGGGTTCGTATCGGTCTTCGTGATCAGGCCGATGACGGGCTGGTCGGCGGCCTGGCTCGCGCTTGCGCACCACAGCGCCGCTGCCACGGCGCACATCGACGCGATTGTCCTGGCGACAGGACGCCTGTGGAAATTCCGATTCATGAGACGCTCCTCCGGTTATTGGCAACGACGTATGGGACTGCAGATAGATCGAAACTGCGAAGCTGCGGGCTTGACGTTTGACGATGACGCTTCGACGCAATGTGGTCCGAAGGAAATCGCCTAAATCACTTTGGTTGATTTAGTACAGCAGGCGGGCGACTGCTCGTCAAGGAAATGTGAACGCGGAAAATCGCTGTGCAGCGAACCGCGTGCAGGCTGAGCGCCTTGTGTGGTAACGCTTTGGCGCCGTGCTGCAGTGCGAAGCGGCGCTTCTCGGCTTGGGGAAAGTCCTGGCCCGTCTGAAAGCGGGTTGAAATATCAGCGGTGGTTTTTCAACGCAATTCGAGGTGCGTAACGCGCTTTTTCAGTGGGCGCCGAATGTTTGCGAGAGGTTGCGGCGGAACAGCGCTTGCTCGCATCGACTGAATGCGAACCTTTCGGAGAGACCCATGCCCTCGCACTGGTGGCAGCGACGACTTTCTGGTCACCGTGGCGTTGGCGGCGCTCGCATGCGAAACGGTCCAGGCGCGCGTCCAGACGTTTGCACAGGTGTCGTTCGCGCCACGCATCGGCGTGCCCGCGCAATTGCGCGTTACTGCAACCTTGCGGCGCGGCTGTAACCGCCACATCAACGCGAACGCGGTGCGGCCGTCGATGCGCGCACGACCAGATTCGGCTCGGACGAAATCCGCATCGGCACGGGCGCCGGCATGTCCCGCGCGGCGCGTCCCGGCTGTCCGTACGAAGTCTCGATCAGCTCGCGCAGCAGTTCCACTGCAAGTCCGGCGACCTCGACCGTCGGCACCGCCACCGTCGTCAGTGCGGGGCGCGACTCGCGCGCGAGCTGGATGTCGGTGATGCCGATCACGGACAGATCGTCCGGCACGCGCAGGCCGAGATCCGCGGCCGCGTGCATCGCGCCGAGCGCAGGCAAATCATTGGTCGCGAAGATCGCGCTGAGTTGCGGATCGGCTTCGAGCAGCGCGCGGGCCGCCAGGTAGCCGCCGTGGATCGTGTCGGCCGCGTGTCGCACACGATTTCTCGTCACACCGGCCGCGCGCAACGCGTCGACGAAACCTTCGAAGCGCGCCGCGTGAATGCCCGACGCCTTGCTGCCGACGATCGCACCAAAGCGCCGATGCCCGAGCTCGAGCAGATGCTCGCCGGCCAGTTGGCCGGCCAGCCGGAAATCGACCGCGACGCACGGCAGCCCGGGCGGCTCGGTGGGCCGCTCCCACATGCACAGCACGACCGGCGTGCCGCGCGCTTCGGTCTTGTGCAGATCGGCGAAATCGAGGTTCGCGTTGGTCACGAGCACGCCTTCGGACAAGGTGCCGGCGATCTGGTCGAGGTACGCGCGGCCGCTTAGCGGATCGTCGTTGGTATTGCAGATGATCACGAAGTGGCCGCTCGTACGCGCAGCGCGTTCGACCGCGAGCGCGAACTCCGGATAGAACGGATTCGCGATGCTCGACACCATCAGCGCGAGCGTCGGCGCGCGGCCCTCGGCGAGCGCGCGTGCGGCGAGATGCGGGCGATAGCCGAGCGCCGCGACTGCCTCGAGCACGCGTTGCCGGGTCGTTTCGCCAACGCGGCCGCGCTTGCGCAGCACGTTGGACACCGTCGCTGGCGTGACGCCGGCATGACGCGCGACTTCGCTGAGTGTGGGCATGATGTGGCCAGTATTTGGGATGGCTGTCCGACATTTGCGTCGCGGCGCGAGGCGCGGCAACATCTGTCATCGAACCAACGTACAAAACGATATCGGAGACAGACCAACGATCGCCTTGCGATCGATTTTTCGGTCGCGCTGATTAAGCGCTTAATCTCCGACTTCGCGCCGATTAAATCACGGAGTCGATGCAATGGCGAGCATTTCGTTACGAGGCGTGCAGAAGGCGTATGGCGACGGTGCACCGGTGATTCGCAACGTCGATCTGGACATCGGCGAAAACGAGTTCTGCGTGTTTCTCGGCCCGTCGGGTTGCGGCAAGTCAACGCTGTTGCGCATGATCGCCGGGCTCGAGGATGTGACCGACGGCGACCTGTCGATCGGCGGGAAGATCGTCAACGACGTGCCGGCCGCGCAGCGTGGCGTAGCGATGGTGTTCCAGAGCTACGCGCTGTTTCCGCACATGAGCGTGTTCGAGAACATGGCGTTCGGCCTGAAACTCGCGAAGACCCCGAAGGATGAAATCGAGCGCAAGGTGCGTGAAGCCGCGCGCATCCTGCAACTCGAGGCACTGCTCGAGCGCAAGCCGAAGGCGCTGTCGGGCGGGCAGCGGCAGCGCGTCGCGATCGGCCGCGCGATCGTTCGCGAGCCCGGCGTGTTTCTGTTCGACGAACCGCTGTCCAATCTCGATGCAACCTTGCGCGGACAAACGCGCGTCGAAATCGCGCGTCTGCATAAGCAGTTTGCGAAGGCGAGCGTGGTCTACGTGACGCACGATCAGATCGAAGCGATGACGCTCGCCGACAAGATCGTGCTGCTGCATTCGGGCAAGGACACCGAGCGCTACGGCAGCATCGCGCAAATCGGCGCGCCGCTCGAGCTGTATCACCGCCCGAAAAGCCGCTTCGTGGCCGGCTTTATCGGCTCGCCGCGAATGAATTTCCTGCCGGGCAAGGTGGCGTCGCTCGATGCGCAGGGCGTGCTCGTCACGCTCGATCACACCGGCGAGAACGTGCGTGTGCCGGTCAGCAGCGCCGGATTGCAGCCAGCGCAGCCGGTCACGTTCGGCGTGCGTCCCGAGCATCTCGAGTTCGTCGATGCATCGGCCACGACCAATGCGGCCGCGTCGCAAGACGGCGTGCTCGCGCGCACCGTATCGCTCGTCGAGCAGCTTGGCGAACACAGCTACGTGCACCTCGATCAACCCGGCGGCGCCGTTCTGATCGCCAAGGCGCCCGGCAACACGCGCCTGGCTCCAGGCGATCGCGCGAGCCTGCGGGTGTCGCGCACGGCCTGTCATCTGTTTACCGAGGACGGTTTCGCGGCCGCGTCGCTCGAATCCGTCGAACACTACGCTTGAAAAACACTGGGGACATAGGGATGCGTCTTGGAGTCTGTTATTACCCGGAGCACTGGCCCGAGTCGATGTGGGACGACGACGCGCGCCGGATGAAAGCGCTTGGCATCGAGCAGGTGCGGATTGCGGAATTCGCCTGGAGCCGGATCGAGCCGACTCCCGGCGAATACGACTGGGACTGGCTCGATCGTGCCGTCGACGTGCTCGGCGCGGCTGGCCTGAAGGTCGTCATGTGTACGCCGACCGCGACGCCGCCGAAGTGGCTGATCGATCGTCATCCGGAGATCCTGCCGATCGGCGCCGATGGACGTCCGCGCGCGTTCGGCTCACGGCGTCATTACGACTTCTCGTCGCCCGCGTATTTCGAGGCTTCGCGTCGTATTTGCACGGCGGTGGCCGAGCGTTACGGCAAGCATCCGGCGGTCGCTTTCTGGCAGACCGATAACGAATTTGGCTGTCATCACACGGTGGTCAGCTATTCGCCGGCCGCGGTCGCGCGCTTTCGCGAGTGGCTGAAGGCGCGTTATCGCACGATCCAGGCGTTGAACGAGACGTGGGGCACAGTGTTCTGGAGCATGGAGTACCGCGGCTTCGAAGAAATCGACGCGCCGGTCGGCACCGTGACCGAGGCGCATCCTTCGCATCGTCTCGACTACCGGCGCTTCGCATCCGACGAAGTGGCGCGCTACAACCGCATGCAGGTCGAGATCATTCGCGCGCATTCGCCGGGGCGGCCGGTCGCGCACAACTTCATGCAGCTCTTCACCGAGTTCGATCACTACAAGGTCGCGGCCGATCTCGACGTCGCAACGTGGGACAGCTATCCGCTCGGCGCGCTCGAAGAGCAGTGGTTCGCGCCGGACATCAAGGCGCGCTGGTTGCGCACTGGTCATCCGGACTTCGCGTCGTTCAATCACGACGTCTATCGCGGCATGTCGAAGCTGCCGTTCTGGGTGATGGAGCAGCAGCCGGGTCCGGTGAACTGGGCGCAGTGGAATCCGGCGCCGCTGCCGGGCATGGTGCGGCTGTGGAGCTGGGAAGCGTTCGCCCACGGCGCGGGCTGCGTGTCGTATTTCCGCTGGCGTCAGGCGCCGTTCGCGCAGGAGCAGATGCACGCGGGTCTCAATACGCCCGATAACCGGCTCGACGTCGGCGGCAATGAAGCATCGCGGGTGGCGTCCGAAATTCACGCGGTGCTCGCCGCGAACGCCGATGCCAATGCGTCGATCCGCTCGAAAGTCGCGCTCGTCTACGACTATGAAGCGAAGTGGTTGTTCGAGATTCATCCGCAGGGCGCGGACTTTCACTATCCGCGGTTCGCGTTCGAGTACTACTCGGCTTTGCGCGCGCTTGGACTCGACGTCGATGTCGTGCCGGCCGATGCATCGTTCGATGGTTATAGCCTCGTCGTCTTGCCGCCGCTGCCGGTCGTGCCCGACGATTTCGCCGAACGTCTCGCGCGCTCGGGCGCGCAGGTCGTGCTCGGTCCACGCACCGGATCGAAGACGCGCGAGCTGCGGATTCCGGCGAATCTGCCGCCGGGCGCATTGACGTCGGTGCTGCCGCTGCGCGTGTGGCGCGTCGAATCGATGCGGCCGAACGTGACCGAAGCGGTGCTGCTGGAACAGCAGGGCGGTGCCGCCGAGGGCTTCGCGCGACACTGGCGCGATTTCATCGACAGCGATGCATCATCTTCATTCGACGTGCGGGCGCGTTTCGCGGACGATCATCCGGCGTACGTGCGAAGCGGCGCGTATCACTACTTCGCGAGCCTGTTCGACGACGCCTTGACCGTGCGCCTGTTCGCGCGCATCGCGCAGGAAGCGGGCCTCGAAACGCAGGCACTCGGCGACAGCGTGCGCATCAGCCGTCGCGGCGGACTGACGTATGTGTTCAACTATGGCGATCGAACCCACGCGCTCGACGACATTTCCGACGACGCATTCGTGATCGGCTCGCGGGAGGTGGCGCCGCAAGGGGTAGCGGTCTACCGCTCGCAATAGAAGTCCGGCCTTGGCAATTCCACGCAGTCATTCGATATAGAAGCGACAACGACGTAAAAACCATGGAATGAAGGAGACAGTCAGGATGAAACTGAAACCACGCAAGATTCTGTTGGCGCTCGCGCTGGCCGCGGTTGCCGCGGGGACCTCGGTCGTCGTCGGCACCGCGCAGGCGGCCACGCTCGCGCTGAACATCGCGTACAAGGGCGCGAGCCAGCGCGCGGTTTGGCAGCAGGTGGTCGACGAGTTCAAGAAGGCGCATCCCGGGATCGACGTGAAGGTATCGTTCATCGATGAGGAAGCCTACAAGGTTCAGTTGCCGGGTTGGCTTTCGACTGTCGCGCCCGATATCGTCAACTGGCACGACGGCGAGCGTATGGCGTATTACGCGCAGCGTGGCCTGTTCGAGGATCTGACCGGCGACTGGCAGAAGAACGGCTGGAACGACATGTATGCGTCGACGAAGGAAGCATCGTCGTACAAGGGCAAGCAGTATGCCGCGCCGACCGTGTACTACTCGTGGGGGATGTTCTATCGCAAGGACCTGTTCGAGAAGGCCGGCATCAAGGGCGAGCCGAAAACGTGGGACGAGTTTCTCGACGCCGCGAAAAAGCTGAAGGCCGCCGGCATTACGCCGATCGCGGTGGCGGGCCGCGATGCCTGGACGCTGGCCGGCTGGTTCGATTATCTCGATCTGCGCCTGAACGGCAATGCGTTTCACCAGAAGCTGATGGCCGGCGAAATTCCGTACACCGATCCGCGCGTGAAGAAGGTCTATACGACGTGGAAGCAACTGATCGACGACGGCTATTTCATCAACAATTCACTGTCCTACGATCTCGACGCGGTGCAGCCGTTCCTGTTCCAGGGCAAGGCTGCCATGATGCTGATGGGGACGTTCATTGCGGCGGGTTTCCCGGACAACGTGAAGCCGCAGATGGGGTACTTCCAGTTCCCGATCATCGACTCCAAGGTGCCGACCGCCGAGGATGGACCGGTCGAATCGCTGCATATTCCGTCGAAAGCGAAGAACAAGTCCGATGCGCACACGTTCCTTGCGTTCGTCGAGACGCCTCAGATCGGTGCGCAACTCGCGAAGGGACTCGGCTCGTTGTCGGCGAACAGCAAATCGCCGGAGCCAGAAGATCCGATTTCGAAGATCGGCTTCCAGATCCTGTCGAACACGAAGGGCGGCATTGCGCAGTTCTACGATCGCGACATGACGAAGGAAATGGCCGACGAAGGGATGAAGGGGATGCAGCAGTTCGTCTCCGATCCGTCGAAACTGGACGACGTCCTCGCGCAGCTCGAGCAGACGCGTCAGCGTATCTACAAGAAGTGAGCGGCGGCGGCCGCAAGGCCGCTGTCCGATGCATCGGATTGGATCGGGAGATTGATCGTGTCGCATTCCGTCAGCCGTCATAGCGTCGACGGTCCTGTTGAACCCGGCGGCCCGGGCTTGCCGGCGTCGAGCGGTGCGCTGGGCGGCGCGTCGGTCGCGTCGCGCCGGCGCGGCCCGACGCCGACCGCGCGGCGGCAGCGGCGCGCCGCGTTCCTGTTTCTCGCGCCGGCCTGCTTCATGGTGGCCGTGTACGTGGTGTGGCCGATCCTCTCGACGATCCGCCTTAGCTTCTTCAACTGGGATGGGATGACCGAGCCGACCTTCATCGGCCTCGCGAACTACATCGAGCTGGTCCATACGCCCACGTTCTATACGGCGCTCAAGAACAACCTGATCTGGCTCGTGCTGTTTTTGCTCGCACCGCCGATGGGCCTCGCCGTCGCGCTGTATCTGAATCAGGCGGTGGCGGGCATCCGCATCGTCAAGTCGCTGTTTTTCGCGCCATTCGTGTTGTCGGGGGTCGTGGTCGGACTGATCTTTTCATGGTTCTACGATCCGACCTTTGGCCTGCTCGCAATGATGCTCGGCCACGGCGTGCCGGTGCTCGGCGATCCGCGCTATGCGACGCTCGGCATCGTGTTCGCGGCGCTGTGGCCGCAAACCGCGTACTGCATGATTCTTTATCTGACCGGCTTGACCACGTTGAACGCCGAGCAGATCGAAGCTGCGCGAATGGAAGGCGCGCAGGGCTGGTCGATGCTCTGGCATGTCATCCTGCCGCAGTTGCGGCCCACGACGTTCATGGCCATCGTCGTGACGATCATCGGCGCGCTGCGCAGCTTCGATCTGATTTCGGTGATGACGGGCGGCGGTCCGTTCGAAAGCTCGACGGTGCTCGCCTATTTCATGTACGACCAGGCGATCAAGTACTACCGCATCGGCTATTCGGCGGCGATCGCGGTGGTGCTGTTCGGCATCATGCTCGTGTACATCGTCTATCACCTGCGGCGAATGCTGCGCGCCGAGCAATGAGGAGCCGCTGATGTTTCCGATTCCGATCGACAAATGGAAGCCGGCCACGCGCCGCGCATACAAACTGACGTTGCCGATTGCACTCGTGATCTGGCTGTTGCCGATGATCGCGGTGCTGGTCACGTCCGTGCGTTCGACCGAAGAACTGAGCGAGGGCAATTACTGGGGATGGCCGAAGCACTTCGCGATGTTCGATAACTATCGCGAGGCATTGACGACGTCGCCGATGCTGCATTACTTCTGGAATAGCGTGCTGATTACGGTTCCTTCCGTAGTGGGTTCGATCGCACTCGCGGCGATGGCGGGCTTTGCCTTGGCGATCTATCGCTTTCGCGGCAATTCGACGTTGTTCGCGACGTTCGTCGCGGGCAACTTCGTGCCGATCCAGGTGCTGATGATTCCGGTGCGGGATCTGTCGTTGCAACTCGGTCTGTTCAATACCGTGAGCGCGCTGATTCTGTTTCATGTGTCGTTCCAGACCGGCTTTTGCGCGCTGTTTCTGCGCAACTTCATCAAGCAGCTGCCATTCGAGCTGGTCGAGGCGGCGCGCATCGAAGGGGCGAACGAGTGGACCGTGTTCTTCAGGATCGTGCTGCCGCTGATTCGTCCCGCGCTCGCGGCGTTGGCGATCCTCGTGTTCACGTTCGTGTGGAACGATTATTTCTGGGCCTTGTGTCTGACGCAAGGCGACGACGCCGCGCCGATCACGGTCGGCGTGGCCGCGCTGAAAGGGCAGTGGACGACCGCGTGGAATCTCGTTTCGGCGGGATCGATTCTGGCGGCGCTGCCATCGGTCATGATGTTCTTTGCGATGCAGAAGCATTTCGTCGCGGGTCTGACGTTTGGCGCGACGAAGGGGTGATGCTGTTCACGCGTGGCGCTGCCGCGTAGAGAAGGGTTGCCCGCGGAAGCGGGCTTTTTTCGGTGCGGCGCGCAGCTGCTCGCACGCTGACTTCTCGATCAACGCTTTTCAGCTGACGCCGGGTTGACCCGCTGCATAACGGCATTCAACGCCGCGCGCACTATCGAGAGGCCGCTTGCCTTCGCCGACTTGGCTCGCGAAGTCCAACTTCTGCTTCCGGTATGGCTGCTACCCCTATCAACCATCGAACGAGGCCTTCCTGCCTGAAAACAGGAAGGAAGGCGCCTGCCGCTATCAGGCCGGATCAGCGTACTTCAGCGTCCACGTCAGCGTACGGCTGGCGCCGCCCGTCAACGCGAACGGGTTGGTCGAGGTAAGACTGCATGTCGAAGCATTCACTCGTCATGGAGCCGACGCATTGCTTTCGCCTCCATGCCGACTTCCTTCGCTTTTCTTTGATCTGTCGAGGCCAGGGGCGATGCGAAAAATTACCAAGAATACCAGACCAGGTATCAGATGCGCGTGCCGATCCGTCGAGGCCACCAATTCGCCCGCTCGCCGCCCATCGGATAAGATACGGCCCGCCATGCATTTTTTAGAACGGAAGGAGTGGTTTCAATGATCGAGCCGAGCAACGTTTTCAAGGAAAATCTCGCCAGAATGCCGGCAATCGACGGCATCGCACGCATCGATCTGGTCAACGGCAGCGGTACCGTGGTCGCTAGCATCGAGAACAAACCTGGCAAGCAGGGCTCGCTCGCGGTGTACAACTACCTGCGCGGCGCGTTCGGCACGCTCGACGCGAAGGCGGCCGAACACGGCCTCGCGCTGTTTGCCGAGCATACGGCCGACGCGCGCAACCGTCCGGGCGCGCATCCGAACGTCGATCACCTGCTGGCGATTGCCGCTGGCGGCGAGGCATTGCGCATCGATGTTGTTCCGGCAGCTTGAGGCCGCTCAAAGTCTTTTCCGCGCCGGCAAGGTAGAGGTTTTCCTGCCGCTGCCGCGAATTCCAACGCCCCGGCGACGGGATTTGCGGCCCACCTGCGCTAATTGCTCGGTAAAAACCCTTGTTTTTCCCGAAGCCCCCGGATTGGCTTCAGATTCGGCTTCTGTTCGGTGAATTGAAACGCGTGGGGCGGCGCACACTGGGTTCGTCCCGTCGCGTATATCGCGCTTTTCCGTCAGGAGCCCCGGATGTCTTCCCGTCACAACAAACCCCACCGGTTCGACGCCGACCCGCCGGAACTCACCACCTCGGAACGGGATCAGCCGACGCCGGGTCCGGACGACCGCGCGATGCGCGAACTGCAACGCGGTTCCGAAGCCATCGTGCGTCTGGCCACGCAGGCACACGCGGCCATCGCCCGAAGCGACGAAGCGGGCGCGCAAGCCGCGCGCCAATCGCTCGAAACGCAGCTGACGTTCACGACCGCCCTGATCGATGAACTGCTGTTCGGTGCGCCCGAGCGCTCCACGCTGCATTGACAGCCTACGCGGCAGCATCACCGTATTAACCCGCAGTTCCGGAAACTGACATGAGCGCTTTGACCGTCATTCTTTGCATCTGGGCCATGGTCGCGTTTTGCGCGGTCCTGTTCATCCGCGGCGCGAGTCCGCGCGTCGAGCGTGAGGCGGAGCAGCCGCGTGCTCGTCCGTCGCGCTATTCGATCGCAGAGTAACGCGCACGACCAACGACGCGGAACCAACGGGGTAACATGAGGAGCGCCGGCGCCACTGCCGGCCGGCACCGACGATGTTCCCCACGGAGGTTCCCGTATGGACACACATTCGATTCTCGGCATGCTGCATGCCGAAGAGGCTTTGCTGGTCTCCATCGTGCGGTCGCTGCCCGACGATATCAGGCGCAGGATCGCCAACGACTTTCACGAGCAGGCGCAACTCGCCGAAAGCTCGCATCTGAATCCCACCACGAACCGCGAAACGAGCGACGCGTTCAAGGCCCATGTCCGACGGCTGTCGAACATGCTTGCTTCGTTGTCGTAACCCGGTCGCGCAACGGCGACCCCGACGTCTCGCTCCTGAGCAAGGACTCGACGCGGGCCGTTGCCCGCGTGCCGATACCGGCGTCGGCACCCGCACCGGTCGTGCCCGCTGCGCAAGCTCCCGCGTACACCGTGAGGGAAGCGCCGGTCGAGCGTACATTCGCGGCGGCCGCGCAGAGCATCGGCGTCGATGCGGGCACCACAGCCATTCTGTCGCGCGCGTTTCACGACGAGCTCGATCTGTCGCGCGATCTGCAACCTGGCGACCGCGTGCGCGCCGTATTCGACACCGGTAGCGACAACAGCAAAGACGCATCGCGCGAACCGCTCGCGGTGCGCATCATGCGAGGCTCGACCGCGCACGACGTGTTCCTTCAGAAAAATCTTCACGGCCAACCGGTCTACTACTCGAAAGACGGCGTCAGCCGAGGGCCTGCGTTCGAGCGCTATCCGCTCGACTTCACGCGCGTGTCGTCGGCTTTCTCGTTGCGCCGCTTCGATCCGGTGCTGCGTCGTTGGCAAAGTCATGACGGTGTCGACCTTGCCGCGCCGGTTGGCACGCCCGTGCGTGCCACCGCGCGCGGCGTAATCCGCTTTATCGGCCGTCAGACCGGTTATGGCAACGTGGTCGTCATTCAGAACCCGGCACTGTTTTCTACGACGTTCGCGCATCTGTCGCGCTTCGCGAAAGGACTGCGCTCCGGCAGCCGCGTAATGCGCGATCAGGTGATCGGCTATGTCGGCAAGACCGGTTGGGCAACCGGACCGCATCTGCATTTCGAGGTCCACGTGAACGATGTGCCGCAGGATCCGCTCAAGGTCGACCTGCCGCGGAAGAGGTCGCTTGCCGGCGATGAATTACGGCAGTTCGAGTCGCGTGTCGCGCATTTGACCGCGCTGCTGTAAGCCGCTTGCCGTCTCAACTTTGCGACACGCCGGTCCGCATGATTCAGGCGCGCTTTCGTCGCATGACGTGTCGGCATGTTGACTGGTACGGGTCGCAAACCTTGATCCGTCAATGCGCGTTCGGGTATTCCCGCGCGCGTCGAACGACGTGTACGAGCCAGCACGAAGGCGTCGGGGCATTCCCGCGGCGTCTCATTTCCGATGCATTGCGTGCGATCAGGCCCGCTTCGAAGTGCCCCGGCAGGCATTTCTCCATACGTAGCAAGCCTTCATTCCAGCATGGCATAGCCATTGCAATGACGAATGCACAAGAACTACACATGTTGCAGCCGGGATTTCACGCAGTGAACAAATGCCGACGGCAGCAAAAATCTTCGCGATTCGCGCTCGGGGAGCGTGGCGCAACTTGCGAGGTGGGGCGGGGCCAATTGCAAACGGATGTCGACAAACAACGACGACGCGAGCGGACGTTACGGCTGCATCTAACGTCCGCTCGCGATCGTGACGGCGTGAAGCGATGACCCCGCCATTTTTTTTTCGTGCTCGCGGGTGAAGCCGAATTCGCGGCGGGCCCCGCTAAAGGGCGCTTGCGCGCGGGCCGGCGGGCTGCGAAGATCATGCTAACGACCGCCGCATCAGGGAATTCCATGTTAGCGTCGAGCCCGTTTCCCGCATTGCTGCACCACGCGAGCCTGTGGCTGCAAGCCTACGCGCTCGTCATGGTCATGATGGGCGTCGGTGCGTTGCTCGAGCGTCGCTGGCCGGCCGCATTGCTGCAATCGCGCGCGGGGCAGCGTCTGAACATGGCGTATGCGGGTCTGTATCTGGCGTTGGCGGAAGCCACGAAGCCGCTGACGGCGGCCGCGAGCGTCGCGATCGTCAATGCACTCGGCGGCGGGATGGTGGTGCTGGTGTCGCGCGGGTGGGGCGCGCTCGCTTCGTTCGTGATCGTGCTGCTGACGATCGATTTCCTCGAATACGCGTTTCATCGCTTGCAGCACACATGGCCCATCCTGTGGAAGCTGCATTCGCTGCACCATAGCGCGGTGGATTTCAACGTGACGATCACGTTGCGGCATCATTGGATAGAAGTGCTGCTCAAGGGCTGCCTGCTTTATCCGCTCGTCGGCGTACTGTTCAAGGTCGAGCCGTGGATCGTCGGTGCGACCTCGATCGTGTTCATGTTCGGCAACTATTTCGCGCATCTGAATCTGCGCATGGACTTGGGCCGCTACGTCACGTGGGTCAACAATCCGCAGTATCACCGGCTGCATCACTCGATTCGCGCCGAGCATCTCAATCACAACTTCACGCAGCTATTGCCGATGTGGGATCACGTGTTCGGCACGCGTTGGGTGCCCGCGAAACACGAGTGGCCCGCCACCGGTCTCGACGATGGTACGCAGCCGAGCTCGCTGCTCGGCGCGTTCAGCTGGCCATTGGGTCAGCATGCGGCACGCGATGCGTTACCCGTTCGCAAGCCGCTTGCCGTGCTCGACAAGAAAGCGAAATAACGCTGGCTACGCGGGTTGCGCGGCGCGCACCGCCTTGCCGTCCAGCAGCGACACGATCAGCGTGGCCATCACGAGCACGCCCAGCGCCGCGCGCAGGCCGAGCACGCCGGCACCGAAACCGATCAGCGGCGGCCCGACCAGAAAGCCCGCATAGCCGAACGTGGCCGCCATCGACACGCCGATCGCCGGCGTCGCGCTCGAGCGACCCGCCGCGCTGAAAATCACCGGAACGATATTCGCGAGACCGATGCCGACCATCGCGAAGCCGACGCACGCGCTCAGCACCGTCGACAGGCTCAGCACGAGCGCGAGTCCGGCGAGCGCGATCAGACCGCCGAGCGCGACGACCTTGCTCGAACCGAAGCGCCGCACCGATGCGTCGCCGGCGATCCGGCAGGCCGCCATCGAAAACGCGAACGCGGAGTAGCCGATCGCGGCGACGCTCGCTTCCTGGTTCAATGTGGAGCGCAGGTACACCGCGCTCCAGTCGGCCACCGCGCCTTCGACGAGCATGCACATGAACGCGAGCAGCGCCAGTTTCATCACGCTGCTGTCGGGCCATGCGAAGCCGCTCGACGCGGCGGCCGCGCGCGGACCGATATCGCGCAACGCAAACGACGCGGCGAAAATGATCAGGGCCGCGATGAACAGATCAGGCGCGAACAGCCCGCCCACGACGCCGACGCCGCTTTTCTGCAACATCGCGCCGCTCGCCGCGCCAAGCAGGCCGCCCGCGCTCCACGCGGCATGAAACGACGACATGATCGGCGCGCGCCAGCGTGTTTCGATCGCGCTCGCATGTCCGTTCATCGACACGTCGAGCGCGCCGTTCGACGCGCCAAGCGCAAACAGCACCACGCACAACGTCAGCATGCCCGGCGCGAGTGCGGGCAACGGCAGCGCGATCGCGAATGCCGCGCCGAGCAGCGCGGTGGCGCGGCCGCTGCCGACGCGCGGCGCGAGCTGTCCCGCGAGCGGCATCGCAACGATGGCGCCGAGCGCGAAGCAGAACAGCGCGATGCCGAGCGAGGTGTCGCTGAGCGCCAGGCTTTCCTTGATGCGCGGCACCTCGACCGCCCATGCGCCGATGCCGAAACCGTTGGCGAGAAAGACGGCGAGCGTCGCGATGCGTTCCCTGACGAGTGAGTTCATGGGCGTGCCGTCATCACGTTATCGCAGACGGCCTGGAGGCTCGCGACACGCGCGTGCGGCACGTCCGCTTCGACGAACAGATAATCGACGGCCGAAACAGGCGCTACCGCGAACGGCGCCGCTGTCATGAGCTTTTCCGAAGTCAGTGCGATGGCGATCTGGCTACTCGCTTTGACCATCGCGCGTTTCAATTCGGCGTCCTCTGCGTCGAATACGGCGACGCCTTCGTCGGGGTCGAAGGCGCAGGCGCCGAGAAAACAGAGATCCGCGCGGATCTGTTGGATCTGCAGCAGCGCGGTCGCGCCGAGCGAGCCCGCCGCGCCGCCGGCGATGCGGCCGCCGATCAGGATCACGTCGATACCGGGGCGGTTCAGCAGCCGCGCGCAGGCCTCGGGCGAATTCGTGACGACGCTCAGGCCGGCGTTGTCGGGCAGCGCCGCCGCGATCGCGACGTTCGTCGTGCCTGCGTCGAGCAGCACGATCTGCTTCGGACGAACGATCGATACGGCCGCCGCGGCAAGGCGTGCCTTGCGATCGACGGCCTCATGCATGCGCAGCGCCGCGGGTTTGTCGGCGGGCGACATCAGTAGCGCACCGCCGTACACGCGCTTGCAGTGCCCCTGATCCGCGAGATCGCGCAGATGACGGCGCACGGTGTGCTCGGAGATCTGCAGCTCGGCGGCCAGCTCGGCCGCGAGCACGCGACCATGCGTGCGCAATCGCTCCAGAATCAGTGCTTCGCGCTGCTCGGGCAGTAGCCCGTTGATTGCATCTTCCCGGGTTCGCTGCATGGATCTCGTCTCCGTTTCGGCGTGAATCGATCATAATCGAGCAAAATATATCGTAAACGCTCGTGAGGCACAAGCGGTGCGCCCCGGCTCGTCTTGATCTCACGCGACGCCGTTCGGTTCGGGTGGTGAGTCACGGCCGAAAACCAGCCGGTCGAGCAGCCACACCGCGACGAGCGTTGCGCCCATCAGCGGGAAAACGACGCCGAGAAGCGCGAGGCCGGTTTTCCAGCCACGCATCGGCGGCGCGGCGCGCTCGCGCGACGGCGCGCCGAGCGAGCGTTGCGGCCGACGTTTCCACCACATCACGAAGCCGGTCACAGCGAGCGCGCCAAGGCCGAGCGAAATGGCCGCGCACAGTATCTGATTCGCGACGCCGAAGTAGCGACCCATATGCAGCGAGGTGCCGTACGACACGGCCTTCGCGATCGCGCCGTAATCGCCGTAGCGAATGTCCTTCAGGATCGCGCCGCTGTATTGGTCGACGTACAGCGTGCGTTCGTCTTTGGGATTCGCGGGGAACCAGGAGAGCGTGTAGACGCCGGCTGCGGAGTTCGGCAGCACGATGCGGTAGCCGTCCGCGATACCGAGCGACGCGGCGAGCGCGACGATATGCCCGAGCGACAGAGGCTGCGCCGCGTCGGTGGCCGCGGAAGAGGGCACGCTCGCGTTGCCCGCGGCCCACGGCGTCAGCGGCAACGGCAGGTCGTCCATGACCATGCCGGGCATCGAGCCCATGTCGGCGCGCGTGGCATGCGCGAGCGTGGCGCTCGCGTGGTCCGGGTGGTCCGAGGGCGTTCCCGGCACGATGGAGCGCAACGGCAAACCGCCCCACGCGCCCGGCGGAGCGCCAAGCTGCGTCGCGGTCGCGAACGCCTTGAACTGCTTGCCCCACGAGCCGGTCCACGGCAGCCCCGTCAATACGAACGCAAGTGCGCCAAGGGCGAGCCAGATGCCGATCACCGCGTGAAGACTTTTCCATAGCGGACGTCCTTTCAGCGCCAGGCGCGGCAGCAGCACAGCGCGCGTGGTCGTTTTGCCGCGCGGCCACCATAGTGCGACGCCGGTGCCGATCATCACGAGCGTCCAGCATGCGGCCAGTTCCATCAGCAGTTCGCCGGGCTTGCCGAGCAGCAGCTTGCGATGAAGCATGCGATCCACCTGCATCAAGCGATGCTCGACGCTCAGCGTGCCCAGCACCTCGCCGCTATACGGATTCAGATAGACGCTCTGCTGCGTGCCGTCGGCGAGACGAAATACGAATTCGGCGCTGCGTTGCGGATCGCGCGTGATCACCGCGGTCGTCGCGATCGAGCCGGGCGGCATCGCCGCGCGCGCTTTCGCGAGCAGCGCGTTGTCGGCCAGCCTCGGCACGGCTTGCGGTGCGACGACCAGTTGCTGTCGATAAAGCAGCGGCTCGATCTGCGGCTGGAAGCAATACAGCGTGCCGGTGATGGCGAGCACCAGTAGAAAAGGCATCACGAAGAGGCCCGCGTAAAAGTGCCAGCGCCACAGGGTTCGATAGCCTGGATGTGTCGGGCCGCTCGCGGCGGCGGTTGTACCGTTCTGCGCGCGCACGCGTTCGGCGGTTCGAGTCGTGGACATGAAATCCTCGTCGGGCAAATGGGTCGATGGTTCGTGTGCGACAAGCGGTTTGCCGCGTCTTGCGTCAGGCCTAGATATGCAGCTTCGCTTCGACATAAAACGTGCGGCCCGGATACGGGTGGTAGACGAAGTAGCGCGCGTCGAACAGGTTGTCGACGCCGATGCCGAGTTCGCTGAGCTTCGTCGGCTTGAACGTGAACTTCGCGTCGGCGACCGTGTAGGTGCTGGTGCCGCCGAACACGTTGGGGTTCGTGTCGGTATTCGTCAGCGTGTTGTATTGACGACCCGAGTAACGCGCAGCGAGCGTCAGCGCCGCGCGCGCGTCGAAGTGATACGTCGCGGCAAGATTCGCGCGCCACAGCGGAATGCGGTAGAAGTACTTGCCGACCGAGGCCGGATTCCGTGCGTTCTCGAGGATCTTCGACTGCGTGTACGCGACGCTCGCGAGCAGATCGAGCCCGCGCACGAACACGTCCTCGCCCGAATAGCTCGCTTCGACGCCGCGCGAGCGAACCTTGCCGATGTTCTGGAAGTTCGTCACGTTCGGAATCACGGTGGTGTCGGTCTGACTGAAGATCGTGTTCTTCACGTCGTCCTGAAACAGCGAGAAGCGGAACACGCCATTCCAATGCGCCCATTCGGCGCTCAGCTCTTTCGACAGATCGTCTTCGGGCTGCAAATATGGATTGTTGTTGACGATCGCGGAGCCGTTGATTTGCCCCTGGAACAGTTCGCTCGCGGTCGGAAAGCGATACGCGCGAGCGATCGACGCGCGCAAAGTCAGCTCGTCGCTGACATCGAACGATAACGACGCCTTCGGCGAAAGGTGGCGCTGGCTGGCATCGCTGTACGCGATCGTCGCGCCGGGCAGCGACTGTGCGCCATCGTAGGCTTGCCAGTCTTCATAGCGCGCGCCGTAGACGAGCTTCCAGCGCGGCAGAAAGCGCCACGCGTCCTGCGCATAAAGAGCTTGCGTCTGCGTCTTGCCGGTGAACGCGTTGGCGAACGAGGTCGCGTCGCCGTCGCGCCAGTTCAGCGTGTTGTAGGTCTGGTTGTCGACGAAGTAGTTGTCGTAGTGGTAGCCGACGCTCAGTGCGTGATTGGCCAGTCCTGGCTGGTTCGTCGCAGGCGTATAGGTGCCGCGCAGGTCCAGCGTCTTCCAGCCGGTGCCGTCGTTGAACAGCACGGTGCCGGGGCCATTGCCCGGGCCGCCGGCATTCGCGGTGCGTGCGACGCCATTGCCGATGTCGTAATACGAGGCGATCGCCTCGCCGTTCCAGCCGGTCGCGTTGCGCGTTTTCAGCGACACGCCGTAGAGCCAGTTCTCGCTGTGCCCGACACCCGGCGCAAACGCGGCCGCCGGAATCGTGTAGTGGTAACCGTTGATCGATACGTTGCCGCTGTACACAGGGTTGCCGGCCGCGTCGCGCAGGAACGTCGATGTTTCGCTGTTGTACGTCTGGTGCCAGTAGCCGAGCGTGAAGCCGCCCTGCAGCGTCGGCGTGAAGTCGTACTGCATCTTCAGCTTGAACTGGTCCTGCACCGTGTGCTCGATGCCTTCGCCGTTCACACCGAGCACGGCCGTCGGCGCATTGGTCTGGTTGTTGTAGAAATAGGCGCCGGTGACGGGCGTGTCGCCGGCCTTGGCGGGCGTGGTCGATTTAGCGAGTGTTGCGAATTGCAGCGGCTGACTCGTGTTCTCGAGATGATTGACGCCGAGCCGGTACGAGAACTTGCCGATGCTATCGCCGATCGACGCGCTCGCTTCGCCGCCGTTGAAGCTCTGGTTCACGCCGAACAGGCTGAAGTGCTGCGTGAATGCCTTCACGTCGGCGTTGGCCTCGAACTGCTTTGGCATGCGCGTGCTGATCAGCACGGTCGCGCCGAGCGAATTGCCCGGATACAGCGCGGAAAACGGCCCGTAGATTACGTCGACCTGCTGGATTTCGTCGGGATACACCATCGACCAGCGCGGCGGAAACGAATAGCTATTGCCGAGCAGGTTGCTCAGCAGCAAGCCGTCCGCATAGACGAGGCCGCGCGCGCTCTGCGTATTGCCGGTGCCGCGCACCGCGATGATCGAATTCAGATCGCCGATAAAGCGCTTGCGTACCGCCAGGTTCGGCATGTACTTGAGCACGTCCTCGGTGTTGACGACGTTCCAGTTCGCGAACTGATCGCGCGTCACGGTTTCGACGGAGGCGGGCAGGTTCGGGTCGACGGCGCGCGGTGCGGCGCTCGCGCTTGCGCTCGCACTGACGCTGACGGCGGGCAGCGTCGCGTCGGTGTTTGCGTCGGCGGCCTGCGTGGGTGTTGCGACGAAAGCCGGCACGAAGGCAGGCATGAGCGCGGGCCAAAGAACGGAACGACGAACCGCGCGATGAGCGGAAAAGACAGCGTCACGACGGACGCAATAAGAGAGCCTTCGCAGCGCGAAGTTGAACATGAGCGTTTCCTCGATGCATTGAACAGGCGATCGCAGGCCTCGTCGATGTAGGCGACGAAGGCGCGATCAGAACCGGTAGCGATCAGGAAACGGCAGGTGGGGCGCGCGGACGTCCCGACGGGAAGGCGCCAAGCGGGGTGAAGCGGGTGGACAGCGTGGGCGGCGCGGTGCCGGCCAGCGGCAGCGCGGCCGGCGGCTCGACGGCGGCGAGCGTCGGCATCGCGACGTGATGTTCGAGCAGATGACAGTAGCCGCAGGCGCCGAATGCATCGTCGTGGCTCAGATGCACGGGCGCGGGGCTGGATTGAGCGACGACGCTCGCATCGCTCACATTGCTTGCACCAGCCGGATGAAGCGCCGAACATAGCGCGGCAATCGGCTCGTGGGCGCGGCCCGATTCGAGCAACTGACTCACGAGCGGCGCGAACACGACGAGCCACATGGCGACGAGGCCAAGCCATGCGGTCAGGTGGTTGCGCGAGTGTCGAGTCATGATCGTCGAAGAAAAGACGGGCGCGATTCTAGCATCACCGCGCGATCCTTTCATTCGCAATGACGGCCTGAGCTTCGTGAGCTTGCAGAAGGGGCAGGGCCAGGACGAAGCGCGCAATGCGCCGGTACACGCTGCGCCTGTTCCGGCGCGCGCCGGGCGAGGACTGGGCGAGCTCCGTCGAGCGCGTGCGGCAGGCGTGCGTCGAGCGATTCGGCGGCGCGCTATGACGCCTCTGTGAGCTGCATGTGATACAGGCCCCACGGCGACAATTCGAAGCGGTCCTTCAGTGGCTTGGCCGCGAGTTCGGGAATCTGATCGGCGTCGTAGATCGCCCATAACGGCCCCACGCCGCCGAGCGTCAGCGGCTTGCCGTCCATTTGTGTCGCGACGATGAAGTGATACTCGCGTACCTTGTCGAGCGTCGTCAACACCGCGTAGCCATCGACCGCATGCATGACGATTTGCGTGCTGCCCGCGTCGGGCGCGCCGACGTTTGCGAGCACGTCGGTGAGCAGCGGACCGCTAAACGTATGCGGGTGCGCATCGTATTCGATCGTCGGATGGATCGTCACGGTCTTCATGCTGGCGAGCCACGGCAGATCGACGCCGTACGCTTGCGAAAACTTCACCTGATGCTTCGCCAGCAGTTGATCGAGAGCCGGATTGAGCGCGCCGCGATTGCTGTGCCTGATCGCGCCGGAGATCGTCAGGAGGACTGGAGACGGCCCGCATTCGGCGTGCTCACGCTTCGCGCCGAATGCGGGCGCGATCGCCGCGCCCAGTGCCGCGGCGCTGGTCAGGAACTGGCGTTTGTTCATTACGTTTTCTCCGGGTGTCGTCGAGGCGCCGCGTGGTGAGGTGCGCGCTCTTCTATTGTCGGAGAATTGTCGCCGCAGGTGATACGGCGATGCTTCATTAACGCGTCATTCGCTATGCTATTTCCGCTTGCGGTTCGTGCCGGAACTGGCACGGTTCCTTGCGCGGCGGTCCAATGCGGTGCGCGTCTTCGCAGGCTTATGACGAAGTCCTTTTCCAATGCCCATGGACGCACGAACCAGGCGCAACGCAAGAAGCCTCGCGTACATCGGGGAAATCATACTCGACGTCAACTCTTTGTCGCCCTGATCAATGGAAGTGCTCAGTTCGCGCCGATACTGACGGTGCGCGTCACATCGACGACCGACAGCCGGATCGCGTCGATCAATGCGCGCGCGGCCGGTGACGGCGTGCCCGCCGCGCGCATCGTCAGGCCGATCTCGCGCCGCGTATTGTGCAGCGGTACATCGAGCACCACCAGTTGCCCGGACTGAATCTCGTGATGCAGCTGCTGCGCCGACAAGGCCGCCGCCATGTCGGTACCGAGCAGCAGGCCGCGAATCACCGCGAGGTCGGCGGTCTCGACGGTCGGCAGAGGCGGCTTCACCTTCATCCGCTTGAATTGCGTTTCGAACAGCGCACGCGCCGGCGCGTTGCTGCGCGGCAGAATCCACTGCGCGTCGCGCAGACCCATGATGGTCAGATCGTGCGCGTGAGTCAGCGGATGACCGCGGCGCACCAGCACCACCATGTCTTCCGACATCAGCCGCTCGTTTTTCAGGCCGCTCGTCGCGTCGTTGTCGCGCAGCGCGCCGAGAATGAAATCGATGTCGCCCGCTCGCAGACCGGCCACGAGCGTCTCGTATGCGCTTTCGTCGGTGACCACGCGCACGCCCGGATTCTCCGAGGTCATTCGCGCGATCGCCTTCGGCAGGATCAGCGTGCGCCCGAGCGGCAACGCGCCGACTGTCACCGAGCCCTGAATCTTGCCGTGCAATGCGGCGATATCGTCGGGGACGTGGCGCAGTTCGTTCAGCGCGCGGCGTACGTGAAGCAGGAACGTTTCGCCCTCGGCCGTCAGCAGAATGCCGCGCGGGCTGCGGTGAAACAGACTCAGTCCCGAGCCGCTTTCGAGTACCCGGATCGCGGTACTCACCGCGGGCTGGCTGATGCCGAAGGTTTTTGCCGCGCTCGGCATATGCCGATGCCGAGCGAGCGCCGCGAATAGTTGCAACCGCCGCGTGTTGAGCAGGTACGCGGGCAATGCGCCTGCCGCGACGGGCCGGCGGCGCGTCTGTCGCGCGGTGCACCATCGGGCGAGTTCTTCGAGTTCGGCGAAGATCCGCTCGCAGCGATGCAGCACCGCGCGGCCGACCGGAGTGGGCAGCATGCCCGAAGGACCGCGATCGAACAGCGGTTCGCCGAGCGCCGACTCGAGCTCCTGCACGGAGCGCGTGACCGCCGACTGCGCGCGAAACAACGCGGCCGCCGCGCGCGTCGCGCTGCCCATCTCGGCGACGAGCCGGAATGCGCGCAGTTGCGCGAGATTGAGCAGGTCCTTGCTGCTGACCGACAGCGGCGCTTTGGCGCTCGCCTGGCTGGTTGCGGCGGAAAGCGTGTCGTTGCTCATGCCGCGCCCGCGATCAGATGCAACGACGGCAGCGACAGATTCAGACTTTCCTTCGAGATATGCGTGTGCTCCTTCATCAACGCCTCGACGCGCGCGCCTTCGCCTTTTTTCAGCGCGTCGACGATCGCGTGATGCTGGCGATGCGCGTACATCAGCATCATGAATTGACGCTCGCGCGCGGATTCGTCGAACGCGATCGTGAACGGCGACACGAACGGCACCTTGTCGTTCAGACTGAGCGCGGCCGTGACCGCCTGGTTCTGCGCCGCGTCGACGATCAGCGCATGAAAGCGGCCGTTCATCTGCGCGTAGCGCACGTCGTTTTCGGCGACCATTGCGCAAGCTGCGCTTCGACGAGCCGCTGCCCCGGCGACAGTTCGCCCG
This sequence comes from Paraburkholderia sp. Clong3, assembly GCF_050436485.1. Classification (NCBI taxonomy): domain Bacteria; kingdom Pseudomonadati; phylum Pseudomonadota; class Betaproteobacteria; order Burkholderiales; family Burkholderiaceae; genus Paraburkholderia; species Paraburkholderia sp. Clong3. The sequence goes on along the minus strand of NZ_JBNDMH010000003.1, from coordinate 2,412,660 downwards.
ACAGGATCTTCTCGCGTAAGGTCTGCACAATCGCTTGCTGGGTGGTCTCGTTCATCGTTTCGTCGCTCGTCGGAAGCAGCGCAGTATAGCCACGCGTGCAGCACCGCTCCAAGCCTTAAAAATGTGCGTTGCGAGTTGTTTTCCGGGCCATCTGTTTTATTTATCGCGTGACGAGATGCCACGGCGTCGGGGAAGGCTTGCCTCACGGGCTTGGGATACCGAGGGGGGCCCTGCGCGGCGTGGGTCGGGGTGCGCTTCATCCGCGCTCCGGCCGCGCAAATGCCGGGCTTTTACTCGTCAACCCGGCGCTGCCTGAGGTATACCCGTGCTTCCCGTATCGCGACACAATTTCTATCTTTGTATCCCAAGACGGTCGTGGTGACTAGCGCGGTAAACCTGGCGACCTATCCGATTGGCAGCAGCACGAAGTGACGGAAGAGAACGAATATGGCAAGAATCATTGGTGGTATCGGCACCTCCCATGTACCCGCGATCGGGTTGGCGTATGACAAGGGCAAGCAGAACGAACCGGCATGGGCGCCGATGTTCAAGGGTTATGAACCGGTGGCGCAGTGGCTGGCCGAGCAGAAGCCCGACGTGATGGTGATGTTCTACAACGACCACGCGAACAGCTTCTTCTTCGACTGCTATCCCACGTTCGCGCTTGGCGTGTCGCCCAACCACGAATTCGCCGATGAAGGCGCCGGCAAGCGTCCGCTGCCCGACATCGCCGGTCATCCGGATCTCGCGATCCATATCGTCGAGCAACTGGTCGCCGACGAATTCGATCTGACCGTCTTCCAGGACCGCCCGCTCGATCACGGCGTCAATTCGCCGCTGTCGCTGATGCTGCCGCATCAGGGCGGCTGGCCGCTGTCGCTGGTGCCGCTCGAAGTCAACGTGCTGCAGTATCCGCTGCCCACCGCGAATCGCTGCTACCGGCTCGGCCAGGCACTGCGTCGCGCGATCGAATCGTTCGAGCAGGATCTGAAGGTCGTGGTGGTCGGCACGGGCGGGCTGTCGCACCAGGTGCATGGCGAACGCAGCGGCTTCAACAACACCGAATGGGACATGGAGTTCCTCGACCTGATCGTCAGCGATCCGGAGCGTCTTGCCGCGATGAAGCACGTCGATTACGTGCGCCTCGGCGGCGCGGAAAGCGTCGAGACGATCATGTGGCTCGCGATGCGCGGCGCGCTGGGTCAGAAGGTCCGCGAACTGCATCGCAGCTACTACCTGGCGACCAGCACCGCGATGGCCATGACGATCTACGAAGAAGAGGTGGCGTAATGAATCCGCAACTGGTTGGCGTCGAAGAACTGACCGGCACGTATCCGTTCGATATCCGCCAGAGCATGAAGGCGATGCGCCTGAACCGCTTTTTCTGGCAGATGCGCGAAGCGTCGGCGCGCGCGCTGTGGCTCGAAAACCGCACCGCCTCATACGATGCGGCCGGCCTGACGCCGGAAGAACGCACGCTGGTCGACAACACCGACTGGATCGGTCTGATCCGTTATGGGGTGTCTTTCTTCGTGCTCGAGAAGTTCGCGCGTGTAGTGAAGATCACCAATCTCGGCGTGTACGCGAGCATGCGCGGCGAAACGCTCGAAGCGTTTCTGAAGACTCGTCAGGTACCCGACGCCGTTTAAAGGCCGCGCATCAAGGCGCGCATCAAGGCAGCACTGTCCGCTGGGCAATCCGATTTGACGCCCCCGCCAAGCCCCGCGACACGGCGATACTCGAACTCCGCGAGTTTTCCCGCCGGCTGGTCCGCGAACTCGGCTTCATGCGCACGACCATCGCCGACAGCGATCTGGCGCCATCGGCCGTGCATGCGGTGATCGAGATCGGCATGTCGCCGGGCATCAGCGCCAAAGATCTGGCGACCATCCTGCGGCTCGACGCGGCGCGTCATCTGTACGAGTCATTCGGCTTTCGGCTAGGTGAAGAATCGGAAGGCACGCAATCGGGAACACGCGTGGTCGAGCAGCGTTTCAACCGGCTTTCCGCAAGGAAAGGCGATAACGGTACTGCGTGATCGGCGCGGCAGCGAACTCGACGCCGTCGGTCAGTGCGCGAGGACCGACGCCGCGATCCGGTCGGCCAAATCGCCGAGAACGCGGCTCAACGCGGCCGCCTGCGCGAGCGCATCGTGTCCATCGATCGCGGAGTCGAGCGTCACCTGCTGCCGCAGCGGCGCCTGATCCGAGTGCCCGGCCAGCAGCGTCCACTCCGCTTGCAGCGTCAGCGTGCCGCTCTCGTCGGCCGTGGCATTCAGCACGGTGACGACCAGCCTGCGCGTGCCGGGCGGCGCCGGTGCATCCGGAACGACGAACGATCCGGCGGGCAGCCGCGTGAGCAAGTCCTGGGCAAGCGTTTTGCGCATCATCTGAGCGAGCGGTGCGCCCCACCGGTCGCTATCGTCGATCGTCAGCCGGTTCTGCGAAGCCAGCGTGACGACTTCGAGCCGATCGAGCACCGCGGGAATATGCACGGCGGTCAGTTGAATCGGTGGGATCGGCGCCGTGGCGGGCGGCGCGTCGGCGGGCATCGGGTTCAACGTCACATAGCGTGTCGGTATGCTGTGTCCGCATCCGGCGAGCGTCATCGTCGCGACGGTTACGACAAACGCCGCCGTCCTGACGCTCGTCGCGAGCGATGCCGCGACGGCGCGTCCGACGGGGAACGTGGACCTCGTCATCATTGAGCCTCCTGCTGCCTGCCATGGATCAGCGCCTCCGGATGGCGGTCGAGATAGTCGGCCAGTGCCCGAATCGAGCGTGCGGTGTCGGTCAGCTCCTGCATGGCGGCAGGCAGGTCGTTCTGGCTCGACGCGTCGCCGCCTAGCGTCCGGTTCGCCGCGGCAATGGTGCGATCGGCCGCGTTCGCGGTGTCGCGCAATTGCGCGACGAGCGGACCGATCTGTGGCGAGACCTGCTGCAACGTGTGATCGATCTGCGCGACCGAGTGGTCGATGTGCGTCAGGCTGTCCTTGATCTGAGGCGAGGAACTGAGCGCGTTGATATGCGCCGCGATACTGCGGACCTGTTCGCCGGTTTGCCGGATCGGAAGATCGTCGATTTTCTGGATCACCTCGTTGGCCTTGGCCATCGTCGTGTCGAGATTCGCGGCGGCGACACTCGGAATGACGGGCAGGCCGTCCTCGCTGGCGAGCGTCGCCACCGGCGCGCCTTGCACGAAGTCGAGGTTGATCTTGTCCGCGCCGACGAGCGGCGGATCTTGCGACAACCGCGCGCGCAAGCCTGTGGCGACGAGGCGGGTGAGCATGCCGTCGACGAGCGGGCGCCAGTCCCCGTTGGCCGGTGGCGGCGCGCCGACGATGCCAAGCTGCGACGGGTTCAGCGCGATCTGCACCGGGGTGCTCAGCGCGCCCGTGCGTGCGTCGTAGTTCAGGCGCACGCTGGTGACGGTGCCCACGTCGAAACCGCGCAATTGCACATCGGCACCACTCTTCAGGTCGCCGACCGCACCGTCGAAGCGCACCAGATAGGTGACGACCGGGCCGTGCCCCGGCGCGAGCGCGGGGCGGCGATCGACACCGTCGAAACGCGATGCCGGCTCGCCGGGCCCGGGCTCCATCACGATCTCGGGGCCGGACAGCACTGCCTTGATCGACGCCGGATCGTTGAGATCCACGTGGGCGCCGCGCAGGAAAAAACCTGGTCTCGCTGCGCAGATACTTTTTTTCGGCGCGATCTATCTTGAGCTCGGCTTTCACGTGTTGGCCATCGGGCGCGAGCGTAATCTCCGAGACGGCGCCGACCTTCACGCCGCGCAGCGTGACGATCGTGTCGTCGGGCTTCATGCCGTACGCGTTGTCGAAGGTTACCGTGACCGTCTCGCCCTGATGCATCAACGCGCGAACGCCGAGCCATCCGGTCATCGCGAAGGCTGCGACCGGCACCGCCCAGATCCAGCCGGGCCACCCGCTGCGCCGCACCTGGGCCTGCGAACGACGGGGACGCGTGCCGCTCATCGCTTGCTCCGCGGGTGGACGTCCCACATCAGGCGCGGGTCGAATGCGCGCGAAGCGGCCATCGTCAGCAACACGACCAGCGCGAACGCGGTGGCGCCGATGGCGGGTCTGGCCGCGGCGATGCCGTCGAACCGGATCAGCGGCACGAACGCGGCGATCGTGAACACGTCGACGTACGACCATCGGCCGAGTTCGTCGATCAGGCGGTACAGATGCGCCTTGACCCGCAGATGCCGGCGCGAACGGCGCCGAACGGAGACGACGAACCATGCCATGCCGAGAATCTTCGCCACCGGAATGACGATGCTCGTACAGATGATCAGAATGCCGATCGGCCACAAGCCAGCGTGAAACAGCTGGTAGACGCCGTCGATGATCCGGGTTGAGTGGGTCCGCCCGAGTTGCATCGAAGTGGTCATCGGAAAGAAGTTGGCCGGGATCGTCAGAACGAGCGCGGCGAGCGACAGCGCAGCCGCGCGCACGACGGCGTCGGTTTTGCGAGCGCGCAACGTCAGTGCGCAGCGAGGGCAGGGGCGCCCCTCCTGCGACATCGGCACGACCAGATCGCAAACCGTGCAGGACAGCGGCGCTTCATGTTCCGGCAACTCGTTTTCCGCGGCGATCGCGCGCCACACCGTTCTCCGGTCGAGCGACGCGCGCGTGAGCATCGACAGCAGCGCCGCGGCGATGAAGCAGTAGCCGCCGGGGGCGATCGTGCCGGTCAGATTCTGCGTCACGCGCGCGTAACCGACGAAGCAGCCGACCAGATAGACATCGGGCATGGTCCAGATATCGAGCGAGGTGGTCCAGCGAAACAGCGCGCCGATTCCTCTGGTACGCCGGCCGAGCCGCAGCGCGACGAGGACGATCACGAGGCCGCCAAAGCGGATGAACGGCAGCACGATACCGAAGGTGCCGAGCAGTACCGCGAGAATGAACCAGCCATCGTTCCACATCTCCACGATGCCCGACGACAGCAGTGACGAGCGTTCGACCCCGAGTATGTGGACATACATCAGGGGCGCGAGGTTGGCCGGAAACAGCAATACGAAGGTCGCGGCCGCGCAGGCGAGCGCCGCGGTCTGGCTTCGGCCGCTACGCCGCTCGAGCGGAAAGTGACAGGCGCGGCAACGCGCGTAGGTATGTGCGGTGAGCGGCGGGATGTCTTCGAGCGCGCCGCATTCGGGGCAGCCGATCGTCATGCGACGTTCTCCATCGGCTGTCCGTTTTCAGGCGGGCAGCGCGTTGCGAATGAGGTTTCGCCGATCATCACTCGACCCCTGGCGCCGTTTGGCGCGTGCATGTACGGCAGACGCGCTGGCGCGCACCAGCTCTTGTCCTCCACCAGCATGGCGCGTTCCCGGCCGGCCTCGGCGCGCCGGGCAGCGCGGACCGTCGGCGGCGGCGGTGTGGCGTCAGTCGGGTGAGCGGTTCCGATCCGCTTCGCTTTGCGAGCCGGGCGGCGTGCCCGGTTTGGTGTCCGGCGCCGCTGACGGAGCGGCGTCGGCAATGATCAGCAACCTCGAAGACAGCGCGTCGGGATGGCCCGGCTTGAACCAGTTCATCTCGGGAATGCGTGAATCGGTCAGGTAGATCGTGCCGTCCGGCCCTTCCGCGAACGTATCCGGCCATCGCAGGCCGGGCTCGTGCAGCAACGTCGTCAATGTCGCGCCGTCCCATACCTTCACCGCATGTTCTTCGACCGCGGTAATCAGCAGGCGTCCCGTCCGGTCGATGTGCAGCCCGTCGGCGGGGCGATGCTCGAGCACTTTCTCGACGCGGTTGCCGACTTCATCGGTCGCGAGCGTGGTATCGCGAAGCGCTTCGGTGGGCACGCGGTAAAGCGTTTTGCCCTTCACCGCCTGCCAGTACAGATACAGTCCATCGCGAGTGAGCGCGATGCCGTCGGCCGCCAATTCGACGCCGCGTCCATCGGGACGCCGCAATGGTGCGCCGCCTGCATGGACCGTGACGCCCGGATCCGTTTGCGTCGACGGATGCCCGTCGAGCACGCGGCGCGCTTGACCGGTGCCGAGATCGACCACCACGATCGCGCCGCGTGTTCCAGAGTCCGTGATGTAGGCGAAACGGCCGTCCGGACTGATGCGCACGTCGTTCAGATAGCTGCCCTGAGGCGCGATGTCGAGCGTGAACGCAATGCAGCCGACGACGCTATCCGTCGCAAGATCGATGCGGACCAGTTTAGGGGCACCCGGCACGACGAAGGCCTGGGCCGGCGCGCCGGGGTCGAGTACCCACAGGTTGTTTTGGCAATCGCACAGCATCGCCTGCACGCAGACCCAGCGATCCTGCGGGTTCAACTCGTCACGCCTGGCATTGCGCCAGCCGTTCCATCGATCGTCGGGATAAGGACGGACGTCGCCATCGGGCGTGAGTACGCCGACGGAGATCGGCGCGTCTTCTGTCCAGCGCGGGAAGTTGACGAAGATGCGTCCGTCCGCGGCGACGGCGACGCCGGTCACCTGGTGCCCGAACGACGCAATCTCGCGCAGATGCGGCAGCGAGCCGTCGTCACCGGCGCTCGATGCAGGCGCGGCGGTCAGTGGAACCCGATCCGCGGCGGTTGGCGTGGCGGTGTCTTTCATGGGCTGCCTCCGGGACAGGACGGAAATGTCCGTATTCAGCAAAGCGAATGCCGCGTGCAAAGATAAAATGAATCGTAATCCGCGAATCTTTCGGAAGGTATTCAACGTGAATTGCCGACCGTCCTTTATGCGAATTGTTTGACTTTCGCGCGAGCAGAGAACGGGAGTGCGCGCAATAGGGAAAGCCGAGTTGTCGCGTAGCGCTTGATACGACATGGCGGGCTAAAAGGCCGCGTTGCTACTACGTCATTCAGGGCGAAAAGAATCGCTCCGCGGCGGCGTGCGGAGCCGCCGTACCAAACGGTCCATTTCGGCAACTCTGACTCTCAGGGTTTCTCCTGACTCGCCTTTGGACCCGCCGTGTCACTCGTGCGCTACACCGCTCATTTGCAAAGAAAAAATAATGCCGACGTCAAAGGAATGTGCTAGAAAATAACAATTGCACGCGCAGACGAATAGCCACGCCTGCAAGTAAAAATTTCGGCTTTCAATACTCTTAATCGGCCGCGAGGTGGATCATGAGAACAAGGACGCTTTGGGGGCTCGGGGTGACGACGGTCGCTTCGGTGCTAACGCTGCAGTGTTATCCAGCGTGGGCCGACGGGCCCGAAGCGGCCTATGCGTCCGACGACGAGGTGCCGGCCGGCTCGCTCAGTCCGAACGAGTACAAGGTCAATGCGGACGGCATGAAAGAAGATCCGAATGCGAAGATGTCGGACGTGGCCCGCGCGTATCGCAATGGCTATATCAATCGCGGCAAGCAGGATCAGGCCGATTACCAGGCAATGATCGACTCGCACAATCACGGTCAGCGGCAACCCGCCAGGACCGACGTCGCGCGGGTCGACGTGCCGCCGCTGCCGCCGGGCGTTCCCGAAGACGATAACTCGAAGTACACGAGTATTCCGCCGCAGCCTCAGAAGCCGCGGCCGGTCCAGTACGCGCAGCGTCAGGTGCCGCAACCGCCGCCGCAACAGCAATATCAGCAGGTGTACCAGCAGCCGCAATACGCGCCGCCGCCAATGCAATACCAGCAGGCGCCGGCCTACGCGCAGATGCAGCCGGTCTACGACAACCAGCCGGTATACGTGCGGCAGGACTATCCTCAGCCGCCCGTGCAGTACGTGCCGGTTTATCCGCAGGCGCAATACGATGAAATGCCGCAGGTCGTGGAAACGGTGGTTCAACCGGCCGCGCCTGTCGCTTATCAGGTTTATCGTCCGCCGGTCTATTGGGCGCAGCCGCGCATGTATGCGTATCGCGCGCCGGTCTATAGCTATCGTATGTGGCGTTGAGGTATTGCGCGAGTCGTGGCGGCGTTGCGCAGCAATGGAGCGCCGCGGCGAATACTCGCACGCATCGATTGATTGGTCGATAGAAAGTACTCAGCCCGGCGCATTCGTGGCGGGCCGAGTACTTTCTTTTATTCGTTTTGCGCTAGGGACCGCTGGCACCTCTCGTGCGCACATTCAGATGGTTATTCACCTGTCTGACTCCGCGCACCGACCTCGCGACACTGCCCGCGCGTTGCACCTGAGCGCGCTGCGGTACCCAACCGGTCAGCGTCACGATACCGCGGCGCGCCTGCACGTGAATCGACGTTGAATGCAGGTTCGGTGTGCGTGCGAGCGCGCGCCGCACGTCGCGCGCGAGCTCGCTATCGGGTCTGTTGCGAGCCGGCGATGCCGCGATGGATTGGCTTTGCGCGGAAGCATCGTTCGGCATGCCACCACTGGTTTGCGCATTCGCACAGGTCGCAGTGCCGATCGCAATCGCTGCCGCGGCAATGGCGCCAATTAGGGTGCTCGCGCTGTCTTTTCTCACAAGTCCTCCTGTACCACCTGATTGTCGCTCGCCGCGCAGCAGATCGACGTTGCGGCTATTGCGGTTGCCCGTTGCCCAAGAGCGCGTCCGTCGTGACGACCGTGCAGTACTCGTGATCGAGATTGGCCAGTGACATCGCATGAACGTCGTCGGCGCTGCGCGGCGTTCCGTACCAGTCGGTCCGTGCAAAAGTGAAACAGCCGTCGGCCACGAGATAGGTATCGAAGCCGAGGTTGCCGGCCATCCGCACCGTGGCCTCGACCGAGTTGTTGGTGATGACACCCGCCACGACCAGCGTCGTGTGGCCGGCGGCGCGCAGGCGGTCCTCGAGTCCCGTGCCGATGAACGCGTTATTCGTGCGTTTCGCAATCACCGGTTCGTCGGGCAACGGCACGTTCGACGCCTTGAATTCGTGTCCCGCCTGACCGGGCCGATAGTGCGACCCAGGCTCCGTCGAGTCGTGCCGCACATGCCACACCGGCCAGCTTCGGCTACGCCAATGCGCGAGCAAGCGGCTCACCTGCGTCTCGGCGGCGGGATTGTTGCGCTCGCCCCAGCTCGGATGATCGATCGCGCGTTGCAGATCGATCAACAACAATACGGCGCCGGCGGAAGGAGCGGGAGAGCGCATGGGTCGAATGAGTCTGTGTGGGTGTCGATATGATTCTGGCAGACTTTACCGTATTGGCGCCATCAATAGCCATGTATGATGGCGGGCTCGCGCCCGGCAGGGCGCCCTGCCGGGCGGCTTGCGCGGATCGCGCGCCGTCTGCCGCGCCCACCGGGCCGCAACGCCTCCCTTCACGATGACCCAGAGGAAGACCGCCATGACGGCTGCAACGCAATTCGACCAGGTTTCTGTTGTCAAACGAGCCAACGTGTACTTCGACGGCAAGTGCGTGTCGCACACCGTGCTGTTCGCCGACGGCACGCGCAAGACGCTCGGCGTGATCCTGCCCGGCACGCTGAACTTCGGCACCGACGCGCCGGAGCTGATGGAAGTGCAGGCGGGCAAATGCCGCATCCGTCTCGACGGCAGCGATGAGTGGAAGACCTATGGCGCGGGCGAATCGTTCTCGGTGCCTGGCAAGAGCCGCTTCGATATCGATGTGGTCGAAACGCTGGACTACGTTTGCAGCTATCTGTAGGCGGCTTTAAGGCGCGTGCAGTGGGATAAGAAAGACCTGTTGCAAGCAGCCGGGACGGCTTGGACAATGGACCCAGGCTATCTTTGCTCAGATGTGTTGAAGAGACAACACGCAAGCATTCGCGAGTGCATGCGTGAGCCAGGTGCTCAGAATGGGCCGTCCATTACGCTTCGCTTCGACGATGAACCTTACACCGTCTCTTTCGCCACGATCTCCTCGATCACCTGCACGAATTGCTCGACCGGCTGGCCGCCGGTCACCAGATAGCGGCGGTTGAAAATGATCGACGGCACCGATTGAATGCCCATTTCCTGATTGTTCTTTTCCGCTTCGCGCACTTCATCGGCATACGCGCCGTTCGTCAGCACGTCGCGCGCTTCGTTGGCGTCGAGTCCTACCGACTGGGCCGCTTCGACCAGCACGTCATGATTGCCCGGATTCTTGCCGTCGGCATGATACGCGCGCAATAGCGCGAGCTTCAGCGGCAACTGGTGGCCTTTCAGGCCGGCCCAATGCAGCAGGCGGTGCGCGTCGAACGTGTTGTAGGTGCGGGTGCGCGGACCGAAATCGAAGCCGACGCTCGCGCCGCGTTCGCGGATCATCGCCTGCGTTTCGGCGATCTGCGCGGCCGTGCGGCCGTATTTCTTGCCGAGATACTCGACGATGTCTTCGCCGTCCGGTCCCATCTGCGGATTCAGTTCGAATGGATGCACGACGATGCGCGCGTCGATTTTGTCCTGAAGCCGCGCGAGCGCGAGCTGCAGCGACGACAGGCCGATCGCGCACCACGGGCAGGCGATGTCGGAAACAAAATCGATGGTGAGCTGCTGTTTCATGGTTGTCCTGGCGGAAATGAAGTGCGATGCGGCGGCGGCGAGTGCGGCCGCAACGATACCGAGAGCGTAGCGTGAATCGTGCGTCCGTGCAGTGCGGCTGAATTTGACCGCAAGACCCGGAGTGTTTTCCCGCCACCACACTCGTACACTAAGTTCATCGAGCTACCTACCTTGATGGCGCGGGCGACGGGCCCGCGCCGCCCACTCATCGACGATGAACGCAATCGCTCCCACCCAAACGATCGACCAACGCGCCGACGCACTCGACTGGCCGCGGATCGAACACGATCTCGATCAGTACGGCTGCGCCGCCGTGCCGCAACTGTTGACGCCCCGCGAATGCGACGCGCTGAGCGCGCTCTATACACGCGACGCGCTTTATCGCAGCCGCGTCGTCATGGCGCGCCACGGCTTCGGTCGCGGCGAATACAAGTACTTTGCGTATCCGCTGCCGTCGCTCGTCGGCGGCTTGCGCGGTGCCCTTTATCCGCATCTCGTGCCGGTCGCGAACCGCTGGAACATGGCGATGGGCATCGACGTGCGCTATCCGCCGAAACATGCGGATTTCATTCGACGCTGCCATGACGCCGGCCAGGTGCGTCCGACGCCGCTGATCCTGCAATACGGCGAGGGCGATTTCAACTGCCTGCATCAGGATCTGTACGGCGAACACGTGTTCCCGCTGCAGGTTGCGGTACTGCTGTCGGAGCCGGGGCGCGACTTCACAGGCGGCGAGTTCGTGATGACCGAGCAGCGTCCGCGCATGCAGTCGCGTGCCGAAGTCGTGCCGCTCGCGAAGGGCGACGCGGTCGTGTTCACCGTGAACAGCCGGCCCGTGCAGGGTACGCGCGGGCCGTATCGCGTGAATCTGCGGCACGGCGTGAGCCGCCTGCGCTCGGGACATCGGCATACGGTCGGCATCATCTTTCATGATGCGCTGTGAGGACCGCTGTCGGCGCAATGGCGCAACACCGCGTGCCGTGAGACGATAACGGCCACGATTCCGGCGATCAGCCGCCATTGTCGTAAGATCCGTCGCCTCGTCCCATGGAAAACCTGCTCAAGAAACTCGATCTGACTTCGCTGCGTCTGTTCGTCGCCGTTTGCCAGGAGCGCAATATCGCGCGCGCGGCGCAGCGCGAGTTCATCGCGTCGTCGGCGGTGAGCCGGCGCATCGCCGAGATCGAGGCGCTGATCGGCTTGCCGGTGATTCAGCGGCAGTCGCGCGGCATTACCGTGACGCCGGTCGGCGAGACCGTGCTGCGCTACGCGCTCGCGATCATCGGCAATATCGAGCAGATGAGCGCGGAGTTGTCGCGCTTTTCGACGGGCGTCAAAGGGCGCGTGAGGGTGGTCGCGAATCTGTCGTCGATCGTGCAGTTTCTGCCTGAAGACGTGGCCGCGTTCGGCCGCGCGTTCCCGGATGTAGCGATCGAACTCGAAGAAGAAAACAGCGCGGACGTGCTGCGTATCGTCGACGAACACGGCGCGGACTTCGGCATCTGCAATCCGGTTGCTGGCAGCGAGGTGTTCGAGCAGATGCCGTACCGGCAGGACCGGCTCGCGGTGCTCGTGCCGGGTGGGCATCGGCTCGCCAGCGCGGCGCGGGTGAACTTCGACGATCTGTTGCACGAGAGCTTCGTCGGCTTGCGCAGCGAAAGCGCGCTCACGCGCTTGCTCGCGCAGCAGGCGGCGAGCGCGGGCCAGCAGCTCGACGTGCGGATGCGCGTGAGCAGTCTCGATGCGCTGTGCCGGATGGTGCATGCGGGGCTCGGCATCGCGATCGTGCCCGAGCCGGTCGGCCTGCTCTACGTGAACACGCTCGATGTGCGGCTGCTGCCGCTTGCCGATGCGTGGGCGGAGCGTCATCTGATCATCATCTTCAAGGCGCGCGAGCAGTTGAGCGCGAGCGCGGCCGCGCTGGTGTCGTTCCTCGGCAATCCGCCTTAGACGATTCCACCACCCGCACTCCGCGCCGCGGCTCCGCCATCGAGCATTCGCGAAACGAGACGGCAGCATTGCCGCACCGGCACTTCGGCATCCGCCTTGCGCGCCGTATAGTGAGCGCAAGGAGAATGCAGTGATGAGCGATACGATTCGTTTGGACGGCCGCGTGCTGTACCTGTCGCAAGACCCGGCCGTGATCGAGGCGCAACTGGCCGGCGAAAACTTCACTCGCGACACGGCGGGGCCGTTGCGCGACAACGTGTCGACGGACGAGATCACGCCCGTCACCGTCATGCTCACCTACGACGAGCGCCTCGGCCAGTACCCGTACGTCGGCTTCAAGGCCGGCGAGCGTCTGCCGATCGGCCGCAATGCGGTGAAGGACGGCGGCTTTCGCGTGACGGTGGCCGGCAAGCGCTACGGCAAGGGCTCGTCGCGCGAATCGAGCCCGCTCGCGGAGTTGTCCGCAGGTATTCGCCTGATCGTTGCCGAGAGTTTTGAGCGTATCTATCAGCAGAACTGCGACAACATCGGCATTCTGACCACGACCGATTTTTCCGTGCTCGATCGCTTGCTCGCAGGCGTTGCGGTGCCGATCGACGAATTCCTGAAAGGCCGCGACTCGCTCACGCAGCAGATCATCCGCAGCGGCGGGCTGCTCGCGTATAGCCGGTTCGCGGAGTGGCCCGCGCCGGGCGCGCGCGCGAGCGATGCCCCGAACGATGCGCCGGGCGCCGAGCCGAAAACGCTGGTCGAGAAGATCATCGACCGTCATCTGCATCCGGGCACCGCGAGCGCGCAGCGCGGCGACGGCGTGTTCATCGCCGCCGACTGGCGCTTCAGCCACGACTATTTCACCGGCATGTGCGCGCATCTGATGCATCGGGCGTTCGGCAAGCCCGCGCCGCTGCATGCGCCGGATCACATCATCGCGTTCCAGGATCATCTGGTGCTCGCGCCGCAGAGCATCCCTCACGTGCGCGACGGTCTGTTGCCGGGCGTCGCGAATCTGATGGAAGGCCACACGTCGTTTTCGCGCGGCTACCCGGTGCGCTCGCACGGCGCGCTCGATGGTGTGCCCGGCTCCGAGGGCATCTGTCATGCGTTGATGGCCGAGCAATACGCGCTGCCGGGCCAGGTAGCATGCGGTACCGATTCGCACACGCCGCATTCGGGCGCGCTCGGCTGCCTCGCATTTGGCGCGGGCGCGACCGAAATCGCCAATAGCTGGGTCACGGGCTACGTGCGCTGCAAGGTGCCGGAGACGCTGCGCATTGAGATCGACGGCCAGTTGCGCGACGGCGTGACCGCGAAGGACGTCGTGCTGCATCTGCTGCGGATGGAGGCGATTCGCTCGGGCGGCGCGATCGGCCTCGTGTTCGAATACGGCGGCGCGGCGGTGCGCGCGATGTCGATCGACGAACGTGCGACGCTGACCAACATGGTCGCGGAACTCGGCGGCTTCACCGGCATCGTCGAACCGGACGAGCGCACGGTCGCGTTCCTGAAGGAGCGGCGCGGCGTCGATTTCGTGCTGGAAGGCTGGATGAAAAGCGACGCGGACGCGACCTATCGCGACACGATCCATATCGATGCGAACGCGATCGAACCGATGCTCGCGCGTCCGGGCGACCCCGGCAATGGCGTGCCGGCGCCGCGGCTCGAACAGGACGTCGCGATCGATATCGCGTACGGCGGCTCGTGCACCGCGGGCAAGCGCGAGGACTTCGATTTCTATCACGAGGTGCTGCGTTGGGGCGTCGAGCACGGCCTACGGGTGCCCGAGCGCACGCGTTTGTATCTGCAATTCGGCACGATGGCGGTGCGCGCGTATTGCGAGGAGCAGGGCTATCTGCCGGTGTTCGAGCGCGCGGGCGTGACGCTCGTGATGCCTGGCTGCGGCTCGTGCGCAAACTGCGGACCGGGACAATCTGCCAACCCGAACGACGTGACGATCAGCGCGATCAACCGCAATTTCCCCGGCCGTTCGGGACCAGGCGACGTCTGGCTCGCGAGCCCGTACACGGTCGCGGCGAGCGCGCTGGCCGGGAAAATTACCACGTTCGAACAATTGCAACGCGGGCACGGCTAGAATGCTGGCCGGACTCCGGCCGACCCATCGTGGCGCGTGCGACGCGCGACAAGACGCAAGGCCGGCATCGAACCGGCCGCGGTAAGCGCTCAGCCCTGCCGTAAAAGCAGTCGCAACAGAAGGAGACAGACAACATGGCATTCCCCGATCCCGCGGGGTCCGTCGCGCGCAGCGGCGGTACCGTGGCGCATTCCACTGACGCGGCCGGCAGCGCCGAGCGCAGCGCGCCCGCGCAGGTGGCGGGCCACGCATCGCTCGACGCCGGCAGCATTTCGGCGCGCCTCGACCGCTTGCCCGCCACGCGCTCCGTCTGGAAGCTGGTGGTGCTGCTGAGCCTCGGCTTCTTCTTCGAACTCTATGACCTGCTGTACTCCGGCTACATCGCGCCGGGCCTCGTGAAAAGCGGCATGTTGACCGCGACCACGCATGGCCTGTTCGGCTCGACCGGCGTCGCGAGTTTCATCGCCGCGCTGTTTGGCGGCCTGTTTATCGGCACGATCGCGTGCGGTTTCCTCGCGGATCGCTTCGGGCGGCGCGCGGTGTTCACCTGGTCGCTGCTGTGGTACACCGCGGCGAACCTCGTGATGGCGTTTCAGGAGACCGCGACGGGCCTTAATTTCTGGCGCTTCGTCGCCGGTGTCGGCATCGGCGTCGAACTGGTGACGATCGGCACGTACATCTCCGAGCTGGTGCCGAAGCAGATCCGCGGCCGCGCGTTCGCGTGCGAGCAGGCGGTCGGCTTCACGGCCGTGCCGGTGGTTGCGTTTCTATCGTTTCTGCTGGTGCCGCGCACGCTGTTCGGTCTGGACGGCTGGCGCTGGGTCGTGCTGATCGGCGCGCATGGCGCGCTATTCGTCTGGTGGATTCGCCGCGCGTTGCCGGAAAGCCCGCGTTGGCTCGCGCAGCAAGGACGTCTCGCCGAAGCCGACCGCGTGATGAACGCGCTCGAGGCGAAGGTACGTCACGAATATGGCCGCGAGTTGCCGCCGCCGGCGCCGCCGGTACCGATCCCATCGCGCGGCAGCTTCCGCGACATGTGGCTGCCGCCGTACCGCAGCCGCACGCTGATGATGACGATCTTCAACATCTTCCAGACGGTCGGCTTCTATGGCTTCGCGAACTGGGTGCCGACGCTGCTGATCAAGCAGGGCATCACGATCACGACGAGCCTGATGTATTCGAGCGTGATCGCATTGGCCGCGCCGCTCGGTCCGATCATCGGGCTGTTTATCGGCGACCGCTTCGAGCGCAAGACGGTGATCGTCGTGATGGCCGGCGTCAATATCGTGTGCGGGTTGTGGTTCAGTCAGGCATCGGGGGCGGTGCTCCTCGTGAGCCTTGGGGTGTGCCTGACGCTGGCCGGCAACATCATTTCGTACAGTTATCACGCGTACCAGGCCGAATTGTTTCCGACCAGCATCCGGGCGCGCGCGGTCGGCTTCGTCTACTCGTGGAGCCGCTTTTCCGCGATTTTCACGGCCTTTCTGATCGCGGCCGTGTTGCGCTACTTCGGCACGACCGGCGTGTTCGTGTTCATCGCGGGCGCGATGCTGATCGTGATGCTGGCGATTGGCTTGATGGGGCCGAAGACGAAAGGGCTCGAACTCGAGAAGATATCCGCATAGCGAAGGCCGGCTGTCGAGCCGGCCCGCCACCATATGCCGCATTGGCTATGCCATCAATGGAATGCACGGTCAGAGCGCCGGCCTTCCTGCAAAGCGGGGTCCAGGACTGCTTCAGGTGCCCACAGGACGGATCGACAGCGCGTTCCTGACCGAAGTTACGCCAGGCACCCCTTTCGCCACCTCGGTTGCCCGGTCGCTTTCTGCCTGAAGCGGTACGCTGCCCTGCAGCGTGACAGCACCATCGCGGGCGCGAACTGTGATATTGGCCGTGGAGATGTTCCTATCTTTCACCAGCGCATTTCGAACCTGACGCTGTAGCGCCCGGTTCGCTGCTTTCATTGACTTGTAATGCGATCGGGCTTCGGGCGTCGTGGTCGGGGCAGACTCAGGGGCGTTAGCGTTGCTCGCCTGCGCATAGGCGTGAATCGAACCCGAAATCAGAAGGGCGGTACCGACCAGTTTGACGGCGTGGATTGCTTTCATGCATCTTCTCCTGTCGTTGCAGATCGTTGGGGCTACAGATTCAGGGATATCACACACACACGTCCCCACAATATTTCTGAGGCGGATCAAATGGCACTATAGGACAATAAAGGGTTAGGTCAAGCAACAATGCAAATCCGGGCAATTGCGCGGACAACCGAAGAAATTAGAATACTTCAAATTATGACGGCGCTCTAATTCTGTTGATAGGGTTGCAAATCAAAACTAGGGATTAGTTTTTTTCCGCCTTTAATCACGGATTACCGGTGTCTGATTGACATTTTTAGCCATCCCCGATGTAGCGGCACAGTTACATTGCGCCGTCGATTTACGCCGGCCTGGAGAGCGCGGAGCATGCGATACGCGACCCGCGGCAACTCGCCCTGCCGCACCTTTGCTGTGCATAACACGCACTCCGATGAAGAGGCCGAGCCGCCGTCCATGGTGAAGTAGGCAATTCGTCCATGCTCGCAGCCGCGCGTTCGCCGCCACGATCAGAACAACTGCTTCTGCCCCGACATCAGCGTCGTGAAATCGTCGCGTAACAACGGCAGAATCGCGTCGGCAACCGGCTGCAATTGCCGCGTCAGATAGTGCTCGTAGTCGATCGCCGAGCGCAGCGTTTCGAGCGGCTCGGGGCCGGCCACCGTCATCACGTAGCTGATCCAGCCGCCGTTCTGATATTGCAGCGGCCGTCCCTGCTGGCGATTGAACTCATCGGCGACGCGTGCCGCGCGCACATGCGGCGGCACGTTGCGCTCGTAAGCGTCGATCGGTCTGCGCAACTGCTTGCGATAGACGAGCTGATCGTCGAGCCGGCCGGCGAGCGTATCGCGCACATAGTCGCGCACGTAATCCTGATACGGCTGCTGCTTGAAGATGCGCCGATACAGCTCCTGCTGAAACTGCTGCGCAAGCGGCGTCCAATCGGTGCGCACGGTTTCGAGCCCTTTGTAGACCACGTCCTCGCGGCCGTCCGGCAATACCGTAAGTCCTGCGTAGCGTTTCTTGCTGCCTTCCTCGGCACCACGCACCGTCGGCATGAAAAAGCGCCGATAGTGCCGCTCGAATTGCAGTTCCAACGCACTGTCGATACCGAAGCGCGCCTGCAGCTTCTGCCGCCACGCCGCGTTGATATGTTCGACGAGCGCGCGGCCGATGCGCGCGGCGTCTTCCTCGTCATGCGCGTGCCTGAGCCAGACGAAGGTCGAATCGGTGTCGCCGTAAATCACTTCGTAGCCTTGCGCCTCGATCAGCTCGCGTGTCGTGTGCATGATCTCGTGGCCGCGCATCGTGATCGACGACGCAAGCCGCGGATCGAAGAAGCGGCAGCCGGTCGAGCCTAGCACGCCATAGAACGCGTTCATGATGATCTTCAGCGCCTGCGACAGCGGCTTGTTGTGCTCGCGCTTGGCCGCTTCGCGTGCCTGCCACACCTGCGCGACGATCGACGGTAAGCAGTGACGCGTGCGTGAAAAGCGCGCGCCGAGAAAGCCCGGCACCGAGCTCGCGTCGTCGGGATGCAGCATGCCTTCGACCAGACCGAGCGGGTCGATCAGAAACGTGCGGATGATCGACGGATACAGGCTCTTGTAGTCGAGCACGAGCACCGAGTCGTAGAGCCCGGGCCGCGAATCCATCACGAAGCCGCCGGGGCTCGCGGCGCCGGCCACGTCGCCGAGATTCGGCGCGACATAGCCCTGCCGATGCATGCGCGGCATGTACAGATGCGTGAACGCCGCGACCGAGCCGCCGCTGCGATCGGCGGGCAGGCCGGTCACGGTCGCGCGTTCGAGCAGGAACGGCAGCAACTCGGTCTTCGCGAAGATACGCGTGACGAGCTCGCAGTCCTTCAGGTTGTAACGCGCGAGCGCTGGCTTGTCTTCGTCGAAGCGGCGCTGGATTTCGTCCATGCGCTGATACGGATTGTCGATCGCCTTGCCTTCGCCCAGCACCGAGCGCGACACGTATTCGAGGCTGAACGACGGGAAGCTCCACGTCGCCGAACGCAAAGCCTCGATGCCGTCGATGACCCAACGACCCGCCACGCCCGCGAAAAAGTGATTGCGCGTGACGCCGTGTTCGCGCCACTCCATCACCGCGCCGCCTCGTCCGATGCGCAGCGGCACGCGATACTGCTCGGCATGGTGTTGCAGTACCTTCAGATCGAACTGCACGAGGTTCCAGCCGATGATCGCATCGGGATCGTGCCGCTCCATCCACTCGATCAGCTTTTCGAGCAGTTGTGCGCGGGTTTCGCAGTATTCGAGCTTGAAGTCGATGGCGTCGGTGACGTTGCCGATGTTCCCGCTGTTGCCATTCGGCGGCCCAAGCATATACACCTGCCGCTCGCCGCAGCCTTCGAGCGCGATCGAATATAGCTCGGCATGCGCGCTCGTTTCGATGTCGAGCGACACGAGCTTCAACGGCGGACGATAGTCGTGGGACGGTTTGAGTTCGCTGTCGAGCCAGGGGCCATCGAGCCCCGGACCATTCTGCTGCGGCACGCCGCTGAACCACACCGGCGCGGTGACGAAGCGCTCCATCATGTAGCGCTCGGGCGGCTGGATATCGGCTTCGTAGACATCGACGCCGCCTTCTCTGAGGCGCTTCTCGAAGCCTTTCAATTGCCGGTATTGCGCACAGTAAAGCCCGCTGACCGGCCGATGCTGGAAGTCGCGCAATTCGAGCGAACGCAGATCGAGCGGCGCGTCGCGGCGCAGGATCGTTTCGGCGCGTTCGCGATGTTCGGCCGGAATGAAGGCGACGGACGGCTGAGGGCGCAGACGGATGTGGCGCGGCCCGCTGTCCGTGGCCAGCCAGAACTCGATTTCCGTGCCGGCGGGCGTGTCCCGCCAATGTCGGGTCAAAATGAAACCCTGCTCGAACTCAGTCAAACTTCCACCTTTAAAGCGGCGCAATCGCCTTGCGCGATTTTACCGCCGCAGGCAGGGACTGTTGAACGGGCAATAAAAAGGGCGCTTCGCATTGAAGCGCCCAACCAGCACGGCTTTATCTCTTCAAAGCCGGTTCAGTTCGTTCCCGGTTCGCTCAAGCTTCGAGCGCCAGCGTCGCGAACGTGGCGAGCCAGTGCTCGCCCATGTAGTCGCCGGTCACATGCGGCAGCGCGCTGTGCAGATGACGCTCGGCCGCATCGAACAGCACGGTGCGACGCACGTCGCCGGCGGGCAGCGCACGCGCGAGCGCACGCTGGCACCACGCGCGGCTCAGATTGAGGCCGTCCAGATGCGCGATCTTGCCGTCGCTGCGATCGGTCACGGTGACGGGCTCGAACAGCGTCGCCGGTTTTTTCGCGCCGAGGTCCGGCAGGAAGCGTCCGAACCAGTCGGTGAACTGCGCCGACGGCAACACACGCCGCATCAACTCCGCTTCCATCAGCGACGGCGACAGGAACTCGTCGCCGGCCGGCTCCCATGCCTGACACGCGACGTCGTCCAGATACCAGCGCTCCGCGGTGCTGACGATCAGCGCCTCGAGCGATTCGCGCGAGGTTTGCCGAGCGAAATCGAGCGTCAGCGCGAGCGCGAACGCCATGTTGAAGTGCGTGCCGACGCGCAGCGGATAGGTTGCTTTCGGCAGGAACTCCGCGAAGCGCTCGACGAACGCCTCGGTGAGCGGCGCGAACGTCTTCGCCCAGCGCGCGGCTTCCGAGATTTTCATCGACTGCAACTGCGCGCCGAGCGTGAGCAGCCACGCCCAGCCATACGGCCGCTCGAAGCCGCGGTTGTGCGGCAGCTCCAGATACGCGAGTTCGCCGGCGACGTTCGCCGCGGTGAAATGCTCGTCGACCACGGCGACGATGCGCGCGGCCTCGGGCAGATCGGGGAAGCGTTCGAGCAGATGCAGGATCAGCCAGTAGCCGTGCACGCACGAATGCCAGTCGTAGCTGCCGTAGAAGATCGGATGCAAGGCGCGCGGACCCTGTACGTCCTGCGGTCCTCCAAGCGAGTGCGTGAGCTTGTTCGGATATTCGCGCGTGAGGTGGGCGAGCGCGACATTGGCGAATCTGGACGCGAATTCGCGGGTGAGCTGGGTGGTCATCGGCGGCTCCTCAGAAGCGGAATACGAACACGTACAACAGTATGGTGTTGACGATCAGCAATAGTAAAGCGGTTGGCCATTGCGCCTTGATCACGCCGTTCTGGTCCTTCAGTTCGAGCAGCGCGGCGGGGACGATGTTGAAGTTCGCCGCCATCGGCGTCATCAGCGTGCCGCAGAAACCAGATTCTTCGTTTCGACGAAGGGCGCGTACTTGAGCGTCAGCGTACCGACCAGCGTGATGAGAGCACGCGGCCGGTGGTGGCCGCATGCAGGCGCGAGATCAGATGCCGCGCCTGTTGCTTCAGACCGTTGCGTTCGAGCAGCGCGATGACCGACAGCGTGAGCCAGATCAGGCCCATGTAGCGGTTATCCGCGAATGCCTTGCCGAACGCGCTGACGATCTCCACCGTCTGCAAGCCGCCGGCTATCCAGGTCGCGACGCCCGCGATTATCGGGTAAACGCCGAGAAAGTGGCAGCATGTGCGGGAAACGATCAACCCGCGGTCATACCCTCCGCCGTCAACTGCCGCAACTGCTCCAGCAGCTTGACCGCCGGGCTCGGCAGAATCCCCTGGCGGCGCCGGAACGCGGTCAACGTGCGCCGCCCGACCACGCCTGGGACGCCGAGCGTATCGAACACGCCGGCCTTGCTTTCGGTCACGTACATCGTCGACGCCATCCAGCTCAGAAAGCCGGAACGCGCGACCAGGCTCTTCAGCGCCGTGACCGAGCGCGTTTCGACGACGACGTTCGGCAGTCCCAGCCCGCGCTCGGCAAACACGCTCTGCATGTGCTCGAACGGGCCGGTGCCGCGTGGCGGAATCGCCCAGCGTTCGCCCAGCGTGTCGGCGAGCGTGAGGTCGGGCTTGCGCCGCAGCGGATGATCGAGCGCGGCGACCACGTAGCTCGCGTCTTCCCAGCGGCAATCGGCAATCGCGGTGATCTCGTCGGTATCGGGCACGGCCATGCTGAGCGCGAGATCGATCTGACGTTTGACGAGCGCATCGGCGAGCCGGTCCCACACGCCCTCGATGATCTCCACGCGCAGGTTCGGCCATTTCGTCAACACGCCGCTCACCGCGAGCGGCAGCACGAGGCTCGCGATGCTGCCGACCGCGCCGACGCGGATCGTGCCGCGCGCGAGGCCGCGCATCGCGTCGATTTCCTCGCGCGCCTGTTCGGCTTCGCGTTGCAACAGGTTCGCGTGCGGCAGCAGCGCCTCGCCGACCGCGGTCAAATGCATGCCGCGCGAATGCCGCTCGAACAGCGGCGCGCCGACCTGTTCCTCGAGACGTCGGATGGTCCGGCTCAAGGCCGGCTGTGTGATGTGCAGCGCTTCGGCGGCGCGTCCGAGGCTGCCGCTCTCGACGATCACCGCGAACGCCTGCAGTTGTTGCAGGTTGTAAGTCATGCCGAAAGGTAATGCCTTTTTGCGAATTGGGCAATTTTCGGTTACCCCGGCGGCCGTGATAATGGTCATTCGATTTTTCGCGCTCACCAGACAGGAGACTTCGCATGACAAGCAGCGCGCCGCAGCAGAATCAGGCACACGCAATAGAACAGAGCACGCCGTGGACCGTACGCGACGCGGTCATCGACTTCGCGCGCCGCGTCGGCATGACGTCGATCTTCGCGAACCCGGGCTCGACCGAGCTGCCGATGTTCCGCGATTTCCCCGCGGATTTCCGCTACGTGCTCGGTCTTCAGGAAGCGGTCGTGGTCGGCATGGCCGACGGCTACGCGCAGACCACCGGCAACGCGGCGCTCGTGAACCTGCATTCGGCGGCGGGCGTCGGCAATGCGATGGGCAATATCTTCACGGCGTTTCGCAACCGCACGCCGCTCGTCGTCACCGCGGGTCAGCAGGCCCGCTCGATCCTGCCGTTCGAACCGTTCCTCGCCGCGACCCAGGCCACCGAATTGCCGAAGCCCTACGTGAAGTGGAGCATCGAGCCGGCTCGCGCGCAGGATGTGCCGCTCGCGATCGCACGTGCGTACGCGATCGCGATGCAGGAGCCGCGCGGTCCGGTATTCGTGTCGATTCCCGCCGACGACTGGGATCAGACTGCCGAGCGCGTGGCCGACCGCGAGGTCGCGCACATCATGCGTCCCGATCCGGCGATGCTCGAACGCATCGGCACGGTGCTCGACGCGTGCGAGCGGCCCGCGTTCGTGGTCGGTGGCGCGGTCGATCGCGCGGACGCGGCGGCTGAAGTCGTGCGCCTCGCGGAGCGGCATTCCGCGCGCGTCTACGTCGCGCCGATGACAGGACGTTGCAGCTTCCCCGAAACGCACCGGCTGTTCGCGGGCTTTTTGCCGGCGCTGCGTGAGCGCATCGTCGAGTTGCTCGGCGCGCACGACGCGATCTTCGTGATCGGCGCGCCAGCGTTCACGTATCACGTCGAAGGCAATGGTCCGCATGTGCCGCCGGGCTCGCGGCTGTGTCAGTTGATCGACGATCCGGGCATTGCCGCATGGACGCCGCAGGGCATCGCCGCGGTCGGCAACGTGCGGCTCGGCGTGCAGGATCTGCTCGCGCGCGCCGCGCCCAAAGCGCGCGAGTTGCCCGCGCCGCGCGCGGTGGCGCCGCGCGCGCTGCCGCCCGCGCGGGGCGAGCGGATGTCGGTCGCGTTCGCGTTGCAGACACTCGCCGAAGTGCGCGATCCCGATGGCATCGTCGTCGAGGAAGCGCCGAGCTCGCGGCCCATCATGCAGACCTATCTGCCGATCGCGCGCGCCGGCACGTTCCTGACGATGGACAGCGGTGGCCTCGGCTACGGCATGCCGGCGGCGGTCGGCGTCGCGCTTGCGCGGCCGGGCGAGCGCGTGATCGCGCTGATCGGCGACGGTTCGAGCATGTACTCGATCCAGGCGATCTGGAGCGCGGTGCAGATGCAGCTACCGATCACATTCGTGATCCTGAACAACACGCGCTACGCGGCGTTGCAGGATTTCGCGCCGGTGTTCGGTTTCGCGCCTGGCGAGACCGTGCAGGGCACGGACCTGCCGGGCCTCGACTTCGTGACGATCGCGGCGGGCATGGGTTGCCCTGGCGCGCGCGTCAGCGAGGCGGCTGAACTTGCCGACGTGTTGCGTCGCGCGCTGACCGACGGTGACGTGAAAAGCGGTCCCACGCTCGTCGAAGCGATCGTCGCGTAACGGCGCTTCCCATTCACGAAAAGGAGAGAGACCTACGATGAAAAACGTATCGATGCTGATCGGCGGCGAGCAGACACAGGCGCGCAACGGCGCGACCTTCGAGCGCCGCAGTCCGCTCGACGGCGAAGTCGCGACGCGCGCGCCGGCCGCGACCGTCGAAGATGCCGTCGCCGCCGCCGATGCCGCCGCGGCCGCATTTCCGGTGTGGTCCGCGCTCGGACCGAGCGAGACATGCGCATCTATCACGACGAATCGTTCGGGCCGGTCAAGCCGATCGTGCGCGTGCGTGGCGAGGAGGCCGCAATCGCGTGTGCGAACGACAACGAATACGGCCTGTCGGCGGCGGTGTTCAGCCGCGACACGGCGCGCGCGCTGAACGTCGCTAAATGCATCGAGTCGGGCATTTGTCACGTGAACGGCCCGACCGTGCACGACGAAGCGCAGATGCCGTTCGGCGGCGTGAAGGCAAGTGGCTTCGGCCGCTTCGGCGGCAAGGCGGGGATCGCGGAATTCACCGATCTGCGCTGGGTCACGCTGCAAACGACGCCGCGTCACTATCCGTTCCGATGAGGAGCGTCGCGATGGGCTCGCTGTTCGGCGGCCAGCTCGCCGAAGCGGGCCATCGCGTCGCACCGTACTGCCGACAGCAAAAAAAATCGAACAACGCGCGTGCAGCGCAAACAACGGAGACAGGTTCATGAGTTTCGTTCCTCCCGCTTCGGCCGCGGCCTCGACCGCGACCGCGCGCGACGACGCGGCGCCCGCCGGCATCGCGCGCGGCGGCAACACGGTCGACATCGGTCATGCACTCGACGACGGCCCCTACACGTTGCTGCAGAAAATCGCGGTGGTGCTCGCGGCGCTGTCGATCGTCGTCGACGGCTTCGACAGCCAGTTGATCGGCTTCGCGATTCCGATGCTGATCAAGGAGTGGGGCATCACGCGCAACGCGTTTGCGCCGGTGGTTGCGTCGGGGCTGGTCGGCATGGGTATCGGCAGCGCGTTCGCGGGGCTGTTCGCCGATCGCTTCGGCCGCCGCTGGGCGGTGATCGGCAGCGTGTTCGTGTTCGGCCTGGCGACCTGCGCGATCAGTCTCGCGCCGAACGTCGCGGCCATTGCGGCGCTGCGCTTTATCGCGGGGCTCGGCATCGGCGGCGCGCTGCCGACGTCGACCACGCTGACCGCCGAGTTCACGCCCGCGCGTTTTCGTACCTTCGCGGTGACGGCGACCATTCTGTGCGTGCCGCTGGGCGGTATGGTCGCCGGATTGTTCGCCGGCCAGGTGCTGCCGGTGTATGGCTGGCGCGGTCTGTTCGTAGCGGGTGGTGTGCTGCCGCTCGTGCTCGCCATCGTCCTGCTCGCGGCGCTGCCGGAATCGCCGCGTTTTCTGGCACGCCGTCCGCATCGCTGGCCCGAACTCGTGAAGCTGCTGCGGCGCATGGCGCGCGACGTGTCGGCCGATGCGAGCTTCACCGATGTGCGCGAACAAAGCGCTGAGAAACACGTCGGCTTTGCCGCGCTGTTCCGCGATGGCCGTTCGCGCGACACCGTCGCGATCTGGGGCGCGTTCTTCATGTGCCTGCTCGCCGTGTATGCGGCGTTCAGCTGGCTGCCGTCGATGCTGACGAGTGAGGGTTTGAGCGTGTCGCTCGCGGGCTATGGCCTGAGCGCGTACAACCTCGGCGGCGTAATCGGCGCGGTGCTGTGCGCGCTGGCGATCGGGCGCTACGGCTCGCGCTGGCCGCTGCTGCTGTGCTGCGCGGGCGGCGTCGCGAGTGCATGGATGCTGCTCGGCGTCGGCGCGACGAAGCATACGGCGTTGATGATCGTCGGTCTCGGCTTGCACGGGCTGTTCGTCAATGCGGTGCAATCGACGATGTACGCGCTGTGCGCATACGTCTATCCGACCAGCGTGCGGGCGACGGGCACCGCGTCGGCACTCGCGTTCGGCCGCGTCGGCGCGATTCTGAGCGCATTCGCTGGTGCCGCGGTGATCACGGCCGGTGGCGCGTCGGGCTATCTGCTGATGCTCGGTATCGCAATGGTCATCGTGCTGATCGCGCTGGCGGTGGTGCAGCGGCATATTCCGCGTCGAGGCGCCGCGAGCGCGCGCTGATCGACGCGACGTCTCTCGCGGTGCGTTCGTATCGCGAGGGACTTTTGCACGCGATCTGATTTTCCCCTTTGCAAGAACCTGTTTCTCGCGCATCGCGGCGGTTTCCACTTGCCCCATGCACGAGCGACGCTATCAACCTCGCTGAATATAAACGGGCAACGCCACTGCATTCGCCGCCGGATTGCCGGCCGCATTGGTCGGCAAATACTGTGTCTGAAACGCGGTAAACATCGCGGCAAACCCATCGGCGCGCTGCACGATCACCGCGCCGTCCTGGAACGCGCCGTTTTCGTTGTAATGCGGGCCGCGCGGATTGCCCTGATTCATGTGAGTCTCGTGAAGACCGTCCTTCTTCGGCAGAAACAGAAAGCCGAACCCATAGACCACGATGCCCGCGGTGGTCGGTGTCCAGAAATCGCGGTTGTGCAACTGGCCGCTGCCGTTGTCGTAGGGCAGACTTTGCGACGGCTTGCTTTCGTCGATGGTGAGGATTTCGTCGATGATGTCGTTGACGTCGGCGCGGTTGCCGTTTTGATCCTCGTAGGGGACGGGCCGCATGCGGTGAATGTCGAGCAGGCTGCTGTCCTGGAAGTAATCGAGCCGTGGAAAGCCGCTCGTGTAGAGGCCGAGGTTCAGGGGCTGCAGTTTCGCGGTGAGTGGATCGGCGAAGTTCAGATCGGCATAGAAGTACACGTCGTCGTTGCCGCTTGCGCCCGGTTGCGTCGACGCCGAATTGACGACGATGTTGAATGGTGTGTTGTCGTTGCCAGTCACCGTGATCACATAGTGCGGACTGCCTATATACGAATCTTTGAAGGGCGCCGCGCGCAGCAGTTTTCCCTTGAACATGCAGTATTCGTTCATGACTGAATGACCTTCTCGAAGTTGACGAACGGAAAGCGACGTATCCAAGCATACGGTGCTACACGTCGATAAACAACCGCGCCCGCTGTCATACGGTTGCAATGTTTTTATCCCACCGCTATTGCGGTGTGCGAGCAATCATCAACGAGCCGTAGCGAACCCGGCCGCCCATCGAGCCCATTCGACCAGCGCAAATGTCATGCCGCCGACGTCGATAACCGGCCATTCATAGCCATGGTTCGGCCGTTTCGGACACTTGTCAGTAATCAATCGCCCTATCGTGGACGCAATGCGTGCAGGCAGTCCGACGACAGCCAACTGTAATGCGAGCGACTCTCCATGTTCATGAAGGAACCCTAAGGTCTTACCGTTGTAACCAACGGTAAGGAGACGGCAAATGGCGACATTCCACCTGTCACAACGATGCAATAAGCTGTACCTACGACTTTCGATGTCAGCAGTTGCGGGAGCGGCCGCGCTCGCATTCGCTACGATGCCCACAGGGGTGTCTGCGGCAAGGGACGATCATGCGGCCCAGACCCTAACGCCAATCAAGCATGTGATCATCGTTGTCGGCGAAAACCGAACGTTCGACCACGTGTTCGGCACCTACCAACCCCCGCAAGGCCAATCAGTGTGGAATCTGCTGTCGCGGGGCATCGTCAATGCTGATGGTTCGCCGGGCCCGAACTTCAACAAGGCGCAGCAATACGAAGCGCAATTGGTTGGACCGGCAAAATTTGCGTTAGCCCCGCCGAACAAAACCTTGTACATGCCGCTGCCGGCCCCCAATACCGGCGGTGCGCCGACGGCGGCCAGCGACGCAAGTCCGCCACCTTTCGCGACTCACGATGCGGCCGCGCATGCCGAAGGCACGGCACTCGAGGCGTCCGACATCGATCAGTTGCTGAGCGGCGCGACAGGACTGCCGAAGGATGTAAAGGATTCGCGGGTGGCAAACTACAACGCGTTGCCGAGCGGTCCATATCTGTTGCAGCCGCCACTCTACGATGCGTACATGGGCGGTCCGGTGCACCGCTTCTATCAGGCGTGGCAGCAAGCGGATTGTGCCGTCGCACATGCGAGCCGCGAGAATCCGAGCGGGTGCCTCGGCGATCTGTTCGCCTGGGTGGAAACCACCATCGGCGCGGGCAGCAACGGCAAGCCGCAACCGACGCCATTTACCGATCAGACCACCGGCGAAGGCTCGAATGCGCTCGGCTTCTACAACGTGAACAACGGCGACATGCCGTACTTCACGAAACTGGCCCAGCAATACGCGATGAGCGATAACTATCACCAACCGGTGATGGGCGGAACCGGGGCGAACAGCATCATGATCGGTGCGGCTGATGCGTACTACTATACCGACGGCAGCGGCAATGCGGCAACGCCGCCGTCGGATCAGATCGAGAACCCTGATCCGTTGGCCGGCACCAACAATTGGTACACCCAGGACGGTTACTCGGGGGGCAGCTATAGCAACTGTTCGGACCCGGGCCAGCCCGGCGTCGGCGCGATCCGCCAATACCTTGAATCGCTGCCCTACGATCCCAAGCCGAACTGCGCGCCGAAGCACTATTACCTGCTCAACAATTACAACCCGGGATATAACGGCGACGGCACGGTGCTCGACACAACGAAGTCGCCGTTCACGATCCCCCCGTCACCCGTGCGCACCGTCGGAGACACGCTGCTTGATCGCAAGATCCCGTGGAAGTACTACGGGGAGGGCTGGAACAGCTTCATCAAGGATCCGTCGACAAGCGTCTACTGCAACATCTGCAATCCGTTCCTGTACGAGACGTCGATCATGACGAACAAGCACGTCCGGGACACACATCTTGCGGACTTGCCAGACCTGTACGCGGATATCCAGGCGGGCAAGCTGCCAGCTGTGTCGTTCGTGAAGCCTGGCGGACTGCTCGATGGGCATCCGACATCGTCGAAGTTTGGGCTTTACGAGGCATTCGTGCGAAAACTGGTCGACGCGGTGAAGAGCGATCCGAAGCTATGGGCCACTACGGCGATCCTCATCACCACCGACGAGGGCGGCGGCTACTACGATTCCGGCTATGTGCAGCCCGTCGACTACTTCGGTGACGGCTCGCGTATCCCGATGATCGCAGTGTCGAAGTATTCCGCTGGCGGGCGCATTTCGCACGGCTATGCGGATCACGCGTCATTGGTCAAGTTCATCGAACGCAACTGGGGGCTGCCACCGATTACCGGACGTAGTCGTGACAACTTGCCGAACCCGGTCCAGTACAGCGATAACCCATACGTGCCGGTCAATGCGCCCGCGATCGGCGACCTGTTCGATCTTTTCGACTTCGACCGGGACTCCGACACGCACGGGCATCATGACGGGTCGCAACCGGACCATGATGCAGGCAACGGCGGTAAGGGCTGGTGGCCTTTCTGACCATAACCTGGAACGCTCGCGCGACCGGTACAACGTAAAGTAGGACCGCCGCGCGTTCCGGCGGCGGTCACGGGGGGCAGATGATTGGTGCGATCCTGCGGCTGATGGGCGATTTGAAGGCTGTGCGGGCACTCGAGGGCTGAGGGAAACTGAATCGCAACCACGCAGTGCTATCGGATGCCCACCTGCCGCGCGGTCGCATCGATCGCCGCTTCTGCCTTCGAGACGATTTCGTCGATTTCCGGCCGGCTGACCACGAGCGGCGGCGACAGCAACATCCGGTCGCCGCTCGCGCGCATGATCAGATTGCCGTTGAAGCAGAAGTCGCGGCACATCGTACCGACATCGCCGCCATTCGCGAAGCGCTTGCGCCCGAGCGGCTTCTCGGCGAGTTGCACGCCCGCCACGAGGCCCGCGCCGCTGATCTCGCCAACGATAGGATGACCGGCGAACGTCTCACGCAGTTTGTTCTGAAAGTACGGACCCGTATCCGCTTTGACGCGCTCCACGATCCTCTCGTCGCGCAGCAGTTTCAGATTCGCAAGCGCGACGGCCGCCGCGACCGGATGCCCGGAGTAGGTGAGGCCATGATTGAAGTCACCGTTGTCGATCAGTGCGCGGGCGACGCGATCATGTAGACCGACAGCCCCCATCGGCACGTAACCGCTCGTCAGTCCCTTCGCGAGCGTGATCAGGTCCGGCTCGAAGCCGAAGTGCTGATGCGCGAACCATTCGCCGGTTCGGCCGAAGCCGCCGATCACTTCGTCCGCGACGAGCAGCACGTCGTACTTGCGGCAAATGCGCTCGATTTCCGGCCAATACGTGTCAGCCGGAAAAATCACGCCGCCCGCTCCCTGGAAAGGCTCACCGATAAATGCGGCGACATTGTCCGCACCGAGTTCGAGAATCTTCGCTTCGAGCTGCCCCGCGCGAGCCAGTGCGAATTCTTCCGCCGTCTGATCGCTTGCCGCTTCGCCGAAGAAATAGGGCTGATCGATATGTACGATGTTCTCGACTTTCGATGGCATCTGCTCGTGCATATAAGCCATGCCGCCGAGCGTGCCGCCCGCGATCGTCGACCCGTGATAAGCGTTTTTGCGCGCGATGACGAACTTCCTCGCGGGCTGTCGTTGCGTCGCCCAGTATTGATGGACGATGCGCAGCACGGTGTCGTTGCCTTCCGAGCCGCTGTTGCAGTAGAAGAAGTGATTGAATGGGGCGGGCGTCAGTTCGGCGAGCAGGGCAGACAGTTCAATCACGGGCGGATGCGTCGTCTTGAAGAACGTGTTGTAGTACGGCAGTTCCCGCATCTGCCGGAATGCGGCGTCGGCCAGTTCCTGGCGGCCGTAGCCGACGTTCACGCACCACAGTCCCGCCATGCCGTCGATGATCTTGTTGCCCTCCGAGTCCCACAGGTACACGCCTTGCGCCTTGACGATCACGCGAGAACCCGCGCGATTGAGCGAGCCCATATCCGAGAACGGATGGATGTGATGCGCGGCATCGAGCGCGCGGTATTCGGCGGTGCTGCGCGATGTGGCTTGCGAGGTCGGCGCGTCTTTCGTGCCGCCATGCTGCGACGTTTCCTTTTCCGCATACGTCACGTCTTCAGTCTTATAGCTCATACTGCCCTCCGTCTTTTCAAGGTTCTCATTGACCGATTGGCCCGCAGCACTCAAACGTGCAGCAGCAAGTGCCGGCGTTCCCACGAACTGATCACGCGGAAAAACGCTTCGTATTCGGTCTCTTTCAAGGCGAGATACGCTCGGACGAACTGCTCGCCGAGTACTTCGGCAATCGGCTCGCACGCGCTCATCGACGTCAAGCCTTCTTCGAGATTGCGCGGTAATTGATAGGGCAGGGCATAGCCGTCGCTCGCCAGCGGTTCGGTCGCGGCGAGCCGCTGCGTGATGCCGAGATAGCCCGCCGCCAAGGTCGCGGCAATCGCCAGATACGGATTGCAATCGACACCCGGAATCCGGTTCTCGATGCGGCGCGCGACCGGCGCGGAATGCGGAACCCGGAAGCCGACCGTGCGATTGTCATAACCCCACGCGACATTGATCGGCGCGGCCATGAAGCGCGACAGACGCCGGTACGAATTGATGTACGGCGCGAAGATCGGCATCAGCGCCGGCGTGTATTTCTGCAAGCCGGCGATAAAGCCGGTGAACAGCGAGGTCGGCTCGCCGTCGGCGGCGGTGAAGAGGTTGCGGCCGGTTTCCATATCGACGAGGCTTTGATGCATGTGCATCGCCGAGCCCGGCTCACCTTCCATCGGCTTCGCCATGAAAGTCGCGTACATCTTGTGACGCAACGCCGCTTCGCGCACGGTGCGCTTGAAGAGAAACACACTGTCCGCGAGCTTGAGCGGATCGCCGTGCATGAAGTTGATTTCCATCTGCGCGGCGCCGACTTCGTGTATCAGCGTATCGACTTCGAGTTCCTGCACGTCGCAGTACTCGTAGATGTCTTCGAACAACGGGTCGAATTCGTTGACCGCTTCGATCGAATACGCCTGGCGTCCGGTTTCCGCGCGACCCGTACGTCCGACCGGCGGTTGCAACGGCAGATCGGGATCGCGGTTCATGTCGACCAGATAGAACTCGAGCTCCGGCGCGATCACCGGTTTCCAGCCGCGCGCCTTATATAGATCGAGCACGCGCCGCAACACACAGCGCGGCGAGATTTCGACCGGGGTGCCGTCGAAATGCACGCAATCGTGAATCACCTGCGCGGTCGGGTCGACTGCCCACGGAATCATCCGGATCGT
Source organism: Paraburkholderia sp. Clong3 (assembly GCF_050436485.1). Taxonomy (NCBI): domain Bacteria; kingdom Pseudomonadati; phylum Pseudomonadota; class Betaproteobacteria; order Burkholderiales; family Burkholderiaceae; genus Paraburkholderia; species Paraburkholderia sp. Clong3. The sequence goes on along the minus strand of NZ_JBNDMH010000003.1, from coordinate 2,380,703 downwards.
GCTCGCGTCGGGTACGCACACCATATCGGGATCGGTGACGCCGGTCAGCGAATCGCTTTGCGGATAGTCGCCGGTGACGGTCTGGATCATCACCGCCTGCGGCAGACGCATCGATTCGCCCGATTCGAACTTGCTGCGCGGAATGATCTTGCCGCGCGCGATGCCGGCCATGTCCGGAATAATTGCTTCGATTTCGGTGACATGATGCTTTTTCAAAAATTCGTCGATGTCATGCATGATTGTTCTCTCTGTTCTGGTCCGCGACCTGGGTCATGTGTGCAGGGTTTCGTGTATGCATGCGCGGGCGTTACTGACGCTGATTGCTTCGATCAGGCCGTCCGCCGCGAGGGCTTGGACCTCGAGGTCTACGCCCAGTCGCGCGATGCCCTGACCGTGCAATGAATTGACCCGCGCTTCGTGGGCGCAGCCCGCGAGGCGCTGCAGCATGCCGCCGCGCGTCAATACGATCGAATGCGATGCGGCGTATTGCGCGTCGAGCGAGTCGTCCTTGTTCCCGCGATGGTCGTTCAGTCCGCCGACCACGTGCGACGGATGAGCGCGGAGCATCGTTCTATCGGCGGTAATTCCTGCTATTGGTTGGTTTCGCATAACGAATAGGCGTGTCGATCGCACGCCGCACATCACGTGAACGGCGTTAAATAGCGCGCGCGGCGAGGTGGGAAAACGCGAAGGCGAGTCGACGCCAAGGCGAATCCGCGCAATAACGCGCAGCGCTTACCCGATTAGAAGCGGTTCGATTGAATCCGTCGCGATGCGCGGTGATCAGTCAGTGCCGCGCGGACGCAAGCAGCCAGTTCGCGAAAACGCGCGCAAACGGACGAATCGAGCAGCGAAAAGAGATGAAAGAGGAGAGGCGCTACGGCAGCAGCGAAGCGACTTCGTCTGTGCGCACCGCGATGAACGCGCGCGTGGAGAGGACGTTGCGGCGTCGAACGGAACGACGCGACAGGACTGTGATGACGGACAGAAAGCGGCGAAACGTAAGGCTGCCGTTGCTGCCGTCGGCGCTGGCGCCGTCAGCGCAAGTACAACGCGCCTGACTGCGATTCCAATTCACCAAAGGGCCTCGGACTCTCACGATGACACTCGACTGGCGTAGTTGAGGGTATTGAACGGCCTGTTTCGAATCCACAGCGGATATTGAAGAAACAGGACACGGGTTGATCGAGAAGAAACGGTACTAGACGGTAGTAGCTTAATTCGCCGCGCCGCCCACAAGATCTCCCACTAGCTAGGATATACGAGCTAAAAATGCCGTCAATTTATTTTTAGATTTTGGCAAAGCGGCATCGAGCGTGATGCCGCGTGTTTCGTCTACTGTTCATTCACTCCGCGAGACGTGCGCGCACCGTGTATTCGCCTTCGTTGCCCTTGTCTTCGAGCATGTGTGCCATCGCCATATTGAAGTCGGTCGGCAGTGGCTCGACCGGATAGCCGCGCTTTTCCCACGCATCGAGACCGCCCTTCAGCGCGCGCACATGATGAATGTTCTTCCGATGCAATTGCCTGACGATGCGCTTCGCGGTCGCTTCGTTGGGACACACGCAATAGACGACGATCGGCCGCTTCAGGTATTCCGGATGAATCGGATCGGGCGACTCGAGATCGAGCGGCCGGGCGCCGGCAATGCGGTGCGATTCCTTTTCGCGCACGGTGCTCGGGCGCGCGTCGAGAATCAGCGGCGGTTCGTTCGACTTCATCATCGCGTCGAGCTGATCGGGCGTAATGCGCGTATGCGCGAGCCAGCGACGAAACTGCAAGCGGCGCAGCCAGCGATACACCAGAACCGCCGCGAAGATCACCGCGAACGTATCGAAGATTGTGCCGCCGTTGTGTCGCACGAGCAGCATCATTTGCACGATCTGGTCGTGCAGGGCGCCGCCGCCGATCACCCGCGCGCGACCGACGAATGGGCGCGGCGCACGACGCGGCGCGGCCTGCATGCGCCGCGCGGCAAGTGGATCAAACCGGTGTGAGAAGCATGATTTGCCTCGCTTCAGGCGAGGCGGTCCGGGAAGAGGCCCGTTGGCTCACGCATCCTCGGACGGATCATAGGGCACCACGCGCTCATGCTCGTCCGCGTGATTGCGCGCGACGATCGCGCGCGCCGCGGCGTTCGCGTCGAGATTGAACGCCTGATGCGGCACGCCCGGCGGAATGAACAGGAAGTCGCCCGGCTCGGTGATGACCGACTCGCGCAAGCCCGGGCCGTAGCGCGTCTCGATCTTGCCTTCGAGCATATAGATCGCGGTCTCGTAGTCGGCGTGAAAGTGCGGCTCCGCATGGCCGCCAGGCGGGACCACGACCATGTACATCGACAGCCCGGTGCTGCCCGCGGTGCCCGCCGAAATGCCGACGAAATAGGGCAGCTGCTGCATCGTCGCCATTTCCCGTTCGGGGCGCACCTTGACCACCGGGGCCCGCGCGTCGTGCGTAACGTTTGACATGGTCGCTCCTTTCGTCGCCGCCGTGCCGGGCGGCTTCATGCATGCCGAACTGGAAGTCTAGACGATACGGGCGGCAATGTCGGATGGGATCGAGCGGACCTGGTGAAGCGCGGGCGACCGCGAAATCGCGTTGCTACAATGGTCGGCATACCCCGACAGAGATCACGGAGACAGCGCATGGCCACGCTTCAGCCCATCAGCCGCTACCCGGTCCCCGAGCCGAGCGAGTGGCCCGAAGACATCAGTGCCCGCATTCTCGAAGTGCAGGAGAAAGCGGGTTTCGTGCCGAACGTGTTTCTGACGCTCGCGCATCGGCCCGACGAATTCCGCGCGTTCTTCGCTTATCACGATGCGTTGATGCTGAAAGAAGGCGGTCTAACGAAAGGCGAGCGGGAGATGATCGTGGTCGCGACGAGCGCGGTCAACGATTGTCTTTACTGCGTGGTCGCCCACGGCGCGATTCTGCGCATCTACGAAAAAGCGCCGCTGCTCGCCGATCAGGTCGCGGTCAATCACCGCAAGGCCGACATCACGGACCGCCAGAAGGCGATGCTCGATTTCGCGCTGAAGGTGTGCCGCGCGTCGGGCACGGTCGACGAAGAAGACTTCCAGACACTGCGCGGCCACGGCTTCACCGATGAAGACATCTGGGACATCGCGGCAATCACCGCGTTTTTCGGGCTGTCGAACCGGATGGCCAACGTGATCTCGATGCGTCCGAACGACGAGTTCCATCTGATGGGGCGTGTGCCGAAAGCCGCGGCGGATGCACCGAAAAAGTAGCCTCGGCTGGAATCGCTTCAGCATCTCTATCGGCAATTCGCATCACGCCTGCGCGGGGCGAGATGAGCGCCGCGCGGGCGTCATCACCACGGTGTCGTCGATCGGGAAATGCAGCAGTGCCGCGATCAATCCCGCTGCGACCGTCGCTACCCATAGCAGTGAGTACGAGCCCGTCAGATCGAACACGAGGCCACCGAGCCACGCGCCGAGAAACGAGCCGATCTGATGGCTCAGAAAGCACACGCCGAACAGGCTGCCGAGGTGACGCGTGCCGAACACCTTGGCGACTAGCCCGCTCGTCAGCGGTACGGTGCCGAGCCACGTGAGGCCCATCACCGCCGCGAAAATCACCACGGACACAGCGCTTTTCGGCAGCGCGAAGAATGCGGCGATCGTCGCGCTGCGAATCAGATAAAGCCAGCCGAGCACATGATGTTGGCGGAACCGGCCGCCGAGCCAACCACATGCCCAACTGCCCGCCATGTTGAACAGGCCGATCAGCGCAAGCGCGGTGGCGCCCAGCCCGATCGGCATATGACACAGCGTCAGATACTCGGGCAGATGCGTCGCGATGAACGCGAGCTGAAAGCCGCAGGTGAAGAAGCCGAGCGTCAGCAAGCGGTAGCCGCGATGGCGCATCGCCTGTGACAGAACCTCGCGCAGCGGCGCCGCGGGCGCGTCCTCGAACCGCGCCTGAGCCGTCGCGTGGATCGGCGCACGCCGGTCGAGCACGATGCCGAGCGGCGCGATCAGCAGCATGGCGAAAGCGAGCACGAATAGCGATGTCGCGATGCCCGAATGCAGCCGGATGCCTTGTACGAGCGGCACCATCAGCACCTGTCCGGCGGAGCCGCCGGCGCTGACGAGCCCCATCGCGACGCTGCGCTTCTCCGGCGACGCAACGCGGCCGACCGCTGGCAACACCACGCCGAAGGTCGTGCAGCTCACGCCGATGCCGACCAGCAATCCCATGCCGGTCACCAGCAGCGCACCGCTCGGGGCGACCGCCGACAGCGCGAGGCCGGCCGCGAACGTCGAAGCGCCGAACGCGACGACCGGCGCCGAGCCATAGCGATCGGCGGCCGCGCCCGCGAACGGCTGCGCGAAGCCCCACACGAGGTTGTGCAGCGCGATCGCGAAAGCGATCAGCGTGACCGGCAGACCGCGGTCGAACGAGAACGGGCCGATGAACAGGCCGAAGGTCTGGCGGATGCCCATCGCGGCGCTCAGGATCAGCGCACCGGCGATGATCACGAGCGTCGTGGTGACGGTCGTCGCGGGAGCGAGGGTGGGGGCGGGTTGCTTGCTATGGGTCGTCGACATGGCGGCTCCTCCTTGGCCACCATCCTTGCAGCCCGCCGCGCAGCCGGCAAAGGAAAAGATTTCGACGACAGGTGAGTGTGGCTCACCTATGCGCTGCTACGTTCGTCCGCCGCCGCGTCCGCATGCGCGTCGAAGGCCGCCGCCTCGTCGACGAGCCAACGTTTGAAATCGGCGAGCTCGGGCCGCCGGATCGCGCTGTCCGCATTCTCCGCGCTGACCAGCCAGTAGGCGGTGGTCGATGCGACGGTGGCCGCGCAAGCCTCGAGCAGCGCGCCGCTCGCCAGATCGCCGTCGACCAGCGGCTTGCGGCCGAGCGCGACGCCGAGGCCCATGCTGGCCGCCTCGAAGGCGAGCTGGATCGTGTCGACGTGCAAGCCGCCGCCTGTATCGATGCCGCCGGTGCCGGTCGCGTCGAGCCACACCTGCCAGTCTTCACTCGCGGCGTTCACGTGAATCAGTGTCGCGCGTCGCAGGCTCGGGACACCGTGCTCGTCGCGCAGCGTTTCCAGATAAGCAGGGCTGCACACGGGCACGAAGCGCTCGCCGAACAGGCGCGTCCATGCCGTGCCGGCGACCGGCGCGCGACTCATGCGGATCGCAAAGTCGAAGCCGTCGACCGGAAAGCCGACCTGGCGACGCGACGTGTCCACGCTCACGACGACATGCGGCCAGCGCGCGCGAAAACCGGCGAGGCGCGGCAGCAGCCAGCGCGACGCGAAGGTCGGCGCGCAGCTGAGCGCGATCGGCCGATCCGCGCGATGATTGGGCAGACGTTGCGTGCCGATCGCGATCAGCGAAAACGCCTCGGAGACGTACGACAGATAATCCGCGCCAATCGCCGTTAGCGAGATGCCGCGCGGCTCGCGCACGAACAGTTCGACGCCGAGCGCTCCCTCGAGTCCGACGATGCCGTGACTGATCGCGCTCGGCGTGACGTTCAGCTCGGCGGCGGCGAGCTTGAAACTTTGATGCCTGCCGGCCGCTTCGAAAAAGCGAAGCGCGGGCAGGGGTGGCAGACGAAGCGGCATGTGCGTTCCCCAAGGCGCCGCGTCGTGCGTGGCGCGCGTGCCGGGTGGTGTTGGCGGGTGTAATGGGCTTGCTGTTTGGCGCAAGCATACCTTGCGCCGGCGCTTGGCGACTGGGTGGTCAAACCGCCGGCAAAATCGCCGCAAAAAGCCGCCGCTGCAAAATCATGGCGAGGCCTGTCGATTTTCCGCGGCCTCGTTCGTCGTCCCTACAGGAAGGGCGGCAAAGCGACGATGCCCGCTCGTCTTCCGTCCGTTTTTCTGACGATTTCTCACAAGGAGATGACTGATGAACGACGCAAACACTTCGATGCATACGCTGAAACCGGCCCGCGAACTGGCCGACTTGCCCTCGCGCTTTCCGGGCGAGAGCCCCGCATATCGACGCGCGCGCAACGCGTTGCTCGCCGAGGAGATCGAGCTGCGCCGCCGGATCGAGCGTGTCGCCGCGCAGCGTCGCGCGCTGCCGGCGGGCGGCGTCGTGCCGGAGGATTACCGCTTCGACGGCGAAGCGGGTCCGGTCACGCTATCGCAGATGTTCGGCGCGCACGACACGCTCGTGACCTACAACTGGATGTTCGGACCGCAACGCGCGCGGCCGTGCCCGATGTGCACGTCGCTACTGAGCGCGTGGGACGGCGAAATGCCCGATATCCTGCAGCGCGTCGCGTTCGTGGTGGTCGGCCGCTCGCCGATCGACAGGCTCGTCGCGTTCAAGCAGGAGCGCGGCTGGCGGCATCTGCGGCTGTATTCGTCGGGCGGCAACACGTTCAATCGCGATTACGCGGCCGAAGATCCCGCCGGCGACGACCTTCCCGCGCTGAACGTATTCACGCGCACGGGCGGCGTCGTGCGGCACTTCTGGGCCGAGGAGATGGGGCCGTCGACGTCGGACCCCGGACAGGACCCGCGCGGCGCGCCCGATCCGATGCCGTTGTGGACGATCCTCGACATGACGCCGGGCGGCCGTGGCACCGACTGGTATCCGAAGCTGGCGTATTGAGCGGCGCTGCCATGGAGCGATCGAGCGCTACGAATGCGTCTGCGCCGCGTGGCTCTGGGCGAGCGCGGTCCACAGAAACGTGCCGACCGCGCTCGCCCGCATCGGCAGGCTGAACAGATAGCCCTGCACCGCGCGCGCGCCGAGCGCCTTCACGACCTGGGCCTGCAACGGTGTTTCGAGTCCTTCGACCACGCATTCGAGCCCGAGGTTGCGGCATAGGTCGATCACGGATTTGATGATCTTCTTCGAGGCGCTGTTGGTATCGACGTCGCTCACGAAGCTGCGGTCGATCTTGATCGCGTCGAATGGCAGCCGATGCACGTAGCTGAGGCTCGAATAGCCGGTGCCGAAATCGTCGAGCGACAGCCGGCAGCCGGCCTGCTTCAGCATCGTCATCGCGGTGTGCGCCTGCTCGAAATCGCGCGTCAACGCGGTTTCGGTCATTTCGAACGTCACGCGATGCGGCGACACGCCGCTTGCCGCGACGATGTCGATCAGGCGGCGCGCGCGCGCCGACGTCGAGATATCGATCGCGGACAGGTTGAACGACAGATACAGATCGGCGGGCCAGTGCGCGACCTCGGCGAGCGCCTGGCGCAGCAGCACGTCGGTGATGCCGAGGATCAGCTCGGTCCGCTCTGCAATCCGAATGAATTCCTCCGGCCTGACCATGCCGAGCCGCGCGTTGTGCCATCGACCGAGCGCTTCGAGGCCGATCGGCCGGCGCGTGAGCAGATCGTAGATCGGCTGGAACTCGAGGAACAGCTCCGCTTCGAGGTCCGCATGGCGCAGCTCCTGCGTGACGAGGCTTAGACGCCGCATCTGCGTTTCGTGTTCGGTCGAGAAAATCACCGGCATGCCGCGGCGGTTTTCCTTGCCGACGTAGAGCGCGGCGTCGGCGCGTTCGAACACCTGCGCGACCGTCGAGCCCGCGTCGGGAAACGCGGCCCAGCCGATCGTGCCCGACAGCTCCGCGACATTGTCAGCGACTTGATAAGGCTGGCTGAGCGCATCGCAGATACGCAGCCCCAACTCGACCAGCGCTTCGTTCGACACCTTGTGGCGCACGAGCACCCCGAATTCATCGCCGCCCAGACGCGCGAACATCAGGCCCGTTTCGCCGATCAACACGAGCCGCGTGCCGACTTCCTGCAGCACGAGGTCGCCGCTCGCGTGACCGTAAATGTCGTTGACCTGCTTGAAGCCGTCCAGATCGATGAGGCCGACGTTGAAGCCGCCACCGGTTTCGAGCGCCTGCTCCGATATCGCGCTCAGCGCCGCGAAGAAACTGCGCCGGTTCGGCAGGCCGGTCAGACTGTCGATGCTGGCGAGCCGGTAGTTGTCGTCGCTGAGCCGTTGGGTGTTGTGCTGGCTTGCCTGCAGTTCGCGTTGCGCGTGCACCGCGTCTGCAAACGTGCGCCAGTAAAGCTGGATGATCGCCGCGAGCGCGACGCCGACCAGCGCCATGTCGACGGCCATCGCGAAGAACACCGGCGAGCCGCTCGACACGAGGAAGCCGGAGAAACTCAGGATGACGATGCAAAGCAGCAGAAGTGCGGGCTTGCGCAGATGGATCAGGCAGAACATGCTGCCGACCAGCGTCGTCGCCATATAGAACGCGACCTGCCCCTGCTGGTAGGCGGTGCCGTACGGAAACAGCAGCACCGACCAGCCGCTGAACGCGACGCCGAACACGCCGACGATCCATGTCACGCCGCGCAATTCGCGGACCGCCTGAGCGTCCGTCATCTTATGGTTGCGTTTGCGCCACCAGCGCACGCAGCGAAACACACACAGCGCGCCGAGCGTGCCGGGCACATATATCGACAGCCAGGCCGGTGCGCTGTCCAGATGCGTCGCCGCCACCGCCGCCGTGTTGACGAGCAGGATGAAGTAGAGAAGCGGTACCTGGCGGCGGAACGCGTGCAACTGCGCACGCATCAGCTCCCGGTCACCCTCGGCGACCGACAGTACCTTCTTCAATCTCGCAAGCCAAGCCATCGCCATCCCTTTAACGTTTGCGCGCTAAACGCAGCTGTTTATATCGGCGCGAGGCTGATTAACTTGAGCGCTCAAAGGGGTAACGGAGCATCGCAGTCAAGGGTCCGTGAACCCGGCTGCGCGCTTACGGATAGTCGGGCGGTAAGTACTACCTGGCGGCGCGTGTCGGCGGCGCTGGAACCAGACGTTTGTGCCGGATGCCGATCGCGAGTCTCGAGCAAAAGGCGGCCTTCGCGCATGCTCACAGCGTGGGGCACGACAGCACCCGCTGCGGCCGCATGGCGGTGCCGGGCTGGCCGGCCGGCGCGGGCGTGCCACGCGGCGCGGCCGAGACGAGCCGGACCGCGTCGGCGCCAGCATTCGCGAGCACGTATTTTTCCGGGCTGTCATCCGGCTGCCAGTACGCGCGAAACACGTCGCCGTCGCTGAACACGAGCAGCTTGCCGTGCACGGTTTTTCCGCCGCCGAGGAAGTCGACCGGTTCGCCGTCGCGTAGCGAAAAGCTCTGCGCGGCGCTGGAGTTCGTCGCACCGACGAGGGTCGCGCACGCGTTGTCGTCGGCCGCGGCCGCCGCCGACGACAACGCGGCGAGCAGCGCGCATGTTGCAAAGTGGCGAATTCTCACTTCTTTATGTCTTGCCGATAGTTAACTTGTGACATGTGTCGCAAATGGCGCGCCCGCGCATCGCGAAAAGGGCTATCGTCATCGGGAAGCCGGCGCGGGATCGCGTAACGCGACCTAAAGTACTGAAATTGCAACGGATTGTGATGCGCGGCGAACGCTCATGAGGCGGCGCGCGCGCATAAGCTCGCGATTCTTATGGCAGTTTGGGGCGCAAAAACGTCAAACCGGCGCCTCCGCCTTGATACAAGCCTTACACCCAGCGTTTGCGCGAAGGTGCGCCTATGCGTTAGTGTGTCGGTCCCGGCGCCTCAGAGGGCGCCGGTTCCATGATTACCATACGGGAAGTGCTATGAACAAACAGGAACTGATTGATGCAGTCGCCGCAGCGACGGGCGAAAGCAAGGCGGCAACCGGCCAGACCATCGACGCGATCGTCGAGGCAGTGACCAAGGCCGTGGTGAGCGGCGATACGGTGCAACTGGTCGGTTTCGGTTCGTTCTCGACCGGCGCGCGCGCGGCACGCGTGGGGCGCAATCCGTCGACGGGCGAAGAGATCCAGATCGCCGCGGCCAAGACGGTGAAGTTCACCGCAGGCAAGGCGTTCAAGGAAGCCGTCAACGCGTCGTAAGCAACGCGCTTCACGCCGGAGCATTCGCGATGCGCGCCGCAGCCCCGCTGTGAGGCGCGCGTGAGTGATGCGTCGGGCGTGAGGATCACGCGCTGCCCAGCCCGGCCAGGCGATTCGCCGGCAACTGGTGCGGCGCGTGTGTCTGGCTCCTTGAGCCGGGCGTTCGTGGGCTCGACCGGCTTCGATCGAGTCTGAAGCGGACCCGCCGCGGCCATCGCGATCGGGCGGTCCGTGCGTTGCCCTGTCAGCCCGCGCGACGCTTGCGGGTTGCCTCGGCGAGCGTGGCGAGCACCGGTTCGGTCTGCGCCCAGCTCACGCAGGCATCCGTGATCGACACGCCGTAACGCAACGGCACACCGGCCTTCAGGTCCTGACGGCCTTCTTCCAGATGACTTTCGAGCATCACACCGATGATGCGGCGCTCGCGCTCCGACAGTTGCCGCGCGATATCGTCCGCGACCTCGATCTGCCGCAAGTGCGATTTGTTCGAGTTCGCATGCGAGCAGTCGATCATCACCTGCTCGCGCAGACCCGCTGAACTCAGCGCTTCACAGGTCGCCTGCACCGACGCGCTGTCGTAGTTCGGCCCTTTCTTGCCGCCGCGCAGGATCACGTGCGCGTCGTCGTTGCCGCGCGTTTCGAAGATCGCGGCCATGCCCATTTTCGTCATGCCCATGAACGCGTGGCTTGCACGCGCCGCGACGATCGCGTCGGCGGCGATCTGCACGCCGCCGTCGGTGCCGTTCTTGAAGCCGATCGGGCAGCTCAGGCCCGACGCGAGCTGACGATGACTCTGGCTCTCGGTCGTGCGCGCGCCGATCGCACCCCACGCGATCAGATCGGCGATGTATTGCGGGCTCAACAGGTCGAGAAACTCGGTCGCCGTGGGCAGGCCCAGACCGTTGATGTCGAGCAGCAATTGCCGGGCGAGACGCAGGCCTTCGTTGATGCGGAAGCTGCCGTCCAGACGCGGATCGTTGATGTAGCCTTTCCAGCCCACCGTCGTGCGCGGTTTCTCGAAGTACACGCGCATCACGATCAGCAGATCGTCCCGGTAGTGATCGGCGGCGGCCTTCAGCTTGCGCGCGTATTCGATCGCCTGGTCGTGGTCGTGAATCGAACAGGGGCCGACGATCAGCACGAGCCGGTCGTCGCGGCTGTGCAGAATGTTGGCGATTTCGACGCGAGTCTTCTCGACCAGCGACTGCACCGCGGGCGGCACCGGCAGTTCGTCCTGCAGCAGCGCGGGGGAAATCAGCGGACGGACCGCGCCGATGCGCACGTCGTCGATGCGCGTGGTGTCCTGGGTGGCGTCGGCCGAGCCGACTTCCTGATCGTGCAGGGGATTGTCGAGGGCGCTCAAGATGTTCTCCGCAATCGGTTGATGAGGCGGCCTTGCCGCCTGATTATGCGAGCGCCGCCGCGATGAGGGCGTGCGGGCGCCGCGTGGGTTTGAGGTGGACCGTGCGGGTTGGGTTACTGCGTGCCTCGGGCGAGGTTTGACGCAAGGTCTTGCGTCGGGCTTGACGCGAAGCCGACGCGACCGCGCACGGATGCGCTGGCGCGATTATGACACCCGCGCCGGCCTCATGGCAGGTGGACCGGCGGGCAGGCGGCGCGGCGGATTCAGAGCTTCTTGAGCAACGCCATCGCGGCGGCCGGATTGCGCTCCTTGAAGCCGCTGATCACATAGAGATAGACGTCGCGCGTGGCGGCTTTCGCGGGCGGCTCCGCGCAGGTCTCGAGATCGTCGGGCGTGATGCCCGCGGCGAGCTGGCGCGCGCGTTCGGCCCACGCGTCGAGCGCTTTCGTCGAATAGCCTTTGGCTTGCTGTTCGCTCGTGCCCATGATGCGCGCGTAGACGAACGGTGCGGTGATGTCGGCGATCTGCGGATACTCGCTGTCGGCCGCGAGCACGACCGCGACCTTGTACTTGCGCGCCAGGGCGATGAGTTCCGGTGTCCTGAACGAATCGTGACGAACCTCGACCGCGTGCCGCAGCTTCTGTCCTTCGATGCTCGCGGGCAGCAGCTTCAGAAAGGCCTCGAAATCGTCGGCGTCGAATTTTTTGGTCGGCGCGAACTGCCAGTTGATGGGCCCGAGCTTCTGCTTGAGCAGCAGCACGCCGCTTGCGAAGAATCGCTCGATCGTGTCGCCGGCTTCGGCCAGCACCTTGCGGTTGGTCGCGTAACGCGGCGCTTTCAGCGAGAACACGAAATCGTCGGGCGTCTCCTGATACCACTTCTCATAGCTGGCCGGTTTCTGCAAACCGTAGAACGTGCCGTTGATTTCGATCGACGTCAGATGCCGGCTCGCATATTCGAGTTCGCGGCTTTGCGTCAGGTCTTCCGGATAAAACGGCCCGCGCCACGGCGCATAGGTCCAGCCGCCGATGCCGATGCGAATGCGTGCGGCGGACGTGGATCTGGACGACGTTTCGGTTGATTTTTTCGTTGGCGCTTTCTTTGCGGCTTTCGGTTTGTCGCCGCGTTCTTCGCCAGACTTCTCGCTTCGCTTGTTGCTTTCCTTCGCGCTTGTCGCTGCGGGCACTTGGGCTCTCCTTCGGGCTGCGGCGGGAAAGCTCGTAGATTAGCCGCTTTTCTCGCGGCGCGCGGCGCTGGCTTCGTCGAAACGACGGCTCGCTGCGGCCACTTCCACGCGAAAGCGCTGCAACGCGCCGAGCGCGAGGTCGGGCGGCGTCAGCGCGACCCACAGCACGTCGATCAACTGATCGGCGGTGGCGTCGATATCGATCTGCCGGTTCGTCAGCGTCGCGTCCCACAGCACGTGCTCCATCGGGCCGAACACCATCGAGCGCAACAGGCGCAGCGGCATGTCGGAGCGAATCTCGCCGCTTTGCTGGCCTTGCGCGAGCACGCGCATCAACGGCGCGGTGTAGCGGCGCTGCAGTTCGGTCAGCGCTTCGCTCAGTTCGTGATGCCGCGTGCGGCCTTCGGACAGCACGAGCGCGCACAGATCGGTGCCATTCACGAGCATCAGCCGCAGATGCATGCGCACGATGAACGCGAACTGCTGGCGCACGTTGCCGTCGCGCGGCAGGCCCGCTTCGATCGCCTCGATGATCTCGTCGTACCAATCGCCGATGACACGAGCGCACAACTCGCGCTTGCCGCGAAAGTAGCTGAACACCGTCGCCTCGGAAACGCCCAGGCGCTGCGCGATTTCCGCGGTCGTCGCGCGTTCGTAGCCCTTTTCGGAGAACACGTCGCGCCCCGCCTGAAGAATCTCCTTCACGCGCTGCTGCGACTTGCGCCCGGCCGGCTGGCGACGCGAGACAGGTAATCCGGCCTTCTCGGCAACCGTCATATGAGTAAAATTCAGATTTGTGATGCGGATTGGGGCTCGAGCTGGCGTTTGAACGCTGCGTCTGTGCCCGATGAACGCGATCGTAGCACCGAATCGGCCGGCTCATGCGGGTTTGTAAGTTTATGAGTAACACTCAAAAATACCTATTGACGCTTACGTCAATCTGGCGTGAAATGCGCGTTGACATGCTTTCGCGTGCCGCTTCGCATTCCACCAGCGGCCGCCCACGAACTCAGGAGACACCGCAATGCCCAATCTGCCCGGTTTGCAGTTCCCGCTCGGCGAAGAGATCGAAATGCTGCGCGACAGCATTGCGTCGTTCGCCGCCAAAGAAATCGCGCCGCGCGCCGGGGAAATCGATCGCACCGATCAGTTCCCGATGGACCTGTGGCGCAAGTTCGGCGACCTCGGCGTGCTCGGCATGACGGTTTCCGAAGAGTACGGCGGCGCGAACATGGGCTATACCGCGCATATGGTCGCGATGGAGGAAATTTCGCGTGCGTCGGCATCGGTTGGCCTGTCGTACGGCGCGCATTCGAACCTGTGCGTGAACCAGATTCATCGCAACGGCACCGACGCGCAGAAGCGCAAGTATCTGCCGAAGCTCGTGTCGGGCGAGCACGTCGGCGCGCTCGCGATGAGCGAGCCGAACGCGGGCTCGGACGTGGTCAGCATGAAGCTGCGCGCCCAGAAGAAGGGCGATCGTTACGTGCTGAACGGCACCAAGATGTGGATCACCAACGGCCCCGACTGCGACACCCTGGTCGTCTATGCAAAGACCGATCCCGAAGCGAATTCGCGCGGCATCACCGCGTTCATCGTCGAGAAGGGCATGAAGGGTTTCTCGGTCGCGCAGAAGCTCGACAAGCTCGGCATGCGCGGCTCGCACACCGGCGAGCTGGTGTTCCAGGACGTCGAAGTGCCGGAGGAAAATATCCTTGGGGCATTGAACGGCGGCGTCAAAGTGCTGATGAGCGGTCTCGACTACGAGCGCGCGGTGCTCGCGGGCGGCCCGACCGGCATCATGGTCGCGGTGATGGACGCGGTCGTGCCGTATATCCACGACCGCAAGCAGTTCGGCCAGTCGATCGGCGAATTCCAGCTGATCCAGGGCAAAGTCGCCGATCTGTACACGACGCTGCAGGCATGCCGCGCGTATCTGTACGCGGTGGGCCGCCAACTCGACACGCTCGGCAACGACCATGTGCGCCAGGTCCGCAAGGACTGCGCGGGCGTGATTCTGTACACGGCCGAAAAGGCGACCTGGATGGCTGGCGAGGCGATCCAGATTCTCGGCGGCAATGGCTATATCAACGAGTATCCGGTCGGTCGTCTGTGGCGCGATGCGAAGCTCTATGAAATTGGCGCGGGCACGAGCGAGATTCGTCGCATGCTGATCGGCCGGGAGCTGTTTGCCGAAACGCTGTGATGCAAGCGCGCGTGAACCCCCTCAATACGCCGCACTTTGGAGAAGCGACGTCATGCCGATCATCGAATCGAAACTGAACCCACGCTCGGACGACTTTCGCGCGAACGCGGCGGCGCTCGAAGCGCTCGTCGCCGATCTGCGCGCGAAGATCGAGCAACTCGCGCAGGGCGGCGGCCAGGCCGCGCGCGACAAGCACACGAGCCGCGGCAAGCTGCTGCCGCGCGAGCGGATCGCGCAACTGCTCGATCCGGGCACGCCGTTTCTCGAACTGTCGCAACTCGCCGCGTACGGCATGTACAACGACGATGCGCCGGGCGCCGGCGTGATCACCGGCATCGGCCGGATCGCGGGACAGGAGTGCGTGATCGTCTGCAACGACGCAACCGTGAAGGGCGGCACCTACTATCCGGTCACCGTGAAGAAGCACGTGCGCGCGCAGGAAATCGCCAGCGAAAACCGCTTGCCGTGCGTATACCTCGTCGACTCGGGTGGCGCGAATCTGCCGAATCAGGACGACGTATTTCCCGATCGCGATCACTTCGGCCGCATCTTCTACAACCAGGCAAATCTGTCGGCCGCGGGTATTCCGCAGATCGCGGTCGTGATGGGCTCGTGCACCGCGGGCGGCGCGTATGTGCCGGCGATGAGCGACGAGTCGATCATCGTCAAGAACCAGGGGACGATTTTTCTCGGCGGCCCACCGCTCGTCAAAGCCGCGACCGGCGAAGTGGTCAGCGCCGAAGATCTCGGCGGCGGCGACGTGCATACGCGTCTGTCGGGCGTCGTCGATCATCTTGCGCAGAACGATGCGCATGCGCTCGGGATCGCGCGCAGCATCGTCGGCCATCTGAACCGCGTGAAGCCGGCGCCGCTCGTATTGCAGGAGCCGAAGCCGCCGCGCTACGACCCCCAGAGCATCTACGGCGTGATTCCGGTCGACACGCGCAAGCCGTTCGATATCCGCGAAGTGATCGCGCGTATCGTCGACGATTCCGCGTTCGACGAATTCAAGGCGCGCTACGGCACCACGCTCGTCTGCGGCTTCGCGCATATCTGGGGGCATCCGGTCGGCATCGTCGCGAACAACGGCATTCTGTTTTCCGAATCGGCGCTGAAGGGTACGCACTTCATCGAACTGTGCTGCCAGCGCAAGATCCCGCTCGTGTTTCTGCAGAACATCACCGGCTTCATGGTCGGCCGCAAGTACGAAAACGAAGGCATTGCGAGGAACGGCGCGAAGATGGTCACCGCGGTCGCGACCGCGAAGGTGCCGAAGTTCACGGTGATCATCGGCGGCTCGTTCGGCGCGGGCAACTATGGCATGTGCGGCCGCGCGTATTCGCCGCGCTTCCTGTGGATGTGGCCGAACGCGCGCATCTCCGTGATGGGCGGCGAGCAGGCCGCGTCGGTGCTCGCCACCGTCAAGCGCGACGGCATCGAAGCGAAGGGCGGCAACTGGAGCGCGGAGGAAGAAGAGGCGTTCAAGCAGCCGATCCGCGAGCAATACGAGCATCAGGGCCATCCGTACTACGCGAGCGCGCGGTTGTGGGACGACGGCGTGATCGACCCCGCGCAAACTCGCGACGTGCTTGGGCTGGGTTTGTCGGCGGCGATGAACGCGCCGATCGAAGACACGCGTTTCGGCGTGTTCAGAATGTGATGGCCCGCGTCACCGCGATGCGACCGCGTAAGGCAAAGGAGTGTTACGCATGCAATACGAAACGCTGAAGGTCGAGTTTGCCGGCCAGATCGCGACGGTCGCGCTCAATCGTCCGGACGTGCGCAACGCGTTCAACGAAACGATGATCGCCGAGCTGACCGCCGCATTCACCGCGCTCGACACGCGCGACGACCTGCGCGCGGTCGTGCTCGCCGCGAACGGCAAGGCGTTCTGCGCGGGCGCCGACCTGAACTGGATGAAGAAAATGGCCGGCTACTCGGACGACGAGAACCGCGCCGATGCGATGCGGCTCGCCGGCATGCTGTCGGCGGTATATCGCTGCAACAAGCCGGTGATCGCGCGCGTGAGCGGCGACGCATACGCGGGCGGCATGGGCCTGATTGCCGCGTGCGATATCGTCGTCGCGGTCGACAGCGCGCACTTCTGCCTCTCCGAGGCGCGGCTCGGGCTGATTCCCGCGACGATCGCGCCATACGTGATTCGTGCGCTCGGCGAGCAGGCGTCGCGGCGCTACTTCCTCACCGCCGAGGCGTTCGACTGCGCGACCGCCTTGCGACTGGGTCTGGTCAGCGAAGTGGTCACCAGTGCGGAACAGCTCGACGCAACGGTCGCGCAACTCGCGCAGACGCTGTGCGCGAACGGCCCGCAAGCGGTGCGCGCCTGCAAGCGGCTCGTGCAGGACATCGCGGGCCGCGAGTTGAGCGACGCGCTGATCGAGGACACCGGCGTGCGGATTGCGAAAACGCGGGCCGGCGCAGAGGGCCGCGAAGGCGTGGCGTCGTTCCTCGAAAAGCGCACGCCGGGCTGGCGCAACTGACATGCTCCGCTAACAACCATCGCCCCGTACCGCCCATTTCATCGAGACACTCATGTTCAACAAGATCCTGATCGCCAACCGGGGTGAAATTGCGTGCCGCGTCGCGGCGACCTGCAAGCGGCTCGGCATTGCGAGCGTGGCCGTCTATTCGGACGCCGACGCCAACGCGAAACACGTCGCCGCCTGCGACGAAGCGGTGCATATCGGCGGTTCGACGGCGGCGCAAAGCTATCTGCGCATCGAGCGGATTATCGAAGCCGTGCGCGCGACCGGCGCGCAGGCCGTGCATCCGGGCTACGGCTTTCTTTCGGAAAACGAAGACTTCGCGCATGCGTGCGAGGCGGCCGGCATCGTCTTTATCGGACCGCCGGTCGAAGCGATTGCCGCGATGGGCTCGAAGGCCGCCGCGAAAGCGCTGATGCACGCGGCCGCGGTGCCGCTCGTGCCCGGCTATCACGGCGACGACCAGGAGCCGCAGCTGTTGCAGCGCGAGGCGGACACGATCGGTTATCCGGTGCTGCTGAAGGCGAGCGCGGGCGGCGGCGGCAAGGGCATGCGCGTGGTCGAGCGCAGCGCGGACTTCGCGGCCGCGCTGCTGTCGTGCAAGCGAGAGGCGGCGAGCAGCTTCGGCAACGATCGCGTGCTGATCGAGAAGTATCTGACCCGGCCGCGTCACGTCGAGGTCCAGGTGTTCGCCGATCAGCACGGCGGCGCCGTTTATCTGTTCGACCGCGACTGTTCGGTGCAGCGGCGTCATCAGAAAGTGCTCGAGGAAGCGCCCGCGCCGGGGCTCCCGGCCGAGGTCAAGCGCGCGATGGGCGAAGCGGCCGTGGCCGCCGCGCGCGCGGTCAACTACGTTGGCGCGGGTACGGTCGAGTTCATCATGACGCCGACCGGCGAGTTCTATTTCATGGAGATGAACACGCGGCTGCAGGTCGAGCATCCCGTCACCGAGATGGTGACGGGGCAGGACCTCGTCGAATGGCAGTTGCGCGTTGCCGCGGGCGAGAGTTTGCCGCTCACCCAGCAGCAGTTGAAGCTCGACGGCCACGCGATCGAGGCGCGCATCTACGCAGAGCATCCGGCGCGCGGCTTCCTGCCGTCCACCGGCACGCTCAAGCATCTGCGCATGCCCGAAGGCGTCGAGTTCGCGATCGACGCGGCCGGGCTCGGCGAGCCGGGCCGCAAGGCGCCGGTGCGTATCGACAGCGGCGTGCGCGAGGGGGACACGATCACGCCGTTCTACGATCCGATGATCGCCAAGCTGATCGTGCACGGCGCGACGCGCGAGGAGGCATTGGCGCGCCTCGCGCGTGCGCTGCATGCCTGCGAGGTGGTCGGGCCGCACACGAACGTCGAGTTTCTGCGGCGCATCGTCGCGAGCGAACCGTTCGCGAGCGGCGAGCTCGACACCGGTTTGATCGAGCGTCATCACGACGTGCTGTTCGCGCCGGCACAGAAGCCGTTCAAGGAAGCGCTCGCGCTCGCGTGCGCCGCGTTGTTGACGCGCGAGGGCGGCACCGCGCACGGCGCGTCGCCGTGGGACGCGTTGTCGCACTGGCGGCTCAATAGCGGCTACACGCAAACGCTCGGCTGGCGCGTGATCGACGACGGTGCCAACGACGACAGCCCCGACGCGTTCACGGTCGTTTTCGCGCGCAACGGGGACACGCAAGCGCTCGTGCAAACACTCGAACACGACGGCGTGCGCGAGGACTTCACATGGTCGGTCGGCGCGGGCCCCCATGAATTGCGCGCGACGATCGGCGATGCGCGCGTGACGGGGCGTGTATTCGTCGACGGCGACAGGTTCCACGTGTTCTGCCACGGCGAGACGCTCGCATTCGAATGGCAGAACCTGCTCGCGCATGCCGCGGATGCCGAGCACGGCGAAGGCCGTCTGACCGCGCCGATGCCGGGCAAAGTGATCGCGGTGCTGGTCGAACCAGGCGCGGTGGTCGAGAAGGGCGCGCCGCTGATCGTGATGGAAGCGATGAAGATGGAGCATACGATCGGCGCCCCGGCGGCGGGCACGGTCGCCGAGGTGCTGTATGCGGTCGGCGATCAGGTCAGCGACGGCGCGCAACTGCTGGTGCTGGAGGTGCAGCAGGCGGGTGAATAAGCGCGTCGAGTGGCAGATGAGCGAGTAGGTGAATCAAGCGAGCCGCGCGTAGCCCGCGGCGCGCGCTTCGCTTTCCAACTCGCCGATGCGCGCGTAGTCGGTCAGCGGCAACGTCGAAAAACCCCTTAAACGCAGGCGTTTTGCGCGCTCGGGGCGGACGCTCAGCGCCTCGTTCAACGCGTCGCGCAACGCGGCGACCGTGGCGGGCGGCACATTGGCCGCGGCGATCAGCGGCAAGCCCGGCGAGGCGGCGGTCATGCCGATCGCGCGCACGCGCCCCGCGAGTTCCGGAAGCACGTCGCAAACGAAGGCGAAGGTCACGCAGTCGATTGCGGCGACGTCCGCGCGATTGTCCGCGACCGCGCGCAGCGAGCCGACATGCGAGCCCGTGCGCAGCACCGCGCCGAAGAACATGCCGGCGCGCGCGAGCGGCGCGACCGCGTGACGAAAGGCGTTCATGCCGCTGTTCGAATCGTCCTGGTTGTAGGCGGCGCGCGCGCCTCGGCACGAGGCGAGTGAGTCGAAGCGCGCGTCGGCGCGCGCGACCAGTACGCTCGAGTAATGCGCGCCGTCGCAGCCGGGCGCATCGAAACAGGGTGTCGCGACCAATTGTACCTGCGCGTGCAGCCCCTGCATCAGCGGATAACCGCAGGTCTGGGAAATCAGCAGATTCGGGCGCCGCCAGAAGCCGTGCAGTTCCTCGTCCGGTTCGACGATGCGGCACGCGGGCTTGACCCGGCGCAGCACGTCGTCGAGCCACTCGCGCCATTCGAGGTCGAGCGCGGGTGTCACGTTGTACATCGGCAGGGCGGCGATCCAGTTCATGAAGGCGTTTCTCGCGCCTAATGTCTGACCAATTTGAATTCATCGAGACCGAGCCGCACCGGCTCGCTCGGCGTGAATTGCCATCGCTGCGCGGCTACGGAGAGGATCTCGTCCTGCGCATCCTCGAACGCGACCAACAGGTCCTGCTTGCGACGGCTCACGGCGCCACAGAACTCGACCAGCGCGTCGGCGCTAACTTCAAAAATCTGCGCACGATCGTCGCAGCACACGCGGAACGCGACCGTCGCGCATTCCGTCACACAGGGCCGGAACCCTTCATCGACATAGACCGACATGGCGAACTCCTTCGGACGCCTGAATCGACAGGATGACAAACCGCGCCTGCCAGGTATGTGGGAGAACCGGCATTGACGGCCAAATGCCCGGCGCCGCGACAGGCGCGACGGTCCGGAAACTGGCGAAAAGTAAGCCAGAAACTGGCGGCGGACTCGTTCAAGTCCGAGCCAGGGCCGCGGCGTGAACCGTGGCCGGAGGGAGACGGCGGCGGTTCGACTCGCCATCGGTCTCGCCTGCTGGTGGCCCGCCCCGGGTCAGAATCGCGGCGGGCACTGCTCAGAAAACGCTTAAATCGGGCCCTCCAATCCAATGTCGAAATCGACGCGATAGCCGCTCGCGCCGGTCTCGGACTGTGTTTGGATTTTCTCACCAACCTCGCGGTGCAGATCGGCGTAGGTATCCACTTTACGATTAGCGCGCGTTTTGTGCAGGCGATGCGTCCGGCGGGGCTGGCCGGGTTGCGTGAGCGGCCGGGATATTGAGCCGACGGATCAGCGGGCCCAATGTCGTCGCCTGAATCAGCAGGCTGAATACCACGACGAGATACGTGACGCCGATGAACATTTCGCGTCCGTGAAACTCCGGCAGCGACAGCGCGAGCGCAATCGAGATGCCGCCGCGCAGTCCGCCCCACGTCAGCACGACAGCTGAATGCGGACTGAGCCGCCGGAAGTTCTGCAGCGCGAGCAGCGGAATCGCGACGCTGACGCCGCGCGCGAACAGCACGACCGGAATCGCCGCCAGCCCGAGCCAAACGATCTCGACGCGCAGCGACAGCGCAATGATTTCGAGTCCGATCAGCCCGAACAGCACGAGATTGAGCAACTCGTCGAGCAGGTCCCAGAAGTTGAACAGATGCTCGCGCGTCTTCTCCGACATCGACGTCGACGCGCCGTGATTGCCGATCACGAGCCCCATGATCACGACCGCGAGAGGCGCTGACACGTGCAGCGCTTCCGCGAGACTATAGCCGCCGGTCGCGAGCGCGAGTGTGATCAGGATTTCGACTGGATAGCTGTCGATACCTCGCAGCAGCAGCGACGCGCCGAAGCCGAGCGCCGCGCCGAGCACGAGCGCTCCGGCGACTTCGCGCAGCAGATCGAATGCGATCGCGCCCGCGGAAAACTCGTTCGCGCCGGTCGCGAGTCCGACTAGCGTGACGAATGCGACGACGGCCGTGCCGTCGTTGAACAGCGATTCGCCGGTAATCTTGGTTTCGAGGCTTTCGGGCGCCGCCGCGCGCTTGAGCACGCTGAGTACCGCGATCGGATCGGTCGGCGAGATCAGCGCGCCGAACACGAGACACCACGGCAGGCTCACCGGCTGGCCGAGCCATTGCGCCGCGTAGTAAAAGCCGAAGCCGACCACCGCGATCGAAATCAATACGCCGATCGTCGCGAGCATCAGCACCGCGCGCCGCTGCGTGCGCATCTTCGACAGATCGACGTGCAGCGCGCCGGCGAACAGCAGCAGACTTAGCAGGCCGTGAAACACGATGTCGGCAAAATCGATCTGCACGACGATCTTGCGCGCGGCGATCGCCATCGCCGGATAGTAGAATCCGAGCGCAGAAATGCCGACGCAGACGACGAGCCCCACCGCGGTGATGCCGAGCGTGTCGGGCAACCTGATGAATCGATAATTGAGGACGCCGAACAGCGCGACGATGGCGAATAGCGCACCGGCAATCTGGAAGACGCTCATCGTGCACGCTCTCCCGCTTCGCGGCGGCGCGAACGCGTGATCAGGGTGGCACCGAGGTAACTCGCGCGACAAGGCATAAAACAGGCAGGCAGAGAATGCCGACACAATTGCGATATTGAACCAGCGAGATGTTTCACCAGCAATTCCTTATTCAGGCTCATTCAATCCGATAAGCGATCTGCGGTCTGTAATGACACGATCTTTGCCGCTGGCGATCGAGCGACGTACCGGGACGGACGCTTTATTCAAACGCGGCGGACGATGCGGCCAGACGCAGCGTACTTTTTATTGGACCACGAGCGGATGACGGCGAACCGGGCGGAGCCAGGCTCGCCAGACGGGCGCCACGATGGGCAATGGCAGTGTTCGGACTACTGAAGCGCCGGAGGAGTTCCGGTCTTTATTTTGGGATATAGTTTTTTATTTCGAGATGGTTCGCGGGGCTTGATTCGTCGAGGCTATTCGATCGAATCTGAATAAACGGTATGAATCTGTAATCCGAATTTGCCGGTCCGATGACTTCACATTGCATGGAGCCTTGTGATTCATTGTTCCAAAATCTGTAAAGCATATATCTAATCTCACAGTAAAACTGTTTTGCTCGTCATTGAGCATCGTTGACGCTGGAATTGGCAGGTCGAGAGCAGGGAAAGCCCTAACCGGGAATCGCCCAGGATATGACAATTGTTGACAAATGCGAGTCGAGAATGATGCAGCATAGATACATGGCGAAATGCTGTTATGTAGCAATGGGTGAAGGCGGAGAAGAGCATGGAGCAAACCTATCGTTATCGGGGATTCGACATCGTGGTCAACGCGTTGCGCGCGACCGATATGTCCACCCATGTCGGCAGTGCCACGCCGCGGCGCGCGTACGTGGCGAGCGTCACGTTGAAGACGCGGCTGATCGGCGGCGAGTGGTCGACCGCTTTCCGGGTAGCTTCGGTGCCCGGTCGTTCGTCGACCGATCTGCGGGAAGTGCTGGCGGCTGGATTCGCGGCCGCCACTCGGGTCGTCGACGACGTGGTAAGCGTGATGGGCGACGGGTTCGCGCGCAAGGCGGCCTGAGTTCCACACGGGGCGCTCGGCGCCGTGGTGCCACGCGGCAGGCGTGATCGCGCACAGGGGTGCCCAGGCGGTCCCGGCATTTCAAAGCGCTCGCGATCGTTGACCGTCGACTACGGTTGTCGGTCGTGGCGAGCGTCGAAATAACCACGCGTATCCCTGCGGTGCGTGTGGGTCCCAGGCAGGGCGTGCTCGTCTCCTCAGCGTCCTGTTGTTTTAATCCCGCCCCCCTGTGCGGGATTTTTTTTGTCAGTCGACATTGCGGGCGCTCGGTAATGCACTGCCACATCCGCACGGCAAAGAAAAACAACAATTTTAACTTTTGTTTGCATTGCGTTTCTTGCTTAATCGTTATAGTCGAACGGGAATCGCGAAAATGTAATTCGGGTTCACTTTTTATTTTTTATGCGCACGCGACACAAGGAAAAGTGCATGTTTAGCTCGCGATTTATGTCGGCTGTGTGAAATCCGGGTGAAAAAGCAAGCGGAACAAATAATGCTTATTCGAAAATCCTTTCTGTTTGCCGTTATTGTCTCCGTCGTGGGGACGACGCAGACCGATAGTCCCGATCCTCACGAACGGCCCGCGCGGATGAATGCGGCGGACGGCACACTGGCCACGTGATCGCCTGCTAACGGGGCAGCAAGGAAAAAAGCCTCGAACACAGGGCGTGATCGAGGCTGCCGAAGGACAGACTCAATGCCTGTCTGGGAAGGTCGATCGGACCCGTGATCGACCTTCCCACTATAGCGAGTTACCCGCCGAGCAACTGTGAACAAATGTCGCGGTCGAATCGACCGGCGAATTCGCGAATAAATCTGAATCGTAGCTTCGGATTCGACTGGCATGCGGATAACGCTGATTACCCACGCCCCTGCATCCGGCGTCGTATATGCAGCCGCCCCGGCGGCTCGAAATACGTGCCGAAGCGCACGAGCCCGGCCTTCTTCAAATGACACGTCATTTCGAAGCTGACCAGCACGCCGGGGTCGTCGTCCTCGAGGATGTCGATGTCGATCGCGCGAATACGAGGTTCATATTTCAGCAGCGTCGCTTCCATCTGCTGCTTCAGCGCGTGCGCCGACGACGGCAATGCCTTGTAGATGTTCGTCATGTCCGGCAGACCGTAATCGGGCAGGTGCTTCAATGCGCCCGCGCGCGTGTTCAGAATGCGTTGCACGTTCTGCTGCACGCTCAGGCATTCGAGCGTGCGGTCGTCGTATGCGTCGAGCGGCTCGCCGCCGATCTGGCCGAGCAGCATATCGTAGAGAGACGGTCCCGCCGGCATCGAGTGGCGCTCCGTTAGCCGTTCGCCGCATGTTCAGCCACGGCTTCTTCGCGATCGATGAAATCGATCGTCAGACTACCTTCGGGTGAACCGGTCAGCAGGATCCTGGCGGGCGCGATTCCATATGCCATGCGCGCGAGCAGTTCGCGCGACACCGTGGGCAGAATGCGCTGATTGACAAACGCATCGACGTTGCGCGCGCCCGATTCGCGCGCGAGACACAACGCGGCCATCGCATCGATCAGCGCTTCGTCGCAGCTCAGTTCGACACCGTGCTGGCGGTGCAGACGCTGCGCGACGTTACCGAGCTTCAGGCGCACGATCGAGGCCAGCGCGCTCGCATCGAGAGGGCGGTACACGAGCGTCTGGAAGCGCGCGAGCAGCGCCGGTTGAAAGTGGCCGACGAGCTGCGGATGAATCGCGTCGAGCAGTTCGTCGTGCGAGATCTCGGGGCTTTCCGCGGTCGTGTCATCGATTTGCGCGCTGCCGAGATTGGACGTCATCAGGATCACGCAATTGCGAAAGTCGATCTCGCGCCCCTCGCCATCGCGCATCATGCCGCGATCGAACACCTGATAGAACATGTCGAGCACGTCGCGGTGCGCTTTTTCGACTTCGTCGAGCAGCACGACGCTGTACGGACGCTGCCGCACCGCCTCGGTCAGAATGCCGCCGCGTCCATAACCGATGTAGCCGGGCGGCGAGCCCTTCAGTTGCGAGACTGTGTGCGATTCCTGGTACTCGGACATATTGATCGTCGTGAGCGCGGCTTCACCGCCGAACAGCAGGTCGGCGAGCGCGAGCGCAGTTTCGGTCTTGCCGACGCCCGATGGTCCAGCAAGCAGAAACACGCCGAGCGGCGCGTGTTCATTCTTGAGCCCCGCCTTGGCGGTCCGCAGGCTTTCGGACAGGGCGGCGAGCGCGTCGTGCTGCGCGACGACGCGTGTCGCGAGCTGCGTTTCCAGCGTCAGCAGGCTTTGCAGTTCGTCTTCGACGAGACTGCCAACCGGCACGCCGGTCCACTCGGCGACGACGCGTGCGATCGCCCGGGCGTCGACGTCGGCGAAGATCAACGGGGCCTTGCCTTGTGCAGTCGTCAGTGCGCGACGTGCTTGCGCGAAAGCGCTGGCATCGCGCGAGACGGCATCGCTGTCGCGTTGGCGGTGCAGCGCCTGGACGAGTTCGAGCTCCTGTTCGTAACGTGTTTGCAGCGCCGCGAGTTCGGCCTTCGCGCTCGCGAGCGCGGCGTCCAGTGCGCCGCGGCGTGCTTCGCTATCGTCGATGCCGATGCGTTCGTCGTCTGCGAGCGCCGCGCGTTCGAGCTTCAGCGCGGCGACCGCGGCCCGCGCGCGTTGCAACTCGGCCGGCGGTGCTTCGAGGCCCATGCGTACGCGCGCGGCGGCCGTGTCGATCAGATCGACGGCCTTGTCCGGCAGTTGCCGCGCCGGGATGTAGCGACGCGCCAGCTTGACCGCGGCGAGCAGCGCTTCGTCGCGAATGTGTACATGGTGGTATCGGGCGTAGCGGCTTTTCAGGCCGCGTAGCATCAAGCAGGCCGCGTCGTCGTCGGGTTCTTCGACCTTGATCATCTGGAAGCGGCGTTCGAGTGCCGCATCGCGCTCGAAGAATTCCTTGTATTCGGACCACGTGGTCGCCGCGATCGTGCGCAATTCGCCGCGCGCGAGCGCAGGCTTCAGCAGGTTCGCGGCGTCGGCGCCGCCCGCCGCGTTGCCGGCGCCGATCAGCGTGTGTGCTTCGTCGATGAACAGCAGGATCGGCACGGGCGAAGCCTGCACCTCGTCGATCACGGTCTTCAGGCGTTGCTCGAATTCGCCTTTCACGCCGGCGCCCGCTTGCAGCATGCCGAGATCGAGCGTGAGGATGCGCACGTCGCTTATTACGTTCGGCACGCTGCCTTCGGCGACGCGCAACGCGAGCCCTTCGACGAGCGCGGTCTTGCCGACACCCGGTTCGCCGACGAGGATCGGATTGTTCTTGCGACGGCGCGCGAGCACGTCGACCATCTGCTGGATCTCGCGCTCGCGCCCGAACACAGGATCGATGTCGCCGCGGCGCGCCTTGTCGGTCAGGTCGATCGCAAAGCGGGCGAGGGCGTCGGCGCTGGCAGGTGTGGTCTCTTTTGCGCGAAAGACGCCGTTCGCCGCCGCGGCGCTTGCCGCAGGTTGCGGCTGTTCAGATCGTTGTTCCTCGTCTTCGCTTTCGATTTCACTTTCGCACGACCGATGCGCCATTCGCGGCAGCAACCGTTCGATCTGCGCACTGCTGACGGCAAGCAGTGGCCACGCATTCTGGGCGCGCAGCATATGCGGCGCATCGACGATCGCCTGCAGCAAATTCCCCGAGCGGATTCGCGCCTCGGGGCTCTCCGAAGATGCGTGAAGCCATGCATCCCTAAGCAGTGCCGCCAGCTGCGGCGACAGGGCGGGCTTGCCGCGCAGATTGCGCGGCAGACGGTCGATTGCACCGAGCAGCGCATCCCACAGCGCGTCGATATCGATCGTGCAACGCCGCAGGATAGCGGGGATGTCGCCGTCGCCGGCTTCGATCAGCTTCAGCAACCAGTGCTCGACCGTGATCTCGTCAGACAGCCGCGTCTGGCAAAGACTCGCGGCCGCTTCGAGCGCCTGCGCGCAGTGCGGGTTGAGTCGGCGCAGCAGATGAGTGGTGTCCCAAAGGGCGCTTCTTCGGTCGTCGCGCAAGGTCATGTCGGCAGTTCGGTCACGGAGGGAAGCGGCAAGTGCGCTGTGCACTCGCCGATGAAAAGGACCAGCCCGCCACGCGGACCGGTAAAGACGCGTCAACGCACGTCACGAGACCGGCGCTGTGCCGGTCCCACTTACCACGCTTACATCAGGAACGCTCGTTCCAGGTGTCCTTGTGGATGATGTTGCCGTCCTTGTACGACCACGTGATCGTCTCGTAGCGCAGCTCGACGTCTTCGATGTGGTTGTGCTTCTCGTAGTCGGGGTTCTTGATGTCGAACATTTTGGGCTTGACCGCGACGATCTTCACGTTGTCCAGCTTCGTGTTGAAGTACTCCTTTTCCTTGCCGGCGTCGTCGATCTTGTACCACTTGATCTCGACCGACTTCAGTGTCTGACCGCTCGTGACAGCCTTGTACAGATACGGCGTCGACGCATCGGTTTCCTTCGTCAGCGTGATCGGTTTGTGCACGCGGGTGCCGGTCAGCTTGCCGGTGTTGCCGTCGGTCGGAATATGCACGCCGTGATCGAACGCGACGAGCTCGACGCTGCCTTCGCGGCCTTGCACCGTCACCGAACCCTTGATGTCAGCGCCGCCGTCGTCCTTGAGCCACATGTAGGCCGGAATTGCCATACTTTCTACTCCTTGATTTTTCTACTGCTGCGACAACCGCCCGGAGCAGCCCCCGAGCGTCTGGATCCCGAAGCGCGATGCTTCAGGGGCGAAACACTGCGATTTTTTCGCCTATTGGTTTGAAGGAGCGTCCGGCACGAGCGTGATTTCAACTCGCCGGTTCTTCGCGCGTCCGTCGTCGGTAGCGTTGCTCGCGATCGGCCGCGTCTCGCCATAGCCCTGAATCGCAAACTGCGACGCCGTGAGGCCCGACACGTCGATCAGCCAGTCGCGCACGGCTTGCGCGCGAGCCGTGGACAACTTCAGATTGCTCTGCGGATTGCCGACGTTATCGGTGTGCCCGGCGACCAGAATCCGCTTGTCTGGATTCTTCCTGATCATTTCGAGTGCACCGACCATCGCGCGCGTCGAGCCGGGCTTCAGCTGAGCGCGGCCGCTGTCGAATAGCGACATGCTGTCGAGCGTGACGACCGCCGGCGGCGCAGCAGGCGGCACGTACGACGCGATCGCGGTGTCCAGCGCCGGCAGCAGTTGCGCACCGCGATACATGCCGAGCGACAGTCGCAGCGGCACTCCGATGCGCGCGTAACGGTCGAGCTGATCGCGATCGGCGACGAGCGCTTGCAGCGCGTCGCATTTGGCGTTGTCGTGCGCGGCCGGAATCATCGAATAGCGGCCGAGGTCGGTGCCGATGCGATCGAGCAGGGCTTCGTTGTTTCTCGCGGCGGACCACGACGCGACGGCGGCCGCGCAAGCGAGCAGCGCGAGCGCATGCGCGCAGGCAGTGCGGCGCGGCGACATCCAGTAGCGCCGCGGTGTTGCTTCGATCAGCGGTTGCGGTAGCGGCCACGGCAGCGGTGATGCGCCGACGGCGGCGCGGCTCACACAGGTTTTCATCTGCACGTCGCGTTCCCACGGATCGGCCGAACCGGTTGCCGAACTGCTTGCTGGACCGCAATCGATCCAACCCGCGCCGAACAACGCCCACGGCGTGGCGGGCTGCTGCGGGTCGGTCAACGTGCCGATCACGACCCGCTGCGTCCAGCCGACGAGCGACGCGAGCGCCGCCGCGCGCGCGGCACCCGTGGTAGGCGTGGTAGCCGTGGTACTGCCCGCGTCGCCAGGCACGCGCTGAGGCTCGGCTTCGGCCGCGCGGACCACGAGTTCGAAACGCTCGGCATCGACGATTCGCGTCGCCGACGACACCCCGTACCACGCAGGCGCCGACAGACCAGGCGGGCACGTCGTCATCCGCTGATAGACGGCGACATAGCCCGGCAGCCGCCTGC
The DNA here is from genome assembly GCF_050436485.1 of Paraburkholderia sp. Clong3. Lineage (NCBI taxonomy): Bacteria > Pseudomonadati > Pseudomonadota > Betaproteobacteria > Burkholderiales > Burkholderiaceae > Paraburkholderia > Paraburkholderia sp. Clong3. Next base: position 2,351,645 of record NZ_JBNDMH010000003.1, on the reverse strand, counting down.
CGAGCGTGCGAGCCGCATCGGCGACGCAATGGCGCACGACGCGCAGCTTCTGCGTGAGCATGTCGGCCCCGACATGCAGCGCGGGCGCCACCGACAGCACGACGCCATCGGGCGCACGTCCGTCGCGCCACTGTCTGAGCGCAACCGCGAGACGCGGTAACTGCTGCGGATGATCGACGCGCAACCAGATCGCGCCGTCGCCGACATGCGCGAAGCGCTCCTCGTGGTTGCGATCGAACAGAGCCGGCAGACCGTCGCCGGTAACGAGCACGAGCGGCATGCGGGTGCGCAGCTTCGGCGGAATTCCGGCGGTCGAGGCGCCGAGCGCGGCCAGGACCTGCGCGCTCTGTTCGCCCGCGCGGGACAGCCAGAGCGTGCGCCATCCGACGAGTACGCCCACGAGCAAGCCGACGACCGCCGTCAGCGCCCATGCGATGCCGCGTCCGCCCGGCAGCACGAACCAGATCGCCGCGAGCGCCAGCACGGCCGTGAACACGAGCATCGCGCGCCACGGGTAACCGAGTCTCTCGTACGCGCGATCGGGCGCGCGCGTCGGCGTTGCGGACAGGACGCGCAGATCGGACTTCACGGCTGCGTGGGCTTCGCGTGCGCGAGTTGCGCTAGCTGGCTGTCGAGCAGGGCCGACCAGACCAGCCAGACGATGGCGGCGACCACGCATGCGAGCCCTGCAATCGCCCACGGCGAGAGCCGGTAGAACCAGTCCGACAAGCGGCGGCCGGGGCGATCGGCGATGAAGGTGCGTGCGGGCGCTGGGCGAAGTTTTTCCAGCTGCGCATGCAGCGCTGTCGTCAACGCCGTGCGTTTCGCTTCGCCATCGCGCGCGAAACGGCCGATCAAGCCGAGGCTCAGAATCGCCGCGTAGCATTCGAGCAGCTCGATGTGCGGCGACGCTTCACGCATGCGCGCTTCGAGCCGTTCGAACACGCGCTCACCCGCGTCGTGCAGGTTGAACAACTCGACTTGCAGCGGTTTCAGTTCCCACCCCGCGCGGCTTTCGGGCGGCAGATAGCGCAGCGCGACTTCATCGAGCAGCCCGCATTGCGCGAGTAGCGCTTCGCGCCGTACGTCGTCGGGATAGCCGCGCCGCTCGAGTGCAGTCGAGAAGTTGGCGATCAGCGCAGCGCAACGATTGCGGAAGTCGATTGCGTGACCCGCGTGACCGCCGGGCGTAAGCGTCGTGACGAGCAGCGCGGTGTCGCGCAGCAGGTCGCGAATGCCTTCGCGCGACGCGGGCGCGCTGTCGAGCAGCGCCGCTTCGTTGGGGCTTCGGGGCAGGGCGTTCATGAGCGCAGTACCGCGTAAAGTTCGAGCGATGCGTCGGGCACCGACGCCGGCAGATAGATCTGGCAGGCGCGCGCGGCGAGCATCTTCGCATGCGCGGCGTTCGCTGGATCGAGCGCGAAGTATTGGTTGTCGAGGCGCACCGGAATCGCGGCCGGCACGCGCGCTACCGCCTTGAGCGGGATGCCGAGCAGCGCCGAATTGATGATGTGCTCGACGTCGTCGGGCGCGCCGATCTTGCACAGGCGCGGGAACTGCTCTGCGAGCTCGAACGCCGGCATCGGCGCGTTGACCGACAGATACCAGTCGGCCGCGCCTTCGACGATGCGCTCGTCGAGGAACTGACCCGCCCACGTGGTCGCGCTCTTGCGCGTGAGGCCGATCGACACGACGCGCGACGGAATGATCGCGTCGAGCAATTCGCGGATCGTGGCCTCGAGCTTTGTGAACACCTCGTCGGCGCGCGCGTGGTCGTAGGCGGGAATGTCGGTGAGTTGCACGCGCGTCGAGAACGTGATCAACGCGCTGACCAGTTGCGCGAGCGTCGTGTAGAGCTGCTCCGGTGAGCGGCGCGGATGCGCCGCGTAGAGCCGCAACTGCGGCCACGCCGCGTGAATGCAGTGCAAAAGCCAGAACAGCTGCACGTCGGCGACGCCATATTCGGCGACCTGTTCGAGCCGTTCGCTACGACGCGCGCCGAGCGCAACGCTCTTCGCCTGCAGGATATCGGCGAGGCGATTGATGCGCTCGACATGCAGTGGGTGGCTGCCGAGCGTCAGGCACGGCGGCACGAAACGGTGATCGACCTGGAACTGGCCGCTCGTGCTGCGCGTGAGCCGCGCGATGGCGCAGACCGTGTCGTCGGCATGCGATTCGAAATCGAACAGCAGACGCAGCGCGTGACGCTCGGACGCGATCTCGGTTTCACTGCCGCCGTTCAGATCCACGACCTTGACGAATTCGCGATACGTGCGGCGTGGACGCGCAAGCGACGTTTCATCGAACCGGCAGTTGTCGCCGTTCGCATCGGGCAGCGCGAGCGCCGCGAACACGACGACGCTTTGCAGATCGGCGGGCACGCCTTGCGCCAGATCGCGCGCGGCGGGCAGAGCGTCGGTCAGCGTCGTGTCGACCGGCGTGCCGTCTGAAAAGCGCAGCTTGAGCCGTGCGAGCTTCAGACGGCCGGTGGCCAACGCCTCTTCGTCGATCTCGACGCCGAGCGTGCCCCACGGCTGCGCGAGCGCGGACGTGGCGAGCTGCTGCAGCGCGAAGCCGGCCCATCGTTCTTGCTGCTGGAAGTGCTGCTGCGTGAGGATGAGGCCCTCATGCCAGAGCGGTTTGTCGATCCGCATAGGTATTTTGGTCTGATGCTTGTTGCTGATTTAATCTGGATTATCCGAGATTTCGGATTCTATATGTCGTATTCGCTGTTCGTATACCCATATTTCGACTGACGTTGAAAATATGACAAAAATTGACTAATTCAGATTTGAGATACGGTTGAGATTTATCCTGAGAAAGCGAAATTCAATTTGAGATTGTGTCAAATAAATGCGCGGCGAATTGACGAAATTTAATAATTGTTAAATTGCGTTAATTCCTCGTTTCCGGCTCTGGGCGGTGCAGCGGCGAGAATATGTGAAAGCAGAATTTATTTAACCATTGTTCACACTGTTTGATTCCGCGTCTCGATCAATATGCTTTGACGTCATGCGGGAAAACCTGCTTTAATATCGTCTGAATTTAAATGAGGTGCACGATCCGAAGTCGTGCAATGCGGTATCGTCGTCGTAATTCCCATTGCGAGTCGCGCATATCTCTTTAAGCGCGCTCGCGGGCATGCGAATGGAATTACCGCATCGCCATGGGCGAGATCTGCGGGTTGTGTCGAATCTGATTACATGAGGAGTATGAATGGACAGCTTTCAGCGCGAAATTCCGAAGAGTCGCGTCTCGATCACGTTGGACCTGCACACGGGCGGCGCGCAGAAGAAGGTCGAGCTGCCTCTCAAGCTGCTGGTCGCCGGCGATTTCAGTGCGGGCCGCGAGCAGGCGGCACTGGCGGAGCGCAAGAAGGTCAACATCGACAAAAATAATTTCGACGCGGTGCTCGCCGACTACGCACCCGACCTGAAGATCGCGGCCGAGAACACGCTCGCCGACGATGGTTCGGAGCTACCGGTCAAGCTCGCGTTTCGCTCGATGAAAGACTTCGAGCCGGAGCAGGTGGCGCGTCAGATTCCCGAATTGCAGGCGCTGCTGGCGATGCGCAATCTGCTGCGCGATCTGAAGTCCAATCTGCTCGACAACAGTATGTTCCGTCGCGAGTTCGAAAAGGTCCTGAAGGACCGGCGCCTGTCGGACAAGCTGCGCGGCGAACTCGCGCAGATCGCCACTGCCGCGACCCAGCCGGAAGGCCATGCCTGAGCGGGAACGGGCGAAGCAAGCCGTCACCGCCTTGCGCAACCGCATTGCTGCAAAAACTCAGCCAGGAACACAAATGGAACAGAACGAATCCCGTCAGGGCGCGACCGAGACCGTTGTGCTCGATGCCGCGCAAGACATGTCCTTCGCCGGCGACAGCGTCTATGCGTCGCTGTGCAACAAGATCAACCTGAAGCCCGTATCCGAGGCGCGCCCGCTCGAGGCATTCCGCGATAGCGACATGCTGTCCGAGGCGTCGGCCGACGAGCGCATCGCGCGTGGTATCGGCGCGTTTCTCGAGCTGGTCGCGCAATCGAGCCAGCCTGTCGAGCGTCTCGACAAGTCGCTGCTCGATTTTCATATCGGCCAGCTCGACCGGCAGATCAGCCGACAGCTCGACGCGGTGCTGCATACCCCTGAGTTTCAGGCGCGCTGGAGGGCCGCTGGCGTGGCCTGAAGATGCTGGTGTCGCGCACGGATTTTCGCAAGAACGCGCGCATCGAAGTGCTGGACGTGTCGAAGGATGCGCTGCAACGCGACTTCGAAGACACGCCGGAGCTGATCCAGAGCGGCCTGTATCGCCTCACGTATATCGAGGAGTACGACACGCCGGGCGGCCAGCCGATCAGCGCGGTGATCAGCGACTTCGAGTTCGCCAATTCGCCGCAGGACGTAGCACTGCTGCGCAACATCTCGAAGGTCGCGGCGGCTGCGCATATGCCGTTCATCGGCTCGGTCGGCGCGGCATTCTTCGGCAAGAAGTCGATGGAGGAAGTCGCGGCGATCCAGGATATCGGCAACTACTTCGATCGCGCCGAGTACATCAAGTGGAAGAGCTTCCGCGATACGGACGACGCGCGTTACGTCGGTCTGACGATGCCGCGCGTGATCGGCCGCCTGCCGTATGGCAAGGACACGACGCCGGTGCGCGCGTTCAATTACGAGGAAGCGGTGAAGGGCCCGGACCATGACCGGTACCTGTGGGTCAACGCGTCGTTCGCGTTCGCGGCCAACATGACGCGCAGCTTCGTGAATAACGGCTGGTGCGTGCAGATCCGCGGCCCGCAGGCTGGTGGCAAGGTGGAAGACCTGCCGGTGCACCTGTACGACCTTGGCACCGGCGTGCAGCCGAAGATCCCGACCGAAGTGCTGATTCCGGAAACGCGCGAATTCGAGTTCGCGAATCTGGGCTTCATTCCGCTGTCGTTCTACAAGAACCACGACTTCGCGTGCTTCTTCTCGGCCAATTCTGCACAGAAGCCGGCACTGTACGAGACCAAGGAAGCGACGGCCAATAGCCGTATCAACGCACGGCTGCCGTACATCTTCCTGCTGTCGCGTATCGCGCACTACCTGAAGCTGATTCAGCGCGAAAACATCGGGACGACCAAGGATCGACGTCTGCTGGAGATCGAGCTCAACAACTGGATCAAGGGTCTCGTGACCGAGATGAAAGATCCGGGCGACGAGTTGCAGGCATCGCACCCGCTGCGTGAAGCGAAGGTGACCGTCGAAGACATCGAGGACAACCCGGGCTTCTTCCGCATCAAGCTTTTCATCATTCCGCACTTCCAGGTCGAGGGGATGGACATCGGGCTGTCGCTGGTGTCGCAAATGCCGAAGGCGAAGAGCTGATCAGGCGTTTTCTGATTGAGTCTTCGCACGAGCTGCCGGGGCAACCGTTAGCAGTTGCCTCGACAGCGCTGTGATATTGGCGTAATCGAGAGGAATTCAATGCTGATGGCATTGCCGTTGCAGGCTTATGAATTGAAGCTGGCGCCGCACCCGGCGCCGTTCTCGATCCTGAAGTTCACGGGCGTCGATCGCATCAGTGAGCTGTATGGCTATGAGATCGAATTCACAAGCCCGGTAGCGGGAATTCCGATGGATCAGGTGCTCGGGCGCCCGGGGCGGTTCACGATCGAGCCGGGCAATCCGGATATCGACTATCTGCGCAAGATGTTTGGCGAGAACGCCGAGAAGTTCAGCACGAGACCGCCCGCGCATACGATTCACGGCATCGTGACGAAGTTCGACGAGTTCGAGACATCGGCCGATCAAACGCGCTACAGGGTCGTGCTGGAGCCGAAACTCGCCGATCTCGATCGCGGCGTGACGAGCCGGTTGTTTCAGAAGCAATCGGTCGAGGAGATCATTACCGATACGTTGCGGCACTACGGGTATCGCAGCGGAGTCGACTTCGTGTTCCAGCTACGTGGGCAGTACAAGCGGCATGAGTACATCACGCAGTATCGCGAGACGACATTCAGGTTTATCCAGAGGCTCTGCGCGCAGGAAGGAATGTGGTTTCGGTGGGAACAGAAGAAGGATCGCGCGATGATCGTGTTCGGCGACGATCTCGATGCGTACGCGCGTAAGCAGCGTAGGGTGCCGTACCGGCGTAATGCGGGAATGGAGGGTGCCGGAGCGGAGGCAATCACGGCGCTCGAGAAAAGGACGCAGCGCGTTCCCGAGTCCGTGCGCCTGCACGACTATAACCATCGCCAGGCGGGAATATCGTTGCTCGTGGAGGAGAACACCGCGCGCGACGACAGCACCACGAACGCGGTCGATTACCGCTGGGGCGAGCATTACGAAACGCCCGACGAAGGTCAGCGTATTGCCCGGTTGCGGCATGAGGCGCATCTGGCCAGTCAGATTGCGTTTGTCGGCACGGGGAATCCGTTCTGGCTCGAGGCGGGCGAGGTCATGTCGATCGATCCGAATCCGGCCGATGCGAAGTATGGGATTTTCGTGACTTCAGTGAGGTCGCAGGGCGCGCGGGATCAGGCATATCAGGTGACGTTCGAGGGGATTCCGTCGGATCGTGTGTGGCGGACTTCGATGGAGTCGGTTCGGCGGCCTACCATCGATGGAATCTTGCCCGCGCGGGTCACGTCGCCGGGGAATTATAAGTACGCGTATCTGACCGAGCAGGGCTGGTATGTGATCGTGCTGCCGTTCGATCTCGATGAGTGGAGTCCGGGCGGAACCAGCCGGCCGGTGCGGTTTGCGAAGCCCTATAGCGGGGATGATTATGGTCATCACTTTCCGCTGATCGATGGGGCGGAAGTGGCGATCGTGTTCACGGCTGGGGACCCGGATCGGCCTGTGATCATCGGGGCGATGCATGACAGCTTGCACCCGGATCTGGTTAATAACCTCAACAATACGCGCAATATCGTTCGAACCGCCGCTCAGAATGAAATGCGGATGGAGGATAAGGAAGGGGTTGAGCATATCCATCTGACTACGCCGTTTCAGACCAGTGAGCTGAATCTGGGGCATATGGTTGATGGGGAGAGGAAGGAGCGGGGACAAGGCGCCGAGCTAAGGACGGATGGGTATCTGTCAGCCCGGGCGGCCAAAGGATTGTTGCTTAGTGCCGAGGCGCAGCCTGGTGCTGTGGGCGAGCAACTCGCGATGCCCAACGCCGACACAACACTTCAGCAAGCCGAGGAAATCCTGCGCTCGCTCAACGGTTCTGCGAGTGCCGCGCAGGCGTTGCTGGCCGAAGTCGATCAGCAACGTGTGCTCGTCGAGCAAAAGCTCGCGGAACTCCGGAAGCCGGTGATCGTGGCGAGCGCACCTGAAGGCATTGGTGTCGCTAGTGGCGCGCACATGCAGTTGGCCGCGGGTAAGCAGATGTTCGTTACTGCTGGCGAAGGAATCGACATCGGCGTGCTCAAGCGGATCACGGCAGCGGCCGGCGAGGCAATTTCACTGTTTGCCGCGAAGCTCGGAATCCGGATTTTCGCAGCCAAGGGCAAGGTGCAGGTTCAGGCCCAAGGGGACGCTCTGGAATTGATGGCGCTTACCAACGTCGCGGTTAGTTCGTCGACAGGCGAAGTAGTCATTACTGGGTCGAAAGGGATCACGCTGGGCGATGGAGCAGGTGCGTACGTAAAAATCGCAAACGGGAAGATCGTGATTGCGAGCTCAAGTGAGATACAGGTCAAGGGTGGGCTGGATGTCGATGGTCCGGCGAAGAACAATTTTACCTTTCCAAGCTGGCCGGGTGCTCCCCTTAAAGATGTCAAAGGGAATACGAACTTCGGCTTTTCAGAATAAGCATAGTCATGGCAACTACGACTCCTCCGTCAAATCCACCCATCACGCCCGTGAAGCTGCTTCAGTTTGCGTTTCCGTTCCGCAGGAAGGGCACCGGTGGGGCGCCGGCAGATTTCATTGACGAGCATGAATTCCACAAACTGTTGAGGCAGGAGCCATCGGGCGCCTATTCGATCAGCGGCAAAGGCATGTGGCACGGCGGAATACACGTGACCGAGGCGGGCGCCGGCGCATCGCTGGATCTGAAGGGCGGAGTGCGCTGTATTGCGGACGGCGAAGTGGTGGCGTGGCGCCTCGATCGTACTTACCCCATCAGCGAGATCCCCGCGCGGAATGGCCAACCTGCAATCAGTGTGCCGTACAGCACAGGGTTTGCGCTGGTGCGTCATTCAATGGAGTTTCCCAAAGACAGGAAACTGACTTTTTACAGCCTGTACGCACACCTGCAGGACTTCGCGGACTACGAGAGTGACGCACATCTACCCAGGCCGAAGTACTGGGCGACGCGATTCGAGGTGACCACCTGTGCGCAGGACCGTCCTACGGCCGGGTCGGGTGGCCAGCTGGCGCCCGCCGGGCAGCAGGGACTGCGGGTCCGGGTATCCAGGCCGCATGGCGCGGTACTCTGCATCCTCCCTCAGGGGGCTCAGGTTAGCCTTGGAAGACGCGAGGACGGCTGGGGGCAGATCAAGGACGCGAGCGGCGTGTCGCCCTATCCGGGAACCGCAGGCGGTGTCGCGCATCCCGCGACAAACGGATGGATCTTTCTTGGCGCAGAGCACGGTGGTCCAGTCGTCAGGGAAGTGATGCCTGACTCCTCGCTGGACCGGGTGATCGTGTTGTCGACGCCCTCCGAAGTCGTCCCGATCAAGGCGGGTGAACTGATTGGCCATCTTGGTCGCTACGACTCGTTGTCCCGGCAGACTTCCGGAAACCGGATGGTGCACATTGAGGTCTTCTGCGACGACAGCATCAAGTCGTTCATCGACGAGGGGCGCAGCTGGATCGGGCAGAACGGCGCAAAGGTCAACGCATGGAAGCAGTTGGCCCTTCCCGGTGAGCCAACGATCCAGCGGATCGACAGTGGGACCACGTTGTACACGAGACACAATGAGGAAGGAGCTGAAGCCGGACAGACCGGTGTAATCGAGGTCTTTCCGCTTGCGGCGCTTGCCAGGGGAAGCACAGATCGTCAGTACATCGAGACAGAGACAGGCGGCGATGGCGACAAGTGGCGTTGGTGGAAGATCGACAGCGCGGATGTTCGTCACCAGCCGATCGATGGCTGGGTACGGGAAGAGAATTTTGCGGGCGGGAGGGTGACGCGGGAATTCGCGCAGAAGTGGGTGGACTTCCAGACGCTGGACGACGAGCACGATCCGACGCATACGATGTTCGCAACGACGAACGGGTTTGTCGACTATGCGATGGGTGCGGACGTGCCGGATGCGGGTTCGCTGGGCAAGCTCAGTGCGCTCATGTCATCGATTTACCAGGCGCTGAATCTGGGCGGCGACCCTGCACAGGCTGCTGACGGATTACGCAATGCGGCGAACGACCCGTGGACGGCGCTGCGGATGTCGAGGCTGATCATCCAGCACGAGAGCGAGTGGGCGAATCCGGATAAGTGGAAGCAGTTGATTGCGGCGATCGAGCAGCGCACGGGGCCGAAGGCTGAGCACGTCGAGGAGCAGAAACGGATCGGGAAGCTGGTCTGGTGGGATGTCGTCAAGGCCGGGCTGACGGACTTTCCTGGGTCGAATGTGTTTCATATTCATCCGGTTGGGTTGGTGGGGAATTTTCTCCGTGCGCAGAGTCCTTGTGAGTGTGGATGTTGTCTGCAAAACGTCTTTAAGGTGACCCGTTACGGCCACGCACCGCACACGCACTATGGGCCAGTGTTCTGGGGTGAAGTCCCCTTAGAGAAATCGAAAGTGTTAGCGGAAATGCGGGCGAACGGTACAGTCTCGGAAAGTGAATACCGGATTATTGTTGCGATGTCAGAAAATGAAGGGAAAATCGATGCCGTCCAATCTTACGACAGCGAAATCGTAACTGCGGGAGCGATGCAGAAAACCGTCAACTCTCAAGGAAGGGGCGAGCTAGCAATGCAGGTTGCGGAATTCAAAGTAACAAACGAAGCTGACTATCACGACTTGTTTGAGACGTGTGGTTGGACCGTCGAAGGGACAGGTGAGTCAGCAACAATGTTCTATACGCATGCTGAATTAACGCAAGGGAAGAAACTCACCGGTTCGCCTTTAAAGGAGGTAATCCGGCAGGGATGCTCAGTTGATAATTTTGGAAAAACAGTAAAAAACATACCTCTGGCTGTCATTGCACATGCGATCACTTTCAAATCCTTTGAAGCTAAGCAGTTGATGGATTTCATTGACAGATTGAGAGCGACCGTTTTGCCGAAAATACCAAGAGGTTACCAATACACAATAGCTGATTATTTCCAATCCGATCTTGGCCGAGCAGCCGCGTTGGACCAGAGTGTCAACCGACCGGGGTATGTCGGTAGAGATTTGGGAAGATCTCTTGATGTTATTCGGGCGAGGCATCCTGGACTCTCTCGAAATCCAAAGGAATGGGGGGCGGATCGATCGCGGTACGAACGAGAAATTATCGATCATTATGGAAATAATCGTGAAATGTCCAGTGATAATAATGGATCAAGTTCGAATAATCGGCGATATAGCAATTTATTGACCAAACTCGGGTGATTGGAGCTGACATGCGCATTTACACTAAAGTGGCATTGCTCATAGGATTTTCGATGACCATTCTTTTTTCTGCAAAATCTGACGCCGATAAATCAAAAATAAATTTCCAGAGGGGCTCGTCGCTGGTTTTTTCCTTGCCGCTGAGCAAATCGGAAGAAAAGATTTTTGGCTCCGGCTGGAAAAAGGCTGTTTTTTCGGATTTATCTGGAAAGCAGGTAGCACTCTTTCACATGGGGAATTTTTCTTCTGCAGGCGGATTGATTTTTGACAAGGACTATTCTCCAGCAATCTCTCCTTCGGGAAAATACGCTGTTCTGAGTGTTTTGAGAACTGGAATTGTAGATCCCGGGCCCAGCGGGAACGCCGAAGTATCCAGCAGGCAATATTGTCCGGTATTGGATACAACGTCGGGATGTATTGTCAGCATGCAGACAGGAGAAATATGTGGAGGGGATTGGGCGGGTAATACTGATGAGTGGACGATGACTGGCAATAAGTACGACTCCACCTCGGCGATGCTTAAATATGAATTTAATCATGTGAATAACTTGTGGCGCCAATACATGCAATCCGTAGCAATAACCCCCTCTAGCAAGATCAAAGATTTCGTCGAAGATAATTTGGGGATCGCGAATATGATGACGTGCGAGCCTCCATCTGTCGAAAACCGAGGTGTATATTTATTGATGGCTGGTCAGTTAAGAAAAGAAGGAGACTTTGCTGATGCGAATTTTGTCGAAAAAAGGCTCGGTTCTGATAGTGGGAATAAATCCACTTATGTAGCGATTTCAGTTGATAGGTCCCGACTTTATGAAAATCCCGATCCAGCAAGCAGGACGAAAATGTATCTGATCAAGGGTGATCTTGTCCAGGTGATTGGCGGTCGGGGGGCAGATTGGGTTCAAATTGAATACAAACAGTCGAACGGAAAAATGTTGACGAAATGGATCGCTTGTTTTGATATCGCACTTTGCAAAAAATAAACATGTCTTTGAGTACGTGCGGCATATCGTGAAAAATATTCACCTCGAATTTTGATTAACAATTATTTTATTTTACTCGACGGCTGCACATGCGGAAGGTGTGTGCAATGATAATGAAATGATTGTGTTCAACTGTCAATCCAATCGATCGACTGCTCTATGTAAAGAGATAGGTGGTGACGGCGCTAACATATCGCCACGGAAAAATGAATAGAATTGATCTTGAAGTGTCATCCGTGGGCTTGCGGAAGAAAGAAAAGTTTTATTTTGGTAGTATTCCTTATTCGGGTGGTGGTGAGGCGCATATAAGATTTTTCAATGGTGGCTATACGTATTTTTTGTATGACAAGACAGTGCAAGTGGACGATGGTCTGGAATTTTATTCTGGAATAGTCGTATACCGTGATGGCAGGAAAATAAGTCAAGAAACTTGCAATAATGATACGTCAATTCAACAGGCTGCATATAGTGAAAATCTGATTAGACAGATGATTTGAATGAAAAAACTAGCATACGAAGGCGACAGCACGAGTCACGGCGGCAAGATCCTGACCGGCTCGAATCGGATCAAGGTCAACGGGCGCCGCGCGGCACGGGTCGGAGACCTCGTGTCCTGTCCGATTCACGGCGACAACGTAATCGTGGAAGGAAGTAGCAGTTTCAAGGATGCTGGCACGCCACTTTCATGCGATGGAGACAAGACCCAGTGCGGGAGTGTCCTCATTGCCCTATCTGATGGCGCGACGGTTAGATAAACGAATGCCGATCGACTTCGCTCGTGTTCCGCCGCGGGTAGCGGTGCCTCCGCCTCCGCAACTATCAAAACTGGTTTGGACTGCGCTTCTAGGCGTCCTACTGTGTTTTGGTGCAGCACTAACGATTCTTCTATGGTCGCGAGGCGGACCAACCAATCCGATCTGGTTTTGGTTCTGCGCCATCGGTTATCCGATCCTGGCGTGGGCGTTTTTGCTGTCCTGCCGTCTCGGATATCTATATGCGCGACGCAGCGAAGCGATAGCGATGAATCGAGTTAGCGACCGTGAGACCGAAAAATGTCACGCCCATGCCAGCGTGCCGCTCGCGTTGATAGGTCATGCATGGCGCTTTTCTGCCAATCGCGACGAGAACGATGTTCGAGGCATTGTCGATGGCAGCCTGAAGCTGGAGCCTCGGGCGAGCAGGGCCACGCCGAATACCGATGTTGATGCACGCTGGATAGAAATCCCGAACCAGAGGTTCAATGCTGGAAACGAACTCACGGAGTATCGTCGCCAACGCGTGGTCTGCAACTGGCTTCTGGCCCAGTTGATCGACGATCTGACGCCGCAACTCGCTGCTCTTCCTGCGCGGATGACGCTTTACGTTGAAGCAGTTTCGCATTGCGCCCTTGAGAGCATCGAAGTGTCGGCGAGACTGAAGAATCTAGTTGCCGGGAAGTTCCCGTCGGTGCATGTGATCTTGAAGCCTCCGGCCGGATCCTCCACGTTGTTTAGTACCGACGCATGGTTCGACAGCATGAGGCCAGAGGTGGCTCATCTGCTGGTCGCAGTGCAATTGCGCAACGCCGTCAGCGAACGTCTAGAGGATGGTGTTGCAGAGGCGGGCGTCGCGTTACTGCTGGGGCACCAAAATCTTGCCCAGACGAAGGCGAAAGCTCCTGCTGTGCTCCTGCATCGTCCGGCACGCGGTCTGGCCAATGCGGTAGGCGAAACGGTGGAAAACGTCACGCGTTGGGGAAAAGCAGAGCGGACGAACATTGGGGCGGTCTGGCGCCACGGAGTTTCGTCGGAAATGGAGGCCGCAATCAGGTCGTCGCCCGAATTCGATCGACAAAGCTCCAGGGTCGATCTGAGCACCACCGTTGGGGATTGCGGAGAGGCGGGCGGCTGGCTCGCCACCGCACTCGCGGCTGAATTCGCCGCGCGAACCGGGAAACCGCAACTCGTCCTTACGCAAGAAAACCGCGACTTGATCGCGCTCGTGTGCAGAAAACAAGCATGAATGAACACAAGTCTGAACCGGTAGCTCTTTTCATTGGCATCGGAATTTTCATCCTTTTCGTCGCGCTGGGTCTGGCCGTCTGGATAGAAGGGCGGGCGCGCGGATGGACGTATGAGACACGAATCATTATTGAATTGTGCCTTCTCTCGGGCATGCTCATTGCGCTGATGCTAGTAAAGCATTTTGAAGCCGTCCTGCTGTGGATCGCCTCGATGCGCGCAACGCGGTGGTTGGCTCTCTACGATTCGAAAAAAAAGCAAGCGCAAGGTGCCAGCGAAGGCGCACCAGTAACGCATGTTGCGGCCCCGCAGCAGCAGGTTGCATTGCGTAATGCGCTCCGCGACCTCCACGGCCGCCGCTGGCGCTACCTCGACCGCTGGATCCTGATAGTCGGCGACCTCCCTCTAGCAGGCTGTTGAAATACCTCGTTTCTCCGTCATCCGGGACGAAGGAGTAAACGTTGAAGGTAATGTCATGAATGTGAGCGGGATGAAACGGATGCGCGGTGCCGATGGTTTTACGGAGTCGATGTTCACGGTGTTGAAGCTGGATGATTTTGTGCCGAAAGACCATCCGTTGCGTCCGATTCGCACGTGGCTCAACGATGCGCTCAAACGCATGGACGACGTGTTTGCCCGGATGTACGAGGGCTGATGCGAAAGGTGGGCGGCCGAGCATTGCACCGGAGAAGCTGGTGCGAGCGTTACTGCTTCAGGTGCTGTACTCGATTCGCAGCGAGCGCATGTTGATGGAACAGATTTCCTACAACATGCTCTTTCGCTGGTTCGTCGGCTTGCCGATGGATGGGACGGTGTGGGACCACTCGACATTCAGCAAGAACCGCGACCGACTGCTTGAACACGATGTGCTGGTATTGCTCTTCAACGAGACGGTTGAGACTGCGCGCGAGCGTGGGCATCTGTCGGGTGAGCACTTTAGCGTTGACGGCACGCTGATTCAGGCATGGGCGGGACACAAGAGCTTTGTGCCGAAGGCAAGTCCGGACGAAGACGATACGCCGCCCGACGAACCGCCGGCGCCCCATGACAACTGGCACGGTCAGAAGCGCAGTAACGCGACGCATCAGTCCACGACCGACGAGCAGGCGCGCCTGTTTCGCAAGAGCAAAGGAACCGGTGCGATGCTTTGCTACATGGGCCATGTACTGACTGACAACCGGCACGGCCTGGTAGTCAACGCGCAGGTGACGCTGGCGACGGGCACCGCCGAGCGCGACTGCGCCGCGCAAATGCTTGCTGACGCCGCGAAGGTGGCCCAGGGCGGCATGACGGTCGGGGCAGACAGGAACTACGACACGGCCGGCTTTGTCGCCACCTGTCGAGCAAATCGCGTCACGCCTCATGTGGCGCAAAACGATGGGCGTCCAGGAGGTTCAGCGATTGACGAGCGAACCACGCGTTGGCCGGGTTACGCGGTCAGCCAGCAAAAACGTAAGCGGATTGAGCAGGTGTTCGGATGGGGCAAGACAGTCGGACGAATTCGACAGGCGATGTATCGAGGACTTGAACGCGTGGACCAGCTCTTCGTGCTGACGCAGGTCGGCTACAACCTGACGCGTATGCGCACACTTGCCCGTTGAGGGCCGGGATGCAATGGATAACATCGATATGGTGAAACCGTTAGCAGCCTCGAACGCCCGGAAACGTGTTCCGCGTATCAGAAGTGCGAACTCAGCATCCGTCGCAATGCACCTGAGTGTGTGATGGTCTAATTTCCTCGGACAGGTCGATAGGAGGACAATCCGGAATCGACGAGGAAAAAGAGCAAGATGACAAGAAGGCGCCGACAATTTGACGCCAGCTTCAAGCTGGAAGTGGTACGGATGGTACGGGACCAGGGGTTATCGGTCAGCGAAGTGTGCCGGTCGATGGACCTGGTTGAGACAGCCGTGCGGCGCTGGGTGGCTCAGTACGACGCGGAGCGTGCTGGCGGCCCTGGCGAGGGCAAACCGCTGACGGCGGAACAGCAGCGCATCCGGCAACTCGAGGCGGAGAACCGGCAATTGCGCGAGGACAATGCGCTGCTAAAAAAAGCGTCGGCCTTCTTTGCACGGGAACTGAAGTGAGTTACCGCGTGGTAACTCACTTGCAACAGGAGGCCGTATCGGTCAGTCACGCCTGCCGGGTTTTGCAGGTGAGCCGTTCTGGCTACTATGCGCACCGGCGCGCCAGACCGAGCGCAAAGAGCCTGCAGGAACAGACCCACGTCAAGGCGGCATTCACCGCCAGCGGCGCGAGCTACGGCAGCCGGCGTGTGATGCATGCGCTTCGGGAGCAAGGGCTACGTATCGGGCGCTACCGGGTGCGTACGCTGATGCGCGAAGTAGGTCTGCGCACGAGCTGGAAGCGCAAGTTCGTCTCAACGACCGACAGCAGGCATACGCTACCTGTGGCAGAGAACGTGCTCGACCGGCAGTTTGACGTGGCCGAGCCCAATCGCGCGTGGGTTTCGGACATCACGTATATCCGCACGGCGCAGGGCTGGCTGTATCTGGCGGTCGTGCTGGACCTGTACTCACGCAAGGTGGTCGGCTGGTCCATGGCGCCCATCATGCCGGCCGGACTGGTCATGTCGGCGTTGACCATGGCGCTGCAGCAGCGTCGGCCAGCGCCGGGACTGGTCCTGCATTCGGACCGGGGCAGCCAGTATGCGAGCGATGAATACCAGGCCTTGCTCAGGCAGCATCACGTGGTTTGCAGCATGAGCCGCAAGGGAAATTGTTGGGATAATTCGGTGATGGAGCGGTTCTTCCTGAACCTGAAGATGGAACGAGTGTGGCAGCGTCAGTACGCCAACCACGACGAGGCACGGCGCGACATCAACCAGTACATCATCGGTTTCTACAATGCAGTACGCCTGCACTCGACTTTGGGCTATCTGTCGCCCGCCGCCTATGAGGCGAAACCGACAGTGAAAGAACCTATCTGCCTGTCCGAAATAACTTGACCACTACAGTGCATCAACGACGGATATTTCAACAGCCTGCTAGTCAAACGCCTCGCCCCAACCCTCGCCGAAACCGGCTACGCCATCGTCGGCAGCACAGTCCTGCTCTACGCGACACAAACCGGCACGACCCTCGACACGGCCTGGCTCACCCAAATCCGCCGCCTGCGCCGCCGCCGCCCGATCGACGCGATCGTCGCGGTAACGCGCAACCGCAGTTCAGGCAACGCGCCATTCGACGCCGCCGCATTATCCCAACGCCTCGCCCGCCACGCCCGCGCGCTGCACTGGTCCGCGCCTGCCTATCTGCTGAACGTGACCGATTTCAGCACGGAACCAAAAGGCGAGGACGAAGCCTTCGGCTTCACATGGTCGAGCGCGCGGGTGCACGCCAACCACATCGACGACTCGCTGCAAAACCTCACCCGCAATCTCGCCGATGCCGGCGTGCTGCGTATAGCCGAGGACTCGAACGATCGCTATCCCGCGGAACTGTCGCAACACATCGAAAGGCTGTCCAGCGCATTGTCGGGACTGGTCGCGCAGACGGCGCATTCGCGCTACTGGCGTCAGGCCGTCCACGGTCTGCTGTTCGCGCCGCTTTTCAAGGAGCGCGAACTCGCTCTGCCCGCAGCCACGAACAAAGATACCAACACGGACAACGCGGACGAAAACGCGCGAGACGATCACCTCACCCCCCAACACCGAACGATCCCCCAAGGGGACTTCGTTCGGGGCGTCTGGCAAACCGTCGCCGACCACAGCCGCAAGCTCCACGGCCGCCGCGTCGGCTTCTCGCTATCCACTGCCGCCGCATGGACGAGCACCGCGGCCATCGCGCTATGGATCGCCGGCACGATGTTCTCCGGCTTCACGAACCGCGCAACGATCCACACCGCCGGCGACACCCTAACGAAACTCGCGAGCAGCCAGGACCCAACCCGATCGATGCAAACGCTCGACGCCCTCGACAAGCAGATCGACACACTCGAATCGCACCAGCGCGAGGGCGCCCCGCGTCTCACGCGCTTCGGTCTGAACCGCGACGCGGCACTGCTCGACGCGCTATGGCCAAGGTATGAAAACGCCGCCGGCAGCATCCTCGTCAGCCCGATCCGCGAGAAGCTCGAAGCCCGTCTGCATCAACTCGCGTCACTGACCGACGCCGAAATAGCGAGCGGCGGCAGCGGCCAGGTACAAGCCGCGTACGACACGCTGAAGACCTACCTGATACTCGCCAAGCCCGAGCGCGCGGTCGCCGCCTTCCTCGCTCCGCAGCTCGCCGCGACGTCCGCGCTCGCGCGTCCCGACAACTCGCCGCTATCGGCCGGCACATGGGAAGACCTGCGCCAGCACACAATCGACTTCTTCGCGCATCACCTCGGCCAGCACGTATCGACAAGCGGTTCGTCGCTCGCAATCGTCCTCGACAGCGGACTGATTTCAGCAACTCGTCAAACGATCATCGGCGTGCGCGGCATCCAGAACTCGACCGACACGGTCTATCAGCGGATCCTCGACGACGCGAAAGCCAAATACCCGCCGATTTCGCTCGCGACGCTGCTCGGCGATACGCAGAGCAGAGGCCTCTTCAACTCGACAGCGACGGTCCCCGGCGTCTTCACACGCGCCGCGTGGGATGAGCGCGTCGCGAAAGCGATCGACGACGCGAGCGAGCAGAGCAACGTCGCGGGCGACTGGGTGCTGTCGGACGTGAAGAGCAAAACCGAGCCGCCGTCGTCGCTAAAGGCCGCGCTGCGTCAACGCTATTTCGACGACTACGCGCGCGCGTGGGCGCTGTTCCTGAATAGCCTGCGCTGGCAATCGGCCCCGACGCTGTCCGCGACGGCCGATCAGCTGACGCTGCTCGGTGACCCGCAGCGCTCGCCCCTTCTGATGCTGATGAACGCGGTCGTCTATCAGGCGGGCACGGGCGCCAGCACGCAATCGCTGTCCGACACGCTGATCAGCAAGGCGCAGCAACTGGTCGGCGCCGACGAGAAAGATCCGTCGAAGCAAACCCAGTCGCAGCTTGCGCCGCTCGCGGTCGCGTTCGGGCCGATTCTGCGTTTGACCGGCAGCGATGTCGCGTCCAGCGTCACGCCGGCGAACGCGAAGGCCGTGGCGCGACTTACGTCGACTGGCGACCTGAGTCTCGCGCGCTATCTCGAACGCGTGAGCGCGATGCGTCTAAGAATCGAGCAGATGGTGTCGAGTGCGGACACCGATGCGATGTCGCGTGTGGCCGCGCAAGCGGTGCTGCAAGGCAAGACCTCGGACATCGCCGACAGCCGCGACTACGCGAGCCGCGTTGCCGCGAGTCTGGGCGAGCAGTGGGCCGGGTTCGGCGAGCTGTTGCGGGCGCCGCTCGATCAAACTTGGCAGGTGCTCGTGCAGCCGGCCGCGGCGAGCCTCAACGAGATCTGGCGCACGGCGATCGTCGCGGACTGGAACGGCGCGTTCGGCGGCCGCTATCCGTTCGCGGACTCCGACAACGACGCGTCGTTGCCCGAGATGGCGCGCTTCATGCGGCCCGACAACGGCGTAATCGCGCAGTTCGTGATCACGCAGTTGGCCGGTGTGGTCGAGCGGCAGGGCGATCGCTGGGTCGCCGCGCAGGGCGCAAGCCACGGCGCGTTGACGCTCGATCCCGCGTTCCTCGACGGACTAAACAGAATGACGCGCGCATCGACGGTGTTGTTCCCATCGGGCGACGCGCACGTGCGCTACGAGTTGCGCGCGGTGCCGACGCCCGGCGTCACCGACATGCGCTTCGTGCTGTCGGGCCGCGAACTGCATTACTTCAATCAGAAGGAGGAGTGGACGCCTTTCCTGTGGCCCGGCGACTCGCTCGACGACCTGTCGCATATCGAATGGCAGACCGAGCACGGCGGCCTGCGTTCTGCGCTCGACGCCCAGGGCCGCTTCGGCCTGATCCGGCTGCTCGAACGCGCGCAGGTGTCGCAGCAGGACGGCGCGCGTTACCTGTTGTCGTGGCAGCCCGATCAGAGCGAGGGCATTGCGCTGCGCGTGCAGCTGCGCGGTGAGGCGGGCTCAGGGCCGCTCGAAGTGCTCGCGTTACGTCATTTCAAGCTGCCCGCGCGCATCTTCGTGACTGGTGCGGCAAAAGGCACACCGAAGCTATCCGGGGCCAATCCGCCGCCGTTGCCGCCGGCGGCGCTTGCCGCGGCGAAACGTGCCGCAGTGTCGGTGCCCAAAGGTTCGCTGCCGGAGGTCGAATAAATGCTGTCGAGTTTGTTGAAGACGCTGTTCCCGTCGCGTGATGACGAACAACGCGTGCGCGCGCGTGTCGATGCGTGGAGCGCATGGCTCCAACCGCTGCCGGGCGAACAGGGCTGCGGTCGCGCCCCGGGCTACGAAGACCTGTTCTTCGAGTTGCGCGAGGAAACGCAGAAGCTCTCCGGTATCGACGATGGTCTGATCGTCCGCTCGTGCGAGCAGTTGCTCAAGGAGACCGGCAAGGATCTGCGTCTGGCCGGTTACTACGCGTTCGCACGTCTGCGCATGGACGGCCCTGTCGGCTTCGCGGATGGTCTCGAACTCGCGGCATCGCTTGTCGAGCGTTTCGGCGAGAACGTACTGCCTGCGCGCGCCGAAGCGAAGAAGGGCGCGCTCGACATGCTCGCCACCGCGCGCATCATCGAGCTGCTCGATAGTCGCGACGAGTTCGCGCCGGCCGATCTCGAACGCGCGATCGCCGCGCTCGATCTGCTCGTCACGGCCACGGCCGCGTGGGCCGACGCGGCGCGGCCGAGTCTCGGCGCGCTCGTCGCGCGCTTCGAGCGCAACGACGCGTCGGTGCCCAGTAGTGAGCCCGATACGACAACGTCATCCGCGTCGGCCGGCGCTGCCTTTAGCAGCAGTCCAAACGTATCGATCGCATCGACGCGTGATCTGCTCGATCAGACCCGCTCGATGGCGCTGTGGCTTCGCGATCAGGAGAGCGGCTATCTACCGTCGGTGCGGCTGGTGCGCACCGTTCGCTGGGACACGCTGCACGAAGTGCCGCCCGCCGATGCGGCGTCGCGCACGCGTCTGATGCCACCGCGTGGCGAGCTGCGTCAGCAGATGAAGCGGCTCGTGCTGCAAAAGCAGTGGCATGAGCTGCTCGAACGCGTCGAGGGTGCGTTCATGGAGGGTGTCAATCATCTGTGGTTCGATCTGCAGTATTTCCAGCACGTCGCGCTCGATCACATCGGCGCTCCCTATGGCGGATGGCGCGAACCGTTGCGCGCGGATTTCGCGCTGTTTCTCGAACGCTTGCCCGGGATCGAACGTCTCGCGTTCAACGACGGCACGCCGTTCGCCGACGACGCGACGCTCGAATGGATCGCGCGTCACGCGGTCGTGCGCAATCTCGACGCGGGCGAAAGCATCGCGCCGCTGCCGGTATCGGCCGGCAACGACGACGATGCGACCGGTGACTGGCCCGAGATCGAAGCGCAGGCGCGCGACCTCGCGGGGCAGCACGGTATCGAGGCCGCGTTCGCCTGGCTCGAAGCGTTGCCGGGTCTGCGCACCGATCGTCATCGCTACCTGCAACGTCTGGTGATGGCGCGCCTCGCCGATCACGCAGGTCGCGCGGACGCGGCGCTCGCGCTACTCGCCGAACTTGACGCGAGCGCGCGCTCGCTGCCGCTCACCCGCTGGGAGCCCGCGCTCGTCTTCGAGGTCAAGCAGCAACTGCTGCGCGCGCTGAAGGCGCTGAGCAGTCGTAAGGATGCCGATAAATCCGCGCTGGCACGCCGCATCGGCGAACTGCAAGCGGAGCTGACCGTGCTGGACCCGGCGCGGGCGCTGACCCTCTGATAACCATACCTAAGCATGGAACACGACGACCCCATCCTGCGCTACTACGAAGCCGAAATGCGCTACCTGCGCGAGGCCGGCAAGGAATTCGCGAAGGCGCATCCCGACCGCGCGCGCATGCTGAATCTCGATCGCGTTGGCGATCGCGATCCCTACGTCGAGCGGCTGCACGAAGGTTTTGCGTTTCTGACCGGACGCCTGCAGCAAAAGCTCGACGACGAATTGCCGGAGCTGACCGAAGGCCTCGTGAGTCTGCTGTGGCCGCACTATCTGCGGATGATTCCGTCGCTGTCGATCGTCGAACTGTTGCCGCTCGCGGAGAAACTGCAGCGAACCGAGGTCGTGCCGGCCGGCGTGCCGGTGCGCTCGGCGCCGATCGCCGTGCCGAACGCGGCGGGTGTCGAGAGCACGACGCCGAAGACCGTGCAATGTCTGTACCGGACCACGCAGCCGGTCACGCTGCAGCCGCTGTCGATCACGCACGCGGGCCCGGCCGTGCGCCACGATGGCCGCTCAATCATCCGGCTCGGCTTCGAGCTCGATCAGTCCGCGCGCCGCAAGGAAACCGATCTGTCGCGGCTGCGGGTGTATCTGAATGCCGATCTGCCGACCGCGTTCGCGATGCATGTCGCGCTCACGCGCGAGGTCGATGCAATCCACTGGCGCATTCCGGAAGTGCGCGACGGCGAAGCGCTGCCGCTCGCCAACGTGGCGATCGAGCCCGCTGGCTTCTCGGCCGACGAGAGGTTGTGGCCGAAGGCCGACGCGGCGTTTTCCGGGTATCAGTTGCTGCTCGAATACTTCACGTTCCGCGAGAAATTCCTGTTCGTCGATCTGTGTGGACTCGACGTGACGAAGCTACCGGAGAAGTCGACGCGCTTCGATCTGGAGATCTTGCTGAAGCACGCGTATCCGTCCGATCAGCGTTTCAGCGCGGAAAACCTGCGGCTTTTCTGCACCCCGGTCATCAACCTGTTCGAACTCGATGCCGAGCCGATCGAGATCGACCATCACGAAACGCAATACCGCGTGTTGCCGGCCGGCCATCAGGGCGAGCACGTCGAGACCTATTCGGTCGATGCAATCGACGCGTTCGATCACGACACCGCCGAGCGCTACGAGTACGTGCCGTTCGCGACGTTCCGGCATCGCGGCGGCATGCTGCGCCACGAGGCGCCGGAACGCTACTTCCATGCGCGCGTGCGGCCCGGTGTCGCGGGTCTGCATCAGACGTGGGTCGTGCTCGGCGGTCACGCGTGGGACACGATGGACACGCTGCCCGAGGAAAGCCTGTCGCTGCGCGTAACCGGCACGAACGGCATGCTGCCGCGCAAGGGCCTGCGCGAAGCCAGCATCGCCGAGCTGGCGGCCAGCACGCCGAACGTCGTGGGCGTGAACAATCTCGTCGCGCCGACCCTGCCGCTCTATCCGCCGACCGGCGACCGTTTCCAGTGGCGCGTGCTGTCGCATCTCGCGCCGAACTTCCTGTCGATGATGAACGCGGAAGTGCTGCGCGGCGCGCTCGCGCTCTACGACTGGACCAGCGACGAACTGAACCGCCGGCGCCTCGCGGGCATTCTGTGGGTGTCGCAGGAATTGCTCGAGGAGGTGTCGGGCGGCTCGGTCGAGCGTGGCGTGCACATCGAGGTGACACTCGATTCGCATGCGTTCGCGGGCGACGGCGACGTGATGCTGTTCGGCGAGTTGTTGCAACGCTTTTTCGCGCTGTACGCGGAGATCAATCTGTTCACGAAGCTGTCGATCGTCAGCCTACCGTCGCAGACCCGCACGGTCTGGCCACGCAGCAAGGCGCAGCGGGCTCCGCTATGAGCGCGTACGCTAACGCTTGCGAAGCGCGCAATGACCCGCCCAATCTCGACCCGCTCGTCGCATCGCTCCTCGCGCGCGCGCCGCGGATGAACTTCATGCAGTTGTGCCGACTGCTCGAATTGCGGATGCCGCGGCAGCCGGGCTTCGGCACGCTCGATACACCGGCGCATGAACCAGTGCGCTTCCGGCCACGCGCGCGCACAGGCTTTCCGGCGGGCGAGGTCGCCGCAGTCGAATTCGCTGCTGATCCGGATTCCCTGGTCAGTGCCGCGGCGCCGACCGTGCGCACGACGTTCATGGGTCTTTACGGCGTCGACGCGGCGATGCCGTCGCACATGATCGACGAGATCGTGATGCGCGAGGAAGGGCACGAAGCGGTCGAGGCCTTTCTCGATCAGTTCAATCATCGTTTCGTCACGCTGCTGTATCGGGCGTGGAAGAAGTACCGCTATCCGGAAAGCTTTCGCGCCGGCGGCAGCGATGCGCATTCGCGCAATCTGTTGTGCCTCGCCGGCTTTGGCTGGGGCGACAAGCCGCAACGCGCCGGCTTGTCCGATTCGCGGATGCTCGCGCTGCTCGGTCTGCTGATCCAGCGAACGCGCATACCTGAAGGGCTCGCGGGCGTGATCGCGCTCGCGGTGCCCGGCGCCGACGTGCGCGTCGATGAGTTCTTTCCCGCGCTCGCGCGCGCGGGCGAGCCGCAGCCGCTGACGTCGTCGGCCGCTCGTGCCGGTGCGGTGAACGAGGACGCGCGTCGCGGCCTCGGCGGCGGCTATGTGCTCGGCAAGCGGCTTGCGTATCGCAGTCGCGCGGTGCGCGTGACGTTGCGGCCGGCCCATGCCACGCAGGCGCACGATCTGTTGCCGGGTGCGTGGCTGCATCGCGAGTTGATGGCGTTCGTGCAGTTGTATGTCGGGCTGAAGGCCGACGTGCATCTGCGGATGGAATTGTCGTCGCGCCTCGCGCCGCAGCCGGCGATCAACTCGCCCGGCCCGGTCGCTGCCGGATCGGCCGGACCCGCGCCGCGCCTCGGCTGGACGACCGTGCTGCCTGCCGTGAACGAACGCCTGATCGACGTCGCACTCGGGGTCTATCGGGCGCTTCCGAAGCCCGCCGCCAATCCGTACCTGACTCATGCCGCGTCATGAACGACGCGCCGAAAGGACCATTGATGAACCTTCGTTTTACCGTTTCCACCGTTGCGTCCGTCGCGCTGCTGTCGGCGTGCGGCGCCTGGCAATCCGTATCGGACGCGTCGTCGAGCGCTTATCACGCGGTGTTTTTCAAGCAGATCAAGGTGCTCGACATCGATCTGTCCGCGCGCGAAGCGCTGAACCCCGACGATGCTGGTCGTGCGACATCGGTCGCGGTGCGCGTGTATCAGCTGAAGGACCGCAAGATGTTCGATGGGGCGTCGTACGAGGATCTGTTGAAGAACGACCGCACGGTGCTCGCGCAGGACTTGCAGGCGAGCATGGCATCGGTGCTGAATCCCGGTGCGTCGGCAAGCCTGTCGCAGCCGATGCGGGCCGACACGAACTATGTGGCGGTCGTCGCGTTCTATCGCAATCCGGGTAGCGGGGATGGTTGGAAGTATGTGATCGGGAAGAAGAAGCTCGATGCGGACAAGCCGTTGAAGATCTCGTTGATGGATCAGTTTCTAGTGCCGGCGGGCAGAGCGGCCCACGATTAAGTGGGCCGCCGACTCAATCCGTGCGACCGAGATAGCCCGGTAGCCCCAATGCAGAGTCGCTCCTGGCCAGCTGCAAGGCTTCCTCGAGCAAAGCTGTGAACTTCTCGTCGCTATCGGGCCGCGGCAACGTCGCGCGAAAGAAGTCGGCCCAGCGAAATTCTTCCAGCGGGACACTGGTTTTTTCATAGCCGCCGGCATCGCGGACCGCTGCCGCGAGGCTTCGGTATTCATCGTCCTTCATTTCCCACACGTGCTCCGCCAATTCGGCAAACGGCCGGCGCACGCCTTCTGCGTCATACGGAAAGGTCCATCGTTGGTTTTCCATGCTGAGCCAGAACGATGCCCACGTGTACGTCGAAAGATCCCGCACTAGCACGACCGGAACCGCGCGCACGCCCACCTGCCACAGCGCCGCCGCCACATGGTGATGATCGATCGCGAACGGTATGCCGTTGGGTCCGCAGACGACCGGTATCGGCTTTTCGGCGATGGCCATCTCCAGATCATGGCTGCTCAGGGACCGGTATTGGCGGGCTTTTTCGCGGACCTCCCGCGCGCCGTGGGTCATTTGTGTGGGACGGAGCTCTTCGATTTGCCGCGTGTCCATGTCGGTCTCCTTGTCTGGATGCGTTGACGCGGCTCCCGCAAATTTCATGCCCCCGGGCGAGGCGTCGCCCACTTTCCGCCAGACGTCTACGGCGCATCGTCCACACACAGCACCGGGTCGCTGACCAGACAATCCGCATCAGACGCGGCAGGTCCGCCGCCGCGCGTTTTCAACGACGTCTGCTGCGCGGCGATGCGCAATCCCTTGGGCAGCAGCACCCACATGCGCAGCCGCTCTTTGGTGTGGCTCGCCTGGGTCTGCGCGGTTTGACCGAAGCCGTAGAAGTAGTCGGCTCTGACGGCGCCCTGAATCGCACCGCCCGAATCCTGCGCGAGCATCAGGCGGTTGATCGCGCCGGGTGCCTGAGGGTCGTCACGTGTGGACACGAATACCGGCGCGCCGAGCGGCGTGGTGCGCGGATCGACGGCCACCGAGCGGCCCGCCGACAACGGCACGCCCAACGCGCCCAGCGGACCGTTCGGTGAATCGGGGATCACACGAAAGAACACATAGCTCGGATCCGAAACCGCATACACGGGATGAGGTTTCGGCGTGGTCGTCGCCAGGGTGAAACCGCGCAGCAACGGCGACGTGGGTTCGTCATTGTCACCGTCGGCGGGCGCCGCGTTGCCTTCGTTGCTCGTAGCGGGCGCGCCGTCGTCGCTGATGTCGACCTCGATCTCCATGCCGCGCACGACGAGCTTGCGCGCGCCGGCCGTCGCGTTGCCGCTGTGCGCGAGCGGCGGCAGGAACGGCCGGCCGTTCTGTTCCGCATAGGCGAAGCGGCGAATCGAGCCGTCGCTCATGCGGACCTTGCCCGCGCCTTGCAGCTGCATCGAGTACAACATCACGGGGTCGTCGACATAGGCGAGGATCGGCGCCTTCAGTGCGCGGCGCTCGATCTCGGCGCGCGTGTAGTACGGCACGATGCGCCCGCCATCGAGCCGCAGGCGAATCTTCTTGTCGCGGATATCCGGCACGCTATCGCGCAGGTCCAGCGCGTAGACGCCTTTGAGGTCGCCGCTCGTCGTATCGCTGAGCGGGATCACGTTACGTCCATCGATGCGAGCCGCGCTCACGCCACCTCGCGCGCGGTCCGGCAGGCGCCGCGCGTCGAGGTAGAGCATGTCGGCCGGCGTGCCATAGACCGGATAAAGGTAGGCGCCGCCGTACTGCTGGCTGCCATTGAGCAGCGGCTCGTAGTAGCCGGTCATCGTACCGTCGAGCGAGCGGTCGGGATTGCGGATCTGGTACGCGCTGAAATACGTTTCGAAGAATCGCCGGATCGCCGCGACGTCGCCAACGTCCACCGCTCGCGCGGCATTGCACGGTTCCGACCAGCCGCTGCGCGCGCCGAGCACGGTGCAACTGCGGCGAAACGCTTCCCATGACGCGGTGACGTCGTCCGTGTCCCACCCGGGCAGGTCGGCGACAGCGATCGGCTCGTAGTAAGCGTGGCGCGTGGCGAAGCCGCCGCTCAACGCAGCCTTGGGACGCGGGTTATTCGAGCCGGTGGACGTGCCCGAGACCGTCGCGTGTGCCGTTACGGGGGCCGGCGTCGGCCCAGGCATCGTCGGCGGCGCGGGTGGCGATGCTTGCGCCGTCGGCCTCGCCTGCTCGACCGGCGATGTCGCGGTATGGCTCGCGTCCCCCAGGATGACGCTGGTCGCGGGCGTGTTGCTCGCGCAAGCCGCGAGCGTGGCTGTCAGCGCAAGCAGGAGAAGCTGAGCCCGTTGCATGCGGCCTCCTTGCGGACCATCGCGAACGTCGCGCGTGCTAGCCTGGCGGCTTGACGGCATCGATGGTGAACGTGGCGGCGCCGAACGCGCCGGTGCAATCCGCCGTGCCTGCCGGGCAACGCGGCTTGCCCGCGAACGGCGAGTAGCGCGGGCCGCGACGCGCGGCCGCTTGCTGCTGGGCATCAGCGGGGAATGACTGGAACGGCGCCGCGGACTTCAATCCACCGTCGGAAAAATCGCGCGGCGTCGTCGATACCAGCGTCAGAAAATGGTTGGGACCAGGCGGGTTGCCCGCCAGCATCGGCCAGCTGGCGCGCGGCAACGACAGTGTCTGACCGGCGGCGATCCGGTTGTTGCGATCGAGTCCGTTCGGAAACAGCATCAGGTACTGACCGTCCGGATCGACCATGAACACATACACGTAGCCCGCGCGGTTGCTGTCGAGTTTGAATTGCAGATGATCCTTGCCGATCGTGGCGGACGTGCTGCGCGGTGTGGCGGTGATCTGAATCGATGGATCGGCCAGCGTCACGATTCGCTCGAGTTCGCTCGCGGGGGTGAAGGGCGCGAGGTTGTCGGCCTGCGCGGGTGGTGTGGCGGGCGCGGCAACCGTGGCGGGCGAGGCAGGAGCAACAGGGGCAACCGGGGCAACAGCAGCAGCGGCTGCCGGGCTTTGAGCGGCATTGCCAGGCGTCGGCGAAGCCGTGTCGCGCGCATCCGTGCTTGCCGTGACAGCCGGGCTCGCGGCCGGTGGCGAACGCATGGCAAACCACGTACCGACCGCCGCGAGCGCCACGACGCAAACGGCACCTGCTGCGATCAAGCCCGTGCGTCTCTTTTGACTACCGCCAGCCGCAGGAACGGCCGCTGTGCCTGGCTCATTGCGCTTCGCCTCGACTGTCGCGGCCGTCGTTGTTCGCGGCGCATTGGTACCCGCTGTCTCGACGGAAGCGCGAGTCGTGGGTTCGATCGCCGCAGCGGCGTCATCACGCGTATCGATGGCAATGCCCAGTTCGTCCGCCAGCGCCTGAACGCTTTGCGGGCGCTGTTCGGGGCGGACCGCGAGCGCATGGTCGATCGCGCGCAGGAACCGCTCGCTATAGCGGCCGGCCGCCGTCGTGGCGAGCGGCACATACGTGTCGCTCATCAGTCTGCCGACCGACGGCGGCGGTGTCGTGCCCTGAATCGCGAAATAGATGACCGCGGCGAGTGCGTACACATCGGTCCACGGCCCCTGTTTCAAGGCCGCCACTTCGGCATATTGCTCGACGGGCGCATAGCCGGGCTTCAGGATCACCGTCAAGGCCTGGGTCATGTCGCCGATCACGCGCCGCGCCGCGCCGAAGTCCAGCAGCACGGGGCGGCCGCTGCCCTTGAGCAGCATGATGTTGTCCGGCGCGATGTCGCGGTGATAGCACTGCGCCGCATGCAATACCGCCAGTGCTTCGAGCAGCGGCGCGAGCAGGGCGCGCAGCCATGCTTCATCGGGTGGGGCACTCATGCGGCGCAAGCCGTCGCGCAGCGTCGCGCCCTCGTAGTACGGCATCACCATGTACGCGGTGCCGTTGGCCTCCCAGAACCGGTACACCTTGACGAGCGAATGATGATCGAAGCGGGCGAGCAGCCGCGCCTCGTTGATGAAGCTTTTCAGGCCGGCGCGAAAGGTGTCTTCATGACGCTCCGAGCGGACCGACACTTCGGCCGCGCCGACGCGCGAGGCCAGCGCAGCGGGAATGTATTCCTTCAGCGCGACGTGACGTCCTAGCTGGGTGTCGTAGGCGAGATAGACGATACCGAAGCCGCCTTCGCCAATCAGATCGACGATCTCGAACTCGCCGAGCCGTGTGCCGGCGGGCAGCGCATGTTGCGCGTTCGAACCCTGCGCGGCGGGGCGGGTGACGACTGTGCGATCGGCGTCCGCCGCTTCGGTGGGGTTCTGCTGGCCGTCCGGTCCGGACGCCCGTTGCACCATCACGGTTTTGTCGTCGGGGCTGCTCATCGGCTGTGGCTCCCTGGAGGGTACGACGGCAGAGCCCGGCACACGCGAGCGCCACCCTCACGCGCAGGCGCGTCCGTCTTTAAGACGAACGAGCGGGTCATTTTTTGAAATCAGGCGGGCGCGCGTGCCTGAGCGGTGGTCCACGTGCGGCCGCCGGTTTCAAAATCGGCCGGCCGGATTCGTCTATACGGTGTTAGTCAACCGCTGCGTGCAGCTTGCGGGTCGTACGCGCATTCCATCCCAGCCGCTTCCTTTTGCCTTCTTGCAGGAAGTTAAAGTGAACGAGCGCCAAGGCTTATCGAGCGGGATGGGACACCGCGTCGTGCGACGCGACTCGCGGCGCGCGGTCGTCGCATGGGCGCACCGGATCGACGCCGCGTGGATCACGGGCGCGCTCGTCATGGGCTCGATGCTGCTGGGCGCGGCGGGCAATACGCTGGCCGCTGGCACGTCCGCCGCCGCGGCGCGGCCCGCGAGCGCCGTGGCCCTCGCGCCCGAGTCGTTCGGCTTTCGTCAGGCCGATGAACGCGAACGCGACGCCGAAACGATCAACACGTTGACGTCCGAGGGACGTCTGCTGCTGTCGCGAGACCGCGTCAAACTCCCTGCCTACGACTATTGCAGCATGTCCGTCGCGGCCGCCGAGCGAGGCGACTTCCGCGACAGCGTCGATGCCGCGGCGCGCGCCCTGGTGGTGGCCGGGCAGACCAACAATGCGGACCTGGCGGCCCTGTCCAAACGCGATCTCGCGATCGCCTACAGCTATGCCGGCGACCTCGACAACGCCGAACGCTACGCCCGCGATGCGCTCGCTTCGACGCCGAAGGCGCCCGAGCAGGTCTTTGCTCCGGCCAACAAGGTGCTCGGCGATGTCGCGTTGCGCCGGGGCAAGCCGCAGCAGGCGCTGGCCGCCTACGAAGACGCGCTCACGACCGCCTCGCCGCGTTACAAACCGCTGGTGCTGATGTCGATCATCAACGCGCAGCTCGCCGAGGGCGATACGCCTGGCGCGCGCCAAACCTTCGATGCCGTCGGCGCACCGGCTACCGCGGAACTCGCGCCCGCCTACCGGCGCATCGAAGGCAATCTGCTGCTGGCCGAAGGCAAGCCCGAGGATGCGAAACACGCGTTCGAAGCGCTGTTGAGCCAAAGCGGCAATTCCAGCGACGCCAACTACGACCGCCTGTGGGCCCACGAAGGAATCGGCCGCGCCGACCTCGCGCTCGGCGACAAGCCGCATGCGCGCGAAGCCTACCTGCTGGCCGTCGACGACTCCGAGAAAATCCGCGCGCGGTTTCGCAGCGACGAGTTCAAGACGGCGCTGTTCGGCGACACGCAAACGGTATTCGAAGAGGCCATCGCGCTGACGGTCGAAGCCGGCGACTACGAGAGCGCCTGGAGTCTGTCCGAACGCAGCCGGGCGCGTGCGCTGCTCGACGTCGTGCGCAACCGCGTCGACGCCGGCGTCGACGACCGTCAATTGAACGGGCAGGTGCCGAGTCTTGCCGCGACGCGCGGCGCGCTCCGGCCCAACGAGGCGATCGTCGAATTTCACAGCCTGCCCAACGAGCTGATCGTCTGGGTGGTGCGCAACGATGGCCTGACCGGCCACACCTTGCCGATCGCGCGCGCCGACATGGATGCCGCCGTGACCGACCTGCGCAATGCGATCGTGCGCCGGCGACCGGCCGCGCTGACCTATGGCGACAAGCTCGATGCGTTGCTGATCGCGCCGCTCGGCTTGCGCGCCAACGAGCGGCTCATCATCGTGCCGCACGGCGCGCTGCACTATCTGCCGTTTCAGGCGCTGCACGATGCCGACGGCTTTCTGATCGAACGCCATGCGATCGCGCTCGAACCATCGGCGAGCGTCGCGGTACAACTCGCGCAACGCCAGCAGAAGATCGCGAGCGATCTGGTCGCGTTCGGCAATCCGACCATCACACCTGCCTATGCGCTGCCAGGGGCCGAGGCGGAAGTGCAGGGCATCGCGCCGCTGTTCGCGCGCAACGAGGTGTTTCTGCATAGCGATGCCACGCGCCTGAGCTTTCGCGACAACGCGCCCGCCGGACGCGTGTTGCACGTGGCGACGCACGCCCAGGCCGACACGATCGATCCGTTGCACTCGAGCATCCTGCTCGCGCCCGCGACGCAGCCTGCCGACGGCCCGGACGCGCTGCTGGCCAAAGACATCTACAACCTGAAGCTCAACAACGTCTCGCTCGTCACGCTGTCGGCCTGCGAGACGGGGCTTGGCCGGATCGCGCGCGGCGACGAAATTCTCGGCTTCACGCGCGCGTTCTTCTATGCCGGCGCCACCAGCCTGATCGTGTCGATGTGGCCGGTCGCGGACGAATCGAGCGCGCTGACGATGCGCACCTTCTACGCGCAACTCGCGCAAGGCCATGACGCGATCGACGCTATGCGCACCGCGCAGCTGGCGGTTTTGCACACGCCGCGCTTCGCGCATCCGTTCTTCTGGGCGCCATTCGATCTGATGGGTGGCTGGCGTTTGACCATCGCGCGTCAGCAGCAGGGATGAACCAAACAAACCCTAGACCGATGAACAGACTCCGACTGATCGCCGCGGCGGTGTCCTGCAGTAGTGCGCTCGCGTGGGGCCAGACGCTGCCGAACGCGGGCAGCATCCTGAACCAGACGGCCCCGCGCGAGACCCGGCCGGCGCCGCCGGGCGGCACTCAGGCGTTACCCGCCGTGCCGCCGCCGGCGGCGCCCGTGACGGCGCCCGGCCCGACCTTCCTGCTGAAGAGCATCACGTTGAAGGGCAACGACACGATCGCCAGCGACGCGCTGCTTGCGCCCGTTCAGGACAAGCTCGGCAAGCAAACCAGCTTCGCCGGGCTCGAAGAGATTGCCGCGCGCATCACGCAGATTTATCGCGATCACGGCTATCTGCTCGCCCAGGTGGTGATCCCGCCGCAGGACGTCACGTCCGGCAACGTCGAAATGAGCGTGCTCGAAGGGCGCGTCGGCCATGTGCGGCTCGACATCGCGGCCGGCACGCCGATCCGAGAAGATCTGTTGCGCGCGCGGGTCGCGCAGATTCCGTTGGGCAAGCCGCTGCAGCAGCACGAACTCGAACGGACCATGCTGCTGCTGTCCGATCTGCCGGGTATTCAGGTCTCCTCGGCAATCGAAGCGGGCGAGGAGCCGGGCACGGTCGATCTGACCGTCAACGTCGCGCCGGCCAAACGCTGGACCTTTGCGCTCGACGTCGACAACTTCGGCGCGGAGTCCAGCGGTACCTGGCGGCTCGGTGCGCTCGCGCGCCTGAACTCGCCGTTCATGATCGGCGACAACCTGGACCTGCGGCTGCTCGGCAGCGAACGCGGCGACACCCTTTACGGGCGCGTCGGCTACGAAGCGCCGATCAATGCGCAAGGCACGCGCGTCGGGGTCGCGGTGTCGCGGCTCAACTATGCGCTCGGCCAGGAATTCGCGTCGCTCGACGCGCAGGGCGAGGCGACCGTGGTGGACTTCACGCTCACGCATCCGCTCGTGCGCACACGCAATCAGAGCCTGTTGGGGCGCGTCAATCTCGAGTATCGCGACCTGATCGACAACGTCGGCATCGTCGATCAACACAATCCCAGATCGCTGGTGGAGGGCAGTATCGGCCTGAGCTATGAAAGCCGCGACGCGTTGTTCGGCGGCGGCTTCAATAGCGCGGATGTCGAGCTGTTGATCGGCAGTCTGCATTTCCGCAACGCGCAAGCCGAGGCGCTCGATGCCTCGCCGCTCGGGCGCGACACGCAAGGCACCGAAGTGCGCGCCACTTTCTTCGCCAACCGCCTGAACGCGATCACCGAACGGCTCAGCGTATTCGCCGGCGTGTCCGGCCAGTGGGCCGGAACCACGCTCGACAGTTCGTCGCGCTTCCTGCTCGGCGGCCCGCACGCGGTGCGCGCTTATTCGCCGTCCGAGGCACTGGTCGACGAGGGGTTCGTCGCCACCCTCGAAGGGCGCTTTGCGATCGATGCGCGGGCGACCGTGTTCACGTTCTTCGACTTCGGTACCGGTTGGTACAACGCCACGCCGCGTCCGGGCCAAGGGTCGAACGTGATCACGCGCAGTGGCGCAGGTCTCGGCGCGTTCTGGGCCGCGCCGGGCGGCATTGCGCTACAGGGCACGGTCGCATGGCGCACGACCGGGCCCGATACGACCGGCAACGACAGGCTGCCGCGCTTTTATGTGCAACTGACCAAGACGTTCTAGCAGGCAGCGAAACGCAACGAAACGAAACGCAACGACAAGCAGCAGCAATCTGCACCGAGGTGTGCGATGAACAAGCCATGCAATGTGCGACCGGGGCATGTGAGCACGATCGCCGGCGCGGTCGCCGCGTTGTTCGCGGCGTCGTATATGCCGCTCGCGCTCGCGAATCCGACCGGCGCCCAGGTGGTGGCCGGCACGGTCAGCATCAACTCGCCGGGCGCGGGACAGATGCACATCACGCAGGGCTCGTCCAATGCGATCGTCAACTGGAACACGTTTTCGATCGGTAGCGGCGAAGCGGTCAGGATCTCGCAGCCGTCGGCTTCCGCCGCGCTGCTCAACCGCGTGACGGGCAACGACCCCAGCGTGATCGCCGGACGCCTGCAGGCCAACGGCAAGGTGTTTCTCGTCAATCCGGCGGGGGTGATCTTTGCGCCGGGATCGTCGGTGAACGTGGGGTCGATGATCGCCTCGACACTCAATATCTCCAATGCCGATTTCCTCGCCGGCAACTTCCATTTCGTCGGCGCGTCCGCGGCGGCGCTCAGCAATGCGGGGTCGCTGACGGCGGCCGCGGGCGGCACCATCGCGTTGCTCGGCGGCACGGTCAGCAATAGCGGCACGGTCAGCGCAAAACTGGGCAGCGTCGCGCTGGGCGCGGGCAACGACATCACCGTCGACTTTGCCGGCGACGGTTTGACCACCCTGAAGATCAACCAGGGCGCGGCGCACGCGCTGATCGGCAATACCGGCACGCTGGCCGCCGACGGCGGCACCGTGGTGATGAGCGCACAGACGGCCGACGCGCTGGCGGGCACCGTCATCAACCAGCAAGGCATCGTGCGCGCGCAGAGCCTGAGCGAACACGACGGCCGCATTCTGCTCGACGGCGGCACGAACGGCGTGACACAAGTGAGCGGGACGCTCGACGCCAGTGGCGGCGCGGGGCAAACCGGCGGCAGGATCGACGTGACCGGCTACGACGTGGCGCTGCTGGCCGGAGCGTACGTCGATGCGAGCGGCGCCGCGGGCGGCGGAACCGTCCACTTCGGCGGCGGCCCGGCGGGCGCGGACCCCTCCGTTCGCAATGCCAATGCGATCTGGATGTCGCCGAGCGCCAGCCTCCATGCGGATGCGCTCGTCGACGGCAATGGCGGCAACGTCGTGGCTTACAGCGAAACGGCCAGCCGCATTTACGGCACGTTGACCGCGAAGGGTGGGCCGCAGGGCGGCGACGGCGGCTTGATCGAAACGTCCGGCCACACGCTCGACACGACCGGCATGAGCGTCGACGCATCGGCGGCGAAGGGTCAGGGCGGCAGGTGGCTGCTCGATCCGTTCGAGGTCGACATCGTGACGCAGGTGCCGGATGTCACCGCGGCGCCGGTCCCGACGCAGACCGCAGCCGATTCGAACACGATGACGTTCGGGCCGATCACGGGCAGCACGTTCATCCTGAACACGGCGCTTACCGGTCCGCTGAGCCTCGGTACGTCGGTGACAGTACTGACAGGGACCGATCCCAACTTCGGCGCGGGCGACATCGCCGTCGACGCGCCGCTCAACCTCACGACCGGCACGCTTCCCGCCACGCTGAAGCTGAGCGCGACGGGATCGGTGCTGGTCAACAACACCATTACGTCGAGCGCGGGGCCGCTCAGCCTCGTATTCGATGCGAACGTGGGCGGCACGAGTGCGCTCAGTCTGGTCTCGTTCCAGGGCGTCACGGTGAAGACCAACGGCGGCAGCGTGACGTTGGGAAGCGGTGGCGCGAGCCCGGTCCTGATCCAGAACTCGAACATCGACACCGCGGGCGGCGATCTGACGGTCACCGGCACGTTCCCGATCAATGGCGTGGCGATTGGCTATCTGATCACGTCGTCGTCGGGCATTTTCATCGACTCGTCGACCATTTCCACGGAGGGCGGCGTGTTCTCGCTGACGGGCGTGGCGCTGGGTCCGAACGCCAACGGTGTGGCGATCAACGGCACCAGCTCGCTCTCGACGACGAGCGGCGCGCTTCGCATCACCGGCACGGCGACCGCCGGCGGCGGAGGCAACGACGGCGTGATCGCGCAAGGTGACGATACGATTCAAACCGGCAGCGGCGCGCTCACCATCAGCGGCGCCGGCAGTTCGAATATCGAGGATCAGGGCATCGGCGTGCTTCTATCCGGCACTTCAGCCAGCACGACGAGCGGGGCACTGAGCGTGAACGGCAGTTCTTCTGGCAGCAGCGCGATGGGCGTGTTCCTGAGCGGCGGCGCCACGGTGGGCGAGGGTCCCGCGCTGCAGCCCGGGCTCAGCAGTTCGGGCGGCGCGATCACGGTCAACGGTAGCGTGACGCAAAGCGCGCAAGGGGCCTTCGGCGTCGAGATTCAGAACACCACGATCTCCAACACGACCGGCGCGATCGGCGTGACGGGCAATGTCACCGGTACAGCCGCCGGCGGCACCTTCGCGAACGGCGTCTATTTCTATGGCACCACGTTGAGCACCGGCAGCGGCGACATTTCCGCCGCCGGCAGCGTGTCGTCGAACATGAACGTCAGCATCGGCCTCGACATGCATGGGTCGTCGGTCCAGTCGACGAGCGGCAACCTCGAGTTCACCGGACAAAGCGTGGGAGCCGCGGTCAACGGCGACTCGGTGATCGGGCTGATGTTCGAGAACACGCTATGCGTGGACTGCATCCAGACAGCCCCCGTATCGGTGACGACCGGCACGGGCACGGTGAGCCTGTTCGGCAGCGGCACCGGTCCGTTCGTGCAGGGTGTGCTGATCACCGACGGCACGACGATCACGTCGACCAACGGCGGGGCGATCGATATCCGCGGCGCGGTGAGCGGCCCGGCCGGCAGCAGTCCGAACCTGCAGAACGACTACGGCGTGCTGATCGCCAATGGCGCGATCAGCGCGACCGGGACGCGTACCACCACGATCGGCATTGCCGGTTCGACCACGACGTCCGATCCGGGCGTCGCGATCGGCCTTGCGGTGCCCGAGACCGAGCAGAGCGAGTTTGGGCTGATCAATCCGACCTCCGTCGTCACCGGCGGCGGCGTGACGAGCGCGGTCGCCAATGCCACCGCCGACAACGTGACGATCTCGACGACGAATCCCGCTTCGATCGTGTTGCGCGCATTCAACGACGGCACGGCGAGCAGCCTCGCCATCACGCAGGCGACGCTGTCGTCGCCGGGCGGCGTGCTGTCGATCATGCCGGCGTCGGTGGACCCGTCGAGCTTCGCGATCACCGCTCAGAACGCGACGCCGATCACGCTGCTCGGCACGGGCGGCGGTCTCAGCATCGACGCCCCGACTTTCTCGACCTTCGCGTCGATTCCCAGCATCGTGCTCGGGTCCAGCACGCAAACGGGGCGCATCACCGTCGACGGGCAGTGCGTATCGGCCGGCTCGCCTTGCGTGCCGACGCGTCCGGGCTTCGCGAACAATCTCACGCTGTCCAACCCGGGCGCGGGCAGTCAAGGAATCGCGCTGACCTACGGCATCTCGACTCCGGGCCAGACCTTGATGCTCCTGTCGGCCGGTCCCGTCACGGACCCTGGCGGCATCCAGGCCGCCGGGCTGATTCTCGCCGGCCCCGGTACCTTCACGCTGACCGATCCGCAAAACGACGTCGGCGTGCTGGCGCTGGCCAACGCGGGGAGCGTCGACTTCTCGAACTCGCATGGCTTCGTGATCGGCCCGCTGACGAGCCAGACGTTCGACTCCGCCGCGAGCCAGTTGAGCCCGATGAGCGTGACGAACTCCACGCTGACCGGCAGCCTCGTCGCGACCGCTGCGACCGGCAATATCGGGCTGGGCGCGGGCACGCCGTCCGCGACGGCTCCGAATACGAATCTGAGCGCGGTCGGCTCGATCGATCTGGTGATGGAGAACGGCGTGTTCGTCGATGCGAACTCCGGCACACTTGGCGCCGGCAACGCATGGCGAGTCTGGGCCAGCACCTGGAACGGCGAGACACGCGGCAGCGTGCAGCCGAACACCGCGCAGCCCAATTTCTACGGCTGCCTGTTTGGCTCGGGCTGTAGTTGGGGCGGCACGGTGCCCACCACCGGCAATCATTTCGTCTATGTCGCACGGCCGACGGTCACGGTCAGCGCGGACGGCGCGACGCGCTACGTCGGCGCACCGAACCCGGCGTTCACCTACACGACGAGCGGTCTGATCAACGGCGATACCGCCGCGGGCACGTTGAGCGGCTCGCAGACGACCACGGCCACTCTGACTTCACCGGCGGGCGGCTATCCGATCGACCCCAACTTCACGTCCAGCGTGGGCTATATCGTCAACGAAGTGCCGGGCACGCTGACGGTGATTCCGTTTCAGAGCACGATCCCGAACCCGCAGGGCCCGATCCCCAATCCGGTCGCGCAAAGCGGTCTGCAGACGTTTTTCAGCAGCCAGGAGCAGACGTTCGTCTACGAAAACAATCTGCAGGGCACCAACATCTGCATCGGCTCGAACCAGCCGCTCTTCAGCACGACGCCGCCTGGCGAGAAACAGGACATCCTCGCGGTCGAATGGAAGCGGGTGCGTTCGCAGCCGAACCTGAACAGCTGCCTGCTGACCAACACCCAGCACGGCTGCGGTGACTTCTAGCGGGAGCCGGGCGAAGCGGGCGGGACGGGTGGCGCGGCGCCTGCGGGCGAATGCAGCGCGCGCAGTTGCGCGATGGCGGCCTCGGCGCTCGCGACGAACCGTTGCGAGAGCCGCCATGCTTCGACGACCTCCTGATGGACGGGCTGCTCCATCCCGAGGTGAATCCGGAAGAATCGTTCAGCGTGGATGGCCGGGTGGTAATGCTGGCGCACCCGCTTCGCGTCGATCAGCCGCCGGTTGCCGAACAGCCTGCTCAATGCCCACGAAAACGCGCCGTCTTCTCCGCCGACGCGACGAAAGAACGCGTCGAGCGGAAACCCGCCCAGCGCGCGATACACCGCCCGCCGGATCACGAGACTGCTCGGCACGGTGTTGCTGAGGATTGCGGCATATTTATCGAAATCGGGATGCTCGACGATCGCGCGCGGAAAGCCCGCATAGTCGACGTCGAGCCGCACCGATGCCTCGCCCGGACAACTCTGCAGATAGCCACTCGCCGCGGCCAGCGCGCCGGGCAGATATTCGTCGTCGGCGTCGATGAATCCGAGCAGATCCTCGCTCGCGTGCATCGCGGCCCAGTTGCGCGCGGCGGCGACACCGCCGTTCACGTGCATGCGCAGCACCTGCACGCGCGCGTCGAGGCGGCCGTAATGTTGCGCGACTTCGATCGAAGCATCGGTCGAGCCATCGTCGACGACGATGATTTGTGCCGCCTCGGGCTGGATCAGGCAGCTTTCCAGTGCGCGGCCAAGCGTTGCCGCCATCTGCAGACAGGGAATGATGATCGAGATCGGCATGATGCGAGCCCCGTTCCGATGCTGATCCGCTGCGTTACGCCTGTGCCGGGCCGGGCATCAATTGCGTCGCCTCTGCGTCGTCGCCGACCCACACCGCGAACGCCGTGAAGTTGTCGTGATTCGTGCTGGCGCTCGCGCGCACCTGTTGCGCGAGCGCGTCGAGCCAGGCGCCGGGTGTCGCCGCATGGGCCAGCGCGTCGGCGATGCCGGCGTCGTCGGCGTACTCCCACAGGCCGTCCGTGCAGATCAGGAAAGCGTCGCCGTCATGCAGCGCGAAAGTACCGTCGACGCCCGCAATGTTGAGTGCGTCGCGCGTGCCCAGCGCCGCATACAGCACGTTGCGGCGCGGATGATGACGCATCTCCTCCTCGGCGAGCAGCCGCGCGTCGACCATCTGCTGAACCATGCTGTGGTCGCGCGTGCGCGCGCAGATCTCGCCGTGGCGGAAACAGTAGAGGCGGGTGTCGCCGCAATGGGCCCACGCGGCCGTCGCGCATTCGCGGTCGATGGCGAGCACCACGGCCGTCGAGCGCATGTCTTGTTCATTGCCTTTGCCGCGCAACTGTTCTTCGACGATGTTCTCATTGGCATGCGTGAGCGCGCTGATCAGCCGGTCGCCCGTCGGCGGCAATTCGGCAACGGTCAGGTAGCGCAAATCCGCCAGCACCGAAGCGACGACGAGGCGCGAGGCGGTGTCGCCGCCGCCGTGTCCGCCGGCGCCGTCGGCGACGACGCAATAGTAGAGCCGTTCGCTCGACCAATCGCCGAACGAATCTTCGTTGCGCGGGCGGTCGCCCCGGTCGGTCAGGCTTGCGGTGGCAAGTTGCACCGTTGACCTCTCATATGCTCGTGGTCTGTCGAGCTCATTCCTGCGCGTGCGACTGCGCGGACAGAATGCCCAGAACCAGCAGGATGACGATGCGATTGCCCGGCGAGATGTCGATGCCGAGGCTGTGCTCGATCCATTGGCCGATTTGCGTGCGGGCGAAGTCGGCGGGTATCGAGCCTTTTTTCAGCGTGACGCCAAGCTTGCGCGCCCGGTAGTGATACGACGCGATGCCGTAACGCGCGGCCACCTGCGACAGACCGCCTTTCTCGTTCGACAGCCAGCCGAGACTGCCGGCGAGCAGCATGCGGTCGGCGTCGTCGAGCGAAGCGATGAAATGCGACGCGGATTCGCGTACCTCGGCTTCGTGCAGACCGTATTGCAACAGGACCGAGCCGATCGGATCGGGATGAAAAGCCGTTTGCCGGTCGATTTCGAGCATCACGTCGCCTTCGTCGAGCGACACGTTGCGCTGATGGCTCGCGCTGCGCAGACAGTCGATCAGATAGCGGCGGAAATAGGCGCACACGGCATGGCTGGTCGAAGGCGCGCTGTGCAGCGGGAAGGTGGGCAATGCCGTCGGCGCGGTATCGAGGCGGAACACCTTGAGATAGAGGAACTGCGAGATCAGTTCTTCCTTGTCCTCGCCCAGCGCCTGCAATTCCGACGGATGGTAGCCGGTCAGCGCGCGGCGCACGATCGTATAGATCGACGCCATTTCGTCGTGGCTCAGGCAGGTGCGGCGTTGCCACAGGTCGGGCAGTGCGCTTTCTCCAGCGTGGTCGGCAATTGCAGCGCTTTGGATATCTGCCACTTTTCACCCCGAGGTGGTGAGCCCCGCTTCTTAAGGGCGGAGCCCGGCTGCTGACACTACCCATTTCGCCGCGTGTGTGGTGCGCCGGTTTTCTGTCCCCAATGAATCCGGCACTCGCTTTGCCGCCATATCGGGCAGATTGCGTATGCCAAACGCTTGCAATACCGGCAATTCCGCCGTGCAACCGGCGCGTGATTGGAAAACAGACTTAGTCTATTGGCACGTTTTATATATTACAAGGTAAAACTTAATATGTTATTCACCGCTGCGGCGACGGGTTCTATCGCTATCAGGACTAACCCTAAACGCAACGTAAGCGCTTACCGGCAACCCGGAAAGGTCAAATTTTTTAAAAAATCCGGGCACCTGATTCGTTTACCCAGATGTCGGGCGATCCCGCCAATCGACCGTCCTGAAAGGGCGCGCTGGTGAGGTCGTAAGACGACTGTCCGAGCTTGTGATTGTAATGGTGCCGGAACGAAAAGGTTAAAACTTCTTAAGTGTTTATGGAGTTGAATGGTATTACATATACTGTTTCGCTTAATTAAACAAAATCCGTTTCTATTGCTATCCGGCTTTGATTTTCCGGGCTGCGTGCTATTCTCATATCGGATTGCCGCCGAGAAAGGACAACGCTCGCTAAAAACATCGCAATAGCTGGCGAAGGCAATCTAATCAGAGTTAACACGTATTTCCGGGAACGCTGATTCCCGGCGGGCAAGGGCAACCCGTACCGGTCACTTACGGTGCGTCGAGACTACTCATCCGAGACCGATACCAGACATGGCCACGCTTCTCGCGGGCGAAATGCTTGCCGACATATCAGCTGCCAGTCCATGCGGGGACGACCTCGAGTACGACCCTGACTTCCTTGCGCTCGAGCAGGTCGTCCACGGCAAGCCGGACGTGCAGTTCGGCGAGACCATGGTCGCCGCCACGCCGCCTGACTGGAAAGTGGCCGAAGCGCTATCGCTCGATCTGCTCGCAAAAGGCCGCGACTTGCGCGTCGCGGTACACCTGGCGCGCGCGCTACTCAATCGCCGTCGTTTCGCCGGCTTCGCCGAGGGCCTCGCGCTCGTCGAAGGCCTGCTCGAACAGCGCTGGGACCATGTCTATCCACAGCTCGATCCCGACGACGACAACGATCCGACCGCCCGCGTCAACGCGCTCGCCGCCCTCGTCGAACCGTCCGGCATGCTGGTGGACGTGCGCGACGCACCGCTCGCGTCGTCGCGCGCGCACGGTGGCGTCAGCTTGCGCGACATCGAATATGCGACCGGCGAAGTACCGCTGCCCAAGGGCGTCGAGGCGGCGTCGCTGAGCTCGATCGACGCGGTGATCGCCGACGCCCACCAGGACGCCGCCGAAGCGCACACAGCCTTGCTCGCGGCCACGCATAGCGCGATGCGCATCGAGACGGTATTGACCGAGCGTGTCGGCGCGGCGCGCTCCATCGATCTGTCGCCGCTATCGAGGCTGCTGCGGCGTGCAGCCGACTTTCTCGGCGAGCGTCTCGACGTCCCGGGCGGAGCGCCGCAAGCACCGCCGAACGGCGACGTGACCCCGGGCGAAAGCGCCGGCGCGGCGCCGGCACCCGTGCCGCTGTCCGGCGACATCACGGACCGTCAGGACGTGATCCGCATGATCGACAAGATCTGCGCGTACTACGAGCGTCACGAACCCTCCAGCCCGTTGCCGCTGCTGCTGCGGCGCGCTCGCCGGCTGGTCGACAGGAACTTCATGGAAATTCTGCAGGACCTCGCGCCCGAAGGCGTGCGCCAGGCCAGGCAGGCCGGCGGTATCGAAAACGAGTAAGCAGTCAGGCGGGGATGGGCTTTTTCGCTTCTAGCAACGCCAGTCATGCGCCACGCTGCTCGCGGCCGTGCGGCGTCAACCAGGGGAATGGTCGTGGCCAAGGAAAGCAGCCAGAAATTCATCGCGCGCAATCGAGCGCCGCGAGTTCAGATCGAATATGACGTCGAAGTCTACGGGTCGGAGAAAAAGGTCAATCTGCCCTTCGTCATGGGCGTGCTGGCCGATCTCTCCGGTCAGCCGGCGGACCCGCTCGCGCCGGTGGCGGATCGAAAGTTTCTCGAGATCGACGTCGACAACTTCGACGAGCGTCTGAAGTCGATGAAACCGCGCGTCGCCGTGCAGGTGCCGAACGTGCTGACCGGTCAGGGCAACCTCGCGGTCGACATGACCTTCGAGAGCATGGACGACTTTTCGCCCGCGGCGGTCGCGCGCAAGGTGGACGCGTTGTCGAAGCTGCTGGAGGCGCGCGGCCAGTTGCAAAACCTGCTGACCTATATGGACGGCAAGACCGGCGCCGAGGAGCTGATCGCGAAACTGCTCAACGATCCTGCGTTGCTGCAGTCGTTGGCGTCCGCACCGAAGCCGCAGCAATGAGCGTGATCTACAGGGGAGTCTGACCATGGCTGAACCTAGCACCCAAGGGCAAGCGCAACCCGGCGAGGCGTCGCTTGAAACGAGCGATTTCGCGAATCTGCTGCAAAAGGAATTCAAGCCGAAGAGCGAGAAGGCGAAGGAAGCCGTCGAGACGGCGGTGCGCACGCTCGCCGAACAGGCGCTGCGCGATACGAACGTGATTTCGGGCGATGTGCTCGCGACGATCGAATCGCTGATCGCGCAGATCGACGAGAAGCTGACCGCCCAGATCAATCAGATCATCCACTCGGAAGAGTTTCAGAAAGTCGAGAGCGCGTGGCGCGGCTTGCACTATCTGGTCAACAACACCGAGACGGACGAGACGTTGAAGATCCGCGTGATGAACGTATCGAAGGGCGATCTGTACAAGACGCTCAAGAAGTACAAGGGCACCGCGTGGGATCAAAGCCCGATCTTCAAGAAGCTCTACGAAGAGGAATACGGCCAGTTCGGCGGCGAGCCGTATGGCGCGCTGGTGGCTGATTATTACTTCGACAACGGCGGGCCCGACGTCGATCTGCTGACGCA
Organism: Paraburkholderia sp. Clong3; assembly: GCF_050436485.1. Classification (NCBI taxonomy): domain Bacteria; kingdom Pseudomonadati; phylum Pseudomonadota; class Betaproteobacteria; order Burkholderiales; family Burkholderiaceae; genus Paraburkholderia; species Paraburkholderia sp. Clong3. Next base: position 2,308,195 of record NZ_JBNDMH010000003.1, on the reverse strand, counting down.
GATATCAAAGATCTCGGCCGCCGCGCATGCGCCGTTCATCGCCGGCGCCGATCCCGCGGTGATGCTGATGGATTCATGGCAGGAGCTGGCCAATCCGCGCGACCTGACGAAAATCTTCCAGACTCCTGAGCATGCCGCGTGGCGCTCGCTGCGCGAATCCGAGGATGCGCGCTACGTCGGTCTCGCGATGCCGCGTTTTCTCGCGCGCGCGCCGTATGGCGCCAAGACCAATCCGGTCGAGGAATTCGATTTCGAGGAAGACACGGCCGGCGCGGACAGCGGTAAATACGCATGGGCCAATGCCGCCTATGCGATGGCGACCAATATCAACCGCTCGTTCAAGATGTACGGCTGGTGTTCGCGGATTCGCGGCATCGAGTCGGGGGGCGCCGTCGAGAACCTGCCGGTGCACGCGTTCCCCACCGACGACGGCGGCATCGACATGAAGTGCCCGACCGAAATCGCCATTAGCGATCGCCGCGAAGCCGAACTCGCGAAGAACGGCTTCATGCCGCTCGTGCACAAGAAGAACTCCGATTTCGCCGCCTTCATCGGCGCGCAGTCGCTGCACAAGCCCGCCGAGTTCGAAGACCCCGATGCCACCGCGAACGCGAACCTGGCCGCGCGTCTGCCCTACCTGTTCGCCTGCAGCCGCTTCGCTCACTACCTGAAGTGCATCGTGCGCGACAAGATCGGCAGTTTCAAGGAGAGGGACGACATGCAGCGCTGGCTGCAGAACTGGATCCTTCAGTACGTCGACGGCGATCCGGCGCACTCGACGGAAGAGTCCAAGGCACGACGCCCGCTCGCGGCCGCCGAGGTGGTCGTCGAGGAAGTCGAAGGCAATCCCGGTTATTACACGTCGAAGTTTTTCCTGCGTCCGCACTACCAGTTGGAAGGCCTGACCGTATCGCTACGGTTGGTTTCGAAGCTTCCGTCCGCCAAGGCGGCATGACGGAAATCCCCATTCAGTGACGAATTGCTTTGAGCGGAGAAGAAGATGGCCATCGACATGTTCATGAAGCTGGGCGATATCAAGGGCGAGTCTCAGGACAAGACCCACAAGGAAGAAATCGAAGTGCTCGCGTGGAGCTGGGGCATGAGCCAGAGCGGCACGATGCACATGGGCACGGGCGGCGGCGCCGGCAAGGTGTCGGTGCAGGACCTGTCATTTACCAAATACAGCGACAAGGCGAGTCCGCCGATCATGGCAGCCTGCACCAAAGGCACGCACATCGACACGGCGTTGCTGACGGTGCGCAAGGCAGGTGGCGACAATCCGCTCGAGTACTACAAGATCACGTTGAACGGCGTACTGATCAGCTCGTATTCGACCGGCGGCTCGGGCGGCGAAGAACGCTTCACCGAGAACGTCACGCTCAACTTCGAAAAATTCCATGTCGAGTACCAGCCGCAAAACGCGAAGGGCGAGAAGGAAGGCGGGGTGGTCGAAGTGAAATGGAACATCCCCGCCAACGCCACTACCTGATCGGCTGAGCGCAAAGGGCGACTGTACTGCGGCGGTCCTGCCGTCGCAGTGCGGCGGCGGGTGGGACGACTCGAGCCAGACCGGAGCGAACCGGCATGAACGCAGAAGAATGCTTGCGCGAAGGCGATCTCGACGGATGTCTGCGCGAATTGCAAAAACAGGTTCGCAAGGATCCGTCGAAAGCCGCCTATCGCGTCTTTCTCTTCCAGTTGCTCGCGGTGACGGGCGCCTGGGATCGCGCATTGACGCAACTGAACGTCGTCGGCGAACTCGACGCGGCCGCGTTGCCGATGGTGCAAACCTATCGTGAAGCGTTGCAATGCGAGGCGCTGCGCGAAGCGGTTTTCAAAGGCGAGCGCGCGCCGCTGATCTTCGGCGAGCCGACCGGCTGGCTTGCGTTGCTCCTCGAGGCATTGCGGCTCGACACCGCGGGCGATAGCGGCGCGGCGGCCGCCGCGCGCGCGCGGGCGCTCGACGAGGCGCCCGCCAGCGCCGGCGCATTGAATGGCGAACCGTTCAGGTGGCTCGCCGACGCCGACAACCGGCTCGGCCCGACACTCGAAGCCGTGCTGAACGGCCGCTATTACTGGATTCCTTTTTCGCGCATCAAGCGGATCGAAATCGAGCCGCCGTCCGACCTGCGCGACCGCGTCTGGATGCCGGCCGTTTTCACGTGGGCCAACGACGGCCAGGGCGCCGGTCTGATTCCCGCCCGCTATCCGGGCACGCTCGCCGAGCCGAATCGAGCGTTGTGGCTCGCGCGCCTGACCGAATGGATCGGTGACGATCCCGTGCTCGCGCGGCCGGTGGGACAGCGTATGTTCGCCTCCGATGCGAACGACTACGCGCTCTTCGACGTGCGCACCATCGAACTGACGAGCGGCGACGCGCCTGCCGAACAGGACGGCGCGGCCGCTCCGGATCATGGCTGAACTGACCGCGCGTGATCGCCTGCAACCGTCGCTGCTCGACCGGCTGACCGATCTCGAACCGGAGGCGAAGCAGGAAGCGCGCGAGCGGCGCGTTCTGTCGATGCGCGCGCTGCGCGAGAGCGTGCAGCGCGACCTCGGTTGGCTGCTGAACGCGAATGGCCTCGCGTCGGTGCAGGATCTGAGCGGCTATCCGTATGTCGCGACATCCGTGATCAATTTCGGCCTGCCGGACATTGCCGGCAAGACCGCCTCAGGCATTGATCCGTCGCGGCTCGAGCGGCTCGTGCGCGATGCGATCTGGGCGTTCGAGCCGCGCATTCTGCGCGACACCGTGCGGGTCAGTTCGATGCAACTCGAAGAGACGACCGGGCGCCACAACACCGTGTCGTTTCTGGTGGAGGGCGATCTGTGGGCGCAGCCGTATCCGGAGCGGCTCTACTTCAGGACCGAACTCGACCTGGAAGTCGGCGAAATCCGCGTGATCGACCAGGGCGGGCCGCGCTGAAGCCATGAATCCAGACCTGATCAAATACTACAGCCAGGAACTGCAGCATCTTCGGGAGATGGGCGGCGAGTTCGCGCGCGAATTTCCGAAGATCGCCGGGCGTCTCGGACTGGAAAACCTCGAATGCGCGGACCCCTACGTGGAGCGTCTGCTCGAAGGCTTCAGTTTCCTCGCGGCGCGCGTGCAACTGAAGATCGACGACGAGTTTCCGCGCTTCACCCAGCATCTCGCGGAGCTGGTGTACCCGCATTACCTCGCGCCCACGCCGTCGATGGCCGTGGTGCAGATCCAGCCGGACCTGACCAGCTCCAATCTCGCGGACGGCGTGCGGGTTCCACGCGGCAGTACGCTGCGCAGCGTGCTCGACAAGAACGGCTCGACGCGCTGCGAATACCGCAGCGCGCACGAACTGAAGCTTTGGCCGCTCGAAATCACGGAAGCGCGGTTTTTTACGCACGCGGGCTCGCTCGGTGGCATCGACAGCGCGCTGCCGGCGAGCATGGCGGCGGGCGCCGCTATCAAGGCCGGCCTCAGGCTGCGCCTACGCGCCACCGCTGGTCTGAGAATCAACCAGCTGAAACTCGACCGGCTGACGCTGTATCTGCGCGGCGCGGACGGGATGGCCACGCGTATCCACGAGCGTCTGCTCGGTTCGGTGAGCGGCGTCGTCGTGATGCCGGCCAAACGTCCGGCGTCCTGGCATGTGCAGTTGCCGGCGAGCGCGCTGCGGCCGCTCGGGTTTGCCGACGATGAAGCACTGCTGCCGGTCAGCCGGCAGTCGTTCCAGGGCTACCGGCTGTTGCAGGAGTATTTCGCGTTTGCGCAGCGCTTCATGTTTCTCGCCATCGACGGTTTGCACGCGGCGTTGCGGCGTTGCGCGGACAGCGAAATCGAAGTCATCGTGTTGCTCAAACGCGCTGATCCGCTGCTCGAACAATCGCTCGATGCCAATAATTTCGCGCTGCATTGCACGCCCGCGATCAATCTCTTTTCGCGGCGTACCGATCGCATCGCGCTGTCGGACGAACAGTTCGAATATCACGTGGTGGCCGATCGCACCCGGCCGATGGACTTCGAGATCTATCAGATCGAGAGTGCGACCGGCTATAGCGCGGGCGCCGGCGGCGAGCAGCGCTTCGAGCCGTTCTATCACGCGCGCGATCTCGGCGCCACCTATCGCGCCGGCGCGTACTACCAGGTGCGCCGCGAAAAACGTCTGCCGTCGGCGCGTCAGCATGAGCGCGGCCCGCGCACGAGCTACCTCGGCAGCGAGATGTTCATCGCGCTGGTGGACGCGAGCAATGCGCCGTTTCGCGACGACCTGCGGCAACTCGGCTTGCAGGTGCTGTGCACGAATCGCGACCTGCCACTGACGATGCCGGTCGGCGTCGGCCCCGCCGATTTCACGCTCGATGTCGAAGCGCCGGTGCAGAGCGTGCGCTGCGTGAGCGGTCCGAGCCGGCCGCTGCCGTCGTATGCGCACGGGGCCGTGGCGTGGCGGCTGTTGAGTCACCTGTCGTTGAACTACTCGTCGCTGCTCGATAACGATGCCCAGGAGGGCGCCCGCGCGCTGCGCGATCTGCTGAGTCTCTACTGTCCCGCCGACGAGATCGCGAGTCAGCGGCTGATCGAAGGCGTGCGCTCGATCGATTCGCGCTCGGTGACGCGACGCTTGCCGGGCGCGGGACCGATCGTATTCGGCCGCGGTCTCGAAGTGACGCTGACGCTCGACGAAGCCGCGTTCGAAGGCGCCGGCGCGTTTCTGCTCGGTGCCGTGCTCGCGCAATATTTCGCGCAATACGTATCGATCAACTCGTTCACCGAGACCGTCGTGAAGACGCTGTCGCGCGGCGAGATCATGCGCTGGCCAGCGAGGGTCGGACAATGCCGGACGCTCTGACACTGTTGCGCCGGCTCGAAGACGATGCGCGCCGCTTCGACTTCTTCCAGGTCGTGCGGCTGCTGGAGAACGCGTATGCGGACAAGCCGCGCGTCGGCGAGTCGATGCAGCCGCGCGACGATGCGATCCGTTTCGTGCAGGAGCCCGAACTGGTTTTCCATCCGACCACGCTCGGTGACTTCACCCCGGCCGGTGAGCATCACGCCGCGCGCCTCGCGGTCAAGTTCTTCGGCCTGCTCGGGCCGCACGGTCCGTTGCCCACCCATCTGACCGAGTACGCCCGCGACCGCGCCCGCAACGCGAACGATCCGACCTTCGCGCGCTTTCTCGATGTCTTTCACCACCGGATGGTGTCGCTGTTCTATCGCGCGTGGGCCAATGCGCAACCGGCCGTGAGTCTCGACCGTCCGGGGCGCGATCGCTTTTCCTTTTATGTCGGCAGCGTGTTCGGGCTGGGCGAGCCGACGCTGCGCGAGCGCGACGCGGTGCCCGATTTCGCCAAACTGCACTTCGCCGGATTGCTGGGCGGGCCGACCCGTCCGGCCGCCGGTTTGAAACTCGTGCTGGCGCGTTTTTTCAACCTGCCGGTCGACATCGAACAGTGGGTCGGCCATTGGATGACGCTGCCCGCGAATTCGTTGTTGCGCCTGGGCGCACCGGACGGTTCGGCCGCGCTCGGCGTGTCGACGCTGCTCGGCGCGCGCGTCTGGGATTGCCAGCATAAATTCCGCATCGTCATCGGACCGTTGAGCCGCGCTGATTACGAGCGCTTCCTGCCGGGCGGCGAGAGTCTGAAGCGCCTCGTCGACTGGGTGCGCAATTACGCGCGCGACGGGCTCGATTGGGATCTCCGGCTGGTGCTGAAACAGGAGGATGTGCCACGCCTGAAGCTCGGGCGCCACACGCGGCTCGGCTACACCACCTGGACGCTCGGCCACCCGGCGCGCGGCGATCAGCGGCAGCTGGTGTTGCGGCCGACCGGCCCGGACGGCCGTTCACGGATTGCCGTGGCGGCCCGCGAGGCGTCCGCGGGGGCGCCGCCATCGACATCATCGAGGGAATAGAAAAATGGCCGAGATCAAACGGGCAGCGTTGTTCGGCAAGCTGAACAAGCTCGGATTCCGCGCAATCGAGAGCGCGAACGTGTTTTGCAAGTTGCGCGGCAATCCTTATATCGAGCTGTCGCACTGGTTCCACCAGATCCTGCAACTGCAGGACTCCGACCTGCACCGCATCGTCAAACACTACGGGCTCGAGCCTTCCGCGTTGGCGCGCGATCTGACCGAAGCGCTCGACCGTCTGCCGCGCGGTTCGGCTTCGGTGACCGACATCTCGTCGCAAGTCGAGGAGGCGGTCGAACGTGGCTGGGTGTTCGGCTCGCTGATGTTCGGCGAGTCGCAGGTGCGCACCGGCCATCTGGTGGTCGGCCTCCTGAAGACGCCTTCGCTGCGCAACGGGCTCTACGGCATCTCGCGTCAGTTCGAGCGCATCAAGCTCGATTCGCTCGTCGACGAATTTCACGGCCTGCTGCGCGAGTCGCCGGAAGCGGCGATGGGCGCGAGCGATGGTTTTCGGGCGGGCGGCGCGCAGCGCGAAGGCGGCGACGCGGACACCACGGGCGGCCCGGTGCCGGCCGCCGCGCTGGGCAAGCAGGAAGCGCTGCGGCGCTTCACCACCGATCTGACCGAACAGGCGCGCAACGGCAAGCTCGACCCGATCGTCGGGCGCGACGAGGAAATTCGCCAGGTGATCGACATCCTGATGCGCCGCCGCCAGAACAATCCGATCCTGACGGGCGAAGCGGGCGTCGGCAAAACCGCGGTGGTCGAAGGCTTCGCGCAGCGCATCGCGGCGGGCGACGTGCCGCCGTCGCTGCACGACGTGCAGTTGCGCACGCTCGACGTCGGTCTGTTGCAGGCGGGCGCGAGCATGAAGGGCGAGTTCGAGAACCGCTTGCGGCAGGTGATCGAGGAAGTGCAGGCCTCGGAAAAGCCGATCATCCTGTTCATCGACGAAGCGCACACGCTGGTCGGCGCGGGCGGGGCGGCCGGCACCGGCGACGCGGCGAATCTGCTGAAGCCGGCGCTCGCGCGCGGCACGCTGCGCACGGTGGCCGCGACCACGTGGGCCGAATACAAGAAGCACATCGAGAAGGACCCCGCACTGACGCGGCGCTTCCAGGTCGTGCAGGTCAGCGAGCCGGACGAGACCCGCGCGATCCTGATGATGCGGGGTGTCACCTCGACGATGGAGCAGCACCACAAGGTGCAGGTGCTCGACGAAGCGCTCGAAGCCGCGGTACGTCTGTCGCATCGCTACATCCCGGCGCGGCAGTTGCCCGACAAGGCGGTCAGCCTGCTCGACACCGCCTGCGCGCGCGTGGCGGTCAGCCAGCATGCGACGCCCGCAGCGGTCGACGATTCGCGCAAGCGGATCGTCGCGCTCGAAACCGAGCTGGCGATCATCGGCCGAGAAAGCGCGGTGGGCGTCGACACGCGGGAGCGTGAAGCCGCCGCGGCGGAAAAGCTCGCCGCTGAACAGGCGCGTCTCGCCACGCTCGACACCCGCTGGCAGGCGGAAAAACAACTGGTGACGCGGATTCTCGCGCTGCGCGCGCAACTGCGCGGCGAGACCGGCAAGGTGGAAGGCGCGGCGCAAGCCAGCCGCACGAACGAAGCGAACGAAGCGAACGAAGCTGCGAACGGAACGGTAAACGAAACAGCGGCCACCGGCGCGACTGACAACCTCGCCAGCGACACCGCGACGCGCGAAGCGCGGCTCGCCGAACTGCGCGACCTGCAGGCGCAGCTCGCGCAGCATCAAGGCGAAGACCCTTTGATCCTGCCGACCGTCGACCAGCAGGCGGTCGCCTCCGTCGTGCAGGACTGGACCGGCATACCGGTGGGCCGGATGGTCCGCAACGAAATCGAAAACGTCCTGAAGCTCGCGGAGAACCTGAACCGGCGCATCATCGGCCAGGCTCATGCGACGGAGATGATCGCGCGGCGCATTCAAACTTCGCGCGCGGGTCTCGACAATCCGAACAAGCCGATCGGCGTGTTCATGCTCGCCGGCACCTCCGGAGTCGGCAAGACCGAGACCGCGCTGGCGCTCGCCGAGGTGCTGTATGGCGGCGAGCAGAACGTCATCACGATCAACATGAGCGAGTATCAGGAAGCGCATACGGTGTCGTCCCTGAAGGGCGCGCCGCCCGGCTACGTCGGCTACGGCGAAGGCGGCGTGCTGACCGAGGCGGTGCGCCGCCGTCCATACAGCGTGGTGCTGCTCGACGAGGTCGAGAAGGCGCATCCCGACGTCCACGAGCTGTTCTTCCAGGTGTTCGACAAGGGTTGGATGGAAGACGGCGAGGGCCGCGTGATCGACTTCAAGAACACGCTGATCCTGTTGACCACCAATGTCGGCACGGATCTGATCACGAGCCTGTGCAAGGACCCGGAGCTGATGCCGGAGCCGGAGGGTATTGCGAAAGCGCTGCGCGAGCCGTTGCTGAAAGTGTTTCCGCCGGCGTTGCTCGGGCGCGTCGTGGTCATTCCGTACTTTCCGCTGTCCGACGAGATGCTCGGCGCGATCATCCGGCTGCAGCTCGGCCGGATCGAGAAACGCATCCGCGTGTCGCACAAGATTCCGTTCAGCTACGACGACGACGTCGTGAAGCTGATCGGCAGCCGCTGCACCGAACTCGAAAGCGGCGGACGCATGATCGACGCGATCCTGACCAACACGCTGTTGCCGCGCATCAGCACCGAGTTTCTGACGCGCATGATGAACGGCAGCGCGGTCACGAAAGTGCAGATCGGCGCGCGCGACGGTGAATTTCTCTATACGTTCGATTGATCGAAAGAGGAGGATGCCTTCTTATGCCGCAACAAGTCAGCATGGGCGCGACGCTGCAATGTTCGTTCGGCGCGGCGCCTTCGACGCTCGTGGTGTTGCCGGTCAACCGGGTGATGGGCGAAGGGCCGCCCGCGGCCAACATCATGGATCACATTCCGCTCGTCAATATCATGCCGTTCGGCGTGTGCAGCTCGCCCGCCAATCCGACCGTCGCCGCCGCGACGGCGGCGGCGTTGGGCGTGCTGACGCCGATGCCGTGCATTCCGGCCACCATGACGCCGTGGACGCCGGGCGCGCCGACCGTGCTGCTCGGCAACCAGCCGTCGCTCGACAACGTGTCGACCTGCATGTGCAACTGGGGTGGCGTGGTCACGATCGTCAATCCGGCGACAGTCAAGACCATGATTCCGTGACATGACCACGCAAAACCCGAACCGACACGTCACCGTCAGTTGCGCGCCTGCCGGCGAGGATCTGCTGTTTCTGCATCTGAGCGGCACCGAGGAGTTGGGGCGCCTGAGCGAATGGCGGCTCGATCTGCTTGGCAAGCGCAACGATCTGCAGGCCGGCGATCTGCTCGGGCATGACATCTCGATTGCGCTGTCGTTGCCAGAGGACGGCGAGCGGCAATTCAACGGGATCGTCACGGCGTTCCGGATCGTCGCACCGGGCGACAACACCCGCAACCGCATGGCGCGCTATGAAGCGGTGGTGCGTCCGCGGCTGTGGCTGCTCACGCGCGCGTCGCACAGCCGCTTTTTCCATGAGAAGAGCGTGCTCGATATCGTGACCGGCGTGCTGCAGGACTACAACATCGACGTCAGCAATAAATGCCAGGCGACCTATCCGCCGCTGCAGCACTGCGCGCAATACCGGGAGACCGATTTCGCCTTCGTGAGCCGCCTGATGGAGCACGAGGGCATGTACTACTACTTCGAGCACAAAGGGGGCAAGCACACGCTGGTGTTGACCGATTCGAGCGACGTTCACGGACCGATCGAACACTATGCGTCGATTTCGTACGACGCGTGGTACGAGCCTTCGAATGAGAAGGAATGCGTGTATGCGTGGAGTTCGGGCGCGGAATTGCAGACCGGCAAGTACGAAGTCAACGACTACGATTTCGAAAAGCCCACGTTGAGCAACCAGCAAGGCCTGCTGTCGCGCGCGACGCGGCCGAAAGTCTACGATCCGCCGGTGTACGCGATGCAGGAACATCTGAGCGGCCACGCGCAGTCGAGCGATGGCGACCGCTATGCGAAGGTCGGTATCGAGATCCGTCAGGCGCGCAACGACAGCATTTCGGGCCGATCGAGCGCGCGCGGCATCTGGCCGGGCGGTCAGTTCAAGCTCGAGAATCACGCCTGCGATGCGCAGAACCACGAGTATCTGGTGGTCAGCGCCGCGTACGAGATCAATTCGGATGTCTATGTGTCGACGGTGCGCCACGATCCTTCGCTGCCGCTCTTCGACTGCGCGTTCACCGTATTGCGCAAGGAAAACCACTTCCGCTCTGAGCGGCTGACGCCGCAGCCGGTCGTGGCGGGCCCGCAGACCGCCATGGTGGTCGGCCCGGACGGCGAAGAAATCCTCACCGATAAATATGGCCGCATCAAGGTGCAGTTTCATTGGGAGCAGTTCGCTCCGCCGGCCGATGCCGACGCGCGCATGAAGCGGTGCTGGGTGCGGGTGTCGCAAAGCTGGGCCGGCAAACGCTGGGGCACGTTCTTCTTGCCGCGGATCGGTCAGGAGGTGGTCGTCGAGTTCGTCGAGGGCGATCCGAACCGGCCGCTCGTGACCGGTTGCGTCTACAACGCGAACACGATGCCGCCGTACGAACTGCCGGCCAATCAGATGTTCTCGACGCTGAAGAGCAATTCGACCAAGGGCGGCAGCGGTTTCAACGAAATGCGTTTCGACGACGACAAGGGCAGCGAGCAACTGTTCTTCCACGCCGAGAAGGACCACGAGACCTGGGTCAAGAACGACATGCTGAGTAACGTCGGCAACGACCGGCATCTGAAAGTGACCGGCAACGAGTTCGTGGCGATCACCGGCGCGCGCCATGACGCCGTGACGGGCGACCAGAACGCCCAGGTCGATGGCAACGCGTCGCTGAAGGTCGGGCAAAAGTTGCAGGAAAAGGTCGGCATGGACTATGCGATCGACGCCGGCATGAATATCCACATCAAGGCCGGCATGAACATCGTGATCGAAGCGGGTGCGAGCATTACGCTGAAGGCGGGCGGCGCCTTCGTGGTGGTCGGGCCGGTCAGCGTGGCGGTGTCGGGCACGCCGATCCTGCTCAATTCGGGCGGCTCGGCGGGCTCCGGCAGCGGCTCGTCACCGACCGCGCCGAGCGCGCCCAAAGACGCCGACGACGGAACCAAAAAAATCAAATCGTGAGTGATGCACCTGACCGCTCGTGGGGAGCCAAGTGAACTATCCGATTCTTTCGCTGCGGGTTGCGCGATTCAACGACGAGACGCTGGCCGAGCCGATCGCGATCGCGTTCGGCCCCGCCGGAGGCACGATCGGCCGGGCCAACGACTGCACGCTGGTGCTGCCCGATCAACAACGCGCGATCTCGCGCGTTCACGCGCGCGTCGAGTTTCGCGGCGGCGACTATCTGCTGTGCGATCTGGGCAGCAATCCGAGCGTGCTGAATCAGCGCGCGTTGGGCGGCACGCGCGAGGCGCGGCTCGCGGACGGCGACCGTCTGCTGATCGGACCGTATCTGCTCGAGGTGTCGATCGGCGAGCAGGCGGCCGGCGTGCGCGGTCTGACGGGCGGGCGTGATCCGCTGAGTGCCGCGCAGGTGCTCAGTGGACCGTTGCCGGCCGATTCGCAAGGCGACGCGTTGCAGATGGGCGCGCTCGATCCACTCGGGCAGCCGGGCTTCGGCGAACCGCAGCGGATCTCGTCGGGTCCGGGCTTTGCGGGCTCGGAAAGCGATCATGTGTCGCCGGAGTTGCAGGCGTTTTCGGCGCCGCAAGCGTCCCGGCCCGATCCCGGCCGGCCTGCCACACCCACGGGGGGTATTCCGGCGGACTACGACCCGCTCGCGGAGGCGTTGGCGCAATGGGAAACGCCCGGGCAGCCGGGCAGCGGCTCGCCGGCCGCGCCGCATCCTTCGCACGAGTTGCCGGGGTGGCCCACTGCGCCCGCGCCGGCGGCCGCGCCTTTGGGCGGCCCGACCGGCTTGCCGCCGGGATTGCTCGATCCCGGCGCGGCAGGGTCGGCCGCGACACCGTTCGATGATCTGTTCGGGATACCGACAACGCCGTCGACGCAGTTTGCGCCACCGACCCCTTTGGCTCCCGTGGTGCCGGTGGTCGTGCCCGTGGTCGCGCCGCAGGCCGCCACCGCGCGGGTGGCTGTACCTGGCGCGGCGCCGGGGCCGTCGTCCGCTGCGCAGCCCGCGTTGGATCCTGTGGCGCAGCAGCTTCAGCAGCCGGCTCCGTCCGCGGGCCCGATCACGTCAGCGCCTGCCGTGCCGGCGCCGATCGCCCAGCCGGCCCCGGTTCGTCACACGGCCGCCGCCACTTCCGCGAGCCAGAACCCGGCCACCCTGCAGGCGCTGCTCGAGGGCCTCGGCCTCGATCCGTCGCGCGCGCCGAACCTGCCCGAAGCGGAGTTCGCGCGTCTGATCGGCACGATGCTGCGCGACGCGCTGCGCGGCACGATGGGCGTGCTGCGCGCGCGCTCGATGACCAAACGCGAAGCCCGTCTCGACACGACGATGATCGTCGCGCGCGACAACAATCCGCTCAAGTTTTTCCCGGACGTCGACAGCGCGCTGGCGCAGATGCTGACTGGCCGCTCGGCCGGTTATCTGCCGCCCGACGAGGCGCTCAGGAGCGCCTTCGACGATATCGAGGCGCACGAGCTCGCGGTGCTCGCCGGCATGCGCGCGGCGCTCGCGCACGTGCTCGGACGCTTCGATCCCGCTTCGATCGAAGCGCAGCTGAAAGACTCCGGTGCGCTCGAAAAAGTGCTGTCCAACCGCAAGGCGAAACTGTGGGATCTGTTCGTCGCATTGCAGGGCGCCGTCGCGCGCGAAGCCGACGACGATTTCCAGAAGCTCTTCGGTCAGGCGTTCAATGACGCATACGAGGCCCAGATCGACGAACTGCGCGCGGCCCGCGAGCGTCAGCCGAAGCATCCCGCCGATCCCACCTAGAAACGTTTGAACGAGACAACATGTCCTGGAACAGCAAAGTCATCTGGTCGGAGGGGATGTTTCTGCAGCCCCAGCACTTGCAGCAGCACGACCGCTATCTGCAGCGGCAACTGGAGACGCGCGCGGCCGGCCTGCGTCCGTACAGTTGGGGCTTTACCGCGCTGGAGATCGACGAGTCGCTGCTCAAGCTCGGCAAGCTCGCGCTGCTGTCGTGCTCCGGCGTGATGCCGGACGGCACACCGTTCGATCTGCCCGCCGACGATGACTTGCCCGAGCCGCTCGAGATTCCCGAAGGCACCCGCAACATGCTGGTCCAACTGGCATTGCCGGTGCGCAGGCCGGGTGTCGCCGAAACCGGCAACGAAGCCAGCGAGGAGAACTTCGCGCGACACCGTGTCACCGAATTCGACGTCAGCGACAGCAACGATCCGAATGCCGGCGCGGCGTTGCTGCAGATCGGCAAACTGCGCGTGCGTCTCGCGCTCGCCACCGAAGTGGCGAATGCCTACACCGCGCTCGGCGTCGCGCGCGTGCTCGAACGGCTGCCCGACAACCGCGTCGTGCTCGAAAACGACTACAGCCCGCCCTGTCTCGACTACCGGGTGGCGCGCCGTCTCGCGGCGTTCGTCGATGACCTCGTGGGCCTTCTGCATCAACGCGGTGAAGCGCTGGCCGGACGCCTTGCGCAGCCCGGCGTGACGGGTGTCGCGGAAGTGGCCGATTTCCTGTTGCTGCAGTTGATCAATCGCCACGCGCCGCTGGCCGCGCATCTCTCGACGATGACCGGTCTGCATCCCGAGGCGCTGTACCAGGCGGCGGTGCAGTTGGCCGGCGAGCTGGCGACCTTCAGCCAGGCGTCGAAGCGGCCGCCGGCGTATCCGGTGTATCGCCATGAGTGGTTGCGCGAAACCTTCGCACCGGTGATCGACGACATTCGCGCGTCGCTGAGCATGGTGATGGACCCGCACGCGGTGGCGATCCCGCTCGAAGAGCGCAAGTTCGGCTTGCGCGTGGCGATCGTGCCGGACAAGACGCTGTTTGCCGGCGCCACCTTCGTGCTCGCGGTGCGCGCGCAAATGCCGGCCGAGCACATCCTGACCGGCTTCGCGCCCCAGGTGAAGATCGGCCCGATCGAACGCATTCGCGATCTCGTCAATCTGCAATTGCCGGGCGTCGGCCTGCGCGCGTTGCCCGTGGCGCCCCGGCAACTGCCGTTCCATGCGGGCTTTACCTACTTCGAACTCGATCGCGGCAACGAACTGTGGAAACAGTTCGCGAATTCCGCGGGCATGGCGTTGCACGTCGCCGGCGACTTTCCCGGACTGACGATGGAGTTCTGGGCAATTCGCCGCTGATGCATTGATTGAGGAAGTTCATCGTGAGTCCAGACGAACCGCGTGGCCCCGCCGACGATCCCGGCGCGACGATTCTGATTCCGACACCGGGCGGCGCGCGGGCGGCGTTCATGGCGGCCGCGGCAACGCCCGCGCCGATGCTGCCCGGCGGCGGCGGTCTGAATCCGCTGTTGCGCGCGGCCAACCCGCTGATCGAACTGGCGCTGCCGTTGCGGCAGTTGCCGACCCATCCGAATGTGGAAGACCTGCGCAACCAGCTGATGCAAATGGTGCGCAACTTCGAGACGCAAGGCCGCGCCAACGGCATCGACGACGAGAAGCTCGGCGCCTCGCGCTATTGCCTGTGCACGTTCCTCGACGAAGCGATCGCCAGCACGCCATGGGGGGCGGGCTTGTGGGGCAGCCGCAGCTTGCTGGTGACGTTCCACAACGAGGCCTCGGGTGGCGAGCGCTTTTTCCTGATCCTGCAGCGTCTCGCGCAGAACCCCGCGGGCAATATCGACGTGCTCGAATTGATCTACGTGATTCTTGGCCTCGGTTTCGAAGGACGTTACCGTCTGATCGACGGTGGCCGCACGCAGCTCGACACGATCCGCGAACGCCTCGAACAGATGATTCGCGGCCAGCGCGGCGCGGCCGAACGCGATCTGTCGCCGCACTGGCTGCCGGTCAAGGTCGAACGCAAGCCGTTGCTGCAACTCGTGCCGCTGTGGGTGGCGGCGGCAATCGCCTGCCTCGTGCTGGTGATCGTCAATCTGGCGTTGAGCTTCAGGCTCAACGACATGTCCGACCGCGTGTTCGAAGCGCTGCACGGCATCCGCGTCGCGCCGGCTCCGGTGCTCGCGTCGAAGCTGGCGGCGGCGCCCAAACCTGCGCCGAAGCTAGCGCAGTTCCTCGCGCCTGAAATCGCCCAGGGCCTCGTGCGTGTCTCGGAGTTGCCCGACCGGACCGTCGTCACGATCAATGGCGACGGCCTGTTCGGCTCGGGCAGCGCCGATCTCGCCGCGGGCTTCGTCCCACTCATCCAGCGTATCGGCGACGCGTTGAAGGAAGTGCCGGGCAACGTGGTGGTCGCGGGTCACACGGACAGCCAGCGAGTCTTGTCCGCGCGCTTCCCGTCGAACTGGCATCTGTCGCAGGCGCGCGCCGAAGCGGTGCGCGACATGCTCGCGTCGCGGGCCGGCAACCCAGCCCGCTTCAGCGCCGAGGGGCGCGGCGACGCCGAGCCGATCGCACCGAACGACACGGCCGCGAATCGTGCGCGCAACCGCCGCGTCGATATCACGGTGCTGGCGCCGGGAGCGGCATCGTGAAGGCCTTCGGGATGAGTCCGTCGCGGGTGGCACAGGGGAGCCGGGTATGAAAATCTTTGGCTGGCTCAGACGAGCCATCGTGCTGTCGCTGCTCGGCGTGCTCGCACTGTCGCTGATCGTGTGGGTCGAGGGGCCGCTCGTCGCGTACGCGGGTCATGAGCCGCTCGAAAGCAACAGCAGCCGCTGGGCCGTGATCATCGTGTTGCTGCTGGTGTGGGCGGTGTACTGGAGCGTGCGCTGGATCGCGGTGCGTCTCGCCAACATCCAGTTCACTCGCGTGGTGGCAGAGGGACCGGCCGAGCCCGCGCCCGGCAAGAAAGAATCCGAGGCCGACATCGCCGCGTTGAAGCAGCGTTTCGAAGCCGCCATGGCGACCTTGCGCAAGGCGCGGGTCAAGGGGCGCTTCGGTAGTCAGTACGTGTACCAGTTGCCGTGGTACATGTTCGTCGGCGCGCCCGGCACGGGCAAAACCACCGCGCTGTTGAACTCCGGACTCAAGTTTCCGCTCGCCGAGCGGCTCGGCAAGCAGTCGATCGGCGGCGTGGGCGGTACGCGCAATTGCGACTGGTGGTTCACCGACGATGCGGTGCTGCTCGATACCGCGGGCCGCTTCACCACCCAGGATAGTTTCGCCGAAGCCGATCAGGCCGCGTGGGCTGGCTTCCTGCAACTGCTGCGCAAGTATCGGCCACGCCGGCCGCTGAATGGCGTGATCGTGGCCTTGTCGACGCGCGACCTGCTGCAACTGTCCGACCCGCAACGCGCGCAGCAGGCGCAAGCCGTGCGCGAGCGTCTCAGGGAACTGTACGGCAAGCTCGGCATGCGTTTTCCGGTCTACGTGATCGTGACCAAATGCGATCTGCTCGCGGGTTTCGCGGAATTCTTCGACGACCTCGGCCGCGACGAGCGCGAACAGGTCTGGGGCATGACGTTCCCGTTCACCGAGCAAGGCTCACCGGACGACGCACTGGCCGCATTTCCCGCCGAATTCGACGCGCTGGAAAAGCAACTGCAAGCCCGCGTGCTGAACCGTATGCAGCGCGAGACCGATGTGCGCCGGCGTGCGCTCGTCTATGGATTTCCGCAGCAGTTCGCGGGTCTGCAAGCCGTACTGAAAAGCTTTCTCGACGAAACCTTCAGTACCTCGCGCTTCGAGGAGTCCGCGTTGCTGCGCGGCGTGTATTTCACGAGCGGCACCCAGGAAGGCCGGCCGATCGATCGCGTGATGAGCGCGGTCGCCTCGGCGCTCGGCTTCCAGCAACAGGTCGTGTTGCCCGACCCGGCGAGCGGGCGCGCTTACTTCATCACGCGGCTGCTGCGCGGCGTGATCTTCGAGGAAGCCGGACTCGCGGGCGTGAACCAGAAGCTGGAGCGGCGCCGCGCCTGGTTTCAGCGCGCCGCGCTGGCGGCGATCGGCATCGTCACGGTGCTGGCGCTGGTTCTGTTCTTCGTCAGCTATCAACGCAATCGCGCTTACGTCGCCGATGTTCGACAGCACGTTGCCGGGTTGCAGAAGCTCGCGCAGACCACCCAGCCGGGCGACAACCCGCTTGCGCTGCTGCCGCTGCTCAATGCCGCGCGCGACCTTCCCGGCGGTTACGCGGACCGCGACAGGAGCGTGCCGTGGCTGTCGCGGCTCGGCCTTTATCAGGGCGACAAGCTCGGCCTCGAAGCGCAGACCAGTTATCGGCGGCTGTTGCGGCAGACGCTGTTGCCTCTGGTCGTGAGCCGCATGGAAGAAGAATTGCGCCGCGGTGACGCGAACAATCCCGACTTCCAGTACGAAGTCTTGCGCGCATATCTGATGCTGGGCGATTCGCTGCACTTCGACGCCGACTCGGTGCGCTTGTGGGCCGATGTCGATTGGCGCCGCGGGCCGTTGCGCGATGCCAGCGACGATCAGCGCAACGATCTCGACGGCCATCTCGCCGCGCTGTTCCAGCCGGCGCGCTTCGATGCGTCGCTGCCGCTCGACAAGGATCTGATCGCGCAGGCGCGCGCGACGCTCGCCAAAATGCCGCTGACGCAGCGTCTGTTCAACCGCGTCAAACGCGATCTCGAACAGAGCAGACTGCCGGAGTTCAGCGTCGCCGACGCGGCCGGGCGCAATGCCGCGCTGGTGCTCGTGCGCAAGAGCGGCGCGCCGTTGACGCGCGGTGTTTCAGGCGCGTACACGCGGGCCGGCTATCAGAAGTTCGGCCAGTTGCGCGACGCGGCGGTGATCGATATCGCGAAGGACGATTGGGTGCTCGGCCGTCAGGAATCGGTATTGACGCCGAACGGTATCGAGGATCTGAAGGCGGGCATCACCCGGCTTTACTACGACGAGTACATCCGCCAGTGGGACGCGTTGCTCAACGATATCGACGTGGTGCCGTTCGACGGTGTGCAGCAGGCGGCACGCGTGGCGAATGTGCTCGCGGCGCCGGACTCGCCGCTGCGCTCGCTGATGCTGGCCGCGGCGCAGGAAACCACGCTGGGCAGCACCAAAACGGGCGGTTCGCTGACGGAGCAGGGCGTTGCCGCATTGACCAACAAGCTCGATGCGGCCAAAAAACGCCTCGAGAGCGCGCTCGGCAACCAGCCGGAAGACGCGGCACCGCCCGCGCCGGCCGAACTCAATCCGGTCGACGCGCATTTCCAGGCGCTGCACGAACTGGCCGGCAAACCCGGTGCACCGGGCCCGGCTCCGCTGGACGCGCAACTCGCCGCGCTGAAGGACGCCGCGACCTATCTGGAGGCCGCGGACTCGGCGCGCCGTCAGGGCTTGCCGCCGCCACCCGGCGATGCGTTGAACAAGCTCAAGCTGGTGGCCCAGGGGGCGCCGCCGCCGCTCGCGACGGTGGCCACCAGCGTCGCGAGCGGGGCGGGGTCGCTGATGGTGGGCGGCGAGCGGGCGCGCCTGAATGCGTTGTGGCAGGCGAACGTGGCGCAGCTGTGCCGGCAGGCGCTCGACGGTCGCTATCCTCTCGTGCGCGGCTCGACGCGCGACGTCGCACCCGACGATTTCGGCAGGCTGCTGAGCCCAGGCGGCCTGATCGACGATTTCTTCCAGAAGAATCTGGCAACGATGGTCGACATGTCGGGACCGCAGTGGAAATGGCGCAGCGGCGTCGATACGCTCGGCATCCCGGTCGACGTGCTCGGCCAGTTCCAGCGCGCCGCGCAGATCCGCGACGCGTTCTTCCGGGCCGGCGGCCGGGACGTGTCGGTGCGCTTCACGGTGAAGCCGCTCACCATCGATCCATCGATTACCCAGTTCACGCTCGACATCGATGGGCAGCAAATGGTCGTCAAACCCGACACGCCGCAATCGATGGTGTTCCAGTGGCCGAGCGGCAAGGGCACCGGCCAGGCGCACGTCGAGTTCACGCCGGCGGGCAGCACACCGGCGGCGCGCGCC
Organism: Paraburkholderia sp. Clong3; assembly: GCF_050436485.1. Taxonomy (NCBI): domain Bacteria; kingdom Pseudomonadati; phylum Pseudomonadota; class Betaproteobacteria; order Burkholderiales; family Burkholderiaceae; genus Paraburkholderia; species Paraburkholderia sp. Clong3. The sequence continues at coordinate 2,289,260 of NZ_JBNDMH010000003.1, read as the reverse complement.
GACGGACCGTGGGCACTGCTGCATCTGATGGACGATGCGCGTCTGCAACCCACCGCGCAACCCGACCGCTTTCGCCTGAGCTTCGACTCGGATGGCCGGCGCGCGGAGTTCGAACTGGCAGCCAGCAGCATCGTGAATCCGTTTCGCCGTGCCATGCTCGAGCAGTTCCGCTGTCCGGATCGGCTATGAGCGGCGAGCTTGCGCAGGAGCCGACATCCGGGCCCGGCTTCTTCGGCAAGGTGCGCACGCATGGCGACTTCGTGGGACGGCGCTTGCCAGTCGAGTTCGTCACGCGTTGGGATGAGCGCTTGCAGGAAGGCATGTTGCTCGCGCGGCAGCGCTTTGGCGCGCAGTGGCTCGAACTGTATCTGAATGCCCCGGTGTGGTGTTTCGCGCTGGGCGCGGGTCTGTATGGCCCGAGCGCGTGGGCGGGCGTTCTGACGCCGGGCGTGGACCGTGTGGGACGCTATTTTCCGTTCACGATCGCAGAGGCGATCGACGGCGCCGAACTCGCACGGCGACTGGCCGATGCGCAAGGATGGTATGACCGCTTGGTGGCGCTCGCATTGTCGACACTGACGCAGGAATTCGCCCTCGATGCTTTCGACGCGGCGTTGCGAGCCGAGAGCCTGTTCAATCGGGATCGCGCATCGATGCCGTGGCGGCTCGCCATCCCTGATGCAGCCGACGGCGGATTCGCCGCCTTGCTCGAACAGACCGTCGCAATGGGACACGCGCTCTGGTGGAGCGACGGATCGCCGGCCGTGCCGGCTTCGGCGAGAGTTTCCGCGGGCGCGACGACCGGCTTGCAGTTCGCGAGTCTGCTCGACGTCGGCACGCAGGAGTGGGATTCGGTGATCGACGTGATTTCGAACCCGGGCGCACAGCAACGGCATCACTGACGTCGCCGCCGCGGGTAAGCGGTAAGCGTTTCAAATTGACTTCCCATCATTCGTCTTTAAAGGATGAGGCTGTCATACGCCGGTTCCCGCCGGTGTTCGCCGACGGTCCGTAAAGGGGCGCTGGCGGCCTCACCGCAACTCCATTCTGCGGAGATCGCCGTATGTCACGCCTGACCCATCCGTCTTCCGCACGACGCATTCCGGGCGGCGTTCTGTCCGCCACGCTGTGCTTGCTCGCATTGCTGTGCACGGCCTCGCGCGCAGCCGAACCGGTCCTGAACGAGCAGGACATCAACGAGCAGTCGGTGACGCGCGCGCTCGAGCCCGACCAGTCGAGCGAGTCGGGCGAGAACGTCCTGACGCGCGGCTTCGTGCTGTCGAACAAGCCGCCGTCCGCCGCGCCGCGCCCCGCGCCCGCGAGAAAACCCGCCGCGCAAATCCTGATCACGTTCGCCACCAATTCGGCCACGCTCACCGACAGCGCGAAGGCCGCGCTCGACAAGGTCGCCGGTGCATTGCAGTCGGAAAAACTCGCGGCGTACCGATTTCGCGTCGAAGGGCATGCCGACCCGCGCGGGTCGCCCGATGCCAACATGAAGCTCTCCGAAGACCGTGCGGCCGCGGTGGTCGAATATCTGACGCAGAAAGACGGTATCTCGGCGGAGCGGCTATCGTCGCTCGGCAAGGGTTCCTCCGATCCGTTGAACAAGCGCAATCCGACGGCGCCCGAGAACCGTCGGGTGACGATCGTCACGGTCACGGATTAGGCGCTGTCGAGGTTGCCGCCGATGACACGTTATCGCGTGTATTGCAACGTGGCGACGGGCGCGGCGCTGCTGTTCGCGTGCGTCACCACGATCGCGCTCGCCGCGGGTCCGCAGGACTCGAACAACGCCGCCGACAGACCCGCGGCCGTCGACGACGACACCGGAGCGGTGCGCTTGCCGCTTGCCCGGCTCGCCGCCGCGTTGGCCCCCGACGCGCGCCTGCAACTGTTCACCGTGACGGACCAACCCGGCCTCCATGTGATGCAGGCGGCCAGCCTCGAGCAACAGGGCGCGATGTTCACGCGCGTGGTGGCATTGCTCGAACGCCGCGATATGCCGCGCGACCGCGTGGTGTCGGCGGCGGCCATCGCGGCTCACGCGCGGCGCTTTGGCACCGACCCCGCCGGGCTGACGGCGGGCAACAACTTCAGCACGGAGGAGTTGACGCATTTTTTCGAACTCGCGCGCGAGCAGGGCGTGGTGCTGAACCAGGGCGAGCGCACGTTGCAGACGATTCTCGTGCGATGGCGTTTGATTCGCGAGGAGCAGGGGATCTGGAAAGCGACGAGCGCACACGATTTTCTGATCACTATTCCCGGGCTGGGTCGCGCGCCAGGCGGCGAGATGATCGACGCCACCGTCAGGGCCGCGATCCTCAGTCACGAATTGGGCCATTGGCGGTACTTTTCGGACGGCGCATACGCACATGCGTGCCGCGCGTTCTGGTGGCAGGTATTGAGCTTCGAGGAACGCGCGGAGTTGACCCGGCAACTGGAGAATCTCGGCTACGACCCGAGCGACCGGATCGTGATCGATGAGATGCAGGCCTATTTGCTGCATACGCCTGCGCGCTATATGCCGATCAGCGACACGCCGGGACCTGGCGGCGTCGATGTCGGCAAGGTGCGGCGGCGCTTGCAGGAGGCGGTCGCGAGAGCGGGCGGATAGCAAGGACGAAGCGAGCCGCGCGAATCGCGCGACACGCGCTGTCGAGGTGAGGCATGACGGATTACGCAGAACTCAACCGCATTTTGCCGCGCCTGTCGCACGCGCATGCGACCGCTGCGTTTAGCGACGAGGTGGCCCCGCTGCTGGTCGACCTGTGGGCTGATGATTATGTTCCGCGCGTGGCATCGTGCGAATTGCTCGAAACTTCGGGTATCCGTATTTCGTGGGTGATGAATTGTGCAATGCGGCAAAACAGCATATCGCGCCGGGTTTTCCTTGGTCACACGATCCTGATCGTTCCGCGCTTCACCATCTCATCGAAGTCGTCCGGGCCGAAGCCTCGGTTCGATTTCGTGAAATCCGAGATGTAAAAGCAAAGCTCGTTGCGCAGGCGATCGCGGAGCATCTTCTGGCTAGCACGATCGGCCGCGCGAACCTTTCGCAGCAGTTCCCGCACGCCGTCAGCTTCAGCAGGAGAAAAAGTACCTTTTCCTTTCATGCTGTGGATCCACCTGGATTTCCGAGTTTTAGTTAGCGTGGTCCGGCGCCGACTCGCGGTCGCAACGTTCGCAGGTAATCACGTTGCTTCCTTCCTCAAAGCGCTAAAGTCTCGATCAGGTTCGGCTCTTCGCGTTGGGGCAAATGTCAGGCGACGATCCGAAACCGCGACGCAACCAGCGTTGCCTGGGCGACTCTCATCCGGCCGGCACCAACTCAGCGAGACGCTCTTCGAAACGATCGAGGATCGCGTGGACGAGGCCCGATGCGAAGCGCTGGAGCGCCACCCTCGAATCTTCATCGGTGACGCCCTGAAAAGCGGCGTAGCGGACTGGGCCGACTTTTTCGTATCCTTCAGCGTCTTCGTCATCACAGAAACATCTACGGAGGGTCTTGAGCCCAACGTCCATCGCTTCGCTGTGTGTGTTTGACAGTTTCCGTTGGACGAAAAGCTCCGCCACCTCATCGATCGTTCCAGCGTAACGCAGCACGTGGACCAAGTCGCCCGCGTCCTTGTTTTCGTTGCGTTGCTCGATCGCCATCGCTTTCAGGATCACGAACGCTGGCACATCCGCAAAGCGAATGACGCGCGAGGTAACGCCTCCATCGCCAGGTAACCGGCCCGCTACCCTTTTCTCACCAAACCAGTCGTGCACGATTTCTGCGAACGTCACTGCCAGCGCAGAGACCCGTTCGCCATCGACATTCACCGGCCGCCCTGCGGTTTGGCCAACGGCATCACGCAGAAACTCGACGATGACATCCATCTGCTCGTGTACCTTGAGCTTCCATTGCCATGACGATGGCTTGCCATCCTTCAAAAAGCGCTCGAATCCACGTGCTGTGAGCTGGTCGGCCAGTGACGCGTACCCTTCCCCCGCATCGACAAGGGCGATGTTGAGGACGATATCGACGTCGGACGTGCCAGCGTGCGCGGGGACGTCCGGCGGCGCCGCGGGCGTTAGATAGCGCGGAACGAGGCCACCTACCAGCCGGAGGGTTTCCCCAAGGCTGCCGAATGCGCCGATCAGGGTGAGCAGAGTCCGCTCGCAAGCCTCGGTGACATCGGCGCTGTACCCTGCCGCAGTGGTGGGTTTGACTCCGGCCATTTATAACTCCAGTTTTTCAAGAAGGTGGTCGGCGAGCTCTTTGTTTCGGCCTCGCCCGTTCAGGAGGTCGAGATACATGATGAACGGGCTCGCGAAGTATGACGGGTACTCGGGTACCGCGTCACGGAACAGAAGGCTCGCACCGTCACGTTCGACGAAGACGACGTTGGCGCCTTTGTCGGCGGGTTTCAACCGCATGTCTCGAGCAAGACCCTCGGCTTCCCCGGGCGGGACGATGATCTCTGCAGTGTCTACGCTCGTTAGGAGCGGCGCATAGACATTTGCGGCGGCTGTACCTGTGAATGCCCAGTCGAAGGATGGGTTTGATGACTCGATCTTGTCCGTCAATTTTGTGAGCAGCAGATTTGGGCGCTCGGAGAAAAAGTACCAACTGGAACGTTGTTCCTTGCGCCTCGTCCATTGAGCAGCCCATGCTGCTAGCAATTCTCGTGGCTTGTGTAGTCGGCGTCGAAGCGTTCTGCCCGCGCCGCTCGATTCGCACCACTCACGGCGCTCCAACTCCTGCAAGACGACAGAGACCGTGTATGGCGAAGTTTGGGACATTGCGGCCAGATCTCCCCCGCTCAGCCATTTGTGCCGGTTGACCAGGAGCGCATGAACGACCGCCTCACGCGAATCCGTGAAGAGCGAGGTGGCCTCTTTTCTTACCGACGGTGGGTCGGGCCGCTCGATGTTGATCAGCCAGTTGCGCCACTTCAGGTTGAGGTTTCCGTTGCGTTCGAAATAGCCAATTCCGCGCTTGCGAAGCAGGTCCCGCGCCCCGGGACTCAGCGATTCAGCGGCTACGAGGAGGATAAGGTCGTCAAACCTATCGTGGTTGTAGGCGTGCTTGAATTCGTCAAGCTTCCATACTGCTCCCTGGACGTCGCGCGGATAGGCATAGCGGAGAGCTTCCACGGCAATGCGTACCGGACTGCCGTCTGCATCAAGATCCAGAGTGAAATCCACCCCGGGTAGATTCGCGAAATCTGATTCGATATGCCGGACCTTGATCCGACCGTCCGCGACCTCATCCAGACTTGAGCAAAGCTCCTTCGCGATTTCGGCCTCGAAAGCACTGCGCACGTCGGCGCTCGGGTTGTGGCTGAAGTTTCCCATGGCTCGTTAGCGAAAACCGGTGATATTGCTGTACCGCATAATGTACGCCGATGGCTTTACTTTAGCAATTAAAGCTTCTTTAGCTGTTCAGCTAACGCAAAGGCAAAAAAGTATCAATCTGCCCCCGTTTTTCTCAAAAGAGTGCTTACGCCCCGCGGGTGGGCGGGCTCGATGAATCGCCCAGCCACGATACCTGCCCGCAGTACGGGGGCGCCTGACGGGGCACCCATCGCCCGTCCCAGGCTGGCGGACACCGGCAACGGCCAGGCGGCGTTGGGCGGTTGGCCGGTTCATATAATGAAAAGCCGGAGCCCATTGTCCTTTGGTTTGCTGCGCCACAGCATTCATCAACCGCGAAATACGGATACCCGAAACTTCCATGGGCCAGTTTTCATATCTGTTCGATATGACGACCGAGCGCCTCATTGCAGCGTGGGGAATCAGTCAGGGAAAGAGTACGGTGCCGCGCAAGGAAATCGCGACGCGGATGCGCGGACATCCGCTCGCCAACGGCGGGCCCTATGACCGGGGGCACGCCATTCCGCACACGCTCGGCGGTTCGACCGATATCAACCTCGTGCCGCAGCTGGGCAAGATCAATTCGGGGCCGTTCCAGGCGTTGGAGCGACTGGCGTTCAGCCATGCGGGAGCGCTTTACTTCATCTATTGGCTGTACGGGCGGGGCAATAGTCAGGTGCCCGTTGGTGTGGAGCAGGGGCTTCTGATGCCGGGGGCGACTGCGTGCACGTTCAAGCTGGCGACGTTTGCGAATTGAGGCAAGCGCGGCGGTCCGCAATAAACGACGCTATGCGCGTCTTTTTGAAAGCCGCACGCCGCGATTGGGGAAATACGCCGTGTGTCGGCCTTCGTCGGTTAACCCCTCGACGAATCGGACCGTCTACGATAAACAGTACCGCAGACACCGACGTAACGGACCCCGATGATGCCATCCGCTCGCCGTTTCCTCGTCATGCTGGCGTCAGCCTTCCTGCGCGCACGCGCGGGCGGCGCGCTGGCGCTGTTTGCGTCGGCGGTGCCGCTCGTCCACGCGGACGTCGTCGTCTCTTTCGCCGAGAGTCCCGTGTCGGTGATTCGCGGCGCCTCGCTGTATCGGACGGGCGAGGGCGCCAGGCTGCGCGACGACGACATCATCGAAACCGACGCCGGCAAATCCGCGCAGCTCGAAGACGGTGCGGGGACGCTGATCGCGCTCGGGCCGCAAACGCAAATACTGCTCAAAACGCCGTCGACGTCGCAAAACGCCGCGGCGGGACCGCTGCGAATCACGATGCTGAGCGGCTGGCTCAAGGTTGGCTGCAAGGTGAACGCAGGCGCGCAACCGCCGCTGTCGATCGAGCTTCACGGCCTCGACATCAAACCTTCAGGCAATGGTCCGTGGTCGGTCGTCGCGATGACCACCGGCGAGCGCGCCGCAATCTTCGCGGAGTCCGGGGATGACGCGATCGTCGGCGTTCGCGCCCCAGCTCAGGCGCCCAGGCAGATCCTGCACGCGGGCCAGTACCTCGAGCGATATGCCGACGGGCCCCTGCGCGCGCAAGCCCGGCCATCCGCGGAGTTCATCGGCACGATGCCGCCAGGCTTTCGGGACGCGCTGGTCGGGGTGGCGGGACGGCTCGCGAGCAGGCACGAACTTGCCGCGCCACTGCGCGCCGTCGACTACGCCGACGTCTCCGACTGGCTCACGAGCAGCGTCAGCGAGCGCGGCACCTTCGTCAAACGCTTCGTGCCGCGCCTGAAAACAGCGGCCTTTCGCGCGCAGGTCGACGCCCATCTGGACGTTTTGCCGGAATGGCGGCCGATTTTGCATCCGCCGCCGCCACGCCCGGCGAGCGAGCCACACAAAAGGCCCGCGCAAGCGCCGCCGGCGGTGCGTCCCGAATCCTTCCCCAGCTGGCTATACCGGAACTAACCTGCGCCGGACGACGCCGACGCGCATTGACGTACCATGCACCACCAGGCGTTGACGCCCTTGCACACCATTCGCGTGGAGCAGCCATGAACCTGTCGTTGACTCTGAAATTCAATCTCGCCTTCCTCGTCGTGTTCGCCGCGGGATTCGCCGCGACGGGTTTCGTGGCCGACCGCGTGTTGCAGGAAAACGCGGTGCAGACAACCGTGCGCGACGCGAGCCTGATGATCGAAGCCGCTACCGCGGCGCAGAACTACACGTCCGATCAGGTGACGCCGCTGCTTTCCACGCAGATCAAGTACGCTTTCGTCCCGCAGTCGATTCCCGCATATTCCGCCGTCGAGAGCCTGCTCGCGATACAGAAGAAGTTTCCGGGCTTCTCGTACAAGAGCGCGATGCTCGATCCGACCAACCCGCGCGACCGCGCCACGGATTGGGAGACCGATGTGATCCGGCGCCTGCATGACCACCCCGAATTGCCCGAACTGATTGGCGAACGCGCGACGCCGTCGGGCCCCAGCCTGTACATCGCGCGGCCCACCCGCATCGACTCGGCCGCGTGCCTCGAATGCCACAGCACGCCCAGCGCGGCGCCGCGCACGATGATCGACAAATACGGGCCGGCGAACGGCTTCAACTGGCCCCTGCATGAAACGATCGGCGCGCAGGTCGTGTCCGTGCCGATGTCGCTGCCGCTGGGACAGGCGCACAGCGTCTGGCGCACGTTCATGCTGTCGTTCGCCGCGGTGTTCGGATGCGTGCTGATCGCGCTGAACCTGATGGTGCATTTCCTCGTGACGAAGCGGCTCAAGGCTTTGTCGCGCGCGGCCGACGAAGTCAGCCTCGGCAAGCTCGACACCGCATCGTTTTCGACGCGCGGCGGCGATGAAATCGCCTCGCTCGCGGTCTCGTTCAACCGCATGAAAACGAGTCTCGTCGAAGCGCTGCGGATGCTGGGGGCGTAAGCTGGCGTGATCGGCCAGGCGCCCCTCGACCGGAACCCGAATGAGCCACGAAGCAACGCCTACGCGCATTGGCAAGTACCGCATCGACCGCGTGCTGGGGACGGGCGCCATGGGCGTCGTCTATCTCGCGTTCGACCCGCACCTGGAAAGACCGGTGGCGCTGAAAACCGTGCGTCGCGAACTGCTCGCCGGCGAGGACACGAGTGGCGACATGCTGCTGCGTTTTCGCAACGAGGCACGCGCGGCCGGTCGGCTCGCGCATCCGAACATCGTCATGGTCCACGATTTCGGCGAAGACGGCGATACGGCTTATATCGTGATGGAGTACGTCGCCGGGCATGGTCTCGATACATTGCTGGTGCCGGGCCACGCGTTGCCGCTGTCGGACGCTTTCCACTGGCTCGCGCAACTGCTCGCTGCGCTCGCGTATGCGCATGAGGCCGGCGTCGTGCACCGCGATATCAAGCCCGCGAATCTGCTCGTCACGGCGGCAGGGCTTCTGAAGGTCGCCGATTTTGGCGTCGCGCGCATCGGCTCATCCGCAACCTCGTCCGGGTGGATGATCGGCACGCCGAGCTACATGTCGCCCGAGCAGTTCGAGGGCGAATCGGTCGATGCCCGCGCGGACCTGTTCTCGGCCGGCGTCGTGCTGTACCGCATGCTGACCGGCCGCCAGCCGTTCGTCGGCTCGCCGGCCACGATCAGGCAGAAGATCATCAAAGATGCGCCGGCCCGGCCATCGGAAATCGTCTCCGCGTTGCCGCCGGCGCTCGACGCGATGGTCGCGAAAGCACTCGCGAGGCGGCCGGACGACCGCTTCGGTTCGGCCGCGGAATGGCTCGCGAGCTTGAGGTCGTTGGCCGTCGCACCGGCGGCGGCCGACGATGACCGGACTATCGTGACGCCGTCCGCGTATTGGTCAGCGTCCGCTTCCTTGCCAGCGCATGCGACGGGCGTCGACCCCGCACCTGTGCCCGTGCCTTCGGCGCCGCCGAGTTGGCCGCCCGAGATGCTCGCGCGCATCGAACGCCAACTCGCGACCCAGATGGGCCCGCTCGCGAGCCTTCTGGTGCGACGGGCGGCCACCCAGACGAACGACCTGCCGACGCTCGGCGCGCAGCTGGCGGCGGCGTTGCCGGGCACGGCGCGGCCCGAATTCGAGCAGGCCTTCGCGCGGCTGACGGCTGGCTTGCCCGATATGTCGATGATGACCTCGTCATCGCCGGGCTCACGCGTCGCGACGGCTGCCGCAAAGGTATCGGCTGTATCGTCCGCGAGCGCCGCGGGCACGTCACCAGACAGTGCGATCGATCAGGCCAGCATCGATGCCGTCGCCGTTAAACTGGCCGTCTATCTGGGCCCGATCGCGAAGATGATCGCCAGTCGCGAGGCGCGGCATGCCGCGAATTTCGACGAGTTCGTCCAGCGGGTCGAGGACTGCATCACCGACCCCGCGCAACGCGGTCGATTCCGGCACGATGTCGATTCATCCAGTTAGCGCCGCGACCGGCAAGCCTCTCCCTGACCGGCTTCACTGCACGCAGGTAAACGAGCTCGCGCTGTTCACGTCGCCCGCGCCGTTATAGCTGGGCCACGCCGGATACTGGCATAGCGGCCGCGTGCGTCCCGGCACACCCGCCGTGTCGGTGACCACCTGATGCGCCGGCGGTGTGCCGTGCTCGACCCAGTTCTCCAGCGTCGTCAGCGAGTCCCACGACGCATTGAACTCGGTGCCGACCGCGTGCTGCAGCCCCGGAATCTCATAGAAGCGCGCGAACGAGCCGACCGCGCCAAAGCCCATCGTCACCAGCATGCGCTGATAGTAGATCTCGGTTGCCCGCGTGCTGACGGTCTGATCGACGGTGCCGTGCGCCATCAGCAACTTGCCGCCGTGCTGCATGAAGGGCGTCAGGTTCGCATCGGTCGCGTCAAGCCCCGACAGCATGCTGACGCGGCCGGACCATCGACCGGCAATCGCGGGGTTGTACTGCAGCGAGTCTGCGTCCGGGTCGTCCATCACCGTGTAGCGGACGAAGTCGTCGGCGATCTGGCCGTCGAACATCGCGGTGCTTTGCAGCGGATACGACGGCTGCGTCGTGCCGAGCGCGAGCGTCGTGACGGTGCCTTCGAGCGGTGAACTGCTGCCCACCCCGAGATCGGCGCCATACACGTTATAGCCGGGATACAGCGTTTCGCCGCTTTCGAGCGGGTACGCAAACACGAGCGGCGTGTTCATCGTGTTCAGCGCCGCGATCTGCCGGTCCGACAGGCACGTGTCGCCGCGCGCGATACCGCCGGCGCAACGCAAGGGCTTGCCGTCGACGCTGGCCGTCGCCGGGTTGAACGTCGCATTGCACGCCTGCACGTTGCTGATGAGACCGTCGACCACGCCGTCGAGTCCGTCGCAAGCCTGCATGACCGCGTTGAGCAGCAGCGCGCGCTGTGCTGTGTCGAGATACGCGCCGGGCGCTGCGAAGCCTTCAGTCACGCGCAATTGCTGAAGGCTCAGCGTCGTAAAGTCGTACGCGGGATAGAACGCGATGATGCCGTCCCAGTCGCGCGGCCAGCGCTGCCCGACGGTCAGCGCCTCGCGCCCGCCAGTTGAGCCGCCCGCGAAATACGCCCTGGACGGATGCGTGCCGTAATGCGCGTCGATGATCACGAGCGAGGCGTCATGCGTTTTCTTCAGCGCTTCTCCCATGAAGTTGTCGTAGGCCTCGGCGTTGACGGAGAACGCGCCGTTCACCGAACCGTTGGTCGCCTCGTGCCCGGAATCGCTCGCGAACACCGCGTAGCCGCGCGACAACGGTCCCGGCAGAGCCGCCGGCGCGCTCGGCACGTTACCTGTGATGGCGGGAATCGAGCCGTCGAAACCCCCGCCGCCGAGCATCAGGATCTTGCCGTTCCACTCGTCCGGCAACGCGACGTTGAACAGGATGTCTGGCGCGGATGGATCGACCGGATGAATCGCGCCGGCCACGAGGCAGTACGACCCGGTAGCCGTCGCACCGCTGCCGCTCGCGGCCATCTGGGTCGTCGAGGTGACGACGGCGCCTGTCGTCGGCAAACCGATCTCACGGGCGCGGATGGTCAATCCATTCAGATTCGGACAGCTGAGTTTCGATCGGGGTGGTGGCTCGTGCCTTTTGCATGCCTCGCCCTGGCATTGTCCTGCTGTCGAACCCGCGTACGCGCCGTGGCTCCACATCGCGCACAGCGCCAGCACACAGCAGGCCCCCACCCACGACGGCACGCGCCCACGCGCGCGCCACGACTCTCTGCTCAAGTTCATCGCCGTGTCTCCTTCCAATGAGGCCTGGAGACGGCACCGGACGTCGCGGCATCAGCCCCCTATGCCATGACGTACCCATGACCTTTGACCTTTGTTGTTTTTGCCAACGGCGCGGCCACCGCGTGCGCAACGCCACGCCGCGTCTTGCGCGCAATACCGCCCGACACCGCATATCCGCACTTGCATTCGATTTGGTAGAAGTCTTTCATCGGCCTGTCGATGTGGTTCCGGTCGGCCAGAATCAACCAATCAATCATAGTCGGCTAACTCACGCAACGCGCGCCGAATCGTCATCGCGGGCGCACCAGAGTGTCGTACTCGCTCGACACTGCGAAGCCACGTAAATCGAATCGGGAATAACCACCGCATCCCCGCGTTCTTGCAGGTAAGACTGACGGCAAATGGGTGATCAAATGAACATCGTCGATATGGCCCGCGCATCGGAACAGGTCGTGACGCACGAGACCAGCGGGACGTTCGCATGACGTTGCGGATACAAGCCGCGTTGCGCCGGATGCAACTCGGCTCCGGCACTCGAGGAGCTGGAAGCGGCCGGATATAACCCGTCGGTCGGCGACGATGGTTCGTATCCCGCCGACATTCAAGCTGCCGAAGCGAAGGTCGCGGCCCTGCATCGAGTGGAAAGAGGCGCGGCGATGAGTGCGGGATAGAGCGGGCAACCGGTGCGCACGCATTGAGGGCAAAGGCGAGAACCGGAACGGAACCTGGTTGGCTGCGTCATCGTATGTAGGTCGAGGCCGGCAATCGCTAATTGCGCCCGGTCGTCGCGGAGCTGTTCGTCAGTGGGAGCAGTAGCTGGTTGCTCCCGCTGCGGACAAAGGCACGAAGCTTTCGCACTGAACCAGATTCTCCGCATTCATCGGCTTCGTCAAAAAGAACCCTTGCACGTAGTCGCAGCCTGCGTCGCGCAGCGCATGCAGCTGTGGATTCGTTTCGACACCTTCGGCCGTCACTTTGATGCCGAGTTCGTGCGACATCTGAATGATGCCCCGAACGATCGACGCGGCCCCCGCGTCGCGTCCCAGCGTTGCCGTAAACGAGCGGTCGATCTTGACGATGTCCGGCGAAAAATCGGCCAGATAACGCAGGCTCGAGTATCCCGTTCCGAAGTCGTCGATGGCGATGCGCACGCCAAGTCGCTTGAGCGCCATCAGCGTTGCCTGCGCGAGCGAGGGGTTTTCCATCAACGCGCTTTCGGTCAGTTCGATCTGGAGGCAGCGCGGCGGCACCCGGTGTTTTCGCAGCGCCTGGTCGACTATGGCGACAAGCGAGTCATCCCTGAGCTGACGCGCGGACACGTTCACCGACATGGACAGCTCTTTTCTTCCGGCGGCCTGCCAGACGGCCAGTTGAGCGAGGGCCGCGTCCACGACCCATGCCCCGACTTCGACGATGAACCCGCTTTCTTCGAGGATCGGAATGAAGCTGCCCGGACCCACCAGGCCTCGTGCTGGATGATTCCATCGAACCAGTGCTTCGACGCCTTTCACCGCCAGAGAGGCTGGCTCATGAATACCCTGGAAATGCAGCACGAATTGGTTCGACGCCAGCGCCGTGGGCAGACTGCACTCGAGTTCGAAATCGCCGAGCACATCGCTGGATGCTTCGTCGGCGAACCGGAAGCCGTTGCGACCGCCTTTTTTCGCCGCATACATCGCGATATCCGCGCTCGTCAGCAGCGCCTCGTGATTGCGGCCGTGCTCGGGAAAGATCGATATGCCGATCGACGCCGTGACGAATGGCGCGGCGTGGTCTTTTCGAACGTTGCTTGAAAACAGGTTCAGCAGAGACTGCGCCAGGCTCGCCAACGTGGCCTTGTCGCTCTCGCCCCTGACGATCACCGCGAACTCGTCTCCGCCGAGGCGCGCTACACAGGCATCCGGCGCAAGCGCTCCCTGAATGACTTTGGCGATGTCCTGCAACAGACGGTCAGCGGCCGTATGGCCCAGCGTATCGTTCAGGACCTTGAATCGGTCGAGATCGACGAACATCAGACTGAAGGCGACGTTCTGCCTGCAAAGCGTCTTCATCTGGCGGATCAGCGCGCCCCGGTTAGCCAAACCTGTCAGGCCATCGGTGTAGGCCAGATGGTCGAGCGCCGCGAGGCGCTCCTGTTCCAGCGTGATGTCCTCGCTGACACCGACGATGCGCACCACGTTCGCGGAGCCGTCGCACACGGGATAGGCCGTGCTTCTGATCCAGCGCAGGCAACCATCCGGACGGCGGATGCGGTATTCGACGCGACCTTCCGCCACTTCGGACGCGACGCGGTTCATCTCGGCGAGCAATGGCTCCAGGTCCTCCGGCACCACGAGATCGAGCCACGCGGAAGGCCTGTTGCCAAGCTCTTGAGGCGTAATGCCGAACACGCTTTCGACACCTGCGCTGACATGATGACAGTGTTCAAAATGCGAGCTATACGAATAGAACACGAGCCGGACATGCAACTCCATCTCATGCATCAATTCATCGCGTTCGCGCAGTGTCTTCAACAGCTCGGATTGCTGGGTGACGTCCTCGGAAGCACAAAGCAGCGCGCTCACCGCACCGTCGTCGCCCGTCACTGGCGTGAGCGTGGAGTTCCACCACCTGGTACGCCCCCTCGTCGTCGCACAGCTTCCAGTGAACGATGTGCTCTTGCCGGAAACGGCGCCCGCCAAAGCCTTCTCGGCCGCCGTGCGGTCCTCGCCGGTCCAGAATGCGAGCCAGTCCGCGCCGGACAGTTGCTCCGGTGACTCCGCTTCCATCAACATCGCGCCATGCTCCGACACCCGCAGCATTTTTCCGTCGGTAGCGAGCACCTTCAGGCAGTCGCGATTCGCGTGCAGAAGCCCGCTCGCCAGTGCGGTGGCGGCGCTTTGCCGCGCGTAATCCAGGCCGAGTTTGCGACGAACGATCGCGAGACCGGCGACGCCCGACACCATCGACAATGCGACACGTAGGGTAATCGCTGCTTCACCGGCCGCTTGATGCACAAGAGCACCGATGCCAACGCCGGCAACGACGGCAATGCAGAGACTCGACAACGGTATGGTCCTGCGTTGACCGTACCGCGACAGGAAATAGGAAAGAAACTGCTGGTTGCGGGCTGACCAGCCATTGGCATGTGCGTCGCTATCGACCCGGGACTCAATCGGTTTGGTTTCTTTAGGGCACGAAGCCGCTTTGAATCTCACGCTGTTCTCCGGCTACCGGGTTGAGCGACGGCTCGAACGCTGCGAGCCGCCTCACTTTTATTATTACGGTAGGAAGTCACAAATCTTTAATGCGGGGAAACGCGCGGGAACCGCGGTTCGCATGAGATCGGGGGCGGATTGCGCGCCCATCAGCCTTGGTGGGGCTTGACCTGCGCGAACTGACGAATGCGCTCCGCAAGAGCGGGTATTCCCGAGTCGCGAGCCACGTAGTGAGCGACCTGCCGGGTGGCCAGATCGATGGTCACCTGATCGTCGGGGGTCTTCGTGTTGGGTCCGTCAACGGCGGGATGGTATTCGATACGCAGTTGCCTCGCGTTGGCGACGAGCCGTAAATAGCCGAAGTTGCGGTCGTCGTAGCTTTCGAGGACCACGGCATCCGTGTCTTTCGACGCGGCCTGGATCAGCTGCGGCGCGCGAAGGGGCGGCTGTCCGTTGGTGGTGAGTCGCTGTACGGCGTGACCGCCGTTCCCGCAAACGATGTAAGGGATGTGGGTGCCATCGGAACGGGTTCGCGTAAAGCGCTGATAGTTGTGCGCGTGTCCCGCGAGGTCGGCATGCGGCCAGATACCGACCTCATTGCAAACGGTATCGATCTGCTGTTGCATGTCGACGCTCCAGCCATGACGGCCACGCGCCACATAGGGCGGATGGTGATGCGCGAAAAGGAGGGCGCCTCGATAGTTCTCTTTCTTCACCCGCAATAACGCCGCTTTCAGGAACTTCAGCTGGCTGTTGCCGATGTGACGGTCCGCGATCACGCCTGGGTCCTCGAGCGTATTGCTGTACAACGCAATGATGCGCACGAACGGCGCCTCGAACGTGAAGAAAACGCCTGGCTGAATTTGCGCCGTCCGTGAAAGGTTGCCCGCATCGGGAGAGACCTGGAAGCAGTCGGAGCAGAAGTTCCTCAGAAACGCCTGCAGGCTCTTCTCATGCTGCAACGGCGAAACCATTCCGTCGTGATTGCCGGCAGCGGCGAGAATCGGCGCATGATAGTTGCGGTACGGCTCATAGAACTGATCGTAGTAGTACTGCGCTTCGCCAAAGCTGTAGACGATGTCGCCCAGCAGGAAGTTGAATTGCGGCACCTCGGCGGGATCGGCTTCGTCGAAGTCGCTGACCATCTTGTCCGAAACTTCATTCTGGGTGGACGGACCTTTCGTACTGCCGCAATCGCCGGTGGCGTGAAAGACGATCTGTCCGCTCGCGCTGATCGTATCGAGGAGCTTCTGGTTGTTGTCCACCACCTCCGCAAACGTCAGCCGGGGCTCGGTGCCGCCGCGCGGTGGCGGAAACGGCAGCGCCTTCAGCTTGTGCTCGCGGTTCAGTTCGTCGATGACCTTGTAGGCTGCGGCATCGGATGCGTGCCTGACCACGAAAGTTTGCGGGTCCGGCGTGGGTTGTGGCTGCGAGAAAACGGGCGCGGCGAGAATCCTGTCGCTGCGGTTGCCGCGTGCGGTTGGCGATTCATCTGAACGCTTTTTCGGCATTTGCAATCCTCCTTGATCGTCGAACGGGAGCGGCCTCGCTGTTGTCGGCAAACCGTCAGCATGTGACGGCGCTGTCGCCGGCCGGATGCACGGTTCAGACGAACCTGAAACGGGGAAGTTCAGATTCGCTTGCCGTTGCGCAACCCGTGCGGCCCGAATTGCGGCGCACCGCTGTTCCGTGCGCAAGCCGGGTTCACGGTGGCACGCGTCTGTTACGACGGTACGAACACGCCTACAGCCGCCAGCGCCATCGCGAGCGTTGCGAGCCATCCTCCCCAGGCCAGCACGCCCTTGACGGCGAACTGTCCCATGACCCGCCGGCTTCGCGCCATCAGCATCATGATGACCATGATCGGCACCGCGGTAACGCCATTGATCACCGCGCTCCAGTACAGCGCGCGGATCGGGTCGAAATGCATGAAGGTGATGGCCACACCGCCCAGGATGGCCAGTGCGATCACCGCATAGAATTCACGCGCGAGTGTCAGATGCAACGCGAGACTGCTGCGCCAGCGAAAGCTGCCCGCGGCGGCGTAGGCGGCCGAGCCGGCGAGGACCGGCAGCGCGAGCAGGCCGGTTCCGATGATGCCGAGCGCAAACAGGACGTAAGCGAAGCGCCCGGCAAACGGCTCGAGCGCGCGCGCGGCATCGGCCGAGGTTTTCACGTCGATGTGATGCAGATGCAGCGTAGCCGCCGCCGTCAACATGATGAAGAATGCGACGAAGTTGGACACCCCCATGCCAACCCACGTATCGAAACGGATCCTTCGCAACTGCGCGGGCGCCTGGTGCGGTACGCGGCGCAACGGCGCCTGTTCCGGTGCCGAGCGCATTTCTTCGACTTCCTGCGACGCCTGCCAGAAGAACAGGTACGGACTGATCGTCGTGCCCAGCACCGCGACGACCATGGTCAGATAGTCCGACGTCAGCGAGATGCGCGGCAACACAATGGCGCGCGCGACTTCACCCCAGGGGATCGGAACGATGAATGCGACCGCGACGTACGAAAGAAGCGAGAGGGCGGTCCACTTCAGAACGCGCGCATAACTGTCGTAGGGGACAAAAATCTGCAGAACGACGCAGAGCGTCCCGAGGCCGACGACATAAAGGTGCTGCGGACCTGGCAGCAGCAATTCGGCCGCGGCGCCCATCGCCGACAGATCGGCGGCGATGTTGATCACGTTCGCCACGACGAGCAGGGCGACCGCGCCGTACAGCAGCCATGCCGGATAATGCGCGCGTATGTTGGACGCGAGGCCCTTGCCGGTTACCCGGCCAATCTGCGCGCTCACCAGCTGTATTGCGGTCATCAATGGATACGTGATCAGGATCACCCACAGAAGGTTGAATCCGAACTGCGCGCCGGCCTGCGAATAGGTGCCGATTCCTGACGGATCGTCGTCCGCGGCGCCCGTGATCAGGCCAGGGCCCAGGCGTCTGATCCAGGATCGCTCCACGGAATCGCGTACGGCGGATTCCGGCTCTATCAATTCTTCGTCGTTCATATATGTGTCACCTCGCGGCAACGTTTAGCAAGTCGCGGGCCCGGGCGTTCGTGCCAGCGTCGCGCGGCTTCGGGAGGCGGGCATAGGAATCGGCTGCACATCATGGACGCGCTCGACGAGCGCACCGGCGAAGATGCGCAAGGCGCCTCCGCTGACAGTGCGCGGAAATGCGGGTTTCTAAACGGAGTAACGAACTTTGGGCCGTGCCGGCGGACACCGTCACGCATGGTGCGCAAGAGGCTTCGTCCGCAACTGGATCTCGTCGATCGCGTCAGGCAAGTCTTCGAGCACGATTGGCTTGGCGCGACTCAGTCCATGCGCGGCTCAGTCCAGTCGCGGCTTGAACGCATACTGCCCAATCTCGCCGCCGCGCGCGACCACCGCCGTGCTCTCGGGAATTTCCTCCCAAAAGCCCGCCAAGTCCGCAAGCGGCTCGGACAACACGAGGAACGCATTCTCGCCGGCCGTCTTGATGCGCTCGTCGTCGGGATACAACTCGCGCAGATGACGGAACGACGTGCTGTGAAACAGCGAGCGCGACTGTCCTTCGCTCGAGTAGCGGACCGCGATGATCTGCTCGCCGTCGGTCGCGCACACGGTCATGTTCAGCGGTTCATCCACGCCATGCCGGCGGCCGGTGGCTTCGACGAATCCGACCATCCGTTCGAGCGCGGTGACGGGCGCGAGCTCCAGCCCGAAGGTCAGCGCGAGAAAAAACAGCACCTCGGAATCGGTCGAGCCTTCGATGGACGGGAACAGATCGGGGTCGATCTTCACCATCAGGTCGCGGCGCACCGCCGGATAGTTGCGCACCAGGCCGTTGTGCGCGAACAGCCAGCGGCCGTGGCGGAACGGATGACAGTTGGTTTCCTGCGACGGCGTGTCGGTCGCCGCGCGCACGTGCGCGACGAACAGCGGCGAGTGGATTGCCCGCGCGGCCTCGCGTAGATTGCGGTCGCTCCACGCGGGCTGGATGCAGCGGTAGCGAAACGGAATGTCAGTGGGATGTCCATACCAGCCGATCCCGAATCCGTCGCCATTGGTGGTGGTGGCGCCGAGCCGGGAATGCATGCTCTGATCGATCAGCGAATGCCGGGCGTTGAACAGCACGGTTTCGAGCTGAAGCGGATTGCCGGTATAAGCGAGCCAGCGGCACATGATTGCTCTCCTGTCGGTTGCGCATGACAACCCTACACCACCCGCGGGCGGCGATTGTAGGACCAAAGTCCGATTGAGGCAGACACCGTACCTGTCACTATGCCAGATGGCGTTTAGGTGCTTGCGTGCCGGGCATCGCTTTGAGCTTGCACCGGCCTGATCTGATAGAGGCAGGACGCGCATGAGCCACTTTCTGGACAGGTTACGTTACTTCACGGCCCCCCGTCTTCAGTCCTCGGATGGTCATGGTGCTGTCACAGATGAAGACCGGCAATGGGAGGATGCTGACCGCCAGCGCTGGCGGCACGACAAGATAGTTCGCTCCATGGGCGTCGTCACCGGGATCGTCTGGGTTTCGCTGATCCTGATCTACCTGTCGGAAGTGCGGCGCACACCGGTCGTGGGTTCCGTCGCTTAGCCGTGTTCGTGTTTGCTCCGCGCGAATGGTCGACTGCGCCGTTGCCGCTCGACGGACCGCCCGGAAACAGACGAGGCGGCAAATCTGCAGCACTGAGATTCGCGCAGGCTGCAGGCTCTGCCAGCCAGCCTGCTTTTTTGCTGATGGAGGTGCCGATGAAACGCCGTGAACTGTTGGTTGCGCTGGCCGCAGGCGCGCTCGCCGAGGGTTCTACCGGTCTGGCGCAGGCAAGCCAGGCGAAATTCACCGGTCAGATCGATCTGCCCAAGCCCAACCTCAAAGGCACGCTGTCCCTCGAAGAAGCCATCGAGAAGCGCAGGTCCGTGCGCAGATTCGCGCCAAAGCCGCTGCCGGTCGAGGCCATTGGCCAACTGCTGTGGGCCGGGCAGGGCATCACCAGCTCGGACGGCAAGCGCGCGGCTCCGGCGGCCGGCGCTTTGTACGCGCTCGAACTTTACGTGGTGACCGCCACGGAGGTGATGCACTATCTGCCTGATGGCCACCGGGCCGAGACGCGGGCGACCCACGACCTGCGCCCCGAGCTGAGAGCACTGGCGGTCAACCAGGCGTCCGTCGAGGCGGCCCCGGCCTTGCTCGTGGTGGCCGCCGATCCCAGTCGGCTGACCGCGAGGTATGGCGGGAGAGCGAATCTGTATGCCGATCTCGAGGTCGGGCACGCGACCCAGAACATGCTGCTCCAGGTCGCCTCGCTTGGGCTCGTCGCGGTGCCCGTGGGCGCCGTCGACGGAGCTCCGGCGGCGCGCAAGCTCGGCCTGCCGCACGCCCAGACCGTCGTCTATTTGGTCCCGGTAGGTTTTCCGGTCTAAGTCATTGCGTGAGAATGAAATGAACGCGCCCCACCCGCGAACGAAAGGTGCTCGATACTTTCAAACAGGACCTGGACCTCACGTTCGATAAGCTGACGGCAATAGAAGACACCTACAAGGCACCGCCCGCTCCCTGACACGCGGGTTCGAGGACTGGGGTCCTTCCCGGCGCGAGGGCATGCGCGGACATCGATGCACCGGCCAGCAGTGCGGCAAACACGAACTTCGAAGGAGCGGGTATCGTGTGTGCCATGTCAACTCCGCGTGGTGCCTATGAAGCCGATTCTCGTGCGCTCGACCCTGGTGGAATATTCGAAGCGTCGTGCTGTCCGTTTCGCGATGACGGTGATCGCGACGATCATGGCCGGATGCGTTTCCTCCTCACAGCTGAGCGGTCATGTCACGCCTTCGCAAGCTTCCGAGGCGAAGGCGCTCGACCTGGCGGTCGCCAATCCGCAACGCAGTCAGACCGCCCGGGCGCGCGACGTCTATCGTCACCCGGCGCAGACGTTGCGCTTCTTCGATCTGAGTCCGACGCAAACCGTGCTGGAGATCGCGCCGGGCGGCGGGTGGTACACGGACATTCTGGCGCCCTATCTGCACGACGCCGGTCACCTGTACGAAGCGCAATATCTGAGCACGTCCGCGGACCTGGCCTCGGAAGACCGGTCAATCGATGCAGAGTATTTGCGCAAGCTCGCGGGTGCCCCCGCAATCTACGGGAACGTCGTGGTCGGCACATTGCACGCGGGCCAGTTTTTCGGCTTCGATGCACACGAGCGGTTCGATCGCGTGCTTACTTTTCGCAACATTCACAACTGGATCAAGGATGGGCAGCTCGATGCCAATCTGCATGCGTTCCATGACGCGCTGAAGCACGGGGGCGAACTTGGTGTGGAAGAACATCGCGCCCGGCCCGGCTCGACGGTACAGCAGATGATCGAAACCGGATATGTGACTGAAGCTTTCGTGATTGACCGGGCACAGGCGGCCGGCTTCGTGCTCGCGCAACGCAGCGAAATCAACGCGAACGCGCGAGATACGAAAGATTATCCGCATGGCGTATGGTCGCTGCCGCCGGGCTACGCGGGCGGTGACGTCGACCGCTCGCGCTACGCCGCAATCGGTGAATCGGATCGCATGACGCTGAGATTCGTCAAGCCTTAGCGTGTTCTACGGGCGCCAGCCGCGGGCGGTAATCGGCCGACGCGTTGGGCTGCGCTCAGTTTGTTGCACGACCCGCAGTAGCGTATCGACGGCAGGACGGCCGGGTAGCTGCATCGTCGCGCTCGGAAACAAATCGTTCGATTCGAACGGGGTTCTCTCTTGCGATTCAGACTACAGCTTCGATGCGTACCGGCATCGCGCTCATTACCGGCATGGCGTTGATCGGATCAAGACCAACTGTAGTGCTGAGCAACTGGTTTGGATTGGCGCCGGCGTAGGTCTCGGGCTCCTCGTCGGGCATCGGTCCCCAGCCGTGCGGGATGGACACGACGCCTCGGCGCAGCGCGGCGTCCCCTTTGACGATGGCTCGAATGCGGCCATGCGGCGAAACAATGGCCACGCACTGGCCTTCGGTCAGTCCTTGAGCAGCCAGGTCATCGGGATGCACAAAGGCCGGATTGAACGCCATGCGTCGGCGCACCGCGGGCAGGTGGTGGTACATGGTGTTCTGCACGTCGCGCACGCGCCGCACCGCCAGGCGATGCGTGAACCCCGGCGGAGCCCCCGCTTCGTTCAGTACGCCCGCCAGTTCGCACTCGACGTCGTCCGGCATCACGTCGAAGCGCGCGGCGTTCCCTGGCTCGCCGGGCTGCACGATCATCGGTTCGATCTCGTAGACTTTCCCTTGTGGGTACAGCTTCAGTTCGTCAAATGAGATCGAGCCGTGGCGAACCAGGATCGCCAGCAGCTCTTCGGTGGTCGGAGCTGCGCGCATATCGAGCGGAACGTCGTCGAATATGATGGTCTTGCCCAGGCGCCGCGCCAGATCCCAGAATACGAACCAGTCGTCCACGACTTCGGATCCCTCCGGCGGCGTCGCCACGGCGGCCGAGTATTGTGCGTAAGGCTGAAACATGATGTAGGACTCATAGTCGCGCGAATGCAGGTCGGCGCGCTCGAACATCAGCTTCGGTGGAATCACGTAGTGCGCGAGCCGCGCAGTGTTAGTCATGAAAGGCTCGATGCATACCAGCAGTTGCAGTTGGCGCAGCGCATCGGCGATGCGGCGCTGGTCGGGCACGGCATCGACTGGATTGCCGCCGTCGACCAACAGCGCGCGGATCTGGCCGGCGCCAGGCGTAGTGATTTCCTGGGCCAGCGTGCCGCTCATCTTCTGGCCGAACAGCATGCCATAGCCGCCGACACGGCTCTTCCAGCCGGATTCCCAGGAACGGCGTGGCGCAATCACTTCGGCGCGGCGCTGGTAGCGTGGGGCGACTACGCCGGGGTTCGGTACAGGGTCGCCGGGGCGAGCGAAGCGGCCACACACGACGTTGAGGCATTCGACCAGATGCTCGGCCAGATTGGAGTGCGGCGCCATGTTGGGCCCGGTTCCCGATGCGGCCGAGCCACGCTTGCGGCGCAGGCCGCCGGCCTCCCGGACCGGTTCCGCGAAGGCCGCAGCGGCGGCTTCGAGCCCTTCGACGCTTACGCCGGCGCGCTGGGCGACGTAGTCGGGCGTGAACGGCTCGACCGCGCGCGCCAGTCGTCGCAGGTCCTTGACGTAGCGCGCGCAGAATTCAGCATCGTGCCAGCCGCGACACAGAATGATGCGCAGCAGGCCAGCCAGGACGGTCGGGTCCTCGCCCGGCAGCACCTGCAGGAAGACATCGGCATGGCGGGCGGTCTCGGTCTCTCGTGGATCAATCACCACCAGCTTAAGGCCGCGCTCCTTCGCTTCGTGGAGCTGCTTGACCGGATTCTGCAATGCAAAGTTGAACGTGGATAGCGACACCAGCGGATTGGTGCCGACGAACAATAGCGCGTCGGCGAGCGCATACGGATCTTTGCCGGCGGCCCAGCCGCCCAGTCGCTCAAATGCCACCCATTTGGCCGACTGGTCGATGGTCATTGTAGAGAAAAACGAATTCGAACCCAGCGCCGCGAGGAAGGCGGGCAACATATGATTGGCGGCGAGGTTAGAGTAGTTCATGGTGCCGCGAAAGGCTGCGACCGCATCGGCGCCGTGGCGCTCGATCAGTGCCTGGAGTTGCGCCGCGATCTCGGCCAGCATCACGTCAAGCGGCATCTGCACGAAACTGCCATCGGGCTGCCGTTTCAGCGGGTGCAGGAGCCGCTCCGCGCTGTTATGCGCCTCATGCAGATACGCGCCCTTGATGCAGGCGTAGCCGCGCGTGAGCGGATTGTCGCGGTCGCCGCGCGCAGCAACGACGCGTCCGGCGTCGTCCAGGGTCAAGCGCAGTGAACAGTTGCCGGCGCAGATGCGGCAGGCGGTGACGGCTTCGCGTGGCACGGCGAGCTCCTCGTGTAGTGTGGCCCACACCTCGTAACCACCCACAACTTTCGGCGTAAAGGTTAAAGCCGAGCCGGATACCTGCGCGATGACAGAGCACCCGCATACGACTAGCGCTAGATCGCCGCCAGATTGCGGCCGTCCATTCGCTATTATAAACGACGTTCATATTTTGGCAAATAGCCCGGCGACCTGTTGCGAGCGCCGCTGCCCGCAAGTCCGGCACGCCGCGCCCCGGCAGGGACATCGGGCCTCGCGACGGCCCGTCGCACGAGAAGCACGAACTCAATCCTCACCGGCATCATGAGAGCCCAAGCTATCGCTCCTCCCGATCAACTTTCTCGCGATGGCCTCCGCGCGCGTCATGTCATCGTCAGGCGCTGGTGCCGCGTTCGCACCTGCCTGCGCGGTGGCGCTGGTGCTTAGCGCTCCGTCGCGTTGATGCGTATCGCCCCACACTGTCATCGAGAGGCCTCGCTGTTCTAGCGCCCTGCTGCTGTCTCACACGACTTTGGCGCGCCGTGCTTTCGCCCGTTGTCGGCCAGAGGGCGATGCCCGCGTCTCTCATGTGAATGACGGCTGAGTCCGTGAAACCGGCCCGTCGCGCCTCACGTCTGCAGTACCGCCGGAGGGCCGAGCGAACGGGCGTAGTTCGCAATGGGCGCTTTGAGCTGCTTCATGCAAAATAGCCACATCCAGGATGTGGAGGATGACTCCGTGGGTATCAACTTCGACTTGAACGACTTGCAGGCGTTTCGAGCAGTAGTGGAACTGGGAAGCTTCCGCAAGGCCGCCGAGGCGGTGAGCATTTCGCAGCCGGCCTTGAGCCGCCGGATCGACAAGCTCGAGGAAGCACTCGGCGTGCGTCTATTCGAGCGCACCACGCGCAGCGTCACGCTCACCACCGTCGGCCGGGTATTCGCGCCGAGCGCCGAGCAGCTGCTTGATGATCTCGACGTCGCGTTGCTCGGCATCCGCGACGTTTCTTCGAGCCGACTGGGACATGTCACCATCGCCTGCGTGCCTTCGGTGGCCTACTACTTCCTGCCGAGCGCCGTCGCGAGCTATCATCGCCGCTTCCCGCGCATCAGGGTCAAGATGCTGGATATGAGCGCGAATGAGGTGCTTGGCGCCGTCATCAGCGGAGAGGCGGATTTCGGCGTGAGCTTTCTGGGCAGCCAGGAGTCCGAGGTCGAGTTCAAGGTTCTGCTGCAGGAGCGCTTCGTGGCCGCCTGCCGCCGTGATCACCCGCTCGCGCGCAAAAAACGCGTGACCTGGAACGAGCTTTACGAGTACGAGTACGTCTCGGTGGACAAAACTTCCGGCAACCGACTGCTGCTCGATCAGGCGCTGTCGGCCGTGGCGCCGCGTGCGCCGAGCGTCTGCGAGACGCGTCACGTAACGACCATGCTCGGTTTAATCGAGGCGGGGCTCGGTGTCGCCGCAGTGCCGTCGATGGCCATGCCCGGGCGCGATCACCCCATCCTCACGAGCGTGCCGCTCGTCGAACCGGTGGTGAAGCGGCGCGTGGGAATCGTGAGACGCCGCGGACGTCCACTTACACCGGCTGCGCAGGAGTTTCACAGAACGATTGTCGAGATGAAGCGCGGCGGCGTCGCATGCAGCGATGCCGTGGGCAATAACACGTCTCCAAAAGAGCCGCCAGGCAGGAAAACCGCATCGTGAGGTTGGCAAGACCGCTTCGTTCGCTCTATCTGCAGGTTTTGCTGGGCATGATGCTCGGCATGGCGCTCGGTCACTTCTTGCCGCAAGCGGGCCCGCTGCTCAAGCCCTTGAGCGACGGGTTCATCGGCCTCGTGAGGATGATGATTGCGCCGATCGTTTTCTGCACGATCGTCTCGGGGATCACGTCGCTTGCGAGCGGGAAGGCCATCGGGCGCACAATTTTTCAGGCGCTGGGACTGTTCTATTTTTTGACAGCCGTGGCGCTTGCGCTCGGACTCGTCACGGCCTTCGTGCTGCGGCCCGGCGCGGGCATGCACATCGACGCTAACCATCTGGACGCGAGCATCCTCGCGCAATATGCGAAGCACGCGCAGCCGGGCGGCCTTGTCGCATTTGCGCTGAGCGTCATTCCCGAGACGATGCTTGGCGCCTTCGACAAGGGCGAGGTGCTGCCAGTGCTGCTGCTCTCGCTGCTCTTCGGCTTTGCGCTAAATTCCTGTCCGGAGGCGGGCAGGCCGGTGCTCGCGCTCATCGACGGCATTGCCGAGACCCTGTTCCGCATCCTCGCGATGATCATGCGACTCGCTCCGCTCGGGGCATTCGGCGCGATGGCTTTCACGGTGGGCCGCTTCGGCATCCGCTCGGTCGGATCGCTCGGGATGTTGATGGTGTCCTTCTACATGGCATGCCTGCTGTTCATTGCGCTGGTGCTCGCTCCGCTCGCGCGGCTGCACGGCTTCGCACTTTGGCGGCTCTTGCGCTACATGCGCGAGGAGTTGCTCATCGTTCTCGCGACATCGTCGACGGAGCCGGTACTGCCGCGCCTGATCGCGAAGCTTGAGGCGCTCGGCTGCGACAAGGGCGTTGTGGGGCTTGTGCTGCCCGCAGGCTACTCGTTCAATCTCGACGGCACCGCGATCTATCTGACGCTCGCCTCGATGTTCATCGCGCAGGCGTGCGACGTGCCGCTTTCCGCGCCGCAAATCGCGATGATGCTCGCCGTTATGTTGCTCACGTCCAAGGGGGCGGCGGGTGTGTCGGGCAGCGGATTAGTGGCGCTCGTCGCGACGCTGACGGTGATTCCCGATCTGCCCGTCGCCGGGGTGGCGCTACTGGTGGGCATCGACCGCTTCATGTCCGAGGCGCGCGCCCTGACGAGCGTGATCAGCAACGCCTGCGCGGTGATCTTCGTTTCGATGTGGGAGGGTGCTTGCGATCGTACGCGTCTTGCGCGAATGCTCGGGGCGGCAGCGCCAGGCGGCGCGGACGGTGCGGGGGATCCCGCGAGAGATACCTCGGGGATGTGACAGGAAGGCCGCCTGAGGCAAGCCTTCATTCAGGTTTGCGTCAATGAGCGGAGACGGTATCTAGCCCTGTCGATTTGACGTCTGCCTGTACGCCAGGTGAAGCGAGGTAGTCGAGCAGGGCTTTCGCTTCCTTCGGATGCTGTGCGTTGACGGGAATGCCGGCGGCGAAACGCGTGACCGACTGCAGGGACTCAGGAATCTTTCCGACGAAGGTCGCCCCCTTGACGGGCAGCAACTCGCTCACCTGCTGGAAGCCGATTTCGTAGTCGCCGTTCGCCACCACCGAGGCTACTGGAATCCGCGGGATCATCTTCGCCTTCGGCTTGACCTGATCCTCGATGCCGAGCTTCCTGAACAACTCCCGCTCAATGTAGACACCGCTTGCGCTGTCCGAGTACGCGATCGACTTCGCATGCAGCAGGGTCTGCCGGAGGCCTTCTGCCGAACTGATATCGGGTTTCACCGCTCCTTCGCGCACGACCATGCCGATGCGCGAATCGGCCAGCTCGACCCGCGATCCGGGGATGACCTTGCCTTTCTGGATCAATTCGTCAAGCGCATATCCGACCATGATAACGGCGTCGGCGGGCTCACCACGCTCGAGCCGGTTGGGGATCGCTTCGGGCGATTTGCCCATCGACGGACCAAGCGCGGTGTCGAGCGTGTTGCCCGTCCCGGATGCGAACTTCGGGCCGAGCACCTTGTACGCTGCGGTAAAGCCACCCGAGCTCATGACGTGCAGGTCGGCGGCTTGCACGTTCGCCGCAACAGCCGAGGTTGCGACCAGTGCTGCGGCGCATAGTTTCAGAAACAGATTTCTCATGATCGGAGCCGTGTCAGATTGTGTGTTTAGCCGCCTGCGGAGCGAGACGCGAATCAGTGCGCCGGAGTCAGCGTCGCTGCGCGGCGCCGATAGAGTGCAAACGTCGCCATCAGGGCGCACGCTGCCGCGAAGCTCATCCAGTAGCCGGGTGCGGCCTTGTCGCCAGTCATGTGAATGAGCGCCGTGGAGATCGCCGGTGTGAAACCGCCGAATACGGCGGTCGCGAGGCTATAGGCGAGCGAGAAGCCCGCGACGCGTACCTGCGCCGGCATCACTTCCGTCAGTGCGACGATCATCGCGCCGTTATAGATGCCGTACATGAACGAGAGCCAAAGGAGGGCGAGCAGCATGTTGAGGAAGCTGGGCGCGTGAGCGAGCAGCGACAGCGCCGGGTGCGCGGTCGCGATGGCGAGCACCGTCATGGCGATGAGGAGCGGCCGGCGGCCGATCCTGTCGGAGAGGGCTCCGCCGATCGGCAGCCACACGAAGTTCGACACGGCCACACACAGCGTCACAAGCAAACTATCGGCGGTGCTGAGGTGCAGGACCGTCTTGCCGAAAGTCGGCGCGTAGACCGTGATGAGATAGAAGCTCGCGGTGGTCATCGCCACCAGCATCATGCCTGCAATCACGACGGTCCAGTTCTGGACCAGCGTCGTGAATACCTCCTTCATGCTCGGGCGATGCTGGCGAGCCTTGAACTCCTCGGTTTCCTGCAGATTACGACGCAGCACGAAGACGAACGGCACGATCATGCAGCCGACGAAGAACGGCACGCGCCATCCCCACGCCGCGATGGTAGCGGCGTTCAGCGATTGGTTGAGCGCGAAGCCGAGGCCCGCGGCCACGACGATCGCCACCTGCTGGCTCGCGGACTGCCAACTCGTGAAGAAGCCCTTGCGGCCGGGCGTGGCCATCTCGGCGAGATACACCGACACGCCGCCCAGCTCCGCACCCGCGGAGAAGCCCTGCAACAGCCGCCCGAGCAGCACAAGCGCGGGTGCCACAAGGCCAATGGTCGCGTAGCCCGGCACGAACGCAATGAGGATGGTGCCGCTCGCCATGATGGAGAGCGTGACGATGAGCCCCTTGCGGCGGCCGACGTCGTCGATGTACGCGCCGAGCACGACCGCGCCGAGCGGGCGCATCAGAAAACCGGCACCGAAGACCGCGAACGTCATCATCAACGAGGCAAATTCGCTCCCGGCCGGAAAGAAGACGTTGGCGATCTGCGTCGCATAGAAGCCAAACAGAAAGAAGTCGAACTGCTCCAGAAAATTTCCGGCCGTCACGCGGAAAACCGCCGCAGCCTTTGAATGTCCCGGCGAAAGGGTAGAGGGTGAGGGGTGCATCAATGTGTCTCCTGAAATCCCGAGCTATGCGGTGGTCCCGCTCTTTGTCTTTTCGGGAATTTTGGCCCGTGGCCAATCAAACGATAAGTGCAATCTTCTGAACGATTGATGTCAAATGGTTATCAATCGGCGCCCCCTTTTTCGCCGCCGCCGCGCGTTAGCTGTGCGCCAGCGCGTGGCGGCGACCATCAGAGGCCAGCGGTCAGGCCACGAAACGACACTGGGAAGCGGCCGTACGCGTGTCCATATTGCGTCCGCGGTTCAAATGATCGTCAATTTCCGCAGCGCAGCCCAGCATGCGCGGATAGAGGAAGATCGTGAACGCGGCCGTTTCAAGGTCCGCCTCGCTGAACTCCCCGCGCTTGAGCGGCTGCCACAGCATCTTCAACAGCAACGCGGCAATCACGGCATCGACATTGACGCAATAGACATTGCGCGAGACGCCTGCGTCGAACAAAGCCTGCACCAGCACACGGTAAAACGCATGAAACGCGTTGTACTCGCCGCGGGCTTCATAAAGGTTGGCGATGAAGATTTCCCGCGGGTCGTGGTTCACCGGCTTGTCTTTGAAGACCGGATGATTAACACCCGGAAGTTTCGCAATATCGAGGCTCCCCAACTGCTTCTGGCGCGCCTTGTACTGCGCGTATCGCTCGACGGAGCGCCGGGCGAGCGCTTCGAGGTCCACGGCATGATGAGCATCGGTCGGATCTTCAAGGCCGCTGCTGCGGAACGCCTCGTTGAGGAACGCAATGCCTTCGTAGCCGTTGCCGCCATGCGTATATCCAGTGTGCGTGAGGAACCCCGCCAGAGCCTTGTTTAGCTGCACCCGCTCGGGACTTTCCGGGCCATCGGCAGATACTGCGCCCTTTGCGCCTTGCGCCGAAATGGCGCCGGGTCCGTTCGTGAGCAGCAAACCGACAAGGGTCTTGAACGCGAAAAGGTCGTCGACAGTCGGTTTCAGGTTTAGCAGCGCTGCGAAGGCGATTTCCGTCAGAGTGCGTTCGCCGAGTAATTCTTCGGTGGCGAAGCCGCAAAATCCGTCCGGGCCGTGCTGCGAGGCGTCCGCTGAGGCGCCGATCATGGTGCCGAAGAGCTTTGTCCACCACGGCAAGCTTTCTGCGGTCAGGCGGGAGATCCGCTTGCGCATGAGCGGGCCCCAGGCGAGTGTCGTCGTGATCGCCGCGAGTACTGCTTCCGGGCGCGGATGGCCCGGGCCACACGACAGCCATCGGATCATTGCGGAACTTACGCCGCGCGAGGCGAGCCCGCCCAGCATGGCTTGCGCCTCTGGATCGGGTTCATCGCAGAACAGCGCTGCAGTGTCCGCGGTGTGGACGGCATCGACATCGAAGGTCTCGTCGAACGCGTCTGTGAGCCTGGCTGTCGCGAAGCCGTCGATCATCAGTGCTGCCGCCTCGCGCGCAGCACGCTGGCGATTCGGCCCGACGATCGCCGCCGCGGCCGCGAGCACGGCATTGGGCGCATTGCCCGCCTCGCGCGAAGCCTGCGCGGCCGCCAGTTCCGGTGTCCCGTGCAGATTCACTGCAGCGCCAACAGCCACGTCGATGAGCTTTGTGTCGTTTGCCCCGCCGAACTCCCGCAACAGCGCGAGGCAGATGTTCTCCTCAAGCGAGTGCGTCGCTGCTTCGAGCATGGATACCCCGTGCAGGCTGCTCACCTGCGTTTTTGCGTCCATCTGCGAGGCGCCCGAAGCGTCCTTCAACGGTTGGCGCGGCGGGATTGTGCCGATCTGGCTGTTCGCCCGCGTAATCTGTTCGTTGTACGGCGCGACTGCTTCCACGACCGGCAGGGCGAGGTAGTCTGGCAGTTCGATCCCCTGATCCGAGCCAAACCACGGTTTGAGCGAGAGGCTGCCTTCCGGCTCAAAGTCGGGCATCGTCGCGTTCGCGCGCATCACTGCGGTGAGCGCGGCGGGAATGTGCGCGATGTTTGTCACAACGGCGCCCTTCACCGAGAGCAGCATGGATCGTCCGGCGTAAAAAGACGCTCGACGCCGAACTTCTCCATGAACCAACGCTCCTTCGCAAGAGCATCGTCGGCGCCGCCCGCCATTGCGCCCGCATGCCCCACCGCGCGCGTCAGACGACTCTTCCAGCGGCCTACCACGCAGGCAATGACGGGTTTCGTAAATGTGGCGTCGGCCTCGTAGTAGCCGCCCGGCTCACAGTACAGTACGGCAGCCTTGCTGCGCGCGTCGTTGGCGAGGGCAAAGGCGAACTCCGGCGCCGCATAGTGGATGTAGACGTCCTTGCCGCTGGATACGACGGTCGTTGTACCCCAGCCGCTCATGCGCAGATATTGCGCAATGGTGGTGCTAAACCCGCCCGAGTTGGAAAAGATCGCGATCGAGCCCCGCCGCAAAGTTGCGCCGGGATCATCGCCGCCGAGCGCACCCCCGATGCGCACCCGCTGCCAGGAGTCCGCGACGCCCAGCCCGTTCGCGCCAAAAATGTCGATGCCTGCTTGCTGGCCCATCGCGCGAATTTCCCGGGCGTCGTGCACGGAGATCTTCTCCGTAATGATAAAAATCTTGCGCAGATCGGGATTGACGCGGATCAGTTCGGCCACCCCATCGCGCGCGGCCGACGGCGGCAGATAGACGACGCCGCAATTGAAACGATGCCCGGCTTCGAGGCCTTCGCGCACGTTGTTATAGACGGGGATGTCGCCGGCAGGCGTCACGAGCACCTGCCCGCGCTTGCCAGGCGCAGTGCCGAATACGATATTCCCACCGGAAAACGCGTGGCTCACCGGCGTCACGTCCGACGACTCGCCTCCCAGAATGTTGAGCACACAAACGCGGTCCTCGCGCGTGACTAATTGTGCAAGCGACTGGATGCCGACGAAATACCTGAAATGATTATTGCCTTGCTTGATCATGTCGATCTCCTTACGCCTTTGCCGTATCCGTCTGCGGTTGCGTCTGACGCGCGCCGATGCGCGCTGCGACCTGCGCGCGTCCTCCCGATTGCATCCACGCATCGGCCTTCCGTGCGTACTGGATCACTTCGCTGATGTCGGAGTCAAAGCCGAACAGGCGATAGGGAAGGCCGAGCGAATCACAGGTGTCGCGCAGTGCCGACATGCCACGAACAAGGTTTGGACCGCCGCGCCCAAGGACGACATAAAGCGGGGTGGGACCGTGCTCGCTGAAGTGCTCGCGTAGCGCATCGGCCATCGCGCGCAGTGTTTCGTAGATATCGGTGTTGTTGGACTTGCCGCCAATGATGAACAGTACGTTGGACTGCTTCAGCCAATGCCGGAAGCAGATGCGCGCCACTTCCTTCATTTTTTCGTAGGGAGGATTGCCGCCGAAATCCGAAGAGATGATGGCTGCGTCGCCCAACATCTCCGTGACGAGCGAGTTGGCCCCGCCGCCGAACGTGGGCGCGAGGATCGTTCCCTTGTCATTGATCACATAGACATCGCTTTGACCCTGGTGCGTGCGAAGCTGGTTTGATCTCCTGCTCGAAGTCTGAGTAGTCGGCAGCGAACAGGTGAGCAGGCAGGCCGAGGCGCGAGAAGCGCGGGTCGTCACGGTCGAACCCGCACTTGAAGTCGCAGGCCACGGGTGTGAGCCGACCGTTCTTGTCCTCGCGCATGCGGATCGGATTCAGCTCGAGCGTCGTCATGCCGAAGTCGTGAAAGAGCTCCCAGAGCTTCGGCAATTGCTGCACGAGTGGGGAAATGATTTCGCGCGGCGCGCCGATCTCGCTCAACGCATTCGCGACGACGAACGCCTTCAGGCCGGTCAATGCATCAAAGGGCACCATTGCGACTTGCTTTGGATCGACCTCTTCGATGTCCATGCCACCCGCGTGCGACAGCGTCATGGTGGGAGCGCGAAAGCGGGTGGAATCGGTGATCGAGAAGTAGACTTCATGTTTGGCCGGTACGCCTGCTTCGAACGTGACGCCGTTCGCCTTGGCCCTTACATGACCCACGACGTGCTCGGCGAAGTACAGCCGCTCTTTCTCGGCGAGCGCCGTCTTGAGATCTGTCGCGCGCCCGAGCAACCCGGCCTTGCCCTTCTTGCCCACGCCGCCCTTGAATACCGGCTTGATAAAGACCTGCCCGTGGCGGTCGATCAGCGACTTTATCTCCTCCTCGCTGGCGCTCGGCCCCAGCACTTCGCTAGCCGGGAATCCGACGAATTGCAATAGGCGCGCGCCGTGCAACATTCCGGTGATCTGCATATGAGTGTCTCCTGAAATTCAAGGCAATGACGAATGAAGCAGGTACTGAGTGCGCTTAGCTCGCTGCGGAAGGCGCGAAATGCTCATCTGCCGTGGACTCGCTTGAAAGCGGCGGCAGGATTCACAACGCGAGGTGGGTCATGCGAGATGGGCATCGGCTACCGTTGGCGGCACCCGTGACCGGGTTGCACTGGAATGCGGCGAAACGCTGTTCTGCGTTTCGCGCCTGTCTCCGATGCGTTCTCTGTCGACGCGTTTATGAACTTCTTGAGCATCGATATTTGCTCAAGACGCCCCGAACGAGAAGTGCAATTTTTTGAAGCATTGATGTTCAACGGTTATCAATATCGTCGAACGCCGTTACGTTGTGGCGACAAGCGCTGCTTTCATGGTGGGCCTCACGGCGACGCTTGAAATTTCGGCGCAAGCTCTAACCGGTCGACTTCGCAACTCAACCCAGTCGCACGCGGCCAGCTTTACTGTCGGCATCGTTGGGTGCAACTTTCTTGATGTCACTTCCGACCCAACGCTCTTCAGAAGATTTCAGATGCGATCGCATCGCCGCTTCTGCAGCAATAGGGTCTCCTGCTTGCAGTGCATGCAGAACGTTTTCGTGCTCCTCAACCGCAGCCATCCATGTGGCCGTATTTTCGACGAGTTCGCTAATCCTCGCCCCGATCGGATCGCGCCTCGCGTCGAACAGATCGGCCACATATCGGCTCAACACCGTATTGCCGGCCGTTTCCGCGATGATCAGGTGGAATTGCCGGTCCGGTTCCACAGGAGATTTGCCGGCAGAGGCGAGGCGATGCATCGCATCCACGCTGCGCCGCAACCGGTCCAGAGAGCCGGCCGTAAGCCGCGTGCTGGCGAGCACGACGAGGCTGCCTTCGATTACGGCCCGGGCCTGCATGATTTCCGTCGGACTTTCGCCTAATACAGCCAGTGACTCTTCACGTTCGTTTGCGGTTTCGAGCACATAGACGCCCGAACCCATGCGGGTCTCGACGCTGCCGCCGATTTCCAGTGCGATCAACGCCTCGCGCAGAGACGGGCGCGAAACACCCAGTTGCTGCGACAACTCGCGCTCCGGCGGCAGTCTCGACCCCGGCGGGAAATCCCCTCCGTGGATGAGGCCGCGAATCTGGTCGGCGACTAATTGGTAAAGCCGCTTTGGCTCGGTCTGTTTCATTTTGCTGCCGGAAGGATAAATGGCCCGGGTCGTCTGTCGACCAGCGATCAAAGTCTACCACGCAAGCCTGACAAGGTTTTCAGCGCATTTTGCAGGAACAGTTCGGGTTTGCCCTTGGTAAGGCCAGAAGAAGTATCTTGCAAATTGGCTTGACCAAAATCGCCGTTTATTCTTTAATCTGCATCAGATTGGCCTGACCGACGGCAGCGCCTCTACACAAAAGAAGGAGACACGTGTGACAGATCTGAGCACTGACCTGGCCCCGCGCGTGGTGGACGGCTTCGCGTTAAAGGAACCCCCGGAGCTATTGAAACTGAGCGGGCTGGGCAAGCGGTTTCCCGGTGTCGTTGCACTGGAGGACGTGCACTTCCAATTGCGCCGCGGCGAAGTGCACGCGATTTGTGGCGAAAACGGCGCTGGCAAGTCGACCCTGATGAAAATCGTCAGCGGGCAATACCAGCCGGATGCCGGCACGATCGTTTTTCGCGGCATGGAAAGGCGGTTCGCGTCCTCACTCGAGGCACAGGAAGCAGGCATTGCGATCATTCACCAGGAACTGAATCTGGTGCCGCACCTGTCGATTGCGGAAAACATCTACCTGGCACGCGAGCCCAAACGCGGGCCGTTCATCGATCGCGCACGACTGAATGGGAACGCCCAGCGCGCGCTCGCCCGCATTGGATTGTCGTTGCCGCCCACGAGGCTGGTGGGGACGCTGTCGATCGCCCAGCAACAGATGGTCGAAATCGCCAAGGCGCTCTCGCTCGACGCCCAGGTGCTGATCATGGACGAACCCACTTCGTCGCTCACGGAATCCGAAACCATGCACCTGTTCCGGATCATCAAGGAGTTGCGCGAGAGCGGGGTCGGCATTGTCTACATCTCTCATCGTCTCGATGAACTGAAGCAGATCGTCGACCGCGTGACGGTGCTGCGCGACGGACATCACATTTCAACCGACGATTTCGCGGCGACCAGCATGGATGAGATCGTCGCGCGAATGGTCGGCCGGGCGCTGAACGATGCGTACCCGCCGCGCCGCTCGGTTCCGACGCAGGACGTGCTGCTGCGCGTCGACAATCTGTCGCGCGCACCGGCATTTGGGCCGGTTTCGTTCGAACTGAGGCGAGGCGAGATTCTCGGCTTCGCCGGTTTGATGGGCGCAGGCCGGACCGAAGTGGCACGGGCGATTTTCGGCGCTGACCAACCGGACGGCGGCGAGATTCATATGGGGAGCGAGCGCGTCTCGATCCGCTCGCCTATCGATGCGATTCGCCACGGTATCGCGTATCTGTCGGAAGACCGCAAGAGCGACGGCCTCGCGCTGAAGATGCCGGTCGCGACCAACATCACGCTGGCCAATATCGAGGCGGTGTCGGGTCGCGCCGGCTTCATTCGTTTCGCCGAAGAAGCGGCCATCGCACAGCGTTACGTCGAAACGCTCGGGATCCGCACGCCGACCGTCCATCAACTCACGCGCAACCTGTCCGGCGGCAATCAGCAGAAGGTTGTCGTCGGCAAATGGCTGTTTCGCGAATCGAAGATTCTGTTTTTCGACGAGCCCACGCGCGGGATCGATGTCGGCGCGAAATACGCGATCTACACGCTGATGGACCAGCTCGCCGCGCAGGGCATCGGCGTTGTGCTGATCAGTTCGGAATTGCCTGAAATTCTCGGCATGTCCGATCGCGTCGCGGTATTCCACGAAGGCCAGATCGCCACGATCCTGGAGACGCGCCACACCAATCAGGAAGAAATCATGCACTTCGCATCGGGACGAAATCATGCTTGAAATAACAACCGAACAGACCACTACTGTCGACACCAGCGCGAAGCTCCGGCGTCGCGACCTGATTCAGAAATTTGCCGCGCTCGGCAGTCTGATCATGCTGGTGGC
The DNA here is from genome assembly GCF_050436485.1 of Paraburkholderia sp. Clong3. Taxonomy (NCBI): domain Bacteria; kingdom Pseudomonadati; phylum Pseudomonadota; class Betaproteobacteria; order Burkholderiales; family Burkholderiaceae; genus Paraburkholderia; species Paraburkholderia sp. Clong3. Next base: position 2,253,156 of record NZ_JBNDMH010000003.1, on the reverse strand, counting down.
CGTCTTTTCATTGACCAGTTCCGCTTTCTTCTCGGTCGACAATGGCATGACAGTGGCCTTGCAGGTGACGTCGATTGCCTATCTCGGCGTGGCGGCAACCTGCGTGATCATTACGGGCGGAATCGACCTGTCCGTGGGTTCCGTACTCGCGCTGTCTGGTGTGGTCGCCGCGTTGCTCGTCAAGGCTGGCGTGCCGATTCCTCTCGGCATGCTCGGCGGCGTCGTGGTGGGCGGCCTGTGCGGATTCGTTAATGGCCTGTGCGTCACGCGTATGGGGCTGCCGCCTTTTATCGCCACGCTCGGCATGATGCTGGTCGCGCGTGGTCTCGCGCTTCAGATCACCGGCGCGCGCCCGGTTTCGGGACTCGGCGACGCGTTCGGCGAACTCGGAAATGGCGCGTTGTTCCGCATCTCGCATATCGGTGCAGACGGGTTCCCCGATACGGTATTTCCGGGGATCCCGTATCCCGTGATCATCATGGTCGTGCTGGCGGTGGCCGTGTCGATCATGCTGACGCGCACCTCGCTTGGCCGCCACATCTACGCAGTCGGCTCGAATGCCGAAGCTGCGCGGCTCTCCGGCGTCAATGTCCGCCGCGTCACCTTGTTTACCTATGTGCTGTCCGGCGTGCTCGCCGGTCTGACGGGTTGTGTGCTGATGTCGCGCCTCGTCACGGCGCAACCGAACGAAGGCGTCATGTACGAGCTCGATGCGATCGCCAGCGCCGTGATTGGCGGGACGTCCCTGATGGGCGGTGTAGGCACGATCTCCGGTACGGCCATCGGTGCGTTTGTGATCGGCGTGCTGCGCAATGGTCTGAACATGAACGGCGTATCGAGTTTCATCCAGCAAATCATCATCGGACTGGTCATTCTCGGCACGGTCTGGATCGACCAGGTCAGAAACCGTCGATGAAGCACATCGAATGATGCTATTCGAGAAGTCCAACAAAGCAGTGCAATCACCAACCCAAGGAGTGAGACATGAGAAAGATGTATCTGGCATTGGCCGCCGCACTTTTGACCGCAGTGACGGCGCACGCGAATGCGGCGGGCGGAGAGATCGCCGTAATCGTCAAGACGGCCAACTCGAATTTTTGGCAGAACGTGCAAAAGGGTGCAACGGAGGGCATGAAAGGGCTGAACGGCTACACGATGACGTTTCAGGGACCGGCGACCGAGTCAGCCGTGGCGGACGAGGTCAATATGGTCGAGAACGCGGTGAACCGGCATGTCGCGGCGATCGTGCTCGCGCCGTCCGATCCCGACGCGCTGGTCCCGGCAATGAAGAAGGCCTGGGAGGCAAAAATTCCGGTCGTCCTGATCGATTCGCTCGTGTCCGATTCCGGCAAGCAGTATTACCAGTCGTTTCTCTCGACCGATAACGTCAAGGCCGGTGAGTTGTGCGCGAAAGCGATGATCGACCGTGTCGGACAGACGGGGAAAGTCGCTGTGATGTCGTACGTCGCCGGCGCGGGTTCCGAGATTGGCCGCGTGGGTGGGTTCCGGAAGTATCTCGAGCAGCACTCGAAGCTGCAGATTGTCGGACCGTTCTACTCGCAGTCGCAGATGGCGACCGCGCTCAATCAGACGACCGACGTGCTGTCTGCCAATCCGGATCTGAAGGGTATCTTCGGTGCAAATGAACCGACTGCTGTGGGGATGGGGCGCGCGTTGGCGCAGTCCGGGAAAGCCGGCAAGATCGTCGCGATCGGCTTTGACGGCAACCAGGACCTCCAGGGCTTCATCAAGGACGGAACCATCCAGGCCATCGCTGTCCAGGGCTCGTATCAGATGGGCTACAAGGGTGTCAAAACGGCGGTGGATGTGATCGAACACAAGCCGGTTACGAAGCAACTGGATACCGGTGTCGTGATGGTCGAGAAGGACAACATCGATCAGCCCGCCGCGAAGAATGTCCTGTATTGAAGCGCGATGCGGACGACGCCAGACGGCGTTGTCCGCCCTTGAGCCCAGCGCTATTCAAGACGCGCTGTGAAGCGTGGAACATCCAGCAATGAATCCCTGGGAACGGAATTCCTGATGAAAGCAAGTGATCTGCGTGAGGTGTCGCGTGCCAAGGTGCAACTGAGCGCACTGGGTATGGGTTGTTCGCAACTTGGCGGTTTGTATCGCACGATGCCGCCGGAACAGGCGCGCGCGCTGATGGACGAAGCATGGTCGCTCGGTCTGCGCTATTTCGACACTGCGCCGTTCTACGGGTACACGCTTTCGGAACGCCGCGTGGGCAACGCGTTGTCAGCGCGGCCACGCGACGAGTTCGTGCTGAGTACGAAAGTCGGCAGGCTTCTTCGGCCGGATCCGACTGTTCAATGCGGCGACGACGGCTGGGCTGAGCCGCTTCCTTTCCGGCCGCACTACGACTACAGCTTCGACGGCGTCATGCGGTCTTTCGAAGACAGCCAGCAGCGTCTCGGTATTGCGCAGATCGATCTGCTGTATGTGCATGACATCGGTCGAATGACACATGGGGATGCAAACGTCGAATTCTGGAAACAGCTGACAGAAGGGGGCGGTTTCCGCGCGCTCGACACGCTGCGCAACGCGGGGGTGGTCAAAGCCATCGGTCTCGGCGTGAACGAGTGGCAGGTCGCGCATGAAGCCATGCAGGAATTACAACTCGATGTGACGTTACTGGCGGGCCGCTATACCCTCCTCGAGCAGGATTGTCTCGCGCCGTTTCTCGACAATTGCGTACGGTATGGGAATTCGATCGTGGTCGGCGGTGTGTTCAATTCTGGCGTGCTGGCAGGTAACGGCAAGTTCAATTACGGGGACGCCCCCGCCGGTGTCGTGTCGCGCGTCAACCGGCTGGCTGAGGTTTGCCGCGAATTCGAGGTTCCGCTACCCGCCGCGGCACTGCAGTTTCCGCTTGCGCATCCTGCGGTTGTGTCGTGCGTGGTGGGCGCGCGCAGTGTCGAACAACTCCAGCAGAACGTCGCGTGGTTTGAGCAGGCGCTGCCAGCCGGATTGTGGCAGGAGCTGAAGTCGGACGGTCTGATCGCGGACACCGCACCTGTACCCGAGGTGGTCGAGTGAGCCTGCGTATCGACGCACATCACCATTTCTGGCACCTCGCGACACATTTCGGCGACTACGCCGGTTGGCTTGCCGCCTGTGAAGATTACTGTGAGCGGTATGCGGGCGATGAGGACAAAGACGCTGTATTCGGCGGCAACGCTTATCGATTCTACCGGCTCGAAGAATAGGGAGAGTGTAGTGCAACGAATGGGAATGGTCATCGGTATCGATCCGCAGCACATCGACGAATACAAACGCTTGCATGCGCAGGTGTGGCCGACGGTGCTCGATCGCCTGAAACGCTCGAATGTCACCCGCTACTCGATTTTCCTGCGGGAGCCCGAGAACCTGTTGTTTGGTTACTGGGAATACGTCGGAACTGACTATGAAAGCGATATGGCCGAGATTGCGAGCGACCCGGAAACACAACGTTGGTGGAGCCTGTGCAGCCCGTGCCAGAAACCGTTGGTGAGTCGTGCGCCGTCGGAACACTGGGCACAGATGGAAGAGGTCTTTTACCTCGAATAGCGTTGTCTCGACACGGCACTCGTTTGACCTCGCCATGAAGAAACAGATTAACCGGGCTCGCATCGAAACCGCACGATGGCTTCGCGGGTTCTGTAGCTGAAAAAGGAAACCTCATGCTCACTATTATTTGTGAAACTCCCGGCGTACTACGCGCTGAGACGCGCTCACGGCCACCGCGCGATCGCGGCGAAGTGTTGCTACGCGTTCGACGCGTCGGCGTATGCGGCACCGACCTGCACATCTTTACCGGCAATCAGCCATTTCTCGCCTACCCCCGCGTGATGGGACACGAACTGTCGGGCACGGTCGAAGAAGCCGACACGGATTCCGGCCTGGGCGCCGGCGACCCGGTCTACGTGATGCCCTACCTGTCATGCGGTCAGTGCATTGCCTGCAGGAACGGAAAGACGAACTGCTGCGTGAACATTCAGGTATTGGGCGTGCATCGTGATGGCGCATTGACGGAGTATCTAAGTTTGCCGCGTCAGTTCGTTCACAAGGCTGAAGGAATCACGCTCGATCAGGCGGCAATGATCGAGTTTCTCGCCATTGGCGCGCACGCGGTTCGTCGCGCGGACGTTCAGGCGGGACAGCGCGTGCTGGTAGTCGGTGCAGGTCCGATCGGTATGGCCGCAATGATCTTTTCACGTCTGCGCGGGGCCACGGTGACGGCGCTCGATACACGGCTCGATCGTCTCGACTTCTGCGCTGAGAAAATTGAAGTGGCGGCTACTGTGCAAATCGGTGATACCGACGTCGACGAGCTGGCGAAACTCACCGACGGCGAATTCTTCGATGTGGTCTTCGATGCGACGGGTAATCCGGCTGCCATGGAGCGTGGCTTTGAGTTTATTGCGCACGGCGGGAAATACGTGTTGATTTCCGTGGTGAGAGACAAGATCACTTTCTCCGATCCGGAGTTCCACAAGCGCGAAGCCACCTTGATCGGAAGCCGCAATGCGACTGCGGAAGATTTCGAAACTGTGCTCAGGGCCATGCGCGCCGGTCAGGTGCCCGATGCGGCACTCAACACGCACCGGATGAAGCTTGCCGATGTTCCTGCCGAATTTTCGAAACTGCTCGAACCGTCCGCAGGTGTAGTGTGAAAGCCATCATCGAATGCTGACTCTGACGCATATCGGATATTTGCCATGAGCCAGCCAATTCTCCAGTTCGGCACTAGCCGCTTTCTTCAGGCGCATGTCGACCTGTTTGTTTCGGAAGCCATGACGCGGGGTGTCGCGCTCGGTGGCATTACAGTCGTGCAGACCACCAGCAGCGAGTCCAGTCAGAAGCGTATTGCAGCGCTGGCAGAGGGCGGGCGATATCCGGTACGGGTTCGAGGCATGCGTCACGGAGTGCTGGTGGACGAGATGCTGAGCGGCAACGCGGTGCGCGCAGCATGGCACGCCGAGTCTCATTGGGCACAAGTGCGAGACGCCGTGGCAGAGCACGTCGAAGTGATTGTTTCCAATACGGGAGACAGGGGATTCCGGCTTGATGACCAAGATACCGCGACGCTCGTGAATCATCCGGAGCGCGTGCCACAGAGCTTTCCGGCCAAGCTGCTGGTGTTGCTTCATGCCCGTTGGGAACGAAACCCTGATGCGCCGCTCTCCCTTTTTCCATGCGAACTCGTGGTCAATAACGGCGATACGTTGCGCGAACTTGTCGTGACTCTCGCGGTAAAGTGGCGGCTGCCGGAGCCGTTCACTATCTACCTTCGAACGCGTTGCATATGGGCCAATTCGCTCGTCGACCGCATCGTTTCGCAGGCGATCGAACCGGTGGGCGCCGTTGCCGAACCGTATGCGCTCTGGGCGATTGAGCAGCAGCCGGGGCTGGTTCTACCCTGCACCCATGAAAACATCGTTTTGACTGACGATCTGCAGCACTTCGAGCGCCTGAAGTTGTTCCTGCTCAATCTCGGTCACAGCTATCTGGCGGAGCGGTGGCTAGAGGACCGCCGACCGGTTGACGAGACCGTATGTCAGGCAATGAACGACCCGATACTACGCGCCAGCCTGGAAACTGTCTGGGCGGAAGATGTGCTCCCGACATTTGCGGTCCTCGGTCAGCGCGAGCAGGCTCTCGCCTATCTCGTCGAGTTACGCGAGCGCCTGCTCAATCCGTTTCTCGAGCACCGGATAGCGGACATCGCGCAGAATCACACAGAAAAATTGCAGCGGCGTTTTCTGCCGCTCGTGCAACTTGCCGACAAACTCGGCGTGAAGCCTGGACCGCTGCGAATACGAGCGATGCTGGAGCGCGTCGCATCGGTTTAGCCAAGTCCCGAATACCCGCCATTGCGAAGCTTGGAAATGCCTTATCACCAATCACATTTCGCAGTAGCCAACACAGTCCGCTCGTTGCCGAATACACAAGCTGCGTACGATTGGCAACCGCTCACGTAGCGAGGATCGAACACGTTCGCCACATTCAGTGCGAGGTGCCAGTTGCGAGTGTCATAGCGCAGCGCGGCGTCTCACAACGTATAGCTTGTGATGGTGAGCGAGTTGTCGGCCGCTCCCGCCAGCGCGCTCTGATAGCGGATGCCCGCGCCGATGCCGAAGCCGGTGAGCGCGCCCGTATGCCATGTCCAGTTGGTCCACAGCGACGCCATCTGGCGCGGGCGCGCAACGTCGACCGGCCAGTTGTTCAGCGAAGCGTCGTTTGCCTTGACGTTCTTCACGTCCTGATAGACGTACGACGCAATTATCGACCGGTCCCGCGTTACATTTCCGACGTCGGCCCTCGTATGCCAGTGCTCGAACAGATCCGGGGCGATTTCATGACAATGACCTCAAGGGCAACACCACGGCGCGCTTTTCAAAACCGATTCCCAGCGCAAATTCGGGAATAATCGGACGCCCAATAAAAAGCAAACGTTTGACTGACCATATTTAACATTTAAAACGCTTAACTTTGCTCTGGAAATGCCGATATATAGATTGGAATTATTTGGGGGCCGCGCATTAAGTTCCGCTGTACAATGCGCCGCTCATCCTGAGCGCAAGGGTATCTCATGAGTTACACGCTCGTACCGCAGCGGCGGGGCCCTCGGTTGCCTTGGCTGAAAAACAAGACTTGGGCGCGGCTCTCCTGAAGAGGTCTCTAAAGGGCGAGTTATCAACGGTGCCGCCTCACGTTTTGGGAATTATTATGGCGGGCGCAATGATGGAACGAATAATGGTTTTACTTATTCGGTGAGTAAAAATTACAGCAGATTGCCCGGCCGGTACGCGGTGCAGTCTGCAACAAACAATATGGCCAGTTCGACGGGGTGGCGCATGAGCAGTGCATCAGACATTTCGAATCTCTTCCAGATGTTGGGCGTGAGCCCGTCGCATTATCAAGAAATAGAAAGAATAGAGCAGGTGCAAGGTTCGCGTGGGCGTTGGTCCATGCAGACCACCTCGTCGCCAGGGGACACGACCCGGGACGACTCGGCTCGCGAGGCTGAAGCCGTTCTTCCCACCGATGTGACTGAAGTGGCCCCCGCCGCGCCGCCGCAGCTGATTGCGCCAGCCGTCCCCGCTGCCGTGTCCGGATCTCTTCCGGTATTGCAAGCCGCCCCCGAACAGCCGGTCCTTCAGTTCAATCCCGAACCTGTCACCGCTCCTCAACAGCCGGATTCTCTGAGCGCCGTGTTTGCGCGCCTGCGGGAACGGAGCGAGCCTCAAGAAGGTGTTCCGCAACGCCAGACGTCATGAACTTCGTCACAGTCTTTTCCGTCAATGACGGCCTGGTTAAAACCACGGTGGCCGCGAACCTGCGCGTCGTGCCGAACCGGCGCACGCGCTAGAAGACCTTTTCATGGCACAGATCAAACGTAGGCTGAGCAAGACGGAGCCGCGGCGGCAAACGCGCAACACGGACCATGCCGGAAGTTGGGACGACAAACTTCTGGAAGCGGGGACACCGCTATGGGCGTCGAACTGGCTGCGGCTGGCAGTGACGCTATTGGCCGCGCTGTTGTTCACTTCTGCCATGACGGTCAATCTGGCCGTGTCGAAGCAATGGACGTTTGGCATCCTTTGCATGGTCGTCGCGGTTCTGCTGAACCGCATTCGCGGCAGGATCATCACGGTGTCCATGGTGGCATTGTCGGTGTTTATGTCCTTGCGCTACCTGTACTGGCGCCTGACGCAGACGCTGTCCTTTACCACCTCGCTCGACATGACCTTTGGCTGCCTTCTGCTGCTGGCCGAAGGGTACGCGGTGCTCATGCTGTTGTGCAGCTACTTTCAGACGCTCTGGCCTCTGCATCGCCGGCCTGCGCGATTGCCGGCCGATAGCTCGGCATGGCCGACGGTGGATGTGTACATTCCCACGTTCAATGAGCCGCTGCAGGTCGTGCGGCAGTCGGTGCTGGCCGCCACGCTGCTCGACTGGCCGGCCGACAAGCTGCGCGTGTATGTGCTGGACGACGGCCGTCGTGACGAATTCCGGCAATTCTGCGAGCAGGCTGGCGTGGATTATCTGACCCGGCCGGACAACGCGCATGCCAAAGCAGGCAATCTCAACGCGGCACTCTCCAGGACGAGCGGCGAGTACATCGCAGTGTTCGACTGCGATCACGTCACCACGCGCTCGTTCCTGCAGGTCTGCATGGGTTGGTTCCTGAAAGATCCGAAGATGGCCATGGTGCAGACGCCGCACGTCTTCTACTCGCCCGATCCGTTCGAGCGCAACCTCGAAACCTTCCGCAAGGTGCCCAACGAGGGTGACCTGTTTTACGGCGTGCTGCAAAACGGCAACGACTTGTGGAATGCCGCTTTTTTCTGCGGTTCCTGCGCGGTGCTGCGGCGTTCGGCGCTGGAGGATGTAGGCGGCGTGGCGACGGAAAGTGTCACGGAAGATGCGCTCACCGCGCTCAAGATGTGCACGAGGGGCTACAACACGGCCTATCTCGCCATCCCTCAGGCAGCGGGTCTCGCCACCGAGAGTCTGGGGCGTCACGTCGGTCAGCGCATACGCTGGGCACGAGGCATGGCGGAAATATTCCGTCGCTTCAACCCGCTGTTGATCGCAGGGCTAACACTGCCACAGCGTCTGTGTTACCTGAGCGCGATGATGCACTTTTTCTTCGGCTTGCCGCGCATCGTGTTTCTGATCACACCGATGGCGTATCTGTTCTTTGGCGCGCACGTCTTTCATGCTTCCGCGCTGATGGTGCTGGCCTATGTCGTGCCGCACCTCGTCATTTCGAGCCTCGGCGCCTCGCGCATTCAAGGGCGTTTCCGACATTCGTTCTGGAGCGAAGTCTACGAAACGGTACTGGCCTGGTACGTGATTCTGCCCGCGTTGCAAGCCGTACTCTTTCCAGGCAGCAAAGGCTTCAACGTGACGTCCAAGGGCGGGGTGATCCGTCAGTCCTTCCTCGACTGGGCGATGGCCCGGCCCTACATCGTTCTGCTGCTCATCAATCTGAGCGGATTCATGGTGGGTGTCGCAGGTCTGATCCGCAGTCCGGGTTGGCCCGAAGCGACGAGCATTCTGTTCAACCTGGTATGGGTAACCTACAACATCATGAACCTCAGCGCGGCCGCGGGCGTAGCGAGCGAATCGAGACAGTTGCGTCTCGCTCCGCGGGTCCAGATCGAACTGCCGGCCGCCGTGATTCACGCCGACGGAACTCGCATCGACTGTCAGACCAGCGACTATTCGCACGGTGGTCTGGGGCTGGTGCTGCCTGAGGGCGCACCGTTGCCGGAGCACGGCGATCGCATCACGGTGGCGGTGTTGCGCGACGACTACGAGGACGTTTTCCCGGCCGAAGTGCAGGTGTGCCGCGGACGCACCATCGGCGTGAGTTTTCCGACCCTGACGATCGCTCAGGAGCGCGCCTGGATAGGGGCGACGTTTTCGCGCGCCGACAGCTGGATCGCCTCATGGGGCAGCTATCGTCCCGACAGGCCGCTGCGAAGCCTGTTTGAGGTGCTCGGCATCGGCATGCGCGGCTTCGGGGAGTTGTTCCGGCATCTGTTCCTGGGTGGGCGTGAGCGCCTTGGCCGTTCGTCCGCAGACCCGGCAAGCGACTTGGGAACAAAGCAATCGTGAGTGTCGGCTACCTGTCGCTTTTGCGCTCCTTGACGAGCGCGCGCCGGTTGGGCGCGGTGTTGTGTTCGGTCCTGTTGCTCGGAGCGGGCGACGTGCTGGCCGCGTCGGCTGTCCCGGTCGATGCCGTGCGCCAAGGCCCGCACCCGGAACTCAGCGCGGCGGCGCCGGCCGACGCGTATACCTACCGGATCCCGCTGCTGCGGCAAAACGCGGAGCAGGGATTGACCTTGCTCGGCGAGGATGCCTATGCGGGCATGGACTTCGGTTTGCGCCGCGACGAGCGCGTGGTCAGCGCGCGGCTCGTGCTGGACTACAGTTACTCGTCCACATTGCTGCCTACGCTCTCGCATCTCAAGGTGTTGCTCAACAGCGTCGTGGGGGCGACCGTAGCGTTGCCCGAACCGGCACCGCGGACGCCGGCGCATATCAGTGTGGATCTGCCGGTGTCGCTGCTGTCCGGGTTCAACCAGCTCACCCTCGAGTTGATCGCGCATAGCAAGGCGAGCGATCAGGGCAACAATCCGCTGAGTTCCGACCTGTGGCTGAAGCCCGGGCCGGACAGTGCGCTGGAACTGACCGTGGTTCCGGCGACCCTGTCCAGTGACCTGTCGCAACTGCCCGCGCCGTTCCTCGACGTGCGCGATGTGCGCAGGGTGGACCTGCCCGTCGTGCTGCCGCAAGCGCCTCGCGCGCAGCGCCTCGAATCGGCCGGTATCGTGACCTCGTGGCTGGGTGCGCAGGCGGGCTATCGCGGTGCGCACTTCTCCGCGAGCCTGGGTGCGATACCCGCGCATGGACATGCGGTGGTGCTCGCGCTGCCGGGCGAGGTGCCGGGCTTGACCCTGCCTGCGGTGGAAGGGCCGATGCTGGCCATCGTGCCCAACCCCAATGACGCTAACGGCAAGCTGCTGCTGGTCATGGGCCGCAACGACGCGCAGATCCGCGAGGCCGCGACCGCGCTGGTGCTTGGCGCGAAGACGCTGTCGGGCTCTCGGGTCAAGATCGACACCCCGGTTTCCGTGGTGCCGCGCAAGCCTTATGACGCACCCAACTGGCTGCCGGGTGACCGCCCGGTGCAGTTGGGCGAGATGCTAGCGGCGGACCGCTTGACGGTGCAGGGCTTTCGCCCTGGGGCGATCAATGTGGACCTGCGTCTGCCGCCGGGTCTGTTCGGTTTTGACAATAGCGGCGCGGTGCTGAACCTGCATTACCGTTATACGGCCCGTCCGGAGTCAACGCGCTCGGAGCTCGGTGTGCTGGCCGGCAACACGCCCCTGCAGACCTTGCCGCTGACAGGCGGCGCGTCGGACGGTTATGCGGTGATACGCGTTCCGACCTATCTGCTGCCGCCGTTGACGACGCTGCAATTCGACTATCGCTACGAGTCCGTGGCGCCGCAAGACCACGTCGAGGATGTGCCCGGCGGCCCGCTCCTGAGCGCCATCGATCCGACTTCGACGATCGACATTTCCCAACTGCCGCGTTACGCAGCCATGCCGGATCTGCGCGCCTTCGCAGACGCAGGCTTTCCGTTCACGCGGATGGCCGATCTGTCCGGGACGGCGGTGATCCTGCCCGCACGGCCGGTCGCTGGCGACTATTCCGCTTACCTGACGCTGATGGGCAGCATGGGTCAAACCACGGGTTATCCGGTGCTGGGCGTGACGGTGGGCGATCCAGCGCAGCTTGACGCGCTGCGTCGCAAGGACCTGCTCGTGCTGGCGTCGGGCGATAACCAGCCCTTGCTCAAAGCATGGCGTGATGATCTGCCGCGCGGCTTCTTCGCTCCGGTTGCTTCATCGGACCGCTGGATCGCCGCGTGGTGGGAAAAGCTGACGGGTGGGCATGCGCAGGCTGAACGCGAGGCCGCCATCGCCGCACTGTATAGCAGCGACGACCATGACGGCATGTTGGCGGGACTCGAGTCGCCGCTGGCTCGCGGCCGCAGCGCGGTGGTCGTAGCGGGCAATACGCCGGACGGTCTCGACACTGTCGTGGACGTGCTGCAAGCCAACCGCTACCTCATCAGCAAGCGTCCGGACCACAAGATCAGCGGCAGCCTCGTGGCCGTGCATGACGGCACGCTCACCACGCTGAGCAACGATCAAAGCTATTTCATCGGGTCCTTGCCGCCTGGGCTCGCGCTCGAATGGTTCTTCGCGAGCCACATCCTGCTGCTGCTCGTGGCGACGCTCGCCAGCGTCGCGCTCATAGGTTTGCTCGGCGGCGTGTTTCTGCACCGGCGTGCCCTGAATCGATTAGACCTGGATATTCCCCAGACATCGCAACGTGAAGAAGGACGAAGAGGTTCTCATGTTTAGAAGACGGCCTGACATCTCCCGGGCACGCCTTGCGCGTTGCATGACTGCGCAACCAGTATGGCCGGCACTGTTGCTCGGTTGTGTGTTTGTCACATCGACGGTAACCCAGGCCGCGCAACCAGCGGCGGCTGCCGCCGCTGCGCGGCAGGACGCGCCGGCTTCGGCCGGCGGCGCGGCCAACCCGGTCGCGCCGCCGGCAACGGGAGATAGCAACGCGGCGCCGCTGCAGTCCGCGCCGGACGCCGGAGCCGCTACCGCGGCTTCTTCGACGGTGACCTATTCGCTGCAGCAACTCGGCGCGCAATACGCGCTCAACCTGCGCGGTGCCGACGGCAGCAATACGCTGCCGGTCGGCGTGCGCGACGATCGGGTCGTCACAGGTGCGCGACTGAACCTGCGCTATGCCTATTCGCCGGCGCTGCTGCCCGATCTGTCGCACATCAATGTGCTGGTCAACGATCAGGTGGCGGCATCGATCGACGTGCCCAAAAACACCTCCGGCACCAACCTGCAGCGCACTATCACGCTGCCGCCGTATCTGTTCACCGCGAACAGCAAGCTGCGTCTGCAACTGATCGGCCACTACACCAACCAGTGCGAAGACCCGCTGCATTCGAGCCTGTGGGCCAACATCAGCAACGACAGTACGCTGAGCATCGACACCCAGCCGCTGGCGCAGGCCAGCGAGCTGGCTCGCCTGCCGCGACCCTTCTTCGACGAGCACGATATTCGCCGGTTGAACCTGCCGTTCGTGTTCGCCGGCAATCCTGATACGGCCGCGCTGGAAGCGGCCGGCGCCGTGTCGTCGTGGTTCGGCGCATTGGCGACCTATCGCGGCGCGCAATTCCCGGTATCGATCTCTACCGTGCCTGCCAGGGGCAACGCGGTCGTCATCGTCGACAGCGCAGCGCAAGCGAGCCTGGCGGGCTCGCCGCTGCAAGGTCCGACTCTCGCCGTCGTGACCAACCCCAACGATCCCAACGGCAAGCTGTTGCTGGTGATGGGCCGTGACGGCAAGGAACTCAAGCAGGCCGCCGACACGCTGGTCACGGGCAGCCAGACGCTGTCGGGTTCGAGCGCGCTCATCGCGCGGTTCGCCGACCTCGCGCCGCGCAAGCCGTACGATGCGCCGCGCTGGCTGCGCACCGACCGTCCGATGTCGTTGGGCGAACTCGTCGACGCCAAACAATTGCAGGTGTCGGGCTACAGCCCCGATCTGATCCGCATCAATATGCGCGTGCCGCCCGACCTGTTCGGCTGGCACGCGCCCAACGTGCCGATCGACCTGCATTACCGCTATACGCCGCAGCCTTATATGGTCAATTCGTCGCTGCTGTTCAGCGTCAGTGACCAGTTCATGAAGTCGATTCCGCTGCTCTCGCTCGAACGGCTCGAGGGCGGCAGCAAGCTGCGGGGTGAAGTTTTGCCCGACAGCAGCCTGCCGCGCCAGGCGAAACTGGACGTGCCGCTGGAGGCGCTGTTGCAGCCGAATACCCAGTTGCAGTTCCGCTACATGTACGACTACATCAAGCAGGGCGAGTGCCGGGACATCATCATCGACAACGTGCGCGGCGCGGTCGATCCCGAATCGACGATCGATCTGTCGCAGTATCCGCACTACATCGCCATGCCGAACCTGGCCTCGTTCGCCCAGGCGGGCTTCCCGTTCACGCGCATGGCCGACCTGTCCGGAACGGACGTCGTATTGGGCCCCAACGCGGGCACACCGGAATACAGCACGTATCTGGCGGTGATGGGCCGCATGGGCGATTCGACCGGCTATCCGGCGCGCGGCGTCACCGTGCTGCGCGGTCAGCGCATCGACGCGATGCCGTCCGACAAGGATCTGCTCGTGATCGCCTCGGGTGCGGATCAAGCCTGGCTCAAGGACTGGGCGCGGACCATGCCCGCGGCGTATGACCACAGCGCGCAGTTCGCCGTATCGGATCTGCCGGGTCGCGTGCTGGGCTGGTTCCATGCCAACCCGCGCCTCGACGCCGAACCCCGCCGCCTGTCGCTGGCCTGGTCGGGGCCGGGCGCGAGCGCCGTGCTCGCAGGCTTCGAATCGCCGAAGCAACCGGGCCGCAGCGTGGTCATGCTGGCCAGCAATCAGCCCGACGGCCTGAAGGATGCGGTCTCCGCGTTGCTGGATGCGCCGAACTCCGGCAAGCAGCCCATCCAGGGAAGCCTCGTGTCCATCCGCGGCACGGAAGTCGATTCGCTCGTGAGCGAGCATACCTACTACGTCGGGCATCTCGGCATCTGGCGCGGCCTCGACTGGTGGCTGGCTTCATTCGGCCTGTCGCTCGCGTGGGTGCTGAAGGCGCTGGGCATCATCGCGCTCGTGCTGATCGCGGTTGGTCTGTTTTCGTTCTTGCGGCGCCGCCAGGCCCGGCGCGACGCTGAAGCCCGTGAGCGGCTGCGGGCATCGCGGCAGCAACAATCATAAGCAAGGAAAGTCATGTCAGTCAGACGCAGCCGCAACCGGGCCTGGATTCTCGGACTGATGGTCGCATCGGTCGGCCACCCGGGCTGGGCGCAGGATGCTACGTCCAACATGCTGCTGGAACAGGGCCGCTACTGGCAAACGCATGACAAGCCCGATCTGGCCGCGCAGTCCTGGTCGAAACTGCTGCTGAGCGACCCGAAGCAGCCCGAGGCGCTGTATGGGATGGGCACGATCGCCGTCGGCAAGCAGCAGTTCGCGGCGGCGAACGGGTATCTGGCCAGACTTCGTGCGGCCGCGCCGGGCAGCCGCTTCGTGCCGCTGCTCGAGCAGAGCTTGCGCCTCGCGGTCGAACCGGGTAAGTCCACGTTCGCCAAGGCGCGCCAGATGGCGCAAGACGCCGTCAACCAGAAGGATCAGGCCGCGTTGCTGGCGGCCATCGCCGAATATAACAAGGCCTTGGGCGGTAAAGCGCCGCAGGGCAGTGTGGCGCGAGAGTATTACAGCTATCTCGGCTATACGGATGGCGGTGTGGATCAGGCCATCCAGGGCCTCGAGCGCCTGAATGCCGAGACGCCGAACGATCCGAACACCATGTTGCCGCTGGCCCAGCATATGGTGCGCGACGAACAGGATCGCGCGGCGGGTGTCGCCCTTCTGGAAAAGCTTGCCGCTCGTCCGGACATCGGCGGCGAAGCGACGGAAGTCTGGCGCTCCGTGCTGACTTGGGTCACGCCCACGCCGAAAAACAGATCGTGGTTTGAAGACTATCTGAAGCTGCATCCGGACGACGACGAAATACGTCATCAGATGCTGGCGCCGCATCCGCTCGCACCGGCCGGTCCGGTCGTGGATGCACGACTGACACGCGGCTTCGCCGCGTTCAAGTCAGGCGACATCACCACGGCCGAGCAGTCCTTTTCCGCTGTGCTGCGTGACAAACCCGACAGCACGGATGCGCTGGGGGGACTGGGCCTCGTGCGCATGCAGCAAGGCGACCTGGCGCAGGCGCAGACGCTGCTGTCGCGGGCGGTGTCGCGTCCGGGCGCGGGCGCGAACTGGGCCAAGGCCCTCAATTCCGCGCGCTACTGGCTGCTGGTGAGCCAGGCCGAGGGCGCGCAAAACGTGGGCGACTTCGCCGCCGCGCGACGCGAACTCGATCAGGCGCTGCGGCTGGATCCAGCCGAGCCGGGCGGGCGCAATGCGTCGGCCCGGTTGGATGCGGCGCAGGGCGATCTGACGCGTGCTGAAAAGGGCTACCGCGACGTGCTGGCGACAAGCCCCGATAACCGCGAGGCGGCGAGCGGCCTCATCGATATCCTGGCGCAGACGGGACGCGCCGATGAGGCCCAGAAGTTGATCGACGGCATGTCACCCGAACAGAAGGCCGGCATCGGCGGGCTCGATCGGCTGCGCGCCGCCGTCGCCGCCGGCCGGGCCGATGCCGCCGCGCAGCGTGGCGATCTGAGCGCGGCCCGGCACATTCTGGAAGACGCCCAGCGCAGCGCGCCCGACAACCCGTGGATTCGCCTGGAGCTGGCGCGCTACGATCTCAAACAGGGTCATGCCGACGAAGCGAAGCAACTCGTCGACGGCCTGCTCGTCACGAACCCGGACAATCCCGACGCGCTCTATGCGAGCGCGCTGCTGGCCATGCAGATGGGCGACTGGACGCGCGCGCAGGACACGATGACGCGCATCTCCACCGCCTCGCGCACGCCGAACATGGTTGCGACGGCGCAGCAGATCGATTTTCAGGTGGTCGTGGCGCAAGCCTCGCAAACGGCGCTCGAAGGCAATCTGGAGGATGCGCGCAGTGTGCTGGCGCGGCTCGAACCCGCGGCGGGTCAAGACCCGGCCAAGGTGGGCGCGTTGGCGCAGGCGTATGTCGACGCGGGCAACACGCCGCGCGCCATGAGCCTGATGCACGGGCTGATGCCTAACGGTCTGAAGGGCAGCGGCCCGGATGTGCAACTGGCTTATCTGGGCCTGTTGCTCAAGACCAACCAGTATGTCCAGGCCGGGCTCGCGATGCGCGAGTTGCACGGCCAGACGCTGACCGCGGACCAGCGCCGGCAACTGAACGAACTGAACTACCTCTACACCGTGCGACTGGCTGACCAGCAACGTCAGCAAGGTGACCTCGCGCAGGCCTACGACACGCTGGCGCCGATCCTCGCGAAGCGGCCCGACGACAGCCTCGCCACGGCCGCGCTCGCGCGCATGTACGCCGCCGATGACAAGTATGACCAGGCACTGTCGCTTTACCAGAAGGCGCTCGTCAACGACCCCAACAATCCGGGTTTGCAACTGGGCGTCGCGATGGCGGCAGTGCAGGCCGGCAAGAACAGCGTTGCCGATGCGGCATTGAAAGAGGCCGTTGCGAAGGCGCCCAACGATCCCGACGTGCTGGCCGGCGCCGCGCGCATTTACGTCATGCAGGGCAAGACCCGCGAAGCGCAGTCGCTGCTGGAATCCGCCATTGCCGCCAAGGAAAAGCGGCTCGGCGTGCAGGCGCAAGACGTCCACGTGGCGGGCAATCCCTTTGTCCACGACGACGACGGTCATCGTCGTCAGGTCCGCCACCGTCGCCTGCCCGCTGCCGAAACGTTCGCCCCGCAACCCGCGGCGCCGGATTGCGTGCTGGCGAACCAGAAGCCGGGTTTCGGGCCCGCTGCCGCTCCGGCTGCTCCGGCTGCTACCGCGGCGAGCGCGACTGCCTCGACCGTGACATCCACGGCTGCGCGCGAGCGCTCGTCCTCTGGTCCATCCGCTCTGCCAACCGTGGCGGGCACGCCGGTCGGCGGCCTGGCGCCGCAAGACACGGTCGCGGTGAGCGAGCCTCAGGACGGTTCGCCGTCGCTCGAGGAAATGCGTAATGAACTCAGCGACCTCCGTGCGCAGCGTTCACCGGAAGTCAGGGGTGGGCTGTTCGTCTCGTCGAACAACGCAGCACCCGGTACGGGTCAGTTGACGAGCGTGCAGCAAGCTCTGGAAGGGGTGCTGCCGGTCGACAACGGCAAGCTTTCCATTCGCGTGACGCCGGTTGAACTCGAGGGCGGCACGTTGGGTACCGACGTCTTCAGCGCCAGTCAGTTCGGCGGCGGCCCGGCCGCCACCCGGGCGCAGCAGGCCGGCAAGGTCGCCGCACCGGGCAAACAGACCGCCTACGGCGTCGGTCTGGGTCTCGGCTACGAGACCGGGAACTGGGTGGCCGACATCGGCACCACGCCTTTGGGTTTCAAGTACACCAATGTCGTTGGCGGCGTGATGTTCAGGAACTCCATCGATGCCGGGCAGGGCAGTTGGTTCAACGTGGGCGTGTCGCGCCGCGCCGTGACGGACAGCATCACGTCTTTTGCTGGCTCGACCGATTCGCGATCCGGCTTGAGCTGGGGTGGCGTGACTGCCACCGGCGTGCATGGTGCGATCGGCCTCGACAATCAGGACTACGGCGTCTACGGCTACGGTTCCGCGAAATACCTGGACGGTCATAACGTCCAGTCCAACGTCGGTGCCGAGGTCGGCGCCGGGACGTACTGGTACCTGCTGCGCACGGAAAACAGCATGCTGAGCGCGGGCGTGAACCTGAGCGGCATGATCTACGACCACAACGCGAACAACTTCACCTACGGCAACGGCGGCTACTTCAGCCCGCAGCGCTTCTATGCGTTCAACCTGCCGCTCACGTGGGCGCAGCGTTCGGAGCGCTGGACCTACAAGCTGCAAGGGGCCGTCGGTGTGCAGTACTACCACCAGGCCGGCTCGCCGTATTTCCCGACCGACAGCGGGTTGCAGGCCGCAGCAGTCTCAGCGGCTTCGACCATTGGCCTCGCCGACGGCGCGATCCATCCCGACCAGTCCTCGACCGGCTTCGGCTACAACCTGCTGGCCACGGCCGAATACCGCTTCACCAATCATCTGACTGGCGGAGCCTCGGTGGGCGCCAACAACTCGTCCAGCTACCGGCAGTGGGCGGCGGGCCTGTATCTGCGCTATACCCTTGCGCCACAGACGAAGGCGCTCGATATGCCGGTCATCCCTTACCAGTCGCATTACAGCGATCAGTAGCCCGCCATACTGATCGATCGGACATTGATTATTTTTCAGGAGTCGAAGAGTCATGCTTGCTTCCGTACTTGCTGGTCTCAGCATTCTCATAGTCGGCGATAGCCATCTGAGCGAACCCGGTTATCTCATCGATACGTTGCAGGATCAGTTGATCGCCGCTGGCGCGCAGGTGCATACCTACGGCGTCTGCGGCAGTATTCCCGGCGATTGGGTGAAGTCCGTGCCCGGCACATGCGGTGGCGCCGAGCGTAACGGCAAGGCGCCCCTGGTCATCGACCACAACGCGAAGACTCAACCCGTCGATCAATTGATCGCCGCGAACAAGGCCAAGCTCGTCATCATCGTCCAGGGCGACACGGTCGGCGGATACGGCAAGGACGATTTCCCGAAGGCCTGGGCCTGGCAGCAGGTCACGGCGCTGACGCAAGACCTGGCCGCCAACAAGACGGCTTGCGTCTGGGTAGGGCCGGTTTGGGGCACCGAGGGCGGCAAGTATCAGAAGAGCTTCGCCCGTGTGAAGCAGCTGTCGTCTTTCCTCGCCGCCAATGTCGCGCCGTGTCAGTACATCGACTCGCTCACGTTTTCCAGGCCGGGCGAATGGGCGACGGTCGATGGTCAGCATTTGACGACGACCGGCTACAAGTACTGGGGCACGGACATCATGAAGGCACTGGTCAAGCTGCCTGTCGTTCCGCAGAAATGACGCGCCGGGCTTCGAGCTGCGCCTGCCCAGGTTTCCCGTTTGAGAAAAGAATGAAAAATTTCCTCTCCTCCCTGTTGTTGTCCGGCTTCGCTCTGTCCGGTCTCGGTTTGTCCGTGCAGCCGGCCATGGCCGCAGAAATTCCGCTATACCCGACCGGTCCCGCGGAGGACTCGTCGTTCGTGCGTTTTGTCGATGGCGGTTCGGGTCCGGTCGACGTAAGCGCGGCGGGGTCGAAAGCGCGTCTGACGCTCGACGCCGCGAACCCGGCCACTCACTTCCTTCCGATCGCCGCCGGCAAACCGGTGGGCGGCACACTGAGAGCCGGTAGTGCGCACCAGGACGTATCGGCGACGGTGCAGCCTGGCGAGTTCGTCAGCATCGTTGCGCTCGATGGCGCGGATAAAGCGGGTGGCCTGCATACGGTGACGGTCCGCGAAAAACCCGACGACTTCAATGCGCTCAAAGCTTCGGTGGCTTTCTACAACCTCGACGCTGGCTGCGCGACACCCACGCTGAAAGTGCCGGGTCGCGACATCGTGCTGCTCGACGGCGTGGCTGTGGGACAAGCCAGGCGGCGCCAGGTCAACCCGGTCGCCCTCTCGGTGCAGCTGGTCTGCGGCGGCCAGCCTGTGGGGCAGCCGCTCAGCCTGGGTACGCTCGCGGCGGGGCAGCGTTATACGGTGTTGCTCGTGCCGGGCGGGGCGCATTCGCGCATCTTCATGGCGAACGACGCGGTGAGCCGCTGATCGCATTTGCGCCTCCTCCTTGAAAGCGACGCCGCTCATCGCCGATTTCCGGCTGTTCCCCGTTTTTCATCTGGTTACGACGGGCAGAGCGGGGTTCGGTGTGTTTCGCGATGGCGCGTCGGTCCAGATATCTTTTTCGATTGAGAACGATGCATGGTTTTCGCGTCCCTCGAATTCCTGACGCTGTTTCTGCCGGCCTTTCTGGCGATCTACGTCGCGTTGCCCGCGCGTTGGCGCAATGGCGTGCTGCTGTTTTGCAGCTGGCTTTTCTACGGCTGGTGGAGCCCCGTCTTTCTGCTGCTGTTCATCGCGCTGACCTTCTGGGGCTGGTTCGGCGGCATGGTCATAGACAGGGCGCCGAGCCAGCGTGCACGCGGTGGCTGGCTGGCCGTGTTCATCGTCGTCAACGTCCTGATATTGGGCTGGTACAAGTACGCCAACATCGTGGTCGATAGTCTCGACAGTGTGCTGGGGGCAGGCCATGCAGGGTCCATCCCTTGGCGACACGTCGTGCTGCCCATCGGGCTTTCGTTCATCGTGCTGCAATCCATCTCCTATCTGATCGACGTGCAGCGCGGCACGGTGGCGGCCGATCGCAGCATGATCCGTTACGGCGCCTATCAGGGGATGTTCGTGCATCTGATCGCGGGGCCGATCATTCGCTATACGTGGGTGAGGCGCGAGCTGGTGTCGCGCGAGGTCGACTGGGACGGTTTTGCAGCCGGCGCAAGGCGGCTCATGGTGGGCATGAGCATGAAGGTGCTGGTGGCCGACACACTCTCGCCGCTGGTCGACGCGATCTTCTCGTTGCACGCGCCCACGCTGGCCGACGCCTGGCTGGGCTGCGGTTTCTACACGCTGCAGTTGTTCTTCGATTTCGCGGGCTACAGCGCCATGGCCATCGGGTTGGGGCAGATGCTGGGCTTTCGCTTTCCCGAGAACTTCAACCATCCGTACCTTGCCAGCAGCATTCAGGATTTCTGGCGCCGTTGGCACCTGTCGTTGTCGAGCTGGATACGCGATTACCTGTACATCCCGCTGGGCGGCAACCGCCACGGTGAGTGGCAAGCCTGCCGCAATCTGTTGCTGACCATGGCGATCGCCGGCCTGTGGCACGGCGGCGATAGCTGGAACTTCCTGCTGTGGGGCCTCGTTCACGGCATCGCCCTGATGGTCGCGCGCCTCTGGCGCCGGTTCGATATGCTGACCATGCCGTCCTGGTTATCGCACGTGCTGACGCTGGTTTTCGTCATGCTCGCGTGGACACTGTTTCGCGCGGCGGGTTTCCCTGCCGCGCTCGCCATGTATCGCGGCCAGTTCGGTTTGAATGGCATCGGCCTGAGCGACGCGACGCTCGTGCTGCTGCGGCCCGTGCACGCTCTGGCTGCCGGGTTGGGCATCGTGTGCGTGCTGCTGCCGCTCTGGCAACAGCGTTGGGATAGCCTTCCCGACACGGCGCTGCGGCAGCTATGGCAGGCGGGGTGGCCGCTGGCGGGTTTTCTGTTGTCGTTCGGTCTGATCGTCGCGCGCGGCGCGGTGCCTTTCCTCTACTTCCAGTTCTGACGCCATGGAAGATCCCAAGCCGCTACCTCAATTACCCGCCTCGCGCGCCAGCAAGATCGCCGCCGTCATCCTGATGGTCTTCCTGTTCGCGGGCCTGCTTTCCAATCTCAGGTTCGCGTCGACGACCGAATCGGTGTTGCCTCATGCCGTGACCCGGGCCGGCATTCTGGACGGTGCGGTATCGAAAGAACTCGCCAATCGCATGGCCGATACGCCGATCGCCGCCGACGCGGCGCGCGCGCAGCGTGCGCTGGGCTGGCTGACGCTGCACGATCTGGGCCCGCGCGTGCGGCAGGGCTGCCCGGGCTGGTTGTTCCTGCGCGACGAACTCAGCGTGTATGCCGATAGCGACAGTCATCTCGCCACGCGCGCGGACACGGTGGCCGCCGTGCGGCGCGAGCTGGCGAGGCACGGTATCGCGTTGCTGGTCGTCGTGGTGCCCGACAAGTCGCGTATCGAGCCGCAACATCTGTGCAGTCTGTATCGACCGGTTTCGTTGGGTGCGCGTCTCGCTGAGTGGACCTCGCGTCTGACCGCTGACGGCGTGCAGGTGCTGGATCTAAGTGCGGCGCTGCGTGGCGCGCCGGGCGGCGCTTTTTTTCGGACTGACACGCACTGGACCGAGGACGGCGCGGGTGCCGCGGCGCAGGCCGTGGCGCAGCGCATCCGTGCGATGGGGGTCCCGCTGGGTTCGAGCAAGCCCGACTATCGCGTCACAGACAAGCCTCCCGGCCGGCGGCCCGGCGATCTTGTGCGTCTGGCCGGCCTGGATGATTTGCCGCCGTCCTGGCAGCCGAGGCCTGAGATTGCGGCCAGCCGTGACTACATTCCTCAGGCTCAGGCGGCCGCGTCAGCCGACGATCTGTTCGGCGATGCCGATCTGCCTGGCATCGCCGTGATCGGCACTTCTTATTCGACGACGTCCGATTTCGTGCCTCAGCTCGCTTTGGCACTCGGAACAGGCGTGGGTAATTTCGCACGCGAGGGCGGCAAGTTCGGCGGCTCGGCGCGCGCCTATTTCGCGAGTCCGGCTTATGCTCAGACGCCGCCCAGGCTCGTCGTTTGGGAATTGGACGAACGGGATCTGCAGTCGCCGCTCGAAGCGGAAGATACGGTCATCGTGCCGAAATCCAGCGCCATAGACTCACGGACTCCGCATGTCGAAGCCAGGACACTTTAACTGCCATAGCTTGATGGCGATGATGCTAGGGGCGGGCGCGCTGCTATACGCCGATCTGCCCATGGCTGCGCCGCTGCCGGTGATCATTACGGTGGATGCCGCGGCCAACCGGCATCCAATCAGCCCGCTCATCTATGGCTTGAACTTCGGGACGGCGGAAATCCTGCGGGATCTGCGCGTGCCGATCAACCGCTCGGGCGGCAACACCGCTTCGGCTTACAACTGGCGGGTCGACGCTCACAACACGGGCCAGGACTGGTTTTTCGAAAGCCTGCCGACCGATCCAAAGGACATCTACCAATATAACGACCGTTTCGCGGCGCTTACCCGTGACGGACACGCTTTACCGATGCTGACCATCCCGATGATCGGCAGGGTAGCGCGACTCGATAAGGACGGTAAGCCGCTCGTCAGTTTTTCGGTCAGCAAGTACGGCAAGCAGCAGAGTGTCGACGCTCACGGTTTGTCTGACGCGGGCAACGGCATCGCACCCGACGGCACCCCTATCAGGAACGACCCGGACGATGCTTCGTTGCTGGACGATCCGCAGAGCCAGCAGGAGCGCGTCAGGCAACTCATGCGTGGATCCGGTAGTGCCGGCTCGGACGGTGTGCATTACTACCTGATGGACAATGAGCCGAGTCTGTGGCAACTCAACCATCGCGACATGCATCCCATCGGCGCCCATGCCAGCGAGGTAGCGAACAAGGTGATCGCCTATTCGCACGCCGTGAAGGCGGCAGACCCGGGCGCGCGTGTCGTGGCGCCGGAAGAGTGGGGTTGGACCGGGTATCGTTTTAGCGGCTTCGATCAACAATACTTCGCCGCGCACGGTCAGGGCAATCCGCCGGACAGGGAAAACGAAACGCGAGGCATGGACTACGTCCCATGGCTGCTCACGCAATGGAAGCAGGCCGGCCGCCCTGTCGACGTTTTCAGCCTGCACTTTTACCCGCAGGGCGGAGAATTCAAGGAAAACCAGAATGCGGCCACGGCTGAAACGCCTGCCATTGAACTCGCCCGTAACCGCTCCACGCGCGACCTGTGGGATACGAGCTACAAGGATCCGACCTGGATCAACAGCGTGGTGGCCCTGATTCCGTTGATGCGGCGGTGGGTCGACAGCTATTACTACGCTGGTACGCCGATCGCGCTGACGGAATACAGTTGGGGCGGCGATACGACCATGAACGGCGCCACGGCCCAGGCCGACGTGCTGGGCATCTTTGGCCGGGAAGGGTTGGACATTGCCACGCGCTGGGGCACATTGAATCGGGACATGCCGGTCTACAAGGCGATCAAGCTCTATCGCAACTACGATGGCCAGGGCTCGGGCTTTGGCACCACCAGCATCGCCGACACGCAGCCCGACCCGGATCGGGTCTCGTCTTTTGCCGCCGTGCGTGATCACGACCGCGTCATGACCATCGTGGTGATCAACAAGCAGCTTGATCAACCGGCTGACGCCACCATTGCGATCAACAACTTTGATGTGACTCAAGGCAAAGCCCAGACCTGGCAACTGATGGACAATGCCTTATCCCGTCTGCACGACACCGACTATGCGAGCGGCCAATTGCACCTTACTCTGCCGCCGAAAACCGTAACCTTGCTGGTTTTGCACGGCGCGGGCCGGCGCTGACTCCGTTGCTCGCATGCTGGTGCGGGCCAATTCCGGCCCGGTGGATGCCGGCCTTGAGCCGCTCGATCTGATCGTGTATCGCGCGAGCCATGCGGGTACGTCGCGCCAATCGCCGTCGCGACTCGCAGGTTCAGACCGATCGTACGGGGCAACGCTGTGCGCCCGAACCATTTGATTGAGCAATGCATCTGCGCAATCGTGGAAGCGGGCGCGAATTCTGCGTGTTCGGCAAACGCTCAATGATCGTCCGCGACGCGGCACGCGTGATCGAGCAGCCCTTCGGCCGTGCCGCTGCCGCCTTCGATGTCGATGCCGCTGTTGACGATCAGCCAGCCATCCCGAGCCGCGGACGGTCCCGCGCCGGTAACCAGGATGGTTTGCGTGGCCATCGTCGCCGGATCAGGATTGTCGCGGGCGACGATCCGGAACGGGTTGTCGGCGCCGCTCAGCGAGTTCACCCGCATGATCCTGTAGCGCTCGCCATCGAGCGTCTCCCAACGCCACTCGCCGGGCGTGTCGTGAGCGTGATCGGCGAGCGCGGCGCTGACTTCACGCCGCATGCAGTCGATGTGGATATGCAGCTGGTTTTGCGAGCGACGAGATTCGGAGTTGATTTCGAGGCCGAGCTGATCGTCGGGCAACTCGCGTTTGACCGCCTGCTGCACGTAATGACGCGAATCCCACGCGTCACGCCAGTAGTCCTTCGCATCGGGCGCGAGGATCAGCGGACTTTCGATGCCGGTGATGCGATCGGTCGGCATCAGCAGAAACTGCGAGCGGCCGAGAATGTCCTTCAGGACGACGTAGCGTTTGTCGAGATCGACGACCGTGCATTGACCCGGTGTGCCCGTGGCCTGCTGCGACGGCACGCAGCGGATGTCGACGATCTTCCACAGCGCGTTGGAATCGACCGTCGCGAGGCGCGCGCAGGCGCTGGCGGCGAAAGCGACCGCGAGCACGGCGCTCAAATGAACGACGCGGCGTACGAGGCCGCGAAATGAGAGGGCGGTGGGGGGGGTCGTCATCGTCGCTTAAGGGGAGGTTCGGGCGGGCAAAGCGTCGGAATGCGGGCTGCAACGCGCTGGCATTAAAGCACAAACCTGATGGCGCGCACGTGAAACACGGGCTTCAAAGCACCGGCGCGGGCAACGTTCCCAGTACCTGTTCGAACGCGACACCGATGGCCAGCAGGCGCCTGTCCGAGCCGAGCGGTCCATCGAGTTCGAGGCCGACCGGCAGCCCGCTCGCGCTGATACCCGCCGGCAGCGACAGCCCCGGAATGCCGGATGTGCCGGCCGGGTCGGTATTACGCAGGAACGCTTCCATCGTATCGATTGGTGGACCGCCGTCGATCGTGACCGTCGACGAGCCGTTCAGATCGTCGATCGGTACCGCGACGAGCCGCGTCGTCGGAAACAGCAACGCGTCGAGACCGGCATTCGCGAACGTCGCGGCGACGTAGTTCCGCAGCCGTGGTCGCCAGTAGTTGAGCGCCGCCGAGTAGTGCGAGCCGAGCACGTCGGCGAGCACGTCGTCGTAGATCGCGCGCACATCCGGGCTCGCGATGCGCACGGCCAGTGCGGCGACGGTTTGCACCGGCGCCCGATTCGCGACCAACCACGCGAGCACGTCGTCGCGCGCTTCGTGAATGGCGAGCGGACCGCCGACCATCCCGTTCAGATACTCCAACTCATGCATCGCGACCGGCACGAACGTGACGCCCGCCGCTTCGAGCTTTTGCAGTGCGGCGCGCGCGACGTCCTCGACCTGTCGCTCGAGAGCATCCCACAGCGGCGCGGGCAAGCCGATGCGCAAGCCATCGAGCGCAATCGCAGGCAACGCGCCGTCGCCGGTGATCACGCCGTCGAGCAGCGCCAGGTCGGCGACGCTGCGTGCCATCGGCCCGACGGTGTCGCGCGTATGGCTGATCGGCACCACCGCGTTGGGGTCGTGATAGCGCCGCTCGGCACCGCCATTGCCGACCGATGGACGCAAACCTGCGGTGCCGGTCAGCGCGGCCGGGATGCGGGTCGAGCCGCCGGTGTCGGTGCCGAGTCCGGCGGGCGCGATGCGCGCGGCGATCGCCACCGCGGTGCCGCCCGACGAGCCGCCCGGTATCAGCGACGGATCGTACGGATTGCGCACCGGCCCCGCGTGCGCGGACAGGTTGGTACTCGTGATGCCGAACGCGAGTTCGTGCATGTTGGCCTTGCCGAGCACGATCGCGCCCGCGTCGACGAGGCGTTGCACCGATGGGGCGTTGGTGTTCGGCACGAAGCCCGCGAGCGCGGGCGTGCCGGCCGTCGTCGGTAGACCTGCGGTGTTGATGTTGTCCTTGACGACGATCGGCAAACCGGCGAGCGGCAGACGTGCCCGCTCAGCCGGCGGCAATGCGTCGATGCGCTGCGCCGCCGCGAGCGCGCCGTGGAAGTCGAGCGTGGTGAGCGCATTCAGGTGCGTGAGCGCGGCGGCGCGCGCGAGCAGGGTGGCGACGTAGTCGGTGGCTTTGAGGCGGCCCGATTGCAGCGCCTCGACCGCTTGTGTCGCGCTGAGCGCGAGCTGTGCGTCGACGGTCCATGTCATGACCGGCGTCTCCGTATCGATGGGTGCGTCGCGGGCGGCGCGAGTTTCGACTGCATCCGTCGAAGTCGCGGACAGCTCACGCGGGCAGACAGCGAACGCAAGGGTTCAGCTATTCTGGCACATCCGCCTCAAACCCGATGCCGGGCGATGCGCAACGCTTGTCGTGCTCGCTGTCATCGACATCGATGCGCTCCGGGATCGCCTTATTGGTGATTATCGATCCACATACGCCCCCAGTCCGACGCGTAGGCGAGCGCATGCTCTTCGTCGAAGAAGTAGTCGAGCGCGTCGAACGAATAAGCCTTGCGCGTATTCTCGTTGCGCTGCTCGATCGTCAGATTGGCGGCGAATAATCCGTTGGGGAGCGGTTGCGTTGCCGCTTCGACCTCGTAGCCCTTGTAGCGGATGTGTGAGTTCATGATCTTGACTTGTCTGTGTGCCCGCGAATGTCGTGCGGAATACCAATGCGTGTGGCGCGGCCCTGTCGTTGCCATAGGTGAGTGAAGCGGCGGGCAGGTCAAGCGTAGGGCGCGCTGCGCAGCGGTTGAACCAATCTTTCGTCGAAAGCAGATCAGCGCGGGGCCGGAGTGGTAATCAGAAGCCCGGATTGGATCGAAGTCGCTGTGTGCGGTGACTCTATTCGCGTGGAGGCACGGTGTCTGTTATGTGGCGCACGGTCGCTCGGCGCAAAGCGTGGCGCCGCGCGCGATTGCGGCGGCGTCACGGTGCCCGGGGAGTATTCAGACCGCGTGCAGCACGCGCGCGGGACGACCGTCAGCGGCGATGGAGGTGGCGGGGCTCGGTGCGCAGGCCAGGCTCGCAGTCGCATGGCTCGACGCGGCGCGCGCTTTGCAATGCACGTGAGCGCGCGGCCGATAAGCATATGGCGAACCGATGGTTGGGCGCGTGCGGGTCTGACGATAAAATGGGCTCGTCTCCTCCATGACATCTCCTTAGACATGGGACTCGGTCTCGCTACGCAAGTGGTGGGGCCTTTTTTTCGTGGGCCGTTGGAGGACGATCTGCCGCCGTGCCATCGCGGCAATGCCGGCATGCGCGTGCCTGCGTGGAGGCCGGGTCACGATGACGCCGCTTTTAGCATGCTACGATGCCCGCAGTGATTTTTCGCGAGATCGAGTCCAGCATGGCAACCCTGTACGAGACGCTCGGCGTGCCCGCGCACGCCACCGACGACGAAATCAAGCGGGCCTACCGGAAAGCCGCGATGAAGTGGCATCCGGACCGCAACCACGGTGCCGAGGACGTGGCGCGCGCGGCGTTCCAGGAAATCAGGGACGCGTACGCGATCCTGTCCGATGCCGAGCAGCGCAACGTCTACGACGCGGTCTACACCGAGCAGATGCGCGAGTGGGAGGCGCAGCACACGCGTCGGCAACGCGCGCAGGCGAAGCGCGAGGCAGCGGCGCGCGCGGCCGACGAAGCCGCGTATGCCGAGATGGTGTCGATCGCGATCCGCTTCGCCGACCAGGGCCACAATCGCGACGTGCTGTTCGGCGTGCTGCTCGGGCGGCAATGCGAACCGCAGCGCGCCGCGCAGATCGCCGACAGCGTCGCGGCGTTGCAGGCCGCGCGCCGCGACGAGGCGGACGCCGCGCAAAACGCCCAACGCGCGGGAAAGACCGCGAAGAGCGCGCAAGCGGCGCAAGCCGAGGCGTCCGAGCCCGAACTGGCGGACCGCGCGCAAGACACCGGCGCGGCCTCGCAAACCGCCCCTCACGACACGCAGCCTTCCAGAAGCGAGAACCATGCGAAGCGCGACGAAACCGTCAGCGACATGCATCCGGCCGGCGCGCTCGGCAACCTGTGGTTTCAGTTCCTCAACAGCCTGAAGTTCTGACCCGCCGCCGACGGCGACCGGGCCAGGCCCATCGTGCCGGACCGGCGGGCCGGCGGCAGCGTCGGTTGATCTGGCAAATATTGACAGGGTGCTGAAACAGTGGGCCGGACACTGGTACACTGCCCATCGTTCGCAAAGTTGTGCTCTGTGCCCGTGAGTCGAGATACCTGGTGCGAATCCCGAGGCGCAAATAATAAAGATGCCGTAGTGTCACGGGGGCGCAAGACTGGAGCGGCACAATTCCGCCCAGAGGCCAATAAAAAAACATCGGTACGGGGTAAGCGTGTCCAGAAAATATAAGGTGTTGTTTCTCTGCCGCGATAATTCGATCCGCAGCATCATTGCCGAAGCTTTACTGCGCGAACTGGCGGGGCACCGGTTCGACGCGTTCAGCGCGGGCCCTGAACCGGCCGCGCGCCTTCATCCACTCGCGGTCGCGCAATTGCGGCCCGGCATTTCCGGGCGCGCGGTGCTGAGCCCTAAAAGCTGGCTCGAATTCACCGGCGAATGGGCGCCGCGCATGGATATCGTGATCGCGCTCGACGAATTCGTCGGCGGACTGCACGCGCCGGTATTTCCCGGTGCACCGGCGTTCGTCTATTGGACCATTACCGATCCGCTCGCGGGCGGCCACGGGTCCGCTGACGAGCAGGCCTGTCTTTTCGACAAGACCTTCTGGCAGATCGTCCGGCAGGTCAGCGCGCTTATCGAGCTGCCGCAATATGCGCAGCCTGCCTCGAATCACGCGAATCTCGTCGATGCGGCGAATGCCGTCAATGCGGGGAATACGGTGAATGCCGTAAATGTGGCAAGCGGTGGCGCAAAACCGGTGCGTGGCACGGCGGTTCGTTTCGAAGCCGCAGCCATTGTGCCCGCGCCTTCGAGCGCGGCGGCCTGCACCTAGCGGTTATTCGGGCGCCCGAGCCGCGTGCCGGCGAACGGGTCATTCGACCAGTCCACCTGTTTTTTCGGTTGGGGCGCGGGCGCCGGTTTTGCGGCCAATTCGAAATGCTCAATGCTCTGGCCGGCACTAATAGCCTGCTTCAACCATTGCGGCATTTCGCCGTTGCCGTCCCAGCTGTCTCCGGTCGCATTGCGATAGCGCTCAGCCTTTTTGGCCAATGACTCGGTCGCCAGCGCTGCGGCAAGGTCTTCTGGTCTGATACCAAACTCTTCCATACGATGGCGGAGATACGCAATCATGCTATCTCGCTTCCTTTCGTCCATAGGATATTCGTCCTTCTAAAACGTGCAGCGTGCTGTCGAAGACAGATTGCGGGGAAAAAGCTGCGAAGCATCGAGCCCGACTGAATGGGGCCGCTCCGCGGTGGGGTTGTCGATTGACGGAAATGCCATGTGCCGGGTTAAAAAACGTTGCTCCCTGAATTGCAATACGGCCTCGGACAAAGACGGCCGCTGGAACAACCGACCCTCGAACCGAGAGTCTCGATCAGCAAATATTTCAGCATGTCGCAACGCGACGAACGAGGCCGGTAAGCCTGACGTTCGCTATGAAAAACTCTGTGTCTCGATGCAATGATTGCGAATGGATGGAGTCATTCCACGCTGTCCGTCTTTCACCGGACTTTCGTCGATGTGCGGGTTCGCTTTTTGTGCGTTGTAGCAACATGATAGCGCAATGCGCGAGCAAAGCACGCTTAGTTCACGTTGAATTTGTCGGTGAACGCGGTTTATCGAACGGTGTGGACGATTGGCGACACTGCTGGAAGCTCCTGGGATTGAATTCCGGTATGCGCGAACTATAAAAGAAGGACGACAAGCTGCGAATGCAGACTTACAGCCGCCTTGTGCGCGCCGATTCCGCCGACGCTCGGGAACGCGTCGAGTATCGGCTGCAAGCGCGGTAATTCTTCATCTGTTTAGTTCGGTGACCCGTCGCAGCAGTAGCGCATTGGCATCGACCCGTTCCTCGGCCCGATTGGGCAGGTTGGCTGTTCGCGGATCAATTCTTGTGGAGGACGAACACTGCTGCGCCGGATTCGAGGAGTCCGGAAATGAGAGTACGTATATTGATGATTGCCGCGACCGCCGTTCTGTTTCTCGCGCCGAGAACGGCCATCGCGGAGGAGTGGAGCGGCCAGGCGGACCACGCCGTGTCGGGTCGCGCGATGATGGAGCACGATGCGGACGAATCGGCGCAGGCGACGACCGACATGTCGTTCGGTCAGAACTGGGACCCGCGAGAGCAGGGCATACGCAACGCGTCGTATGGTGGTGTTCCGGCGGGCGAGTCGCAAGCGGGAGGCCGGCGCAGCCAGTCATGCTCGTTCAGCACGGAGTGCAAGACTTATTTCGGTCAATGACCAGAGTTAGCGAGCGGCAGCGGGGCGCCAGGAACGACCCCGGATCGCGAGGCAACGAACAGGTGCCGAGCGCTGCCGCCGCCGCCTTTCACGCGCTTGATCGCAAGCGCATGCCATTTCACGCGAATGCCAATTCCCGCTGGGCATCAGCGCAGCGCTCGCCGAGGCGAGCGACGATATCGTCGACGCCGCGCGCCGCGTCGTTTTCCGCCGCTTCGTAGTAACCGCGGAACTCCTCGAGCAGAGCGCGCCATGACCCATGCCAGCGCGTTTCTCTTAGACAGGCGCCGGACGAATCGGCAATACGCAACACGCCGTTGTCCGGATAGAACGTCAGCGTGACGAGGAGGCCGTCGATGACGCAGGCGGCGGTGCAGGGGCGAGTCGTGACCATGTGTGGTGTCCTTTCGATAAACCAATGTGTGTGCGTTAGACGGTGACGCGAGGTTTAGCAAACGCTGTGCCTGTGATGCCCACGTGACCGTGGCCATCGACTCAAGCGTCCTTTTTCGTTGCCTTGACGGCAAAATTCGCTCGATCAATAACCCGTGTTCGCAGTATTCCAATGATTGACGACAATTTTTTGTATTCGTCGCGCAGCGATGCGTAATCGCTTCAGTATCATCCATTAAGGGTTTGTGCGGAGTCGTTCTATCGAATGCGCCGATTCGACTGTTGTCAGGCAACCGGACAGAGTCAGAGCGAGGACGGCGTCGCCGGGCATCTGAGCTCAGCGAATTGCAGCGATCATATTTTTATGGCAAATGAATCGCCCACCGTCATAAAAGATTTGACGCGGCAAACCCGATTAATCGGGAATGGCGATGCGCAGCCACTTGTCTTGCCATTCCTTTGCGCGTTTGCTAGCATCCCCGAAACCGTTTGAAATAGTCATAACGTTCGGCAATTTCCGGACCCGCTCACGTTGGGTCGCCCGGTAGTCCATCTCGTTGCGAGGAATATGTTATGGCTAGCTCTCTACCCCTCCGCTGACGCTCGCGGGAACGCATGTGCAAAGCCGCGCGGCTCCTTGCGCAAGCTCATCCGCCACGACTCCGCATACCGATTGCATCGCATGGAGAAGCACGCGCTTTTCGCGATTGGCTCTCCGGAACAAATCGACGCATTAGAAAGGAACCGCTATTGGTTTCAAAAAGCGTAACCCCGTCCGATAAAAGCGATTAATAGTCCGCTTTTCTTTTTATTCGAAGCGACTGCACTTGCCGGTGCCAAGCGTAGTACGCGATCTGCGACAAAACATTTGCCGTAACATCGACGCAATCAAAAGGAGCATTTCATGGCTTGTAATTCTACGGACTCCGGGCTCATGCAGGTGAAGGCGATCGCGGTTGCGTTGGTGGTTTGCGTCGCCGCGGCGGGTCCGGCGCTGGCACAGGACAACGCGGCCGCGTCCGCGCCGGAACAGCGGGCAATTGGCGCCGCCGCGCTGCTGCACGTTCAGGCGCGCGTCGTCGCGATCGACCCCGCGACGAACAGCGTGACGCTGCGCGGCCCGCAAGGCGGCGAGGAAACTTTCGACGTGAATCCGCAAGCCGCCGACGTCAGCAAGCTGCATGTCGGCGACGTCGTGACGATTGCGTACAAGAGGGCGGTGCTGGTCGGCGTCGACAAACTCGCGCCGAACGGAATCCGCCAGCGCATCGATACCGAAGTCACACAGCCTGCGGCGAACGGTGTCGTTGCATCGGCGCGGCGCGTCGAGGTCGTCGCGACGGTGCGCAAGATCGATCGCAAGAAGCGCACGATCACGCTGCGCGGGCCGTCGCGCACGGAAACGCTCGACGTGGCGCCGGACATTACGCTCGACAAACTGAAGGTCGGCGATTCGGTGCGCGCGGTATTCGTCTCGGCCATCGCGGCGTCGGTGTCGCGCAATGGCGCGGACGTCAAATAACGGCGATCGAGAAGGCTTAAATAAACTACGCTGAAGCGTATCGAGGTGCACGGCGTCGAACCGCAACCGGCGGTTCGACGTCGCGCCGGCCATTGCGGCTCAGGTTTCACGATGGTCATCGCGTCGCGCGCGAAGGAGCGGGGAATGGAACAGAGCGAAACGGAAACCACTGCCGAATCGGAGCGCAAACGGCTGGTCCGCAGCAAGATACACGTGGGCTTCGCCGCGCTCGGCACGTTATCGTCGGTGTTCGGGATCGGCATAGCGATCATCGGCGGGATCAACTTCGACCAGACCAAGGTGCTGGTCGGCGTCGGCATCATCGTCGTGTCGACCATTCTGTATGTCTCAATGCTTTTCATCGCTGCCGATGATTAGCCGCTTCGCTTCCCTTTAGCGCTCGCTCCCGCTGCCGATCCACTTTTGCTATCGCCCCCGCGAATAGTCGAATTGTTGGCGCATCGCACCGCCCGTATATTGACTGCAGCGATATACAACAACTCGATGGCACGCCGCACGGCGGCCTACAGGAGCACAGCAATGAATCGGATCGATCTGGAGGGGCGCACGGTCGTCATCACCGGCGGCGCGCGTGGCATCGGCTACGCGGTCGCGCAGCGGGCGTTGCGCTCGGGCGCGTCGGTCGCGTTGTGGGACGTCGATAGCGAACGGCTCGCGCGCAGCCAGCGCGAGCTGAGCGAACTCGGCAAGGTCAGCGCCATCACGGTCGAGCTGACCGACGACGCCGCGGTTCAGCAGGCCACCGCGCAAACGGTCGCCGGGCACGGCTCGATCGACGTGCTGATCAACTGCGCGGGCATCACCGGCGGCAACGGCGCGACCTGGGAGCTTGCGCCCGACATGTGGCGCCGCGTGATCGACGTGAATCTGATCGGTCCGTACCTGACCTGCCGCGCGGTCGTGCCGCAGATGCTGAAGCAGGGCTACGGCCGCATCGTCAATATCGCGTCGGTGGCGGGCAAGGAGGGCAATCCGAATGCTTCGCACTACAGCGCATCGAAAGCGGGGTTGATCGGGCTCACCAAGTCGCTCGGCAAGGAACTCGCGACCAGAAACATCCTCGTCAATGCGGTCACGCCGGCCGCGGCCAAGACCGAAATCTTCGATTCGATGTCGCAGCAGCACATCGACTACATGCTGTCGAAGATTCCGATGAACCGTTTCCTGCTGCCGGAAGAAGCGGCGTCGCTGATCCTGTGGCTGTCTTCCGAAGACTGCGCGTTCAGCACCGGCTCGGTATTCGACCTGTCGGGCGGCCGCGCCACCTATTGAGCGCGCTGCTCGCGCATTGCTCACGCAGTGCTCACATCCCGCAGCGTATTGCACACGCGTCGAACGCGCGTTGTCGAGCCGCTTCGACGCCTCTCTCCCGGAGCCCTTTCATGGCCATGCCTACCATCCGGCACGTGCGTGCCTTCATCGTTCGCGGCGGTGGCGCGGACTATCACGACCAGGCCGGCGGACACTGGATCGACGATCACATCGCGACGCCGATGGCGCGTTATCCCGAGTACCGCCAGAGCCGTCAGTCGTTCGGCATCAATGTGCTCGGCACGCTGGTCGTCGAGATCGAAGCGAGCGACGGCACCGTGGGCTTCGCGGTGACGACCGGCGGCGAGATCGGCGCGTTCATCGTCGAAAAACATCTCGCGCGTTTTCTCGAAGGGCAACTGGTGACCGACATCGAAAAGATGTGGGATCAGATGTACTTCGCGACGCTGTACTACGGGCGCAAGGGCGTCGTGCTGAACACGATTTCCGGTGTCGATCTCGCGCTGTGGGATCTGCTCGCGAAGGTTCGCAAGGAGCCCGTGTATCAGCTATTGGGCGGCCCGGTGCGCGACGAGCTCGTGTTCTATGCGACCGGCGCGCGGCCCGATCTCGCGAAGGAGATGGGCTTCATCGGCGGCAAGCTGCCGTTGCAGCATGGTCCCGCGGAAGGCGAAGACGGACTCAGGCAAAACCTCGACAAGCTCGCCGACATGCGCTCGCGCGTCGGCGACGACTTCTGGCTGATGTACGACTGCTGGATGAGCCTCGACGTGCGCTACGCGACGCGGCTCGCGCAAGGCGCGCACGAATACGGCCTCAAATGGGTCGAGGAATGTCTTCCTCCCGACGATTACTGGGGTTACGCCGAACTGCGCCGCAACGTGCCACGCGGCATGATGGTGTCGACCGGCGAGCACGAGGCGACGCGCTGGGGCTTCCGGATGCTGCTGGAGATGCAGTGCTGCGATCTGATCCAGCCCGACGTCGGCTGGTGCGGCGGCATCACCGAGCTGATCAAGATTTCCGCGCTCGCCGATGCGCACAACGTGATGGTGGTGCCGCATGGGTCGTCGGTGTACAGCTATCACTTCGTCGTCACGCGCCATAACTCGCCGTTCTCCGAGTTTCTGATGATGGCGCCGAAAGCCGACGAAGTCGTGCCGATGTTCAACCCGCTGCTGCTCGACGAGCCGGTGCCGGTGAACGGGCGCATGAAGGTGCCGGACACGCCGGGCTTTGGCGTGCGGCTCAATCCGGAATGCGCGCTGCTGCGGCCTTATCAGCATTGAACGTGTCGAACGTTTTGAACCTGTGCCGAACGGCGAACCGCCGCAAAGGAGATTAGGGTGCTGCTCAAGGACAAAGTCGTGATCGTCACCGGCGGCTCGCGCGGCATCGGACGCGCGATCGCGGTGGCCTGCGCGCGCGAAGGCGCGGACGTGGCGATCAACTACTGGGGCGACAACGACGCATCGTATGGCCGGCGCTCGGCGGTCGAGGAAGTCGTCGGCGAAATCGAGGCGTTGGGGCGGCGCGTGATCGCGGTGGAAGGCAACGTCGCGGCGCGCGACACCGGCCAGGAGCTGGTGCGACGGACGGTCGACGCGTTCGGCAAGCTCGACGTGCTCGCGAGCAATGCCGGCATCTGCCCGTTTCACGCGTTTCTCGACATGCCGGCGGACGTGCTCGAATCGACGGTCGCGGTCAATCTGAACGGCGCGTTCTTCGTGACACAGGCTGCCGCGCAGCAGATGAAAAAGCAGGGCACCGGCGGCGCGATCGTCGCGACGAGTTCGATCAGCGCGTTGGTGGGCGGCGGCATGCAAACGCATTACACGCCGACCAAGGCCGGCGTGCATTCGCTGATGCAGTCGTGCGCGATCGCGTTGGGGCCGTTCGGCATCCGCTGCAACTCTGTCATGCCGGGCACGATCGCGACCGATCTGAACGCCGAAGATCTCGCCGACGAAGCGAAGAAGGCCTACTTCGAAAAGCGCATTCCGCTCGGCCGCCTCGGGCGTCCCGACGACGTCGCCGATTGCGTCGTGTTTCTCGCGTCGGACCGCGCGCGCTATGTGACGGGCGCCGCGCTGCTCGTCGACGGCGGCCTGTTCGTGAACCTGCAATGAGCGACGCGCGATGCGGGCGTCAATTGACCGTGACGGGCGTAGTCGGCGTGCCGGGTGCGGCGGCCGGATTGTCGCGCGCGAGGTCGCGCGAGAAGCCGCGCAGCAGTTCGATGAAGCGCAGCGCCGGCTCGGCGAGCTGCTCTTCCTTGCGCGTGAGAATGCCGAAACCCGCGAGACTCTTGCCGATTTCGAGTGGCAGCGCGACCAGCAGCCCGCCGCGCACATGATCGCGCACGACCGACTCCGGCAGCATCGCGACCGCATCGTAATTCTCGAGCAATTGCAGCGTCGCGAAGATCGACGCGCATTCGGTCAGATTGACTGGCGTGGCGAGCCCGGCACGCGCGAGTTCTTCCTCGAACAGCACGCGCGCCGGACTCGTGACGGGTTGCGCAACCCACGGCCACGCGACCAGTTCGCGCAACGTGATGCGCGTGCGCCGCGCGAGCGGATGCACGGCGCGCACGACGAGCAGCAGCGTTTCGCGCGCGAGCGGCTCGAAGCTGAAGTCGTTGTGCTGCAGAGGGTTGGTCAGGCGCCCCAGCGCGAGATCGACCTCGCGCCGATGCAGCAATTGCACGACCTGATCGCTTGTTTCACCGAGGATGCGCACGCTGAGCAGCGGGCTTTCGGTCTTCAGCGCGGCGACCGACATCGCCAGCAGATCGGGCGCGGCGCCCATGATCGCGCCGACGGTCAACTGGCCGTGACCGCCGCGGCGTTTGACATCGAGGTCTTCGGCGAAGCGTGTGAGCTCGGCAAGCGCACGGCGCGCGTAAGCGAGCGTGACGACGCCGAGCGGCGTCGGCGTCATGCCGCGCGCGTTGCGCTCGAACAGCAGGAAGCCGAACGCTTCCTCGATGTCGCCGAGCATGCGGCTCGCGCTCGGTTGCGCGACGTTGACGGCCTCGGCGGCCTGATGCAGGTTGCGGGTGTCGTCGAGTGCGACGAGCAGGGCGAGATGCTTGAACTTGAGACGATTGACGAGTGCGACGGCGGCTGAATGTTGGCTCATGGTGCCAGTAGGAGTGCCCGTGCGATTCGGTTTGTGGATCGACCAATCCCAACAACGGATTGAGAGGCTATCGATGCAGGAATTATAGTCGTTCGAAGAGGTCGACAGGAGACAGGCCGCAATGGAGACAATCGCTTTCCGGATGGTGCTGAACCCCGGCATGCGCGAAGAATACGAACGGCGTCATACGCAGATCTGGCCCGAGCTCGTTGACGCGCTGCACAACGCCGGCGTGCGCGACTACCGGATTTTCTTCGACCCCGACACGCATCATCTTTTCGCGGTGCTCTCGCGCACCAGCGATCACACGATGGACCAGTTGCCGCAACTCGACGTGATGCGCAAATGGTGGGATTACATGGCCGACATCATGCAGACCGGGCCCGATCATACGCCGCTGTCGCAGACGCTCGAGCCGGTCTTTCATCTCAGTCATTGAGTCGCGCTGAACGCAGCTGAACCCCGCAACGACGCACGAACCTCGAAACGCTTTTCACCGGACGAAGGTGCCGCATGCAGGTTGTCGATTCGCATATCCATCTGTGGGATCTGAAGACGCATCGCTATCCGTGGCTGGAGAACCCGGGCGTGTCGTTCGTCGGCGATGCGCGCGATCTGAAGCACGACTATCTGCTCGACGATCTGCTCGGTGAAGCGGGCGACGTCGACGTGCTGAAGCTCGTGCACGTCGAAGCGAATCACGATCCGGCCGATCCCGTCGAGGAAACGCGCTGGTTGCAGTCGATCGCGGATCGCGACGCCTCGCGCGGCTTGCCGAATGCGATCGTCGCCGCCGTGGACCTGTCCGCGCAAAATGCGCCCGCGTTGCTCGAAGCGCATGCGTCGTTCGCGAATACGCGCGGCATCCGGCAGATTCTCAACGTGCACGACAACAAACTGTTCGATTACGTCGGCCGTCATTACATGCGCGAGCCGCGGTGGCGCGAGCATTTCGCGTTGCTGCGCCGTTACGACCTGTCGTTCGATCTGCAGCTGTATCCGTCGCAAATGGAAGAGGCGGCCGCCTTGGCGCGTGCGCATGCGGACACGCTTCTGGTCGTCAATCATGCGGGCATGTTCGTCGATCGTAATAGCGTGGCCGGTTACCGCGCGTGGCGCGAAGGCATGCGCCTGCTCGCGGCGTGTCCGAACGTCGCGGTGAAGATCAGCGGGCTCGCGATGTTCGATCATCACTGGACCGTCGAAAGCCTGCGGCCTTATGTGCTCGAAACGATCGATACGTTCGGCGTCGAACGCGCGATGTTCGCGTCGAATTTTCCGGTCGACCGGCTGTTTGGTTCGTATACGGATTTGTGGCGCGCGTATGCGGCGATCGTTGGCGATGCGAGCGAGGCTGAGAAGGACGCGCTGTTTCGGCGCAACGCGGAACGGTACTACCGGATTTGACGCGCCGCGCGTCGAAGAGAAGACAGCCGCAAAAAAGGAGACACGCAGTGCAGCCATCCCTTTCCACGGTGCCGCGACTCGAATTGCGGCACGCGAGCAAATCCTTCGGCCGGGTGCGCGCGCTGTCCGACGGCGACCTCGTGCTGTGGCCCGGCGAGGTGCATGCGCTGCTCGGCGAGAACGGCGCGGGCAAATCGACGCTCGTGAAAATTCTCGCCGGGGTGCATCAGCCCGACGCCGGCGAGCTTCTGGTGAACGGCGAGCCACGTCGCTTCGCGACGCCGGCCGAAGCGCGCGACGCCGGGCTCGCGGTCATCTATCAGGAGCCGACGTTGTTCTTCGATCTGTCGATCGCGGAGAACATCTTCATGGGCCGGCAGCCGGTCGACCGCTTCGGCCGCATCCAGTACGACGCGATGCATCGCGAGGTGGACGGACTGCTCGCGTCGCTCGGCGTCGAGTTGCGCGCGGATCAACTGGTGCGCGGTCTGTCGATCGCGGATCAGCAGGTGATCGAAATCGCGAAGGCGTTGTCGCTGAACGCGAG
Organism: Paraburkholderia sp. Clong3; assembly: GCF_050436485.1. Lineage (NCBI taxonomy): Bacteria > Pseudomonadati > Pseudomonadota > Betaproteobacteria > Burkholderiales > Burkholderiaceae > Paraburkholderia > Paraburkholderia sp. Clong3. Next base: position 2,213,780 of record NZ_JBNDMH010000003.1, on the reverse strand, counting down.
CGTGCTGATCATGGATGAACCGACGGCCGCATTGTCGCTGCCCGAAGTCGAGCGGCTCTTCGCGATCGTGCGCAAGCTGCGCGAACGCGACGTCGCGATTCTGTTCATCACGCACCGGCTCGACGAAGTGTTCGCGCTGACGCAGCGCGTGACGATCATGCGCGATGGCGCGAAAGTCTTCGACGCGCTGACCGCCGATCTGAGCACCGACGCGATCGTCGCCAGGATGGTCGGCCGCGATCTGCAAACGTTCTATCCGAAGGCCGATTGCACACCGGGCGACGTGCGTCTGTCGGTGCGCGGCCTGACGCGCATCGGCGTGTTCAAGGATGTCTCGTTCGACGTGCGCGCCGGCGAGATCGTCGCGCTCGCGGGCCTCGTCGGCGCGGGACGCAGCGAGGTCGCGCGGGCGATCTTCGGTATCGATCCGCTCGATTCGGGCGAAGTGTGGCTGACCGGCAAGCGGCTCGACACCGGCAAGCCCGCGGCCGCGGTGCGCGCCGGGCTCGCGCTGGTGCCGGAGGATCGCCGCCAGCAAGGGCTCGCGCTCGAACTGAGCATCGCGCGCAATGCGTCGATGACGGTGCTCGGACGGCTCGTTCGGCATGGGCTCATTTCGACGCGCAGCGAAACGCAGCTCGCCAACAAGTGGGGCACGCGTCTGCGCCTGAAGGCGAGCGACCCGGGGGCGCCGGTCGGTACGCTGTCGGGCGGCAACCAGCAGAAGGTCGTGCTCGGCAAGTGGCTCGCGACCGGCCCGAAAGTGCTGATCATCGACGAACCGACGCGCGGCATCGACGTTGGCGCGAAAGCCGAGGTGTATGGCGCGCTCGCCGAACTCGTGCGCGATGGCATGGCCGTGCTGATGATTTCGAGCGAGTTGCCCGAGGTGCTCGGTATGGCCGATCGCGTACTCGTGATGCACGAAGGCCGCATCAGCGCGGAGCTCGCGCGCGCCGACGCGAACGAGGAGCGCATCATGGGCGCCGCGCTCGGTCAGGGACTTTCACCATTGGGACGTGCAGCATGATGCGCCATTCGACCCATCCCGCGCCGGTGCGGCAGTCGCTGCCGAAGCGTTCCGCCGCTTCATCGGGCGGCCTCGTCGCGAGCGTCGCGAAGAGCCGCGAAACCACGTTGTTCGTCGTGCTGATCCTGCTGATCGCGGGGACCGGGCTCGCGAAGCCGCAGTTCCTGAATCTGCAGAACCTGCGCGACGTGCTGCTGAACGTATCGATCATCGGTCTGCTCACGGCCGGCATGACCGTCGTGATCCTGATGCGGCATATCGATCTGTCGGTCGGCTCGACGGTGGGTATCAGCGCGTACGCGGTGGGCAGCCTGTACGTTGGGTTCCCGCATATGCCGGTGCTCGTCGCGCTGGCCGCGGGGCTCGCGATCGGGCTCGTCGCGGGCGGCATCAATGCGCTGCTCGTCGCGGTGGGGCGCGTGCCTTCGCTCGTGGCGACGCTGTCGACGCTGTACATCTTTCGCGGCGCCGATTACGCATGGGTGCACGGCGGCCAGATCAACGCGACCAGTCTGCCCGACGCGTACTCGCGGCTCGCGACCGGCACGCTGCTCGGCATCCCGACGCTCGCTCTGATCGCGATCGTCGTACTCGCCGGCCTGTCGGTGTATCTGAAGCAGTTTCGCGGCGGTCGCGAGCACTATGCGATCGGCTCGAATCCGGAAGCCGCGCGGCTCGCGGGCGTGAACGTCGAGCGTCGCGTGATGTCGGGCTTTTTGTTGTCCGGGGCGATTGCGGGCTTCGCGGGCGCGTTGTGGCTCGCGCGCTTCGGCACCGTCGATGCCAGCACCGCGAAGGGCATCGAATTGCAGGTCGTCGCGGCGGCGGTGGTCGGCAGTGTCGCGATTACGGGCGGCGTCGGCACGATCCTCGGCGCGACGCTCGGTGCGCTCGTGCTCGGCGTGATCAGCATCGCGCTCGTCGTGCTGCACGTGTCGCCATTCTGGGAGCAGGCGATCCAGGGCGCGCTGATCGTCGCCGCGATCGCCGCCGATACGCTGCTGGCCCGCTCCGTCGCCAAACGCATGATGAGGAAACGCGATCATGGCTAAACCCGATTCCGCGCTGCTCACGCGCAAGCGCGAAACGCCGCTGCAATGGGAAGTGTTGCTGGTGATCGTGCTGATCGTGTCGCTGGTGTTGGGCCGCTGGCTGTCGCCGGTGTTTCTGACCGGCGCGAACCTGAGCAACGTATTCGCCGATCTGACCGAGATCGCGCTGATGGCGCTGCCGATGACGCTGATCATCGTCGCCGCCGAAATCGATCTGTTCGGTCGCGTCGGTGCTGGGCGCGTCGAGCGCGCTGATGGGCGTGCTGTGGCACATGGGTCTGCCGATGCCGGTCGTGATCGTTGTGGTGCTGATCGCCGGCGCGCTGGCGGGCCTGCTGAACGGCCTCGTGATCGTCAAGCTGAACCTGCCGTCGCTCGCGGTCACGATCGGTACGCTCGCGCTGTTTCGCGGTCTCGCGTATGTGCTGCTCGGCGATCAGGCGGTCGCGGATTTTCCGGCCGCGTATACGGCGTTCGGCATGAACACGCTTGGCCCCACGTTCGTTCCGTTGCCGTTCGTGATCGTGATCGTCGCCGCCGTGCTGTTCACGGTTGTGCTGCAAGCCACCGCGTTCGGCCGCAGTCTCTATGCGATCGGCGCGAATCCGACCGCCGCCGCGTTCTCCGGCATCGAGGTCGCGAAGATCCGCTTGCGCCTGTTCGTGCTGTCGGGTCTCGTCAGCGCGCTCGCGGGCATCGTCTATACGCTGCGCTTCACGAGCGCGCGCGGCGATAACGGCGAGGGCTTCGAGCTGTCGGTGATCGCCGCGGTGCTGTTCGGTGGCGTCAGCATTTTCGGCGGACGCGGCTCGATGGTCGGCGTGCTGCTGTCGCTGCTGATCATCGGCGTGCTCAAGAACGCGCTGACGCTCGACGACGTATCGAGTGAAACGCTGACCATCGTGACCGGCGTGCTGCTGCTCGCGTCGGTGCTGATTCCGAACCTCGTCGCGCGCTGGCGGGCGGCACGCGACCGGCGTTTCATCGCGAAGTCCGCAGCCACGTCTTCTTCATCCGCAACCTAGCTTCCCCTCTCTGTCCAACAACAACGCAGGAGACACTTCATGTTCAAACCTCTACGTCACACCGGCATGGCCGCGCTCTGCGCCGCGTTGCTCGCGATCAGCTGCGGCGGCGCGTTCGCCGCGGAACTGAAAAGCGGGCTGAAGATCGCGTTCGTGCCGAAGCAGATCAACAACCCGTACGAAGTGATCGCCGACGACGGCGGCCTCGCCGCGATCAAGGAATTCGGCGGCGTGGGCAAGGCGGTCGGGCCATCGGATGCGGGTGCATCGTCGCAGGTGTCGTACATCAACACGCTGATCACGCAGCACCAGGATGCGATCGTGATTGCCGCCAACGATGCGAACGCGGTCGTGCCGTATCTGAAGAAGGCGATGGGTCAGGGCATCAAGGTCGTCACGTTCGACTCCGATACCGCGCCCGAGGGCCGCCAGCTGTTCGTCAATCAGGCGAACGCCGAAGGCATCGGCCGCGGCCAGGTGCAACTGGTCGCGAAGCTGATGGGCGGCGAGGGCGAGTTCGCGATTCTGTCGGCGACGCCGAACGCGACGAACCAGAACACCTGGATCAAGTGGATGCAGGAGGAACTGAAGAAACCGGAGTACTCGAAGATCAAGCTCGTCAAGATCGCGTACGGCAACGACGACGATCAGAAGTCCTTCGTCGAAACGCAGGGCTTGCTGCAGGCGTATCCGAACCTGAAGGCGATCGTCGCGCCGACGACGGTCGGCATCGCGGCGGCGGCGCGCTATATCTCGTCGTCGTCGAGCAAGGGCAAGGTGGCGGTGACGGGCCTCGGCACGCCGAACCAGATGCGCGCGTTCGTGAAGAACGGCACCGTGACCGCGTTCCAGTTGTGGGACCCAAGCGAGCTCGGCTATCTGGCCGCGTACGCGGCGGCGTCGCTCGCGTCGGGCAAGATCACAGGTAAGGAGGGCGAAACGTTCGACGCCGGCAAGCTCGGCAAGCGCACGATTGGCGCGCACGGCGAAATCATTCTCGGGCCGCCGACCACGTTCGATGCGAGCAACATCGACAAGTACAACTTCTGAGCTTCGGCAACGCCGACTGTCCACCTGATCGCCGTTGGCGGGTCGTGGGCAGTCGGCGCAGCGGATCTCGGGGCTTTCGCGTGCGGTCCCGCTCAGCGGCGGATCGCAAAACGCTGCGCATAAGCGGCGGATGGTGAGCCGCTTCCCCACACTGCGCCATCGATCAGTTCCCTTGTGACGTCCTCGCCGGGCACCGGCACGTTCACGCGCGCGGCGGCCTCGCGATACAACTGCGTCTGGTTGATGCGCGCGGCGACCGCGTCGTAGTCGTTGTGCGCATCGATGATCCCCCAGCGCTCGAACTGCGTGAGGAACCACGCGCCTTCGAATGGATGCGGATAGTTGACCGCGCCGTCGTCGAAGAAACGCATCGGCAGGCGGCGCGGGTTCGCCGTGTCGAGGTGGTCGCCGAGCCGCGCCGCGATCAGCGTCTCGTCGATACCGATGTAATCGGGCCGCGCGAGCCAGCGGGCGATCTCGTCGCGATGCCCGGCGCCGTCGAGCCAGCGGCACGCTTCGAGCACGGTCTGCACGAGCGCGCGCGTCGTGCGCGGATGCGCATCGACGAAATCGCCTCGGCAGGCGAGCACTTTCTCGGGATGCTCGGGCCACACCTCGCTCGAATAAGCGATCGTTTTGCCGACACCATGCGCCTCGGCCATTTCATTCCACGGCTCGCCGACGCACAGACCGTCGAGCCGGTCTTCGGCAAGCGCGGCGACCATTTGCGGCGGCGGAATCGCGACACTGTCGATGTCGCGCAACGGATCGACGCCTTGCGCCGCGAGCCAGTAGTACAGCCACATCGCATGCGTGCCGGTCGGGAAGGTGTGCGCGAACACCGGCTTGCGGCCGAGCGTCGCGAGCGCCTCGCGCAATGTGCCATGCTTCGCGAGCGCATCGGCGAGCCGATTCGACAGCGTGATCGCCTGGCCGTTGCGGTTCAGCACCATCAGCACGGCCATGTCGGTGCGCGGGCCGCCGAGGCCGAGCTGCACGCCATACACGAGCCCGTAAAGCGCGTGCGCGGCGTCGAGATCGCCGGCTAGCAGCTTGTCGCGCACGGCGGCCCACGACGGCTGGCGGCACAGTTCGAGCGTGAGCCCGTGCGCATGGCCGAACTCGAGCAGCTTCGCCGCGATCAGCGGCGCCGCGTCGGACAACGCGACGAAGCCGAGCCGCAGATGGGTCTTTTCAGGCGGCTCCGCAAAGGCCGCGGCGGTGACGGAAGTGGCTGGATTCATGAGCGCATCATTTGAGCGAGCCGGCCGACGCGACGACCTCGCGCGCGACCTCGGCGAGTTTGACGCCCTGGTTCATCGCGCGTTTGCGCAGACTCGCGTAGGCGGCCGGTTCGGTGAGTTTCTGCTGATCCATGAGCAGGCGTTTCGCGCGATCGATCAGCTTGCGCTCGGCCAGTTCGTTTTCGGCCTGCGCGAGCCGCTCGCGCAATTGCGACTCCTGCGCGAAACGCGCGAGCGCGACTTCGAGAATCGGCGCGAGCCGCTCGGTCGCGAGGCCTTCGACCAGATACGCGGTGACGCCCGCGTTGACCGCTTGGCGGATCAGTTGCTGGTTCGCGTCGTGGCTGAACATCAGCACGGGGCGCGGCGCGCTCGCGTGCATCACGGCGAGCTGTTCGAGCGTATCGCGCGACGGCGACTCCGTATCGATGATGATGACGTCGGGCCGCTCGTCCTGAACCGCGCGATGCAGCGCCTGCGGCGTCGCGGTGCCGGAGAGCATTTCGCAGCCGAGACAGGCGAGCGCGTCGCGCAGATCGCCGATGGGTTTGTCGGTGTCGGTGACAAGGAGAACACGCAGCATGGAGTCGGGGGAAGGGACATCTGACCAACAGTAGAGCAATGGGTAAAGCAATGGATATGCCAGTCTTCGCGCGACGGGGCTTGGCGAGGTGTGTGAGCGCATTCGCGCGAATGGCGGGGATCAATTGGGGTTTGTTGCGGGCGATCGCTGCGAATCGTCCGCGAAAGAGGTGACGCGGCCACGCCGGTCGCGCTGCACCGGCGAGGGGCATGCAGGACAGCGGACGCCCGATGCACCGAAGCGGCGCAGCGCGTTCGTAGCGGCCGCAGCCTTGGAGCCTTAAAGCCAGCGCGAATAACTGCGCGGTGAAAACAGCAAGGTCACCGCCATCATCGCGGCGATGCAGCCGGTGAGCATGATCCACGCGGCGACGAATCCGCCGCTCCAGTCGCGCACGATGCCGGCCACGAGCGGCGCAACCGCCGCGCCGAACGCGCCGGCGCCCATCGCGACCACCGGCAGACTGGTCAGCAATGACGCGCCGTAGAAGCTCAAGCCGGTCGCGTCGCGAATCGCCGTCGTCAACGGGCTGAGCGAGGTCAGCAGCGGGTGCAGATGGAGCTGGAGGAGCGGGTGGTCGAGCAGGTGCGCAAAAGCGCGGGTGGGGAGGATTTGGGGGCGGTGTTTGGAGTTTAGCGAGACGTGCTGCGACGTGCGCGGTCGCCGAAGCGGCGTGCCGCCAGATTCCAATCAAGACGCCGCGCGTGTTGCGGCGTACGACGTTCGCGCATGCGCTGGAAAGCATCCCGAATGTCAGGGAAGACGTCTATTTCACGCGCTTGGGCGGCGAGGCTGACGTAGCGCGTTCAAGCAGAACGCGGAGTCGGAAGGTATGGCGCGAGTCTGTGGGGCCTCGCGCTTTCGCATGGGTTCGGGCGGGCTGCCCGCATCGCCTGCACAACATCACAGGTACGCAGGGCGGCGCCGTGACCCCTGCTTACCTCCGCCGCGCCGCTTGCCGTGGGGCACCGCCGCCACTCGCACGCTCGTCCTTGTGGCGGAAATTGATCCGCCCCTTGGTCAGGTCGTAGACCGACAATTCGAGCGTCACGCGATCGCCCGCGAGAATACGGATATGGTTCTTGCGCATGCGCCCGGACGCATAGGCGCCGACCACGACGCCGTTGTCGAGCGTCACGCGGTAGCGGCTATCCGGAAGCACTTCGTCGACGATACCGTCAAGTTCAAGCAGTTCTTCTTTCGCCATGCATAACTCCTGGTCGATGGGATAAAGGGGAAACCGGCCGCAGGCATTGCGAGCGGCGCGACTGTGGATTCGTTTGAAAAGCAGCGGCGCCCGAAAGCACGCTGCGCGACATGAGTGACGCGCCGATGACGCCGCTCAAAGATCGGTGACCGACTGACCGCTCACCTGGCCGTCGATCAGCCGTTCCGCATGCGCCATGCACGCGATGCGCGCCTTGCCCATGCCGTCGAACGGAAACAGATACTGCAGGCGAAATACCCGGCCGTCGGCCGCCGGATTGGCGCCGACGCGGCAGATGCGCACCGACGCGTCGTAACCGGCGCCCGGATTGCGGGTCGCTTGCGCGCCCGGGGGGCGGCGCGGATAAACGAGCGGGTGAATTTCGTAACCCTTGTAGGTCTTGACTGCTGGATTCATGAGAAACATGTCCTGTATTGCGTGGTCCACGCGCCGCCTGCGGGGCGCTGCTTCCGGCAACGCTCCTTTGACGCGTCACGGCGCGGACCGGCGGCGCAGCACCGACGGGCGCGCCGCGTTAAAAATGGTTGGCACAGGCCTGCTAGACCCGGCGGGCTCAATGACAATGGCTCGAGCGGTCGCGCGAAAACGCGGATTCGACCGAAAAAACGCTGAAGCGGCGCGTCAATTCGGGCGCCGGACGCATGATGCTGAACCGCTCGGTGTACTTCTCGCGACGGCGAATGCGGGCGGCGCATTGCCGGAGTGACGGGATCGCCGATAAAGGGCGGTCGAACAGTCGGGGGTGGTGCGGAGATGCCGGGTTGAGACTGCCTGGTGCTGCCAGTGCTATATGGGTGCGAGGTGCAACTATTGCAATATGATGCCTGAAATAGCCCTGATTGGATAGTGCAAACTTCAGCGCACGACCGGAACGCCCGACTGGCAGGGCTTCGCGGGCGGTTGGCGAAGTCGTGTCGGAGGCGGGACGGGCGACGGACGCGCGAATTGCGCGAGTGGCGCGCGCGAGGCTCGCTATCCGAACGCGTGCGCGAACGCGTGCGTCAGCGCGACGTCTCGGCGACGCGCTTCTGCAATTCGCGCGCGGCCGCCCGCGGCAGGCGCGCATCGTCCCAGCCGGTCAACCATTCGACTTCCTTGGCCGTGAAGACCTGACCATGGTTGCGCAGCGCGTACTGCAGCGAATCGATGATGTGGTTGCGAATGATCTCCGGCGTGCGCTTGTCGTCGAGCACGGCGCGAAGCGCTTCGAGTGTGGCCATCGGTTGGCTCCGTTCGGTTGGGTGTCGGCGGATCAGTGTTTATCGCACGAAAAAAATGCGCTCGCGAGGTAGACAAAATTGCCGTCCGGCCTCGAGTCGCGGCGCCAGCGCGAGGCCGCTACAATGGCGACTTCCTGAATTTCGGACCGAGCGGGCGCGCCGGCGTCCACTGCGGGCATCTGGCTTCGTCGTCATCCGCTATTGCGCGCCGCCTCCTTCGAACCTCGCGTTTTTTCCATGCGCAACCCGAACGTGTCTCCTGTCAAAGACCTGCTGCTGAAGCGCTATGCGCCGATCGCCGACGGCATCGCCGCGCTGCTCTATCCGTGCGCCGAGGTGGTGATTCACGATCTGCGCGATCAGACCATCGCGTATCTGGTGAACAATCTGTCGCGGCTCGAAGTGGGCGCGCCGTCGGTGCTCGACGACGCGCACTTCGCGGCGCGCGGCCAGACCATCGGCCCCTATGAGAAGCTGAACTGGGACGGCCGCCGCATGCGCTGCGTGAGCAACATCCTGTTCGACGACGACGGCAAGCCCGCCGGCATCCTGTGCGTGAACTTCAACATCGCGGTGTTCGAGGATGTGCGCTCGACACTCGATCTGTTCATCAAGGGCGGCGCGATGACGGACGCGCCTGCCGACGATCTGTTCCGCGACGACTGGCAGGACCGCATCAACACGTATCTGCACACGTGGCTGCGCGACCGGCAAATCGGCATCAATGCGCTGACGCGCGAGCACAAGCGTGAAATCGTCGAGGCGCTGCACGCGCAGGGCGCGTTTCGCGGCCGCAGCTCGGCGAATTACGTGGCCGCGGTGCTGACGATGGGCCGCGCGACCGTCTACAAGATCCTGAAGCAGATGAAAGAGGGCGGCTGAGCTCAGGCGCGCCGTGCTTGAAAATGCATCGACGACGCCCAAAATAAGGCCACAGACCATGCGCTACCGACACTACAAAGGCGGCATTTACGAACTGGTCTGCGAGGCCACGCTCGAATCGGATCCGACGGTCACGATGATCGTCTACAAGGCGGCCAATGGTACGATCTGGACCCGTCCAGCGACGGTGTTTTTCGAGCTGGTTGAGCAGGAAGGCATCAAGGTGCCGCGTTTTGCGCCGCTCGATGAGTTCAGCAACGAGGCAGATGCGTCCCCCGCGGACTCACCCATGCTGCCGTAATCACAGGAACAGGAAAACCGAATGCGTCTTTTGCTTGCCATCATTCTGCCGTGGCTGCAGTTTTTCACGATCGGCCGTCCGTTTGCGGGCATCATCTGCCTGATTCTGCAAATCACGCTGATCGGCTGGGTGCCGGCGGCCATCTGGTCGGTGTATTCGCTGAGCCAGTACAACACGGACAAGAAAATTGCCCGCGCAATGGGCAACGGGCGGTAAGACACAGCGCGTGAAAGCGTCGGCTAGCGGGGCGCCAGGCCCCTACGCTCCCGCTCACCGTGCCGGTATCGCGACCGCATCCGGCACTTCGATCACCACGTCGGTTTCCGCGACCGCCACGCACGGCAGGATATAACCGTCCGCCTTTTCCTCGCGGCTCACGCCGGGCCATTCAATCGAGTAGCGCACACGCCCAGACGTCATCCGGCACAAGCATGTTCGGCACGTGCCGTTGCGGCACGAACGCGGCAAACGCAGATTGGCGAAAGCGGCGGCTTCGAGAATCGTCAGCGAATCGGGCGCTTCGAAGCTCTGGCCGAGCGGTTCGACGCGAACCACAGGCGGGCGGGTGGGGGCGGACATCGTGCAGGTCAATGACTAGGTGCGCGACACTTTACACGGGATCGGACACCGCTTTATGCCGCGCCGCAACATCGGCGCGTCAGTCGCGCCTTCAAGAAAAAATCGGGGAAATCTTGCACCTGGCCCGAACTCGTCTAAAGTAAATCAATTCACCTCCGCGTGGCGCGAACTGACGATGCCGCGTCGAGGCGACGGCCCGCGTCGGCTGCATGGGACAAGGAGGAACGAGCGGCGGACGCGATAGCAAGCAATCAGCGCGTGCATTACCCGAGCGCATCGTGCGCGCACTCTTCCAGGTGACTCCCATGCAGATCCAATTCCCGAACGAAGCCCCTGAATATTCAGGTCGCGAACTTACTTTGGCGTTTCCGGCAATGGTCGATGGGCAGAGGGTGGAGTGCATGATCACCGCGGAAGCGCTCGAAGATCACTTCGGCGCTGCGTCCCCCCGGTTGGAGGACATGATCGTCGCTTTCGACGCGCACCGGCCGCGCATCGAGGCCGCCACGCGCCGGCTGTTGTCGGAAACGCGCGCGCAGTGTCTCGTGCTCAGAAGCGGTTACGTGCGGTTTTACGAGGCGAACTGGCGTAACTGACCGATCTGAAATTATCGGCTGGCTACCGGTACCGCAGCTTCGGCAAGCGCGACTGCTGCCGAAGCGCGAAGTTCGGATTCACCCGTGCCGCTGCCGCTGGCTGGCCTGCGCGCAAGCCGCGACCGCGTGCCATGCATCGGCGGCAGGCAGCCAACTCCATTACTTTCAAATGATCCGCCGCAGCGCCCGATCCTTGAACACCACATGGTGCGCGATCGCCGCGAGCGCGTGCAGTCCGATCACCCAATAGAACACGTTGCCGAGCCACTCGTGCGCGTCCTTCAACAGCGGCCGCGCGATCGCATCCGCACGCACCAGCGTGAAGCTGATGTCCGTCCATGCGAGCGACACCGGCCGCCCGCCCGCATTGACCATCAGCATGCCGAGCAGCGGCTGCGCGAAGATGAACACATAGAGCGCGAGGTGCGCGGAGCGCCCGAGAAAAGCGAGCAGCCGATTGCTTTCGAGCTCCTCCGGCGCGCCGGCCCACAGTCTCCACAGCAGCCGCAACACGGCCAGCCCGAGCACCAGCGTGCCGGCCCAATAATGCACGCCGGTCCAGAACGCGCGGCCGTCGGAGCCGCGCGGGCCGCGGATTTCGATGGCCAGATAGGCCAGCGCGACCAGCAGAAAAATCATCCAGTGGAAGAAAATCGCGGGCTTCGTGTAGCGGTCCGTCGTGCGGTTATATGAGGACATCAAGGCTCCTGGGGTGGCGACCCGTGCCGCGGCGACCGAGTCGATCGCGACCCGGTCGATCGCGACCCGGTCTATCGCGACCCGGTCTATCGCGACCCGGTCGATCATCATTCGAAACATCGGATGATAAACGGTCCCCGAACCCGACGACACATTCGACCCCCCGGCCGCGCGAGCGCGACCTCCTCATTCGCTGCCGAGATAGAAATACCGGAACAGGAAAATCGCCGCGATGATCCACACGACCAGCTTCACCTGGCGTGCCTGGCCCGTCAGCAGCTTGAGTCCCGCGTACGAGATGAAGCCGAACGCGACGCCGTTCGCGATCGAGTAGGTGAACGGCATCAGCAGCGCGGTGAGCGCGGCCGGCACGACTTCGGTCGCGTCGTCCCACGGCAGGTCGACCAGTTCGCGCAGCATCAGGCACGACACGTACAGCAGCGCGGGCGCGGTCGCATACGGCGGCACCACTTCGGCGAGCGGCGCGAAAAACAGCGCCGCGACGAACAGCACGGCGACCGTGATCGCGGTCATGCCAGTACGGCCGCCGGCCTGCACGCCCGATGCGCTTTCGATATACGCCGTCGTCGACGAAGTACCGAGCATCGAGCCGGCGAGAATCGCGGTGCTGTCCGCGAGCAGCGCGCGGTTCAGGCGATGCATCTTGCCTTCCACCAGCAGCCCCGCGCGGTTCGCGACGCCCATCAGCGTGCCGGTCGCATCGAACAGCTCGACGAGGAAGAACACCAGCACCACGTTCAGCACGCCGCTCGACAGCGCGCTGCGGATATCGAGCTGCAACAGCGTCGGCGCGATCGACGGCGGCGCGGACACGATGCCGTGAAACTGGTTGCCGCCAAAGAAAAAGCTCAGGATCGTCACGCCGACGATACCGATCAGGATCGCCCCGCGCACGCGCATATGATCCAGCGTGACGATGCCGAAGAAGCCGACCGCCGCGAGCACGACGTGCGGGTCATGCAGATTGCCGAGCGTCACGAGCGTGGCCGGATTGCCGACCACCACGCCGGCCGACTTCAGCGAAATGATCGCGAGAAAGAGACCGATGCCGCCGGTGATCGCGATGCGGATCGAATGCGGAATGCCCTTGACGATCACCTCGCGCACGCGGAACAGCGTGACGATCAGGAACAGGCACCCGGAGATGAACACCGCGCCGAGCGCGGCCTGCCACGTGTAGCCCATGCCCTTGACGACCGTGTATGCGAAGTACGCGTTCAGGCCCATGCCGGGCGCGAGCGCGATGGGGTAGTTCGCGTACAGACCCATGATCAGCGACGCGAGCGCGGCCACGAGGCAGGTCGCGACGAACACCGCGCTCTTCGGCATGCCGGCGTCGCCGAGAATCGCCGGGTTCACGAAGATGATGTAGGCCATCGTCAGGAAAGTGGTCACGCCGGCTAGCACTTCGGTGCGCAGGTTGGTGTCGACGGCGTCGAAGCCGAAGTAGCGTTTGATCGAGTCCATGTGGCGGGTTTTCTCTCTTTCGTCGTTCAGACAGTGTTTTTGTCATCGAGGCGGTGACAGCGCGGCGCGGCAAGGCAGGCCGCGCGGCAGCGTTACGGCGGAATTGTAATCACGAATGGCAGCGCCCCGGCGCCTGTGGCGGCGCCAGCAGGCCGCCCGGGCCCGTCAGGCGGGCGGTTTGCCGTGCGACTGTGGCGCCTGCGCATCACCGCGAGGCGCCTGACGCGCGAGCCAGCGATCGAGTTCGCCAGCAAACGCCTTGCCATCGCGCGCGCTGAAGGCGGCCGGCCCGCCCGTGTCGACGCCGCTCGAGCGCAACTGGTCGAGCATCGAGCGCATGCGCAGCCGTTCTTCGATCGTGCCGCGCGTGTACCAGTTGCCGCGCGGATCGAGCGCGTGGGCATTTTTTGCCAGCACGGCGGCGGCGAGCGGGATGTCGGCGGTGATCACGAGGTCGCCCGCGACGACGCGCTCGACGATCAACTGATCGGCGGCGTCGAAGCCGGCCGGCACCTGGATCGCGCGGATCAGCGGCGACGGCGGCACGCGCAGAAACGAATTGGCGACCAGCGTCAGCGGCATGCCGGTCCGGCGCGCCGCGCGATAAAGCATGTCCTTGACGACGGCCGGGCAGGCGTCGGCATCGACCCAGATTGGCATGGCGCGGGTTCCGGCTGTGTGCGGCTGGTTTGCTGCGTGGGGGATGGAGGGACCGGATGATACCTTGCCGCGACGCAAGCCGTGCCATGCCGCTCGCGGCGGGCGGCATTCAGGCTGCGACTACGCCAGCCGCGACCGCTTTACTGCACGGCCGTCGGGGCGTTGCCTTGCTGCTGCTCGCGGTGTTGCGCGACGATGCGGCCCGCGCGCTGCGCGTTCTCCGGATAGTTGATCCAGTCGAGCGGGTCGTAGCCGGCGGCGAGCCATTCCGCGAGGTCAGCGCGGACCTGGGCGCGCGTTTTCGGCGCCGACGGGTCGGCGGGCTGCGTCACCGCTTGCGCGTAGACGGTGCTGATACCCACGGCGGCCAACAGCGCGCCGAGTCCAATGCGGGAAGACAGTTTCATGGCGGGCTCCTGCGAAGCGGAAAAACAGCCGGACCTGGTGGTTTTTCGGTGCGCCGGGTAAGGCGGTACAAGCAACGCACCATTTCTGCCGGCAAATCGAACCCGCCGCGAGCCTCGTTCGCCACGTCAGCGCAAGCAACGCGCAAGCGGGCGGGTATGCCGAAACGTCGACGCTAATCCGCGCCGAATGGATGTCCTGACAAATATCGTCCTATCACGCCGATGGCTTGTTGAAGCGTTCCAGCCCCGCACTCACGAGGTCGATCGGCAGCGGAAACACGATCGTCGAGTTCTTGTCGGCGGCGATCGTCACCAGCGTCTGCAGATAGCGCAACTGCATCGCCTGCGGTTGCCGCGCGAGCGTCTGGGCCGCCTCCAGCAACTGCTTCGATGCCTGCAACTCGCCTTCCGCGTGAATCACCTTCGCGCGCCGTTCGCGCTCGGCTTCGGCCTGACGCGCAATCGCGCGGATCATCGTTTCATTGATATCGACGTGCTTGATCTCGACGATCGATACCTTGATGCCCCACGCGTCGGTTTGCGAGTCGAGCACTTTCTGGATGTCGGTGTTCAGCTGCTCGCGCTCCGACAGCAACTGGTCGAGGTCGTGCTTGCCGAGCACCGCGCGCAGCGTCGTCTGCGCCAGCTGGCTGGTCGCCTCGAAGTAACGCGCGACCTGGATCACCGCCTTCTCGGGATCGACGACGCGGAAATACACGACCGCGTTGACCTTGACCGACACGTTGTCGCGCGTGATCACGTCTTGCGTCGGCACGTCGAACACGATGGTGCGCAAATCCATGCGCACCGCCTGCTGCACGATCGGAATGATCAATACGAGCCCGGGCCCCTTGACCTTCCAGAAGCGGCCGAGCATGAACACGACGCCGCGTTCGTACTCGCGAAAAATCCGCACCGACGACGCAATCAGCGCGACCACGAGCAGGATCAGGATGCTGCCGAAGCCGAATGTGAAGCCGATCATGAGCGTTCTCCTTGTAAGGCGTCGACCGACGTAACGGGCACCACGGTCAGTGTGAGGCCGTTGCGCGCCGTCACGCGCACGCTCTGACCCGGCGCGGCCGGCGTGGTGCTCGAGACGCGCCAGCGCTCGCCGTGCACGCGCGCCCAGCCGGCCAGCGGGCCGCCTGCCGCGTGTTCGGGTTCGGGCAGCAAGCCGCCGTCCAGCACCACGCCGACGCAGCCGATCAGCGCCTCCGAGCCCGTCACGACCGGCCGCCGCCGCGCGCGCAGCGCGAGCCGCGACACGCCGAGCACGAACGCGACGCTGAACACGACGACCGCGGCGATCAGCGGCAGCGGGATGCCGTAGCCGGGCACGTCGGTATCCATCAGCATCGTTGCGCCGACCACGAACGCGACCACGCCGCCGAAGCCGAGCGAGCCGAAGGTCGGCAGGAACGCTTCGCCGATCAGGAAGGCGATGCCGAGAAAGATCAGCCCGAGGCCGACGTAGCTGATGGGCAGCATCTGCATCGCGAACAGGCCGAGCAGCAGGCTGATCGCGCCGACCACGCCGGGCAGCACGAAGCCCGGATTGGCGAATTCGAAGAACAGGCCATACATGCCGAGCATCAGCAGA
This sequence comes from Paraburkholderia sp. Clong3, assembly GCF_050436485.1. NCBI lineage: Bacteria > Pseudomonadati > Pseudomonadota > Betaproteobacteria > Burkholderiales > Burkholderiaceae > Paraburkholderia > Paraburkholderia sp. Clong3. Next base: position 2,198,133 of record NZ_JBNDMH010000003.1, on the reverse strand, counting down.
ATCAGCGCGACGCTCGGATCGGTGATCACGGCGAGAAAGCGGCTGCGCCAGTCGGGTTCGAGCGTGATCAGCGGCGCATGCGCGGTGTGCAGCGTGACGCTGCCCGCGCTCGTGACGTACGTGCGGCCGTCCAGCTGGCGCAGCAGGTCCGGCACGTCGCGCGCGACGATATCGACGACGTGCTGCGCGAGCGCTTCCTCATCGGACAGGCTCACCGCTTCGCGGACCGCGCGCTCGGCCCAGTCGGCGTTGCGGCCGCGCATCTGCGCGAGGCCGCGGATGTAGGCGGCGGCATCGTGGACCTGCTTGCGCAGTTCGGTCGATTGGGTGTCGAGCGGCAGAGCGCTGGCGGCTTCGGATGATGCGCCGGGTGACGCAGGCGCAGGCGCGGACGCGCCGCCAGGCAGCGTGCGCATGTCCGGCAGCCCCGGCGTGCCTGGGGTGGCTGGCGTTACCGGCGGGCCGCCGGCGGGCGGCTCGTTGCCGCCGATGCCCATCTGGATCGGCGTCGCGGCGCCGAGGTTGGTGCCCGGCGCCATCGCCGCGATATGGCTCGCGTAGACGATGTAGGTGCCGGCGCTGGCCGCGCGCGCGCCGCTCGGTGCGATGAAGGTTGCGACCGGCACCGGCGAGGCGAGGATCGCCTTGATGATCTGCCGCATCGACGTATCGAGGCCGCCGGGCGTATCGAGTTGCAGGACCGCGAGCTGTGCGCGCTCGCTGGCCGCGCGCTGCAAACCACGCACGATGAAATCGGCGGTGGCCGGTCCGATCGCGCCATTCACCGGAATCACGACGACGCTGTTGGCGGTCGCGGCGGCGACGTTCGCCGCGCTTGCCGCATTGGCCGCTTGCAGCGGCGCCAGCGCTTCGCGCGTCGCGAAGCCGAACGCGCATAGCACGCCGAGCACGGCGATGCCGCGCATCAAACGGCCCACGATGCCGCCGCGGATAAGCGGCCTGCGCGGACCGGACTGCCGGAGCGGGAGACGCGGAGTCGTGTTCATCGCTGACGGCCGTCGCGCCAGCCGGTGCGAACCGGCGGCGCGGGCCCCTACCCTCGATCAAGGCTGGCCTGTTGCCGCTTAAAGCTTAGTCCGATTCGGCGCGTCGCGTGAGATCGAGCCCCGCGGCCCGGGCCGGCCGATAGTCGGTCGGGCGCATGCCGGTCCATTTGCGGAACGCGCGATGAAACGCGCTCGGCTCCGCGAAGCCGACGGCGTTGGCGATATCGGCGATGGTGCGCTGCGTGCGCTGCAGTTCGGCGATCGCGATGTCGCGCCGCAGCGCGTCCTTGATCGACTGATACGTGTGGCCCTCCTGCTTCAGGTGCCGCCGCATCGTCGCCTCGGCGACGTGCAGGCGCGCGGCCATCTGATCGGCCGCGGGCCAGCCCGACATCGGCAGCGCGCGCAGCGTCTTGCGCACGCGCGCGGCGAGCGAACCCGGATTGCGGTACTTGACGATGAAGCTGCCCGGCGCATCGCGCAGAAACGGCCGCGCCGAGCGCGAAGTCTGGATCACCGGCAGTTCCAGAAACGCAGGGTCGAGATCGACGGACGACTCCGGCTCGTCGAAATACATCTCTTCGCAGAACATCAGCCGGTATTCGTGCGCGGCCGGCGGCGCGGCGCAGCGAAAGCGCGCTTCGAGCAACGGAATGCGCCGGCCGACGAGCCAGCACACGAGCCCGTACACGAGGATGAAATACGTCGCGTAAGCGAACATCGCCGGCTTGCGCGTGCCCGCGCGCTCGACGAACTTCAGGCGCACGCGCTGCGCGTCGGTGTCGATCGTCGCGCCGAGATCGTCGAGCACGAGCCGCATGAAGCCGACCGCGCGCGCAAGCGCCTGCGCGCCGTTGCGCGCGCCCAGCGCCGTCTGCGTCATCGCGATGAAGCTGCCGCTTTTCATCGGATGCGAGTCCTGGCCGAAGAATTCGTCGTCGAGCGCGCGTGCGATGCCGGCCCACAGCGCGCCGTATTGCGCCGACGATACGCGGCTTTTCGGCGACGCGAGCATCGCCGCGGCAATGCCGGCCGCTTCGGCGAGCGTTCGCGCGTCGAGGCCGCGCGCCGTCGCGAGCGCGAGCGTTTCCTCGACGAGACTGACGGAGATCGTGCCTTTGTCGCTTTTCATCGGGATTCGGCTTTTCTGGCAAAAGCGCTCAGCATAGGCTGGACCGTGGTTCATGAAGCCCTCGAAATGGCGAGGCTCCATGCACGTGCATGGTAGCAGGATGGCAAAAGCGCTCAGCAAGAATGAGCGGAGCGAGCATCGAACGGCGCGGGCCGCTTGCCTACACTTGCCGCATCACCGCGATCGCCAGCACGGCCGCCAGCACCAACGAGGACGCAGTCATGGACAGCTTCTACACCGACGAACAACGGATGATCCGCGACGCCGCGCGCGACTTCGCGACCGAATGTCTCGCGCCGCACGCGGCGCAATGGGATCGCGACGCGCAACTGCCGGCCGAGGTCGTCGCGCAGCTGGGCGAACTCGGCTTTCTGGGCATGATGGTGCCGGCCGAGTGGGGCGGCTCCTACACCGATTACGTCGCCTATGCGCTCGCGCTGGAAGAGATCGCGGCCGGTTGCGCCGCCTGCGCGACGCTGATGAGCGTGCACAACTCGGTCGGCTGCGCGCCGATCCTGAACTTCGGCAGCGCCGCGCAGAAAGACCGCTATCTGCGCGAGCTCGCCAACGGCCGGACGATCGGTGCGTTCTGCCTGACCGAGCCGCAGGCGGGCTCCGAGGCGAACAATCTGCGCACCCGCGCGCAGCGGCGCGACGGGCAGTGGATTCTGAACGGCAGCAAGCAGTTCGTGACCAACGGTGCGCGCGCCGGTGTCGCGATCGTGTTCGCGGTCACCGATCCCGAGCGCGGTAAGCGCGGCCTGTCCGCCTTCATCGTGCCGACCTCGACGCCGGGTTTCGACGTCGGCCGGCCGGAGCACAAGCTCGGCATTCGCGCGTCCGACACCTGTCCGATCTCGCTCGATCAGTGCGCGGTGCCCGAGGCCAATCTGCTCGGCGAGCCGGGCGAGGGTCTGCGCATCGCGCTGTCGAATCTCGAAGGCGGGCGCATCGGCATCGCCGCGCAGGCAGTCGGCATTGCGCGCGCCGCGTTCGACGCCGCGCGCCGCTACGCGAACGAGCGCGAACAGTTCGGCAAGCCGCTGAAAGACCACCAGACGATCGCGAACATGCTTGCCGACATGGCGACGCGCCTGAATGCCGCGCGCCTGCTCGTGCATCACGCGGCACGGCTGCGCTCGGCGGGGCGGCCGTGTCTGTCGGAGGCGTCGCAGGCGAAGCTTTTTGCGTCGGAGCTTGCGGAGGAGATCTGTTCGAACGCGATCCAGATTCATGGCGGCTACGGCTATCTGGAGGACTATGCGGTCGAGCGCCACTATCGGGATGCACGGATCACGCAGATTTACGAAGGGACGAGCGAAGTGCAGCGGATGGTGATCGCGCGCCATGTTTGAGGGCGGCGTTTGAGCGCACAATAGCCTGGCCGTGGATGCTCGCCTGGATCACCGCGGCGAAAATAACCGAGCGCGGACCGCGCCACTCGCAACTACGTTGCATGGGACCGGAGTAAGCGCTAAAGCGCTAACTCTGGTCGACAGGAGACGACGATGACAGCAGCGAAAGCCTTTCTCGAAGCGCGCGATCTGCTAGTGCGCCATCGCACCGACTACGAGCGCGCGTACCGCGAATTCGCGTGGCCCGCGCTCGGCGAGTTCAACTGGGCGCTCGACTACTTCGACGCGATGGCGCATGGCAACGACAACCCCGCGCTGTGGATCGTCGACGATCCTTCCAGCGACGGCCTGCGTCTGTCGTACGCGCAGATGTCGGAGCGCTCGTCGCGGATGGCGAACTTTCTGCGCGGCGCGGGCGTCGGCCGCGGCGACCGTGTGCTGCTGATGCTGCCGAACCGCGTCGAGCTATGGGACGTGATGCTCGCCGCGATGAAGCTCGGCGCGATCGTGCTGCCCGCCACCACGCAGCTATCCGCCGACGACGTGCGCGACCGCGTGCAGATCGGCGGCGCGAAGTTCGTCGTGGTCGACAGCGCGGAGCTGGGCAAATTCGATGCGCTCGACGTGCCGCTCACCCGCCTGTCGGTCGGTGCGCCGCGCGACGGCTGGATCGATGTTGCCGCCGCGTACGAGGCTTCGCCGCATTTCACGCCGGAGGGCGTCACCCACGCCAGTGATCCGCTGTTGCTGTACTTCACGTCCGGCACCACCTCGAAGCCGAAGCTGGTCGAGCATACGCACCAGAGCTATCCGGTCGGGCATCTGTCGACGATGTACTGGATCGGCCTGCAGCCCGGCGACATCCATTGGAACATCAGCTCGCCGGGCTGGGCCAAGCACGCGTGGAGTTGCTTCTTCGCGCCGTGGAACGCGCAGGCCTGCGTGTTCGTGTTCAACGTCCCGCGCTTCGTGCCGAAAGACACACTCGCCGCGCTCGTGCGCTTCAACGTCACCACGCTGTGCGCGCCGCCGACCGTCTGGCGCATGCTCGTGCAGGAGCCGCTCGGCGACTATCCGGTGAAGCTGCGCGAAATCGTCGGCGCCGGCGAGCCGCTGAATCCGGAGGTCATCGAGCGCGTCAAGCACGCGTGGGGCATTACGATTCGCGATGGCTACGGCCAGACCGAAACGACCTGCCAGATCGGCAATTCGCCGGGCCAGCCGGTCGTGGCCGGCTCGATGGGGCGTCCGCTGCCGGGCTACCGGGTCGAGCTGCTCGACGCCGACGACCACCCGGTCGGCGAAGGCGAAATCGCGCTGCCGCTCGCCGAACGGCCGCTCGGCCTGATGACGGGTTACGCGAACAACGCCAACGCGACCGCGCAGTCGATGCGCAACGGCCTCTATCGCACGTCGGATGTCGCGCTGCGTCGCGACGACGGCTACTACGTGTACGTCGGCCGCTCGGACGACGTGTTCAAGTCGTCCGACTATCGCCTGAGTCCGTTCGAACTCGAAAGCGTGCTGATCGAACACGAGGCGATCGGCGAGGCGGCCGTCGTGCCGAGCGCGGACGCGTTGCGTCTGTCGGTGCCGAAGGCGTTCGTCACCGTGCGTCACGGCTACGAAGCCGGTCCCGAACTCGCGCGCGCGGTGTTCGCGTTCTCGCGTGAAAAACTCGCGCCGTACAAGCGGATTCGCCGTCTGCAATTCAGCGAACTGCCGAAGACGATCTCCGGCAAGATCCGCCGCGTCGAATTGCGGCGCCGCGAAATGGAGCGCGCGGCCGAGCCCGCGCGTCTGCCGGACGAGTATTGGGAAGAGGATTTTCCCGACTTGCGGTGACTGTCTTTATTCCTCGCCATTGCTGGTTTGCCGCCCCGGTTTGAATCGCACGCGTTGAATTCGAGCTTTGGATTCGACGCGTCGGGGCACTGTTTTCTAATCACAGGAGTTTCAGCATGAGCACCCTTGCTTCGAACGAGACCGGCCGCGACGTTGCCGGCGCCGTGGCCACCGTCAAACTGCTGATCAACGGCGAGTTCGTCGAATCGAAGACGACCGAGTGGCGCGATATCGTGAACCCGGCCACGCAGGCGGTCCTCGCGCGCGTGCCGTTCGCGACCGTCGCTGAAGTCGACGCGGCGGTGCATAGCGCGCATGCCGCGTTCAAAACGTGGAAGGAGACGCCGATCGGCGCGCGCATGCGCATCATGCTGAAGTACCAGGCGCTGATTCGCGAGCATATGCCGCGCATCGCGAAGACGCTGTCGGCCGAGCAGGGCAAGACGATTCCCGATGCCGAGGGCGACATCTTCCGCGGTCTGGAAGTCGTCGAGCACGCGTGTTCGATCGGCACGTTGCAGCAGGGGGAGTTCGCCGAGAACGTCGCCGGTGGTGTGGACACTTACACGCTGCGCCAGCCGCTCGGCGTATGCGTCGGCATCACGCCGTTCAATTTCCCCGCGATGATCCCGCTGTGGATGTTCCCGATGGCGCTCGTGTGCGGCAATACCTTCGTGCTGAAGCCATCCGAGCAGGACCCGCTGTCGACGATGCAGCTCGTCGAACTGGCGCTCGAAGCCGGCGTGCCGAAGGGCGTGCTGAACGTCGTGCACGGCGGCAAGGAAGTCGTCGATGCGCTGTGCACGCATGAACTGGTGAAGGCGATTTCGTTCGTCGGCTCGACGGCGGTCGGCACGCACGTGTATCGCCTCGGCAGCGAACACGGCAAGCGAGTGCAGTCGATGATGGGCGCGAAGAACCACGCGGTCGTGCTGCCCGACGCGAATCGCGAACAGACCCTCAACGCGCTCGCCGGCGCCGCGTTCGGCGCGGCCGGTCAGCGCTGCATGGCGAGTTCGGTGGCGGTGCTGGTCGGTGCCGCGCGCGAGTGGCTGCCCGAGCTCGTCGCGAAGGCGAAGACGCTGAAGGTCAACGCGGGTCACGAGCCGGGCACCGATGTCGGGCCGGTCGTGTCGCGCGCCGCGAAGCAGCGCATTCTCGGTCTGATCGACGCTGGCGTGAAAGAGGGCGCGACGCTCGCGCTCGACGGCCGCGATGTGAACGTGCACGGCTACGAGCAGGGCAACTTCATCGGCCCGACGGTGTTCACCGACGTGACGGCCGACATGGAAATCTACCGCACCGAAATCTTCGGGCCGGTGCTCGCGGTGCTGAACGTGGCGACGCTCGACGATGCTATCGCGCTCGTCAACGCGAACCCGTTCGGCAACGGCGTCGGCCTCTTCACGCAAAGCGGCGCGGCGGCGCGCAAGTTCCAGAGCGAGATCGATATCGGCCAGGTCGGTATCAACATTCCGATCCCGGTGCCGGTGCCGTTTTTCAGCTTCACCGGTTCGCGCGGCTCGAAGCTTGGCGATCTCGGTCCCTACGGCAAGCAGGTCGTGCAGTTCTACACGCAGACCAAGACGGTCACCGCGCGCTGGTTCGACGACGACACCGTCAACGATGGCGTCAACACGACGATCCGCCTGCGTTGAAGGCACTGAGGGCACACCCGGAGACGACATCATGAAGATCGGCTTTATCGGACTCGGCAATATGGGCGCGCCGATGGCGCTGAACCTGCTGAAGGCGGGCCACGCGCTCAACGTGTTCGACCTCAGCGCGGAAGCTGTGCGCACGCTCGTCGACGCGGGCGCGCAGCCGGCCCGCTCACCGCAAGCCGCCGCGAGCGACGTCGAATGCGTGATCACGATGCTGCCCGCCGCGGCTCACGTGCGCAGCGTGCTCGTCGCGGACGATGGCATCCTCGCCGGCATCGCGCCGGGTGTACCGATCATCGATTCGAGCACGATCGATCCCGCCAGCGTGAAAGCGTTTGCCGAACTCGCCGCGGCTCATGGCAACAGCTTCGTCGATGCACCGGTCTCGGGCGGCACGGGCGGCGCGGCGGCGGGCACGCTGACCTTCATGGTCGGCGGCAGTGCGAGCGCGTACGAGCAGGTCAAGCCAGTGCTGTCGGCGATGGGAAAAAACATCGTGCATTGCGGCGACACCGGCACGGGCCAGGTCGCGAAGATCTGCAACAACCTCGTGCTCGGCATCTCGATGGCGGGCGTCGCCGAGGCGATGTCGCTCGGCGAGGCGCTCGGTATCGACACGAAGGTGCTCGGTAGCATCATCAATACGTCGACCGGGCGCTGCTGGAGTTCGGACACGTATAACCCGATGCCGGGCGTGATCGAGACCGCGCCGTCCTCGCGCGGCTATACCGGCGGCTTCGGCACCGACCTGATGCTGAAAGACCTCGGCCTCGCCACCGATGCCGCGCGCGGCGTGCGTCAACCGGTCTATCTCGGCGCGCTCGCGCAGCAGCTCTATCAAACCATGAGCGCGAACGGCGCGGGGCGCCTGGACTTTTCGGCGGTGATCAAGCTGTATCGCTCGCGTGAGCGCGGCGGTAACGGCCAGGGAGGCACGCAATGATCGACCTCGATTACGCACATGACGGCGCCGTTGCTTTGATCACGTTGAAACGGCCGCTCGCGAACGCTTTCACGCCCGACGCTCTGCTGCAATTGCAACGCACCGTCGAGCAGTTGAACGCCGATGCGCGCGTGCGCGCGCTCGTGATCACCGGCGACGGTCCGAAGTTTTTCAGCGCGGGCGCCGATCTGAACACGTTCGCCGACGGCAATCGCGAAGTCGCGCGCACCGCGGCCGCGCGTTTCGGCGCGGCCTTCGAATCGCTGCAGAACGCGCGGCCCGTCGTCATCGCGGCGCTCAACGGCTTTGCGATGGGCGGCGGTCTCGAATGCGCGCTCGCCTGCGATATCCGCATCGCCGAGCAGCATGCGGTGCTGGCGCTCCCCGAGACGGCGGTCGGTCTGCTGCCATGCGGCTGCGGCACGCAGACGCTGCCGTGGCTCGTCGGCGAAGGCTGGGCCAAGCGGATGATTCTGACCGGCGAGCGCGTCGATGCGGCGACCGCGCTCCGCATCGGTCTCGTCGAAGAAGTGGTGGAGCGCGGCGCCGCGCGTGAAGCCGCATTGAACATGGCGCAGCGCGTCACCGGTTTGAGCCCGCAGGCGGTCAGCTTCAGCAAGGAGCTGATCCATCAGGCGCGGCATGGCGTGCCGCGCGCCGCCGCGCTCGCGCTAGAACGCGAGCGCTTCGTCGATCTGTTCGATGGCGCCGATCAGCGCGAGGGCGTCAACGCGTTCCTCGAAAAACGCGCGCCGCGCTGGCAGACGAGCCGTGCATCGGGGGAGACGCAGCAATGAGCACTTCGCACGGCTTTGCGGTCGAAATGCGCGCCGCGACGAACACGCAAGCCGAACCCGACGTGCTGTTTCGCGTCGTCAACCGCGTGGCGATCATCACGCTGAACCGGCCTGCCGCGCTCAACGCGCTGTCGCACGCGATGGTGCGCGAACTCGCGGTGCTGGTCGAGCATTGCCGCACCGATGCCGGGATCGTCGCGCTGGTGCTGAAGGGCGCTGGCGACAAGGGCTTTTGCGCGGGCGGCGACGTGCGCGAGGTACATCGGCTCGCGACGCAGGGCGACCCACGCTGGCTCGCGTTCTTCGTCGACGAATACCGGCTCGATTACGCGTTGCACACGTTTGCGAAGCCGGTGGTCGCGCTGCTCGACGGCATCGCGATGGGCGGCGGCATGGGCCTCGGCCAGGCGGCGCGGCTGCGCATCGTGACCGAACGCAGCCGCATCGCGATGCCGGAGACGCGCATCGGCTTCCTGCCCGACGTCGGCGCGAGCCGCTTTCTGAGCGTGATGCCGGCCGAGCTTGCGCTGTATGTCGGGCTGACCGGCGCGACGCTTGCGGGCGCCGATGCGATGCGGCTGCAACTGGCCGACCTGTGCGTGCCGGCCGACTGGCTCGCGAGCTTCGAGGAACGTTTGCAGCGCATGTCGCACGACGGCGAGCGCATCGACGCGCTGCGCGCCGTGTTCGAGCCGCCGTGCAATATCGTGCCGCACGCGCCGCTCGGCGCGCTGACGCAACTGATCCTGCGCCACTTCGACCGGCGTTCGGGCGTCGAGCGCATCGTCGCGACACTGCGTCAGGATCTCGAACGCGAACCGCCGCGCGAGGTGCGGCAATGGCTGCAGGCGACCTACGACGCACTGACCGCCCATTCGCCGACGATGCTGCACGTGACGCGCGAAGCGCTGCTGCGCGGCCGGCAGATGACGCTTGCCGATTGCTTCCGGATGGAGCTCGGCATCGTGAAGCGCTCGATCGAGGAAGGCGATTTCCGCGAGGGCGTGCGCGCGCAACTGATCGACAAGGACCGTCGGCCGCGCTGGTCACCGGCGACGCTCGCCGATGTGCAACCCGAGCGCGTGCGGCATTTCCTGAGTTCGCCGTGGCACGGCGACGCGCATCCGCTGGCGGCGCTGGGCGCGGAGCATGGCGACTGACTTGCGCGGCGTATCGCATGCCGCGCGGGGCGCGCGGCCCGGCGCACGCGCGCCCGCCCTTAGCTCTGCCTGGCATGTCCCGCCCATCAGCCGCCGGTGCCAATTGTGGTGTGGCGGACACAGACTACGCGCGCCGATTGACATCTTTCCGGGCGCAATCTTAGATAGATAGTTCAGCCCCGTCCCGACCGGCAAAGCCTGCTCGCAGCCCTCATCACGGCGCTCGTCCGACCTACGGTGCGTTTATACGTCACCGCTTCCCGCATTCCCGTGCTCTTGATCGATCAGGAGGCAATGCGTATGGAAAAGCCGTCAGATGAGAATCGCCGCTCCAAACCCTTCGGCGACAAACCCGCTTCCCACCTCGATCAGGGCCCTCATGCAAAAAAGCTCGCCCTCACCGCGCTAGGCGGCATTGCGGTTCTGGTGGGCAGCGGTATCTACTGGATGGTGACCTTTTCGCATCGCGTGCCGGATGCGGATTGCTTTCCTCCCGGCATCGAGTGCGTTAAAAAGATCGCCGCGGTGATGAAGGAAGTCAGCGACGCGGATCGCGCAACCAGCATGGGCGAGAGCTGGCTGCTTGCGTTGCTGGTCACGGCCTTCACGTTCCTCGTGTTTTATGTCCACATTTGCCGTGGAGAAGAAGAACGGGCGCGGACCATCGCGGAACGCGAGTTCGAGGAGAAGAAGCGTATCGCGGAAGAGGAAGGCGAGGCCGCTCCCGACGTCGACTCCCGCTCGAAGGGTGTAGTCGGCATCCTGCGAACCTGGTTCGCGTCGCGCTGGTGCATTCCGGTGTTCTGCTACGTCCCCGCGGTATTGCTGTTCGGCGGAGAGATATGGGAGGGCTATACCGATGCGGTCGTACTCGCATTGGCGCTCGCCGCCATTTACGTGGCCGCCGAACACTATTCCGCGCTCGAGCAGCAACGCAAGCTCGTCGACGAGCAGGAAGCGGTGCTCGAGACCATCCGCAAGGAACTCAGCGACAAGGTGGCCAGCATCGATAACGCGATGGGAACCCGCTATGGTCTTCGCGTGATTTACGACGCCTATCGCGACCCGAACCACGACCAGTCCCGCGCAGAGGAGAGGCAGCGCTTGCAGCCGGGCGCGGCGCACCAGCCTCACGGCGGCGCGGCGAACGTTCAGGAGTCTGAAAAAGGCATTTTTTCGATCTATCGTTTCTTCGATATCGACAAGCAATGGTGGGCGCGCGAGTCCTGGGACGGCTATCGCAGCAGCCCCGCGGCGACGCTCTATCGGACCTTGAAGGAAGGCGCGCGCACGAAGATGACGCTGGTGACGCCTCTCGAATATCCCGAGTTCGACGACGGCTCGATGCAGGACAAGGCACTCTTCTTCGGCAAGTTCATTGGACTCGTATGGCATTACGTCGTGCTGTGGCACGTACGGCGCGAGCTCGAGGCCGACTCGAAAGACGTCGCGTGCGAACACAAGATCCGCATTGCGCAGACTTCGCTGTGGCTGCATGTGGTCGACCGGACCGTCTATCAGATTCTCGGCGACGATCGCGGCAAGGACGTCAAGGTGCGCAACCTGACGCACGACATGGATGAGATCTCGGTATCGCTCGCCCGCTGGGCCAAGCGTGAAATTCAAACGCTGGCGGCGCGTGGCCCGACCGTCGAGGAGTACATCTGCACCTGCCTGACCGATGCCCATCAGGCCATACCCGCGGACGGCGCGGCCACCTTCGGACAGAACGAGGATCACGTACTCGAAAGACTCGGATTCAAGGAATGGGCGAACGAAGGAGACGCGCCATCGGGAATTCGCAAGCGAGTGTTGGCCGCGCGCTGCAAGGGATTGATCCGGGATGCCGTGGCGATCATCGCCACGTCCGAGCCGGGGCAGACGGCGATCATCGACGGCCGATACGATCCGTCGATCGAAGAGATAGCAGCGGAGGTCGAGTGATGACTAATTCCATCGATGCGATGCTGGCCGACTTGGAGATCATCAGCGACCTGGTGATGTGCATCGTGGTGCCGACGAAAAACACGGACCGGTCGAACTTCACGACGCCGATCTCGCTGATCGTCAGACACCATCTGGTCGGCGGGCAGTCGCCGCTTGCCGGTCGCGACGTGCGCGGTCTCGTCGACCGGCTCAAGCACTGCGCCGGCGCGCTGTGCAAGGTCGGATCGGGCAAGAAGCTGCTCGCCGATTCGCAGTTGATGCGGGGCATTCCTGCGGCGCCATATCAGGCGAATCAGTTCTACGTCGAGTTGCTGACGGCGGTGTCGCTCGGTCTTTACTTTCTCGGCGTGCCGATCGGCGAGCCGTGGGACCTGGTGCAGACCTGGGCCGACGAGGAGGGCGGCGGGCTACCGAACGGCATCTGCGTGGCGAAGGCGATCGGCGATATCGTGCGCTCGTCGCGCAAGTGGCATCCCACGCTGCCGGTGGAAGCCGATGCGAACGAGCGCGCCAAACGCAGGGCGTCGACGGATCTGATCGTCCATTCGTTCCTGCCGATGATCCTGTTTCGCGATCTGATCCTGTGGGGCGGCGGACAGCCGGAACCGGAGAATTCCGGGCTGCCGGAACATCCGTCGATCCGCAGTCAGACGGCGACCGGACCCACCGAAGGCGACGAGTCGGATGAACGGTCTTTGCTCGTGCCGTCGATCCATGCGTTGGGCCGCTGTTACGAAGTGTTGCAACTGCAACTTTACCTGAGGGCGGGTTATCCGATTTACTATGCCGTGCCAGAGGCCATTCTGAAGACCGAAATTTTGCGGTCCTGCGCGGCGGGAAAATCCACCGAGGAGTGCTGGGAAGAAATGTGCACGTTCCTGCGTGACAAGATCTTCCGCGGCAAGCTGCCCGACGCCGGCAATCTGCAGAAGCAGTGCGTCTACGTGATCGACCGGACCAAGCCTCCCGCGTGCTTCATCAATCACGATGCGGGGCTGCTGACCTTCGAAGGCATCGATCTCGACGTGGGCAGCCGCGAACTGCCGCTACCGGCGAGTTACATGCTCGATGAACGCAGGGAGCGCTACCGCAAGAGAGTGCTTTCGTTCAAGCCGGCCGATGACGAAGCCGCGCTGCGAAACCTCTTGAATGGCGCAAAGAACAAGGAACTTTTCAAGCATATCTTTCATGGCGCGAAAGATGATCATCCTGATCCGGCTCACGGCAAGGATGCCGCCAACGACGCCGCGAAGGACACCGTCACGGCGAGGTGACGATGCGCGGCGCACTGGGTATCGGGAACGCCGGATGCTAGGAATTTTAAGGTTGCTCCGACGCGGATCGCCTCTGGCGAAGCGATCCGCGCCATAACGAGGCGCGTCGCGCCGTACGTTGGCTGTTTCGTTGCAACGCCAGCAGGCAACTCCACAGTCAAACCTGGCAGGAAGGCACCATGGACAGGAATCGTGTAGAAGGTACAGCGAAGGAGCTCAAGGGCTCGGTCAAGGAAGCGATTGGCAAGGTCACCGGCAATCGCGCGAAACAGGCCGAAGGAGCGGCCGAAAAAATAGCCGGCAGGATACAGGCGAGAATCGGCGAAGAAACCGAAGAGGTACGAGAGCGTGTGAAGAGTTAGCGAGCCGAAACTTCACGTACCCGCAGCTTCATTTATCCTGCCCCCCGGTTTCGGGCGCATCAAGTCACGCACGCAAGCCGTGCAATGACGCACCGCGTGCGTAGCGCCTCGCACGCCGCCGGTGCTCGCCGCGTCGCGCCCTCGCCGCGTCGCGCCCTCGCGGCGCGGCGTTCGACACACGGAACGTGTAAATTTCTGTTACGGTCCAGAGTCAGCCGGCGCACTCGTCGCGCCGGCGCCGCATCGCCCATTCGAGGACGCTTCATGCTGGGATTCGACGTCGGCGCGGCCAGGAAAGTCTGGACCGCGTCTCTGCTCGCGCTGCTATTTTTCCTCATCTATATCGCGTCGACGACGGTGCTCGTCGTCGTGTTCGCGGTGTTTTTCAGCTATCTGATCTACCCGATGGTGGTGCTGGTCGAACGCGTGAGGCCGCGCCGCATGCCGCGCGTCGTGTCGATCGCGGTCGTGTTCGTCGTCGTGGTCGCGCTGCTCGCGGTGGTTGGCTCACTGTTCGGCGTGGAATTGCAGGATCAGGCGACGCGCCTCTTCACGCAACTGCCCGCGCTGCTGCGCACCGATGTGCCGAACCGTTTTCCGCTGCCGCATTTTCTCGAACCGCTGCGCGAGCGGATCGTCGATTTCGTGCGCAGCCAGATCGAGACCGGCTCGGACAACGCCGTGCCGTTGGCGCGCAGCCTCGGGCTCGGCGTCGTCCACGCGGCGAGCAACCTGATCTACCTGGTGCTGATTCCGATCCTGAGCTTCCTGCTGATCAAGGACGGCGAACGGATGCGCGACGCGTTTCTGGCGTTGCTGAACAGCCGGCATCGCGTGCTGTGGAACGAGATCGTCGACGATCTGAACGTGCTGCTGTCGAAGTACGTGCGCGCGCTGCTGTTTCTGTCGCTCGCCACGCTATTTAGCTACGGCGTCGTGTTCTCGCTGCTCGGCGTGCCGTACGCGTTTCTGCTCGCGGTCAGCGCGGGGCTGCTCGAATTCGTGCCGTTCGCGGGGCCGCTTGCCGCGGTCGCGATCACGCTCGTGGTCGCCGTGTTCAGTGGCTATCCGCACCTGTTGTGGCTCGTGATTTTTATCGGGCTGTACCGGCTGTTCCAGGACTACGTGCTCAATCCGTATCTGATGAGCGAAGGCGTCGAGGTCAGTCCGTTTCTGGTGATCGTCGGACTGCTCGCGGGCGATCAGCTTGGCGGCGTCGCTGGGATTTTTCTCGCGGTGCCCGTCATCGCGACGCTGAAAATCGTGATCGGCCGGGCGCGCGTGTTTTACTCGGCGTCGCACGGGCAGGGCGAGGCCGCGCGGCGCGCGCTGACGGGCAGCACCGACGATGAGGCGTAACGCGCGGCGCGCAGTCGGCGCAGCGACACCGCGCGCTGCCTGGCATCGCTAACCTTCTCCAGCGATGTGAGCTTCGATGCCGGCGCGAGGCATCGTCGCGCCAGCGGCGCTGGCCGCCGCCACTTCGCGCGGCACGCCCTTCACGCGCGAGATCCACAGCACCGCCGCGAATGCGACCGCCACCGCCGCCCAGCCGACGGTTCCATACCCGGCGATGCGGCCATCAGCCGACGTGCTCAGCATCAAGCCGCCGAGCCACGCGCCAGTGCCGGTGCCGAGCGCCTGCAGCGCGCTGTTCGCGCTCAGGAACGCACCGCGTCGCGCGGGTTCGGGGACCGTGGTCAGCAGTGCCTGCATCGGCACCATGCGGCCGTTCATCAACACGAGGAAGCACGGGAAGAACAGCACGAGCGCGTAGAACGGCAGGTTCGGCAGATGCGTGATGAACAGCACCGGCACGAACGACAGCAGCGCCGCGCAGCGAAACACGCGCTGCGTGCCGAAGCGGTCGGCGAATCTGCCGACGAGGCGCGACGTGAAGAAGGTCGCCGCACCGCCGGCCATGTACAGCCACGACAGCTGTCGCGGTGCGACGCCGTGATTGGCGACCAGCATCGGCGCAATGAACGGGATCACCAGCATGTGCGCGATCATCATCATGAACGTTAGCGCGAACGCGTTCAGATGGCTTCTGTTGCTCAGCAGGCGCCACAGCTCGGGCAATACTTCCGCGAGCGGCGGCTGCCGGCGGCTCAGATGCGCGGCCAGCGACGGCACCTGTTGCGAGGCCGCGAACCACACCAGCAGCGACAACGCGACCAGCAGGAAGAACGGCGCCGCCCAGCCGAACTGCGCGCCGAGCATCACGCCGGCCGGCACGCCGGCGATCGCCGCGAGCGAGAACGCGGTCATGATCGTGCCGGTCGCGGCGCCGCGCCGTTGCAGCGGGATCACGTCGCCGACGATCGCCATGATCACGGAGCCGAGCACGCCGCCGGTGATGCCCGCGAACGCGCGCGCGGCGAGCAGCAGCGCGAAGCTCGACGCGAGCGCGCACGCGAGGTTCGACAGCGCGAACAGCGCGTAAATGGTGAGCAGCAGACGGCGCCGGTCGAAGCGGTCGATATAGGTCGCCGCGAACAGGCCCGACAGCCCCGAGCACCACGAATACGCGGATACGGCCGTCGCGAACGCGGCCGGCGCGATCTGGAACGCGCTCATGATCTGCGGGCCGAGCGGCATCATCACCATGAAGTCCATGATGATCGTGAACTGCGTGAGCGCGAGCAGCCACAACAAACGACGCTCGTGCCGTGCAGTGATTGAGTACATCGGTTGATTTCCTTTTGTCGTTGTTCGAAGTACGCCGCTAATGCCGCGCGCCACGCGAGCAGAAGCTCAGTCGTCGATCGTTTCGTGGACCGCGACCGCGCCCTGTTTCCAGTAGCTGGCCGCGCGAATCCGCGTTTTGTCGACGCCGCGCTCGCCGCATAGATGCTGACGCACCGCGCGGATCGTCGCCGCTTCGCCTGCGGCCCACACGTAGCCTTCGCCGTTCTCCGGCAGCCAGGTCTCGCGCACCGCGTGCAACAGCGCTTCGCCGCGCGTGCCGTTTTGCGTGTTGGCTTCGTTGCGATAGCACCAGACCAGATGCACCTCGGCCTGCGTCGTGAACTCGATGCGCGCCGACGGATCGGCGACCTCGATCACCGCGGCGACGCGCGTGCCGGCCGGCAACTCTTCGAGACGGCGCGCGATCGCGGGCAGCGCGGTGTCGTCTCCGATCAGCAGATGCCAGTCGAAGCCGGTCGGAATCACCAGCGAACCGCGCGGGCCGCCGACGCCCAGATACTGGCCCGCCTGCGCCTGCGCGGCCCACGTCGCCGCGGGGCCCGCGTCGTGCATCGCGAACTCGATGTCGAGCTCGCGGGCGTCGCGATCGAAACGGCGCGGCGTGAAATCGCGCGCGGTCGGCCGCTTGCCTTCCGGGAACACCGGGCCGTCGGGGCCGGCTTGCGGCAGCGTAGGTTTGTCGGCGCCGGGGTCGGGGAAGAAGACCTTGATGTGATCGTCGAACGAGGCTGAGACGAAGTCGTGCAGATCGGCGCCGGTGAAGGTCACGCGAATCAGGTACGGCGTCAGCGCGCGCACCTGCTTGACCTGCAGCAGACGAAACTTCAACGGATGCCGTACGCGATGCACGGCGAGATCAGGGCGAGTGTGTTGCTCTTGCATGTGGGCGATGCTCCGGTTCGGTTCGGGAGGACGCGCGGGTCGCCTCATGGACGGGCGCGCGTTGTCAGGCGGTCGGCTCGCTGTCGTTGCAGGGCTTTGCGATGTCGCCACGGTTGCCGCCTTCGATTTCTTTGGCCGCGCGCATCAGGATCGCCGCGATGCGGCGCTGTTCGTCGGCCGGCGCGTTGTCGCGGCGCAGCAGCGCGTTCTTCAGCGTGCGGCGCGCTTCATTCAGCTCGGGCACCCAGCCGCCTTCGCTGACGTCGGCCGGCTCCTCGCCGGCAAACGCGCGGCGCACCGAATCCATCTTGCGTGCGATATGCGAGAGTCGCGCGAGCATCAGCTCGACGCGCTCGCGGTTCGCGGCCAGATATTCGCGGCCCGCATCCGCCAGCTCATAGCGCTTGCGGTTGCCTTCGAGCTGCACGGTGACGTAGCCGAGTTCTTCGAGATAGGTCAGCGCTGGATAGACCATGCCGGGGCTCGGGCTGTAGAAGCCGTTCGAGCGCGTTTCGAGCGCCTTGATCAACTCGTAGCCGTGACTCGGCTGCGCTTCGATCAGCGATAGCAGCAGCAGTTGCAGATCGTCGGAGCTGAATTTGCGACCACGCGGGAAACCATCGCCGTCGCCGCCGAAGCCGCCGGGGCCGCCGCCACCGTATCCGCCCGGACCGCCGAAACCACCGCCGAAGCGCGAGCCACGGCCGCCGAAGCGCCACTCGTGATGGCGGCCAAAGGCGTGACCCAAAACGTGCAGCTGGTAGTGGTGGCGGGCGCCGGAGGAAGCGCATGCTTCGGAGGCGCCCAGGTCGGCGACTTCGCTCGCCTGCGGCGACGGAAGGCGGAAACCGGGATGAAAACGGTCGCGCGCGCCGCGCGGACCGGAAAAATGATGTGGATGACGCATCTGGGACTCTCCTATGAGTGTCGTAAGATGCATCTTAAGATATATATCTAAAGATTGTCTGTCAAACTTTTTTTGCGGTGGTATCGGCGCACAACAAAGTCTGCGGCATACGAAAACCCCGCTTTCAGAGACAACAAAGTCTGCAGCAAGTCCAAAAAGCGCATTGCAATGCAGCATTTTCTGCCGGGGTTAGCAGGGTTGGAACGCCTGAAAGTAGGGCGGAAGCAATGGCTATTTTTCGATCGCTTAAATAGGGATGGATTGAAGTGATCCCGTGCCTCGGATCAAGCAGACGTCTTCGACTCTTGACTTTCCGACTCTTGCTCATGCGGAGATTGCCGCCCTTGCCGAAGACGCGCAACGTCCACTGGTCAGCCTCGTCGACATTGATCCGCGGCAGCGCCAGATCCTCATTCCACACCAGCTCCGCCACGGAATGCATGCTGGCGCTCGGAGATGGTATGGCTGACTATGAGGGTGCGCATTCGTCCCGCCGGAGGCGGCGCTCCACGAATGTTTCGATGCGCTTTCATGCCGGTGGCCTTCTTAAGGCGGGAAGGAGGTGCGGGCCAGGCTCGTGACCAGCCCATCGCCGGAATCGGGCGACATTCGCGGGCAGTTTCGAGTGGCGCAATGTCTTGAGGTTTGTTCGATGCCTGCCCATGTCCGTGGACTCGGGGTGCGCGCCGGCGCGTGCGGGCAGGCGTTGAATAAACCTGAAGGGAGGAAACCGCGGAGTGCTCTGATGCAATGGAGTCTTCGGGGCTATGGCGATTGATTGCCCGGGATGGCGAGCGGTGTTGCGGGATGCGTGGTCAGGCGGGAGGCCGGTTGAGGGCTGAGGTTGTGCCGAAGCGGTGCAGTGGCGCCATCGTGATGGCGGAACGGACGTGCAAGGGCCTGTGCGAAGCGACAGACGCAAAGGTCTGCTCGTGGGCCGCGTTGCCGCAAAGCCGAGGGTCGGGTTGTTCGTCCTGGAACAGTGGCGCTCATATCTCGCCCCGGCGCGTGGGTGGTGCGCGGATCGGTGCAATGCGCGCAAGGATATCGATGACGATCATCGGCGCGCCGCAGTGCCGGCAGATGAAGGCGGGGCGCGTTTCGATGACGGTTTCGTGAGCTGATGTGTTGACGTCGGTCGCGACGTGCAGCAGTTCGCGGACCTTCGCGAGACTGGCGCGGCGCACCGGGTTGGCGAGCAGTCCGTAGTGACGGATACGATGGAAGCCACCGGGCAGCACATGGAGCAGGAAGCGGCGCATGAACTCGCCGGCTTCGAGGGTCATGGTCTTGTAGCGGGTGTGCCCCTTCGCACGGTAGTCCTTCCAGCGGAAGGTCACGCCGCGTTCATCGAATGCAAGCAGGCGCTGGCTGGAGATCGCGACGCGGTGCGTATAGCGCGACAGGTACGCGAGCACTGCTCCGGGTCCTGCAAAGGGACGCTTTGCGTAGACGACCCATTCGCAGGCACGCAGCGGCGCAAGCCACACGTCAAAGACAGCTGGGTCGGCAAGTTCAGCGTACTGGCCGAAGAACTGCAGGTGGCCGTGCCGGTGCGCGTCCGTGAGCGCTTCGAGCAAGCGCCTGCGGAACAGGCGCGATAGCACACGTACCGGCAGGAAGAAGCCGGGCCGGCATCCGATCCACCGCTGACCATCGGGCGACAGCCCACCACCGGGGACGATACCGTGTACGTGCGGATGATGCGTGAGTGCCGAGCCCCAGGTGTGCAGCACGAGCGTCGCGCCGATCTGGGCGCCGAGGTGCTTCGGATCAGCGGCAATGGTGCGTAGCGTTTCGGCGGCGATATCGAACAGCAGCCCGTAGATGACGGCCTTGTTGTACCAGGCGATGGCACTGATGGGCGCGGGCAGCGTGAAGACGACATGGTAGTACCCGACCGGAAGCAGATCGGCCTGGCGTGCCTGGAGCCAGCGATGCGCAGCACTGCCCTGGCACTTGGGGCAATGACGGTTGCGGCAGGAGTTGTAGGCAACCTCGATGCGGTCGCAGCCGGCGCAGCGCAGCACATGCCCCCCGAGTGCCGCACTGCGGCACTGTTCGATGGCCGACATGACCTTCAGCTGCCCCAGGCTCAGCGCTACCGTGCGCCGCCACGCCGGCCCGCAGGCGCGGAAGATATCCGCGACCTCCAGCACGGGGTGCTCCGCGTGCGGCCGGGCTAGCCGGCGGGCAGGCGGTCCAGCGGACTGACCACCTTGCGCAGGAGGTCAGTGGCAACCTGGGTATAGAGCGTGGTGGTCTCGATCTGCCTGTGTCCAAGGAGCACCTGGATCACGCGGATATCCTCCTTCTGTTCCAGCAGGTGCGTGGCAAAGGAATGCCTCAGCGTGTGCATGGATACGCGCTTGTCGATGTTTGCGGTCTCGGCGGCCGCATGGATGGCGCGGGTCAGTTGCCGCGTGCTGAGCGGGTCGATCGGATCGAGGCCCGGAAAGAGCCACCCGCCATCGAGCATGCAGCCCTGGGCACGGGCAACGCGCCACCAGACGCGCAGACGTTCGAGCAGGACCGGCGAGAGCATCGCGTAGCGGTCACGGCGGCCCTTGCCCTGCTCGATGCGCAGGGTCATGCGCTGGCTGTCGATGTCGCTGACCCTGAGGGCGACCACTTCGCTCGCACGCAGCCCGGCGCCATAGGCGACCGACAGCGCGGTCTGATGCTTGAGGTTTCCGGCTGCCGCGATGAGCCGGCGCACCTCCTCGGGGCTGAGCACAACCGGGAGCGTGCGAGGCACGCGTACCGGCTGCATCCGCGCCATCAGCTCAGGCCGGCCGAGCGTGACTTCGAAGAAGAACTTCAGACCGCTGATCGCGGCGTTCAGCGACACCGGCGACGCGCCGTGATCGACCAGATGCAGCTGGTAGTCCCGGAGGTCCTCGACAGTGGCGGTATCGGGTAAACGCCCGAGGTATCGGGCGAACTGACGTACGGCACGTAGGTAGGCGGCCTGGGTCTTGGGTGCGAACTTGCGCATGCGCAAGTCCTCAAGCATACGGCGGCGCAGCGGGCTGATGCCCGGATCGGAGGAGGTCATGATGGGGCTCCTGCTGGAGGACGAGGCGGATTGCCTCAACCACCAACATAAGCGCGGGCGCCACTGGCCTCCCATTCGCCGCCAGAGACGGGCCGCAGCCCCCTACCGCGCGAGCGGTTTAGTCCCATCGGCCATTGCCGACGTTGGGGCGCTCTGGGTCGTGCGTCAGCAATATCGCGGATTGCTGACGGTGGCGGCATCGAGCAACCCGACGGCAGCTTCCTGCATCAGCGAATTCACACTTCCGACCCTGAGCCGCCTGTCGAGTCACCATAGCGAATGTCCGTAAGAGAGCTGCAATTGGACACTCGACACGACGGACAATGTTTCCCGGTGTCTTCACCCGTCCATTCGACGCGCTTTGCTCGCTCAAAGCGGTTAATCGACCCGACGGAGATGACACGATCACATTTGCGGCTCAAACCCCCGCGAGCACATGAGTGGGCGCTCGCTGTACGTAGGGCGTCGTTCAGGCACCCCGCAATGCGTCGAGCTCTGCGCGAAGCGCAGCCACTACGCCAGTCCAATCACCTCGCGTCGTTTGTCGAAACAAGTGCGCCTGTGCGTACCATGGACTATCGCTTCTGTCGAGTTGCCATCTCCAGTCCGGCATGAACGGCAAAGCAATCCATACGGGCTTGCCGAGCGCCCCCGACAGATGCGCTACAGCCGTGTCGACGCTGATGACGAGGTCGAGGCGAGCGATCAGCGCAGCCGTCTCAGCGAACGTAGTGAGCCGCGTGGAAACATCACGCAGCACCGCGCGCTGCTCAAGCTGCGCGAGGCACGTACGATCACTGTCGCGTACATCCTGTTGCAGCGCGAAGAAGTCCGCGTCGGCATCTAACAACGGCTTCAGTTGCTTGAGCGACATAGACCGGTTGCAGTCATTTACATGCGTCAGGCTTCCCGACCATACGATCCCAACTCTCGGCCGTCGAGCAGAGCCTGCAAAAAGATCGTCCCATTGACGTACAAGCGCGTCGTCTGCGTGAATATATGGACCGGTCACCGCGAGATCGGGTGCACGAACCTTGAGCGCAAACGGTAGACTCAGGGTCGGAACGTGATAATCGAAATGCGGCACCTGTCCTGTCTCGCCGATGACTTCGGCCGCACCCTGATAATTCTTGAGAAGCGGCAGCAGTGCATCCTGAACACGCAACACGACCCGAGCTCCAACTGCACTGAGTCGATCCACGAAACGCACGAATTGCAGCGTGTCGCCGAACCCCTGCTCGTGATGAACGAGTATTGTCTTGTCACGTATCGGTTGGGTGCCGGTCCATAGGGTGTTCTGCGGAAAACCGTGGCTATCGGTGCCATCGCGCCAACGCCATTCATATTCGCGCCAGCCGTGTTCGAATTCGCCGAGCAGCAAATTCGTCTGAGCCCGATTGGTGCGGGCGCCGACGTCGTTCGGATCGAGCGAAAGCGCCTTCTTGAATTGAAGCAACGCCTCATCAAAGCGTCGCAGATCTCGCAACGCGACACCGAGATTGACGTATGCGCGCACGAAACGCGGCTTGAGCGCGATCGCCTGCCGGTAGGCATCCAGTTCGTCCTCATAGCGCTCCAACTTGCCGAGCAGCGCGCCCCGGTTGTAATGCGCTTCGGCTGAATGTGCCTGGATTTTGCACAGATGCACCAGGATTTCGAGTGCACGCTGCGGTTCGCCAAGCTGTATCAGCGACATTGCGACGCCATGCAATGAAGCGGCATGGTTTGGAAACTGGGCCAGGCAGCGCTCGAACAGCGCTATCGCATCATCGTGACGTTGCGCCAACTGACACACCTGCGCGGCGAAATTCAGGTGTTCCGCCGACATGGACATGTGCGCCGATGCCTGTATCAGATACGCCGCTGCGCGTGCATGATCGCCCTGTTTGGCCGCGATGTAACCGAGGC
This sequence comes from Paraburkholderia sp. Clong3, assembly GCF_050436485.1. Lineage (NCBI taxonomy): Bacteria > Pseudomonadati > Pseudomonadota > Betaproteobacteria > Burkholderiales > Burkholderiaceae > Paraburkholderia > Paraburkholderia sp. Clong3. Next base: position 2,175,180 of record NZ_JBNDMH010000003.1, on the reverse strand, counting down.
CCGCAAGAGCTTCACCGTGGTCGGGGACGCTTGCCAGAATACCGCTCAGCAGACGTGTTGCATCGTCGAATTGACCGGCCATGAGGTTCTTTTGCGCGGCAGCGAGAGCGTGTTCAGTGTCGTGATTCATGGCGATGTAGGGCGGCGCAGAATGCGATCTGTCGACGGGTGGGAAACGCCTCATTGTACGGCGTCGCGTAACGCGGGCCTCCAGATCGAAGCAATGGCAGCCGTCGGTTCTCTGCGTATGGAAATAGCGACGATTCCGGCGACGCGGAGCCCTGCAGTCCTCCTTTCTTGAGGTTTGTTCGATGCCTGCCCATGTCCGTGGACTCGGGGTGCGCGCCGGCGCGTGCGGGCAGGCGTTGAATAAACCTGAAGGGAGGAAACCGCGGAGTGCTCTGATGCAATGGAGTCTTCGGGGCTATGGCGATTGATTGCCCGGGATGGCGAGCGGTGTTGCGGGATGCGTGGTCAGGCGGGAGGCCGGTTGAGGGCTGAGGTTGTGCCGAAGCGGTGCAGTGGCGCCATCGTGATGGCGGAACGGACGTGCAAGGGCCTGTGCGAAGCGACAGACGCAAAGGTCTGCTCGTGGGCCGCGTTGCCGCAAAGCCGAGGGTCGGGTTGTTCGTCCTGGAACAGTGGCGCTCATATCTCGCCCCGGCGCGTGGGTGGTGCGCGGATCGGTGCAATGCGCGCAAGGATATCGATGACGATCATCGGCGCGCCGCAGTGCCGGCAGATGAAGGCGGGGCGCGTTTCGATGACGGTTTCGTGAGCTGATGTGTTGACGTCGGTCGCGACGTGCAGCAGTTCGCGGACCTTCGCGAGACTGGCGCGGCGCACCGGGTTGGCGAGCAGTCCGTAGTGACGGATACGATGGAAGCCACCGGGCAGCACATGGAGCAGGAAGCGGCGCATGAACTCGCCGGCTTCGAGGGTCATGGTCTTGTAGCGGGTGTGCCCCTTCGCACGGTAGTCCTTCCAGCGGAAGGTCACGCCGCGTTCATCGAATGCAAGCAGGCGCTGGCTGGAGATCGCGACGCGGTGCGTATAGCGCGACAGGTACGCGAGCACTGCTTCGGGTCCTGCAAAGGGACGCTTTGCGTAGACGACCCATTCGCAGGCACGCAGCGGCGCAAGCCACACGTCAAAGACAGCTGGGTCGGCAAGTTCAGCGTACTGGCCGAAGAACTGCAGGTGGCCGTGCCGGTGCGCGTCCGTGAGCGCTTCGAGCAAGCGCCTGCGGAACAGGCGCGATAGCACACGTACCGGCAGGAAGAAGCCGGGCCGGCATCCGATCCACCGCTGACCATCGGGCGACAGCCCACCACCGGGGACGATACCGTGTACGTGCGGATGATGCGTGAGTGCCGAGCCCCAGGTGTGCAGCACGAGCGTCGCGCCGATCTGGGCGCCGAGGTGCTTCGGATCAGCGGCAATGGTGCGTAGCGTTTCGGCGGCGATATCGAACAGCAGCCCGTAGATGACGGCCTTGTTGTACCAGGCGATGGCACTGATGGGCGCGGGCAGCGTGAAGACGACATGGTAGTACCCGACCGGAAGCAGATCGGCCTGGCGTGCCTGGAGCCAGCGATGCGCAGCACTGCCCTGGCACTTGGGGCAATGACGGTTGCGGCAGGAGTTGTAGGCAACCTCGATGCGGTCGCAGCCGGCGCAGCGCAGCACATGCCCCCCGAGTGCCGCACTGCGGCACTGTTCGATGGCCGACATGACCTTCAGCTGCCCCAGGCTCAGCGCTACCGTGCGCCGCCACGCCGGCCCGCAGGCGCGGAAGATATCCGCGACCTCCAGCACGGGGTGCTCCGCGTGCGGCCGGGCTAGCCGGCGGGCAGGCGGTCCAGCGGACTGACCACCTTGCGCAGGAGGTCAGTGGCAACCTGGGTATAGAGCGTGGTGGTCTCGATCTGCCTGTGTCCAAGGAGCACCTGGATCACGCGGATATCCTCCTTCTGTTCCAGCAGGTGCGTGGCAAAGGAATGCCTCAGCGTGTGCATGGATACGCGCTTGTCGATGTTTGCGGTCTCGGCGGCCGCATGGATGGCGCGGGTCAGTTGCCGCGTGCTGAGCGGGTCGATCGGATCGAGGCCCGGAAAGAGCCACCCGCCATCGAGCATGCAGCCCTGGGCACGGGCAACGCGCCACCAGACGCGCAGACGTTCGAGCAGGACCGGCGAGAGCATCGCGTAGCGGTCACGGCGGCCCTTGCCCTGCTCGATGCGCAGGGTCATGCGCTGGCTGTCGATGTCGCTGACCCTGAGGGCGACCACTTCGCTCGCACGCAGCCCGGCGCCATAGGCGACCGACAGCGCGGTCTGATGCTTGAGGTTTCCGGCTGCCGCGATGAGCCGGCGCACCTCCTCGGGGCTGAGCACAACCGGGAGCGTGCGAGGCACGCGTACCGGCTGCATCCGCGCCATCAGCTCAGGCCGGCCGAGCGTGACTTCGAAGAAGAACTTCAGACCGCTGATCGCGGCGTTCAGCGACACCGGCGACGCGCCGTGATCGACCAGATGCAGCTGGTAGTCCCGGAGGTCCTCGACAGTGGCGGTATCGGGTAAACGCCCGAGGTATCGGGCGAACTGACGTACGGCACGTAGGTAGGCGGCCTGGGTCTTGGGTGCGAACTTGCGCATGCGCAAGTCCTCAAGCATACGGCGGCGCAGCGGGCTGATGCCCGGATCGGAGGAGGTCATGATGGGGCTCCTGCTGGAGGACGAGGCGGATTGCCTCAACCACCAACATAAGCGCCGGCGCCACTGGCCTCCCATTCGCCGCCAGAGACGGGCCGCAGCCCCCTACCGCGCGAGCGGTTTAGTCCTTTCCGATTGCTACGCAAGACAGGTCAACCCCAGTGGCTGTCGTATGTTGAATGGGGAACGGACGGTCGCAGGTTGGGTTCCGGCGGCTGCTTATGGCCGATTGCGCCAGTTCAGCGAACTCTCTCCAGAGGGGGCATTGGAGTCGTCATCGGCAGTTTTCCTGCAGGCTGGGTCAATGCGTACTTCCGGCCATTTCCAGCCGTTCACCTTGCCGCAGGGGGACTCGTCCTAACGTCGGGATGCCATCTGCAAGGAGACATTCCAGCGCGTGTTGTTCAGTCGGGGGGAACCGAAATGAGAAAGTAGCGACTGCGAAGAGGCCCGCTACGGAGCCTCGAACATGAGACCGAAGAGGCCGTAAAGTCACCGCCTCAGGTTGGCGAGCGCCGCCGTCGACGGGGCTGCGGCAAACAGCGTCTTGACCGGTGTCCTTCTCGAATGGAAGCGATTAAGCTCCCTCGCAACCTCCGCTTAATCGTCCTTCCCAATCCTTCGTCTCGATCAGGAATGCGTCCATCTCCTGCCAAAACTGATCCGAAAGATTTTCAGAGAGACGGGCGAAGGACTGCTTGAATTCATCGGCGGTCTTTGCCCCGAAAACGATCGTGCTGACCGCAGAATGTCGCAGAGGAAAAAGCAGGGCAGCGGTAGCCAGCGATACGTGATGGCGCCGGCAAATGCGTTCGAGTCCTTCCGTCTGCAACAGGGCTAGCCGCGTCGCGGGCCGCATGTTGTAGAAGGCGTCGGGACGCGAACCGGTCGCGAGAATGCCCGAGTTGAATGGCGACGCCGCGATCCAGGCAATGCCTTTCTCGACGCAGTGATCCAGCAATGCGGTGCTGCGCGTGCGAAGCAACGAGTACTCTCCCGCCGGCATGACGACATCTACGTCGGCCAGTTCGGCGAAGTCCAGGCAGGCCTGCCAGTCCATACTGGCGACGCCTATCGCGCCGACCACTTTTTCATCCTTTAGGCGCTGTAACGCGGGAAACGCACCTTCGACGGCCGTTTTGAGTTCCTCGCGATACGCCGTCCGGGCAAAACCGGGATCCAGATCGTGAATAAAAACTGCACCGAGACGATCGACATTGAGTCGCGACAGGCTGCGCTCGACCGATCGGAGCGTCGTATCGTACGTGTAGTCCAGGTCAAAGTTGCTACCACCTGGCAAGGAGCTTGCGCCAGGCTGGCTCAAGTACCTGCCGAGCTTGGTCGATACGTACAACTCGTCTCGCGGATACGCTGCCAGCGCCGCGCCAAGCCGTTGCTCGCTTACACCGCCAAGATAAGCTGCCGAGGTATCAAAATATCGAACGCCACTCGCCCATGCGGCATGAATCATGTTGAAGAACGCCTGCTCGCCCGCCGCGTTTGCGAGGCTGCCGGCTCCGACTCCCACCCGGGGAAACTGAACAGTTCCATTCGGCTCTGAAATTCGCGCGGTCATTAAATTCGGTATCCCTGATAAACAGTTGTGACAATCGCCAACGATTTTGTGGCGACCACAAAGACGAGCCCCCGAAAATGTGTCAGTAGGCTTACCTGGTATGTTCGTTTGCGGCGATGTAATCGCGGCGCACGCGCTCCGCGGAGGCCTGGAGAACGGCGACGGCCCGCGCGCCGACACGTTCCGAATAGCGCACCGACGGAATCGCGACGTTCAGCGAGCCGAGCGGAAAGCCCGACGATGACAACACTGGCACGCCGATGCCGACGATGCCCGGCGTGTATTCGTCCATCGAATAGGCGACCCCGGTATGTCGGATGGTTTCGATCTGTGCAAGCAGCGCCTTCTTTGATGTGATCGTCTTCGGCGTGATGGCTTGCATCTTCACGGTCTTGATGTACTCGCTACGCATCTGATCCGGAAGAAACGCGAGAATCACCTTTCCACCCGACACTGCATACAGCGGTGCAAGATCGCCGAGTCGCAGATGCGATACCAACCGTTGCGGGCTGGTCACTGTCGCAACGACTTCCACCTGATCGCCTTTGATCTGATTGAGCGCGCACGACTCCAGCGTCTGCTGTGTGATCTCTGCCAGCACCGGCTGCGCGCAGCTGACGAGCGAGCGGCTATGCGTGGATTGCTGCGAAAGCCGGATTAGCGCTTCGCCGAGGCGATAACCCTTGGTGACAGGGACGAATTCGACAAAACCACGAGCCGTAAGATTCTTGAGCAGCTTGGTCAGCGAACTCTTCGGTATATCCAGCGCTTCCGCGATTTCCGTATGGGACATCTCGCGTCCCCATCTCGCGAGCAACTCGATCACGTCGAGCACGCGATCCGCCGATTTGACCACTGCATTCGATTCGTCTTCCAACAGCATATCCGGCTCCTGTTTACATATGGAAACATACTAGCATCAGGACACTGGACCAGCGAGAAACGTCCGCATGCGTGCATGGATGCGTCTCGCCTGTTCTTCGAACGGCAGGCCACGCAGCGGGAGCGTCGGCGCCTCGACGGCGAGTGGAAGATCGGACCGCAGTCTCGACAGCAGTTCGCGCAGCGGCAATTCACCATCGCCGGGCAGCAGCCGGGCCGTCCTCGCTTCTTGTCGCCGTGCTTCGAGGGACTGCGGTGCGGCGCTCGGTGCATCGCAAATCTGGATGTATTCGATCAGCGCCGGGTCGATTGCATCGATCTGCTCGCACGTCGCGCCCGCACGGAAGTACTGCAGTGCGTCAATGAGTATTCGCGCGTTCGGCTGTCCGCTGTCTCGCACGACCTCGAGCGCGTCGGCGGGCGTCCCCACCGCGCAGTATGTGATCGCTTCGAGCCCGACCGAAAGGTCAAAGCCGTCGGCCGCTTCGCACAGGCGGCCGAAGTTGTCCCGCAGGCGAGCGCGTTCGGTGTCGTTGCCGACGCAGAGCACGTGCCGCGCACCGAGCATACGACCCGCTTCGAGTGCAGGCAGTAGTGACGCGACATCCGTCTGCGGACTCAGCCAGATGGCCTCGATGTCCAGCAGCCTGACGCCGGTTGCGTGGAGTCGCGCGCGTAACTCGCGGATGAGTGCGGGATGGTTCGCAACATCCACGATCGCATCGGCGGCGGTGGGCGCGACCAGCCGCAAGCCGCAAAACTCAAATCCCGCAGCGGCGGCCGCATCGACGAGTTGCAGCGGATGCGCGTCAAGGATGGTCAGATGATGCAACGACAGTTCATGCATCGGAACACGTCCGTAACATAGAAAATGGCTCGTGGCGCACAGCGGTCAGTTCTGCGGCGGCAGCACGAAATCATAGGCAAGCAGGGCACTCGGAACATCGACGAGGTGACCGGCCGGACTCAGACCCGGTGCGAGCCGTACCAGTGGTTCGATCAGTGCGTCTTTCACGCCGAACACGACGTCCGAGTCCAGGTAGATGTCGCCGCTCACGAACACATGCGTAACGAGGGTCCGGAAGCCGGGTGCACTGACGCGGAAGTGCACGTGAGCGGGGCGGTAGGGATGCCGCCCCTGCGCATCGAGCATGCGGCCAACCGGGCCGTCGTTCGGAATCGGATAGGCCGCGGGTACGATCGAGCGATACCAGAATGCGCCTTCCGGATCGGTCAGGAAGCGCGCCCGCATGTGCAGGTTCTCCTTGCCCGCCGCCTTCTGCACATCATAGAAGCCATGGCTGTCCGCGTGCCACGTCTCGATCAGTGCGCCCGCGATCGGTTTCCCGTTCAGATCGCGTACGGTGCCCTCCACCAGCAGAGGGTCGCCCGGCTCGCCATCGGTGATCGAAGCGCCGAGCGGCAGAATAGCCGCTTCTTCTACATAGAACGGACCGAGCACGGTAGTTTGCGTCGCGTCGCCCGGATAGCGATGATTGATCGCGTCCACCAGCATCGATACACCGAGCGTGTCGGAGAGCAGAATGAACTCTTGCCGGGTGTCGGTGCACATCTGCCCCGTCTGCGTGAGAAAGCGAATCGCGGCGGCCCATTCGCCTTCGGTGGGCTCGATCTCCTTCACGAACGCGTGCAGATGACGAACCAGCGCGTCGCTGATCTGGTGCACGCGTTCGCTCTTGCTTCCCGCAAGACGCTCGATGACCGCTGCAGTGATGTTGTCTTCGTCGAAATTGCGCATCGCGTATTCCTCACAGCGAATCGGGTTGTGGTGCCGCGCCGCGCCATGCCCTTTCGAGCATTGCCCTGATCGAGTCATAGCCCGGCGTGCGCGGATTCGCATAGGCCTGTTGCAGCACCAGATCGGCCGCGCGCCCGATGCCATCGTGCGGCATGCCAATCTCCGCAAGAGACTGGGGAACGTGCAGCCTTGCAGCGAGCGCGTGCAGCCCAGACCATGCGTCATCGGCTTCAAGCGCGTGTGCGATGCGGCGCATTGCATGCGGCGCCGCGCCAGCCTGGTAGGCAACGACGTGCGCAAGCATGATCGCATGGGTGTCGGCATGCGGCAGATCGAAGGTGCCGCCCAGCACATGACAGACTTTGTGATGCAGCGCCATGCCGACGGAGCCGAGGCACGTTCCGCACAACCACGCACCGTACTGGGCGCGGCTGCGCGCATCACGACTGGCGGGATTGGCGAGAATCTCGGGCAGCGCACCGGCGAGGGCCGCGATACCCTGTTCAGCCATGATCGACGTGACCGGATTGGCGTCGACGGAATAGAGCGCTTCCACCGCGTGAGCCATCGCGTTCAGACCGCTGGCCGCCGACAAGGGCGCGGGCAGCGTCAGGGTGAGTTCCACATCGTAGATCACGGCCTCCGGCAGCACGTCAAGCGTACGACGCGTACGTTTCTCGCCGTCCTGCGTCTCGCCGATGATTGGTGTGACTTCAGAGCCGGCGTACGTAGTGGGCAGCGCGATTTGCGGCAGGCCGGTGCGCAGTGCAAGCGCTTTGGCGAGGCCTATTGCCGATCCACCGCCGACAGCAATCAGGGAGTCCGCGCCGGTCTCCTTCGCGAGCGCGAGTGCACGCGATGTCACGTTCCACGGCGTGTGCATCGCGGCCTCGGGAAAGATATGCGCCGGCGAACCAGTGAAGAACGACGCGATGGCATCGGCCAAATCCTTCTGCTCCGGCGTGGAGACGATCAACGGATGCGCGCAGTCCAGTTGCCGGGCGACTTCAGGCGTTTCCCGACGCCTACCCGCGCCGAACAGCACGCGCGCCGGCAGCGCCTGGTAATCGAAGCGCATCGGCGAGACGTCCTCCATCATAGCGCTCCGTTTTGCAGATACTGGCGGCCGCGCGCATAGAGCGCTTCTACCTCCGGGCCCGTCAGTGTCGGCATGTCGCGTTTGACCTTGTAGCCGATTCGGGTCTGCATATATGCGAGATGCCGGTAGCCAACGGGGAACTCGGCCAGCAGCGCCGCATCGAGAACGGGACGGGCGTCCGGCTTGACCGGATCCAGACGATCCTTTTCGTAGATGGGCTGTCGAAGCAGCAGCAGCCATCGGTCGTGGACCTTCTCGAAGAAGTCGTAGAAGCGGCCGGTGCACACGACGTCGCATAACGTGTCTTCGACTTCTCCACGCTGCGAAATGGTCATCTTGGTCTGCGCGACGGCACGCGAGCCGCTCACTACGATCGACGTGCCGCCCAGAAAATGCAGGATGCTCACGCCGTTGGCCCAACCGGTCTTCGTCACTTCGATGAACTCGCGGCCGCTTCCCTGAAACCACGTCGCCATCATGCGGCCGTCCGGATGCCAGAGCGTCGCGAACCGCTCCCAGTCTCCTGCATCTCGCCATACCGCCCAGTTTTCGATCGTCTCGCGGATCGTCAATCGATCAATCATCGCCTGTTCCATCTATCGCTCCTCGATGTTCCCGTATAGAAATCAGTTTCTATGTTGGTACTCATGACGCTGCGCGGTCAAGCGGTTTTTATCGCGAACCGGGACATTCCCTAGTTTGTTCCCCTATGTGAATGAATGGTGGGATTGCCGTTGACGAGCCGGAATATCGTTTCTAGGATAGGAACTACGTTATATATAGGAACAAACGGACATGGAAAACCAATCGATAACACAACGAAGATTTGAATCACGCACGGCCATCGTGACGGGCGCCGCGCGTGGCATCGGGCGCGGTATCGCAGAGCGTCTTGCGGACGAAGGCTGCCGGATCGCCTGTTGGGATATCGATTGTTCATCGCTCGAAACAGGCGGCGACTCGTTCGCGGCGCTTGTTCAGGCCGTCGATCTTGCCGACGCGCGTTCCGTTGAGGCCGCGTTCGCTGTCACGCTCAAGTCGTTCGGTCATGTCGACATACTCGTGAACAACGCCGGCATCAACGGACCGGTCGTGCCGATCCAGGACTATCCGGTCGACGCATGGAACCGCGTTCTCGCCGTCGATCTGAACAGCGTCTTCCACACCTGTCGCCTCGCCGTGCCACACATGCGCGGACGTGGCGCGGGACGCATCGTCAACGTGGCGTCGATCGTCGGCAAGGAAGGACATCCGAACATTTGCGCTTATGCCGCAGCGAAGGCGGGTGTCATCGGTCTGACGAAATCGATCGCGCGCGAGTTGGCGGGAACGGGCGTCACGGTCAATGGCATCGCGCCTGCGATCACCGAAACGGATCTTTTCCGGGAGATGACGGAGGAGCACATCGAGGCCAGTAAAGCACGCATTCCGATGGGGCGGTTTTTGACCGTTCCGGAAATCGCCGCCATGGTGGCATGGATCGCAAGCGACGAATGCAGCTTCACAACCGGCTTCACTTTCGACTTGTCAGGCGGCCGCGCGACGTATTGAGCGCACGACGGTACGCGAGCCCTGTTCCCGACCACCCGCAAGACACATGCAGGAGACGAAATGACAGCAACGCATCAGCAGAGCAGTAATCAGGCACGAACCGCCACCGCGAGCGCGTGGATAGGCTCGGCGCTGGAGTACTACGACTACTTCATTTATGCGCAAGCCGCCGCGCTGGTTTTTCCGCAACTTTTCTTTCCTTCCCAAGACAGTCGCGTTGCGATCGCCGCGTCGCTTGCGACCTATGGCGTCGGCTATCTCGCACGACCAGTCGGCGCATTTGTGCTCGGCCGTCGTGGCGATACGCATGGCCGCAAGAGCCTGCTTCTCACCTGCATGTTCATGATGGGGTTGTCGACGCTCGCCGTCGGTCTTCTGCCGACATTTGCGCAAGTGGGCTTCGCAGCGCCGATCCTGCTCGTGATCTTGCGCCTCATCCAGGGCTTCGCGGTCGCCGGGGAGATCTCGGGTTCCAGTTCCCTCGTGCTGGAGCATGCGCCGCTCGGCCGTCGCGGCTACTTTGCGAGTTATGCGATGCAGGGCGTGACCGCCGGCCAGGTGTTCGCTGCGGCCATCTTCATGCCGCTCGCCTACTATCTGCCCGAGAAGCAGTTCCTGGCGTGGGGTTGGCGCGTACCGTTCCTGCTGAGTGTGCTCGTGCTGGTAGCCGGTTATGTAATTCGGCGGAAAGTGTCGGAGACACCGGCTTTCGTCGATGAAGCGCAACAGCGGCAGATTCCCGCGTCGCCCGTCAAGGAAGCATTGCGCGATGGCTGGCGGGATATCGTCCGCATCGCCGCAATCGCGTTGATTGCGATCATCCTCGCGGTGACTTCTATCTTCGGCGCGGCCTATGCGGTACAGCCCGCTTACGGTATCGGTCTTTCGAAAGGATTCTTTCTCTGGATTCCGCTGCTCGCCAATCTGACCGCGATGTTCTTCATTCCCTTCGCAGGCAGTCTGTCCGATCGATGGGGACGCCGGCCGCTCATCATATTCGGCGCGCTTGCCTCGGGTCTGCTGTCTTACGTGTATCTCTATGCGATCAGTCTGCACAATGCCATGCTGGCGATCGTCATCGCGATCGTGATGTGGGGCGTGGTGTATCAGTGCTTCAACGCGGTCTATCCGAGCTTCATGCCTGAGCTGTTCCCGACGCGTATCCGGGTTACCGCCATGGCGATCGGCCAGAACATCGGGACGGCCATTACCGCGATCCTGCCGGCGTTCATCGCAGCCGCCGTGCCGCCCGGCACGCAGCACATCCCGTTGATCGTGGGGACGATCACGCTGGTCGTCTGCGGCATCGGCGCGCTAGGCGCATGGACGGCGCGCGAAACCTACCGGCTGCCCGTCAACGCGCTCGGCCAGCGAGATGCAGCACCGATCAGCCAGGAGGAATACGACAGCCTGCGCGCGGACATTCGCAGGAAGAAAACTGCGACCAACGTTCCCGTTTAACGCGATTTCTGTTACCGCCGTCCGCGTCAGTCGACGGGCGGTACCGCACCTTCGACCAAGGTCTTGATGAGCCGCGCGCGACGCTTTTCGAGGTCCGCGATCTGACGATCGATGGCTTCGAGCCGTATCCGCTGGACGTCGGTGATCTGGTCGCACGAGCGTGCGCCTTCGATCAGAAGCATGCAGTCCGGAAAGCCGCGAATATCGTCGATGGTGAAACCGGTCGCGATCATGCGCTGAATCTGCTTGACCTGCGTGACTGCCTTCCCGGGGAACATGCGATAGCCATTGCTCGCACGTACCGAGGTGAGCAGACCGTGTTCGTCGTAGTGCCGGATCGATCGCACGCTCGCGCCGGTGAGTTGCGAGAGTTGTCCGATCGTCAGCAGTTCCTGTGGAGGCTTGTCTTTCATGAAAAGCAGGCTAACACAATTCGCTTGACTCTTACATCAGTGTGAGGGTTGAGACTCGGCGCACTGACACTCTCCAAGGAAGGGCAATGAGCTTACGAACGTTCCCTCACTTTCTGGTTTCCACGCGTTCGGCGGCGACCTTGTTCGCGTCCGCACCCGACGCCATCGCAGCACCGACCAGCTATACAATTGCATCGACGGATGGCGTAAGGCTGGCGGTTGAGGAAAGCGGTAACCCGAACGGCCCGCCAATTATTCTGGTGCACGGGCTGCTTGGCAGCCGCCTGAACTGGGAGGAGCAGGTCCGCAGTCCAGAATTACGCCAATACCGGATCATTACATACGATCTGCGCGGCCACGGTCTGTCGGACAAGCCATCCGGCCCGCAGGCATATCACGACGGAACCCGTTGGGGGGACGACCTCGCAGCGGTAATCCACGGTTCACACGCGCGCAAGCCCGTCGTAGTCGGCTGGTCGCTCGGCGGCGTGGTGATATCAAACTACCTCGCCAGGTATGGCGACCGCGCGATCGCGGGCGCCGTGTATGTCGATGGCGTGGTCGAGCTCGCTCCGGGTCAGATCGTCGATCAGCCCGACATTTATCGGGACATGAATTCGCCCGATCTGAAGACGCATCTGGACGGTGAGCGCACCTTCGTCGGCCTTTGTTTCAACCATCGGCCTGACGCCGACACATTCGACCGGCTGCTCGCGAACGCCGCCATGGCATCGTGGGACATGCAGAAGGAAGTGCCGACGATGACGGTTTTTGCCGCGAAGGGGCTCGGCAAGGCGCGTGTGCCGCTGCTTTTTATCTACGGCGGTCATGACGCGCTGGTCGACACTCACGCGACGCTGGCCCGCGCGACCGCGCTGAATCCGCACATCGTCAGCAAGGTCTATGCGGACTCGGGGCACGCGCCGTTCATCGAGGAAGCCGAGCGTTTCAATCGCGATCTGGCCGAGTTCGTCAGGTCGGCGTCGCAGCAATGAAGTCACGTTTTACGAGGAGATAACCATGGAGCATGAAGTCGGGAAGGACTTCTTTCCGGGCTTCGCGAGGCTTGACGTCGAAGCAGGCGATGTCTCGTTTTGCGGCAGGAGCGGCGGGAGCGGATCGCCGGTTTTGCTTTTGCACGGGTACCCGCAAACTCACGTCGCGTGGCGATTGATTGCGCCGACGCTCGCGAAGTCGCACACCGTCATCGTGCCGGATTTGCCAGGGTACGGCGACAGCCGCACCCGCAACGATCAGCCGCGATGGACCAAACGTCGCGTAGCCGGCGCGCTCGTCGCGCTGATGGGCCGGCTCGGGCACGAGCGCTTCGCAGTGGTCGGGCATGATCGGGGCGCTCGGGCGGGATACCGGCTTGCGCTCGACCATCCTCGACGCGTCGCCGCGTATGCCTCGTTGACCGTGATACCGACGCTCGATGCATTCGCAACTATCGACAAGACGTTCGCGTTGAACGCCTGGCACTGGTTCTTCCTGGCACAGCCGGGCGATCTCCCGGAGCGGATGCTTGCGGCTGATCCGGATGCTTATCTCGACACTGCACTGGCGAAGATGGCGGGCGGTCCGGAGCGGATCGATCCTTTGGCCCTCGACGTTTATCGAAGCGCGTTCAGGAATCCGCACGTGCGCCACGCCATGTGCGAAGACTATCGCGCCGCCGCTTCCGAGGACCTGGAGCACGATGCGAGCGATTTGGCTGCAGGCCGAAGGCTTGCCTGTCCGGTCCTGGTACTGTGGAGCGAGAGCGAACAGAAGGCGAGAAGCACTCTGCCCCTCGACGCGTGGTCCCGATGGGCAGCGAACGTGACGGGCAAGGGATTGCCCGGCGGCCATCTGCTGCCCGAGGATGCGCCGAATGAGGTGTTGACGTCCCTTGAGAATTTTTTGGTCGGACAGGTTTAGCGTTGGCTACCGTGAAGACATTGACGATTCGGAGATCGATGGGCAGCAAGATCCCGAAAGTAGATCAATCACGATAACGTGATCCATCGATATCGCGCCCGCAAGCAGTCTATAGAGCGAATGACTGCTTCAGCTCCAAAAGCGCAAATAAGGAGGCCGGGTCAGTGAACGGCCGAGAAGGGTCGGACAGCGCCCGCAAAGTGTCATTCGGCGTAGCGCCGGTCGGCCGTTCAGACGTCCGTTCCACTCTTCAAACGGTCATTGGTCTTCCAAAGGCGCGCGTTGCCTGACCGGACCAGGACTTAACTCCGACGGAACCGGAGCCGAGGGCTCAACTCGATTGCGCTCGGTTTACGCTGCTCGGCAATTCGACAAAATCCTCGGTCTTGTCCAATGCATGCATCGCATCGAGCAGGGCGGGAGGTGGACACGTCAGCTTGCGCTTTTCCAGATCGAGCCAACCAACCGCTGAGGTCACGCGGGCCACCAGCTTGCCTTCGCGAAGAAACTCGTTGCACAACAGCGTACGGCTTCCATCGGCAGACAGGCCAGCGAGCGCAAAGCCTACTGTTATCCGATCAAGCAGATGGATCTCGCGAAAATATTCGATCTCGTCCTTCATCACCACCGGTCCGATACGGAGCTTCATGAACTCCGACATCGAAAAACCCTGTTTCGCGAAGTACAGCATCCGCGCATCGACCGACTTGTCGAGATAGGCGGTGTTGCGCATATGTGAGTTGAAATCCATGTCGCCCCAGCCGGCGAAGAGTTCCGTCTCGAACATAGTGTGGCCTTACAATAGGTGTTGCGTGATATCTTCCTGCCGGTCTGTGGTGGTCAAGTAATTTCGGACAGGCAGATAGGTTCTTTTGCTGTCGATTTCGCCTCGTAGGCGGCGGGCGACAGATAGCCCAAAGTCGAGTGCAAGCGCACGGGGTTGTAGAAGCCGACGATGTACTGCGTGATGTCCTGCCGTGCCTCGTCGTGATTGGCGTACCGGCGCTGCCATACGCGCTCCATCTTCAGGTTCAGGAAGAAGCGTTCCATCACCGAATTGTCCCAACAATTTCCCTTGCGGCTCATGCTGCAAACCACGTGATGCCGCTTGAGCAAGGCTTGATATGCGTCGCTTGCATATTGGCTGCCACGGTCCGAATGCAGGACCAATCCCGGCACTGGCCGGCGTTGCTGCAACGCCATGGTCAGTGCCGACATGACCAATCCGGCCGGCATGCTGGGTGCCATGGACCAGCCCACGACCTTGCGCGAGTAAAGGTCCAGCACGACCGCCAGATAAAGCCAGCCCTGGGCCGTGCGGATATACGTGATATCCGAAACCCACGCCCGATTCGGCTCAGCCACGTCAAACTGACGGTCCAGCACGTTCTCGGCCACCGGCAACGTATGCTTGCTGTCGGTCGTCGAAACGAACTTGCGCTTCCACGTCGTGCGCAAGTCCGCTTCGCGCATCAGCGTGCGCACCCGATGGCGGCCCGTGCGAAGCCCTTGCTCGCGTACGGCATGCATCACACGCCGGCTGCCGTAGCTCGCGCCGCTGGCAGCAAATGCTGCCCTGATGTGGGTCTGCTCATGCAGGCGCTTTGGGCTCGGCTTGGCGCGCCGGTGCGCATAGTAGCCCGAGCGGCTTACCCCCAATACCCGGCACGCGGCACTGACCGATACGGCCTTCTCTTGCAAGTGGGCTACCGCGCGGTAACTCACTTCAGTTCCCGTGCAAAGAAGGCCGAGGCTTTTTTTAGCAGGGAGTTGTCTTCACGCAGTTGCCGGTTCTCCGCCTCCAGTTGCCGAATGCGTTGCTGTTCGGCCGTCAGCGGCTTGCCCGCGCCAGCACCGCCCGCGCATTCCGCGTCGTACTGCGCCAGCCAGCGCCGTACCCCCGTCTCGCCAAGGTCCATCGACCGGCAAACCTCGCCCACCGACAAGCCTTGGTCTCGTATCATCTTCACCACTTCCAGCTTGAAGCTGGCATCGAATTGTCGGCGCTTCCTTGTCATCTAGCTCTGTTCCTCGTCGATTCCGGATTGTCCTCCTATCGACCTGTCCGAGGGAATTAGACCATTACAGTCTTGTGTTCGCATCACGGGAGTGGAATGGCCTTAAGAACGCCTGAAGGGTTGAATTGCTCTTTAACGCTCGCTAGACGCGCGGCGTTAGGTCCATAGGCGCACGCGATTTGTTCTGCGGACGTGTCGGGTAGCAGGTTGGCGTACCCGCCCGGGAGTGCTGTCGGGCTAAGCGCCGCGTTGAGCCTATGTGCCCACGCCCGATGGGGTTCAGCGTCATCCCTCTCAGGCGTCCAGGTCGCATAGATCAAGGCCGTAAAGTGAGGCTTGCGCATCCCAAACGCGGTATCCTCGGGAGCGACGTCGGTTGCTGCTCCGTGGCAGTGGTGAATGATGATTGACGTGAGCGGCGAGGTACGGGCCTCGAACGCAGAGACAAGAGCGTCGATTGTGGCCGGGCCGAGCGCGTCGAACCATCTGGTCGCGACCTCGTAACCGCGGCCTTGCGCGAGCTTCCCGTCGGTGAGAGACAAGAGGCTTGACGCCGGCATCGGAACGGCCTTGACGAGAAGCGGAGTTCCCACGGACCCGACCCTGGCCAGAATTGCCTCGCCGGTCGCCACCTCGCCTGACCAGACCATGGAAAACACGACGACCGGTTTGCCATCAGGTACAGGCGACAGGACGGCTGAGGCGAACAGATTGGCGGGTGCCTGACTTGCCACGTCCGCAAAGCGAGCCAACACCGCGCGCGCGTCTGCCAAAGGGAAGACTATCGTGCCACTGAGCACCGTTCCGGGATCGTACAGGCGCAGCCGCATGGCGGTGACGACGCCGAAGTTCCCACCGCCGCCTCGCAAGGCCCAGAACAGATCGGCGTTGCGCTCCGCGTCGCAGACGACAATCCTCCCGTCAGGCAGCACGACCTCCGCGGACAGAAGGCTGTCGCAGGCCAGGCCAAAGCGTGTCATGAGCGGGCCGTACCCCCCACCGAGGACGAGGCCGGTCATGCTGACCGCGCCGTCATTGCCGATCACTGCCGCGAGGCCATGCTCGCCCGCAGCCTGATTGAGTTGGGCTGCCGTGACACCGCCGCCGATCATGACCTCGCGACTATCGGCGTCGATCGCGAGTTTCGCCATCCTTGATATGTCGAGGATGACGGTGCCTTCGCGGAGTGAGCGACCGGCCCAGTCCTGCCCGCCGTTGTAGATAGATATTGGGACGTGAGCGTCGTTGGTTACGCGCAATGCACGACTCACCTTCTCGGTGGTATCGCAGCGCGCCAGGAGCAATGGCCGTGGGCAAAGCGCGCCGTTCCACCAGCGCGGCGAAACATTTGCCCAGTCGCTCGGTTCGACGACTTCGAATCCCACTTCTCTGAGAACTTCAGCCAACCTGAGGAGGTCAGCGCTTGTGTGGTTAGCATTCATTGAACTCTCCCGCTCACTGTTCCGAAAGTTGTAGCAGGGTCCGTGCCGCCTTGAGCGCGATGTGGCGGGTCCGAATCCATTGAGGGGCGACAACAGGCTGTCCCCGTGCCGAGGCCGTCCGGTCTCTTTCAATGTTACCGCTTTCCCCTGGGGGCATCATTGGACCGCGTGCGGCCAACTCCGGACGTTCGACTCGTTGCTGTGAACCGTTGACAATCACCGCGCTCGATCCAGCGAGTCGACGGCCCCAATATTTAGCGACCTCGTGGAGCATGCCGGAGCTCATTTCGCAAGACCGGATGTGGTCGCGATGCAAACCATCGGCATTTCTGCTGTCGCAACGGATTACTTGCGTTCCCCAAAATGCACGTCCACTATGCGGAGTGAACGGTTTGTGGTCTTGCATCTTTGCGCAGCAATAGATTGCTAATGTCATGAGTTATAAATTCGCTAAACAAGCAGCGAGCCGCAATCCCGCTGCAAATCATGAACGCTCATCGCAGGACGTTCGACCGCAGGTGGAAACACGCACCACACACCGTCATCGTGGAGGAAGAAATAGATTGCCAATGTGCCTGCTGGCCGCAATGCCTCCACACATACATAGCGCCGCTGATTTGAGTTCATGCGGCCGAACCGGGTCACCCGGGCCGACATGGCCGCAGTCGGCCCAAGCCATTTTTCGACCAGCAGACGTAAAGAGCTCTTTATCGTACTCATCGACCGCTCCTTCAACTTCGCATCTCGTTGATGCAGCTAGCTCCCCGTTTTGTTAGGGGCTACGAATGGCTGGCCAAAGTGTCGTATGCGAATTTCCAACTCATGGCACTAGTTCGGCTTCAGGCACTACACGATAGTTTGGTGTAAGCAAGCGATACAGCGCCTCCCTCAGGCCAGAA
Organism: Paraburkholderia sp. Clong3; assembly: GCF_050436485.1. Taxonomy (NCBI): domain Bacteria; kingdom Pseudomonadati; phylum Pseudomonadota; class Betaproteobacteria; order Burkholderiales; family Burkholderiaceae; genus Paraburkholderia; species Paraburkholderia sp. Clong3. The sequence continues at coordinate 2,157,446 of NZ_JBNDMH010000003.1, read as the reverse complement.
GAGGCACTCCCGATTAGGCGGCGACCGGGATAAGTCACCAAGGCGGCAAGGCTCCGTAGCTGTCGGCAGTCAGCGCGCTCGCGCCCGACACCCGCCACGACCCGGGAACAAAGTTTCCAGCCAATATCCAATGTTTGGTCTGTGCAGCCATCTGCGACAAGAGCAGGTCGAGCAGTTTGTCCGCACAGGCATCACCTCATTTCGACTTGCGCCCGACTGCGATGAGCGCCGATGAAGGCAGGTTGATTGAGCCGTCCGACTCTGCATACGCCTGGAAAGCCGCTTTCAGAGCGGGTTGGAGCCGCGCGTGTTGCTCGTCTGTCAAGGCCGCATAGTTCGGCGCGAAGTGAAATAATGGGCCGAATTCCTCCAACAAGGCGTCGACCGAAGCAGCACTTTGGATCGTCTCGCAAACCGTCACGGTGACGTCGGAGCAGCCACTTTCAATCACGGCGCCTCGCAAGCTCGTTTGCGACCACTCATTCAGGCCATTTTCGCCCCACAGCGATCGGCCGGGGAAGACGCGGCTGAACACGCCATCCAGAATCACCATCGGCGTGGCGCCAACCCGGCTTGGCCAGGCTGCCACAACGACCCGCCCATTGGCCCGCACGACGCGCACCATCTCAGCCAAACCCGCCCGCCACGACGCAAACAACATCACGCCAAAGATCGAAAACGCCGCGTCGAAACTCGCGTCACCGGCGTCGAGTGAAGCGCCGTCCATCACTCGCGCCTCACATTCCGGGAACGGACGTAATCGTTCGCTGGTCCGCGCTACCATGGCAGGCGCGATATCGGTGGCAAGAACCCGGGCCCCCATAGCCGCTATAATCAGCGCAAGTGCGCCCGTACCGGTCGCCACGTCGATCACCTGCTCGTTACTGCCTACGCCAGATAAAACCGCTGCCCGCTCGCAAAAACGGCTGGTCAGTGGTTCAGCAAACCGCTCATACGGGTTCGCCAATGAGTTGAAGTCCGGCATGTCTTCGGTCATGAACGCGCTCCTGTCAGAATTGGGTTGACGTATGGCACTGCGGCGGAACGCAACCCGTCTGCGACCTTCGCTATGGACATCTGATTAGCTTGCATCTGCGTAGCCTGGGTTTGCGCCTGAGGCGGAAGGCTCGCTGCGCCGGGCGCCGTGTGGCCCTACACACGCTTTGACCTCTTCACTCGTCACCTTGCGCATGACCTCCGGCGCCTTTAACGCGCTGACCGGCTTCAACAGGTTCAACACCTCGATAAGCAGTTTATGAATATCAGGATCCTGGTGCGCCGCCTGGGTGACCGCAATATGGTGCTCAATGGATTTCTCCAAATCGGCCGGGCGTTTGCCCCGCGCGTCGGGATAGGCCAGATCCGGCAACGCAGCCAGCGTCCACGGGTTCTCGACAATCGACGCGATCGCTAACAGGAACTCACTGCTGAGTGTGGCAAGCGGATCGGCATCGCCGGCGTGCGCCGCGAGCAGATTTCGCAACACGACAGCTTCCTGCGCGGCGGCGCTCATTCCCTGTCCATAGACCGGATTGAAACGGCACACTGAATCGGCGATCGGGATCAGTCCGCGAGGAAAGTCGTTGGAGCTGTCGAAGTGACGCCGCCGACTTTCAGGGAACGCAAACTGTTCGATGTGGCCGTGCAGGGTGGCGTTTTTGATCGCGTGATACACGGTGGCAGTCGGCAGGCTTGCGGCGTAGTCGGCGAATGCGTCGCCGTCGGCGGGCGGCGTGTCTGTGCCTCGTCCTCCGAGTGCCGCGAACCACTTGCCGTCTTCACGCAGAAGCACGATACCCATACGGCTTTCTTCCGGCGCCTTGGGCATGGTGTACATGACCTTCATGTCGGGAGTCGCATCGGGCGCAATCGTATAGACCGCGGTCGAGTAACCGAAGTCGACGCCGATGACCGTCTCCTCAGGCATGGGTCGGCCGGTAGCCTCAAGTAAGTCCAGCGTAGGCTTGCCGCGTCCGGACGCATCGACGACGAGGTCGGCCGGCAATATCTCCAGCTTGCCCCCGCCGGTCTTGTACGAAACCGAAGCGACCGAATTGCCGTCTGGCGTTGCGCCGATGGCGACGACGCGACACCCGTCGCGAAAGACGACGTTCGGGCGTTCATGCACACGACGACGCACGGCAAGCTCGAGCAGCGGACGCGTCATCGTAAAGGTTGCTACACCGAGACTGCGAGCCGGAAACGGATCCTGTCCTGGATACTCAAGGTATACCTCGAGACCCGAGTCGACCGAGTGGGCGCCTGCCTGCACGAGTGTGGATGAAAAACCCGGAAACAGGTCGCACAGTGCCTTGAAGCCGCCGGCAAGCAGCCCATGCGGGTGCTTGCCCTGCGGCACGCCAGGCCGAGGCGTCGAGTCGGACGGAAGCGCATCCCGTTCGAGCACGACGACTTCCCTGAAGTAGTCGGCAAGCGCCTGAGCTGCGGGCAGTCCGCCCATTCCTGCGCCAATGACAACTGCGCGTTCACCTGAAAAACGATTCGGCATCCTAGCTCCTGCGACGTTAATTGGAAGTAAAGCACCTGCTCGGCGTAACGTGCACCACGATGAATTCTTGTGAGCGGGAGAGTCCGCGACTCAGCGGACTTAGCTAGAAAACAGCCGTAGCAGTGGCTTTATTCCGTGCCGCGGGAGAAGGGCGCGATGCTGTTTTCAGGGAGCCGTCTACAACAAAGGAAGACTGAGTGCGCCGGAAGACCGTCAAGAAACAGGAGGCGCATGACCGCTTCTGGCCGCTTTTGCAAATGCTCTGTCTCCAGCAGAGTGTCACAACATCGTCAACAGAACCAGACATCTACCTATCCGCCAAATACCGCGGAATTTTCTATCTTGTGAGGTGTTATCCGAGGAAGCAATGCAACCGCTTCGTCTGGATCCGTTTGATTTCAGATAGCTAGATGACGATCGGCCTGTTGCATGTCTTTCAGATTGCAAGGGAGATGCACGATGTGTGGAATCGCTGGCTGGGTAGATTACGACCGCGACCTGAACGAGCAAAAACCGATCATTGAGGCAATGACACGCACGATGGCACTGCGCGGGCCCGACGCGCAGGGCATCTGGATCGACCGCCACGCAGCACTGGGACACCGCAGGCTTTCCGTCATCGATCTCGAAGGCGGAGCGCAACCAATGCAAGCTGCGGAAGAAGGTAAAGCGGTTGCATGCCTGACCTACAGCGGCGAAGTGTACAACTTCGTTGAACTACGCGACGAGTTGATGAAGCGCGGCCATCGCTTTACGAGCCGCAGCGATACCGAAGTCGTGTTGCGCAGCTACCTCGAGTGGGGCGAGTCATTTGTCGATCGTCTGGTTGGTATCTATGCGTTCGCGATCTGGGATACGCGCAAAGAGGAGTTGCTGCTGGTGCGCGACCGTGTAGGCGTGAAGCCGCTGTTCTATCAACCCTTCGGCAGCGGCGTGCTGTTCGGTTCCGAGCCAAAAGCGATTCTGGCTCATCCGGATATTGTCCCGCGAGTGGGGCTGGAAGGGTTGCGGCACGTAATCAGCATGTTCCGCATGCCCGGCGACGCGGTATACGAAGGCATGCGCGAAGTGATGCCTGGACACCTGGTGCGCGTGTCGCGCAGTGGCATCGCGCAACGGTCCTACTGGAAGCTCGAGGGTTACGAACATACCGATTCGCTGGGTGTCACGATCGAAACGATTCGTGGACACCTCGACCGGATCATGCGCCAGCAGACCGTTGCCGACGTTCCGCTTTGCAGCCTGCTTTCGGGCGGGCTCGATTCGTCGTTGGTCACGGCGATGGCCGATCGGATATTGCGCCAACGAAGCGGCCGTGCAGTGCACTCCTACTCGGTCGATTTTGCGGACCATGGGCAGGCGTTCGCCAAGGACCCGTACCGCGATACCGCCGATACGCCGTTCGTGCGTGAGTTCGTCAAGCAGGTGAATACGCGGCACACCGAGGTCGTGTTGAACGACCGCGAGCTCGCGAACATGCAAGTGCGGCGTGCCGTTGTCGACGCGCTCGACTCGGCATGGTTCGTCGGCGGCGACCTGTTCCCATCGCTCTATCTACTCTTCAAGGCAGTGCGCGAGAATTCGACGGTCGCATTGTCCGGCGAGGCCGCCGACGAAGTGTTCGGCGGCTATAGATGGTTTCACACGCCGGAAACCGTCAACCTCGACACGTTCCCCTGGATGCGGGTTGCGCCGTCGAAGCTCGACACGCTGTTGTCGCCGGACCTGTCAAAGGAGCTGCGACTGAAGGAGTATGAGGCCGACTGTTACGCCCAGGCACTCCGCGCAGTACCGCATGTCGGCAAGACGGGCGCCGAAAAGCGTATGCGCGAGATATGCCACCTCCATCTGATCAACTGGCTCCCCATCCTGCTAGACCGGAAGGACAGGATGAGCATGGCTGTAGGCCTCGAAGTGCGTGTGCCATTCTGCGACCACGAACTGATGCAGTACGTATTCAACACGCCGTGGAGCATGAAGACGTTCGATGGTCGCGAGAAGAGCCTGCTGCGCGCAGCGGCAGGCGACGTCGTGCCCACGGCGATTCTCAAACGCGTGAAAAGCCCCTATCCGGCCACGCAAGACCCAGCGTATGAACGCGCTTTGCGTGACTGCATGGGCAGCGTGATCTCGAAGGCGTCGCCGCGCACGGCACAGACTTTCGACGTAGACGCGGTTCGTAAGCTGATCGATCAACCGCTGAACGAAGTTAGCATCGGTTGGGAGCGAGGGGACATCGATCACGCGCTCGCGATGTCGGACTGGCTGGAAAGGTACGACGTGGAACTTGTATAGGCGAGGTGGCGCTATGAGATTTTAGCGCCGGATGCGCTCTGCCGCCGTCCCTGCCGGCCAACACAACACACGCCGATAAGTTCGCCTTGCTGGGGGCAATCAGACGCATCAAGGATTCGCGGCTCCGATCAAGGGTGCCGATACATGTCATTTGCCTTCGGCAAACACTGATCCGACGTGTAACCAGCCAATGAAACGTTCAAGGAGAACACATGGCGACTACCCAGGATATCGCTGCACGGATCGATGCACTCGAAAGCCAATTCGCGCTGGACCGGCTCATCGCCGCATACAGTCAGGCGTTCGACAATCGCGATGAGGCACTGCTACGCAGCATTTGGCATAGCGATGCGAGTCTGTTACTGGGCGACGCGTTCGGCAACTGTACCGGTATCGATGCCATCATCGAGTCAGCTCACAGGAACTGGGCGCAGATCCCGTACATGCATCACTGGACGGCCAATCCACTGATCGACATTAACGGCGACCTCGCCACGGGCAAGGTGGCGCTCAACGCGCTGGTTACCCATGCGGAGATGGGGCCGGTCCAGATCAGCGGCCTTTATCACGACCGGTTCGAGCGCCGTGACGGCCACTGGGCATTCACGGAGCGCAGATTCGATTTGCACTACGTGACGCCCCTGCCGAACTGGAAACCGGTTGCCGGAATCGAAGCTGCGTCCCAGTCCTGAGCCGAATAGCCAGGCGGATCACCGGGCCGGATCAATGTCCGGAGCAACTTCGGGCCAGTGTGGAGGACACTCTCCGCAGTCAGGGCGTCGACCAGCTTGCCGTCGCCAATCTGCGCCGCCTGGACGTCGGGCCCGGACTGAAGGCCGAAGGTGATCAGGTCGTCGACCTGGATGACCAACTGGCTGTGAGTTGCGGCTTTTGATCAATATCTCGGTGACATTCATACGTAAGTCCTACGTACTTTTTGTTGGCAACGCCCAGTACCGCTTATGGAATGACCACAGCCCACAAGGTGTTGTATCGATGTGACCGGTCAACTCACATGCACTTCGAGATTGCAGGCCGCCAATGGACGGGTTCGATTGGTAGAGAAAACTCCCCGTCGTGAAGACCAGCCCATCCGGAACGCTGTCGACGCTGGATTTCGGGAGGTTCGGGTCGAGCCGCTGCTCGGCCCGGATTCGATGATTATCGGCGTCCGGTAGGTACCCCAAATTCGCGAATCAATCGTAACGCGAAATCATACGAGGAGTAATTGATGAGTGTAGCGACCACACATACTGCTTCGGAGCTGACCGCGGCGCGTGAACTGCGCGCCATGATGCAGGGAAGAGTCGTGTTGCGCGGCGACGATGACTATGCTCGCACGCGGCGGATATGGAACGGAGCAGTGGAGAACCAGCCTGCGTTATTTGCAGTGTGTGAGACGTCCGCGGACGTCGAGGCGGCCGTGCGTGTCGCGCGTCGCAATGGCCTGCCGCTCTCGGTGCGCGGCGGCGGGCACGACTGGGCAGGCCGTGCCTTGTGCCCGGATGGACTCGTCATTGACCTCGCCAGGATGAGGCAAGTAGTCGTGGACCCGCACTCGCGAGTCGCGACAGTCGCAGGGGGCGCCACGACCAAGGACCTGGCCGTGGCCGCCGGCTCCCACGGCTTAGTCGCGGCATTGGGCAACTGCGGTGCAGTCGGCGTAGCCGGCTTGGCCCTGGGTGGTGGCTATGGCCCTCTTAACGGTCGATACGGTTTGGCAGCGGACAACCTGCTTGGCGCTGAGGTGGTGCTTGCGGATGGGCGGCTCGTGGCCACCGGTCCCGATGAGGAGCCGGAGTTGTTCTGGGCGATCCGAGGCGGTGGCGGCAACTTCGGCGTGGTTACGTCTCTGCGGTTCCGTCTGCACGAGATGCGTCACATGCTCGCGGGGCCAATTGTGTATTCCTGGAGCGAGGCCGAATCGGTGCTGCGCCGCTACGCGGCCTTTGCGGCCACCATGCCTGACGAACTCGGTGTATCTATGGGAATGCCGTCCGGCCCGGATGGCCAGCCCACGCTATTGTTGTTGCCGCTGTGGAATGGCGACAAGCACAGGGGCGAGCAGATCATACGTGACTTGCAAGCCCTTGGTACACCTCAGCTTGCCCAGGTCGGGCCGACGACCTACGGCGACATGCTTGCCTTGTTCGACGCGGCGGTGGATGCGGCAGACTGCTGCCATTGGGAGACCCGGACGCGCTCACTGCCCGTGCTCACGCCCGGTGCCGTCGATGCGATCATCACGGCGGTCGCCCGCAAGACGTCGCCCTATTCTATGGTCAACTGGCACCACGCCCACGGCGCGGCCACGCGTATCGCTGCAGAGGAGATGGCTTTCGGCTTGCGCCGGGAACATTTTATGGTGGAGATCATCGCCGGTTGGAAGCCCGACGCGGGTAACGGCGCGGAGCACCGGCAATGGGCGCAGGAGCTTTGGGAAGGCCTCGCCCGTTTTGCGTTGCCAGGCGGCTACGCCAATTTCCTGGTACCACGTGATCGAGAACAGGTTCGGGATGCCTACGGCAGCAACGGTGCCCGGCTGAGATCCTTGAAGCGCCGTTTCGATCCCGACGGCGTGTTCGCCTCCGCCATTCCGTTGCCCGACTAGCATGGATGTCCCAGGAGCGCACGACAACCAACTAAAGGGAGAACGTTATGAATATCGCGGAGAAGACAGTCTTGATCGCCGGCGCCAACCGCGGCGTCGGTGAGGCGCTTGTCAAAGAAGCTCTCAATAGAGGAGCGAAAAGAGTTTTTGCGGACACTCGGGGCGCACTTCCAAATACTGACCCACGCGTGACGGCGCTGACGTTGGACGTAACCAACGCTTCGCAGATCCAGGTTGAGCATTCTCTTACCCACCTACGGCTGCACGCCCTGGCGCCACCTCTGGTGCCGCTTGCTCAAGCGGCAAGAACGGAAGCAGAATCGTCCGCACGTGCGGCGCAACGGCGCGGCCTGCAGCAAGACAAGTGGCCGCGCGAGCGGCTGGCATACTTTCACCGGAGGCAACAATGACGCTCGACGAAATCGTGAGCGCGTATTGCGCCGCATGGAACGAGAAGGACGAGGTGGCGCGCACCGCTTTGCTGGAGAAATCTTGGGGCGATAGCGGCGTCTACGAGGATCCGACGAGTGCCGTTCCGCCAGGCCGCGCAGCGCTCCATGCCCATATCGCCGGCTTCCATCGGGCCTATGCGGGCGCAAGACTCGTTCGCACCAGCAGGGCCGACCAGCACCATGGCAAGATTCATTTCACCTGGCAGATGATGTTGCCCGACGGAACCGTTGCCGTCGAAGGGCGCGATTTCGGCGAACTCGACACCACGGGACGCATTGCCCATATCGTCGGCTTCTTTGGCCCGCCCCCGGCGCTGTGAGGACGGCCGCGCGCTTTTCTCGTGTGCGGCGCCTCATCCGGCCTTCAGCACCACCCGCTCGATGTCCTGAACGATGACTGGAATAGCCGATCACGACCGGCGCTACGATGGACCGCGTACGCGGGTGCTTTGACCGCCCAGAATGTCGGGCCAATGACTCGCGCCAAGACGCGGACATCCTGGCGTCGCCTCTGCCAAGGAAGCCGCCGTACAGGTGGCGCCGGTTTCTATGTCCGTAGTGGGTCGATCAGCGACATTCGAAACGCCGCTTCTGGACGACCTGTCCCGCCTCCGCTGGCAGGTACCTGCCCAGCTGTGACCAGTATCACCGAATGCGGGGCAGGCTACCTATATCGCAAGATTGTCGGTCACGAACCACGTCTCATCCGTGCTCGCGCCGGACAGCCAATTCACGTCAAGCCACCTTCTAAAGCCCGACGCCATACAAGGGTTGCGGATGCCTACTTGCCGCCGATGCCGACCTTGCCGCGCCCGACCTTTCGATGCGGCACACAGGGGCGCAGCCTCTTCCTTGAGCTAGCCGTCAATGTGACGTGCTCCGCAGGGTAGTGGGTCGTCCTGTTCAGCGCGGCCTGATAGGCGGAATGGCCCGGATCGATGCGCTTGAGAGCTGACATCACTGACTCCTCCTCAGAGGATTCTAGTCCGAAACGGCACGGCGGTTATGTCGCCTTCCTGAACATGCTGTAGTCGAAGTCCGCGACCCGGCGCTCGGCGAACCCGGGCGTGCCCTTGACGATTGCCATGCGCTCGTTCCGGTGTGTGCCCACAGGTAATTATTCGAGCGCGCGGCGCACACGCGCGGGATTCTAACCTTCAATCCAATCGGGACTCGTGCGTCCCTTCCCGGGTGGGGCGGGACACGGCATGCCGTCGGGGCGAAAAAAACCGAATCTCGACGGGCACCCCAAGCAACGCATCCTTTCGGCCATCGATCACGACATCGCGAGCCTGCTGGAACGGTCGGCTGATGCCGAACCGGCTCCGGCACCCCGGCCGCGCATGAAGGGGCGGCTTCATAATTCCGACAATAAAGCACGCTAAGCGGTGGACGCAGGTTGCCGGCTGCGCATTCGTGTCCGCCTCTTGTCGGCCGGCCATGAGCGGTCACTGACCCTGCGAGAACTGTTACCCGAAGCGGTCGCTCATGAGCCTACAATAGGAACGCATCATCGCGGCCGCAGGCACCGAATTGCACTGCGGAGAACCAATGGGGGACGGCGATGTTCAAATTCATCGATGGGTTACCGCAAGATGTGCTCGCGATCGAAGCCACGGGCAAGGTTACGCACGACGACTACAAAAGTACACTCATACCCAAGGCTGAGGCGATGATGGGCAAGGGGCCGATCAAGATGCTCTATGTCGTCGGGAAAGAGTTCACGGGATTTGAGGTTGGAGCGCTTTGGGATGACGGCGCGTTCGGGCTGAGGCACTGGCACGATTTCAGCCACATCGCAGTGGTTACGGATCTCGCATGGCTACGGGTTATGGTTGGTATGCTAAAACCCTTTTTTCATGGCGATGTCCGCTTGTTCTCGCTTGCTGAATTGCCTACCGCGAGACGCTGGATCACGGACTCCAAGCGAGTTAGTCGATGAATAACATCCGCTGGTAAAAATCTGAAATCCATCTGCGCTACAAGGCGTTTCTACGGAAGATGAATTTGCCGGAACAACCTCATTGCACCATTTTCGATTCCCTATTGCTGTCAGTCACGAGTGTCTCAAGCGGTCGGCCCCGGCCTTCCGCGCGAGACGCAGCTCGCGAATTCAGGCCCGTGGCGTCATCTGGCAGAGGTCGGCCAGTTAAAGACCTTCGACGTCTCGGCCAAAATTGACGACAATGTTCCCAAGGAAAGATTGCGGGTCGTGCTCCGTCGTCGGAGACGCCGCTGAATCTAAAAGGAAAACATGAGACGACTGTTCCTCGCTGGGCTCGCAGCCACCTCTTTCGTGACTTGCGTTCATGCGCAAAGCAACGCGTCCGGCCCGCTCGTCACGCCCTCGGGTAACTTGCAATTCGTGCGCGTCGACGGCGATTTCGTGGGGATGCTCGACAAGGAAATTTTCGATCGCTTTAGCGCGAGCATGCTCACGCATTTCGACGACGTAGGCAATGCAAATGACAGCGTCACGCGCACGCTCGTGCAGACTGATTCCGGCCCGGTGCTGTACGACTTTCGCCACCATCCGCCGCTTGTGCAACGCTCGGGTAAGCGCATGACGGTCAAGCGCGTGTTCTGGCAAGGCGATCTTGAAGTCGTGATGCAAAGCTCGCAAGGCTGGTTCCAGTTCAAACGCGGCGTGCTGACGAAGCTGCAGTCGTCTACGACGACGTACCATTGATTACGCGCACACCCCCCAACACACGAGCCAGCGATGACATACGTCGCCTCGCCGCGCACGTCGTTGCCTTTTTCCAAGTTGCCTTAACCTCTTGCGGGTCGAGCTCAGCGCGTCGTCGTGGGACAGGTTTCGGCCAATCGACCCCGAAGGCTAAGTCGTTGAAAATCTGTCCGGCGGCGGGCTGGGGGCTAACGATTTGCGGTGCACGGTTGGCGGACTTCGAACGCTTGATGCACGTCTTCCGGTCACCCCATTATTCGAAGAGTTCTGCCGGTTTCTCAGTCATCCGGGTTGCAACCATATTGAGATTTCACGCATGCCGATGAAACCTTCAAACAAAACCACGTCCTCGAAAAGACGACGTATTTTGCAATCTGCGGTCGGAATCACATTTTTGCATGGTGCCCGGAAACAGATGCTCGCTTCGGCGCAAGCGGCGGTATCCGGAGCGTTCACTCGCGTGCGTCCGGGCGATCCAGGCTGGCCGTCCGAGGCGCATTGGAACGAACTCAGCCAGCAGGTCGGCAATGCACTGGTGAAAGTGCAATCGCCCCTGGTGGCTTGCCTGAACGCGCCCGATAGTGACGACTGCAGGCAACTATTCAGGGAGCTCAAGAACCCCTATTTTCTCGGCGACGAGGTGGGTCTAACGCAAACCCTCGGCTGGGTTGACGCGTGGACATCGACACCCAGCGTCTACGCGGTGGCTGCCCGCAACACGGATGACGTCGTCGTCGCCGTTAACTTCGCACGTCGGAACAATCTCCGCCTCGTGGTGAAGGGCGGCGGCCACAGCTATCAAGGCACATCGAATGCGCCGGACTCTCTGCTGGTCTGGACGCGAAAAATGAACAACATCACCGTGCAGAACGCGTTTGTCGGCACAGGATGCGAGGGACATGCGGCACCGGTGAGGGCGGTCACGGCCGGTGCCGGCGCGCTCTGGGCGCACGTCTACGATGCGGTCACTACCAAGGCGGGCGGTTACGTGCAAGGTGGCGGCTGCATGACGGTCGGCGTGGCTGGCCTGATCCAAAGCGGCGGGTTCGGCAGCTTTTCCAAGGCCTACGGACTGGCCGCGGGAAGCCTGCTCGAAGCGGAAGTTGTGACGGCAGATGGCGCGGTCCGGATCGCCAATGCCTGCACGAATCCCGATCTATTCTGGGCGCTGAAAGGCGGCGGCGGCGGGAGCCTGGGCGTGGTCACCCGGCTGACGCTGCGGGTTCACGAATTGCCCGAGACTTTCGGCGCGGTGAACATGACGATCAAGGCGACATCGACGTCTGCGTTTCGCCGGCTGATTGGCGTGATCATCGACTTCTATAATCAGAACCTGATGAACCCGCACTGGGGCGAACAGATCAGATTTCGCCGCGACAACGTCCTCACTATCTCGATGGTGTTCCAGGGGCTCAGTCGCAGTGAAGCGCAAGCGATCTGGGAGCCGTTCATGGATACGCTTGCCGCGTCCCCGGACGATTTCAAGGTCGAGTTCTCGCCACTGAAGATTGTCGCCATCTCGGCCCGCAGTTTCTGGGCTCCAACCCTGTTCAAGAAGCTCCTCGGCTTCATCAGCACCGACGACCGGCCGGGCGCACCCGACGACAATATCTTTTGGTCGGGTAATCGCGGAGAGGCGGGACAAGTGCTACACGGCTACGAGTCCGCGTGGCTCCCCGCGGCCTTGCTGCAAGATGACCGGCGTCAAACCCTGGCCGACACGCTGTTTGCGGCGACCCGTCAATGGAGCGTGTCGCTGCACGTCAACAAGGGCTTGGCGGGTGCACCGGCGGAGGCTGTCGCTGCCGCGAGAAACACAGCCACGAACCCGGCCGCGCTGGACGCCTTCGCGTTGCTTATCGCCGGGGCGGAGGGGCCGCCCGCGTATCCGGGCATTCAGGGCCACGAGCCCGACACCGCGCTGGCGCGCCGGGACCGGCAGGCCATCGGACGTGCAATGGCCGAGGTGCGCAAGCTGGTTCCAGACGCCGGTTCCTACGTGGCGGAAAGCAATTTTTTCGACGCGGACTGGCAGCGGTCCTTCTGGGGCTCAAATTACAGCAGGCTGCTCGCCATTAAGGATCAGTATGATCCCGATGGTTTGTTCTTCGTTCATCACGGCGTAGGGAGCGAACGCTGGAGCGCCGACGGTTTCACGAAAATCGTCTGAACGACTCGACCTTCGAACTCGCACATATGGTTCAGCGGAAATCACATTTCGAAATCTCGTATTGAGGCTTCCCAGCACCATTCGGTCATGACAGGCCGCTAACGTGATTGTTGAAAGGCTATATCCGGTCGACTCCCGCCGACCGCATCGGGCAGGACCCGGCCAAGACCGGTCGTTCGACACACCGGCGCGAATCGTCGACAATCGAGTGAAACAACTTCATTTCCGACGGAAATCAGGCGGATGGAACCTTGCGAGATCCAATTTACAGTGGATAACCTTTGCCATTGGGCAGGCATGGGCGACTATGTGCTGACACCGCCTGATCGCAGTTATGCGGTCACGCTGCGATATCAGGGTGAACCGCCACATGGGGATTCATTTCACATTATTGATGTGGCCGGGCGCAGGTTTCCAGGCTATGCATGGGGTTGCATGTTCGTGATGTCCGATTGCTCGAACTTCATTGCCTTCAGTTGGATGGAACGGAAATTCGAAAGACTGACGACGGTGATCGACGTGAGACATTCCAGTTACTTCGTTTTGCAGCAATACATCTACCATCCACGCATCGAGTGGCCATCAATCCTGGACGCAGCGAACGAACAGGAAGCGTATGCATTCGACGGGACGGAGGCTTGGATGGTCTTTTGACGTTTCGAACCTTCATGTCCGCATCTAGGAGCCACCTTCGATTGGAGATTTGCGGTGGGGCAAGGTCTGCGCCTGATTATTAGCGGTCAATCGGCACGGCATCGTAGATCGTTGTCAATCTATGACCAGTCACCAAACTAGTGCACCGGCTGGCCGACTATCGAATCCCGATGATCATCGAATCCGGCCCGAGTAGTGGTTCGACCCGAATCTCCCTGAAGCCGACGTCGGCCATCCATTCACGGCACTGCGCACCCGTATAGTCAAAGCCCCCGGGCGTCTCGATTAGCATATTGAGGCTCATCAGCAAGCCGAACGCATTCTGTCTGCGCTCATCGTCAATAATGGCGTCGTAGACGATCAGGCAGCCGCCCGGAGGCAGCGCCTCATAACATTTGGCGAGCAGTTCGCGCTTCTGCTCGAGATTCCAGTCGTGAAGAATGTGGCCCATCACGAGCACGTCGGCCGACGGGCAGGCTTCCTTGAAGAAATCGCCCGGATGGAAACGAAGGCGCTCCTTTAACCCGTGTTCCGCGACATACTTGTCAAATAAAGGTCCGACTGCCGGCAAATCGAAGCCGCCACCCGTGAGATGCGGATGCGCGCTTGCAACCTCTACGACTAAAGCGCCTTGCGCCGCACCAATGTCGACGAACGAACCGTAGTCTTGCCAAGGAAATTTCTGCGCAAGCGCTTTAGCGGCGACGAGGCTGATCCCAGTCATCGATTCCAGAAAAACACGCAGTGTTCGTTCGTTCCGATAGATCGCATCAAACGGGTTGCCGCCCTGCTTCGCCTCGTTCTGCGGCAGTCCGCTGCGCAGCGCTTCGGTAAGCGATCCCCAGAACGGATATAGTCGGTCGTTAGCCATTTGCAGTATTCCCCCGATATATCCCGGTTGCGTTCTATCGAGAAATAGTCCTGTCTCGCACGTGTTCCGATAGAGACCTTTTTCTCGCTCCAGCACCTGCAACGAAACCAAAGCATCGAGAAAGTCCAAAGCCGATCTCGGATGCAATCCCAACTCGTCAGTCAACTGCTCACCGTTGCGAGGCCCTTTCCCGAGGTGCGTAAATACACCGAGCTCGACCGCGGACAGCAACGCTTTAGAGCCCCAAAATCCCATGCCCAGTTGCATGAGATTAGCGGGCGAATAGGCTGCCCCGTCTACGTCGTCAGACACTCTTGTGCCGGATTGATATTCCATTGACTCATTTCCTTTGGCGAACGCGATAATGGGGTTGCGGTTTGTACTGCACGACTACATTCACAGAACACCTTGTCGTTAGACTTTATTCCCGCGCCCCAATCCAGGCAGACAAATTGCCCGAACAGCGCACGGCCCATTTCCGCTGAATCCCGCGGCTAAACTGGCGAGCACCGCGCCGCCCTGAATGTCCGGTCTCGGCGATCTCGAATGACTGAAACGGGTCGTATTTGGGCTTTCAGTTGCCCGGATTCTGCCATATCCTTCGTTAGCCGCTCTCATAGAATGAGCGTTAGCGAGAAGTCGATAATCGCCTGTCCGCTCATCCTCTGACTTGCGTTGCTCGATTCATCTGATGTCCGGCGGCATGAACAAGCATAAGCCGCGCCATTGCCACCCCGCGAGCCGGTAACAGGCAAATGGCGCAGAATAGAATCGCGCGCATGTTCGCGCACGCGAGAGGACGTGGCGCCCGACTTTGGACGTCAGAGCCTCCATGTTAGTGAGACAACCTTGCTGTAGTGAGACCATGAAGAAAGGAAAGACAAAACTCACCCGCCACGATGCTGAGCGCCTTTTCGAAGGCCTGCCCAGCGGGAACGTGAAAGTAAGCGGCCGGCCCGAGAACCCATTCGAAGCCGGGGCGTTCGACGCAGTCGAGCGCGTCGACAACGAAACCAAACTCTGGAAGGACAACCTCATTACTCTTCCGATGGCGATCGAGCTGCCTACTGGCTACGAGTCGGTGTCTCACGTACGCGAGGCGATGGCGAAAGCATGGCACGCGAAGTGGGTAAGGGAAGGAAAAAACGAGGTTGTCGCTGAGTTTCCTGAGGGTTGGACAGCCGTTCGGCAGGGAAGTGGACCCACGGAGTTGCGAGATTCCACCGGCGTAGTTCGCGCGGTATACGGGTGGGCGGAGGACGCGGAGCTCAGGATTCTGCCGCGGTATCTGGTTGAATCACAGACGAACAGTTCAAGCGGACTGGGCAGCCTGGTTGTCCGTGATCGCTTGAACGGTCTGGTTCTTGAAAGATCGTCAATATGGTCTGCCCAAACCGGTACCAACCATCCCGACTGGGCCAGACTGTCGGCGTGGCTCAACTTACACTATCCACAATATCGCGATCCGCTTCGGTACTGGGAAGACTACGGTAAAAACGTCCAAAACTAAATAAGCCATTTTCTGGCGTGCCGTCGTCAATCAGCGGCGCCATCCCGAAACTGGATGGGTGTTTCCATTGCCGCTCAGTGAAGAACTATTCCACCGTCGGCGGCTGCGACCCGTGAGCGATCCGACCTCGCACGCTGGAATAGGCACGCCGGCGGTTGAACACCGGATCAACCGTTGTTCATCTTCTCCAGCAATCGAAACCCTTCGGGCCAATTGCCAAGGTTGCTGTCGGCGTTGAGATGTCCCTTCGCTCTAACTTCGACGAGTTCGCTGCCCCACGCAGCTGCGCAGGCGCGTGCGTGGTCCACGCTGCCGTATGGATCGTTGGTGCTGGATACGACGGTCGTCGGAAACGGCAACTGCTCCGATGGCAGGGGCGCGAATCCGCTCGCGGCTACCCGGGGAAATGCCGGTGATGCCGGGTCCGGCACGGCCACAAGCAGCGCGCCACGAATCTTCCGCGCGTACCTGGCAGCCCAATGGACCACGGCCAGACATCCGAGGCTGTGCGCCACTATGACAGTCTCCCTCCCGTTTGCCGCTAGCTGCCGTTCTATCGCCGCTACCCACTCATCGCACACGACGTAATCCCAATCCTCGACTGCGAGGCGTTGCCAATCCGGATGCGCGGCTTGCCATACGCTCTGCCAGTGCAATGGACTGGAGTTGCCGATGCCAGGAACAACAAGAACGGGGTAGTCCATCTGCCAGATCTCCATGAGTGAATGAGCATCCAGTGTAAAAGCTCGCGAATTCAGGCAACATCGCAAATCAAATGGATTGATGGTCATACACAAACGAATTGACTGAGCTTGAGGGTGCTTACAAATGAAAACTAAGCCGGTAACGTTGGACAGGCTCGACTGGCGGATCTTGGAGGTGCTTCAGCGCAATGCACGTGTCACCAACACGGAACTTGGGAAGCAGATCGGGCTTTCTCAGCCGGCTGTCACCGCCCGCATCAGAAGGCTCGAGGAGCGGGGAGTCATCGAGGGCTACGCGGCGCGGATAAATCCCGGCCTCGTCGGTCGGGGCATCGCGGCGATCGTGCGAATCCGCACCACCCATGCTGAGATTAAGCATTGCCTGAGCGCCTTCGAAGCAATGCCTGAGATCGTCGAGGCGCACCGGATCACTGGTGAAGACTGCTTCATCGTTCGGATTGTGGTTGAAGAGATGGCCCAGCTCGAAACCGCAATCGACGCGTTTGCCAGATTCGGGCCCGTGACCACTTCTGTCGTGCTAGCGAGCTATCCGCCGAAGGCGATCCTCGGATCGCAGACTTGACGGGCTGCTTTGTAGAAAATCTGGATGACCGCTATATGGGGTCGATAGTACCCTTCGTTTAGCACCCCCCAGCGGGGGAAATGCGGTCAGCGTCGCAGCGATGCACAATATAGTCGACGTGGCGAGCGCGCAAAACCACGCACTAGTCATGACCAGGCGAAGGAGCGTGCGATGGGCACCACTGAAAACTCAAGTAACCTGCTTGCGAAACTCGGAATTGCTGTACCGATCATCCAGGCGCCGATGGCCGGTTGGGCCACCCCGGCGCTGGCTGCGGCCGTGTCCGATGCAGGTGCGCTGGGCTCCGTCGGTCTTGGCGGCATGACTGCGGAGAACGCTCGCGCCCTCATCCGCGAAACACGTTTGCTCACTGAACGTCCATTCAACGTGAATGTCTTTTGCCATGTTCGACCACCCGCAGACTTGGCGCGTGACGCGCGTTGGCTCACGTATCTGAAGCCGCATTTCGAGCGCTTCCAGGCACAGCCGCCAACGGCCCTCGGCGCGGGTTACTCAAGCTTCGTCGACGACGACGCGATGTTGACGTTGCTGTTAGAAGAACGCGGCCCATACACCAACTCGCCTAATGGTGAACCGTCGCGGCATCCCCGTGATTTCAATGCAGATTACGACTGTAGTGCGATCCAGACACGACAAGGTTAAGCGGTCAGCTCGAACTGGACCGTCCCTATTTAATGCGGCGCAGCATGATTCGAATGCGGCACTTTTTTGTTGTCGCTTCACAAGCCTTGTTGGTAGGCGATCCCGCAGACTTTGCGGATCTGCAATCGATGCAGTCTCAGAAATCGCGGTTGCTGGTGCAAACTTTGACCCTGCCTCGTGCTTGCGACTTCGACGGTGATAGCGGCCGTTCGATCAATTTTTCCCCCGAACTTTGTTGTACGCCCATAGGTGGGCAGATCGTTGAGCGCGGCTATGGTGTCCGTGCTGCCGTTCATCTGCACGTTGTATTCCTTCGTGCCGATCTTCGCGGTGCCGCCCGGCAGGATCAGGTTCTGCGCGTTGACGGCGTTGACCACGTCGAGCGGTGCGAGGCCTTTGGCTTGCAATGCGCGCGGGTCGATATCGACCATGATCTGCCGGACCTTGCCGCCGAACGGCAGCGGCACCGACGCGCCTTGTACCGTCGCCAACTGAGTGCGGATCGCGCTGTTGCCGAGGTCGTAGAGTTGCTGTTCGGAGAGCGTGTCGCTGCGGAGAGCGTGTCGCTGGAGAGGCCGAGTTGCAGGATCGGCACCGTCGAGGCGTTATAGGTAATGATGTTCGGCGGCAGCGTGCCGGGCGGCAGCACGCGTAGGATCGATGCGGAGTTCGACGCTGCCTCGGCGATCGCGCGATTGATGTCCGCGCCCGGATGGAAAAAGATCTTCACCACCGAGACGCCGTTCAGCGATTGCGACTCGATATGCTCGATGTCGTCGACGTCCGAGCTCAGCGCGCGCTCGTAATTCGACGTGATGCGATTGGCCATGTCCTGGGCGGAAAAGCCGTTGTACGTCCAGACGATGCTGACCACCGGGATATCGATGTTCGGGAAGATATCGGTCGGCGTGCGCAGTATCGCAAGCGGGCCGACGATAAGGATCAGTACGGCGAGGACCACGAAGGTATAAGGGCGGCGCAGCGCGAGCTGGACGATCCACATGACGGGTTCCTGAAATGAGGCCATGAAGGCACGGCGTTCCTGCGCTGTCAGAGCGCGTGACGCGGGCTTCGCGAGTCAGGAGTGTGATGGTGCGGCCCTTATGGGCTGCGGTCGGCCAGATTACCGTTCTGTTATCTGGTGTTGATGGGAACGTGCGGTGACGTGAGGACTCACGCGCGATCTATCGATCGTGGCCGGCCTCGCGTCTATGGAGACGGTTCAGGAAGACACCGGCGACCCGACCACCCATGGCAAGCGCGCTGCCAACGCGCCGCGCTTCCAGGCGAATGCGTTCCTCGTTTGCCGCGTTCCGGGCGTCCCTGATGTCGCAACGTCTTACCAGGCTCGCGGCCAACCTGACAGTGCGCGTTCGGCTATTCCAGGCGCGTTTCTGAGCCGGACTCCGCGTCCCGGTTCGAAGGCGCGCGATCGGTACGCCTTTCGCCGAGATCGAACTGCCGTCGCGCCGATTCCATTTCCGCCATATGCGCTTCCACCCAGTCCCAGATCCCACAGATCTTGTCGAGCAGACTGCGTCCTAGCGGCGTCAACTGATAGTCGACACGAGGCGGTATCACGGGATGCACATAGCGCGTGACGAGACCGTCGCGCTCGAGTTGCCGCAAGGTCTTCGTGAGCATCTTCTGACTGACGCCCCCCACCTCGTCGCGTAGCCGCGAGAAACGCATCTCGCCATGGGTGCCCAGCGCGTCGATCACGAGGATCGTCCACTTGTCGGCGATCTGCTCGATGACGTTGCGCGCGAGGTCATCGGTTTTCTTCTGTGGGTTCTCGGCGGCGTGAGGGCCGTCGTAGCAATTTGTTTCCATGGGGAAAGTATGGAACCTTCAGGTGCCTTCTTGTGATCGCCGGATCCGGCTGAAATAATCGACTCGCCTGCCCGTCCTTTGGGCACGTCGCATTTTCTCGGACCGCATTCGACATGGATGCGGCGCTTTAACCAGAGAGCATCGCATGACTATTGAAACAATTGAAGTTGAGGGTTTATCGACGCCTGTATCGCGTATCGGCCTGGGCACGTGGGCGATCGGCGGATGGATGTGGGGCGGCACTGATGAGAAGGACTCGATTGCGGTGATCCGCCGGGCGCTCGACAGCGGCGTGAACCTTATCGACACGGCGCCGGCGTACGGCTTCGGCGCGTCGGAGGAAATCGTCGGCAAAGCACTGGCCGATGGATATCGCCACAAGGCAGTCATCGCGACTAAAGTCGCTCTCGAATGGCAGGACGGCAAGGTATTTCGCAATGCTTCGCCGGAGCGCATTCGTCACGAAGTAGAGGATACACTTCGGCGCTTGCGGACAGATTACATCGATCTATACCAGGTTCACTGGCCCGATCCGCTCGTGCCAATCGAAGAGACGGCCGCGGTGCTGAACGACCTACACAAGGAAGGCAAGGTTGGCGCGCTCGGCGTCAGCAATTTCTCTGCGGCGCAAATGGACGCGTTCCGCCGCGTGGCGCCGCTGTCCACCACGCAGCCGCCTTATAACCTGTTTGAACGCGACATCGACCGCGATGTGCTGCCTTATGTGAAACAGCATGGGCTGGTTGCACTCGCCTATGGCGCACTGTGCCGCGGATTGCTGGCAGGGCGCATCGGCGCCGAGACGCGTTTCGAGGGTGACGATCTGCGTCAACATGACCCGAAGTTCCGTGCGCCGCGTCGTCAGCAGTATGTCGACGCTGTGAAAGCACTGGACGTCTTCGCGCGCGATAACTTCGACAAGTCGGTGCTTGCGCTTGCAGTGCGCTGGGTGCTGGACCGCGGCCCGACGATCGCGCTGTGGGGTGCGCGCCGTCCGTCGCAACTGGACGGACTCGAAGCCGCGTTCGGCTGGCGACTCGACGACAAGGCCTTCGCGCAAATCGACGCGATCGTCTCGCAATTCGTCAAGGACCCGGTAGGCCCGGAGTTTATGGCGCCGCCGCAACGTGTTCTGGTGTCGTGAAAGGAGTGTATTGAACATGCGAACCAATCGACGAACTTTCATTGTGCATACCGTTGGCGCCGCGGCGCTGGCAATGACCGGCGACACGGCGTGGGCCGCGCCCACGCAGCTTCAGGAAAGCGATCCGGCCGCGCAGGCGCTCGGCTACCGGACCGACGCATCGCGCGTCGATCACGCGAAATATCCGCGCTTCAGCGCCACCCAGCGCTGCTCGAATTGCCAGTTCTATCAGGGCAAGCCAGCCGACACGAGCGCGCTTTGCGCGCTGTTTGGTGCGAAACAGGTGAGCGGCGCGGGATGGTGCAACGCCTATCAGGCGAGAGCCTGATAGGCTTGGGCGGGTAAAGCGATACGGCGCATGACGACTTCGTGCCGTTCGCGTCGACTACGAGGAATCAGTTGATGGAACTCATTGTGAACGGCGTTCATCACAACGTCGATGCGGATGCGAATATGCCGCTGCTGTGGGCAGTCCGTGATCTGCTCGGGCTGCACGGTACCAAGTTCGGTTGCGGGGTCGGCGCGTGCGGCGCATGCACGGTCCATCTGGACGGTGTCGCTGTGCGTTCGTGTGTGACCGCACTGGCGGATGTTCAGGGCAAGCCCGTCACGACCATCGAGGGACTCGGCAAAGGCGGCGATCACCCCGTGCAGCGCGCGTGGAAAGCCGCCAATGTGCCGCAGTGCGGTTACTGCCAGCCTGGACAGATCATGCAGGCCGCGTCGTTGCTCAAGCAGACGCCGAAGCCGAGTGACGAGCAGATCGTCGAAGCGATGTCCGGCAATGTTTGCCGCTGTGGCACCTATCAACGCATCAAGGCCGCCGTCAAGGCGGCAGCGTCGGAGGCGTGATGGGCGAAATCGTCAATCTGAGCCGGCGCGGGGTGTTGAGAGGGACTTTGGCAGGTGGGGTTGTGCTGGGCTTGCAGATCGGCGGCGCGGGTACCGCACTCGCGGCGAGCGTGCTGTCATCCGCGAATGGCGCTAAAGCGCCTTTCGCACCGAACGTGTACGTCTCGGTCGCGCCGTCCGGCGAGATCATTCTGGTCGTGCATCGTTCGGAGATGGGGACCGGTATCCGCACCAGTCTCGCGATGATTCTTGCGGACGAACTCGATGCCGACTGGAACACCGTCAAGGTCGTGCAGGCGCAAGGCGATGCGAAGTATGGCGACCAGAATACCGATGGCTCGCGCAGCATCCGCCAGTTCTTCCAGCCATTGCGCGAAGCAGGTGGCACGGCCCGGCAGATGCTCGTGGCGGCGGCCGCCGTGCAATGGCGCGTGGCGCCGGCGACCTGCCACACTGAGCCGGGTCATGTCGTGCATGCGGCGAGCGGGCGGCGCGTGGCCTACGGCGCGCTCGCAACGGCGGCGGCGCGTCAGCCGGTGCCGGGCCGTGACACGCTGCATCTGAAAGACGAGGGTACCTGGCGCTATATCGGCAAGTCGCTGCCGATCGTCGATCTCGACGACATCGTCCACGGCCGGGCGACGTACGGCATCGATGTCGTGTTGCCCCGAATGACGTACGCGTCGATCGAACGTTCGGTGGTCTATGGCGCGACGCTCAAGAGCGTCGATTCGACCGAAACGATGAAAGTGCCCGGCGTGCTGCATGTGGTCCGCATTCCCGCTGCGCCGTTGCCCGCCGGTTTCCAGCCGCTGGGCGGCATCGCGGTGGTGGCAACCAGCACCTGGTCTGCGATGCAAGGGCGGCGGAAATTGAGGCTCGACTGGGACCTTGGGCCGAATGCATCCTATGACAGTCAGGCTTATCGCAAGGCGCTCGAGGACACCGCGCGGCAGCCGGGCAAAATCGTTCGCAACAACGGCGACACAGCGGCTGCGCTAAAGAGCGCCGCCCACCATGTCTCGGCGGACTACTATGTGCCGCACCTGGCGCACGCGGCGATGGAGCCGCTCGCCGCGACCGCGTCCTACGCGAACGGTGCGGTTGAAGTATGGACCGCGACGCAGAATCCACAGCAGGCTCGCACGACCGTGGCACAGGTGCTCGGCTTGCAGGAGCCGGCCGTGACGATCAATGTCACGTTATTGGGCGGCGGCTTCGGCCGCAAGTCCAAGCCTGACTATGTGGCCGAGGCGGCGTTCCTGTCACGCGAGGTTGGCGCTCCCGTGAAGCTCACGTGGACTCGCGAAGACGATGTGCACAACGACTATTTCCATGCGGTGTGCGCCCAGCACATGGAAGGCGGGCTCGATGCGCAAGGCAAGACGGTCGCGTGGTTGCACCGCACGGTGTTTCCGTCGATCAGTTCGACATTCAAGGCTGATGTCCGTTACGGGGCGGCGGGTGAACTGGGGCAGGGCGTGACCGACATGCCTTACGACATCGCCAACGTGCGGTGTGAGAACGGCGCCGCCTCTGCACACACGCGCATCGGCTGGTATCGATCGGTGTACAACATTCCCCACGGCTTCGCATTAGGGTCGTTCGTCGATGAACTTGCCGCGGCCGCGCGGCACGATCCGGTGCAGCACCTGCTCACGCTGCTCGGCACGCCGCGGCATGTCGATCTGCATGCACTAGGGGTCGATTACCCAAACTACGGCGCGTCGATCGACGAGTATCCGATCGACACCGCCCGCTATGCGGCCGTGGTTCGCGCGGCCGCCGCGCGCTCCGGGTGGTCGACCGTATTGCCGGCGCGGCACGGGCGCGGGGTTGCGGTACATCGCAGCTTTCTGAGTTACGTGGCGGCGGTCGCGCATGTGCAGGTGGCCGACGACGGTTCGGTGCGTGTGACACGCGTCGATCTGGCCGTCGACTGCGGGCGCATCGTCAATCCCGATCGGGTTATTGCGCAGTTCGAGGGTGCGGTGGTGATGGCGCTCGGCAACACGTTATACAGTGAACTCACTTTCCGGAACGGCGCGTCGGAGCAATCGAACTTCACGGACTACCAAGTTGCCCGTATCGATTCCGTTCCCGAGACACACGTGTATATCGTGCCGAGCGATGCGCCGCCGGGCGGTGTTGGCGAGCCGGGCGTGCCGCCGACTTCAGCGGCCATCTGCAACGCGATCTTCAATGCGACCGGCCAGCGCATTCGTGCGTTGCCGGTGGATACGTCGCTGCTGAAACGGGCGTAGCGGCGCAACGCATCGGTTGCGGCGGTATTGTGTTGCGAAATGGCCATTTGCAGCGCGGTGCCTCCGCGTGCGTCGACATGATTGACGTTCGCTCCGTGCGCCACCAGCACCGCAAGCATATCGAGCCGGCCGAGCAGCGCAGCAAACGATAGCGCCGTTTCCCCTGCGTTGTTGGTTTGATCGATAGGGCAGCGCGTCCCGAGCAATATTTGCGCAATGTTCGTTTCGCCCTTGAAAAGCGCACCCATCAACGCGGTATTGCCGTGCTTGTCGGCGGCGCATGCGTTGGCGTGTGCGGCAAGAAGCGCCTTTAGCGTGTCCGGGTGATTGTCATACGCGCTAAGAATGAGCGCCGTATATCCGTCAGGCGTTGCGGTTTCGATCGGATAGTGTGCGTCGATCAGCAATTGAACGATATCGGTGCGCCCTTCGCGCGCCGCGGCGAACCAATCATCGGTGTATCCCCGCGCGTCGACCGTGCCGGAATACGTTGCTGGCCGACAAACGTGCTCCGCACAACTCGCGGTCAGGAGTGCGGCTATCGCTGCCGCGGGTGCGTTTCGAACTACTCGCCGCGCAGTAGAGAAACCTCGCATGACATTCTCCGTCGGAAATCGTATTCAGGCAACACGGGGCCTACTGGCTTCAGTTATTGCCAAGGTGCGACGCCGTATCCTGCACGCGTGAGAGATCCGCATGTGTGGCGCGCGCGAGGCGGGTACCGTAATCGGAATCAGCCTTGTAGAAGTACGACAGCATCGTGTACTTGTTCGCGTCGTTTGTTACACGGCCCAGATCGCCCGACAATGCCGTGACCCGATCCGCCTTGTTGGCTTCAGGTAGCGTCCGGTAGAACTCGCCAGCCTGACGGAAGTCGAGCGTCTTGTGGATCGCCATTTGCTGCGTCGTTCCGCTGAGCGGCGTCTGCACGGACTTGTACCTGGCCTGCTGCGAGATCTCCGCTACCCGGGTCATTCTGAACGGACTCTCTCTGTTTAATTTGGACCGGTAGCCGTCAATGCGCTCGATACAATTTCCGCACTACTGCGATGCGGCTTGCGTATGGCCGCTAACCTCGCAGCCGGCATCGGGTTCGATGCCGATAAAGTAGAGCATGGAGATCAGTACCAACGCCGCGACAAGCAGAAACGCGACCCGGAAGTCAGCGAGCGAAAGCTGCGCGTGGCCGCCATGTATCAGGACTGCAGCATGCAGCGCGATCGCACCGAATGCGATGCCTAGACCGATGGTCATCTGCTGGACCATGCTGAAAAACGTGCTCGCCGAACTCATCCGCGCCGACGGCACGTCCGCGAATGCGAGCGTGTTGATGCTGGTGAACTGCATCGATCGGCATAGCCCGCCGATCAGCAGCACCAGCATGATCAGCGTGCGTGGCGTGTCCGGGGAGAGTAGGGCGCACAGGGCGATGGTGGCGGCAGTGAGCAGGCCATTCACGATCATTACCTTGCGAAAACCAAAGCGCTTGAGAATGGGCATGGTGACGGTCTTCATGGCCAGATTGCCGGCCGCGTAAGCGAGCACGAGCAAACCGGCGGCGAACGCGTTCAGCCCGAAACCGAGTTGGAAGAACAGCGGCAACAGGAAGGGCGAAACGCTGACCGAGACGACATACAACGAACCTCCTTCGAGGGTCAAGCGAAAGGTCGGGATTCGCCACGGCGCAAGATCGATCAGCGGATGTTCGGCACGCCGGAAATGCCGTACCGCGAAGGCCGCGGCGACCATGCCACCCGTCAGGGCTGCGACCGTGATGTGCCAGTCGCCATATGGTTGCCCAACGAGTTCCATGCCATACATGAGGCAGGTTAGCGCGACTCCGCTAAGCACGAATCCGGGCACATCGAACGGCCGGCGGCTGGATTCGCGGTAGTTCGGAATGAACGTGGCGGTCAGCACCAGACCCAGCAGACCGATCGGTACGTTCAGCAGAAAGATCCACCGCCAGCTGAAATAGGTCGATATAAAGCCGCCCAGCGCTGGACCCAGCACCGGTGCGGCCAAGCCGGGCCAGGTAATGTAGGCGATCGAGCGCATCAGATGACGCTTCTCAGTGCTGCGCAGCACCGCGAGCCGGCCTACCGGCACCATCATTGCACCGCCGAGTCCCTGCAGGATCCGCGCGACCGTGAATTCGACGAGACCGTTGCTGAGTCCGCAAAGTATCGAGGCGCCCGTGAACACGACGATGGCGCTACCGAACACAGAGCGTTGCCCAAAGCGATCCGCCACCCAGCCGCTGATCGGGATGAAAACCGCGAGCGCGAGCAGATAGGCGGTCATGCCGATACTCAACCTCACGGGCGTGACGCCGAACGTAGCGGCCATGTGGGGCAGCGCCGTCGCAATCACCGTAGCGTCGAGGTTCTCCATGAAATAGGCACTGGCGACGATCAATGCGATGACGACCGATTGACGGCTTGACAAAGACATGAGCGGAGAACCGATACGGGTTGAGTGGCAGACTCGCAAACGCCCTGGCACGAGTGTTTGCCGATGCCGGCAGTCACAGATGAAGCTCGCTTCGCGATGGCACTGAGATAGTGCATGGCTAGACCGGGAGCATGGCGACACCGGTTCATGCTTGCGGACGATGTACTCTATCAAATCATAAGTCGTCATGTGAAGACGTATTTTAAAAACCCGTTCACAAGGGAAGGGCATGAAGGCAGGGATGATGCCGATCAAACGGCCGATAAAAAACGCCACATCGCGATTTCCCTTACAAACAGGCAAATACACCAGCTTGCATGCTGGATCGACGTCGAGACTGTTCATGGAAATTTAGTCGTCAATTGACGAGTTAATTTATTGGCGATATCCTCGTTGCCAATGCGATGGCTGAAGCAGTAGCTATCCCACGGGGTGAACAGCGCCGCGCACGCGGCTGGGGCGACTCATGAGCAGCGTCAAGCGAATCGGGAATGGCCGTCGTCGATTGCCTCGGTTATCGGCGGGCGGGGCTGTCGCGGGTTGCCTGTCATCGCCCGGAATCGCAGCCTGAGTGCGCAGGCGCAACGCGTATGAAGCCCACCGCATTTTCGTATCACCGGCCGAGCACGCTCGACGACGCGCTGTCGCTGCTTGCTCTTCACGGTTTTGACGCCAAGCTGATCGCCGGAGGACAAAGCCTCGCGCCGATGATGAATATGCGCTTCGCGCAACCGGCGCACCTGGTCGATCTGAATGCGCTGCCTCAACTCAAGGGCGTCACGCTTGAACCCGATACGCTAGCGGTCGGCGCAATGACGCGCCATCACGAGCTGGCCACCAGCAACACAGTGCGCGCTGCTTGCCCGCTACTGGCTGAAGCGGCGGCGACGATCGGACATTACGCCATCCGACAGCGCGGGACACTCGGCGGCAGTCTCGCGCATGCGGACCCCACGGCGCAACTACCGCTCATTGCGAGTACGCCAGGCGCAAGGTTTGACGCCGGGCCTTGAATTTCACCTGACTTACGACCCTCCGGCCATGACCTATTCGAATGCGGCTCATGGATGCGAGATCGAGGTGGACGTCTTGACCGCCGCCATCCGTATCGCGCGTTACGTCGTCGCCGAAAACTGCGGCACGCTGCTCAATCCCACCGTGGTGGAAGGGCAGCAGCATGGCGCCGTGGCGATGGGACTGTCGGGCGCGCTGTTCGAGCAGATGCGTTACGACGACTCGGGACAGAACGTGACCGGCTCACTCGCCGACTACCTGATCGCTACTTCAACTGAATTGCCCAACTTCGAGATCATCCCGCTGCATACGCCTGGCAAGTCGACGGCGGCCGGCATCAAGGGGATGGCCGAAGGCGGGGTGATGGGAGCGATCGGCGCATTGACCAACGCGGTCAATGATGCGCTGGCGCCATTTGGCGTCGTTGCCGACCGTCATCCACTGACTCCCATGCTATTGCGCGACTTGCTGCGCGACAAACTCTGAACGGACCAACCATCATGAATCAATCTACAGGCAAACCCGCGATTGGCTTTATCGGCCTTGGCATCATGGGTTTCTCGATGGCCTCGCGGCTCGCCGCCGCCGGCTATCCGCTGCATGTCTATAACCGTACGCGTGCGAAGGCTGAGCCGCTCATCGAGGCCGGCGCGACATGGCAAGCGACCCCGCGGGCGCTCGCCGAAGTATCGGACGTCGTGTTCACGATTGTCGGCACCCCCGCGGACGTCCGCACACTATATCTGGGCGACGACGGTCTGATCGCGCATGCGCAGCGCGATGCGGTGCTGGTCGACATGACGACGTCGAGTCCGAAACTGGCCGAAGAGTTGGCCGCGCACGCCGCTGAGCGCGGGGTGCACATGCTGGATGCGCCGGTATCGGGCGGCGACATCGGTGCGCGCGAAGGGCGCCTGTCGATCATGGTCGGCGGCGCAAGCGCTGTGCTCGCACGCGTGGAACCGATGTTGCGCTGCCTCGGCACCAACATCGTCCTGCAAGGCGGCCCGGGTGCGGGTCAGCACACGAAGCTGTGCAATCAGATCGTCATTGCGTCGACGATGATGGGCGTGTGCGAAGGGCTCGCCTATGCGCACAGCGCCGGGCTGGATGCCGACACCGTATTGAGCGCGATTGGCGGAGGTGCGGCGGGTGGATTCCAGCTGAACAACCTGGGGCCGCGCCTTGCCAAGGGCGATTTTGCGCCCGGTTTCTTCATCGAGCATTTCATCAAGGACATGCGGATTGCGCACGAGGAAGCGCGGAGCATGGGACGTGAATTGCCGGGTCTGGAACTGGTGCGCGTAATGTACCAGGAGTTGGCCGAGCGGGGCTGCGCGCGCAACGGCACGCAGGCGCTGTTCAAACTCTACGAGCGCTGAGCGGCGGCGATGAAGCTGACAGATCAAACCATCCTGCCCGTGCCCCCTGAAGCCGCATGGCGTGCATTGAACGATCCCGTAGTACTCGAAGCATGCCTGCCTGGCTGCAAAGCGCTGAAGAGGCTCGACGACCTGCATTTCGAATCGACCGTGCAGATTCGCGTCGGTCCGATGGCGGCGACCTTCAAAAGCAACGTCGAATTGTCGGATCTTGATCCGCTCAGGGCCTATACGATTGCCGGTATGGGCAGTGCAGGTGCGCTAGGCTTCGCCAAAGTCACTGCGCGCCTGCAACTTGGAGCGCAAGGCAATACGACCGTGCTGGTGTACGACGCTGACGTCGGGATTGGCGGGAAGCTGATGAGCGTGGGCTCGCGCCTGATTCAGTCCGCCGCGAGCAAGAATCTCGATGAGTTCTTCAGCGCGCTAAAGGCGCATGTCGAAAGCCACGCGGTCTGACGGCGGTGTGCTGCGAGAGAGTACCGATCGAAACAGAGGGAATCATGTTGGTAGAAATGCGTACATATCAGATTACGGCGGGAAAGACAGGCGAGTTCCTGGACATCTACGAGCGCGAAGGGCTCGGCATCATCAGTCAGTACGCCCGCCTCAAGGGTTGCTGGACGAAGGACTCAGGCACGTTGAACTCGATCGTGTTTTGCTGGGGCTACGAGGGCTACGCGCATCGGGCCGCGCAGCGCGCGAAACCCGCAGTCGATCCACGCTGGCAAGCTTTCACGCCGCGCATCCTGCCGTATCTCGTCCATCAGGAATCGGTGTTTCTGTCGCCAGTGCCGTTTTGCCCAATGGACTGAAGTGAGTGACGAATTTCCCGGCCGCGCGACCTATCGACGTACCTGCCGTTTGGCGGTCTGCTTGTGAGGTGGCGGGCTGACGTTTTATGACGTATCAGAAAGGACTATTGATGACACACTTTACTTTCACTCCCGGAGCCGTCGCCGTCGTGACAGGCGGCGCTGCCGGCATTGGACTCGCCTCGGCGAAGCGGTTCGCGCAGCTCGGGCTTCGCGTGTGCATTGCGGATCTGGGTGAGGACCGCCTGGCGCACGCGAAGCAGGCGATTGCCAGCGTGGCTGCTGAAGGCGCGAAGGATGTACTGGCCGTCGAGACGGACGTCAGCCGCCTCGAAGACCTGGTCCGCCTCGAAGCAGCCGTTCGGGATCGCTTCGGCGGCACGGATATCCTCATGAACAATGCGGGGATTCAACCGGGTAGCGCCATGTTCGGAGCGGCCGCTAACTGGGATCGGGTGCTCGACGTCAACCTGTGGGGTGTCATTCGTGGCACTCAGACCTTCGTGCCCGCGATGATCGCGCGCGGACGCCCGGGCCTCGTCATTAACACCGGTTCGAAGCAGGGCATCACGACGCCGCCCGGCGACCCGGCTTATAACGTCTCCAAGGCCGGCCTGAAGGCGTTTACCGAAGCACTGCAGCACGAGTTGCGCAATACGCCGGGCTGCCGGATCAGCGCGCATTTGCTGATTCCTGGCTTTGTGTTTACGGAGCTTGCCGCTCAAGGTCGTACCGAGAAACCGGCGGCTGCCTGGACGCCCGAGCAGACTGTCGATTTCATGATCGAGCGACTGGGTGCCGGCGATTTCTACATTCTGTGCCCCGACAACGATGTGCCTCGCTCCCTCGACGAGCGACGCATCCTTTGGGCTGCGGGAGACATTGTAGAGAATCGCCCGGCGCTATCGCGTTGGCATCCGGACTACGAGCAGGCGTTCGCAGCGTATATCCGGAAGAACGACTGACTTGCCCGCCCCGCAAATCGTAAGTGGAAGATGGGAGATCGTAGAGATTCCAAGGTGGCGACAGAGCGAAAGCTATCCCGATCCGTCGGTGGAGATCCTCGATCCGCGCTTTCTGAAATATCGCATTACCAATGCCGCAGTGGAGCGCCTTGCGACTGGAATGCGCTTTGAGGCAGCCGGCTTCAGCATTGCGACTGCCCTCGATGCTCATCGACGACGAATGGCGTCCACTTGCGATGCCCGTGACCACCTCGTCAATCAAGAATCTGTTCGATCTGCCGCTCCATTACAACGTCTACTCCGCGCTCGATTGAAACGCTCGGTGTTTGTTGTCGGTCGCTGTCATGGTCTTGTCATTCCGGTCGGGTGAAATGAATTCGCAGTCGTGCATGGTAGAGCGCGGACCGTGATGAAGCCATCACGGTCGTGCTCGCGGAATCGGCCGGGTGGATCTTTCCCTAAACATCTAGACGTTTAGACGAAAGCGCGGCCAGCAACCGCTTTCTGGGCCGGCAGGAAACGCCCATGAAGCACGAGCGTCGCTTTCTGCCGGGCGGAGCGTCGAGATCGCGGACGCAACAGCACGACTCATCGCGTCGAATCACGACCAACGCTGCGTCGTACAGCAGCACGCTAAAGCCGACACACATACGGAGCATGTCGATGCTGATCAGGAACGCTCGCGTCGTCACGCGGGACGAGGAATTTACGGGAACCTTGCGGATTGAAAACGGCGTCATTGTCGACCTTGAACGGGGCACGACGTCGGCGGCCGAAGCCGCAGACTGGAACGGTGACTATCTGTTGCCGGGCCTGGTCGAACTACACACAGACAATCTCGAGAAGCATCTGGCGCCGCGGCCGGGCGTGAGATGGAATATCGACGCGGCGTTGGTGATTCATGACGCACAGGTGGCCGCGGCGGGCATCACAACCGTATTCGATTCGCTCAGGATCGGCGCGCGTTCGGACGTCGACATGCACAGCCGGGATCTTCAGACGCAGTGCGTGGAGGCACTCGCGCGCCTGTCCGCGTGCGAGTTGCTGCGTGCCGAGCATTTCCTCCACCTGCGCTGCGAAATCGCCGCCCCCGACGTCGTGAATGTATTCGATTCACTGTGCACGGATCCATTGCTGCGGCTCGCTTCGGTGATGGATCACACGCCGGGCCAGCGCCAATGGCACGATCGGGATCAATGGCGTCGCTGGCAGGAACGGCACGGCAAATTGACTGACGAACACTTCGCCGCCGTGATTGCTGAGCTTTCAGACGGACAGGGACGTTTCGCCGACCGGCACCGTCGCGAGATCGTTGTGCGCTGCATGGAGCTCGGCGTGCCGGTGGCGAGCCACGACGACACCGTAATCGAGCATGTTGAACAGGCAGCGGCCGAAGGCATCGTCCTGGCGGAATTCCCAACCACCCGCATCGCCGCGCAAGCCGCACGCGAACAC
The DNA here is from genome assembly GCF_050436485.1 of Paraburkholderia sp. Clong3. Classification (NCBI taxonomy): domain Bacteria; kingdom Pseudomonadati; phylum Pseudomonadota; class Betaproteobacteria; order Burkholderiales; family Burkholderiaceae; genus Paraburkholderia; species Paraburkholderia sp. Clong3. The sequence goes on along the minus strand of NZ_JBNDMH010000003.1, from coordinate 2,125,557 downwards.
GGCATCGCAACGATTATGGGCGCGCCGAACGTCGTAAGAGGCGGATCGCACTCGGGCAACGTCTCGGCAATCGAACTTGCGCAAGCCGGACTGCTCGACATCCTGTCCTCGGACTACGTGCCCTCGAGCCTGTTGACCGCCGCCTTCGAACTGGTCGGCAAGGCCGGCTGGACGCTGCCGCGCGCGATGGCAACGGTATCCGCGCAACCCGCGCGCGCAGTGGGGTTGGACGACCGCGGCGCGATCGCCCCCGGTTTGCGTGCCGATTTTGTGCGCGTGCGGATGCACGATGCGCTGCCTGTCCCCCGCGCGACGTATCGGGCAGGCGAGCGCGTCGTCTGATGGACGGAACAAAGCAATCCGTTGTTGAATCGCCTGGCATGTACGAAACATAAATTGAGGAAAATATGAAGGTCTCCAAAATTCTATCTGCCGCGGCTCTGGCCGTGAGTTTTGTCTCCGTTACGGCACATGCAGCTGGTACGTGTCCGAACGATGGCGTGGTTCGCTTTGGTGTCGAACCATACGAATCGGCCCAGCGCATGCTGCCGGTCTATACGGATCTCGTCAGGATGATCGGCGACAAGCTTGGCTGCACGGTGCAACTTTACGTCGCAACCAGCTATAACGCCGAGATCGAGGCAATGCGCAACAACAAGCTCGAATTCGGCGAATTCGGTCCCCTCGGCTACGTGCTCGCGCACCAGGTCGCGCACGCTGAAGCCGTCGCCACGTTCGCCGGCGAGCAGGGCAAGCCGGCCACTTACTACGCCTCCATCGTCACGTGGCCCGGCTCGGGCATCAAGACGCTGGGCGATACCAAGGGTCGCTCGTTCGCTTACGCCGATCCGGCGTCGACGTCCGGCCATCTGTTTCCCGCCTTCGGACTGAGCAAGAACGGCATCGATCCGGACAAGGGCGTAAAAGCGGTCTACGCGGGCAGCCACACGGCGTCGTTCGAGGCGCTGCGCAACCACAAGGTCGAAGCGGGCGAGCTGAACAGCGAAGAAATCGCCAGCGCCAAGCTACACAACGAATTCGATCCTGCGGCTTACGTGACGCTGTGGAAATCGGAACCGATTCCGCTCGACCCGCTGGCCGTGCGCGGAGACTTGCCGGCGGATTTCAAGGCCCGTCTGGCCAGTGTGCTGAGTTCGCTCGATCTACGCCAATTACCGGAAGCCGATCAGAAGTTCCTGGCATCGAACCAGAACCCGGAACTGAAGACGGTGCCGCAAACGGATGCTGCTTATAACCAGATCCGCGATCTGGTTTCGACTCTTCACATCGACCTGGCAAAACTGTGAGCACTCTGTCCAGCACCTCGGGTGGCGTCCCGATAGATTCGGCGAGCCGGTTTTCAGCCGGCGTGTCGAGCCTACCCGGAGCAGCACTCCATACGACGCGTGGGCCCGGCGTAAAGCTGGCTGTCCGTGATCTGACGATGCGTTACGCAAATGGCCACACTGCGCTGCGCGGCATGAATGTGTCGGTCCACGCCGGTGAGCTGGTCGTGGTGCTGGGCAGCAATGGCAGCGGCAAGTCGACCTTCATGAAGTGCGTGGTCGGACTGAATCGGCCGACCGCCGGGTCGGTCGAGGTGGCTGGGCGCGATCTCGCCGCACTGTCGGGCAAAGCTTTGCGTGAGGCGCGTCTGCCGCTTGCGTTGATCTCGCAGAACGCCAATCTCGTGAAGCGGCGCAGCGTGCTGGCGAACGTCTGCTGCGGCGCGCTCGGCCGACACCGGACGCTGGCAACCGCGCTGGGTCGGGTGCCTCGCGAGGAGATCGATCCGGCGCTGTCCTATCTGGACGAGGTCGGCTTGCTGCATCTGGCGCGCCAGCGCGCCGGCACGCTTTCGGGCGGACAGGCGCAGCGCGTGGCGGTGGCCCGCGCGCTGGCCCAACGTCCTCACGTCTTGCTCGCCGACGAGCCGGTCGCCAGTCTGGACCCCGAAGCGGCCGACGAAGTCATGCGGCTGCTGCGCCGCCTCGCCGACGAGGACGGTCTCGCGGTGGTGTGCGTACTGCACCAGCCCGAACTGGCGACGCGATATGCCGACAGACTGATCGGTCTGCGCGGCGGCCTGCTTGAATTCGATCGGACGGCGTCGGCCGTCTCCCGTCAACAGATCGCGAGCCTTTATTTGGCCGAGGCGTCATGAGCAAGGTTCTTGAAATGCGTGCATCGACGGGCTCGTCGAGCAGCCGGACCATCTGGTCGGTGTGTGCCGCCGTCGTGCTGTTCGCGCTGTTTGTGCAGGCGTGGATCGTCGTCCAGGCCCGTCCGCAGGATCTGGTTACCGGTGCCCACGGTATGGTCGACATCATTTCGCGCGCCGTGCCGCCGGCGTTCGATCAGTTCGTCCCGAACTTGTGGCCGGTTCTCGAAACGATTGACCTGGCGATTTTCGGCACGGTGTTCGGGGTGCTGCTCGCCTTTCCGCTGTCGATTCTGGCGGCCGCGAATGTCACACCGGCGCTGCCCCTGTACTACGCCGCGCGCGCGCTGATCGGCGTCACCCGGGCAGTGCCCGATCTGGTCTGGGCACTGTTGTTCGTCACGGCGGTCGGGCTGGGGCCGTTTCCGGGCGCACTTGCGCTTGCGGTCCATTCGGTCGGCATGCTTGGGCGGCTGTTCGCGGAAGTAATCGAAGACATGGATATGGGCCCCGTCGAAGCGTTGACGCTGACCGGTGCAGGGCGCCTGCAGGTGTTAAGCCATGCTGTCGTGCCGGGCGTGTTGCCCTCGCTGCTCGGCATTGGGCTGTTCCGCTTCGACGAAAACCTGCGCTCGTCGCTCGTGCTCGGCTTTGTTGGAGCAGGCGGAATCGGCTTCCAGTTGCTGACTGCAATGAACCTGTTCCAGTACCAGACGGTGTCGTTCCTGTTGATCGCCACCTTCGTCCTGGTCGTCTGTGCCGAACGCGTTTCCGCTTACCTGCGCAGCCGTGTCACCTGAACGCGGGCCGCTCACCTGCGTCGCCGTCGCTCTACATGCCCTGGCGCGATCGTCATGGGAAGTGCGCAGCCGGCGGCCCAGGGCTCTCCTCATCATTGAAGCACGAGAATCGATATGTTGATCAATCATGGCGTCGGCGTCGATCCGTGGGCGCTCGGTTGCGTTCTGTCGGAGCATCCGGAAATCCATCCAACGGCGGTAGTTCGCGCCAGCGACTTTGGCCGTTACACCTATCTCGGTCCGCGCAGCCATGTCGCCGAATCCGTCATCGGCGACTACGGCTATGCGATGGGTGACAATCAGATCGCCCACGCACTCATTGGCAAGTTCGCCAATATCGCCACCGGCGTACGCATCAACCCGCCCAATCATCCTTCGTGGCGTGCGACCCACCATCACTTTACCTATCGCTCACGATCGTACGGATTGTCCCTCGACGACGACGCTGACATCTTCCAGTGGCGGGCCCAGGAGCCAGTCGAGATTGGTCACGACGTGTGGCTCGGCCACGATGCCATCATCATGCCCGGCGTGACGATCGGCACTGGCGCCGCGGTCGGCTCAGGAGCCGTTGTGACCAAGGACGTACCGCCGTTCGCCATCGTCGTCGGGGTGCCGGCGCGGGTGCTGCGTTTTCGCGTCGACGCGCGCACCTCGGAGCGCATGCAGCAGATAGCCTGGTGGGACTGGAGCGCCGAGCGCATTGACGCGGCATTGGCCGATTTTCGTGGGCTCACGGCGGCCGAGTTCGTGGAGAAGTACGACGGGCAAAAGTGAATGAATGGCCAAGCGGCCGTTTCTCCGCGACGGGCGGAGCCTTGCACGGCCCTAATGGTGCGTTGCCCAGACGAGGGTGCCAACGGTCGTCGCTTCAATCACCTGGTCTCGACGTGCCCGTCTCTATGGATGTGTCACGTGGAATTCCCAGGTTAGATCCTTCAAATTAACGGAACAGTCTCAAATGGAATTTCGCCAACTTGGCCGCTGCGGCCTCAAGGTTTCGACGCTGACGCTTGGGACGATGCTGTTCGGCGATCCGACCGACGAAGCAACCGCGGCACGTATCGTCGACCAGGCGCATGAACAAGGCGTCAACTCGATCGATACCGCCGACGTCTACGCTGGCGGTGAATCGGAGCGTGTCGTCGGGCGTTGCATCGCCGCCCGGCGCGATCGCTGGGTGCTGGCGACCAAATTGGCCAGTCCATTCGGCGATGGTGACGTCAATGCGCGCGGCGCTTCGCGCAAACACATGGTGCGAGCCGTTGAGGCCAGCCTCAAGCGCCTGAAGACGGACTATATCGATCTGCTTTACCTCCACGCTGAAGATCACGACACGCCGGTCGATGAAACGGTGCGCGCGCTAAATGATCTGGTCCAGGCCGGCAAATTGCGCTACTACGGCCTGTCGAACCATCGCGCATGGAAGATCGCCGAATTCAGTCATACCGCCCAGGCACTGGGTCTCGCTGCCCCGGTAGCCAGTCAGCCGCTCTACAACCTCGCGAATCGGCAGGCCGAGGCCGAACAGCTGACAGCTGCGCACCGTTACGGCCTAGGCGTGATTTCGTACAGCCCACTCGCTCGCGGCGTGCTGACCGGCAAATACGAATTGGGCGTGACGCCCGCGGCCGATACGCGTGCAGGGCGCGGCGACCGCCGCTTGCAGCAGGCCGAATGGCGGCCCGAATCATTGGAGCTGGCACGGCGCGTTCGCGAGCATGCAGAGGCGCGTGGACTGAGTGCGGGACAATTCGCACTCGCTTGGGTGCTCAACAGCAGCTATATCAGTTCAACCATCGCCGGACCACGCACCGTGGCGCAATGGGACGATTATCTGCCAGCCTTGAGCTATCGCCTGAGCGCCGAAGACGAAGACTTCGTCGACTCGCTCGTCACTACGGGCCACCCTTCGACGCCCGGGTTCAATGATCCCAAGCATCTTTTCTTTGGGCGGATTCCCCGTCACGGTTCGTAAGCCGGACAGGTTCCGCCACATCGGACTGCTACGCATGCTATCGACAGCGTGCGCAACCGGGTCACCCTTCCGGTTGCGCCCTGTGCAGGCCTTCAATTTGCGCCCTGTGCCATCGTTGTCGCGACGAGTACCCGCGTGGCAGCCACTTGGGCGAGTTCATCGCTCGACCATCCGCCGCCCAGCGCATGCAGCAGTTGCACGTTGGCACTTAGCTGGCGTGTCTGGATATCGAGCACGCTGCGTTGTGCTTCGAGTGCGACGGTCTGCGCCTGCACGACATCGAGGTAACCTACAGTGCCTTGGCGATATTGGCGCAACGCCAGATCGACCGAGTACTGCGCGGCATTCGCGGCATCCTTTTGCTCGCCAAGCGCGGTGCCGAGATACGACAGCAGCGCAAGGTTGTCTTCGACCTGCTGGAATGCCGACAGCACCACGCTGCGGTAGCGGTCTCCGGCTTCCTCGGTTGCCGCCTTCGCGGCATCGAGCTGCGCATGACGGTAGCCGCCGTCGAAGACGTATTGCACGAGCTGCGGGCCGATCGCCCAGAACAGATTGGGCGCGCTAACCAGTCCAGCATAGGCGGCGCTTTGCACACCACCCTGCAAGCTCAGCGTGATGTCCGGGAAATATGCCGCGCGCGCGACGCCAATCTTTGCGTTAGCCTCGGCAACCCGGCGTTCCGCTGCTGCGACGTCGGGGCGACGTTGCAGCAGCGTCGAGGGCAGGCCGGTTGGAATCGCCGGCAACGCGATGGCGGCGGTCTGCTGCGGCAGGCTGAATTCGGACGCGGAAGTGCCGACCAACACGGCAATCGCGTGTTCGATGAGCGCTCGTTGCGCGAGATTCTGCGACAACTGGGACTTCGCCGACGACAATTGCGTTTGAGCCCGCGAAACGTCGAGGCCCGCCACGATCCCACTGCCATGCAGCGTCTGCGTGAGTTGCAGCGCTTTCGCATACGCCATGACCGTCTCGTTCAGCAGTTCGGTCTGCTGGTCGAGGCCACGCAAACCGATGTAATTGTCTGCGAGTGCCACTTGCAGGGCCAGTTTCACCGAAGCCAGATCGGCTTTGGTCGCCTGAGCCTCATCCTTGCCGGCCACCACGGAGTCACGCACGCGGCCCCACAGGTCGAGGTCGTAATTGACTTCGGCGCCGAGCGTGACGGAGTTGTAGTCGTTCGGGCCGCCCACGCGCAACGGCCGGTCGTCGGACTGGCGAACGCGCTGCGGCACGGCGCTTGCGCTGATGGTCGGATACAGTCCCGACGCGACCTGCGCGACGAAAGCCTGCGCTTGCGCATAGTGCGCGTACGCGGCGCGCAGATCGGTGTTGTTTGCCAGTAGACGCGCTTCGAGATCGTCGAGTTGCGCGTCGCCATATATTTTCCACCAGCCGTTACGGTCTATCCGGTCGGCAGGCTGAGCGGCGGTCCAGGGACCAACGGTTTTGTATTGCGCCGCTATCGGCGCCGAAGGCAGCTGATATTGCGGCGCGAGCGAGCAGGCGGATAGCGCCAGAACGCCCGTTAAAATCGCGACAAGTCCTGGCTTAACCATGTGCGGTCGCCTTCCTGTCAGTGGCCGGCGCAACCTGCACGCCGTCGCCGTCGGCGAGTCCATCGGGCGGCGTATCGATCACGCGATCGTTGGCGGCGAGTCCCGAGCCGATCTCCACCGAGTCGCCCAGATCGCGGTCGATCTTCACCTGCTTGAACAGTACGTGACCGTTCGCACCGAGCGTGGCGACCACGACGCCGCGGCTATCGAACACGAGCGCGCTAGCTGGGACCCGAAGTGAATCGGCGGACGCGGGCAACGTGAATTTCAGGCTGGCGAAACCGCCCGGCAGCAGCTTGCCGTTGGCATTGTCGACCAGCAGCTGCACCAGCGTCGTTCCCGAACTCGAATTGACGGAGTCTGCCGCTGCTATCACGCGCGCGGTGAAATGCTGGTCGGAGTACTCGGGAACGGTCAGGGTCGCGGTCGTGCCATCGTGGATCGCGGGAGCGTAGTTCTGCGGTACCTGAACATACACACGCAATTGCTTGACCTCGGAGACCGCGAACAGCTCCTGGCCGACGCCACCGCTACCGGCGTTCACCAGCGCGCCGACGTCGGTGTCGCGCGCGGTCACCACGCCGTCGAACGGCGCGACGATCCGCGCGAAGGCCTTCGTAGCGACGAGGCGATCGACGTTGGCCTTCGCGGCCGCCACGATCGCCTCCTTCGCGGTGTAATCAGCAGTGCGTTGGTCGACGTCCTGCTGGGCCACGGAATCGGTGCCTCTTAGCGCCTCCCAGCGCTTCGCCGTCGTACCCGCTACGACGGCATTCGCCTGCGCGCTCTGCAGATCGGCGCGTGCCTGAAGGAGCTGCTGGTCAAGCTCGGGTGTTTCGATTTCGGCGAGCACTTGACCCGCCTTGACCGGCGCGCCGATATCGACGCTCCATGATTTCAGGTAGCCGCTGACCTGCGCGAAAATCGGCGCCCGCGTGAACGCTTCGAGCCGGCCGGGCAGTTGCAGTGAAGGTCCGTTGGGGTCGCGCATGGGCTGGATCAGATTGACTGTCGGTACGGCCTGAGCCTCCGTCCAGGTTTTCAGCTTGCGGGCGTCGACGGCTCGCAGCGCGACACCGCCAACGACGATGCCTAAGGCGACCAGCAGGCCGATCACACCCGCAACCCGAAGCGGACGGCGCGATGGCGTATTAGTGGGAAAAGCGGATTCAGACGACATGTGCAGGATCTCCCGGGACGGATGCTGGGGTCGCCGCGCGCCCTGGGCGCGCGTGAACAATACAGAAGATGACGGGGACCAGGAACAGCGAAGCCGTGGTGGCAAACATCAAACCGCCGATCACGGCGCGGCCGAGCGGCGCGTTTTGCTCACCGCCCTCGCCGAGAGCGAGCGCCATCGGCGCCATGCCGATCATCATGGATAGCGCGGTCATGAGCACCGGGCGAAAGCGCGTAAAGCCCGCTTCGAGCGCCGCCTTGAACGGATCGCCATGGACGGCAAGACGTTCGCGGCAGAAGCTGACGACCAGAATCGAATTGGCAGTCGCCACCCCCATGCACATGATCGCGCCAGTGAGTGCGGGTACGGAGAGCGTCGTGTGCGTCGCGAACAGCATCCAGACGATACCCGCCAACGCCGCCGGCAATGCGCTCACAATCACGAACGGATCGGCCCACGACTGGAAGTTGACGACGATCAGCAGATAGATCAGCACCACTGCGCCAAGCAGGCCGAACAACATGCCGGCAAAGGCGCTGTTCATCGTCTGCACCTGACCCAGCAGCGCGATGCTCGAGCCCTTCGGCAAGGTGCTGGCGTTCTGGTGCACGACGCGCTGGATATCGGCCGACACCGCGCCGAGGTCGCGATCCTGGGTGGTCGCGAAGATCTCGACCATGGGCTGGATGTTGTATTGGCTGACGACTTCGTTGCTGGTGGTGCGATCGACCGTTGCCAGACCGCCGAGGATCTGGGCGGTGCCTCCACCGCTGGCGGTGATCGGCAGATTTTGCAATGCTGCTAGTGAATCGAGACTGTATTGCGGCGTTTGCATCACGATCGGATACGACACGCCGTTCGCGTTGTTCAGCCAGTACGTGGGCGCAACCTGGCTCGAACCTGCGAGGTTCACCACCATACTGTTCGTCACGTCGCGCTCGGTGATGCCGAGTAACTGTGCACGCGTGCGGTCGACATCGACGTTGAAGGTGGGGTTGCCGTGCGACTGCGCGATCCGTGCATCGACCACGCCGGGCACGTCGCGGACCGCGCGCAGCAGACGGTCTGCATACGCATAGTTGGCGTTCAGGTTGTTGCCGCGGATCTGCAGGTCGATCGGCGCCGGCGAGCCGAAGTTAAGGATCTGACCGATGATGTCCGCCGGTGGAAAAGAGAACGTGACTCCAGGGAATTCGCGCGGCAATCGTTCACGCATGATGCGGACATACTCGTCGGTCGGACGATGCCCTTCGTTCAGCGCAATCTGGATGTCGCCGTCCTGCGAACCGACCGTCCCGGTGTTGTTGTACGCGGTATTGATGCCGCTGACCGGCAGACCCATATTGTCGACCACCGTGCCGAGATCGGATGGCGGGATGATCTGCCGGATTGCGCCTTCGACATTCGCGAATATCTGCGCGGTCTTTTCGACGCGAACCCCGACTGGTGCGCGCACATGCATCAGGATCTGCCCGGCATCGACCGCCGGGAAGAAGTCGCGGCCGAGCAAGGGCGCGAGGGCGAACGAGAGCGCGACGAAGCCGAGGAAGCAACTGACGAACGGACGCCGATGGTTCAGCGCGAGTTCGAGTAACCCGCGATACACGCCACGCACCGTTTCAAAGCGTGCTTCGAAGCCGCGCTGGAAGCGTCCGAGCGGACCCGGACGCTGCGCCTCATCGGCATGCTCACCCTGCGCATGCGGTTTCAGCAGGTATTTGGCCATTGTCGGCACGAGGGTTCTCGAGAGGATGAACGACGAGATCATCGCGAAAATGACGGCCTCCGCCATCGGCACGAACAGGAAGCGCGCCACGCCGTTCAGGAAGAACATCGGCACGAACACGATGCAGATGCACAGAAGAGAAACGAACGCGGGTGTGACGATCTGCGCGGCGCCATCGAGGATAGCGGTCTCCACCTCCTTGCCGTGCTCGAGATGCCAGTTGATGTTCTCGATCGTCACGGTCGCATCGTCGACAAGAATCCCGACCGCTAACGCGAGACCGCCGAGCGTCATGATGTTCAAGGTTTCGCCCAGTGCGGAGAGCGTGGCTATCGAGCCAAGGATGGCCAGTGGGATCGAGGTTGCGATGATGATCGTCGAACGCCAGCTGCCGAGGAACAGCAGAATCATCAGGCTGGTGAGCACGGCAGCGATCACGCCTTCGCGTGCCACACCGGTGATGGCTGCGCGCACGAAGATCGACTGGTCGCCGATCGGCTCGACATTCAGGTTATCGGGCCACGATGCTTTCCCGTTGGCGATTTGCTGTTTGATGCCGGAGATGATCCCGAGCGTCGAAACCGAACCGTTCTTGAGTACCGACATCAGCACCGAACGCCGGCCGTTCACGTGAACGATATTGGTTTGCGGCGGACTGCCGTCGCGAACATTCGCAATGTCACGAATCGCGACCGTCGTGCCATTGACCGCCTTGACCGGTAGATCGCCCAAGGTCTTGATTTCCGAGGGCGCGTTGTTGAGTTGCAGCGTGTATTCGTAGTCGCCGATCTTTTCCGTGCCGACCGGCGTGATCAGGTTCTGACCCGCCAGGGCATTGGCGACGTCCTGCGCGGATAAGCCGCGCGCCTGCAGTGCCGCAGGATCAATGTCAATCTGCACCTGGCGTGTCTTGCCGCCGAAAGGGTAGGGAACCGACGCACCGGCGACAGTCGTGAGAACGGGACGCACCGCATTCAGACCGAGGTCGCCCAGCTTCTGCTCGGACAGCCCCTTGCCGGATAGCGCCAACTGGATGATCGGTACGGTCGACGCGTTGTAATTGAGGATCAGCGGCGGCGTAGTGCCCGCGGGCAACTGCCGCAACTGAGTTTGCGCGACCGCGGTCACTTGCGCGTTCGCCGTGCTGATATTCACGCCCGGCTGGAAGAAGATCTTGATGATCCCAAAGCCGGCGACCGATTCCGCCTCGATGTGTTCGACATCGTTCACGGTGGTAGTCAGCGTGCGTTCGAACGGCGACGTGATCCGACCGACCATCTGGTCCGGCGGCAGCCCCGTGTATTGCCACACCACGCTGATCACCGGGATTCTGATATCGGGAAAAATGTCGGTGGGCGTCTTCATCGCGGACAGTGGCCCGATGATGAGGATGAAGATCGCGAGGACGACGAAAGTGTAGGGGCGTCGGAGCGCGACACGAACTAGACCGAGCATGAGAATTCCAGGGCTTGGAGGAAACGTAAGAGCATCTTGGAGCGATCTAGCGCGATGTACGGCCGACCTCGGCCGCAGTTCTGAAGCCTGACACACTCATAAAACACGGTTGAGCCAGCGACATGTTTGGCTGTGACGGATGGCGCAACGTTTGAGAGGGCCATCGAGGGTTCTCGTGGCTCGTTTCAGACGGCATTCAAAGGGTTGGCTGCGTTCTAAAGGCGAGGTCTTCGCGTTACTGCCGTATCGTTCAGGATGATCGTCACTTACCTCTCGGTGAAGATCGCTTTAGGTGGAGAGTCAAGCGACGATTCACGGATGACATGCACATGAAGGTGCATCAGTGACCAAAGTAGATCGAGTGAGTACCTGCGGGCGTCGACGGCGCACCCGACTGCGAGGAGCCGTTCATTGACACTCCGCCGACTGCCATGCTGCCCGGCGTCGTGGCATCCTGCGCGTGAATACGCGCCTCCGCAGCCTGAATATCGGTTGGATAGTGCAAGTCATTGGCGCTCGGGCGATACCCGGCCTGTTCGACTTGCACCAGGTCCGCGCGCACTTCGGCGCGCGTCAGCGGGGCAGTGACGTCCTGCGCAAAGGAGACTGCGGGGACGACGAGTGCGCTGGCAACCAACGCTGCATAGATCAGAGACTTCATGGTGAATTACCTCTCAAGTTAATTGTGGTCAGCTTCAGGCACGATGAATGAAGCCTGGGGTCTCGCCGCGCCACCGCCGCGAGGATGAGTAAGCTCTATTGTCCGCAGATCAGGTGACGCGAGGCTGACCTCTGCATTACGCCGCTGCCATGTTCAGATAGGCAAGAGCGTGCTGAGCGTCGCGACGTAGTGACGGATCGAATCGCTGACGAGCCACGTCGGAAGTGCGGTCTGAACTCGATGAGGCTCTATCGGCAAACGTACGCAAACGCGGCTATGATTTCTCGCGGCGATCGGCGCCGAAACAGAAAAGGAGAAGTACCCGGATGATTCATGTCATTGCCACAATCACTGCACAGCCCGGTCAACGCGAAGCCGTGCTGGCACTTTTCAACAAGAACCGGCCGGCGGTGTTGGCCGAAGAGGGGTGCATCAGCTACGAGGCCGTCATCGACGTACCTGAGTTCGGGACGATTCAGACACCGCTCGGCAAGGACACGTTCGCTGTCATCGAGCGCTGGGAAAGCGCGGAAGCGTTGAGGGCGCACGGGGCCTCCGCGCATATGGCCGAATATGGACACAATACGCGCCCGTTGCTCGTGAGCCGCGTCATCAACGTGCTTCAGGCTTGCTAAAGAGAGCGTTCGTGGCGGCCCGCCATCGGCTGGGCGGGATTCGATGCCAAAGCGGGCGCCGTCACGCCGACACCCATCACGATGCCTCCGTGGCAACGCGGACATGAACGAACATCCGGTTCCAGGTTAGTTGGCAGCAGCAAGGACGACGCTCGCTTCGCAACGGCTGAGATAATGCGAGGGTCACGCAGGGCAGCGCGGGACTGCCGCCCACACCCGGGGCGTATACTTTATCAAAACGTAAATCGTCATGTGATGATAACAGCTATAATCCGAGAGCGTAGGGAGCTATGAAGACCAAAGGGACTATCGAGAAGCCGAGCCGTGGAACCGGCGCCGACCGCGCGGCGGTCAAGCGGCCGATGAAAAAAGCGCCGCAGCGTTTGCCGCGCGCCGAGCGTCAGGCGCGCGTGCTGGAGAAGGCCGCGGAATATTTCGCGGAGCATGGTCTCGGCGCACAGACCCGCGCCATCGCGGAAGCCTGCGGCGTATCGCAACGCTTGTTATATAGCCTGTTCCCGAGCAAGGCCGCTTTGATTGATGAAGTCTACAAGCGGGAAGTCGTCGGAATCTTCGACGCAATCTGGTTCGTTCAATTGCAAGACCGAAGTGTGCCGATTGAAAGCCGACTCAACCGCTTTTATTGCGAGTACTATGATACGCTCCTGACGCGCCGCTGGCTGAGGCTCTTCCTTTATTCGTCGCTCGAGGGCCTGCACACCGCGCCGGCCTATACGAACGCGATCGTCAGCCATGCGCTCGAGATCATCGTCACGGAGACCGCGTATGAACTGGGTCTACGCATGCCCGCCGACCTGACTCAACTGGGCGAAGTGGGTTGGCTGTTACATGGCGCCGTGTCTCATCTGGCGATTCGCCGCCGCATCTATTCGAATGAAAACAGCATGCCCGCCGCAGCGGTGATTGCCATGCACGTGCGCGCCTTCCTGACGAGCCTGCCGAGCCTGCTGCCTGCGCTATAAACGCATTGCGAGTCGGCGCCGGGCGGCTCGCCGGTGTTATCGCTGCGATCGTCCGAGTCGTCTCCAGCGCAACTCGTCAGGTGACGATATAATCCTGCGAAATTGAGCTGCGTTGCCGCGATGGCGCCGATGCAGTCGCCGACATGAGTCACGCGATTGCCGCCGGCAATGCCGATCTTGGCGCGCGCACCGAGCTCCAGGCCAGCGCGCTCGAGCAGGCCACCGGCGCACTCAAGGAATTCGACGCGAGTGTGGCCACCAACGCTGCGAACGCGGGACACGCGGACGAGCTTGCCAGGCACGCCTCGGAAACGGCTGGGGAACGCGGCATGGCGGTCGGCCGGGTGGTGGAGACGATGCATGGGATACGGGCGTCGTCGGCGCGCATCGCGGAGATCATCTCGGTCATCGACGGGATCGCGTTCCAGACCAACATCCTCGCGCTGAATGCGGCGGTCGAGGCCGCGTGGGCAGGTAGCCAGGGACGTGGTTGCCGTGGTGGCCGGCGAGGTCAGAGTCCTCGCGCAACGTAGCGCAGAAGCGGCGAAGGAAGTCAGGCAACTGATCGTGGCGAGCGACGCTCGCGTGAAAGACGGCGCTACCCAGGTCGATGACGCGGGCTCGACCATCACCGCGGTCGTGGGTTCGTCGGCGCGCGTCACGGGCATCATGAGCGAAATCCATGACGCGTGTCAGCAGCAAACGCTTCAGATCGGCGAGGTCCGCGAGATGATCGCAAGCCTGGAGCACAGCACGCAACAGAACGTCGCGCTCGTCCAGCAATCGGGCGCCGCCGTGGACGCCTTGAACCGGCAAGCACGAAACCTCCTTGGAGCGGTCAATCTTTTCTGCGTTGGGTCCGAACGCGGCTCGGAACTGAAATCGCCCAACCCACAGCAGCGCGATGCCACTGCGCGCAACCCGGCGCTTTCGCTCGCCAGCAGCTACTCGTGAGCGCGTGGCGGCATAACCCGATTTTCAATTCAATCGAAATCGTCCGCGCTGCAGGCGCGCGGACATCGATACGTTTCTGTCGGCTGTAAAGGTGTATTTCGCTCGCGGCTGATGTCCGTGCGATGCCGGTTTTTTCATCGCGTGTTGACATGGCGCGTTCGGGTCGGACAATAATCTCAGCGCCGACACTCGCCAACTCAGGTTCCAAGCGTGAACGACATCACCGGCATTCCCCCCTCGCGGGCTGATCATGTCTATGTCAGCGTCCGCGAAGATATCTTCGATATGCGCCTGCTGCCCGGCGACCGCGTGACGGAAGGCAGCATCGCCGAGCGCTTCGGCGTGTCCCGTACGCCTGCGCGCGAGGCCTTGCAGCGCCTGCAAAGTGACGGCCTGATGCGCGGCTATGTGCGCGGCGGCTGGGAAGTCGTGCCGGTCGATTTCAAGCGCTTCGAAGACCTGTACGAAATGCGCAAGCTGATTGAAACCTTTGCGGTCTCGAAGCTTGCGAGTGCCGAAGGGGAGCTCTCCGAAGGCGTCGCACAGATGCTCGGTCAGCTTGAACAAATCTGGAAGATCCCGCTTGCTCACCGCCGGCGTGACGGCCGCGAGATGGTCGCGCTCGACGAAGCATTTCATCACGCCCTCGTGCAGGCCGCCGATAACGCCGAGCTGACCAATGCGATGCAGCGCGTGACCGATCGCATCCGGGTCGTGCGGCGGCTCGATCTCGTGTATGGCGACTGCATCGACGAAACCTACGACGAACATGTCGCGATCCTCGATGCGATTCGTTGTCGCGAAACGGATCGTAGCGTTGCGTTGATCGCGCGCCATATCGAGGGTAGCCGCGTTGCGGTGCGCACCTTGACGGGCGAGCGCCTGCAACGCGCACGCACTGCAATGGGGCCGAATGCGGTCCCCTATGCACCACCCAGGTTGCGGGGCACCAAATAGCGACATCGCCGCGCGTACCGAGCCGTGCGAAACCTATCTGGCGCGCATGAGCGGGCGACTCGCGTGCTGGCATGCTTCTCGCGTTAGTGATCGACGATGACTGAACATGACGGATGGCGCCGGATGGTCGAGAATCGACGGGTGCGCCTGACAGGCACGCAGCATAAGCTCGTGAACCTGTTCAGGATCGGTGTGCAGGCTTACCCCGAGATGGACGGCAAGATAGGGATCTGCGTCAATCCGGCAAGCGCCCAGAATGGAGATGCAGCAGTTTCCAGCCGCCCTCGCGTTTGACCCAGATTTCAGTTATGAGCGCGCGAATGTTGAGCTCAGATCCATCGGTCCTGCGCACCAGGGATTGCTCGAGATGGCCCGTCGTGATCACGGTGTCTGGCAGGAACCTATACGCGAGCGGTTGCGGACGCACGATTTGACGCACCTTGATCTTCTCGGTAAGGAAGGACAGATACTCCGACTTGCCATGAACGTAGCCAGCTGAATGGACGAACGTCAGATCGTCGTCGAGTAGCGACGCGAGTTTGAGCAGGTCTCCAGCCACTGTGGCGTCGCAGCGCTGTTGTTCCAACGCCTCGACGGCGGCCTGAATGGACGCATCTTTCATCGTAAATCTCCCGAAAATACTGCATGGATACCTCTTGTGAGAGACGGTGCCGGCCGCGTCGTGGCTCGATTCGGCTCAACGCAACAGTTCGCCGCTCAGTCCATCTGTCTTCGAAGGCGACCCGGCCCGAGACTTTCCCGTCGGCAACCCATAGCTCGCAAGCAGCGCGACCGTGCATGCGGCGATGACATACCAGGCTGGCGCTGCCAAGGAGCCGGTCATGCGAATCAGCATGGTCGCCAGCAAGGGCGCAAAGCCGCTGAATACGACAACGGCCAGGTTGTAAGCCAGCGCGATTCCGCTGAATCTGACCTGGACAGGGAATTGGTCGGCGAGCACCGACGCCCATGTCCCGCTTGCCAGTGAAAAAACCAGGCCGGCAAGCACAAACAGCACCACCGGATTGACGGTGTGACTCGCCAGCGCTTCATAGAACGGGTAGCTCAATGCGATCAGCAGCGCCGCTGACGCTCGAAGCAGGTACCGGCGTGGAATCTTGTCCCCGAGCCAGCCTGCGGCGAGGAGGCCGAGGGAACTGACGATCAGATAAGCGTTCTGGGCAATTGCCGCGGTCCGTGGTGCATAGTGCAGCTGCTGGACGAGGTAGGCGGGCATGTGGCCATAAAGTATGCCGTTGACGCCGGCCATCACGGCGATCGCCAGTGCCCCCGTCACGACCGCTTTGCCATGACGTCGCAAGGTCTCGCGAAACGGCTGTTTGACGACAGCTCCTTGCATCTTCTTGAACTCGGGCGACTCGTCCAGATTACGGCGCATCAGGTAGGAAGCGATCCCGCAAACGCCGCCGAAAAGAAACGCGATCCTCCAGCCATACGCCGCCGCGTCCGTGGCGGACAGGTAGGTCTGGATGCCGAGGTTGACGAATGTGGCCAGCAAAACACCCAGGTTCACCGCGCAGATAATAATGCCCGCGGCGAGCCCCGCCCGATGCGGCGCGGCTTCCACTGCATAGGTAATCGCGCCGGGCATTTCTCCGCCGACGCAAAAACCCTGAAGCATGCGCAGCAGGATCAACAGGATCGATGCGGTCATGCCCCAGCTCTGAAAGTTGGGCAGCAGACCAAGACAGATCGTCGCGGTCGTGACCACAATGATTGAGCCGAGAAACACTGGACGCCGGCCATACCGGTCGCCCCAGCTACTGAGCACAATTCCGCCGAGCGGTCGGATCACGTACCCGATTGCGAGCACGGAGAAAGTAGCCAGCATGCTGACCAGCGACGACGAGTTCGGGAAAAACTGGGCCGCGATGTTATGGGCAAAAAAGCCGTAGACGATGAAATCGTAAAACTCCAGCGAGCCGCCAAGGCTTGCGATGAGAATCATCTTCCACTGCGACCGGGACAAGCCGGATGGCTGTGAACGGTCGGCGCCGCCGACCGGGTTGTGGGATATTCCCATGACTCCTCCAATTTGATTATCGGATGCTTTGTCCGATGGTCTACGTGCGTCGACCGCGAGACATCTCGCGTGACAACGGGGGGTGCGGGCTCACATGGCCACAGCACCTTCGGTTTGCAAGCCGGGTACGGCGTGGTGCAGAAGGTTTTGCAAGGATTCACCGTCCTGCGCGACGCCGTACACATACCGGTCGGGGCGTACAAGCACCGCTGGAGCGTCGATCGACTCCAACCACTCGCGAACAGCCGCTCCATCGCTGGCCACAATCCCGACGCCCGCTTGCGCAGCGCTATTGGCGACGTCGGGGCATTCACGAAGCAATTCCGGTCGCGCAAGCAGCGCAAACCGATAGCCGACCACGTCGTCCACGAGTTGTCCGTCCGGCAGGCGGGGTTGCGGTGCAATATGCCCGGCCACGCCCGATGGTTCATCGATCCATGCGCCCGGGCCAAGCCTGGGTTGTGGGGTCACAAAATTGCGAATCGCTGCGCTCATTTCTTCATCACGGACTTCGGCCAGGTCTGACCTCGTCGTTTGAATGACTGAGCCGAGCTGTACCGCCGTTTCGATAAATAAGCGCACGTGCGGCGAGCGTTCGGATTCGTAGCTGTCGAGGAGGGTATCGGGCGCTTCGCCATGAATGACGGCACCAAGCTTCCACGCGAGATTCGACGCGTCGCGAATGCCGGCTCCCATCCCCTGGCCCATAAAGGGTGGCGTCTGATGTGCGGCATCGCCTGCAAGCAGGAGTCGGCCACGGCGCCAACCGTTCGCCACGACCGAGTGAAATGTATAGATGGCAGAACGTTCGAGGCGCGCATCGGCCGGAGAAATCCAGCGAGCGAGTTTGTCCCACAGCCATTCGGGGGACGTGAGTTGCGTCACGTCATCACCGGGCATCACCATGATTTCCCAGCGGCGCCGATTTCCGGGACCACGCGTGTAAGTGGTCGGGCGCGCCGGGTCGCAGTATTGGACCGAGTAGTCGCCAAGATCGGGCCGCGGTGCATCGAGCAATACGTCGACCACAACCCAGCGTTCATGCGATTTCAGATCGGTCAATTCGGTGCCCATGAAGCGTCGCGCAATCGAGCGCGCACCGTCGCAGCCGACTACATATCGCGCGGTGGTACGTCCAAGTTTGCCGCAGCACGTATCCTCGAAGCGCAACTGGACGCCATCGCTCGCCTCGTCAAGCGCGAACACTTCGTGGCGCAACCGGACGTCAACGCTCGATTGCTGCGCAAGACGCTCGCGTAACGCATTCTCGAGATCGGGCTGATGGAACTTGTAACTCGCACTCCACCCCTGTGGTCCGATACAGGTTGGCCGTTGCCAGTCGATCAGCAACTTGCCTTCCCCGTTCACGAATTTCATGCCGGGACCCACGAACAGCTTGGGTAGCAGCTTGTCGGTTAAACCGAGGGTTTGGAACACGCGCATGCATTCACCGTCGAAATGCACCGCGCGAGGAAGCGCGAAAATCTCCTTGTCTCGCTCCAGCACCAGCACCCGCAAGCCTTCGATTGCCAGCAGGTTCGCGAGCGTCGCCCCGGTGGGCCCGAGACCGATAACGGCCACGTCGTAGTCGCACGCGTGCGTCGAAATAGTTTTCTCTAACATGTCTTGTTCCGCCAGATAAGACGCCGAGCGCACACGAACGCGCCCGGCTACGACTTTTACGCTTCGTCGGCGATTGGATTGGACAGAACGCCGATCCGATCAACCTCCACTTCCGCCACGTCGCCGGCCTTCATGAACAGCGGCGGATTGCGCTTCGCGCCGACGCCGCCAGGCGTGCCGGTCACGATCACGTCTCCCGGAGAGAGCGGGGTGAACGTCGACAGGTAGGCAATCTGTTTGGCAATGCCGTGGATCAGCATCTGCGTCGTCGCGCGTTGCACTTCCTGTCCATTCAGGCGGGTGACGAGCGTCATCACCGCGTTGGGTTCGATCTCGTCGCTCGTCACCATCCACGGTCCGAACGCGCCGGTGCGATAGAAATTTTTGCCCGGGCCCCACTGGCCCGTATGAAGCTGCCAGTCACGCACGGAACCGTCGTTGTAGCAGGCGTAGCCAGCGATGTGATTCCACGCGTCGGCCTCGGCGATGCGTCGTCCACCGCGCCCGATGACGACGGCAATCTCACCCTCATAGTCGAACTTCTGCGACTCAGGCGGACGCAGCATCGGCTGGCCATGGCCAACCTGGGAAGCGGGCACCCGCATGAAGATGACCGGATGCTCGGTGGTTTCGCGGTTGGTTTCCTTGACGTGGTCTGCGTAGTTGAGTCCCACGCAAAAGATCTGTTCGGGGTTCGGGATCACAGGCAGCAGCGTGACTTCCGACAGCGGGTAGTCGCCCTGCCTGCCATCGGCGGCCTGCGCGGCCTCGCGGAATGCGTCGGCGGCAATCAGTGCCTTCAGATCGGCATAGCGGCCGCCGAGACGCTTGCCAAGGTCGAACACGGTTTCGTCGCGAACGATGCCGAACGACGAGCCAAGGTGGGTGGAGAAGCTGGCGAGTTTCATTGATGCTCCGGATAGATAAAAAGTAGATTGGGTCAACGCCTAGATTCGCAAAAAACCCGTGCATTTATCTTATAGTGAGAATAGACTAAATATACCTAATGTCACAACGTGTTTTTTGCTAGGGTTTATCACTACTTGGAGACGAGCATGAACGGTATGAAGAAAGCGAGGGCAGGGCTGTCCCTCAGTCACATGGGCTTCTATGTGAGCGACATGGCGCGCGTGGAGGACTTTTATACGCGGGTGATGGAATTCACCGTGACGGATCGGGGTTCGCTGCAGACGCCGCACGGCGCTGTGCAGTTGGTATTCTTGAGCCGCGATCCCGCGGTGCATCACCAGATCGTGCTCGCGAGCGGCCGCCCCGAGCACCTGGCGTTCAACCCGATCAACCAGATTTCGTTCACAGCAGACAGCCTTGCCACGTTGAGGCGGTTTCATCGGCAGTTCATTGCAGAAGGCCTGCAGGAAATCAACCCCGTCACCCACGGCAATTCGGTTTCGATCTATGCGCGCGATCCCGAGGGCAATCGCCTCGAGCTCTACATCGACACGCCGTGGTACGTCGACCAGCCGATGCGGGTGCCGGTGGACTTCGGCTTGCCCGATGCTGAACTGATGGCGGCTGTCGAACGCCACGCAAGAACGCTATCGGGATTCAGGCCGCGAAGTGTCTGGCAAACCGAAATGGCCGAGCGCATGGGGCTTGCATAAGCGTGGCGCTGCGTGGCTCGCGTGCGACTGTTTCCGCGCGGTGGTCGTTGAAGGCGTCAATGGCGATCTTGCCAGTGGATATAATTCCGTTCACACACGGAGGCGCAGCGCAATAGATGTCGAGCATTACGAGACTTTTATCCATACTCGAGCTGTTTTCGGAGGCGAAGCCGTTCCTGTCCGTCGAAGACGTTGCCGCCGAACTCGATTGCTCAACTCCAACGGCTTATCGCTATGTACGCGAGCTCCTGGATGCTGGCTTGCTCATCCGGTTTGCAGGAGGAGACTATGGTCTCGGCCCTCGCATCATCAAGCTTGACTACCACCTGCGCATGTCGGATCCGCTGCTTGCGGTCGGGCAGCCGATCATGCGTGAGTTGAGTGAACACTCCGGCTTCGATGTGGTGATGTCGCGCTGGTACGGTAACGAACTCGTGGACACGCATCGTGAGACTCACGGCGCGGCGCTTGACCTCCGGTACGGCCGGGGCCGTCCTCGCCCCCTATTTCTCGGCGCCGCTCCAAAAGCGATCCTGTCCACCTTTCCGAAGGCCAAGCTCGCGGTCCTGTTCGATCAGTATGCCGACGAGATCGCGCAAAGCGGCCTTGGGGCGACACTCGACGAGTTTCGCGCGTCGCTGCTCAAAATCCGGCGTGCCGGTTTTTATCTGTCGAGGGGCGAACTGGAAAGCAGCGTTTCTGCACTGGCGTCACCGCTATTTACGGACGACTCCAGTGAAGCAGTCGGTTCGCTTGCGGTGATCGTGCCGACCCAGCGACTCGAATTTGCCAATCTGGACCGTCTTGTCGAATCGATCCGGGAGGCAGCGGCGCGAATCTCGCAGCGTACGCGTGCGTTGGTTGAAAGTCGGAGGACCGGAGCCATCACGTCGTCGCACACCGTTGCGCGAGGCAAGCGGTCCGCATGATGGCCGTCACGTGAACGTGATTCGATCGCGCTCGCGCACTTGAACCTCGGTGGGTTCGGGGGAAGCGGCACTTGCGACGAACGAACTGGTAGCACGAACGCGTAGACCGACGTCGTCAGGAGAGGGCCGTCTTGAAGCCGCGAAAAGGCGGTTGGTCACTTGCGACCCTGCGGGATGCGGCTCTGAAGTGTCGACAGACAAGACGTGCAATCCGGAGCGCCGTCGGAGCGAAAACGCGATCTCTGGCTTCGATTCAAATTTCATGACCCAATCACCTGGTCGCTTCACAAAACAATCCCAAATGAGAAGACCTTTCTTGCCGCCCCGCGTACTGAAAAGCCTGCTCGGCTTCAACGACGGCCCGTGGCGGTGGTCGGCCGGCGTCGGAGGGGGCGTCGCCATGGGCGTGCCTCTGAGCGCGTTCATGCTGGCCGGCCACCAGTCACTCGGGCTCATCGCTTCTCTCGGCGCCTTCACGGCTCTCTACGGCTCGACGCTGCGCCTGGGCGACCGGCTCCAGGCCTTGCCGTTCGTCGCGGCGGGGTTCGTGGCCGCCTCCACGCTGGGCGTAATGTGCGCGACGAATGCGTGGCTGACCATCGCCTGCCTCGTCGCCGTGGCTGCGCTCGCCAGCATCATTCTGCTCGGTGTCGGAATGGGGCCGCCCGGGCCGATGCAGTTCGTGCTGGTCGCCGGTGTCAGCGGTCATCTGGCCGCTTCCGCGCGTTTCAGCGGTTCGCCCCTTGGCGTCTTTATGATCCCCTCTCTGGTCGCGCTCGGCGCGCTCAGTGCGTACTTGCTCGTGATCGCACCCCTCGCGCTGCCGCTTGTGCACCAGCGCAAGGGCGAAGCGCCCAGCTTGCGCATGCGGTTTCCTCCCAGCTTGCTCGACGGGGAAAAGGCCACGATCGCCGCGAGGGTGATCGTGGCGGTTGCCAGCGCCGGCTTGCTGAGCCTGTCTTTTGGGGAGCACCGTGCCTACTGGACGGTTATGGTCGCGGGTGCGGTGCTGCAGGGCAGCCACGTCTCGCGCTCAAGTGCCATTCGGGCCGTGCACCGCGTTGTGGGCACGGTCTTGGGCGCGGCTGTCTTTGGCTTGATCCAGCTCGTCGACCCGAAAGGCCTCTGGCTCGTCGGGGTCCTCGCGCTGCTCCAGTTCGCGATCGAAGTCGTGGCCGCGCGGCACTACGCCCTGGCCCTGACCTTCATTACCCCAACCGCGTTGACCATCTCAGCGGTGGGCGGGACGAGCGCTCCCCTCGCCCTCGTCGGCGAGCGGATCGTGGACACGTTCCTTGGGGCGGTCATCGCCATGGTAGTTCTCTTGGGCAGCGAATGCGTCAGGGGACGACGCGCACGATAAGCAGGTGGAGGATTCTGCGCTTGTCGCGAAGCGCATTGGGTCTTGCTGATTACTTTCTGATCATGTTCAGCGCCGTGTCCCGCACCGCGCGCTTGAACCTGGTCTGATCTTCAGGAAGTGACGAGAAAGCCCGAAGCATATGGTGGTAAGCCACGGTATTGCTGATGGCGTTCATCAGCATGGAAAACATGACTTCGGGGTGGTGCGGTTTCAATTCCTTCGCCCTCGATGCATCTTCGAGCAAAGGCACGAACACGTCGTGATAGGGGCGCACCAGACGCCCGATGAGTATGTTGAAGCGCTCGCCTTCTTCGGTCGCGGCAGTCGAAAAAAACATACCAAGGTCGGGTTCGTCGAAAACCTGATCGATGAAAAGAACCACTGCGTGTTCGACACGCTCACGCGCACCTAGCGTGGCCGAGCGCAACCTGGCTGTGGCGTCGATCATTGGCGCAGCGTGATCCGCGATCTGCTCTACCACCGCAACCCATAGCGCTTCTTTCGACCCGAAATGATGCGCGATCAGCGCCGGGTCGACACCCGCGTCGCGCGCGATTTCCCGCACACTGGTAGCGTCGAATCCACGCTTTGCGAAGGTGTGCCGGGCCTTTCGCAGGAGGACGTCGGCACCGACGGAAGCACTGTACGCGGGTCGTCCGCGGGTACGCTTTTTCTCGATCAGCTTGGCAGGTCCTGACTTTACGTCGTTCATTTGGGTGTGAGTTGTGGATCGTCAATTCAGCCGAAGTTTAACTGACGGCGCGTGAGACGCTGAGGAGGGCCACGGTTTGACGGAGCTCGTGCTTCAGGCTACGATGTGATTTATTCATCATGCGTTGAATTTATTATGTCACAACCAATACGGATTGTCATCGTTGGCGGCGGGATTGCGGGAATTTTGCTGGCTACCCGACTCGGCGACCTGTTAGGGCGTAGCGGCCGGGCCAGCGTCACGCTGATCGACAGCAGCCCGACGCACATATGGAAGCCGATGCTGCACACCATTGCAGCCGGCACGCGCGATGTTCAGCAGCAGCAGGTGATCTACCTCGCCCATGCCCGCGATCACGGCTTCACCTATCAGCCCGGCGCAATGCACGGGCTCGATCGAAGCCGGCGGCTGGTCCAGCTCGACGAGCTCAGGACGCCGGAAGGTGAAGTAGTGCTCGGTCCGCGAACGGTCGGGTACGACGTGCTTGTGCTGTCGCTGGGTAGCCGGGCGAACGATTTCGGCGTGCCGGGCGTGAAAGAGCACTGCCATTTCATCGACAGTCAAAAACAGGCCGAAGCGTTCAACGCCGCGTTGCGAGCGCGCGTATTTCGAAGCGTCGCGAAGGACGAACCACTGCGTGTGGCGATCGTCGGCGCGGGTGCAACGGGTGTTGAGCTGTCCGCTGAACTGAGCCGCTTGCTTGACGTTGCGTCGAGTGACGGAGACCCGACTGTGCGAGAGCGGCTGAGTCTGACGCTGCTCGAAAGCGGCCCGCGCGTGCTCGGGGCGTTTGCGCCGGAGATATCGGCATCGAGCCAGTCGCAGCTCGAGCATATCGGTTTCCGCGTGCTGACTTCGACGCGCGTTACCGCGGCAGAGGCGAATGGTTTTCGCCACGGCGACGGCACGCTTGCCGAGGCCGATCTGATGGTCTGGGCAGCGGGCGTCAAGGCGCCGGATTTCATGAACAATCTCGACGGACTCGAAACGAACCGGTCCAACCAGATCGTCGTCGGAGCGAGTCTGCAGTCTTCGCGTGACGATCACGTGTTCGCGCTTGGCGATTGCGCAAGCCTGACACTTGCCGGTCACGAACGGCAACTTGCACCGACCGCGCAGGTCGCCACGCAGCAGGCCGAGCATCTCGCGCGTCACCTTCCGGGGTGGCTTGCAGGCAAGCCACTTGCCGATTTCCGTTTCCGCGATTTCGGTTCGCTCGTCTCGCTGAGCGACTACAACGCGTTCGGCACGCTTGGGCGCTTCGGACTCTTTCGTGGCGGTTTCGTGCGCGGACGTTTCGCCCAACTGAGTCACGCCATGCTCTACCGGCGCCATCAGCAGGCTCTCCATGGCTTTCGAAAGGCGACGCTGCTGTGGACAGCGGAACAGATCAACGGTCTCGTCCAACCGAAGATCCGCCTGACCTGAAAGTGGCGCCGAACCCTTTGCAGACCCTGTCGGTTTCCTGGTGCGATTCGTGCGGCGGTCGCTGTGATTACCAGCCCTGACGGGTGTTCATCGCGAAGGGACCGGGCACGTGCGTGTTGAGCGGTCATCCGATTGAGGCGGGCGACGCCGTGTACTCTCCCGGAGCAGGCGATCCGCCGCCGCGAAACGCAGGCGCAATGATGGTCGCGGCTTCCGTTAATGTCCAACTGTGACCTTGCGCGCGTTTATATTCTCGGGGACGCGGTTTCGAATCGACGTGCCTGAAGCAAGCGAGGCATCGGGGACGAAACAATGAGCCATGTGGCAATTAATACGTATGCCTATATGTGCGACATTGCCTATCACGAAGCGACATCGCTACACGCGGCGTTTCGCCGATGAGAAGCTGACGCGTACAAGGATCGAACCAATTGTTGCGGTGAGGGGGACAATGTTTTGCGACCAGCAAGGACCCCGATGCATGGACCAAGGCGCTACTATTGCCCGTGCTCTGTACAACGATGCAAAGCACAGGGCCACTCGAATCCGACACGCTGTGATAAGGCAGAGGCGCGGTGTGCAGCACAGCACCTCTGGTGCGCATGCGTGGCTTTAAAGACGCGACGTCATTTGACGTCACTACTGGAGAGATAGTTGAAAATCGAACAAATCCGCAAAGATGCTTTTGCGATGCCCGTCCACAATCCTTCCTACCCCCGCCCGCCGTTTCGCTTCCTTAATCGTGAGTACTTCATCATTTCGTACGAGACCGACATGGACGCATTGCGCGCCGTGGTGCCGGAACCACTGACAGTCGCAAGCCCCCTCGTGCATTACGAATTCATTCGCATGCCAGACTCGTCGGGATTCGGCGATTACACGGAAAGCGGCCAGGTTATCTCGGTGAGAGATGATGCCGGCGCGCCAGGCAGCTACACACACGCGATGTACCTCGACGACGAAGGCCCGATTGCCGGCGGTCGTGAGATTTGGGGCTTCCCCAAGAAGCTGGCGAGTCCGAAATTGCGTGTTGACGGCAACGACACGCTGCTTGGAACGCTCGACTATGGCACCCAGCCCATTGCCACGGGCACGATGGGCTACAAGTACGAGCCACTTGACCTCGAGGTCGAGCGCAAGAAGCTGGCGGACACGCCGAACTATCTACTGAAAGTCATTCCGCACGTTGACGGCTCGGCCCGCATCTGCGAGCTCGTGCGTTACTTCCTGCGGGATGTCACCGTGCTCGGCGCGTGGGGCGGTCCGGCCGCGCTTGAGCTGCACCCGCATGCCTTGGCTCCCGTGGCGGATTTGCCGGTGCGCAAAATCGTCGGCGCGCGGCACGTCATCGCCAATCTCACGCTCGACATCGGGGAGGTGGCTTTCGATTACCTCGCCGAGGCGCCGGCACTCAAGCTTGCCGCGAATCAGTAAGCACCCTCTGACATATTAAGGAAAAGGCATGTCCGTAACAGATAAGGTCGCGCTCGTGACGGGCGCTGCAAGTGGTATCGGTGAACAGTGCGCACGCAAGCTCGCGGCGCTCGGCGCGTCGGTGGTAATCGCGGACCTGAACCTCAAGGCTGCTGAGAGCGTGGCCGAGAGCATCCGCAAGGAGGGTGGCAAAGCGCTGCCTGTATCAATGGACGTGACGAGCGAAGAAGCGGTCAACGCCGGCATCCAGCAGGCTGTCGACAGGCTTGGCAGCATCGATGTGCTGGTCTCGAACGCGGGCATCCAGATTGTCAACCCGATTGAAGATTATGCTTTCTCCGACTGGAAAAAAATGCTCGCCATTCATCTGGACGGCGCGTTCCTCACGACCAAAGCTGCTGTCAGGCACATGTACGCTGCGGGCAACGGTGGGTCGATTATCTATATGGGCTCGGTCCACTCGCACGAAGCGTCGAAGCTGAAGGCTGCCTACGTGACGGCCAAGCATGGACTGCTCGGTCTCGCACGCGTGGTAGCCAAGGAAGGTGGTTCGCGCGGTGTACGGGCCAATGTCGTGTGTCCGGGGTTCGTGCGCACGCCGCTTGTCGACAGGCAGATTCCGGAGCAGGCGATAGCGTTGGGCATTTCGGAAGCAGACGTCGTCAAGAACGTGATGTTGAAGGAAACGGTCGACGGCGAATTCACGACGGTGGAAGACGTCGCCAACACCGTGGCATTCCTCGCCGGCTTCGAATCGTCCGCATTGACGGGCCAGTCCATTATCGTCAGCCACGGCTGGTCGATGCATTAAGGAGCCGCCCAGTGCGTCAAGATCAAGAAACATCAGGCACACCTCGCAAGACTTTCAAGCTTCCGGCCTATGACGAGGTCGCTCTCGTGCTACAGGGTGGCGGCGCGCTGGGCTCCTATCAGGCCGGCGTCTACGAAGGCCTCGAGGAAGTTGGCATTCATCCGGACTGGATTTCCGGCATCTCCATCGGCGCGCTTAACACAGCCATCATCGCGGGCAACGCTCCGGGCAAGCGTACCGAGGCATTGCATGGATTCTGGAACACCATCTGCCAGCCGGCGGACATGCTTGGGAACCTTGGCGCGTGGCTACCCCGTGCCGCGGGCATGCACGACCTGTCGCGCAAGTGGTCGAGCTGCTGGGCGGCAGGCCGCGCACTCACCGAAGGGCAGCGAGGCTTTTTCTCGCCGCGCCTTCCGGTGCCCATCCCAGGGATGGGTAAGCGCTCGCCAGAAGAAGTGAGCTTTTACGATACCACCGCGCTTCGGGCGACCCTTCTGCAATTCGCCGATTTCGACAGAATCAACGACGGCGATATTCGCGTCTCCGTCGGCGCGGTCAACGTGCGCACGGGTAACCTGGTCTACTTCGACAACACGCAGATGCGCCTTTCGCCGGAGCACTTCATGGCCTCGGGTGCGCTCCCTCCGGGCTTTCCTGCCGTCGAGATTGATGGCGAATATTACTGGGACGGCGGTCTGGTGTCGAACACCCCGTTGACCGAGGTTGTAAGCGACCCGCAGCACAAGGACACCCTGGTCTTCCAGGTTGACCTCTGGAGTTCGAGCGGCGGCCTCCCGGGCGACATGCTGGATGTGTCCGAGCGCGCCAAGGACATCCAGTATTCCAGCCGGACCCGCGCTATCACCGCGATGCTCGGGTCGACCCAGCGTCATGCACAGCTCATCAAGGAGCTACTGAAGCATGTGCCGCCGGGCCTGGAGAAGCAGCATCCGCTCATCCGGGAGGCACGGGAAGTTGCCGATGGCAGCACGGTCAATGTTGTGCACCTCATATACAAGAACAAGGCGTATGAGGGGCACTATAAGGATTACGAATTCAGCATCGACACGATGAGCGAGCACTGGCAGACGGGCTTGGACGACATTCGCGCGTCGTTTGAGCATCCGGACTGGTTTGCGATACCGAATCACGATTCGGGATTCGTGACGCACGACGTGCATCGTCCCGGGGGCGCGCCTCACGCGGCGCGACTGGAGGGCGCTACCAAGCCAGCGCATTACTCGCGCAGGCGCCATAAAGCGGGCGTCGCGCAACCACATCTCGAGGTGGCAGCGCCGAAGTCCGCCCCACCTGGGGAAACCACGAAGGAAGCTGTGCAGGATGCGACAGGCCGCTAGCCATCGTGGGGCCGGCCGGGTTCAGTTTGGCCGGTCCCTTTCCACGCCAGCCAAAAGGGCGCTGCCGCAGGTGAGTTCGTCCGCCTGTGGTGTTACCGGCAACCAAGGTACATGACATGCAGAATCCCAGGTTTATGTAGAAGAAGTCCCTGTATCGGGTCAAGTGCGCACGGTCAATCTGATACCGTCAAACGGTTTTGCGTTGCCGCAGGCCGCGTTATGCCGCTCGGCGCATTCGGCCTGCTCGGCGGATGCAGCATGACTTCATTCAATCCCAAGGGCGACATCGGTGCACAGGAGAAGCGTCTGATCCTACTTGCGTTGGGTCTGATGCCTTCGAAGAGGTTCATCGAAAAACCGACATCACATACAACGCGGCGACGCTTGAAACGATCCTAACCGACAGGGAGGTCACTTCATGGAAAAAGTCCAACGATGAATCGCCCGACTAGCATCGATGGTTGTGGGGCGTCACATGGCCGATGCGCAGCATTGTCAGGTCAAACGGGCGCAGTAAGCTCCGGCCCGCTCGAGATGCGCTGGCATCGATTGCTGTCGAATTACCTAGGAACGGCAGCCACACTCCGCGCTAGCGCTGAAGCGATCCCAAAAAGCGTCTAAGACGTCAAACGGACAGGCTGTTTTGATCGAGGGCCGCCTTGTACAAAGAGACATTACTCGTAAGGAACAATGCCTAACTCAACGAGGCGAGCCAATTTGACGGTTTGGGGTGGGGTAGAAGCATCGAACGTCACCCCTTCTATGTCTAGCTGAAGCAACGGCGACACCATTGAGACAAATGACACGTCGGGGCTGTCAGGAAAAGCAGTGCTGTTAATTCCGCATACGCGCCCGGATCGTAGGTCAAACACAGGCCCTCCGCTTGCTCCTCCATGCATATGCATTGACGTCCGAAAACAAGGCCCCGGCATCATGACTCGATCACGCCCGTGCGGGTAGCATTCGACCACCGTGCCTTCGTAAAAAAGTGGATACAAATGCGCCTTGTGCCAATCGTCTGCTATGCGCTCCGTCGTCGCGTTCGGGTACGCGTACGTGGCGATTTTGTCGCCGATTGATGCTTCTGACGCGCTCAGCACCACCGAGTCGCTCCATAAATTCTCCCGCGTCGTCCGATGCTGCATCGGGGCGGCCATTCCGACCGCGACGTCCGAGGAGTCATGTAGAACGGCTCTAATGATTGGACGTACTTGCACCGTTTGAGTCAGGGGAAATCGATGAACGATGCTCAACGGTATGGTTGGCTGACCGCGTTTATCCAAGCATTCCTTAAGTACATGCTTGGCGGTGGCAAACAGCCCATAGTGGCAAATGTAAAAGCCCGTTCCGATGACTGTCAAGTCGCCGTAAGGCGGGTCCGGTTGACGGATGATTGCGAAGATCGCCGAAGATGGATCGACCTTGCTTCCGGTGCTTGACCGCACATCGAAGCCATCTTTGGGAGACGCCCCGACCTTGGCTATTTCCCGCTCCATAGAGCCCCCCTTGAGATCGCAAGAGGTTCAATCATACTCGGCGAATTAAGCCAAATCGCGGGCCGCCACAACAATGCCGTTGACAGTCGGAAAAGAAAAAGGGCCTAGCGCGAACGCTAAGCCCTTGAATCTTTTGGTAGGCCGTACTGGATTCGAACCAGTGACCAACGGATTAAAAGTCCGCTGCTCTACCAGCTGAGCTAACGGCCCGGCTCGCCCGATGTCCGCCGCGACCAGGGCACTTCTTGCCTGGTTGCCCTAGCCGATATCGATCGTGCGGCTAGTGGATCGCGCCGGCTCCGATTTTGGCACGGTCAACGTGAGCACACCGTTATCAAATTTTGCCAATGCGTGATCGGGGTCGGCGTTTTCCGGCATCGGAATCGTGCGCATGAAGCTTCCATAGGCGCGCTCGAGCCGGTAGCAGCCGTCTTCCTCGCTGCGTACGTCCTGTTTCTTTTCGCCGCGCAACACGATCGCCCCGTCCTCGACGCTCACACTCAGGTCTTCGCGCTCCATCCCGGGCAGCTCGGCGGTCACGCGCAACACCTTCCCTTCGTCGACCATGTCGATGCGCGGCTGGAAGCGCGATGAACTGAAGTCGCCAAACCATCGTTCGAGCGCGCCGCGACCTGCAAACGGGTCATGGAAGAACTCTTCCAAAGCACGCCACGGTTCGCGTGCGAACAGCCGCGGAATGTCAGGCCACGGGGCACGCCACTGTTCGCTCGCCTGGGGGCTTTCCGAGGTGTCCGCATCGGACTTGCGGGCCGCCCCGCGTAGGAACTTGAAGGGATTCCACTTTTTCGGATCCGTATTCATCGTATCCTCCTCTACAGTCTGGCCGGAGAACCGGATTCCTGTCATTGCGCTGAAGTCGCGACTCTGCCCTCGACATTCCGGACTGCATCTGCGGAACACCGTCACGGCCGCGTCGCGATCCGCGGCGCGTCCTGAGCTCACGTACCGGCACCGCGCCGTATGCTGAGCGTGCGTCCGCGCCAGCATTCATGTATGACGTCCGCATCCAGGCCTCCGCAGTCAGTAGGTGGCGGCCAGACGACCGCCACCGGTTTTCTCCCTGTCGTTGCTGTCCACCTGCCGACTTCAGTCCGTCCGCACCTCGATCCGGCGCGGCCGGGCTTCGTCGCGGCGCGGTATCGTCAGTTTCAGCACGCCGTCTTTCAGGTTCGCATCGATTTTCGTTGCGTCGAAGTCAGCCCCAAGAGCGAACGCCCGCGCGAAATGCGGCTGGCGGATCTCCGCATGTTGCAGGCGCAGCCCGGCCGGCGTGGGCACCACCGCCTCGGCCTCGATGTACAGGTTGCCATCGTGTACCTTCACATCAAGGCGGTCCTTTGTAACGCCGGGCAGATCGGCCCACAGGGTGATGCCCTGGCTGTCCTCGAAGATGTCTACGGGCGGCGTTAGCGTGATCGGGCGTTGCGACTGCTCGTCTTCGCGACGGGCCACCGCCGTTTCGTCTTTCCTGGCAAGTTCTGTCATGTCGTTCATGATGTCCTCCTCAGTTCTGCGACCGGTTTCATTGGACAGTGATGGCCCGCGGCTTCGACGTCTCCCGCTTGCCGATGCTCACGGTCAGGCAACCATTGGTGTACTGCGCCGTGACCTTGCCGGGGTCCGCATGCTGCGGCAGTTCAATGACGCGCCGGAAGGTGCCGACGAACCGCTCCTGCGCATAAGTACGCACGTCGTCGCCGGCAGCTTCCGGCTGTCCCGTCTGGCGCTCGCCGCTGATGGTCAGCAGCCCTTTGTCGATGGATACGTCGAGATGCGCCGGATCGATACCGGGCACGAACGCGACGATCTCGATAGAGTCGTCGGTCGAACCGATGTTGACCTGCGGGAAGGCGCCCAGGCGCCCCGAGCGGATGCTGGACGGGAAACCGCCGAAGAGACTCGCCATCTGCCGTTGCAGACGGTCGAACTCGCTGAAAAGGTCGGTCCCGAAGTAGAGATCACTCATGATCGTTTCCTCCTTGGATGCAGCAGGGAAACGAACCGGCATACGCGCTCCAGTCCGTCTGCCATGCTGCGGCAAACAAATCGAAACACGCAGCGCGCCGCAATGCCGGCGCGACTGCCTGAGCGATATCTAAGATAGGATTGGAAACAGAAATTTCAAGTGGGTCATGGCGACTTTTTGTTCTTGAATTTGGATTGCCACACCCCTACGTTCACGACACCCATGCAACACCATGCGAGGACACCATGGAATTCGAATACGATTGGCTCACTCTTGGGCGTCACCGTATCCGGTTGCGCTCAACAAAGGGGTTCCCGACCGAGACGATGCGCACGGCGGTCGAAGTCATCCGGCTGGCGATCGACAGCAACATGAGCGCCCGGGCGCGGCTGGTTGAAGTGGTGTTCCGGCAGGAGTCCGCTTACGAGATTGCTGTCGGCACCACGTTCGCCGACGACCGGCTATGCGCGCCCCAGCTGGAAGCGGCGATCGCGACGGTGCTGGGCCTGCAGCCCGCGCAGATCACTATTTTCGTGACCGTGGTCACCCAGGAAGAGGTCGATCTGCACTTTGGTGTCTACGAAAGGATGCTGGCTGAAAAGCTCGGCGTGGTGCCGCTGATCCAGTGACGTCGCGGCAGGCAAGGAGCGGGGGATCGGCAAGGGGCGAACTGCGCGCCTGCCGGTGCGGACGGCGGCGGCGCCTTTGCTGCAATGCAATGAGGAGTATCCGACCGGATTCGGCCGCCCTCATTGCGGAGCATCCTGCAGCCGGATGCGGGAGGGTCTCGAAGAGCGTGTCATATCCCTGATAGCGCATTCGAACGCAGATTGTTCGCCGCCTGGATTCGATCAATCGGCTTCCGGAACGGCGCGACACAACTGATAAGACGCCCGCATGCGTCAAAATAATGGCGATTGTCGACGATGTAGCCTACGTCGTCGAGGGTCCCCTTGTGGGCGGTCAGCCTCGCCGACATCGTCCAGGATGTTCAGCGCGCCATCAACGAGGGGCTCGACGACGCGCCGCACTTTATCAATATCGTGATCGGCGCCAATGCGTTCCGGGGCGCGTTGCCCTGCACGCCCCGGCTGTTGCAGACGATGATCGATCATCTGCCCCGCAACGCCGTCTTCAACGTCAGCGCTATCGCCGCGGCGCAGTTGCCTGCCGCGATGAACTCGCCGTTGCTGGGAGGGGACGTGCGCGTCGGACTCGAAGACAACCTCTACTGACAGACAAGGTCAGTTGGCCACCAATGTTCACCTGGTCGAGCGGCTTGTTCGCCTGGTCCGCGAGATGGGTTACGAGCCGGTCACGCCGGCTGAAGCACGGAAGATCATTGGGCTGCGGCCGTTGCGCGAACCAATCCACGCTGCCTGCCAGGAGGGCTAACCGATGACAACGCGAGCCGTCAACGTCGCCGTCGTCGGCACTGACGTCATTGGCGCGGGTTGGGTGACACACTTCCTGGCTCATGGTTTCGCCGTCACGGCGACCGATCCCAGCCAGGGGGCCGCGTCGCGCCTGCGCAACTGGATCGACGATAGTTGGCCTGTAGTGGAGAGGCGCGGGCTTGCAGACGGCGCCTCGCGGGACCAGTTGACGTTCACGCCTGACGTGGGCTCGGCGGTGCGCAACGCCGATTTCATTCAAGCAAGCGGCCCTGAGCGTCTGGATATCAAACACGCGTTGATCGTGAGCATCGAATCGGTGGCAAGGGCAGAGGCGATCATCGCATCGTCGTAGTCGGGGCTGGCGATCAGCGACATTCAAGCAGGCGCGAAGCACCCGGAACGAATCGTCCTGGGACTGGATGCAGATATCGTTGGCACACATTGAATCTGCCATTATTGCGGCAGAAAAGATGCTACTCGTTGCGCGGTATGGCCGTTCCACTTTGATACCTGCCGTTTGAACCGCGACGACTTGACCGTCGGCAACGGGTCGAAAAGAGCGACTCTCGAGGACCGAGACTGCGCCGATGCGAACCTCGCGCGATCCTGTTCGCGGCGCGCCTCGCTGACCAACCTCCGCGGTAGCCGGGAGGAACGATGCTTGCTGCTCCCGCGGCGGATCAACCGAAGGAGCGTGAGGGCCGAAGGGCACAAACCGGGCGAGAAGGTTCAGACGTGTGGCATCTGCAAGGTGGTGAGAAAAGGTGACGCCGGTTCCGGCTTCGAAGTGACATGCGTCGAAGGCGGGCATTTTCACCCGCGGCGGCAACGGTGCGCACTACGAGTTGGTTCACGGCGCGGCGCAGGGAAGGAGACGTACTATGAGAAATCGGCCTGGAACACGGTCAATACTTCCCGCTCTGGTGATTTTGCTCACCGGCTGTGTCGCTGGTGGCATGCCGTATACCGGGCCGCACCTCACTCCGACAGAGTGCCGCGACCTGGCGGCGCTCAAGACAAACGCGCCCCCTACGATGGCGCAGCACCAAAGCGAACTCGCTGCCTTGAGGAAAGCGGGCTACGACCCGTCACCGTGGTTTGATGATCCGTATTACCCGGATGATCTACAAGCGGCACAGCGCCTGGTCGACTATTGGTTCCAAACGGAGTGCCAGCACCTTCAACCCGGCTGAGATAGAGAGATCGAGGACTGACCCGGATGTCTCCGCCGCCAGAAGCGGCCGATCGATCAAGTGCGGTAATGGCCATTCGAGTGTCGGCTCCAGTCAGCTTTCCGCCGTCTGGTTCGAATCCCCGGGGCTTTCCTGGTAGGAAAGTATGCGTCGGCGATCTGATTCAACACGTCGCCTTCTCGACATCGTTGCTCGACCGGTTTGTCAGGATGGCGCTCGTAATAATGTGAAAGAGATGATCCCCGCGTGGCGCGAATCCGGGTTGGCCGTCGAGCCAGCCGAGCGCCGACATCAGGGCGAACAGGTCGACCCCATCAATATCGGCGCGCGCCGTTCCCTCGGCCTGAGCACGGCGCAGTAGTCGCGCGCCCGCTGAACGCAGCGCTGTGCTCGAAGCGTGAAGCGCGGAGTCAGGGTCCGCGTGCGCGGTCGCGAACAAGGCGCAAATGCCGCTATAGCTACGAACGAATGCAACCCCTTCGCGAAACCAGGACACCAGCGCTTCGTCAGGCGGATTCGACGTTTCTAGTTTGGCTGCCTGCTGTATCAGTTCGTCCACGTTCATACGCAGCAACGCTTCGAACAAGGCTTCTCGTGTCGGGAAATGGCGAAACAGTGTGGCCAACCCGACGTCGGCCCGGCGGGCGATATCTCGCATGGACGCATCGGCGCCATGCTCGGTGACGACGTCACGCGCAACCGCAAGTAGATGGCTGTAATTTTTTCTGGCGTCGGCTCGCATAAATCGTCTTGACAATCGGATCGGTGATCCGTATAAAATGAAGCTGTATCTGGATCAGTGATCCACAAGATACAGCACATTTGTGCAAATGGGAACCGAGACGCTGTCCGACACCACGAAAGGAGATGTCATGGGAAAGCTTGAGGGTAAGGTTGCAGTCATCACGGGCGGATCGAGCGGCATGGCGCTGGCGAGCGCCAAGCGGTTCGTTGAAGAAGGCGCCTATGTTTTCATCACGGGCCGGAGGCAGGAGGTGCTCGACGAGGCCGTCAAGCAGATTGGCCGGAACGTGACCGGTGTGCGCGGCGACGCGGCCAATCTCGACGACCTTGACCGTCTGTTCGATACAGTCAGGCGTGAAAAGGGCAAGATCGACGTCCTGTACGCGAGCGCTGGCACGGGCAAAGCCGTCCCGCTGGGCGAGATTACCGAGCAGCACTTCGATGCGGAATTCGGCCTGAATACGCGCGGCACGCTGTTTACGGTTCAGAAGGCGTTGCCGCTGTTCAACGATGGTGGATCGATCTTCATGACCGGGTCAGTTGCTTCGGTGAAGGGTTTTCCTGGTTACGGCGTGTATGCGGCGAGCAAGGCGGCATTGCGCTCATTCGCACGCACTTGGCTCAACGAACTGAAGGGCAGGAATATCCGGGTGAACGTGCTGAGCCCGGGGCCGATCGCCACACCGATGCAGGACCAGGTTCTCACCGAGGAGGCGAAGCGGATGTTCGAATCCCTGATCCCGCGGGGAAAGATGGGGCGTCCTGAGGAAATTGCGGCGGTCGCGCTGTTTCTTGCTTCAGACGATTCGAGCTTCGTGAATGGGGTGGAATTGTCTGTCGACGGCGGCTTCTCGGCTATCTGAAATCGCGCCGAAAAGCGCGTAGTGGGCCTGTCAACCTGACGAACATGGTCCGAGTTGTGTCTATAAATATGAAATCCTGATCAATAACCTGGATTGGTTTCGGTGATTGTCCAGCGGGTATTGTCACGTCTGCTCGCGCTGCGCTGCAAACGGCGGTGAAAGCGCTCGGCTCCGCGTGTCTGCTGCGGCTCGCGTGGCGCATCGCGCGCAGCGGGCCGCCTAACGCGGGCAACGGTCCCGCGCGCCCGGTTACCAATAATCACCATGGGTCCATGGTTGATCAAAACGTCACCTGAATGGAGAGTTCGCATGAGCTATTCGATTATTGGCTTTGGCGCGGTAGGCCAGGCACTCGCCCGAGCGTTTGCAAGAAAGAACATCGACGTAACGGTCGCCAGCCGGCGCCCTCCCGAGACGTTGATGCAGCAGGCACGAGAGATCGGCCCTACCGTCGTCCCCAAGACGCTGCAGGATGCAATCGCGTCCGACACGATCTTCCTGGCGGTTCCTTTCTGGGAGCACCGCGAGGTCGCGAAGCAGATCAAGAGTTGGAAGGGCAAGACGGTCATCGACGCGACAAATGCTTATGGCGTTCCCGTCGAAGAGCTACAAGGTCTGCCGTCCTCCGCAGTTGTCGCCAAAGCGTTTACCGGGTCCAGGTTCGTAAAGGGTTTTAACCATCTGCCCGCCGCCGTTCTGGCCGCTGATCCGAGTGTGAATGGCGGCAGCCGCGTCGTGTTTTTGTCGAGCGATGACGAAAGTGCGGTGGCACCGGTCGCGGCTCTGGCTGAACAACTCGGTTTCGCGCCGATTGCGCTAGGACCGCTCAAGGATGGCGGTTCGCTCGTCCAGGCCAGGGGGAATACCTGGGCTCAACTGATCTTCAAGGATCTCGTCAAGTTCAAATAGCGGCGCGTCACGGCAAAGTCACGTCCGCCCAGCATTTCCGAGCGAGTCCAGCTACCGAACTCGAGCCTTCGGTAGATGCGCCGGTGCATCCCTTGAGGCGGTATTTCCGGGTTCAATTCGAACGGAAGATAACGAACATCTAATTCGGGAAGATCCTCAAGGGCCTTGCCGGCCTCCAGATTTCGATGTCCGATCCAGCACCATGGACAAATGAAGTCGTAGGCGATCGTGATTTTTGCGCGTTCCATGGGATGCCCCGTGGGCAAGTTGCGATGCTCACCAGGCAAAACAACACGAGCTCCCAGCTGAATATACTCAGCGCGCGAGCTCGTGTTGCGCGTGGCGCAATGGCCCATTCGATGGGAAAGCGCTTCCCCTGGGGTTGCTGGTCTCTTCAGAACTATTCAGCTTCGCAACAAGAACTTTTGGGCTTGATGTCGCTAACATCCGGACTCGAACTCAACGCGGCCGGCAGGCGAGGCGAATATGATCGACGCAGGTAATACGAACGCAAGCTCACTCGACTCTGAACTTCCGTTTTCGTCCCTTGAATATCGGCAGCATCAAATGTTTCCACGCCTTTCCAATGCGGAGATACGCAGTGCGAGCCGCTATGGCCGCCCGAAGTCGTTCAAGGCCGGCGATTCGATCTTCAGGACGGGGCGCATTGCAGAAGGGCTATTCATCTTGCAGCGCGGGAGTGTGCGGATCTATTCGTGCGACCCGCAAGGGCGTACCACGGTCGTGACAGACCATCATGACGGCCATTTCATGGCCGAAATGGCGCAACTCACCGGCAAACCGTCGCTGGTGGACGCGATTGCCATGACTGACTGCGATACGCTCGTCCTGAACTCAGAGCAGTTGCGGGCGCTGATCATCGCGGACGCCCAGTTGGGCGAGCACATCATGCGCGCGTTGATCCTGAGGCGTCTCGGGCTCATCGAGCAGGGGCTCGGTCCCATTATCGTCGGCAAGGGTGACGACGCGAGGGTAGTCCGCCTGCAAGGCTTTTTGCGGCGCAATGCCTATCCGGCTGCGGTGATCGATGCACACAAGGATTCGGACGCCGTGCAGCTGCTCGCCGGCCTCACTTGGAAGGCCGACGATTTCCCGCTTGTTTTTTGCCCGGACGGGTCGGTCCTGAGGGCGCCCGACGAAGTGGAGCTCGCCACCCGGCTCGGCCTGGTGCCGACGTTCTGTGCGTCGCAGTGCTACGACATCGCTATCATCGGCGCGGGTCCGGCGGGCCTCGCGGCGGCCGTTTACGCGGCGTCGGAGGGGCTTTCGGCCGTCGTTTTCGATCGGCGCGCGCCAGGTGGTCAGGCCGGTGCGAGCGCACGTATCGAGAACTACCTTGGCTTTCCGACCGGCATATCGGGGCAAGCTCTTGCAGCACGCGCGTTTCAGCAGGCATTGAAATTTGGTGCTCACGTGGCCATTCCCACTGCGGTCGATCGGGTCGAGGGCGCGGCGGGCAACTTCGTGCTCGCGCTTTCCGATCGACAGTGCGTGCGTGCGCGGACAGTCGTGGTCGCGAGCGGAGCGGTGTATCGAAAGCCTTCCGTGACGGGCCTTGAGCGCTTCGAGGGCAGAGGGATCTACTATTGGGCGTCGCCCATCGAGGCGCGTCTAGTCAGCGGGAAAGACGTTGTGCTGATCGGTGGCGGTAACTCGGCTGGGCAGGCTGCCGTCTTTCTCGCCAACTTTGCGAAAAGCATACGCGTTTTGATACGTGGCCATGGTCTCGAAGCCACCATGTCCCGTTACCTGATAGACCGGCTCAGCGCTCTGCCAAACGTGTCGATCTGCGCAAGATGCACGCTTGAATCACTGGAAGCGAGCGACGGTGGTCTTGAGCGAATTCGCGTCTTTCATCACGAACAGGGCAGTGAGCTCATTGAGATACAGCATCTTTTCCTGTTCATCGGCGCCGATCCAAAAACAGACTGGTTGACATCGATGGGCGTTCAACTGGATGAGCGCGGCTTTGTCGAAACGGGGCCGCCCGATGCGAACGCAGGCACTGAGCGCTTCCCACTCGAGACGAATGTGCCGGGGCTTTTCGCGATCGGCGACGTCCGATCAGGGGCGCCGAAGCGGGTGGCCGCAGCGGTAGGAGACGGCGCAGCGGTAGTCAGCCAGATTCATGCGTGGCTCGGTCGAGTCGAAGCGCGCGTCAAGGCTTCTTGAGGCGCGCAATGAGCGGCATGACGGGCCAAACGCAATCGCTCCCCAAGTCGATGCTCAATGTGCGCCACGCTCGGGTTGAGGCGTCCACTCGTGCTCTTCGCCAGGCACTTTGCCGAAGGTCTGCGCAGCCCAGGCTTGCCGCGCAGCCACAATTTTCTCGCGCGAACCAGACACGAAATTCCACTCGATGAAGCGTTCGCCCGGCAGGTGCGCGCCGCCGAGGAGCATCACGCGCGCGCCATGCGCGCTGGCGAGTTCGACCGTTGCATGCGGCTCCAGCATGGCCATCGTTGTAGGAGACAACGGCGTCCCGTCGATGGCCAGATCTCCGTCGACGAGATAGATGCCGCGCTCCTCGTGCTCGGCATCGAGTGAAAGGCGACCGGCAGCCGCGAACTCGGCATAGACGTAGAGCGTGGGTGAAAAGACTTCGACCGGCGAGGTCTTCCCGAAAGCCGTGCCTGCGATCACATGTACGGTTGCCCCGTCGCGCGTGAACGTCGGCAGCGTATCGGCCGGATGATGAATGAACGCGGGCGCGGCGTCTTCGTGTTCGACAGGCAGCGCGACCCAGGTCTGAATGCCGTGGATCGCCTGTTCAACTGGCCGATCCTCCAGCGGCGTGCGTTCTGAATGGACGATGCCGCGACCGGCCGTCATCCAGTTCACGTCGCCGGGTACGATTTTCTGCCGATAGCCGAGGCTGTCGTGATGCATGAACGAGCCTTCGAACAGGTACGTGACGGTCGCGAGGCCGATATGCGGATGCGGCAGCACATCCACGCCGCTGCCAGCGGGCAGCACGGCTGGCCCCATATGGTCGAAGAAAATGAATGGTCCGATGAGGCGCGCGGCACGGGCGGGAAGCACGCGCCGCACGATCAGGTTGCCGATGTCGCTTTCGCGCGGCGTGAGCAGAGCCTTGATCGTAGTAGGCATGATGAAGACCTTTCGTTAAGGGCGGACGTGGAGGCAAGCCGTCACGGTTCGAGCAGCCGCAACAGCCGCAGCTCCTCGAAATCAAGTTCGGATTCGATGCGATGCAGGACCGCGTCGTCCACCTTGCCGTCGCGATGCAGGCCGAGCAATGCCTCACGCGACACGCCAACGAGTTCGAGTTCGACACCCAGGAAGTGCGCACGGTGTTCGATCCGGTCCGCACCCAACTGGTATGCGCTTTCGTTCGCGGTGACGCGAATCCGGTATTCGGCTAGCAGCCGCTCGAACGTCGCGCGTTCGATGCCGGACGAGCGCTCGTCGATTTCCTCGAGCGCAGCGAGAGAGGCGCCGAACGCATGGGCGCGCGCCTCATGCTCGGACATGGTGTGACGGGCTGTCGGGCGCAGTTTCAGCAGCCGGATGAGCGGCGCGAGGCTGCCGCCCTGCACGACAAGCGTCGCGATGATCAGCAGAAATGTGCTGAAGACGATCAGGTCGCGGCCGGGGAAATTGTCTGGCAGCGCGATTGCGGCCGCCAGACTGACGACGCCGCGCATACCCGCCCAGCCGAGCACAACCGCTTCCTTGAAGCTCCACGGCTCGCGGCCCGAACGTTTCGCGCGTATCTGGTCGGGCAGCCAGATCGCAGCGAACACCCACGCGAGGCGCGCAACGATGGCTGCCGCAGTTGCCGGCAACGCGACACGCAGCCCGGCCGTCAACACGGCCGATTCGTGATTCACCCGTGAGAGGAGTGCATGCAGTGTGAGGCCGATCAGGATGAAGACCAGCGCCTCGAGCACGAACACGACCGCTTCCCAGGTCGCCTTGGCTTTTATGCGCATATCGGCGTCGAATACCCGATGCTGGCGGATGCCGAGCACGAGACCGCAGGTCACGACGGACAGCACACCCGATCCGCCGACGGCCTCCGCGATACCGTAGCTGGCCCACGCCATAACGAAGGTCACGACGATGCCGAGCATCGGATCGCCCAGACGCGGCAGCACCCAACACATGGCCTGGCCGCACACGATGCCGACCGCGATGCCGATCAGGGTAAGCGTAAAGAACAGCACCGATCCGCTCGTGGCCGTGATCGTCGCGGCTAGCGCTGCCGAGACCGCCATCTGATAGAGCAGCAGGCCCGACGCGTCGTTCACGAGGCTTTCGCCTTCCAGCACGGCCACGAGCCTGGCGGGTAGCGGGTGGCGCTGAAGGATCGCTTTGGCGGCGACCGCGTCGGGCGGCGAGACGATCGCACCGAGCGTGAAGCACGCCGCCCATGGCAGGTTCGGGTTGAAGGCATGCACGGCGACGGCCACGGCGACGGTGGTGAATGTCACGGCCCCGAGCACGAGCGAAACGATCGTGCCGATGCCGCGTTGGAATTCCTTCCACGCCGTATAGAACGAACTCGACATCAGCAGCGGCGGCAGCACGGCCGCGAGCAGCAGGTTCGGGTCCACGTCGGGTACGCGCCTGCCGGCGACTGCGATCACACAGCCGCCGAGCAGCAGAACGACGGCAGGCGGGATCGCGATGCGCTGCGCGAGCCACGTCAGGGCGCCCGCTCCGCAGATCAACAGCAGGAGGTAATGAAAAAACTCGACGTTGTTCATCCGCTAGAAGCCCGGGGATTGCACGTCGATCAGACCGTAGACGACCCCGGCGAGAGTACCGGCAAGCAGCGAAGGGATGTACGGATTCATGATGCGAGTCTTGGTTGGTGAACGTGGCGTGACAGGAACTACGCGAAAGGCTCGCGGAAAAAGTATAGGTTCGTCTGGAATCAGGCAGAGTCTGATTAAGAATATTTAATCTCTGGCGCATGCGAGATATCCGTTCGACCGAGCTTTGGGGGCGTGCGTGAGCGCGACAACGGTGCCGAATCGTGGCTAAAGCTTTTGCGCCTCGCTGGGCGCAAAGGCATTGCGGCTTCATTTCAGGACTTTTCAGTTTGCGCCAAGGACTTTGGTCGCTTGCATCATTAGAGTGCCTGCCGGCATGTGGCGCTATTCAGCGAGTTCTCACTCCTCGCCGCATCGCTATCCATCTCAACACGCAAGGTCGTCGCCACGCCCGCGCGCGGCGATGCAACGACGGAGATCTAGCATGAACACCCAGCAAATCGATTCGACCAGGCCTTCGGCGTCCCGCCGCAGGCTGCTTTCGGCAAGTGCGGGCATGGCCGGCGCCGTGGCAGCCATGTCGAGCCTGTCCGCGAACGCAGCCGCGTCCGTGACGGGCGGCTCGGCGCATACGCACGGCGCCTCGCATCATCACGGCGGCAACTACGTGAGCGCGAAGGACGGCACGCAGATCTTCTTCAAGGACTGGGGCACGGGCATGCCGGTCGTCTTCTCGCACGGCTGGCCGCTCTCTGCTGACGCGTGGGACGCGCAGATGCTCTTCCTGGTGAATCAGGGCTACCGGGTGATCGCGCACGACCGCCGCGGCCACGGCCGTTCGGGCCAGCCGTCCGAGGGCAACGACATGAACACCTACGCCGACGATCTCGCGGCTGTGCTGGACGCGCTCGACGTGAAGGGCGCGCTCGACGTGAAGGGCGCGATGCTCGTGGGCCATTCCACGGGCGGCGGCGAGGTGGCGCATTACATCGGCCGCCATGGCGAAAAGCGCGTGGCGAAGGCCGTGCTGATCGGCGCAGTGCCGCCGCAAATGGTCAAGTCTGCGAACAATCCGAACGGTCTGCCGATGTCGGTGTTCGACACCATCCGCGCGGGCGTGGCGGCGAACCGCTCGCAGTTCTATCTGGATCTGGCCACGCCGTTCTACGGCTTCAACCGCCCCGACGCGAAAGTCTCGCAGGGCCTCCTGCAGGACTTCTGGCGCCAGGGCATGGCCGGTTCGATCAAAGGCCAGTATGAGTGCATCAAGCAATTCTCTGAAGTCGACTACACCGACGACCTCAAGAAGATCAGCGTGCCCACGCTGATCCTGCACGGCGACGACGACCAGATCGTGCCGATCGACGATTCGGCGAAGCTCTCGGCGAAGATCGTCAAGAACGCGACGCTCAAGGTGTACAAGGGCGCGCCGCACGGCATGTGCAGCACGCACGTCGATCAGGTCAATGCGGACCTGCTCGCGTTCCTCAAGTCCTGAGGCGCTACGACGAGATCGGCGTGACGCGCCTGCGAGGCAACGCGCGTCTGTTCAGAACGCTTCAGCTTGTCACAAGGACTTTCAGGCGCGCGTCGCCTCAGCTCGATGCCTATCGCGACCACCATACGAACGAACGCGAAACAGGCCTCTTGCTCCTGGCGGCCAGTTTTGAGTGGCTTCGAAAAGGGAATGAAATGGGTTTGAAACTGCAAGGCTCGCACCCGCATAGCCTCGAGATCGCGCGTCTCGCTGCCGCCGTTCGTGCGAACGCTGACGATGCGCGTGTCTGGCGCTGGTACGCCGACCTCATGGAAGACGGACGCGTGAGTTGCACGCGTACGCGCAAGGGGTGGCTGATCACGGTAGACGGTCGCTGCACGGTGGAAGACGAGTCGTTTGATTGCGCCGTGCGTCGAGCGGAGCAGACATGGAGTGACATCGCGCAGTCCCAGGTCAAGCTGCTCCGCCGCAGCAAGACCGCTGTGAAGACAACCGCCTCGAAT
This sequence comes from Paraburkholderia sp. Clong3, assembly GCF_050436485.1. Classification (NCBI taxonomy): domain Bacteria; kingdom Pseudomonadati; phylum Pseudomonadota; class Betaproteobacteria; order Burkholderiales; family Burkholderiaceae; genus Paraburkholderia; species Paraburkholderia sp. Clong3. The sequence continues at coordinate 2,081,825 of NZ_JBNDMH010000003.1, read as the reverse complement.
TTGCCGCGGCTTCGGTGAAGCGCCGCTCAGAATGAGGATGACTGCTGGTCCCTTGCGGCCGCGTTGGAGCCTTGAGCGCCCGGCAGCGAGCCGAACATGTGCTGGCTGCATTTCGCCTCGCGCCATGCGGCACCCAACTTGTAACCGGAGAGCACCCTGCGTGCGAGGGGAAGTATCTGCTCGCCGGCCAGCATGCCGAGCAGGCCCGTCAGCGCAATGGTGGGCGGGGCCGGCGATTGCACGCCGATCGCACCGTAGACGACCCCGGCAAGGATGCCGGCCAACAAGGAAAGGATATACGGTTTCATAGTGCGAGTCTCATTGACGACCTGTCCCGTTACAGGATCTACCCAGCGAATTCGTGGAAAGACTACCGGCTACTCTGGATTAAGAAAATACCAATTAAGAGCTTTTAAGATTAATTCTTTGGGCAATAAAATTTAATCCCTTTTTAGTTGTTGCTGCTCTGTCCTTGCGTGTCAAATAACCGGAGCTGGATGTCGAATTGCCCAGCGCCAATGCACATTGGACGCCTGCCGGTCATGCCGGCATGGCGGCTTCCTCCTCTCTCCGGTTCAAAGGACCTACCCGTCATGAACGATTCGAAACTCGAAGTTCTCACTCCTCAGAACAGCCAACTGATCATCATCGATCACCAACCGCAAATGGCGTTCGGCGTTCAGTCGATCGACCGCCAGGTGCTGAAGAACAACGTCGTCGGTCTGGCCAAGGCGGCCAAGGTGTTCAACGTTCCGACCACGATCACCACGGTCGAGTCGCAAAGCTTCTCGGGTTACACGTATCCGGAACTGCTCGACGTGTTCCCCGAGCACAAGGTGCTCGAACGCACGTCGATGAATTCGTGGGACGACCAGAAGGTACGCGACGCGCTCGCCGCGAACGGACGCAAGAAGGTGGTCGTGGCGGGTCTGTGGACCGAGGTCTGCAACACGACGTTCGCGCTCTGCGCCATGCTCGAAGGTGACTACGAGATCTACATGGTGGCCGACGCATCGGGGGGCACGTCGAAAGACGCGCACGACTTCGCGATGCAGCGCATGGTCCAGGCGGGCGCCGTGCCCGTCACGTGGCAGCAGGTCCTGCTCGAATGGCAGCGTGACTGGGCTCACCGCGCGACCTACGACGCCGTGATGGCGATCGCGAAGGAACATTCGGGCGCGTACGGCATGGGCGTCGACTACGCGTACACGATGGTCCATAAGGCAGCGCAGCGCACGGCTACGCCGCACGAGGTGCTGCCGGCTGTACCGGCACGCTGATCGCCTCCGCGATCGCCGAAAGCGGGGCGATGCGCTCCGCGTGAAGTCGGCGGCAGCGCACGCGGTCTGCCGGTCGCTGCGCTGCAGTGCATTCCCCGCGAGGTACTCGGGTTGAACCGCGAGGTCTCGCATCAGCATTCCAATCTCACGGAGAGACTGATCGTATGGAATCTTATCTGGTGTCCCTCGGTGCAGGGATGCTGATAGGCGTGATCTACAGCGTGATCAAGGTCCGCTCGCCCGCGCCCCCGCTCGTTGCCCTCATCGGCCTGCTTGGCATGTTGATCGGCGCACAGGCCGTTCCATCCCTGAGGCAGTTGTTGGGCTTTTAATCGAACTGATAGAAACGAGGAAACGCAAATGAGCGCAACCGTTACCCATCCCGATCTCATTTTGCACAATGGACGGTTCACCACGCTGGATCGTTCGAACCCGATCGCCAGTGCCGTGGCGATTGCCGATGGCCGCTTCGTCGCGGTCGGCAGCGATACCGACGTCATGCCGCTCGCGGGCCGCGCAACCAAAGTTATCGATCTCGGTGGCCGGCCGGTGCTGCCAGGCCTCATCGACAATCACCTGCATTTGATCCGCGGCGGTCTGAACTACAACATGGAGCTGCGCTGGGACGGCGTGCGCTCGCTCGCCGTTGCCATGGAGATGCTCAGGCAGCAGGTTGCGATCACGCCCGCGCCGCAATGGGTGCGCGTGGTCGGCGGCTTCACCGAGCACCAATTCGAAGAGAAGCGGCTGCCGACGCTCGATGAGTTGAACGCCGTCGCGCCGGATACGCCGGTCTTCATCCTGCATCTGTACGACCGGGCGCTGCTCAATGCCGCCGCATTGCGCGTGGTGGGCTACACGAAGGATACGCCGGAGCCGCCGGGCGGCACGATCATGCGCGACAGCGCGGGCAATCCCACCGGGCTGCTGCTGGCGAACCCCAATGCGTCGATCCTCTACGCGACACTCGCGAAAGGCCCGAAGCTGCCGCTGGAGTATCAATACAATTCGACGCGTCATTTCATGCGCGAACTCAACCGCCTTGGCGTGACCGGCGCGATCGATGCCGGCGGCGGCTCGCAGAACTACCCGGACGATTACGAAGTCATCCGCAAGCTCCATGATGCGGGCGAGATGACGGTGCGCATCGCATACAACCTCTTCACGCAAAAGCCGAAGGCCGAAAAGGAAGACTTCGTGAACTGGACCGGCTCGGTCAAGTATCACGATGGTTCGGACTACTTCCGCCACAACGGTGCGGGTGAAATGCTGGTGTTTTCGGCGGCCGACTTCGAGGACTTCCGCGTGGCGCGCCCCGAACTGCCGCCCGGAATGGAAGGCGAACTCGAAGGCGTGGTGCGGGTACTCGCACAGAACCGCTGGCCGTGGCGCCTGCATGCGACCTATGACGAAACCATCAGCCGTGCGCTCGATGTGTTCGAGAAGGTCAACAAGGATATTCCGCTCGACGGAATCAACTGGTTCTTCGACCACGCGGAAACCGTTTCCGAGCGATCGATGGATCGCATTGCGGCGCTGGGTGGCGGCATCGCGGTTCAGCATCGCATGGCCTATCAGGGCGAGTATTTCGTCGAGCGCTATGGCGCGCAAGCGGCACAAGCCACGCCGCCCGTCGCGAGAATGCTCGAGAAGGGCATCAAGGTCTCGGCCGGCACCGATGCGACGCGCGTCGCGTCGTACAACCCGTGGGTGTCGCTCGCATGGCTCGTGAGCGGCAAGACAGTTGGCGGTCTGCGGATGTATCCGCAACGTAACCTGCTCGATCGCGATACCGCGCTGCGCATGTGGACGGAGTACGTCACCTGGTTCTCGAACGAAGAGGGCAAGAAAGGGCGCATGGTGCCCGGGCAGCTCGCCGACCTCATGGTTCCGGACCGCGACTTCTTCTCGTGCGCGGAGGACGACATTGCCGGCACCACCGCATTGCTCACGGTGGTCGGCGGAAAGATCGTCTGGGGCGCGGGCCCATTCTCGCAACACGATCAGCCAATCCCGCCTGCAATGCCGGACTGGTCGCCGGTGCGCCAATACGGCGGCTATGGCGGCTGGGGCGCTACGCAGCGCGAGGGCGCGCCGCTCGGCCGCGCCGCTGCCGCGGCGATGTGCGCCTGCGCGAGCGCCTGCGATGTGCACGGCCATGCACATGCGAGCGCCTGGGCCAGTGCATTGCCGACTTCGGACGCAAAGGGCTTCTGGGGCGCATTCGGCTGCGCTTGCTGGGCGATCTGACATGGCGATATGGAACGGCAGCAGCAACCCCGCATGGGTTCGCGCGCTGCTATCGCAGCCGTGGGTTGGGCCGCTCGTGCGCCTTGCGCTCGTGTCCGCCTACCTCATCGGCGGTGTCACCAAAGCGCTGAACTTCGAGGGCGCGATTGCGGAGCAGGCGCATTTCGGCCTGCACCCGGCCGCCCTCTGGGCAGCGCTCGCGGTGGCGGTCGAGATCGTCGGCTCGCTATGCGTGGTATTGCGCCGCTTCACGTGGATCGGCGCAGGCGGCCTCGGCATGCTGACCGTCGTCGCGATGCTGGTTGCCAACGACTTCTGGAACCATGCCGGTGTCGAGCGCTTCATGGCGCTCAACAGTTTTTTCGAGCATCTGGGACTGATCGCGGGGCTCGTGCTCGCGATCCTGCTCGGCGATTCGCAGCGTCCGGCCGGCGAGAACCGCGCCTGACCGATTGATCAGTACGATGAAATATCAAGGAAATTCCGCTATGAAAGCAATTCGCACTGCCTTAGTTGCCCTGATGATCGCGGGCGGTCTCGTCGCCGCGCCCGTTTCTTTCGCGAAGCCGCCCGTAGCGCCGGTCGAAGCGCCGTCGGTCGCAGTCGGTCCGCAGTACGACACGACGCACGTATACGTGGCACCAGAGGACTTCGACCGCTTCACCGACAGCTTCGCGGCGACGTTCGGCGGCAGCAAGTCGAAGCAGGGTGTGTTCCAGGTCACGCCGACACCGAGTCAGACGATGTCGCAGCTCGTATTTACCCCGGCAGGCACGATCTCCGTGTTCGGCTTCAAGACGCCCATGCCGTATCCCTTCGGCGCGGAGCGCACGGGCTACCTCGTGACGGATATGGACGCGGCGGTGAAGTCGGCGCGTGCACTCGGTGCCGATGTGATCGTCGATACGTTCCCCGACCCGATCGGCCGCGATGCGATCATCACGTGGCCGGGTGGTACCAACATGCAGCTCTACTGGCACACCGAGGCCCCGCACTACGACAAGCTGCAGACCATTCCCGAGAATCGGGTCTACGTGTCGCCGCAAAGCGTGCACAAGCTGGTTCACGATTTCGTCAAATTCTCGCACGGCAAGGTGGTGTCCGATGATCTGAAGGCGCCGGGTGTCGAGATCGGCAGACCTGACGACACCTATCGCCGCATTCGAATCGAATCGCCGTTCGGCAAGATGACCGTGCTCGTGACGGACGGTCATCTGCCTTACCCGTTCGGGCGCGAAGTGACCGGGTACGAAGTACCGAATCTGGCCGATACGCTTCAAAAGGCGAAGGCCGCTGGCGTCAATGTGCTGGTGCCGCCGTTCACCTCGGCCGGGCGTGATGCCGCGGTCGTGCAGTTCCCGGGCGGCTATATCGCCGAAATTCACGCAGGCGCGGCGCAATGAAGTCCGAGGACACGATCCTTGCCGCGATCGCCGGCTTTGTCGACACGCTGAGCTTCGTTGCACTGTTCGGTCTGTTCACCGCACACGTGACGGGCAACTTCGTGTTGATTGGCGCCGGCATCGCCGGCTCGGGGCAGGGCGTTCTGCTCAAGCTGATCGTGTTCCCCGCGTTTATCGGTGGGGTCGTTCTCAGCAGCCTGCTCGTGCGTTGGCTCTCGCAGGGGCATGCGCGTCAGGGCGCACGCCTGCTCTATGCGGTGCAGGCCGTGCTGATCGTCGGCTTTTGCCTCGCCGGCGTATGGGCGACGCCGGTCAGCCGGCCCGACAGCTTGCCTGTCATCGTGGCCGGCGTCGTGGGTGCGTTCGCGATGGGTGTGCAGAATGCGCATCCGCGCCTGATCCAGCGTCCTGGCGTGCCGAATACCGTAATGACGGGCAACGTCACGCAAGCCGTTCTGGACGTGATCGACATGCTGTCGCCGGGCACGGTCGACAGTGTGCGCGCCGCGGCGCGCTCGCGCTTCGGGTCGATGATGCCGGCCATTGTCGCGTTTGCGGTTAGCGCGGTGGCCGGGGCACTGGGGGTGGTCTACATGGGCTTCTGGGCGCTGCTTGCGCCGGCGTGCGCCCTCGTCGGGCTCGCGGTGACCACGGGAGAGCATGAGCGCGCGATCGCACCAGGGCACTCATGAATCCAGGCGGCGCAGGGAATCGCCCCGCTCAGGCCCGGCGCGTGAGCGGGACGGGCAAACACAAACACAAGCCGACACAGGCAAGGAAATCCATGGTATTGGGCACGATGCGCGGGCGTCGATTCGAGAAGGCCGCGCGCTTGACGGCCATCGCCGGGCTGTTGCTGATGGGCGCCGACGCAGCGTTCGCGGATACGGCGGCGCAACCGGTTGCAGGTGCGAGCCTCGCGGCTGACTCGGCCGGCGCGACCACAGGCACGGTGGCGAATGACGCCACAACGACCGACGCGTGCAACGTCAAACGTCCTGCCGTGATGTTCAACCGCTGGCAGGAGGACTGGTCGGTGCTTGCGAACCCCTGCGTTCCGCGCAAGCCGCTCGACAGCCTCAAGTACATTCCGCTCGGCGGCGACCCCGCCTCATATCTGTCGCTTGGCGCGAACCTGCGTGAGCGTATCGAAACCAATGACGCCCCGCTGTTCGGTATCGGCTCTGCGCAGTCGGATACTTATCTGATTCAGCGCATCGAAGTGCATGCCGATGCACATCTCGCCGAGCACTGGCAGTTTTTCGTGCAACTCGTGGATGCGCGGGCGTTTGGCAAGAACGTGGTCACGCCGGTGGACAAGAATCCGCTCGATCTCGAGCAGGCATTCGTGGCCTACACCGGAGCGGTCGGCGGCGGTACGTTCAAGTTTCGCGTTGGCCGCCAGGAAATGGCATTCGACTTGCAGCGTTTCATTGCCGTACGCGATGGCCCGAACGTACGACAGGCGTTCGATGCTATCTGGGCAGACTACGAATACCAGAAGTGGCGCTTTATCGCCTACGCGACGCAGCCCGTGCAGTACCGTAACGCGACGGTGTTCGACGACGTGTCGAACCGCAATCTCACTTTCAGCGGCGTGCGTTTCGAGCGCCAATCCGTCGGGCCGGGTGATATGTCCGGCTACTGGTCGCGCTACAACAACACCAACGCGCGATACCTCGACGCTCAAGGTTCCGAGCACCGCGACGTCTGGGACCTGCATTATTTCGGCACGCGCGGCCGCGTCGATTGGGATGCCGAGGCGATGCTGCAGACGGGAACGGTCGGTAACAGTACGGTTCTCGCGTGGGCGATCGGCTCGCTCGCGGGTTACAAGCTCGACCTGCCGTGGACGCCGCGCGTGGGGCTGCAGATCGACGCTGCCTCTGGCGACCGGCACCCGCATGATGGGCGGCTCGAGACCTTCAATCCGCTATTTCCGAACGGCTATTACTTCACGCTCGCAGGCTATACGGGCTACGCGAACCTGATCCACATCAAACCATCCATCACGCTCAAGCCTTCGGCCAGTCTCACGCTGCTTGGCGCGCTGGGCTTCCAGTGGCGCGAGACGACCGGCGACGCCGTGTACCAGCAGCCGAGTCAGCCAGTGCCGGGCACGGCGGGCAAGGGCAGCCGGTGGACCGGCATGTATGTGCAGTTGCGCGCGGACTGGACGATTGCGGCAAATCTGGTAGGTTCGGTCGAAGCCGTGCACTTCCAGGTGGGAAACTCGATTCGGGAGGCGGGCGGCCGCAATGCCGACTACGCCGGCGTCGAACTCAAGTACGGGTGGTAGGACTCGTCGGCGATCAGGCTCGTGGCGATCCCGGCCGCGTGAGGAGCGTTGCCGGGATCGCGCCATTTGTCAGCCTCGTTCAGGCTCTGATTACGGCTGGCCCGATGGACGAAGGGGCTCGTTGTTCAGGTGCTCAAGGCTAACAGCTTGCCGAGAAGGTTAACATCGCCTTCGAGAGATTTTTGAGTTGCCCGCTTAGGGGCGTGCTCGTCGAAGGCGCATTGGAACTTCTCTGAGACGTACGCCCGGGTGCATTCGAACAGGCTATACATCGCCTCTGGCCCGTCGAAACAGACGTTAACAAGTGACTTCGAGACCAGCTCATCCATGCTTTCAATCAAGCCGCCTGTCGTCACTGCCATGTGGTTGACGACTCCACGCAGCGAATCAAAGCTGAACGGTCTGTCGAACCGGTAAAGTTGAACGAGCAGGGCCTGGGCCGGGTCGCTCAACAGGTCGAAGCTGGCATCAAAGGCTGCCTGTAGACAGCGATGCCGCGCCGTCGCAGTGCGGTATCCCCCGGACAGGAACGACAGTCCATCGTTCAGCAGGCGTCGCACGCCTTCTACGCCCAATAATTCCGCTCGTCCGGCGGCCAACTCGATTGCAAGTGGAATACCATCCAGGCGCTGACAAATCTTTGCGATGCTCTCTATCTCAGCGATGCGAGGGACAAACCTCGGGTGCATCTGCTGCGCATGGTGGACGAACAGCTGGACAGCCGGGCTGTTCAGCATCTCGTCGCAACGGTCCGTGAGTTTGGGAACATCAAGCGGATGCACCCTGAAGACCGTCTCACTTCGAATCCTCAGCGGCTCCCGACTCGTAACCAGGAACTGGATATTCAGGCTTGCTGCCAACAATGCTTCTACGATTTGTGCAACAGCTGAGATGACATGCTCCGCGCCATCGAGTATCAACAACCACGGCGCATTCGATAGCGCTGCTCTTAAACACTCGGAAGAGACGATTTCCTCCGGCATTTCGACGCCGCAACCGCACGCGATGGCACTCAGCACCTCGTCAATCGTGGCTAGGGACGCAAGATCGACAAAGGCCACCGTCGCCGGGCATGACGGCACTATCCGATAGGCGACTTCAAGTGCAAGGCTCGATTTTCCGACACCACCTGTGCCCGTCAGCGTAAGCACCTGGGACTCCACCATTGCCTCGGCTGCCTTGGCGACGACTACGTCTCTCCCGACGAAATTCCGGACGCGGCGCGGGAGCGGCCGCGGACCGGCGGCGGTACGGAATTTCGGGGGTACGTCCTGAGACGGGGCCAACCGGTAGCCACGGCGGGCGACCGTGATGATGAGGTCCCGGTCATCACCCAGCGCCTTGCGCAGCGCAGAGATGTTGACGTCGATATTGCAGTCTTCGACGATGGTGCCGGGCCAGACCGTCTGCATCAGCTCGGACCTCGACACCACTCGACCCTGTGCCGAGGCGAGCGTCACCAGCAGGTCGAAGGCGCGCGAGCCCAGCCGCACATCCTGGCCATCACGCCGCAAGCGTCGCGCGTCCATATCGAGTTCGATTCGGCCGATTTTCATAAGGTCGCCTCCAGCAAGGGAAATGGACACGCGTGTCTTCGCCATCGGTGAGTGGTGAAGTCAGGTCGGTTACCGCCGGAGTGCGCGCTTTATAACGCTGCTGGCGTGTCTGAACGCAGCGTCTGTCGGACTGGTTTCAGCCAGGCCATCGAAAACCATAAAGTCATGAATCGTGCCGATATAACGAGCGGCATTGACTCTGACGCCGGCGCGCATGAGCTTGCGGGCATATTCTTCGGCGTCATCTCGCGTAATGTCGTTCTCTGCTGTGATGACGAGTGCGGCAGGCAGGTCTTCGAGTTCGTCGGGTTTCGACTGTATCGGCATCGCCGCCGCGAGCGACCGAGATTTCTCGGGAAACTGCGACTCGATAAAACGCTCCAGCGCTCTCGCCGTCATACCGGGCCCCGTCGCGAACTGACGATATGACTGCGTGGTGGAATCTGCCGACAGGATGGGGCAGAACAGCACTTGCAGGTGCAGACTCGGGCCATGCCGGTCCCTCGTCCATCGCGCCATGACTGCAGCGATGTTTCCGCCTGCACCGTCGCCGGCCACCGCAATCGCGCGAGCATCGACCTGCAGCGCTTCGGCATTTGCAGCGACGTATTGCAGTGCGGCGTATGCCTCTTCGTTTTGTGTCGGAAACAGCGCGCGAGGTGCAGGCGAACAAGAGACGAAGACAACCGCCACCTCTGCTTCAACCGAAAGGCGTGACACGAGCCTGCGGTGGGTTGCGAAGCTCGCCATGCGCCAGCCGCCGCCCGGATAGTAGAGCACGACGGGCAGTAAGCCCGGCGTGCCGGCCGGTCGCACGATGTGCACGTCAACGGAGCCAGTCGGTCCAGTCTTGAAGGTCAGCGCTTCGGTCGTGACGGCATAGTCGTCCGCGAAACTGTTGTCACTGTCGGCGCGGCAGGGGAACGACGGCTGTTCGGCGAGCAGCGAATCCGGATGCATGCCGGCTTCGGAGACCAGATCGAGAAATTGCTGCGTCTCGGGGTCCAGTACTGGGTGGGACGACCATGGCGTCGCGAGACGCGGTGACGCGGAATCGACGGTACTTGCAGGCGGAACGTGGTCCATGAAAGCCGACATATGAGAGTTCAGCGGTTGGGGGGACTCCCACTCGCGCCACAGACAGTGTCAACTGCACCTGCTGAGCCTGAAACGATGTCGAGTCCCGGTAACCGCTATTCTCCAGGCAATGCGCCGGGACCGTTCAGTTAAAGTTTGCTAAGAAGCGTTAGCCGCAGGTGCAAACCCGGCAGCGCGTCCGCGTCAGGCGCCGCCTCCGCGAGGCTCACCCTTGCAAGGTGCGGCCCATTACACGCTCGAGCGCGCATGCTCATGAAGCACCTCGCTCACCCAGGACGGCTCTGCAACGCGATCCGCCAGAATCAGCGCATCCATGGAGACTTTGCACCCGGCGCTTGCAAACGCTTCCAGTTGGGGAACAGTTGCTCTGGAAAGGGCGATAGGCCTGCCGCCAAGAATGTTTTCGAATCCTTCCCCGTAGATGTCCCAATGCGCCAATCCCCGCCGGCTCGTGCACTCGCGAAGCTTGCGGGTGAGCTGCCGGGCGAAGTCATGCTCGCCTGCCCAGATCATGACGGGTATTGAGCCGAGTGCGAGGCCGTAGACGATCGACAGGTCGTGCCCGATCGAAGCGACGAGCTCGGCGCAGTCCCTTGCCAGCTTCACAGGGCGCTCAGTCTCGCCTTGCAGCCAAAGAATTCGCATGTACACCACCATGCTTGCGATGCGGCCATCCATTTGTGCATCATTTGCCCTTGCAAGATTTTCCCGCGTGGGGCCAGCTTCGAGGGCGATGACCTGTTCAATCAGCGTTCGCGCTTTCGCCTGGTCGCCGAGGTAGTGGTGTGCAAAGGCGAGATTGCGGCTCGACATCTGATTGAGCGTGGAGTCTCCGAAACGATTCGCGAATGCCTGCATCGCCTCGGCCAGTGCAAGACCTTCCACGTATCGACCTGTGACAAGCCGATGCGCAAATACGCCCCACAGAATGCGAAATTCCAACGCCTCGTCACCCAATCGTCGGCTCAGGGCGTAGGCACGTTCAAAAGCACGTGCCATTTCGATGGTTGGCCCACGCGTGTGCCAGAGCGAGTGTCCGTAGGCCACCAGCAGTTCGACGTGTCGCGTGCTACCGGCCTGCTCCGAGCCCTCAACGGCTGCAATGGCGTGTTCCGCCATGCTAAGGAACTCGTGCGGCCGCGACAGATGGAGCCAAAGTGGTGCCGTGGCGATAACGAGGTCGATTTCGAGCTCGGAATCCCCCTCCTGATGCGAGGCCCACTCGAACGCCGCGCGGATATCGTCAATTCGCTTGCTGAGCTGGGCGAGCCATTGGGGTTGCGCCTTGCCCTCCCAGGCGGCGCCCAGGTCCGCGAAGGTCTCGCAGCAATGTATCGTAAGCAGGCGCCAGGCCTCGTTCGCTTCGCCGGCTTCCAGCAATCGAAGGTGTGCGTATTGGCGGGTTGTATCGAGGAGCCGATACGGGTTGTCGGCATCACTGATATCACGTGCGACAAGCGACTTGGCGACAAGGCCGCTGATTGCGTCACATACCGCCAGTTCATCGATCTGCCCACGACCTGCCACGGCAACGGCTTCACGAATGCCAAACGAAGAGCGCATCACCGACAGCCGGCGCAGGACGTGCTGCTCATGCGAGTCCAGCAGCTCGTAGCTCCAGTCAAGCGTCGCTTTCAACGTTTGATGCCGCGGCAATGCGGTTCGGCGCCCTTGTGTGAGTAGCGCAAAGCGGTCGTCCAGGCGCGCGGCGATCGCACCCACGTCCATGTGCGCGACGCGCGCCGCGGCAAATTCAATCGCCAAAGGAATTCCGTCCAGGCGCCGGCAAATGTCGGCCACGGCGCCGATGTTCGAAACCGTGAACTGAAAGGCGTCGTCGGCAGCCTTCGCCCGGTCGTGAAACAACGAGATGGCCGGATAACTTCCGGCCTCCTCGATGCCAATCCTCGCACCCACTTCCGGAAACGGCAGGGCCGACAGCCGATGCACCGACTCGCCATCCGCGCGCAACGGCTCCCGACTTGTTACCAGAAGGTACACGCCAGATGCGCCTTGCAGCAATTGTTCCGCGACCTGCGCAACCGCCTCGACGACATGTTCGCAATTGTCCAGGATCAATAGTATTGGCGTGTCGCCCAGTGAGGCAAGCAGGTCCGGGACTGGCTTGCCGCTGAATACGGCGACGCCGAGCGTCGACGCCACGGTACTGGCGACGCTCGCCTTGTCGGAAACGGGGGCGAAGTTGACGAATAGTGCCCGGATACCGGTACGCTCGGAAAAGCGATGCGCTATAGCCACGGCGACCGTGGTCTTGCCGATGCCGCCCGGACCGGCGATGGTCAATAGCCTGCGTTCGGGGAGCTGGTCGGTCAGGCCGTCAATGACATCCTCCCGGCCGATGACCCGGGTGAGGGTCACGGGCAACGCTCGCGCACCTTCATCGGGGGTACGGGCCGGCGCAGTCGGCGTGGCGGCGGTGAATTGCGTAGCCCTCGTGGAATCGACCGGCACCGCGAGCCGATAGCCGCGTCCATTGTCGTTCACGATGTAGCGGCTGTCCGATTTGCCATCGCTCAGCGCTTTCCGAAGCGTGGAAACGTGCACACGAAGCGCGCCATCGTCGACCACGCTTTCTTTCCAGACCTGGTCGCGCAGTTGACGCGTTGAGACCAGTTCGCCACCGTGCTCGGCTAGCACGATAAGAATGTCGAGCGCACGACTCCCAATGCGGACTTCATCGCCATTTCTGGTGAGGACACGCTGCGGGAAATCGATGCGGAACGGGCCGAAAGTCAGGCTATACCGGGCAACCATCAAACCACCATGCAGGTCAATAGTACGGCCATCCGTTACGGCCACACTAAATATCTGATGATTCTATCACCGCAAAGTCTGATTTCCTGTCTGTGCGGATGGATGAGTCTTCGCCACGTCGATGACGAAAGCATCCAGTGTCCTTTGCCGTAACGAAGACGGGGGCTCAAATCAATTGTTAAGAGGCCAGTCGCCAAAAATCCCGCAGAGCCTCAGGCTGCGCGGCCGTGTAGGGCGCTTGCCGCGAGGTTTGGGTGAAATCCTCGTCGGTGTGTTGGCCGCTGGCGTACAGGGCGTATCGTTCCACGATTGCGTCCAGTTCACCGGCCTCGGCAAGCTTTTCTCTTCCGTACGCGCGGGCCAGCGCCAACACGTGATAGGTGACCACGGTGCCTTCGAAGCGAATCTCGACCATCGATTTGTCGACGAGCTCGCAGACGCAATCCATCACCGCCGAGTCATTGAGAGCGTCATCGCGGGCGATCAGGCACGCGGCCTCAGCGTTGAACGGATAGCCGAACACGCAAAAGCGCCGAAATACCGCCCGCTCCCGGTCGCTGAGCATCTCGAAACTCCAGTCCAACGAGGCTCGCAAGCTTTTCTGTCTTTCCTGCGCGGTTCTGAAGCCGCCGCCCAGGTAGAGCAACGGTTCCTCGAGCCCAACTCGGAGATGCTCCAGTCCAAGAATCGAGGCGCGCCCCGCCGCCAATTCAATGGCCAGTGGGACACCGTCCAGGCGTCGACATATGTCGTCGATCAGCCGTAGGCGGTCACAGCTCATATCCATGTTCTGCCCATTGGAGAACAGACGTCGCTGGAACAGCCGAAAGGATGGGGAGCGAAGCGCTGCCCCAGGGGCATCCTCGACGTCAGGCAGTGCAAGCGGGCCGACGCGGTAAACAACTTCACAGGGCACGCGAAGCCGCAGTCTGCTGGTAACGAGGAAGCGCAGCTCGGACGTATAACGGCAAGCGAACTCCAGGAACTGAGCCACGTATTCGACGACATGCTCGGCATTGTCGACGATGAGCAAGCCCTTCGTGCCCGCGAGCATCAGTGCAACGCGCTCGAGGTCGAATTCCCCGCTGTCGACCGGGATACCATAGCTGGCGGCCAACGCCTGAGCCACGCCGCGACAGGTGTTGTGGGCGGCAAGCTCGACGAAGTGAATCGCGGGGTCGCATTGCGCCGAAACGCTGCGGGCAATTTCCCGGGCAATCGATGTTTTGCCGATTCCCCCGGCGCCCACAAGCGTTAGAACGCGTGTGGATGGCAGCAGCGACCTGATTTCCGCGATGGCGCTTTCCCGCCCGATCAGTCGCTCTTCCCTCGGCGCCACGTCCGATTTGACGCGAATGGGGCGGTCCTGCGCAACCTCGTCAAAGCTGGGTGCGTCGATTCGGGAGGCTATCAGTTGGTAGCCACGTCGTGGCACCGTTACAATGAACTTGCCATCGCGGCCGAGTGCCTTGCGGATCCAGGAGAGGTGCACATGGAGGTTGTTTTCCTCGACAACCGTATCCGGCCAGACCACCTCCATGAGTTCATTCTTCGTGACGACGCGGCCGGCTGCCAGAGCAAGCACAGCGAGGATGTCGAATGCGCGAGACCCCAGTTCCAGTACCTCAGCGCGACGGCGCAACAATCGCGCGCTGAGGTCGATCTCGCATTCACCAATTCGGATAACCCGCGCACCGGAAGTGCATGTCGAGGGGCGTAGTGTTGCTTGAGTCATGGCGCTTTCGTCCGTGGGCAACCCGGAGGTTTCGGCGGGCAGCTGAGTTATTCACTAGTTGTCATGCCGCGTACGGTCGGTGTCGCAAGGATATTAGCTGAGTCGTATTTTCCGCCTTGTGAACGCCGCATTAATTATTGTTAATGTTTTTACAAGTGGGGACGTGGCAGTTTTCGGCCGAGTGGGTGTGAGAGGTCAGCATTGACAAAATATGGACGAAACGTTAACGAAATTTAATGAGCGCATGGAAGCTTGTGTTTTCGGGCGAAGCGGATAATCCAGGGTTGGCTGTCGATCAGAAGAGAGCGGCATCACTGCCGAGATGCGTTAACTGCCCGGCTCGGCATCCCCAATTCAAAAGTCAAACTGATGAAAATCTTGTTAGTAGAAGACAACGTGCAGGTGGCCGGCTTCCTGAAAAAGGGTTTGACGGAAGCGGGTCATGTGGTTGATTCCGCGGATAACGGCCGCGACGGGATGTTTCTGGCCATGGGGGGCTGCCCTTACGATGCAATCATCCTCGACCGCATGCTGCCGGGCGGGCTTGACGGACTTAGCATCGTCGCGGCAATGAGGGCAACCGGGAGCAAGGTCCCGGTGCTTATCCTGAGCGCCCTCGATGCTGTCGACGAGCGGATTCGGGGTCTCAAGGCAGGCGGTGACGACTATGTGGTCAAGCCGTTCGCGTTCGGAGAAGTGCTCGCGCGACTGGAGGTGCTCATGCGCCGGTCACCGAGTGAAGCGGTCGAATCGACGCTCAAGTGCGCGGACCTGTGCATCGACCTTTTTTCACGCAAGGTGTCACGTGCCGGGAAAGTCATTGTCCTCAAGCCGCGCGAATTCAAATTGCTCGAATATCTGGTGCGGCACGCCGAGCAGGTCGTCACCCGGACGATGCTCCTCGAGAACATCTGGGACTACCACTTCGACCCGCAGACCAACGTGGTGGATGTGCATGTCAGCAAGCTTCGGCAAAAGATCGATGCCGGGTTTGAAGTGTCACTTCTAAGAACTGTTCGAAACGCTGGGTACATGCTTTCGGCGAATGGATAACAGCCGGTGTCGGAGTGGAGAGGGAACGGCGGAGACTCATGGATATCGAAGAATCGGCGGCGCAAATGTTATGGGACGATGGTCTGTTCGTCCTGTCGCGAATCGACGCTGGCGACGGCCGGACGTCACGGTTGTCACTGAGGCCAACGGCTAGTCAGCCCTCCGGTCAAACGCTGGCCTTGCTCGAGAACGCCTTTTCGCTTCGTGCCCACCTGGATGGACCCCGCTTCACGCAGCCTGTTGAGTTCGTCCGCGATAGTTCTTCCATTACGCTGCAGCTCAAGGACCCGGGCGGCATCGTGTTGCCTGCACTCGATACGTCTCTGTTGTCATTCGGCCAGATCGTGACGATAGCCGCGAACGCCACGGCTGCCTTTGAGATGTTGCACAGGAAGGACGTCATACACAAGGATGTCCGGCCGGCGCATCTTCTTGTCAACCCAGCCAACTGGGCAGTGGCTCTGACGGGCTTCGGTCTGTCGACGCGCGTCGATTCTGCTGGAAAAGAGTCGACTCACCCGGTCATCCTCGCGGACGCACTTCCTTACCTGGCTCCCGAGCGCACTGGGCTCGTCAACCGGCCGGTCGACGCTCGCGCCGATCTATACTCGCTGGGCATCCTCATCTACTGGATGCTGACGGCAAAGTATCCGTACTCTGCTAACTCCCCTGGGGAATGGCTTTACTGTCATACGGCGAGGAAGCCAACTCCTCTGCGCGAGCGCGTTCCTGACGTTCCTGAATCGCTTGAAGCCATCGTCGAGCGATTGCTCGCAAAAGCGGCGGAAGACCGCTACCAGACCGCGCGCGGAGTCGAATACGACTTGCGTCTGTGCGCGGAGCAACTGCGCACAGGAGACTGCCTCGCGCCATTTGCCCTCGGAACGGCAGACTCTGACGACCGGCTGCTGATACCAGACCGACTGTATGGGCGGGAAGCGGAATTGAGCGCACTGACTCAAGCTTTCGATCGCGTGGCTCATGACGGTACGACCGAATTCGTGCTGGTGTCCGGTTACTCAGGGATCGGGAAGTCATCGCTGGTTGGAGAATTCCACCAAACGCTGAGCCGCGGGCGATTTGCGTCGGGCAAGTTCGATCAGTACAAGCGAGATATCCCCTACGCGACGATTGCACAGTGCATGGAGACCGTCGTCGAACAGATCATCAGGGAGGACAAGCGCGAACTGGTGAAGTGGCGCAAGCGCATCCAGTACGCGATGGGACCGCATGGCCGCCTGCTCACCGACCTCATCCCCGCGCTGGAAGAAATCGTCGGGCCGCAACCGGCAGTCGCCGAATTGCCGCCTCTGGACGCTCAGAAGCGCTTCGTCACTGCTTTGATTCGCTTCATTGGAGCGTTCGCGACACCCGCACAGCCGCTTGTACTGTTTCTGGACGATCTCCAATGGCTGGACGCAGGAACCATTTCGATACTGGAGGCGCTCGGCCGAGGCTCCGCTATTGCCCACTTTCTGCTCATTGGAGCCTTCCGTGACAACGAGATCGGCCCCAGTCACCCTCTCGCTCGCGTGATCAGCGACATTCGAGAAAGCTCGGTGCCAGTTCATGACGTGTTGCTGGCGCCCTTGGGGGTTGGCGATGTGGAGCGACTCGTTTGCGATACCACTCGCGGTGATTCAGCAGAGGCCAGAAGGCTGGCGCGACTGATGTTCGAGAAGACGGGCGGAAACCCGTTTTTTGCGGTTCAGTTCCTGCGCGTCCTCGCCGAGGAAGGTCATCTGACGTTAAACCGTGCCTCGCGGGAATGGGTGTGGAATGTCGAGCAGATTGCGCAGGGAGCTTTCCCCGATAGCGTGGTTGACTTGCTGGTGAACAAGATCGTGCGGTTGTCTGACCGCGCGCGACGGCTGCTCGTTGATTTCGCTTGTCTTGGCGCCACGACGGCTACGTCGGTATTGGCGCAGGTGAGCGGGCAGTCAAGCGGAGAAGTCGACTCGGCGCTCGGCGAGGCAATCGAGCAAGGCCTGGTTTACCGCCGTTCGGAGGGCTACGCTTTCGTCCACGACCGGATTCAAGAGGCTGCATACGCGTTACTTGGGGAGGCCGAGCGCGCGCCATCGCATCTTCGCATCGGAATGCGGCTGGATACGGGAGACGCCGACCCGAATCTCGAGCGGAATATTTTCGAGGTCGTCAACCAGTACAACCGGGCACTCCACGCAATCAGCGACTCTCGGGTCCGCACGCGCGTAGCCCTCCTGAATCTCCGCGCTGGCCGTCGCGCGAGAGCAGCGGCTGCCTACGGTACGGCGCTGAACTATCTCACGGTAGGGAGTCGGATTTTCGGCGAGGATGCGTGGGAGACCCATTACTGCGAGAAGTTTTCCCTTGAGCTTTTGCTCGCAGAATGCACGTTCCTCGCTGGCAGTCCAATCCAGGCAGACGACCGCCTGCGTCGTCTCGAAAGATATGCCGGGAGCGTACGCGACAAGGCCGCAGTGGCTTTCCTTCGGATCACGCTGCATACCGCCCTGGACAAGATGCACGCCGCGGTAGAAATTTGCCTGAGCTATCTTCGCGAGGTCGACGTCAATTGGGTACCCCATCCGGACAGGGAAGAGGTCGATAGAGAGTACGCGAAGGTGGTCGCTCATGTTCAACGCGGCTCGATTGCAGAATTGCGTGACAATCGATTGCTCGATGACGAAGCGCTTGAGGCGACGCTGAACGTTTTCACAGCCGTTTTGCCGCCCGCATTCTTCACTGACGAAAACCTGGTGTGTCTTGTGCTGACGCGCATGGCGAATCTCAGCATAGCGCACGGCAACACCGATGCATCTGCGTTGGGTTTCGCCTATTTAGGAATGGCTGTCGGTCCATTCTTCGGCGACTACGAGAACGCCCACGAGTTTGGCAAGCTCGGGATGGCGCTCGTCGATGAGAAGGGGCTTGACCGGTTTCGCGCCCGTGTCTACCTGTGTTTCTCGTATCACGTCATGCCGTGGACAGAGCCGATACGAACAGCGATTCCGCTCTTGCGACGAGC
Organism: Paraburkholderia sp. Clong3; assembly: GCF_050436485.1. NCBI lineage: Bacteria > Pseudomonadati > Pseudomonadota > Betaproteobacteria > Burkholderiales > Burkholderiaceae > Paraburkholderia > Paraburkholderia sp. Clong3. The sequence continues at coordinate 2,063,366 of NZ_JBNDMH010000003.1, read as the reverse complement.
ATTCGAAGTGGCAACACAATGCGGCGACCTGACATACATCGGGTTCAGCAGTTGTTGCCTGGTCACCACTCTGCTCGCCGCCTCTGCGCCACTAGCCGAAGTTGAAGAGCAGGCAGTCGAACGGCTGCATGTCGTCCGGTCCGCCGGATTCGGGTTGATTGTCGACATCATTGATTCGCAGCTCTCATTGATTCGTGAATTGCGCGGCGGCGCGCCATGGTTTGGTTCACCTGATTCGGAATATCCGAACGCGAAGGCTCTGGAACAGCACCTCGAAGGCAATCGGGCACTCGACATTGCGGCATGCTGGTACTGGATTCGCAAACAGGAGGCGCGCTACCTGGCGGGCGACATCGCTGGTGCGATGGAGGCAGCGAACAAGGCAGCCCCCTTGTTGTGGACGACATGGGGGCACCAGGAACTCGCCGTTTACCACTTCTTTTCTGCGCTGACGTGGCTCCAGGAGTGGGATGCCCACTCATCGCAAGCCGACGTTCTCGCTGACGCGAGGCTTGCCGAGCACGTGAACAAGCTCCGCGCTTGGGCATTGAGCGGTCCGACGAACTTCGCCGCGCGTGCAGCGCTGGTCGAAGCAGAAGTCGCACGCGTGCGCGGCAACGCTTTTGAAGCCATGCGGCTATACGAGCGAGCCATCGAAAATGCAAAAACGCACCGATTGCTGCATGTCGAGGCGCTAGCCAGCGAGATAGCCGGACGGTTCTATGCCAACCGCGGCTTCGCGACCATCGCCGCGGTGTACTTGCGTAATGCCCGATCGGCCTACCTGAACTGGGGGGCAACGGCGAAAGTCAGAATGCTGGAGGCGGCATATCCGGACCTCGGGGCTAACGAGCCGGGAGGTCCGTTGTCAGGTGCCGTGGAAAGTCAGCTGGAGATGGAGACGGTCGTCAAGGCGTCACAGGCGATATCGAGCGAAAGGGTACTCGACAGTCTGATGAATACACTCATGACCATCGTGCTCGAGCACGCGGGCGCGCGGCGCGCGCTGCTCATCCTTCCGCACGAAGAGCAGCTTTACATTGAAGCCGAGGCCAACGAGGGAAATAACGTCCGCGTAGAGCGGCGAACTGCCTCGCCGCGGAACTTGCCGCTCTCCCTGCTTCACCATTGTCTTCGCACCCACGAAACGCTTCTTGTCGATGATGCGACGACGGAAAACCCGTTTGCCTCTGACGAGTATTTCAGTGGCAAAGGCTCACGCTCGATGCTCTGTTTGCCCCTCATCAAGCAGACGAGACTGGTCGGCGCGCTGTACCTCGAGAACGAGCTCGCGCCCGGCGCGTTCACGCCGCCGCGCATGGCGGTGCTCAAGTTGCTGGCGTCCCAGGCGGCGATTTCTATCGAGAACGCCAGCCTGGAGAAGGTCGAAGCACTTCTCGAAGAAAAGGACGCTCTGCTGAAGGAACTGCACCATCGGGTGAAAAACAATCTGCAGCTGATTAGTAGCCTTCTCAACCTTCAGGCAGCTCGTGTGCAAGATAAGGTCGTGGCGGAGCTGTTTCAGGAGAGCCGAAACCGCGTTCGCTCGATGGCGATGGTCCATGAAAATTTGTATCGTGCGGGCAACTTCGCGCGAATCGACATGGCGCCTCATATCAGGAATCTGTGCGCGCACCTGTCGCGCGTTTACGAACTGAGTCAATCGAACGTCATCCTGGAGGTTGTCGTCGACGACGTTCAGCTCGACATGAATCGCGCGATAGGATGCGGCATGATCGTCAACGAGCTAGTTTCGAATGCACTCAAGCATGCGTTTCCGAACGGTCGAAGCGGGCGGCTGCGCGTTGGGCTGGCCGCGGAAGAAGACCATCGGTGCCGCTTGAGGGTCGCCGACGACGGTATCGGCTTGCCGCCGGAGTTTTCACTTGAGCGTGCCGAATCCCTGGGACTGCAGCTCGTATTCGACCTTTCCCGGCAACTCCACGGGTCAATCGAGGTTAGTCGCGAGAGAGGGACGGCCTTTGACATTGATTTCAGACTCCAGCAAACGGGCGGCCACTAACATGTCTTCTGCGCGAATACTGATTGTCGAAGACGACCGGGTGGTCGCTCGTGACATTGCCCAACAAATGACTCGCTGCGGGCACGTCGTCATAGGTTGCGTGACGACCGGCGAGGATGCGATAACGGTTGCCGCGAAGGAAAAGCCAAGCCTTGTCCTCATGGATGTGCGCCTCGAGGGAAAGCTGGACGGCATCGATGCGGCTCGTCAGTTGCGCGAGTCGCTCCGTTTGCCCATTGTGTTCCTGACGGCTTATGCCGACGAGGAAACGGTCCGGCGCGCCACAGTGACCGAACCATTCGGTTACGTCCTGAAGCCTTTCGACGACCTGCAACTGCGTACGGTTGTCGAGATGGCCCTCTATAAGCACGATGCGGAGCGTCAGCTGCGCGAGAGCGAGCAGCGTTATGCGGTTACGCTGGACTGCATCGGCGATGGCGTCATTGCCACTGACTGTAAGGGACACGTTACGCTCATCAATCCCGTCGCCGAGGCGTTGACAGAATGGTCGCGGGAAGACGCTGTCGGGCAGCCGCTCGAGAAAGTCCTCCGGCTAATCGACGAGGACACGAATGCGCCACTGAAATTCAGCGTGTCAGCAGCCCTGGGCGAGGGCGGCTTCGTTTCTTTTCCCCCGAAGACGATGCTCGTCGGTAGAGCAGGGCGCATGGTGTCCGTTGAAAATCGTGGAACGCCGATTGTGAACGACTCGGGCAACGTCATCGGCATGGTGCTCGTTGTGCGTGACGCTACAGCGTCACGTCAGGCAGCCGAGGCGGAAATTCTGCGCGAAACCAACGATCGGCTGGACGGCGCGATGCGCGGCTCGAAGGTCGGGGTGTGGGCCATTGATCTCGCGGGCGAAGAGGGGCGGGACCTGTCGCTGAGGTGCTGGAACATCCAGGCATGGCTAGGTTACACGGAGGCTGACGCCGCTCCCGGCATCGCGCGCGTGATGGAGGTCATCCACCCGGAGGACAGGCAACGCGTTTGCGACGCGTTTTGGCGGTGCAGCCGGGAGCCAGGCGGGCTGTTTGGCATTGAACACCGCGTGCTCCATCGCGACGGGTCCTGGCGATGGGTCTTGACGCGTGGCGCGGGTCCTCGGTTTTCTTGCGGGCCGGCTACGCGCGTCTCTGGGACCATGGTCGATATTACGGACTTGAAGCGTGCAGAACTCGCACTGCGAACCAGCGAAGAGCGCTTCCGTGGAACCTTTGAAAACGCAGCCGTGGGTATTGTTCATTGTGACCAGAGCGGCCGGTTCCTTCGCGTCAACCGGCGCTATTGCGATATCGTTGGCTACAGTCGTGAAGAATTGCTCTCGATGACGTTCATGGAAGTCACAGCGGTTGGCAGTGTTCCAGAGAGCATCAATCAGTTCAAGAAACTGCTCAAAAACGACTTCTCGCATTACACGGAGGAAAAAGTCAACATACGGCGCGACGGATCGCGCGTGTGGGTCAGTGCGACCGTGTCGTTACAGCGTGATTCCAGCCAGCAGGTTCAGCATACCATTGCGATTATCCAGGACATCTCGGCGCGCAAAGCGCTCGAGGAGACGGTGCGTGTTGCCCGGGACGAGGCTGAATTGGCGAACAAGGCGAAGGACCAGTTCCTGGCTAACATCAGCCACGAACTCCGGACCCCGTTGAACTGCATTCTCGGATATACGCAGGTTCTGCGGCGCGATGACAACCTGAGCGTTCGTCAAAAGTCGCATGTTTCGCTGATCGAGCAAAGCGGGTCGCATCTCGTCACGTTGATTAATGATTTGCTTGACTTCGCGCGCGTCGGCGCCGGTCGAATTGACCTGGAGCTGAACGATGTTTTGCTCGCGCCGTTCCTCGAAATGCTTGGGGAGATGGTTGGCGTGCGGGCTCGTGAGAAGGGGCTCGCGCAGATTTGTGCGGCTGCGCCAAACCTGCCCGCAGTGATTCGCGTTGACGAGAAGCGATTGCGGCAGGTACTGCTCAATCTGCTCTCCAATGCCGTGAAGTTCACGGACATCGGAGAGGTGGCATTCTCGGTGAAGTTGGTCCGAGGTGGCGTTTTGAGGTTTGAAGTGAAAGATACCGGGATTGGCATTAAGCATGACCAACTCGAGCGAGTCTTCCAGCCATTTGAACAGGCGGGTGACATCGAGCGCAGGAGCGCCGGGCTGGGGTTGGGGCTTTCCATCAGCCAACATTTGGCACGGCTTATGGGCAGCGATATTCACGTCGAGAGTGAATACGGGCGAGGAAGTCGATTCTGGTTCGACCTCGCGGTTGAGTGTCCCGCTCACGAGCCGCTGGTGCGTGACGACGCCGGCGATCGGCAAGCTCCACGCGACGAATGCCTGATGTTTGCCGGACGTGATGGTGTGCGCCCGGCAACTGAACATGTGGCCGAGCGTCCGCGCCGGATTGGCGCAACGCCATCCGACGCCGAAGCGGTCTCGTCGTTCGTCCTGCCGCCGCGTGCGAGCATGGAGGTGTTGCACGATCTCGCGCGCAGAGGTTCGATGCGGGAGGTCATGCGACACGTTGAGTCGCTTCGGGCGAGCGACACCCGCTATACGGCATTCGCTACCAGAGTAGGCAACCTTGCGGAAAACTTTGAGTCGCGAGAACTGCTCGTGCTCATCGAGAAACACCTGAACGGAAGTTAGTGCACATGTCGGATGAGTTCGAGAAAAATCCGCCCGTAGTCCTGGTGGTTGATGATACGGCACCGAATCTGGGCCTGGTCGTAGACTTTCTTGAGGGGAGCGGTTTGCACGTCTCGATTGCCCGGGACGGTGAAGAGGCGCTGAGTCGCGCGGCCCTCGTACGTCCGGACCTGATCCTGCTCGACGTGATGATGCCGGGTCTGGATGGGTTCGAGGTTTGCCGCCGTTTGAAAGCGACCCCGGAAACGTGGGACATCCCCGTCATCTTCATGACCTCACTGTCGCACACCGAGGACAAGACCGTGGGGTTCCAGGTCGGGGCCGTTGACTACGTCACCAAGCCCTTGCAGATGGAAGAACTCCTCGCGCGAGTGAGAACCCACGTGAAGTTCCGGCGGCTACAGAAGGTCCTGCAAGAGAGCAATGCACGCTTGCACGACGAGGTGGAGAGGCGGCAGGCCGCCCAGGAGGCGCTGGTCGAGATGATCAGTAGCGTGCGCAACACATCGAATGCAATCGCTCACGATTTGCGAACGCCTCTGACTGAACTCCGGACGCGGATGGAGGTGATGATTCTCGATTTGAAGAAGAAGGTCGACGCCGACACGCTTGAGCGCCTGGAGGGTTCGCTCACCGATATCGACCGGGTGATCAGCATTTTTAATGCCCTTCTTCGTCTGGCGGAGATCGATGCAGGGGTGCGAAGGTCAGGCTTTGTTGCGAGCAATGTTGCAGATATCGTTTCCGAAGCGGTGGAGTTTTACCAACCGCTAGGCGACCTTCGAGGGATTGCCCTGTCGCAGACTTGTCCCGCCGAGCTGGAAGCGGTTGTGGACCCGCTACTGATTGCGCAAGCAGTCGGAAACGTGATTGATAACGGACTGAAGTTCGCATGTTCGCGCGTGCATGTGACAGTGAACGAGCGCGAAGGGCTCATCGAGATTGAAGTAGCGGACGATGGCCCGGGCGTTCCTGCTGCCGAGAAGGCGAAGGTAACGGAGCGCTTCTACCGGGGCGATGCGAGCCGGGGAACGCCGGGCGTCGGGCTCGGCCTCGCGCTCGTGAAAGGTGTCGCAACGCTGCATAGAGGCACGCTGACACTGGTGGACAACCATCCCGGACTCGTTGTGAAGTTGACGGTGTCCTGCCGATCCGACTATCGCCTCGAGGGGCAGCACTGAGAGAGGTTTGTGGCCGTGCTCGCCCCGAAAAGGGGCGAGGTCGGTGCGAACGAAGCTGCCGCGCAGTCGCATGTATACTTGTCGGCCCTGTTGCGCGATACGCGGCAACTTCGGTTCGTAAAGCATGAATAAACTTGTTTCCTATGTCAGCTCCATTCATGGGCTGTCCGGCCCTGTGACGATCGTGCGCCAGGACGTTTCAACGGAGACCTGGCGCGAACAGGACATCGAAGTTCACAAGCAGGAAATCACCTTCGCTTTCGACAACGGCGCGGTGATTCGCCGATCCCTCGAGTGGGATCAGGTGAGCTCCGATGCGCTCTGCGCCGAATGCTGGATCGACTATGTCGTGATCCAGCATCCCGCCGGCCTCAGCATCGATCCGGCGAGCCAGAGATTCGACAACGTCTGCCGCGAAACCTTCTGGCTGCGTTATCACACCGCATGACGTTCGCCCGGATGTCCGTCCAGTCAGTCTTGCCTCGCGGCCGCGTGGCTCTCGCCAAGCGCACCGTAAAAGACGCCGCCAATGATTGCGACGCCCAGTGCCGAGCCGATCTGAAACGTAGAAATCACAACCCCTGAGGCGAGTCCGGCATGCTTTGTCGGGACTCCGCCAATGACCGCCTCGATGCGCCGCTGCGGCTTGCATCGCTGTCGACATCGTGCGACCTGCGCAGTCTCGCGACCCGCAAGCTCGACGCAGCGGGGATCGCCTGGATCGACGTGTTCATAGGCGGTGGCACGCCGGCCGTCACCGTCGCTGTCTCGGCCGGGCTTGCCGTCGGTGCGTTCGCGCAGCGGGTCGCGCCGGTCGGTGTCATCGAAGTCGGCGCGCTGCTGGGGCTCCCCGCGCTTCCTCCTTCGGAAATCGTGCTGCATTCGAGCCTCTCGGATACGAGGTCGCGTGGAGCGCTGCGCACGATTGCCGCTGCGTTTCGCGAACATCGAGCGGCGATTCGATACTTGGCGTTGAGAACACTCCGTCAGACAAGCGCATCACCTGGGCCCGCCAAGGAGGTTTGATGACGTCGAGTCATTAAACAAATGACACCCACGCTCTCGCGAAATCACCACGCCACACAGAGAATGCTTCCCAACACGGCATCCGCCGTAATCGAGGAGAACAGCATGTTTGCAATTACCGGTGTGACAGGACAGGTGGGCGGCGCGGCGGCACGCGCGTTACTCGACGCGGGGCACGCGGTGCGCGCCGTGCTGCGCGACGAAAGCAAGGCGGCACCGTGGCGCGAGCGCGGCGCGGAGGTGGCGATCGCGTCGTTCGAGGACGCCGACTCGCTCAGCGCCGCGTTTCGCGACACGGCCGGCGTATTCGTGATGATTGCACCGAATTTCGCGCCGCAGCCCGGTTATCCGAACGCGCATGCGGCGGCCGCGATACTGAAGGATGCGTTGTCGAAGGCGCGGCCGGGGCGGGTGGCGGCGTTGTCGTCGGTGGGCGGGCAGCGCGATGCGGGGCTCGGCCTCATCACGCAGGTGCATATTCTCGAACAGGCGCTCGCCGATCTGCCGCTTCCGACCGCGTTCCTGCGGCCGGCCTGGTTCATGGAAAACTCGTTGTGGGATATCGCACCGGCCCGCAACGCCGGCGTGATGCCGAGCTTTCTGCAGCCGCTCGATCGCGCGTATCCGATGGTCGCGACCGCGGATATCGGCCGCGTGGTCGCGCAGGCGCTCACGCAGTCATGGCAAGGGCGGCGCGTGATCGAGATCGAGGGGCCAGGGCGCTATACGCAGCACGAGATTGCCGCGCTGCTCGCCGAGGCGCTCGGGCGGCCCGTCGAAGCGCAGACGGTGCCGCGCGAGCAGTGGGAGGCGCTGTTTCAGGCGCAAGGCACGGAGTGGCCCGCGCCGCGTATCGAGATGCTCGACGGCTTCAACTCGGGGTGGATCGATTTCGAGCAGGGGGTGAACGAGCGGGTGATTGGCATGACGTCGTATCGGACGGTGCTGGAGGAGTTGGTGAAGCGGGCGGGGTAACCAGGCCTTAGGCGGGATGCGCGCTCACGGTGGCCGGACGCTGTTAGCCCGCCTCGCAGCCGCGCCCCGCGCGCGTGCTAATCTTGCTCCCTTCGCGGACGTCCCGCGTCAGAGCAGACACCATGACGGAAGCCTTCGATCCGGACGGCATCGAGCAAGCGGTCTTCGTGGTCGGCGAACGCCATGCGACGCTGGACGAGCCGTGGCGCGCGTATCGGCGCGCGCGTCTGATTTACGTTAGCGAAGGCGTGCTGACCGTGCGCACGGCATCCGGCCGTTGGGTCGTGCCGCCCGCCCGCGCGCTGTGGATCGCCGCGAATACGCTGCACTGCCTGCACGCGACGCGGCCGGTGCAGTCGTATTCGCTCTACGTCGCAACCGATGCCGCAATGGACGCCACCGACGACTCCGCCGCCGCCGCCGACGCCGCGCCGCTGCCCGCGCAGACCGGCGCGCTGATCCCCGACACACTGGTGCAGGCGCTGCTCGCCGCCGCGGCCGATCTGCCGCACGATCGCGCGCCCGACGAACCCGCCCGCCGTCTGCTGCAGGTGCTGCTGGATCGCGTCGCCGGCTTGTCCGCCGCGCCGCTTGGCTTGAACTGGCCGGCCGATCCGCGCGCGCGGCGCATCGCCGAGGCGCTCAGCGCGAATCCCGCGCAATCGCTGGTGCTGGAGGAACTCGCCGCGGCCGCGGGCGTGACCGCGCGCACGGCCGCGCGTTTGTTCGCGAAGGAAACGGGGCAGACCTTTGGTCAATGGCGCCAGCAGTTGCGTCTGCTGGCCGCGCTCGAACATCTGGGCGCCGGTGAGAGCGTCACGCAGGTGGCGCTCGAAGTCGGCTATAACGACGTGTCGTCGTTTATCGCGGTGTTTCGCGATGCGTTCGGCGACACGCCGGCGCGCTATTTCCGCTGACGCCGCTTCGTGGCCACCGCGCGAGCGTCGCCGTCGCGCGAGAACGAATCTGCCTCAATGGGCGCCGGCCGCATCCGGTCCACCTCCGCCCTTGGCCGGCCGCGTGATCCAGATCAGCGGAATGATCAGCAGGAAGATGATCGCCGACACAAAGAAGACGTCGTTCAGGCCCATCATCGCGGCCTGCGTGTTCACGGTGAAATCGAACAGCGCATTCGCCGATTGTGGATTCAGATGCAGCACCGACTGCGTGTTGTCGATCTGCTGCACGAACAACGGGTTGTCGACCGACGCCTGCTCGGTGAGCCGCACATGATGCAGTATCGTGCGGTTGTTCCACGCGGTACCCGCGATCGACGTGCCCACCGCGCCGCAGAACACCCGCACGAAATTCGACAGCCCCGCCGCCGCCGGAATCCGGCTCTGCGGCTGGCCGGACAGGATGATCGCCGTCAGCGGCACGAAGAACAGCGCCATCGGAATGCCTTGCAGCAGCGTCGGCAGCACGAGGTGCCACGTGTCGATCTCGATCACGTACTTCGAGCGCATGTAGAACACGATCGCGAAGCCGACGAACGCGACCGTCGAGATCACGCGCGCGTCCGAGTGCGGCAGCACGCGGCCGAGTATCGGCGCAAGAATGACCGCGAAGATGCCGAGCGGGGCGGTGACGAGGCCGGCGTCGATCGAACGGTAGTTCAGGTACTCCTGCATCCATTGCGGCAGCAGCACGAGATTGCCGAAAAATACCCCGTAGGCGATCGAAATCGCGATCGTGCCGCCGAGAAAATTGCGCTGCTGAAAGAGCCGTAGATCGACGATCGGGTGCTCCTCGGTCAGCTCCCATACGAGGAAAAACGCAAAGCTGATCAGCGCGACGAGGCCGAGAATCGTGATCACCGGCGACGAGAACCAGTCGAGATCCTTGCCCTTGTCGAGCATGATCTGCAGCGACGCGACCCACGTGATCAGCAGGCCGAGGCCGACCACGTCGATCGGCGGCTTGCGCGTCGGCGATTCGCGGGTGCGGTAGATCATCCACGTGACGCCGGCCGCGAACAGGCCGACGGGGATGTTGATGTAGAAGATCCATGACCAGCTGTAACTGTCGGTGATCCAGCCGCCTAGCGCCGGGCCCGCGATCGGGCCGACGGTGGCGGTCATCGCCCACAGCGCGAGCGCGGTCGACGACTTCTCCTTCGGATACGAGCCGAGCAGGATCGCCTGCGATAACGGAATCAGCGGCCCGGCCACCGCGCCCTGGAATACCCGCGCCAGCAGCAGGATCGGCAGCGTCGGCGCGATGCCGCACAGCCATGACGCGAGCGTGAAGGACAGGATCGCGCCGACGAACAGCTTCACCTGGCCGATGCGTTGCGTGAGCCAGCCGGTCAGCGGAATCGCCACCGCGTTGGAGGCCGCGAACACGGTGATCACCCACGTGCCTTCGTCGACCGAGACGCCGAGGTTGCCGGAAATGGTCGGAATCGCGACGTTCGCGATCGACGTGTCGAGCACGTTCATGAACGTGGCGAGCGCGACGGCGATCGTCGCGAGAACCAGCCGGCCGCCTTCGAGAGGCGCGGGCGGCGACGGTGGCGCGGGTGGCTGAGGCGACGACGACGCGGAATCAGGCGCGGCGTTGGGCTGGCTCAAAAGGCGTTCTCCGGAGGTTTTGCGGCGGACGGCGCGAACGGCGTGAGGACGGACGGCGAGGGCGCGCGACTCGCAATGCATGCTCGGCGCAGGATGCCGTGGACCGTGCACCGCGGCGGCGGGTCCGTCGATGCGCAAAAGCATACCCGCAATCGCCGGCCGGCGTCGGCCACGGCAGCAGCCGATGCGGCGCCCGACGGCGCGAAACGCGGCACGCGGCGTATGCTCGCGGCTGAGGCTGCGTCAGCAAAGGCCGAAACGTACACCCAATCCCACGGAAAAAAGGACCCCACCATGAGCTGGCAACAATTCGAACACGGCTGGCGGCGCTCGCCGCAAAACACGCCCGCGACGAGCCTCGTCGTGCTGATGCACGGCGTCGGCAGCAACGCGCGCGATCTGATGCCGCTCGCCGACATCTGGAGCGAGGACCTGCCCGGCACGGCGTTCGTGTCGCTCGACGGCACCGATCCGTTCGACGGCGGCTTCGGCGGCCGCCAGTGGTTCAGCCTGCGCGACGTCGGCGCGGCGAACCGCGAGGCGCGCGTCGCCGCCGCCTATCCGGCGCTGCGCCGCGTGCTCGACGCCGAGCTCGCGCATTGGCAGCTGTCTTTCGATCGGCTTGCGCTGGTTGGCTTCTCGCAAGGTTCGATCATGGCGCTGCATCACGTCGCGTCGAGCGTTGAGGGCGCGGCGGGCGTCGTCGCGTATTCGGGGCGGCTCGCCTCGCCGATCGTGTCGTCGAACCGCGCGACGCCGCTCACGCTCGTCCACGGCGAGAACGACGAGGTGATCCCGGTGCGCGAACTCGAATCCGCGGCCGACGCTTTCAACTCCGCCGGCTATGCGGTCGACGCCTACGTGCTGCCCGGCGTCGGCCACACGATCACCGCCGACGGCGTCGCGCTCGGCCGTGATGCGCTGGAACGCGCGCTGGGCGAGCTGTCGCGCGATTGACACAAACCCACTAGAAAGTGGCCCTAAAGATTCTGATGGGCTTGCCGTCATACGGGCAATAGCTTGAAAATCACCCCCGCCGTGCGGGAAGCGCAACGCCCAGCGGGGCGTGTCGCGCGGCTTCGGGGTACCGGGGGCGCATTTCCAGACCGCCTTGGACGGCGCATAACGACACATCAGAGCCTGCATATGGCCAGACCGACGCCGCATTACCCGCTCTTTGAGCGACTGTTCCGCCACGCCGTGGCGGTGGATCTCGGCACGGCCAACACCCTTATCTATACCGACGACGGCGGCATCGTGCTGAACCAGCCGTCCGTCGTGTGCTTCGAGACGCAGCCCGCGAGCGGGTCGAAGCGGATCGCCGCGATCGGCGCCGAGGCGCGCCAGCTGCTCGGCCGCGTGCCGCGCAATCTCGAAGCGGTGCGGCCGATGCGCCACGGCGTCATCGCCAATTTCTCCGCGGCCGAACACATGATCAAGCAATTCGTCGACATGGCGCGGCCGCGCCCGCTCTTCAGCCGACGCGCGGCATTCACGCTGTGCGTGCCGGCCTCCGCGACCCACGTCGAGCGCCGCGCGATCCGCGAAGCGGCCGAGGCGGCTGGCGCGTGGAAGGTCAGCCTGATCGGCGAATCGCTCGCGTCGGCGCTCGGCGCGGGCCTGCCGGTGGGCGACCCGACCGGCTCGATGGTGGTCGACATCGGCGGCGGCACCACCGAGGTGGGCGTGATCGCGCTGGGCGGCACCGCGTATAGCGGCTCGGTGCGCGTCGGCGGCGACAATTTCGACGCGGCGATCATCAGCTACGTGCGCAATCTGTATGGCGTGCTGCTCGGCGAGCAGACCGCCGAGCACGTCAAGAGAGCCATCGGCTCGGCCGTGCACGACGTGCCGCTCGAGCAGATGAACGCAACCGGCCGCAGCGTCGACGATGGGCTACCGCGCACGGTGCAGTTGAGCAACCGCGATATTTCGGAGGCGATCGAAGGGTCGCTGAGCCAGGTGATCGGCGCGGTGAAGCGTGGGCTCGAATTGGCTCCCGCCGAACTCGTGACGGACATCGCGCACAAGGGCATCGTGCTGACCGGTGGCGGCGCGCTGTTGCGCAATCTGGGGCGGCGTTTGAGCCGGGAAATCGGCCTCGACGTGCACGTCGCCGACGAACCGCTGACCTGCGCGGTGCGTGGCGCGGGCGCGGCGGCCGCGGCGGGGTGGGTGGACGAAGCCGGGGACGCGTGAGCGGTGGATAAGGGCTTCACTACAGCTCGGCAAAAACCCGGCATTCGGTGGCAAGGTAACCGGGTTGCTGCTCACCCTTGGCAAGGCGGGCTGCAAATGGACGCTGCGCGTTACCGGCCCTGTGACGGGCAAGCGACGCGATGCGGGCCCGGCGTGTCTCCCGAGGTCTCTATTGCGGACGCATGTGAAGGCGCTTGCGATGGGCCGTTCGATCGACGCTGGCAAACACTCAATTAACGAATGCGACCGCGAACAGGAAGCGGCCAGCGTTGCCGCCGCAGCGCTCCCGTTTCAGAATGCCGCGCACGCGCTTCCCAGTGAACTGAGACCCTCCGACGCGGAAAAATATTGACATTTCGTTGACCGAAGCGGAATCCAAAAATCATCCATCGCCCATTCCGTACCCCTGTGGATGCCTGCTAGCGTAGCAGCCCCAACAACTACAGAGGACACCGGAATGTCGTATCAACAGGATTCGGACGGCGTGCGGGTGGTGCTCAGTGCGCCGCAACTGGCGGCAGTGCTCTCCCGCCAGTCGATCAGCCCCACGGAGATGCTTTCCAACCGGCTATGGGGCGGTTTGCAGGTGGTCGGCGGGGTGCTGGAAATGGTCGGGGCGGCGGCTCTGTGTGTGCTGCCGGAACCGACGATGGCCAGCAAGGCCGCGTGTGTCGTGTTCGGCGTGCATGGCTCAGATACGGCGTCGGCCGGTCTACGCCAAATCTGGACAGGCCGGGATACGGCCACGCTGATACAGCAAGGTACGACGAAACTGGCCGAGGCGATGAAGGCCGGTCCTGACTTGGCGAACAACATCGGCCTGTCAGTTGATATGGTCGTGCCGTTCGGCTTTGCCGGTTCGATCAGGGCGGTACGCGCCGCCAGCGTTACGATGGGCCGGATCAATCTGATTGAGCATGAGGCGCAAGCTGGCAGCCGGATTGGTGGGCATACAATCGCAAAGCATGTGGGACGAACCGAGGCGCAATTGCGCGCCAGGCTGGCTGCTGAAAGTCGCATTGACATCGCATCCTCATTTACGAATTTGCGCGCCGCTGAAAGTGCAGTTTCAAAGGTTATGCAATTCAACTCTGCGAGGGTGAAGGCATGGGCGGCGACAAATGACATACGTCTATGTCTGATTCATGACGTAGGGTCCCCTGCAGGGTATGGAATGACTCGATCAACAGGGAAACTCGTGCCGTTGAGCAAGGTTAAAATGTTTATAAAGCGCGAACCCCACAATGGCATGCCGTACTACATTCTCACAGCGTATCTTGAGCTTTGATGCCAAAATTTTTGACCGGCAGGAGAAGTTAATGAAAGTAATTGTGAGCCACCATATCGACTGCAGTGACCGCGATGAAAATGGAATGTATGAATATTATTACGAGTACGATATCTATGAATTTGTCGAGGGAAATGTCAGTTATATAGTCAGGGCCTATATGGACGAACCAGGCGACGCACACTTCTTAAAGATGAAAGGAGACGGCGACCAGGATTGGCGAATAATGATGGAGCCAGACAAAGATGAGCCTCTGTTTAAAGAGGTCGTCGAACATCTAAAAAATATCGGGAAACCCAATATACGGTGCTTTATGGGGCGCACCGGTTATGTTGATCTTTAGGAAACGGCCCGACTGATGAAGTACTCTCCAGGCGAGTAATATCCTTGTCGCCACCCGTCAGTGGTTTAATGAAGACGCCTGCCCGACGCGTCGCTGACGCTTATGTGACAATACGCATCGCGTCCCATTTTCAGGGACACCGGTACGCTCATTTCCCAATGCCTGTAGCCGGCTCCGCCCGCATTCCCGCGCCGATGCCGCTGTCCGTAGCTCACCCGTGAATCAATCCGTTTCCGCTTCGTCGCTGTCGTCATCGCCATCCTTCATCGGACTACGCAGCGGCTTGCGCATGCCTTACGTCGAGGCCGGCGACGGCGACTTGCTGCTGTTCGTGCACGGTTCGTTGTGCGACTACCGCTACTGGCAGCCGCAACTGGCCGGCCTGTCGAAGCGCTATCGCTGCGTCGCGGTCAGTCTCACGCATTACTGGCCAGTGACCGATAGCGCGGCGGGCCTGCCGTTCAGCTGGAGCAGCCACGCCGATGAAGTGGCGGAGTTCATCGCGCGTTTCGGCGCGGGGCCCGCGCATGTGATCGGGCATTCGCGCGGCGGCTGCGTCGCCTATCATTTCGCGCGACGCCATCCCGAACACGTGCGCACGCTGACGCTCGCCGATCCGGGCGGCCCGCTGCAGATCGCCGGACGTCCACCCGCGAGCGTGCCGGAGACGGTCAACGCATTGCGTGCGAAAGCGGCTCGGTTGATCGAAAGCGGCGAGGTCGAAGCAGGCCTGCAACTGTTCGTCGATTCGGTGAGCCGCCCCGGCTTCTGGGCGATGAGCACCCCGGGTTTTCGCCGCATGGCGACGGACAACGCGCACACGCTCGCGCGGCAATTCCGCGATCCGCTGCCCGCCTACATGCCCGAGGACGCGGCCGATCTGCGCTGCCCGGTCCTGCTGATCGACGGCGAGAAGAGTCCCGACATGTTCCACCGCACGGTGACGGCGTTGCAGGGATGGTTGCCCGATGCGCGCCGCGAAACGGTACGCGGTGCGTCGCATGGCATGAACCTCGCGCATCCGTCCGCGTTCAATCGTTACGTGGATGATTTCATTCAGGCGATGAGCGCGCGCTGAGCAAGTGAAGCGAAGATCAAGGGCGATCGGCCGGCGCGCACCGCCGATCGCCCGTTACTGCATCAGGCCTTGCGATGCGCGTCCTTGTCGAGCGCGCGTTCGGCCGCCTCGCCGACGAGCCCGTGATAGTACAGATGTACGCCGATCGCGAGCGAGTCGTTGCGGATTTCGTGGAACACCTTCCACGCCTTCACCGGGTCCTTGAACAACAGATAGTGCGCTTCCTGCGCGATCAGATCCGCGACTTCATGCAGGCCGTGTCCATGCAGCACGTCGACGAGCGTGTCGAGACTGCGATGCGTGCGCGCGTCGGTGCGCGGATAGAGCATGTGCAGCACCGCGACGTCCTGCGTCTTCAGCGCCGCCGACAACGCGACGACGATATCCTGATGATTCAGCGCGGTGACCGTGTGGTCTTCGGTATGGACATGATCCGGAAACAGCGTTTCGAGAGAGACATTCATTTGTATTCGTCCTGCTTTTCTGTGTGATCAAAAAAGCCCGCTTCGAATCACGGGCCGCAAGCATCAATGCACGGATTGAGTATCGCAGATGGATCCACGCCGACGCAGTGTGCTGGCAGCAAAACATTGTTGCGGCTGGTGTTCCGACTTTCGTGCAACTTTCATCGGCATCGCGATGCACCCGCCGCGTGCCGACAACGAATGTTGCGCCCAAGGAGATGGACTGTTGCGATCAATCGACGCAATCAACGACACGCCGACCCGTAGAATGCGCAGCGGAGCCTGAGCATGCCCGTACTTCTTCGGGAGCGCCGATGTCGCGCCTCGCCGTACGACTGCGATGCATGCCGGCGCGAGTGCGGTATCAAGCAAAAGGAAGACGTACATGAACTCGAAGTCACACGCAACGCTGAGCTTTTCCGACAGCGACCAGACCATCGATCTGCCGATCTATCAGGGCTCGCTGGGCCCCGACGTCATCGACATCCGCAAGCTGTACGGCCAGACCGGCAAATTCACCTACGATCCTGGCTTCATGTCGACGGCGGCATGCAACTCCGAGATCACGTATATCGACGGCGACAAGGGCGAACTGCTCTACCGCGGCTACCCGATCGACAACCTCGCGCAGAACGCCGACTTCCTCGAAACCTGCTACCTGCTGCTGAAGGGCGAACTGCCGAACGCCCAGCAGAAAGCCGGGTTCGAGAACACCGTCACGCAGCACACGATGGTGCACGAGCAGATGCACTTCTTTTTCCGCGGCTTCCGTCGCGACGCGCACCCGATGGCGATTCTGGTTGCGGCGGTCGGCGCGCTGTCCGCGTTCTATCACGACTCGCTCGACATCACGAACCAGCAGCATCGCGACGTATCGGCGATCCGCATGATCGCGAAGCTGCCCACGCTGGTCGCGATGGCGTACAAGTACAGCGTCGGTCAACCGTTCGTGTATCCGAAGAACGACCTGTCGTACAGCGCGAACTTCATGCGCATGATGTTCTCGAATCCGGCCGAAGAGTACGAGGTCAACGACGTGCTGGTGCGCGCGCTCGACCGCATTCTGATCCTGCACGCGGACCACGAGCAGAACGCGTCGACGTCGACCGTGCGTCTCGCCGGTTCGTCGGGCGCGAATCCGTTCGCGTGTATCGCGGCCGGTATCGCGTGTCTGTGGGGCCCGGCGCACGGCGGCGCGAACGAAGCCGCGCTGAACATGCTGGAAGAGATTGGCTCGGTCGACAACATTCCCGACTTCATCGCGAAGGTGAAGGACAAGAATTCGGGCGTGAAGCTGATGGGCTTCGGCCACCGCGTGTACAAGAACTACGATCCGCGCGCGAAGCTGATGCGCGAAACCTGCCACGAAGTGCTCGAAGAGCTGGGCCTGCACGACGACCCGCTGTTCAAGCTCGCGATGGCGCTGGAAAAGATCGCGCTCGAAGACGAATATTTCGTGTCGCGCAAGCTGTACCCGAACGTCGACTTCTACTCGGGCATCGTGCAGCGCGCGCTGGGCATTCCGACGTCGATGTTCACCTGCATCTTCGCAATGGCACGCACGGTCGGCTGGATCGCGCAGTGGAACGAAATGATCGCCGATCCCGAGCAGAAGATCGGCCGTCCGCGTCAGCTGTTCATCGGCGAGACGCTGCGTGAAGCGAAGCCGGTCGCGAAGCGGTAACAGGCCGGATAGACGCCCGACAACGCGTTCAACGACGGTCGCCAACCCACGGCTCACGAGGCCGTGGGTTTTTTTACGTTCCGTGCATCCTGCCGCCTGCACATCCCGTGCCACCGAAAACGCCGTCAAAAAACGGCCCAAAAAGCCGAAACTCCGAGGCGATAAGCTCGTCTCACGCGGAAAGAGCCTCTACAATCGGATGGGCCGGCCAACCGGGGGCCGGCCAACCGGGGCCCGGGTGACGGGGCAACCGGGCAATCCGGCGGCCGATCCGAGGCGAGACCCGAAGTGCAACCAAACGCAGCAGCGAATCCATAGGAGCGACCTTGATACAGCAGCCAGAAGCCCTCGGCGGGCTGACCCACTCGGGCGGCGTCGATCATCGCGAGCCCGAGCAGGACGGCGTTTTCATCCCGACGGAAAACCTTAACGTCGCGAGCGCTACGCAGCACGTGCTCAAGTCGGGCGACACCTTCATCGTCAACGATCCGCTCGGCGATATCACCGGCCACGACGATGGCCTGTTCGTCAACGATACGCGCGTGATGTCGCAACTGCGCCTGACCTTCGGCGGCCGCGCGCCGTCGCTGCTGTCGGGCAGCGTCAGCAGCGACAACACCAGTTTCACCGCGCATCTGACCAACCGCCCGCTGCCGCCGCTCGGCGGCGACAGCACACCCGAAGGCGTGATCCACGTCGAGCGTGTGCGTGTGCTGTCGGGCACCGTGCTCAACGAGGCGATCGAGCTCACGAACTACGGCACGCACGATGCGACCGTGCCGCTGTCGATTTCGTTTTCCAGCGATTTCCGCGATATGTTCGAAGTGCGCGGCCTGAAGCGCGACAAACAGGGTCGCGTGCAGCCCGCGCGCATCGAGAATCAGGAGGTGCTGCTCGGCTACATCGGTCTCGACGACGTGGCGCGCAACGTGCGGATCGCGTTCTCGCCGCAGCCGGACAAGCTGTTCGCCGACCGCGCCGACTACACCGTCAAGCTGCCCGCGCAGGCCTGCGTGTCGATCTATCTGTCGATAGCGGTGCATGTCGTGCCGATGACCGGCAAGCCCGGCGCCGACGTGTCGCAGCCGATGCATGCGTTGAGCGAAGCGCATCTCTCGCAGATCGATGCGGAGCGCCCGCGCGTCGGCCGCACGGCGGTACGCGCGGCAATGGTGGATGCGCACCTGGTGATGCGCGAGCGACGCAACGCGAGCGCG
This sequence comes from Paraburkholderia sp. Clong3, assembly GCF_050436485.1. Lineage (NCBI taxonomy): Bacteria > Pseudomonadati > Pseudomonadota > Betaproteobacteria > Burkholderiales > Burkholderiaceae > Paraburkholderia > Paraburkholderia sp. Clong3. The sequence goes on along the minus strand of NZ_JBNDMH010000003.1, from coordinate 2,044,662 downwards.
CGCGTGCGTTCGAGCAATCCGCTGTTCAACGCGTGGATCGACCGCTCGTTCGCCGACCTCGGCCTGCTGACGACGGATCTCGCGACCGGCCCGTACCCGTACGCGGGCATCCCATGGTTTTCGACCCCGTTCGGCCGCGACGCGGTGATCACGTCGCTGCAGACGCTGTGGCTGCAACCGCATCTCGCAGCCGGCGTGCTGCGCTTTCTCGCCGAGCATCAGGCGCGCGAGAACTCGCCGTTTCGCGACGCCGCGCCGGGCAAGATCATGCACGAGATGCGCAAGGGCGAAATGGCCGCGGCCGGCGAAGTCCCGTTCGCGCTGTACTACGGCGGTGTCGACACCACGCCGCTGTTCATCGTGCTGGCCGGCGCCTACGCGGCCCGCACCGGCGACGTCGGCTTGATCGACGAACTATGGCCGGCGCTCGAACGCGCAGCGCAGTGGGTCGCGGGCGTGTGCGACAAAAACCGGCACGGGCTGCTCGATTACCAGCGCGAATCGGATGGCGGCCTCGCGAACCAGGGCTGGAAAGACAGTCACGATTCGGTGTTCCATGCGGACGGGCGTTTCCCTGACGGCCCGATCGCGCTCGTCGAAGTGCAGGCCTACGCGAGCGCCGCGTTCGACACGATGGCTCACTACGCGAAGCTGCGCGGCCTGCGCGACGCGGCCGTGCAATACGCGGAGCGCGCGAAGAAGATCCGCCGCTGCGTCGAAGAAAAGTACTGGATGGACGAGGTCGGCTTTTACGGCATCGCGCTCGACGGTCATGGCGAGTTGTGTCGCGTGATGGCATCGAACGCGGGGCATCTGCTGGCGTTCGGCCTGCCCACGCGCGAGCGCGGCGAGGCGGTGGTGCGGGCGCTCGACTCGACGCTGTTCCACACCGGCTGGGGCGTGCGCACACTGGCCGCGAGCCAGGCGCGCTTCAATCCGATGGCATATCACAACGGCTCGGTCTGGCCGCACGACAACGCGCTGTGCGCGCGCGGGCTGTCACGCTATGGCGGCAAGGCGTCGGCCGTGAAGCTGCTGCAGGCGCTGTTCCAGGCCGCGGTCAATTTCGACATGCGCCTGCCCGAGCTGTTTTGCGGCTTCCCGCGACGCCGCGGCGAGCCGCCCACGGCCTATCCGGTCGCGTGTTTGCCGCAGGCATGGGCGGCGGGCTCGCCGTTCATGATGCTCGAGGCGTGTCTGGGCATCACGATCGACGCCGAGCGCCGCGAAGTGCTGATCGAACAGCCGATGCTGCCCGAAGGTATCGACTGGCTCGAGGTCAGCGATCTGCGGGTCGGGGATGCGTCGGTGTCGATCACGTTCCGCCGGATCGGCGAGAAGGTGGTGGCGTCGGCGGAGCAGGGCGATGTGAGGGTGGTGGCGCTGCTTTGACGCCGACCACGGTAGCGGGCATCGATGTTGGCGGCGACCGGAAGGGAAACCATCTGGTCGTCCTGCGCGGCACCGAGATCGTGAGCCATCTCGGCAACGCGACCCCCGAACAGATGCTGGAACGGTGTCGCGCATTCGGGGTGGCGGCGGTCGGCATCGATGCGCCGTGTCGTTGGCGAACAGGCGCCGCGGGACGACTAGCCGAGAAGGCGCTCGCGCGGCAGCGAATTTTTTCGTTTGCGACACCGGCTCGCGAAACGGCGATCGCCGGCAAAAGCGGCTTCTACGGATGGATGTTCAACGGCGAGCGCGTCTACGACGCATTCGTCGCGCACTTTCCGCTTTTCAGCGGCGGCGAAAAAATCAATGGCCGCGTGTGCTTCGAGACATTCCCCCACGCGATCACGTGCGCTTTCCTCGGGACGGACGTCGCATCCGCGAAGCAAAAGGGTCCGCAGCGCCGGGCAATCCTCGAACGGGAAGGTATCGCAACAGCGTCGCTGACTTCGATCGACGACGTCGACGCGGCGCTATGCGCGTTGGCGGCACGTTATCTGCTGGAAGGCAGAGTCGATACATACGGTGACGAGCCAGGCGGATTCATCGTGGTGCCTGGACTTTGACACTCACATTCTGGGAGGACGGGTGCACCTGGCACGACGATTCGGAGTATTGCTGCTTTCCATGGCGGCGTTGGGTTCGACCGCGGCATCGGCGAACGACATTCAGTGTGCAACCTCGCAGCAACCCGCTGAGCGCGTCATTTGCGATCACGCGATCCTGAACAACGAGTACGACGACATCTTCGCGCAGCAACAGGCTCTTCTGAGCAGCGGGAAACTCTCGTCCGCGCAACTGGCGAAGTGGCGGCAGGCGCGCAACGCCTGTATCGATGTGCACTGCGTGGATGGGGTGTTCGCGCAGTGGAAGGCGATGGCCCGGTCCGTCGACGTCGCTCAGGCGGCCGCGCCTGAGCCGGCCGCGCCTGAGCCGGCCGCGCCTGTCGTGACGGCCTCGGAAGCGGCGATGGCACCTGTCGGTCCCAATCCCGAAGCGCCTCCAGCCGTATCTGCGTCTGATGCATCTCAGGTGTCCCAGGCCTCGCCGACATCGGAGGCTTCTCTGGTGCGTCAAGGGAGTGCCGCCGGTGTGGCGCTTCCGCAGCCCGTCGCGGCGGAGGCTTCCGCGCCCGTGGCTGCCTCGGCGGCTCCCAGCCAGAGCGAATCTCGTGGCATGACCGGCATGAGCGACATCAGTGGCGGCCTGATCGTGGTTCTGCTCGTCGCGCTCGGAGCCGGTGTGTTCTTCGCGCTTCGGAACCGAAGCAGAGCGACCGCAAAGAAGACGCAAGGTAAGAACGGGCGATGAGGTGATGCCAACGCGCTGGCCTCGCGCACGAAACCGCGCTTTGACCTACTGGTCGGGCCGCGCGATTCGCCAATCAAACAACGCGGAATGCCTGTCACAGCGTTCCGCGCTAAAAGCGACTGCAAGGAACCGATTATCGGACGAGGAAACCGTAAGTCAGCGGGTCACGCTCGTCCACGATCCAGGTTGCGAAACCGCAAACGTATGCGTTGCCCCGGACCTCGGGGACGACGGCCTTGAAGTCGCCGACGGTCGTCTCACTGAGTACACGCCCCTTGAAGACCGTGCCGATGATGGACTCATTGACGAGCGTCTCGTTGCTCGCCAGTTCGCCGCGCAGATAGAGTTGCGCGACGCGTCCGCCCGTCCCTGAGCCGGTGGGCGAACGGTCCACTTCACGGTCGGCGAACACGCAACAGTTGGCTTGCGTCGAGCCTTCGTGCCGTGGTGCGTTGGCAATGATGGTCCCGTAGATGTGGTTGATTTCCGGGATATCGGGATGCTCAACCGGGTAGGCGTCGTTTGCAGCTTTTTTGACCTCGGCGCCAAACTTGATCAGTTCCTCGACCGAAGACTCCCGGACTGCGAGACCGTGCGGCGCACCGTCCGTATAGAAGTAGAAGGCACCGCCGAAGGCGATGTCACCCTTTACCGTGCCAAACGACGGCGTCTCGACCGTGACATCCCGTTTCCAGATGAACGACGGAACGTTGACGAAGCGTACGTTGCCGGCGTGTTCACCATCCCATTGCACGAACGCCTCGATGAAGCCACATGGAGCGTCGATGCCGATTCGCGTCTCGGGAATCTGGCGCTGAACCCAGCCCAACTCGACCGCCGCGGTAGACAGCGCGATAACGCCGTGTCCGCAGTGGTCGCTATAACCCTCGTTGTGGACGAAGATGATTCCGAAGTCTGCCGTGGGACTAACGGGTTGGGTCAGGTATCCGCCGTACATGTCAGCATGACCGCGTGGTTCGAACATTAGCGCGGTACGAATTTCGTCGGCGTTCTCCTTCAGCCACGCTCGACGCTTGACGATGGTGTCACCGGGAAGACGAGGAAGCCCGCTCGTCACGATACGGAACGCTTCGCCGCCGGTATGGACCTCGACTGTCGAAATAGTGCGAGTGATTTTCATGTGTGCGTTGGGGGTTATTCGATTGAACGTCACTGCCCGTACGGCACCGGAAGGCCGTTTCTGATCACATAGACGGTCGTGGGCGCGCCCTTCAGATCGCCGTTTTCATCGAAAGAGTAGGTGCCTGCCACGCCCTTATAGTTGGTCTTTGCCAACTGGGCGGTGAGCTTTGCCTTGTCGGTCGTGGTTCCCGCTTTGACCATCGCATCGGCCAGCAGTTTTACGCCGTCGTAGTAGCTGACCGCATAAACCTGCGTGTCGGTGTTGAACGCGGCCTTGTATTTCTGCAGAAACTCACGGCCGGCTGGGGTCTTGTCGAGCGCGATGCCGCCCTGGGCGCAATACACGATAGAGGCCGCGTCACCGGCAACCCTGCCCATGTCGGCCGAGCAAATGCCATCACCGCCAAGCAGCTTGGCTCGCAGTCCGCGTGCGCGCATCTGCCTGGCCATCGGCGCGCCTTGAGCAGCGTATCCGCCGAAGAAGACGACATCCGGATTTTTGGCCTTGATGCTGGTGAGAATCCCGAGGAAGTCAGTCGCCGACGAGTTCGTGAACTGTTGGTCCACGATTTGAATTCCATTTGCCTTCGCCTCTTTGACGAACTGCTCGGCCACACCTTGCCCATATGCCGTGCGGTCGTCGATCACCGCGGCGGTCTTGGCCTTCAATGTTTTGGCCGCAAACTGACCCATCGTTCCGCCTAGCTGCTCGTCACTCGCGCCGATACGGAAGATGTTCCTGAAGCCTTGCTTCGTCAGCGCCGGATTGGAGGCAACCGGCAGCATCGGTACCCCGCCGGTGTTATAGACGCGCGATGCCGGAATAGCCACACCTGAGTTGTACGGGCCGAGGACAGCAATCACGCCGCTGTCGACGAGTTTCTGCGCGACCTGAACGCCAACCTTCGGATTTGCCTGGTCGTCCTCGGAGTCCAGTTTGAAAGTGACCTTCTGGCCAGCGACCGTGACACCGCTCTAGTTGAGTTCATCGATAGCAAGGCGGGCGCCGTTCTCGTTGTCCTTTCCGTTCGGCGCCTGGGGGCCCGTAAGCGGAGCCGAGTGACCGAGGGTGACAACCGATTGAGCATTGGCGGATGCGGTGATGCCGGCGGCTGTTAAGACAGCCATTGTTAGGACGAGGTGGCGCATATAGTCTCCAGGTATTGGACCCGTGTTTGACCAGATTAGCTCCGCTTCGGCATGGGTTCAACCTTTGAGCACGCCATCCGACAGGAGGAGTCGTGAAACTGACCGATTTCGATACACTGACTTTTGACTGCTACGGCACCTTGATCGACTGGGAGAGTGGCATCCTTGAAGGCCTGAGGCCTCTGCTGGAGCGAGCCAGGACACCGCTCACGCGTGACCAGGTTCTCGAAGCGCACGCTCGCCACGAGTCGTCGCAGCAGAACTTCACCCCTGCGAAGCGCTATCAGGAACTGCTTCCCATCGTATATAAGCGCATGGCTGAAGAGTGGGGCCTGCCCTATACACACGAAGAATGCGTGGCGTACGGCCAGTCGATCAGAAACTGGCCGGCATTCGCCGATTCCGCGGTCGCGCTGCAATATCTGAAGAAGCACTACAAGCTGGTCATCCTCTCGAACATCGACAACGAAAGTTTCACCTTCAGCAACGCCAGGCTGCAGGTTGAGTTCGACGCCGTCATCACAGCGGAGGACGTCGGGTCCTACAAGCCGTCGCCGCGCAACTTCGAGTACATGCTTCAGAAGCTCGATCAGCGCGGCATCAAGAAGGAAAAAATCCTTCACACGGCAGAAAGCCTCTTCCATGACCACAAGGCCGCAAACGAGTTCGGCCTGGCATCGTGCTGAATTTACCGCCGTCATTCGCAGCCGGGCTTTGGCGCGACGATGAACCCGGGCTCGCAGCCTGACATCGACTTCCGCTTCGACAGCATGGCGGACTTCGTCGACGCGCATCGGGAAGCGCTGGTGAACTGAGCATCTTCGCGCCGTTGAAACGCGCCTGCCCGGTGGTAACATTTGTTGTCATCTCTCACTCCGGCGCCGACCCACCTCACCATGCCAGACAGCTTCGATCAGCTCGTCGCCCTGATTCGGGCGCGCTTTCCCGAACTGAGCCCGCAGTTCCAGATGGGAGCGGGCTTCCTGCTCGATCATCCCGACGAGGTCGCGGTGTCGTCGATGCGCAAGGTGGCCGAGCGCGCGCAGGTGCAGCCCGCGTCGCTGGTGCGGCTGTCGCAGCAACTGGGGTTTCCCGGCTGGAACGAATTGCGCGATCTGTTCGTCGCGCGCGTGCGCACGCGGCCCGAGCCGTTGACGAGCCGGGCGCGCTCGATGGTCAAATCGAAAGATGCGCTCGCGAACGATCTTCTCGTCGCGCAGCAGCACAATCTCGAAACGACCGCCGCGCATAACGGCCGCGTGATCGTCGAGGCCGCGCGCGTGTTGCGGCGTGCGTCGCACGTGCACGTGGCGGGCTTCCGCTCGTGTTACGCGGTGGCGTTCGGTCTCGTCTATGGCTACCGGCTGTTTCGTCCGTCGGTGTCGCTGCTCAACGGCGAGGCCGGCACGCTCGAAATGCAACTGCGCACGATCGAGCGCGACAGCGCGACCATCGTCATCAGCTTCGCGCCGTATTCGGTCGAAGCCGCGCGCGTCGCCGAGGCCGCGCTCGACAAAGGCAGCAAACTGATCGCCATCACCGACAGCGCCGTGTCGCCGATCGCGTTGAACGCCGACAAGGTACTGATCTTCTCGCACGAAAGCCCGTCGTTCTTTCCGTCGCTGGTGGCCGCCACCGCGATCGCCGAAGCGCTGGTCGCGCATTTGCTCGCGCTCGAAGGCGCGGATGCGCTCGAGCAGCTTGCGCTCGCCGAACAATCGTTGCATGCGAAGGGCGCGTACGTGCCTTGAGCGATTGCGTGAGGCACGGCGCGCTCCACTCGATATCGTTCAAGGCATTTGACAACAAATGTTGTATTGGCGTATAAATACGTACCGATTGTTGAATATGGTGCGACCCGTGGCGTCGATGCAGGAATTCAGTGTTTTTCAGGTCAGCGGCGAGCCGTACGACATCGGCTACCGGCTCGGCGAAATCGCGCTCGCCGCGGTCGGCCCGCTGCAACCGGCGGCCCTGCTCGACGTACTGCACGATCGCGCGCCGTCGGGCTTGCCGATCTATCGCGACGATCCTCACGATCCCGACGACGAAAACACCCTCGCCACCGCGCTGTTCGAAATCGGCAACGCTGGTGTGTCGATGAAAGCGTATCGCCAGAGGCAATGCGCGTTCGACACTTTCGTCGCATGCGCGACGCCCGAACCGGCCCGCGTTTCAGCGCCCGCCGCCCTCACCAGGAACTGAACATCATGTCCACCGTTTTTCATCGCTCTCCGAAGCAATCCTTGCCGGTGGCCGTCGCGGGCGACGGCATCGAAATCATCGACTCCACGGGCAAGCGTTATATCGACGCGTCGGGCGGCGCAGCCGTGTCGTGCCTCGGTCACAGCAACCAGCGCGTGATCGACGCGATCAAGCGGCAAGCCCAACGGTTGCCGTACGCGCACACGTCGTTCTTCACGACGGAGCCGGCCGAGCAACTGGCCGACCGGCTCGTCGCGAGCGCGCCGGCCGGACTCGAGCACGTGTACTTCGTGTCGGGTGGCTCGGAGGCGATCGAGGCGGCGCTCAAGCTCGCGCGTCAGTATTTCGTCGAGAAGGGCGAGACGCAGCGGCGCCATTTCATCGCGCGTCGGCAGAGCTATCACGGCAACACCCTCGGCGCACTCGCGATCGGCGGCAATGCATGGCGCCGCGAGCCGTTCCTGCCGATCCTGATCGAAGCGCATCACGTGAGCCCGTGCTACGCATATCGCGAGCAGCGCGCGGACGAAACCGAAGAAGCGTTCGCTCAGCGTCTCGCCGATGAACTCGAGCAGAAGATCCTCGCGCTCGGTGCGGACACGGTCGCGGCGTTCGTCGCGGAAACGGTGGTCGGCGCCACGGCGGGCGCGGTGCCGCCGGTGCGCGAATACTTCCGCAAGATCCGCGCGGTGTGCGACCGCTACGGCGTGCTGCTGATTCTCGACGAGATCATGTCGGGCATGGGCCGCACCGGCTATCTGTACGCGTGCGACGAAGACGGGGTGGCGCCCGATATGCTGACCATCGCCAAGGGCCTTGGCGCGGGTTATCAGGCGATCGGCGCGACGCTGGTCAGCGACCGCATCTATCAGACCATCGTCGGCGGCTCCGGCTTCTTCCAGCATGGCCATACCTATATCGGCCATGCGACCGCGTGCGCGGCCGCGCTCGAAGTGCAGCGCGTGATCGCGGAAGACGATCTGCTGGCGAACGTGCAGGCGCGCGGCGAGCAGTTGCGCGGCCGGCTGCGCGAGCACTATGCGCAACATGCGCATATCGGCGACGTGCGCGGGCGCGGCTTGTTCGTCGGCGTCGAACTCGTCAAGGATCGCGTTACCAAAGAGCCGTTCGACGCCAAACTGAAACTGCACGCGACGATCAAACGCGAAGCGTTCGCGCGCGGCCTGATGGTGTATCCGATGGGCGGGACCGTCGACGGCAAGAGCGGCGACCACGTGCTGCTCGCGCCGCCGTTCATCTGCACGGAGCGCGACATCGACGAGATCGTCAGCCGCCTCAGCGATGCGATCGGCGCGTCGCTCGCCGCCCGCTGAGATTCGACCCACCGCCTTTTGCGAGAACGATGATGACCGAGCGCTTGCCTCACTTCGACATGTCCACTGCCACGCCCGAACAGAAGGCGGTGCTCGACGAAATCCTGTCCGGCCCGCGCGGCAACCTGAATGGGCCGTTCCTCGGCTGGATTCACAGCCCCGATCTCGCGCAGCACGCGCAACGCCTCGGCGCGTTTTGCCGCTACCAGACCGGGCTGCCGCTGCGGCTGTCGGAACTCGCGATTCTGGTGACCGCTTCGCGCTGGCAGGCCCAGGCGGAGTGGTACATCCACTATCCGATCGCGCTGCAGGCGGGCGTCGGCGAAGCGGACGCCGAGGCGATCCGCCAGGGGCGCCGCCCCGAGTTCGCCGATGCCGACGACGCGCTGATCTACGACTTCGCGAGCGAACTGTACGAGACGAAGCGCGTGACGGCCGCGACGTATGCGCAGGCGGTCGGGCGTTTCGGGCATCAGGTCGTGATCAACCTGGTCGGCCTGCTCGGCTACTACGCGCTGGTCGCGATGACGCTGAACGTGTTCGACATGCGCGCATTGGGGCAGCAAAGCCTGCCGTTTCCCGAATAGCGCTTTTGCCAACGAGCGGCTGCGCAGCAGCGCCGCGCGCGCCAACGAAAAGCCCCGGTTGCCGAACTTCGCAACCGGGGCTTTTTACTGCGCGCTGCATTAACGACTTGCGCGCTCAGTTACCACGCTCAGTTACCACGCTCAGTTACCACGCTCAGTTACCACGCTCAGTTACCGCGATACGTCGAAAAGAGACGTTGCTGCACCGTCGCCGGCGCGCCCGCGTCCGACGAACTGGCCTTCGCGCCGCCGACGTCTTGCGAACCTTGCGCCGAAGCGGTGACGATCGTCGAGTCCTGGGGCACGGCCTTCGGATAGGTGGTGTCGTTCTGGTTCAGGAGGCCTGCTTTTTGCGCGGCTACGAGTTCGGCGCGCACCTGAGCGCGCGTGACCGGACCGTTTGCCTGCTGGGCGAACGACAGTGCCGGAACGATAAGAGCGGATGCGACGACGACTGCGGAAAGAAGCGATTTCATGACGACCTCCAATTGATTGTGTGGTGGATCGGTGTGAACCGCGTTCCCCGATCCGTTGAACGCAGTCTATTTCTTACGAGGTCAGCAAAAAAGCGGCTTTCTGGCGAAATATTGTTGCCAGTTTTGAAATAGTGAAAAAGGCGCTTTTCCGCGCCGGGACGCGGAAGCGCCTATGATGAAATCCGGTCCACGCCCGCGCCTGCAAGCCGCGCGGCACCTGCGACCGATGCCCAGGCGCGGACACATCCGGGCGGACCGCCGCGGCGGGCATCATCTTTGGTCGAGCAGCGTGCGCGGCAAGGCACAAACAGGAGAGAGCAATGAAGCGCAAGGCATCGGCAGTCTGGCAAGGCGGTCTGCAGAACGGCAAGGGCTCGATTTCCACCGACAGCGGCGTCCTGAAGGACACCCAGTACTCGTTCGCGACGCGCTTCGCGGACGGCATCGGCACGAATCCGGAAGAGCTGATCGCGGCTGCGCATGCGGGATGTTTCTCGATGGCGTTGTCGGCGGAGCTGGGCAAGGCCAACATCACGCCGGAGCGCATCGGCACCACGGCCACCGTCACGCTCGACAAGGATGGCGGCGGCTTCGCGATCACCGCAGTGCATCTCGACGTGACCGTGAAGATTCCGGGCGGAGACAAGGCCGCGTTCGACAAAGCCACCGCGGACGCGAAGGCCGGGTGCCCAGTGTCGAAGGTGCTGAATGCGACGATTACGATGGATGCGAAGCTCGAGACCTGAGCCCCTGCTGTCACTGTGAGCGCGCAACGAAGCCGGCGACGGGCCATGTCCGCCGCCGGTTTTTTGATGCCGGTTGTCGAATGAACGGATGACCCCGACGCGAGTAGGCCTACGGAATGCCATCCTTGATTTATTGAACATCCAGTCATAATATCAACGGACCGACGCAACCAGGCAACAAGGTCATCGCAATTGAGTCATTCAAAGCAAGCCGCGAAAAAAGCCGGCGAAACATGTCAGCGCGGCCGTCCGCGCGAGTTCGACACGGCCACCGTGCTGGCGAACGCGAGCCAGGTGTTCTGGGATCACGGCTACCACGCGACGTCGATCGACGATCTGTGCAAGGCCACCGGCCTGCTGCGCGGCAGCCTGTACGGCGTATTCGGCGACAAGCACGGCATCATGCTCGCCGCGCTGGATCATTACTCGGAAGGCGCGGTCGCGCGGCTTGCGCAGCGACTGAGCGCGACGGCCGAACCGGAGCAGGCGCTGCGCGACGCGCTGCTGCACTACGCGAGGGTGTCCTGCGCATTGAGCGGCCGGCGCAGCTGTTTCATTACGAATACGACGCTCGAAATGCAGCCCGATGACGAAGTGCTGCGCGCGCGCGTCGCCGCGATTCAGCGCCGCATGGCGACTTTGCTCGCTGCGGCGGTGATCCGCGGTCAGGCGAGCGGCGCATTCGATTCGACGCTCGACGAAAAAGCCGTCGGCGATTTCCTGCTATGCGTGATGCAGGGCTTGCGGGTCATGGGGCGGGTCGCGCATCAGCAAGATGCGCTGATCGGTATCGTCGATGTGGCGATGCGCGCGCTGGTGTAACACCTCGTTCGCGAGCAGTGGCGCAAAAATTTTTTAACCATTTTTTGAACGATCGGTCATGAAACCTGAGGCAATCAAGTCCGCTCCGGCGGCATTCGGTGGGTCCGTCAGCTGCGCGGCGAGCGCAGCCGTGACCGGTCCCGGCCCGGCGATGGCCGGCATGGCTGTCGCCGCCAAAGCGTCGGCGCCCGGCTTTCAGCGCCAGGCGCTCGCGCTCGCCGTGCTGTTCGTCGGCGCCTTTCTCGCGCCGCTCGATTACTTCATCGTCAATCTGGCGCTGCCGTCGATTCACACGGGCCTCAACGCGAGCGACGCGCAACTGCAACTCGTCGTGTCGGCTTATGCGTCCGCCTACGCGGTGCTGCTGATCACGGGGGGCCGTCTTGGCGATCTGTTCGGCCGCCGTCGCATGTTCATGACGGGCATGGCGGCTTTCGTGATCGCGTCGGCGTTGTGCGGCTTCGCGACGAGCGGCCACATGCTCGTGATCTCGCGCATCGTGCAAGGCATCGCGGCCGCGGTGATGGCGCCGCAAGTGCTCGCGACGATTCGTGCGGTCGTGCCGTTGCATCAGCAGACGCGCGTGATGAGTCTGTATGGCTTCGTGTTCGGCTTGTCGTCGATCGTCGGGCAACTCGGCGGCGGCGCGCTGATCACGTATCACCCGTTCGGGCTCGACTGGCGCGTGATCTTCCTGATCAACATCCCGATCGGCATCGCGGCGTTCATCGGCACATGGAAGTTCGTGCCGGAGAACCAGCCGGCCACGCATACCGGCGTCGATCTGAAGGGCGTCGCGCTGCTGTCGGCGGTGCTGCTGCTCGTCATCTATCCGATGACGCATGGCCGTGAAGCCGGCTGGCCCGCGTGGACCTTCGCCATGTTCGCACTCGCGGTGCCGGTGTTCGCGCTGTTCGTCGCGACCGAGCGGCGCGTCGAGCGCGCTGGCGGGCATCCGCTCGTCGATCTGCAACTGTTCCGCAATCGCGCGTTCGCGCTCGGTCTCGTGCTCGCGTTTCTGTTCTATTGCAATAGCGCGTTCTTCCTGACCTACGGCATCTTTCTGCAAACCGGCCTGCACTGGACGCCGCTCGCGTCGGGCATCGCGATCATGCCGTTCGCGTTCGGCTTCGTGATCGGGCCGTTGACGTCGCCGGCCGTGGTCAAGCGCATCGGCGCCCATGTGCTGACGCTCGGTTTCTCGATGATGACGCTGGGCTTCACGGTGACCGGTTGGTCCGCGACCCAATCCGCGACGCCCGATCTGCTGTTCTACTGCGGGCTAGTGTGCGCGGGCGTCGGACATGGTCTGCTGTTGCCGTCGATCATGCGCATCGTGCTGCAGGAGGTGGTGCCGGAGAAGGCCGGGCTTGCATCGGGTGTGGTCTCGTCGACTTTGCAGATCGGCTCCGCGTTCGGCATCGCGGCGATCAGCGGCGCGTTCTTCGGGGCGCTCGGCGGCAGTTCGACACCCGCCTCTTATGCGCACGCGTTCCAGCTGAGCCTCGCTATCAATGCCGTGCTGATGTTCGTGTGTATCGGCCTTAGCGTGCTGCTGGTGCGTCATCAGCAAGGCGTGCGGCGCCCGGTCGCCCCGGCAGTTTGAAGTTAATCCGCTGGTAATCGCTTTCATTTGTTAGCTTGCTGAAAAAACCGTTCAATTTGAACGAAGCGGTATAACGAACTGCATGGTATTTACCGGCGATCTACTCGTTCACAGGTAACTCTGATTTAGATCAAACTGGCTCATCCGATTAACGGCTCGACGACATCGCGTCAGCTTTTCTAATCAGATGAAACCGACCTCGCATTTTCTACCTGCCTGCAAATGGCCTGCAGTAAGTGTTGCGTTTGTGCGGTAGCGCACATAGGGTTAGCCGCAAGGTGTCGCGATGATTGTTTTCGGTAATGCACGGAACTTTAGCCAGCGAGCATGAACTGCGGGTTCAATGAAAACGGTATCAATAAAAAAGCGCTTGCCGCGTTTAAATTCGATTGTTAATCTGTCTTAACTTTAGAGTGTACGTTCAACAGGTCGGAGTCGATAAAGCCGGGCTCAACTTAATAAACGCTCAAGATAGGGGGACCCAATATGCTGACCGCTACCATTGACGCATTCCAGACAACATCCGCCGCCTTCAATGTGGGCGACGTCGTGAAGTTAAAAGAAGGGGGCCCGCGCATGACCGTGACGTACGCAGGTCCGGTCGCGCTGAATCCCGGCGACTGGGTGATCTGCGAGTGGTTCGACGAACACGGCGAACTGCGCCACGAAAGCTTTGCGGCGCAAGCCGTGCGGGCGGAGCCGCGCTCCATTCCGGCGGGCTCGGTACAGTGGAGTCGCATCGGGCGCGCGGCCTGAGTGACGCCCCTGAGTGACGCCCGTGCACGTCAATCAATCGGTTTCCTGTTGTTCGTTTGTTGCTCGTCTTGCTCGAGCCGCCCGAATCGTTTCAGCGCTCGGGCCGGTCGCGCGCGGCCTCGCGTCGCCGCACGCGCAGCGTCAGCGCCGATGAAAACGCGCGCAAGGTCGACACCTTGCGTGTCTCCACGACGTCCCGCGCGAGGCTCTCCGCCGGATTCGGCTGTAGCGCCCAATACAGCGCGAGCACCCAGCCGAGTATGGTCCAGCCGAGGCAGGCATTGAAGAGCGCGAGCGTCAGCACGTCGCGGCGCTTGCGCCGGTCCGCGATGATCGCCGGCAGAAAATACAAGGCCAGCGCGAACGTCGCGCCGATGGCCTGAACGGCCACGTTGCCACCCATACAAGCTCCTGATGCGCGATGCATGTAGCGATTGTCGCGCGAATGGCGGCCGCGCGCCTCGCACCTGCGCGTTCCAGTCTCCACCCCAATCACCGCAAGGGGTTCAGCCCGACACGCATCGGGACTATCATGATCGTTTCGACCGAACAGTACTTCACGGACCCGATCATGATCACCGACGACACGACCCAGCAGGCTCAACTCAACCCGGACACGCTACGAGAATTCGTCGAGCGCAAGTGGAACGACGAGATCGTGCCCGCGCTGACGGACTACATCGCGGTGCCGGCCAAGAGTCCGGCGTTCGATCCCGACTGGGCGAAACACGGTTATCTGGAGCGCGTGATCACCGACGCGGCGCAATGGGCCGAGCAGCAACCGGTGCGCGGCCTGAAGCTCGAGGTGGTCCGCCTGCCGGGCCGCACGCCGGTGATCTTCTTCGAGACGGCCGCGACGCGCTCGGGCAGCGACGAAACCGTCGTGCTCTATGGCCACCTCGACAAGCAGCCCGAGTTCGATGGCTGGCGCAACGACCTCGGTCCGTGGACGCCGAAGTTCGAAGACGGCAAGCTCTACGGCCGCGGCGGCGCGGACGACGGCTACGCGATCTATGCGAGCCTGACGGCGCTCGCCGCGCTCGATGCACAGGGTGTCGAACGTCCGCGCTGCGTCGGGCTGATCGAAACCTGCGAGGAGTCGGGTAGCTACGATCTGCTGCCCTACGTCGATGCGCTGCGCGAGCGGCTCGGCAACGTCGGGCTGGTCGTGTGTCTCGACTCGGGCGCGGGCAATTACGATCAGCTGTGGCTGACTACGTCGCTGCGCGGCCTCGTCGGCGGCGATCTCGAAGTGCAGGTGCTCGACGAAGGGATCCACTCGGGCGTCTACGGCGGCATCGTGCCGTCGAGCTTCCGCATCATGCGGCAGCTGTTCGACCGTCTCGAAGACTCCGCGAACGGCACGCTGCTGCCGAAGGGCTTCCACTGCACGGTGCCGGCCGATCGTCTGCGCGAAGCGGAGGCCGCCGCAAGGATTCTCGGCGATGACGTCTGGAAGAAGATGCCGTGGGCGTGCGGCCAGGACGGCCGTCAGGTGCTGCCCACCACGACCGATCCGCGCGAGGCGCTGCTCAATTCGACGTGGCGTCCGTCGCTGTCGGTGACGGGCGCGGCTGGCTTGCCCGCGCTCGCCGACGCCGGCAACGTGCTGCGTCCGCGCACGGCGTTCAAGCTGTCGCTGCGGCTGCCGCCGACCATCGAAGCGGAGAAGGCGGTCGCCGAACTGAAGGCGCTGCTCGAATTCGATCCGCCGTACAACGCGAAGGTCACGTTCAAGCCGGATGCGGGCGCGGCGAGCGGCTGGAACGCACCGGAGGTCGCGCCGTGGCTCGCCACCGCGCTCAACGATGCGTCGCGTCAGCACTTCGGCGCCGACGCGGCCTACATGGGTCTCGGCGGCACGATCCCGTTGATGAACGTGCTGAAGGCGGGCTTCCCGAAGTCGCAGTTCATGGTGTGCGGCGTGCTCGGGCCGAAGTCGAACGCACATGGGCCGAACGAGTTCCTGCACGTGCCGTACGGCAAGAAGCTGACGGCCGCGGTTGCCGAAGTGATTGCCGCGGCGCCGTGAGTTCTGGTTTCGTTTGAGTGGGGCTCGGGCGTGACCCGGGCCCGCTGTTTATCGATGCTGCTTTGATGCAGCTGTTTTTCCCGCCGTTTCATTCCTTCCGTTCGAACCTCACCGACACGCTGAATGACCGACTCCCGGACTGCCCAAACCACCACGCCCCGGATTCCGGCCGATCAACTGCATGCCTACGTCAGGGCGATCTGGGAGCGAGCGGGCAGTACGCCGCGCGAAGCGGAGCTGGTGGCCGATCATCTGGTGGCCGCGAATCTGACCGGGCACGACTCGCACGGCGTCGGCATGATCCCGCGCTATGTCGAATCGCTCGCCGACCAGCAACTGCAACTGAATCGACACGCCGACGTCGTGAAGGACGCGGGCGCGGTATTGACCGTCGAAGGCGGCAAGGGCTTCGGTCAGGTGATCGCGTTCGAGGCGATGGAGCGGGGCATCGAGCGCGCGCGGCGGCTCGGCGTCTGCGCGGTCGGCTTGCGCGGCGCGCATCATATCGGCCGCATCGGGCATTGGGCCGAGCAGTGCGCGCGCGCCGGGCTGGTGTCGTTTCACTTCGTCAACGTGGCGGGCGATCCGCTCGTCGCGCCATTCGGCGGCGCGGACCGGCGCATCGGCACGAATCCGTTCTGCGCCGCTTATCCGCGGCCCGGCAAACCGCCGCTGGTGCTCGACTTCGCGACCAGCACGATCGCGTTCGGCAAGACGCGCGTCGCTTATAACCAGGGCAAGCACACGCCACCCGGCGCGCTGATCGATCACGAAGGCATGCCGACGCTCGAACCGAAAGTGATGCACGAAGCGCCGTTCGGCGCGCTGACGCCGTTCGGCGGCTACAAGGGTTTCGGGCTCGCGGCGATCTGCGAGATTTTCGGCGGCGCGCTGTCGGGCGGCTTCACGACGCATGCGGACACGCTCGGTACCACGCACGCGATCATCAACTGCATGCTATCGGTGATCATCGATCCCACCGCATTCGACGCGCCCGATGCGCAAGCCGAAGCCGATGCGTTCCTCGCGTGGGTGAAGGCGTCGCCGCTCACGGCGGGCGCGGAGCGCATCTACGAACCCGGCGAGCCCGAGCGCGTGACGCGCGCGCAGCGCGAGGCCGCCGGCATTCCGATCGACGCGGCTACGTGGACGCAAATCCACTGCGCGGCGCGCGCCGTCGGGATGGATGAAGACGAAGTGGGTGGTTGGTCCGCGCGCCTCGGCTGAAGCGCGCGACAGCAGGGCTCAGGCGATCAGCCTGAGCTTGCTGCGCCTATCGAGCAGCCAGCGCTCGAACTCGGTGGCGGGCATCGGCTTCGCGTACAGGAAGCCCTGCACGTAATCGACGCCGAGCCCCTTCATGAAGGCTTCTTCCGCCTCGGTTTCGATCCCTTCGGCGACCACCTGGAAATCGAGCTCCTGCGCGACGGCGACCATCGAGCGCACCAGCGCCTGTGCCTTCATATCCGCGTGGATCGAGCCCGTGAAGCTGCGGTCGAGCTTGATCACGTCGAGCGGAATACGGCCGAGTTGCGACAGCGACGAGTAGCCGGTGCCGAAGTCGTCGAGATGCACCTGCGCGCCGAGTTGGCGGAACTGCTTGATCAGCTCGATCGCGGCCGCTTCGTTTTCGATCAGGCAGCTTTCGGTCAGTTCGAGGTCGACGAGGCATGGATCGAGACTCGCGTGCTGCAATGCCTCGGTGAAATGGCGGACCACGGCTGTATCCGTGAGCTGTCGCGCCGACACGTTGATCGCGACGCGCAGGTCATAGCCGGCCGCTTTCCAGCGGGCCGCCTGTTTCGCTGCGGTTTCCATCACCCAGCGGCCGAGCACGCCGATCAGTCCGGATTCCTCGGCATAACGGATGAATTCCGCCGGCATGATCTGGCCGCGCTCCGGCGAATTCCAGCGCACCAGCGCTTCGGCGCCTTGCACGGCGCCCGTCGCGAGTTTCAGCTTCGGCTGATAGTGCAGCGCCAACTGGCCTTCCTCGAGTCCGCGGCGCAGATTCGTGTCGAGCCACATGAACTCCGCGACGCGGCGATTCATGTCCGGCGAGAACACGCGATGCGTGCGCTTGCCTTCGTCCTTCGCGACGTACATCGCCGTGTCGGCCGAACGGATCAGCGATTCGAGGGTTTCGCCATGTTCGGGCGAACGCGCGATGCCGATCGAGCAGCCGGTATAGACCTCGACGAGCCCGACGGCGAACGGCATGCGCATACGATCGAGAATGCGCTGCGCGGTGTTTTCCAGGTCATGCGCGGAGCCCTTCGCCGCGAGCACGATGAATTCGTCGCCGCCCAGACGCGCGAGCGAGTCGCCCGGATTCAGGCAGTCGCGGATCGCGTCCGACACATCGCAGATCAGGCGGTCGCCGAACACGTGGCCGTAGTGATCGTTGACCTTCTTGAAGTTGTCGAGATCGAGAAACAGGACGCCGACGGTTTCGCCCGGCGCGGCCAGTTCGATCGCGATCTGGATGCGCTCCTGGATCGCGTTGCGATTGGCGAGGCCAGTGAGCGGGTCGGTGGTGGCCTGCTCGATCAGGCGGTCCTGCGCGAGCCGTTGCTCGGTGATGTCGGTGCCCGAGCAGATCAGGAACTGCTCTTCGATGCCGCTGCCGCTGCGCACGAATTTGTTGCGAAACAGGAACAGCCGTTCGCCGTGCACCGTTTTGATGCGCCGTTCGATCTCGTACGGTTCGCCACGATTGAAAAAGTTCGCGCTGACCTCGTTCGAGACCCCGCCGTCGTCGGACGACATGAACAACGTCCAGACGCTGCGGCCGATGATGTCCTCTTCCCTGAGTCCGGTCAGCTCCTCGGCGAGCCGGTTGAAGCGCTGTATCCGGCCGTTCCGGTCGACGATCACGACGACCGAATTGACCTCCGAGACGACCTGTTCAGCGAACGACAGACCGTGCAGCAGCGCTCGCGCGACGGATTCGGTGTCGCCATCGGCCGACGCGGTGCCGCCCCAGCGATGACAATCGAGTTTCTTGCCGACCAGATGCAGCCGCAGCGGCGCGGCGTCCAACTGAACGTCGACGACGACGTGGGAGGTCACGCCGCTCAGCGCGCGGACTAGGGAAGCTTGAGAAGAGGTGAGGGAAATGGCGACGCCGACAGCCGCGTGGCCGTGCGCAGGCACGAGTTCCAGCATGTCGCTGGCGGCCGCCAGGCGCCAGCAAGGGCTGCTCGTGCCGAACCGCGCGTGAAGCACCTGGTCGTGTAGCTGGTCGCTCATGAAATCCCCGGAGTGTGCCGGCGGTCCCAATCAAGGCGGGCGGCGGCAGACAGTCTTCCTCATACTAAAGTGAAACTGCCTCATTGTATCTAAGCGTGACAATTCGAGCGAAGAATCATTAACGTTTTGCTAACCATGAGTATGGGCCGGCGCGGCCGCGCGCGGCGCGATTATTACCCGCCAGAACGACGCCACGACGACGTCGCTAGAGGCGGCGCGCCAGCAGCGCGCGGGCGCGTTCGCGTTCGGGCGGGTTGGCGTCGAGCGCCGCGTCGAACCGGAACTTGCCGGCCACCAGCGTGGCCGCCACCACGCCGTCGCGATACAGCACGCGGTTTCCGGTCACGGCCGGCACCTTGTCGCCGACCAGCAGCGTGCCGACGAGATTCAGCGGATCGGTCCCAGCAACGCAGATAAGAGCACCGTCGTTCGGCTGCCGGCGCACCTCGCGCAGCAGCGGAATCGCCTCGGGCAGCGCGAACTGCTCGCCCGCGAGTCCGTTGACGAACCGCCCGCCGCGGATCACGCCGCGCGCCTCGAGCCGCTGCAGAACGCGCAGCAGATCGCGCCACGGCGGAAGCCATTCGGCCTCGCGTTCGAGCACGCGCCAGAACACGACACCGTAGCGGCGCAGCAACGTCATTGCGGCGTGTTCGAGCGCCTCGGGCGGCAACTGGCGCCGCCGTTCGGGGGGATTTTCCGGCGCGCCGGCGGACGGACGGCTTACGAGCGCCCAGCGCCCCGCGTCGTCCATGCCGCCGATCAGCGCGCTCGCTCGCGCGCGCCGGCTGCTGGAAAACGCGTTGCGTTTGGCGACCGGCTTCAGCAACGCGCGCAAGCCCGCGAAGCTGTCGGAGTTCGCGAGGCCGGCCGCGACCAACTCGCCGAGCGCGTTTTCGAGCTCCATGCGCAGCACGCGCACCTCGGCGAGCAGTTCGTCGAAGAACATCGCGCCGTGTTGCGCGAGGGTGTCGTGCACGCTTTGCGCGAGCGCCGACAACTCGACCTGGCGCGCCGGATCGAGCAGCGCGCGCCACGCACGCAGCTGGACGCGCGGCAGCAGCACGATCGGCGTGCCGCGGACCGGACCGGCGGCGCCGCGCGCCCGCTCGGTCAGGCGGGTCCAGACGATCTTGCCGGCGCGGCATAGCTCATCGAGCGAACTGCTGGCGTAGGCACGCACGCGCGCGGGCAGGATGTCTTCCTCCCACGCGCCGGCCGCGGCCTGGAAGCCTTCGAGCTGGTCGAGCGCGGCGGCGAGCGCGTCGCGGCCTTCGGCGCGCGACGTCGGCGTCAGATGCTGCCATTCGAACAGGAAGCGCATGAAGTCGTGCCGCTCGACCGGCTCGATCTCACGCCGCAGCCGCCTCACCGTGTAGCGGTGGATGCGTGCGAGCAGGTGTCGTTCGCACCATTGCTCGTCGCTCGTGTGCGGCGTGAAGCGGCCGCGCAACAGATAGCCTTCGGCTTCGAGCCGGATCAGCGCCTGTTCGATCCGGTCGGCCGGCAAACCGAGCGGACGCGCGATCGCCTCGACCGTCAGCGGGCCGAAGCCGGTCAGCCGCGCGCGCAACACGTCGACGAGCGCGTCGTCGGCGTTCCAGCTCTCGGTGTAGCCCTTCGGGGCGCTCAGCGGCGGTGTGTAGCGATTGCGCGCGATGCCGGGGTACAGCGCTTCGAAACAGGTGAGGCGTTCGGCGGGCAGCCACAGTGCGCTGTCGCTGGCGTTGTCGTTGCCCGTGTTCGCGTTGGCTTGCGCGGCCAGCGGCAAGCGCGTCGCCCGGCCGGCATTCGCCAATGCCGCAAGCAGCGTCGGCCAATCCTCGTGCGCGAGCGCCTCGGCCCCGGTGATGCACGCGAGGCCCGTCAGCGCTTCGTGCATTTCGTCGGCGTTGCGCGCCTGCGGCCACGCCTCGTCGCGCACGCTGTCGATCGCGGCGGCGTCGAGCGCGCCAAGATCGTCGGCGCTTTCAGGGTCCGTCCAGCGGCGGTTCAGCACCGCCTGGGTGCGGCGCTCCTCGATCGGCGCGTCGTCGAGATACGCGTAGGGCTTCGCGGTCAGGATTTCGGCGGCGAGCGGTGACGGCGCCGGCAGATCACGCGCGACGAGCCGCAACTCGCCGCGCTCGATGCGGCGCAGCAGCGCGAGCCAGCGTTCGCTGTCCATCGCGTCGTGCAGACAGTCGTCGATAGTTTGGTCGACTAAAGGGTGGCGCGGCACCTCGCGTTCGCCGACGACGTTCTCCAGACACGCGGCCTGCTCGGGAAACACGCTCGCGAGCAGATCCTCGCTGCGCATGCGCTGCAGTTGCGGCGCGGTCTTGCGGCCGCCCGTGTAGCGCGGCAGGCCGAGTGCGGTCGTCGCGTTCCAGCGCCAGCGCACGCCGAACAATGGCGCATCGAGCAGTGCCTGGATCAGCAGATGTTCGGCGCTGTTCGAGTGCAGATAGCGCCAGACCTCGTCGAGCACGAACGAGTGGCTGCCGGTCAGCGACAGCACGATCGCGTCTTCGGTGGCGGCGGCCTGCAACTCGAAGTTGAAGCCGCGGCAGAAGCGCTTGCGCAGCGCGAGCCCCCACGCGCGGTTCACGCGGCTGCCGAACGGCGAGTGGATCACGAGCTGGGTGCCGCCCGATTCGTCGAAGAAGCGCTCCATCACCAGCGTGCTCTGCGTCGGCAGTACGCCGAGCGCGGCGCGCGCACGCGCCAGGTATTCGACGATCTGGCGCGCGGCGGGCGCGTCCAGCACGAGCTCGTCGGCGAGCCAGGCGATGGCGCGGTCGAGGCGCGCGGCCGTGGGTTCGGCTTCGCTCGCGGGCAACGTGGCTGCGGCGGTTGCGGACGCCGTGGTGGTCTGCGTCGCGCTCTGCGCCACGGCAGCTTTCGCTTTGCGTCCTCTCTTTGCCGCGGATTTCGCGGGCGTTGCGGCTGCTTCGGTTTGCGCCGCGGCGATTGGCACCGACGCAACCGCGTGTGACGCCGGCTCGCCCACCGTCAGCAAACGCTCGACCTGCTCCCGCAATCTCGTGACCGCGAAAGACAGCTCGTCGCTGCGCCCCGGCGCCTCGCCGAGCCAGAACGGAATGTTCGGCGGTTGCCCTTGTGCGTCCTCGACCCGCACCCGGCCACTCTCGATTCGCAGAATCCGGTACGACGCGTTGCCGAGCTGGAACACATCGCCGGCGAGGCTTTCGACCGCGAAGTCCTCGTTGACGGTGCCGATATTGATCGCCTGCGGTTCGAGCACGACGGCGTAATCGGCGTTTTCGGGGATCGTGCCGCCCGACGTTACGGCGACCAGCTTGCCGCCGCGCCGGCCGCGCAGCGTGCCGCTTACCGCATCGCGATGCACGTACGCGGCGCGCGGACCGTGGCGGCTCGTGTAGCCCTCGGCGAGCATGCGCAGCACCGCGTCGTATTGCTCGCGCGACAGATCCGCGTACGGCGCTGCGCGCCGCAGCATGTCGAACAACGCATTCTCGCTCCACTCGGCGCTCGACACTTCCGCGACGATCTGTTGCGCGAGCACGTCGAGCGGCGCGCGCGGGATGCGTAGCGCATCGAGTTCGCCACGCCGCACGCAATCGAGCAGCGCCGCGCATTCGAGCAGGTCGTCGCGCGAGGCTGGAAAGAGCCGCCCCTTCGGCATGCCGCCGACGTGGTGGCCCGAGCGGCCGACGCGTTGCAGGAACGGCGCGATCGCGCGTGGCGAACCCATCTGGCAGACGAGGTCGACGTCGCCGATGTCGATGCCGAGTTCGAGCGAAGCGGTCGCGATCAGCACGCGCAGTTCGCCGCGCTTCAGGCGCTGTTCGGCGTCGAAACGATGTTCTTTCGCGAGACTGCCGTGATGCGCAGCGACCGCGTCCTTGCCGAGCCGCTCGGTCAGATGACGCGCGGCGCGCTCGGCCATCCGCCGCGTGTTGACGAAGATCAGCGTCGTGCGATGCTGCGCGACCAGCTCGGCGAGCCGGTCGTAGACGCGCTCCCACACTTCGTTGGCCATCACCGCTTCGAGCGGCACCGGCGGGATCTCGAGCGCGAGGTCGCGCGCGCGGACGTGGCCGACGTCGATCACCGCGCACTCGGCCGGTACGTCGCTCTCGAGGCTCGCGCCGCCGACCAGAAACCGCGCGACCGCGCTGACCGGCTTTTGCGTCGCCGACAGCCCGATGCGCGGCAGGCGCCGGGCGCAGAGCGCGTCGAGCCGTTCGAGGCTCAGCGCGAGATGACTGCCGCGCTTGCTGCCGGCGAGCGCATGAATCTCATCGACGATCACCGTGCGCACCGTCGCCAGCATGCGGCGGCCAGAATCCGAGCCGAGCAGCACGTACAGCGACTCGGGCGTCGTCACGAGAATGTGGGGCGCGCGCTTTTTCAACGCATTGCGTTCCTGCTGCGTGGTGTCGCCGGTGCGCACCGCGGTGCGAATGTCGAGCGGCGGCAGGCCGAGCCTGTCGAGTTCGGCGGCGATGCCTTGCAGCGGCAGTTGCAGATTCAGGCGGATGTCGTTCGAAAGCGCCTTCAGCGGCGACACGTAGACGACCAGCGTTTCGTCGGGCAGCGTGCCGCCGTTCGCGAGGCCTTGCGAGACCAGGTCGTTCAGCGCGGACAGGAATGCGGTCAGCGTCTTGCCGGAGCCCGTCGGCGCGGCGACCAGCGTCGAGCGGCCGCTACGGATCTGCGGCCACGCGGCGGCTTGTGCGTCGGTCGGAGCGGCGAAGGTTTGCTGGAACCAGTTGGCGACGGCTGGGTGAAAACCGTCGAGCGCCTGCTGGGCTGGCGGTAAGGCTGGCGCGGCGGCGCGCGCCGCGCTCGCGGTGGAGCGGGTCTTGCGGGAGCGGGGCGCCGCGTCGAGTGCGGCGGAAGTCTTTGCCGAAGTCATGCTTGTGCAGATGAGGGCGGCGCCGGGGATATCCAGTCGGCACCGGGCAATGTCGACCGTTTTGGGGTTGTGGGTCATTCCACGCTGACGGCGCAATAGCCGTCAGTCTCGCAGGTTTTCGCCGCTCGTGCGCGGCGCATCGGGCTTCGCGCCGCTGCTGGAATTCGTAGTCTTTTGCGGCGTGTGTGCCACTCCTACCAACCTCCGCCAATTGCAGTACGCTTGACGACTCTTCCTGCACCCACGATGGAGCGTCGACGATGCGATATAACCAGTTGGGCCGTACCGGTGTGTTTGTTTCAGAGTTGTGTTTGGGCACGATGACCTTCGGCGGTGGCGAAGGCATCTGGCGGCAGATCGGCGATCTGCAGCAGAACGACGCGGAGCGGCTGGTCGGCCGGGCGCTCGACGCGGGCATCAATTTCATCGACACCGCCGACGTTTACGCGGGCGGCCTGTCCGAGCAGATCACCGGCCAGGCGCTGAAGAATCTGCAAGTACCGCGCGACAAGGTCGTGATCGCGACCAAGGTGTTCGGCCAGACCGGCGAGTTCGCAAACGCGCGCGGCGCGTCGCGCTATCACATCCTCGACGGCATCAAGGCGAGCCTGAAGCGTCTGCAACTCGATCACGTCGACCTGTATCAGATCCACGGTTTCGATCCGGCCACGCCGATCGAAGAAACCGTGCGCGCGCTCGATACGCTCGTGCAGCACGGCCACGTGCGCTACGTCGGCGTGTCGAACTGGGCCGCGTGGCAGATCGCGAAGGCGCTCGGCATCGCCGAGCGGCTCGGCACCGCGCGCTTCGAAACGCTGCAGGCGTATTACACGCTCGCGGGCCGGGATCTCGAACGCGAACTCGTGCCGATGCTGCAAAGCGAAGGCCTCGGCCTGATGGTGTGGAGTCCGCTCGCGGGCGGTTTTGCTGAGCGGCAAATACGGACGCGAGCAGCAGGCCGAAGCGGGCAGCCGTCGCACGAACTTCGATTTTCCGCCGGTCGATCGCGAGCGCGCGTATGACTGCATCGACGTGATGCGCGAAATCGCTGCAGCGAAAAACGTCTCGGTCGCGCAGATCGCGCTGGCGTGGCTGCTGCATCAGCGTGTCGTCAGCACGGTCATCGTCGGCGCGAAGAAAATCGAGCAGCTCGACGACAACATCGCGGCGACCAACGTCGCGCTATCCGCCGATGAGCTCGCGAAGCTGGCCGAAGTCAGCGCGCTGCCGGCGGAGTACCCCGGCTGGATGCTGGAGCGGCAGGGCGAGCAACGCCGGCAGCAGCTGGCCGAGGTTCGGCACGTCGTGCAGCGATAACGCGACGGCGTACTCGCGTTCGCCCTGGAAGCCCGAATCTTCATCGATGGGCCGCGCGAGTTTCATGCTCGCGCGCGCGGGCCTGAGGCGGTCGACTGGAAAAACCGCCAACTCGTGAAGACGATCCGCCGCTCTCAGGTTCTCCGCGGCCATTTCGTTTCGGCACTCGCTCAGGTCTCGACGTCCGCGAGACTGAAAGTCTCCGTCTTGTCGTTGTACGAGAAGATTTCCGCGTAACGACCCCAGTCGATCACCGCATCGAGTGTCTCCTGCGCCGCGCTGTCGGACAGCAGGTCCTCGAGTTCCTGCTCGAAGCGCACGCGCGGCGCGCGATGTCCGGGCCGTTCGTTGAGCACCTTTCTGATTCGCGCGGCGAGCGGCACGCGCTGCAATAGATGATCGGCGAACATGATCTTGCGCTCCTGCGTGCTGTCCTCGGCGAATCGATGCGCGGGTGGCGTCAGGAGCACGTCGCCCTCGCTGACTTCGGCAAAGCCGAGGTACTGCAGCATCTCCGCGACCGGGAACAGTTCGTCGACTTCCAGCTGCAGTGTGCGCGCGATGTCGGGCATGTCGGCGCGGCCGTTGTAGGGCGCTGCAGCGAGCGTTTCGAGCAGACCGGCCATCAGGTTGGTCGACACGTTCGGCAACCAGCTGCCGGGTTCGAGTTCGCGTTTGGCCGCGGTGTCGCTGGGGCGCGCGGTCATCTTCGCGTAGATTTCGTCGACGAGCGCGCGAAAATCCGGGTCGAGCCGGTTGCGCGGATGCGCGAACGGCACTACGGTCTCGGCCACCACGCGCCCGGGGTTCGACGACAGCACGAGAATGCGATCGCACATGAACACGGCTTCCTCGATGTTGTGCGTGACGATCAGCACCGACTTGATCGGCATGCGGTCCTGGTTCCACAGGTCGAGCAGGTCGGTGCGCAGCGTTTCGGCGGTCAGCACGTCGAGCGCGGAGAACGGCTCGTCCATCAGCAGGATGGTCGGATCGACGACGAGCGCGCGCGCGAAGCCGACGCGCTGCCTCATGCCGCCCGACAGTTCGCGCGGATACGCATTTTCGAAACCATCGAGGCCGATCAGATCGATCGCGGCGAGCGCGCGCGTGCGCCGCTCCTCGACGCCGACGCCGAGCGCCTCCAGCCCCGCTTCGACGTTCTGCAGCACCGTCAGCCACGGAAACAGCGCGAAGGTCTGGAACACCATCGCGACACCCTCGGCGGGACCGTCGAGCGGCTTGCCCAGGTAGGTCACATTGCCGCTCGTCGGCCGGATCAGACCGGCGATGATGCGCAGCAGCGTCGACTTGCCCGAGCCCGAGCGGCCGAGCAGTCCGACGATTTCGCCCTCGTGCAGCGTCAGATTGACGTCGTCGAGCACCAGCAGGTCGCTCTGGTTTTTATGGAAGCCGCGGCTCACGTGCTCGATGTTCAGCACTTGCGCGCCCACGCGCGGCGACGACTGGAGCCGGTCGGCGGGAATGGCTTGAATGACGTTTTGCATGGGTTCACTCCTGGTCGAGTCGCAGCCTGATTTCGGCAAAGGCATACAGGGGGCGCCACAGCGCGCGGTTGAATAGCGTGACGAATAGCGACATCACGGCGACGCCAAGGATGATCTTCGGAAAGTCGCCCGCGGCGGTCGTC
Source organism: Paraburkholderia sp. Clong3 (assembly GCF_050436485.1). Classification (NCBI taxonomy): domain Bacteria; kingdom Pseudomonadati; phylum Pseudomonadota; class Betaproteobacteria; order Burkholderiales; family Burkholderiaceae; genus Paraburkholderia; species Paraburkholderia sp. Clong3. Next base: position 2,017,941 of record NZ_JBNDMH010000003.1, on the reverse strand, counting down.
TCGGCGATATAGGCGCCGAGGCCGTGCGCGACCACATTGGTATCGCCCCACTGGACGAACTCGGACACGATGCTCGCGTTCCACGCGCCGCCCGATGCGGTGATCGCGCCAGTTACGTAGTAAGGGAATACGCCCGGCAGCATCAGCTGGCGCCACCATTGCCAGCCCCGGATGCGGAAATTGATGGCCGCCTCGCGGTAGTCGTTCGGATAGGCGGTCGCGCCCGCGATCACGTTGAACAGGATGTACCACTGCGTGCCGAGCACGATCAGCGGCGACAGCCAGATATCCGGATTCAGATGAAAGCGCACGATCACGATCACGAACACCGGGAACAGCAGGTTCGCGGGGAACGCGGCGAGAAACTGCGCGAGCGGCTGGACCTTTTCGGCGAGCGCCGGACGCAGGCCGATCAACACGCCAATCGGTACCCAGATCACCGAGGAGATCGCGATCAGCACGGCGACCCGCAGTAGTGTGATGAGCCCGAGCACGAACACGTGACCGACCTCGTCGAGCGTGACGCCGGCACGCACATAGGCGACGACGCGATAGATCGCATAGACCGTCAGCACGAATACGAGCACGCCGCACACGATGTCCCCCACGCGCGTCGATTTCTCGCCGCGCGGTCCGCTGGCGCGTCGCGCGCTCGCGAAAGGCACACGGAACGGAATGCGTGCGGTGGTCGCGAGCATCACGCCCGCCGGCGTCAGCAACTGATGAATCAGACGTGTGCGCCGCATCGTGTCGAGCAACCAGGACTGCGGCGCGTTGCCCGAAGTCGTGGTCTCCATGCGGAACTTGTCGGCCCACGCGACGAGCGGCCGGAACAGCAACTGGTCATAGGCGAGAATCACGACCGTCATCGTCAGAATGACCCAGCCGACCGCGTGCAGGTTCTTGTCGCTGATCGCCTGCGCCAGGTAGGCGCCGATGCCCGGCAGCGTAACCGTGTGATTGCCGACCGTGATCGCTTCTGAAGCCACGACGAAGAACCAGCCGCCCGACATCGACATCATCATGTTCCAGATCAGGCCGGGCATCGAGAACGGCACTTCGAGTTTCCAGAAGCGCTGCCATGAAGTCAGATGAAAGCCGCGCGAGACTTCGTCGAGATCGCGCGGCACCGTGCGCAGCGACTGATAGAAGCTGAACGTCATGTTCCACGCCTGGCTCGTGAAGATCGCGAAGATCGCGGCGAGTTCGGCGCCGAGCACGCGGCCCGGGAACATCGCGAGGAAGAACGTGACCGTGAACGAGATGTAGCCGAGCACCGGCACCGACTGCAGGATGTCGAGGATCGGCACCAGCACGAGACCGGCGCGGCGGCTCTTGGCGGCCAGCGTCCCGTAGACCAGCGTAAAGATCAGCGACGCGACCATCGCCGCGAGCATGCGCAGCGTGGTGCGCATCGCGTACTCGGGCAGGTTGGCCGGATCGAGCGAGATCGCCTGCGTCTTTAGCGTCGACATCGGCGCGAGCGTCTCGTGAAAGCCGATCGACGCCATCGCGATCAGGCAGATGATCAGCGGGAACGCGACGAAGTCCCATCCGTTTGGACGCAGCCGTCGTGCGGATGCATTGGCGGTGCGGTTCAGGTTGAAACCGAACTCCATCAGTAACCTCCGGGGCCGTGGGTATTTGCGCACAGCGAAGTCGTGCCGCCGTACAGGGCGGCGACACATGCATCGATTCGCGAGGGATTGTTGAGTTGGAACATGACGAATCGCAAGTTGATGAAAGGGTTCATTCAGCAAGCAACGGCCACGACGAGGCAACGCCACAATCTTTCGATAATGGCGTTGATTCGTGACAGAAACCTGGCAGGACTTAAGAGAGCAGCGACCCGATTCGGTGCCACAGCGTGACAAGCCGATTCGATTGGACCGGATCGAGCGACAGAAGCGACTCGTAGTGAGCGCGCGGCTCGTTGCGATAGGGCAGATGCGGCAAAAGCAGAGCGAAATACATGACGTTTCTCCGCGCGTCGTATGTGACGCGGCAAGCGGAAAGCGGGCAGACGGTCCAACGTCGCACGCTTGGCGCGGCGTCAGGTTGCTAGCTGCTTTCCTTCTCTAAGGCTGAAGGGAAGGGGCATAAACAACAACTGTCACTGTCGGGCATGGGGCTCCTCGTCGGGTTGAACTGCGCTCAGGCACGCAGCGTGGTTTTACCGGCCTCGCCAGAACCCGCGACCAGGCGCGGGTATCGGCGAGCTTCGGCCGCAAACCCGAAGGCTTGCGAGGGCGTGCCAGTGCGGACGAGCGAAGGCGGCGTCCACATGGCGCTCATGATCGAGGTGCACGAAGAAGATTTGCTACGGCGCGCACCGTTCTGCCTGCTGGCGGAACGGCGGCGCGGGGAAGGGGCGCGGACGTTCTGCCGGTCAGGCAGTGAAACTGTTCGAAGATCGACTACTGCAGGTGTCCAAGGCATCAGCCCCATTTGAGAAGACGGGCGAATTCTAGACGCGGTAAAAACCCGGAGTCAACCAGATTCTGTAAGCAGAGCCAACATTTATCGACGAAGGCTTGCGTAACGAGTTCGAGAATCATTGCGTGCGGCCCCGAGAACCCGACGTTGTCTTTATGCGTTTTTTACTTGCGCTTTTTCGGGCGACGTCAATACAATCCGCCCCAACGTATCGAAGGAGTCACCCATGGACGCATGTTCAGGCAGTGGAAGTCCGATGCCGGCCAGCGCCGGCAACACAACCGCGAGATAGTCGCCGCAGGTTCACTCCTTCGCCGCTAACTCGCCCCATTCGGGTTAGCGCGCTTCAATTCTGACCGGCCTTTGCTGCCGGTTTTCCGTAGCACGCTTCCTCTTTTCTGACCGTCGTCTGCAACCTCGGCTTGCAGAGGCGGTTGCGCTTTCGCATTGCGCTCGCCTTCGGGCCGAGCGGCGCGGAGGGATGATGCTTGTCTATCTGCTTCAGATAGTGCAGCAACGCCTGTGGCGGGCGGAATCAGTAAGCGCGTTGCGCTCGTTGTGCGCCGGAGTGCGTTACGTAACGTCGCTGGCTCGCGCAAGCTTGCATGCCGGGAATGAATTGAACACACGTTTGCCACCTGCGTGTGCGAACAACAACGGAGCGATCCGCCTATAACTTCAACCCCAGATACGTGATGGAAAATATCTACAAGCGCAGACCGCTGAGTTCCGGCGGTGCCATCGCCGTGAGCGCAGTTCTTTCTCTCGGCCTCGTTCCTCGCGCGTTCGCGCAGACACCCGGCGAAGCCGCGCCGACGCAAGCGGCGTCATCGACCGCCCCGGCCGCACCGGCTCCCGGCGCCACGGACAATGCGGCGCCCGCCGATCAGAGCGTCGCCGCGCCCGCGGGATTGTGGGAGCGCTCGAACCTGCTCGGCGACATGGGCGGTTTGCGTCCGTGGCTCGGCAACTACGGTGTGACTTTCAATCTGCAGGAGACCGGCGAGTACATGGGCAACCTCTCGGGCGGGACGAATCGCGGCGGTGCTTATCAAGGCTTGACCGAGTTCGGACTCGTCGTCGATGCGCAAAAGGCGTTTGGATTGCCAGGCGGCACTTTCAACGTGTCCGGTCTGCAGATTCACGGCACGAGCCTGACCGCCAGAAATCTGCAAACGCTGCAAACCGCGAGCGGCATCGAAGCCGACGCCGCGACCCGTCTGTGGGAACTGTGGTATCAGCAGTCGCTCGGCAACGTCGACGTGAAGATCGGTCAGCAGAGTCTCGATCAGGAGTTCATGGTCAGCCAGTACGCGGCCACCTTCATGAACGCGACGTTCGGTTGGCCAGTGCTGCCGTCCGTCGATCTGCCGGCGGGCGGCCCGGCCTATCCGCTGTCGTCGCTCGGCGTGAGGGCGCGGGCGTCGTTCGCGAACGGAGTAACCGTGTTGGGCGGCGTATTCGACGGCAATCCGGCGCCAGGCGTCGGCGATCCGCAAAAGCTCAACGCGAGCGGCACGAACTTCAATCTCGGCAACGGCGTGCTCGTGATCGGCGAACTGCAGTACGCGATCAACCAGCCGTCGGCGAATGCGTCCGATCCGAAGCCGGCCGGCCTGCCGGGCACCTACAAGCTCGGCTTCTGGTACAACAGCAACCACTTCGCGGATCAGGGTTTCGACACGAGCGGCCTGTCGCTAGCGAATCCGGCGAGCAACGGCGTGCCGACGAGTCATCGCGGCAACTACAGTTTCTACGCGGTCGCCGATCAGATGGTGTGGCGCGCGGGCTCCGACAGTCCGCGGTCGCTCGGTGTGTTCGCGCGCATCATGGGTGCGCCGGGCGATCGCAATCTGGTCGATCTCGGCGTAAACGCGGGCGTGACGCTCAAGGCGCCGTTCAAGGGGCGCGACACCGACGTGGTCGGGCTCGCGCTCGGCTATGCGAAGATCGGCTCGCACGCGCAGGATCTTGCGAGCGCGCAGCCGCTGTACACGCCGGGCTATCCGTCGCGCAGCGCGGAGACGATGCTCGAAGCCACCTATCAGTATCAGGTCGCGCCGTGGTGGATGCTGCAAGCGGACTTCCAGTACTTCTGGCGGCCGGGCGGCGGAATTCCGCATCCGGACGATTCGTTCCAGCGCATCGAGAACGAAGCGGTTCTCGGTTTGCGTACGACGATTCAGTTCTGAGGAACGGTCATCAGGCTGGTACGCGTTTGATCGATCGCTTCAACAAGGGCCGCGCGCCGCATCGCCGGACATGACGGGTCGATGCGGCACGTAAGGACGGACGATGACTTGGCAATCGCTGCGTCTAATCATCAGTCTCGCTTACCCCTGCGTATGCGCGGCGACCGCGTCCAGCGTGCGCGCCGAGTACACCAGCGTCGCGCCCGCGTTGATCGCCATCGCGACGCCGAGCGCTTCGGCGATTTCCTCGCGGGTCGCGCCGTGCTTCAGCGCCTCGGCCGTATGGACCGTGATACAGCCGTCACAGCGCAGGCTGACCGCTACCGCGAGCGCAATCAGCTCGCGCATTTTCGCGCCGAGCAGGTCGGTCTTCTGACCGGCGCTCGACATCGCCTGATACGCCTTCACGCTTTCGGGCGCGAGCTTCGACATTTCGCCGATACGGCCGAACAGTTCCTTGCGGTAATCGATCCAGTTCAACATGGCAGTGCTCCTTGGTCCGTTGCGCGCCGGCGGTTGCCGGCGTCGTGGGACAAAGTATTGCGCCGCGCCGCGATATCCTGAATACTCATTCGACTCAACTTTTAGCGCGCTCGTCTCATGGACACGCTCAGTCGCCTGATCGACCTTGCCCGGCCGCAAGCGAGTCTCGATCTTCGCTGCCTGCTATCAGGCGCATTCGACATCGATCACGCGCCGCTGGAGGCGGGCGTTGCGCCGTTTCATCTGGTGCTCGACGGCAGCTGTGTGATCGAGACCGCCGCCGGCGAGCCGCTCGAATTGCAGGCCGGCGATTTCATGCTGTTTCCGCGTGGCGCCGCGCATCGCATGCGCGACGTAAAGCGCTCGGCGGGTGGCCTGCCGTTGACGCTCGGGCATGACGGCATGCTGCCGGTGCGGCGCAACGATGGCCACGAAACCACTGCCACGGCCGCGCACGCGCCCAACGACACCGCGATTCATGACGGCGTCGATCTGCTGTGCGGCCGCTTCGTCTATGCACCCGGTTCATCGGCGTTGCTGCTCAATGTGCTGCCCGATCCGCTGCACGTATCGCTCGGGGATGCGCAAACGCTCGATGCGTTGCAGACGATGATCACTCTGATGCGCGGCGAAGCGGAGCGGCGTCAGCCTGGCGCGCTCGCGATCGTGACGGCCTTGAGCCACGCGCTGTTCGCGATGGCACTGCGCGTGCACGGCGAGCGCAATGCGAACGGCACCGGGATGCTCGCGTTGCTGACGGACGCACGCCTCGGCGCATCGGTGCAGGCCATGCTCGACGCGCCCGAACGCGCATGGACGATCTCTGAACTCGGCGAGCGCGCGGCGATGTCGCGCGCGACCTACGCGCGCCACTTCAACGCGCGCGCGGGCGTGACCGTGATGGATTTTCTGACGCAGATCCGCATGGCGATCGCCAGCGATCTGCTGTTGCGCACACAACGCAGCGCGGCGGACATCGGCGAGGCGGTCGGCTATCAATCGGAGGCGGCGTTCGGCAAGGCGTTCGCGCAAAGCGTCGGTGTGACGCCGGGACGTTACCGGCGCCGCACACCAACGGACGATGCTCTGGATGACTGACTAAAGACTCAACGCGTGGGCGATTCTATCTGGGCGGTCCGCCCTTGCTGAACGCGCGCCTTTCGAGCGACGCCATCAGTCGCGCGACCACGAGCGCGCAGACCGTGCCGAGCGTCACTTCGGCAAGCCGCAGAAAGGCCTTGTCCCACGCCGGGCCGATGCCTGGCGCCAGCAGCATGATCGTCGCGGTGATGCCGCCGAGGCGCGCTGCGCTGCCGACGTTGACGACCCAGCAGATCAGGATCGCGACCGCCACGGTCGCCGCGTACGCGGCAAAATGGCCGCCGCCCGCGAGCGTGCCGATCAGCCCGCAAATACCGCCGACCATCGCACCGATGAACTGGTCGCGCGACAGCTTGCGGGTGTCGATATAACTATGCTGGCTTACCGCGATCGCGGTGATCGCGGCCCAGAACGCCTGCTCGGTGTGCAGCGTGCGACCGATGCCGAACGCGAGGCTCGCGCCCGCCACGGCCTGCACGGCCATGAAGCCGCCCTCGATCAAGCGGTCGCCGAGCGGCAGCGTCTTCAGGAAAGCGAACAGCGCATCGGCGGCGTGCGTGCGTGAGGAAGGGCTTGAATCGTCGGACGGAGTCATCGGATGAAGGCGGCTCGGCGGGGCAGGAGGTCCCGTATTCTAGCGGCTCCGCTTCACGCTTCCACTGCTAGCTAGATCGTACCGAACAGCGCGCGCGGCCGGTCGCGTAGCGTGTGCGCGAGAATCTGCAGGCCACGCGTCAACTGCTCGCGCGACTCGGCGCAAGCGAGGTTGATGCGCACGCCGTGCTCGACCGTCGAGCGATCGACCGCGAACGCGGATGCGGGCATCGTGTTGACCCCGCGCGCGAGCGCGTTTGCCGCGAAGTCGTCCGAGCGCCACGGCGGCGGCACGCGCAACCACACGAACATGCATGCGGGGTCGCTCTTCGGTCAGTTGACCTCGCTGTCGACCTCGACCGCGACCGGCTTCAGCACCGCACAAAGCTGCGTTACGTTGCTATCGACCGGACTGAGCACGACCAACAGCAACCTGAGCCAGCTGTCGACCTCGACTTCAACGGCGATCAGCGCCGCAGAAAGCGGCGTAGCGTCACTGTCGACCGGGCTCAACACCACCAACAGCAATCTCGCGTCGTTGTCCACCGGCCTCACCACGGCGTCGAGCAGTGTGACGGCACTGTCGACAGGCATCGCCAACGGCACCGTCGGCCTCGTGCAGCAGGTCGGCGGCGCGCCGGGCAATGGCACGGTAACGGTCGGCGCGAACACGGGCGGCAACGTCGTCGACTTCGTGGGCACCGCGGGCGCGAGCCAACTGACCGGCGTCGCCGCGGGCACAGCGCCGACCGATGCGGTCAACGTGAGCCAGTTGCAGGCGGTGACCTCGATCGACAACGACGCGGTGCTGTACGACAACGCGTCCCATGCAAGCGTGACGCTCGGCGGTGTCGGCGCCAGCGTTGCGCTGGGGTCGGGCGCACAGGCGAGCGGCGCGGGTTCGTCGGCGCTCGGCGCGAATGCGGTTGCGGCCGCGCCCAACTCGGTCGCGCTCGGTGCGGGCTCCGCCGCCAGCGACGCGAACTCGGTGTCGATCGGCTCGCTCGGTCACGAACGGACGATCTCGAACGTCGCGCCGGGCGTCAGTCCGACCGACGCGGTCAACATGCAGCAGTTGGACTCGGTTCAGCAGGGGGTGAACGCGGTGGCGCGCCAGGCCTATTCAGGCATCGCCGGCGCGACCGCGTTGACGAGGATCCCGGACGTCGACCCCGGCAAGACCCTCTCGGTTGGAATCGGCTCGGGCAACTACAAGGGCTACACGGCCGTTGCAATCGGCTTTTCCGCGCGGGTGACCGCCAACCTGAAGGTCAAGGGCGGCGTCGGTACGAGCGCGACGGGGAAACCGGCTGTATGTCCGCGACGATCCCGATCCATTACCGCCGCCGACGCGCGGCCGGATGCTCGCGCGCCAGATCGAATCACTGATAAGGGGGGGTGATCGTGCAATATGACCCCCCCTTCGAAAACACCATCCCCCCCTCCCAAAGGGGGGCGATTTGAAAGGCGACTGGCTCTATCGTTCTTCTCGAAATTCACAATGCATACGGGGCCGGCGCCGCTGGCCGCTCACGCCGACCTGGTGCCGTATGCGATTTTCTATGTTGGCTTTTTCGTCCTGTTTGAACTGGTTGCTCGTGTGAGTGAAATTCCAGATGCAAATGTCTTTCGCCGCATCTGTCGAGCGGGCCGGTCTTCAAGTCGCCAGGGCGAAAGAAAAAGGTGATAGATGAATATCCTGTTGGTGGAAGACAATCCCGCGCAAGCTGATTCGGTCGAAAGGGAGATCGGGCAATCCGGGCATCGAATAAACAAGGTCGAGCGGGGCAAGGACGCAATCAGTTTTCTTCAGGCCAACGAGGTCGATCTCGTGGTGCTCGACTGGGAATTGCCGGGCATGAGCGGCTTCGAGGTGCTGTACTGGATACGCCGTCACCTGGGCCGCGAACCCGCGGTGCTGTTCGTGACCAGCCGGCTTCTGGAAGTCGACATCGTGCAGGCGCTGGACGCCGGCGCGGATGACTACGTCGTCAAGCCGTTCCGGGCCAAAGAGCTGGGGGCACGGGTAGGCGCGCTGTTGCGTCGCACACGACGCAGCATCAAGGTGGAAAGTGCAATCGCGGTTGGGCCGTATGTCTTCGACGTCACGCAGCGCAGTGTTTTTCTGCACGGCGAATCGATCTTGTTGACGGAAAAGGAATTCGACGTGGCGGCCTATTTCTTCGCGAACCTCGGACGGGTCGTTTCCAAGCGGCTTCTGGCGAAGCTTGCGTGGGGCCGCGAGCTGGATAGTACGTCGCGCACGATCGACACGCATATCTACCGGCTGCGACGCAAGCTGACCCTGCATCCGGACAACGGCGTGCGATTGACGACCGTCTATACGCACGGCTACCGGCTCGACGAGGTCGCTGCTGGCAGCGCGCAAGCGCAAGCGCCGGCGAGCGCCGAGCCGGAAGACGCTGTCGCGGAGAAGGACAGGTCCGAGCAGGGCGCGCAAAACGATCTCCGCTAGCGATCCGACACGAGACCATGAGCGACCTGAAGCGGATTGCGCTGGTCGCGCCTCGTTGCGCGGCTCCTCATTGAGTCGTCATACGGTTCGGCGTATCTTGAAAGCAAATTCACAACGACCCTCCATGCCTCTCACGGATAGCCGGTGAGAGGACACCTCATGAATACAACCGCTGATAGTTTCGAGCGTGAATGGATCGTGTCGCTGATCCAGACCAAGATGATGCCGCCGCGTCTTCCCGCGGGTTGCGTGCAACGGCCGGGATTGCTCCGGCGACTCGATGAACGACGTCCGCGTCACATTACGCTCGTGACCGCGCCCGCGGGTTTCGGCAAAACGACCTTGCTTGCCGCGTGGAGCGACGCGCAAACGAGAAAGAAGCGTCCCGTTGCGTGGCTCAGTCTCGATGAAGAAGACGACGATCCGCAGCAACTCGGGGCCTATCTGGTGGCGGCGCTTTGTCGCGCGTCGAAGGAGATCGCGTGGCAGGCACAGCAACTCCTCGATAACGATGCGCACACGCCGGTCAGAACGGTCATTTCAGTGCTGCTCAATGGCATCGCCGCATACGGCCGCGGTGTTTTCCTGGTGCTCGACGACGTCGACCGTCTGAGCGCGAAACCCGTTCTCGCGATCGTGTCGCGCCTGCTGCGCTACGCGCCCGACAACCTGCACGTGCTGCTCGGCGCGCGCGGCGAACCGGCGCTGTCGCTGAGCGGGCTGCGCTCGCCCGACAAACTTTCGCGTGTGAATGTCGACGATCTGCGCTTTTCGCTCGACGATGCTCAGGCGTTTTTCGACCACACCGGTAACGCGCTGCTCAACCGCAACAGCGTCGAGTTGTTGAACAGCGCGACCGAAGGCTGGGTGGCCGGTTTGCAACTGGCTTCGCTCGGACTGAACCGGATCGATGACGTGGCCGCGCTCGCCAGTCATCTCGCCGGTTCCCGCTTCGGCATCGATCGCTACCTGAACGATACGGTGTTTGCGCATTTGCCGCCGCCCATGCTGACGTTTTTGCTTTACACGTCGATTCTCGAGCGGCTTACGGCGACGCTGTGCGACGATGTCATGGGCGGTGAGGGCGAAAGCGGAGAAAAGCTGGACTGGCTCGAGCGGCATAACGTGTTCATCCGGCCGCTCGATGAGACGCAGAACTGGTATCGCTATCACGCATTGCTGAGCGATGCGCTTCGCCGCCGTCTCATGCGTCAGACGCCAGGACAGGTTCCGTTGCTGCATCGCCGGGCCAGCCTGTGGTTCGCGCGGGCTCGCCTGTGGCGCGAAGCCGTGCGACATGCGCTGGCCGCGGGCGACATCGGGCAGGCGGCGCAGTGGGCCGAAAACTGTGCGATGGAGATGCTCCAACGCGGCGACCCGTTCAGGCTGCCGGGCTGGATTCGCAAACTGCCGCCGGACGTGATCGCGGGTCGACTGCGCTTGCGTCTGGCGAAAGCCTGGGCTCTCGCGATGTCGCTTGAGACCGCGCGCGCGTCGAAGGAGATCGGCGAGATTGCCGACGAGTTCGAACGAATGGCCCGTGATGATCGGTCGGTAGCCGACGAGGTCGCATGGGCGGAGATCAACGCGATCCACGCGATGATCGCTTGCGTGAACGACGACAGCGAACATGCGCTGGAACTCGGGCGTGCCGTTGAGGCATCGACGGCGCCTGCGGAACCGTGGGTACGCCATTACGGGCAAAGCGCGGAGATTTTCGGCTTGATGTATAGAGGGCAGTTCGCCTACATCTCCCGCGTATGGAGAGCGCGGGTCGATCAGGTGGGACTCAGCCGGAAACCGAACAGCGCGGATATGTTGCGCGACGCGGTGTACGGCATCGCCGCGCTGATACACGGCGAACTTCCCGATGCGAGGCGGGTGATGGAGGTCGCGATGCGGTACTCCGAAGACAAGCTAGGAGAGTGGTCGGCGGGCGCGGCCGCGGTAGCCGGTTGCCTTGCGTCGATTTACTACGAGTGCAACGAGCTGTCCAAGGCGCGGAAGTTGATCGACGGTCGCATGACCATCGCGCTGGAGACTTCGCCGCTCGCCGCATTGATGCGCTAGATGCTCACCGCGTCGCGCCTGCTGTGGCGGGATGGCAAAAAAGGGCCGGCGCTCGCCGTTCTCGAGGACGGTCGACAGCTCGCGATAACCCGTCGATGGTTGCGTCTGAAGCTCGCGTGCGATGCGGAAACCGTCAGACAGCTGCTTGCCGACGGTAGGGTGGTCGAGGCGCGACAGGTCACCGACGAACTGAGCGCGAGTGTACCGATGATGTGCGAAGGGCGACGGGGCTCGGCGATGGAAACGTGGGCAAGCTACTGCGTGCTGCAAGCCCGCGTTCTGCTCGCTGAAAATGCCGCCGGCGACGCCGTTGGTTTTCTCTCGCGCTCACTCGACAATCTGGTTGCACTGGGCTGGCGCTATGCCGAGGCCGTCGTTTCGCTGCTGCTTTCTCTCGCGCATGAGCAGAACGGTGCTTCGGAACAGGCGTTCGCCGCGCTGGGAAACGCGCTGCGGATCGGCGGCGCGATGGGGATGATCAATAGCTTCGTGGACGAGGGGCCGCCGATGCGTGCGTTACTGGAACGCTTTCGCCGCACGCCATCGGAAATCGCGACCGGGCACGCCACGTATATCGGCACGGTGCTGTCGGCTTTCGACGAGGCGGATAACACGCCATCTTCTTCGTCGAGCTATGCCGACACGAAGATAACGCCGGGCACACTGAGCGCGCGAGAACTCGAAATACTGGGCTACGTCGCTCGCGGGCTGTCCAACAAGGAAATCGGACGATCATTGAATCTGGCACCCGAGACGGTCAAATGGCACATGAAGAACGTGTTCGAAAAACTGAACGTCAATTCGCGGTACGAGGCCGTGCAGAGTGTCTTCGGCATTCAGCCTGGAGCCGACTGAAGCGCCGTGCCGCGTGATGGCGCCGTCATCCGGTCACCTCACCGCGGCTCTCGTCCAAATGCTTCGCGCAGCTTGCGCTTGGCCCGCTGCAACGTATCGCGCCGCTCCTTCGGCAGGTTTCGGCCCGCTCGATTGATGTAGAAATTGAGCATCGACATCGCCGATTGAAACGGCGTGCCCTTGCGTCGACTGCTCGCCGTCGACGAGTGCTTCAACGATTGCGCGATGGACTCCGCGCTGCCGGTTTTGAAAATATCCTTCCGGATGTCCATCGCGTCGCTCGTTTCCATTACGTGATGCGACCATCTCTTCGCGCCGGACGCGCCGTTCGACTTCGCGGTTTTGGCGCGCTGCGCGGCATGCGCCCGCGCGTGGCGCTGACGCGGTGGCCGTCCCGACTTGCCACGAGACACAGGGCGTTTCGATTTGCTGCTGGTCTTTCGGGTCGCCATTGTGTGGTCTCCCGAAGCGGAATGTCGGACTCGCCACGCGTCGAAAATGGTCGATTTGGCGATCAGAGCTTCACGCCACCGGCCTCGGGCGCATCCGACGAACCCGCGGGAATGTCATCGGCGCCGAGGTCGTCGCGCCTCGTATAGACGTCGCCGCCCCAGTAGGGTTCGCTGCCGTAGTACTGATGCACGGTGGTGGCCCACGTCTGATCCGCCATCGATGGCCAGTGATCCTTATCAAATCCCGGTGCGTTCTTCACGCGCTCGGCCACCATGTTCAGCACGAAGCATTTTTCCTGCGTATCGAGTGTCAGCGCACTCCACGGAATCGCGAGCAGCTTGTCGCCGATGCCGAGAAAACCGCCGCTCGACAGCACCGCATACGCGACGCGGCCCGAACGCACGTCTAGCATGATGTCCTTGATCTTGCCGATGTGCTCGCCGTCGCTGCTGATAACCTTGTTGCCGTCGAGCGTAGCCGCGGCCATTACATCCGGACCTGGGCCTTCCGCGGTCGCGGTGCCTTTACCGACGATGTTCGCACCTTGTGTCTGGGTCTGCATCACCATGATGGGCTCCTTTTGAAGGGGTGAATGTACCGAGGCATTTAGCAACGGCCGTTCCATCTAGCCATGCGGCGCCGTTACGCCGTGGCGCGCGGCGCATCCGCGCGACGAGGCACCGCGTGCGTAAAGGATGCAAGCGCGTTTGCAATTATTTCGTCCGTGCCGACGCCAGCGCTGATCAGCAAAGCGCGATGCGCGCATGCGACGACTGCATCGCGCGGCATAGGCCTTGCTCGACTCTCAGTGATGGCAGCAGGGAACCGAAGGATCGCACCCGTCCTTTTACTTCAGGGAGAACCCAGATGAGCAAGTATCCGAAGGCATGGCTGTTCGCGGCATGTGTGGTCGCGTCGGGCGCCGTCGCGTCGGGCGCCGCGTTCGCGCAGGCGGGCGGCGGTAACGGCAATAGCGGCACCGGCGGCGGCAACGCGCATGGCGCGGCGACCGCGGCGCCGACGGCGGGCAACGAGCCCGCGTCGAATGTCACGGGCAGCACCATGGGATCGACTTCGTCGATGAAACATCATCACAAGAAGTCGAAGGCAAACAATCCGATGACCGATACGACGAACACGCCCGGCGCCAATGCCAGCAGCGATACGAAGGGACAGTAACGCTGGATCGATGCGGGCGCGGCCATGCACCTGTGCGTTCGTCGTAACGCGCCGGCGTCGATTCAGCGCTGAGCCCGTCACTGGGCCCTTGGTTTCGGTTCGGATGCCATTTGCCGCGCAGCGCGCCGCGTACGAACGCGTGCCGTGGCTCGCAAATGTGCCGCGGCGCTTTTGTCTTTCGCGGCGGTGGCATTCTTGCGCACCACGCGCGACTTTTTTAGCAGACTCGTCAACGAACCGTTGATACTGTCGTCGACCGACGACTCCCGCGTCTTGCGTCCTTTGCCACCGGATGCGCGCGCGAGTTTCGCCGCACGCTTTTCCGCCTGCGCGAGCAGCACCGCAAAGGCCACTTCATCTACCTTGAGTCCGCGGCGCGATTGGCCTGGCGCGAGGCTCTGCAACTCATCCGCCTCGAACGCGCCGATGATCGCCGGGTGGATATAGCAGCGCCGGCAGACGGCGGGCGTATTGCGTAGCAGCGTCGCCACTTCTTTCACGGTCGCGACGATATGACGACGCGCTTCGGCCGCGCTGCTGCACATCAAGCGGCGCAATGCCGCCAGCGCGTACACGCTGCCGGCCCACGTGCGGTAGTCCTTGGCGGTGAAGTCCGCGCCGCTTACGCGGCGCAGGTAGTCGTTGATATCCGTCGAGCCGACGCTGTGGCGCGTGCCGTCTTCGTCGAGATACTGGAACAGGTCGTGACCGGGCAGCTCCGCGCAACGTCGCACGATGCGCTTGATGTTCGGATTGTCCACTGTCACGTCGTGCTCGATGCCGCTCTTGCCGCGAAACTGGAAGCGCAATTGACCGGCCCTGATCTTCACATGCTTCTTGCGCAGCGTCGTCAATCCGTACGAGTGGTTATCGCGCGCGTATTCTGCGCTGCCGATGCGGATCAGCGTCGTGTCGAGCAACTGCACGATGGCCGCGACGACCTTGTCGAGCGGCATGCCGGGCAGCTTCAGATCACGCGCCACGCACGCGCGGATTTTGGGCAATGCGCGGCCGAACTCGGCCATCCGTTCGTACTTGTCGGCGTCGCGCGTTTCGCGCCAGCGGGGGTGATAGCGGTACTGCTTGCGGCCGCGCGCGTCGCGGCCGGTCGCCTGCAGATGACCGCGCGGATCGGGGCAGATCCACACGTTTTCGTACGCGGGTGGAATCGCGAGCGAATTGATGCGTTGAATCTCGTCCTCATCGACGATGCGCTTGCCGTCGACGTCGAAATAAATGAAGCCGTTCCGGTCGCGCTTGCGTGTGTAGCCGGGCCTCGTGTCGTCGGCGTGGCGCAGTCCCGGCGGCATCGGTTGGGGTGCGGTGTTGCCGTTCGCGGTGGTCGGGCTGCGTGATGTGGTCGTGGAATGAGTCGCGGTAGCCATTGTTGCAGGTAGAAGTTTCAAACCCGGTTCGAACCGGTTCGCCGGGTAGGTGCGATGTGTGCCGTGTGATCGGCGGGAAGCAAGGGGGATGCCACCGACAAGTGACCAGCGCGCTGAGGCGGAACGGTCCTTGCGGAAAAGTCGACGTGACCAACCGGAAAAGGAGCTTTCATGAGCAGCACACTCAACCCCGATGAAGAGCCGCAGCAGACCGTCAAGCAAACGTCCGGCACGACGGGCGCGCTGGGTCCCAGCGACTCGTCCGATAGCGGCAGCGACGTGGCGGGCGCGAAGCGTCACGATTTCGACGTCGATACGGAGCTCGACAATCACGCGCTCGAAGCCGGCGACGCCGCACTCGGCAGCGATACCGATCGCTCAGGTACGGGCGAGCGCGCGTCGGCCGATGGCGATTCGACGTTGGAGATGGACCGCGATATCGACACCGACCACGTCGTCGATCCGCAAGTGCCGCCGGGCGCGGAACGCTCCGACGAAGACGAAAACGACGTCTGACCACGACGCTTTTGCACGCGCGGCGGCTCGAGCTGAACGGTGCAACCGCAGCGTCGGTGCACCGCCAACTGTCAGCCCGCTGAACACTGCCTCAAGCAGGCGCGTTTTTTGCTGAACCACGCTTAGCGAAGGCGCAGACCTATGCACATGCATCACGGGCAAGTGCATGAGCGCGGCGCCGCACGAAGGAGAGCACGCATGACTGATGCACTGAATGGCTACAAGGTAGCGGTACTCGCCGTAGATGGTTTCGAGCAGGCAGAACTCATGGAGCCGAAACGCGCGCTCACCGAGGCGGGCGCGACGGTCCATGTGATCTCGGCGAAGCCGGGCAAGATCCAGGGCTTCAAACACATCGACAAGGGCGATTCCGTCGACGTCGATGCGACCTTCGACAAGGCCAGTCCCGACGACTACGACGCGCTGGTGTTGCCGGGCGGCGTCGTGAACGGCGACGCGCTGCGACTGCTGCCGCAGGCGCAGGCGTTCGTCAAAGCGGTCGACAACGCGAAGAAGCCGATCGCGGTGATCTGTCACGGCGCGTGGCTGCCGGTATCGGCGGGGATCATCAAGGGGCGCACGGTGACGAGCTGGCCTAGCCTGCAGGACGATATTCGCAACGCGGGCGGCACGTGGGTCGATCAGGAAGTGGTCGAGGACGGCAATCTTATTTCGAGCCGCAAACCCGACGACCTTCCCGCGTTCAACAAGGCGCTGATCGCGCAACTGACGAAGCGCAAGGCGGCTTGATCGCGGGCGGCGCGTTGGCTTCGGAGCCTGCGCATCGGTGATTCGACAGGGAGAAAATGCATGAAATTCCGGTATTCCCTACAAGTGTTGACTGCCGCGCTGGCCGTGTTGGGCGTGAGCGCGGCATCGATCGACACGGCCCGCGCGCAGGCGAGCGATGCGCCCGCGAGCGCAGCGCCGACCGGCGGCACGACGCTGTCACCCGCGGATCAGCAGTTCGTGCTCGAAGCGTCGAAGTCGGACGCCACTGAAATCGCCGCTGGCAAGGTCGCGCTGAAGAACTCCAACGATCCGCATGTCAGGAAGTTCGCTCAACAGATGATCGCCGACCACACGAAGCTGTCGCACGCAATGGCCGGGCTGGTCGCGAAGAAGGGCTTCAAGCCGACGCCGTCCGCGGATTCCGCGCTGGTCGGCAAACTGCAGACGTTGAAGGGCACCGAGTTCGATCAGGCCTATGTCGAGCAGGTCGGCGTGGAAGCGCATCAGCGCGCGGTCGACCTGTTCCAGCAGCAAAGCGAGAGCGGCACCGACTCGCAACTGAAGGCCGCGGCCGCGCAAGCGCTGCCGACCATCAAGCATCACCTCGAGATGGCGGAGCAACTGGCCGGCAAATTGAAGGGCTCGTCATGAACGCGATCCTGCCACGGCCTGCTTATAAGGACTCTCTGATGCAGATCACTTTCCCCGATGACGAAGCGGCCTTCGACGGCGCCAATCTGACCGTGCGCTTTCTTGCGCGCGTCGATGGCGAGCCAGTGGTTTGCGCGATCACTGCCGAGGCTCTGGAAGATCATTTCGGCGCGGAGTCCGCGCTTGAAGCGGCGTTGATGGCCGCTTTCGACAGAGGCCGTCAGCGCATCCGCTCGGTCTGCGCGGAAGCGCTCGACCAGAACGACGGAGAAAGCGTAGTGTTGCATAGCGGACTGTTCAGAGTGGAAGGCATGGAACCGGATCGCGGCGCCGCGGCGTAGGGCCGCTGCGTGTCGCATTGACTGGGCGCGCTGCTTCCGACTCGCGCCCCCGGCGACAGGATGGTCCGCGAGCGGCAATTAACGATAAGGAGGCCGTATGTCACTCATCGTCGCAGCACGCTTCACGACTTTTCCCGCTGCGGAAAGCGCGGCGCAAAAACTGTTCGATGCGGGTTTCGTGGAAGAGGACGTCACGCTGTTTTTCGTCAATCCGCGCGGCCAGCATGCGCGTTTCCCGATCGGCGGCGACACCGATACCGACCCCGGCGCGCGAGAAGCGCCTAAAGGTGCGGGCATGGGCGTGACGATCGGCGCGGTGATTGGCGCGGTGATTGGCGTGGCGATCTTCGCGGTGTTTTCCGCGCCGCTGCTGGTGTCGCTGATCGCGGCCGGCGTCGGCGCGTATGTCGGCTCGCTGGTCGGCGCGATGTCGCGCACCAGGGAGCGCGGCAAATCGGACCATCGCGTGCCGTATCACGAGGAGGCGCGCGATTCGGGCGTGCTCGTCGCCGTGCACGTGTCGCCCGACAATCAGCTGGACGCCGCGCGCGTGCTGCGTGAAGCGGGCGGCGTGTCGATCGAGAAGGCGACCGGCCGCTGGCAGCAGGGACGCTGGGCCGATTTCGATCCGCTGAAGACGCCCGAGCCGATCAAGGAATTCGCGGAGAAGCGCGCGTGATATGAGCGACTCGGCAGACCAACAAAAAACGGCCCGATGACGATCATCGGGCCGTTTTCCGTTTTCCGCGCTGTTTCCACGTCGCGCGACACCCGCGGTTGCCGCGCATCGCGCGGCGGCTGCGATCGTTCGAGCTGCCTTTCGCTACGCATCGGCTCGCGCGAGGTGCCGGGCACGCGTGATGCGTGCTATCGAATGCAGCCCGCCGCACGTCGAACCGCTTCATCGCGAGGCACATAAAAAGGCCCGCGCGGCGGATTCCGCGATGAACGAAACCCTTGGAGGTATTGAATGGCTACCAACGTTGTTTCCGTATTGAATGATCTGGTCGAAACGTCGAAGGATGGCGAAAAGGGCTTTATGAAGGCAGCCGAGGATGCGCACGACGACCAGCTGAAGATGCTGTTCCGTTCGAGTGCCGAGGACTGCTCGCGCGGCGCGCGTGAGTTGCAGGATGCCGTTCAGACTCTGGGCGGCAAGCCCGAAACCGGCGGCAGCATGAGCGGTGCGCTGCATCGCGGCTGGGTCGACGTGAAATCGGCGGTAGCGAATCGCAGCGACCATGCGATTCTTGCCGAGTGCGAAAAAGGCGAGGACGTCGCGAAGAAACGCTATCACGACGCGCTGGAGAAGGATTTGCCGGCGGACGTGCGGGCAATCGTCGAGCGGCAGTACCAGGGCGTGCTGCAAACGCATGACCGCGTGCGCGATCTGCGCGACCAGTATGCGGCGATGAAGCGCTGATCGACGCGTCAGTGCAATAAGGAAGAGCCGGCTCTACCAGCCGGCTCTGTTACGTTCTGTTCAGTCGAATCGGTGCGAACCAATCGCGCGGATGTCAGTCAGCCGCGACCTTCAGATGGTTCTTCACGCTGGTCACGCCCTTCACGCTTTGCACGACATCTTCGGCGGCGGACTTGTCGTCGGCCGACGGCACCGAACCCGTGAGCCACACGACGCCCTTGCGGGTCTTCACGTGGATATGCGTCGATTTGACGTTCTTCGCGGCAAGCAGATCAGCCTTGACCTTGGTCGTGATGGTGCCATCGTCGATATGCTGGCCGACGCTTTCCGACGCCGCGGGCGGGGCCGAAGCGCTGGTCTGGGCGTTCGCGTTCAGCGCGAACGCGACGACGGCGATGCTGCCTGCGGTCTTCAGAAGCTGGATCGTCTTCATGGTTCTCTCCATCAGGTGGTAATGAAAATGGCGGTCTTGTTGGCCGGCGGCCGATCGCGGCCGAAGCCGCTGATGACACACGTGGGGTCGTCGCCGCTACGGTACCGTCAGGGGCCCGTTTCTCGACACCGGACGCTGTACTCGCATCCGCGCTCGATCGAGGCGTTTGCGAAGGGCGGCGTCCGTCCACACACCGTTGCTCCGCAACCATCGTGCCTGCCGGCTGCGAGCCAATCCATGCCGCTCGCGAAAGCCGCATGCACCGGGGAGTTTCGACTGACGAATACGGTTGCAGTGCGGCCATGCGCGAGGCCGCCGGAGAGGAGAAGAAAGGGACCGGAAATTGCCTGCCGTTTGTAAAAACCGGCGCGCCCGGTCAGGGCAATTCATCCTCCTGAATAAACAAAGCGCAATCAAAACAGCGTCTTGCGCGATCTGGTACGGACGTTGCGTTGGTCAGTGAACTCGGCTCGTTGAGTCTGAGGCTACTAACGAACGGGATCATTCCAATGCCTTCAATCGAACTACGTACAAGGCAGTCTCTCGCACTGACCCCTCGTCTTCAGCAGTCGGTGCGGCTCTTGCAATTGTCGGCTCTCGAGTTCCAGCAGGAATTGCGCACGGCGCTCGATACCAATCCGTTCCTCGAATACGACTCATCCGAAGCGGAAGACGTCGCGCTCGCCGGCACGACGCCAGGCGAAGGCGAAGACGCCAACGCGCCGCCCGCCGTCGATACGCTTGCCGCCGCCGAGCCGGACGGACTGCCGGCGGAAAGCGCCGGTAGCGATACGCTCGAAAGCGCGGGCCAGGACGACATGCCCGCCGATTTTTCCGGCGACTACGGTTCGCGCAACTCGACGCGCCAGAACGGCGACGCGGACGGCAGCGACCCGGGCGATTGGGCTCGCTCGCAACCCACGCTGCGCGAGCAGTTGCACGACGCGTTGCGCCTGTACCGGCTAGACGACCGCGATCGCGCGGTGGCCCGTTTCATCATCGAGGCGCTCGACGACGACGGCTATCTGCGGCAATCGCTGGCCGACCTGGCCGATAGCGTCGATCTGGAACCCACGCTAACCGAGGAAGAACTGCTGGTGGCGTTGCGCCTCGTGCAGGCGCTCGATCGTCCGGGGCTCGGCGCGCGTTCGCTATCGGAATGCCTCGCGCTGCAGATCAATGCGCTACCCGCCAATACGCCGGGACGTGACGTCGCGCGGCAGATCGCCGAGCATCATCTGGAAAGGCTCGCGCGCCGCGAGCAGGCCGAGTTGCAAAAACAGATCGGCTGCAGCGCGGAGGAATTGCGTGTGGCTTGCGCGTTGGTGCGCAAGCTCGATCCGAAGCCCGGCAATTGCTACGGCCGCACCGAGGATAACTATGTCGTGCCCGACGTGATCGTGCGTCAGGTGCGCAACAAGTGGGTCGTGTCGATCAATCCGGCGGTGCAGCCGCGGGCGCGAATCCATCGCATGTATGCGCAGCTGTTCGCGCAGTCGGCCGGAGCAAGCCGTTCGCCGCTCGCGCAGCAGCTGCAGGAGGCGCGCTGGCTGATCCGCAACGCGCAGCAGCGCTTCGATACGATCCAGCGGGTTGCCGAATGCATCGTCGCGCATCAGAAGGCGTTCTTCCTGTACGGCGAGATCGCGCTGAAGCCAATGGTGCTGCGTGACGTGGCTGACGAGCTGGGCCTGCACGAATCCACGATCTCGCGCGCGACGGGCAACAAATATATGGCGACGCCGCGCGGCATCTTCGAGTTCAAGCATTTCTTCCCGCGCGAGCTCGGCACCGAAAGCGGCGGAACCTGCTCGGCCGCCGCGGTGCGCGCGCTGCTCAAGGAGATGATCGCCGCGGAAAATACGCGCGATCCACTGTCGGACGTGACGCTCGCGAAGATGCTCGCGGATCAGGGCGTGCTGGTCGCGCGACGCACGGTGGCGAAATACCGGCATCTGATGAAGGTGCCGCCGGCTGAACTGCGCCGGCAGCTTTGACGCGCCGAAGTTATAACGGGGGTTTGAAGCACAACAGTCATTCAAACAGCAGTACATTGCGCACAGGGTCATGCGAGGTTATCCGCTCGCATGACCCTTTTTCGTATCTGGACGTTTCGCCGGCGTGCCTTTACATTGGCGGGTCAATTGGAAAGAGATCGGCGGAACGGATCGCACAACAACGGGTGAGCGCAATGAAGTATTCGAATCTGGTCGAGCGACTGCAAGGGCGGCGCACGTCGGCGTGGGAAATTCATCGGGTCGCGCAGCAGGCGGCTGCCAGGGGCGAAGACGTGATCGTGCTGAGTGTCGGCGATCCCGAGTTCTCGACGCCCGCGCCGATCGTCGAGCGCGCCATCGATGCGTTGCGGGCCGGCGACACGCACTATACGGCGATGGCCGGTCGCGAGCCGCTGCGCGCCGCGATTGCCGCCGAGCACGCGCGCACGACGGGCTGCGACGTGAGCGCCGCCAACGTGGTGCTGACCGCCGGGGCGCAAAACGGCGTGTTCGCGGTGTCGCTGTGCCTGCTCGAAGCGGGCGACGAAGTGATCGTTCCCGAGCCGATGTACCTGACCTACGAGGCATGCGTGCGCGCGGCGGGTGCGACGCTCGTCGCGGTGCCGGTCGATCCGGCGCGCGCTTTTCACGTCGACTGCGACGCGCTCGAAGCGGCGATCACGCCGAGCACGAGGGCGATCTTCTTCGCGACGCCGTGCAACCCGACCGGCGTGGTGATGCAGCGCGCCGATCTCGAACGCATCGCGCGGCTCGCGTGCGAGCACGACCTGTGGGTGCTGTCCGACGAGGTCTATGCGGAACTCACGTTCGAACGCGATCACGTGAGCATTGCGTCGTTGTCCGGCATGGCGGAGCGCACGGTCACGCTCGGCAGCCTGTCGAAGTCGCATGCGATGGCGGGGTGGCGCGTCGGCTGGGCAATCGGGCCAGCGACGCTGATCGAGCACATGGCGCGGCTCGCGCTCGCGATGCTGTACGGCCTGCCGGGTTTCATCCAGCAGGCCGCGTTGACGGCTTTGGAGAACAGGGCGGAGATCGTCGCCGATATTCGCGAGATCTACCGGCGGCGGCGCGACGTCGTGTTCGAGCGCTTGCATCGTGTGCCGGGCTTGCGGTGCCTGTTGCCCGAAGCGGGCATGTTCATGATGGTCGACGTCAGCGGGACCGGGCTCGATACGACCGAGTTCACATGGCAGCTGTTTCGCGCACAAGGCGTGGCCGTGCTCGACGCGAGTGCGTTCGGGGAGACGGCGAACGGCTTCGTGAGGTTGGGGCTGGTGGTGGGCGAGGATCGATTGATCGAGGCGTGCGAGAGGATCGCGCGGTTCGTGGAAGGGGGGCGGGGCCGAGAGGGCGGTGGGTTGTAGATTGCGACGATCCGGTCGCTGGGCACCACGGCCAGCCGAAGGTGGCTGGGCAGTGCGTTCGGCGCGGCTTACTTTTTCCTGCGCACGAATTTCAGGCCGAAGCGCACCAGCCGAGGCATCGTTTCGGGCCGCAACAACCGTGGATCATACCCAGCAAATCGCCGCTCATTCTCCTGAAGACACAGTTGCATCAATTCGGGCACGCTGATATCGACATCCGTTACCGACTGCGCGCCGTTTACCGTGAAGTTGTTATCGTGCTCATGGACGTTGCCGTCAGCATCCATCGCACGTGCGAGGCCAATGCGCTCCCACACCAGAAACGCCCACACACCCGCCACCTTGAGCTCGAAGCGGATGCGCTGCCACCATGAAAGCTGCGCGCGATGCCACGCGACCCAGTTCGCGAACAGCAGAATATGGCGGCACTCTTCCTGCATCACCGGCTCGAATGTCTCGGTCAGTGCCGGCGGGAACAGGCCCGAGCGCCGCGCCACCTCGAACAGGCCGAACGCGAAGAAGCTGTCGATACATTCGCTATAGCCGGTCACGAGGTAAGCCCGTTCCGTGTCTTTCGGATAGACGTACGACGGCTCGCTCGCGAGCGCGATGCCATACGCATGCACCATGCGCGACAGCACTTCCTTATGGCGGTTCTCTTCCCACGCGTTCAGCGCAAGTGCGTCGCGCAGCTCCGGGGTGTCGAGCGTGGCCGCGTAGGCGGCCATGCGCAGGCGCGCCCTGCCTTCGGTTTGCACGGCGATGTCCCAGATCGGCAGATCGACGATGCGCTTGAGCGTCGCGGCTTCGAGCTGCGGCCATGCGAGCACGGCCGGGCGATACGGATTGAAGGTCTCGCGAAACATGCGGCACATTTCCTGCCGGTGCACGTCGGAGCCGGGCGCCAGCGGGCCGCTGACGGTGCTGGTCCAGTGCCGCATCGCGTGGTCGGCGGCGTCGAGGGTCGAGGGGTCGGGCTGCTCGTGCGGCAGTTGCGGCGCGCGAAAGCCGGGGATCAGCGCGGCAGCGTCGAATGCATCCAGTACCAGTTGGTCCATTGGGTATTCTCGACAAGGCGACGAAGGCGCTGTCGATTCTGCCATGACTGCGCAGGTCTGCGCCACGTCGAGCAAAAAGCGCTTTGTAATGTTCGGCGTGCTGTGACGCCGACCGTTGACGCCGCGCAAACTTGCGTCAAGAATCGAGCGCCGGGTGTGCTCCCGAACCCGGCTAGCCCGATTCCAGCGCGTTTCGACTCGTCGCGGAAAACTTCATGATCCATCGCTTCTCTTCTTCATTGCGCCGCTTGCTGACAGCCGGATTGCCGGCCGCCGCGCTGACGGTGACGCTTTCTGTCACTGGTGTGGTGCCGTTCGGCGAACGGTGCATGGCAGCCGAACAGGCCGATGCGTCGAGCACCTCGGAAAGCACGGCAACGGGGGGAAGCACGGACGCCGCCGCATTCGCGCCGATCGCACCACGCCAGGGGCCGGAGGCGAACGCGTCGCCGGTCGGCGAATCGAGCGAGCCGCACGCGATGACGGCGCGCCCGAACGGCGAGCCGCGCAGGCGGACGGCTGCGCGTGGCGACACGCAGGCTGCATCGAATGCACCGGACTCGGCCGACGCGACGGCAACGCCTCGCAACGACAGGGCTTCGACGCCCGCGATTCCCGTGCCGCCCGAAACCACCAGCGTCACCACGCATTCGCTTCGCCTGAACGGCCGCAAGCTCGACTACACGGCGAGCGCGGGCAATCTGTTGCTGCACGACAAGACCGGCGCGCCCAACGCGAGCGTGTTCTATGTCGCGTACACGGTGCCGACCAGGACGCCTGCGACGCGTCCGATCACCTTTCTGTTCAACGGCGGCCCAGGCGCCGGCAGCGTATTCCTGATGATGGGCTCGGTCGGCCCGAAACGCGTGCGCACCGCGAGCCCCGCGAGCACGCCGCCCGCGCCGTACACGCTCGACGACAACCCCGACAGCCTGCTCGATACCAGCGACCTCGTGTTCATCGACGCGGTCGGCGCGGGCCTGTCGAGACCGGTCGGGCATGGCACGGGCAAGGACTTCTGGGGCGTCGATCAGGACGTCAGTGCGTTTGCGCAATTCATCGACCGTTATCTGACGATGAATCAGCGCTGGAATTCGCCGAAGTACCTGCTCGGCGAATCGTATGGCACCGCGCGCGCCGCGATGCTCGCTTATCGGTTGGGGCAGAACAATATCGCGCTGAACGGCGTGATCCTGCTGTCGTCGGTGCTCAATTCCGCGGCGTTCACGCCTGGCAACGATTTCAGGAGCGAGAGTTATCT
Source organism: Paraburkholderia sp. Clong3 (assembly GCF_050436485.1). Lineage (NCBI taxonomy): Bacteria > Pseudomonadati > Pseudomonadota > Betaproteobacteria > Burkholderiales > Burkholderiaceae > Paraburkholderia > Paraburkholderia sp. Clong3. Next base: position 1,992,917 of record NZ_JBNDMH010000003.1, on the reverse strand, counting down.
GCCGAGTTTCGCGGCGATCGCGTGGTATCACGACAAGGTCACGCCGAAGCCCGCGAGCCTGCCGGCCTTTCTCGACGAAGCACGCGCGTTCGCCCGCGGACCCTATGCGCAGGCGCTCGAACAGGGCGATGCGCTGCCCGACGACCAGCGCGACGCGATCGCCGCGCGCATCGCGTACTTCACCGGATTGGACGTGGGGTTCGTGAAGCGTAACCGTCTGCGTCTTTATCCGTCGCGTTTTCGAAACGAGTTGCTGCGCAACGAGTCGCGCAGCGTGGGCCGCTACGATGCGCGTTTCGAAGGCCTGAACTACGACGATGCATCGGAGGATCCGGACTTCGATGCGTCGGTGAGCAGCGTGTCGAATGCGTTCAATGCGGCGCTTCATCAGCATCTGTCGGACGACCTGCACTACACGCCAACCGACCGTTACCTGGTGTTCAGCGACGACGCGTTGAAGCAATGGGACTGGAAACATCGCGAATGGTGGGGCGAACGGCTGGAGCTGCCCTACGCGGGCGGCGATCTGGCTGAAGCGATGCGGCAGAATCCACAGTTGCGGGTGTTATCGCTGAACGGCTACTTCGATCTCGCCACGCCGTTCTATGCGACCGAATATGCGCTCGCGCATCTCGGCCTCGATCGGTCGCTTCGCGAGAACGTGCGCATCGCCTACTATCCGACCGGCCATATGGTGTATCTCGACGATGCCGCGCTGCACGCGATGAAGCGTGACCTCGTGAGCTTTTATACGGCGCAGCCGCGTTGAGATCGGCGAATCGTCGCACGGTGTCGAACGGTATAATTCCCCGCACCGTGGAGTAGCCGCGCGCTCTGTCAACCGGCTTCATCGTTCGCCGCTCATGCCATTCACCCCGATTCCGTCCTTCGCGCGCAAGCGCATTTCCGACGTGGTGTCCGACCAGATCAAGCAATTGGTCTCGGAGGGCACGCTGATGCCCGGCGACCGTCTGCCGGCCGAGCGCGATCTCGCGGCGCAGCTCGGCGTGTCGCGACCATCGCTGCGCGAGGCGCTGATCCGGCTGGAGGCGGACGGTTACATCGAAACGTCGGGGCGCGGCGGTTTCACGGTGGTCGACGTGACCGCGCCCATCATCTCGAAGCCGCTTGCCGAACTGTTGCTGCAGAATCCGCGCACCAGCGCCGACATTCTGGAGTTGCGCCAGGGGCTCGAAGCGATTTCGACGGTCTATGCCGCGCAGCGCGCAACCGCCACCGATCTGAAGAAAATCCGCGCGGCGTTCGAGGCGTTGAAGGCCGCGTCGCTCTCGCGCGATCGCGCGAATCTCGCCGAACTCGATGCCGCGTTTCATCTCGCGATCGCCGACTCCACGCACAATGTCGCGCTGGCGCATGTGATGCACGGCATTCATGCGCTGATTCGCGAGGGCATGCGCCAGTATCATCGGTTGATCGATTACGACGACGCGATGGAGAAGCAGTTGATGAGCCAGCACCAGGCGATTTACGACGCGGTCGTCGCACGCGATGCGCCCAAGGCACGCAAGGCCGCCGAGCGGCATCTGGCGTTCGTGCGAGAGATTTACAAGGACGATGCGACGAAGCCGTCGGCCGCGGTGATTTCCTGATTCCCTGATTTCAAGGCCCGCGCCGTCCGAATTGACACCGCCAACGGACTTTTTTATAGTCTTGGTCAGACCAACATGACCAAGACGGCCAGCCAGGCCACACCGGCCACACCGGTCAACAGACATCGTTCCCGCCGCTTTTCCTGAAGAGCCTATGAAAGTCGCGCTGTTTATCCCGTGCTTTATCGACGCGTTCTATCCGGAGGTCGGTATCGCGACGCTCGAACTGCTCGAACGTTTCGGCATCGAGGTCGACTATCCGCAGCAGCAGACCTGCTGCGGCCAGCCGATGGCCAATAGCGGCGCGCATGCGGACGCCCGCCGCCACGGAGCGACTATTCGCGCGCAACTTCGCGGGTTACGACTACATCGTCGGGCCGTCCGCGAGTTGCATTCATCACGTGCGCGAACATCTGACCGCGCTCGAGCAGACCGACGAAGTGAAGAAAGTACGCGCAGGCGCTTACGAACTGGTCGAGTTTCTGCACGACGTGATCGGCGCGCGCGAATTTCCTTGGGCCGAATTTCCGCACCGTGTCGGTCTACACACCAGTTGCAGCGCGCTGCGTCATCTGAAGCAGGCGTCGGCGTCGGAAATCGCCGGCACGCCGTTTTCGAAGCCGCGCGCGTTGCTCGAAGGCGTGAAGGGCATCGAGTTCGTCAAGCCGGCGAGGCCCGACGAATGTTGCGGTTTTGGCGGCACGTTCTCGGTCACCGAAGAGGCGGTGTCGGTGCGCATGGGGCAGGACAAGGTGCGCGACCATCTGGATGCGGGCGCCGAGTACATCGTTTCGGGCGACATGTCGTGCCTGATGCACCAGCAGGGTTGCGCGGAACGCATGAAAGCCGACGCGCGCTTCATTCATATCGCGCAGGTTCTCAATGGAGCACGCGCATGAGCGGCGACCATCACCGCATCGATCACGCCAAAGCCGCGGGTTCTTTCATCAGCAAGACCGAGCATGTTGCGTTTCACGACAAGCGTCTGTGGGACCTGCGCGAGAAGCGCGACGCGCAGGCGCACGGCATTGCCGAATGGGAAACGTTGCGCTCGCTGGCGTCGGGCATCAAGGAACACACGCTGTCGCATCTGGCCGACTACCTGGAGCAGTTCGCGGCGGCGGCCGAGGCCAATGGCGTGGTCGTGCATTGGGCAGCGAGCGCGGAAGAGCACAACGCGATCGTCCACAAGCTGATGTCCGGGCGCGGCATGACGACGCTCGTGAAGAGCAAGTCGATGCTGACCGACGAATGCCGGATGCGCGAGTATCTCGAACCGCGCGGCATTACCGTGATGGAAACGGACCTCGGCGAGCGCATCCAGCAGCTCGATCATCAGGACCCGAGTCATATGGTCGTGCCGGCCGTGCACAAGCTGCGCGCGGACGTGGCCGAGCTGTTCGGCCGGACCATCGGCACCGATCCGAAGAATAGTGATATCCACTATCTGGCCGAAAGCCAGCGCATGAATACGCGGCCGTATTTCGTGCGCGAGAAAACGGCTGGCATGACCGGCTGCAATTTCGCGGTGGCGGAAACGGGCACGGTCGTCGTCTGCACGAACGAAGGCAATGCCGATCTTTCGGCGAACGTGCCGCCGCTGCATATCGCATCGATCGGAATCGAGAAGCTGATACCGAAGGTGTCGGATCTCGGCGTGTTCGTGCGCATGCTGTCGCGCAGCGCATTGGGTTCGCCGATCACGCAGTACACGTCGCATTTTCGTGCGCCGCGGCCGGGCACCGAGATGCATTTCATCCTCGTCGATCATGGCCGCTCCGAACGGCTCGCGATGGAGGACTTCTGGTACTCGCTCAAATGCATACGCTGCGGCGCGTGCATGAATACGTGTCCGGTCTATCGACGCAGCGGCGGCCTGTCGTATGGCGGCACCTATTCGGGGCCGATCGGCGCGATCATCAATCCGACGTTCGATCTGAAACGCTATAGCGCGTTGCCGTTCGCATCGACACTCAATGGCAGTTGCACGAATGTGTGTCCGGTGAAGATCAACATTCACGAGCAGATCTATAAATGGCGCGCGGTGATCGCCGAGCAGCACGAAGTGCCGTTCGTGAAGCAGGAGGTCCTGAAGATGGCGGGGCGTCTGCTATCGAGTCCGACCTTGTATCGCGCGACGGTGTCGTCGATGGGCAGCGCGTTGCGGCGGCTGCCGAATTTCGTGCTGTACAACCCTCTGAATATCTGGGGCCGGCAGCGCGAATTGCCGGAGGCGCCGAAGATGACTTTTCATGCCTGGTACAAAAAGAATCGCGGAGGCGGCGATGACAACGCGTGAGGCTTTTCTCGCCAAGGTGCGCGCCGCGCAACCGGCCGCGCGGCCGCGTCCCGACGTGCCGCTGTTCGAAGCGGTTGGCGGCGATCTGCGGGCGCGCTTCACGGCGGCGTTGCAAACGATGGGCGGCACTTGCGTCGAAGCGACCAGCGTGAGCGACGTCAGCGATCTGATCCGCGAGCGTTTTGGCGCGGCGGCATCGATCGCATCGGCGAGCGCCGAAGTGCCGGGCACGCGCGTGATCGGCGCGGATACGGACCCCGCATCGCTGCAGGACGTCGACGTCGGTTTGGTCCGTGCGCGCTTTGGCGTCGCCGAAACCGGCTCGGTGTGGTTTAGCGAGCGCGAATATGTGGTCAATGCATTGGGCTACATCGTTCAGCATCTGGTCGTGCTGCTCGATCCGGCGCAATTGCTCGATGGACTGCAAGACGTCTATCGTCGCGACGATTTCCGCAGGGCGCGCTACGCGGCGCTCGTTACCGGCCCTTCGGCCACCGCCGATATCGAGGGCGTACTGATTCGCGGCGCGCAGGGCGTGCGCTCGCTGACGGTCGTGTGGCTCGCGGGCTGATGCGCGGCGGTCGCAGCGCCGGACTTTGCTATCATCACTGTATAAACATACAGGTCCCGCACAAAGTCCGTGGCAACCGATGCTCGCTCAGAGATCCGCTCTGAAGCCTCTTACTACCTGCTGAATTTCGAGAGCGCGCTTGCGTGGCTCGCCGCGCGTTACGACGATCTGCTCGACGACGAAGAGCACGCTTTTCTGGAAACTTTCGCGACGTTGCCGCGGGCATCGCGTGCGCTGCTCGTGCGCATGCTGATGCGCAAAGGCATGCTGTTCCGCGCGAGCCGCCTGGCTTACGACGAAATCGGCTGTCCGTTGCAGGCGGCGATGCCGATGACGGTGCATCGCTGGATCGACACCGAGCCGGCCCTGTCTCTCGACGACCTGTTTGCGCTCAGCACGCGTGCGCAATTGCTGGACATCTTCGCGGACGCGATCGCGCGGATTCCCGGCGCAAAAGCTTTGCGCAAACCGGATCTGCTCGAAACGCTGCGCGAGTTTCATGAAGCCGCAAGCGGCGACGCGCAAGCATGCACATCACGTCCGCTCGCCGCCTGGCACGACGCTTCTACGGACCGCGTGCTGCACGTCGCGATCGCGCCGTTGTGCGATCGCTTGCGCCTGATGTTCTTCGGCAATCTGCATCAGGACTGGTCGGAGTTCGTGCTCGCCGATCTTGGCGTGTTCCAGTACGAGAAGGTCGCGTTCGGGCCTTTGTCGCGCGCGTTCCAGCAACGCGCGGACGTCGACGTCTATCTCGCGCTGCACGCGTGCCGCGAAGCGCTCGAATGGCTACCGGTCGACACCGACACCCCCTCCCTTCACGAACTGATCGCGACCGTCCGCTCGATCGGCACCGCGAATCCGTGGCTCGAAACGCGTCGCGCGAAACTGCTGTTCCGGATCGGCCAGGATTGCGAGCGGCGCGGGCAGTGGGACACCGCGCTCGCGGTGTACGACGCGTGCGCTTGGCCCGGCGCGCGTCTTCGACGCATGCGCGTGCTCGAGCGCAGCGAGCGTTACGGCGAAGCGCTGGCGCTGGCCTCGCAGGCCGATGCCGCGCCTGAGAGCGAAGAAGAGGCGCAGCGCGTCGCCCGGATGTTGCCGCGCTTGCGGCGCAAGTGCGGCGAGCCGGTGCCGCGCGCACCAGCGGCGAGGCCTGTGGAGCGCGGCACGCTGGTGCTGCCGAAGCCTGATACGCCGGTGGCCGTCGAGTACCTGGTGCGCGATCATTTGAGCAGCGACGCCGCGCCGGTGCACTACGTCGAGAACGCGCTGATCAATTCGCTATTCGGCCTGCTGTGCTGGGAGCCGGTGTTCACGGCGTTGCCCGGCGCGTTTTTTCATCCGTTCCAACGCGGACCGGCCGATCTGCACGCGCCGGACTTTCACGCGCGTCGCGCCACGCAGTTCGCCGCGTGCTTCGCGCAGCTCGATAGCGGCGTCTATCGCGACACGATTCTGCGGCATCTGCACGACAAGGCCGGCATGCAGTCGCCGTTCGTGTTCTGGGGACTGCTGACGCCCGAGCTCATCGCGCTCGCGCTCGACTGTCTGCCCGCCGCGCATCTGAAGCTGTGCTTCGAGCGCTTGCTGCGCGACATTCGCGGCAATCGTTCGGGCTTGCCCGACCTGATCCGGTTCTGGCCGGCCGAGCGTCGCTATGAACTGATCGAGGTGAAAGGCCCCGGCGATCGTCTGCAGGACAACCAGATCCGCTGGCTCGCGTACTGCGCGCAGCACGGCATGCCGGTGCGCGTCGTCGACGTGCGCTGGGCCGGGCAAGAGGCGCAGAGCGAAGCGGACGCCGCGACGCAAGCCGAAGCCGAGCGCGTCGTATGAGCTACGTGGTGGCCGTCCGCGCGATGTGCGAATTCACCGCTCGGCGCGGCGATCTCGATCTGCGCTTCACGCCCGCGCCGACTTCGCTCGAAGGCATCGCGGGTCATCAGATGGTCGCCGGCCGTCGCGCGAGCGGCTACGAAACCGAACTCACGCTGACGGGCACGCATCGCAGTCTGACCGTGCGCGGCCGCGCGGACGGCTACGACGGAATCGCGAACCGGCTCGAAGAAGTGAAGACGTATCGCGGCGATCTCGCGCGTATGCCCGCGAATCATCGCGTGCTGCATTGGGCGCAGGCACTCGTGTATGGGCATCTGCTGTGCCGGGCGCGCGGGCTCGGCGAGCTGACGGTCGCGCTCGTGTACTTCGATATCGGCAGTCAGAAGGAAACCGTGCTGACGCAACAGCACAGCGCGCGCGAACTCGAAATCTTCTTCGTCGACCAGTGTGAACGATTTCTCGATTGGGCCGTGCAGGAAGACGCGCATCGCGTCGCGCGCAACGCGGCGCTCGTCGCGTTGCAGTTTCCGTATGGGCGGTTTCGGCGCGGGCAGCGCGAGCTCGCGGTGGCCGTGTATCGCGCGGCACGCGACGGCAAGCCGTTGATGGCGCAGGCGCCGACCGGTATCGGTAAGACTCTGGCGACGATTTTTCCGTTGCTGAAAGCCTGCGGCGAAGACCGGCTCGATCGCGTGTTCTTTCTGACCGCGAAGACGCCGGGCCGCGCACTCGCGTTCGATGCGATCGACTCGCTGCACCAGAGCGCGCCGTTGCCGCTCAGAACGCTCGAACTCGTCGCGCGCGACAAAGCCTGCGAGCATCCGGACAAAGCCTGCAACGGCGAGTCCTGTCCGCTCGCGCGCGGCTTTTACGACCGTCTCGATGCGGCGCGCGCCGCCGCGTTGGCGACGCCACGGCTCGATCGCGCGGCGGTGCGCGAGGCTGCGCTCACGCACAATATCTGTCCGTACTATCTGTCGCAGGAGCTCGCGCGCTGGGCCGATGTGATCGTCGGCGATTACAACTACTACTACGACGGGAGCGCGATGCTGCATGCGCTCACGCAGATCAACCAGTGGCGCGTCGGCGTGCTGGTCGACGAAGCGCACAACCTGCTCGAACGCGCGCGGCGCATGTATACCGCGTCGCTAGATCAAGGCGCGTTCGGGCTCGCGCGCAAGAGCGCGCCGGTGGCGCTGAAGAAGCCGCTCGAACGCTTGCAGCGCGAGTGGAATGCGGTGAAGCGCACGCAGACGTCCAGCTATCAGGTGTATGCGGAGGTGCCCGGCAAATTGCTGTCCGCCGCGCAGAACCTGATCGGCGCGGTAACGGATCAGCTCGCCGACGCGCCGTTGTCGATCGACGAACATGCGCTGCGGGTTTTCTTCGACGCGATGCACTTCGTCGCGCTCGCCGAGCAGTTCGATGAGCACTCGATGTTCGACGTGACATTGAGCGCCGAGCGCTACGCGCCGCGCGACAAAACCAGTGCGACGCTCTGCGTGCGCAACGTGATCCCCGCGCCGTTCCTCGCGCCACGCTATGCGGCCGCGCGTACCACGGTGATGTTCTCCGGCACGCTGAATCCGCAGCATTTCTATCGCGACACACTTGGGCTAGCCGAGGACACGCAATGGCTCGACGTCGAGGGACCGTTTCGCGCGGAGCAGTTGCAGGTGCACGTGGCCGCTCATGTGTCGACGCGCTGGCGTGACCGCGAACGCTCGCTCGCGCCGATCGTGGAGCTGATCGCGAAGCAGTACGACTCCCAGCCCGGCAATTATCTGGGGTTCCTGAGCAGTTTCGACTATCTGCAACGCGTGGTCGCGCTGCTGCGCGAGCGGCATCCCGGCTTGCCGGTGTGGGCGCAGGAACCCGGCATGGACGAAGCCGCGCGCGATGCGTTTCTCGCGCGCTTCAGGACGATGAATCAGGGCATCGGCTTCGCGGTGCTCGGCGGCGCTTTTTCGGAGGGTGTCGATCTGACCGGGCAGCAACTGATCGGCGCGTTCGTCGCGACGCTCGGTCTGCCGCAGATCAACGACGTCAACGAGCAGATGCGCCGCGCGCTCGATGCGCGCTTCGGCAATGGCTACGACTACATGTACCTGTATCCGGGTTTGCAGAAAGTCGTGCAGGCGGCGGGGCGCGTGATCCGCACCGAAGAGGACCGCGGCGTCGTGCATCTGATCGACGACCGCTTTCGCAGGCCGGAAGTGCGGCGCCTGTTGCCGCGCTGGTGGCAGGTTCGCTAGCGCCGCGCTAGCGAACCTTTACGCGCGCGACGCGCGAGGCGTCACGCGTGCGGCGAGGTCGAGCCCGGATTGCCGGGCGTACCAGGGCCGCCGGCCGGGCTCGGATCAACCGGGATCTGGTCGTCGAGCGGCGCGTCGCCCTTGTGCGGAGCGTGGCCGTCCCCCGCGGCGTCGCCGTCCGGCCGGTCGCCATGGCGTTCGCGCGGCAGGGCCGTATCGAACCTGGCCTTGCTCGCCGGGTCCCACGTGAGCAGATGACGCTGCGGATTCGCGATCTCGATGCCGAGTTCGCCGAAGCGCTCGAGGATGCGTCGGTTGAATTCGCGTTGCACGCCCCAGCGCGACGTATCGCGGCATTGCATCTGGCCGGCCAGCGTGATCGCCGAACCGTCGACCGCATCGACGCCCCAGAACGAGAAGTCCGCCAGGATGCCGTCCTTGAAGTTGTCGTCCGTGCGCAGCGATGCGCCGATTTCCTTCAGCGTGTCGATCGCGCGCTCGACGTCCTGGCCGAACACGATATTCACGCGCACCGCCGCGTTGCCGATGCCGCGATTCGTGTTGTTCACGGTCGACACCGAGCTGAACGGCACCGTAAACAGCGAGCCGTCGCCGCCGCGCAGCCGCACGGTGCGAATCGACAGATATTCGACGGTGCCCGACACGCCCGCGAGCGTGACCCAGTCGCCGACCTGCATCGCGTTTTCCATCAGCAGAAAGATGCCGGTGATGAAGTCCTGCACGAGCTTCTGCGAGCCGAAGCCGAGCGCGACGCCGAAGATGCTCGCGCCCGCGAGCAGCGGGCCGATGTTCACGCCGAGTTGGCTCAGGCCGGTCAGCACGACGACGAGCGCGATCACGCAGAACAGCGCGGTGCGCAGCATCGGCATCAAGGTGCGCAGACGCGCGGCGCGCACCAGATCGCCGCTGCTCGTCCAGTTATCGAGGCGACGTTCGGCCGACACGTTGACGAGCTCCCACACCACTAGCGCGATGATCGCGGCGACGGCGATCGTCGCGAGCGCCGAGGCGAGCCGGTGGCCGATCGTGCCGCTGCGGAACAGATCGATGACGTCGACGCCCCACGCCTGCAACAGCACGAGCGCGGTGACGCTGCCGATGATCCAGCCGATCACGCGCCGCAGCGCCGGATAGTATCGGTAGGCGTGCTGATGCACGAGCGAGTGTGACGCTTCGTCCTGCACATGGAAGATGCGCGCGAGCGCGCCGAAGATCACGATCGACACGAGCCGTGCGCCGATCAGTATCGCGAGCGTCATGCCGCCGATATTCACGAGCGCGTGATAGCCGTTCCGTACGTCGAAGGCCCAGACGAACCACAGGCCCATCACGATGACCACGGTCACCACGGCCCACGCGTCCGCGAACGCGTTGCCGAACATCTCTAACGACTCGTGAGCGGCGAAGCGATTGCGGATCCGGTTGGCGACCGGTTTCGCGCAGCGCAGCACGAGGATCGAGATCATCACGTGACCGGCGAGTGCGACCACTTTCAGCAGCGCGAGATGCGCGGCGTCGTTCATGCCAAGCGCCTGCGCGACTTCGGCTAGCGCGACGCCGGCGCCGACCACGCTGACGATTCGCACGATCCAGCCGAGCACGAACGCGGCCCACGCATCGCCCATGCGCAGCAGCCGCAGACGCGGTGCGCTCGGCTCCAGGAAGAACGCGCCGACGATCACGACGCAGCGGCACACCACATAGACGTCGATCAGCGAATCGAGCGCGCGATCCTGCGGCGTGCCGTTGCCGGTGAAGATCGACATCAGCGCGCTCGCCGCGCCGAGGAACACCGCGATCGGCACGAGCCGCACCAGCGTGATCAGCAACGCGCGCGGCAGACGTTGCAGCAGCGTCCAGTGGTGCGTCGCGTTGCGCTTGCCTTCGGCTTCGATGGCGCGGCCTTTGGCGGATGGCGTCGCGTACGGCGCGGCCGGGCCAGTCGCGACGGCTTGCGCCTGCGCTTCGAGCACTGACGGCACCGATGACATCGGGGGCAGCGGCGGCGTGCCGGTCGGCGGATGACCTGCCGGCGCGGCGCCGGCGGCGTGCGCGGGCGGCGGTGAGTTGTCGTTGTCATCCTGCAGCGCGGCTTCGCGGCGCGCGGCGATCGCCCGATAGACGCGCCGCAGCAGCAGCCGCGCCAGCCATTCGAGCACCAGAGCGGGGATCAGCGCGGCCAGCAGCGACCACAGCACCTCGAACAGCACCGCGCGCGCGTGCGGATTGGCGAACTGCCAGTTCCACCAAGCGCGCACCGACGCGACGTCGAGCAGCGCGGCGATCGAGCCGCGCAGCGAGGTCGCGAGATAGCCGGCGTAATGCGCGCCCTCGCGCGCGAGTTGCGAGGCGAGGCCATTGGATTTGAACGCGTCCGGCACGAGCGCGGCTGCGCCGCTTGCGGCGGCGGGCGCCGACGCTGCCGCCGGCGCGGAAGCGGGCGGCGCGCTCAACGCGCCGGCCGCGGCGATCGCTTGCAGCGTATCGGCGACTTGCGCGCGGCGTTTGGGGTCGTTCAGGACAGCGAGCGCGTCGCGGGCCTGCTGAGGTGTCAGCGTGACGGCGGCGGAAGCGGGGGTCGCGGGCGTGGGATGGGCAGGATCAGGCGCGGCGGCGAAGACGGGCGCCGCGCCTGCGAGCAGAAAAATGAAAAAACAGATACGCAGAAATTTTTGCATAGGGTGTAAAGCGGGATGAAGCCAGTGCGGACGATTGTGCCGGAACATGGGCTGTTTCAGCGGGGTGACCCGGGACCGACACGGGGCGGGGCGCTGAAGTTCCTGCGGCGCAGGCCCGCCGGACGGGCGAAAGCGCCGCGAGAGCGGCGCCCGTCGGGCGGGGCGTTGACCCGACAGGATAGCCGATGATGGCCGGCAGGCCTGTCGAAGGCAGCAGAAAGCCTGCCCGGAAAGCCCCGTGGGCGGGGCGGCGCAGGAGGTAGGAGGCCGCTTGCCGGGTGGCAATGCTGGCGGCGGCGCGAGGATGTTCTCGACGACCACGCTACGTGCGGGCAGAGCACGGAAAGTCGGGAATGCTCAATCGCCGTGACCGTGCGCTGCTAAGCGTTCACTACAAAAAACGCTTAAATCCGCGCTTATGCCACTGAAGAGGTCTGGCGCTCTGCTTCGTCATCGGCATGGGGGCCGCTGCTCGCGCCGCGTCCGGCCGGCTCCTGATGCAGCCGGTTCGCGTGCATCAGCCGGTACAGCGTCGCGCGCGAAATGCCGAGTTCGGCCGCCGCATCGGACAGCTTGTAGCCGTGCCGCAGCAGCGCGTTCTCGATCGCATCCTTTTCGGCCTTGCTGCGGATTTCCGCCAGCGTGACCGCCGGGCCATTGTCAGCTTCGGGTAGGCCGAGGTCGCTCGCGGTGATGAAGCGGCCCTCGCTCATCACGACCGCGCGGCGCACGCAGTTGATCAGCTCGCGCACGTTGCCGGGCCACGGATAGTTCGACATCGCGACGATCGCGTCGCTCGACAGGCCGCGCAGCTTGCGCGCGCCGTCCTGCTTGTACATGCTGAGCGCGTAATTGGCGAGTAGCTTGATGTCGCCGCCGCGCTCGCGCAATGGCGGCTCGACGAGGCGCAGCACGCACAGCCGGTGATAGAGGTCGGAACGGAAACGCCCGTCTTCGACGGCGCGCTCCAGATCGACGTGGGTGGCCGAGATCACGCGCACGTCGACGCTGATCGGACCGTTGCCGCCAAGCCGCTCGATCGTGCCTTCCTGCAGGAAGCGCAGCAGCACCGCCTGGCATTCGTGCGGCATGTCGCCGATTTCGTCGAGAAACAGCGTGCCTTCATGCGCGCTCTCGATCCGGCCGAGCTTGCGTTGCAGCGCGCCGGTAAAAGCGCCGCGCTCGTGGCCGAACAGTTCGGCCTGCAACAGGCTCGGCGGAATCGCCGCGCAATTGATCGCGACGAACGTGCGGCCCGCGCGCGGCGAGCGGTCGTGAATAGCACGAGCGGTCAGCTCCTTGCCGGTGCCCGATTCGCCCGCGATGAACACCGGCGCATCGGTCACGCTGCATTTGTCGATGCGCCGGTAGAGCTGCTGCATCGGCTCGCATTGCCCGACCATGCCGTGGCGGCCGAGCGACGGCTCCGGCGCGACGCGCGGCTGACGCAGGCTCGACAGCCCATGCGCGTGGCCGAGCGCGAACACGAGCCGCTCGTTGAGCCACGGCTGCGTGACGAAGTCGAAGCAGTAATCGAGGATGAAACGGCTGACCAGCTCGTTGTCGGCCTGGCCCGGCACGATCTGCGCGACCCAGTTGGTTTCGACGCGGCGCATGCACAGCGCGAGCGCGGACAGCTGCTGTGACGTGCAATCTTCGGGCAACTGAACGAGACCGACCTTGATGTTGCCGCGTTCGATCATGCGTTCCGCCACGGCCGTGCTTTTTGCGTGCACGGCTTGCCATCCCGACGCGGCCAGAAACTCGACGAGTATCTGGTCGGGCGCGTTCGCCACGTACAGAACCGTGCGTTCCATATCGGCCGGCGTGCAAGTCGTAGTCATGGTTCCCCCCGTTCGATCCTCAGGACTGCCGTGCGACGTTGTGAGATTCAGGCGGCCAGTTGCTGCACTCCGGCTGCGACGCATTCACGACAGCAGCAATCACGAACAAGGGACACGCTTCAAGCGCGGCGCGAACCGGAACGCGCTGCATGGCGGACCGATTCATGCAATGGCGGCGACCTTGTCGTTCATTGCTGAAACTGCCCGGCGATTTTTTCCCCGAACCGTGAAAACCACTTGAACCGTGGCTTGCCTCGTTGGCGCTGATAGAAGCGCTCTGATTGGCGCATGGCCTAACGATAAGCGAAAGCGCCTGAAAGCGCCAGACAAAGAAACAGGGATGAAGAATGCGTGTTGGATTTTCGGATTAACACGGATCGCTAATGAATAAGCGGTCAAGGCCGGTTATGCGCGGAATCGCACATTGCGTAGCAATTGCCCTGGTATTAAGGCGTGACTAAAACGGACGGGGCGCGAGCAGTCATGTTTCACAGTTGCGACAGATTGGACAGCGCGAGTCGAATGCGTTTTGCCGCGCCGGGTGGGGCGCTTTGCCAGCCGGAAGGAGCGGCGAAGCCGCATGTGGCCGGCCCCGCGGCGAGTCAGCAGGCTGGCGAGACGGAGCGGGAGGCGCGCTTTTCGGCCAGCGCGCGGCGATTTGGCGTGTCAGAAACGAATCAATGCGCGCCACGCCAAAAATCGGGCAGGCTCGCACTGCGTCAAAAGCAAACCGATTTCTCGGCAGCGTGAAGCCGTGACGGGCGCCTTACCGATTCGAACGCGTGTTGGCATAACCATTGCAATAAGGTCTGCACAGAAAAATGTTTTGCCGCCAGGTCGACGGTACGGGGAAAACCGGATTAAAAAAGACCGGCGGTAAAAAAGTCACTCGCAGACATGGTCGGGGAAGCCATCAGGTGTTTGCGGGAGCGCGGCGGGGCCTTCTTGAATACGTTAGAAAACGGGTGAGTGGCGGACCGGTTTGGCGGCCATTCAAAACCGGACGAAAAAAAGGGCAACGACTTCGCCGTTTTTCCTTTTCGACTTTTTGTCCTCACGACGCGAGAAGGGTGGCGATAACGACAGGCAACGCGCTGGCAACGTTCGCGAGCGACGCGCCGCAAAGGGAAGGGGCAGCGCCGGATCAGGACACCGGCCGGCGCGACGAAGCGGGGAGAGACGCTAGTCTCCACAGAGAGACGAATGTACGAGGTGAACCAGGGGCCGTGTCCGTGGGTTGGCACGGGCACGGCGACCTGGCCCAACGGCCGGGGCGCTGAGACCAGACGGCGTGACCTGGCGCAAATCTGCTCGACATCGGGGGTTGACATGAAACCACAACTGATTCGCAGGCCGGCCGCTTCGGGAGGAACCAGAAGCACTTACCGGCGGTATGTCGCGGCATCGCGCGCGCGCTTTTTCGCGCAGGCGGCGGGCTCGTCGGTCGATCTGCTGACGCTCGTCGTCGCCGAGTCGCTCGAGCGCCGAGCGCAAGCCGAGATCCGCCGCGACCTGCTGCGCGACGCGCTGTACGCCATGCCGGTGCGCGCTGAACGCAGCGCGGCGCAGCGGCGCGACGACGATGAAACCGACGTCTGACGCTTGCCGCTCGTCGGCTCGCAGCGACCGCGCAGGAATTCGATAACACCGTTTGCCGGCTCATGGCTTTCACGGAGGAGCGTCGCGGTAAGGAACTCGCGCCGAAGCCTGCGTCGTCAATCGTGAACAGACGACTGGAATAAAAGCCCGCGCATGACGCGCCAAGCGCCGCAGAGCTGCCATGATCGACATCTTCCTGATTGCCGCGAGCATCGAAAACGCGCAGCGAATCGTCGTGCGGCTCGAAGAGAGCGGCGTGCGTTACCGGCTGCACACCGCGTTCGGCCCGGCCCGGCAACTGCCGATGCACGCGCGCGTGGTCCGCGGCGCCGACCTGCTGATCGTCGACGACGCCAATCTGAGCGTCCGCGGACTAGACGGCATCGAGGAAACGCTCGCCTGCGCGCCGACGCTCCATTGCATGCTGGTGACGCCGGCGCCGTCCACCGCGCTGATCGGCGCGGCGCTGCGCGTCGGCGTGCGGCAGGTGCTGTCGTGGCCGCTCGATCGTCAGGCCGTCGTCGATGCGCTTGCGCAGATCGAAGCGCGGCGCCGCGAGCCCGAGCGGCGCCACGCGCGCGTGGTCACCCTGACGTCGAGCAAGGGCGGTAGCGGCACCACGCTGATCGCGGTCAACCTCGCGTGCGCGCTCGCCGCGCGGCGTGAGCGGCGCGTGCTGCTGATCGACCTGAGCCAGCAATTCGCCGACGCGAGCCTGCTGATGGCGAATCGCCCCCCGCCCATGACGCTCGTCGATCTGTGCTCGCGCAACGAGCAACTCGACCCGGCGCTGTTCGACGCGTGCGCGATGCACGTGTGCCCGAACCTGGATCTGCTCGCCGGCGCCGGCGATCCGTTGAAGGCCGCCGAACTGCTGCCCGGTCAGGTGGACCGGATTCTGACGCTGGCGCGCGAGCGCTACGACGCGGTGCTGATCGACGTCGGCCCGAGCCTGAATCCGTCGACGATCCGCGCGCTCGCGCATAGCGACGCGATCTGCATGGTGGTGCGGCAGAACCCGCTGTACCTGCATGGCGCGCGCCGCATGCTCGATATCTTTCGCGAACTGGGGCATCCGTCCGGCAAGGTCCGAGTCGTCGTCAACCAGTACGACAAGGACGCGCAGATCAATCTGCCGATGCTCGAACGCACGCTCGGCGCGAGGGTCGCGCTTCAACTGCCGCGCGACGATCAGCACGTCAACGATGCGCTCAGCCGCGGCGTGCCGCTCGTCGCGTGCGCGCGCGACAGCGGGCTCGCGCAAGGTATCGTGCTGCTCGCGAACATGCTGTGGCCCGCGGGTGCGGAGCGGCGCAGAAGCATGCTCGGCAGATTGCTCGCGACGTGGCCGAATCTGCCGCCGCAATTGAAGCCGGGGGGCTAGGACGACGTCTACTCGCTGCTCTAGCCTGGTCTTCTGCTGGTGAACCTCGAGATCCGGAGGATGATCGTCTGCGGCTGCGGTTGGCGCTGCGGGCCTGACTCATCCTGCGCGAAGAGAAGCTACAGTCCGACGACGAGCGCTATCGCGCATACCGTAGTAAGGTGAGATACAGGGTCATCCCCGGCATAGTCTGTAGGCGTAGAGCCGCGGCCTCAGAGTTTCGAAAGCGTCGGGCAGGCTCGCGCCGTCCGGTCACTCCAGCGAGAAAATCACGTGAGGGCAGCACCGTCCATGCAAAACGCGCAGGGTTTCAGCGACCTCGCGTCGATCCTCTCCAATCCGATTCTGAATACGGATTCGTACAAGGCGTCGCACTATCTGCAATATCCGCCCGACGCGACGGCGATGTTCTCGTACATCGAATCGCGCGGAGGACGTTACGGCCGCACGCTGTTCTTCGGCTTGCAGATGCTGCTGAAGGAGTACCTGTGCCGGCCGGTTACCGGCGCGATGATCGACCAGGCGCGGACCTTCTTCAGCGCGCACGGCGAGCCGTTCAACGAGGCGGGCTGGCGCTACGTCGTGCAGCGATACGGCGGCCATCTGCCGGTGCGGATTCGCGCGGCGCCCGAAGGCTCGGTCGTGCCCACGCACAACGTGCTCGTCACCGTCGAATGCGACGATCCGCAGGTGTTCTGGCTCACGTCGTATCTGGAGACGATGCTGATGCGCGTGTGGTATCCGATCACGGTCGCGACGCAAAGCTGGCATCTGCGCCAGACGATCCGCGCGTATCTGCTGAAAAGCAGCGACGATCTCTCGCAGCTACCGTTCAAGCTGCATGATTTCGGCGCGCGCGGCGTGTCGAGCGCGGAGTCGGCGGCGATCGGCGGCGCGGCACATCTCGTCAGCTTCATGGGCTCGGATACGGTGCTCGGCGTGGTTGCGGCGAATCACTACTACCGCGACCGCATGGCCGCGTTCTCGGTGCCGGCGGCCGAGCACAGCACGATCACGTCGTGGGGCCGCGAGCGCGAAGTCGACGCGTATCGCAACATGATCGCCCGCTTCGGCAAGCCGGGCGCGATCGTTTCGGTGGTGTCCGACTCTTACGACCTGTTCGCCGCGCTGAACGCATGGGGCGGCGAGCTGAAGCAGGCCGTGCTCGATTCCGGCGGCATGCTCGTGATTCGCCCGGACTCCGGCGATCCGTGCACGATCGTCCTGCACACGCTGCGCTCGCTGGAGGCTTCGTTCGGGTCGCAGACCAACAGCAAGGGGCGGCGCGTGCTCGACCATGTGCGCGTGATTCAGGGTGATGGCGTGAACCCGGATTCGATCGTCGCGATCCTCGCCGCGATGGACGAGGCCGGCTTCGCCACCGACAACATCGTGTTCGGCATGGGCGGTGCGCTGTTGCAGCAGATCAACCGCGATACGCAGCGCTTCGCGATGAAGTGCTCGGCGATCCGGCTAGGCGACACGTGGCTCGATGTGTCGAAGGATCCAGTCACGGATCACGGCAAGCGCTCGATGAAAGGCCGGCTCACCTTGCTGCGCCATCGCCGCACCGGCGAGTACCGGACGGTCACGTTGCCGATCGCGTGGGACGGGAGCACGGTGGAGGGCGAGTGGGATGAAGCGCTCGAGACGGTGTTCGATGCGGGCCGCCTGCTGGTCGATACGTCGCTGGCCGAGATTCGAGGCCGCGCATATGCGGACGAAGGTTGATCCAGCTTTCTGACGCATCGGCATGGTCACGAGCGGGCGGGTCATCAGCGCCCAGTGCTGCATGAAGGGCAGACCTACGGCAATATCCGACAGGATGCCGACCCCGATCAACGTAGCGACGCTGCCGTCAGCGTGAATCTTTACCATCGCGCGCGAAGCGCAGGAACGCCTTGACGGCGGGCGCTCGCTCGTGCCGACGAAACGCGAGCGCGATTTCGGACCCAATCGCCCGGCCGGCGATGTCACGGTAGACGACGCCCGGCAGCGCGATGCAATCGGCGAGCGTATGCGGCACGACTCTGCGCGTGCATGACGCGCTCCCGCAATACACGATACGACATCAATGAGCCATCCCAACACCGAGCTGATCGAACGTTTCTACACCGCCTTGCAGCAACGCGACGCCGAGACCATGGTCGCCTGTTATGCCGACGACGTCGTCTTCAGCGACCCCGCTTTCGGCGAGCTGGTCGGCGACGAAGCGCGCGACATGTGGCGCATGCTCGTCAAGCATGCGCAAGACTTCACGCTGACCTTCAGGGACATCGAGGCGGACGACCATACCGGCCGCGCGCAGTGGGTGGCGCGCTACCGTTTCGTCCAGACGGGGCGCGACGTCGTGAACCGGATCGAGGCGCGTTTCGTGTTCCGCGATGGGCTCATCGTCGAGCATCGCGACCGCTTCGATCTGTGGCTGTGGATGCGCCAGGCGATGGGCGTGCGCGGCACGCTGTTCGGCTGGTCGCCGTTCGTGCAGCGGATGCTCAGGCAGCAGGCGCGCCGAGGGCTGCTGCACTATCGCGGGCAGTTGAAGCGCGACTAGGTGCGCGCGGGCGGCGCGCCAGTGCTTGCCGGCGATAAGTGGATCATGACGAAGTGGATGCGCGAGCGCGCGTACGGCCGGGGCTGGCTCACATCAGTGGGAGGCGTGCCGAGGCGGGGCCTATTCGGCCGCTTTGTAAACATCCGGTCGGTGCAGCTCCATATACCGCTCGGGGTTCTCGAGCGACGTGAACCCATGCGGCGCATAGACGTGATGCGCGTCGGTCGTGACCAACATGATTCTGCGCAGCGTGACGAGCGAAGGGCTCGCAAAGATATGTTTCATCAACGCCGACGCATAGCCCTGGCCGCGATACGCGGGCAGCACGAACACGTCGCATAGGTAGGCGAAGGTCGCCTCGTCGGTGACGAGGCGCGCGAACGCCATCTGCTTGCCGTCGACAAAGCCGCCGAAGCACAGCGACCCGGCGACGGCGCGCTCGAAGGTCACGCGTGGCATGCCTCGCGCCCACGGCGTTTCCTGCGACAGGAATGTGTAGACGAGGTCGAGGTCGAGATCGTCGATGCGGCTGGAAATCGTCAGTTCGCCTGCTTGCACGGCACGTCTCCTTTTGATCGCGCAGCGCTTGCGCGTCCCCTAGCTCTTCGCCGGAGTTTCGCCGCCGCGCGAACCCCCACCGATACTCTGCCCAGCATTGCGGGCGAGCCCCATATATCCAAGCACGGACAGCAGCGTCAGCACGCCCGCGAACAGGAACGCGAGGCGGAAATCGTCGAGCGTGAACAGGTGGCCGGTCGTCTCGCCGTTGAACAGCGCCGCGACGCGCAGCGACACCGCGCCGAATGCGATGCCGAGACCGATCGTCATCTGCGCGGCCGCGCTCCACAGCGTACTCGCCGCGCTCATCTGCGGCTGCGGGATGTCGGCATAGGCGAGCGTCGCGAGCGTCGAGAACTGCATCGAGCGCGCGACGCCGTACACGAACACGACGATCAGCACGAACACGAGCGGCACGTCCGGCGTCAGCAGTCCGCACGCGATGATGAAAATGCCGGCCACCGCCACATCGACGATCGACACCATCCGGAAGCCGTAGCGCCGCAGGATGCGCGTAGTCAGCGCCTTCATGCCGAGATTGCCGAGCGCGCTCGCGAGCAGCAGCAGCCCCGAGCGGAACGCCGACAGCCCGAAACCGACCTGGAACAGCAGCGGCATCAGATAGGGCACCGCGCCGATGCCAATGCGCGTGAACGAACCGGTGATGACCGTCACGGAAAACGTCGGCACCTTCAGCGTCGATACGTCGACGAGCGGATACGGATGACGCTTCGCATGCTGGAACGCGAGCGCGCCGACCAGCAGACCGCCCGCCACGATCGAGACCGCGAGCCACGGATTGCTGGTCGGCTGGCTCGCGAGTTCCGCGCCGTACAGAATCGCAGTCAGCGCGACGCCGCTCAGCAGCAGGCCGACGACGTCGAGCGGCTTGCGTTCGGTGCCGCGCAGGTTCGGCACGATGGCGAGCGCGACGGCAATCGCCGCGAGGCCGAACGGCACGTTCAGCAGGAAGATCCAGCGCCACGACGCGTAGGTCGTGATGAAGCCGCCGATCGGCGGGCCGATCACCGGCGCCGCGATGGCCGGCCATGTGATCGTCGAGATTGCCTGCATCATGCGAGCTTTCTCGGTGCTGCGGACCACGATGAGACGGCCGACCGGCACCATCATCGCGCCGCCGATGCCTTGCAGCAGCCGCGCGGCCGTGAACTCGGGCACATTCTGCGACAGTCCGCACAGCACCGACGCGACCGTGAACACGCCGATCGCGCTGACGAACACGGTGCGCGCGCCGCAGCGGTCGGCGACCCAGCCGCTCGCCGGGATGAAGATCGCGAGCGCGAGCATGTAGGCGGTCATGCCGAGACTCAGGCTGTTCGGGCCGACGCCGAACGAACGCGCCATCTGCGGCAGCGCGGTGGCGATCACCGTGGTGTCGAGGTACTCCATGAAGAAGGTAGCCGCGACGATGTACGGCAGCCAGCCGACGTGCGCGGTGCGGGTGCCGCTGCAGCTCATCGGGCGAGCTCCCGTGCTGCGCGCGTGCGCGCTGAAAGACAATTGACGAGCCCGCGCGGGGCGCGTGAAGAGTTTGACTTCATGGTGCTTGCGACGACCTTTCGTTTGCGTTTTTGTGCTTCTGCCGGCAGCCGGGAGAGCGGCCCCGCGGACGAGGCCGGCGCCGCGAACGGTCGCGGCGGGGCTGACGCGAACATCAGCTTGCCTGATTGCCAGCCCTGAATCCTAACGCAATAACGGGTTCCATATCGCGCAGGCATGCAGCGCGTCGCACCGCCGCGCCGCCGCCCGAGCGTCAGTCCTTCCCCGCGTACTCCTTGTCCAGCCGGTCATACAGCGGCTTGTTGACGAGCCGCTGGCGCTCGCTGAACGGCGCGACGATCGTCGCGTCCTCGTCGAGGCGGCCGTTGCTTTGCAACCTGCCGAGCGCGCGTTGCATGCCGAGCACCGCGCCCTGCAGCGCCGCATTCGCGTACAGCACGATGCCGTAGCCGAGCTTCGCGAGCGCGTCGCGCGACTGCACCGGCGTCTTGCCGCCGATCACGATGTTGATCAGCTGCGGCACATTGAACAGCGCCGGCAGACGCTCGATGTCGGCGAGCGATTCGGTCGCCTCGATGAACAGGATGTCGGCGCCCGCCTCGATGAAGCGATGACCGCGCTCGATCGCGTCCTCGATGCCGTGGACTGCGGCCGCGTCGGTGCGCGCCATGATCTGCAGGTTCGCGTCTTCGCGCGCGTCGACAGCCGCGCGGATCTTGCCGACCATCTCGCTCGCCGCGACGACTTCCTTGCCCGAGAAGTGGCCGCATTTTTTCGGCATCACCTGATCTTCGAACTGGATCACGTCGGCGCCGCTGCGCTCCAGCACGCGCACGGTCTGGCGCACGTTCAGCGCGTTGCCGAAGCCGGTGTCGGCATCGACGATCAGCGGCAGCGCGACCGCGTCGCGGATGCGCGCGGTGTGCTCTGCGACTTCGGCAAGGCCGATGAACCCCAGGTCGGGTAGACCGAGCGACATGTTGGTGACGCCCGCGCCGGTGATGTAGACCGCCTCGAAACCGGCGTCCTCGATCACGCGCGCGCTCATCGCGTTGAACGCGCCGGGCACGAGCATGCCCTGACGCTGATTGACCTTGGCGCGGAAGGCGGCGCGGCGGGTGGCGGAAGTGGTGGTCATGATGCAGGTCTCCAGAAGGGAAATCGGTAAGGGAACGCGGCCGACATTCTGCAGGAAGCGTGCCATTGAACGGCAGTTCGCCGGTCGTGCCGCTGGAACAAGGGTTTGCGCGATATGAACTCCTGCCTGAACGTTCATGGCACAATCGGTGGAACGTTTCATGAAACGTTTCGAGGAACGTTTCAATCAAGGAGAGCCGCGTGTCCACGTTCACCCCATTTGTCGCCAATCCTAGCCCCGCCGTCGATGCCGGGCGGCCCGGTGTCGCACTCGTCAGTATCAGCCGACTGCAGTCGCTTTGCGAGGCGGTGGCGCCGCGCTACGCGGGCCGGGCGAAGTTCTTCACGGTGCGGGAGGGCTACGGCGCGGCCGTCGCCGCGCTGCAGGCTTACGTGGACGCAGGTTCGGTCGACGTCGTACTGTCCGCCGGCTCGAACGGCGCGTACCTGCGCGAGAACCTCAGCGTGCCGGTGGTAATGGTCAAGGTGAATGGCTTCGACGTGTTGAGCGCGATCACGCGCGCGACCGCCACATGGCCGCAGGCGCGCATCGGGCTCGTGCTGCACGAAGCAATCGCGCAGGAGTTGGCCGACCTGAGCCCGCTCTTGAACGTCGATCTGCGGCAGCGCGCGTATCGGTCGATCGACGAAGTGCGGCTCGCAGTCGATGAACTCGCCGCGCAGGGCTGCCGCGTGGTGGTCGGCGCTGGCATGGCCTGCGATCTGGCGCAGCAGGCCGGCATGGAAAGCGTGTTCCTGTATTCGCTTGCCGCGGTCGAGGAAGCGTTCGAGCGCTCGGTCGAACTGGCGCGGGTGAGCCGCCAGAAGGAATCGAAGCGGGTGCGCCTGAACACGATCGTCGCGCATCTGCGCGACGGCGTCGCCGCGTTCGACGAAGCCGCCCAGCTCGAAGCTGTCAACCCGGCAATGCTCGAACTGCTCCGTCTAGGCGCCGCGCAGGCGGTCCCAAACGACGACGAGGACACCCCCGCACGAGTGGCGCGCGCGCTCGCGCCGCTGCTGCGCGAGACGCGCGCCGCCGACCAGCCGGTCGACGAACGCATCGAACAGATCGGCGGCCGCGCGCTGATCGTCGGCTGTGTGCCGATCGTCGAGCAGGGCGCGCGCGCCGGTTTCGTCGTAACGGCGCAGGACGCGCTCGTTGCGCAGCGGATCGACCGTTCCCTGCGCACCAGCCAGCGGCCGAGGCATCTGGTTGCGCGGCACCGGCTCGACGATCTGATCGGCGCTTCGGCGGCGCTCGAGCGCGTGCGCCGGCTCGCGCGCGCCGGCGCCGCGCACGACGCGACCGTGCTCCTGAGCGGTGAAAGCGGCACCGGCAAAGAACTGGTCGCACAGGGCATCCACAACGCGAGCCGGCGGCGCGGCAATCCGTTCGTCGCGTTCAACTGCGCGGCGCTGCCCGAGGGGCTGATCGAAAGCGAACTGTTCGGACACGAGGAAGGGGCGTTCACGGGTGCGCGGCGCGGCGGCAAGCCTGGGTTGTTTGAAATCGCGCACACCGGCACTATTTTTCTCGATGAGATCGGCGAAATGCCGGCCGCGCTGCAAAGCCGGCTATTGCGCGTGCTGCAGGAGCGCGAGGTGATGAAGCTCGGCGCGGGCCGCGCGACGCCGGTCGACGTGAGGGTGATCGCCGCGACGCACCGCGATCTGCACGCGCTCGTCGAGGAGGGCGCGTTTCGCGCGGACCTGTATTTCAGATTAAATCTGCTTCAGATAAAATTGCCGCCGCTGCGCGAACGCCGTGCCGATATCGCGCCGCTGGCGCGGCACCTGTTGGAGCGCAGCGCGCTGCAGTACGGCTTGTCGGCGGCGGGGCTCGAGCGGGTGCTCGTGTTTCTCGCCCCGCTTTTTGCGGATTACGCGTGGCCCGGTAACGTCCGCGAACTGGAAAATCTCCTGGCCCGCGCGGCGATTTATATCGGTGACCCGACCAACGAGATGTCCGGGAACTTGACTGCCGACGCCTTGCCAGACCGGCAGGCGGTGTTTCCCGAGTTCTTCCGGATCAGGGCGGTCGAGGTCGAGCAGATCACACAGGCGCCTCCGGGCCCTGCGCCCGGCAGTACGGCGCCGCGCGCTACCCCCAGCCGTGAGGCTGCGCTGCGCGCCCTCGAACAATCGGGCGGCAATCGCGCCGCCGCGAGCCGAGCGCTCGGCATCGGCAGAACCACGCTGTGGCGGCTTCTGAAGGGCTGAAACGCCCGGCAAATCGTCCGATAGTTTCGACCGACGAAATGAATAGTGCGAGACTATCGAACTCATTAACACAATCCGCTTTACCTATTAAGCGTAGTCTGACATACTGACTCAACTTTCCAACCCCCTCAAAGAGAGGATTCAGCAAATGCCGATCATCAACAGTCAAGTCAAACCGTTCAAAGCACAGGCTTTTCACAACGGCGATTTCCAGACCGTCACTGAAGAAAGCCTGAAGGGCAAGTGGTCGGTTTTCGTGTTCTACCCGGCCGACTTCACGTTCGTGTGCCCGACCGAACTCGGTGACCTGGCCGATCGTTATGAAGATTTCAAGAAGCTGGGCGTGGAAATCTACAGCGTGTCGACCGATACGCACTTCACGCACAAGGCCTGGCACGACACGTCGGATACGATCCGCAAGATCAAGTACCCGATGCTGGCTGACCCGACGCTCGCTATCTCGCGCAACTTCGACGTGCTGATCGAAGAAGAAGGCCTCGCGCTGCGTGGCACGTTCGTGATCAACCCGGAAGGCGAGATCAAGCTGTGCGAAATCCACGACAACGGCATCGGCCGTGACGCTGGCGAACTGCTGCGCAAGGTTCAGGCTGCTCAGTACATCGCCAAGCACCCGGGCGAAGTATGCCCCGCCAAGTGGACGCCGGGCGCGCAAACGCTGACCCCGTCGCTCGACCTGATCGGCAAGATCTAAGGTCCGCGCAGCTCACGCTGCACCCGCAGTCTGCATCTGCCGGGATCTTCCCGGCGCTTCACCGCGCGAATCGCCTGATACGGCGCTTCGCGCGTCCCCGGGCCCAACACGTCCTATCCGGATGCGTGCGGCGCCGGGACACCCACACCCCTCGTCACGGAATCGCAACGCCATGCTTGACGCCAATCTCAAGACTCAACTGAAGTCGTACCTCGAAAAAGTTAGCAGGCCTATCGAGCTCGTCGCGTCGATCGATGACAGCGCGAAGTCCCAGGAGCTGCTGGCCCTGCTGAACGACATCGCGACCTTGTCGGAGCGCGTCACGGTGATCGAGCGTCGCGGCGACGACGAACGTAAGCCGTCGTTCTCGATTGGCGAAGCGGGCAAGGAAACCGGCATCCGTTTCGCCGGCATTCCGATGGGGCATGAATTCACGTCGCTCGTCCTCGCACTGCTGCAGGTCGGCGGCCACCCCGTCAAACTCGACGATGCGGTGATCGAACAGATCCGCAGCCTCGACGGCGACTATCAATTCGAAACGTATTTCTCGCTGTCGTGCCAGAACTGCCCGGAAGTCGTACAGGCGCTGAACGTGATGGCGTTGATCAATCCGCGCATCCGTCACGTCGCGATCGACGGCGCGCTGTTCCAGAACGAAGTCGACGCGCGCCAGATCATGGCGGTACCGACGATGTTCCTGAACGGCGAAACTTTCGGCCAGGGCCGCAGCGGCGTGAAGGAAATCCTCGCGAAGCTCGATTCCAACGCCGGTGCGCGCGCCGCGAAGGAACTGGAGAACAAGCCGGTGTTCGACACGCTGATCGTCGGCGGCGGCCCGGCGGGCGCGGCGGCGGCGATCTACTCGGCGCGCAAGGGCATTGCGACCGGTGTCGTGGCCGAGCGTTTCGGTGGCCAGGTGCTCGACACGCTGGCGATCGAGAACTTCGTCTCCGTGACCGAAACCGAAGGACCGAAGTTCGCGACCGCGCTCGAACAGCACGTGAAGACCTATGACGTCGACATCATGGACGTGCAGCGCGCCGAAGCGCTGATTCCGGGGCGCATCATCGAAGTACGTCTGGCCAACGGCGCGGTGCTGAAGGCGAAGACGATCATCCTCGCGACCGGTGCGCGCTGGCGCGAAATCAACGTGCCGGGCGAGCGCGAGTATCGCAATCATGGCGTCGCGTACTGCCCGCACTGCGATGGCCCCCTGTTCAAGGGCAAGCGCGTCGCGGTGATCGGCGGCGGCAACTCGGGCGTCGAGGCCGCGATCGACCTCGCGGGTCTCGTGCGCGAAGTGACGCTGCTCGAATTCGGTGCGACGCTGCGTGCCGACGAGGTGCTGCAACGCAAGCTGCGCAGCCTGCCGAACGTGACGGTCGTCACGCAGGCGCAGACCACGGAAATCATCGGCGACGGCAAGAAGGTCAACGGTCTGGTCTACAAGGACCTCGCTTCGGGCGAAGTGAAGACGGTCGAACTCGAAGGCGTGTTCGTGCAGATCGGTCTCGTGCCGAACACCGAATGGCTGAAGGGCACGGTCGAGCTGTCGAAGCATGGCGAGATCGTCGTCGATGCGCGCGGCGCGACGTCGGTGCCGGGCGTGTTCGCCGCCGGCGACGTGACCACGGTGCCGTTCAAGCAGATCGTGATCGCGGTGGGCGAGGGTGCGAAGGCATCGCTGTCCGCATTCGATCACCTGATCCGCAACAGCGAAGAAGTCGCGGCGGTCAGCGAAGCGGAAGCGGAAGCCGAAGCAGCGGTTTGATTCGGTAGCTCAGAGAGGCAAACCGCGGCCCGCGGGCCGCCGTTTCAGTTTGCGCATGCAACAAGGCCCGCATTCGTGCGGGCCTTTTTCGTTAAAGCACGGGAATCGGTATCACCGCCGGTCGAACGAATACTTGCCGGGGCCGGTCACGCACAACAGCAGCAACCCGCCGATGATGCCGATGTTCTTGTAGAAATGAATCATATTGTCGTACTGCATCGCGCCCGTCATGTTCCAGTAGTGATGGCCGATGATCGCGGTGCCGAGCGTATACACCGCAAGCAGCAGCGCCAGCGGTCGCGTGAAAAATCCCACTAACAGCGCGACGCCCACCACAAGCTCCATCACCACCGCGATAACAGCCGACAACGCCGGCACGGGCGCGCCGGTCGACGTCATATAAGCGACGGTGCCGGCAAAGCCGGTCAGCTTCGACCAGCCGAACATCACGAACAGCACCATCAGCAGGATTCGAGCGACGAGAACGACGACGTCTTTCTGGTTTTCAAACAGTGTGTAGCGCATGATTTTTCCCGATAGGGTAGAGGGATGAAGCTCGCTGGAAATCGTCGTCCAGCGAGCCGCGTTCAGGTTTGAGTCAATAGCGGCGCAAGCGGAGCGCTTATGCCCACAACGCCGAGGTTTCGATATTACGCAGGTCGAACACGAGCACTTCCGCATCGCGGCCCTGCGTGAACGTCAGCGCTTCTTCACCCCGCACCCGCGCGCCGTCACCCTCGCCAAGCTCGACGCCATTCACCGTAACGCTGCCGCGCGCCACCTGAACATATGCATAGCGGTCCTTCGCGAGTTCGAGCCGTGCGGTTTCCTCGCCGTTGAACAGACCGGCATACACGCGCGCATCCTGTTGCAACTGCAGCGAACCGTTCGCACCGTCCGGCGACAGCACGAGCCGCAGTACACCGCGCTTGTCGGCCGCGCTGAAGTGCTGTTGCTGATAGCGCGGCTTCGTGCCTTGCTGGGCCGGCGCGATCCAGATCTGCAGGAAGTGCACCGGCTCGCTCTTCGAATGGTTGTATTCGCTGTGCGCCACACCGGTGCCCGCGCTCATCAACTGGATGTCGCCCGGCACGATCACCGAGCCCGTGTCCATCGTGTCCTTGTGTTCGAGCGCGCCTTCGAGCACGTACGAAAAGATCTCCATGTCGCGATGCGGATGCTTGCCGAAGCCCTGCGCCGGCGCCACACGGTCGTCGTTGATCACGAGCAGGTCGGAGAAGCCGTTCTGCTTCGGATCGTGATAGTTCGCGAACGAAAACGTATGACGCGAGCTGAGCCAGCCGTGTTCCGCGCGGCCACGTTGGTTGGCGTGTCTGATTTCGAGCATGCTCTTTCTCCTTGAGTTTTGTCGTGCGATCCGGGCCAGATGTTTGGCTGCGATCCATGAACGACAGTGTAGGTCAATCAGGATGGATATAATCATGATAAAACCGGAAACACTGTCGCATTGGAGTGGACAATACGATGCAACTCGATGACATGCGCATCTTCGTCGCGACCGTCGACGCCCACAATTTCACCGCCGCGGCCAACCGGCTGTCGCTGTCGAAACAGTTCGTGAGCCGCCGTGTGATGGCGCTCGAGGAAGCGCTCGGTGTGCAACTGCTGATCCGCAACACGCGCAAGCTGGCGGTGACCGATCTGGGTCAGGAGTTCTACGAGCGCGCGAAGCGCATCCTCGGCGAGGTCGAGGACGCCGAGCAGGCCATGTCGCTGCGCCGCGCCGGGCCGCGCGGGCTGCTACGCGTGAGCGCGCCGATGTCGTTCGGCATGACGCATCTGTCGCCGCTCGTCGCGGCGTTTCTGCGCGAGCATCGCGACGTGCGCTTCGACATGGAGCTGAGCGACCGCGCCGTCGATGTGGTCGGCGAAGGCTTCGACATGGCGATCCGTATCGGCACGCTGGCGGATTCGTCGCTGATCGCGCAAAAGCTGATCGATGTGAAGATGGTTGCGTGCTGCAGCCCCGGTTATCTGCGCCGGCGTGGCAGCCCGGCCGTGCCTGGCGATCTCGCGAACCACGAATGTCTGCTGTACGGCCACGGCGGCGCGGTGAGCTGGGACTTCAGCGTCGAGGGCGTGGTGAAGAGCGTCGAGGTGCGCGGGCCGTTACGCGCCAATAACGGCGATCTGATTCGCGATGCGGCCGTCGCGGGACTTGGAATCGTTCGGCTGCCGGATTTCATCGTCGCCGATGCGCTCGCAAGCGGACAACTCGTGCCCGTGCTCGAAGCGTTCCTGCCGTCGGCGACGGGCGTCTATGCCGTCTATCCGCAGCATCGGCAAAGCTCGGTCACGATCCGGGCATTCGTCGAGTTTCTGCGCAGGCATCTGAGGAAGAAGCTCGCGACCGAACCGCGGACGCCCGTCGGCTAATCCCCTAAACCCTATCAACCGTTGCGGAAGATAAAGCTGTACGCGCTCAACGCCGGCACGCCGCCCAGGTGCGCATAAAGTACGCGCGAGCCGGCCGGAAATTCGCCATTACGCACCTTGTCGATCATGCCGTGCATCGACTTTCCCTCGTACACCGGATCGGTCAGCATGCCTTCGAGCCGCGCGCACAAACGGATCGCCTCGAGCGTGCCGTCGTTCGGCAGACCGTATTCCGGGCCGCCGTAGCGCTCGTCGAGGACGATGTCCTTCGCGGTGATGTCGCGGCCCAGTTCGACGCTCTCGGCGGTCCGCTTCGCGATGCGCGTGATCTGCTCGCGTGTCTGCGCCGGTTTCGCCGATGCGTCGATGCCGATAACCCGATCGGCGCGGCCGTCGGCGGCGAAACCGACGACCATGCCAGCCTGCGTGCTGCCCGTCACCGAGCACACGACGATGTAGTCGAACTTGAAGCCTAGTTCGGCTTCCTGCTGACGCACCTCTTCGGCAAAGCCGACGAAGCCGAGGCCGCCGAGCGGATGGTCCGAGCAGCCGGCCGGAATCGCGTACGGCTTGCCGCCGGCCGCGCGCACGCTGTCGAGCGCGTCTTCCCAGCTCTTGCGAAAGCCGATGTCGAAGCCGTCCGGCACGAGCCGCACGTCGGCGCCCATCATGCGCGACATCTGGATGTTGCCGACGCGGCCGTACACCGCATCTGAGTAGTTGACCCAGTTCTCCTGCACGAGCACGCACTTCAGGCCCAGATGCGCGGCAACCGCCGCGACCTGGCGCGTCTGGTTCGACTGGATGCCGCCGATCGACACGAGCGTGTCGCAGCCCTGCGCGAGCGCGTCGGGGATCAGATACTCGAGCTTGCGGGTCTTGTTGCCGCCGAACGCGAGGCCGCTATTGCAGTCCTCGCGCTTGGCATACAGCTCGACCTTGCCGCCGAGATGCTCGCTCAGACGCTTGAGCGGTTGAATTGGCGTCGGTCCGAAGGTGAGCGGGTAGCGGGGGAATCGTTGCAGGTTCATCGCGGCTCCGTGGTGGGGTGATTTCCATGAGTTTATGTTAGGAAAAACCGCCAGAAATGAGCTTGCGAAAAAAATCGCGTGGACGTATTTTTCGAAATCAAAGAACGTCCGGTTCCTAACAAAACTTCGTACACATGGTCATGAGCGCAACGAAAGTTCGTGCTGGAGCGGCACCTTCGGGCATCGGCGCGATCCCCTCCGCCTCGCCGGCCGATCCCCACCACCCGCTCGATCGCATCGATCGCGCGATCCTGCGGCAGTTGCAAACCGACGCGTCGATTTCGAACGTGGCGCTCGCCGCGAAAGTGAAGCTGAGCGCGCCGGCGTGTTTGCGGCGCGTCGAACGCCTGAAGGAATCGGGGCTGATTCGCGGCGTGGTCGCGCTGCTCGATCCAAAGGCGGCCGGCGCGGGCATGCTCGTGATCATCGGCGTGGTACTGGATCGCTCGACGCCCGAGTCGTTCGCCGAGTTCGAGAAGGCCGCGCAGAAAGTGGCCGGCTGCATGGAGTGCCACGTGGTGACCGGCGAGTTCGACTATTTCATGGTGATCCGCACGCGCGACAGCGACAGCTTCAATCGACTGCACGCCGAGCAGTTGCTGTATCTGCCGGGCGTGCGGCAGATCCGCTCATTCATGGTGCTGAAGGAAATCCTGTCGACCACGAAATTTCCGCTGTGAGCCGCGCGGCCGCGCCGCCGGCCGCGAAAGCGCGCATGCTGTCATAAACGCCGCGCCCGCGCGACCAAGCTTCGGCGCACCCGCATGCGGCCGTGGCAGCACCGTGCCAAAGCGGGCGGGCGCCGGCACTTTTCCGGAGCGACCATCATGACTCGCAACAGACCGCAATTCCTTACATCGTTCGGCGGCACCTCGAAACGCACACGCGCGGCCGTGTTGTCGCTGCTGCTAGGCGCGGCCGCGCTCGCGTTGCCGCTCGCGCAGCGCGTCGCGTTCGCGGCGGAGAGCGCCGTCGTGATCGCGCCGCCCGCGCTCGACGAACCGATCCCGGCCAGCACCGCGCACGAGGAAACCGCGGTGTTCGCGGGTGGCTGCTTCTGGGGCGTCCAGGGGGTGTTCCAGCATGTGCGCGGTGTCACGCGGGCGGTGTCCGGTTACTCGGGCGGCTCACGCGACACCGCGCAGTACGAGACCGTCAGCGGCGGCGAGACGGGGCACGCGGAATCGGTGCAGGTCACGTTCGATCCTGGCAAGGTCACCTACGGCCAGTTGCTGCAGGTGTATTTCTCAGTGGTTCAGGACCCGACCGAGCTGAATCGTCAGGGGCCCGACAGCGGCACGCAATACCGCTCCGCGATCTTTCCGCTGAACGACGCGCAACGGCACGTCGCGCAAAGCTACATTGCGCAGCTCGACAAGTCGCACGTGTTCCCCGCGCCGATCGTCACGAAGACGGAGCCGTACAAGGGCTTCTATCCGGCCGAGTCGTATCACCAGAACTATCTGACCTTGCATCCCGATTCGGCCTACATCGTGTTCAATGACATGCCGAAAATCGCCAACCTGAAACGCCTGTTCCCCAACCTGTATCGCGACAAGCCGGTACTCGTCGAAGCAGGGCAATAACCCCTCCGAACGGCGGCGCCAGCGGCGCCGCCGCAGCGCCGGACCGTCTTCGGGTTACGCCTTGGGTCGCGCTCGTCATCAATCTTCCACAGAGTTGGCGCGTATCTTGCGCAGCAATGTTCCGTTGGCCATTGTCCACGTCACCGCGGCGTGCAAGGACTATGCGCAGTGGCCACACGAGCGCGGGGGTCATGCGGGCTCGCCGCGCCTCGTGCGCATCGCGCTGCCCGCTTCATCGACTGGAAAAATTACACGCCGTAAGTAACAGCGCGGCGGTCGTCCGCGTTTTGGGTCCGCGCAGGACCCCGGGCGAAAACCTAACCTCATCGCGACGAGCGAAATTGGAGGCTTCCGGTGGTCAACAGCCGTAGAAAGAAGCGGGGCGCCATGCCTCGCCATAAACAAACCGGCATCGCGGCGAGCTCGCTCGTCGCCGCGACCTTGGGCGCAATGGCCTGCGTGCCGGGTGTGGTCTTCGCGCAGACGCCGTCGCCGCTCGGCGAATGGCAATATTCGGTGGGCGTTCCGCTGCAGAAGATGTGGCAGCCGAACATTCCCGACTGGCAACTGCGCTTCGGCGTGGCCACATCGTTCCAGCCGCGCTTCGAAGGATCGGACCGCTATCACCTGGTGGCCGGCCCGAGCATCGACGTGCGCTACAAGGATCTGTTCTTTCTGTCGAGCGGCGAAGGTTTCGGCGTGAATTTCGCGCAGGGCGAGAACTGGCGCATGAGTCTCGCCGCGGTCTACGACCTCGGGCGACGCGGCCAGGACGATCCGCAGGAACTCAACGGGCTCGGCAACATCAACCCGGCGCCCGGTCTGAAGCTTTCGGGCGAGTACGTCGTGTCGAAGGATTTTCCGCTCGTCCTGCGCGCCGATATCCGCCGCTATTTCGGCGGATCGAACGGCTGGATCGGCGATCTCGGCGCCTATATGCCGATGCCCGGCAGCACCAGGCAGTTCTTCTGGTTCGCCGGCCCGAACGTGGTGCTCGCGGACTCCAATTACATGAACAGCTGGTTCGGCGTCAATCAGGAGCAGGCCGCGCACTCGCAGTATCCGCAGTACCACGCGAGCGCGGGCTTCAAGTCGGTGGGTTTCGGCGTCAGCGCGATCTGGCTGTTCAGCAAGCACTGGTTCGCGACCGCCGACGGCGCGTTCGAGCAGCTCGTCGGCAGCGCCGGCAACAGTCCGATCACGCGCAGCCGCGCGACCGGCGTCGCCGACGTGTCGATCAACTACCGGTTCTGACGCACCGCCGCCGCGCAGCCACTGCGCCGTGACTTGGTGGGAATAGCCCTTGCTGACTCTGTGATCGCGCGCCGCGACGCCTCCGTCGCCGCGCGCCCGAACACAAGGAGTCGATCCCCATGGCAGGTAAAGCGAATACCCAGAAGGCCGCGGCCCAGGCAAACGGGGCCGCGCAGTCGAACGACGCGAAATCGAACGATCTCGAACGCAATCGCGTGAAGCCGCAAGGCGAGGCCCTGAGGACCAATCAGGGCGTCAAGATCGCCGACAACCAGAACACGTTGCGTGCGGGACCGCGCGGTCCATCGCTGCTGGAAGATTTCATCATGCGTGAAAAGATCACGCACTTCGACCACGAGCGCATTCCCGAACGGATCGTGCATGCGCGTGGCTCGGCCGCGCATGGTGTCTTCAAGGTCTACGAATCGATGCGCGAGTACACCAAGGCCGCGTTTTTGCAGGACCCGGCCGCCGAAACGCCGGTCTATGTGCGTTTCTCGACCGTGCAAGGTCCGCGCGGCTCTGCCGACACCGTGCGCGACGTGCGCGGCTTCGCGACGAAGTTCTACACGCAGGAAGGCAATTTCGATCTGGTCGGCAACAACATGCCGGTGTTCTTCATCCAGGACGCGATCAAGTTTCCTGACTTCGTGCATGCGGTGAAACCGGAAGCACCGAACGAAATGCCGACCGGCGGGTCCGCGCACGACACGTTCTGGGACTTCGTCTCGCTCGTGCCCGAATCGGCGCACATGGTGCTGTGGACGATGTCGGACCGCGCGATTCCGCGCAGCTTACGGACGATGGAAGGCTTCGGCGTTCACACGTTCCGCTTCGTCAATGCGCAGGGCAAAGCTCGTTTCGTCAAGTTCCACTGGCGTCCCGTGCTCGGCTCGTATTCGCTGCTGTGGGACGAAGCGCAGAAGCTCGCGGGCAAGGACCCGGACTTTCACCGCCGCGACCTATGGGAAGCGATCGAGCGGGGCGATTATCCGGAGTACGAACTGGGGGTGCAGATCGTCGAGGAAGCCGACGAGCACAAGTTCGATTTCGACCTGCTCGATCCGACCAAGCTGATTCCGGAAGAGCTGGTGCCGGTGAAAATCATCGGCAAGATGACGCTCAATCGCAATCCTGACAACTTCTTCGCCGAGACCGAACAGGCCGCGTTCCATCCGGGGCATATCGTGCCGGGCATCGATTTCACCAACGATCCGTTGCTGCAGGGGCGTTTGTTCTCGTACACGGACACTCAGATCAGCCGCCTCGGTGGCCCGAACTTTCACGAGATTCCGATCAACCGGCCGGTCTGTCCATCCGTCAACAATCAGCGCGATGCGATGCATCGGCAGGCGATCCATGTCGGCCAGGCGTCGTACGAGCCGAACTCGCTGAACGACGGCTGGCCGAAGGAAACCGATCCGGCCGCTGAAGATGGCGGCTTCGACAGCTATCAGGAACGCGTCGAGGGCACGAAGATTCGCGTGCGCAGCGACTCGTTCGCCGATCATTTCTCGCAGGCCGCGTTGTTCTACAACAGCATGTCGCAGCCGGAAAAAGACCATATCGCGGCGGCCTATCAGTTCGAGCTCGGCAAGGTGACGAAGCCCGAGATTCGCGCGCGTCAGGTCAACGAGATTCTCGCGAACTTCGACGCCGATCTCGCCGCGAAGGTCGCCGAAGGACTCGGCTTGCCGGCGCCGAAACAGGGCACGGCGAAACTCGTCGGGCCGAAGACGTCGCCGGCGTTGAGTCTGCTCAATCGCGTGAAGCCCGGCATCAAGACCCGCAAGATCGCGCTGCTCGCCGCACCCGGCTCCGATGGCGCGGCGATCAAACAGTTGCAGCAGGCGCTCAAGGCCGAAGGCGCGACGCCGATGCTGATTGCGCCGACGCTCGCCGGGATCGATGGCCTCGCGCCCGACGCGACGATCGCCGGGCTGCCATCGGTGATGTTCGACGCGGTGATCGTCGTCGGCGGCGAGAAGGGGGCGAAGGCACTGTCGCAATCGGGCGATGCGCGGCACTTCGTGCTCGAAGCGTTCAAGCATCTGAAGGCAATCGCGGCGCTCGGCGCGGGGCGCGACCTGCTCGCGGCCGCGCAGTTGCCTGCGCAGTCGGACGGCGTCGCGACCGGCGAGGACTCGCAGTCCGCCGACGTGTTGAAGGCGTTCATCAAGGCCGCCGGACAGCATCGCGTGTGGTCGCGCGCGGCGCAGGCGGAATCGGTGCCGGCCTGAGCGGGCCGAGCCGGTTGCGCTGATGCGCTGCCGCGTTAGCCGCTGAACGGTGCTGAGCGTAGCTGAAACGCGGCGCGTCGATACGCGTCGATGCAGGAATCTGGCCGGCGTTAGCCGGCCAGGTTGGTTTTGCATTCGGCGTCGCGCGCGTGCGGGTCGTCCTTGTATGATGACAGCGGTCGCATCGCGGCACTCAACACCGTGCGCAGACCCGAAAAATATTCTGCATCGACCCGATTCGCCATGCCACTTACAGAAAAAATGACCGCATCGCAGGCCGTCGATCAACTCCGTTTCCGCCGCATCCTTCGCCGCAATATCGCGCTGCCTTTGGGCGTCGGCCTCGTCACGATGGCGCTGTTCGTCGGCTTGATCGCGTATCTCGTGTCGACGATGAACTGGGCCGAGCACTCCGAGCGCGTGATCGGCGACGCCAACGAAATGCTGCGGCTCGCGGTGGCTCGCGAATCGTCGATGCGCGGCTTTCTGATCACCGGTAACGAGAGTTTCCTCGCACCGTATGAAAACGGCGGCCCGAAATTCAAGGCACAGCTCGAAGCGTTGAAACAGCAGGTCGCCGACAACCCGCCGCAAATCGAGCGGCTCAAGCAGATCGAGGCCTTGCAGGAGCGTTGGAGCCGCTTCGCCGAACAGATCATCGACGCGCGCCGCCGCAACCAGGACTATGAGAGCGCGATCGCAGCGGGGCGCGGCAAGCTCGAATTCGACGAAACGCGCCGCGAATTCGGCGATTTTCTCGACGTCGAATTGCGCTTGCGCCAGCAGCGCGTCGAAGCGACGCGCAACGTGACGGCGACGCTGGTCGGCGTGTTTCTGCTGTTCAGCCTCGTCGTCAGCGGCCTGCTCGCGTGGCGAGGCCGTCGCGAACTGCTGGACCTGTCCGAGATCTATGACGACGTGCTGCGCCGTCGGGCCGAACAGACCGCGCTGCTCGAGCAGCAGGTCTGGTTGCGCTCGGGCCAGCGGCTGCTCGCGGACAAGGTCGTCGGCCAGACGAGCGCGCCGCTCGTCGGCCGCGCGATGCTCGAGTTTCTCGCCCAATATCTCGATGCGGTCGTCGCCGCGCTGTACGTGCGCGACAGGCAGAGTGGCACGCTGCGCCGCGTCGCCGCGTACGGCTATGGCCGTGACAGCGAGCAGACGGCCGCTCTGAGTTTCGAGGAGGGTGAAACGCTGGTCGGCCAGGGCCGCGCGCTCGCGCCGCACGCTGGTGCTGCACGACGTGCCGGCCGATTACGTGCGGGTCGTGTCGGCGACGGGCAGCGGCGCGCCGCGCAATCTGCTGATCCTGCCGATCGACAACGACGGCCAGGTCAACGGCGTCGTCGAAATGGGCTTCCTGCGCGAGGTGACGCCGCGCGACGAAGAGTTCATGGAGCTGATCCGCCACAGCATGGGCAATTTTCTCGAGGCGGCGCTGTATCGCGAACGCCTGCAGGATGCGCTCGCCGAGACGCAGCAGCTGAACGAGGAGTTGCAGGTCCAGCAGGAGGAGTTGCGGGTCTCCAACGAAGGGCTCGAGGAACGCGGCCGCGCGCTGCTGGAATCGCAACGGCGCCTCGAAGCGCAGCAGGCCGAGCTCGAACAGACCAACGTGCGGCTCGAGGAATACGCGCTGCGGCTGGAGCGGCAGAAATCGGATCTGCTGCGCGTGCAGAACGATCTGGCGGCCAATGCGGAGCGCCTCGAACAGTCGAGCCGCTACAAGTCCGAGTTCCTCGCGAACATGTCGCACGAATTGCGCACGCCGCTGAACAGCTCGCTGATTCTCGCGAAGCTGCTGCAGCAGAATCGCAGCGGCAATCTGACCGACGAGCAGGTGCGCTACGCGGAGACGATCCACGCGTCGAACAGCGATCTGCTCGTGCTGATCAACGACATTCTCGACCTGTCGAAGGTCGAGGCGGGTCAATTGACGGTCGAGCCCGAAACGGTGTCGATCGAGGCGACGCTGCAATCGCTCGAAGAAATGGTTCGTCCGATCGCGGCGACCAAGCACTTGCGTCTCGCCTTCGACACGTTGCCGGGCACGCCCGATACGTTCGTCACCGATGGCCAGCGGCTCACGCAGATCCTGCGCAACCTGCTGTCGAACGCGGTGAAGTTCACCGAGCGCGGCGAGGTCACGCTCGAGGTCGCCAGGGTCGAGGACAACGTGCTGCGCTTCGACGTGCGCGATTCGGGCATCGGTATTCCGGCCGACAAGCTCGACATGATCTTCGAGGCGTTCCAGCAGGCCGATGGCTCGACGAGCCGTCAATATGGGGGCAGCGGCCTCGGGCTGTCGATTTCGCGCGAGTTCTCGCGGCTGCTGGGCGGGCGCATCACGGTGGCGAGCGAAGTCGGCAAGGGCAGCGTGTTTTCGCTGTGGCTGCCGCTCGATGCGCGCGAGGCGCGCGTGAGCGCGGACGGCGCGATGACGACGAGCGTCGCCACGCTGAACGCGCTGAACGAGGGCATGGGCGCGCAGGCGCCGGCGCAAGCGCCGTTGCTGCGCACGCCGCTCGACACCGCACCCGCCGCGGTGATCTCGCCAG
This sequence comes from Paraburkholderia sp. Clong3, assembly GCF_050436485.1. NCBI lineage: Bacteria > Pseudomonadati > Pseudomonadota > Betaproteobacteria > Burkholderiales > Burkholderiaceae > Paraburkholderia > Paraburkholderia sp. Clong3. Next base: position 1,955,272 of record NZ_JBNDMH010000003.1, on the reverse strand, counting down.
CGAATCGTCTGGCAAGCCGGGCGCCGCCCACCGCGTCGCGCGAAGCCTTGCTGCCCGTCGCCGCCGAGCCCGCCGCCGCGTCGATAGCCGACGATCGCGACCATCGCACCCGCGCGGGCCGTCTGATCGTCGCGGTCGAAGACGATCCGCCGTTCGCCGCGATTCTGCGCGATCTCGTGCACGAACTCGACTTCGACTTCGTGCACGCGAGCGATGCCGCGAGCGGCCTCGCGCTGGTGCGCGACATGCGGCCGGCCGCGGTGCTGCTCGACGTCGGTCTGCCGGACCGCTCGGGCCTCACGGTGCTCGAATGGCTGAAGAACGATCCGCTGACTCGCCACATTCCGATCCATATCGTGTCGGCCACCGATCACGCCGACAAGGCCCTGCATCTCGGCGCGATCGGCTACACGCTGAAGCCGACCGCGCGCTCGACGATGGAGGCCGCGATCCGCCGCCTCGAAGCGCGGCTGCAACAGCGCCTGAAGCGCGTGCTGGTGATCGAGGACGACGCGCCGATGCGCGAAAGCATCCGCGCGCTGCTGCAAAGCGAGAACACCGAGATCGTCGCGGTCGCGACGCTTGCCGAGGCGTTCGAGCAACTGTCGGCGCTGACGTTCGACTGCGTCGTCACCGATCTCGCGCTGCCGGACGGCACCGGCTACGATCTGCTCGAACGCCTCGCCGCGAACAGCGCGCATGCATCGCTGCCGGTGATCGTCTACACGGGCCGCATGCTGTCCGACGAAGAGGAGCACCGGCTGCGCCGCTACTCGAAGTCGATCATCATCAAGGGCGCGAAATCGCCGGAGCGTCTGCTCGATGAAGTCACTCTGTTTCTGCATAGCGTCGAGTCGTCGCTCGCGCCGGAGCAGCAGCGCATGCTGCGCACGGTGCGGCAACGCGACAATGCGTTCGAGGGCCGCACGATCCTGCTCGCCGAAGACGACGTGCGCAACATCTTCGCGCTGTCGCACGTGCTGGAGCCGCTCGGCGCGAAACTGCTGATCGCGCGCAACGGCCGCGAGGCGCTCGACGAACTGGAGAACGGGCCGGAAGTGCATCTGGTGCTGATGGACATCATGATGCCCGAGATGGACGGCCTGACCGCGATGGGCGAGGTTCGCCGCAATCCGCGCTTCGCGCATCTGCCGATCATCGCGCTGACCGCGAAGGCGATGGCGAACGATCGCACGCGCTGCCTCGAAGCGGGCGCCGACGACTACGTGTCGAAACCGATCGACATCGACAAGCTCGTCGCGCTGTGCCGCGTGTGGCTGCGGCAGCGCTGACGGCGCGAGCGTAAGCACGGAAGCGAGCAACGCGATGAAACCGTCCGCATCTGAGGCACCGCACCGCATCAGCGATTTCGACATCGAGCTGCGGCTGCTGCTCGAGGCGATCTATCTGAAGTATCAGCACGACTTTCGCCACTACGCGATGTCGTCGCTGCGCCGCCGCCTCGCGCAGGCGCTCGATGAATTCAACGTGGAGACGCTGTCGCAATTGCAGGACCGCATCATGCGCGACGGCTACGAGTTTTCGCGGCTGTTCCGCTACCTGACCGTGCAGGTCAGCGACATGTTTCGCGATCCGTCGTATTTTCTCGCGCTGCGCGAGCACGTGCTGCCGCGTTTGCGCACCTACCCGTCGATCAAGGTGTGGGTCGCCGGATGCAGCACCGGCGAGGAGCTGTGGTCGCTGAAGATCCTGTTCGACGAGGAGGGTCTCACCGAGCGCACGCTGTTCTACGCGACCGACATCAACCCCGACGCGCTCGCGCGCGCGGAGGCGGGCATCTACGCGCTCGAACGCATCCAGGGCTTCACGCAGAACTATCTGGCGGCGGGCGGCACGCGTTCGCTGTCGGACTACTATCATGCAGCGTATGGCGGCGCGCGCTTTGCCGGCTCGCTCAAAGAGCGCGTGGTGTTCGCCGATCACAGCCTGTCCACCGACGAAGTGTTCCTCGAAGCGCATCTGGTGTCGTGCCGCAACGTGCTGATCTATTTCGATCGCGGCTTGCAGGATCGCGCGTTGGGGCTGTTCGAGAACGCACTGGTGCGGCGCGGCTTTCTCGGCCTGGGCAGCAAGGAAACCCTGCGGTTTTCACATCACTACCCGGCGTTCGACGAGTTTCGCGCGGCCGAACGCATTTATCAGAAGCGTTAGCGAGGTCGCGATGCCACGCTCGACCAGTGAACCCCCGCCCACCCAGGCCGCCGACGCCGGCACCGCCGCGCGGACACACGCGCGGCGCGGCTATCAACTGGTCGTGATCGGCGGGTCGGCGGGCGGCATCGAGGTGCTCAAGGTGCTGCTCGCCGCGCTGCCCGCGCGCTTCGCGGCGGCCGTGATGATCGTCGCGCATCTGCCGCCCGATTCGCCGAGCTATCTGGTGCCGGCGATCGCGCATCGCTGCGCGCTGCCGGTGCTCGAACCCGATGCGGGGGAGCTGATCCTGCCGGGCCGGGTGTACGTCGCGCCGCCCGGTTATCACATGCTCGTCGAAGTGGACCGCACGGTCGCGCTGTCGACCGCCGCGGCGGTGCGCTTCTCGCGGCCGTCGATCGACGTGCTGTTCGAATCGGCCGCCGCGGTGTACGGCGAGCGGCTGCTTGCGATCCTGCTGTCCGGCGCCAACGACGACGGCGCGCAGGGGCTCGAATGCGTGCGCGCGCTCGGCGGCGCCGCGTGGGTGCAGGACCCCGGCAGCGCCGGTGCACCGGAGATGCCGCGCGCCGCGATCGAGCGCGGCGCGGCCGACGCCATCTACAATCCCGAAACCCTGGCGAAGCGCCTTGCCGCGCTGCCGACTTCCCTCTGAACCGGTGCCATGACGAACTCACCTGTGAACATCCTGATCGTCGACGACATCGTCCACAACATCACCGCGCTGGAAGCCTTGCTCGCGCGGCCCGACGTCGCGGTGCTGGTCGCCGACTGCGGCACCGCCGCGCTCGATCTGCTGCTCAAGCACGAAGTCGCGCTGGCGATTCTCGACGTCAATATGCCCGGCATGAACGGCTTCGAGCTGGCCGCGCTGATGCGCGGCAGCCCGCGCACGTCGCACGTGCCGATCATCTTCCTGAGCGCGACCGCGCAGGACGCGTCGCGCACGTTCCGTGGCTACGAGGCGGGCGCGGTCGATTTCCTGTACAAGCCGTTCGATCCGCGCATCCTGCAGTCGAAGGTCGACGTGTTCGTGCAGCTGGAGCAGCAGAAGCGCGAGCTCGCCGCGCAACTGGTGACGACGCGCCAGATGCTCGAAGCGAACGAGATGCTGATGGCGGTGCTCAGCCACGATTTGCGCACGCCGCTCGGCGCGGTGCTGGCGTCGGCGGAATACCTGATGCGCACGGCCGCCGACGAGCAGGCCGCAACCGTCGCCGCGCGCGTGAAGAACAGCTCCCTGCGCATGGCGCGGATGGTCGATCAGCTGCTGAACCTCGCGCGCCTGCAAGGCGGACGTCTGCCGTTGCAGCCGCGCTCGATCGAACTCGCGACGCTGTGCCGCTCGGTCATCGACGAATTCGCATCGCAGAAGAGCGGCAAGCAGATCGTGTTCACCTGCACCGGCAATACGGCCGGCGCGTGGGATACCGATCTCGTGTGGCAGGCGGTGTCGAATCTCGTCAGCAACGCGCTCCATCATGGCGCGCCGGAGGGCGATATCGGCGTGGAGGTCGATGGCGACGCCGAGGATTGCGTGCGCCTGAAGGTGTCCAATCGCGGCACGATTCCGGCAGAGGTGTTTCCGCATCTGTTCAAGGCGTTCGTGTCGAACGGCAACGGCGCGCGCTCGCGCGAAGGGCTCGGGCTCGGTTTGCATATCGTGCAGGAGATCGCGCGCATGCATGGCGGCGGCGTCAGCGTCGTATCCACGGACGAGTCCGGCACGACCTTTACGATCGAATTGCCGAGGACGGTGGCGTTGCAGCGGGGGTCGTTTACCCGGCGATAAAGCATCGCCAGGCCGGCGATCACGCCGCTAGGCCAGCGCCGCGTGCCCGCTGTGCTACGCTTGCCGCAACCCAATTCACGCAGCGCAAGCACGAATCCCCATCATGCGTTCCTGGCGCCTCGCATCACCGCAGCGCAGCGGTCAGATCAGCACCGCGCGCGCCACCGACCTCGTCATGGCGATCTCCCATCCGGATGCCGACGCGCTCGCCGCGAGCATTCTGCTGACGGTTGGCGAATCGTTGTCGCTGCCCGTCTCGCAGTGCACGATCTTCGCGTATGAGTTCGACGCGCGACCCCGTACGGTGTCGGCGGCCGACCATCGCGGCGGGCATTTTCTGCGCGACATCGCCGAACGCTACGCCGCGCATTTCTATGCGCTCGACGGCAATCGCGCGATCATCGGTCAATCGAACCACAGCCGGCGCACCGCTTCGCGCGATGCGCTGGTGCTGCATCAGCAGCGCGGCGACGAAATCGAAAACGAAGCATACCGCGCGGCCTGCTACGCGCAGCCGAACGTATCGGACCGGCTGTCGTTGCTCGTGCAGCCGGCGGATAGCGTGTGGCTGTCGATCAACCTGTATCGCGACCGCGCGTACGGCGTGTTCGCGCCGGGCGAACTGGAGCGGATCGAAAGCGTCGCGCCGCTGTTCGCGCATGCGGCGAAGGGCCAATACGCGCTGAACGGGCAACATCAGCAGGGCACCGGTGCGGCGATGCTCGCGCGCGTGCGGCGCGCATGTCCGACGCTGACGCCGCGCGAGCTCGACGTGTTGCGTGGCACGCTCGATGGCGCGAGCGCGGCCGAGATCGCCGGGCAGATGGGCGTGAAGCCGGCGAGCGTCGTCACGTACCAGAAGCGCGCGTACGCGCGGCTCGGGATTTCAAATCAGCGGCAACTGTTCGCGTTGTGTATGCAGCCCTAGCTGCACATCTGTCGAAACTCGCGCCGCAGCGCGCGTCGCATCGCGCTTCGAGTCCGCTTCAACTCCGCTTACCCCGCGCCTCGGCCTGCGTCTCCCGATCCCAGCGTTTCAACCACGGCATCACGAAATCCGCGAAGCCGTCGGCCGATGGCGACAGCGCACGCTCGGTCGACCGATACACGCACACCTCGCGAATCGTTTCAGGATCGACGATGCGCTTCATCACGAGCCCGAAGGTCCGCGCGAGCGGTGCGACATAGGCTGGCGCGAGCGTGACCGCCAGCCCTCGCGCGGCGAGGCCGAACGCGGTGGTCACGTTGTCGACGACATCGACGGGAATGATGCGCGCCTCGACCGGCAGATTGGCGAGCATCTGGTCGACCGCGCGCTCGCTGTGGTCGCGGCCGGTCGCGACGATCGGCACGTCGCGCAGATGCTGCCACTGCACGCGGCGGCGCGCGGCGAGCGGATGCGCGGCCGAGCACCACATGACCCACGGACTCGCGAACGCGGGCTCGGAGCGCACGCGCGGCCCGCTTTGCCGATCCGGGCCGATCGCGAGATCGATGTCGCCGCTCTCGACGCGCTCCACCAGTTGCTCGACCACGGTATCGCAGACGCGCACGACCACCTTCGGTTTGTCGCGCGCGTATTCGGCGATCGCCGCGGGCAGCGCCGTCGACGCGATGACGAGCGGCGCGCCGACCCGCACGATGCCGGCCGCGCGGTTGCGGATATCGTCGGCGGATTGGGCGGCTGCGCGCACGTGGCGCAGCACCGATTCGGCCGACGCCAGAAAGTCCTGCCCCGCGCTGGACAGCGCGACGCGCCGCGTGGTGCGATCGAACAGCCGGAAGCCGAGCTCCGTTTCGAGTTCGGCAAGCAGCTGGCTGACCGCCGACGAGGTCAGCCCGAGCCGCTGCGCCGCCGCGCCGATGCTGTGCAGATCGACGATGGCGAGGAACGCTTCGAATTGACGGATCGTGACGCGGGTAAGAGGCATACGATCGATTCTAAAGAAAAACTTACGAATCATGAAAAATCGATTGATTGTGCGCGGCGCGTCGACGACCGACACTCGTGCGGGTCGACTTGGCCCGGCAAACCCGCTTAGACTCAAGGTTTGCCCTGTCGTCCCGCGGCGCGCGGACGACCGCTACAACAGGCCTGCAGAGGCCGTCTTCAAGGACCCGTCATGTTCGACCATATTCCCGCCTATCCGGGCGACCCGATTCTGAGCCTGAACGAAGACTTTCAGCTGGACCCCCGGCCGAACAAGGTCAATCTCAGCATCGGCATCTATTTCGACGACGCCGGCAAGCTGCCGGTGATCGACGCGGTGCGCCGCGCCGAAACCGCGCTGCTCGACGCGATCGGCCCGCGCTCGTATCTGCCGATGGCGGGTCTGCCGCTCTATCGCGACACCGCGCAGGCGCTCGTGTTCGGCGCCAACAGCGCGGCGCGCGCCGAAGGCCGGATCGCGACGCTGCAAACGCTCGGCGGCTCGGGCGCGCTGAAGGTCGGCGCCGATTTCCTGAAGCGCTATTTCCCCGGCTCGCAAATGTGGATCAGCGATCCGAGCTGGGAAAACCATCGCGTGGTGTTCGAAGGCGCGGGCCTCACGGTCAACACCTATCCGTACTACGACCCGCAAACGGGCGGCCTGCGCTTTGCCGAAATGCTCGCCGCGATCGACGCGCTGCCGGAAAAGAGCATCGTGCTGCTGCACGCGTGCTGCCATAACCCGACGGGCGTCGATCTGAGCCCGCCGCAATGGGCGGAACTGGTGCCGGTTTTGCAGCGCCGCAAGCTGATCGCGTTCGTCGACATGGCCTACCAGGGTTTCGGCGCGGGCCTCGAAGAAGACGCCGCGCCGGTGCGCCTGCTCGCCGACGCGAACGTGCCGCTGATCGTCGCGAACTCGTTCTCGAAGAATTTCTCGCTTTACGGCGAGCGCGTCGGCGCGTTGAGCGTGGTCTGCAAGAGCGCCGACGAAGCGGCGCGCGTGGCGGGCCAGCTGATGTCGGCGGTGCGCGCGAACTACAGCAATCCGCCGACGCACGGCGCGCGCCTCGTCGCCAACGTGCTCGCCGATGCGACGCTGCGCGCGTCGTGGGAAGCCGAGCTCGGCGCGATGCGCGAGCGCATTCTGGCGATGCGCAAGGTGATCCACGCCGGGCTCGACGGACGCGTCGATGAAGTGATGCGCGCGCGCTATGTCGCGCAGCGCGGCATGTTCACGTATACGGGCCTGTCCGAAAGCCAGGTCGAGCGTCTGCGCAACGAATACGCGGTGTACGTGCTGCGCTCGGGCCGCATGTGCGTCGCCGGGCTGAACGCGCGCAACGCGGGCTATGTCGCGTCGTCGATCGCGGCGGTGGTGTCGGGCGCCTGAAGCGCTCCGGCGCTCGGGCCGCTGTTGCGGCACGCGTGAATATGATGGGCGGCGCGCACGGGCGCGCCGTCACAACGACAATTTTGGAGACACCGACGATGGCCACGACCCTCGAAGCGCAACCGGCGAGCGCGCCCAGGTCTGCCGCGATGCATCCGGACGAATGGCAGGCGCGCGTGCAACTCGCCGCCTGCTACCGGATTTTCGATCTGCTCGGTTGGACCGAGATGATCTACAACCACATCACGCTGCGCGTGCCCGAAAGCGTCAGCGGCCCGGAGCGCCAGTTCCTGATCAATCCGTTCGGGCTGCACTACAGCGAAGTGACCGCGAGCAATCTGGTGAAGATCGACGCGCAGGGGCGCGTGCTCGACGGCTCGCCGCATCCGGTGAATCCGGCTGGCTTCGTGGTGCATGCGGCGATTCACGAGGGCTTGCCCGACGCGCACTGTGTGATGCATACGCATACGACGGCAGGCGTCGCGGTCGCCTGTCTCGAAGAGGGCCTGCAGCAGACCAACTTCTATAGCGCGCAGTTGCACGACCGGATCGCGTATCACGACTTTGAAGGCGTCACGATTCATGCGGAAGAGGGGCCGCGGCTGCTCGCGCATATCGGCGACAGACAGGCGGTGATCCTGCGCAACCACGGTCTGCTATCGTGGGGCCGGACGTTGCCGCAGACCTTCGCGATTCTGTGGACGCTGAATCGCGCGTGCGAAGTCCAGGTGGCGACGTTCTCGATGGGCCGCGCTCGGCCGGTGCCGGAGGAGGTCGCGATTCGCTGCTCGCGCGACGCGCTGCAGTTCGATCCGCGCCACGGCGCCGGACAGGACGTGTTCGATGCGCTGGTGCGGCGGGTCGACCGGATCGATGCGAGTTTCCGGCAATGATTGAAGCCACGCGTAAACGAGCACGACAATCAACGCTGCAATAATCACAGCAACAGGCAAGGATTCAGGCGATGAAAGTAGCGATCTACGGCGCCGGCTCGATCGGCGGCTGGATGGGAGTGAAGCTCGCGCAGGCGGGCCATCGGGTCAGCGTGGTCGCGCGCGGCGCGACGCTCGACGCGGTGCGCCAGCATGGTCTGCGGCTGATCGAAGGCGGCGTGATCTACGCCGAGCAGGTGAAGGCGAGCGACAAGCCGGCCGATCTCGGCGTGCAGGAACTCGTCGTGATCGCGGTGAAGGGCCCGGCGATGGCGACCGTGGCCGCGCATATCAAACCGCTGCTCGGCCCCGAGACGATCGTGCTGACGGCGATGAACGGCGTGCCGTGGTGGTTCTGCGAGGGCCTGGGCGGCGAACTCGCCGGCCAGCGCCTGAAGACGATCGATCCCGACGGCGCGATCACCGCCGCGATCCCGGCCGCGCAGACGGTCGGCTGCGTCGTGCATGCCAGTTGCCTGATCGACGCGCCCGGCGTGATCCGGCATCACCAGGGCAACGGGCTGATCGTCGGCGAGGCGTCGGGCAAGCCGAGCGAGCGTGTCGAGCTGCTCGCCGCGCTGTTGCAGGCGGCGGGCTTCCATGCAACGGCTTCGGCGCAGATCCAGCGCGACGTGTGGTTCAAGCTGTGGGGCAACATGACGATGAACCCGGTTAGCGCGATCACCGGCGCAACGACCGACCGGATCCTCGGCGACGAACTCGTGCGCGGTTTCGTCACGCACATCATGCTGGAGGCGAAGGAAATCGGCGCGCGCTTCGGCATCCCGATCGACCAGGCGCCCGACGACCGTCACGCGGTCACGCTGAAACTCGGCGCGATGAAGACGTCGATGTTGCAGGACGTGCAGGCCGGCAAGGCGGTCGAACTCGATGCGCTGGTCGGCGCGGTGCGCGAACTCGGGCAACTGACGCGCGTGCCGACGCCCTATACGGATGCGTTGCTCGGACTCGCGCGGCTGCATGCGAGTACGTTGGGCTTGTATCCGAGGCAGTGAGGTCGGTCTGCCAGCGCCCGTTTTGTTGTGATGGCTGTAATTCCCTCGCACTGCTGCGGCATTGCCGTTACCGCCGCTAGCGAACCGCCTCCAGGGAGGCGGTTTCTTTTACCCGCGCCAGGCCGTGGCGGCAGCCGGCAGCTTCGCCGCTTCGATCAACGACAACGCGCGCCGCGAGTCGTCGAGTTCGGTCAGGCACAAGAGCGCGAGGCGCGCGAGATACAGCGACGCCTGCGCCTCGCCTTCGTGGGTCAGCGTGTTGCACAGCGTCGTATAGACGAGGTCGAGATCGGAATCGGTCATGATGTCGAAGGTCCTTGCGCGTTAGTTCTGCTGTGTCAGCGTGGCATCGAGCGCGCGCAGAACGGCCGCCGCGCTGCCGTTGCGCCAGCGCGCGAGCACGTGGCCGTCGGGGCGGATCAGATAGACGGTGCCGGGCCGTGCGCCGAGCATCTCGTGCAGGCGGCCGGTTGGGTCGATCGCTCGCGGGCTGTTTGCCGATTGCGCTTCGGCCGTGACGATGTCGATCACGTTGAACGGAATGTCCCGGCTGGCTAGCGTGCTTTGCAGTTGCCGCCACGCGTCACCATCGTTCGCGTGGTCTGCGTCGAAGCGCAGCGCCGTGAAGCACGGTCCGAGCAGATCGGTTAGATGAATGCCGAGCCGTGCGCCATCTTGCGATTGTTTGAGCAGCCTGCCCTCGGGCAGCACGGTACCCGGCGCGGGGCCGCGATCGAACGCATCGGCTCCGTCGCCTGCGAAGTTCAGCGGCGATTGCCGATACGCGATCGCATGCGTCTGGCGCGGATTGATCAGCGGCCGCACCGCCGCATGCCGCTCGGCGAGCCCGAGCACGGCCGTGCGCAGCAAGTCGAACGCGAAGGTCGGCGGCGCCATGAACTCGGTACTTTTCATGCCGTAGCTCAGGTTCTCGCGCGCCGCGTACACACGTTCGTCGCTATAGCTATCGAGCAGCGCTGGCGACGCGCTCCCATTGATCACGCAGCCGAGCTTCCAGCCGAGATTGTCGGCGTCGTCGATGCCGGAGTTCGCGCCGCGCACGCCGAAGATCGGCACCAGATGCGCGGCGTCGCCCGCGAATAGCACGCTGCCATGCCGATAGCGTTCGAGCGTCAGCGCATTGGCCTTGTAGATCGTGATCCAGATCGGCGACCAAGCGCCGGCTTCGCCCATCGAGTCGAGCAAGTTTTGCACGCGCGGTATCACGTTCTCGGGCAGCACGGCGGCGTCGGGGTCTTCGTCGTCGCGTAACTGATAGTCGATGCGCCACACGTTGTCAGGCTGCTTGTGCACGAGCACCGTCGAGCCCGGATTCGACGGCGGATCGAAGTACGCGAGCCGTTCGGTCGCGCGCGTGCTGTCGAGTTCGATATCGACGATCACGTAGCGGCCTTCGTAGGTCGTGCCTGTGAGCTTCAGCCCGAGCAGGTCGCGGATCGTGCTGCGTCCGCCGTCGCAGGCGACGACCCACGCAGCGTCCATCTGCCAGCTTTTGCCTTGCGGATCGGCAGGATCGGCGCTGCGCAAGGTCAAGGTCGCGCCGCCCTGCGGCCGTTGCTCGAGGCCCGTCACACGCGTTTGCCAGCGCACGTCGATCAGATCGGCGTGCCGTTCGATCTCGTCGAGCAGCAACTGCTCGATCTGATACTGCGCGATATTGATCATCGGCGGCAGCGACTGCTCGTCGTCCTGATGCATCGCGAAGCGGAACACCTCGGTGTCGCGATAGAAACTGCGCCCGCCGGTCCACGCCAGCCCCTTTTGCAGAAAACCGTCGACGACGCCGAGCCGCTTGAGGATTTCGAGGCTGCGTCGCGAGATGCAGATCGCGCGGCTGCCGGTGCACACGCTGTCGTCGGCCTCGATCAGCACCGAGCGCACGCCCTGGCGCGCGAGTGCAAGCGCGAGCGTCATGCCGACCGGACCGCCGCCGACGATCGCGACGGCGCGCGCTTGTGGATCGCGTCCGTCGATGAGCGGCGGCACCGCGGCCGGATAGCGGCGCGGGGCGAACGGATAGGGCTTGAACGGGCGGGTCATGCGTGTCTCCAGTTTTCCTGCGTTATCGGTGCAGTATGCGTCGGCGTTCGCGCGCGGCTGTCCTCATTTTGGGTACAGCGCCGCGCGCGAGCGTGAGGAGTGGTAGAGACCTGGACCTTCGCCGCTCGTTAGCCGTCCAGACAGGCGCGCAAGCTCCGCGCGAGGTGGCCCGCTTCACCTGCATTGGCGATGTTTGCGAAGCCCATCACAACGCCACGCGGCGTCCTACGCGTGCGAGCATTCGCGTACCAGACCGAGAGCGGCAGAACGGCGAGCCCCGCTTCGCGGGCGCGCGCCGCAACCGCGACGTCGTCGACCGGGCCATCAGGGCCCTCGACGAACTGTGCCGCGAACTGGATTCCCCCTGGCGGCAGTTCGACGATCAGCCGTTCGCCGAACGCCTGCTCCAACGCGCGCACGATCAGCACGCGCCGCTCGGCGTATAACGCACGCATGCGCTTCAGATGTCGCGCAAAATGCCCCCGCTCGATGAAGTCGGCCAAAGCGGCCTGCAACAGGGTTGGCGATCCGGCGTTCATGCTGCGCGCCACCCGCCCGACGCGCTCGACGGCCCGCTCCGGCACCACCGCATACGCGAGCCGCAAGCCGGGAAACATCACCTTGCTGAATGTGCCGCAGTAGATCACGTGATCGCGACGATCGAGGCTCTTCAATGCCGGCAATGGCCGGCCCAGATAGCGGAACTCGCTGTCGTAATCGTCTTCGACGATCCAGCTGGACGCTTGCTCTGCCCAGTCCAGCAACGCCATGCGTCGGGGGAGCGATAACGTGTGCCCGAGCGGGCTCTGGTGCGACGGCGTGACCAGCGCGAAGCGCGCCTGCGGATCCAGCCGTGTGCCGTGTTCGACGTCGATCCCATCTTTGTCCACCGGCACTGCGACGAGCTGCACGCCGGTTTCGGCGAGAAAACCGCGCGCGAGCAGATAGCCCGGATCTTCGTACCACACGCTGTCGTTCGGGCGGGCGAGGCTGCGCAACACGAGCTCGAGCGTCGCACGGTAGCCGCCCGTCACGAACACCTGGTCCGGCAGGCAGGTCACCCCGCGCGACAGCCCAAGATACGTGGCGATGTGTTCGCGAAGCGGCCGGTAGCCGACAGGATCCGGGTACGCGAGCATCGCGCGCTCGCCGCTGTGCGCGCGATGCGAAACGAGACGATTCCAAACCTTGAGCGGAAACGCGTCAAGCGCGGGCAGCCCGGGTTGCAACGGCCGGGGCTCGCCGCTCATGGCGGCGGCAATGGCAAGCTGGCGCGGCGCCGGTTGAGCGCCGTGCGATTCGCCTGGCGTCTGAGCTGCGGTAGCCGCTTTAACGCTCTGCGTGCCGTTCGAACTCTTTGTGCTTTGCGTACGCGAGCGCGTCACTGAAGCGGGCAGCGAGGGCGACACGAACGTGCCAGCCGCACCGCGCATCTGGAGGTAGCCTTCGTCGACGAGGACCGTATACGCCAGTTCAACCGTGCCGCGCGCCCGTGTTCAGTTGCGTAGCGAGGCTGCGCAGCGCGGGCACGCGATCGCCTGGACGCAGATGCCCTGCGGCGATCGCGGTTCTGAAGCGCGCGCAGATCTGCAGGTAGATCGGCAACTGGAGCTGCCGATCGATATCGACGGTGAATGCGGTAGGCGATACGGTCATCACGGTCTTGCCGGCAAGCAGACCGGAATCAGGATGTCCTGGTCCGATCGACAATTCTTGGCACTTTTCGATAGTTCATGATCTTCTCACAATAGCCTCACACGATGCGACGGCGGCGAGTTCTTTGCCGCGATGCAACGGCCGCCAGTCGCCTGCCCGTGTCAACTGACTCTGATCCGGAGAATGTGCCATGAAGATCGTCGTAATCGGTGGTTCCGGCCTGATCGGCTCGCGCCTCGTCACGCTGCTCGGCGAGGCGGGTCATGAGGCACTTGCTGCGTCGCCGCGTACCGGTGTGAACGCCGTGACGGGGGAAGGTCTGAGCAACGCGCTAGCGGGCGCGGACGTCGTAGTGGATGTGGCGAACGCCCCTTCCTGGGAGCCTCAGGCGGTGCTCGACTTTTTCCGCACCTCGACGCGCAACCTCGGCAAAGCCGAAGTGGCTGCAGGGGTACGCCATCACGTCGCGCTTTCCATCGTCGGCTGCGACCGCACGCCGGAAAATGCGTATTTCGTTGCCAAGGTCGCGCAGGAAGAGGCGATTGAAGCGGCGGGCGTGCCCTATACGATCGTGCGCGCGACCCAGTTCATGGAATTCATCGGCGCGATTGCTGATTCCGGCACAGAAGGCGGGACGGTGCGCGTTGGGGACGGACTGTTCCAGCCGATAGCCGCGGACGACGTCGCAGCGATCCTCGCGCAGGTCGCTCTCGCCACGCCACTGAACGGCACAGTCGATATCGCGGGCCCGGACCGTGAACCGTTTGCCGCCATCATCAGACGTTATCTGAAGTCTGTCGGCGACCCGCGCCCTGTTGTGACGGATCAGGGTGCGCGCTATTACGGCGGCCGCGTCGAGGAACAGTCGCTCGTACCGCTCGGCGACGCGCGGATCGGCCGCGTGAGCCTGGACGAGTGGCTGGCGCAAACTGAAAAGGGGTGATGTCAGGTCGATGCGAAAGCAGAATCAGCATGTCCGCGTTTTGCTTGATATTGCGCTCGGCCCTTCTGGCGGCCAGCGCAAGCCCGTTATTAGCGTGAAGAGGCCCTGGCGATCGAGTACGCGAGGAAAGGGATTCGCGTGAATGCGGTCGCACCGGGGATCATCAAGTCGCCGATGCACGCGCCGGAAACACATGAGGCGCTGGGCGCCTTTCATCCGCTGGGGCGCATGGGCGAGATGAGCGATATCGCCGACGCGATTCTCTTCCTTGATTCGGCACCGTTCATCACGGGAGCAATTCTGCACGTCGACGGCGGGCAGAGCGCCGGTCGCTAGCCTTCCCCGGGCACCGTGAGCGGGTGCCCTTTCGTATCCCGATAGCGAATACAGCATTCGCGAGGTCCCGGGATCGTGCCTTGCACCTTCGCACTTCAGGCGCGCAAAGGCCTTAATCCCGTGCGCACTTCATTCGCGAAGATCATCGGTTCTTCCCATGCCGCGAAGTGCCCGCCCGTTTCGGGCTTGTTGAAGTAAATCAGGTTGTGATAGGCCTTTTCGGTCCAGCTCTGCGGCGCCTGGTAATTTTCTCCCGGAAACGCGCTCACGGCGGCAGGCACATTGACGTCGGCCGCGAGGAAGAAGTTCGCGTGCGATTCCCAATAGAAGCGCGCCGCCGAAACCCCCGTATTGGTGAGCCAATAGAGTGTGATGTCGTCGAGTACGTCATCGCGGGTTAGCGCGCCTGCCGAATGACCGTTGACGGGATGTCCGAGCACGGCCGCGCTCAATGCCGCAGCAGGCTGCCCGTAGCCATCGCCGTGGTCGAGCAGCCACGACGCCAGCGCGACGGGCGAGTCGGCGAGGCCGTACAGCGTCTGCGGGCGTGTACCCATTTCGAACGCGTAGCCGCGCTTCTTCTTGAAGTTGGCGCTCAACTGTACATAGGCGTGCTGCTCCTCGTCCGATAAGCCGGCAGGCATCGCGTCGCCCGCGGCCAGCGACTTCAGAATTTCTGCGGGAACGGAAGCAGGGAAGTTCACGTGGATGCCCATCAGTTCGGGCGGCGCCTGTTTGGCCATGACGTTCGTCACGATGCCGCCGAGATCGCCGCCCTGTGATGCGAAGCGCTCATAGCCGAGCCGCTTCATCAACGTGACCCACGCGCGGGCGGTGCGCTCCGGACCCCAGCCCGTGGTGGCAGGTCGCGCCGAAAAGCCATATCCAGGCAATGATGGAATCACGAGATGAAAGGCATCCGAAGCCGGCGCGCCATACGCAGTAGGCTCGACGAGCGGGTCGATGATCTTGAACTGCTCGATCACCGAGCCGGGCCAGCCGTGCGTCACGATCAACGGCATCGCGTTGTCGTGCTTCGAGCGCACATGGAGGAAATGGATATCGAGTCCGTCGATCTCGGTGACGAACTGCGGATACGAGTTCAGCCGCGCCTCGCATTTGCGCCAGTCGTAGCCGGTCGCCCAGTATTGCGCGAGCCCCTGAATGGTGGCGAGCTGAATACCCTGCGATTCGTCCGCAACCGTCTCACGATCCGGCCAGCGCGTGGTCTTGATGCGATGCCGCATGTCGACGAGCTGCGAGTCGGGAACGTGAACGTGGAACGGGCGAATCGCGGACTTGTCGCCGTTCGCGGGTTCCGTGATTTTGCCGACTGCCGGGTTCGTATCTGCGAAGGCGAGTCGGCTCAGCGAGCCCGCGGCGAGCGCCGCGGCGGCCATACCGACGAAGTGTCGGCGCGATGAGGATTGGGGCGTGTCTTTTGACATGGAAAACATCTCCTGCGTTGATCAGCCTGTTGCGTTGCGGGCGAAGTCTGCGACGTGCAGCTTCACGAAGTGCGGCGCGGCGTTCCGCTCGCGATCGGCGTATTTGAGAGGATGAACGTATCCCGTTCGTGTCCAAAAGTTGGTTATTTGTAAGCGTGCGTATCCCGATCTTATTTGCAAATACGTTGGGATACAAAGGGAAGGTGCGGGGAGAGAGGCAGGGCGGAGACGAGGACGGTGGCGTGATGGGGCGAGGCCTCAGCCGGTTTTGCTGGCTGATTCGGCTTCCATATTCTTCGCCGCGCCCCGCGAAAACCGCATTTGATATTCGCTCGGGGACAATCCGGTCTTGCGCTTGAACAATTGCCGAAATGTGCTGATATCGCCATAACCGACACGTTGACTCACCGCCTCGAGCCCAATTGGCCGCGTTTCCAGCAAGCGTTTTGCGACCTCGATGCGCAGATTTTGCAGATACGTCAACGGTGCCAGCCCGACCGCTTCCTTAAAACGGCGATTGAGCGTGCGTTCGCTGACAGCAAGCGACGCTGCCAGATCGCTCAAACGGAATCCCTGCTGCAACGTAGCCTCCATCTGCTGCTGGGCGCGCGCGACGAGCGTGTCGGTATGCCCATGTTCGTCGAGAAGCGTTGCAAAGGAAGCCTGCGAAGTCCGGTTCATGTCGATCAGCAGCGCCTTCGCGGTCATCGCGGCGAGTTTTTCGCCGGCGAATGTTTCCACGAGCCGCACGGCGAGATTCAGATACGACGTCACGGACCCGCCAGAGATGATGCCGTCCTGCTCGATCAGCAGTTCCTGTGCGCGAACTTCGACACGCGGATAGCGGCGCCCGAAGTCCGACGCTCTCGCCCAGTGCGTCGTTGCGGCGCGGCCATCCAGCAGGCCGGCTTCGGCGAGCAGATAATTGGCCGTGCAATAAGCCGCCAGCACGGCGCCGGCCTTGCGTTGGCGCCGCAGCGCGGAAGACAGCTCGTTCAACTGCTCGCGGCGCCCTATGAACTCGTCGATGTTCGAGAAAAACGGTGCCGTCAGCAGAACGGCATCCGCCCGTTTGCGCGGGTCGATCTTTCCGTCGACGTGAACGGTCTGACCCGACGCAGCCGTGACGGGATGTCCGTCGAGTGATTCCACCCGCCATACGAACACGGGCGCGGATGTCGTGCCCGCTCCAGCCTTGCGCGTATGGAACTGATTGGCCGCGCTGAAGACGTCAACAGGGCCCGCGACGCCGGACGCGAGGATTCCGTCGTAGACCCAGATGCGGATGATGGCCATTTGCGTGTCTGAAATTCCCTGAATAATGGCGATGCTGCCACTTCTAGCCGCACCAGTAAACCCCGATCATGGCCACATCCAATCCGGAGCGCCCAGCATGAAATTCAACGACACAGCCCCCGTCATGGCATCCGCTGGCGCTCCGCCGCTCTGGCTAACGAGCCTCGCTGAAAACGCGACGCTCGAAGCCTCCGTGCTGAAGCGTCCGATCGAAGGACGAGCCGATATTCTCTCCGTGATCAAACACGCGGTCTCGCTGTACGAATTCCAGCATCACAGCTACAAGGGCACGATTGGCGACGGTTTATATATGGAATCCTATCGCTCGCAGATCCAGGGGGTGCCGATCGAGACGGTGGTCGTCGCGCATATGAACGGGCAAGGCGAGACGGAGTCCGTGGTCATCAATCATCGCCCACTCAATGCGATGCTGCTGTTTTCGAAACTGATGGGGGAGTGCGTCGAAGAGCGCTTGCGCGATTGCTATCTGACGGGACCGGAAGCAGCGGCGCTGAATATGTTCAGCCGCTGTTCGGAGCCGAATGATGAAACGGCTTCTTCCTGATTTGACAACAGCCTCCGTGCTGGTCGCTTCTGCTGGAGTTTCCATGGCGCATACCACTCAGATGCCAACCACGCCAACCACGAAGATATTGGCGATTGGCACCTTTCCGCCGGGCACGGACATGCAACTTGTCCAACACTTCCTTCCGAGCGAGGCTCGCGAGACGGCGCAGCTCTACCTCGAGGGCAAGATTGATCAGTGGTATTCACTGCAAGACCGGGCTGGGGTGGCGTTCATCCTGAACGTTACCGACGTAACTCAAGCGCATGAAATGCTTGAGGCCCTTCCTTTAGGGAAAGCGCACTTGATGACATTCTCACTGCTCCCAATTGGCCCACTGAAGCCGTTGAGTAAGCTTTTGAATTCGCCTTCCCCCCAGCAATGAAGTGCAATTTACCTGGCGCAATTTCGCACTAAAACGGGAACCACGATCATGTTCAAACCTGTAACGGAGACGACAGTCTTCTCCGCAGTAACTGCGGGCATTTCAGCATGCAGCATTGTGCCCACGTCATCCTCGTCGGCGCCGAAGGTTGAAGTCGGCGAGGTGCAGGTCAATCCTGACATCAAGCTGCGTCATATGGTCTATCGGCCCGCGCATCCAAAGGGTACGGTACTGTTCCTGCATGGTTTCCCGGAGACGATGTATGCGTGGAAGCCGATTGCCGAGTCCCTGTCCAGCGACTACGAGGTGCATGCGTTTGACTGGCCGGGCTACGGGCAGTCCTCGCGTCCAGGCGCCGATCGCTTTTCCTACGCGCCGAAGGATTATGCGCATGTGCTGGAAGACTATATCCGCACTTCTGGCATCGACAGTGCGAAGCTGTTGATTTATGCGACCGATATCGGGGCCTTGCCTGCGCTGCTGGCAGCATTGGAGCAGCCGAATATTGCCAGGCAAATCATTGTTGGCGATTTTGCCCCGTTCAACCGCCCGCAGTACATGTACGAAAGCCTGCAGGGCCTGAAGTCAAAGCCATCGTCTGACGCCGTGCGTGCCGCGATGAACCAGAACCGTGACGAAATCCTGGCAAACACGTTCTTCCGCGGCATGTCGGCGAAGGAGCGCTACGCATTGTCCGAGGAGTTCAAGGACGATATGGCGAAAGGGTGGGGCGGTGATGTCACGTCGGCAGACGCCTTCTTCCACTACTACTCGTACTTCACCCGCGACCAGGACTACTTCGAAGCCAACATGGCAAAGCTGAAGGTCCCCGTGAAGGTGGTGTGGGGCGAGCAGGATTTCTATATCAAGAAGGAAATGGGCGTTGAGTACGCGAACCGTAACGGTGTGAAGCTTTCGATTTTTCCTGAACTCGGCCATTTTCCGCATCTGCAAGCGCCTGAACAGACGGTGAGCGAAGTTCGGGCCGCGTTTAGCGCGGGCAATCCTGTGAGTGACTAGAGCGAGTGCGCCGTCGATGCAGAGGTGGTTTCCGATGGTTCGACTAGGTTGCCGTCGACGATGATGTCATTCAGGTATCGTCGAAAACATGGATATCGGTGGCTTTGATCTCAATCTACTGAAGGCGTTCGACGCGCTTTATGCTGAGCGTCATGTAACGCGCGCGGGACTGCGCATTGGTCTCGGTCAATCGGCGATGAGCGGAGCGCTCACCCGCTTGCGGGAACTGTTCGACGATGAACTGTTCGTTCGCGCGCCGTCGGGCATGCAGCCGACTCCGCGTGCGTGCGATCTTGCCGTTCCGATATCCGATGCGTTACGACCGATACGCCAGCGTTGAGGACTTCGCGGCTGCGTCGCATCTGCTGGTATCTCCCGAAGGCGACCGAGCGAGTCTGGTTGATCGCGAACTCGCGAACCTGGGGGTCGAAAGGCGCGTGGCCCTGAGCCTGCCGCAATTCCTGGTTGCCCCCTTCGTCATCGCCGAGACCGATCTTGTCGCGACGGTGGCCTCGCGTGTGGCCCGACGCTTCGCGGCGAGCGGGCTCGGCATCGCCGTACGTCAGCCGCCGATCGGACTGCCCCGCTGGACGCTCGCGATGCTGTGGCATCGACGTTTATGCCGCTCGCTTCGCGAATACATCCTTGAACACGGGCATCGCCGAAAAGACGTTCGGCCAGCCTGCGTAAAAGGCGAGCTGCGTCAGCATTTCGGACGCCTCGTCCTTCGTCAGACCGTTGTCCATGGCACGGCCGAGGTGATACGGAATCTGCGCGACCTGACCGCTGGCAACCAGGGCGCTCACCGTGACCAGGCTCCGGTCGCGTGGAGCGAGTCCTGGACGCAGCCAAAGGTCGTGGAAAAGCACATCGGTCGTGTACTGAACAACGCCGGGAGCGACCGAGCCGAAGCTTTGCTCGACCGCCTGCGCACGCTGTTGCTCTGCGACTTCGTTCAGTGGCAGCGGCTCGACCTCGGCCCGAGGGACCTGATCGATACCGATGCCACGTTCATCGAAGATACGCTTCGCGACGACAGCCGCTGCGGTCGCGTTTCCCCAGCCGGAATAGAAGGCGAGGTGCGTGATCATTTCCGAAATCTCGGCAGGCTTCACACCGCTATCCAGCGCCAACCGGAGATAGAACGGCATCTCGATGGTCTGGTTGCGGGCGATGAGCACCGACAGCGTCACGATGCTCCGGTCTCGCGGTGACAGTTGCGGCCTCTTCCAGAGGCCGCCGAGCACGGTCTGGCTCGTATAACGCGCGAATGCCGGAGAAACGGGAGTGAGATCAACTTGTGACAATGGATCTTGCATGTTTCCAGTCCTTTCGATTGAGGTACAGGCAGCGAAGAACCGCATTACACCTGCTCGCCGCTGCCGAGGTACTGCTCGTCCGTGACCTTCTCCAGCCATTCGACGTTCTTGCCGTCGAGCGCTTCCTGAATGGCGATATGTGTCATCGCGGTCGTCGAAGTTGCGCCATGCCAATGCGTGTGGCCAGGCGGGCACCAGATCACGTCACCAGCCCGGATTTCGACGCGCGGCTCGCCTTCGCACTGGGTCCAGCCACAGCCGGCCGTAACGATCAAAGTCTGGCCGAGCGGGTGGGTATGCCAGTTAGTCCGTGCTCCCGAATCAAAAGTGACGCTCGCGCACGAAACGCGTGCCGGCGGAGGCGGAGCGTTCAGCGGGTCGAGCCGCACCGTGCCCGTAAACCATTCTTCAGGGCCTTTCTTCGAGGGCTGGGTGCCCGCACGTTTCAATTCCATGACTGTTCCTCGTCGGTACCGTCTGGGCGATATGCCACTGCAGCTAATCTAACTCCTGGTAATTGATGCGACTAGATGGCAATATCGGGATGCCCTTATGCTCTGGAGCATTAATTGAAAGAGGATTTCAACGATCTGGTCGGCTTCATGAACGTCGCGCGTGAGCGCAACTTCACGCGGGCGGCCGCGCAACTGGGAGTCTCGCAGTCGGCCTTGAGCCGGACGGTTGCCGGCCTTGAAAAGCGGATGGGCCTTCAGTTACTGATGCGCACTACCCGGAGTGTCTCGTTGACGGAGGCAGGTGAACGGCTACTGGCGGCGATTGCACCGCGCTTTCAGGAAATCGAAGCGGAGGTCGATTCTTTGCGCGCGATGACGAGCCGCCCAGGCGGAACTGTCCGGATCACGACCACCGACTACGCGGCAAACTCGTACGTTTGGCCGCGTCTGCAACCGTTGCTGCGCCAGTATCCGGATCTGAAGATTGAATTGGTCAATGACTACGGGTTAGCCGACATCGTCGCGGATCGGTACGACATCGGCGTGCGGCTAGGCGACCAGGTGGCCAAAGACATGATCGCGGTGCGAATCGCGCCTGATATGACGATGGCAATCGCGGGCTCTCCAGGCTACCTGCAATCGAGCGCACCGGCGAAGACGCCGCAGGATCTAACGCTGCACAACTGCATCAATCTTCGATTGCCGACGCGAGATTCACTGCTCCCGTGGGAGCTACGGAAGGGGCGGCGAGAACTGCAGGTGCGGGTCGAAGGGCAGCTCACCTTCAATAGTGTCTACCAGATGATGGACGCAGCGCTTGGCGGGTTTGGGCTCGCGTACGTGCCCAAAGACCTGGCTGAGGTGCATGTCCGGGCCGGGCGCTTGAATTGGGTGCTGGAAGACTGGTTTCCCACGTTCGTCGGACATCACGTCTATTACCCTGGTCGCCGCAAATCATCCCGGGCAGTCGAGCTTGTAGTGGACGCATTGAAGAGCGGTTATCAGCGTCGAGCGCAGTGACCGCCAAATGGCGATCACGACGCAGATTTTCACCACTGCGGTCACGGCGTCAGCCCACCCAGCCTCAGCCGGCGCTGGCCGTCTGCGACGGCTGCCGCATGGGCTGCCCAGCCGTCGCCGCGTGACATGCCTCGATCATCGCGCGGAACGTCGGCGACGCATGCAGCTCGCCGCCCGCATCGAGTTCGACGCTGCCGTCCGGCGCGTCGCCGACGCCGACGCCGACCACCAGCGTCGCGCGTGGCCGCCAATCGCGCGTGCGCCGCAGCATGTTGCGCAGGTACAGCGGCGACTCGGGCGCGTCGAGCGACACGATGCAGATGATCGACGTGTCCTTGAAGCTCGGCTCGTCGGCGCGTGCGCTGCGATAGCCCGAGTGCGTCGCCATCAGCGGCGCGAAGCCCTGGCGGTTCAGCAGTTGCACGGCGATCGCGGTCGTCACTTCGTCGAACGCGCCGCGGCCGGGCACGCACAACACCGCGGCCTTGCCCGCTCCGTCCGGCTGTTGCGAGCGCATGAGCAGATCGCTGCGGTATCGCTCCGTGGCACCCGCGCCCGGCGACGCCAGATCCGGCGTCCCGGCAAGCAGCGCGCTACCCGCGTCCGCCGGTTCGGCGGGCGACAGCGAATCGCGCAGCCCTTCGGCGATATCGAGGTTCTCGACGATATCGACGAGCGCGTCGTTGATCCGCTGCAACTGGTCGGGCATCAGCACGCCGCGCTGCGCGTCGTTGCGCGCGAGCCGCAGGCCTTCGAGCGCGACCTTGTCGTAGTAGTCGATCAGCGACATCTCGCGCAGCAGCCGTTCGGCCTGCACGATCGCCTCGTGCGGATCGTCGGCGAGCAGGCGCTGATAGAAGTTCTGCGCGGGCGTCAGCGCGGGCTGATCGCCGAGCAGCACGGTCAGGAAGTTCAGCCGGTCCGCGTAGCGCCCGAGCGTGACGACGCACAGCGTGAGCGGCGTCGACAGCACGAGGCCGATCGGCCCCCACAGCCAGCTCCAGAAAATCGCCGCGACCACCACCGCGAGGGGCGACAGGCCCGAGCGATGACCGTACAGCAGCGGCTCGGCGATCTGCCCGGCGACCACGTCGACGACGATGAACAGGATCAGCGTGAGGACCGCCATCGTCCATTGCGGCTGGATCGCGGCCGCGAGAAAGAATGCGAGGATCGCCGCGATCCAGATGCCGATGTACGGCACGAAGCGCAGCAGCGCGGCGATCACGCCGAACAGCAGCGCCCCCGGCACGCCGATGATCGCGAGCCCGATCGCGATGATGCCGCCCGCGCTCAGATTCACGCCGAGCTGCGCGACGAAATAGCGTGACAGGCGCCCGGCGGCGTCGTTGATCGCGGTAGTCGTGCGGTGCAGGTCGCGCGAACCGAACAGGCTGATCAGACGGTCGCGCAAATCCTCGCGCTGCAACAGGATGAAGATGGTCACGACGAGCACGATGAAGGTCGTCTCGATCGGCGCGATGGCCGGCGTCAGCGCGCGCTGCGCGAGTTGCACAGGCGTCGGCGCGGGCTCGTGCACCTCGACCTGTTGCGGCACCTGCGGCGCGTTGCGCGCGGCGCGGCCGGTCGGGCGCGGCGGCGCGGGGCGCGATGGCGCCACGCGCTGCAGCGCGCTGGCAGCGCTGCTCATCAGGGCGTCGGCGCGGCCCACGGTCTTTTCCTGCACGGTTTCGATCTTCTGCTCGATCGCTTCCTGGTACTGCGGCAGCGCGTTCGCGAGCTGCACGAGCTGCGCGCCGATCAGCGCGCCGACCGCGAGCAGCGAGGCGAGAGCGAACAGCACCGCGATGAAGATCGACGGCAACTGGCCCATGTGCAGACGCCGCAGCATCTGCACGAGCGGCGCGAGCAGGAAGCTCAGCAGCACCGATAACGTGATCGGAATCAGTATCTCCCGCCCGAAGTACAGCCCGCACACGACCACCACGCCGGTGATCAGCGACACGAGGCCATGCAGGCCCGGCGTGCCCGGCGGGTAAACGCGGTTGGGCCGCCCTTGCGGCGGCGGTAGCGATATTTTCATGTAAGCAGAATTCCGGTTGGGACGCGTTGACGACCGAGCGGAGCACTGGTCGTCAGCAAGACAGATGCCCGAATTGTAGGTGGTTTGGCGGGAGGGGGCTCCCGCGTGGCTGCGCGTTGAGTCGCTCAACGCGCTCGAGTCGTCAGCCGACATGCACCCGCAGCATCTCCAGCAACAGCGAACTCACATACAGCAACAAGCCGATAAATCCGCCGACGATCGTCCCATTGATGCGGATGTACTGCAGATCCTTGCCGATATTCATCTCGACCTGGTGCGACATCTCGTGCGCGGGCCAGTTCTTCACCGTATCGCTGATATGGCGTGTGAGGAACCGCGCGAAGTCCGGCGCCATCGCGCGCGCCGCTTCCTCGAGGTGATCGTTCAGCGATTGCCGCAGCGCTGGATCGCGCGCGAGTTCGCGGCCGACCCACGCGCCCATCGCGGCGACACGCGCATGCAGTGCCGAATCGGCGCTTTGCAGATCGCGCTTGAGCCACGCGCGCAGCTCGCCCCACATGTCCTTCACGTAGCTGCCGAAAGCCTCGCCTTCGACCAGATAGCGCTTCAGTGCTTCGCCTTGCTGCAGGAACACGGGATCGGTCTTCAGCCGCACGATCAGCTTCTGCACCGCGTGGTCGAACTTGTCGCGCAGCTCGTGCGTGGGGTTCTCCGCGATCTGTTCGAGCATACGGTTCGCGGCGCTCGCGATCGCCTCCGCCCCCTTGTCGCCGAGCCATACCGACGGCAGAAACTTCTCCATCGTCGGATACTCGCTTTTCACCCAATCGACGATGCGCGCGGCAATGAATTCGCGCGCCGGCGCCTCGCGCAGCACCGCGATCACCTGATCGATCGCGGTGTCGAGCAGTTCCTGATGGCGGCCGTCGCGCGTCAGCGTGTCGAGAATCGCGCCGAGCGATTGCGACAGATCGACCTTCGCGAGCACGTCGCGCAACCCGTCCCTGATGAAGTTCTGAATGCGCGCGTCGTCGGCCACGTCGAGGATGCCGCCGGTGAGTCGCACCACGTAGTCGCCGAGGCGCGCGGAGTTGGCCGATTCGCTGAGCCACGCGGTGATGGTCTGCGCCGGATCATGCCGGCGGATCAGACCGACCAGCGACGGCACGTCGAGAAACTTGTCCTGCACGAAGTGCGCGAGGTTGTCGGCGATCTTGTGCTTGTTGCGCGGGATGATTGCGGTGTGCGCGGACACGAGCGGAATCGGCACGCGGCGAAACAGCGCCGCGACCGCGAACCAGTCGGCGAGCGCGCCGACCATCGCGGCCTCGGCGACGGCCTTGATGCCGTCGACCCACAGGCCGCGCGGCAGGAATGCGGCGACGACGAAAACGCAGGCGGCCGCGAGCAGCAGCAGTAAAGGCGTGCGCTTGGCCTTCTTCAGTTCGGTGGTCTTGTCCATCGGGCGCGGTTGATCGTGTCGGGCGGGGGCTGGAAAGTCGGCGGGCTCGGCCGGTTCGGTTGCAATGATGCGGTACGGCCCGCGCGCGCGTCCAGCCTGGATACGCGCGCGCAATACGCGCCGGCGCTTCGGCAAGGTAACATCCGCGATTGGGCTCCTCGGCGAAATCAACGCAAGAGGACGCAACGCAATCGCAATGGAGGCACAGTGATCAGGTTTCTGCACACCGCGGACTGGCAGATCGGCACGCAATTCGGTCAGTTCGAACCGGACGAGGCCGCGCATCTCGCCCAGGCGCGCTTCGACACGGTGCGCCGCATCGCCGAAGAAGCGGCCGCGCGCAACGTCGACGCGGTGCTCGTCGCGGGCGATGTGTTCGATCTGCAGACGGTGTCGGACACCGTGATCCGACGTTTGTTCGCCGCGCTGCAAGCGTTTTCCGGAGCGTGGGTCATGCTGCCGGGCAATCACGACGCGGCGCTCGTCGAAAGCGTGTGGACCCGCGCGCAGCGGCTCGATTGCGTGCCGCCGAACGTGCGCCTCGTGCTCGAAGCCGGCGTCGTGCTGCTCGACGCGTGCCGTTGCGCGCTGCTGTGCGCGCCGCTCACGCAGCGCATCACCTACGACGACACCACCGCGTTCTTCGATTCCACCGATACCCCACCCGGCTATCACCGCGTGGGGCTCGCGCATGGCAGCGTCGGCGGCATTCTGCAAGACGGCATCGACTCGTCGAATCCGATCGCGCCGACGCGCGCCGCCAGTGCGCGGCTCGACTATCTGGCGCTCGGCGACTGGCACGGCCATCTGCGCGTCGACGAACGCACGTGGTACGCGGGCACGCACGAGCAGGACCGTTTCCGCGCGAACGAGCCGGGCTTCGTGCTCGACGTTACCGTCAGCGATCCCGGCGCGGTGCCGCAGGTCGACGCGGTGCGGGTCGGGCAATACCGGTGGCACCGTTGGGACGAGACGATTTCGGTGCCGACCGATGTCGATGCATTGAAAACCCGCCTCGCCGAACTCGGCGCGAATGACGTGCTGCGCATCGAGGTCGGCGGCACCGCGGCGCTCGCCGATGCCGAGGCGCTGCATGTCGCGGTCGAACAGGCGCGCGCCCGCGTGCGCGCGTTGCGTGCCGATCTGGGCAGTCTGCACGTGCTGCCGACCGCCGACGATCTCGCCGAACTCGGCGCGCAAAGCGGCTATCTCGCGAAGGTGGTGGCGCGGCTGCGCGGCCTGCAGGAAGACGCGCAGGCCGATCCGCAAGAGGCGCGGCGCGCGGCCGAGGCGTTGCTGCTGCTGGCGCGTTTTCAGCGCGACCAGCGGCAACGCGATTCGCCGGCCGCACCACCCGCGCAGACGCGCGAGCGGCAGCAACCTGAAGCGCCGCGTGAAGGAGCCCCCGCATGAAGCTGCAACGTATCGCGATTCAGGAATTCAGGCAGTTCGGCGGGCAGATCGTGATCGACGATCTGCAGCCCGGTCTCAATCTGTTCATCGGCCCGAACGAGGCCGGCAAAAGCACGATTGCCGAGGCGGTGCGCACGGTGTTCCTCGAACGCTACAAGGCGTCGCATCTGAAAGACCTGTTGCCGTGGGGGCTCGCGAGCGGGCAGCCGTCGGTCGAGGTCAGCTTCGAGCTCGATGGTGTGACGTGCCGTCTGTCGAAGCAGTTCGTGTCGCGTCAGCGTTGCGAGCTGAGGATCGGCCAGGCCGTGTATAGCGAGGATGAAGCCGAAGACAAGCTCGCCGCGCTGCTCGGCTTCTCGCGCGCGGCGCGCGGTCCGATGAAAGCCGAGAACGCCGGCGTGCCGGGTCTGTTGTGGGTGCAGCAAGGCGGCACGCAGGAGATGCGCGATTCGACCGGGCACGCGGCGCAGTATCTGCGCGACGCGCTCACGCAACTGTCGGGCGGCCGCGAAGCGGGCGGCGAGGACGCGCTGATCGCGGCCGTGCAGCGCGAGCTGCGGCAACTGCTGACCGCGCGCACGCAGAAGTCGACCGGGCCGCTCGCCGAGGCGGAGCAGAAGCTCGCCTCGCTGATCGCGAGCCGCGACGAGCTGCAACAGCAGCGCCAGCAGTTCGACGACAACATCGCGCGCCTCGCCGCCCAACAGCAGGCATTCGACGACGCCGAGCGCAGGCGTCCGTGGGAGCTTCACGAGCAGAAGGCCGCGCTCGCGCAGCAACGTGCCGCGGCGGTCGAACAACTCGAACGCGGTCTCGAAGGGCTCGCGCATTCGTTGAAGATCGGCGAGGCCGAACTCGCGTTGTCGGTGCGGCAGGAGCAGGGCGCGCTCGAACTGGAGGCGGCCATTGCGCTCGAACGCGAGCAGCTCGACGCGGCGCGCGCCGAGGTCGCGGCCGCGCAAACCGCGCATGCGCAGGCGCAAAGCCGTGTGGCGCAATTCGAGCAGGCATCGGTCGAGGCGAACCGCTCGCTCGAACTCGCGAACGCGGCCGTGACCGCCGCCGATCTGCGCAGCCAGGTCGATTTCTATCGGGCGGAGAGCCAGCGGCTCGAAGCGTCGATCGGCGAAGCGGACAAGGCGAACGCGGCGGTGTTGCAGGCCGCGCGAGACGCGGCGGCGCTCGAACTCGACGACGCGCAGTTCAAGCGCCTCGTCGCGCTCGACGGCGAACTGACCGTGTTGCGCGCGCGGACCGAAGCGGCGATGACGCGCATCGAGTACAGCTTGAATGGCGAATTGAGCGTCGGCGATCAGACGATCAGCGGCACGGGCGTGCTGCATGTCGACGATGAAAAGCGCATCGGCCTCGGGAAGCTCGGCGAATTGCGCGTGATTCCGAGCGTGTCCGATCTGTCCGCGCGGTTGTCGGAGCTGGCGTCGCTCGAGGCGAAGCACGCGCAGTTGCTGCGGTCGCTCGGCGTCGCGTCGGTGGGCGATGCGCAGGCGCGTCACGAGCAATGGAAAACGCTGGTCGCGCAACAGAAGAGCCAGGCGAGGATTCTCGAGGTGCACGCGCCGCAAGGCATCGATGCGTTGCGCGCGGCGCTGGCGTCGACGGCGGCCCGCTTGCAGGCGTCGAGCGAGCGCCTTGCCAGTCTGCCCGACGTGTCCGCGGCGGCACCGCTCGACGACGCGCGCCGCAACGCCGACATCGCGCGCGACGCGTTGGAGACCGCGCGCAAGGTGCTCGCGCAGGCGGCGGGCGCGCAATCCAGCGGCGTTGCGAAGGCCGATTCGCTCACGGCGCAGTTGCAGCGTAAAGAAGCGCAGCTGCACGACGAAGCGTTTCGGCGCAACCGCGCGCAGTGGCAGGCGCATATCGTCGAGCAACGCGTCAAGGTCGATGCGCTGAAGAACCAGCGCGGCGAGCGCGAGCGCGAACTCGATGCGGCGCGTCTGGACGACCCCGTGGCGGAGGCGAAGCGCTATCGCGCATCGGCGGACCTCGCGCGCAACGAGCAGCACGAGCGTCAACTGCGGATCGCGGAGCTGCGGAGCCAGCTCGAAACGATGGGCGCATCGGGCCTCGGCGAACGGCTTGCCGCGCTCGAAGCCCAGGTTGAGCAGGCCACGCGTCGCAAGGACGAACTGCGCCTGCGCGCGAGCGCGCTGAGTCTGCTCGACGAAGTGCTGGTCGACGAACGCGACGCCGCGCTCGCCCAACTGCGTGCGCCGTTGACCGAGCGGGTCGGTCACTACCTGAAGCGGCTTTTTCCGCAGTCGAGCCTCGCGCTCGGCGACGATCTGATTCCGGCGATGCTCGATCGCGACGGCCGCGCGGAACTGCTCGATGCGCTCAGCTTCGGCACGCGCGAACAGCTCGGCATCCTGACGCGGCTCGCGTATGCGGATCTCTTGCAGGCCTCAGGCCGGCCGACTCTGCTGATGCTCGACGATGCCGCGGTACACACCGATGCCGCGCGCCGAGACGCGCTCAAACGCGCGTTGATCGACGCGGCGACGCGGCATCAGATTCTGGTGTTCACGTGCCATCCGGAGTTGTGGGACGACCTGGGCGTCAGGCAGCGGGCGGTGCAGGATCTGAAGGTGGCGTGAGCGGGGCGGGCCGGTACCACCCCGGTACGGTCCGCTTACTCGTACCACCGCGGCGTGTACACCCACTGCGCGCCGTGATGACCGCAAGCGAATCTTCTCGTCAGCGACGACCCGACGATCACCATCGTGCGCATATCCACATCGGCCGAGCGCAGCTCGCCGAGCGTCAGCGTGCGCAGCGTGCCGCCGGGCCGGCCGATATCGCGACCCAGCACCACCTGGGTCGATGGCACGCGATACTCCCGCACGACGTCGAGTGCCTTGTCGAGTTGCCACGGACGCGCGCGCGAAATCGGGTTGTAGAACGCCATCACGAGATCGGCTTGCGCCGCATGGCGCAGGCGGGTTTCGATGATCGTCCACGGCTTCAGGTTGTCCGACAGCGACAGCATGCAGAAGTCGTGGCCGAGCGGCGCGCCGGCCTGCGCGGCGGTCGCGAGCGCGGCCGACACGCCCGGCACGATCGATAGTTCGACGGCCGCCCATGCGTCGTTCCGGGAAGCTTCGAGCGCTTCGAGCACGGCGGCTGCCATCGCGAACACGCCGGGGTCGCCCGACGACACCATCACGACCGAGCGGCCTTCGCTCGCGAGCTCGAACGCGTGCCGCGCGCGCTGCATTTCCTCGCGATTGTCGGTGCCGTGCACGCGCTGACCGGCGCGCAGCGGGCCGGCCATTTTCACGTAGGTGTCGTAGCCGAGGATGTCGGTCGCTTCGTTCAACGCGGTGCGCGCGGCCGGGACCATCAGCTCGGCCCGGCCGGGGCCGAGGCCGATCACGCTCAGACGGCCGCGGGCACGGCCGAGCGTCGCGGGGTCGATGGCGAGCGGGGAGAGGGCGAGCGCGACGCCGGGGTGTGCGTCGTCGTGCAGCGTTTCGTGGGGGACGCGTAGCGCGGTATGCAGCAACCTTGCGGCACTCGATTCGCCCTGTGCGGCGCTGGCATCGGCGAAGCGCAGCGGCACCTCGAGAAGCCTTGCCGCTTGCGCGAGCGCCGGGTCGGCCATGCTCGTCGATGGCGCGAGCAAGGCCGCAAGCGAAAGCATCGCGAGACCCTGCGCGCTCAGTGCCGCGCGCACGCGTGCGACGATCGCGTCGGCGGCATCGGCATCGTCGCTGGCGACAGCCGCCACCACACTGCGCGGATGAATCACGAGTTCGTCTTCACGCCCATCCCACGCGCGCGGCGTCACGCGAATCGCGAGACGCGCCGACGCCGAGCGCGGCAGTTGCGCGTCGTCGAGCCACGGCGCGTCGCCTTCGATGCGCGTGCTTTCGCCCGCGAGCAGATCCGACACGAAGCGCTTGCCCTGACCCAGGTCGGCGAGCGCATAGCCATCGGGTGGATTGAGCACGCAGGTGCCGAAGCGCAGCTCGCCGCTCGTCGTGATCGCGGGCTGTACGGCCAACGCCGCGGCGATGTCGCGCGCCATCACGTTGACGCCCGCGAGGCCGCCGAGCAGCGGCACGACCGCGCTGCCGTCCTCGGCGACCGCGAGCACCGGCGGCTCGGCGCCTTTGTTCGACAGCAGCGGCGCGAGGCAGCGAATCACGATGCCGGCCGCGCACAGCGCGACGATCGGCGTGCCGCGCGCATACAGCTCGCGCAGATGCGCGCCGAGTTCGCTGTACGAGACATCGGCGTCGGCGCGCCCCTGCAGCGCATGGACCTGGCAGTCCGCGGCAACGCCGGCCGCGGCATGCGCGCCACGCTCGACATACGACGCCTGAATCCGCCGCGCGGTCGCAAGCGCGCCCGTGCCGAGAATCACGATGGCGGGCCCGTTCATCCTTGCCATTTTTGCCCCGGCACGACCAGCAGTGAGAAATACGGCGACGCCATCGGATCGACTTCCGCGAGCGGCACGATGCGCTGATTTCGCATCGTCGCGCGTTCGACGTACAGCGCGCGCTGCGCGAGTCCGAGTTCGTCGAGCACGCGCCGTACCTTGTCGAAATTGCGGCCGAGTTTCATGATGACCGCCGCGTCGGCGTCGGCCAGACGGCGGCGCAATTCATCTTCGGGCAGCACGCCCGACAGCACCGACAAGCTCTGATTGCGATAGACGAGCGGCGCGCCGAGCACCGCCGCGCCGCCGAGCATCGAGCACACGCCGGGCACCACCTCACTGTCGTAGCGCGCCGCGAGCCGGTCGTGCAGATACATGTACGAGCCATAGAAGAACGGATCGCCTTCGCAGATCACCGCGACGTCGCGGCCCGCGTCGAGATGGCCCGCGACGATTTCGGCGGCGGTGTCATAGAAGTCCGCGATGATCGCTTCGTACGACAGCGGCGGTTCGAGTGCTTCGGTGGTGACCGGATAGACGAGCGGCAAATGCTGCTGCGCGTCGTGCAGATACGCCTCGATGATGCCGAACGCGTTGCCCTTCTTACCCTTCGCGACGAAATACGCGACCACCGGCGCCGCTTTGAGCAGCCGCAGCGCCTTCAACGTCAGCAATTCCGGGTCACCGGGACCGACGCCGATGCCGTACAGCCGTCCGCGACTCGTTAGCTGGCTCGCCATTTATTCGACCTCCGTCGCAAGCGCGTTGACCGCGGCGGCGGCCATCGCGCTGCCGCCGCGCCGTCCGTGCACGACCACATAGGGGACGCCGCGGCTGTTTTGCGCGAGTGCCGCTTTCGATTCCGCCGCGCCGACGAAGCCGACCGGAAAGCCGAGAATCAGCGCCGGCTTCTGCGCGCCGGCATCGAGCATGTCGAGCAGATGAAACAGCGCGGTCGGTGCATTGCCGATCACGACGACGCTGCCCGCCAGATGCGGGCGCCACAATTCGAGCGCGGCGGCCGAGCGCGTGTTGCCGATTTCGCGCGCGAGCGCGGGCACGTCCGGGTGCGTGAGCGTGCAGATCACTTCGTTGTTCGCGGCCAGCCGCGCGCGCGTGACGCCCTGCGCGACCATGCCCGCATCGCACAGGATCGGCGCGCCTTGCGCGAGCGCGCGGCGGCCCGCGCTGCCGGCGCCGTCGGAGAACGCGAGGTCGTCGATCACGTCGACCATGCCGCACGCGTGGATCACGCGCACCGCGAGCTTTTCGAGGTCGGCGGGGATGCGCGCGAGGTCGGCCTCCGCGCGGATCGTCGCGAACGATTGGCGATAGATCTCCTGACCGTCGCGAATGTAATCAAGCATGTGGAGTACTCCGGGCGAGGCGCGCGAGCAGCGCGGCGGCCTCGTCGATCGTCAGTTGGGGCGCGACGCATTGGCCGAAGCCGGGGTGGCCGTCGCGTCGATAAAGGTCGTAGAGGCCGGGCGCGGCGGCGAGCAGCGTGTAGGGCGCGCGATGGGCGGCCGCGCAGGAGCGCGGACAGCCCGTCAGATGCACGTCGACGCCGGCGGGTAAGCGCTCGGCGAGTTGCAGCGCGTCGGTCTTGGTGTCGGCGAGGCCCTTCGCGCAGCCGGCCGAACCGGCGCAGGCGATCACGTGCGTGATGGCCTGCGCGGGATCGCACGCGAGACCGAGTGCGATCAGCTTCGCGAGCACGGCGGGCACCGCCGTCGTCGCGATGTCGGGCAGCAGCACGCTTTGCCATGGCGTCGCGTGCAACCTGCCGTTGCCGTGTTTTTGCGCGAGCGCAGCCAGGGCGCGCAGCGTGGCCGCATCGATCCGGCCGAGCGGTGGTTGGCCGCCGACATGCGACGTGCCGTCGCCGCGCTGCGCGTGCGCGCCGAGCCGCAGCGATGGGTCGGCGACGATGTGTCGTTGCCAGTGGCTCAGCGATGCGTTGCGCGCGAGCGGGAAATCGACGTAGCGCTGCGCGTGCTGCAGCAGCGCGTCGGCGCAATGCGTGGCGAGCAGGTCGCGCATGCGGGTCGCGTCGGCTGCGGCGAGGTCGAGGAACGTGTGCAGCAACGCGCGCAGGAGCGCAGGCACGCGCGACGGCGGCACCGCCGCGAGCGCGCCCGTGCCGTTGGAATCGCGATGGTCGCGTGGGTTAGAGTTTTCGCCTGCCGGAGCCGGGCACCCCGCGAGGCCGAACACGAAGCGCACGCCTTCTTCGTCAGCCGACGCCGCGAGCCACACGTCATGCGGATGATCGACCCGCGCAAGCTGTTCGCCGCCGTCGAGCAGCAGCGCGAATTTCGGCGACAACGCTACGAAACGCGCATCGCCTTGCAGCAGCGTCAGCAGTTCTGCGCACAGCGGCGTCGTGTCGATCAGCGCGTGCGGATCGCGGCCGGCGGCGGGGCTGATCATCACGTTGCGGACGTCGTCGGCGGAACTGAGCGCGCCGGCCGGTCCAAGCCCCGCGCCGATCAGCGCCGCGCTCAACGCCGCTTCGTGTCCGTTACGCACGCCGCGCAGTTGCAGATTCGCGCGATTGGTCAGCTCGGCGACGCCGTTCGCGTGCCGCGTGCTCGCATCGGCGATCGCGCGTGCCTGCGCCGCGCTCAGCACGCCGCCGGGCAGTTTGATGCGGCAGATGCCGCCGTCGCGCGCGGGGACGATGCGCAGCAACCCCGGACATGCCGAGGACCGCGGTGTCGTGACCGCGTGGGACGAAACGGTGGGAGGCGAAGCTCGATTCAAAGGGGCACCGGGTTTAGCGTCGCGCGACGGCATGGCTGCGGCCTCGCTGCATGCTGCCCGACGAGGGCCGGCGTGAACTGTGCGGCCGAAAGGCGCTTCGGGCTGACCGTGGGCAATGAAAGCGGCCATTATATCTTTACGCTGTGGCCGCAGCGCCTGTTTGCCGGCCATCGCGCGATGCCGGTGATCCCGGCAGCATGGCGCTCCGCCGCGAAGCCGCGGGCCGCATGGCGGCGGTATCATGCGGACTTTCGCAACCCGCGCTCCGAGCCTGCGCAAAGCCGCATGCGTGAGCCGGTGCAATTGCTAAAGAATCGACGCAACTGATGAGGATGGATGCATGCCGGCATGGCTGACCGTAGTGGGCATTGGCGACGACGGCTTCGCCGGTTTGGGGCGGCCCGCGCGGCGTGCGTTGCTGGGCGCGTCGGTCGTGTACGGCGGCGAGCGCCATCTGGCGATGCTGCCCGCGCGGCTCGCCGCGCGCCGTGCCGCATGGCCGCGTCCGTTCGATCTCGCGCCGTTGCTCGCCGAGCGTCCGCACGCGGTGTGCGTGCTCGCGAGCGGCGACCCGATGCTGTTCGGCGTCGGCGCGACGCTCGCGCGGCAGTTGCCGGCCGGCGAGCTGCGCGTGCTGCCGGCGCCGTCGTCGTTATCGCTCGCGGCCGCGCGGCTCGGCTGGCCGTTGCAGGATGTCGCGACCGTCTCGCTGGTCGGCCGACCGCTTGCCGCCCTGAATGCGCATCTGCGTGACGGCGCGCGCCTGTTCGTGCTGAGCGCGGACGGGCGCACGCCCGCGGCACTGGCGGCCTCGCTCGATGCGCGCGGTTTCGGCGCGACTGCCATGACCGTGCTCGAACATCTGGGCGGTGCACGCGAACGACGTGCCGATGGCCGCGCGGATCAATGGCCGGCCGGCGAGATGGCCGCGCTCAATCTGATCGCGCTCGAGTGCCGCGCGTCGGCGCATGCGCCGCGTCTGCCGCTGACCTGCGGTTTGCCCGACGACGCCTTTATCCACGACGGCCAGTTGACCAAGCGCGACGTGCGCGTCATCACGCTCGCGCGCCTCGCGCCCGCGCCCGGCGAGTTGCTGTGGGACGTCGGCGCGGGCAGCGGTTCGATCGGAATCGAATGGATGCGCGCGCATCCCACGTGTCGCGCGATCGCGATCGAAGCGAACGAAGCGCGGCAGCGCTTCATCGAACAGAATCGCGATGCTTTGGGCGTGCCCGGGCTGCAACTCGTGGCCGGCCGCGCGCCCGACGCGTTGCGGGGACTGCCGGCGCCGCACGCGGTGTTTATTGGCGGTGGGGTGACGGAGCCTGACGTGCTCGACACCTGTTGGACACAACTGCGCGACGGCGGCCGGCTCGTCGCGAACGCGGTGACGCTGCAAGGCGAGGCGGTGCTCGTCGCATGGCGCGAGCGGCATGGCGGTACGCTGACGCGCATCGGGCTCGCTCACGCGCAACCGCTCGGCGGCTTCGATACGTGGCGTCAGGCGTTGCCGATCACACTGCTCGACGTGACCAAACCCGCCAAACCATCGGCCGATTCGTGATGCGCGACGAGACTCCCGAGCAGCCGGCGCCGCTGCGCAGCGGCTATACGACCGGCAGTTGCGCGACCGCGACGTCGCTCGCGGCCGCTCGTCTACTGCTGGCGGGCGAGGTCAGTGAGGTCGCGGAGATCGTGTTGCCGAAGGGCCAGCATGTGCCGATGCGGCTCACGTTCTGCCGGCTTGCCGCCCTGGACGGCGAGCGGATCGCCGAAGCCGGCACGATCAAGGACGCCGGCGACGATCCCGACGTGACCCACGGCGCGCTCGTGTTCGCGCGCGTGCGCCTCGTGCCCGGGCCCGGTGTGATCTTTCGCGCGGGGCCGGGCGTCGGCACGGTCACGCGCGCGGGGCTCACGCTGCCGGTCGGCGAACCGGCGATCAATCCGGTCCCGCGCCAGATGATTACGCAGCACCTCGACGAACTCGCCGCGCGCCACGCGTATCGCGGCGGCTTCGAAGTGACGCTCGGCGTCGAAGGCGGCGAAGCGCTCGCGCTGAAAACGATGAACCCGCGACTCGGGATTGTCGGTGGGCTGTCGATACTCGGCACCACCGGCATCGTGCGGCCGTTTTCGTGCTCGGCGTATATCGCGTCGATCCACCAAGGCATCGACGTCGCGCGCGCGAACGGCTATACGCATGTGGCCGCCTGCACCGGCAACGCGAGCGAGGACGCGATGCGCGCGCACTACGGCCTGCCCGATATCGCGCTGATCGAAATGGGCGATTTTGTCGGCGCGGTGCTCAAGCATGTGAAGCGCGCGCCGGTCGAGCGACTGAGCATTTGCGGCGGCTTCGGCAAGCTCAGCAAGCTCGCGGCCGGCCATCTGGATCTGCATAGCCGCAACTCCAGCATCGATCTCGAACAACTCGCCGGCTGGGCTGCCGCGCATGGCGCCGACGCCGCGCTGCAAGCGGCGATGCGCGCGGCCAACACGAGCCAGCAGGCGCTCGCGCTCGCTCACGCGCGGCAGGTGCCGCTCGGCGATATCGTCTGTCAGCACGCGTTGGCCGTTGCTCGCGATATCGTGCCGCCGCAGGTCAACGTCGAAATCTTCGCGATCGACCG
Organism: Paraburkholderia sp. Clong3; assembly: GCF_050436485.1. NCBI lineage: Bacteria > Pseudomonadati > Pseudomonadota > Betaproteobacteria > Burkholderiales > Burkholderiaceae > Paraburkholderia > Paraburkholderia sp. Clong3. The sequence continues at coordinate 1,918,846 of NZ_JBNDMH010000003.1, read as the reverse complement.
GCAGGGCAACATCGTCGGAGTCGCGCGGTGACGCGCATCCTGCTGCTCGGCGGCACCGGCGACGCGCTGAAGATCGCGCGCCAACTCGGTCCCGCGCATGTGTACAGTCTCGCGGGACTCGGCAAGGTCCCCGACGACTTGAAGTGCGCGGTGCGCGTCGGCGGTTTCGGCGGCAGCGCGGGTCTGGCGCGTTACCTCGCGAGCGAAGCGATCGGCCTCGTGATCGACGCGACGCATCCGTACGCGGCGCGGATCAGCGCGAATGCCGTAGACGCGTGCCGCGCGGCGAAGGTGCCGTGCTGGGCGCTGCGGCGTCCAGCGTGGCAGCCGCAAGCCGGCGACGACTGGCGCATGGTCGATGACTGGAACGAACTGATCGACACGCTCGCGCCGTTCAGGCGGCCGCTTTTCACGCTCGGGCGCGAACCGCTCGCGCATCTCGACGAGATTGCGCCGCATCAATTCTGGACCGTGCGCGCGCTCGATTCGCATCCGGACACCGCGCGCTCGCGCGTCCTCGCGGCGCGCGGACCGTTCACGCTCGACGGCGAACGCGCGCTGTTCGCGCTGCAGGCGTTCGACGTCGTCGTCAGCAAGAACAGCGGCGGCGGCGCGACCGAGGCGAAGCTCGAGGTCGCGCGCGAGCGCGGCTTGCCGGTGATCATGCTGCGACGGCCGGTGTTGCCCGAGGTCGATCGCGAGTTCGCCAGCGTTGCCGATCTTCTCGATGCGTTGCCCGCGCAGGCGAATGCGGATTCGGGTAAGTGAGCAAATAATTGGAGTACTGAATGACAGTGTTTTTTATCGGCGCGGGTCCGGGCGACCCGGAACTGATCACGGTCAAAGGGCAGCGTCTCGTGCGCAGTTGTCCGGTGATCCTGTATGCGGGGTCGCTGGTGCCGGCCGCGGTGCTCGAAGGTCATAGCGCGCAACAGGTGATCAACACCGCGGAGCTCGATCTCGACCAGATCGTCGCGCTGCTCGCGGCGGCGCACGCGAAGGGCCAGCATGTCGCGCGGGTGCATTCGGGCGATCCGTCGCTGTACGGTGCGATCGGCGAGCAGATCCGCCGTTTGCGCGAGCTGGCCATTCCTTACGAAATCGTGCCCGGCGTGACCGCGACGGCCGCATGCGCGGCGGCGCTCGGCTGCGAGTTGACGCTGCCCGGCGTGTCGCAGACGCTGATCCTCACGCGCTACGCGAGCAAGACGTCGATGCCCGAAGGCGAGCAGTTGGGCGCTCTCGCGCGGCATCGCGCGACGCTGGCGATTCACCTCGGCGTGCGGCATCTCGCGCGCATCGTCGATGAGTTGCGGCCGCATTACGGCGGCGCGTGTCCGATCGCGGTGATCTATCGCGCGAGCTGGCCCGACGAGGAAAAGATCACGGGCACGCTCGACGATATCGTCGCGAAGGTGCAGGGCAGCGCGATCGAGCGCACCGCGCTGATTCTGGTCGGCCAGGTGCTGGCCGCCGAGGGGTTCGCCGATTCGACGCTGTATGCGAAGGGCAGTTGACGGCGCCGTGAAAGCCTTTCTGGCGTCAGGAAGTGTCGATCGCGCCGCGATTCATGCGCGAACCGCGGCACAGGTGCGTGATTTCTTCGCGGCGACGCTGCCGGCGGGCGGCTCATAGCGCTCGCGAACGCAAGTGGTTCGCGACGCCGCGCCACTCAGTCCTCGAGCGGCGACAAGGCCTTGAGTGGTGCCGGCTTGTCGTCGCCGAATCGGATCGTTGGGACCAGCGCGAGCAGCGCGACCACGAATAGCGCGATCACGAACATCGACACGAAGGTCAGATGCAGCGACTGGTGCAGCACGAGCCGGACCAGATCGCTGTCGCCGAGATCGGCGGCGCGGTTCTGCAGCAGCGCCTTCAGCTGATCCGACGTGACCGTCGCGACGCCCTGCGAATGACTGAGCCCGAAGTTCAGCACCGCGCCGAACAGCGTCGCGCCGAGCGTGCTGCCGAGATTGCGCGAAAACAGGTTCGACGCGGTCGCGCTGCCGCGTTCGTCCATCCTGACGATCTCCTGGATCAGCACGAGCGAACTGACGCTCGACGTCCCCATGCCAAAGCCCATGATCAGCGACGCGAACCCGGCGACGAGCGGCGACGCGCCCGGCGACAGCAACAGCAGCAGCACCGCGCCGAGCGGCACGAACGCGCTGCCGCAGATCAGGATGCGCCGCAAGCCGAGCCGGTGAAACGACTTCGCCGCGAACGTCGCGCCGGTGGGCCAGCCGACCATCATCATCGTCAGTGCGAGGCCGGCCACCACGGGCGAACGATGCAGCACGCCCTGCACGTACATCGGCAGGAACGTGGTCGCGCCCATCAGGATCATGCCGGCCAGCACCGTCGCGCTGTTGCATGCGGCGATCGGGCGGCGGCTCCATAGCGCGAACGAGATCATCGGTTCGGCCGCGCGACGCTCCTGCCGCACGAACAGCAGCACGCACAGCACGAAGACGCCGCCTGCGAACGAGGCTGGCGCCAACGCGTCGTCGCCGGCGTAGGTCAGCGCCATCATCAGCGCTGCGATCGCGGCCATGAACAGCGCGGCGCCGGCGAAGTCGATGGACGGCCGCGCGTGCCGTTCCGATTCGCGCAGGAACGCGATGAAGCCCGCCGCCGACGCGAGCCCGATCGGCACGTTCATCCAGAAGATCCACGCCCACGACAGGTTGTGAATGATGAAGCCGCCGACCATCGGACCCACGACCGCCGAAATCGCCCACACGCTCGCAAGATAACCCTGCACCTTGCCGCGTTCGCGCGCCGGGTACAGATCGGCGACGACGGTCAGCGTGACCGGCTGGATCGCGCCCGCGCCGATCCCCTGGATCAGGCGGAACACGATCATCGCCGGCATCGACCACGCGAAGCCGGCAAGCACCGAGCCGACGAGGAAGATCGCGATGCCCGCGAGGATCACGGGCTTGCGCCCATAGAGGTCGGCGAGCTTGCCGAACACCACGGTCATTGCGGTCTGCGTGAGCAGGAACGACGAGAACACCCAACTGTATAAATGCAGGTCGCCGAGTTGCGAGACGATCTGCGGCATCGCGGTCGACACGATGGTCGCTTCGATCGCGACCATCGCCATCGAGGCCATCACGGCGGCGATCACGAGCGGGCGCGAAGATTGAATATTGCGGGACATGAAGGGCGTAGTATCGATATGTTGAATGCGTCGACGGCCCGGAGGAGGCCTTGCTGCGACGCATCGGCGCGGCCGCGCGCGGCGGCCGCTCAGGAGTATGCACCTTGCGCAGAATGCGTGCTCGCGCCCGGGCAGCCGGCGAGCCGGCCGGATTGGGCACGACCGTTGCGTATTCGGATTTCCCTTTGACACACGGAGGACAATCATGAGGATCGAATTCACCGGACGCCGGGAAGTGGTGGCTGCTGCGCGCGTCGCCTACGAGGCCAATGTGGACGGGAAGGACGTATGGTGCAGCGTGTCGCTCGACGCGCTCAATGACCATTTCGGCAATGGCAGCCTCGGCAACGGCGCCCCGTCTGCTCACGATCTGGTGGGAGCGTTCGAGGCGAACCGCGCCCGCATTGAAAATGCTACGCGGCGGGTGCTCGAACGCAACGGGGGACGGTCCGTGGAGCTCGAGACGCGCGACTTCGATTGAGCGACCCGCTTGCTTGTATCGGGTCAAGCGATTCGTGCCGCGGTGGAAAGGACTCTTCCATCGCGGCGACTATATCCGCGATGTCGGCGCGGCTACCGTATCGACGCACACACCGCTTAACGCGTGTGAGCGAGAGAGTTGGACCCGGCTGCCGGCAACCGGGTCTTTTTTTATGGCGCGTGCGAGCACGCCATTATTTCGCTGGCAATTCGCCGCAGGAGCGTGCGACGATTAGCACGGTGATTCGCGCGACGATTGAAAGGCTGCGGTATAGTCGCGGCAACTTTAAATCCGTCTCTTCGATTCTCTGGAGAATATCGTGCAGGAAATCATCGAAGGTCTGATCCGCTTTCAACGCGAGGTCTTTCCACAGCAAAGCGCGCTCTTCAAGCGTTTGTCGACCGCGCAGAATCCCAGCACGCTCTTCGTGACATGTTCGGACAGCCGCGTGGTGCCGGAATTGCTGACGCAGACCGAACCGGGGTCGCTGTTCGTGATCCGCAACGCGGGCAACATCGTGCCGTCGTACGGTCCGGAGCCGGGCGGCGTGTCGGCGACCGTCGAATATGCGATTGCCGTGCTCGGCGTGACCGACATCGTGATCTGCGGCCATTCGAACTGCGGCGCGATGACGGCGATCTCGTGCTGCACGAATCTGGAGCACATGCCGGCGGTCGCGAGCTGGCTGCGTCACGCGGATGCGGCGAAGGCGATCAACGCGTCGCGCCACTACGGCTCGGATGCGGAGCGTCTCGAGGCGCTGGTCAAGGACAACGTGATCGCGCAGCTCAGCAACATCCGCACGCATCCGTCGGTGGCGGTCGGACTCGTGAACAAGACGCTGCGGCTGCATGGCTGGATCTTCAATATCGAAAGCGGTGAAATGCTTGCGCTCGATGGCAAGACCGGTAACTTCTTGCCGCTTGCGGATAATCGGGAAATTTGTGCGGGTTAAAGCGGCATTAAAACGGGTTTTTAGTTTGAAGGATTAACACTCGGCTTGCTAAAAGCCGGCGCGGCGGCGCGGTTTCAACCCCACCGCGCCGCCCGCCACAACCACCTCTATCAGCTCGACGTCACCAGCGAATCCGACGGCACGATCTTCAACACACCAGGGCTCTTCGCAGCCGGGTTCGACCACAGCAGATGCATGCTCGCCGCGCCCGTGCCGTGCACGTACTCGACCTTGATCGACGCGCTCTGGTTCGCGGCGAGATGGACCTTCCCGGTCGCGCTGCCTGGCGTCGTGCTCGTCTTGTCGATCACCTTCACGCCGTCGATCCACAGACGCGCGACGTTGTCGCTGTTGATCGTCGGCAGTTCGATCGCCGTCGCGATGCGCCGCAAGCCGGAGGAAGGGCCGCTCGTCTGAGCTGCGCTTGCGTCGCTGAAAACAGGGTCGAAGGCGGCGCCGGAAGAATCGCTTGGGACTCCGATTAAGGCGCGCGTTTGAACGGAAGAATACCCGTCGATTTCGGACACATCCCCGACCAGATCCGCCGATTCGTCGGTTGTTGGGTCTAAAAGGGAAAACACTGTCATTCGTATGGACCAAACTTTGACCAATGGGTCGGTCGATCGGTTGGAATGGGGAGCGTGCCTTGTATAGCGAACCGAGAATGATCGTGTTGATGGGCCTCGTCTTCGGCGCGGTGACGATTGGGGCCTATGTGTCACAGCTGGACAACGACTGGTCGTCCGGTCGGGACGTGAGTCTCGTCGCCGACGGCGAACGGGGTGTCAGCGCGACGGGGGCGGCGGCGGGGCAGAGCGAAGGCCGGCCCGGCGCGGCGACGGTCGCGCCGGCAACGCGCCGCCGTGCGCTGCGCGACGACGTGACCGCCTTGCGGGCTCAGCCGGCCGCGTCGATTGGAGCGCAGGCGGGCGATGCTCTGGCCATCGCGGCGCTACAGTTCGCGCGGGAGTCGAACAAGGCGCAGCAACAGCAGCAGCCGCACCCGCAGCCGCAGCAGACGAGTTTGCCGCCGCAGCCTGCGGTGACTTCGAACCGGACCCAGGCGCCACCCACGGCAAAGACCGGGCACGCACACCATAGCCGCGTTGCGTCGGGTACCAAGACGAAACCTCGCTCAGCGCAAAGTGTTGCGACGACATCGGGTAGTCATGCGCGGGGCGGCAGCCACCGGAAAAGTTCTACTGCCGAGCGGTCTGGGAAGAAAGCGGCCAGCGTCGTGCCAGAGATGCGGCCGTTGCCGCAATATGCAACGCAAGGCGTCGAGTCGCCATGGTCGATGCCGCGCGCGGGGCTGACCAGCCAGTCCGCAACTCAGGCGGTCGCCAGCAACGGCCCCAAAACCCGCGCCGAGGTAGAGGCCGAACTCGTGCGCGCGCGTGAGAACGGCACGATGCCCGCGTTCGGCAGACCCGAGCCATCGGGACCTGGGGCGCACTGAAGCGGGCCTCGCGCCGTGTCCCCGGCAACCGTTAGATCAACGACGCGGCGAGCCGCGCGAAGGTGGCTTCGTCGGTGCGATCGAACGCAAGCGGCGTGACCGATACGCGCCCCGCCGCGACGGTTGCCGTTTCGCTGTCGGCATCGTTCTCGCGCGGGCCACGATCGAAGCGCAGCCAGTGATACGCGATGCCGCGCGGGTCGACTTCCGGCAGCACCTCGATGTCCCTGACGAGCCCGACGCCCTGGCGCGTCGGCGTCAGCGGACCTGCGTCGGCGGCATCGACGTCGGGAAAGTTGATGTTCAGGCAGGTCGGCGCCGCATGCTCGATCGCGAGCAATTGACGGATCACGCCGGGTGCGAGCGTGCGCGCGGTGTCCCAGCGCACGCGCTCGCGATCGCTGAACGCCTGGCTCAGCGCGAACGACGGCAGCCCGAGCAGCAGACCCGTCATCGCCGCGCCGACCGTGCCCGAGAACATCGTTTCGATGCCGAGGTTGCCGCCGCGATTGACGCCGGACAGCACCAGCGACGGCGGCGCCTCGCGCATCAGATGACGCACGCCCATCACGACGCAATCGCCGGGCGTGCCGGTCACGCCGAAACGGCGTTCGCCCTGGCGGCTCACGCGCAGCGGCGAATGCAGGCTGATGGAATGCGACGTACCGCTCTGGTCGTGCTCGGGCGCGACCACCCAGACTTCGTGCGCGAGCTCGGCGGCCACGGCTTCGAGCACGGCGAGGCCGGGCGCGTCGATACCGTCGTCGTTCGTCAGCAGCACTCGCGGCAGCTTGGATTCGTAAGCGGACATCGCGTCAATCTCCTGTGGCTCGGTGAATGAATCGTAGGGAAGGGACGCCCATTATCGGGCTTTCGTCGGACGCGCGTACGATGACGGTGAGCCGCCAATGACCCAGGACGACCCCCATGCAGATCGACCCGTTTGAGATTGCGATCGCCGATCAGGACATCGACGATTTGCGCCGCCGCATCCACGCCACCCGCTGGGCGCCCGCGACGCCCGCGCCCGCCTGGCAGCAGGGCGCCGACCAGGCCTGGCTGCGCGAACTCGCGACCTATTGGGCCGGGCCATTCGACTGGCGCGCGGCCGAACGCAGGTTGAACCAGCTGCCGCAATTTCTCGCCGACGTGAACGGCCAGACCGTGCACTTCGCGCATCGGCGCGCCGCCAGTGTCGCGCCCGGATTTCAGGCTTATCCGCTGGTGATCACGCACGGCTGGCCCGGTTCCTTCTTCGAGTTTCACGCGCTGCTCGATCAGTTGTGCGATCCGGTCGCGTTCGGCGCCGATCCCGCCGACGCCTTCGACGTCGTCGCGCCGTCGCTGCCGGGCTTCGCGTTTTCGCCTGCGCCCGCGCAGGCCGGCATGTCCGCGTTCCAGGTCGCGGACCTGTGGGTGTTACTGATGCGCGGGCTCGGCTACGAGCGCTTCGGCGCGCAGGGCGGCGATCTTGGCGCGGGCGTGTCGATCGCGTTGGCCGCGCATCATCCGCGGGTGGTCGACGGCATCCATCTGAACTTCCTGCCGAGTTCCTATGAGCCCGCGATCGGGGCGGCGCAGCGGGAGCTGACGCCGGCCGAGCAGGACTATCTGCGCGAGAAGAACGACTGGGCCGCACTCGAAGGCGGTTACGCGCATCAGCACGGCACCAAACCGCTGACGGTCGCCGCGTCGCTGAACGATTCGCCGGTGGGACTCGCCGCATGGATCGGCGAGAAGTTTCGCGCGTGGAGCGATTGCGGCGGCGAGGTGGAAAGCGTGTTCTCGAAAGACGATCTGCTGACCAATATCTCGCTGTACTGGTTCACGCAGTGCATCGGCCCGGCGATGCAGATGTATTGGGAAAACCGCCTGCAGCCGATGCGTTTCTCCGACGGCGAGCGCATCGACACACCAGTCGGCTTCGCGCTGTTTCCGAAGGAGATCAATCATCCGCCGCGAAGCTGGCTCGAACGAACCTTCAACGTCGCGCAGTGGAGCGAAATGCCAGCCGGCGGGCATTTCGCGGCGATGGAAAAGCCCGCGTTGCTCGCGGCCGAGATTCGAAAGTTCTTCAGGCCGTTGCGGCAGAAAGCGCGCTAGGCCGCGTCGATCACTAACGGCGAAGGCGGCTCATGCCACCTTTTTTATTCATTCGGCGCGCGTCGAACGCCTCGGCGCGGCCGCAACGGACACGCTATTCATCGACGACAGCCAGGCCAGCGTGGACGGCGCGCTCGCGGCCGGTTTTCAGGGCTTCCGGTGCGTCGACGCGGCGAGCTTGTCGATCGAACTCGCACGGCGCGGTGTGTTATAGCAGTTGCGATGACGGTCGAACTTTCATGCACGAGGGCACCATACACGCTATGGCACATTCGTCGAACCACGATCACCGTCGCCGTTTTCTGCGCACGGCGCTCGGGCTGCCGGCAGCGCTTGCGTTGTCGCGCGTCACGTCCGCGCAAACCGAGGCGCACGCGCAATCCGGCACCACCTTACCCCGCATGAGCCGCCGCGCGATCCCGTCCACCGGCGAAGCGCTGCCGGTGATCGGCTGCGGCACGTGGCGCACCTTCGACGTCGGCGACGATGCCGCCGCCCGCGCCCAACTCGCCGAGGTGCTGCGCATCCTGTTCGAAGCGGGCGGCTCGGTGATCGATTCTTCGCCGATGTACGGTTCGTCGGAAGCGGTCGCGGGCGCGCTGCTCACGCAGCTCGACGCGCATCGCAAGGCGTTCGTCGCCACCAAGGTCTGGACCGAGGGACGCGAAGCCGGCATCGCGCAGATGGAGGAATCGCTGCGGCGTTTTCAGCAGCCGCATGTCGATCTGATGCAGATCCACAATCTGCTCGACTGGCGCACGCAGCTCGCGACCTTGCGCGACTGGAAAGCGCGCGACCGGATTCGCTATCTCGGCATCACGCATTACACGTCGAGCGCGTTCGACGAAGTCGCGGCGGTGATGCGCAGCGAGAAGCCCGACTTCGTGCAGATCAACTACGCCGCCGACGATCGCGCGGCCGAGCAGCGCATCCTGCCGCTCGCGGCCGATCTCGGCATCGGCGTCGTGATCAATCAGCCGTTCGGCGGCGGCGGTTTGCTCGCGCGCGTGATGAAAATGCCGTTGCCCGCATGGGCCGGCGAAATAGGCTGCACGAGCTGGGCGCAGATTCTGTTGAAATTCGTGCTCGCGCAGCCGGCGGTGACGGTCGTGATTCCGGGCACCGGGCGGCCGCAATACATGGCGGACAACGTGCGCGCGGGATCGGGACCGCTACCCGACGACGCGATGCGCGCGCGGATCATCGCGGCGGTCGGCGGCTGACTTGATGCGCAATCCAGTGCGCAGTCCGCCACGGCGATTACTTGCCGCTTGCTATTCGCATACAGGTGCCGCCTCCCACAAACGCCGCACGACACGGGAATAAAACCCGCCCCACGCCAGTCATGCCTCACGAACCGGGTTCGGTTCGGCGAATCCTTATCGTGAGGTCATCATGTCGTCACATCATTCATTCGATCCGGCGCGCCGGGGCGCGCTGAAGTGTCTTGCGTTCGGTGGCCTCGGCACCGTGTTCATGCTGTCGGGCGGCGTGCTGACGCCGGTCGAACTCGCGCTCGCGGCCGACGCGAACACCGCAACGCCAGCGGCTGGCACGCCGCTTTTCCTGCAGATCAGCGACACGCATATCGGCTTCAACAAGGAGGCGAATCCCGACGTCGCCGGCACGCTGAAACAGACGATCGATTACGTCAACGCGATGCCGGCGCGTCCGCCGCTCGCGATTCACACCGGCGACATCACGCATCTGTCGAAGCCCGCGGAATTCGATCTGGCCGCGCAGCTGATGTCGGGACTGAAGATCACCGAGCTGCACACGGTCCCCGGCGAGCATGACGTCACCGACGGCCCCGGCACGGAGTACTTCAGCCGCTTCGGCAAGGCTTCGGATAACCGCGGCTATTACAGCTTCGATCACCAGGGCGTGCATTTCGTCGGGCTCGTCAACGTGATGCATTTCAAGCCGAACGGCCTCGGCGGTCTCGGCGACGAGCAGCTCGAATGGCTCGAAAACGATCTGAAAGGCCGCTCGTCGAGCACCCCGGTCGTGGTGTTCGCGCACATGCCGATGTGGACCATCTACGAGCCGTGGGGCTGGGGCACGGGCGACGCGGGACAGGCGATGAGCTATCTGAAGCGCTTCGGTTCCGTGACGGTGTTGAACGGCCACATTCATCAGATCGTGACGAAGGTCGAGGGCAACGTGACGTTCCATACCGCGCGCTCGACCGCCTATCCGCAGCCGAGCGCCGGCCAGGGCGATGGCCCTGGGCCGCTGAAGGTCGCGAGCGACCAGCTGCCGAAGATGCTCGGCGTGACGAGCGTCAGCATCGCGCGTCATCCGCTGAAGGCGACGCTCGACGACACGACGCTCGCCTGACGACACGCGCTACTTTTACGCTCGAGGAGATCAATGATGCTAACCAGGATGATGGGCCGCGCGCTCGCGATTCTGCTCGGCAGTGTCGCGATTCTGGCGGTGTCGGGGGGGGCCGGTTTTGCGCAAACGACGATGCCGATGCAGGTGCAGAAACAGACCGTCGCGTCGACGCCTAACGCGATCGTCATCAAGAACTTCATGTTCTCGCCGATGGAACTGACCATCAAGGCGGGCACGACGGTCACATGGAAGAATCTCGACGGCGAGCCGCACAGCGTGGTCAACGACGCGGGCCTGTTCCGCTCGGCCGCGCTCGATCAGGACGACACCTATCAGTTCAAATTCGATAAACCGGGCGTGTACAAGATCTTTTGCGGCATCCATCCGAACATGAAGGCGACCATTACCGTGCAATGATCCAATTGTCGCCAAGCCCTTGCTCGGCAAGGGCAGTTCGGATTTTGCTCCGAACTCAACCCTGGATCGCGAGCACTGTTATTCCGTAGGCGGCTTGGCCTGTCCCCAGTCGACGGGGTGGTGCAGCGAAATCTGCAGACGATCGCGCAATTCGGGATGGACAGACGCTTGGTTGAGAACAGCCATGCCTCCGATTTGACGCAAGGTTTCGTCCGTGATCGGCGCGCGGCAATCGTCCGAACCCAGAGGCACAGTCATTGCCATTCCGCGCGCGATCTGCCGATCTATTGCCCCCTCGACTTCCTCGCGCGACACGGTACATACCTGGATTTCACAGGCATCCTCGTTATAAAAAATCACGGTGGCACGCTGGCGCTTTGTCATCTCAGAAACCTCTGCAGCTCTGGTAATTTTGAAATGCCGTCTGTTTGCACATGGCATAAGCACGGGGGTCTTGGGTCATCGCTCGTACGAAGTTGCATTGCTCCAAATCGAATTCGTACTCGGCAAAACAATTTGCCTCAGTTGCCCATCGTGCATCGTGTTGCGGTCCTGGTAGTTCTGACGGTGCGGAAGGCCCCTCACGCGGTATGCAGCTCGCTCAACCGACATAGCAGAATCCCATAGCCGGTCAGATGCCCGAGGTACACGCTCGTAAACACGTCCGACGCGGGCAGGTCCTCGGTCAGCTGACGCAGGTCCTCCAGATGCAGCGGCGGCGCGTCGAGCGGCGGGCGCTCGACGCGCAGGTCCGCCGCCTCGGCCAGTTGCCGGTGCGCGTTGACGAGCCGCGCGAGCCGCGCGAGAAACATTTCGCGCCACGCGGCGTCGAGCGCGGCGAACTGATCGTGAAACGTGTCCATCGTTTCAAGAAAATTGACCAGCGAATCGAAGGTCTCCTGATAGCTCGCGAACACCGGCAGCCGTGCCGCGTTGCGCTTCAGATGTGGCGACACCCACGCCTGCTCGAGGTCGGTCTTCAGCAGCAGGTGCGCCTGCTTCAGGTTCGTGCTCAGCGTGCGCAGCCTTGAGGCCGCCGGCTTGATCTGCGCTTTGTCGAGCTGTCCCGCGGCCAGTTGCGCGACGACATCGGTGGCCTGTTCGTTGCCGTCGTTGACGAGCGTGTTCGCCCAGTAGCCGTGATCGGGCGGAAACGCGATCTGCTGGATGACGAAGCCGAGCAACATGCCGAGTACCACGCCAATCAGGCGCTGTTCGAGCAGCGGAAGATGTTCGCCGGTATAGAGCACGAGCGTGATCGGCACCGTGATGCTGGTCATCTGGAACAGCGACGGCCGCAGCGCGACGATGCCGAAGATCACGACCGGCAGCAGCGCCGCGCCCATCCACAGGTGCGGCGCGGTCAGCCAGATCAGCAGCGTGCCGATCGGCATCGCCACCACGTTCGAAAACACCCGCTTGTAGAAGTAGCTTCGGGCCGCCGAAATCGAGCTACCGAGCGCCAGCGTCAGCATCGTCGAACCGGCGAGCGGCACGGCCGCGTCGGGAAAGCCGAGCAGGTATGGGATGCCGAAACCGATCCACAGGCCGAGCGTCAGCTTCGTGTACTTGGCGGTTTCCGACAGAGAAAAGCGCGCGAGCGCGCGGTGCAACGGCGTGAGTGGCTGGTGCTGATACCTGTTCGACATGATTTTTATGCTGACCGATGACGTTGGGCCGGGCACCGTTGGGCCGGGCACCGTTGGGCCCGGCACGGCGCGGCGTTCGCGACATGCGCGCACGTGACCTTATCATCCGGCGCGGACGGCTTTGGGAATTCGCACGACAGCAGGTTCGCGGAATGCGGCTCGAGGCGCGCGGCGCGCGCAGTCCAACGCGGGTTTCAAGCGGCGGTTTCGGCGTCGCGCGCGCGTTCGCCGCCAGGCCCGCTTGTTGCATGCGAAACGGCGACCGCGTTGGCGCGTTTCGCAGAATCCGCGTCGCATCGGGCGTAGCGGCCCACGGCAGGCGCACGGCTGGCTGTCGGGCTCTGTGCCGGGTTGGAGTTTTTACCGGCTTTGCACGCTTTTTTGCCAACTCACACGGCATCTGGCGGCGTCGTTTGAAGCACCGCCGAAGCGAGGCGGAAACGCAACGCTGCTATGTTGTCGGCCGTTCGCGACAGGATTACATTCATTGAGCATTGCGTGCAGCGGCAGCCTGCGAGTTCGGTTTACGCGCCGGCTCGTCAGCGCGCCAGTTTGTCTGCAAGAAGTGGCATACCCGGAGCGTATTGCGATGGCTACCGATCCCGACGATATCGACTTGCGTCATTCCACAACGGACGGCCGGTCCTCCTTCGAACCCGACGGCCCTGACGAATCGGGCGTGCCGCCCCCGCGCTTCGGCCGCCTCGCCCTGTGCCTCGCGGCGGCCGGCGCGCTGACCTTCGGTGTGATCGGCACCGTCGCCTACGGCGTCTGGTTCAACCAGGATCAGCAGACGTACGCGGATGCCATTGCGGGCGCGCGCCGGGCGCTCGGCTCATCGGCATCGGCCCGGGTGCCGACGGTGGCCGTCGCGCACGCGCCGGAGGAGGCCGCCGCGCCCTTCGCCATGCCGTCAGCCAGGCAGCCCGCCGCGCCAGACGTCGCGCTCGAAGCGGCCGGCGCGAACGGCGGCTTCGAGGACACCAACCCGGCCGTGTGGTCCGGGCAGATCCACGCGAGTACGCCTGACCCGAATCTCACCGCCACGCTGGCCGATACGCCGGTCGATACCTCGGCGGATATGTCGGCGGATATGTCGGCCAACCCACCCACAGCCCCCATTGTTCCCACGCCACCGCCGGGCTACACGCGGCACGTCGCCAATGCCGCCAATTCCACCGCGAAGCCCGCGGCCGGTCACGACGCGAAAGAAACGCGGCTCGCACAGCAGGAGCGGCGCGCGTCGTCGCAGCACAAGGGCAGTCTGTTTGCGCGGATCGGACAGTTCTTTCGACGCGTGAGCTATCGTCAACATGACAACGGCCGACGGCAACAAGATACCTACTCCCATCCCTGAGCACGCGGTCGTCGGGCCAGCGGGGCGAGCGGGGCTGCGCGGCGCCGCACGCGCGCGCGTGCCGGTGTGGCGCTTCCGGCCGGGGCCCGCGAGCGTCGCCGTGGCCGCGCTGTTGTGTCTGCTGTTCGGCCTGCTGTATGTAGCGATGCAGATCCGCACGGTGTTTTCCGATCAGTTGAAGCAGGAGTACGCGGGCCTCGTGCTCGAAGCCGCCGGGCGCGTCGACAGCGCGCGCGAACAGTTGGCCGCGTGGCAGCGTATGGCCGACACCCGGGCGAGTCACGACGCGTCGTTCGTGCCGGCCTATGACGCGGCGCGCGCCGAACTCGCGCGGCGTTTCGCGGCGCTCGCGGCGCTCGTCAACGCGAGTCCGTCGCCGGCGCCGCCCATTCCGTCGGTGTCGCCGACACAGGCGACGCCCGAAGCCGTCGCGGTGGTGCTCGGCAGCGTATCGGCCTATTGGCGCGCGCAGCGCGACGCGTCGAGCGCCGACGTGCGGCTGCGCGTCGCGCACGTCGCGCGCACGCTGATCGCGCTCGCCGCGCTGCTGTTCTGCATGCTGATCACGGCGCTCGGCATGTACGCGAAGCGCAACCGCCAGCTCGCGGGGCAGTCGCACGAGTTCGAGCTGGCGTCGCTGCACGATTCGCTGACGGGCCTGTCGAACCGCCGCAAGCTGCTGGCCGCGCTCGACTCTGCCGCCAGGCACGCGCGGACCGCGGCCGTCGAGCGGCGTCTCGCCGTGCTGTATATCGACCTCGATGGCTTCAAGCAGGTCAACGATTCGTTCGGGCATCGCACCGGCGACGAATTTCTCGCCGCGGTATCCGCCCGGTTTCGCGCGTCGGTGCGCAAAGGCGATCTGGTCGCGCGCATCGGCGGCGACGAGTTCGCGGTGCTGGTGCGCACCTTTGCGGGCGATGACGAGCTCGCCGAGATCGCGCGCCGGCTGATGGCCTGCGTGGTCGACACCGACGCACAGATGGGAATCGGCGGAGTGCGCGCGAGCGTGGGCATCGCGAGTTATCCCGACGACGTCGAGGATCACCGCCGTCTGGTCGCCGCCGCCGATGCCGCGATGTATCAGGTCAAGCGCGACGGCAAGAACGGCTTCGCGTTCGCGGCGCAGACGGGCAGGGAAGCGACGTTGTGAACCGCCTGAACGTCACTGGCCTTCGTTGCGCCACTCCGTCAGCTTTTCGCGCTCGTTGAGTTCGATGAACGCCGGCCGTGCGCGCAGCCCGCGGATATAGCTCGCGAGATGCGGCCAGCCCACCGTCGCGGGGTGGGGCATGTTGCGGGTCCAGCGCATCAGCACGAGCGCGAGCAGATCGGCGGTGCTGAGCTTGCCGCCCGCGAGGTATGCGTGGCCGTCGGCGAAATGCCTGTCGAGCCGCGCACACGCTTGTTCGATGCGGCGTTGCGCGAGCGCGCGCACCGCCTCGGCGCCCGCGGGGTCGCCGTCGCTGCCGGCGTAGAACCAGTCGCGCATCGCGGGCAGCAGCGTATTCGCGAGGTAGATCATCCATTCGAGCCATTCTGCGCGTGCGGCCGAGCCGGGCGCGGGCGCGAGGTCGGCCTCGGCGTGGCGCTCGGCGAGCAGCATCAGCAGCGCGGCCGATTCATGCCGCGGCACGCCATCGACGACCAGCGTGGGCACGCGCCCGGCCGGATTCAGACGCAGATACTCGGGATCGTGCTGCTGGCCCGCGTCGATATCGACGAGGCGCGCTTCGAACGGCACGCCCATTTCGAGCAGCATCCAGTGCACGGGCATGCTGGCCGCGCCGGGCGAGTAGTAGAGAACGTAGGACATTCGGGGCTCCGTGGATCGTCGAGAGCGCGGTCGAGCCGTGAACAGAAAGAATCAGGGGCTGTCGCCGAAACGAACAGCCCCTTCAGATGCGTCAGGCGCCAGCGTACGCAAATGCGGGCGCTTCGAAACAGCAAGCCTCGAATCACGCCCGCGGCCAGGTCTCTTTCAATGCGCCGACGCGTGCTTCTCCTGCTCGGCTGCGCTCGGCTGCGTCACCGCGCTGACGATCACGAACACGATCACGTTGACCGCGAGCGCAAGGAAGCCGATGTTGACGTCCTTCAGCGCATCGGGCAGGAACGGCATCAGTTGACCGACGCTCCAGTGCAGCGTCGTGGTCAGTGTGACCACCGCGACACCCGCGACGATGCCGCAGAACGCGCCTTGCCTCGTCGCGCGGTTGTGCGGGAACAGGCTGCAGAGCACGGCCGGGAACAATTGCGTGACGAAGCTGTAGCCCATCAGCAGCAGCGCGACGATGGTTTCGCCGCCGTTCAGCGTGAAGGTGACCGCGACCAGCGCCACGACGGGTACGAGGAAGCGCGCGATCACCGCGACCGACGCATCCGACGCGTTGCGGTTCACCATGCCGCGATACACGTCGTTGGCGAGCAGCGTCGACGCCGAGGTCAGGATCATCGAGCCCGGCACCAGCGCGGTCAGGATACCGGCCGCGCCGATCACGCCGACGAACCACGGATCGAACGTCTGCAGCGACAGGCGGAACAACGACAGGTCGATGTCGGCGCCCTTCAGGCCCGGCACGCGCAGCGTCGCCGCGAAGCCGACGAAGAACACGAACAGCAGGATCAGCTGATAGAGCGGCAGAATCGCGGCATTGCGGCGGAAGATTCGCTCGTCCTTCGCCGTGAAGATCGAACCGAACGTGTGCGGCCACATGAAGAAGCCGAGCGCGGTCAGCAACACCGTCGACTGGAACCACACGACGCTCGAACCGCGCGCCGGGAAGGTCAGGAAGCCGGGACGGGCGGCGTCGATCGTGCGGAACATCGCGCCGATGCCGCCGTAGTAATGCAGCGGCAGATAGATGCCGAGGAACAGCACGATCGCGAGAATCAGCAGATCCTTGGCCACCGAGTTCCAGGCGGAGCCGCGCACGCCCGACACGATCACGTAAGAGGTCACGACGATCGCGCCGATCCAGATCGCCGCCGTCGACGAGATCGCACCGTACGACGCGGTCGAGACGATGATGCCGAGGCCCTTCAATTGCAGCACCAGGTACGGGATCAGCGCGGCCACGCCGACCAGCGCGACCAGCGTGCCGAGCGCCGGGCTCTCGTATTTGCGCGTCAAGAAGTGCGGCTGCGAGACCAGGCGGTGCGTCTTCGCGTAGCGCCAGATCGGCGGCAGCATCCAGTACGACAGGATGTACGCGAGCGTGCCGTACGCGAGGATGTAGTAGACCGGCGCCCCCTTGCCGTAAGCGAAGCCGCTGCCGCCGAGGAACGTGAAGGTCGTATAGATTTCGCCGGCCATCAGCAGGAACACGAACGCGGTGCCGAAGCTGCGGCCGCCCACGCTCCACTGCTCGAGGCTCATGTCGTGGCCGCGCCTTGCGCGCACGCCGAGGAACAGCGCGAATAGCGTAACGGCGGCGATGATGACGAGTGCGCTCATGGGCGAACCTCCTCGCCATCGGCGACGACGTGTCGGTTGGACGGATCGAGGTTGTAGATGATCGCCATGATGATCGCGCTCAACACCACCCACATGACGATCCAGGCCAGCACGAACGGCATGCCGAGCACGATCGGCTCGACGCGATTGACAAACGAAACGCCGACCAGGATGCCGACGAACGGCAACGCGGCAAGTACACGAAGCAGCATGTGGACAACTCCTCGAACCAGTAGGTATGTGTCGTTGAAATTCCGGCTTCGCTGAGGACTGTATGCCGGATACTTCGGTCCCGTAAAGCAGGTCAAAATAAATGTCGGAGTTTCGACCGCTGCAATTGCATCTTTCCAGCCCGGATTGCTGCAGTGCAAAGCGGGACGCGCCGTGGCGCGCAAGGTGTCGCGCGGCTTTTCTCCAGGCCGACTGGCGCGCCGCGATATGATCTGCGAGCATTGCAGCATTTTCCGGACCGCGCGATTCCAGCCGGGTTCATGACCGGCGGCGCGCCCAGGCGCGAACCCGCGCGAGCACACGCAGACAAGCAGGCACACGGACACGCACATGGTCGAAAGTCTGATCTCGGACATCATGTTTGGCTTTATCGGCTTAATCAGCATCATCAATCCGTTCAGCGGCGCGTTTGTGTTTCTGGACCGGACCGCGTCGTTGACCCTCGACGAGCGCACCGTACTCGCCCGCAAGATCGCGATCAACGCCGCCGTTGTGCTGCTGGTGGCATTCTTCATCGGCACGCCGATCCTGCATTTCTTTGGTATCTCGATGGAGGCGCTGCGCATCGGCGGCGGGCTCGCGCTTGCCGTGGGCGGCTGGCAAATGCTCAATGCGCCGGACACGCCGGCGGTCGAGCAGACGGAAGTCAAGCGCGTCGACGCCGAAACCGCGAAATCGCGCGCGTTCTTTCCTCTGACCGTGCCGCTGACCACTGGCCCCGGCTCGATCGCGACCGCGATCGCGCTGTCGGCGAATCGCACGCACAAGCTGTCGGCGTTCGTGATGGGGGGCATCGCGTCGGTCGCCATCACGTTCGCGGTGGCCGTCTGCGTGTATCTGATCTACAGCCGCGCGACGATCCTCGCGCGCTATCTCGGCGTCGAGGGCACCAAGGTCGCGTTGCGGGTGTCGGCGTTCCTGCTGCTATGCATCGGCGTGCAGATCATTCTGACCGGCGTGTCCGAATTCCTGATTCCGATCGCGACGAT
Organism: Paraburkholderia sp. Clong3; assembly: GCF_050436485.1. Classification (NCBI taxonomy): domain Bacteria; kingdom Pseudomonadati; phylum Pseudomonadota; class Betaproteobacteria; order Burkholderiales; family Burkholderiaceae; genus Paraburkholderia; species Paraburkholderia sp. Clong3. Next base: position 1,900,242 of record NZ_JBNDMH010000003.1, on the reverse strand, counting down.
GCGCCCGCCGGCGGGCTAGCGCCGCATGCCGGCGCCATGCATGCTGTGGCGGCGGCGCCGCCGGTGGATCGCCTTCGGGTGGTTCGTGCGGAACGTCGACCGGATCGTCCGGGATCGGATCGGGGTCGATCTTCGGCGGCGGCGTGTTCGGCGCGATGTCGGGGTCGACTTCGGGCGGCATCGGCGCATGCGGATGCAGCGGCAGCGGCAGCGGCTGCAACGAAATTTGCGCGTGGGTTGGCGCGTTCAGGTCGAATGTGCCGATTGCACTGGGCGCTTGCCGGCTCGTATCAGGTAAATCCATCAGTCCTCTCCTAGGGTCTGTTTCCATATGTAAACAGACCCTAGTCTTCGTTCAGACGCGCAATGCTCGTGCCGCATGCCGACGGATGTCGTTCGCGTGGAACGCCAATTGCTGGAACCCGGCACGCGCGCCGCATCGCGATGACTGCGCGCGCCCGGCTCACATTGGACATCGCCCACGCAAAGCACTGGACGAGGAGCGCATATGGCGCGACACAAGGCCGACGTTGCCGACGACGACTTCGAGATTTTCGCCAGCTATCACGGAACAGGTGACGGCCGATACATAGGTGGGCTGAAGGTTGTGAGGAAAGCGGACAGGCGGATTCTGTTCCCGTTCGAGGGCGCACCGCAGATCGGCCCCTATGCGACCGCCGACGAAGCACGCCGCGCCGCGATTGCGTACGGCCGCAAGCTCGTCGCGGCCGATCGTGCCGCGCCCGAAGGCTGAGCGGGCGCAGCCGGTTTGGCAGTGCTTCCGTGAGAGGCGCAGAGCCATCAGGGCAGACCGCCGAGCGACGGCGAAATCGTGCTGCCGCGCGCGGGATCGTCCGGATGTTCGTCGGGCACGGTAGGGCGCGCCGACAGCGGCGGATGATCGCGATAGCAGGTGTCGACCGAACCGTCGACGAGGCAGTTCTGGAACGCATCGGCTCGCTCTTTTGCGCGAACGTGTACAGCGTGCGCTCGACCTGCACCTCGGTATCGGATACGCGAATTGTCGTAATGCTCATGAGGTTCTCCTTCGGGGGCGCCTTTTTTACAAAGCGAACGTGCCGCGCTACCGCCTTCGAGGCCGCAATGGCCGTGCCTGTTGCGCTGCGCGCGGACTTCTCCGGCAAGGCTCGAATGTTGCTGCGTGAACCAGATGCCCGTTCGAGATGGCGCGTGATGACGCGAATCGACGGCAGAACAAACGAGGAGGGCGCGATGCAAGATCCCCAATCGACCGACACCCCGCAGCAGAGCGCGACGCCAGGCGGCGAGCAGTCCGCGAGGCCAGATAACCGCGCCGCACCCACGCTGTCCGACGAAGTCAAAGCCCGCAACAAGCCGAGCGGTACGCACTACGTCGAGCCGAGTCCGCTCGGCATCGAACCGGTCGTGCAGACCGGCGTGGACAAAGCGACCAATCCGCCACGGTCGAGCGAGCGGCCGCGCCAGGGCGCCGAAGTGCCGCTCGGCAGCGGCGAGCACGCCGAGCCGCCGGGGGGCGGCGGGCGCGAATCGCATCACAAGCAGCCGGGCGAGCAATGACGCTGCGCGTTGCGTGCCAGCCGTGCATCCAATCCGTCAACACCCAACCGGAGAAAGCGCATGCAACCGGACAATCCAACCCAATCGATGAACCCCGGCGACGAAGCGCCGCCCAACACGCCGGGCGCTGGCGAAGACCTGTGCGCCGCCTGCCACGGCACGGGCAAGGTCGAGGGCGCTCGCTGCGCGGTGTGCGGCGGCACGGGCAAGGTGCTGCAGGGCATCGGCGGAGGCTAGCCGGCTGCTCGTCCGCAGGTTCGCGGCAACCGCATCACAAGCCAGGAGCAACCATGTTCAACGAGTCCAGGCACGGCTTCGACGCCGCGCAGACCGAATACGAAGCGTTCATGCTGGAGCCGCACGACTGGGTGCCGAACAACAGCAAGCTGCCGGTCGTGCTGTACCGGCGCGCGCTGTCGCCCGGCAGCGGCAATCTGCCCGCCGCGTTCGAAATCCTCTTCGAGCGCAATGCATGGCCCGCGCAGTGGCGCAACAGCATCTTCGACTTCCATCACTTTCACGCGACCGCGCACGAGGTGCTCGGCGTGACAGACGCGAGCGCCGAGGTGATCGTCGGCGGACCGGGCGGACGCGTGGTGACGGTGCACGCGGGCGACGTGCTGCTGCTGCCGGCCGGCACCGGCCATTGTCTGCAATCGTTCGAGCGGCATTTTCAGGTGGTGGGGGGCTATCCGTTAGGGCAGCAATGGGACATTCGCCGCGAAGCGCTGACGCCGCAGGAACTCACCGAGATGCTGGCGTTGCCGTTTCCGCCGCTCGATCCGATCGACGGCAAGCATGGTCCCGTCATCGAGTTTTGGCTGCAGTCAGCCTGAACTTCGTCGTTCGCGAAGCAACCGACCTGCCGCGGCGTGGCGTGCAGAGTTGCGCGGTTAGGCGCATCATCTGTGGGCTTTGCCGCGATTTTCCCGCGCGCTTTCGGCGCTGACGCTGGCACGTGGGCGGTTCCACGTGCGGCTTGGCGTCCTTATCGACATGCCCGGACGCGCGCGATTCCATGTCGACACGATGCGCCGATCCGTCCGCGCGCTCCGCGGCGCGCGTCGGCCGTCTTCCGAATTGCCGAACAAGGAGCGTCCCATGCAAAACGATTCCGCCCTCGATCAGTTGTGCATCAACACGATCCGCACGCTGTCGATGGACGCCGTGCAGAAAGCCAATTCCGGCCACCCCGGCACGCCGATGGCGCTCGCGCCGGTCGCCTATCACCTGTGGCAACACCACCTGCGTTACGACCCTGACGAGCCGCTGTGGCCGAATCGCGACCGCTTCGTGCTGTCGGCCGGGCATGCGTCGATGCTGCTGTATTCGCTGCTGCATCTGGCCAACGTGAAAGCCGTCGACGAACACGGCAAGCCGACCGGCGCGCCGGCCGTGTCGCTCGACGACATCGAGCATTTCCGCCAGATCGACAGCAATACGCCGGGCCACCCCGAGTACCGGATGACGACCGGCGTCGAGACCACCACGGGACCGCTTGGGCAAGGGCTCGGCAATAGCGTCGGCATGGCGATGGCCGCGCGCTGGTACGAGAGCCACTTCAATCGCGCGGACGCGCCGCTGTTCGACTACCGCGTGTACGCGATTTGCGGCGACGGCGACATGATGGAAGGCATCTCGCACGAAGCGGCCTCGCTCGCGGGGCATCTGAAGCTGTCGAACCTGATCTGGATTTACGACAGCAACCGCGTGACGATCGAAGGCCATACGGACCTCGCGTACAGCGACGATGTGGCAAGCCGCTTTCACGGCTACAACTGGCACACGCTGCACGTCGGCGATGCGAACGACACCGCCGCGCTGGAAAAGGCGCTGGTCGAAGCAAAGAGCGTGACCGACCGGCCGACGCTGATCGTGGTCCACAGCATCATCGGTTGGGGGGCGCCGAACAAGCAGGACACTGCGTCCGCGCATGGCGAAGCGCTCGGCGTCGAGGAAGTCGCGCTCGCCAAGAAATTCTACGGCTGGCCCGAGGACAGGTTCTTCTACGTGCCCGAGGGCGTGCACGAGCGCTTCGCGCAGGGCATCGGCGCGCGCGGCAAGGCGGCGCGCGAACAATGGCAGGCGAAGTTCGACAGCTACAAAAAGCAGTATGCGGAGCTCGCGCGCGAATTCGCGCAGATCGAGGCGCACGAATTGCCGCAGGGCTGGGACAGCGACATCCCGAGTTTCAACGCGGACCCGAAGGGCATCGCGACACGCGAATCGTCGGGCAAGGTGCTCAATGCGATTGCCGCGCGTGTGCCGTGGATGATCGGCGGCGCGGCGGACCTGTCGCCGTCGACTAAAACCAACCTGAAGTTCGAAGGCGCCGGCAGCTTCCAGGCGGATCACTATGCCGGCCGCAATCTGCACTTCGGCATTCGCGAGCATGCGATGGGCGCGGTGGTCAACGGTCTTGCGCTATCGAATCTGCGCGCGTACGGCTCGACGTTCCTGATCTTCAGCGACTACATGAAGCCGCCGATCCGCCTGTCCGCGATCATGGAAGTGCCGGCTATCTATGTGTTCACGCACGATTCGATCGGGCTCGGCGAAGACGGTCCGACGCATCAGCCGATCGAGCAGCTCGCGTCGCTGCGCGGCGTGCCCGGCCTGACCGTGCTGCGTCCCGGCGACGCGAACGAAGCGGCCGAGGCATGGCGTGTCGCGCTGACACAGCCGCATCGGCCGGCGTGCATCGTCTTGTCGCGCCAGCCGCTGCCGACGCTCGACCGGAGCCGCTATGCGCCCGCGAGCGGCGTCAGGCACGGTGCGTATGTGCTCGCCGATGCGCCCGCTGGCAAGAAGCCCGAGGTGATCCTGATGGCGACCGGCAGCGAGCTATCGATCTGCGCCGACGTGTACGAGAAGCTGAAGAGCGAGGGCATCGCGGCGCGCGTCGTGTCGATGCCGTCGTGGGACATCTTCGAGCGCGAGGACGGCGCGTATCAGGAGTCGGTGCTGCCTGCGGACGTCGAGGCGCGCGTCGCGGTCGAGCAGGCTGCGTCGCTCGGCTGGGATCGGTATACAGGACGGCTCGGTGCGCAGGTCGTCATGCATACGTTCGGCGCGTCGGCGCCGATCGCGGATCTGAAGAAGAAATTCGGTTTCACGCCGGAAGCCGTGTATCAGGCGGCGAAGCAGCAGATCGAGCGGGTGAAGAAGGGGAAGGGCACTTGAGCGTGCGGCGCTCGACGACGTCGTGAACGCTTGATGCGAAAAGCGGTGGGCCGGCGGGATCTATCCGTTTCGATCAGGCATGCGGCCACGGTTTGCGGCCGCTTGCCGGCCTACTCGGTCGCGAGGCCGGACGCCTCGCCGCGCCATGAAAGGAGACTTCAAATGGCCGAGATCAATAAGGAAGACGTTGTTGCGGTGCTGAACCGGATTCTCGAATCCGAGTTGGCCGGCGTCGTCCGATATACGCACTATTCGTTCCTTGTGTTCGGATTCGGACGCATTCCGATCAGGTCGTGGTTGCGCGCGCAGGCCGATGAATCGTTGTTGCACGCACAGCAGGCCGGCGAATGGATCACGACTCTGGGTGCCTATCCGTCGCTTGCGATCGGTCCTCTGCTCGACTCGCACACCTTCGATATCTCTTCGATCCTCCGCGAGTCGTTGCAAGCCGAGAATCTTGCGTTGCAGTTGTATCGCGACCTGCTGGCGCTCGTCGAGGACCGCTCGGTTGCACTCGAGGAGTTCGCCCGTCAGATGATCCACGTCGAGGAGATGCACGCGGGCGAAGTCGACAAGATGCTGCGCCGCCCTGGGGAAATGACGACGTCGGAGGACAGCTAGGGCCTGTTCACGCTAATAACGGGCTTGCGAACGTGCCTTTCCGCGCGTAGTGCAAGGAGAGAGGAGCGCCGTTTGGCCGAGCCAAACAAGCGACGACCGACGCCGCAATACGGGCGGAAAGGCACGTTCCCCTGTTTTAAAAAAACCTTCAAGGGGCTGGCCGCCAGAAGGGCCGATCGCCGCGTCATGCTCCTTGCGAATACGTCGAGTATTCGCTGCGTCGCAATCCTTGCGCTCGGCCCTTCTGGCGGCCAGCGCAAGCCCGTTATTAGCGTGAACAGGCCCTAGTGCTGATGCCGATGATGGATATCGGGGAAATGCGCGTGCGAATGTGTAATAGGCAGATGCACGTGAGCGTGCGTGTGCGGATCTTCACCGGCATAAGGAAACTCATGCGCGTGCTGATGGTGCTCGTCATGGCGATGCCGGTGCGTGTGTTCAAGAAACTCATGGCTGTGCTCATGCTCATGCCGCTCGCGCACATGTAGCCAGATACCCAGCGCCATCAGGGCGGCGGCAATCCAGAAAGACAGATTGGGTAGCGCGGGCCATATGATCAGCGAAAGCATGACACCGAACAGCGGCGCAATGGAAAAGTACGCGCCTGTACGCGCCGTACCGAGATGGCGAAGTGCAACAACGAACAGCACGAGGCTGATGCCGTAACCGCCAAGCCCGGTCAGCATCGCTGCCGCCATGGTTCCTGCTGACGGAAGCGAAGCGCCCGCCGCGATCGCAATGCCGAGATTCACGGGACCGGCCACCATCCCTTTGAGACACGCGATCACCATCGCGTCGTTCGCCGAGACCTTGCGCGTCAGGTTGTTGTCGATTGCCCAGCACAGACACGCGCCGACGATCAGTAACGCACCCACCGGCACGCCTGACTGTCCCGGATGCCACGACAGCAGCACGCCGCCCGCAACGATCGCCACCATCCCGAGAAAAACCTGAATGTCGACATTTTCCCGGAAGACCACCCAGGCAATCACTGCGGTCAACACACCCTCAAGGTTGAGCAATAACGAACTCGTTGCCGCTGATGTGGTGGACAGGCCCAGCATCAGCAATGCGGGGCCGGCGACGCCACCCATCGCTATCGCCCCGATCAGCCAAGGCAACTCGCCTTTGGTGATGCGGTGGTCCGCGGCGGAGTGAAGTCCGCGCGATCGGAAGGCACGCCACGCGATGCCGACCCCAAGCCCCAGGCCGCTACCGAGATAAAACAGTCCTGCGAGCATGAAGGGGCTGACTGAGCCGAGCAGCGCCTTGGCCAACGGTGTCGCGGCGCCGAACAGCGCCGCGGCGATTAAGGCAGTGAATATCGCGCCGTGTACTGATCTCACCACTCCAACCTCTTGTCCGCAGCAGAAGGGACAGTTTACAGACCATCGCTGGGGTGACGGATGATATTCGCCGTTGGGCGCGGCAGCGGTGAACCTGGTCGTCTCTGACACGCGGCTCGACTAGCGCGGCACGGTACATCGGTCGTTCAACACCGCCTGGACGAAATGATAGGGGCATACGTCGACGCACTTCGCACATGTTCGGAGCATCGAACTGTCGGCACGCCGCAGACATTTCGCCGCGAGGCTGTCCGTGCGCCACCACCACTCGCGAATCGCCTTCATGCCCGCGGCTGCCGCGCAAACCGATTCGATCGCGCAAAGCCGTGTGCCGCCCGGGCCGCGGCACACGGCGCGAACATGGCACACCCTGTGCGCTAGAGACCGCGGGTCCGCAACACTCTGCAGTTCAAGGATCTGCGGCCTCGCTCGATATGCTAAGCTGTCAGGCAGTGCTCCGCACAAACGTAGCGCACGATCGATGCTTTTCTCGGATGTATAAAGAGGAGAAGCGACCATGAAAATCCTATGGGTCGATGACCACGAAATTCTTTGCGTTGCTCTTTCCGAATATGTCCAAACACACGCGTCGGAGCTGAGCGCAGCCCCAATCGACATCACGCCCGTCTTTACGCTTGCCAGCGCGCTTGAAGAAGTCAACAAGACACCGCCCCCGGACCTGGTATTCCTGGATCTTAATCTGGATGGTGAGAATCGTGGCGCCGCGACACTTGAGCATTTTCAGGCCGGAAATCCATCCAATGTTCCCGTGGTCATCTGCACAGGACTTGCTCCTGGAAACGATCATGAAGTTGAAATTTTGCGAATGTGCATGCGTGACTACGCCGCTCGGGGAATCCTGTTGAAAGGAGGCGCGTACAAAAAAATGTTCATTGGACTGAGCAGGATCTTAGGAGGTGAACTCTGGATTCCGGAAGAAGTCTTGCTCCGCTTTGCCTGCTCGACACAAGCGCCCTCAGCTAGCCAGAATCAGCATCATCTTGGGCTTTCTCCGCGAGAGTGGGATTTGGCGCGTTGCATTGCACGTGGCCTCTCAGGTAAACAGATCGCAAGAGAGCTTGGCGTCTCCGAGGGACATGTCAGACAGGTTTCTTGTGTTATTTACGACAAACTTCAAGTCAGAAACCGCGTCGAAGCTGCACTTCGAGTCAATGCCGAGCTTACCCTTGGAAGTGGGGCAGCAGATACGCGACTGTCGTGAAGATCTCTGCTACACCGCTCTTCATGTTTCCCTGCCATCACTTTTAACCGCCTTCGGTCGACGTTTTTGGCTTATGTTCTGCAAGTGTGGTCAATAAGGTTCGTTCCGAAACCGGTTTCGACAAAAGCTTGATGCCACTGACGGCTACTTTTTTGAGCACAGCTGACGAGGTGTCGCCCGACCACAGGATCGCAGGGATCGAGGCGTCGGTAGCAGCGCGGACCGCCGTAATCGCCGCAATGCCGTCCTCGTTTTCCAGCCGGTAGTCAGAGAGGATGAAGTGCGGACCGCTTGCCAAAGCCTCAATGCGCAACTGCTCGATGACGTCGGATGACGATTCCCCCGCCACGACGTAGCAGCCATGCTCGATCAGGCGCATCGATATTTCGATTCTTAAGTCGCTGTTGTCCTCGATGATCGCCACGACCATATTGGTCAGGTCCGGGTCGCCGTCTTCAACCGTTTGAACCTCGCGCAACGCCGGCGGTATGAGTCCCATGAACGGGACCGTAACCGAAAAACGCGATCCACGTCCTGGTGTCGAGTCCACGTCCAGTTTGTGACCAAGAAGGTTCGCGAGACCCTGGACAATGGACAGACCCAGGCCGAACCCTTTTTCACGATTCCTCTCGGGATTATCGACCTGTACATAGCTTTTGAAGATATCCGCCTGTCGACCTTCAGGGATACCGATCCCGTTGTCCCAGACGCTTATCTTTATGCCGCTGCCTCGCCTCTGGCAACTCACCAGAACATGTCCCTTCTTGCCTCCCTGTTCGGAAGGCGTGTAACGGACCGCGTTGATCACCATATTCCGGACGATCCTGTCCAACGCATGTCGATCCGTACGGACCAGATAGGGGCGACTACGGAGTCTTAACTTCAGCCCCTTCGTCTCAGCCAGCGGCTGCATATCCACGACTATGCCGCGTAAAAGGGAAGGCAGCGCCACCTCCTGAATTTCTACATTCCAGGTGCCGGACTCGAGGCGGCAGATATCCAGTGCCCCGTTAATCATTCCTTCCATCGCGTCCACTTGCCTTTGCGCAATCGAGACGCCTTCGACCAGATTGGTCGATTTAATGCTCCGCCCGATGAAATTTAACTTCAGGCCGAGCGTGGTGAGCGGTTGACGCAGGTCATGGCTTATCGCAGCGATCAGCAGGTTCTTCTCCGCCGTTGCCGCTACAGCCTGAGAACGCGCCTCCTCGAGAATAATCTCTTTAACATATGCGCGTTTCTGACTGTAAAAAATAAACCACGCGAGGAAACAATAGCCAATTAGTTGAGCCGTATAAAAGCCCAGCATTGCTGGCCGGTAAATAAATAGAGGTGGTCCCAAGCTAAATCCGAACGGGATAGCCCCGAGCACGAATGAACCTAAATTCGCACGAAGACTCGGTGCGAGCAGCAGCAAGGTAAATGTATGGCTGATTAGCGTGTACTCAAGGAAGCCAGAACTGGCCAATTTGACGTAGGGAGCATGGCCCGAGAAATCGGGTGGGGTGAGCCCAAAGCTACCCGCCGCCCACCAGAACGATGTCAGTGTGACGACTGCAGCCCATGTCCAGTGCATCTGCTCGACCGCGTCGACGCTGGCGTGCTTCGGGAGCGCCATGGTCTTTTTCAGCAAGTATGCTGCCATGGGAGTGGCTATCCCCCACAGTCCCAGGACCCAGACGACACGGAACCAAAGATAGCTATCCGACGTCTTGATCCACGATCCATATATGCACAACAGTGTGGCTCCGACCGACACTAGCGCGGTCCAACATACCGCTCGACGGGACAGCGATTTCAATAACTCACGTTTGACATAGAGATTCTGCTCGGTACTGAGTGCTGCAACGGGTCCCAGAAAAGGATTCACAAATTCAGCGAATCTGCGGAGCTCGATTTCGTGAGCCGTTTCACCCGCCCACAGTGATGTTTTGGCCCCGCGCTTTTCGCCCGAGTCAGAATCACGTCGTGTTTGAATACGGGACGCCATAGCAGGCCTCCGAGAATCAAGTGCAGCTACGCTCCGTTATGCAAGCTTTGTGTTCCCCTGCCATCTCTTTCACCCGCCTTCGGTCAATGTTTTTGGCTTATGTTCTGCAAGTGCGGTCAATAAGGTTCGTTCCGAAACCGGTTTCGACAAAAGCTTGATGCCACTGACGGCTACTTTTTTGAGCACAGCTGACGAGGTGTCTCCCGACCACAGGATCGCAGGGATCGAGGCGTCGGTAGCAGCGCGGACCGCCGTAATCGCCGCAATGCCGTCCTCGTTTTCCAGCCGGTAGTCAGAGAGGATGAAGTGCGGACCGCTTGCCAAAGCCTCAATGCGCAACTGCTCGATGACGTCGGATGACGATTCCCCCGCCACGACGTAGCAGCCATGCTCGATCAGGCGCATCGATATTTCGATTCTTAAGTCGCTGTTGTCCTCGATGATCGCCACGACCATATTGGTCAGGTCCGGGTCGCCGTCTTCAACCGTTTGAACCTCGCGCAACGCCGGCGGTATGAGTCCCATGAACGGGACCGTAACCGAAAAACGCGATCCACGTCCTGGTGTCGAGTCCACGTCCAGTTTGTGACCAAGAAGGTTCGCGAGACCCTGGACAATGGACAGACCCAGGCCGAACCCTTTTTCACGATTCCTCTCGGGATTATCGACCTGTACATAGCTTTTGAAGATATCCGCCTGTCGACCTTCAGGGATACCGATCCCGTTGTCCCAGACGCTTATCTTTATGCGGCTGCCTCGCCTCTGGCAACTCACCAGAACATGTCCCTTCTTGCCTCCCTGTTCGGAAGGCGTGTAACGGACCGCATTGAGCACCATATTCCGGACGATCCTGTCCAACGCATGTCGATCCGTACGGACCAGATAGGGGCGACTACGGAGTCTTAACTTCAGCCCCTTTGCCTCAGCCAGCGGCTGCATATCCACGACTATGCCGCGTAAAAGGGAAGGCAGCGCCACCTCCTGAATTTCTACATTCCAGGTGCCGGACTCGAGGCGGCAGATATCCAGTGCCCCGTTAATCATCCCTTCCATTGCATCCACTTGCCTTTGCGCAATCGAGACGTCTTCAACCAGATTGGTCGATTTAATGCCCCGCCCGATGAAATCTAACTTCAGGCCGAGCGTGGTGAGCGGTTGACGCAGGTCATGGCTTATTGCGGCGATAAATTGGTTCTTCTCCGCCGTTGCCGCTACAGCCTGAGATCGCGCCTCCTCGAGAACAACCTCTTTTACACATGTGCGTTGCTGATCGTTGCAAATGAACCATGCGACGACACAATAGCCAATTATTTGAGCCGTATACCAGTCAAACATTCCTGGCCGGTTAATAAAGAACAGTGGTGCCATGTTAAATCCGAATGGGATAGTGCCAATCACGAGTGCGCCTAAAGCCGCACGAAGACTGGGTGCGAGCAGCAGCAACGTAAATGCCTGGCAGATCATCGTCAGTTCCAGAAAGCCATACCGGCCGAATCTAAAGTAATAACCATGGAGGACCACGAATTTGGGTGGGATGAGCCCAAAGCTGGCCGCCGCCCACCAGAAAGATGTCAGCATGACCAATGCAGCCCATGCCCAGTGCATCTGCTCGACCGCGTTGACGCTGGCGTGCTTCGGGAGCGTCATGGTCTTTTTCAGCAAGTATGCTGCCAAAGGAGCGGCTATCCCCCACAGTCCCAGGATCCAGACGACACGGAACAAGGGATAAATATCCGATGTTTTGATCCACGATCCAAATACGAACCAGAACGGGCTTCCGACCAGCAGCAGCGCGATCCAATATACCGATCGGCGGGACAGCGATTGCAATAACTCGCGTTTGACGAGGAGATTCTGCTCAGTACTGAGTGCTGCAACCGGTCCCACAAACAGATTCATAAATTCAGCGAATCTGCGGCGCTCGATTGTGTGAGCCGTTTCGCCCGCGCACAGTGATGTTCTGGCCCCGGGCTTTTCGTTCGCGTCGGAATCACGTGGTGTTCGGGTACAGGACGCCATAACAGGCCTCCGGGCATCAGGTGCAGCTACACGCCATTGTGCTAGCGGTCCGCCAACAAGTCGATGGACAAGTGTTCTGTTTTTTGCCGAACAAAAGTTCGTGATCCACGCAGGTGGTCCCTACCTGAGATTTGTGCCCCCTGTGCCGAGCGTTGCGCGGAAGACCGTCAAAGCTGCTGAACGAGGGTAAGTATGAGGCTGATCTCTCGCGCTGCGCGGTACCAGTAACTCGCGGTTGTCCTGATCAAGCACGGCTCGCCAATTGCGATATTGGGTGCTCGCTCCGTGTGTGCCGCGTCGAACTGCATCCGTAACCAGGCGTGCGCCGTACTCTCAAGAAATCACTCTAGCGAATAATCGTAAAGCGACACCCAACATTTATTCTCCCGAAAAGGAACATTTAATGCCGAACATCAAATTATCGACGTAACTACAACTGACGCGATTACACGGCGCAATAATGCAACATAATTCGATACAAGGAGGGCGTCAATCACCGCACAACGGCCCGCGTTCTTCTCTTGTCGAATGCCTGTTACGAGTACGGCTCTATAACCGGCCGATGCGGAAAACGCAGTGCGTACATGCGCGACGTTTTCCACCTCACTTTCAGGGAGATCGACATGATCCGCAATACGCCCCCGAGTTAAGCCAGCTGAATCGCGGACGACTCCATACCCCATATCAACCACAACTTGCAGTTTGTCTGCAGAACTGGCTGCAGTGTGCTATTCGGTTTCCCGATTGTTAAGTTAGCCATGAATCAAGGAGCTCCATGATGAAAACCCTTGCATGCCTTGTCCTCGCCAGCTGTGCGCTTGCCAGCCCAGTCGTCAGCTTCGCTCAGAGCACCGCGCCCGTCACCCGTGCGCAGGTGCGCGCGGAACTGATCCGTCTCGAGCAGGCCGGCTATCACATGGGCGACGGCGACCATACGAAGTATCCCGAGCAAATTCAGGCTGCTGAAGCGAAGATCGCTGCACAGGACAGCCAGCAGGCGGGCAACAGTGACGTTGGCGGTACGACGACCAACGGCACCGCAGCTTCCGGCAGTGTCCAGCATGTGTCGAAGCCCTCGCCATCGTCGTGCGTCGGCCCCGCAAGTTATTGCAACCTTTTCTTCGGTAATTGACCGCGAGATGGCTCGCCCGACACCTCTCCGACGATCCGGGTAACGTGCCTGGATCGTCTGGGGGCGTCCTCACCGGTGGCGTCCGAATCTTCGGACCCTGCGCAACGAATTCCAGGTGAAATGATGAACCCGCGGTCGATACGCATCGCCGGCCACATGGTGTTGACCTCGTTGACGCTTTACGTCGCCAATGTATTGCTGCGCACTAACAACAGCGTTGCAGGCGCGATGTTGCTGATCCTCGGGACGTTGGTCATACATCTCCTTCGCCCCTTAATCCATTCGAGCATCGAGCCGCCTTCGATGAGCTTTCGCGTCTGGCTCAACAAATCCTCGCTGCCAACGGACTTTCAGATCGGGCAAGCATCGCTTCGTTCGCACCCGACGCCGCGGGATACGGTTCTCGACAGATTCTCAGCCTCGGCGCTCATCAGCCGTCCGTCGAAACGGTGGTAGCCTCCCACGCATCGATTTCCACGTTCAATGCCGACAACTTGTCTCGAACGAGCCCGAGTGCGTCGCTACCGAGCAAAAGACGCGTGGGCGGATGATCCGCTGCCATGGCGGCCAGCATTGCGCGCGCCGCTTTCCTGGGATCTCCCAACTGCTTGCCGCTTTTTTCCTCGCGGGCCTGGCGGATGGGATTGAAAATATCGTCGTAATCCGAAATCGAGCGGGGGGTCCGCGTCATCGAGCGACCTGCCCAGTCAGTGCGAAATGAGCCCGGCGCCACGGCCGTCACGGCAATACCGAAGGGCTTGACCTCTTTGCCAAGCGCCTCGGAGATGCCCTCCAACGCAAACTTGCTCCCGCAGTAATAAGCGATTCCCGGCATCGTGATGTAGCCGCCCATCGATGTGATATTCAGAATGTGGCCGCGGCGGCGCTCACGCATGAACGGCAGGACGGCCTTCATCATGGCGACCGCACCAAATACATTCACATCGAACTGTCGGCGCATATCCGAGAGCGGCGATTCCTCCATGATGCCCTCGTGGCCGTAGCCGGCATTGTTGACCAGCACATCGATTGGGCCGATGCCAGCCTCGATTTCCGTCACGACGCCGTCGATCGCGTCGAAGTCGGTCACGTCGAGCACGCGTCCCCAAGCGGCATTCGCGGATACGGACTCGAATTCACGCTTTGCCTGGGCACTTCTCACCGTACCGACGACCTTGTGACCCACCGCCAGCGCTTCCTGTGCGAGCGCGCGGCCAAAGCCGCTGCTGACGCCGGTGATGAGCAGAGTTTTGCTGCTTGCCATTGAAGCTTCTCCCGAATGTCGATTGGAGAGTGCATACTAATCTGACCAGCGAGGCAAATTAAGCCGAATTCAGCTGATTTTCTTGCATAAAACTATGAACACGATACGCGCTTTGGCCCAGCATCCAGATCTATCCTCTCGAAGCCAGAAACGCATGATTGTCCTGCTACGCGCATTGGCGCCCGACGAGGGCTACAACCTGACGGCACTGCCGAGCGTCCGCATCTTGCGGTCGAACCGGGCGCTATCGCGCACGCCCGTTCTGTACGATCCCGGTATCGTGATCGTCTGCCAGGGCCGCAAGCGAGGTTATTTCGGCGACCAGCTCTACCTGTACGACGAGCGTCACTACCTGGCCGTGTCCGTGCCCGTGCCGTTCAGCATGGAGACCGACGCAACCGAGGAGCGCCCACTGCTCGCGCTGTATCTGCACCTCGATTTCGGATTGGCCGCCGAACTTGCGGAGCGGATCGACCGCGAAGGCGTGGGGGAGTGCGCACCAGCACCTCAAAGCATGATGTCGACGCCGATGGATGACGCAATGCAAGCGTCCGTGCTGCGCTTCCTCGAGGCGATGCATCGGCCACTCGAATCTGCTGTGTTGGGCGCCGGGCTGCTGCGTGAACTGTATTTCCGGGTGCTCACCGGAGCCCAGGGAGGCTCGTTGCGCGAGGCTTTGGCGATGCGAGGACAGTTCGGCCAGATAGGCCGCTCACTCCGCCTGATTCATGCAAGCTATGCGCAGCCCCTCGACGTAAGGCAACTGGCCGACGAAGCGGGTATGAGCATTCCGAGTTTCCACAGCCACTTCAAGGCAATTACGCAGGTGTCGCCGATGCAATATGTGAAGTCGACGCGCCTTCATCAGGCTCGCCTGTTAATGGTGCGCGAGGAGCTAACCGCGGAGGCGGCGGGACACGCTGTGGGTTATGCGAGCCCGTCCCAGTTCAGCAGGGAATTCAGGCGTCTGTTTGGCTTGACGCCTGCCGCAGAGGCAAAGCGTATGCGCGAGAGCTTCGCGATCCCGGCAGTATTCGCTGATACGGCTTATGTCTCGTCGCACTGAATTTGCCGCGGTTCGGTTCGATCGTAGATCAGTGATCGGACATCCACGAGTGTCTGCTAGACGGTGAGAATCATGCGCCCGCAACGTCGTCATGGAGGACGGTTACTTTTGACGAGGGAGGCTTTCAGCGCAGGTTGAAACCCGCCGCGAGTAACCGTCTTCGCTGGCCGCGGGTTGCCAGACCGCCGGCCCCGCGTCGTAATCAGGGCAGCGTTGGATCACAACCGGCACCGGTGAGCGCGATTGTTCGATGTCACGCCGATTGTCCGAAAGTTAGGGGGATACTGGGACGGCGGCCGTTTTCAAGCGGCGATGCAAACCACCGAGCCAACGGATCAACTGACTGCATGAAGGACTCGATCAACAACACACCGCTTCTCTTGACGACGAATACACAATCGCGGTCACGCGCCCAGATGGCTGTGCGTGTGTGGATGACGAAGCACGAACGCGTCGGGCCATGTGCCTGCGTGAGGGTTCGCGAAAACGTCGCAAGGCTAAAGTTCTTGCGCAGCAACGACTCGAAACTCGCGGGCAGATGCGATTGGTGGAATGACTATCGCTCGCATTCGCCGGAGTCTTCTTGAATTGAAGCCTGCGCGATAAATGCAACTCAGCTATGTCTGACTGCGCGAGAGCAGCCGCGGCCGGAGTTGTCGAGGCGCTGCGGCCGGGTCAAGCCACTTTCTCATCCACCGCGATGCAGTAACGTCGATCTCATTGAGCATGAGGCATCTGAAGCAATAAACCGGGTGGCCAGGATCAAGCGTAGCGAGATAAACGAACCCAATGTGTCGTCTTCAATAGCCGTTTTGCCTTTATTGCTGAAGAATTGTCTGGAAGCGCACAGATTCCCCCGATACGCCTCGTATGCTTTAGCGCTATAAGCGAAGCCAAAATGACAACCAGATGGCTTCTCGAGGCCCTTCGCATTCAGCAATCACATGCGGAGTGTGGCACTCAACGTCGGGGGACACCATGAGAAATCAAGCGAACAGCACCGTCGCGATTCCATCATATTTCAAGCGGGCCACGTCATCGGTGTTACCTCGATGTGCGCTGGCTCGTTACTGTTCACGCCCACTTCGATTCCCCGGCGCTAGCCGCGCCTTTGCGAAATTCAGGATCGCGTCGACCGAATCAGCGTCCAGAGCAGAGCGCAAGCTTTAGCCAACGAGGTGCTGTCGGTGACTGTTGCGTGTGCACATACGGAGTCAAATAATGAGCCTGAAAAAAATGCAAAAGGGCGTGGTGGCCGTTGAAACCGCGCTCGTACTTCCGATCCTGCTGCTGATTGTGTTTGGGATCGTCGAGTTCGGCCTGGCGCTGTACGACCAGGCTGTCATCACCAACGCCGCCAGAGAGGGCGCGCGGGCGGGCATCGTGCTAACAAGTCCCAGGCCCACGCCGACGGACGTCACCAACGTTGTGACCAACTATACGTCCTCGTATCTGATTTCGTTTGCGACGAAAAACCCCACACCGTCAGTCTCGGTGACCAACGCAGGCGGGTCGTTCGGCACCGCGTTGGCAGTCAAGGTTTCGTACACGTTCACAGGGTTGCTGCTCGGCCCCCTGATGAACCCGTTGACTGGGCCGATCACCTTGAGCTCCACGGCCACGATGAACAACGAATAAGAAGAACATCATGCGTAACATCCATACCATGCGTACTCAGCGCCGCGCAAAATCGATGAAGAAGCAAAAGGGTGCGGTGGCGATCATGGTCGCTCTGCTGCTGCTTATGCTCCTGAGCTTCGCGGCGCTCGCGATCGACATTGGCAACCTGATGCTCGCCCGCACTCAGGCACAGACTGCCGCCGACGCTGCGGCGCTTGCAGGGGCACAGTGCCTATATGCCCAAGCCAACAACCCTGGCTGCAACAACGCGAACGCCGCCAATCCGGATTGGAACGACTCGCAGACCGAGGCTGTTTCGTTCGGACCGAATAACAACGTCCAAGGGGCAGCCGTCCAACTGCATTCGTCGGATGTCACTACCGGCTATGTGAATGTCAGCAATGTCGCGGCTGGTGTATCCCAGGCAACCGTGCCGGTAGCAAGCGGAAACATCGTGCCGGCGGTCCAGGTGACGGTCCACAAGGACGGGACCGACTCTAACGGGGTCGTTCCGGTGTATCTGGCACAAGTGCTGAACATCGCGTCGCTGAAGACGAGTGCGACAGCGACTGCGGTCGTGGCTAGTCCGGGAACCGCTGAAGTTGGGGCACTGTTCCCGATTGTGATGTCGCGATGCCTCTACGACACCTACTGGAATTCGGCGACCAATTCACCCGATCTTGCTACCAGTACAACCGACCCCCAAGCGGCGAACAACGGCACACCAATTCCGCAGACGATCGGCCAACCGTACATCTTCGCGATCAGAGCGTCGTACCAGGCCGCCAATTGCAACGCAGGGCAATGGACTTCCCTCTCATCGGCGAACAGCCAGCTTGGTTCCAGCGCCATAGTCGGGTTGATGACGAGCGGAAACGCAAGTCCGATGTCTATCGGCGAACCGATCTATCTTGAAACGGGCCTAAATAGCAATGCGTTCCACAGTGTTGCAACGTGTAGTCAGATCGCGGCGGGTTCGGCGGGTAGTTGTGCCTGGGTGACCGTAGCTGTAGTGAGTAACGTCACGGGGGGACAGGGGAGTACTCCGCCGATAGTCGCATTCGGGTGCCTGCACATCCTGAACGAGACGGGCAGCGGCTCCAACGCAGTCATCACCGTTCAGATGGGCAACGATCCCAACTACTGCAAAAACAACCAGACGGACGGCATCGGGCCCGACTATGGGACGATCATGATGCCCCGGTTGGTTCAGTAGCTTTGCAATCGAGACGTCGTGGCAATCAGGGCCGACACGTTGGGGCGAACTCGGCCTTCTGGCGCGTTTATGACCGGCCAGTCACACCAACTTTTTTCTACCGTCGCGATCTGTGTTGCAAGTCGCGGCTATTCGGTCACGCTACGCCCGACGAAATTGAACCGCCTGGTCGCTTTGCGCTCATTTGCGCCCGGTTGCCAGCCTTGATTGCTGTCATTGGCCGGCTGGCGACTTTGTGGTTGGGGTCGCCAGCGAGTTGTTAACCCCGTAAGCGGGGGGGCGGGACGTCGAGCGACTGTTCGCGCTATTCGGCTGGCCCGAGGTCGACGACGCGGCGCCGCTGTCCGTGTTGGTGGCGCCAGGCGTGCCGTAGCCACTCGTTGCAGCGGCCGGCGACTGTGTGGTCGGAGTCGCCAGCGTGTTGTTGCTTTGTGCATATACGCTGCCCGACAGCGTGAGTGCGGCGACGGCCGCGATCAATGTGCTGGTTGCCTTGTTCATGACACGCGTCTCCTTGGTTGGACTGCGATTTCGACGCAAACGATGCATCCGCACCGTTTCCGTCGTGCTCGCCTAATGCCAAGTTTAGGAAAGCGATGGCTGATAGTTACGCGCATTATTCACAATGGTGAATATCGATTTTCGGCGCTAACCGGGTAACCTGACGCGCGCTGGTCCCCGATCTGAGGCTATCAGTCAACGCGCGCAAGACTGCCACTGTGGTTGCCCATCATTTCTGTTCCCGCATCCACGGCGTAAACGTGATTCCGACCAGCAATCCTTCCGGCCCGATGAAGCGACTGACCGTCTGGTCCCACGGCTCATTCCGGTTCCTGACCAGCATCCGATACCCTTGCGATTCAAGTTCCGCCGTTGCCGCCTGGACGTCGTCGACATCAAACTCGATCCAGGCTTGCGGGATGGGTACGTCGCGAGGCCACGAATCCGTGCCGAAGCACGACTGCGAGGCGTGGGAGAGCGGCCACAAGGCGAAAGAGTTTGCGCCGTTCAGACCCTCCGTATGGAGATAGCCGCCGTTCTCTTCCTTGAAGGGGATACCGAAGGCCCGACCGTAGAGATCGCGGCTTGCCTGGGCTTCAATCACAATCGGGCCAAAACCTGCGATGAACAAGGCCGTGGCTTTTGGGATCTTTTCCATGGCTTCTCCTTTGCCGCGAAAGAGCGGCGCGATGAAGAACGAACAGGTTCGCCCACGCCCATCGAACTGATCTGGCGGCGAGTTTTCCGGTACCGCGGGGCATGGCATGGTTGAGTGTAGGCTTGTTTCGGGTGGCCGGCGATGCATCGCGCGGCGCCGTGGCGCGTGCGTCGAGGCGAAACGGCGTTGGCACGCTTTACCGTTGCTTTGCAAGAATTGCAGAAATGCGCGCGGGTGCGATGCCCGGCCATCAAGCCTCGGCGTTGATGCCGTCTTGCGCGTTGTCCTCGCCGCCCCGTTCAAGCGTGCTGCGATATGCGCGCGACTGCATCTCGGCAAGCCGGCTCAGCGTACGCGACAGATCACGCGCGCCTTCGAGACCGATCAACGCGGTCTCGATCGGCTGATCGGAGGCGATGAAGAGCGCACGCTTGCGGTCGTAGAAGATGTCGATCAGCCAGACGAGGCGCTGCAGCGTATGCGGCTGCCTCAGCGCTTCCGTATGCAGACGATCGACGATCAAGCCTTGCCATTGCTCGGCGAGATCGAGGTAGTCGAGGTGCGAGCGGCTTGCGACGCACAACTGCTCGAAGTCCGCCCACAGCAGCGCGCGGCCGGCTGCCCGCGCTTCGAGCGGCCGGCCCGCCGCGCTCAGCCTGATCGGCTCGATCGCAGCGTCGCGTTCATGGCTCGTGAAGATATCGCGCAACGCGGCCTCGCTCGATGCGTCGAGCGGCGCGAAAAAGCGCGGCACCTCGGCCGCTTCGCCGCTGAAGCGGTAATCGCGCACGCCGTCGAAATGGATCACCGTGAAGCCGCGTTTGATCTGCGCGATGGTCGGCAGAAAGCGCTCGTGAAACTCGGGGTCGGGCAACAGATCGTCCGGTGCGTAGTTCGACGTCAGCACGATTCGCGTGCCCAGGTTGATCGCGGTGTCGAGAAAGCGGCCCATCAGGAACGCGTCGGCGATATCGTGCACATGAAATTCGTCGAAGCACAGCAGCTCGATACCGTCGAGCCATTGCCGCGACACGTCGCCGAGCCGGTCGTCGCCGCGCGGCGCGTGCACGAGCCGGCGGTTCATCTCGCGCAGGAACTCGTGGAAATGCAGGCGCCGTTTGCGGCATGGCGCAAGCTCGAACAGCGTATCGACGACGAGGCTCTTGCCGCGGCCCGGCAGTCCGTGACAGTAGACGCCTTGCGGCCCGAACGCGGCGGTGGACCATGCCTGCCGCGCGCGCTGCTGCGCGCCGACCAACCCGACGAGCGCGCCGATGGCCTCGCGCTGCCGCGCATCGGCAGAGATGCCGCGCGCGGTCAGTGCGCGCGCGATGCGGGTTTCGTCAAGCATGGGCAAGAGCGTCCATGCCTGATGACGCGAACGACGCGAATGATGCGACTTGCGCGAATGACGCAGTGTGGGCCGCCGCGAAAACGGCGAGGATGTGTGTGAGCATGAGATAACGGCCGACGTGATGGCCTGCGGCGAAGCAGACCCAATGAGCGCGTGCACGGAGCGCGCGCCATTTTACCAGCCACGTTCTGCGTCGAACGTTGGCGCGCACACGCGTCGTCGAGCCGCTACCGCGTCATTTGTCGTGATGCCCCGGCAGCACGGCACCGAGCACCTGCTTTGCCGTTTCGACCACCACGTTGCCCTGATCGGGGTCGCCCTTCATCAACGTCTCGACGAACGCCTTTGCCTGCGCGAGCGTGACGTGCGGCGGCAGCGGCGGCACGTTCGGATCGGCCTTCACCTCGATCACGACCGGGCGATTCGACGCGAGCGCGTCGTCCCAGGCGGTGGCCATCTGATCGGGATTGTCGACATAGATGCCCTTCAGACCGATCAGCTCCGCGAAGCGGTGATACGGCACGGACGGAATGTTCTGCGAGGCCTCGAACTTCGGATCGCCTTCCATCACGCGCTGCTCCCATGTGACCTGATTCAGGTCGCCGTTGTTGAGCACCATGCAGATCCAGCGCGGATCGCTCCAGCCTTGCCAGTACTTCGCGACCGTGATCAGCTCCGCCATGTTGTTCATCTGCATCGCGCCGTCACCGACGAGCGCGATCACGGGCCGCTCGGGGTACGCGAACTTCGCGGCGATCGCATAGGGCACGGCCGCGCCCATCGACGCGAGCCCGCCCGACAGCGAGCACATCATGCCGCGCTGCACTTGCAGATCGCGTGCGTACCAGTTCGCGACCGAGCCCGAATCGCTGGTGACGATCGCGTTCGAGGGAATGCGCTTCGACAGCTCCCATACCGAGAGCTGCGGATTCAGGCCATCTTTCGCGGGTTCGTGCGCGCGTTTCTCCAGCGTCTTCCACCAGTCGGACACCCAGCCTTCGATGCGCTCGCGCCACAGCCGATCCTTCTTTTCCTCGAGCAGCGGCAGCAGCGCGCGCAGCGTCTCGGCGCTATCGCCGACGAGGTTCACTTCCATCGGATAACGCAGGCTCAGCATGTCGGCCTTGATGTCGATCTGCACGCCGCGCGCGTCGCCTTCCTTCGGCAGAAATTCCGAGTAGGGGAAGCCCGAGCCGATCATCAGCAACGTATCGCAATGGGTCATCATGTCGTAGCTCGGCTTCGTGCCGAGCAGGCCGATCGAACCGGTTACCCACGGCAGATCGTCGGGCAGCGCGGCCTTGCCGAGCAGCGCCTTGGCGACGCCGGCGCCGAGCTTCTCGGCGATCGCGATCACTTCGTCGGTCGCGTGCAGCGCGCCCGCGCCGACCAGGATAGCGACCTTGCGGCCCGCGTTCAGCACGTCGGCGGCCTGGCGCAACTGCTCGTCGCTCGGTACGACGCGCGGGCGCGCGTAACCGATGCCCGAATGCAGCGTGCCATGCTTGCGCCCCGGCGGCTCATAGGGGATGTCCTGTAGATCGTTCGGCAGTATCAGTGCCGTGACCGCGCGCTCGGCGAGCGCGATGCGCACGGCGCGATCGACCAGATGGCGGACCTGCGCGGGCATCGTCGCAAAGCCGACGAACGAGCCGGCCACGTCCTTGAACATCGCGGGCAGATCGAGCTCCTGCTGATAGTGTCCGCCGATCGCCGCGCGTGCCTGCTGACCGGTAATCGCCAGCACCGGCATGTGATCCATGCGCGCGTCGTACAGCCCCGTCAGCAGATGCGATGCGCCCGGCCCCGAGGTGGCGATGCACACGCCCAACTCGCCGGTGAATTTCGCATGCGCGGAGGCCATGAACGCGGCCATTTCTTCGTGACGGACCTGAATGAATTCGATCGGGCCCGGCTGATCCGTGCTTTTGTGGCGTTTCTTCGCTTCGCTCTGCGCGCGGTTCAACGCGCCGAACACGCCGTTGATGCCGTCGCCCGGATAGCCGTAGATTCGCCGCACACCCCATGCGTGCAGCCGCCCGATGATGAAATCGCCGACGGTTTCAGCCATGATCCTCGCTCCTCGATAGCCAGTCGATGCCGCCCTGCGAAATGGGCGGCCGTCGTCGGTATCGGCGAGCAAGGCTTGTTCCTTGCGAATGGCTTGCTACCCGGTCTTGATCCTCGGCTGCGGCGCGTCGAGCGGTTCGTGGCCGAAGCGCTCGTATTGCGATATCACCTGCGCGCCGAACAGCAGCAAGGTGGCGAGCCATTCGAAGCTGAGCAGGATCACGATCGCCATCGTCAACGAGCCATAGACGACGCTGACCTGCGACAGCGTAGCGAAATACCAGACCAGCACGTGCCGCGTGATCTCCCACAACACGCCGGCCACCACGCCACCGATCAGCGCGTGTTTGAGCGACGGACGTCCCACCGGCATCACCAGATACACCGAGGTCAGCACGAAGATTTCGCCGGCGAGCCCGAACAGATACAGCATCACTCGCGAGAAGCCCCGCAACGACACGTGCAGACCGAACAGTTTGAGTCCTTCTGCGCCGATCGTGTCGAGCGCGCTCGACACGAACGTGACGATCAGCAGTCCCACGCCGAGAAACAGGATGTAGCAGTACGGCAGCAGCGCCGAGATCAGGAAGTGGCGCCGCTTCACGACGACCCGATGCACGAAGATCAGCGACATCGCGTTTTCGAGCACGGTGAACGCGAGCGAGCTGAAGAAGATCATCGTCAGCAGCAGCACCCAGCCGATTACCGCGCGATGCAGCAGGAAGTTCGACAGCTCACGCACGAGCGCGGCCGATTGTCCGGGCACGAGCCAGCGCAGCAGATGCGCAAGCGCGTCGAGCACCAGCTGCTGCGGCACCACGCGCGACAACACGATGACGATCAGGATCAGCAGCGGCACGATGGACAGCAACGCGTAGTACGCGACCGCGCCCGCGAGCAGCAGCCCCTGGTTCGCGCGAAACGCTTTCAGCGTTTGCAGCAGGAAGCGCCAGGGATGTCTGGCGATATACAGCGCTTGCTGGTCGAGCAGGATCGGCATGAGGCCTCGCGGTGCGCGCCGGGCACTGCCGGATGGCAGCCGCTCTCGACACGCCTGTGTGCTTTATATACCGTAAGCAGAAACGGGGCCATCAATGGTGCGGCATATAGTTTGCTTGGCCGCGTTCGCAAGATCGCGTTCCCTTGCCGAGGACAGCCGATGGATCAGCCGCCGCGTCAGACCGACACCGCGCCGCAAGCCAACGATCTGGTGATCGCGCGGCCGGAGGGACTGTATTGCCCGCCCGGCGATTTTTACATCGATCCGTGGCGGCCGGTCGAACGCGCGGTGATCACACATGCGCATTCCGACCACGCGCGTTTCGGTCATCAGCGCTACCTGGCCACGCGCTCGGGCGCGAGCGTGCTGCTATCGCGGCTGCCCGGCATCGCGCTGCACCCGCTCGACTACGGCGAGCCGCTGACGATTGGCGCGGCGCGCGTGTCGCTGCATCCGGCCGGGCACGTGCTCGGCTCGGCGCAGGTGCGCATCGAACACGCGGGCCGCGTGTGGGTGGCGTCGGGCGACTACAAGCTCGAAGCCGATCCGACCTGCGTCGCGTTCGAACCGGTGCGCTGCGATACGTTCATCACCGAATCGACGTTCGGTCTGCCGATCTATCGCTGGGATACGCCGCAAAGCGTGTTCGATTCGATCGATTCATGGTGGCGTCACAACGCCTCCGAAGGGCGCGCGTCGGTGCTGTTCTGCTATTCATTCGGCAAGGCGCAACGCGTGCTCGCGAGTGTCGATGCGGCGATCGGGCCGATCTTCTGCCACGGCGCGCTCGAGCCGCTCAATCGCGCGTATCGCGACGCGGGCGTGCGGCTGCCGGCGGTCGGTCTGGTCGGCGAGATTGCCGCGAAAGACAAGGGCGTATTCAAACAGGCGCTGATCGTCGCGCCGCCGTCCGCGCAGAACAGCGCGTGGCTCAAGCGCTTCGGCGACTACAGCGATGCGTTCGCGTCGGGCTGGATGCGCCTGCGCGGCGCGCGTCGCCGGCGCGGCGTCGATCGTGGCTTCGTGCTGTCGGATCACGCGGACTGGCCGGGTTTGCAAACGGCGATACGCGAGAGCGGCGCCTCCCGCGTGATCGTCACGCATGGCTCGATCGAACCGATGGTGCGCTGGCTCAACGAGCAGGGCCTGCACGCCAGCGCGTTCGAAACGCAATACGGCGACGATACCGTCGAAGCCGATGCGGCCGGCGCCGACCAAGCGCCGGCGGCGAGCGAATCATGACGGGCACCGTATGAAACGCTTCGCGGCTCTCTACACCGCGCTCGATGCGACCACGTCGACGCACGACAAGCTCGCGGCGCTGACCAGTTATTTCTCGGTGGCCGACCCCGAAGACGCGGCATGGGCGTCGTATTTCCTCGCGGGCGGCAAGCCGCGTCAACTCGTGCCGACGCGTTTGCTGACCGAAATCGCGCGCGAGCGCGCCGGCTTGCCCGAGTGGCTGTTCGAGGAGTCGTATCACGCGGTGGGCGATCTGGCCGAGACCATCGCGCATATCCTGCCGCCGGCGTCGCGCAAGTCCGAGCTGGGTCTCACGCAATGGATCGAGCAACGCATGCTGCCGCTGCGCGGCCTGCCGCCCGACGAGTTGCGCAGGCGTCTGCTCGGCTACTGGGACGAACTCGACTGGGGCGGTCGTTTCCTGCTGACCAAGCTGATCGGCGGCGGCTTTCGTGTCGGCGTCGCGCGGCAACTGGTGGTGCGTGCGCTCGCCGAAGTGGCCGGCGTCGATCACAAGCGGATCGCGCAACGAATGGTCGGCTGGACCGATTCGCAACAGAAGCCCGATGCGGCGCGCTATCTGCGTCTGATCGCGCCGCAGACCGACGACGATATGCAAGCGCACGCGCCTGAACACGATAGCGACCTCGGCCTGCCGTATCCGTTCTTTCTCGCGCATCCCTTGCAGACCGATCCGGCGACGCTCGGCGATCCCGCGCACTGGCTGATCGAGTGGAAGTGGGACGGCATACGCGCGCAACTCGTCAAACGCGGCGGCCGCGTGTGGTTGTGGTCGCGCGGCGAGGATCTGATTACCGATCGTTTTCCCGAAGTCGCGGCATTGGGCGAGTCATTACCCGATGGCCACGTGATCGATGGCGAGATTCTCGCGTGGGAGCCCGGCGCGGCAGCGCCATTGCCGTTCGCGCGGCTGCAACCGCGCATCGCGCGCAAGACGCTGACGCGCAAGATACTCGCGGATTCGCCCGCCGCGCTGCTCGCATACGATCTGCTCGAAGCAAACGGACAGGACCAGCGCATGAACCCGCTCGCTGAACGGCGCGCACGCCTCGATGCGCTGGCCAGCTCCGTCGATGGCACGCTGGCGCGTGGTCTGCTGCGCATATCGCCGCTCGTCCTTGCAGCGGACTGGACCGCGCTCGCGGCGTTGCGCGACGAGAGCCGCGCGCGCGGCGTCGAAGGTTTGATGCTCAAGGAGCGCGAGTCGATGTACGGCGTCGGTCGTACCAAGGCGTCGGGCACGTGGTGGAAATGGAAGATCGAGCCTTATGCGGTGGACGCTGTACTTGTTTACGCGCAGCGCGGTCACGGCCGTCGCGCGAGTCTTTACACGGACTACACGTTCGCGGTGTGGGACGAGGCCGACGGCGTGCGCACGTTGGTGCCGTTCGCGAAGGCCTATTCAGGGCTCACGGATGAAGAGATGCGTCGGGTCGATGCGATCGTGCGCAAGACCACCGTCGATAAATTCGGCCCCGTGCGCAGCGTGACGCCAACGCTCGTGTTCGAGATCGGCTTCGAAGGGATACAGGCGAGTTCGCGTCACAAGTCCGGCGTGGCCGTGCGTTTTCCACGCATGCTGCGCTGGCGCACGGACAAACACATCGACGACGCAGACACGCTCGCGATGTTGAAAGGGTTCATCGATAATCGTGCGGGATAACCCGCAGAGCACAAACCCCTAACATGTCGAGCATTTTTTTATCGGCATCGTCGCTTATTCTTTGTTAAGACCGCGTCATCGATTCGCGCCATCAGTGCGCAAGCGGCATGCATTGCGTGGCCCCCCAATTCGTTGAAATTACCGATAACCTGCGACGCCCCGGAACGAGGCGGATAGCACAAAGACAGAGCGTCAATCGATGTTGCGCAGCGCGCACATCGTAGGCGCCGTCATTCAAATGCCGTGATGAATGGTCACGCTGAATCCCGCATTCCAGCTGATTGAAATGCTGGAATGCGCGACGAGGCGTGCTGGCCGCGGCATCGTCCGATGCGAAGCGGGAATAACAAAAAGCTGATCGTAGTCCGGCAAAAGCAATGGGATCGAATCTTGCACGTGTGGCGCGGATGCCCTTCAGGGCCAATGTAAAAGGGCGAGAAATAATGACAGTGTTCAACGACAACGTGGACAGCAGCGACGACGTGCTCGTATGGCGGCCGATCCGCTATGCGATGGCCGCGCATCGTCGTGTGCTGGTAGTCGACGATTACCGGGAAGCGGCCGATGCGCTGCAAATGCTATTGATGGCCGACGGCTTCGAATGCCGCGCGCTCGACGATCCGTTCGCCGTGTGCGAGACCGCGCGCGAATGGCAGCCGTTCGCGGTGGTGCTCGACATCAAGATGCCTGGACTCGACGGGCTCGAACTCGCGCGGCGGCTGCGCGCGCATCCGCAGACTTCGCACATGCTGCTGGTCGCGTGTACCGCGTTTGCGTCGCGCGACGATCGCGCGCTCGCGAAGGCGGCCGGCTTCGACGCGCATTGCGCCAAACCGTTGACACCCGAGCGTCTGCTGCGCGTGCTCGAATCGGCGGCGGCGTTGCATGCGGCGGAGCCATCATCTGAATCACGTTGTTAGCGAAAACTTACTGACAGTTCTGTTACTTCTGCGCGGTCGTCGCCAGAAAATCGCACTCGTCGCTCTGCGAATCCGTTTGTCATCAATCTGCCATCTATTCGCCACCGTTCTGTCCGACGCAGTTTCTTTAGCCATGCGTGTCCTGCGCGCAGGAGTTTCCTCTCGCTATTGCATGCAGGCCCACTCGTTGCTGAAAGACCGATGATGCGGCGCGCTCGTGCGCGCCGCCCATGGTCATTCGCACCGAGGGAGATCCGACATGAGCGACACGCAACGTCCGGCACCGCCGTTTCCGGAACAGCAGCAGGACCAGAGGCCCGGCCGCACGGCCGACATGAACCCGCAACCGGATCACGGCGAGAAAACCTATGAAGGATCGGGGCGTCTCGCAGGCAAGGCGGCGATCGTGACCGGCGGCGACAGCGGCATCGGCCGCGCGGTCGCGATCGCGTTCGCGCGCGAAGGCGCGGATGTGCTGATCGCCTATCTCGACGAAGACGACGATGCGCGCGAGACCGCACGCTGGGTCGAGGACGCGGGTCGCAAGGCGGTGCTGGTCGGCGGCGATATCCGCGATCGCACGCATTGCGATGCGATCGTCGACAAGGCGATCGAGGCATTCGGCCGGATCGACGTGGTGGTCAACAACGCCGCGTATCAGATGAGCTATCCGTCGCTCGACGCGATCAGCGACGAAGAATGGGACAAGACCTTCGATACCAACATCGGCGCGATGTTCAGGATCACGCGCGCGGCGGTGCGCCACATGAAGCCGGGCGGCGCGATCATCAATACTTCGTCGATCAATGCCGATCATCCGAATCCTGGCCTGATCGCGTATGCGACCACCAAGGGCGCGATCCAGAACTTCACCGGTGGCCTCGCGCAATTGCTCGCGGAAAAGGGCATTCGCGCGAACTGCGTGGCGCCGGGACCGATCTGGACGCCGTTGATTCCATCGACGATGCCGGCAGACAAGGTCGAGCAGTTCGGCAAGCAGGTGCCGATGAAGCGCCCCGGCCAACCGGCCGAACTGGCCGCCGCGTACGTGATGCTCGCGTCGGATGAAGCGAGCTACATCTCGGGCGCGACGATTGCGGTAACGGGCGGCGCGCCGATTATTTAGGTTGTCGAACTGATGGCGGCATGGCCGCCTGCGCTCACGTACGAGGTTCGCGCAGTGGGTTTTCATAACGTCATAAGGGAGAGTTCCATGAAGATCGATGTATCCGTCAAACTGGCTGCCACGCTCGTTTCAGGCTGCCTCGCGCTAGGCTTTGCGCAGGCGGGCTTCGCGCAGACCGGTACCAATCCGTCCGTGCAAAACAGCAAGTCTGCCGCGCAACCCGGCGCAAGCCAGGAAGAGTCGCGCACGCCGGATACGACCAGCGCGAACAACGCGAACGGCAATGTCGGCGAATCGGGGGGCGCCACCAATGGCGTCGCCGGCAGCGGCAATGGCCGCACCACCACCCACAAGCGCTTCAAAGGCGCGACGCCGCCGCACGCGGGTAGTGGGGCGGGGCAATAAGCGATCCGTCGAGCGCGTCGGCCTGCCTCCCGACGCGCCGCACGCCGCGGCGGCATCGCGCTCGCGCGCTGTCGCCGCTTTGCGTTGGTTTGAGTTGCGTTGAGTTCCGTCGCGCGCCGCATTGCTTGCGCGATGCCTTGTGAGGAGGAAATCCGATGGCTACCCCCAATGCTGAAACCGCCCGGGCCGACGCGCCCGCGTCGCATGCATTGACGTTCGAGATCAACGGCGAGACGCGGCGCTTCGACGTCGAAGCGTGGACCTCGCTGCTCGATCTGCTGCGCGAGCATGCGCACCTGAGCGGCACCAAGAAGGGCTGCGATCACGGTCAATGCGGCGCTTGTACGGCGATCGTCAATGGCCAGCGGATCAATACCTGCCTCGCGCTCGCGGTCGTGTACGACGGCGCAGCGATCACGACGATCGAAGGTCTCGCGAACGGCGACACGTTGCATCCGCTGCAGCAGGCGTTCATCGATCACGACGCGTTCCAGTGCGGCTACTGTACGCCCGGACAAATCTGCTCGGCGCACGCGATGCTCGAAGAAGGACATGCGCGCTGCGCGGACGATGTGCGCGAGCAGATGAGCGGCAATCTGTGCCGCTGCGGCGCGTATCCGAACATCGTCGCGGCGATTCTCGACGCTGCGCATTTCGGTCATGAGGACGCAAGGCAAGACAGTGCGGTCGCGAATAAATCTGGAGCGCGGCGATGAACCGCTTCTCGTACACGCGCCCCGATGCGGTGCAGGATGCGCTCGAACGGCATCGTTCGGACACGGGCGCCGCGTTCATCGCGGGCGGCACGAATCTCGTCGACCTGCTGCGCGAAGACGTCGCGCGCCCGGCTTTGCTCGTCGACATCAACCGTTTGCCGCTCAGGCAGATCGAAGCGTCGGCGCAAGGCGGCCTGAAGATCGGCGCGCTCGTAACCAATAGCGCGCTCGCGTATGACGATACCGTCGCGACACGCTACCCGCTGCTCGCGAAAGCGATCCTGGCGGGCGCGTCGCCGCAGATTCGCAACGTCGCGACGGTCGGCGGCAATCTGCTGCAACGTACGCGCTGCTACTACTTCTACGACATTGGCACGCCGTGCAACAAGCGCGAACCCGGCAGCGGCTGTCCGGCGCTGCATGGCGTGAACCGCATTCACGCGATCCTCGGTGCGAGCGAGCACTGCATCGCCGTGCATCCGTCCGATATGTGCGTCGCGTTGGCGGCGCTCGGCGCCACCGTGCATCTGATCGGCACCGACGGCGCACGCACGCTGCCGTTCGCGGATTTTCACCGGCTGCCCGGCGATACGCCGCAGATCGACACCAACCTGCGCGACGACGAACTCGTGACCGCGATCGAACTGCCGCCGCAAGGTTTTGCCGCGCATCACGCGTACGTGAAGGTGCGCGACCGCGCATCGTATGCGTTCGCGCTGGTGTCGGCCGCGGTCGGTGTCGAACTCGATGACGAGGCGCGGATCGTCGACGCGCGTTGCGCGCTCGGCGGGGTCGCGCACAAGCCGTGGCGCGATCCCGCCGCCGAAGCCGCACTGCGCGGCGAGACGCTGAACGCGCGAACCTTGCGCGATTTCGCGGCGACGCTGCTGCGCGGTGCGCGCGCTCAGCGCGACAACGCGTTCAAGATCGAACTCGCGGCGCGCGTGATCGTGCGCGCCTTCGGCGAGGCCACACAACGTTCGTTCGAGGAGGCCGCGCGATGAACCGTGCCGAACCCTTGCCGTCGACAGGCAGCCCGAAGCCTGCCACCGGCGTGCCGCATTCGCGTGTGGACGGGCCCGTCAAAGTGACCGGCGCCGCGCAATATGCCGCCGAGTTCTGCGTCGAAGGGCTTGTGCATGGCGTCGTCGTGTCGGGCACGATCGCGGCAGGCAAGATCGTGTCGATCGATACCTCGGCCGCCGAGGCGCTGTCCGGCGTGCTGCTCGTGCTCACGCATCGCAAGCGTCCGGCGCTGCCGTCGGACGTCGACGCGTTCAAGGACATGGTCGCGCCCGGCGGCACGCCATTGAGGCCGCTGTGGGACGAGCGCGTGTGGTACAGCGGGCAGCCGGTTGCGCTGGTAGTCGCGCAATCGCTGGAACTGGCGCGCTACGCGGCGTCGCTGGTGCAGGTGTGTTACGAGACCGGCTCGCACCAGACCGATATCGAAGCAGCGTTGACGAGCGCCGTGCCGCCGTCGGCCGAGAAGGGCGGCTTCGATCCGCCTCCGCCCGAGCGTGGCGACCCACGCAAGGCCTTGGCCGATGCAAAGGCGCGCGTGGACGCGTTCTACACGACACCACCGGAGTATCACAATCCGATGGAAATGCACGGATGCACCGTGGTGCCCGATGCGCAAGGACGCTTGACCGTCTATGAAAAGACTCAGGGCGTCGTCAATACGAAGGGCTATCTGACGCGTGTGTTCGGTTTGAAAGACGACGAAGTGCACGTGGTGTCGCCGTTCGTTGGCGGCGCGTTCGGCTCTGGCTTGAGGCCGCAATATCATCTGGCGCTCGCGGTAATGGCCGCGCGCGAACTGAAGAAACCCGTGCGCGTCACGCTGACCCGGCAGCAGATGTTCACCTTCGCGCATCGTCCGCAAACGGTGCAGCGCGTCGCGCTCGGCGCGTCGGCGGATGGCCGCCTGCAGGCGGTGATCCATGAGGCGGTGTCGGAAACCTCGCGCTACGAGGACTACTGCGACGTGGTGGTCAACTGGGCGGGGCAGCTGTATCGATGCGACAACGTGTCGATGGGCTACAGGGTCGCGAAGCTCGACGTGCCGACACCGGTCGACATGCGCGCGCCCGGCGCGACACAAGGGCTCTTTGCGCTCGAAGTCGCGATGGACGAACTGGCCGAGGCATTGCGGATGGACCCGCTCGAATTGAGGCTCGTCAACTATGCGGAGCGCGACGCGAACAGGAATCTGCCGTTTTCGAGCAAGGCGCTGCGCGACTGCTATCGGGAAGGCGCGGCCCGCTTCGGCTGGGCGGCGCGGCCGCTCGAGGCGCGCGCACGCCGCGACGGCAACGAGTCGGTCGGCTGGGGCATGGCGACCGGTGCGTGGGACGCGATGCAGAACGAAGCGGCCGCACGCGCGGTGTTGACGCCCGATGGCCGCGTCAGCGTGTCGAGTTCGACCGCCGATATCGGCACCGGAACCTACACCGCGATGACGCAGATCGCCGCCGATGCGCTCGGCGTGCCGCTCGGCGACGTCAGCTTCGAACTCGGCGATACCCGGCTGCCGAAGGCGCCGATCGAGGGCGGATCGTGGACGGTGTCGTCGGTGGGCAGCGCAGTCGATGCCGCGTGTACGCGCCTGCACAACCGTCTGGTTGAACTGGCGCGCGAACATGGTGGGGCGCGGTTCGCGTCGGCGACTCGCGAACACGTGCGGCGCGAGCGTAACCGGCTCGTGTGCGGCCCACACGAGGACGACTCGATCGCGATTGCGACGCTGTTGCAGCGCGCCGGGCTGGACGAACTCGAAGAGCAGGCCAGCGTGAAGCCGCACGAAAAGCAGCAGGCGTATTCGATGGGCACGCATTCGGCGGTGTTCGCCGAAGTGCGCGTCGACGAAGCGCTCGGCACTGTGCGGGTGACGCGCGTGGTCAGCGCGGTCGCGGCGGGACGCATCGTCAATCCGAAGACGGCGGGCCATCAGGTCGCGGGCGGCGTCGTGTGGGGCATCAGCATGGCGCTGCACGAGCACGGCCAGTTCGATCACGCGCTAGGACGCCAGATGAATCACGACCTGGCCGAATATCACATGCCGGTGAATGCCGACATTCACGAGATCGACGTGCTGTTCGTCGACGAGCGCGATGACATCGTCAATCCGCTCGGCGTCAAAGGTGTCGGCGAAATCGGCGTGGTGGGCGTGGCCGCGGCAGTGTGCAACGCGATCTGGCATGCGACCGGCAAACGCATCCGCGATTTGCCCATTACGCCCGACAAGCTGCTCGGCTGACTAGGCCCCTGAACGCATGTGCATGGATGGCCCGTTGCCGCGTCGATCGATTCGACGCGGCAACGCCGCGCTCAATTCGCGTACTTGAACTCCGGCAACGCCTCGAGCGATTTCTTCGTCGCCTCGGGCAGCACGACGCGCCGGTTGTCGATCTGCAGATCGTTGAACGGCACGGCGACCAGATGCTTGCCCATGCCGAGAAAGCCGCCGACCGACAGGATCGCATACGTGGTGCGCTCGGTGCCCGGCGACACGATCAGATCATCGAGCGTGCCGATGTTGTCCTTGTTGCGGTTGTACACGTCCGCGCCCGACAGCTTCGACGCGCGATAGCCGCTCGCGAGCTGCACGACATCCGTGCGTTTTTCGGTGATCGCCTGCGGCGCGCCTTGCGCGAACGCGCTGCCGCACGTGCCCAACGCGGAAATCAGCGTAATGGCGGCGAGAAGCGATGCGGAAGCGGCCAGCGGTGTGATCTGCGTGTTGCGCATCATCTGTGTTCTCCCGGTTTGGTGTGGTGGCGTTTCGACGGCGCGCAATGCGTGCGCCTTGCCGGTATGCTGCAAATCTCATGCCGCGACTTTGAGCTGAGGGAAAGCGAGGCGGATCAGGCCCGTAAGTTGCTACACGCACCGGCGCGCTGCTTGCGCGCGGTGCAATGTCCGGCGCGCGGGCCTCGAATGCCTACACTGGAACAATCAGCAGCAAAGAACACGTGGAAAGGCAGTTGAAAAAAACACATGCATGACCCTGAGATACCAACCTCCTTGCAGCCACTGAGAACACCTATGTCATCCCCAGCCAGCTACTCGACGCGCATTGCCGAAGGCACGCCTTTTCCGCT
Organism: Paraburkholderia sp. Clong3; assembly: GCF_050436485.1. Lineage (NCBI taxonomy): Bacteria > Pseudomonadati > Pseudomonadota > Betaproteobacteria > Burkholderiales > Burkholderiaceae > Paraburkholderia > Paraburkholderia sp. Clong3. The sequence goes on along the minus strand of NZ_JBNDMH010000003.1, from coordinate 1,866,221 downwards.
CGGCGCGACATGGAACGGCAGTGGCGTCAACTTCGCGTTGTTCTCCGCGCACGCAACCAAAGTCGAACTGTGTCTGTTCGATGAAACTGGCCAACACGAACTCGAACGGATCGAGCTGCCCGAATACACCGACGAGGTATGGCATGTGTTCGTACCGAATCTGAAACCGGGTGCCGTCTATGGATATCGCGTGCATGGTCCCTACGAGCCCGAAAACGGGCATCGCTTCAATCCGAACAAGCTGCTGCTCGATCCATATGCGAAGGCGCACATCGGCGAGCTGAAATGGGCGCCGGAAATTTTCGGCTATACGCTCGGCTCGGAAGAGCTCGACCTGTCATTCGATGAACGCGACAGCGCGCCTTTCGTGCCGAAGTGCAAGGTGGTCGACGCGAATTTTTCGTGGAGCCATCCGGAGCGCAACGCGCTGCCGTGGGAGCGCGTGATTCTCTACGAGACGCACGTACGCGGCTACACGAAACGTCATCCGCGGGTGCCCGAGCGTTTGCGCGGCACGTTCGCGGGTCTGGCGCAGCAGCCGGTGCTCGACCATATCCGCAGCCTTGGCGTGACCTCGGTCGAGCTGATGCCGATCCAGACTTTCGTCAACGACAGCCATCTGCTCGACAAGGGTCTCACGAACTACTGGGGTTACAACACGATCGGCTTTTTCGCGGCCGATCCGCGCTTTTTCGCGTCATCGACCGAGTCGGTCGGCGAATTCAAGGAGATGGTCGACCGCTTTCACCAGGCCGATCTCGAAGTGATACTCGACGTCGTGTACAACCACACGGCCGAAGGCAACGAACGCGGCCCGACGGTCTCGTTCAAGGGCATCGACAACGCGTCGTACTACCGGCTGATGCCCGACGAGCCGCGCTACTACATCAACGACACCGGCACCGGCAATACGCTGAACCTGTCACATCCGCGCGTGCTGCAGATGGTGACCGACAGCCTGCGCTACTGGGTCACCGAAATGAAAGTGGACGGCTTCCGCTTCGATCTCGCGACGATCCTCGGCCGCGAAGATCACGGTTTCGACGAGGGCGGCGGCTTTCTCGACAGCTGCCGCCAGGACCCGGTCCTCTCCAGCATCCGGCTGATCGCCGAGCCGTGGGATTGCGGCCCCGGCGGCTATCAGGTGGGCGGTTTTCCGCCGGGCTGGGCCGAATGGAACGATCGCTTCCGCGACACCGCGCGGGCGTACTGGAAGGGCGACGAGGGCACCGCCGCCGATCTCGCGACGCGCGTCACCGCGTCGGGCGACAAGTTCAATCATCGCGGCCGGCGGCCGTGGGCAAGCGTGAACTTCATCGCCGCGCACGACGGCTTCACGCTGAACGATCTGGTCTCGTACAACGACAAGCACAACGAGGCAAACGGCGAGGACAACCGCGACGGCCATTCGGACAACAAGTCGTGGAACATGGGCGTCGAAGGACCGACCGACGACGCCGACCTCCGCCAGCAACGCGAGCGCCAGAAGCGCAATCTCCTCGCGACGCTGCTGCTGTCGCAGGGCACGCCGATGATCCTCGCCGGCGACGAATTCGGCCGCACGCAGCAGGGCAACAACAACGCATATTGCCAGGACAACGAGATCAGCTGGGTCGATTGGGATGCGATCGACGACGACGGCCGCGCGCTGACCGAGTTCGTGCGCAATCTGACCACGCTGCGCCACCGTTTGCCGGTGCTGAGGCGCGGCCGTTTTCTGACTGGCGAATACAACGAGACGCTCGACGTGACCGACACGCGCTGGCTATCGCCGGACGGCACCGACATCACGGGCGAGCAGTGGGCCGATCCGGCGATGCGCTGCTTCGGCCTCGTGATCGACGGCCGTGCGCAGGCGAGCGGCATTCGCCGTCTCGCGTCCGACGCGACCTTGCTGCTGGTGCTGAACGCGTATCACGACGTCGTCAACTTCACGCTGCCCGACATTCCCGAGGGCGATTTTTGGACCTGCCTCGTCGACACCAACATGCCGGTGCGCGCCGAGCTGCCGCAATTCAGCGCGGGCGATGCCTACCAGGTGACCGGCCGCTCGCTGCTGCTGTTCGCGCTCGAAGCGCCGAGCCGCGCGACGCAGCGCGTGTTCGACCGCCTCGAAGAGCAGTTGACTTCCGACGAAGGCGACTCCGCGCCAGGCTAGTCCCGGCTGGCGAGCGACGCCAGCCCCGTTGCAAAAGCGGGCCGCAGCACAGGTACAAGGTTTGCTCCTGCTGTTATCGACGATACGCACGCGTCTGCGATCTTCGCCACGGCAGGCGCGCGCACGCAAACGGCCAAGCTGGAGTGAACAAATGGAACAGGAACCGAGCGTCGAGGAGCAGATCCGCACGCGCGCCTACTATCTGTGGGAGCAGGCGGCCGAGCCGAAGGGCACGCCCGAGCAATACTGGGAGCAGGCCCGCAGTGAGATCGAGAAGGAGGCACCACCGGTCGAGAGCGGGCCGGTGTCGGGCGATTCGATGAAATAGGTATTGCTCAACAGGATTGAGTAATAAGACTCCGAGCCGGCGAACCGCGTGCGGCTCAGGGACCGTTTTTCCATGCCCGATCTTCGCTCCGCAACATGAACGACACACCCGAGCCGCGCGGCACGAGTGCCGCCTCGCGCCGCGTGCCGTCGCATCGATGCGACGCGAACGGTGATCGCGCAGCCCCAGTTCGAGGATGGCCGATAGGTGGTTTTCCTGAGCGATCGTTGCTGATGCGTCCCGGCATCGCGGCTTGTTATCCGCCTATTGACCGGCGGGCTTGTCGTGCCCGCCCTTCGACTTGTCCTGCTCCGGCTCGATCTTCGTGGTGCCGCCCGTCGAAGGCGGGTCGCTAGCCGGGAAGCTGTCTTCGACCTGCCTGTCGATCTGCTGCTCGCTCTTTTCCGAGTGCGGATGCTTTTCCTTGTTTGTCGTCATGGTGGCTCCTTGCTCCAGGTTGAACGTCAAGACATCGGATCGCGCGGGTCCACGTGCGCATCGTCACGACGCCGCCGCTTCCGGCGCGCCGATGATCGCGAGCGCGTCGGCCCGCGACAGCCCGCCGCGCATCGCGTCGGAAAGCCGCGCGGTCAGCGCTTCGCGCTCGCAGGCGAACACCGCGTCGACGTGGCCGTCGCGCACGTACAGCGCGATGAACTGGTGACGATCGAAGTCGCCATCGACGACGATCTCATCCCACTCGCTCGCGTAGCCGAGGTATTCGAAGTTCTTGCCGTAGTGATAGGTCCAGAAGAACGGCACGTCGGCATAGCGATTGCGCAAACCGCACATGTTCTGCGCGGCGATGCGCGCATGCTGCTGCGCGACGCGCCAATGCTCGATACGCACCGGCTCCTGGTTCTCATGCAGCGTGAACACGGCGATATCGCCGGCCGCATAAAGACCGCACGCGGCGTTCATGCCGGCATTGACGACCACGCCGCCGTCCTTCTGCAATGGCAGTCCTTCGACAAACCCCGTAGCCGGCGCAACCCCCGTGCCCAGCAGCACGACATCGGCCGCGATGGCCTCGCCGCCGGCGAGCATCACCGTATGCACATTGCCTTCCTCGCCCTCGAGCGAGGCGACCTTGGCGTCGAGATAAAACTTCACGCCATTGCTTTCGTGCAGCGCGCGAAACATCTGGCCCGCGCGCTCGCCGAACTGCTTCGCGAACGGCACCTTGTCGCGCGAAATCACGGTGACGGGCACGCCGTGCTTGCGCAACGCGGACGCGACTTCGAGGCCGATGAAGCTGCTGCCGAGAATCGCGACGCGGGTTTGCGATGCATCGTCGCCGAGCGCGTCGATCAACGCGGCAGCATCGTCGAGGTGTCGAAGCACATGCACGCCGCCGAGTTCGCAGCCGGGCATGTCGGGCACTTTCGGCACGCTGCCGGTCGCGAGCAGCGCGGTGTCGTATTTCAGCGGCTCGATGCTCTGCTCGCTACCACCCGCGCCGGCTTCGAAATGGATCGTGTGCGCAGGCACGTCGAGCCGCGCGACCTTCGCGACGATGCGCTCGATGCCGTGCGTGTGCAGCCAGTCGGGCGGCAGCAGCGGCGGCACGTCGGCGGGCGTCATTTCAAACGAGGGGACGAATTTGCTCAGCGAGGTGCGGTCATAGGGTGCGTGCGCTTCGTCGCCGATCAGCGTGATGCGGCCCTCGAAGCCGAACTCGCGTAACGCGGCACAGGCAGCGGCGCCGGCCGCGCCCGCGCCGATTACCACGTAGTGCTTGTCCTGCGCTGTGGCATCGGGCGGGGATGTGTGCGCCGCCGGTGCCGGCGCTGCGATTTTTTCCGCCGACACGAGCACGTCGTCGCCATCGAGCGTGACCGGGTAGCGATCGAGCGGCAGCAGCGCGGGCGGCTCGAGCACGTTGCCGGTCGCGACGTCGAACGTACCCTTGTGCCATGGGCAGATGATGCGGCCGTGGCACAGCGCGCCCTCTTCGAGCGGGCCCCCGGCATGCGGGCAATCAGGCGAGTACGCCCGCACGGTGTCGCCATCGCGCACCAGCAGAATCGGCGTGCCGTCCACGATCACGCGCACCGCGCGGTCCGCTGGCAATTCCGAGAGCCGCGCGACGCGGCGGGCAGTCGTGGACATGGTGAGGCCTCGCGCAAGAAAGAGCTCGCGCAGCGCACGCAAACGCGTCGCGAGCGGTGACGGAAGTACGCTTGCCATCAAGCAGCGATAAGGCAGCAATCGTCGTGCCCGGACGCGTCGGCGGAGTGATGCCGTGAAGCTGCTTGGGAAGATAGGCCGAGTTGCGGTAAATTTCGAGACGGGGGAATTAGCGCGCGAACAGCGGCGTGCGAATTCACAGGCAATGCCTTCCCTGACCGTATGCAACTTTCATGGAGCAGGTGACCGTGCAGCGTGCAGAACGTGTCGCAGTCGATGTGCCGATGCCGTCACGCAACTTCGCGGCGACGCGGCGCATGCTGCTGATCTTGCTGGCCGTGTCGATCGTGTTTCCGTTGGCCTGCCTCGTGGGCTATGGCTACTTCGACTACCAGCGCCGCATCTCCGATGCGAACGATATGATCGACCGCATCGCGCGCGTGGCGCAGGAGCAGGCCATCAAGGTGCTGGATTTGAACCGGCAGATGGCCTCGCGCGTGATCGAGCTGCTCGGCAATTCCGACGACGCGCAGATCCGCGCGCGCGAGCGCGAATTGCACGAGCGTCTGCAGAGCATCGGCGGCGACTATCCGCAGGTGGCGTCGATCTCACTGCTCGGCGTGAACGGCCAGTTACTTGCGTCGAGCCTCGCGTATCCGGCGCCGGCAGTGACGATCGGCTTGCGCGACGACTTTCTCGCCGCGAAGGCGATGCGTCCGCAGCCGTATTTCTCGCTGCCGATGTTCGGCACGCTGTCGAAGGTCGACGTGTTCACGACCGCGATCGCCCGCACGGGTACGGACGGTCAGTTTCTCGGCGCGGTCACGGTGGCGCTGCGCAACGAATATTTTTCGCGCTTCTATCGCGAGCTGACCAACGGCGATCCGTCGCTCGCGCTCGCGCTGTACCGGCAGGACGGCAATCTGCTGGTGCGCTATCCGCCGTGGCCGGCCGGCGCGCGGCCGTCGATACACAGCGCGTTCATGTCCGCGTTGCGCGACAAACAGCTGTTCGGGCACGTGCGTCTGAATTCGACCGTCGACGGTGTCGAGCGGCTGCTCGCGTTTCGCCGTGTCGGCGACTATCCGTTGTATGTGATGAGCGCGTACGCGACGTCGTCGATCGTGGCGGCGTGGCGCACGCACTTTCTGTTGATTGCGGCGCTGACGGCGGTGCCCTGCATCGCGATCTGGGGGCTCGTGCTGTATTCGCTGCGTCAGCTCGAGGCGGAGCGGCGCGCGTGGGAGCGGTGGCAGGGCGAGGTCGCGATGCGTCTGTCGGCCGAGGCGTCGAGCCGGCAACTGCAGCGCATGGGCGCGCTCGGCAATCTGGTCGCGAATGTCGCGCACGATTTCAACAACCTGCTGATGGTGGTGTCGGCGAACATCGAGCTCGCGCGCCTCAAGCATTACAACGATCTCGAGAAGGAAGTGCATGCGGTCGAGCGTGCCACCGCCACGGCCGAAGCGCTGACGCGGCGTCTGTTGAGCGTCGCGCGCAAGCAGCCGCTGAAGCAGGAGCCCGTCGAGCTTGCGCGCTGGCTGCCGGCCGCCGTGCCGCTGATCAACGCGGCGCTCGGCGACACGATCGAACTGGCGTTGCGCATCCCGGAGAACCTGTGGCAGGTGCTCGTCGATCCGACCGATCTCGAGTTCGCGATCGTGAACATCGCGATGAACGCGCGCGATGCGATGCCGCGTGGCGGACGCTTCGTGATCCGCTGCCAGAACAATCGGCTGGTCAGCAGCGATACGCTGCTGCCGGACGGCGAGTACGTGCTGATCGCCTGTTCCGACGACGGCGAAGGGATGCCCGAATCGGTCGCGCGACGCGCGTTCGAGCCGTTGTTCACGACCAAGCTGCGCGGCTCGGGCACCGGCCTCGGGCTCGCCCAGGTACTGTCGATGTCCGAGCAGGCCGGCGGAACCGCGAAGATCGAAAGTGTGCTGGGCAGTGGCACGACGGTGCGGATGTTTCTGCCGCGCTATCGTGAGGGCGCCGCGCTGGCCGGCGCCGATGCGCGCCAGCCGCTGCCGACCGCGGCCGGGGCCGTGCTGCTCGTCGAGGACAACGAGGACGTCGCGGCCGGCGTGACCGCGGTGCTCGAAACCTTCGGCTGCGAAGTGCATCACGAGCCGACCGCCGACCAGGCGTTCGACGTGCTGAGCGCCGGCGAGCGCTTCGAGCTCGTGCTGTCGGACATCCAGATGCCGGGCAAGCTGAACGGTATCGACCTGGCGGAGAAGATCCGCAGCGCGTGGCCGTCGCAGAAGATCGCGCTGATGACCGGTTACGCCGACGAGCTCGACCGCGCGCGTCGGCTCGGCATTGCGATACTCGCGAAGCCGTTCAATATCGACGAACTGCATGCGCTGGTGGCTTGCGGCACCTGAAGCCGCGGCACCGTTCGTCTATCGCGTCCATGGGCTTTTCCTGGCGTGCTGTGCTGCGGCACAGCCCTTGCTGAAAAGAGCGCGAGGTTTGCGCGTGCGGTCACCGCGCGCCCACTTCCTTTCGACACTCTCGACACCTAGGAGAATCGCCATGAAGATCAGACAGGCAGTGCTCGTTTCCACCTTGCTCGCGGCTTCGTCGCTCGCAATGGCCCAAGGCGCCGGCGGTGGCGCAGGCGGCGGGGGACCGGCCGGCAACGACCCGAACACCAACGCCGCGACCTCGACACGCGAGGGCGGCGATGCGGGCGCGACCGGGGAGACCACGCCTTCGACTCACCATCACATGAAGAAGCATTCGAAGTCGAAGAAGCCCATGACCGACTCGACGAATACGCCGGGCGCCGACGCGAGCAGCGATACGAAGGGGCAGTAAGCGCAGCGTGTCAAGGCAGAAGGGCGGCTGGAGTCGCGCGTCGGGTGTGACCCGGCGTGTCGGCTCCCACCGTTTTGTTCATAAACGTGATTACTGGCGATTCGCAATCGCTCGCCAGCGGTCAATCCTTTTCCGTCTCCGCGTCGTACTTGCCGAGCGCGGCCGCGCCGTTCAGACGCGCGCGCTTGAGCAACGCCTGCTGCGCTTCCTTCACGTTGGCCGGCTGTCCGCGCCACGCATTCAACGGCGGCTCCTGCAACGCGCGCCCGTACGAAAAGCTCAGATTCCACGGCAGCGCGCCGAGCCGGTTCATCGCACTGAGATTGGCGGTAGCCTCCTCGGGCGACTGTCCGCCCGACAGGAACACGAGACCGGGAACCGAAGAGGGCACCGTACGCATCAGCACGCGCACGGTTGCCGCCGCGATATGCGCCGTGCTCGACTGCTGCTGATGCTCGGAGCCGGCCAGCACCATGCTCGGCTTCAGCACGATATGTTCGAGCACCACGCGATGCCGATGCAGCGCATGAAACACCTCGTGCAATACGGCCTCGGTGACTTCGGCGCAACGCTCGATCGTGTGATCGCCGTCCATCAACACCTCGGGTTCGACGATCGGCACGATGCCGGCTTCCTGGCTGATCGCCGCGTAGCGCGCGAGCGAATCGGCGTTCGCCTCGATCGCGAGCCGGCTCGGCAGGCTCGCCGTGATGTTGTAGACCGCGCGCCACTTCGCGAAGCGCGCGCCTTGCCGCTTGTAATCGGCGAAGCGTTTGGCGAGACCGTCGAGGCCCTCGGTGATCTCGTCGCCGGGAGCGAGCGCGAGCGGCACCTTGCCGAGGTCGACCTTGATGCCGGGCACGATGCCGTTTGCCGCGGCCACCTGCGGGAACGGCGTGCCGTCGTCGGCTTTCTGGCCGAGCGTTTCTTCGTAGAGGATCACGCCGCTCACGAACTCGCCGAGGCCGGGCGTCGTCAGGAGCAGGTTGCGATACGCGCGACGGTTTTCCTCGGTCGATTCGAGGCCGATCGTCTTGAAGCGTTTGGCGATGGTCGGGCCGCTTTCGTCGGCGGCGAGAAGACCCTTGCCCGGTTGAACCATCGCCTTGACGGTGGCTTGCAGCTCGCTACGGGTGTCCATGAGGTGTGCTCCCTTGGGTAGGCTCCGTTCGATGCGGTGTGCGGAGAAGTGCCGGTGACAGTTTCCTTTGCGTAACGAGTGGGTGCAAAAGCGGGCTTCATTCGCCGAGCAGATGCAACACGATATCGCGCGGCTGCGGGTGACGCCGATGTTCGAACAGATACAGCCCCTGCCATGTGCCGAGCACCATCCTTCCATGCTCGACGGGCACGGACAACTGCACCTGGGTGAGCGCCGTGCGCAGATGCGCGGGCATGTCGTCGGGGCCTTCGGTGTCGTGCTCGTAGCGCGTGTCGTCCTCGGGCGCGAGGGTTTCGAAGTAGCGCTGCAGATCTCGCCGCACGGACGGATCGGCATTCTCCTGAATCAGCAGCGACGCCGACGTGTGCCGGCAAAACAGCGTCAGCAGACCGGTACGGATGTCCGTCTCGTCGACGAAGCGGCGCGCGTCGTCGGTAACTTCGACGAGGCCGCGGCCGCGGGCCTGGACACTCAGATGATGGATGACCTGGCGCATGACGGAGCTCGAATCTCAGAGCGACGCGAACGCGTCGTCGATATCCTCGGCGCTGCGTGGCCGCACCACGCGCGCGACCTCGGCGCCGTCGCGCATCAGCACGAGCGTCGGCCACAGTTTGACCTTGAACGAGCGGCCGAGCGGGCGGCCGGGGCCGTCCTCGATCTTCAGATGCCGCAGGCCCGCGTGCGGCGCGAGCGCCTGCCGGATCGATGCCTGCGCGCCCTGGCAATAGCCGCACCAGTCGGTGCCGAATTCGACGACGGTGACGCCGGGCAGCGAGTCCAGCTCGGCGCGGGTCGGTCCTTTCGGGGAATAAGCTGTCGGCGAGGTCATGCGTGCTCCGCTGCTGATCGTGATCTGCCAAGGGTAGCAGCTATGCCGCGGATCGTCAGCGCAGCTGCCGTATGCTGCCGATGCGCGCGGTGTCGCCGCGGCATGTTAAAAAGCGGTGCGCGCGTGCTCGACCGATCGACGCGCCGCGTCATCGCACGGAACCTCGCAAAACATGAACACACGAATCTATCTGCAACATCCGCAACACCAAGACGCTATCGCGGTCGCGACCGGCTTCAGCTGGGGCGCGTGCCTGCTCGGCTTCATCTGGGCGCTGTCGAAGAGAATGTGGTTCGCCGCGTTCGTGATGCTAGGCATCAACGTGATCCTGCTCGGCATCGGTCTGTGGGGCGAGACGGCCGATCTGATCGGCTTCGTGCTGTCGATCGTGTTCGCGTTCGCATGCGGCGCGTATGGCAACCGGTGGCACCGCTGGACGCTCGAACAGCGCGGCTACGTCGTGGTGTGATGCGTTCGCGCTGGAGCGGGGATTGCTGCGCGCAGGAATGTGATCGAAGCTGAGTTCAATCCGTCATGGAGGCGTTTCATGTTTATTGCATCGGCAGTCGCTGGTCTTTCCGCTGCTCGGCTTTCGACACGCGGCGCGCGGGCGGTCGCGCTGGCTGCATCGTTGGTCATGTTGGCCATCGCGCCGCTCGCGCACGGCGCCGACGCGGCGCCCCCCGCCACGATTGCGGCCACCCCAGCCACGGCAGCCTCCGCCCCCGCCGACGACACCTTCCTGCTGACGATCTTCCTGCGCCACGACGAATCGAAGCCGCTGCCGAAAATCAACGATCAACTGCGCGAGCAGGGCTTCTTCAAGACCTTCCCGCCGCCAGGCATCGAAGTCGTGTCGTGGTACGTGATGATGGGCATCGGGCAGGTCGTGACGCTGCGCGTGCCCGCGAGCCGGTTGCGCGAAGTGAACCGCGCGATCGAATCGACCGCGTGGGGCGGCTATCACACCGAGTTCTATCCGACCTACGACTACAAGGCGCAGGCGCAGCAAATGCGCGCAACTGAGGGCAAGTAGCGGTGAGCGTGCCGGCAGCTTGCCGCTAACGGCACGCATCGGCGCGCATCGGCACGCATCGGCACGCATCGGCACGCATCGGCACGCATCGGCACGCATCGGCACGCATCGGCACGGCGCGGCGCGAGTCGCCGGATGCATCCGCGCACGCCTCACGGATTTGGGACAGCTCTTAGCGGGTTTACGCGAGCCGCGCTCCGGGCCGATAATGCCCCGGTCGTTCCGGCCCCCTGCCTGCGACGCCTAACGTGCCTTCGAGCGCTTCGCTGCATATCGAGGCCCGCTCCACCTGACCCACCGCCCCGTGTTGAAAACTGCGCGTTTTTTCGACCTGCTTCGCATTCCTGGCTTCAAGCCGCTCGCCGCCGCCACCCTGATGCTCGGTGTGGCGATGTCCTTCACCGCACCGTATCTGTCTCTGTTCGGCATCGAACGCGCCGGCATGACGCCGTTCCGGCTCGGCGTATTCATGACGCTGATCGCCGCGAGCGGCGTGCTCGCGAGCACGGTGGCGGGGCGCTGGAGCGACCGGAGCGGGCGGCATCGACCGTTATTGCTGGCGGCGCTCATCGCAGCCGCGCTCGGCTACCTGTGTCTGTGCGTGGTGCGCGATTACCGGCTGCTGCTCGTGGTCGGCATCGTGTTCATCGGCGCGGGCGGTTCGGCGATTTCGATGGTGTTCTCGTTCAGCCGCGCGGCGCTGCCGGTGCCCGACCCTGCCGAGCGCGTGTTCGCGAGCGCGACGCTGCGTACGATCCTCTCGGCCGCATGGGTGTTCGGGCCGGCGGTCGGCGCGCTGGTGCTCGCCGCGACGAGCTTCACCGGACTCTTCCTGTTCGCGGCCGCCAGCTTCGCGACCTGCGGCTTCATCGTCTGGCGCATGCAGGAGCCGCAGAGCCATCTCGGCGATCACACGGTCGAGGACACCGCGTCGGAGCCGTCCGCGTCGATCACGGTGCCGCCGCTGAGGCAGCCCGGCGAGGACGCGCACGAAACGCTGCCGGTCGCGTCGGCGAACGACATCCTGCGCTCGGTGACCGCGCTGACCTTGCTCGGCCTCGCCGCGAACGCGACGATGATCGTACTGCCGCTGTACATCGTGCATGGGCTCAACGGCACGCATCTCGACGTGTCGGTGATGCTCGGTCTCGGCGCGCTGACCGAGATCCCGATGATGCTCGCGCTCGGCGCGAAGTCGTCGTCGCTGCACAAGCCGAACTGGCTTGCCGCGTGCGCGGCCGTGCATGCGGTGTACTTCGTCGCGATGTCGCTGGCGGGCAACGTCAGCGAGCTGATCCCGATGCAGATGCTGAACGCGTTCGTGGTCGCCGTGACCTCGTGCCTCGGCATGACCTACGTGCAGGATCTGATGCCGCATTCGCCCGGGCGCGCGACCGCGCTGTTCTTCAATGCGGCGCGGGTCGGCTCGATCCTGTCGGGCGTGCTGTCGGGGCTGCTCGTGCAGGCGTTCAGCTATCGCGGCACGTTCCTGTTCTGCGGACTGCTGGGGCTGTGCGCGCTGGTGCTGTTCGCGGTGCCCGGCTATCGCTATCCGCTGATGTGGCGCGCGGTCAAGCGGTTCGCGGCCGAGCAATACGCGAAGCTGGCCACCCGCCGCGGCACGCGCGTGCCCGAGCGCAGCGAATGACACGTGAGCCCGCCGCGTTCGCTTTCGTGCGGATGCGGCGCGCCTCCAGTTGCGTGGAACTTTGAGCCGCGCTGCGCCTCTGCAAAAAAGTGCGGCTTGCTTCGATACATGCGGCGTAGCTCGCGACACAGCGTCTATGCTTAAGGGCAGCCACGCCGCCGCAACACGACGACCGGAAAATCGGGCAGCGCAACGCAGCATCTTTCGGAGCGAGCCATGCAGCTAGGCATGATTGGATTGGGACGAATGGGCGCCGACATGGTGCGGCGCCTGACCAGGGGAGCTCAGCAGTGCATCGTCTACGACGTGCAGCCGGCGGCGGTCGACAGGCTGAAGCAGGAAGGCGTGGCCGGCGCGAGCTCGCTCGAAGACCTCGTCGCGAAGCTCGACAAGCCGCGCGCCGTGTGGCTGATGGTGCCCGCCGCCGTGGTCGACGCGACGCTCGACAAGCTCGTGCCGCTGCTCGAGCCGGGCGATGTCGTGATCGACGGCGGCAACTCCTACTACCACGACGACATCCGCCGCGGCCAGCAACTCGGCGCGCGCCAGCTTCATTACGTGGACGTCGGCACGAGCGGCGGCGTCGCGGGGCGCGAGCGCGGCTACTGCCTGATGATCGGCGGCGAGGCTGAGGTCGTCAAACGGCTCGAACCGATCTTCTCGACGTTGGCGCCCGGCGTGGGCACGCAGAGCGCGACACCGGGCCGCGCGGCGGGCGCGAGCACCGCTGAGCAGGGCTTTCTGCATTGCGGCCCGCAAGGCGCGGGGCATTTCGTCAAGATGGTTCATAACGGCATCGAGTATGGGCTGATGGCCGCCTACGCCGAGGGTCTGAACGTGCTGCGCCACGCCGACGCCGGCCGGCACGCGCGCGAGGCCGATGCGGAGACCTCGCCGCTGCGCCGTCCCGAGCTGTATCAGTACGATCTGAATCTCGCGGACATCGCCGAGGTCTGGCGGCGCGGCAGTGTGATCGGCTCGTGGCTGCTCGACCTGATCGCCGGCTCGCTCGCCGGCGACACCGAACTGAAAGGCTACGCGGGCCGCGTATCGGATTCGGGCGAGGGGCGCTGGACCGTCACGGCGGCCATCGACGAAGGTGTGCCGACGCCGGTGCTCAGCGCGGCGCTGTTCGCGCGCTTCAGTTCACGCGGAGAAGCCGATTTCGCGAATCGCGTGCTGTCGGCGATGCGGCACGATTTCGGCGGCCACGCGGAAAAACCCGTTGCGCCGGACGGCGGGCTGAAGTAGCCGAGGCCATCCACGCGTGCGCTATCACGCCGATTCGCCGAACCATCCCGCCGAACTTGCCACAAGGAACCGCGATGCCAGTCACCTCCGCCACGCCGCACGACGTCGTGTTTCTGTTCGATTGCGACAACACGCTGCTCGACAACGATCACGTGCTGCAGGATCTGCGCGCGCACATGATGGGCCAGTTCGGCGAAGAGAACAGTGCGCGCTATTGGGAAATCTTCGAGAACCTGCGCACCGAACTCGGTTACGCCGACTACCTCGGCGCGCTGCAGCGCTACCGGACCGAGCATCCACGCGACACTCGCCTGCTGTTGATGTCGTCGTTCCTGATCGAGTATCCGTTTGCGAACCGGCTCTATCCGGGTGCGCTCGACGCGCTGCGGCATCTCGGCAAGCACGGGCCGACGGTGATCCTGTCGGATGGCGACGTCGTGTTCCAGCCGCGCAAGATTTCGCGCTCGGGCTTGTGGGACGAAGTCGACGGGCGCGTGCTGATCTACATCCACAAGGAGTTGATGCTCGACCAGGTGATGGAATGCTATCCGGCGCGCCATTACGTGATGGTCGACGACAAGCTGCGAATTCTGAGCGCGATGAAGAAGGCATGGGGCGCGGAGCTGACCACCGTGTTTCCGCGCCAGGGACACTATGCGTTCGATGCGAAGGAGATTGCGAGCAATCCGCCCGCGGACGTGACGGTCGGGCGGATCGGCGAGTTGGCGGAGATCGACGTGCAAACGCTGTTGCGTAGCGCGAAGGGCAACTAGGCGGCGCCGCGCGCGTGGTGCGGGCGCCGTTTCATGGGTGACATCGCGGGCTCACGCGCCCAGCGCTTTCAGGCGCGCCTGGGTATCGGCCGCGCCCATCCGTGCGGCGGCATCGGCTGCGCTGACGCCGTTCGCGTCGCGCGCATGCGGGTCCGCGCCGTGCGCAAGCAGCAGATCGACGATCGCGGTGCGGTTGAACATCGCCGCGATCATCAGCGCGGTGCGGCCATCGGGCGATGCGCCTTCGACGTCGGCGCCATGCGCAAGCAAGGTTTCGATCACCTTGCCGAAGCCCTTGAACGCGGCGCCCGCGATCGGCGTCTGGCCCGCGTCGTTGCGCAGGTTCGCATCGGCGCCCCGGTCGAGCAGCGTGCGCACCGCGTCGACGTGGCCGTGGTAGCTCGCGAGCATCAGCAGGCTGTCGCCGCGCTCGTTGCGCAAATTCGGCGGCACGCCTTTCTCGATGACGGCCGCGAGCATCGTCGCATCGCCGCGCCGCGCGAGGTCGAAGACTTCGCGCGCGAGCGCCTGCAATTCGGGATCGGGTTGCGATGCGGGCGGGTTGTCGGTGTGGTCGGTCAAGGCACTCTCCTTGCGATGAATGAGCGGCGTGTTGCCAATGCCGCGCCCGGTCTTTCAGCGAGCATACACATTCCGTGGCGCTCGCGTTCGCACGCTGGCAGCCGCGCCGCTGTGCTAGACGTGGTCGAACAGCTTGACCAGCAGCCCGAATATGCCGATCGGTATGGCGACCGCGAGGCATGTGAACACGAGCGTAAGGACCAGGACCACGAGCACTTTCAGCGCACTGGGAGATGTCGACATGGCGGCCATTGACCTGAGACAGGAAATCACGACAAGAAAGCAGACAGCGCAAGGAGTTGCAGCACGAATGCCACATTCAGCGCGACATACTGCGAGTGGTAGAAAGCATTCGCCCCCGTTTGAGCAGCTTAGTACATTCGACTCGCACCGCCCGGCTTCGTTTCGAGTGCGCTGCATCATCCGCCAACCAGCCTGACAGTTCTTTCGAGGAGTGACGCCATGGCCGAAGCAACCTCGCATCCCACCCCACCGCAAGTTCTGGACCCCGATACGCTGCGCAACCTCGATCGCTACTGGCGCGCATGCAATTACCTGTCGGTGGGCATGATCTATCTGCGCGACAACCCGTTGCTGCGCAAACCACTGAAGGCCGAGCACATCAAGAACCGGCTGCTCGGCCACTGGGGCTCCGACGCCGGCCAGAGCTTCGTGCTCGTGCATCTGAACCGGCTGATCCGCAAACACGATCTCGACGTGATCTTTCTGTCCGGCCCCGGTCACGGCGCCCCCGCGAGCCTCGCGCACTGCTACCTGGAAGGCCACTACTCGGAAATTTATCCGGACCGCAGCGAGGACGAAGCCGGTATGCGGCGCTTTTTCCGGCAATTCTCGTTCCCGGGCGGCATCGGTTCGCATTGCACGCCCGAAACGCCGGGCTCGATTCACGAAGGGGGCGAACTCGGCTACAGCCTGTCGCACGGCTACGGCGCGGCGTTCGACAACCCCGAGCTGATCGTCACCGTGATGATCGGCGACGGCGAAGCGGAAACCGGCCCGCTCGCCACGTCGTGGCATTCGAACAAATTCCTGAACCCGATCCGCGACGGCGCGGTGCTGCCGGTGCTGCATCTGAACGGCTACAAGATCGCCAACCCGACGCTGCTCGCGCGCATTCCGCGTGAGGAACTCGAAGCATTGATGGTCGGCTACGGGCACAAGCCGTATTTCGTCGAAGGCGACGATCCCGACACGATGCATCAGCAGATGGCCGCGACGCTCGAACAATGCATCGACGAAATTCGCGCGATCCAGCAGCATGCGCGGCAGAACAACGACACCACGCGCCCGCGCTGGCCGATGATCGTGCTGCGCTCGCCGAAGGGCTGGACCGGGCCGAAGGAAGTCGACGGTCACAAGGTGGAAGGCTCGTGGCGCTCGCATCAGGTGCCGGTGGCCGATGCGGTGAGCAATCGCAAGAGTCTGCAGATCGTCGAGGATTGGCTGCGCAGCTACGGCCCCGAAACGCTGTTCGACGCGAACGGCCGGCTCGTCGAAGAACTGCGCGCGCTCGCGCCCGAGGGCGCGCGCCGCATCAGCGCGAATCCGCACGCGAACGGCGGACTGTTGTGCAAGATGCTCGACATGCCGCCGTTCCGCGACTACGCGGTGGCCGTGAAGAAACCGGCGGCGGCATATACGTCGCCGACCGCGGTGCTCGGCACGTTCCTGCGCGACGTGATGCGCAACAACATGTCGAACTTCCGGCTGTTCGGTCCCGACGAAACTTCGAGCAACAAGCTGCACGCGGTCTATGAAGCGTCGGGCAAGACCTGGCTCGCCGCGCTCGAACCGGGCGACGCCGACGGCGGCGAACTCTCGCCCGATGGCCGCGTGATGGAAATGCTCAGCGAGCACACGCTCGAAGGCTGGTTGGAAGGCTATGCGCTGACCGGCCGTCACGGACTCTTCGCGACCTACGAAGCGTTCGTGCACGTGATCGACTCGATGTTCAACCAGCACGCGAAGTGGCTCGAAAAAGCCAAGCGCGAGCTCGGCTGGCGGCAGCCGGTGCCGTCGCTCAATCTGCTGATCACGTCGATCGTGTGGCGCCAGGATCACAACGGTTTCACGCACCAGGACCCCGGTTTTCTCGACGTGGTCACGAACAAGAGCCCGGACGTCGTGCGCATCTATCTGCCGCCCGACGCGAACTGTCTGCTCAGCGTCGCCGATCACTGCCTGCGCTCGCGCGACTACGTGAACGTGATCGTGTCCGACAAGCAGCCGCATCTGGACTACCTCGACATGGACGCGGCCGTCACGCATTGCACCAAGGGCATCGGCATCTGGGACTGGGCGTCGACCGATCAGGGCGTCGAGCCGGACGTCGTGATCGCGTGCGCGGGCGACATCGCGACGATGGAAGCGCTCGCCGCCGTGCAGATCCTGAAGGAGCGCTGCCCGACGCTGAAGATCCGCTTCGTCAACGTGGTCGATCTGTTCCGCCTGATGCCCGAGCATGCGCATCCGCATGGGCTGTCCGACCGCGATTTCGATTCGCTGTTTACGACCAGCAAGCCGGTGATCTTCAACTTCCACTCGTATGCGGCGCTCGTGCACAAGCTCACGTACAACCGTCAGAATCACGGAAACATGCACGTGCATGGCTATGACGAGAAGGGCAACATCAATACGCCGCTCGAACTCGCGATCATCAACGGCGTCGACCGCTTCACGCTGGCGATCGATGCGATCGATCGCGTGCCGTCGCTGCGCGGCGTCGGCGATCATACGAAGGAGTGGCTGCGCGGGCAGATCATCGAGCATCTCGCGTATGCGCACGAGGAAGGGATCGACAAGGAGGAAATCCGCAACTGGACGTGGAAAGGCTGAGCGAGGAGGCGCCATGCACGACCACGATCAGGAACGGACGATCCTCGTGCTGAACAGCGGGTCGTCATCGCTGAAGTTCGGGCTGTTCGCCCACTCGGCCAACGACGAAACACTGTTGCTCGAAGGCGCGGCCGAAGGCATCGGCCGCGACGACGGCCGCCTGCGGATCAGAGCGGCCGATGGCCGCGTGCTGTTGCAGCAGGAGCACTTGCTCCAATCGCAGACCGAGGCGTTGCAGGCGCTCTCGCAGGTGCTCGTGCAACAGCATCATGCGCGGCCCTCGGCGGTGGGGCATCGCGTCGTGCATGGCGGTCCGCATCTGCGCACGCACCAGCTCATCACCGACGACGTACGCCGTCAGTTGCGCGACGCGCTGCACTTCGCGCCGCTACATATCCCGCCGGCACTCGCGCTCATCGATGAAGCCACGCAGATCTTCGCCGACGCGCCGCACTATGCGTGCTTCGACACCGCGTTTCACGCGACGCTGCCGCCGCGTGCGGCGCAACTGGCGTTACCGGGCCGTTACGCGGACGCTGGTGTGATCCGCTATGGCTTTCATGGACTGTCGTACGAATCGCTGGTCATGCAGCTCGGCGCGGCGTTGCCGTCGCGAGCGGTGTTCGCGCATCTCGGCAATGGGGCGAGCCTGTGCGCGCTGCTCGACGGCCGCTCGGTCGATACGTCGATGGGCCTGACGCCGACCGGCGGCATCCCGATGGGCACGCGCTGCGGTGACCTCGATCCGGGCGTGCTGCTGTATCTGCTGCGCGCGGAACGCCTCGACGCCGATGCGCTGGAAGCGCTGCTCAATCGCCGCAGCGGGCTGGCCGGTTACGCGGACGGCGAAAGCGACATGCAAGTGCTAGAAAAACGCGCGGCGGCCGGCGACCCGCGGGCGTCGCTCGCGCTCGATGCCTTTGCGACCGCGGTGCGCAAGACGATCGGCGGGTATGCGGCACTGCTTGGCGGCATCGATCTGCTCGTGTTTACCGGCGGGATCGGCGAGCACAGCGCCGAGGTTCGGCGGCGCGTATGCGATGGGCTTGCGTTTCTTGGGCTCGTCGAAAACGACCCGGCGGGCAAGGTGAGGGTGTTGCACACCGAGGAGGAAAGGCAGATCGCGCGGCATTGCCGGCAACTGCTGCAAGCGGGCGGGAGCTGACTCGCCTGACTGAGGTCAGTCCTTGCGGACGACGGTCCGGTCCGCGACTGAGGTGACGCCGAACAGACGCGTCACGTCTTCGAGCATCGCGGCGCGCTGTGCTTCGCGCTGAAGCTCGCCCGACAGCGTGATGCGCCCCCGCGCGACCTTCACGCGCACGGCGCGCGGCGGCACGGCCGAATCCCACGCGAGACGGCGAGCTGCTTCGGCGGCGATCTGCGCGTCGGTCAGGCGGGCAGATTCGCTCGCTCTCGAGCTTGTGGACCGCATGGCGTCTCCGCGAAACAGAATGTCGATCAACTCACACTAGCAGATGTGGCGGGTTTTGCCGGCGTGCGCGCTTCGCCGGCAGCGCAGATTCGCTCGCCGCGCCGGGCTCGCCACGTTTATCATAGTGCCCACCTGACAGAACGCGCCGTCCAGCCGCGAACGGCGCGCGCATCTTCCACGAGACCTCGCAATCCCATGAATTCGACTCCCGACGCTCCTTCCCGACCCTCGCTGCGCGCGCTGACCGCGCTCGAAGGACGTGTTCTCGGCGTGCTCGTCGAAAAACAGCACACGGTACCCGACAGTTATCCGTTGTCGCTGAACGCGCTGACGCTCGGCTGCAATCAGAAGACCGGCCGCGCGCCGGTGATGAGCGCGACCGAGGCCGAGGTACTGACCGCCGTCGACGGCCTGAAACGCCTGAGCCTCGTGTTCGAGGGCAGCAGCAGCCGCGTGCCGCGCTTCGAGCACAACATGAGCCGCGTGCTCGGGCTGCCGGGACAGTCGATCGCGCTGCTGACCACGCTGCTGCTGCGCGGCGCGCAAACGGCCGCCGAATTGCGCCTGAACAGCGCGCGCCTGCATGGCTTCGCCGATATTTCGTCGGTCGAGGCGTTTCTCGACGAGTTGGCCGCGAACGATCCGCCTCGCGTCGTCCGGCTGCCGCGCATGGCGGGCGAGCGTGAGAATCGCTGGATGCATCTGTTGTGCGGCGAGGTCAGCATCACCGAAGCCGCGCAGTCCGCGCTCGCCGAGGACGACAGCGTGCCGCTGTCGGCATTCGAGGCGCTGAAGGCCGAGCAGAAGCGTCTCGCCGATGAAGTCAGCCGTCTGCAGGCCGTCGTGCGGCGCATGGCGACCGAGCTGGGTATCAGCGCGGACGATCTGTGATCTGAAACGGAAACGAAAGCGAAGGCGAAGGCGAAGGCGCGCCCGGCCGCCTGTTTCACGCATCACGTCGACGCGGCCTATCCGCCAGCAACGTGCGCTGCGTGCGATAGAAGATCCGCGGCGGCACGTTCGGCGAGTCTTCGGCGAGACGGTCGAGTTCGGTACGGATCCCGGTGAGGTAGTGCGCTTCGCGCGCATCGGCGTCGCCGGCAAACACCGCTTCGAGCCGCCGACGCACCGCGCCATAGCGCGCACCGGCCGCGCGATGCTTCTCGGCACGCTCCGCATAGCGCAGGAACGTCTGCAACGCGGCCGACATCGCCGCCGCCACGCTGACGAGCCCAACGACTATCCGCATCTCGATCGACACCGGCGGCGCGCTCAACGACGCGAACACCGCCGTGCCGACGAACGCGGTCAGCGCGGTCACGAGCCAGCCCATGCCGCGCTCGCGCGCCGACAGCAGATCCGCCATGTCGTAATGGCTCATCTGCGATTCGCGCGCGCGGCGAATCCATTTCAACAGCAGCTCGGTTTCGTCGACGGGCGGCTCGTAGGCGGGCAGGGTCGTCATCGTTCAGCGTTCGGCACGCGCATCAATCGTAGGAAAACGAGCTGCCGAACTTCTCGATCCGCTCCAGCGCCATGCCCGAGCCGCGTACCACGCAGGTCAGCGGCGCCTCTGCAACGAACACCGGCAGGCCGGTTTCCTCGGCGAGCAGACGGTCGAGGTCGCGCAGCAGCGCGCCGCCACCCGCGAGCGTGATGCCGCGCTCGGCGATGTCCGCGCCGAGTTCCGGTGGCGTCTGTTCCAGTGCGATCTTCACCGACGACACGATCTGATTCAGCGGATCGGTCAGCGCTTCGAGGATCTCGTTGCTCGACACCGTGAAGCTGCGCGGAATGCCCTCGGACATGTTGCGGCCTTTGACTTCCATCTCCTTGACCTCGGAGCCCGGAAACGCGGAGCCGATTTCCTTCTTGATCGCCTCGGCGGTCTGCTCGCCGATCAGCATGCCGTAGTTGCGGCGGATGTAGTTGACGATGGCGTCGTCGAACTTGTCGCCGCCGACGCGCACCGAGCCTTTGTACACAATGCCGCCGAGCGAGATCACGCCGACCTCGGTGGTGCCGCCGCCGATATCGACGACCATCGAACCGGTTGCATCCGACACCGGCAGGCCGGCGCCCGTCGCCGCGGCCATCGGTTCCTCGATCAGATAGACCTGCGAGGCGCCCGCGCTATGCGCGGCTTCCTTGATCGCGCGGCGCTCGACCTGGGTCGAACCGCACGGCACGCAGATGATGATGCGCGGCGATGGCGCAAACAGCCGCGACTCGTGCGCCATCTGGATGAAGCGCTTGATCATCTGCTGGGTGATGTTGAAATCGGCGATCACGCCGTCTTTCATTGGGCGGATCGCCTCGATGTTGCCCGGTACCTTGCCGAGCATCTGCTTCGCTTCGCGGCCCACGGCGAGGATGATCTTCTTGCCGTTCGGCCCGCCTTCCTGGCGGATCGACACGACCGACGGCTCGTCGAGAACGATGCCCTTGCCGCGCATGTAGATCAGCGTGTTCGACGTACCGAGGTCGATTGCCAGGTCGTTGGAAAAGTAGCCGCGCAGAAAACCGAACATGCGTATTCCTGTCTTTGCGAAGGCGGGCGCGTGAGCGCCGCCGGGAGCTTGTCGGGGTCTGCCGCTTGCACGCGGCGGGCGGCCAGAGCGGCCGCGCGACAGCAAGAATAGCAGTTTATCGACGGGCGCGGCCGCACTATCGTCCGCTATCTGCCGCTCGCCGGCCCCAGCCGCGCCGCGATCGTGCGGCATGCCGCAAGCAGCGGCTCGATGTAAGTGGCTTGCACATCGTCGCGTCGGCGGAAGGTCGGCATGCTGATGCTCACGCAGCCGGCAGCGCGGCCGTCCGGGCCGCGGATCGCGGCGCCGTAGCAGCAGATCGATACTTCGTTCTCCTCGCGGTCTTCCGCGTAGCCGCGCTGCGCGGTCGCGTCGAGCTCGCGGCGCACGGCGTCGAGGTCGGTCAGCGTGTGCTCGGTGAAACGCTCGAGCGGCGCGTTCTTCAGCAGCGCCTCGCGCTCGGCCACGCTGAGTGTCGCCAGATACGCCTTGCCGACCGAACTCGACGTCAGCGACACGCGCGTGCCGATGCGCGATGCCATGCGCACCGCGTGTGGGCTTTCGAGCTTTTCGATGTAGACCATCTCGCCCTGGCTGGGCACCGCGAGGTGGATCGTCTCCGATGTGAAGTCGCGCAACGCCATCAACGCATCGACGGCCGCGAGCCGCAGGTCCGAGCGCTCCCAGCTATGGCTCGCAAGGTTGATCAGGCGCGGTCCGAGGCCGAAGGTGTTGCCGCTGCCGCTCGCGACGATCAGCCCTTCAGCCTGCAAAGCCGCGACGATGCGATGGACGGTCGGGCGCGGATAGCCGCTCGCCGCGCTAAGCTTTGCGACGTTGGGCGGCGTTGGCGCATCGGCGATCAGTTGCAGCACAGCGATGAACTTCGAGAACGCGGCCGCGCCGGCGACGGCCTTGGAGTCGGCTTTGTCGTCGGCGTGCCCGACAGCGTCATGGCCGGCGGCGCCGGCGTGGGAACGGGGTTTGGAAGCGGAACTCGACATCACACGGAGGCAGGGCAGAGCAGGGGTACGCAATTATGCCTTTATCGATGGCGTCGAACGACGGCGGCGCCGCTTCACGCAACGACTCGATCACGCGACGAGATATCCGCCGTCGACCGGCACGATTGCGCCCGTCATGAACGACGCCGCCGGCGAGCACAGGAACACCGCGACCTGCGCGACTTCCTCCGGCGTGCCCCAGCGACGCAGCGGCGTACGTTCCAGGATCGCCAGCGAGCGTCCATCGTCGTCCTGCAACGCCTGGGTGAGCGGCGTTGCGATCCAGCCCGGCGCAACCGCATTGACGCGAATGCCGTCGGCGGCATAGGCGATCGCGAGCGACTTCGTTAGCTGGGCCACCGCGCCCTTGCTCGCGCTATAAGCGGGCACGAGACCGCCGCCGAAAAAACTCAGCATCGACGCCGTATTGACGATGCAGCCCGTCGACGCCTTCAACGAGTCGCGCGCGGCGGCGCACACGCGCATCGTGCCGTTCAGGTTGATATCCATCACGCGTTCGAACACGTCGAGCCGATGTTCTTCGACGCGGCTGATCACGCCGGCGCAGTTGACCACGATGTCGAGACGCTCGAACGCGTTCACCGCGGCCGTGACGGCGTTGCCCGAGCGGACATCCAGCGTGACGCGTGCAATCTCGCGATTGAGCGTATCGGGCGTGCCTTCGGGCAGCGGCAAACCAGCCGCCACCGTGTGCGCGCCAAGCTGCGCGAGCGTGTTGGCGATCGCCGCGCCGATACCGGACAAGCCGCCGGTCACGAGCGCGGTCTTGCCTTCGAGGAGCTGGTTCTGGAACGTCATGGGAGAAGCCGCCTCAGGTGGGTTGGGTCTCGATCGAGCTCGCGAGCGGCGCGGGCGCCACTTCCTGGACGACGAACAGATAGACGAGCGCCGCCGCGAACGCGACGGCCGCGCTGATCAGCAGCGCGTTGACGAACGAATGCGTCCGATCGACGACGATGCCGGTGATCACCGGCGCGAACGAGCCGCCCAGATAGCCGCCGAAGTTCTGCATGCTGCCGAGCGACGCCACCAGATGTCGCGGCGCGGCGACGCTGACGAGCGCCCATGCGCTGCCGCTCGACAGGTTCACGAACAGCATCGCGAGCGACACGTAGACGATCGCGAGCGTCGTGCTCGGTGTGTAGGCGGCCGGCACCGTGAATGCGGCCGCGCCGACGAGACCGACGCACAGCGGCCACTTGCGGCTGCGGATCGGCGCCATGCCGCGCTTCAACAGATAGTCGGCGATCACGCCGCTGCTCGCCATGCCGATCGTGCCGAACACATACGGAATCGCGACGAGCCAGCCGGTGTGCGCGATGCTCAGATGACGCTCACGCTCCAGATAGCCGGGCAGCCACGTCAGATAGAGCCACACCATGTAGATCACGCCCATGAAGCCGAAGATCATGCCCCACGTGTTGCGCAGCTTGAACAGCGCGCCCCATTCGGACCAGCTGAGGCCCTGCGGATTCTCCTGGCCGGTCGCGCCTTCGTTCAGATGCGCGGTTTCTTCTTCGGTCAGCACGATTTCGCTGCGATTGCGATAGACGAGGTACCACGCGAGGGCGACGACAACGCCGAGCACGCCCATGATGACGAACATCGTTCGCCATCCGAAGGAAAGCATCAGCACCGTGAGCAGCGGCGGTGCGATCATCGGCGCAATGGTGGATGACGAGATGAAGGTGCCGATCGGCGTGCCGCGCTCGCGTACCGCGAACCATTCGCTGACGACTTTCGCGCCGGCCGGAAACAGCGGCGCCTCGGCGATGCCGAGCACGACGCGCGCCGTGAGGAAGTGATTGAGCGTCTGGATGAAGCCGCCCGCGACCTGGGCGATCGACCACACGAGCATGCCGAGGCCGAGCATCACGCGCGATCCGAAACGGTCCAGCAGCGCGCCGACCGGCAACTGCGCGAACGCATACGACAACGAGAACGCGGACAGCAGCAGCCCCATCTGCGAAGCGGACAGATGCAATTCCTCGCTGACCAGATGATTCGCGATCGACAGCGTGCTGCGGTCGAGATAATTGACGATGCCCGCCACCGTCAGAAAGACGACGGCGACCACCTGGATACGTTTCAGACGCTGCGACTTCTGAAGCATGTTTGTCTCCTGCGCAATGGGTCCTGCTGTGTGGGAATGGTGTTGCCGTGCCTGTCGGTATTGCGGTGTCCTGGCCGTTGGTTCCGTTGGGGGCTTGCGCGGCGTTTTACCGGACGAACTGCTCGACGTAGTCTTCGCCGAGGCCCACCGCCGCGTAGTGCTTGCGGCACATGTCGATCTTCGTGAATACGTCTTCGTAACCGGTGTAGTTCCCGTACGGATCGCAATAGAACATCACGCCGTTGACCTGGAAGTACGTGATCATTTCCTCGACGTCCTCGGGCACATATAACGTATGCGTTTCGCCCGGCGGCTCGTACACATAGCTGCCTTCGGTCGCGACCCAGTCATGCTCGAGATAACGCCAGCGGCCCTTGAGCACCATGCCGTGCACGGCCTGCGGATGACGATGCCGGCTCAACACACCCGAGCGGCGTACGCGCAGCAGATTCATCCAGTATCCCTGCGACGCATTCAGGCACAGTGGGCGGAACGACACGTTTTCTGCCTGCGGGACCCACACGCGTTCGTCGGTCGGAATCGCGAAGGGCACGACGATTTCCTTTTGCGCTTCCTTCGGGAACGGTAGCTGGTACGGCGTCAGGTCGGATTGATTGGCCTCTGGCATGGGAAATTCCTCGCGCAGTGTGCAGAAAAAAGCAATGTCCACATTGTGGATACAAAGTCCACAATGTGGTTATTATCGGAGCCGCTTTGGGCGGGGTCAATCCTGGGGAAATTACTGGTCAGGCACGATAAAGCGACGCCGCACCCGTTCTCGAACCGCGCGAAAGATGCACGTGTTGCTATCTCATAAAAGCCGCACGACACGCAAAAAGCGCCTAAAGCAACGCCTGCGCGCGCATTCTGATCGAACACCATCTTTAAGTCTGCTTTAAGTGGAGGCCACTACATTACGCATCCACCACGTAACCCTCCGCAAGACTCCCTGACTATGACCACCAAAAACTATTGGCGCGGTAGCGCTGCGATCTGCGCTGTCCTCGCAATCGGCGGCGCGTATGCGCTGAGCCATCGCAATGCCGATGCGTCGGTGAACGACGCGCAGGGCCCGACGTCGTCGCTGCACGCGGCGGCGGATATCGTCGGCTCGCGCTCGTCGGCACCGGACTTCTCCAGCATCGTGACGCGCTATGGCCCGGCGGTCGTGCATATCGGCGTGAAAGAAGCCGCGTCGGTCGACGAGAACGGTCAACCCAAGAGCGGCGGCGAAGCGCTCGGCTCGGGTTTCATCATCAGCCAGGACGGGTACATCCTGACCAACAATCACGTCGTCGACGGCGCGACCAGCGTGACCGTGAAGCTCACCGACGGCCGCGAATTCCACGCGCGCGTGATCGGCAAGGACAAGGCCACCGACGTCGCCGTCGTCAAGATCGACGCGACCAATCTGCCGACCGTGAAGATCGGCAACCCGGACAGCAGCAAGGTCGGCGAATGGGTCGTGGCGATCGGCTCGCCCTACGGCTTCGACAGCACGGTGACCTCGGGCATCATCAGCGCGAAATCGCGCTCGTTCTCCGACGATAGCCCGATCCCGTTCATCCAGACCGACGTGCCGGTCAACCCGGGCAACTCGGGCGGTCCGCTGTTCAACCTGAACGGCGAAGTGATCGGCATCAACTCGATGATCTACTCGCGCACCGGCGGCTTCCAGGGACTGTCGTTCGCCATCCCGATCGACGCGGCGATGCACGTGAAGGACCAGCTCGTGAGTACCGGTCACGTGAGCCGCGGCCGCATCGGCGTGGGCGTGCAGCCGCTCAGCGCCGACAAGGCCAAGGCGCTCGGCCTCGACTCGACGGGCGGCGCACTGGTCGGCTCGGTTGATCCGAATGGTCCCGCGCACGCAGCCGGTCTGCGCCAGGGCGACGTGATCGTCGGCGTGAACGGCAAGCATATTGGTAATACGACCGAATTGATCGGTCAGGTCGCGCAACTCTCGCCGGGCAGCAAAGCGACGATCAGCGTGTGGCGCAACGGCGGCGAAAGCAAGCTGGCGGTGACGGTGGGCGCGCAGCAAGCGTCGGACATGGCGTCGGCCGCGCCACGCGAAGAGCAGCAGGAACAACCGCAGCAGCAAAACCGTCCGCGTCTCGGCGTCGCCGTGCGTGCGCTGACCCAGGACGAACAGCAGCAAGCGCAGCTGCCGGGCGGCGTGGTAGTGCAGCAGTCCACCGGTCCGGCCGCCGAAGCCGGCATTCAGGCGGGCGACATCATCGTTGCCGTCGACGGCAAGGTGATTCACGGCGTCGAGCAGCTGCGCCGCATGATCGCTCAGGCGGACGACAGCGTGTCCGTCACCGTGGTGCGCGATGGTGAACAAGCATCGGTCGACGTAACGCTTGGCTGATGAGTAGAACCCGCCGGTGCAATGCCGGCGGCGGGCACGACGCGCTGCTGTGGCGCGCGTGCCTCAGTTGGACGGGTGGACCCCCTCAGCGTGAGACGTGCTTTGCGTGACGTTCCGCGGCTCGTCGGGCCCGCCCCCCAATGCGACGTAAAGCGACACCCCGTTCTGCAAGGCCGTCGCCCGAAGCTGGATCAGCTGCTGCTCGGCGGCAAACTGATTGCGTCGCGCATCCACCACCTCGAGATAGATCGAGATCCCGTTTTCGTAGCGCAGCTCCGCCGTTTCGGCGAGTTGCCGCTGCGCCTGCACCGCCTGTTCCTGCGCCGCGATCTGTTCCTTGTAGCGTTGTCGCGCGACCAATGCGTCGGACACTTCACGAAACGCGTTCTGCACCGTGCGCTGATAATCGGCGACCAGTTCGTCGCGTCGCGCGCGCGCCTGCGATAGTTGCGCCTGGCGCTGTCCCGCATCGAAGATCGGCATGCCGACCAGCGCGCCGAACGACCACGCCTGCTTGGCCGGCACGAACAGATCGCCGAGTTCGGGCGACACATATCCGAAGCTACCCGTCAGCGCGATGCGTGGAAAAAAGTCCGCGCGAGCGGCGCCGATGTCGGCATTGGCTGCGCGCAGTTGCTGCTCGGCCTGCTGGATGTCCGGCCGGTCGATCAGCAGTGCGGAGGGCAGGCCCGCATCGAGCTCGCGGAACTGCGCGGCGTCGGCGATCGGTGGCGCCGGCGGTAGCGACCCGCTGAGCGGCCCGCCGATCAGCACCTCGAGCAGATGGCGCTGCTGCGCGGTGGTCCGTTGCAGCTCGGCCAGCTGCGTCTGTGCCTGCGTGACCAGAATGGCCGCCTGGTCGTAATCGACCATCGACGTGACGCCCGCGTCGAGCCGCATCTTCGCGACTTCCAGCGCGTAGCGCCGACTGTCGAGCGTCTGTTGTGCAAGCTCGATGCCTTCCTCGCCCGAGCGGATCGCGTAGTAGTTCGACGCGACATTGCCGATCAGCGACAAACGGAACGCGTGCTGCGCGTCGACGGTGGCCAGATATCGACGCCGCGCGGCTTCGCTGGTGTTGCGCACGCGCCCCCAGAAGTCGAGTTCGAACGACGTCACTGCGGCCTGCACGTTGTACTGGTTGAACTGGACCGAGATGTCCGTGTTGTCGAACTCGGGATCGATCGAACCGAGTGGCGCCCTGGTGCGGGTCGCACCCGCGTTCGCATTGACCTGCGGCAAACGCGCGGCGTTCTGGATGCGATAAAACGCGCGCGCCTGCTCGATGCGCGCGATCGACGCGGCGAGATCGCGGTTGTGCTCGAGCGCCGCGTCGATCAGCAGCTTCAGTTGCGGATCGGCGAAGAAGGTCTGCCAGTCGACTTCGCTTGCCAGATGCGCGGCGGCCGGATTGGCGGTCTCCGTCGTGTCGAAACGATCCGCGATCGGCAATTGGGGCTGCTGATAGTTCGGCGCAAAGTTGCAGGCGGCGAGCGAGCAGCAGAAGAGGGGCAGCGCGAGGCGCACATGAAGGCATTTACGCATCGCGCTGCCCTCCACCCGAATCGGGCGGCATGGCCGTCGGCAGATCGTCATCGTCGAGATCGATGCTGCGTTTCTTGCGGCTCAGCCAGCGTCGCGCGGCGACATAGAACAGCGGCGTAAAGAAGATGCCGAACATCGTCGCGGTCAGCATGCTGCCCATCACGCCGGTGCCGACCGCACGGCGGCTCGCCGCGCCCGCGCCGGTCGCGAGCACGAGCGGCAGCATGCCCAACACGAACGTCACGCTCGTCATCAGAATCGGGCGCAGACGCTGCTGTGCGCCGCTTTTGGCGGCGGCTAGCGCGTCCCTTCCTTCGGATTCCTCCTTGATCGCAAATTCGACGATCAGAATGGCGTTCTTCGCGGCAAGGCCGATGATCGTCACGAGGCCGATGTTGAAATACACGTCCGCGGACAGTCCACGCAGCATCGTCAACAGTACCGCGCCGATCACGCCGAACGGGATGATCAGCAACACCGCGACCGGAATCGCCCAGCTCTCGTATAGCGCCGCGAGCAACAGGAACACGACCACGAGCGACAGCCCGAGCAGCATGCCGATCTGGCCGCTCGCCTGTTTTTCCTCGAGCGCGGTGCCGGTCCATTCATAACTCAGGTTGCCGGTCAACACGTGCGACGCGATGCGCTCCATCTCGGCGATCGCCGCGCCGCTCGAACGGCCGGGCGCGGCCTGACCCGACAGTGTCGCGGACGGAAAGCCGTTATAGCGTTCGAGCTGCTGCGGTCCGGAAATCCAGCGCACGCGCGTGAACGCCGAAAACGGCACCATCTCGCTGCGGTTATTGCGCAAGCGCAGCGAAGTCACGTCCTCGGCACGCATGCGTTGCTCGGCGTCCGCCTGCAACAGCACGCGCAGCACGTTGCCCTCGAACACGAAGTCGTTCACGTAGTTCGAGCCGAACGTCAGCGCAAGCGCCTGGTTGACCTGACCGATTTGCAGGCCTAATGCGCGCGCCTTCACGCGGTCGATCTCGACATACAGTTGCGGCGCTTCCGGCATGCCCTCGGCGCGCACGCCCGCGAGAACGGGGCTTTGCGACGCCTCGATCATCACCCGCCGCGCGGCCTGTTGCAGCGCTTCGCCGCCGATGCCGCTGCGATCCTGGATCTTCATCGTGAAGCCGGTCGCGTTGCCGAGCGACGGAATCGGCGGCGGGTCGAGCGCAAAAATGATCGCCTCGGGAATCTGCCGAAACGCCGCATTCGCGCGACGCACCAGCGCGCTCGCCGAATTGGCCTCGCCCGAGCGCTCGTCCCACGGCTTCAGATCGACGAACGACAGAGCCGCCGATTGCCCCTGGCCAAAGAAGCTGAAGCCCGTCACGGACGCGACGTTGCGCACTTGCGGCTGGGTTCGCAGAAACGCCTCGACCTGGTCGATCGCGTGCTGCGTGCGCTGGTCGGTCGAACCCGGCGGGCCGGTATACGTAATGAAGATATGCCCCTGGTCCTCGGTCGGCAGAAAGCCGGTTGGCAGCCGCGTGAAGAAAAACACGGTGATCGCGCAGGCCGCGACGAACACCAGCAGCCAGCGCAGCGGCGAGCGCAGCATCGCATCGACGCCCACGATATAGCGTGTGGTGCCCGCGTCGAGCCCACGATTGAAGCCGTCGAACACGCGATGCAGCAGACGCGAAGCCGCGTTCTTCGGCCGCTCTTCGGCGGCCGCCTCGCTGCGCAACAGCGCCGCGCACAACGCCGCGCCGAGTGTCAGCGCCAACATCGTCGACAGCAGGATCGACACCGCGAGCGTGACCGAAAACTGCCGGTAGATGCCGCCCGTCGAGCCCGGAAAAAACGCCATCGGAATGAACACCGCGACGAGCACCAGCGTACTCGCGATCGCCGCGCCCGATATCTGCCCGATCGCCTTCACCGTTGCGCGCGGCGCGCCGAGCCCTTCCTCGCGCATGATGCGCGCGACGTTTTCGACGACGACGATCGCGTCGTCGTTGAGGATACCGATCGCGACTACCATGCCGAACAGCGACAGAATGTTGATCGACAGCCCGAACAGGTAGAGCCCCGCGCACGTGCCGATCAACGCGATCGGCACCACGATCGTCGGGATCACGGTCGCGCGCCAGTCCTGCAGGAACAGGAACACCACGACCGTCACGAGCAACAGCGCCTCGACCATCGTGCGGATCACGCCCTGCACCGAGGTCGTGATGAACGGCGTGGTGTCGAACGGCACGGTCCACGCGACGCCGCGCGGGAAGATCGGCTGCAATTCGGCCATGCGCTGGCGCACCGCGCTGGCGACTGCGAGCGCGTTCGCGCCGCTCGCGAGCTGGATCGCGATCCCGGCCGACGCCTTGCCGTTGACGGTCAGGCGGTTGCCGTAGCTGTCGTTGCCGAGCTCGACGCGCGCGACGTCGCCCACCCGCACGGTCGAGCCATCCGGATTCGCGTGCACGATGATTTCGCGGAACTGCTCGGGCGTCGTGAAGCGGCTTTGCGTGACGATCTGCGCGGTGAATTCGGAGCCCGGCGCGATCGGCTGATCGCCGAGGCTGCCGCCTGCGGTCTGGCTGTTCTGCTCCTGGATCGCCTGCAACACCTCGCTGGCCGACAGCCCAAAGCCCGCGAGCTTGCGCGGATCGAGCCAGATCCGCATCGCGTACGACGAGCCGAACAGCTGCACGTCGCCGACGCCGTCGATACGGCGCAGCTCGTTGATGATGTTGTTCGACGCGAAGTTGCCCATCGCGACGGCGTCGGTGGTGCCGTCGGTCGCCTGCAGTGCAAGCAGCATCAGAAAGCCCGACGACGCCTTCGTCACGCTCAAGCCGATCTGACGGACTTCGAGCGGCAGGCGCGGTTCGACGCGGCTCAGACGGTCCTGCACCTGAGTGCGCGCGATGTCGAGATCGGTGCCGGGCTTTAGCACCACGGTGATCTGCATCGTGCCGTTCGAGCGGCTCACCGACGACATGTACAGGAAATTCTCGATGCCGTTCATCTCGTCTTCGACGATCGACGTGACGGTACGTTCGAGCGTGCTCGCGTCCGCGCCGCTGTAGACCGCGCTGATGGTGAGCGACGGCGGAGCGACGTCGGGGTACTGCTCGACCGGTAGCAGCGCGAGCGCGATCGAGCCGAACAGCACGATGAAAAGGGCGATGACCCACGCGAAGACCGGCCGGGCGACGAAGAATCGATTCATCGGCGAGCCCGTCAGTGCGCGGTCGAAGCGGGAGCAGGGGACGCGGCCGAATGCGCCGCTGGCGACGCATCGGGGGCGGGCCGCGCGTCGACCCGTTGACCGGGCTGCACCTTCTGCCAGCCATCGACGATCAGGCGCTCGCCGGGCTTCAGACCGTCGCGCACGGTCCAGCGTCCTTCGCCCTGCTCGCCGAGATAGATATTGCGGCGGACCACGGTGCCGTCGTCCGCGACCAACGCGACGCTTGCAATGCCGTTGTCGAGCTGCACCGCGCGCTCGGGAATACGGATGCCCCGCACATTGCCCGCCGCGATGATGCGCCCGCGCACGAACTGCCCCGGCAACAGCGTGCGGTCCGGATTCGCGAACTGCGCGCGCACCGTCTGCGTACCGGTCGACGGATCGACGACGAGATCGGCGAAGTCCAGAAAACCGCGCTCGTTGTAGACCTGGCCGTTGGCAAGGATCAGTTGCACCTCGACGTGCTTCATCCTGGTCGGCTTGCGCGCGCCCGACTGGATCTGCTGCTGGAAGTCGAGCATCGCGGTATTCGACTGCGTGAACACCGCGTTGATCGGCGTCAGTTGATTGACCTGCGTGAGCAGCGTGGCGGCGCCCGCGTTGACGAGCGCGCCTTCGGTGACGAGCGCGCGGCCCGCGCGTCCGGCGATCGGCGTGCGCACGATGCAGCGATCGAGCCGCAATTGCGCAAGCGAGACCGCAGCTTGCGCATCGGAGACATTGGCC
The DNA here is from genome assembly GCF_050436485.1 of Paraburkholderia sp. Clong3. Taxonomy (NCBI): domain Bacteria; kingdom Pseudomonadati; phylum Pseudomonadota; class Betaproteobacteria; order Burkholderiales; family Burkholderiaceae; genus Paraburkholderia; species Paraburkholderia sp. Clong3. Next base: position 1,833,676 of record NZ_JBNDMH010000003.1, on the reverse strand, counting down.
TGCGCCTGCTGCATCGTCGCGAGCGCGGCGTCGTATTCCTGCGCGCTGACCGCATGACGGCCGACGAGCGGCTTGAACCGGTCCACCACCGACGCCGCGTTGTCGCGCACGGCGCTCGCGCGCGTGAGCGCGGCCTGCGCCTGCTGCAACTGCGCGCGATAGTCGCTCGCGTCGATCTGGAAGAGTGGGGCGTTGGCCGGCAGGTCCGTGCCTTCCTGATAGAGCGTGCGCTGGACGATGCCGTCGACGCGCGCGCGAATCTCGGCGGTGCGCACGGCCTCGATGCGGCCAGGCAACTCGACGACATCGGCGACAGGGGTGGTGGAAACCGTTTCGACCAGCACGGGAACCGGTGGCATCGACGCGGCGGTGGGAGTCTGCGACCGGTCGTTGCAGGCGGCAAGCAGGAGCGGCAAACCGGTGATCAGAAGCGATACGGCACGACTACGCAGGCGGAGTGCGGAGCAAAGCAAGAGAAACTCCTTTGATCAAGGCAGTCTTTTTTGCGCGTGAGATCGGTGACGGTTTTAACGGTTTGCGGTCGAATTAACTATTCAGAACGTGTGTGGGTGCGTTAATGCGGGGAAAAGATTTCTGTTGATCCTACCGTGTCTGGGTGGCTTGTCAATTTATTCTTGGTGGTCGCGAGTGGAATGGACTCGCAAGGACCAGGCGGCGGGCGCAGTGGTCACGACCGGGGGATTCCCGCTCGCAGACGAGATCTTGAATGGTAATTGTCAATTACATGTCAATTGCCATCCAGCAATTGCCGCAATTCAAAGGCATGCAATTGTCATCGAAATCGATGCGCCTGAAAATAATATTCCGAGTCGCCACACACTCACGTACGTTTGCGCTCCGGATGGCGCAACACCGAATGGTTGCGGCCGTATGACAGATAAATCGTCATGCCGATCACGAGCCACACGACGAGCCGCAGCCACGTGACGAGCGGCAAGCCGACCATCAGCAGCAGGCAGAACAGGATGCCGAGCACTGGCACGACCGGCACGGCGGGCGCCCGGAATGGACGCGTCGCCTCCGCGTCGCTGCGCCGCAGATAGATCACCGCGCCGCACACGAGGACGAACGCGAACAGGGTGCCGATGCTGACCATCTCGCCGAGCACGCCGATCGGTGTCAGCGCCGCCACGATCGCGACGACGGTGCCGATCAGGATCTGACTCAGATAGGGTGTATGCAGACGCAGATGGACCCTCGAGAAAAAGTGCGGCAACAAACCGTCTTGCGACATCGTGAAGAAGATGCGGCTTTGTCCATAGAGCAGCACGAGTATCACGGTGGTCAGCCCCGTCAACGCGCCGATTTTGATCAGGATCGAGAACCACGTGAGCCCGATCGCGTCGACGCCCTTGGCGATCGGATCAGGAACGTTCAGCTCGGGGTACGGAACGAGGCCGGTCAGCACACCGGCGACGAGGATGTACAGCACCGTACAGATGATCAGCGAGCCGAGAATGCCGATCGGCATGTCGCGCTGCGGCTGTCGCGCTTCCTGCGCGGCGGTCGACACCGCATCGAAGCCGATGAACGCGAAGAACACCACGGCCGAGCCGCGCAGAATGCCGCTCATGCCGAAACTGCCGAACTGGCCGGTATTGGCAGGAATGAACGGATGCCAGTGTTCCGGCTTGATGAAAAACACGCCGATGGCGATAAACGCGACCACCACGGTCAGCTTGATCGCGACCATCACGTTGTTGAGCCGCGCCGACTCCTTCGTCCCCAACACGAGCAACGTGGTCAGGATCGCGATGATCAACACCGCCGGCAGGTTGATCACGCCGGTGACCGTCGAGCCGTCGGCCAGTTTGACGATGGTGCCGGGGGCGGCGGCGAGGGTAGGTGGAATGTCGATGCCGACGTTGCGAAACAGGCTCACGATATAGCCGGACCAACCGACCGCGACGGTCGCGGCGCCCATCGCGTACTCGAGGATCAGGTCCCAGCCGATGATCCACGCGAAGATCTCGCCGAGCGTCGCATACGTGTACGTGTAGCTGCTCCCGCACACAGGCAGCATCGCCGCAAGCTCCGAATAGCACAGGCCGACGAACGCGCACGCGATGCCGCCCAGCACGAACGACAGCGTGATGGCCGGCCCCGCGAACTGCGCGGCGGCGGTCCCCGTCAGCACGAAGATGCCTGCGCCGATGATCGCGCCGATGCCCATCGCGGTGATACTCGTCGCGCCCAGCGTTTTCGACAGGTGACGGCCTTCTTCGACGTCGGCGCTGGCGACGATATCAGCAACGGTTTTGCGTGCCATGTAACCGGTATCGGCCATGATAAGTCGTCCCTTTTCAGTGTTGATCAGGCACGAACCGGTTAGGCTGCCATCGGCTCGTGGAGCACGACAAAAACATCCGTCGCCGCGCACGGCAATGGCCACGGCAAGTGCGAAGAAAGCGTCGAACGGAAAATTCAGTCTATGCCGGATTAAAGGCAAAGTGAAATCCGCTTGCTTTGTCGGCGCGATGGGGCAGTGCGATGGCAGGCGCGCGCAGCGCCGGGCGTGCCGCGGGCCGTGGGTGCATTTGTGCATTGCGATCGCAAGCAAGGCCTCTGGTTCGATTCAGGAGGGCTTACGATGTGCGATTGCGGGATCGGCAAGCCAACGTGGACGATTTCAGGCTTGCGGGGTGGACCTCAGCCGATCCGTCCGCGCCGCAGCACGCCGCTCAGACCGAGCGAGTGGCCTGGGTCGTAGTAGTGAATGAGGAGCGTGCGCCGCTGTCCGTTCTGTACGTCGAGGTTCGCATGCTGAAGTGCGAAGCCGTTGAATTCGTAGACGCTGCCCGGCTTGACCGGAATGCGTTTGCAGTTGCCGACACGCAGATCATGCAAGGTATGCCAGCTGCGCCAGCTGAGCGGCAGGCTGTGCAGGAAGCCATGGCGTATCTTGCAGATCATGTTGGTCAGCGTCGTTACGGACAGGCGCGGCTTGCGGTACATCACGAGGTCGCCGTTGTGAACTCCGTCGGGTGCGAGCTGAAGCGGAATCAGCAGCGTTAGCAGATGGGAGTCGTAGTGGCGGCAGTGGCTCTCGGTCAACGAAGTCTTGCTCGCACAGCGCAGTACGTGGAACGGCTCAGTCGGTAAGTTTGTCTGACCGAACTTCGCAGCCATCGCGCGCGCATTCGCGCAGATCGACTGCTCGAGTTCGCGAAAGGCCTGACCGCGACGCAGCATCTCAGCAATCTTTGCGCCGGACTGCGAGCGCGGTGCCGTCGTGCCAAACAGGTGGTCGATGAACTCATTGATTTCGACGATCGACTCCTGCGGAATCACGTCATCAAAAGACCTCAAAGCGACGCTTTTGTCGATTCGAATCTGCTTAGTCTCTGTATGCCCACGCACGTCTGTCAGGGTGTCCATAGCCCAAATTTCCATTCGCTTTTTATTCTACGGCCGTATTGAAAAATATCCCCTCCGAGGCGCGCACAATGTGCGCCAGCGTACATAAAGTCCTCAGGCGATTGAGCTCGATCATTAAATCTAAAGTCGGATTCATCTGACAGCTTTTGTAAATCTCGTTGGGCCGATTTGGAAAATGCTGCGACTGCGACGATTCAGCTTTGCCCAGGTACGACATTACAGCTTTGCCGCTACATCACATGTCCCCGCCAAGTTCAAATGTCGGGGTTTGCACTAGATTGAAATGTCGGGTTTTACGGTGCTTTTCTTATGTTTTTGGGGTGGGCGGCGCAGCCGCCCACCCCCCGTTCTTCATGTTTTTTGCGGCTCACTTCGTGCACGACCTGAGTGACGTCCGCTAGCGTGATCGCCCGCTGTTTCTTCAGGCCCACCAGCGCTTTCTTCGCCCGGACGTCCTCTCCAATATGGGTGCGTGAAGGCGAGCCGGAAACGCGCCGGTCATCACGCTGCGCCTGCACCAGCCTCGCAACCGCCAATGCCGCGGACAGCCGCTTGTTCTCAACCTCCGCGCCCTGATCGATCTGCGTGATCCGGTCGTATTCGCGATAGGGCAACACGCGGCCCGCCGCCTGAATCTCGACGGCTCCGTTCCGGTATTCAACGACCTCGACGTATTCATGCATCAGACGCCGGTTTGCCTCGGTGTCCTGCAACATGTACATCACCCTGTCGTACTGCACCGTCAGCGCATTGGAGACCTTGCGCGCCACGCGATAGGCCAGGATCTGCTTCAGGTCCTCGTCGTCACGCAGCGGCCGGTGCGCGTTGTGGTCGCTCTTCGGTGGCTTGCCAAAGCGCCGGTTGAAATCGGCGATGAAGGAGGGCGCATACGCATTGGCCGCTTCCCGCGTACTGATGTTACGCAACCTCAGTTCCTTGACGAGCCGGTCCTGCAACGTCAGGTTGGCGCGCTCGACACGCCCCTTGGCCTGACTCGTGTTCGCACAGAACGCCTCGAATCCACAGACCGGCGGCCATCATCAGCGCGCGCACCGTCTCGACTGACAAACTGATGCTGTGGCATTCCCGAAGCTTCTCGCACGCCAGTGTCGGTCCAAAATCGGCATAGCGCTCGCGAATGATCGCCAGCGCGCGTCGCGCCACACCGTCGGACAATTGATGGTTGCCCGCCCGACCGCGTTTGCCGGAGACCAGTCCTGCAACGCCTGCGGCCTGATAGCGCAGCACCAGGCGCTCAAGCTGACGCACGCTCAACGCGAGCCGGTCCGCGGCCTGGCCCGGCTTCAGCCGCCGCTCGCAAACGGCCTGTACCACCTTCAACCGGTCCAGCTCGGTCATCGACATGGTGATCGTCCCAGATGCGTTCATGGCCGGCGCTCCTTAAGGAATGCTGGCCACCAGCCTGAACCCGCAAACACGACATTTCAATTTAGCGGAAACGCGACATCTGAACTTTGGACTAACATCACAAATGTTGATAATTTATCTTATGTCAAATTGTGAATTCTTCGGAAAAGGCTTCCGCTACGCCCCGCACGGGCCACCGTAGATGCGCGTGCCGCGTGTCGGCCCTCCGCCACAAGCGATGCACACCGATGCCCGGTGGACGATCGCGAATCGTCCGAACCGAGGCTCTTTCGCCTGCCACAACTGACGCCGGGTGCAGCCCGATTCAGTGACCAACAAAACTGGCGCAGCAATTCAATTTCCAATTTTTATGGGTGGGCCCAATCAGAGCCCTCACGAATTAAGACGCGGCCATGCGTACAGATTAATTTGTGCGAGCCACATGCCGCAATTAGACAACTGTTAAATACAGCTTTGCGCACCATAAGAATAAGCTTTGTAGCGAAAGCCCATGCCGCTATCGCAGCTCGCGCGGATTTTTATCGTCGGCTATTGCCTTGTGGCTTACAGACGTTTCGCATTTCTCTCAACCGGCGAGCGTGTCATCGTTGAGCGACTGTGAATGGGCTACGTGCATTTCGACGTGGCGTACGGGTGCAACGTGTTCGCCACCCTCCCACTTGCCGCGATCTGAGATGCATGTTCGAACACGCGCAGACGCTCGGCATCCGCAATCAGTCGCTTCTTCGTCATCGAGCGTCCCGCCGATCCGAAGCCCATCACCTTTTCGTACTCACGCGGCCTGCCGTGCCTGAAGCGATTAAAGAAGTCATCGCCCGGCAGGCCGTTGTCGAGGCTCATCAGGCAGCCATAGTCGAGCAACGCGCAATCGCTCAGTGAACGCGCCGCGTCCTCCAATGCGCGATAGCGGCTTTGCAACGGTTCGTCGCGACCGAAAAGCGCGTGCAGTTCCTGATAAGTCACGAGTCTTTTGCGTTTCGCGGCACGCAGTAGCATCGCGGCAATATCGCGGGTCCTATCCATGTTCATGTCGTTCTCCTTACCGCCTGCTTGCAAGCGCCCAATGGCAACCGATGAAAACGCTGTCAGCTTTTATCGCGGTTATGCGTATCGAGTCGGAAACTGCCCGGCATAAAATATTTCCGGTATTGAACGACGCAGCTAAAATTAAGCGGGTGGTTACTGGATTCGGGCTTCACAACGCCACTCTGCGCGAATGTCCCGTTTACATATAATCCGCTGGAAAAACGCCGCGAAGGATTTTCAATCTTCAGCACCTTTTTCGCAGCTTTCCAGCGAATCGCCACCCTGCATCGAAAAATGCATTCCAATTACATTCGCAAAACAGGAATCCGCGCACTCAAACGGTTCAGTCTGCCGACCTGCCGCCCGCACTTAAAAGCGCCCGACGTCAAGCCGGATGCGGCCTGGCGGTATCCGGGCTGTCAGAGCGGGCCGAGCCGGATTGACGTCTTTGAATCACATCAATCAGGTTAGCAAACGTTAAATTCAATCGCAAGAGAGATATTTAAGATTTTAGAAAGAAAACATCGTGTAACCGCCTTACGGGAGGATCGCGTGATTTTCTATCAGAGGAAAAACGCGATTGATTTTTTATTCTTTTGGACACATCGGGCGATTTTTCGATTATCTGTAGGTGGCGCGCCCTCCTCACTGTCTACCCCAGTAACCGATTGAAATCCGGTCAGCGACCCAACGGCGGAGTTCTCCGATGCATCCACCAAATGACGATTTGCCGACCGTCGCACGGCGTCTCACGGCGGGCCAGAAACTGCTCGACGGCGTCGCTGCGGCCGAGGTCGCGAGACAGATGGGCATGGCCAAGACCACCGTCGAGCGATATCGCAAGCTATTGGAGCAAGGTGGGCTCGAGGCGCTGAGAAACATGAGCGTCGGCGGCCGCCATTCCGCACTCGCGGTGGCGGATCTGAACTGGTTGGCCCAGGCGCTGAGGGCCTCACCGCGGGACTACGGCTTCGACGCCGACGGCTGGAGCAATGCGCGCATGCGCGAGCTGATAAGCCGTCAGTTCGGCATTTCGTACTCGCGAGTCTATGTATGGCAACTGGCCACCAGACTCGGCGTGTCTTATCGGCTCGGCCGGAATGCGCAGTAAAACGGCGGCCGTACCCAGCTAAAGCACGCGCGTGCGCATCGGCTCAGGCGCTATCTCGTACCTTTGGCAGAAACTGCGGCGCCAGTTCGACCTTCGACCATTGGAACGGCAACGCGCCGCGACTGCGCCGCACTTCGCTCACATGAAACCGCACGAGCCGCTGCGCGCCCGCAAATGCCGCTAGTTCGTCGCCGTCCCAGATGATCTCTGCTCGCACCGCCAGATAAAGCAGATCGCCGGTTGCGAAGTCGATAAACAGCAGACCCGCGCGCGGATCGTGCACGAGGTTGCCGATCGTGTTGAAAAAGCGGTTGCCGCTGTAGTCGGGCGTGGTCAGCGTAGTTACGTCGTCCACGCGCACGAAGCCCGGCGCACCGCCGCGATGGGAAACGTCGATCCCCTTTCCCGGCCCCGCTTCCTCGCTCAGATTCGCGCTGGCGATAAAGAACGTGTCCGCGCTCGCGAGCAACTCGCGGTCCGCACTGCTCAGAAGCGTGGCGATCTCGGGCTGCGCGCGCGTCGCGGCCGCGTCCCGCTCGATGAAAGACGGCGCGCGGCTCTGGATATACTTCGGGCAATTGCCGAAGCTCTGCGTGACTTCGACCTGCAACGTGTCGCCTGCCACGGACCGGACGACGCCATTTGCCCGATTGCGCCGCCGCGTACGCGGCTCGATGCCCAGCGCACCGAGCTGCGCGCCTTCGCGCCAACCCGCGGCGAGCGGATCGCCAGCCAATGTGCCACCTTCGATGCGCAATGTCCGCGCATCCGGTGACGAGACGAAACCCGGCGCACCCGCACGCAGCGTCGCCCACGGCTGAGCGCTCGCATCGACGCCGCCGATCACGACGAACGGCTGCGCGGCAAAGAACTCGCGATGCTGCTCAGGCATGAATCGGCGAATGCCCCGACGTCCCATCGACTCGGCCACCTCCCGCACACCCGCGCGCTTCTGCGCATCCTGCTCGCCGGCATGAAACGGCGACGTGTCGCCTCCCCAGCTATTCAACGGGACGAACTCGGACATGATCGGACTCCTTTGCAAGATCTGACGCAGCCGTCAACACGTATCACGCCGCCAGCAAGCCCGCCTTCGTCGAAGGCATCGCGATGAAACGCGGCAGTGCCTCCACGCGCTGCAGCCACGCGCGAATGTTCGGATACGGCTGCAACGACACGCCGCCCTCGGGCGCGTGAGCGATATACGTGTGCGCGGCGATATCGGCGATCGTGACGTGCGCGCCAGCCACGAACGGCTTACCGGCAAGCTCCTCGTCGATCACGTCGAACAGCTTGACGGCGATCTGCTTCGCACGTTGGTGGTCGAGCGGCGCGCCGAACACCGTCACGAGCCGCGCCGCGCACGGCCCGTAGGCGATCTGGCCAGCCGCGAGCGACAGCCAGCGCTGCACCGCCGCGGCGCCGCGCGGATCGTCCGGCAGCCACGATGCGTCGCCATAGCGCTTCGCCAGATAGACCAGAATCGCGTTCGAATCGAACAGCGTGAGCTCGCCGTCCTGAATCGTCGGCACCTGACCGAATGGGTTCAGCGCGACGTACTCGGGCTTGCGGTTGTCGCCCGCCTTCATGTTCAGCTCGATGACCTCGAACGGCAGATCGAGCAGCGTCAGAAACAGCTTCACGCGATGACCGTGGCCTGAAAGCAGCGTCGTATACAGCTTGATAGGCTCGGCGGGTCTGGCAGCGGGCATGGATGGCTCCGGATACGTTGAATGACACGCCCAGCATAAGGCGTAGGCACTGTTGCGCGGAAGCCCGATAATCCGGGAAACACAGTCAAGCGAGAATGGACAATCGATCATGGCCGATGTGCGCAACGTGAACCTGAACCGCCTCGCGATCTTCGTCGCGGTCATCGACGCGGGCTCGCTGAGCGCCGCCGCGACGCGGCTCGGGCTCGCGAAGACGATGGTCAGCACGCACATGCAGAGGCTCGAGGCGGAGGTCGGCGCGAGCCTGCTGGTGCGTACCACCCGGCGGCTCGGCGTCACCGAGGCGGGCCGCGCGTTCTACGAGGCGAGCGTGAAGATTCTGCATGCCACCGAGGACGCGCTGAACGCGCTCGGCGGGGAAACCTCACCGGTGCGCGGCACGCTGCGCGTCAGTGCGCCGAACGACTACGGCACGCTCGTCGTCGCGCCCGCGCTGGTCGAATTGCGCCGCACGCATGCGCAGCTCGACGTCGAGCTGCTGAGCAGCGACCGCTACGTCGATCTGATCGCCGATGGCATCGATGTAGCGATCCGGCTTGGTCGCCTCGCGGATTCCAACTATCGCGCGGTGAAGCTCGGCAGCTTCGTCAAATGGCTCGTCGCGAGTCCGGAGTTCCTGCGGACGTGGGGCGTGCCGGGCACGCCGGCCGCGCTGGAGACGCTGCCCTATTGCGCGTTGTCGGTGCTGCCGCATCCGTTGACGCTCGATTTGCGGCACGTCGACGGCAAGATCGCGAGCGTGCGTTGCGCGTCCGCGTTGCGCGTCAACACGGCCGATGCCTGCCGCGCGGCGACGCTCGCGGGCGGCGGCATCGGTCTGTTGACGGATTTTTCGATCGCGGACGACGTCGCGGCGGGACGGCTGATCCGGCTGCTGCCCGAATGGGCGAGCGCACCGGCGAGCATTCAGGCCGTATTCCCGCCGACGAGTCACCCGCCGGCGAAGGTGCGCGCGTTGATCGATACGCTGAAGCGAAGGCTCGCGGCGGAGCCTGCGGATTAGCACGGCAGATCCTTCTGGCGCTCCATTCCAGCGCAACGGCGGTTAGCTTCTATCCGCGTTATCGCCCGATTTGCTCTACTGCGACGATGCGCGCCGCACCCCGCGGCCTCGCCTGATCGTCAATGTGGAGAGCTTATGTCCGCCATTTCCCGTCCTGCTCAAGGGGTTCTCAGCGTCGCGTGTCCGAGCGCGGCGTCAAGGTGATCGACGCCACCGCGCATTTCGTCACCGACGATCTCGACGAAGGTCCGATCATCGAGCAGGGAGTCGAACCGGTCGATCACTCGTACAGCCCCGAACGGCTGCTGACGACCGGACGCGACGTCGAATGCATTACGCTCGCGCGCGCGGTCAAGGCTTTCGTCGAGCGGCGTGTGTTCATCAACGGCGAGCGCACCGTCGTGCTGCGGTAAACAGAAAAACGCCGCTGAAAAGCGGCGTTTTCGTGTGCTGCGCCGACGCCTGGCCGAGTTACTTCACCCAGCTATCCACCCGGTCCGCATGCGCGCTGACCCACGCGTCGGCCGCTGCAGCCGGCTTTTCGCCATTCTGCGTGGCCAGCATCACCGTGTCGATCTCGCCCGGCTTCCATTGGAACTTCTTCAGGAACGCGACCACTGTCGGCGCTTTTTTCTCGAGCTCGGGATTCACCACGCTATCCACGTGCTCGGCTTCACCGAATACCTTCTTCGGATCGTCGAGGAACTTCAGCTTGTACTTGGCGAACATCCAGTGCGGCTTCCATCCGGTCACGATGATCGGCTTGCTGGCCGCCTCCGAGCGCGCCAGTTCGGCGGTCATCGCGCTTCCGGAACTCGGCATCAGCTGATAGTCGAGCCCATAGGCCTTGATCGCCTCGCTGGTTTTCTGCATCACACCCGCGCCGGCGTCGATGCCGACGATGCGCGCGCCGAACTCCGCCTTCTTCGCCTGCAGATCGCCGACGCTCTTCACGTCCGCGTTGTCCGGCACGATCAGACCGATCTTCGCGTCGTTGAAGTTCGGCCCGAGGTCGACCACCTTGTCCTTGAAGTTGTTCCAGTAGGCGCCGTGCGTGACCGGCAGCCACGCGGACAGCGTCGCGTCGAGATCGCCGCGCGCCACGCCCTGCCACATCACGCCGGCCGCCACCGGCACCAGTTGCACCTGATAACCGAGGCGTTTTTCGATCACCTCGGCGGCCACGTTCGAGGTCGCCACGCTATCGTCCCAGCCCTCCACGTAACCGATCTTGATGGTCGGCTTCGAATCGGCCGACACGCCCGCACTGACCGCCGCCAGCATCACCCCCAACGCGCTTGCCACCACTATCTTTCCGATCAGTCTCATCGACGTTCTCCCGTTGATCCATTTGCCCACTGACGCGTTTGCCATCGAACCGCACATCGCGTATTCAGAATCGCCAACCAGAATTGCCGGGTAGCGTTGTTTTGCGACATGCAGTTGTCCGCATGCGACTTCCACGCAATTCCGCCCAGTGTTTGCCGTGTTCTTGTGGTGTTATCAGTCGTATTACTTGTCGACGACGAGATCGGTCAACGGCTTGCTACAGCACAGCAGCACCATGCCCTGATCGATCTCGCGCTGACGGATACCGCCCGCGTGCTTCATCGCCACTTCGCCGGACACGAGCTTCACCTTGCAGGTGCCGCACATGCCTTGCGTGCACGACGCCGGCAGCCGCACGCCCGCCTGCTTCGCCGCATCGAGCACATGCTGGGCGCCGCCGCACTCGATCTCGCGATGACTGCGCGTAAAGTTCACCTTGAAACGCGTGGCGGTTTCGGCCGGCGCGCACGCATCGCTCAGCGTGTGCGCGACATGCGCTTCGGCCAATTGCGCGGCCACTTCGCTGACGGTCTCGAACGAGAAGCTTTCCTCGTGATAGTGCTGGCGATCGAAGCCGCCTTCATCGAGCAGATTGCGCACCGCCTGCATATACGGCGCGGGGCCGCACGTGAAAATCTCGCGCTCCAGAAAATCCGGCGCAATCAGTTTCAGCAGCGGCAGCGTCAGAAAGCCGGTGATGCCGGGCCAATTGGTGCGCGTGCCCACGCGTTCGCAGACGAACGCGGTGCGGAAATGCGCCTGATTGGCGGCGATCAGATCGAGCTCGCGCGCGAAGATGATGTCGTCCGGCGTACGCGCGCTGTGCACGAAGACGATATCGCTGTCCTCGCCGAGTTCATGATGCGCGCGGCTCATCGACATCAGCGGCGTGATGCCCGAGCCCGCCGACAAAAACAGCAACTTGCGCGCCGGATGCCGCGCGCAGGTGAATTCGCCGGCTGGGCCCAGCACGCGTACCTGCATACCCGCATGCAGATGGTCGTGCAGCCAGTTGGACACCGGGCCGCCCGGCACGCGCTTGACGGTGATCGAAATCGTATGCGGCCGTGTGGGCGCAGACGAGATCGTATAGCAGCGATTGACGCGCTCGCCGTCAATCTCCAACTCCAGCGTGATGAATTGCCCCGGCTCGAACACGAACGCCCGACCGGATGGCGCGCGGAAGAAGAAACTCTTCACGTCGTGCGTTTCGCTGCGGACCTGGCAGCACTCCAGCGTGTCGTCGGCGTCGCTGTTCCAGCGCGCCGGCAGCGCGTCCCAGAAGCGCGGCTGCGTGACGCGGCTCGGCGCGTCAACTGGATTCTGCGAAGTCTGCTCGATGTCCGGTTGAAACATGGCCTGATCGCGCATCATGGTTGTCCCCCCGCGTCTCATTGCGGTCTTGCGCTCAGCGCACGAACGACACGACTTTCTCGTCGTGCACCGCCCGTGAGTTCCCGTCGTAATCCGCGAGACGGCCGATATACCACTCGCAGAACTTTTCGACGAGTCCTTCGGTGAACGGCGAATAAGGACCCGGCTCATACGCGCTGCTCGTCGCGCCGCGCTGCGAATATTCGACGAGCGCGCGATCCTGGTCGTTGGTCGCGCGCCATACGGCGGTCAGATTGTCGAGGTCGTAATCGATGCCTTCGCGCGCGTCCTTGTGCACGAGCCATTTGGTGCGCACCAGCGTCTTGCCGGCCGACAGCGGAATCGCCGAGAAACTGACGATGTGGTCGCTCATGAAGTGATGCCACGAGTTCGGCTGGGTCCAGAACGACAGGCCGCCGAGATCCGCATGCCTGAAACCGCCGAGCAGCTTCTTCGAGGCGACCTTCGCGTCGAGCGTCTGCGATTCGCCGTCGCGATCGAGCGGCAGACGTTGCGTACGAAACCCGGTGACCAGGTCGGCAAGCCGCTCGATTTCCGCCGACGGCAACTGCATCGCCTCCCACTGCGCGGTGCGGCGCGCGACCGTCGTCTCGAACGCGGCCATGCCCTCCTCGTTCGCCGGCGTGCGCTGATAACCGAAACCGTATTCGTACAGCGAGATGGTCAGCTCCGGATGGTTCGCCACGCAGTGATAGCACTCGCGATTGTTTTCCATCGTCAGCTTCCAGTTGCCCTCCTCGATGATGTCGATCGACGCGGCGATCTTGCAGCCGGCCAGATCGTGCGGCAACAGATACGGTTCCATCGCGGCGCGCATCACGGCGAAATCGGCGGGCGGCTGCTCGGCGAGGCAGATGAAAATCAGTCCGGCGAGATTTTCGACATGCACCGCTTTCAGACTATGTTTGCAGCGCTCGAACTGCTCGCCCATGTGCTCGGCGAACATCAGGTCGCCATTGAGGCTATACGTCCAGCTGTGATACGGGCAGACGATATTGCCGAGCGAGCCCTTGCCGGTATTGCACAGACGCGCGCCGCGGTGGCGGCATACGTTATGAAACGCACGCACCCGCATGTCGTCGTCGCGCACGATCAGGATCGAATCGTCGCCGATCTCGACCGTCACATAGTCGCCCGGTTCGGGCACGTCGGGCTCGACCGCGACCTGAATCCAGTGCTGGCGGAAAATCGCGTCGATGTCGAGCGCGAAGATGGGCTCGCTGGTATAGAACGGCGCTTCCAGCGTGTAGTTCTGCTTGCGGCGTTCGATCATTGCGCGAACGTCTGCGGAAACTTTCATTGTGTGCTCCGTTGCGTGTCACGTCTGGCGCCGCGCCAGGCCCTCCTGGTCGCATGCTGGCCCGAGCCGGAATTCAGTAATCCACCAGTTGATGCTCGCGCAAATACGCGAGTATCACTTGTGCTTTTTCGACGGAACTCCCTTCAATTACGACGCTGCCGCCGCGGCTCTCGGTTGTCGTCGCTGACAGCATGCGCGCGTGGCCCGAGCGCTTTTCGGCGGCGGCGAGGCGCACCGGTTTCGCTGTGGCGGGGCCGATCGTCCATGCGGACTGTTCGCGAGTGGTGCCGTGCCGCGCGTCGGCGACCGGCGCGACGGCGCGCTCGATCGTGCCTTCGCGCATTCGTGCATACGCGTACGAGGTCGCGACGTTCGCGAGCGGATGCACGGCAACCAATGCCGGCAGCCGCACTTCGACGCGCCGTCGTAGGCCCTTCGGCATGAACTGCCGGACCTGCGCCCGACCGTCGCGCAGCGCCACATCGACGGCGGTGCCGACGAGCGGCACCGCCAGCGCATGCGCGACGCGATACGGCAGCATGCCGCTATCGAAACCGCCTTCGGCGCGCGTGCCGGTCAGCACCAGCTCGTAGCCACGCAAACGCCCGGCGAGTTGCGGCGCAGGATCGGCGTCGGGCGGCATCTCGAGCACTTCGATCGAACGCGCGCCGAGCGCCAGATACTCGTTCAACGCGGCGTTCGACGGATCGCCCGCGTGCAGCACGTCGAGCGTCGCGCCATGCGTTCTGACGAGCAACAGCGCCAGCGTCAACGCCGCCGCATCGTTGCGGCTGTAGCGCGCGACGCCGCTGACCGGGTGACGTCCGACTGAAACCAGCACGGCGATCTTCATGCGAGCACTCCTTCGGCAAGCTTGCCCGGCCGCAGCAGCGCGGCCGACGTGGCGCGGGCACCGCGCGCCGCGGCCGCCGCCTCGTTGAGCGCCGCGATGGTTTCCTGCGCGTCGGCGATCACGGTCAGATTCGCGCGCTTCGCGATCGGCGCGCTCGCGTCGAGATTCACCGCGATCACATGGCGGCAATCCTTGATGCCTTGCAGATGCTGCACCGCCCCCGAGATGCCGAACGCGATATACACGCTCGCCTCGACGGTCTTGCCGGTCGCGCCGATCTGCTTGTCGCGCGTGAACTTGCCGTCGTCGACGGCAACCCGGCTGGCACCGATCGCCGCGCCGAGGGTCGTCGCGAGTCGCTCGAACGCGGGCACGTCGCTGACGCCGTTGCCCGCCGACACGATGAAATCCGCCTCTTCCAGCGCGACCTGCGCCGCGTCGATTTCGTCGATGCCGAGATCGTGTATCGCTCGTTGCGCGACCGTGCTGTCCGCTTCGCGGTCGAAGCGCCACGCGACCCGCTCGCCCGCGCCGACGAACGGCAGCTTCGGATCGACCGCATTCGGCTCGAGCAGCACGACCTCGGGCAGCGCGCGGCTGGCGAGCGCCGTATTCGCGCGAATATAGGTGCACACGTGCCCGGCAGCGATCTCGACGACGTGCGTCGCGACGCTTGCATCGACCACCGCCGCATAGCGGCGGCCGAGGTCGCCGTCGCCGGTCGCGTTGTCGGGCAGCAAGACATGGGCTGGCGCATAGGCCGCGACGCAGGCCGCCAGCGCATTCAGTTCGTCGTCCGGCGCGTACGTGTGGCGATTGAACATCGGCAATTCGATCAGCTTGTCGGCGCCGAGCGCGGCGGCATCGCCGGTGAATTCGCCGAACACCAGCAGCACGACTTCGCTGTGCGTGTCCGCGATCAGCGCGGCGGCCGCGAGCGTCTGGCGCGCATGTTCATCGAGCGCGCCGCGGTCCGCGTGCGCCGCGACCAGCAGCACATGGCGCGGCGCGGCCGTCGTGCGGCGCGGCTTCGGCTGTTCGCGATGCGCGGCGTGACGCGCATCAGCCAGCGACGCACTGCCGCCGGCGTCCGCGATGCCAATGACGCCGAGCGTGATGCGCCTGAGTCCCTGTGCCGTCACCGCGAACGGCCGGCGCGGATCGATTCGTTTGAGCGTGTTCATCATCGCGTTACTCCAGCGCCGCGGCGACCAGTTCGGCCACGTCCAGCACTTCCGGTCGCGGCCCCACCACCCCTTCGAGCATCGCCGTGCAATTCGGACAGCCGACCGCGACGATCTCCGCGCCGCTCGCGCGCGCGTCGTCGATACGGATGTCGGGAATCCGCCGTTTGCCCGGGATATCGGTCAACGGTGCGCCGCCACCGCCACCGCAGCAGCGTCCACGCAGGCCGTGACGCTCCATCTCGACCACCTTGATGCCGATGCTCTTCAGCACCCGGCGCGGCGCTTCCGTCTCGCCGTTGTAGCGGCCCAGATAGCACGGGTCGTGATACGTGATGTTGCGCGCCGCGACGGCGGCGGCCGCGCGCGGCGACAGCTTGCGGCTCGCGATCAGTTCGTCGATCAGCGCCGTGTGATGCTGGACCTGATAGAACCCGCCGAGCGCGCGATACTCGTTGCGCAGGCTATGCAGCACGTGCGGATCGGCGGTAACGATGCGCGCGAACGAGTACTGCGCGAGCGTCCCGATCAGCGTACGGGCCAGTTGCTGGAACGTCGCTTCGTCGCCGAGCCGCCGCGCGGTGTCGCCGGTATCGGTCTCGACACCGCCCAGCACCGCGTAATCGACGCCCGCGCGGTTCAGCACCTTGACGAGCGCGCGCAGCGTGCGCTGATAGCGCATGTCGAACGCGCTTTCGCCGGCGATCAGCAGCACGTCCACCTGACGGCCCGGCTGCGCGACCTGCACCTGCAGATCGACGGCCCAGTCGTAGCGCGCGCCGATGTCGTAGCCGTTGAGGCTGCCGGTTTCGCGCAGATTCGCGAGCGTCGCCGGCCCCTTGCCCGGCACGCTGCCTTCGACGAGCGTCTGATTGCGGCGCATGTCCACGATCGCGTCCACGTGCTCGATCAGCATCGGGCACTCCTGCACGCAGGCGCGGCAGGTCGTGCAGGACCAAAGCGTGTCCGCTTCGATCAGCGTCGAGATCAGCGGCTTGGCGGGCGCGCCCGCGTGCTTGCCGACCGGAATGCCGGGCGTCGGGCTGCCCGCGTACTGCGCGTCGGTGCCGCCGACCATGCCGGTTACCAGATCCTGAATCAGCTTCTTCGGATTGAGCGGCTGACCGGCCGCGAACGCGGGACACGCCGCTTCGCATTTGCCGCATTGCACGCAGGCGTCGAAGCTGAGCAACTGGTTCCAGCGGAATTCGAGCGGCTTGCCGACGCCATATTCCTTCGCGTCGAGCAGCGGGGTTTTAAGCGCGGTGGGCGGCACGGCATCGCGAGCGTGACGCGCTGCGGTGGAATCGCCAAAGCGCTCCTGACGCGGATGAAACGCGAGATGCAGCAGTCCGGCCAACGCATGTTTCATCGGGCCGCCACGCGCCGCGCCGAGCGTCATCGTGAATGCGCCCGCCGCGATCAACAGCGCGACGATCACCGCGAGCGCGCCGGACATCATCGTCGCCGGAAGCGCGATGAACAGCGCGAGACCGAGCGCGAACGCGCCCAGTAGCAACGGCAACTGATCCCACGGCCCGCGCGAGAGTCGCGCCGGCACCGTCTTCGCGCCATGCCGGCGGCGCCACACGAACACCGTGCCGATCAGCATCGCCAGCGCGGCGAGAAAGATCAGTTTGTCCAGCCACGGCGAGTAGATCGCGAGACCGTAGTTGACGAACACGAGCGCCATCGCGAGGATCGCTCCGCCCGCCGTGGCGACGTGCGTGCGGGCGATATACGGATCGCGCGCGACCACGTGATGCAGGTCGACGAAGTAACGCTTCGGGATCGCGAGCAGATTGGCACAGCCATAGGCGCCCGCGACGGTCGCACGGCCCTCGCGCCAGTAGGCGGCGCGGCGCGCCAGCGCGAACGCGAGACCGGCCACCGACACCCACAGCAGGACGGTGATGACAAACACGGGGCTCATCGTCAGAAATCCTTGCAAAGGCGCAGCGCGTCGTAGATCGCGCCGTGAATGTTGTGCATCGAGATGCAGTCGCCGACCCGGAACAGCAGGAAGCGGCCGTCGCCGAGCTGCTCGTCGAGACACGGTTGCGGTTCGGACGCGAACAGCTTGTGCACGTCGACCTGGCCGAGATTGACCGATTCAGGCTTCAGCTTCCAGTAAAGCCGGTCGTTCGGCGCACTGCCGTTTTCGATCACCACCTGATCGACCGCGCGCTCCTCCTGCTCCTCGGTGTACTCGTTGCGGATCACGGCGATCTTCTTGCCGTCCTCCTCGTACACCCTGTCGAGCCAGTAATTGGGCGTATGGATCACGCCTTGCGCGTACAGACGGCGATAGAAGATCGGGAACGTGGTGCCGCCGACGTCGTCGGCGACCTTCACGTCGGGCGTGACGATCTCCACGTTGGCGCCGCGGCTCGCGATGAAATCGGCGACGCCCGCACCCGCATGCGTGCTGACGCCGTCGTACACGAGCACGTTTCTGCCCGGCTCGACCTTGCCGGCCAGCACGTCCCACGAACTGACCGCGAGCCCCGCGTCGACGCCCCACGCCGCGACCTGCCACGTGAACGCCGAACCGCCGGTGGCGAGCACGACGATGTCGGGCTTCTCGGCCATGATGGTCCGCTCGTCGGCGGCGACACCGAGGCGGCGCTCCACGCCGAGGCGCTTCGTCTCCATGTCGAACCAGCGCACGATGCCCGCCATCTGCTCGCGCTGCGGCGCTTTCGCCGCCAGCATGATCTGGCCGCCCACGTGATCGTTCTTTTCGAACAGCACCACGTCGTGGCCGCGCGACTTCGCGACGCGCGCCGCTTCGAGCCCCGCCGGCCCCGCGCCGACCACCACGACCTTGCGCTTCGGCCCGCGCGACCTGGCGATCACGTGCGGCATCGTCGCTTCGCGCGAGGTCGCCGCGTTCTGCACGCACAGCACGTCGAGCCCGTTGTACTGACGGTCGATGCAGTAGTTCGCGCCGACGCACTGCTTGATTTCGTCCTCGCGGCCATCGCGGATCTTGATGACCATATGCGGATCGGCGATCTGCGCGCGCGTCATGCCGACCAGATCGACCATGCCGCTCGCGAGCAGCCGCTCGGCCTGGCCCGCGTCGCGAATACTTTGCGCGTGCATCACCGGCACCTTGACGACCTGCTTGATGCCGGCCGCGAGATGCACGAACGGCTCGGGCGGCAGCGCCATCGGCGGCATGCAGTTGGCGAGCGTATTGTGGGTGTCCGCGCCGGAACCGATCACGCCGAGATAGTCGATCAGACCGCTTTCGCTCATCGCCTGGGCGATTTCCTTCAGCTGCTCGTGATCGAGCCCGTCTTCATGGAATTCGTCGCCGCACATGCGCAGGCCGACGCAGAAGTCGGCGCCCACCGCCGCGCGCACCGCCTGCAACACTTCGACGCCGAAACGCAGGCGGTTTTCGAGCGAGCCGCCCCATTCGTCGGTACGGAAGTTGGTGCGCGGGCTCCAGAACTGATCGATCAGATGCTGGTGCGCCGCCGAGATCTCGATGCCGTCCATGCCCGCATCCTTCACGCGCTTCGCGGCCGCCGCGAAGTCGCCGATGATGCGGCGGATCTCTTCGACCTCGATGATCTTCGCGTTGCCGCGATGCACCGGCTCGCGCACTCCCGACGGCGACATCAGATGCGGCCAGTGCTCGCCGTGAAACGCCGAGCGGCGTCCCATGTGGGTGGCCTGAATCATGATTTTCGCGCCATGCGCGTGCATCGCTTCCGCCAGCCGCGCGAGCGGATCGACGATCCGGTCGGTGGCGAGATTCACCGACTTCCACCAGCCTTGCGGGCTGTCGATCGACACCGGGCTCGAACCGCCGCACACGGCGAGTGCGACTCCGCCCTTCGCCTTTTCCTCGTAGTAGCGGATATAACGGTCGCCGGGCAGGCCACCCGGCTCCGCATAGACCTCCGCGTGCGCGGTACTGACGATGCGATTGCGCAGCGTCAGCTTGTTCAACGTGAGCGGCTTGAAAAGGTTCGGGTAGCGCATCGCGATCGACCTCGGAATGCCCGGATTAGATTGACGCGAGCGGCGAGACTTCGAACACGCAGTGCTCGTGTCCCTCCGCCGCGCAGCGTGCTTCTTTCGACTGCGACGGCGGGCCCTTGCGCGCGCCGTCGGGCGCGGTATCGTTGACCCAGTCCATCGCGCCCGCGAACCAGCCGGCGAACATGTAGCAAAGCTTGCCGGTCTTGCCCGGTTGCGCGAGCACGAACGACGAGTGCCGCAATTCGATCCGCGCATGCGAGCTGGCCGGATCGGCTTCGATGATCCTGAAGATGCCCCAGCCGCGCTGCGACAGACGGTTCAGGTAATGCTCGAATACCGCCATGCCGGCAAGACCATGTTGCTTCGCTTCCTTCTCGCACCAGAAATAGGCGGACTTGTGACCGGCCTTGTAGAGAATCCCGGCGTACGTGTCGCGGCCGAGCGCTTCCTCGACGGCGACGTGGTTGTTGGTGAAGAAGTGGCGCGGCACGTACAGCATCGGCAGCGCGTCGGTGGTCCAGACGCCGGTGTCCGGATCGACGTCGATAGGCAGTTGGGGTTGCATGTGGAGACTCCGTTTCGTATCCGCTATGAAAACAAGGGCTAAAGCTCACACCTTCCAGACTTCGCCGAACACCCGTAGCCAGTTTTCGCCCATGATCTTGCGGATGCGCGTCTCGCTCCAGCCGGCGCGTTCCATCGCGGCGGTCAGGTTCGGAAACTCGCCGATCGTGCGAATGCCTTCGGGATTCACGACCTTGCCGAAGTTCGTCAACTGGCGATAACGGCCCTTGTCGTGCGTGATCCAGTCGAAAAACTCGGTGCTGTAGCCCTGCGTGAAATCCGTGCCGATCCCCACCTGGTCTTCGCCGATCAGGTTCACCACGTACTCGATCGCCTCGATATAGTCCTCGACGGTCGCGTCCGGTCCGCGCTTCAGGAACGGCGCGAACATCGTCACGCCGACGAAGCCGCCCGCGTCCGCGATCTCCTTCAACTGCTCGTCGGTCTTGTTGCGCGGATGCTCCTTGGGCCCGGACGGGCAGCAATGCGAATAGCAGACCGGCTTCTTCGACGCCGCGATCGCCTCCGACGACGTCTTGCCGCCCACATGCGACAGATCGACCATGATGCCGACGCGGTTCATCTCCTGAATCACTTCGCGCCCGTAGCCGGACAGACCGCCGTCGCGTTCGTAGCAGCCGGTGCCGACCAGGTTCTGCGTGTTGTAGCAAAGCTGCACCACGTTGACGCCGAGATCCTTGAACGCTTCGATATAGCCGAGGTTGTCCTCGAACGCATGCGCGTTCTGGAAGCCGAAGATGATGCCGGTCCTGTTCTCTTGCTTGGCGCGGAAGATGTCGTCGGTGGTGCGCACCAGCGTGAGGATCTCGCTGTATTGGCGGATTTGCTGCTTCATTTCGGCGATGTTGTCGACGGTCTTCTGAAAACTCTCCCAGACCGACACCGTGCAGTTCACCGCGGTCACGCCGCCCTTGCGCATGTCCTCGAACACCGAGCGCTCGAACTTCGAAATGTTCAGCCCGTCGATGATGATGCTGTTCTCGTGCAGTTGACTCATCGTTTGCTCCACGCGTACTCAGTAAATGGGAAAGCGCTCGCACAGCGCGAAAATCTCGCGGCGCACGCGTTGTTCGGTCGCGGCATCGCCTTCGGGCGACACGCGCAGCGCATCGAGCACCGCGACGATCAGACGCCCGACCTCGCGAAACTCGCTGACGCCGAAGCCGCGTGTCGTCGCCGCCGGTGTGCCGAGGCGGATGCCGGAGGTGATGGTCGGCTTCTCCGTATCGAACGGAATGCCGTTCTTGTTGCAGGTGATGCCCGCGCGCTCCAGCGCCTGTTCGACCTGATTGCCCTTGAGCCCCTTCGGCCGCAGATCGACCAGCAGCAGATGGTTGTCGGTGCCGCCCGTCACCAGATCGACGCCGCCCGATGTGAGCACCTCGCCCAATGCCCGCGCGTTCGCGAGCACGCTGTCGATATAGGTTTTGAAGCCCGGCTGCAGCGCCTCGCCGAATGCGACCGCCTTGCCGGCGATCACGTGCATCAGCGGGCCGCCCTGCAAGCCGGGGAACACGGCAGAGTTGATCTTCTTTGCGATCTCCTCGTCGTTGGTCAGCACGAATCCGCCGCGCGGACCGCGCAAGGTCTTGTGGGTGGTCGACGTGACCACGTGCGCATGCGGGACCGGATTGTCATGGCGGCCGGCCGCGATCACGCCGGCGATATGCGCCGTGTCCACCATCAGCTTCGCACCGGCGCCATCGGCGATCGCGCGCAGCCGCCCGAAGTCGAGCGCGCGCGGATAGGCGGAGAAGCCGGCGATCAGCAGCGTCGGCTTGTGCTGTTGCGCCAGTTCCTCGATCTGCTCGTAGTCGATCAGCATCGTGTCGCGCCGCACGCCGTACTGCACCGCGTTGAACCACTTGCCCGACATCGCGGGTTTCGCGCCGTGCGTCAGATGCCCGCCCGCGTCGAGCGACATGCCGAGCACCGTATCGCCCGGCCTGGTGAGCGCGAGCATCACCGCGCCGTTCGCCTGCGCGCCGGAATGCGGCTGCACGTTGGCGAACTTCGCGTCGAACAGCTGCTTGATACGATCGAGCGCGAGCGTCTCGATCGCGTCGACGTATTCGCAACCGCCGTAGTAACGCTTGCCCGGATACCCTTCCGCGTACTTGTTGGTCAGCACCGAGCCCTGCGCGTCGAGCACCGCGCGCGACACGATGTTTTCCGACGCGATCAGCTCGACTTGCGACTGCTGACGCTCGAGCTCTTTCAGAATGGCGCCGCGCACCGCCGGATCGCGCGGCGCTAGCGAGTCTTCGAAGAAGGGATTCGGGTTCGACATGGAAGGTCCGTGAGAACGTTGACGGGGAGGCTGCTGCGGGTTGCCGGCGGGATCGCGCTACCGCTTTGCCTTGGGTCTATTCTTGACGGTCACCCGGCGCGTCTATTTACGAATTCAGACGCGTTCTTTGCCTTTTCCGCCATGCGCGACCTCTTTCGACAAGTCGGCGCGATCCGTGCGCTCAGCGCTGCACTACAACGCAGTATTCCTGCGCCGATCGGGTGCGCTGCAAGGGCGTCGCCGCGCTGTTCCGGTGCCGCGCCGATGGTTTCATCAGTCGATTGCTTAGCCATTCCAGGCTTTGTGCGCAGTATCCAGGGGTTTAGCCTGATGGCACGGTAGTTGCCCTGATACTCAGAATTCAGATAGTCGCCCTCCCCACGACGACGCGGCATTTACATCAGGAATCACCGTTCCCATGTCCACCGATCGCACGGCATCGTTGTCGCATTTCGCATTCATGCCGGTACCCAACTTCACGATGATCGCCTTCTCGAACGCGATCGAAGTGCTACGCATGGCGAACTATCTGACGGGCCAGACGCTTTACCGCTGGTCGATCGTGAGTCCCGCCGGCGGGCCGGTCATGGCGAGCAACGGGCTATCCGTCGATACGGGTCCGGTCGAATGCGTCGGGCAACCCGACATCGTGTTCGTGGTTGGCGGCATCGACGTGCAGCGCTCCACCACCGCCGAGCATCTGTCCGCGCTGCGCCGTTTCGCGCGCATGGGCTGCGTGCTGGGCAGTCTTTGCACGGGCACCTATGCGCTCGCGCGCGCCGGCCTGCTGGCCGGTTATGCGTGCGCGATCCATTGGGAAAACATGTCGGCGCTGAAGGAAGAGTTTCCCGATACGCGCTTTCTGAAAGAACTGTTCGTGATCGATCGCGATCGCGTGACCTGCACCGGCGGCGTCGCGCCGCTCGACATGATGCTGAACCTGATCGCGCCGCGTGTTGGCACCGCTCGGGTCACGCAGATCGCCGAGCAGTTCATCGTCGAACACGTGCGCGACACCAGCGCGCAGCAGAAGATGCCGCTCGTCGCGCGGCTCGGCTCGGCCAACAAATCGCTGTTCGAAGTGATCTCGCTGATGGAGAACAACATCGAGGAGCCGCTGTCGCGCGAAGAACTGGCGCGGCTCGCCGGCATGTCGCAACGGCAGTTGCAACGGCTGTTCCGCGAACATCTGGGCATGACGCCGACGCACTACTATCTGACACTGCGCCTGCGGCGCGCGCGCGAGCTGCTGTTGCAGACCGACATGTCGATCATGCACATCACGATGGCCTGCGGCTTCCAGTCGGCCTGCCACTTCTCGAAGAGCTATCGCGATGCGTTCGGCACCGCGCCGACGCGCGAGCGTCGCAAGCAGGTGCCTTCGCTATCCGGTGCGCCAGTGATGGCGGCTTGATCAATGAACAGAAGCGCCGCGTGCCCGGCAGGCCACGCGGCGCTTTAGCGACCAACCAAACTCAAGCCGCCTTCAACAACCCGTGCGGGTCGATCACAAACTTCTTCGGCGCGCCGCCGTCGAATTGCCGGTAGCCCTCGGGCGCATCGTCGAGCGACACCGGATCTCCGACCTGCAGCGTCTCGACGTCGCGCCCTACCTCGATCACTTCGCCGGTAATCTCGTGCCCGAGTACCAGGCCGACCTCGGCAGTCGTGCGGCCACGCACCCTATGCTGATCGGAGCCGCAGATATTCGTGCTGGTTCGTGAGCGGCACGCCGCACACGCTGCGCGGCGCGCCGTTTCACCAGCGTAGCGGCCTACAACTTTTTCTTTACCCCCGCGCAACATATCCTCGTTTGCCAGCGGTTCGCAAAAGCCCGATAGTGCTGCCTCAGCCGAATTGCCGATCCACCGACTCACACTCCCCCGACCGAGGACCCGTTTGCCATGAAGACCCGAGCGCTCAAACTGATAACAACCGCCACGTTCGCGCTGTTCACGCTCTGCGCGATCTCACCCGTCGGCCACGCGGCCGAGCCCACCGCCGCGCAACTCCAACCGACCATCGATGCCGCGATCAGGCCGCTGATGGCGAAGTACCATATCGCCGGCATGGCGGTCGGCGTGATCGACGACGGCAAGCCCTACGTCTACAACTATGGCGTCGCATCGACGCAAACCGGCAAGCCGGTCACACGCGATACGCTGTTCGAACTCGGCTCGGTCAGCAAGACCTTCACGGCGACGCTCGCGTCGTATGCGCAGCTCGACGGCAAGCTGTCGTTGTCGGACGGCACGGAACGCTATCTGCCGACGCTGCGCGGCCGCCCGTTCGGCAAAGTCAGCCTGCTGAACCTCGGCACGCACACACCTGGCGGTCTGCCGCTACAGGTGCCGGACGACATCCATAACGACGCGCAATTGCTGCGGTACTTCCACGACTGGGAGCCCGCTCATGCGCCCGGCACGTTCCGCACCTACTCGAATCCCGGCATCGGCACGCTCGGCCTGATCACCGCGAAGACCATGGGACAGGATTTCACCGTGCTGATGCAGCAACGCGTGTTTCCGGCGCTCGGCATGAAGAGCACCTATATCGACGTGCCCGCGGCGAAAATGCCGGACTACGCGCAGGGCTATGCGAAAGACGGTGCGCCGATCCGTCTGACGGGCGGCGTGATTTCCGCCGAAGCCTATGGCGTCAAGTCGACCGCCGCCGACATGCTGCGTTTCGTGCAGGCAAACATGAATCTGATTCCGCTCGACAGCCAGCTCCAGCGTGCGATCACGGATACCCATACCGGCTACTTCCAGGCCGGGGTGCTGACTCAGGATCTGATCTGGGAGCAGTACCCGTATCCGGTCGCGTTGCCGACCTTGCTGGCCGGCAATTCGCCGGAGATGGTCCTCAACGGCACGCCGTCGACCGCAATCAAACCGCCGCTGCCGCCGCAGCAGAACGTCTGGATCAACAAGACCGGATCGACCAACGGCTTCGGTGCGTATGTCGCGTTCGTGCCGCAAAAACGCATCGGTATCGTGCTGCTCGCCAATCGCAATTTCCCGAACGAAGCGCGCGTGAGCGCCGCGCATCAGATCCTCACGGCGCTGGATGGCGGCAAGCCCTGATACGGCGTGGACTTACGGGCGCAGCCGCGCACGCGCTGCGCCGGCGATCCGCGCGAGCGCATCCGCGCTCAGACGGGCCGCGATTTTCTCGACGTACGCATGATGCCGCGCTTCGAGCGGCGCACCGAGCTCCCGCGCGAGCAGATAGCGGATCAGCGCAATGCGCCGATGACGCAGCGCGATACTTTGATCGAGCAGCGCGAGCGCGGCGCCGGCATCGCGCTCATCGCACGCGCGTGCCGTGAGAAGCGAGGTGGCCGCGCGTGCCGACGTCATGGCGAAATCAGCAAAGCGAACTGCGCGACGCTCAGCACATCAACGGCTCGGCGGCGTCGAGCATGATCCTGACGAAGTAATCCGCGAAACTGCGACGCACGACGATGTCGAAACTGTCGGTGCCCGTGGGCAGCAACGTGATCGACGCCTTGAAATAGTGGCTCTGCGCGCACTGCCCCAGGCCGAAAAGTTTGGGATGCAGATCGAGCGGACAGCCGCGCGCGAGCACGTCGCGCGTGCGCGTGCCGGTGATTTCAAGGACCGTATAGCCGCTGCCCACATCGACCGCCGATGCGAACACGCCCGCGAACGCCGCGCCGAGCTTCGCCTGCAACGGCGCCGTGCGCGTCGCATCGTGCGCGGTCTCCGAACGCACGAGCCATTCGTCCGGGCCGAGCCAGACCATGTCGTAGCCGTTGCCGCGCGCGACGGTGTTCGGCTTCTCCGGCGGCTTGCAGCCGATCACCTGTTCCACCGCGCGAATGAACGCCGCGTCGCGCGTATCGCCGCGCACGTTCACGAGTTCGAGAAATGGCCGCTCGCCGAGCCGGAACGCGGCAGTCGCGTTGGCCTGATGCTGTTTCAGCAGCCCATCCACACCGACCAGCGGCGACTCCTGCCACGCGCCGTTTTGCCGCCCGAGCGTGCGGTCCACGATGGACACCGTCCCGCCTGTTTCATTCCACATGTTGACGTGCTCCTTCGCTGTCGTAGAACACCGGACTCGCGATCTTCGCCGCGATCTGTTTGCCGCTTGCGAGCGGAATCGTGACGGTCGTGCCGATCTTGTCGAGACCGCCTTTGACGACCGCCATCGCGATCGAGCGTTGCAGAATCGGGCTGTAATAGCTCGACGTGACGTGCCCGAGCATCGGCGCGGTGTCGCCCTGGAACGGACCGGCGACGATCTGCGAGCCCTCGGGTATCACGAACGACGCATCCTCCGCGAGCAGCCCGACCAGTTGCTTGCGTCCCGCCTTCGCGGTGTCCGAGCGGGCGAGCGAGCGCTTGCCGAGAAAGTCCTTCGAGTTCGCGACGAGCCCGCCCATGCCGAGGTCGTGCGGCGTCATCGAGCCGTCCGTATCCTGGCCGACGATGATGTAGCCCTTCTCCGCGCGCAGCACGTGCATCGTCTCGGTGCCGTACGGCGTGATGTCGAACTCCGCGCCCGCGGCCATCAACGCTTCCCACACCGCGCGTCCGACGTTGGCCGGCACGTTCACCTCATACGCGAGTTCGCCCGAGAAGCTGATGCGCATCACGCGCGCCGCCGCGCCCGCGACGGTGCCTTCACGATACGTCATGAACGGAAACGCCGCGTTCGCGAAGTCAATGTCGTCGCAGACCTTTTGCAGCACCTTGCGGCTCAGCGGGCCGACTACCGCAAAAGTAGCCCAGTGATCGGTGACCGACGCGAGCCGCACGCGCAGGTCGGTCCATTCGGTTTGCAGCCAGCGTTCGAGCCACGTGAGCACACGCGCCGCGCCGCCGGTGGTCGTCGTCATCATGTAGTGCTGCTCGGCGAGGCGCACGGTCACGCCGTCGTCGAAGATCATGCCGTTTTCGTCGAGCATCAGGCCGTAGCGGCACTTGCCGACTTCGAGCCTGGTCCACGGATTCGTGTACACCCAGTTCAACAGTTTCGCGGAATCGGGGCCCTGAATATCGATCTTGCCGAGCGTCGACGCATCGAGGATGCCGACGCTCGTGCGCACCGCGAGCGCTTCGCGCGCAACCGCCGCGTGCAGATCCTCGCCCGACTTCGGGTAATACCACGGACGCTTCCAGTTGCCGACGTCCTCGAACGCCGCGCCGTGTTCCACGTGCCATTCGTGCACCGCCGTCTTGCGCACCGGATCGAGCAATTCGCCCAATTCCCGGCCGGCGAAAGTGCCGAACGTGACCGGCGTGTAGTTCGGCCGGAACGTCGTCGTGCCGGTCTCGGGAATGGTCTTACCGAGCGCCTGGGCGAGAATCGCCATGCCGTTGATGTTGCCGAGCTTGCCCTGGTCGGTGCCGAAGCCCATCGCGGTGTAGCGCTTCACGTGTTCGACGGATTCGAAGCCTTCGCGCGCCGCGAGGAAGATATCGGCCGCCGCGACGTCGTTCTGGAAATCGACGAACTGCTTGGGCCCGCGCGTGGCCAACTCGCGTCCGCCGACGAGCCACAGCGGTTCCAGCTTCGTTTCGCTCAGTTCGGCGACCTGCACCGGCTTTGGCCGCGCGACGATGTGCCCGGCCGCGCGCGCCGCTTCGACGCCGGCGTCGAGCGCGAAGCGGATGCCCTGGCCGAGCGTGAAGGCGCCCGCGCAGGCGCCGACGCTGGTCTCAGGCTGGACCGCCTTGCCCGGCACGAAGCAGGCCTTGTCGTCATGCCAATGGGCCTTGCCGCCCGACTGCGCGAACAGATGCAGCACTGGGCTCCAGCCACCCGACATCGCGAGCAGATCGCACGGCAGTTGGCCCTGCTGAGCGGTGATCTGCCCTTTCGCATACGAGGCGAGCGACACCGACGCGACGCGCAGCTTGCCATGCGCCGCCGTGACAACCGCGCCGTTCAGCACCTTGATGCCATGGCGGCACGCGAGCGCCGGCAGCGTGCCCTTCGATGCGCCCGCGCGCGGATCGATGACGCTCACCTGCGCGCCGGCCGCTTTCAGGTCGAGCGCGCATTGATAGCCGTCGTCGTTGTTCGTGAACACGATCGCATTGCGACCCGGCAGTACCGCATACCGATGCAGATAGCTCGACACCGCCGACGCGAGCATCACGCCAGGCAGATCGTTGTTGCCGAACACGATCGGCCGTTCATGCGCGCCGGTCGCGAGAATCACGCGTTTCGCGCGGATCTTCCACAGCAGTTCGCGCGTGCCCTTGCGCTGCGACACGGGCAGATGATCGGTCAGGCGCTGGGTGACCGTGACGAGATTGTGGTCCTGATAGCCGAACGCGGTGCTGCGGCTCAGGATCTTCACATCGGGCAACTGCCGCAATTCCTCCTCGATTTTCTGCACCCACAGCAGCGCGGGCTTGCCGTCGATCTCCGCGCCGCAGGACAGCAGCGAGCCGCCCAGCTCGGGCTGATCGTCGACGAGCGTCACGCGCGCGCCCGACAAGGCCGCCGCGTGCGCGGCCGCGAGCCCGGCCGGGCCGCCGCCGACCACCAGCACGTCGCAATGCGCGAAGCGCTTGTCGTAGCGGTCCGCGTCGCGCTGTCGCGGCGCGGTGCCGAGGCCGGCCGCGTCGCGAATCGCTTCCTCGTACTTCGGCCAGAGTTTGCGCGGCCACATGAAGGTCTTGTAGTAGAAGCCCGCCGGAATGAAGCGCGCGATCTTCTGGTTGATCGCCATGCGGTCCTTCTCGATGCTCGGTTTCGCGTTCACGCTGCTCGCGACGAGCCCCTGGTACAACTCCACTTCGGTGGCGCGCGCGTTCGGCACCGTGTAGGCGCCGGTCTCCAGTTGCACGACCGCGTTCGGCTCCTCGACGCCCGCGGTCACGATGCCGCGCGGCCGGTGATATTTCCAGCTGCGTGCGACGAAATGCATGCCGTTCGCGAGCAAGGCGGACGCGAGCGTATCGCCTTGATAACCCTGATACTCGACGCCGTTGAACGTGAAGCTCAGCGCGATCGCGCGATTGATGCGCCCGCCGGTCGGGAGTCGGTCTTTCTGGCTCATGATGCTTTGCCCTCTTGTGCCTTTACCTGTGCCTTTACCTGTGCGTTTGCTGCCTGTGTATCGGTACTGTCCAGCGCCAGCAACGGACGCTCGAACGTCTGATAACCCTGGAACGCATAGCTGACGGTGTCGCGCTGCGCCTTGAACCAGCGGCGGCAGCCCTGCGTGTGGAACCATTGCTCGCGATGCACGCCGCGCGGGTTCTTGCGCATGAAAAGGTAGTCGCCCCATTCCTTGTCGGTGAGCTTGTCCGTGTCGAGCGGGCGGGCGATGTCCGCTTCGCCGCCGCACGAGAATTCGGTTTCGGCGCGGGGACCGCACCAGGGGCATTCGATCAGCAGCATCTGTGTCTCCTTGTCGACTAGTGGGCCACGGCGGCAGCGCCATGCTCATCGATCAGATGACCGGTATAGAACCGGTCCAGCGAAAACGGCGCGTTCAACGGATGGGGTTCGTCCTTCGCGATCGTGTGCGCACAGACCCATCCCGATCCGGGCGTCGCCTTGAAGCCGCCCGTCCCCCAGCCGCAGTTGAAATACAGTCCCTTCACATCGGTCTTGCTGATGATCGGGCACGCGTCCGGCGACACGTCGACGATGCCGCCCCACTGCCGGTTCATCCGCACGCGCGAAAACACCGGGAACATCTCGACGATCGCCTCGAGCGTGCCCTCGATGATCTGGAAGCTGCCGCGCTGCCCAAAGCCCGTGTACTGATCGACGCCCGCGCCGATCACGAGATCGCCCTTGTCGGACTGGCTGATATACGCATGGACCGCATTCGACATCACGACCGTGTTGACGACCGGCTTGATCGGCTCCGACACCAGCGCCTGCAACGGATGGCTTTCGAGCGGCAGCCGCACGCCGGCCATATCGGCGAGCGTCGACGTGTTGCCGGCCGCGACCACCGCGACCTTCTTCGCCTTGATGAAACCCTTCGTCGTGTCGACGCCCGTCACCTGGCTGCCGTCGCGGCGAATGCCGACGACCTGGCAGTTCTGCACGATGTCGACGCCGGCCTGATCGGCGCCGCGCGCGAAGCCCCACGCCACCGCATCGTGCCGGGCCACGCCGCCGCGCCGCTGGATCGATGCGCCGAGCACCGGGTAGCGGCTGTTCAGATTGATGGTCGGCTCGAGTTCCTTGATCTGCGCGGGCGTGAGAAATTCGGCGTCGACGCCGTTCAGGCGGTTCGCGTTGACGCGGCGTTCGGTGTCGCGCACGTCCTGCAGCGTATGCGCGAGATTCATCACGCCGCGCTGGCTGAACATCACGTTGTAGTTCAGATCCTGCGCGAGCCCTTCCCAGAGCTTCATCGCCTTCTCGTAGAGCGCGGCGGATTCGTCCCACAGGTAGTTCGACCGCACGATCGTCGTATTGCGCGCGGTGTTGCCGCCGCCGATCCAGCCCTTCTCGAGCACCGCGACATTGCGCACGCCATGCTCCTTCGCGAGGTAGTACGCGGTCGCAAGACCGTGCCCGCCGCCGCCCACGATCACGACGTCGTATTCACGTTTAGGCTCGGGGCTGCGCCATTGCCGCTCCCAGTTCTCGTGATACGACATCCCGTTGCGTAGCAGGCTGAATATCGAATAGCGGCTCATCGTCGTTCCTTTGCGGTTTTGCAGATGCGGTGTAGCGGTTCAACACTCGATGACGTTCACGGCCAGTCCGCCGCGCGACGTCTCCTTGTATTTCGTCTTCATGTCGGCGCCGGTTTCGCGCATGGTGCGGATCACACTGTCGAGCGACACCACGTGCTTGCCGTCGCCCTTCATCGCGAGGCGGGCCGCGTTGATCGCCTTGATCGCGCCCATCGCGTTGCGCTCGATGCACGGAATCTGCACCAGCCCGCCGACCGGATCGCAGGTCATGCCGAGGTTGTGTTCCATGCCGATTTCGGCGGCGTTCTCGACCTGGGTGGGCGTGCCGCCCAT
Source organism: Paraburkholderia sp. Clong3 (assembly GCF_050436485.1). NCBI lineage: Bacteria > Pseudomonadati > Pseudomonadota > Betaproteobacteria > Burkholderiales > Burkholderiaceae > Paraburkholderia > Paraburkholderia sp. Clong3. Next base: position 1,802,099 of record NZ_JBNDMH010000003.1, on the reverse strand, counting down.
CACGGCCGCGAGCGCGGCGGCGGCCATCGAGCAGGCCACGCCCACTTCGCCCTGGCAGCCCACCTCGGCGCCGGAGATCGACGCCGTTTCCTTGTAGATGATGCCGATCGCCGCGGCGGTCAGCAGGAAGTCGACGATGCCGGCGTCGTTCGCCGCATGCATGAATTTCACGTAGTAGTGCAGCACTGCCGGGATCACGCCGGCCGCGCCATTGGTCGGCGCGGTGACGACCCGGCCGCCCGCGGCGTTCTCCTCGTTGACGGCCATCGCGTACAGGTTGACCCAGTCGAGCATCGACAGCGGGTCGCGCAGCGATTCTTCCGAGCGTGCGCGCAAGCGCTCGCACAGCTCGGCCGCGCGGCGCTTCACGTGCAGCGGGCCGGGCAACTCGCCGCGCGCCTTGCAACCGCGCTCGACACACGCGGCCATCGTGCGCCAGATCGCCAGCAGGCCCTCGCGCACTTCGGGCTCGGGCCGGGTCGCGCATTCGTTGCGCAACGTCACTTCGGCGATCGACAGGCCGCTTTCGCGGCACACGCGCATCAGATCGTCGCCGGTGCGAAACGGATACGGCACCTCCGCGTTGGCGCGCCGGCCGTTCACGCGGTCGCCGTCGCGATTGACGACGAAGCCGCCGCCGATCGAGAAGTACTCTTTTTCGACGAGCAGTTGACCGTTCTCGTCGAAGGCCTGGAAGCGCATGCCGTTCGGATGCACGACGCCCGAGCCCCGCGCGCCCGGCATCAGCTTGCGCAAGAAGCCGACATGTTCGCGCTCGTCGAACGCGACCGCATGCTTGCCGAGCAGCACGAGCTGTCGGGTCTCGCGGATCGCGCGCAGCCGCGGCTCGATCAGCTCAGGATCGAGCCGGTCGGGCAGATTGCCTTCGAGGCCGAGCAGCACCGCCTTGTCGGTGCCGTGGCCCTTGCCGGTCGCGCCGAGCGAGCCGAACAGCTCGGCTCTGACGCGCCGCACGAAGCCGAGCAGATTCGCGTCCTCGATGTGCGATGCGAAGCGGCATGCAGCGATCATCGGCCCGACCGTGTGCGAGCTGGATGGACCGATGCCGATCTTGAACAGATCGAAGACGCTGACGTTCATGGCGTGCCTTGTGCGTTGTGTCTTGCGTGTTGCGATGGCCGGAAGCGCTTCGACTCGACTCATGCGCCCGGATGGAATGTGCGTCTATTGCACCGCACGCCGGGCCGGATCGATAGAATAAAAACGGCATCGCAATGGGATGGCGTCGTCAGGTGAGCCGCCACGCGGGTCTCCCGGCGCATTTGCGATGACTTGGGACGCATTTGCGACAGGCGGCCCGATTGCGGCCGGCAATGCTGAAGGTCCGTGGTGCTATCCTCGGCTTCACCGTTTCGGTCAACGTCCGTTCCTCTTTCGCCGTTTTTTTCACCGACCCGCCGCGCGCATGAATTCCGCTGAAACGCTTGCCCCTCCCTCACTCGACACAGCCACGAAGCAGCGCATCCGCTTCGGCATCATCCTGCTGCCGAACTTCACGCTGACCGCATTCTCGGGTTTCGTCGACCTGCTGCGCCTGTCCGCCGACGAAGGCGACTTCAGCAAGCCGGTGCGCTGTTCGTGGAGCGTGATCGGGGAAACCCTGGCCCCGGTGCGCGCGAGTTGCGGCATCCAGATCACGCCGTGGGAAACCTTCGAGACCGCCGGGAAGTTCGACTACGTGGTGGTGGTCGGCGGACTGCTGCACTCGGGGCCGGCCGCGAGCGAGGCGACGCTCGCGTTTATCCGCCGCGCCGCAGCCCGCGACACGACGCTGGTCGGCATGTGCACCGGCGTGTTCTCGCTGATGCGCGCGGGCGTGCTCGACGGCCATCGGATCTGCGTGAGCTGGTTTCACTACTGGGATTTCATCGAGCGCTTTCCGTCGGTCGACGAACAGATGCTGGTCGCCGACCGGCTGTTCGTGATCGACCGGCGGCGCATCACCTGTTCCGGCGGCCGCGCGTCGATCGACGTCGCCGCCGCGATCCTGCTGCGTCATTTCGAAACCGCCACGGTGCAGAAGGCGCTGCGCATCCTGCTCGTCGACGACCTGCAGAAAGGCAACGCGCCGCAGCCTCATCCTCCCGGTCTCGCGCCGGCCTCGCATCCGAAGGTCAAGCGCGCGATCCTGCTGATGGAGCAGCACGTGGGCCGCGCGCTGCCGCTCGACGAACTGGCGGGCAAGCTCGATCTGTCGCCGCGTCAGCTCGAACGGCTGTTCAAGGCGCAGACCGGCAAGGCGCCGCAGGCCTACGCGAAGCTGGTGCGCCTGCGCACCGCCGCGTGGTTGTTGACGAGCTCAGACAAAACCGTCGCCGATATCGCGTCGAGCTGCGGCTTTTCGGACGCCTCGCACCTGGGACGGGAATTTCGCAAACAGTTCGGCGTGCCGCCGATGATGTATCGCGAGCAGCGCGGCACGGCGCAGCAAGCCGACGACGGCTCGTGCTACGACGAAACGTTTCCGGGCCGCGCGCAGGCGATCTGAATCTGCGCGGCATGCGAGGCCGCGGCACCCGCTACTCCGGCATGCGCCGCTCGACGCTCGGCGCATGTCCGAACTGCGCGCGATAGGCCTTGCTGAAATGACACGGAGAATGAAAACCGCACACCATGGTCACGCGCGCGATCGACGCGTCGGTATTGCGCAGCAGATCGCGCGCGCGGCGCAGCCGCAAGCTCAGGTAGTAATGCGTCGGCGACACGTTCAGGAATAGCTTGAACATCCGTTGCAAATGACGCTGCGACAGGTTGACGAGCCGGGCGAGTTCGTCGAGTGATAGAGGCTCCTCGATGTTCGCTTCCATCAGCCGCACCACTTCGATCAGTTCGGTGCGCGACAGGCCGACCCGCGCGTCGACCGGAATGTGCTGGTAATCGGTCGAGCCGCGAATCCGCTCGACGATGAATTGCTCGGACACCTGCGCGGCCACCGCGGCCCCCAGCCGCATGCCCACCAGATGCAGCATCAGATCGAGCGGCGCGGTTCCGCCGGTGCAGGTCAGCCGGTCGCGGTCGATCACGAACAGTTCGTCGTCGAAATGCACGTGCGGATAGCGCTGGTGCAACGGCGACATGTCCTCCCAATGCACGGTCGCGCGATAGCCGTCGAGCAGCCCGGCCGCGAGCAGCGCATATGGACCCGTGCAGATGCCGCCGAGCGGCACGCGGTGCGCGGCCGCCTCGCGCAGCAGCGCGATCACCGCGTCGTTCACATACTCGCGCACGTGCCAGCCCGCGCACACGAACAGCAGGTCCGGCATGCCGGCCTCGGCGAGCGTGGTGGTCGGTTTCACCGTGATGCCGTTGCTCGCGCGCGCCGGCTCGCCGTCCGGCGTGATCACCGACCACCGGTAGTGCTGCGCGCGGCCCACGTAGTTCGCCATGCGCAGCACCTCGACCGCGCTCGTGAACGCGATCATCGAGAAGTTCGGCAGCGTCAGGAAGCCGACGTGCGCGACGTGCGCGACGGCGCACAGCCGCGCATCGGCTTCGGCGGAGGCGATTGCGTCGCGCTTCATGGACGTATCGAATCAGGCCGTCAACCGTGTTGCGCCGCCGGCTCGCGGCGCACTTTCATCGCATTGCGCAAACCGGCGAGCAAGGGGGCGCGTACCTTGCCCGGCGCCCGGCCGAAGCTCTCGGTGATGCGGTCCAGAATGATCGCCAGCATCACGACCGACATGCCGCTTTCGAAGCCGAGTCCGATATCGAGCCGCTGGATGCTCGCGAGCACGTCGTTACCGAGGCCGCCCGCACCGACCATCGACGCGATGATCACCATCGACAGCGCCATCATGATGGTCTGGTTCACGCCGGTCATGATCGACGGCAGCGCGTTCGGAAACTGCACCTTGTACAGCAGTTGCCACGGCGTGCAGCCGAACGCCTGTCCCGCTTCGACGATTTCGCGATTCACGTGCTTGATGCCGAGCGCGGTCAGACGCACCGCGGGCGGCATCGCGAAGATCACCGTCGACAGGATGCCCGGCACGCGGCCGAGACCGAACAGCATCGCGGCCGGAATCAGGTAGACGAACGCGGGCATGGTCTGCATCAGATCGAGCACCGGGCGCACGATCATTTCGACGGCGCGGCTCTTCGCCATCCAGATGCCGAGCGGCACGCCGAGCACGAGACTGATCACCGTCGATGACAGCGTGAGGCCGAGCGTGATCACCATCTGATCCCAGAAGCCGGTGCCGTAGATCAGCAGCAGCGCCGCCAGCGTGAACAGCGCGAAGCGCCAGCCGACGCGCCACAAGCCGATGCCGACGAAAAACGCCATCAGCGCCCACATCGGCACGGCCTGCAAACCGTGCTCGACAGCCGCGGCGAAACTCTCGATGACCTTGCCGATCGTGTCGAAGGTCTGCGCGTCGTGATCGAGCAGGTAGTGAACGCCGCGATCGACCCAGGCGCCAAGTGGAATGACTTCAGACATGGGAACCTCGATGGCGCGTGAGAACGTTCAGCACGTTCGTCTTGTTGACCGAACCGCAGTAGGAGCCGTCCGCTTCGACGACCGGCAGCGGCGCGCGGCTCGCCACCACGCGCGCGACCACGTCGTCGAGCGGCGTGCTGCGGCGGATGCATTCGACCTGGTTGAGTTTCGGCGACGCGCTGCCCGTCGCATCGCGGCACACGAAGCCGCGAATCCGGCGCTCGCTATCGAGCACGAACGCGTAGTCGGCGCTGCCGTTGAGCGTCGCGGCGACGCTCGACGCGTCGATCTGCGGCGCGTGCATCAGCGGCACGTCGTCGGTCTGCATCAGATCGCCGGCCGTCAGATAGCGGCTCGTGTCGATGCCTTCGAAGAACGCTCGCACGTAGTCGTCGGCCGGGTTCTTGATGATTTCCCGCGGCGTGCCGATCTGCACGACACGGCCGCCTTCCATGATCGCGATGCGCGTGCCGATGCGCATCGCCTCCTCGAGATCGTGCGACACGAACAGGATCGTGCGCTGCTGCTCGCGTTGCAGATCGAGCAGCACGTTCTGCATCTCCTTGCGCTTGAGCGGATCGAGCGCGGAGAACGCCTCGTCCATGATCATCAGCGACGGGTTGACCGCGAGCGCGCGCGCAAGCCCGACGCGCTGCTGCATGCCGCCCGACAACTCGGCCGGCAGTTTCTGCGCGAACGGTGCAAGGCCGACCTGTTCGAGCACCGTCAGCGCCCGCGTCTCGCGCTCCTTGCGGCCGACGCCCGCTACTTCGAGCCCGAACGCCGCGTTGGCCAGCACGTTGCGCTGCGGCATCAGCGCGAAGGACTGGAACACCATGCTCATGTCCTTGCGGCGCAACGCGGTCAGCTCGGCGCGCGGCACGCCCGCGACATCGCGGCCGTCGATCAGCACCTTGCCGGCGCTGGGCTCGACGAGCCGATTGATCAGGCGAATCAGCGTCGACTTGCCCGAGCCGGACAGACCCATCAGCACGAAGATCTCGCCCTCGCGAACCTCGAACGACGCGTTGTGGACGCCGACGATCTGACCGGTGCGGGCAAACACCTCTTCTTTCGTGGCGCCGCCGGCCAGCATCGCGAGCGCCTGTTTCGGGTTGCCGCCGAACACCTTGCACAGCCCTTCGACCACGACCTTGGGGGAATTCATCGAGTGCTCTCCTCGCCTGCGGACGTCCGTCCGCGCTGTGCCTACATAGTTGCCAGAAAAAAGTGCGGCTAACCGACTAATTCCGACAACCACATGAGGAAATGCGACACCCGGCCATGCCGTGGACGCTCGGCGCGGCGAGCAAACCCTTGTGGGAGAAAGTTGTGGGAGAAAGGATTGACGCGGGTTGGCCCGCGCGCGGAGCGTGTCGCAACAGAGCAAGCGGCGCTCCCGGACGGCGGCGAGCGCGAGGCGCCTGAGAGGCGCCGGGTTCAGGAAATCGACACGCCCAGCAAGCGTCCGACGCCGAACGTGAACCCTGCCGCGATGAGCCCGATGACGATCTGGCGCAGCGCCGAAAACCCCGCGCTGCGTCCGTTGAACAACGACGTGAACACGCCGATCGACGCGAGCGCCAGCATGCTCAGCACGACACACTGCACGATTGCGCTGACGCCGCGTGTCCACAGGAACGGCATCACCGGGAAAATCGCGCCGAGCGAGAACAAGCAGAACGACACACCCGCCGCCGACCACGGATTGCCGCCCAGTTCCGCCGGATCGAGACCGAGCTCCTCGCGCGTGAGGGTGTCGAGCGCCTTGTCCTTGTCGCGCATCATCTGCGAAGCCACGCGTTTCGCCTCGCTCGCGTCGAGCCCTTTCGCGCGGTAGATCAGCGCGAGCTCGTGCTCCTCCGCTTCGGGCTGTTCTTCGATCTCCTCGGCTTCCTTGGCGATCTGCGTGCTCGCGAGTTCGCGCGCATTGGTGACCGACAGCCATTCGCCGAGCGCCATCGAACAGGCACCGGCGATCAGCCCGGCGAGGCCGGTCAACAGGATCGCCTGGTTGCCGGTGCCCGCGCCGGCGACGCCCATGATCAGGCAGAAGTTGGACACGAGGCCATCGTTCGCGCCGAGAACCGCCGCGCGCAGATCGTTGCCCGACGCGGCGCCCTTGTGCCACGACTCGGCCGCGGCAATGCGCGCGCCGGACGACAGGTTGGCATTGCCGGTGCCCGCGAGCGTCTGCACGACGGCCGCGTGATGATGTTCGTCGGCGGACATGTGGCCCGCGTCGCGTTGGCCTTGATATTTGTTGCGGTCCGCGTATTCGGCTGCGGCGAGCGTTGGCAGCACGAAGTCCGCGCCGCACACGCGCACGAGCCCCTTCATCAGACGCGTCTTGACCGCATGGCCACGGCCCTTCGGTTCGATGCCATTGGCTCTGAGCTTGTCGGCCCACACTTGCGCGTGGCTGTGTTCGGATTGCGCGAGATCCTGATAGACCTGCTTGCGGGTCTCGTCTTTCTCGACCTGCGCGAGCGTCTCATAGAGGGCAGCGCTGTGCAGTTCGTCGGAGAGATTCGCCTTGTAGCGTTTCACTTCATGTTTCGTTGCCATGATCGCGCCTCGCAACTGCCCGGCGCCTCATCAACGATGAATGCCACGCCGGGCTTCCGGTGTCCGTTACTGGCTGGCAGGCGCACCAACGCCGGCCTTCTTCTGGGCTGCCTGCAGCTTGTCCGGATAGTTCGGATCGTTCTGCGCCGGCTGGTAGCCCGCGTCTTCGAGTTTCTTCAACTCGGCGTTCTTTTTCGCGCGGGCCTGTTTGCGCTCTGCCTTGCGCTCGGCCTTGGTCGGCTTTGGGGTGGTCGTCGTCGCGCCTTCCTGGGCTGCGGCATCCGTCGAGCCCTGCGCGAGCGCGAGCGGAATCGTACCGGCCATCAGTGCGACGGCCGAAACGCCCAGCATGATTCGTTTAATGGCGAAGCTCTTCATCACTGATATCCCCTGAAAAATTGGCAATAACGTACGAGTTGCGTCTGCGAATCGTGAACCACACGCCGGGTCGCGCAGCCTCCACGCGAACCCGTCAACGGGAGCTTACAGCCAAATAGCGGGAGGTGGGTCGGGAGCGTGGACTGCTGCGGGCGTCGCTTCATCGGTGGGTATTCATGGGTGACACTTGCTGTGCACCGTTTTAGGTCGTGCTGCATTGCAGAATTACAAAACGGTACGGCTTCTTTCTCTCGAACATCGTAATCGCCAAGTTCGGCTTGATTACAAGGACTGACGAGGTAAATGAAACGCGTTGTTGGGCTTTGACGCGGCGCTGCCATTTTGGCAGCGGCTCGGCCCTGCGGCCTCAATTTCAGAATACTCCGGCTTTTGCCGCGGATTGACTCGCGAACAATAGTGGCGCGGATCGGTTGCAACGCGGCCATGCTCAATTCCCGATAGTCGAATTCGAGCGTTTGGGGCTATCCAGTTCCGTTGATTTTTACATCACGAGCCGTAAGCGCCTATGAACCACGACGAAAAATTCTCTTACTACAAGATCGACAAGCTTTTTTGGCGTTGGAAGAAGCAAGACGGGGCCCGCATCGTGCATGAGGTCTCGCTCTCCACTGACAATCCACCGCCTCCGCTTCCGGCCCTGCCAGTCGCGAAGCCGAAAGCCGTGCCAAGCCCACCCAAGTCACCCAAATCTGATCCGACCGTAAAAATGATCAACGACCTTCTCAAGGTCGCCGATTCGGTTTCCCGGTTCAGCACATGGTTAAAGACGCCTGTGCCGCCCAAACCACCCAAAGCGGAGAAGATCGCCGCCCCGAAAAAGACGGTACCGCCATTCGATATCCAGGAAATCCCGCAGGCTCTGCGCAAGGAAATGATGCCCATTGGGGCAAAGTTAATGGAGCGATGGTTTGCCGGCCGCTTGAACTATTCCGCAATCCCCAGCGATGAGATCAAGGAAATCAATCAGGAAGGCAAACCGTATCCGCCTGACATGTACGACACAACCACGGTAAAGATGGACTGGATATTGGAGTTCGCTCGTGCCAGACGGAAATACGACTACCTGATCAACGATGCAATCCGTTCACCCGCGGCGCTTCAAGTGCTTCAAAAGAAGCTTCGTTTCTACAGGCACAGAAGCGAGCTATCTACGCACGATATCTGTCGGGATGATCCCCAACACCTGCATCAGTTTTTCCAGTTTCAACACGTCGAGGTTGACGGTACCTTTGCGGAAAAAATCAAGCTGCAACTGATGGCGGATGCTGTGCGAACAGGCGTCCCCGACGATTTGACCGCTGCGCTTGGATCGTTCGTAATCTATGCCGCTATTGCTCACGTCCGCCTGTCGAGGGACCCATTTGGTACGCAAAAAACCACTGCCGAAGTAACGGGTGCATGGATCTATGTGAAAGATAACTTCACGTTTACCGATGAGCCGGGGCAGCGGTCCCAGTATCTGGGGCATTGGAGCAGTAACGGCGTTATCGTGATGCCGCTCGATGGCGTAGCCGCGGCATCACGATATATTCCTTACGTGGAGTCGCCTGTTACGCTTGGCGATCCGGTTATCAAAGGACAGGTCTATTACCCGATCCACAACAGCGATTTCCGACAATGGGCGATCAGACATCAGCGCGGTGGTGATTTCATCATCTACTCGGACCGTCGCTTCGTTCACATCTTTCCGCCGATCGTGCTCTATCTATGAAACGCATCTCTACGCGTGTCGCATTGTTAGCGGGTCTCATTGCCGTGCTTTATCTCGGTCTGTTCGACCATACTCCGCAAGGAAGCGAGTGTCGCAAATCGGCACCTGCCCACGGCCTGTACACGGCAGAGCTTTGCCTGTTGCGATGGATTCCGGGCCGCAGTGGAAGCCCTGAATATGTCGGCAGGCTATTCGATGCAAAAACTGGGAAGCTGCTTGCACAGCGCACGTTCAGCACGCCTGTCCCCGATCTTTTCTGGTCAACGGGTCTGCGATACTCGCTGAATCCGTATTCGCCGCCCCGTTATCTCGGTCCGTCCGTCGAATTTTCCCGCGGAGATGGCGGTGAAGGAGATTCGAGTATTTCGTTACCTCCGTCGTTCTGGGACAAACTAGCCGCCGCGCGCCCGCGCTTATAGTCGGCTGCGTCGTATGCCGGTGCCTGTGTCTCACCGTGCTGGATTCAAGCCGCACGCACTTCCTTCCGCGATTCAGTTTTTTGGCATGTCCGCGCCGTCAGGAGTATCTTTTAACCGCGCCGGAAGCGCCAACACCACCACTCCTCTACAAGACAGACGCTTCCCAGGGTCCAGACCAGCTCGACAAAGCGCGAAGTTTCTAACATGCAACGAAGCGACATCAACTTATCGAGGATGGTGAATCCGTGAAAACAGTCAATCTTTTGAAGGCGCTCGGTATGGCATTGTGCGTGGCAACCGCATCCAGCGCCTATGCGCAGGCAAGCGACGCGCAAGCGCCCGCCGCCACGGCACCTGCGCCGGCCACGACCGCCCAATCGACGCGTGCAGCAGATCGCAAGCTCGGCCGCGACGTGCGGCGCGCGCTCGGTAAAGCGCCGGGCTTCAATGTATCGAACGTGTTCGTGCGGGCGCGCGGCGGCGCGGTGACGTTGACTGGCTCGGTGCCTCAGGGCGACATGATCCAGCAGGCTGGCGATGTTGCGAAAGGCGTGCCGGGCGTGACCTCGGTGACCAACAGACTCACCCTGAACCTGCCATCCCGCGGGAGTGGCGGGAGCTGAGCACAAGCTGGACGCAACTCAGCGCCGCACCAAGCCCACCACGTATCTGCACACCTCGGTGCCCGCATTGAAGAACTCGCATTCGACCGGCGCACCGAGTTGCAAACAATCCCCCGCTTCGAGCCGGTGCGTGAGCGCGCCCTCGCGAAACGTCAGCACCCCTTGCGTGACCCAGATCTGCTGATGCTGAAACACGAACGCATCCGACGGATAAGGCACCCTCACCCCAATCGGCAATTCGATTTCGAGCAGTTCCAGCACGCCGCCGGTCGGCGGTGAAATGCGCCGCCGCGTATAGCCGGTTTCGGGGTCCTCCCACAGCGACTGGTCGGCATGACGCACGAGCCGCTCGCCGGTCTGCTCGGCGAGCGCGAGCAACGTGGACAGCGTCAGCCCGAACGCGCCCGACAGCCGCCCGAGCACCGTCGCGGTCGGACTCGCCTCGCCGCGCTCGATCTTGCTGATCATCGCCTTCGATACACCCGAGCGCTCGGCCAACTCGGCGAGCGACCAATTGCGCGCCTCGCGCTCGGTCTTCACGCGCGCGGAGATCGCCTGGGTCAGATCGATGGCGGAAGTTTCGGACATGGCGGGGTCGTCGTTGCGCAAGTGGGTGGCACCTTATCCTCAAAGACCTTTCGACAACCGGCTTTGGTCAAGGCCTCTTGTTGCAACTCAAGGTTCTGATCCTGCGTCGAGACACGGGGGTAGCCGATGATCGTGGCGTGACAGTGCCGATTGACGAGTTCGTTGCCGCCGGCGGCCGAGATAGTTGCCTTCAGTTCCGTTAGCTCCATCCGCTTGGTCATTGCTTCATTCCATCGTCCTTGCGGTCTTCATCTTCGGCATCCTGGCACGCGGCAGGCAGTTGTTTCAGTAGCTCTGGTAGCGCCGTTTGCACTGCAAGCATCGGTTGCGGCTTGCTGCATGTGGTCGAGGTAGTCCAGCAAGCGGTTCTCGTTCATACCGGCTGCGCCTCCGCAAGCACCTTGGCCCGGAACTTCTGCGGCAGGTCGGCCGGGGTCAGCAGATCGACGTGGACGCCGAGTAGCGCTTCCAGTTCATCCTGCAACCCCCCAAGGTCGAACAGCGTCGCCCCTGGCAGCGCATCGACCAGCAGATCGAGGTCGCTGCCGTCCCGGTCGGTGCCGTGCAGCACCGAGCCGAACACGCGCGGGTTCGCTGCGCGGAAGCGACTCGTCGCTTCGCGCACTACGCTGCGCTTCATGTCGAGAACAACGGACGGTCGCATGGGCATCCTTTCTTATCGAAACTCATCGAGACGATAAGCGATTGAGTCGAGACTCGCAATGCCTTCACCTCCCGTGCCATGCCGGTTGCGTTGGCGGGCTTGCTGCCCCGGCACGGCCTACGCCAAGCTGATTACCTTTGACGCAGCAGCGTCAGGATCAGCGCAGACCAGTTCAGGCCGCTACGACCACCGCAACCGGCACAGCCAGCCAACCATGTCTTGCATAGTGATTTTTCGTCCACTATATTAAACGAAACGCCATCGCCCGAACCCGCTCGTCAGCAGGAACACACCATGCCGAAGGAAATCGTTCTCAACGCGTTCGACATGAACTGCGTAGGCCACATCCAGCAAGGGCTGTGGACCCATCCGCGCGATCAGTCCACGCGCTACATGGATCTGCAGTACTGGACCGACTACGCGCGCAAGCTCGAAGCGGGCCTGTTCGACGGCATCTTTTTCGCGGACGTGGTCGGCGTGTACGACGTCTACGGCGGCAGCCCGGACGCGGCAATCGGCGGCGCCGTGCAGGTGCCGGTCAACGATCCGACGCTGCTGATTCCGGCGATGGCCGCGCTCACGCGGCATCTGTCGTTCGGCGTCACGTCGAATCTGTCGGTCGAGCAGCCGTTTCTGTTCGCGCGCCGCATGTCGACGCTCGATCATCTGACGCGCGGCCGGGTCGGCTGGAACATCGTGACCGGCTATCTGGACAGCGCATCGCGCGCGATCGGCCTGAGCGGACAGATGGCGCACGACGACCGCTACGATCTCGCCGACGAGTACATGGAGCTCGTGTACAAGCTGTGGGAATGCAGCTGGGAAGACGGCGCGGTGCTGCGCGACAAGGCGCGCGGCGTCTATGCGGACGCGTCGAAAGTCCACGTGATCCATCACCAAGGCAAGCAGTACCGCGTCGATGCGATGCATCTCGCGGAGCCGTCGCCGCAGCGCACGCCGGTGCTGTATCAGGCCGGTTCGTCTGCGCGCGGCAAACAGTTCGCGGCGGCACACGCGGAGTGCGTGTTCGTCAACGGCCAGGCGAAGCCGGCGGTCAAGACGATCGTCGACGACATCCGCGCGCACGCGGTCGCCGGCGGCCGCCGCGCCGACGACATCAAGGTACTGCTCGGCCAGACCGTGATCACGGGCCGCACCGATCAGCAAGCGCGGGAGAAATTCGAGGAGTACCGCCGCTATGTGAGCTCGGAGGCGGCGCTGGTGCACGCGGCCGCATCGCTTGGCATCGACTTCGCGCGCTACGACCTCGACGAGCCGATCGAAACGGGCAAGAGCCAGGCGATCGTGTCGAACGTCGAAGCGATGACGCGCGCGGCCGGTCCGCAATGGACGAAGCGCAAGCTGCTCGAACAGATGGTGCTCGGCAGCCGCCAGCAGCCGCTCGTCGGTTCGGCCGACAAGATCGCCGACGATCTGATCGCGTGGACCGAGCAAACCGGCGTCGATGGCTTCAATCTGTCGCGCACCGTCGTGCCCGAGTGCTTCGACGATTTCATCGAACTGGTCGTGCCGCTGCTGCAGGAACGTGGCGCGTACAAGCGCGCGTATCGTGACGGCACGCTGCGCGAAAAGCTGTTCGGCCATGCGCGGCTGCCTGAGAGCCACACGGCGGCGCGCTTCCGTTCGCCGGCTTGCGCGGCGGCGGCGGACGACGAGGCTCGCGGCTAACTCGACCACCGTTGTTTTGGCGAACCCGACTTCCAGCAGAGGCCCCCATGCTTGACAAGAGCACGTTCCGCGACGCGATGGCCGGGCTTGGCGCGGCCGTCAACATCGTCAGCAGCGACGGCGAAGCCGGCCTTGCGGGCTGCACCGCGTCGGCGGTCTGCGGCGTCACCGACGAGCCGCCCACCCTGCTCGTTTGCATCAACCGCAGCAGCCGCAACAACGCGGCGTTTCGCAGCAACGGCAAGCTCTGCGTGAACGTGCTGAGCGCCGAGCAGCAGGCGCTTGCCGCGCACTTCGCCACGAGCGCGCTCGCGATCGAAGAGCGCTTCGCCGCCGCGCAATGGGACGACCTCGCAACCGGCGCACCGGTGTTGCAGGACGCGCTCGCGTCGCTCGACTGCGAGATCGAGTCGGTGACCGAAGTCGGCACGCACACGGTGTTCTTCTGCGCGGTGAAAGCCGCGCGCATGCAGGGCGCGGGCGATGCGCTGATCTACTACGGCCGCCGCTATCATCGCGTCGGCGAGCGCTCGGTTCACGCGCCGCCCGCCGCTTCACCTGCCCCGCCCCAGCCTCGCCAACGGCCCGGCCGCGATCGTCCGGCCGAATAGCGCTGCCGCGGTGCGCTCCGGATCGAGCGCAATACTTTCGCTCGCTGCACCGACGATCAACGCGTCGAGCAAAGCAGTCAGCGTCGGCTCCCGCGACTCGCCATGCCGATGCGACGCGAACCCCCGTCCGCCGCGATCGCACGTCGCTCGCCCACGGAATCCTCGATCGCCCATCACGCCTCCGTGCCATGCGTCATTGCACGCCGTCGTTCGATCAACGCGTCACGCCCGCACGACGCCCGTCATCGGTCTGCCCGCCATGGTCCGGCCAAACAGCGCTGCCGCCGTCCGTGCGGGATCGAGCCCGAGACTTTCACTCGCGGTGCCGGCGATCAACGCATCGAGCGAGGCGGTCGGCTTCAGGTCGCGCGACTGATACAGCTGATGCGGCGCGAGGCCCGGCCAATCCGCCATTACGCGTCCGCCCTGCACCGACCCGCCGAGCACCATCGCGACCGAGCCGGTGCCGTGATCGGTGCCGCCCGTGCCGTTCGCGGCGGCGGTCCTGCCGAACTCCGTCGCGACCAGCACCGTGGTCTTGCTCCACGATGAACCCATGCCGTCGCGCAACGCCGCGAGCATCGTGTCGAGTGCCTTCAGTTGATTCGCGAGCCGCGCGTTCTGCGCGCTGTGCGTGTCCCACCCGCCGGTCTCGATCATCGCGATGCGCGGACCGTCGTCGCGGGCCAGAAAACCGGCCGCGAGCTTGCCGAGGCTCGCCGGGTCCTGGCGCGCGCCAGCGTCGCCCGCAAGGCCGCGCGCCGCCATCGCCGATTCCCACAGCGCACGCAGCTGCGCGTCGTGCTCGTACAGTTGCGACACGCGCGCGAGCAGATCATCGGGCGCCTGCGGCAAGGCCGACGGTGCATACGACGTCACCGCCGCGGGCCCGCGCAGCGCCATCGGCACGGTCGGCGCGAACGCGATCGCGTTTTCGCGGGTGGCGGGCAGTTGCGCGGCGAGCCGGTTGAGCCAGCCGTCCTTCGTCTGATACGGCGACGTGCCGCCGGTTTCCAGCACGTTCTGTCCGTCGAAATGCGAGCGGTCGCGATACGGCGAGGCGACCGCGTGCACGAACAACGCCTCGCGCTGCGCGTACAGCTTTGCCATCTGCGCGAGCGCCGGATGCAGCGCGAACGTGCCGTCCAGATGCGGCGCGTTCGACGCATCGATCGCGAGCGGCCCGCGCAGCGTCGCATACGCGGGGTCCGCGTACGGCACGACGATGTTCAGCCCGTCGGCCGCGCCACGCTGGATCACGAACACGAAGCGGCGGTCGGTCGCGACATGCGCGAACGCAATCCGCGGCGACACGAGCAGTGCGCCGGCACCGGCGGCGGCGACGCTCAGAAACTGACGGCGTGACAGCATGGCGTTCATCTCCGTTGAAAATCGGGCGATACGAGCAGCAGCGCGATCGCCGTCGATGCGCTTTCCGCGCGCGACACCGCCGTGGCCGTCGGCTCGCTGAGCGAGCCAGCCAGCAAGGTCTGGCCGAGCGAGCGCGCATCGAGCCGGTCACCCACGCGCGCGGCGAAACGTTGCGCGACTTCGACGCGGCGCACGAGCGCATCGGGCGCGGCCCAACTCGCGGCGATATCGTCGTAGCCGGCGGGTGAACCGGGCCGCCACACCGGCTGGCCAAGCTGCGTGAGGATCGGCGCGCTCTGCAGATTGCCGGGCTCGTGCCAGCCGAGTCCGCGCATCGACGAGATGGTCCACTCCCACGGCGTCTTGAACTTCACCGCGGCCGGCGACCACGCTTGCGGCGTATCGATCAACGCGCGATAGACGGTCGGCAGATCGCCGTCGCTGCGCGTGAACGCATCGGCCAGACGTTCGCTGACGCCAGGTGGAGGATTGTCGGCGACGAAATGGCGCGCGAGCTTCGTGCCGATATGCTGCGCGGTGGCCGGTGCGTGCGCGAGGTCGTGCAGGATCGCGAGCGCCTGCTGTTCGCCGGCTTCGTCGTAGCGGCGTCCCATGATCGTGCGCGAGCCGGGCTCGTGCAGCGCGGGACGAAACACGAAGCTGCCGGGTTCGCCGTTCTGTTCCAGCGCGCGGCGGTTTGCATTGGCGCCGCCGTTCCCCGGATTGCCGACGAGACTCCAGCCGGTCAGCGCACGCGCGAACTCGGTCACGTCGTCCTGGCTATAGCCGCTGCGCACGCCGAGCGTATGCAGCTCCATGATCTCGCGCGCAAGGTTCTCGTTGAGTCCGCGTTTGTTGTCCGGATTGCGCTGCGCGGCGCGCAGCGCGGCCATGCTGTCGGGACCGACCGAGCGGGTCTGGTCGAGGAACAGCTGCATGGCCGGATGACGCTCGACGGCCACCAGCATGTCCTCGAAACGGCCGAGCACGTGCGGGCGAATCGCCTCCGCTTCGAACGACCCGGCGAGCGCCGCGACGCCGGGCTTTTCGGTCGACACCGCGAAGTGATTCGCCCAGAAATGCACGAGGCGTTCGATGAACGGCGTCTGCGTGGTCAGCGCGCTTGCGACGCGCGCATTGACCGACGAGCGGTACATGTCGAGTATCTCGACGCGCAGTGCTTTTCTTTCGGCTTGCCTGGCGGCTTGCGCGTCGGTCTGGCTGGGTGCTGCGGTGTTGTTCGCATTCTGGCTCGGGGTGGTCTCCTCACCCGCCTTCTGTTTCGACTGCTGTTCCATCTGCATGCGCTGCTGCACGAGCTGCGTCGACAATGCGATCGAATCGGGTTGGTTCGCCCACGCGTCGGGCCGCGGCTGATATTGCTCGAACTGCGCGAGCAGCCAGCCTTTCGGATCGGCGGGCGGCGTGTCGTCGGCGCGCGCGCCGAGGCCGAAGCGGTTCAGTGCGATCGCCGCGGCATTCAGGTTCGGTGAGTTGGCCATACGCTCCTCGTCGGCAGGTAGGACACCTGCATGTCCGTTAAACGGCCGACACGCTGAAATCCGTCGCCATCGCGCGCATTTTTTATTCGCTCGATGCGGCATTCGCCGCCGGTTTTTTCGCGTTCGGCGCCGGCTGCGCTTCGCGCCATTGCCCGCGCAACTTCAAACTCTCGGCGAATTCGACGCGCTCCTCGGGCGTCAGCGTCGCCGCGAAATCGGCGACGCTCGCTTCGACCATCGCGCGCAGGCTGACGTCGGCCGCGCGCGTGCGCGCGAGCGCGGCATCGAGTGCGGCGCGATCGAACTGCGGCGCGGCCAGCAGACGCAGCACCTCACGACGCCCTTCGCGAGCGTCGCGCGCATACTGGCGCCCGTTGCGCCGCGCGCTCTTCAGGCCGTCGATAAACGCCTGCCGCTGCTGCGCCGACAGCGGCTCGGCGGCAAACCGCAGCGCGCGCTGGTCCTGCGCCGCCGCCGGCGGATTCGCACCGTGCGCGGCGAACCATTGATACGCGCCGCCGGCGATCGCGCCGAGCAGAAACACGTTGAGCACCACCGAGCCCAGCAGCGCAAATTTCCACGAGCGCCCGTTCATTCGCCGCTCCAATCGGCGGAGCTGCCGCCGAAGCTCGAAGTCAGATACGAGGATTCATGCACGACCGGCGCGTTCTCGGTCAGCACGAAGAACGACACCGCGAACGCCCCCGCCACGCCGCCGAGCAGCCCGACACCTGCCACCGCCGCGCCCGACCACCACAAACGCCAGCGCGCGGCTGGGCGTCGCGACGGCGCGCGGTCGATGATGCGACGCTGCAGTTCGAGGCTCGGCGGCTCGAGCTCGTCGGCGGCGAGCCACGCGTCGAGGCTGGCCGCATCGCTCAACGCCGCATCGGCTTCGTCGCGATGCGCGCGCGCCCACGCCTGCGCGGCTTCGCGTTCGCGCTCCGGCCAGCGGCGCGCGTCGGCACCGTAAGCTGCAACGATCTGATGGAATCTTTCGGTCGTCATGACTTGTCCTTGCTAAGGCCGCTGCCGGCCAGTTGAGCGCGCAAACCGCGGCGCGCGCGGCCCAGCAGACTCTCCAGCGCATCGACGCTGACGCCCATCAAGGCGGCAGCGTCGAGGTTCGACATCTCCTGGTAGTAGGTCAGCACGAGTGCCTCGCGCTGTCGCGCCGGCAGCGCGGCGAGCGCCGCGCGCACGCGCGCGTGGTCGGCACGTGCTTCGAGCCGCGCGTCGGGCGGCGCGGCGGGATCGGCCGAATCGGGCAGTTCGTCGCTCGGGTCTTCGCGCTGGCCGCGCAGACGGTCATAGCAAAGATTGAGCGCGACCCGATGCATCCACGTGTCGAACTTCGCTTCGCCTTCACGCCAGCGGGCCGCCTGTTTCCAGATTCGCACGAAGACCTCCTGCGCGACGTCCTCCGCTTCCATGCGATCGCCGAGCATGCGCGTGGCGAGCGCAAGTAGCCGCGGCAGCTTGCGCGCGACCAGCGAGCGGACCGCGCCGGGCTCCGCGCGGCCCACCCGCGCGATCAGCTCGGCGTCCGGATCGGGTGGTGCGTCGCTCAAGGCGTGCGGCTCGGTCGCGACATCACGCGCGCGCTTTCGCGTGAGGACCGCATCACGGGATCAACGTCGTTCACTTGCCGCCGCTCCTTCAGCTGTCGTGTCGTTATGTTGTCGTGCCGCTACGCCGCTATCCGGCCAGGTATCACGTACGCGGTCAATATACGACGACCGCCGGCCGGTAATAGGCCGGGCGTGCCGGATAGACCACACAGCCGGCGAGCGAGGCCGCCAGCAGAATCATCACGAGTGTTTTCATCGCGAGCCTCGTTCAAGCCCAATGTCCTTCGATCCAGCGCCAGTGCGGCCCACGTTGCGCCCAATGCCCGGGCACCCAGTGATAGCCGACGCGCACCGGCTGCCAGTGGCCCGGCACCCACACATAGCGGCCGTGCTCCCAGCGCCAGCGGCCCTGATCCCACACATAGCCGTCCCGTGGCGCGGGCACGACTTCGACGCGCGGCGGCGGCGGTGCCATCGGCGCGATCATCACTTGTGCGGAGGCGGGCGCGGCCGTCAGCGTGGCCGCGCAGCACAGCGCGGCGCTCAGCGTGGAACCGAGCAGACGAGTGATGCGGTTGGTGTTCATGTCGATTTCTCCCTTCAAGGCTGGAACAAGTCGGCGCCCAGGACGGCCCCGTTTCTACTTGAACGCGGCAGCGGAAGAAATCCGTCGCGCTTTTGGCAAAAAAGCACAAATACAGTCGGGCTCATGAAAGGCAATAGTCGGCGTATTGCCCGGAAATTTTCACCTTCCGATGGTCCAATGCCCGGGCTGCAATCACTGGCGTCGGCCGTTACGCTTCTAACAACAATTTCCAGCACCGTTCATACCTATCGATGGAAGGGCTGGACCGCGAATGTGGAGCCACCAAAGAATGTTCCGTAAAGCCCTTTTGCCCATTCCGTTTGCCGCCGCACTGTTCGTGCTGAGCGCATGCGGCAACGGCAGCGTCAGCTCTCCTTCGACTGCATCCGCGCCGGCCTCCGCACCGGCTGCTACCGTATCCGCCCAGGACGCGTTGGCCACGGCAACGCCGATCAAGCACCTCGTCGTGATCTTCGGTGAGAATCGTTCTTTCGATCACTACTTCGGCACCTATCCGAACGCGCAGAACCCGGCCGGTGAACCGGCGTTCACGGCGGCGAACACACCGGCCCAGATCAACAATCTGAATCAGAATTCGCTTCTGACGAGCAACCCGAACTTCCTGAACGCGGCGAACAACGCGGCCTCCGCAGGCAGCGGTATCAATCCGTTCCGCCTCGACCGCAGCCAGGCCAACACCAACGGCCAGTCGCACGACTACATGAAGGAACAGCTCGCCTACAACAATGGCGCGGCGGACCTGTTCCCCAAGTACACGGGTAACAACAGCGCCGGCAGCGGTTCGACGTTCGGCACGCCGGGTCTCGTGATGGGCTATTTCGACGGCAACACGGTCACCGCGCTGTGGAATTACGCGCAGAACTTCGCGATGAGCGACAACATGTACACCGACACGTACGGTCCGTCGACACCGGGCGCGCTCGAGGTAATTTCCGGCCAGACCAACGGCGCTATTCCTGCCAACGGTGCCGCTCAAGGCGACAACGTGATTGCCGACGGCGCGGGCAGCTTCACGATGAACGGTGATTCCGACCCGACCGGGGACGTGTGCAACACCTCGACGTCGAGCGGCCAGGCCACGCTGAGTTCGAATAACAAAAATATCGGTGACCTCCTCAACGCGAAAGGCATTACGTGGGGCGGCTTCATGGGCGGCTTCGACCTGAGCGCCACCAACTCGAACGGCACCACGGCGTGCAAGCGCAGTACCTACTCGTCGGTCCTCGGCGCAACGAAGACGGACTACGTACCTCACCACAACTGGTTCCAGTACTACGCTACGACGGCCAACCTGGCGCACACGCGCCCGACGTCGACCGCGCTGATTGGACAGACCGACCCGCTCGATTCGACGGCTACGCCGGTGCACCATCAATACGACGTCAACGACTTCTTCACGGCCGTCTCGGCGGGCAACTTCCCGTCGGTCAGCTACCTGAAGGCACCGGCCGTCGGCGATGCGCACCCGGGCAACTCGGATCCGATCGACGAGCAGGCGTTCATCACGAAGGTCGTCAACTTCCTGCAACAACAGCCGGACTGGAAGAACACCGCCGTCATCATCACGTACGACGATTCGGATGGCTGGTACGACCACGCTTATGCGACGCCGACGACTTCGTCGTTTGACGCCACCGCCGACCAGCTGAACGGCGCGGGCACCTGCAACGCAACGGGCGCGAAGCAAGGCGTCGGCGTGACAGGCGCGGCTGTCAACGGCCGTTGCGGCCCGGGAACGCGTGTTCCGCTTCTGGTGATCTCGCCGTACGCACGCAGCAACTATGTTGACCACACGGCGGTCACTCAGGCTTCGGTTGTCAGGTTCATCGAAGACAACTGGCTCGGCGGCACCCGCATCGGCAACGGATCGCACGATGCGACGACGGGGAGCATCGCGTCGCTGTTCGACTTCACCAACGGTGGCAAAACGCCGGCGTTGTACCTCGACACGAACCTTGGCACCAAGCTGTCGGCTCCTCCTGCAACGAACTAAGGAGCCACCGTTTATCCGTCCGTTCTGCCGCACAGGGAAGTACGCGGTGTGACGTTCAGGGAACGGAGCTGTTGATGCCCGTCAATCAGTGATGACGTCGAGCCAGCCGGTACGGTGGCTCGACGTGCTTGTTTGCAGTTCAGCTTGACTACCGCTATCGCCATGAATCGTCGTTCGAACGCCACCTTGTCTTCACAACTACCCACCGGAAGCGGCCCGTCCCCTCGCGCTGCGAGCAGCACGTGGCGTCGCCCGATCCTCCGGATAGTGCTGGGCATCGTGCTGCTGGGCGCCGCTCTGGTTGGCTACGCGCTGATCTATCCCGAGCGTATGCCCGCGGCGATCGGCGATACGGTCGAGAATCTGACGGGCCTCAACGCCCATCCGGTCAAGCTCCAGCGTCCCCCCGTCGCGCCCCTTAGCGCGGTCGCGGTACTCGGCAGGGACCTGTTCAATGATCCGTCGCTTTCGGCGTCGGGCAAACAGTCGTGCGCGTCGTGCCACAGCGCCGCGCACGCTTTCTCGCCTCCCAACGACCTGACGGTACAACCAGGCGGCCTTCACATGACGGAAGCGGGCTATCGGCCGGTGCCATCGCTCGCGTACCTGTATCGCCAGGCGCCGTTCAGCATCGGTCCCGATCAGGGCGATACCGACGCCGCACCGGTCAGCCTCGATACGCAGGCATCGGCCGCGCTAGGCGTGCAGCGCGCCCAGAAAACCGCGGGCGCGGCGCCTGCCGCGCCGGCTATGGTGCCGCAAGGGGGACTCTTCTGGGACGGCCGGGCAAGCACGCTGCAGGACCAGGCGCTTGGGCCGCTGACCAACCCGGTCGAGATGGCGAACCCCGATCTGGCTTCGGTTGCCGACAAGCTAAGGCACTCGAAGCACATCGATACGCTCAGACAACTTTTCGGTCCGCACGTCGTCAACGATCCCAATCTGCTCGTGTCGGAAGCCATGTTCGCGATCGGTCGGTATCAATTCGAAGACCCGGCGTTCCATCCATTCTCGAGCAAATACGACGCCTGGCTCGAAGGACGTGCACGCCTCACACAAGCCGAACTACGTGGCTTGCGTCTGTTCAACGACAAGGACAAGGCCAATTGCGCGGGTTGCCACCTGAGCCAGCCGACGTCGGACGGCCTTCCACCTCTTTTTACCGACACGCAGTATGAAGCGCTCGGCGTGCCGCGCAATCGCGAACTTGCGCAGAACAGGAATCCGAAGTTCTACGACATGGGCATTTGTGGGCCATTCCGGACCGACATGGCCAGCGAGACGCAGTATTGCGGCATGTTCCTGACGCCGACACTGCGCAATGCCGCCGAACGCAAGACGTTCTTCCACAATGGCGTGTATCACGACCTCAAGCAGGTGCTGGACTTCTACAACCTGCGCAATACGTCGCCGGACAGAATCTATCCGCGCGATGCGTCGGGCAAGGTGCAGAAGTACGACGATCTGCCGCCGCAATACCATGCGAACGTGGATGTCGCCGATGCGCCGTTCGACCGCAAGTTCGGCGACCAGCCCGCGATGACCGATCAAGACATCCAGGACATCATCGCGTTCATGAAGACGCTGAGCGACGGGTACAAGGACTGAGCAGCCGCGCTGGACGCCGCCGCTGCAGCTTCCAGGCTGCGGCACGCGGCCCGGTGCGGTATCCTTGCCGGTCCGCGACTTTGTCCCTACCCATCCCCGATGGCCGATTTTCCTTTCGACGCCGTGCTCTTCGACTGCGACGGCGTGCTCGTCGATTCCGAACCCATCACGAACCGCGTGCTCACCGAGATGCTCGGCGAGCTCGGCTGGCATTTGAGCGTCGAAGAGACGATGCGCATTTTCGTCGGCAAGATGGTCAGGGACGAAGCCGCGTTGATCGAGGCGCGCACCGGCTTCGCGATCACGGCCGGGTGGCTGGCGCAGTTCCGCGCGCGTCGCAACGTGGCGCTCGACAATGAGTTGCGCGCGATCGACGGCGCGCCTTTCGCGGTCCGCGCGCTGCAGCAGACATTGAACGGACGCATCGCGGTGGCGTCGGGCGCGGATCGCATCAAGATCGAATTGCAGCTCGTGAAGGCCGGCATCCTCGACTGCTTCGACGGACGCATCTTCAGCGGCCACGAAACGCCGCGCAGCAAGCCGTTTCCCGACGTCTACCTCGCCGCAGCCGCGGCACTGGGCGTCGAGCCGACACGCTGTGCGGTCATCGAGGATACGGTGACGGGCGCGACCGCGGGCGTCGCCGCCGGCGCGACGGTATTCGGCTATTGCCCGACGCACCTCGGCCATAGCAGCGCGACCGCGTTGCATGGCGCGGGCGCGGTGCACGTGTTCAGGGAGATGGCTGAGCTACCGGCGTTGCTCGCGGGATGGGGCACGCGCTGATCGACTGACGTGTTGGCGGTTGAACGACACCGGCTTGCCGCAAGTTGGCCAACGCCGATCAGTTTTCGACTGCGCAGATACGGTCGATCAGCGCTCGAGCCAGCACAGACGTTGAATCCCGCCGCATGGCATGGTGCGTGCAACTGGAACGCCCGAGCGCAAAGCATTTGCGCGCTCGCTACCCATCCAACGTTGCCGGAGATTCATCATGTCCAACTTGACCCTTGCCGACCTGTCGCGCTGCGACGACCTCGACCACGCAGCTGCACAGTCCGTGCGCGGCGGCCACTCGTGTTTCCCGCACGAATACCCGCCTTCGTGTTACGGCGAAAAACCGCCGGTTCGCGGCCCGTCGTACTACAACCCGCCCTCCTACAACCCCTGCCAGCCCGTGCATTACGGCTGCGGGCCGGTCTACACCCCGGTCTGCCATCCGGAGCCGGGCAAAATCGTGCCGCTGTAAGCACGAGGCCCAGCGCCGCTGCGGTACGACGGCGCAATCATGCATGGGTTGCGGCCCGGGTTGGTACGATCGGGCCGCATCGCGCGCTTCATGCTCTTATTCGAAGGCCGGATCGATCGGCACGCGATAGCCGACCGCTAGCCGGTTCGTTTCGTTCGCCATCCCGACGATGGCCTGCAGCTCGCCGAACATCTCGTCGGTCATGCCGGCGCGGCGTGCCGCCGCCGTGTGGCTCGCGACGCAATAGCCGCAGTTGTTCGTCACGCTGACCGCGACGTATAACAGCTCCTTGACGAGCGGGTCGAGCGCGCCGGGCGCCATCACTTCCTTCAGGCTGTCCCACGTGCGCGCGAGGGTCGGCGGATGCTGCGCGATGTACTTCCAGAAGTTGTTCACGTCGTCGACCTGGCGGGTCGCTTTGATGTCGTCGTAGACGGCTTTGACTTCCGGTGATGCGTCCGTGTATTCGATGGCTTTGGGCTGGGTCATGCGGGCTCCTTGGCGTATCGGTTGGGGGTGTGCGTCGGGGTATTGTGCACTTGCAGTGGCGGATGCGTGAGGCGAATGTGTACCCCACCGCGCCTCTCAATCCTTCCTGACCCACTCCATCCGCACCGACTCGAGTTCTCGCGGCAAACGCGGTGAGACAGGCGCCCGGCGCGGCAATTCGACGAAGCCGAGACGGCGGTAGAGCGCGTATGCGCGCTTGTTGCTGATCAGCACATCGAGCACGAGTTGCTGCCGATCGCGTTCGCCACGCCCCGCGCGAGCCTGCAAATTCATCAGTTCACCCGCGCGCATCGCATCCGCAAACAGCGTGCTGAAAACACCCGTGCCGCGCAGGCGCTCATGCGTCGCGCAATGCGCGATCAACCTCTGCGACGACTTCGGCGCCGGCAGTTCGCTCTCGAGCACGAGGCCGCGCAACAACATGCGAACCGTGCGGCGCAAGCCAAAGAACAGCAGTAGCATCAGCGCGACGTGCGGATCGTCGAACCATGTGTGGCGTCCGTCATGCAGCGCGAGCACCGCGACCGGCTGATCGTCCCCGGTCACGGCCACACGGTGGCGTCGATACGAAAAGCGCCCGAGCTTCGAGGCAAACGCAAACGCCAGAAATTCGATGCAAGCTTCGGCCGACTCACCGAGAAAGAAACCGAATTCACGCACGCCAGATGCGAAGATCAGCGGCGCGCATGCTTCGGCATCGTCGGCGCGCGCGGCGCGAAAGCGCAGGAGGAGCGGTTCGTCGTCGCGAGCGGGCGCGTGCGCACGTGCGGGTTCTACGGCATACATAGCAGACTGACCTTTCGTGGATTCGTTGATCTTTGTGTTTAGCGCGGCAGGCGCGCGAGCGCGCACTGGTCTTGATAATTAGCCAGGCTGACAGGAAGTCAGTATCTTTTAAAAGTTCGCTTTTCCTTGCACGTCCAATAGAGCACCATGCCAAAACCGACGCACACAGTCACATTCAGTGGAATCAAAAAATAATTCCCTTTTTTGAATCCTAGCAGTACCGAAATCGCCGAATAGAGGAAGCTGAAGATCTCGCCCGCCAGCAACACGGTATTGATCCGCGGCATGATGGCGCGATAGCCATTCGTGCCTTTCGGCGTTCTGTGAAAGTCGCCATACACGCCGAACAGAGCACGCACGCCGCCGACGAAGTAGTACCAGGCCATCGGCAAAAACATCGCGATATAGCGGTAGGTGTCCCACAAATCTTTCACGGCGCTCCGCTTGTCATCGAAACGTGCCCCGCGGCGCGCACCGAGCGCATTTTCGAGCCCCCAGAGCACAGCCAGGCCGAAGAACGTAAACGCCCCCCAGCGCATGAATGCGGCATCGAAATGTACGAAACAGGTAAGCGGCAGGCTCAGCAAGATCAGTACATAGATTGACGCGAGCAGCACCGACGAAAACATCACGGAGATAGCGTGCATTCGCTTCATCAGAGGCATGCGTTGCACCACCATCTGCTTCACATGCTTGAAGCCGCTATGAATTAGTCCGCGCCCCCAACGCTCGCGTTGAATGCGAAATGCGCTAATGGTCTCGGGCAGCACCGACATCGACACCACGTCGCGCAAATAAGCGTATTTCCAGTCGCCGAATTGCGCGCGATAACCGAGATCGACGTCTTCCGTGACGGTCGACGCATTCCACCCGCCCAACGCATCGACGCACGCCTTGCGCCATACACACGAACTGCCGCTGAGCGATGCCATGTCGCCATCCTCGCTCAGGCCGACCGTCACGTATTGCTGATGGCCCATTTCCATCGCCTGGAAACGCGTCAGAAATGACACGTCGCGATTCTCGTAACCGATGCCCGTTTGCAGGAATCCCAGTTTTGGGTCCCGGAAACACGGAATCGTCTTCAGCAGAAAGTCGACGGGCGGCACGAAATCCGCGTCGAAAATAGCGAAGAACTCCCCGCTCGACTGCTGAATGCCGTTGACCAGATTGCCCGCTTTGTAGCCCTTGCGGTCGAGTCGCCTGAGCAGACGAATATCGACGCCTTGCGCCGCGTATTGCGCGACTTTCCCGCGCGCGAGTTGTGTGGTGCCGTCCGACGAATCGTCGAGCACCAGAATTTCGAGCAATTCCGCGGGATAGCTCAGACGGCAGGCGGCATCGATCAGCCGCTCCACCACCTCTGATTCATTGCAGATGGGCAACAGCACGCTCACCGACGGCCGGCAATCGGCGTTGGCTTCGGCAGCCGAATGCTCGAGTTCGGTCAATTTGCGCCGTTCCACCTTTCGCGAAATCAGAAAGACCCGCAATTCAAGGAGCACGTACAGCGCAAAATAGACGACCACGACGAGAAAAACTGCCTGGCAAAACCAGGAAAGCAATGCGAGCATCGTGACCGCTCCCTCAAAGCTTCACGACGGCGCAGATTTCTTCCAATCGATGTGCCCAGGTATGGTTCTCTCGCACGTATTTCGCACCGGCTTCGGCGCGATCGAGGTCCGCACGCGAAGGTCCGTGACGCAGCCGCGCGAACAGATCTCGCGTTTCTTCATAGGTATTCACAACGTGACAGAAATCGCGGAAATGGCGATCGACGGCGCGGCTCGGGTTTGTCACCGCAATACCCCCGCAGGCTAGAATCTCGAGCAAGCGGCGCGAAAACATCGTTTCGGAACTCGTGACCGAATTCACGTTGATCGAAACCGCGTGCGACTTGTAGACGTTCGCCGTTTCCCGATGTGGCACCTTGCCATGCAGGCGCATCTGGCTTGTCTTCGGAAAGCGGAACTCGAAATGGCGCGACAGCCGGTCGTGATTCCGGTCGAACACATTGAGCGGCATCTCGTTGTGCTCGCAGATTTCGAACACCATGTCGAGAAAGCGGCGCCTCTCATTCAGAATGCGCCGGTAATAGCTGCCTGTAAAACAGACTTCGTTGCGCGTGAAATTGAAGCCCGTGAAGCTATGAAAAGCCGGCTGAAAGGGCATGATTAGCGTATTCACGGGCACGTGCGCCGGCACCTGCTGGCGATAGCGTGCGAGGCATTCTTCATCTGTGGTGAAGACGTAATCGAACGCCTTCGCCACGTCGATGAACGCTTCGAAGAACGGACCGTCGTCCTTGTTCCAGAATACCGTGGGAACGCCTGCTTTCCTCGCGAAATCGACCAGACGGAAAATCGCCGTTGGCTTTGTGAGGCGCAACGTTTTCGGCTGCTTCGCCAGTTCGTAGCGCCAGCTACCGTCCACGCCGTGGAATGCGGATTCGGCGAGCACCAGATCCGGCTTCCAGTTAGTGATGACGTCGCGGTAATTCGAGGGCGTCATCACACGAACACGGCATTCGGCAGACAGACAGTCTGCCGTGAAATAGTCCGTGACGAGCGCAATCTTCAGACGGCCAAATGGCCCGTCTCGTTCGACATCTTCCGATACTTTCGGATAGTCGTAGACCAGCGAACCCAGTCTTCTAATGACCCTGCCAACCATTCCCCTCACCCCGCACTTTTTGGTAGCGCCTTGATGACAAAATCGCGCCAGCAACGCTGTGTGGTCGCGTATTCTTTTGCTTGTTCGCCGAGCGCGGCGAGCGCCGGGCGATCGGCCAATGCCGTTTCGATCACGCGCGCGAGATCCGCCGCGTCGCCAGCGTTGAAGAACCAGCCTGCCGGGTGTGCGCCCATTTCGTCGCGAAACACCGGCAGGTCGGGCACGATGACCGGTTTGCCCATCGCCATCGCTTCGACGAGCTTGATGGGCGGCACGATCTCGCACACCTTGAACGGTTTGCGCGGGATGCACACGAGCGCGCAGCGGCTCAACGCCTCATGCGCCTGTTGCGGTGACGTCCGGCCCAAAAAGCGGATGTGTTCCGACAAGCCGAGGCGCTGCACTTGCGCTTCAAGTGCTGCACGCGCTTCGCCGTCGCCGATGATCATCACGTCCGGCTGCGCACCGCGTACACGTAGTTGCGCCACCGCGTCGATCAGCGTATCGAGCCCTTCGTAGCCCATCAACGAACCCGCGTAGCCTATTGTGTTCGGTTCGATTTCGCGTGGCGTGTGCATTGCGAACCGCTCGGGCTCCACGCAATTGGGCAGCAGGAACATGCGTTCTTCGGCAATGCCCCAGCGCTCGCGCGCGAAGCGGCCGAGTTGCTCTGAAATCACGAAGACACGGTCCGCATGCCGTGCGACCAGGCCTTCCAGTTCCAAACCTTGCCTGAACCCCTGGCGTCCCTCGTAATGCGGCAGACGCGAAATGCGCGTGAGCTCCCACAAACCACGCATTTCGTATTGAAAAGGGATGCCCAATTGCCGCGCGGCCAACAGTGCGGGCAGCGCATTGACGTGATTCGACGCGGCGTGAATCACCGACACTCGATATTGTTTCGCCCACTGCGCCACCACGCGCGCGGCTTGCATCGCATATAACAACACCGGACGATTGTTGGCCGGTCCGGCTGCATGCCGATAGCGCACTTCTCCAACCTGTGTTTCGTCGCTCTCGGCATCGCGCAAACGGTCGACGCGATCAAATGGATAGCCCGGACGAGTCAACGCATGCACGCTGCCTCCAGCCGATCGCATTGCACGGATGATTTCGTGCGTGCGCGTGGTGTAACCGCTCGTGTGGTACGGCAATGCGCTTGCGGCCACGT
Source organism: Paraburkholderia sp. Clong3 (assembly GCF_050436485.1). Lineage (NCBI taxonomy): Bacteria > Pseudomonadati > Pseudomonadota > Betaproteobacteria > Burkholderiales > Burkholderiaceae > Paraburkholderia > Paraburkholderia sp. Clong3. The sequence goes on along the minus strand of NZ_JBNDMH010000003.1, from coordinate 1,773,321 downwards.
ACAGCAGGTTCGGCGAACCCACCTGGCACTCCCGTGTATTGGAGAGGCGATTGAGTTTGCGCTCCAGCGTCCGCACGGTGAGCCATCGGCTGAAACCGAGGTAGGGCTCGCTCACGAACGTTTGCAGAGAATCGAATACGCCGCTCATGCCCGCGCTTTCCCTTGCGACTTGATCTCCGCCTGAGCGAGATCGATCGTCTTCGCCGTCCTGATCCGGCCGCGCGCGTGCAGATCGAGAAACTCGGCGGTCGTGATCACGTCGTAGTCCTTCGTCAGGCGCGACACCAGCTTGCGGTAGCCCTCGACGCGCTGGTCATCGCGATACGTCGCGTAGCCTTTTTCGTCCCAACAGAGCAGCGACCACGAATGCAGCAGGAAAATCGAGAACGTCGGGCTGCCGCTGAATGCGTCGAAAAGCAGTTTTCCCCACCACGGACGAAACCGGAAATACGGTGATTCCGGGTACGTGAGGCGCGCCCACCACTCGTCCTTGCCAACCTTTGGCAGGATCTTCTTTTCCGTCATCGGCACTTCGATGATGCCATTGGACCAGGCAAACGGATGGTTCGTGGGCTCGCTGAATAAGCACTGATTTGCGTGAACGGCGCACATCGAGTTATTGAACGACAAACGTATGCCCGCAGCTTCCAGCGCACGTATCGTGCACGCGTTCCACCGAAATGAACCAGCACGATGCGCGAGCACCGGCTTGCCCGTCTGCTCGGAGAGCAGGTTGCCAAAATACTTGATGACGAATTCGGCGCGCGCATCGTCCGTATATTGGTTCATGTATTGTGGCCGGCGATCTAGCCCATGCTCAGCCCAGAACGAATCGGGCAAATATTCCGGATGCGTGTGCAGTTGCACGTCCTGCCCCACCGAGTCGAGCCAACGTATGACCTCGCGCGTTTCGTCCAGATACGACCAGGGGCCGCATTGATCGACGAAGTAGACGTGCTTGACGCCGAACTCATCGCCGATCTCGGCCATCTCACGAATCCCCGCCGTACCGCGGTCGTGCACGCCCCACATGAGCCGCGTGACGTGATCGTGCGGCGCGCGCTTGGGGAGCGCCTCCGTATCGACCGTCAACATCGCGTAGCGATTTCTGTCCATTATCCTTAATCCAATGTCAGCAATGCATGCCACTCCGGCTCGCTGGCCAATCCAGCGCTCAACGGCACAATGCATGCATCGCGATAGCGCCATGCGAGATACGCCTGCTTTCTTTCATGCAACGATGGGCCTTCTCCGCTCACATCCGGGAGATATTCCACGAGCCAGCCTAGCCGGGAATAAAAAGCGAAGTCGGCGATATCCGTGACAAGAACCGGCGCCAGATCATCTCTGTCGCGCAGCTTTTTTGAAAAACAGTCACACGCGTGGCGTAGCTGATGACGATCCGTGCCTACAGCCCAGATCATTACAGTCTGTACATCGGCCGAACTCGGTCTGTGCTTGAGGGTAGCGAGCCACGGATATTGCGTAACGTGAGGTGAAATCAGCTTCACCGACGCCAGCAGATGTCGCACGTACCGCCATACGCGTTCTTTCCGGGAGGCCGGGGGCTTTTTGCCCAGCAAATCGTAGCGTTGCAGCAGGCTCCATTCAGGGCTGCGAGCAACTGCCTTCAACCGCCGACGCAACGCTTTCGTTTCAACGGTTACGCTCACCGCTTGGGCTCCTTTGATGTGGCCAAAGCAAGGATTTTCTCTGCGGCCAGCGACGCCCCATTCATGGGGATATCCGCTTGTTTTTCAGGTGTCGCGCCCAACATCTCGAGCAATTGAGCAACCGCAGTTTGGCGTTCTTCATCGGTCTCGCACGCGCAAACGACTGCAGGGATTGCCTCGGCGACCATATTCGCCCGACGAACCTGGTCGTCAGCCAATTGCGCATTCGGCACCAACAGCGCCGGAACAGTCGCCTGGACCAGCTCGCAGCAGGTGTTATAGCCGGCCGCACCGACAAAAACGTCGAAAGCGCGCAGGTAGCGTGCCAATGGATAGACCGTGAGCGGCGTTACGCTCTGCGGTAATCCCACATCACGAACCGAAATAGGCGCACGCGCCCACACAATCCTGAAGCCAGCCGCTTCGAAAACGCGAATCAGGCCGTGCCCGATCCCGGCAACGTCCTTCAGATTGCCCGGACCGAGCGCGAACAGAACGACGCGCTCCTCTTGCGGGAGACCCAATGCCTCTCGCGCAGCAGCGCGATCGAGCAATTCATCATCTTCCAACACACAGACTGGTGGAACGACTGCACGCGTTCCCCCTCCGTCAAGTGTGGATTCGCTTTCGCGTGCGCCAAGCTCCCCCGGCTGAATGACGAGATCGAACAACGCCTCATCCACCGTTACTGTCTTGCCACCTTCTTTCAGCAAACCACGATTCGACCACACGAGCGCGGGCGATCCGTATTCTTCGCACGCGGCGAGAAATCCCTGAAAAGGCCACGTGCCGTCGAAGACGATCACATCGGGCCGCACGCGTTCAAGCAACATGCCAAAGCGCACAGCAAGTTCGCTGTTCCAGGCGAAGGTGGAACTCGACGACCAGTATGGCGAAACGAAATAGTCCGCCTCGAAATCCATCTCCTCGATGAGCTCGATCGCGGACGCCAATGAAAAGAACACCGGCCGAGCGCGCCCGCGCAACCGACGTGCGTACGAAATGCAACGGTTCAGATGGCCCATGCCTGAGCCGTTCACGTTGAAGAACAGGATGCGCGGAAGCTGCGAATCGGACGAATCGTAGCGAGATCGCTTCGGATCGCTCATGCGTCGCCGCCGAATAAATCTCGGGTGTACACCTTGTGCACGACGTCCTCCAGATCGGCTGTCATGCGATTGGCGACGATCACGTCCGCACAGCGTTTGAATTCAGCTAGATCGCTCACGACCGCCGAATTGAAGAACGTTGCCTCGTGCATTGCGGGTTCATAGACGATAACTTCCACGCCCTTCGCCTTGATGCGTTTCATGACGCCCTGAATGCTCGATGCGCGGAAATTGTCGGAGCCGGCTTTCATGACCAGCCGGAAAATGCCGACGGTTTTGGGCTTGCTCGCAAGCACGCTGTCGGCAATAAAATCCTTGCGCGTTCCGTTCGACTCAACGATCGCGTGAATCAGGTTCTGCGGCACGTCGCGATAATTCGCGAGCAGTTGCTTCGTGTCTTTCGGTAGGCAATAGCCGCCGTAACCGAAGCTTGGGTTGTTGTAGTGCGCACCGATGCGGGGGTCGAGGCATACGCCTTCGATGATCTGGTGTGTTTCCAGCCCATGCTGCGCGGCATAGGTGTCAAGCTCGTTGAAATATGCGACGCGCATGGCAAGGTACGTATTGGCGAAAAGCTTGATCGCTTCGGCTTCAGTGCTGCCGGTGAACAGAGTAGGAATGTCATTTTTGACCGCGCCTTGCTTTAGCAGGTTTGCAAAGGTTTCGGCCCGCTCCGAGTGTTCCCCGACGACAATGCGTGAAGGGTACAAGTTGTCGTGCAGCGCTCTGCCTTCGCGCAAAAACTCGGGCGAAAAAATCAAATTTTCCGTACCTAAAGCCGCGCGTGTGCGCTCAGTGTAACCAACCGGAATCGTCGACTTGATGACCATGACCGCGCGCGGATTGATGAGCTTAACGTCGGAAATGACGGTCTCGATCGACCGCGTGTTGAAGTAGTTCGTTTCTGGATCGTAGTCGGTAGGAGTAGCGATGATTACGTAATCGGCACCGGCGTAGGCGTCGTCTTTGTCGAGCGTCGCGCGGAAATTGAGTGGCTTGTTCGCCAGAAAATCCTCGATCTCCACGTCGTCGATCGGCGATTCCTTGCGGTTGAGCATCGCCACCTTCCACGCAACGATATCGAGCGCAACGACTTCGTTACGTTGCGCAAGCAATGCAGCAAGAGATAGACCGACATAGCCCGTGCCGGCGATTGCTATTTTCATGGGCATCCTTCCAAGGATCGCGCTCGAAACCTGAACATCAATTCTGGGCCTACCACCAAGCCATGCCGATCAGGCCGATTCGATGAAACCCCGGAGCGTCCGTTCAAAGCTGTCTTCGATGATGTTAAATGGATGAGTTAGGATCGCTTTGCCAGCGTATACGTGTCAAACGGTTCCCGACTCACCTCGACGTAATTTTTCATTTCATCGATGAACTGAAAAATATTTTCAGTGGGAAGCAACTGAAGCTGCTCAGGTGCAAGATTCCACCACTCCGTATTCAACAACTCACCAATAATTTCATCGGGAAATCTATATTTAATGATTTTTGCCGCCACTCCACCCACCACAGCATACGGAGGCACATCCTTTGTAACTACTGCATTCGCGCCCACAACGGCCCCTGTCCCGACAGTAACGCCAGGCATGATTACCGCACCGTCTCCGACCCAGACATCGCTGTTCAGAACGATTAAATTCCCCTTATTTGGGGTTATTCCTAGGATCTCGCGCTCCGTAGCACTGTAAGGGTCCCCGATTCCTTTACTGACCACCGGCGAACTACTGAGTCCATGGATTGCATGTCTTCCTGCACCAATCGTCACCCGCCGGCCGATACTGCAATATCTGCCAATAAATACCGGCGCTCTGACATACCCACCACCATTCATGTAACTATGAGCACCGACAAATGAATTGCGTGATGACGATATAACTGGCGACTCCATTTTCGCGTGGCGCTCAAAGTAACAATTCGCGAGATTTAATGCATTTTTTCGATTAGCCTCACCGTCACAAATAGCATCCACGGGCAATTCAATTGCCTCAAGAGTTTTGTGCTCTATTAAAAAAGCAAATTTTTCAAATATATTCATGGTGATAGACAGCCAACCTTAGAAACTCAATCTTCTGGTTCTTCGCGAATTCCACGTTTAGTGTGCGACTCCCGCTTATTTACTATTTTACCCGCACTTCAATGAGTTTCCGCATCGACGCAGCCACAATCCCTGGTCGGAGCGGAAGCTTTTCAGTCTCCGCAATAACCTTTTCAATTCCTGCCAGATACGCGTCGGCCTCGTCGATTCTGTTGTGTTGAATCAGCAATGCAACCACGCTCAATTCGGTATACAGAGATACCTTCGAAAACGGAACCCGAGCTGCCGCGTTTTTGAGCAGGCGAACCTGGTCGTCCACGGAGAGCCATTTGACCGGGTCCTCCTTGAAATATTCCGTTGGAATTTCCCGTTCGAGCCTGAACACCCCCGAGGTGTCGACGGCACCGAGGAACGAGAAATACGGGCTGAGGAATTCCTGTCGAATCTTGTTTTCGAGAGCTGCTTCGAAAAAATAGTCCTGCTGGATGACCACGGTATGCCCTGGAATGTAATGCGGCACCAACGCATTGAACGCAGCAAGATCACGTTCGTAGTTCTTCAGGCAATCGTAGAACGCGATTTCGATCGGGCCGTCCGCTCGCGCCAGCTTCACGATGTCGCCAATACGAAAATCGATTAAATCAAGGTGGGGCTCCAACAAGCGCTGTAATACGGGAAAGTAGTTGTCGCCTTCTTTAAACGTCGCTCCATTCAGTGCCCGCTGCGTTTCCGGCTGTTCCAGATATTTGTCGAAGCCCGCGCCAGCCCAGATCGCGATATCGTATGCATGAATAGGCTTCTTCAACCCGTCACGTACTGCGGCATAGGCCGACGGATTATTTTTCAATCCAATTGAAAACGCTTCGGTCGACGCGCCCAGGAAAAGCCCTGCGTCCACAATGGCACCCTCGCCACGGTAGTATGATCGGGCAAGCCAATAGAGCAGCGACTTTTCATCCTTCGACATCATCGAAGGAAATGACAAAATTGACGGCGGAACCGGTTCATCACATTGAATGGAACTCAGGAATTGCATGATATCGGCCTGCATTAGAAAACCCCGATCGTAAATATGTTTAGATATGGTCATATTATCTTACTGCTCTTCGTGAGCATCGCTCAAATCATCCAACTTATCGATGTAAATTTCATCGTGAAAGACGATTCTTGGACCATCGAAATAGGACTTTTGAAACGTCGGCTTGTAAATTCCCCATTTTGGACGAGCAAACTTCGGGGTGGAATTGAACATGTTCGCGCCGGTAAAATTGACCACCGGATGGTATGACTTCTCGCCTTCCTCACGGAAATACACCACGACCATGCCGTTCGCTCCGTCAGACCATAGGACATCTATCCTGATATCCATCCATTTTCCTGGCTGGAAATCTTTTTTTATAACGTACTGACCATCCTTTAGAACTCTCAGCACGACATCATGCCCTTTGATGGCGACAAACATGTCGGCATGTGTGCCAAATCGCTTAAATTGCCAGACGGTATCAACGGACTCACGGGTGTCGTACTGCCACTGGTTGTCCGTTCTGAAGCTAAAACCATAGCGATAGGATTCACCTGCGCTATATAGCAGGGACTTCAGGCCGCTTGTTTCCGTTTCCGCCCGATATCTTCCATATGAAATATACGAGTCAGTGCGACACAAGATGGTCTTCAACGAACACTTGCCCGCACGAGAAACCGAGCAATCGACATTAATCGAATCATCTGCCTTAGGTTTTTGAGCGACCACACCGGATTGCGGCGAAATATTTCCTGATTCGTAGCCGATGTGAAGAAGCTCATGCTCCTTTGCTTCCGCAACCCCAGCCCGGCCAAAGACGCTTGCCGATGAGATCAGCAGCAAAAAAATAACTCCGCGAAATTGATAGTCAATTTTCATAGAAATTCTCCGCCAATTTTACGAATCCATTGAAAGCGAGCGGAAATAAAATATTATACTGCCAGACTCGATGTATGCAAAAAAGCCGGAATATCAAGCGACGGCATCGATGAAACATCAATACTCGTATCGCCAGTGATCTTGCTGTCAGATTTGCCCTTCTTTTTTTCGAAGAAGGTATCGACATCGTGCCAGGACCCGTCGTATTTCATTGCGTATCGATCCCCTTTAGCTTTTGACCTCAGTACGAGATTCGAAAACTCCTTACCCCCGAAGCCGTCAGAGCGATCCGGTGCTTCACGCAAGTTGCTCACAAGCTGTGAGGTCGTGACATAAGCGTGAAGCGCGCTTCGCTCGGAATATTGCTTGAGCACATCAAAAAATCCGGAGCTCGACTGGATTTCGTCGCCCTCACTCGTTTTGACTATCCAGTCGTTGCCCGCCCCCTGGACCACGACGGAGACGCCGGCGAGCAGGAACGACGACTCTTGCTCGACTTCAGGACCCTGCAGAACCACTACAACAGTGTCCGGCAGCCGATATCCGTCGATCAGAAACTCATGCCCTAGTCGCGCGTAAGCTTGCGGTAACGTCGAAAGGGGGAAATCGAAATGAGCCGGCAAGGTATCCGGATCAAGGCTTTGGTGATGGTGATCCGCAATTTCGATATGCACGGCGCGCAGATTGTTGTCCACGGTCAGCTTACCGCCCGATTCCGAGAGGGAACAGATATCCGCGGTCAAATTGCCGCCATCGAAAGGCTGGAACATCACGGGCAGCTTGATCCACGATAAAGATGATTTACCAGCGAAGCGCTTCACGCGGCGGATAAATTCCGTATCCGCGTTCTTCCGGATATTCTGGAAAAAGCCCACCTTGTCGATGAGATTTGCCTTGAAGCACAGCGACGCCGTCCCGTAGCGCTCGACCTCGTCGTTGAGCGGAAGCGGAGCGTATTGACCATCCACCCGAATGATATTGAACAGGCACGCGAAATCAATATTCATCGACGTGAGTGCGCCTATCTGCAACGTCGTACGTAGCGCACTGCTAATGTCATCGGAATCGTTGACGAAGAAAACGACGTCGTCGCGTCGATTTCGGGAAATGATCAGATTGCGTATCCAGTATGTTCCACGCTTTGCTTCATTGATCTCAAGCGCGAACAATGCCGGATCCACGCTCAATCTAGCAAAAAATTCGTGTGTTTTTTCGACCGATTCGTCCGTACTAATATCGTCGACGATTTCCAGTTTGATTCTGGAATGCGTCTGCATCAGCCACCCATACAAGGCCGCGTGAAGATGCCTGGCTTTGTTGAAGTTGGACATGATGTAGACCGCCTCCTGCTCCTCACGCGCTGTCACGTCAGCGATGACAGGCACGGGACACCGACGCCCCACCAAAATCTGCCTCGGAAGATCGATCGCTGCGTTTTCGCTCCCGCGATCCGTGATCGGCGGTGAATACGGCGCCGGCCAGATATCGAACACCACCGACTCGCCTTCAGTTCCGGAACGGACGATACCAGGCAAGGTCCTCCACGCATCCTCTCCCTCGGGCTGCAATTCCCCATTCAACGACAGCACCGAGACGGCATTAAACTGGCTGACATCGACACCGCCAAATCGGATCGGTCGTGTCCTGAAAGTCTCCCAGCCTCCCAGTCGGATTAAACCGGTCTCCGTCACGAACAAACGATGAGATTGCGTGGGTGATATGCCCTCAAGCGCAGGCTCGCGCGAGATCGCCAGAGTTTGTTGTTTTCCAGGCGTACATACCGAATGCACGTACCGGAGTCCGTCGTTCCAGTTCGCCGGGAATCGCGCCTTGGGAATAGCTCGCAGCTGCGATTGCCCGGCGTGCCACATGGCGCCGTCCGCACTCAATGCGGAATGGCGAATCATCCCGTGGTGCGCGACAACAAAACGGATCACACTGGCCGGCCGGCTCAGCAGTTCATTGACGTCTGCGAATACTGCCGTGAGTGCATTGCTGCGGATCGCGGCATCGACCAGGTCGTTCAACGCGAGGCTTTCGTGCCCCGAGCAAATCGTCTGGTCAACCAGGCCGTCGGCCAGCCACTTTTGAAGAATTTCGGGCTCAAGACGCCCTCCTCCGCTCATGCCGAGCGTGATGCTGGCCGCGAAACGCTTGCGCAGAACTGCGAGTACCAAGGGCAATTCCGGGATGACCCCCGCGTCGATCCGCTCGCTGACGAAAACACAAATAGCCAGTCCGAGCGCCCCTTTGGGCAGTGTCAGCAATCGCTCTTTCGTTAGCATGATGCGTTCGACTCCGACTGAATCAGCCACGCTAAATCGTAGCCATAAGCGCATGCAAAATAGGCCTCAAGCCGCTCTACCGAAGCGTCATTTTTGCTTTGCGCTCCCGTAGCGTTATGCCGCGCATAGAGGCTATTACCCCTGAAAGACTTGTCGTAGTTGACGACCGGAAAGCTCTTGTAATCCGAACTACATGCCTCTGGATTCAGAACGATTGACGGGAAGCCGTTTAACGCGCAATGCCATTTGATCCACAAGTCATCGGCGGTCGGCGCAATCTCCAGCGCAGCACTCAAATTCAAGAATTCCTTGGTAAAAAACTTGGTGCTGTACAGAATGCCGTCCTTTCCCGTGGGCAGGTTCGAAAGCGTCGGCTCGCACCTGCCCCACGTCCAGGTTTCGTATGGCCCGACCTGCTCGCGGTCGAATTCGATGTGGCGTCCGCGGAATGCAACCACGCAATCGTGTGTGAGGTAATTTTCGTAAAGCTGCTCAAGGAAATATTCCGGGTAGATCGTGTCGTCATCGACCGTCACAAAAAGCCGATCTTCGGCACGCTCCCTGGAGAAATGCTCTTCCAGGAACGGCCAGATCTTCCGGTACGGGCCAATATTCGCAACCCAGTTGACGCGAACCAATGGGAGCGTCATCAGCTCGGCGAGAACCGGATCGTCCGACGCGACCCCTTCGTCCAACAGGTAGGGCTGATGCGAAATATTGAGATCTATTCGCACCGGCCTCAGCGTTTGCTTGGCCAAGCTTTCGATCACACGGGGCAGATAAAGGAGACGAGAGCGGATCGTCGTCATCGTGACGACAATCTGAGGCGCATCGGATAAAACCGCGGCGCGGTCGACATGTCCGCGCTGCCCTTCGGCGTGCACATGAATCCGTCGACGGCAAAGTTCGATGTTGGCGCGAACGATATTCGCCCATCCCGGGCGGCGGGCGATACTCTCGTAGAGCGTGAGTGCCCGGCTAAAGTCACCCGCTCGATACAGCTCATTCGCACCCGCGATATTGTTGTTGTCCATACCGTCTAGTACGTCTTCCTTGTTGTTCGTTTTTTCCGCACAGCAAAAGCGGCCGATCCGCTCGAGCGCGTCTTCTTTCCGATCACTCGAATCTCTGTTGTACATCCCAGCGGTGAGCGATCAGGAATCGACTGGCGTTTTCGAGAAGCTCCGCAGTTCTGGACTTCTCCACCAGATCGGGAACATTCGAGTAATAACTGTCGGGACCCAGCTTGAAGATCGGCTCGAGCCCGTGATTCCGAATCAGTTGATCGAGTTCGTGCGAGTTCTCTTTATGGCCCGTTTCGACCTGCAACACGATCTCATTCTTCCGGAAAAAACTGGCCCCGCCTTTGATGATCTCCGTCTCGTGGCCTTCGGCGTCGATCTTGACAATGACCCGACCTAGTCTTTCGGCGTATCGATGGTCGAGCGTCTCCATAGAAACGCGTATCCGATGCTTGACGGTGTCTTGTTCGTGAATGGAAGTCGAAACAATGGAGTTCTTGCCCGAGCAATCGCCAAAGTCTCCAAACTCGGCCGTGCCGTTCTTCGATGACAGCGCGACACAGCTGGCCTCCGCGCCACCTTCACGCTCGTTCGCATTCAGATTCTCGACGAGATTGGTAAACGTGTCCGGCGTCGGTTCAAATGCAACGCACCGGAGTCGCGAAAAATACTTCTGTGCGACAAGGGTGTAGAAACCGACATTCGCACCGATATCGAAAAAGCGCACAGGCTTGGCATAAGCAATCAGTTGCAGAAACAGCGCTATCTGCAGTTCTTCGATTTTCAAAAAGTACGGCCAACGCTTTCTGCTTTGCTCGGTCAACGTTATCCCGCTGATCAGATTGTTCGCCCCTTTCACGTCGAATGGCTTGCCGGTGGGGGCGGGATTCGGCTTGACCGCGGTCGCGGTCTTGCTCGCTTCGGGGATGGCGATCGCATCGCCCTCCTGAAGACGCTCGGCTTCCAGACGTGACCGGCGCAATTCTATCTGCCTCGTTTGTGCGTCCGTACGTGCTTGAATTATAAGGCGGCTGTCGCACTCAGATGCACCGGTCGATATCGAATTTTCGAAGTGAAACTGCGCTCGACTTGATTGACGCTCAGCTACGGCGATGCGGCCCAAAGTATTGTGGATCGCCGAGATCAGAATCTTGCTGACCAGTGCCCTGCTTGCCCCCCAGTCCAATGCCAAACGAACGTGATGTCGCGCATCGTCACTTAGCCCCGATTGAAGGCGGCCAGCGGCAGCAAAAACCGCGAGCGCCGCGCGATCGGGGTGGTCTTGCAGCATCGCACGATCAAGCATGGCGAGACTGTTCCAATCCCCGAACTGCCATTGCGTTTGCGCACGCTGCAGTAAATGCTTGTCGTAGGGTGGGACGAGTTGTTCTGACCGAAGTTCAGCCATCTCAGCGCTCACCTGATGTCGTTAGATCTCGAAAGAGGATGTCCTTGATCAGTTCGAGCTGTGCCTCGGCACGCGCCACTTCCTCGCGCAACAGTTGCTGACCCACCGCCGTATGTGCTGCCGCGTCCCGGTGCGCCTTCTCCGATGTCGCCTTGTCGCGCTCCAGTTGCAACCGGCCTTGCTTCAGCATCTCGACCTCCTTTGCACAGTCAGCCGCGAGCTTGGCCGCTTCGGCCTTGTCGCGCTCCAGTTGCGCGTTGCTCTGCTTGAGGAGTTCAATTTGCTCGCAACCATGTGCCAACTTCGTAGCCGTCTCGTCGAGCCTGGTCTGGAGGGCTCCGCCCTCGGCCTGCGCCTGTACCTTCGCCTGGATCAGCGAGTTGATTTCGCTGCTGAGTTCGGCCGCGAGCTTGACTGCATCCTCGTGCCGCGCTCTCAGCTCGGCATTGTCCTGTGCCAGCTGCGCACCCGCCTGATTGAGCACGTCAATTCTCGTGGCATGACCCAGCGCAATCTTCGTAGCCTGATCGAGCCTGGCTTCGAGAGCCGCCTTGTCTCTATCGAGGCTCGCTTGAGCTTGAGTGAGGAGATCGATCTCCTTGCGGCCCTCATCTGCCAATCTCGCCGCTGTCTGGTGCTTGACTTTCAGTGCCTCCGCATCCCGCTCCCGCTGCGTTTTGATTTGCTTGAGGGCGTCGATTTGCCTCGCACGCTCAGCGGCAAGCGTCGCTTGCTGGTCCCGCTCTTGCGTCACGCGATTCAGCCTTTTCTCGACTTCGATGCGTCGTTCGTCGTATCCCGTCTTTTGTTTGGCGTCGCGTTGGCGCGCGAGCGCAGCCTCGTTGCGCAACTGATTCGCCTGTCGCGTCTCCGATTCGCTAAATGCGGTATCCGACGGCAGGACGTCAATCATCGCCTGCGCCTGAATGACGTCGCCCGCCTTATGAAGCTTAAAAGCGAGCCACTTAAGGCGATACGTTTTCGGATCCAACGCAAAGGCTCGATGTGCGGCCTCGGCCGCGCCGCCGCGATTTTGGTCGATCAAATACCTGCCCAGCGCCGTGTACGCGTTCGCTTGTACGATCGGGGAAATGTTGAGCAAAAGCTTTTCAGCCGCCTCAAAGCCGCCCGTCTTGAAGGCTTCGATGACCTGGCCGAAATCTTTTCCCCCAAGCGACTCGGGCGCAGTCACGCGGCGATACCTGCGCCAAACCCCGCCAAGCCTGACAGGCAGTGCGAGCAACGCTCTGGGAGAATCGACACCCCGAATCATGAGGTCTCCCAGCTTCACGTTCAGTGCGTTTCGCGTTTGCACTTCGTGTACGTCTCGCTGGACTTTGACCACGGTACGTAAGTGCTGACACTCAGCGAGTGCATCGACCAGCTCGTCATCCACCCAGTCTTTTCCTAGCGAAATGCTCCGCTGGGAATGCTGCCCCGCCTCCTTTTCGAGTGCCTCACTCCGCAGTTGGCAACGCTCCAACTCTTCCTGAACTTGATGCAGTTGCTCGATCAGTAATTCGTTTTCATATTTCACGCCGTCGAAATCCAATGCAACAGGGACATGATTGTTTTGTTCCATCATTTATTTCGCTCCCCATATACCACGTGTATCGATCAGCTTTTGTCGCCGGCTCAGTTCGGGCCTGACGCGCTTGAATTCGGCATGCTCCACGAGCAAAACGAGAATGTTACTTTGGGCGATTGCGTCGTCCAGCGTTAGTAGCGTGGCGTTCGTCTGCTCAAGGTGATCGGGCAATACCTGGAGGTTAGGTTCAACGATCGCGATTTTTTGGTCGTAGCGGCGCGCGAGATCTTCGGCGATTTCGAGCGCGGGGCTCTCGCGCAGGTCGTCGATGTCCGCCTTGTAGGTGATGCCCAGACACGCGATCCGGATATCCTCGAGCGCGACGCCTGATCGGGTCAGCTCTTCGACGGCCCGGTCTACCTTGAGCGAGACCCATGCCGGTTTCGAGTCGTTCACATGGCGCGCGGCACGGATCAATTGCGTGTCCGCCGGCGCACTGTCCACGATGAACCAGGGATCGACCGCAATGCAGTGTCCGCCAACGCCGCAGCCCGGCTGCAGAATGTTGACGCGCGGATGCCGATTGGCAAGCCGGATGACTTGCCACACATCGATCCCCTGTTGATCGCAGATTATCGAGAGTTCGTTTGCGTAGGCGATATTGACGTCACGAAAGCTGTTCTCAGCCAGCTTACACATTTCGGCGGTCCGCACGTCAGTGACGATGCAATCGCCTTGCACGACGAGCTTGTACAACGCAACAGCCGCCTCGGAACAAGTACGCGTCATGCCGCCGATAATACGGTCATTGGCAACCAGTTCATGCGCGACACGTCCGGGCAATACTCGCTCGGGACAATGCGCGATCCGGATATCCGACGCGTCGCCGCGCTGATTCGGAAAGCTCAGATCCGGACGGAACTCCGCGAGCCACTCGGCGAGGCGCTCCGTCGTGCCTACCGGAGAAGTGGATTCAAGGATGACCACATTGCCTGGCTTGAGCACTGGGGCGATCGATCTGGCCGCAGCTTCGATATAGCTCACATCGGGCTTGTTATCTCCAGTCAATGGAGTCGGCACGGCGATGATGAACGCATCGGCGGCCTCAGCGCGCAGAGTCGCCCGAAGATAGCCCGCGCCGACCGCGGCCTGAACGAGGATATCGAGCTCGGGCTCGACGATATGGATATTCCCGCGATTAATGGTGTCGACAACATAGGGCGAGACATCGACACCAATGACACGGAGCCGGCGCGAGGCAAACATTGTTGCAGTGGGTAGGCCGATGTAGCCGAGACCGATGATCGAAATGGTATTCACGATACCTTCACCAGGATATCGCGCATGCCATGCGCGGCGTTGTCGTCGCCATGAGAATTGTTCGCGTGTGACATCCCGACATAGGCGTCCGCTTCCGGCCGCGCTCCTACGACAATCAGGTTTTTCATTTTGACTGTTTGTTCCTGGCAAAAAACTGTTACGTGAGCAGATACAGTTCAGTGGGTCAGTCGACGTGATCGAGGATGATGCTCTCGATCAGTTTCAAGACACCCATCATCGCAAGCCCGACGAGCAAGGTCACGAATGCGCTATACAAGCGCTTCGGCTCCACGGGGTAGTCCGGCCGCGTCGCGGGCTGCAACACCGAAACCATCTTTAAGGTACGGGCTGCATCCATGCGGCCCTGCTCCAATGCTGAAAGCGCAGTCTTGTACAAGTCCTGGGCGAAGCCGACCTGCATCTGCAAGCGCTGGAACTCTTCGACCGTGTAGTTCAGTGTTTTGCTTGACGGTGAAGCCAGTTCCGCTCGCCTTTGCGCAATCTGCTGATCAATGGCGGCGAGATTCTTCTTGAGCATCACCACAGTGGGTTGATTGGCGCTCAACGTCGAAGGCAGCGAATCGAGTTGGGTCTGAACCTCGGTTTTCTGCGCCTCGAGCTTGTCGATCAGGCCGTTAAGACTCGCTGCCGTAGTTGCGGGCGCGACTAGTCCCTGGTGATTCTGGAAATCAACGAGGGCCTGCGTCTCGTCGAGCAGGCGTTGGTGTGTGACTGTGACCTGCTTGGTCAGGAAATCAACCTGGGACTGCGCGAGTTGATGACCGATCCGGTTCATCTGTGCCTGCCCCTCGCGGATCATGAACTCCACGATGGCACGCGCGGTTTTGGCATCGTAGGCCTGGACCTGGATGTCGATGACGCCGTTGTAGCTGTCGTATTCGACGTCAACGCGCGACAGCCAGTACTGATAGAACCATTCAGCCGGCTCATTCCTGAACAACATGCGCGAAATCGGATCATGATGCCAGCCGCTGTAGTGCGAGCGCAGATCAAACGCGGCATCCAGCTTATCCAGCATCTCCCGTGACAAAAGATATTGCGTCAGTAACAACTGATCGGCACTGCTCGGACTGGCGGCGCCTGCGACTGCGGCAATGCCCGGCGCAAGGCTGATTGGCGAGCCGCTGACTTGATCGGTCCGTTGGATGACCACAATCGCATTCGAAACGTAACGATCGGACGCGAAGAACAACCAGTACGGAATGGACAGAATGGTGTACGCGGCGACCAGTCGGATGAGCAATTTAAAAGCCCTGACCGAAAACAACGCGTCCTTGCATTGGCCCAGGAACATGCCCGATCTGGCAATTACACCCGGGTTGGCCGGCAACAATGAATCACTCATACCAGAACATAATCCTTATAGACTTTCAAACCATCTTCGAGATCGTCGAACCAGTGGGCCTGGCCGTTATTGATCCAGATAGCCGACTGACAAAACTGTTTCAGTGTGTTTTCGTCGTGGGAGACCATGATCACGCTAGCGTGAGCGGTCATATTTTTGAAAGCGTTTGCGGCTTTCTTTCTGAATCTCGCGTCTCCTGCCGCCGTTACTTCGTCGGAAATGTACACATCGAAATTGAAAGCCAGAGACATCGCGAATTGCAGGCGCGAGCGCATGCCCGACGAATAGGTCTGCACGGGTTCGTCAAAGGCAGCGCCTAATTCGGCGAAATCCTGGATATAGGCCAGGCGATCGACGAGCTCATCCTGGTGACCGTGAATCCGGCACACGAATTTTGCGTTTTGACGCCCGGTCAATGTCCCCTCCAGACCGGCGCCACCCATGGGCCAAGAGACCTGGCAAAGGCGTTGAACGCGTCCCTTGGTCGGAAAATCGATTCCGCCAATGATCCGCAGCAGAGTGGATTTACCAGCGCCGTTTTTTCCAATCAAGGCCACACTGTGACGCGATGGAATCGTGATATTGATGCCACCCAATATCCATTTTCCGGCTCCGTGTTCACTCTGGTAGCGTTTGTGAACGTCTTCGACAAGTATCATCGCATCACCAGCTTTCTGGAGAACCGCTTGTACAACATCAACCCAAGCAGCAGCAGGGCCAGGGCCCACGCATAAACGTAACCAAGGCTCACGCCTGCGAGCGCGTTGTAATTGGGCCAATAACCCAGCCGCATCATCTCAACGCCATCAACGATCGGGTTGGCGGCAAAGATGTATTGATAAGGCAGCGGCACGTACAACGTCAGCGGCAACAACGCACCCGACATGTAATACAACGGAAGATAAAGAATCTTGAAGATGTGATCGACTTCAGGAACAAATCGCATCAGCACCGAGGTCACCATTCCGAATCCCAAACCCAATAACCACAGTCCGAAAATCGCTGCGATCACCAGCAGAGGATTTTGCGGAAGCCATACTGGATTTTGCGTGTTCTGCGTTATCCCATGTCCAGTCATGATCACCAGAGACATGATTAAAATCGCGACTGGCACCATGAGGAACAACTCGACGAACGCGCGCACGAACGCGACATCAAAAGGTTTGATTTGCCGATAAGCGAAGAAAGCCCGATTCGAGTCGATTCCATGCAACACCTGCATCCATGTGCGACGCCAAAGCAGAAATCCGATGAAGCCCGCGACAATGAACATATTGATCGCCATTCCACCAACCTGGTTAACGTGCAATGTCTCGAATCCAAAAGCATGCAGACCAATGTAGACAACTGGCTCAACTAGTAGCCACAGCCAAGCGGCACGCCCCTCGAACAGACGATCGAGGGCCTCACGCAAAAAAATAGCGCGCCAGACCGAAAAGGTAATTTCGCTCGGACTACGAGTCTTTCCTGTCATAAGCCGCTACCGATTCATGTCGTAAGTGATGGTCGCCGCGGGATAGGCCACCATCGTGATATAGGACAGAAATTTGCTGAACTCGGCACCCGGCGAATTCGAAACGTAGATCAGGTCGTGGTTCTGAATCGGGAAATTCTGCGTCACAAAAAACGAGGCAGGATCACGCAGGTTGATTTCATAAACAACCGGCACGGTTCCGTTGACTGGCTGAACGGATGCATCCTTGCGATCGACCAACTTCGCATCCTCAAACCGGAACACAAATACTCCTCGCGCATCCGCGCGAGAATCACTGAGCCCGCCCGAGCGAGCGAGCGCCTGAGCCAGCGAGATTCCTTGGGCTTCAAGTGGAATTTCCTCATTCTTGCCCGTTGCGCCCAACACCGAGAACGTCTCGGGTTGATAAAGCGCTGTCACTACATCGCCGGGCCGGAGCGGCACGTTCTGATGCGGATCGCGAATCACGGAATCCAGCGGCATCGTCGCCGTCACATTGCCGCGTGAAAGACGAATAGCCATATGGCTGATCGTCTGCTTCCCTCCTCCGGCAAACGCCAACGCATCCAATAACCTCTCACCTCGCGGGGTAAGCGGCATCATCTTGCTGTCATTTACCTCACCAATAACCGTGACATTCGATGCGTTGTTCTTCGCCAGACTCACTAGTACCTGAGGCTGATTTGCCTTGCCTTTGAGCTGACGCAAAATGCTGGCCTCGATCTGCTCGATAGTCAGGCCCTTGACGAAGACCCGGCCAGCAAACGGCACCGAGATCGTGCCATCCGCGTCTACCATCTGAGGCGGCAATGGCACGCCCGTGCTGCCGCTCGGCGTTATGGCGGCGATCGATGTTGCCGGCGTCAGGCTCCCAAACAATATCGCTGGCGGCGCCTCCCATATCGTCACGTCGATCACGTCGCCCGGGCCAATCACGTAAATGTTGGCCGTCCCGCTCGTGAAGATGTTCGAGAATCGGCCGAGCTGCTTGGCATTGGCCAACTTGCGTGCCAAAGCATCGTTGACGTCCACGACCTGAATGCCCTCAACGCGCCCCGAATCGTGCTGTTCTAAAACCTGCTCTCGGCTCGCGCCCGACGACGGCATCCAACCCGGAAAGGTAGCGCACCCCGACAACGTCAAAACCACCGGAAAGCAAGCGATAAAAAAAGTCTTATTCATGAACCCTGAAACCTGAACCGGGCACGACCTGCGAATCGGGTTGCCACGATGCTGAAAACTTCCGGCGAAAGCCAGTCATCACATCGCGTTACGAACTCACCCTGACGAGCGCACCGCTTTTAAAATTGAGCTGGCACATTTAGCGCTATTTTGGATAGCCAGCATTTTATCCAGTGTCAATTGCACGCGATAGGGTTTCTTATTTCCGTTGAAATTCGATTACGCTCCAAAACGTGCTAATAACAAGCGCACGATCAGCAGCAACAGCACTAACCGCGCGACAATCTCGCACCACACAAAAGGTTCAACACCCCGCCAACCTCGCCACTGCCGCAACCGTCCGGCTAATCTGCTCCGGCTCATGCGTCGAGCAGATGAAGAAGCGCAAGCGCGCCGCCTTCTCCTCCACAGCCGGATAAAAAATCGGCTGCACGTTGATACCCTCTTCGAACAGCGCATTCGCCCACTGCGCGGCTTTCAGCGAACTGCCCGTGATGACCGGCACGACTGCATAGCCCGCGCTCGTGCCGGTGTCGAATCCGGCTGCGTGCGCCTCTGTCAAAAACTGGCGACCGCGCGCCTGCAATTGCGTGACACGCTGAGGTTGCGCGATCAAACATTCAAGCGCGGCGAGCGAAGCCTCGGCAAGCGCCGGAGCGAGGCCCACGCTATAGAGAAAACCCGGTGCAAGGTTGCGCAGCATATCGGCGAGCGGCTGGCAGCCAGCGATAAACCCGCCGCAACCTGCCAGCGTCTTGCTCATCGTGCCCATCCACAGATCGACGCGGTCCGACGCCACGTCGCAGTGCGCGCGAATACCCCTGCCCGTCGCGCCGAGCACGCCAAGCGAATGTGCTTCGTCGACCAACAGGAACGCACCGTGCCGCTCCTTCACCTCGCAAAAGCGCTGCAGATCGGGAAAGTCACCGTCCATGCTGTAGAGACCTTCGATCGCGACTAACACGTTGCGATACTCGCGGCGCACGCGCGTAAGCAGTTCGTCGAGCGCCTGCCAGTTGTTGTGCGCGAAGCTCAGTCGCTTTGCACCACTTAGCTGTGCCCCCTGCACGATGCTGTTATGCGCGAGCGCGTCGTGCACGATCAAATCACCAGGCCCGAACAGCGAACCAATGACGGTCACATTCGTGGCATGGCCGCTCACGAATGCGACGCAGTCGTCCGTTTCATAGAACTCGGCGAGCGCTCGTTCGAGTTCGCGATGCACGGGCCGCTCGCCCGCAACGATGCGGCTCGCCGAAGCGGACGTGCCGTAACGGTCGATGGCCGCCTTCGCGCGCGCCGCGATGACCGGATCACCTGCGAGTCCGAGATAGCTGTAGTTCGCGAAGTTCACATACTCGCGCCCACCTATCTGCGTAGTCGCGCCCGCAATACCGTCATGCACCCGAAAAAACGGCGACTCGACGCCCAGCGTCTCGCCCATCTCGCGCATCAGCTTGACCTGCTGGAATTGCGGCATCGCTTCGAAGCGGCTGCGCGCAGACAGTGTCTGCGCGGCCTGCGCCGCCTGGCCATCAGGCACGCCGGGCGCCGCAACCGCATCGGTCGCGCGCTCCAGTTGCCGCTTCAGCGCTTTGGCCGCCAATTGCTGGCGTAGTGTTTCCCCGAGTTTCATGTAATCCGATCTAACCTGTTTATGTGGCATGCCTGCGTAATGCGTGCGCCTCGACCCACTCGTATGCGCCCGGTGTGCCCAACAGCGCCGCGAGCAGCCGATAGTTCATTTCATGCGTTGGCCGCCGCGCGCTCACGTGACCGAGCAGCGGCGCACCGGCGAGCGCGAGGTCACCGACCAGATCGAGCACGCGATGGCGCACGAACTCGTCTGGTTGACGCAAGCCGCCTACTACACGCTTGCCGACAATCGCCGCCGTGCATGACATCCGTGCGCCGCGCAGAATGGGCGAGCCGCGCAGATAGCCCACGACGATCGCGGGCACGGCCCACTTGATCTGCCCATACGAGCGCGACGAAGCGATCTCATCGGCAAAGGCGCGCGGCGTGAGCCGGCCGTGCCATTCCATGTCGCCGAACCCCTTGAGGTCGTTGTTGTGCACGCTGAGCGCATAGTCGTCGGCGGGCTCGACGCGCATTTCACGGCGCGCGGCGCCCTCACCGTCGGCGACGCTCACAGTCTTGAGCACGCGCAAGAAGCGCTTCGGCTGCGGCAGCGCGGTGCGCCCGCATGCCAGGATCGCATCGATCCATGGCTGCGCGCTGCCGTCGAGAATCGGCACTTCTTCAGCGTCGAGTTCGACGATCGCGTGATCGATCTCGCACGCGAGCAACGACGCGAGCAGGTGCTCGACCGTGCGCACGCCGAGGCCATCCTTCGCGCGCAACATCGTGCAGAGCGGCTGCCCCCGGCGCAACGACGGATCGGCGGCCACCGTGCCGAGCGCTTGCCCCTTGTGCAGGCGCCGAAACACGATGCCGTGTCGTCCGCCCGCCGTCGCCGAGGTCTCGACGGGCAAAATGCGCACGTTCACGCGCCGTCCGGTGTGCAAGCCGTGCCCCGACAGTTCGAGCGGCCGCGCCAGCGTGCCTTCGCTCGGCCGCCAGCCCGCAGGCAGCTTCACTCCGCAAACGCCGGCGTCGACTGACATGACTCGTCTCCCTGTTGATCCTGATCGTCGTTGCCCGCGTTTCGATTACGTTCGAGCAGCGCGCGCGCCTCGTTCTCGTCGAGCGCGTGGCGCGCGGCCAGCGCCGCGAATTCCTCGTTCGCGCCATTCGCGGCCCCCTGCGTGCCGGGCTCGTTTTCGCCGCTCTCGTCGTCGAGCATGTCGACGATGCGCACGGCGAGCGTGTGCACCGTCGCGCCTTCGGCAATCGCCATGATCGACAGCTTCACGCCGAACGACTCCTCGACCGCCATGCCGAGTTCCATCCCCATCAGCGAGTCCATGCCAAGATCGAGCACCGAGCGGTCGAGCGCGATGCGCTCCGGCGACATGTGCAGGATGCGCGCGATGTGACCGCGCAACGCGGTCTCGACCGCCGCGACCGCTTCGACTTTCGGGAGAGCGCGCAGCTGTTCGAGCAGCGCGCCGTCCTCGCTCGTTGTCTCGCTAGCGCCGCCGCCTTGCAATGCCATGTAGCGACGCGCCTGCGCGGCGGGCATGCCGCGCGCGATCGCCGCCCAGTCCAGACGCACCACAGCCTCGCCGACCGCACCGGTTGCGAGCGCGCGCTCGAGCGCCGTCATCGCCTCGTCAGAGGTGATCGACGCACCGCCGATGCGCGCCTGCAGCGCTTCACGCGTCGTGCTGTTGCGCGCGAGGAAGCCGACATCCTCGATCGGCCCCCACGCCATGAAGGTGGCGGCCAGCCCGGCCGCGCGGCGATGGGCGACAAGCGCTTCGAGGAAGCTATTGGCCGCCACATATGCGCCCTGGCCCGGATTGCCGAGATAAGTCGTGGCCGAGGAATACAGCACGAAAAAGTCGAGCGCGCAGCGCTGCGTCGCGCGGTGCAGATTCCATGCACCGGCAACTTTGGGTTCGAGCACGGCGAGCATGCGCGCGTCGTCGATGTTGCGCAGCAGGCCGTCGTCGATGCGCATCGCGGAGTGCAGGACGCCCTTGAGCGGCGTTCCGCGCGCCTCGATGCGCTCGATCAGACCATCGAGCGCCGCCGCATCGGTCACGTCGCACGACACCACTGTCACGGTCGCGCCATGCTCGGCACGCCAGCGTTCGAGTTCCTGCTGCTTCGCCGAGTCGAGTGCGCCGCCGCGGCTCGCGAGCGTCACGTGACGCGCGCCGCGCGCGATCATCCAGCGCGCGCTTGCGTAACCGAGACCACCCGTTCCGCCGACGATCAGATACGCCGCCTGCGGGTCGAGGCGCAGCACGGGCTGCGCGACGCCGCGCGTGGGCGCCGGCGTACCCGACGGATAGGTGACGAGCACCTTGCCGATCTGGCGCGCCTGCTGCATGTAGCGGAACGCCTCCTCCGCGCGCGCGGCCGGGAAGGCACGATACGGCAACGGATGCAGCACGCCGTTCACGAAGAGCGCCATCACTTCCTCGAAGAGGCGCGTGGTGAGTGCGGGCAGCACGCCCATGAGCTGATCGGCGTCGATGCCAAAATAGCTGATGTTGTTGCGGAACGGCCGCAGGCCGATCTGGCTGTTCTCGTAGAAGTCGCGCTTGCCCAGTTCAAGGAAGCGGCCAAACGGACGCAGCATGTCGATGCCGCGCACCATCGCCTCGCCCGCGAGCGAGTTGAGCACGATGTCGACGCCCTCGCCGTTCGTGCAGGCGCGCACCTCGTCGGCGAACGCCAGGCTGCGCGAGTCGAACACACGATCGGCGCCGAGCAGGCGCACGAACTCGCGCTTCTCGTCGGCGCCAGCGGTGGCGAACACTTCCGCGCCGAGATGGTGGGCGATCTGGATCGCCGCGATGCCGACGCCGCCCGCACCGCCGTGTACGAGCACGCGCTCGCCCCGGCGCAGCCGTGCGAGCTCGCACAGTGCGTAGTGCGCGGTGAAGAAGGTCGTGGGAATCGTAGCGGCTGCTTCGAACGAAATCGTTTCGGGCTTGCGCGCGATCGCGCTCGCACGCGTGACCACGCGCGTGGCGAACGAAGCCGGCGCGAAGCCGAGCACCGCGTCGCCGGGCGCCCAGCCTTCGACGCCCGCGCCGACGCGCATGATGCGGCCCGAGAGTTCCATACCGATCGTCGCGCCCGCGAAGCCGGTTTCGACCGCCTCGTCGGAGAGCAGGCCCATCGAATACATGACGTCGCGGAAGTTCAGACCGGTCGCCATCGGCGCGATCTCGACTTCGCCTGGACTCAGTTCGCGCTCGGGCAACGCGAACCATTCGAGGTTGCGTAGCGAGCCGGGCATATCGAACGCCAGCACTGCGGGCACGGGGGCGGCCACCTGTTTAGCCGTGGATTCGTCGCGCGGCGTCTGCCGTTCCGCTGTTTGCGCCGGCAGCATGCGTGGCACGTAGCGGCCCTGCGCCGTGAGCAGCACCTCTTCCTCGCCGTCATCGTGCGTGAGCGCGTGCGCCAACTGCGATACGGCCTCGCCATCCGCGCCCGCCACGTCGATAAGGCGCAGCGCAAGCGTCGGGTATTCGTTCGCCATCACGCGGCCGAGGCCCCATAGGCTCGCCTGCTCGGGCTGCGCCGCTGTGCCCGAGCCTTGACTGAACGGCGCGCCTCCGCGTGTCACCACGGACAGGCGCGCCAGCGCGGCCACGCCGGCTGCGTCGAATTCGCGTGCGAGCATGGCGAGCGCGAGCACGCCGTCCTGCTGCGCGCGCATGATGTCGGCGCCGCTGGCGTCGTCGAGCTGTACGAGCGGTGCCACGAACACGATCTGCGCTTGCGTGTTCTTGCGTTCGAGCCATGCGGCCGCTTCGGGCACGCTCGTCGCTTCAACCTGGCAGCCAAAGCGCTCGAGTTCTTCCGCGAGCGCAGACCCGAACGCGTCGTTGCCGCTCTGCACGATCAGCCACGGCTGCGCGTCGGTCGAACTGGGTTGCATCTGCTGAGCGGACGCAGGCTTGCGCGCGACCATCAGCGTCGGCGCACCTTCGAGATCGAGGCCCTGCTCTGAGTGACGCACGACGTCCTGCAGACCGGCGCGTTCGCAAAGCGTGCGAAGCGCGGCCGGTGCGAGCGCGCCGTAGGCCTGTGCGGCGACCTCGTGGCCCGCCACGCCGAAGACGATGTCGGCGAAACGGCTGCGGCGCGCGTCGGCGAGCACGACTACGCCGCCCGGCGCGAGCCGTTCGGCAATTGCTTGCAGCGTGGAGAGTGGATCGGCCTGTTCGCCGATCATGCGATTGACGACGATCACGTCGAACGGCGCGGCGTCACGGTAATGCGTGAAAAGCGGTTCGTTCTCTCCGAGCTGCAGCGTCTGAACGTGCGCGTGCGCTTCCGCGTCGAGCGCGGCGAGCTGCTGGTGCGTGCCTGCAATCACGTGTTCGCACCGCGAAGCCGGCACGCCGATGTCGAGCGGCTGGAGCACTTCGACGCTCGTCGCGCCGATTTCCAGCATGCGCAGGCGACGAGTGCCCGGCCACGCTGCCAGCGCTTCTTTCGCGCAGGCGGCGAGCATCGCGCGGGCATGCGACCACGTGGGCGAAGCGTCGAAAAACTGCTCGACGAGGCTGCGCCCCGTCGGCGACAGCAACGCGGGCGCATCGGCATCGGATGCTCCATCGCGCAGCACGCGTGGCAGCGCCGCGCCCACGTGCGCGAGCAGTGTCAGTTCGGCGACGTGCGCGGGCGAAGCCCCCAGCACATCGCGCCACAGCGCATCATGCGAAGGCATCGCCGCGAAGGCGGCCGCGTCGTCGCGCACGAGACGCTCGCCCTCGAAGCGGGCGAGTCCGTCTTCCACGACGATCTGCGCAAGGCGCGCGAGCAGTGGCGTATTGGCGAGCGTGGGCAGCACGAGCTGCGCGAATGCGCCGATCGCTTCTAGCGCGTTCAACGCGTACAGGCCCGCGAGCACGTCGAGCAACGGCAGCGTTTCGGTCAAGTGACGCGTACGTTGCGCGCTGTCCTCATGCGAAGCGAGACGCGCGCTCGCACGTTCGACGAGCGCAGCCGGCGTGGGCAGCGCGGCGGCCGTGAAGCCCTCAGGCAGCGGACGCGCTTCAAGCGCGTAGGCAAAGCGCGCCGGTGCGGCGTGGCGTCGGCCCGTAAGGTCGACGCGGCGGAAACGGCACGCAGAAAGACGCGCGACGATTGCATTGTCGGCGTCGAGGAATTCGAATGACGCAACGATCGAATGCGGGCTGCGCCGCTGCACACGCGCCAGCACACGCCGTACCGAGTCGCCACGCAGAAAGTCGACGCGGCCGATCTGTACCGGCACGAAGGCCGCTCGCGCTTCGCCTGGCGCGGCGCCGGCCTGGCCCAGCACGGCGAAGAGCGGATGAAAACCGCTGTCCATCAGCGCGGGATGCAGCAACCAGCCGGCCACCGCGTGCGCGCTGGCAAGCACCTGCGGCACTTCAAAGTCAGCGAGCGCGTCGTCGCCTTGCACCTGCACCTTGTGCACCCAGCGGAACGCCGGACCATAGCTCAGACCGATAGCGGTCGTGCTTGCGTAGAGGGCGTCGCCGGGCATCGCGGGGATAGCTTCGAGGCGCGCCAGCACCGATTCATCGGCCGTGCTCTGCGCGCCTAGCGTGCTGCCGCTTTCGAGCAGGCGGCCCGTCACGTTGAGATTCCACGGCCCGTCGCTCATGCGCTCGCGCGTCTCGATCGTAAACGACGCGGTGCGCGCGTCGATCACGAAGCGCAACAGCTTCGCGTGCTGCGGCTGGAACACGACCGGCATGCGGATCTCGAGGTTCTCGAGGGCGACGTCCGACGTGCGGAAGAACACGCGCGCAGCGGCCAGCGCCATTTCCACGTAGCCCGCGCCCGGAAATGCAACGCCACCATCGACGACGTGATCGGCGAGCATCGGCACGCGCTGCGGATCGAGCTGGTTTTCCCATGCAAACGCATGCTCGTGCAGACGGTAGCCGAGCAGCGGATGATCGACGCGGCGATTCACGAGGTTGTAGCCCTCGATGGTGGCCGTCTGCCAGTGGCGTTCGCGCTGCCACGGGTAAGTCGGCAGCGCCACATGTGAGCCCTGAGACGCCACTGGCACGAAGCGGTCGACATCGACGCGCGCGCCGTGCGCGACCGCCGATAGCGTCGAATGCGCGAGCATCTGCGCGCTGTCGTGATGGCGCTTGAGTGTGGGCACGACCTCACCGGCGAGATTCAGGCTCGCGAGCGTCTGCTTGACGTAGTGGCGCAGAATCGAGTGCGGCGCGATTTCGATGAACACGCTTACGCCTGTATCGGCGAGACGCGTGAGCGCTTCGCCAAAACGCACCGGCTCGCGGATGTTGCGCCACCAGTAGCCTGCGTCGAGCGACGTGCCGGCAAGCGTGTCGCCGGTGACAGTCGAGACGTAGCGCTTCGTGCCTTCGCGCGGCGCCAGATCGGCGAGACCGGCGCGCACGACCGGCTCGATGGCGTCCATGCGGCTGCTGTGGAACGCGTAATCGAGATCGAGCAGCTGGAAGAAGCTGCCGTTCGCGGCGAGCGAAGCGCCGATCGCTTCGAGATCTTCGGGCGATCCGGCCAGCGTGACGGCTTCGGGGCTGTTGGTGCCGGCCAGCTCGACCGTCTCCGCGAGACCGAGGTGTGCGATCAACTGCCGTGCCTCGGCTTCGCCAATGCCCGCCGCAGCCATCTTGCCGGTGCCGCGCGTCAGGCCCTGCGCGCTGCTGCGAACGCGGATCACGCGCACGGCCTGGGCAAGCGTCAGCGCGCCCGATGCCCACGCGGCCGCGATTTCACCAACGCTATGACCGACCGCCGCATCAAAGCCGAGGCCGCGCGCTTCGAGTGTGCGCGTGATGCCGACCTGAATCGCGAACAACAGCGGCTGCGCGTTCTCCGTCGCCGCGAGCCATTCGGCGCTCGCGCCCGCGCGTAGCACGTCGAGGAGCGAGTCGCTGCCGTCGGCGCGCCAGAGCGCGTCGACTTCGTCGAGCGCCGCGCGGAACACTGTGTCTTCCGCATAGAGCTGCTTGCCCATGCCGGCCCACTGGCAGCCGTTGCCCGCGTAGACGAACGCCACCTTGGCGGCCGTCGCTACGGCCTGGCCGCGCGCCACATACGCCGGGAGCGCCTGATCGGACGACTCGGCGAGCATCAAGAGTGTGGCACAACCCGCTTTCAGGTCGGGAGGCGCAATGACCACGCGCTGTTCGAGCCATTCACGGCGGCGCGCGGCGCCGGCCGCGAGCGCGGCCCAATCGGCGCCGTTCTGCAAACACGCGAGATAGCGCGCGGCAAGTGCGGCGAGCGCATCCTGCGAGCGCGCCGTGAGAACGAGCGGCGGCAACGCTCCACGCGCGGCCGGCGTGCTGCCCATGACAGGCGCGGCGGGCGCGACGGGCGCGGCTACCCTCACCGCCTCCGCTAGCACGACGTGCGCGTTGGTGCCGCCGAAGCCGAACGAGTTGACGCCAATCGTCAGCGGCGCACCATCACGCCGCGAGAGTGGGGTGAAGCGGTCGACGACGCGTAGGCGTCCGCCCTCGAAATCGATGGCGGGATTGGGCGTTTCGAAATGGAGCGAGCGCGGCACCGCGCCGTGCTTCAGGCAGAGGATCGCCTTGAAGAGGCCGGCCATGCCCGAGGCGGTTTCGAGGTGCCCGACGTTGGTCTTGACCGAGCCGATCAGGAGCGGATCGTCGGCCGGACGGCCGCCCGCGACTGCCTCTATTAGCGCGCGCGCCTCGATCGGGTCGCCGACTGCGGTACCAGTGCCGTGAGCTTCCAGATAGGCGAGCGAGCGCGGATCAACGCCCGCGCGGCGGTAGACCGAGCGCAGCAGTTCAGCCTGCATGGCCGTCGTCGGCACACTGATACCGCCGTGCGAATGGCCGTTGGAATTCACGCCCGAACCGGCGATGACCGCGTGAATTGTGTCGCCGTCCGCAAGCGCGCGCTCGAGCGGCTTGAGCAGCACGAAGGCGCCGCCCTCGGCGCGCACATAGCCGTCGCCGGTCGCATCGAATGCGCGGCAGCGGCCTCGCGGCGACAGCATCGACGCCTTCGAGAAGCTCACGAAGCCAAACGGATGGAGCAGCAGATTGACGCCACCCGCGAGCGCCATTTCGGTTTCGCCCGATTGCAATGCCTGCACGGCCTGATGCAGCGCGACGATCGACGACGAGCAGGCAGTGTCCACCGACATGCTCGGACCGCGCAGATCGAACAGATAGGAAACGCGATTGGACGCAATGCTGAGCGTGTTGCCCGTGGCCGAGTATGGATCGATCCAGTTCAGGTCGTCCATGCTGCGGTTGCCGTAGTCCATGCTTGCGGCGCCGACGAACACGCCGCAGTCCCGGCCGCGCATCTCCGCTGGACGCACACCGGCGTCCTCGAACGCTTCCCACGCGAGTTCGAGCAGCAGACGCTGCTGCGGGTCCATCTGGGTCGCCTCGCGCGGCGAAACGCCGAAGAAAGCGGCATCGAAACCGGCCACGTTGTCGAGAACACCCGCCGAGAACGTGTAGCTCTTCCCCGGCTCTTTCCTGGACGGATGCTGGTAGAACTTCGTGCCGAATCGATCGGGTGGCACGACGGTCACTGCGTCGCGCTCATCGCACAGCAGTTGCCAGAAGTCTTCGGGCCCGGTCACTCCGCCGGGAAAGCGACATGCCATCCCGATAATTGCTATTTTTCTTTCCATCATCATGCCGGCATCTGCTGCAATTCGTTGCGCGAATCGGTGTCGCCGCCATCGGCAGGCATCATCGCGCGCTGTATCGTGGAACCGAGAGTCTCGACACCAACATCTCGGCGCTTGCCGGTGTCGCTTCCGAAATTGCGCCAAATAAAGTAATCACTGTTCGTCGGTTCCGTTTCGAGCGCATCGAACACGGAAGACATAGCAGGGACGTGATCGCCATAAAAACACAGGACCGTCGGCCGATTACGCCCGCGCAGATAGTCGGTCAACCTGCCGATCATCGCGTCCGCGTTTTCCACATGCCGAAGGTACGCGGTCAGGTCGAGCCAGCGTGCGTCGTCTCCTAGCGTGTGCCGCGATGAGGACTCCCCAGGGGAAACCGTCTCCAGATGCAAAGGGCCGTGATTTTCCATCGTGATCGCAAACGCAAACAGCGGTTTGTCGTCACTGGCCTGCAGGAGGGCGATGAGCTTGTCCGCTACCGCAAGATCCCCAACGTAAGGCCCCACACGAGACGCACCTTCGAAATGCTCAATGTCCAGAAAGCGGTCGAAGTGCATGTGCGCGAATGCCCGTCGACGGCCAAAGAAGTTCGCGTGGTACGGATGCAGGGCCACCGTGCGATATCCTCCGCGCCGGAAATAACCCGCCAGCGACGCGCACGCGCGGCGCACATACATATACGGATAAAAGCGCGCGTATCCAAGTTCGACCGACGTCAGGCCGGTGAGCATGGCGAATTCGCTGCGCATGGTATTCGCGCCCCAGGCCGGCACGGACAATTCGCCTTGCTCGAACGACTCGCGTTTTGCGCGATCGAAGTGCGCATAGGGCTCGCCAGACACGCATTCGCCGAGCCGGCGGGCGTCGAAATACGACTCGCTCTGAATGACGATGACGTCCGGATGAACGTCTGGGCGCCCGACCGAAAACGGGCTGTTAGCTTCGGCGCGAGTGAACGCGCGCCGTTGCGCACTGCTCAATCCGTTGATCAAATAGGCAACGGACGCCGAGAAAAAACCGAATCGGCGCTGGTCCGAAAAGGGTTGCAGCGTGAGCGGCAAGCGACGAGAAAGCGCGATGCACACTGGTAGACAAATCAATGCGACGACGGCCTCAGCCCATCTTTGCCGCAGCGCCACGGGACGTTCGGCAATGAACGCCCCCGCCGCTGCCCCTATTCCGACGAGCACGATGATGAGCTTGCCAAAACCAAGAAACGGCAAATAAAGACGCGGATGCGAGAAGACCTGGCTGAAAAGGCTCAGGTCGCTGAAGACCAGCGGTTCGCGCAGCGAGGCGTATTTGGCGTTGCCGACGACCGCGAGCAAGCCAATCAACACGAACGCGACGCCCATCGAAAATAACGGCCGCCCCGTCAGTGCGATGCAACCTGCCGTCACGGCAGCGAGCGCCGCCAGATGCAGCATCAGCGCGACAGGCGGCCTACGGAGCGACGATCTTGTGACAGAGATCGCTTCAACGGCGAAGGAGCATGCGACCATGGCGGCCGCGATCGTAATACCGTGCGGCACTTCACATATTCCGACGAGGGATCTGAAACAGGAGACCCAGGATTGCGTCACCGACAGCCGCTGGCAACAGGCGTAGTAACTTGAGGCCGAGCGTCAAACCGAAAGGGAAAGCGATTTCCACGCGACGCCGAGTCAGGCGCTTCTTGATAAACAAGGCGGCCTTTTCGGCGCTCCATATGAAGGGCTTGTTGCCAGGAAAAACGTCGCTCATCCCAGTTCGCACGAAGCCGGGCATCACGACTGAAATTCCAATATGGTCGCGTGCGAGAACCGGACGCACGGAATCGCAGTACGCCACGAGCGCGGCCTTGCTCACGCAATAGGCCGGCGAGATTGCCATCCCCCTCAATCCGGCGAGCGAACTGACAATCGCGATCTGGCCGCGCCGCCGATTCCGCATGCGCTCGATGGAAGGCAGCACTGCGTGCAAAGCACCGTAGAGATTGGTATCGACGACTTCGGCAGTCCGACTAACGCCTTCCCAGTCGTCAGATGAGCGGAGTGTGCTGGCAACGCCGGCATTGGCAATCAGCAAGTCGATTGGATGTCGCGAGTCGAAATCGAAGATCCACGCCTGAAGCGCCGCTGCATCACGGACGTCCACGCTGCCAACCACGACCTCGGCGCCGCGCGCGCGACACGCCTCGGCAACGTCCTCGAGACGTTCAGCGTTTCTTCCGATTAACCCTAGCGTGATACCGGGCGCGCAATAGCTTAAGGCCAGCGCACGCCCGAGTCCGGCACTACCGCCAGTGATAACGACTACACGCGGCACACTCGTTCTCACTCTTCCCCCGATCTCAAGCAATATTGTTTTGCCACGGTCTGTGAATGGAGTTATTTGCTTCTTTGCCGTGGTCGCACGGAATGAAACGCGCAGACCTTCATTGAAAAACATGCGAGGCCGGACAACCACTGTTTCCGCTAACGTCGATTTGAGCCAATCAAAACTTTGAAGTCGGAACGTCCGCTCTTGCAGCGCCGATCCTTTCACCGTCCTCTAGCGACGACACGGGAACATTCAATCCAGCGCAACACGGATAGTGCCGAGCGAAGAGACGTACTGAAAGAGACGAAAAGGCAAGCTTGTAAGCGCCGGCAGAATATTAGCGCAGGAAGATTCTTTCATACCATTACAGTTGACGAATATTTCTGTAAGAGTCGCGTCTTCACAACAGACGGAAAATTTCCAGTTGTTACAAGCCCAATCCATCGCCGCCCTCGCGTGAGCAATAAAAATTTCTTCTTGCTTGGGTCGCAAATATCTGCATCTTCAACTGTCCAGCTTTGCCGGTAGACATTGGCGGGCTTTTCCACTGAAGATCAATGCAGTAGTTCGCAAAGTGCAAAGATTATTTTTCAAAATGGCACCTGAATTTCCGTAAAAAAGCCAGCACCGCAAACGTTTGGTCATGCTCAAATGAAGCGAAAATAGTTCAATTGGGACAATTGTTAGAATAGGTTGGCGGCCTCAAATCTGAAGCGCAACACCTGTTTCGATCCGATTCATTCGCGATGCAACGCATTTCATGATTGGCCCAGCGGCACCCTTGTCGCAGTTCACATCGCTCACCGTAACGCTGGTATTCGCAACTGCGCGACCTACCGCGACCGGCTATCGTGTTGAACGACAATACCAGCGCGTCCGCCACGCTCGCCGCACTCTCGGTGGTTGATCGCGTCTCTCGCACTGTTGGCAGAGGACGTCGATCGTTTGCGCAAGCGCGATCGATTCGGCTTACCTCGAGGCCGGTTTCCACTCGTGGAGCGACGATCTGCGTATCCGATCCCACGTGCGTTATCTTGATGATCATCCAGTGCCTATTGGCGCCGGAGTAATTGGGAGGTGCCCGTGCCGATGTTCGCGCTTGACCTCGACTGAGTTTCCCGCGTGGACTCCATCGGCGAGTTGGCCCCTGGAGGCGCAGGCGCGAATACAATTAAACTACAGCGTTAGCCCCAGTTGTCGTTGGTTTCGTTCTGCGCTTGCGCGTCAAGACATGGCAAGACGAGGTCGCGATCAAATGCACTTCACGCAGAGAAGAGCTACAGGAATGCGATCGAGACACGCCGGCGTGGCGGCTTTCGTTGGGTGCCCACGGTTGCATGTGCGCACGAATCGACATGCACACTCAAAGCGGTCCCGCTTTCGGCACGCGCAGGACAGCGTCACCGCCTCTGTTTTAATGGCTCATGGCAGGTACCCTCGCCCGACGCCCAGTACACCGCAATAGCTTCTTCTTTCGGCACGAATTTCTTTCTCAACAATACATATAGGACCCGCACCTAAAATAGCGAAAAAGGTCCTCTGTAACCATGCGTGGCCATGGCGATCAGCATCGCGGACAGCGCCGGCAGCAATAGATCTAGTACTTTGTAGGCGTCCCAGTGCCATGGGAGCCAGCCAATCGCCCAGGTATAAGCGTGCGACTCGAAAGCAAGCAATTCTTCCTTATCCAAGGTTTCGAGTTCACACTCGAGTTTTTTGCGCGACCAATACCAGACGATTACGGCAAGGGCCCCCATTCGGAAGTCGAACAGTAGCCCAACCGGTATCTGCACCAGCAACCCTTCCAGACAGTGAGACAGGGACATGCGCCACCTTGCCGCCGCGAACCAGTCAAGTAGAGACGTCATTGGAATATCCTCCTTGTTCCAACATGCCAATGTGTCAAATTGAATTGGCTTCATCTTAACTGCACGTTGAGTTTCCGGGTTATGCGGTATTCCGATGCTATCGCGTGCCAACTGCCGTCATGCCCCCCGCGCCGATAGCCCGCGGACGTATGTGATTTAACCAGGCTGTGCCGACACCCGAATTATGCGCGCCAAGGTCGCGGATCAGATCGATCATGTCTTTTCTGACCGTCGAGTCGGCATGCGGTCGCAACGGGTACCCCGGCCTCCGGAGATACCACGAGTTGGAAGCGAAAGGTCCGCCTTCGGCCAGCCAGGTATTACCCTCCGCTGTAGGGTGTGGCACTCCCTCATCCGGGCGCGAGAGGGACTTGAACCGTCCTGAACAACGCGCTACTCAGGGCACACTACGGTATCTGCCGAGTTCTCGCCCCGGCTCGAAGCCCCTGCCCTTTCGGGCATGAGGCGAGATCTCCCAGGTAAAAGCGCACTCCTTCATCGCACAATCAACGCATCTACGCCATTTCGCCTTGCTCACTAAAGCTCCGCGATTTCGTACTTGCTCGCTCCGCTGGACAACGCCTTGCATACGGTTTTTGCTCATCGTCTCGCGATTCACGCTCCACGTCGGGTCTTGTCACTCGGTCACCCTCCTGCGGTTACGCTTCACTTCGTCCGCCGTGACCAGCTTATGGCGAGACTTGCACCAGCAGGAATGCGCCGATTCCGGGCGTACATGACAAAAGCCCCGCAAGAACTTTCATTCTTACGGGGCTTCTCTTTTGACGCTAAAGCGTTATCCGCCTACCGCGACATCATATTCATGCTGACGTTATGCAACACCCACAACGTCCCGCCAACCACGATCACAGCGGTCAGCACGGTGAACGCAAACGCCGTCACATTCCAGCGCTGCGACGACGACGTGTTCATATGCAGGAAGAACACCAGATGCACGAGGATCTGCACGAACGCGAGACCCGCGATCGCGAGCAACGCGCTCTGGCCCGTCAACGTGCCGGTCATCACGATCGCGAAGGCCGCGACGGTCAGAATGACGGAGAGCACGAAGCCCGCCGTATAGCTGCCGAAGCTGCCGTGACCGCCTTCCGAGTGTGCGCCATGGGCGCTATGACTATGGTCCATTTAGATCACGCTCGCAAGATAGACAAAGGTGAAAACGCCGATCCACACGACGTCGAGGAAGTGCCAGAAAAGGCTCAGGCACGTCAGACGGATCATGTCGCGTTCGGTCAGGTCGCGATGACGCATCACCTGCAGCGCCAGCACGACCATCCAGATCAGGCCGAACGTCACGTGCAGGCCGTGCGTGCCGACCAGCGTGAAGAACGACGACAGGAACGCGCTGCGGCTCGGACCCGCGCCTTCGGCGATCAGGTGCGAGAACTCGCGCATTTCCAGCACGAGGAACGCGAGGCCCAGCAGGAACGTCACGCCGAGCCAGCCGAGCAGCACGCCCTTGCGGTTCTTGTGCGCGCCGAGCATCGCGAAGCCGTACGTGATACTCGAGAGCAGCAGCATCGTCGTTTCAAGTGCGACGCCCGGAATCTCGAACAGGTCCTTGCCGCTCGGACCGCCCGCGAACTGGTGGCTCATCACCGCGAACACCGCGAACAGCGCCGCGAAGATGATGCAGTCGGTCATCAGGTACAGCCAGAAACCGAACACCGAGTGCGACGGCACATGGTCCGGCGCGAGTTGCGGCTCAACCGCAATTGTCTTCTGTAACATCAGTCCACCTCCAGCGCGACCTGCTTGCCGGCGCTTGCGCCGACACCGGCCACGGCACCAGCACCGCCGTTGCGATTCTCTTCAATCAGCGCGACAGTGTCGGCAGGAATGTAATAGCCGTCGTTGTCCATGAAGCTGTAGATGATCACGGTGGCGATCGCGCCGACCGCGCCAACGATCGCAAGCCACCAGATGTGCCACACACCGGCAAAACCGAGCACCAGCGAGAACAGACCCACCAACAGACCCGCGGACGTATTCGACGGCATGTGAATGTCGCGATACACCGGCACTTTCACACCGCCCTTGCGCGACTTCATTTCGGTAAACGCGTCGAGCGAGCGGACGTCCGGGATATGCGCGAAGTTATAGGCCGGCGGCGGCGAGCTCGTCGCCCATTCCAGCGTATGACCGTCCCACGGATCGCCCGTGAGATCGCGGTTTTCCGGCAGGTTGCGATCGCGGATGCTGACGACCAGTTGCAGCAACTGGCAAGCGATACCGATTGCGATCAGCACCGCGCCAAACGCGGCGGCGATCAGCCACGGATGCCATGCCGGGTTGTCGTAGTGGTTCAGACGACGCGTCATGCCCATGAAGCCGAGCACGTACAGCGGCGTGAACGCAACCCAGAAGCCAACCTGCCAGAACCAGAACGCGGCCTTGCCGATCTTCTCGTTCAACTTGAAGCCGAACGCCTTCGGGAACCAGTAGTTGAAGCCGGCCAGATAGCCGAACAGCACGCCACCGATAATCACGTTATGGAAGTGAGCGATCAGGAACAGGCTGTTGTGCAGCACGAAGTCCGCGCCCGGAATCGCCATCATCACGCCGGTCATACCGCCGATCGTGAAGGTCACCATGAAGCCGAGGGTCCACAGAATCGGCGTCGTGAATTGCAGACGACCCTTGTAGATCGTGAACAGCCAGTTGAACACTTTGACGCCGGTCGGGATCGCAATCACCATGGTCGCGATACCGAAGAACGCATTGACGTCGGCGCCCGAACCCATCGTGAAGAAGTGGTGCAGCCACACGAGGAACGACAGCACCATGATCGCGCACGTCGCCCACACCATCGTCTTGTAGCCGAACAACGGCTTTTTCGCGAAGGTCGCGACGACTTCCGAGAAGATACCGAACGCCGGCAGGATCAGGATGTACACCTCGGGGTGACCCCAGGCCCAGATCAGGTTCAGGTACAGCATCGCGTTGCCGCCGGCATCGTTTGTGAAGAAGTGCATGCCGAGGTATCGGTCCAGACCGAGCAGCGCGAGCGTGACGGTCAGGATCGGGAACGACGCCATGATCAGCACGTTCGTGCACAGCGCGGTCCACGTGAACACCGGCATCTTCATGAACGACATGCCGGGCGCGCGCATCTTCACGATCGTCACGAAGAAGTTCACACCGGTCAGCAAGGTGCCGATACCGGAGAGCTGCAAGCTCCACAGGTAATAGTCGACGCCGACACCGGGGCTGAACTGCAGTTCGGACAGCGGCGGATAAGCGAGCCAGCCCGTCTGCCCGAATTCACCGATCACCAGCGAAATGTTGATCAGGATCGCGCTGACGGCCGTCATCCAGAAACTCAGCGAGTTGATGAACGGGAACGCGACGTCGCGCGCGCCGATCTGCAGCGGCACGACGAGGTTCATCAGACCGACCATGAACGTCATCGCCATGAAGAAGATCATGATGACGCCGTGCGCGGTGAAGACCTGATCATAGTGATGCGGCGGCAGAAAGCCAGGGCTCAGGTACGACAGCGCCAGCTGCATACGCATCATGATCGCGTCGGCGAAGCCGCGCAGCAGCATGATGAACGCAACGACGATGTACATGACGCCGATCTTCTTATGATCGACGGACGTCAGCCATTCGCTCCACAGGTAGCGCCATTTGCCGAAATACGTGATTCCGCCGAGCACGGCCAGCGCGGCGAGCACCATGCCGCCGCCCGCCGTAACGATGATGGGCTCGTGATACGGAATCGCATCGAGCGTTAGTTTTCCGAACATGCGTTACCCCTTCGGCGCACAGTTGGCGTCCTTCAAGTTGTCGATGACGTTGCCGTTGTTGTAGCGGGCAATGATGTTGTTGAAGAGCTTCGGATCGACGGTCGAGAAGTACCGGACCGGGTCCTTTTCGCTCGGCTCCGACACCGCGTGATAGCGGTCCATGTCGAGGCGGTCCGACGAAGCGCGCACCTTCGCAACCCACGCGTTGAAGTCTTCAGGCGACGTCGCGAGCGTGCGGAACTTCATGTCCGAGAAGCCCTTGCCGCTGAAGTTTGCCGCGAGGCCCGCGTAGTCGCCGGCGTGATCCGCGATCAGATGCAGGCGCGTCTGCATGCCCGCCATGGCGTAGATCTGGCCGCCCAGCTGCGGGATGAAGAACGAGTTCATCACCGTGTCCGACGTGATCCGGAAGTTCACCGGCGTGCCGACCGGGATCGCGAGCTGGTTCACCGATGCGATGCCGAGGTCCGGATAAATGAACAGCCACTTCCAGTCGAGTGCGACGACTTCGACGTTGATCGGCTTGACCTGCGACTCGAGCGGACGATACGGATCGAGCTCATGCGTGCTCTTCCAGGTCAACACGGCGAGGAACAGAATGATCAGCGTCGGAATCGTCCAGACAGCGACTTCGATTGCGGTGCTATGCGTCCAACCCGGACGGTACTCGGCGTTCCGGTTCGACGCGCGATAACGCCACGCGAAAAACAGAGTCAACGCAATGACGGGCACCACGACGATCAGCATGGCCCACGTCGAAGTCGCGATCAGATCACGCTCCGCGAGTCCCACACTGCCCTTCGGATTCAGAATATCGAGGTTGCTGCAACCCGAAAGCAGCAACATGAGGCTGGCGGAAATGAAACTTGCCGGCCTTCCTAGCGTCCGTCCTTTCATATCCACTGCCTCGTTTTTTTGGCTTCAACGAACGTCATTCGACGGCTCTCCATTAATAAGCGCTCGCATAATAGGGGGGCAT
Organism: Paraburkholderia sp. Clong3; assembly: GCF_050436485.1. NCBI lineage: Bacteria > Pseudomonadati > Pseudomonadota > Betaproteobacteria > Burkholderiales > Burkholderiaceae > Paraburkholderia > Paraburkholderia sp. Clong3. The sequence continues at coordinate 1,735,819 of NZ_JBNDMH010000003.1, read as the reverse complement.
CGGATGCTAATAAACACTCGATTTAGCAACGAACTATTGCGTCGCGACGCAGTGCGACACGTTGCCGCATTTCCCCGCGCACCCTATTCACCAGCGTCGTTTGCGACGCTTCGAAACGAAGCATCGAAAAGCTCACGCATCGCGAAAGTCCCCTGAAATAAGCGCTAAAAATCGCTGGACGCGCAGCGGTTTTCGACGTACTGCAACACGCATGCATTCACAAAGGGATTGATAACGACGCGCAAAAGCGCAAAAGCGTCGCCGCATCCTGACGCGCGGGTGCGACACCGACTCTTGCGCTCTGTTCTTTTAACCCGGAGTCTGCGTGGCGACGGGAGCCGGTCCGGGCGCCGCTGCCTGCAGATGCTCGCCGCCTTCCGTCGGCACCGAGTCCGAAGGCAGCGCCGAGCGTTCCGATTGCGCGAGTAGCGTGCCGACCGACGGATCGATCGCATCGGTGAACGGCTTCGGGTCGAGACCGATCGCGAGCACCAGCAGCGCCAACGCACCGAGCAGCACGAACTCGCGCTTGCCGAGGTCCTTCAGCTTCGCCACGCGCGCGTTGGCGATCGCACCGAAGATCACGCGCTTGTACATCCACAGCGTATAGGCCGCGCTCAGGATCAGGGTGGTCGCGGCGATCGCACCGATCCAGAAGTTGAAGCGGATCGCGCCCATCAGCACCATGAATTCGCCGACGAAACCCGACGTGCCCGGCAGACCGATGTTGGCCATCGAGAACAGCATCACGAAAGCGGCAAAGCGCGGCATCGTGTTGGCGACGCCGCCGTATTCGGCGATCGACGCGGATTTCGTGCGATCGTAGAGCATGCCGGTGCACAACAGCATCGCGCCGGACACCACGCCGTACGAGATCATCTGCACGATTGCGCCGGACTGGCCGAAGCGGTTGAAGACGAACAGACCGAGCGTGACGAGGCCCATATGCGCGACCGTCGAATACGCGAGCAGGCGGCGCATGTCGGTCTGCACGAGTGCGAGCAGGCTCGAATAGATCACCGCGACGAGCGACAGCGTGATCATCATCGGCGCGAAGAAATGGCTCGCTTGCGGCGCGATCGGCAGCGCGAAACGCAGCAGACCATAACCGCCGATCTTCAGCATGCCGATCATCACCGCGGCGCCCGTCGGGCCGTCGAGGTGCACGTCGGGCAGCCACGTGTGCAGCGGCCACATCGGCACCTTCACGCCGAACGCGGCAAGGAAGCCGAGGAAGATCAGCGCCTGCGGCACCATGTCGAGGTGCGCTTCGCGCCACACGGCGAGGTCGAAGCTATGCGTCTGGCTATACAGGTAGAGCAGCGACATCAGCATCATCAGCGAGCCGAGGAACGACACGAAGAAGAACTTCACCGCCGCATACGTGCGGTTCTTGTGACCGTAGGTGCCGATCAGCAGATACAGCGGGATCAGCGTCGCCTCGAACGCAATGAAGAACATCATGCCGTCGAGGGACGTGAACACACCCTGCATGAAGCCCGACAGCATCAGGAACGCGCCGAAGTACTGGGCGGTGCGCTGCGTGATCGACTCCCACGACGCGATCACGATGATGATCGTCGTCAGCGCGGTCAGCGCGACCAGCCACAGCGAAATCCCGTCGATTCCCACATGCCATGCGATATCGAACGTCGGCGACCAGCGGACATTCTCGACGAACTGCATCGAGGTCACGTCGTTACGGAAACTCGCCACGAGCGGGATCACCGGCAAGAAACCCGCCACCGCGCCGATCAGCGCGAGCCAGCGCGTGCGATCACGCGCCGCGTCCGACCCGGCGCGCAGAACGACGAACCCGGCGACGATGGGGATCCAGATGAGAAGACTTAGGAGAGGCAATGGCATGTGCTCTGTCAAAACTTGAAGTACAAAACGCCGCGTCAACACCCCCTGAAACAAGCAGGCATTGAAATGGAAATGTAAGTTGGAGTTCGCTGAAATTGACGCGTGGCGGGATTCCCGCTACACGTTTACCCGCAGCCGACTGACCAAGGGTGGGAGATTACCAAGATAAGAATAATTTTGCATCGCAACAGCCGCGAAATCCGCGCCACAATACATTGTTGCGACGTAGGCGCTTGCAAAATGCATCGAAATGTGCGCTTGCACATTGTTACAAAGGCGTCGTTAGGCCTTGGCAGTTTGGCAGCAAAAGCTGGCAATTAGCCGGAGGTTGGCCGCTGTTAGACATTCGCTGTTTATGGGGCTGGTTCGACTGGAACGGATCGTGCTCTCGAGTGCTTTTTGACGGTCGGGCACGAGCGGCAACCAAACAAAAATTTGCCGCGTCGGCGATAAAAAAATTTTGGTGCGGGCGGTCTAAACCGACCGGCGAGGAGGTCGCGAGCGGTGCCGCGCGCCTCGATCAAGGTGCGCTGAAAATGTTCCACTCCAGGCGCACGAATCTTCCGTTTTCCTTACACAGGCCAGCGCCGCGCCATGGTAACTGCTGCAGAAACTCGCGCGGCGAGGCACACTCAATTCGCGCAGCGGGCTCCCCTCGCCCGACTCCTTTTCCGGACCTCCTCGCATGGCGCTTCGTGACGACGTCGTATCCGCACTCGAATGCCGCGGCCTGAGCAAGCGGTACGGCACCGGCCGCATCGTGCTCGCGCAGCTCGACTTCACACTCGCTGCGGGCGAGTTCGTCGCGATCATGGGCGACTCGGGCGTCGGCAAGTCGACATTGCTCAACCTGATCGCCGGGCTCGACCGCGCCGATAGCGGCAGCGTGCTAATCGACGGACGCCCGGTCGAACAACTCGACGACAACGCCGCGACGCGACTGCGGCGCCAGAAGCTCGGCTTCGTGTTCCAGGCGTTTCACGTGCTGCCGCATCTGACGCTCGCGCAGAACGTCGCGCTGCCGCTGCTGCTCAATGATCTACCGACGGCCGCCGCGCTCGACATGCTCGCGGCGGTCGGCCTCGGCGGACGCGGCGACGACTTTCCGCGCGATCTCTCCGGCGGCGAGTTGCAGCGTGTAGCCATTGCACGCGCACTCGTGCATCGTCCGACGCTGCTTCTCGCCGACGAACCGACCGGCAACCTCGACCCTGCCACCGCGCGCGACGTGCTCGGCCTGTTCCGCGCGCAAAGCAAGGCGACCGGCGCGGCGACGATCATGGTCACGCATTCGGAGGCCGCGGCCGCCGTGGCGGACCGCGTGTTGATCCTCAGCGAGGGCGGCTTGCATGGCGCGCGCGATAAGGCCGCGAACGTCGCGCACGCCGCGGCCCGCTCGACCCACGATGGCCGTTGACCTTCGTCCACTGCCGCGCGCGCCGGGATATCGTGTTCTCGCGCGCTGGCTGATGGTCGCGGAATGGCGCAGTCATCGCGGACGCGCACTCGTCGCCATCGCGACGATCGCGCTAGGCGTCGCGCTCGGCTACGCGGTGCAATTGATCAACAGCGCCGCCTTCAACGAATTCTCGGCGGCTGCGCGCAGTCTGTCAGGCGAAGCGGATCTGCAGGTGCGCGGCGCGCAGCCTTTTGTCGACGAGTCCCTCTATCCGCGACTCGCCAACGAACCGGGCGTGGTGCTGGCGAGTCCCGTGCTCGCGCTCGACGTCGCGGTGCCGGGCCGCACCGGTGCACTGCCCGTTCTCGGCATCGATGTCTTCAAGGCGAGGTCGATCACGCCCGATCTGATCGGCGTGCCCTCGCCCGATCGCCCGTTCGACACGCTCGCCTCCGATGCGATATTTCTGTCGACGGCCGCGCAGCAATGGCTGAACGTCAGGACCGGCGATGACGTCACGCTACGCAGCGGTACGTCGGATCTGCATCTGCGCGTCGCGGGCGGGCTCGTGCGCACGCGGCCGGGTCAACGGCTCGCGGTGATGGACATCGCCGCCGCGCAATGGCGATTCGGCAAGGTGGGCAAGCTGACGCGCGTTGACGTGCAACTCGCACGCGGCGTCGATCGGCAACGCTTCAAACGCGATCTGCAACAGCAGCTCGGCAGCACATGGGTAGTCGCCGAGACGCGCGACACTGAGAGCCGCACCGATCGCCTGTCGCGTGCTTACCGGATCAACATGAACGTGCTCGCGCTGGTCGCGCTGTTCACGGGCGCATTCCTCGTGTTTTCGACTCAGGCACTCGGTGTCGTGCGACGCCGATCGCAATTCGCGATGCTGCGCGTGCTCGGGCTCACGCGCGCTCAGCTATTGCGGCAGATCCTGCTCGAAGGCGCGCTGCTCGGGTTGCTCGGCTCGTTGTGTGGACTTGCGCTCGGCTACGCGATGGCCAGCGGTGCGCTGCGCTTCTTCGGCAGCGATCTCGGCGGCGGCTATTTTCCGGGCGTGCAACCGCGAGTCGGTTTCGAGCCGCTCGCGAGCGCGGTGTTTCTCGCGCTCGGGGTCGCGGTGTCGGTGTTGGGCAGCGTAGCGCCCGCTATCGACGCGGCGCGCGCACGGCCTGCCCCGGCACTCAAGGCCGGTGCCGAGGAAAGCGCATTGGCGCGGCTCGCCACGCCGTGGCCGGCGTTCGGCTGTTTGCTGGCGGCCGCCGCGCTGACGCGCGTGCCGCCGTGGTTCGATGCGCCGATCGCCGGTTATCTGGCGGTCGCGTTGCTGCTCGTCGGCGGCATTGCGCTGATGCCGCGCGTGACCGCGCTGATATTCGGCGCGGCAGGCCGCGCGCGCGGCACGCGACGCCGCGCGGGCGCGACGGGCACGCTCGCGATTGCGCGTCTCGCGAATGCGCCGGGGCAGGCGTCGATCGCGATGGGCGGCGTGCTGTCGAGCTTCGCGCTGATCGTCGCGATGGCGATCATGGTGGCCAGCTTCCGCGTGTCTGTCGACGACTGGATCACGCATCTGCTGTCCGCCGATCTGTATGTGCGCGTAGCGTCGGGCGGCAATAGCGGCGACAGTGGCGGCTTGCGGCCCGACGAACAGACGCGCATCGCGACGGTGCCCGGCATCGGCAACGCCGCGTTCGCGCGCATCACACATCTGACGCTCGATCCCGCGCGCCCGGACGTCGCGCTGCTCGCCCGCGAAATCGACGCGACCGATCCGGGCGCGACTCTGCAGATGACCGGCGCGGTGCTGCCGCCGTCCGCGCTTCGCGCCGGCGACATACCTATTTGGGTCTCCGAAGCAATGATCGACCTGTATGGGTATGAGTTAGGTCAACGTGTGCGGTTGTCGCTCGGCGAGCATGGCCAGACGTTCGTCGTAGCCGGCGTCTGGCGCGACTACGCGCGGCAGAGCGGCGCGATCCAGATACGGCTTGCCGATTATCGGCGGCTGACCGGCGACTCCACCGCAACCGATGTCGCCGTGACCGTCGAGCCGGGCGTGACTGTCGAACGCGTCGTCGCAAGTTTGAAGGCGCTGCCGTTCGGCGCTTCGCTCGAGGTGTCGCAACCGGGCGAGATCCGTGCGCGCACGCTGGTGATCTTCGATCGCAGTTTCGCGGTCACGTATCTGCTCGAGGCGGTGGCGATCGTGATCGGATTGTTCGGCGTCGCAGCGACGTTTTCCGCGCAGACGCTCGCGCGCGCCCGTGAGTTCGGGATGTTGCGCCACGTCGGGGTGACGCGCGCGCAGATTCTCGCGATCCTCGCTTCGGAGGGCGGTCTGCTTACCGCATGCGGCATTGCGCTCGGTTTCGCGCTTGGTTTCGCGATCAGCCTGATTCTCGTGTTCGTCGTCAATCCGCAGTCGTTTCACTGGAGCATGTCGCTTCATGTACCGTGGTTAGTGCTTGGCACAGTCGCGTTGGTAATGCTGGTGCTGTCGTGTACGACGGCGGTAGTCGCGGGACGCGGCGCGGTGTCGGTGGATGCAGTGCGCGCGGTGAAGGAGGACTGGTGATGCCAGTTGCGCGGCGTGCGTGGAAAATGCGGTTGATCTGGGATAGCGCGGCTATTCGCCAGGTTTGCTCTGCGCTTGATGGCTGCGCGACGTGCATCGCGCGCCGACACGGCGGGTCACCTCCGCGGCGCCTTCAGCTTTTTTTCCGAGGGCTACTTTGGATTGGCATAGCCGCTGTGTCGCCCTCTTTCGCCGCTAGTAGCGACTCCACTGGATCCACCCCGGTCGCCTTCGCGGCAGTCACGCCAGACCATCCGATCTCGTTTCCGCGGGACAGCGGTGCTCATCCGGCTTTCCGCACCGAATGGTGGTACGCGACAGGCTGGCTCACGACGCCCGACAACCGACCGCTCGGATTCCAGATCACGTTCTTCCGTACGGCGACTGGTCACGATGCCGCCGATCCCGGCGATTTCGCCCCGTCGCAACTGATCATCGCGCACGCTGCGCTGAGCGATCCGGCCATCGGACACCTCGTTCACGATCAACGCATCGCTCGGCAGGGTCTCGGGCTCGCCTACGCGAAGACCGCCAACACCGACGTCAAACTCGACGCCTGGAAAATGATGCGCGCCGCGGACGGCCACTACGACGTCACCGCCGATGCAAGTGGATTCTCGCTACACCTCCAACTCACGCCAACGCAGCCTCCGCTGATTCAGGGCGAGCGCGGTTACTCGCGCAAAGGACCGCGGCCCGAACAGGCGAGCTATTACTACAGCGAACCGCAACTCCGCGTGACGGGCACTGTGGTGCGCCCAGCCGGAGGTGGAAACGACACAACGCGCGATGCAGCAGTGACGGGGACCGCATGGCTCGATCACGAGTGGTCGAGCACGTTGCTCGACGCCAATGCGGTCGGATGGGATTGGCTCGGCGCCAATTTGACGGACGGCTCGGCGCTAATGGCGTTCAAGATCCGCAGCCGCGACGGACATGCAATATGGGCCCACGCGACGCTTCGCAGACCCGATGGTCAGGTAACGAATTTCGACCCCGGTGAAGTCGACTTCACGCCGCGTCGCATGTGGCGCTCGCCGCACACGAATACTTCGTATCCGGTCTCGATGACGGTTAGAGCGGGAACGCTGACATGGCAACTCGATCCGCTGATGGACGATCAGGAACTCGACTCACGACAGTCGACCGGTGCCGTGTACTGGGAAGGCGCGGTACGGGTGAGTCAACAGAATGCGGATGTAGGGCGAGCCTATCTGGAACTGACGGGTTACGCGGATGCGTTGCGGATCGGAAAGTAGTGAAGCGCGCAAAGTCGGCCGCGTAAACGCAGAAACCCCACCGCGGCGGGTGGGGTTTCTGACTGGGGGGGAGCCTGACGATTACCTACTTTCACACGGGCAATCCGCACTATCATCGGCGTGGAGTCGTTTCACGGTCCTGTTCGGGATGGGAAGGGGTGGGACCGACTCGCTATGGTCATCAGGCATGACGGGTTGCTGCGTCGCAGGGTTGGAGTCAACCGGTTGCGCCACAGCCAATCGGGAAGAAGCGTAAAGGATTCGGGTGGGGGGTTGTGTTGTTTCTGGCACAACACTGAATCCCAACCGTGCGTTTCTGCTGGCTCCCGCGGGAGTTCACACCAATCCCCTTCGGGGATCGGACCGGCGTCAGTGCTCAGGCACTAACGCCGGTCGAGACACACCTGTTATAGGATCAAGCCTTACGGGCAATTAGTATCAGTTAGCTCAGTACATTACTGTACGTGCACACCTGACCTATCAACGTCCTGGTCTTGAACGACCCTTCAAGGGGCTCGAAGCCCCGGGGATATCTCATCTTAAGGCGAGTTTCCCGCTTAGATGCTTTCAGCGGTTATCTCTTCCGAACATAGCTACCCGGCGATGCCACTGGCGTGACAACCGGTACACCAGAGGTTCGTCCACTCCGGTCCTCTCGTACTAGGAGCAGCCCCCTTCAAATATCCAGCGCCCACGGCAGATAGGGACCAAACTGTCTCACGACGTTTTAAACCCAGCTCACGTACCTCTTTAAATGGCGAACAGCCATACCCTTGGGACCGGCTACAGCCCCAGGATGAGATGAGCCGACATCGAGGTGCCAAACACCGCCGTCGATATGAACTCTTGGGCGGTATCAGCCTGTTATCCCCAGAGTACCTTTTATCCGTTGAGCGATGGCCCTTCCATACAGAACCACCGGATCACTATGACCTGCTTTCGCACCTGTTCGACTTGTCAGTCTCACAGTCAAGCACGCTTATGCCATTGCACTATCAGCACGATTTCCGACCGTACCTAGCGTACCTTCGTACTCCTCCGTTACACTTTGGGAGGAGACCGCCCCAGTCAAACTGCCTACCATGCACTGTCCCCGACCCGGATCACGGGCCAAGGTTAGAACCTCAAACAGATCAGGGTGGTATTTCAAGGACGGCTCCATTGAGACTGGCGTCCCAACTTCATAGCCTCCCACCTATCCTACACAGACCGGTTCAAAGTCCAATGCAAAGCTACAGTAAAGGTTCATGGGGTCTTTCCGTCTAGCCGCGGGGAGATTGCATCATCACAAACACTTCAACTTCGCTGAGTCTCGGGAGGAGACAGTGTGGCCATCGTTACGCCATTCGTGCAGGTCGGAACTTACCCGACAAGGAATTTCGCTACCTTAGGACCGTTATAGTTACGGCCGCCGTTTACCGGGACTTCAATCAGGAGCTTGCACCCCATCATTTAATCTTCCGGCACCGGGCAGGCGTCACACCCTATACGTCCACTTTCGTGTTTGCAGAGTGCTGTGTTTTTATTAAACAGTCGCAGCCACCAGTTTATTGCAACCCTTTCACCCTTCTGGCGCAGGCCAGTCAGGCTATGAGGGCGTACCTTATCCCGAAGTTACGGTACCAATTTGCCGAGTTCCTTCTCCCGAGTTCTCTCAAGCGCCTTAGAATACTCATCTCGCCCACCTGTGTCGGTTTGCGGTACGGTCACTGTGAAACTGAAGCTTAGAGGCTTTTCCTGGAACCCCTTCCAGTTGCTTCGCCACCGAAGTGGCTCGCCTCGCACCCTTGAATTGCGCGCCCGGATTTGCCAAAGCGCCTTCTCCAATGCAAGGACCGGGACTTCCAACACCCGGACAACCTTCCGCGATCCGTCCCCCCATCGCATTTCACAATGGTGCAGAAATATTAATCTGCTTCCCATCAGCTACGCATTTCTGCCTCGCCTTAGGGGCCGACTCACCCTACGCCGATGAACGTTGCGTAGGAAACCTTGGGCTTACGGCGAGGGGGCCTTTCACCCCCTTTATCGCTACTCATGTCAGCATTCGCACTTCCGATACCTCCAGCACACTTTCCAGTGCACCTTCGCAGGCTTACGGAACGCTCTCCTACCATGCACATTACTGTGCATCCGCAGCTTCGGTATATGGCTTAGCCCCGTTACATCTTCCGCGCAGGACGACTCGATCAGTGAGCTATTACGCTTTCTTTAAAGGGTGGCTGCTTCTAAGCCAACCTCCTGACTGTTTTAGCCTTCCCACTTCGTTTCCCACTTAGCCATATTTGGGGACCTTAGCTGGCGGTCTGGGTTGTTTCCCTCTTGACACCGGACGTTAGCACCCGATGTCTGTCTCCCGTGATTGCACTCTTCGGTATTCGGAGTTTGCTATGGCGTAGTAATCCGCAATGGACCCCACAACCATGACAGTGCTCTACCCCCGAAGGTGAGACACGAGGCACTACCTAAATAGTTTTCGGAGAGAACCAGCTATTTCCAGGTTTGTTTAGCCTTTCACCCCTATCCACAGCTCATCCCCTAACTTTTCAACGTTAGTGGGTTCGGTCCTCCAGCACGTGTTACCGTGCCTTCAACCTGGCCATGGATAGATCACCTGGTTTCGGGTCTACACCCAGCGACTGGACGCCCTGTTCGGACTCGCTTTCGCTACGCCTGCCCTAATCGGTTAAGCTCGCCACTGAATGTAAGTCGCTGACCCATTATACAAAAGGTACGCCGTCACCCCGCTTTAAGCGCTCTCGCGCTTAAATCCACTTCAAGCGCGCAGTGGTCATGTTTCAGACTTGATGTCTTTTGACGCATTCATTTCATGAATGCGCCGAAAGCGCTTAAAGCGGGGCTCCGACTGTTTGTATGCATGCGGTTTCAGGATCTGTTTCACTCCCCTCCCGGGGTTCTTTTCGCCTTTCCCTCACGGTACTGGTTCACTATCGGTCGATCACGAGTATTTAGCCTTGGAGGATGGTCCCCCCATCTTCAGACAGGATTTCACGTGTCCCGCCCTACTTCTCGTACACCCAGTTCTTCCATGCTGTTTTCGTCTACAGGGCTATCACCTGCTATGGCCGCACTTTCCAGAGCGTTCGACTAACAATACAGATAACGTGTACCGGCTGATCCCATTTCGCTCGCCACTACTCTGGGAATCTCGGTTGATTTCTTTTCCTGCGGTTACTTAGATGTTTCAGTTCACCGCGTTCGCTTCACGTAGCCTATGGATTCAGCTACGGATACTCCATTAGGAGTGGGTTTCCCCATTCGGACATCTCCGGATCAATGCTCGTTTGCCAGCTCCCCGGAGCTTTTCGCAGGCTACCGCGTCCTTCATCGCCTGTGATCGCCAAGGCATCCACCACATGCACTTGTTCGCTTGACCCTATAACGGGTGTGTCTCTGTGTCGACCCACGTTAGCGCTTTGTAATGGTCTAATTCCCTCGGACAGGTCGATAGGAGGACAATCCGGAATCGACGAGGAACAGAGCTAGATGACAAGGAAGCGCCGACAATTCGATGCCAGCTTCAAGCTGGAAGTGGTGAAGATGATACGAGACCAAGGCTTGTCGGTGGGCGAGGTTTGCCGGTCGATGGACCTTGGCGAGACGGGGGTACGGCGCTGGCTGGCGCAGTACGACGCGGAATGCGCGGGCGGTGCTGGCGCGGGCAAGCCGCTGACGGCCGAACAGCAA